>CAVSZR010000011.1:0-151710 GCA_963732475.1 Blastocatellia bacterium | reverse complement strand
CGAATATTTCGGAAGTGTTCGTCAACGAAGTTCAGCTGGTAACGAACGGTTTCGCGGCAGAATTTGGTGATACGCCGGGAATGATAATGAACGTGATAACGCCAGCGGGGACGAATGATCTCAGGGGCTCGTTCAGTTACCGGTTTCGCGTGCCGTCGTTTTATTCACGCCCTTTCTTTTTCCCGGCGGAAGATCTGCCGGACAACACGACCAATATCTTCACGGCGACTGTGGGGGTGCCGATCATAAAAAATCGCTGGCAGTTCTATTTTGGTTTTGAGAGCCTATATCGCGACGATAGGGCGACGTCAACGTCGGCTCATTACGATCACTTCTGCGAACCGCGACAGCGTCGATCGCCGCCGGGCTGGAGCCTTTGATCTTTCCCGTGGCGATTCGAAGTTTGGAACGCGGCAAATTCTATATCTTTCGAAGTGATTCCGAGTTGAACGAAGAGAACCGTTGTACGGTGTGTTTTAATCTTGCCGATACCAGCGTCGACAATAACCCGCCCGGCAGGCTCAACACCCTTGAACGAACTCTCGATGCATTCGCCTCCAGCTGGAGTGCCGCGGCCCAGCTCGTAACATACACGCCGACGGTCGTTAACGAATTTCGCTTTCAGTTCTCCGCGACGCACACCGGGAACCAAACGAAATGAACTCTCGGGCACCGGGCCTTCTATAGTGATCGTGAATGTTGCGAATTTCGGCTCGCCCCTGAACCCTATCGACCAAACTACCTTTCCGCCGCTGGACGTGCTGCAGTTTCAAGACAATTTGACCCGAACGTTCGGGACACACGTAATAAAGTTTGGCGGCGGACTCAGCCGTCACAATTATGTTGAAAGACAGTTGATCTTTAGCCAATATAGGTTCCCTTCTATAAACGCATATATTGCTGCTCGTACGGGGACCAATCCGCGAAGTTATTCAAACTATCAGGAGACCTTCGGCGACCCCGAAATAAGATTTAGTGCGACCTATGTGAATTTCTTTGTCCAGGATGACTGGAAAGTTACACGGCGGTTGAAGATGACCTATGGGCTCAGATACGACCGCTATCTGTTGCCAAAGGCTGATCCCAACATCCGTATTGCCGCTCTCACAGAAATTTACTAATGATAAGAACGACCTGGCACCGCGTTTTGGGATCGCTTACGCGCTCAGGGAAGGCAAACGGCCCACCATCATTCGCGGCGGTGCCGGAATTTATTACGACGTGCCGTTTTTGCCGATCTATCGTGACGTTTTGAAGTTTAACGGCAACTCGTCATTCTTCAGCCTTACGTTCACGCCAAATACGCCCGGACTCACCGACGTATCCTAACGCCGTCGGTTCGCTGCCGCCCGGTTCGGCACTACCGCAGCAGGATATTTATACGATCGCCGCCAACTATGACACGATGTATGCGATCCATACGAACATTCAGATCGAGCAGGCCATCAACGACGATCTTTCGCTCGCGGTCGGATATGTTGGTTCGGCGGGACGCCATCTTAATGTGTATCGCAACATCAATCCGATCAATGCGGTCCGCCATTTGGCCGACGGCCGTCCGGTTTTCGGCGACGACAAACTCGACCCACGATTCGGCTGGATCGTCATTGCCGAGTCGACCGGCACATCACGCTACGACGCACTGGCGGTGCAGTTACGGCAGCGTTTGTCACGCGGGCTTCAGTTCAGCATCAACTACACGCTTTCCAGAGGCGTTAATGATTCGCCCGACGGCGACCGCGAAGCAATCTTTCTTTCAGACCCGACTAACCGGAAAGCTGATCGTGGGTTTTCATCAGCCGACCATGCCATACATTCATAATGAGTCTGGTCGCCCACCCGAACTTCGATATTAAGAACAAGGTCCTCGGGCGAATATTCAACAACAATGAGTTCGGGATCATCGCCGCCGCCAATAGCGGAGATCGGTTCAGCGTTCTGGCCGGGACCGATCTCAACAATGACGGATTCGATGATGACCGGCCGGTGGGTTTCAAACGCAACTCGGAGCGAACCCCGGCACTGCATAACGTAGACTTGCGCTACTCGCGGTCGTTTCGGATCAAAGAGCATCTTTAAGCTCGAAGCCTTTGCCGAGGTCCAGAATCTGTTCAACGTCAACGGCATCATCGGCTACAGCGACGTCTCAGTCGATACGGACGAGTTCACCGGCTTAATGATCGGCCCGCTCCCCGATTTTCGGACACGCAACCAATCCATCGCCCACGAAAGCCGACAGTTTCAATTGGGTTTCAAATTTACGTTCTAGGTTTCGGCAACGCCTGATCGGTCCCACGCTCGGGCTAATAAATAAACGCGCTTGGGGGTCGGTGACGTCGCCATTCTGGCCGACCTGTTGGACTAGTTGTCCGATTGTTGTCCCGATCATATGCCAGGTTCCGGTCGCCGGGCGGAAGATCGGAAGCCCGTAATGAATGTGACTCCAACAGGACAATTAGTTTGTTTCGTTTCACAAGCGCGTGCCACTTTTTGTTTCATATGAAACAGAGTTACAAAAATGTCGGATCATTCACTCGTGATCAGTAAACATCGACATCCCGAACGTCACACAACGGCATTTCTGAGTTCCGAATGACAAAGAATCTTGTTTCATCGTGTTTCATCGACCTGATTTTTCAAAGAGCATTCCGGAAGGCGAGTGCGCCTGAGTCCATCCCGGGCACAGATACCGCCCGGGAGAATTATCGCTCGTGTTTTCTTGTCTGGAAATATCAGATCGCACGAAATATGCGAGATGGAACGATTTGCGACGATTTGCATGATTTGCATGATTTCGATGCCCACACAAATCGCACATCTGACCTTGTTTTCATCCGCTTAGGCGGATGGGGTGGTTCTCTTCCTTTTGTTTGCCGTTTAGAGGCGGGCTCGCCCGCCATCCGCCGCTAATAAATAAAAGCACTCGGCGTCGGAACGAATATATCCGAAGTTTTTGTCAGCGAGGTCCAGTTGGTAACAAACGGCTTTGCTGCAGAGTTTGGCGATACGCCCGGAATGATAATGAACGTTATTACTCCCGCCGGGACAAATGACGTCAGGGGCTCGTTCAGTTACCGGTTCCGCCGGCCGTCGTTTTATTCACGTCCGTTCTTTTTCCCCGCGACTGATCTGCCGGACAACAAGACCAATATCTTCACGGCAACCGTTGGTGGTCCGATAATCAAGGACCGCTGGCAGTTCTATTTTGGTTTCGAGAGCCTCTATCGCGACGATAAGGCAACAGCCGTTCGGCTGATTACGATCACGCCCGAGAACCGGACCGCGCTGATCGCCGCCGGGCTGTCGCCTTCGATCTTTCCCGCGGCGATCCCCAGTGTGGATCGGGGCAAATTCTATATCTTTCGCAGCGATTCTCAATTGAACGATGAGAATCGCCTCACCGTACGCTTTAACCTTTCTGATACCAGTATCGGCAATAACCCGCCGGGTGGGCTCAACACGCTGGAGCGAACTGTCGATCAGTTCGCTATCAGCCCGGGTATTGCCACCCAGCTCGTTTCATATACGCCGACGGTCCTTAACGAATTTCGCTTCCAGTTCTGTGCGACGCAGTCAGGGGCCTAAACGAAATGAATTCTCCGGCACCGGCCCTTCGATAGTGATCGCCAATGTCGCGAATTTCGGCTCGCCTTTGAACGCGAGCGACGATCCGACGGCTTCCCGCCGCTGGACGTGCTGCAGTTTCAGGACAACGTGACCCGAACATTCGGAACTCACATAATCAAGTTCGGCGGCGGATTTAGCCGGCACGCTTATTCTCAAAGGCAGCCTATTTTTAGGCAATATCGGTTTCCTTCTATAGAAGCATATATTGCTGCCCGCACCGGGGCCAATCCTCGAAGCTATTCAAACTATCAGGAAACCTTCGGTGACCCCGAGATAAAATTCAGTGCGACCTACGCGAATTTTTTTGTCCAGGATGACTGGAAAGTTACGCGGCGATTGAAGATGACCTATGGGCTCCGATATGACCGCTATCTGTTACCCGAGGCTGACGCCACATCCGTATTGCCGCTCTCGCAGAAGTTTACGAATGACACGAACGACCTGGCCCCTCGTTTTGGCGCAGCTTACGCCCTGAGGGAAGGCAAGCAGCCGACGATCATTCGCGGCGGTGCCGGAATCTATTTCGACGCGCCGTTTTTGCCGATATATCGCGACGTTTTGAAGTTTAATGGCAACTCGAATTTCTTCAGCTTCACGTTTACGCCAAATACTCTTGGTGCCCCCAATTTTCCTAACGCGGTCGGTTCGCTGCCGCCGGGTTCGGCCCTTCCACCGCAGGATATTTATACGATCGCCGCCGATTACGACACGATGTACGCGGTCCATACGAACATTCAGATCGAGCAGGCTATCAACGACGATCTTTCGCTCGCGGTCGGATATGTTGGTTCGGCGGGACGCCATCTTAATGTGTATCGCAACATCAATCCGATCAACCCGGTACTCCATTTGGCCGACGGCCGTCCGGTTTTCGGCGACGACAAACTCGACCCACGATTCGGCTGGATCGTCATTGCCGAGTCGACCGGCACATCACGCTACGACGCACTGGCGGTGCAGTTACGGCAGCGTTTGTCACGCGGGCTTCAGTTCAGCATCAACTACACGCTTTCCAGAGGCGTTAATGATTCTCCCGACGGCGACCGCGAAGCCATCTTTCTTTCAGACCCGACAAACCGTAAAGCTGATCGTGGGTTTTCATCAGCCGACCAGCGGCATACATTCATAATGAGCCTGGTCGCCCAACCGAAATTCGATATTAAGAACAAGGTCCTAGGGCGAATATTCGACAACAATGAGTTCGGGATCATCGCCGCCGCCAATAGCGGAGATCGGTTCAGCGTTCTGGCCGGGACCGATCTCAACAATGACGGATTCGATGATGACCGGCCGGTGGGTTTCAAACGCAACTCGGAGCGGACCCCGGCACTGTATAACGTAGACTTGCGCTACTCGTGCTCGTTTCAGATCAAAGAGCTCTTTAAGCTCGAAGCCTTTGCCGAGGTCCAGAATCTGTTCAACGTCAACGGCATCATCGGCTACAGCGATGTCTCAGTCGATACGGACGAGGTCACCGGCTTAATGATCGGCCCGCTCCCCGATTTTCGGACACGCAACCAATCCATCGCCCACGAAAGCCGACAGTTTCAATTGGGTTTCAAATTTACGTTCTAGGTTTCGGCAACGCCTGATCGGTCCCACGCTCGGGCTAATAAATAAACGCGCTTGGGGGTCGGGACGTCGCCATTCTGGCCGACCTGTTGGACTAGTTGTCCGATTGTTGTCCCGATCATATACCAGGTTCCGGTCGCCGGGCGGAAGATCGGAAGCCCGTAATGAATGTGACTCCAACAGGACAATTAGTTTGTTTCGTTTCAAAGCGCGTGCCACTTTTTGTTTCATATGAAACACAGTTACAAAAATGTCGGATCTTTCGCGTCGAACCAGTAAACATCGGCATCCGGCACGTCACACAACGGCATTTCTGAGTTCCGAATGACAAAGAATCTTGTTTCATCGTGTTTCATCGACCTGTTTTTTCAAAGAGCATCCCGGAAGGCGAGTGCGCCGAGTCCATCCCGGGCACAGATACCGCCCGGGAGAATTATCGCTCGTGTTTTCTTGTTTGGAAATATCAGATCGCACGAAATATGCGAGATGGAACGATTTGGACGATCTGCATGATTTGCATGATTTCGATGCCCACACAAATCGCACATCTGACCTTGTTTTCATCCGCTTAGGCGGATGGGGTGGTTCTCTTCCTTTTGTTTGCCGTTTAGAGGCGGGCTCGCCCGCCATCCGCCGCTAATAAATAAAAGCACTCGGCGTCGGAACATCTCCGTCCTGGCCGAATTGTTGGACTAGCTGTCCGATCGTTGTACCGATCATGTACCAGGTCCCGGTTGCGGGCCGGAAGATCGCGACGTCGGCTTTTCCGTCTCCGTCGTAGTCAGCCGGGATAGGTTTGTCCCCAGCCTGGCCCCAATTGACGCCGTCGAACCGGCTGTGCTCTGGGCCCGTACCAACGTCCGTTTGACGATCGTCCAGACCGCCAGGTCCGTCTGCCCGTCCCCGTCATAGTCTGCAGGCACAGGGATATCGCCCGCCTCGCCCCACGTCTGGACAAAGAACCCTGCCGTTGATTTCCTGATGTACCAGTTGTTATTCGACGGACGATAAACTCCGATATCAAACATTGCCCGTCGTTATCAAAGTCACCAATGACCGGCTTGTCGCCCACGACCCCAAATGACACATTCGAGAACGAATTATCAGACATCCTTCGATAGAACATCCCGTTCGACTGACGGAACAAAACAAGGTCAGACCTTCCGTCCGCGTTGTGGTCGGCCGGAACCGGAAGGTCGCCATCGGCACCCCAGCTATAAGTTACAAAAGCTCCGTTCCCCGAATTAACGATGTACCAAACCCCGGTCGCAGGCCAAAACACAGCAATATCCGTCTTCCCATCGCCGTCATAATCAGCCGGAGCAAGCAGATCACCCGCCTCACCCCACGTCATCGCCGTGTAACCCGCAGTTGTCCGCAGCAGATACCAAAGATGGTTCGAAGGCCGGTGCACCGAAAGATCGGCACGCCCGTCGGCGTCGTAATTAAACGCGGTGTCGGCACCTATGTGATACCTCGCAAAGGATGCTGAAACGTGACATCCGGCGGTTGTGAAACCTCCGCCGACAAAAAAGCTCTCTGCCCAAAACCGCAAGGGCATTAGGCGGGCCGTTCAATCCTGAACCAAGCTCCGACCATCTCGAGCCGTTCCATTTCGCTAAATAATTATTATTCGGCGGCGATGCCTGTGACGAACCTCCGGCGAAAACTTTGGTGCCTGAAGTGGCGATAGCATTGATCGAACTGCCCCACAACCGCGGCAGCTCCAACCAACTGGAGCCGCTCCATTTTGTAACAAATCCGGCTCCTTCCCCGTAGTCATCCCACCAGCCGCCCGCCGCGTAAATATCAGTGCCCGATACCTCCATATGGTCAACCCCGTGGTACCAATCGGTCGGAGCAATTGAAGCAGACCGCCGGGCAACGGATCGATCGGCATGCCGCCGACAGCCGACCAGCCCGAGCCGTTCCATTTCGCGACATGGTTCACCGGCGTTCCGCCCGCCGTTGTGAACCATCCACCAGCATAAACATCAGTGCCCGATACTGCGAGTGCCCCCACAGTACTGTTCATGCCGGAGCCGACGACTGACCAACTCGAGCCGTTCCATTTGGCGATCCGGTTCGCCGGCGTTCCGCCGATCAAAGTAAAGCCTCCCCCGGCGTAAAGATCTGACCCCTTGACCGCCAATGTTTCTACGACTTGGTCCATCCCCGAAGCGGGCTCTGACCAGCTTGAGCCGTTCCATTTAGACACAAACCCGCCTAGGAATTGGTGATTTGCGGTGTGCCAATAGCCGCTGACATAAACATTGGTGCCCGACACCGCGATGTCACGGAAGTTGGGGATGCCATCCGCCGGGCCGTTAGGTCCTGAGCCAAGGGGCGTCCAGCCGGACCCGTTCCATTTAGCTGCACGGCCGAAGGTATTGCCGCCGTCGTTCGTGAAATAACCGTCTCGTAGATATCCGAGCCTGAGGCTTTGAGAACACTCGGAACACTGTCGGTACCCCCCGACCCGAGAGCCGACCAGTTCGAACCGTTCCATTTGGCGATCCCCTCCGCCCGAGGCACGCCGCCGGGCAAGAACAGATCCTCCGAAGTAAACATCGCCACCCGATACGGCGACGGTTAGCACATAATAATTACCGAACCACGAGCCTGGCTTCGACCAGCTCGACCCCGTCCACTTGGCGACGCCCTTCGCCGGTATTCCGCCGGCGGTTGAGAACGATCCCCGCGACGTAGACTTCCGCACCCGTTACCGCGATGGAATAGACAGCCGCAGAAGACCCTTCCGTCATCACGCCGAGCTCCGTCCAGCCGGAACCGTTCCACCTGGCAACCACCCCTATCTGACTGGTCACCCCCATCTGAACTATTGAACGCGAACCGGAGGCGTACACATCAGTTACCGGATACAGCGAGATCCCGCAATTCAGCATTAAAGCCCGGACCAAAATCGGTCCAGCTTGAGCCGTTCCACCTAATAATCTTATCCACGGAAGTCCGCCAACCGTGGAGATGTTCCCGCTAGCATAAATGTCAGTTCCCCGATATTGCAATGGACTCAACCGACCCAACAATTTCAGACACCAAGAGCGGACCAGGTCGAACCATTCCAGACAGAGACATATCCGTGAATGGTCTCGGTATCAGGGTTTCAATGGCACCAACGAAATAAATCGATGAACCTGAGATCGCCATGTCCTGGACGGGATGGCCCGGCCCTGATCCGACCGGTGACCAGATTTCGATCCGTTCCCACTTCGCGACGTAATTCGCCGGAACTCCGCCTGCGGTTGTAAATGATCCTCCGGCATATATTTCCGAGCCGAAAACTGCAATGCCGAACACGGTCCCGTTCAAACCGGCTGAGGCGCAGGCCGATCAGCTTGTCCCATCCCACTTGGCGATATTGTTCGCAAAGCTGCTTCCGGCTATCCTAAACGAGCCGCCTACATAGGTGTTGCCGCTCGCATCCACCGCAATCGCGAAAACTGAGCCATCGACACCGTTCACCGGAGCACCTTCAAGCCAGCGGTCATTGCAGGTGGCAGAAGGGGCCAGAAAACTTAAGTGGTCTTTGGCCGCGGAACGCCCAGCGGTCGCGTACTGGCCGATCCCGAGTTGAAAGCCTCGCGGGTCGAAATCTCTTGAAACGCTCATCGAATATTGGTGGTTGGCAATCGAAGAGATAGGGAGCCCCGGCTGAGCAAGACCGATTTGGAAAAGTACCAGGAAGAAGAGCGGGATGAATACGGCTCTAAACGGCCTGACTGAGTTGTGGCTCGTTCTGATCTTCGGCTCTTGCATCGAATATGCAGTGACAAAACGGCACTTTGAAAAGCTCCGTCCGTGTGGAAAATTGTTCATATCCCGCTCCTGAATGAATCGCGGACACGTATACCCGGCTGTCCGTGTTTCGGGCTGATCGATCAACGCGTTCTTGGCGTCGGCACGTCGCCGTCCTGGCCGAATTGTTGGACTAGCTGTCCGATCGTTGTACCGATCATGTACCAGGTCCCGGTTGCGGGCCGGAAGATCGCGACGTCGGCTTTTCCGTCTCCGTCGTAGTCAGCCGGGATAGGTTTGTCCCCAGCCTGGCCCCAGTTGACGCCGTCGAATCCGGCTGTGCTCTGGGCCCGGTACCAACGTCCGTTTGACGATCTCCAGACCGCCAGGTCCGTCTGTCCGTCCCCGTCATAGTCTGCAGGCACAGGGATATCGCCCGCCTCGCCCCATGTCTGGACAAAGAACCCGGCGGTTGATTTTCTGATGTACCAGTTGTTGTTTGAAGGTCGGAAGACACCGATGTCGAACTGCCCGTCGTCGTCGAAATCTCCGATCACGGGCTTATCTCCCGTCACCCCGAATGACACATTCGAGAACGAGTTGTCGGACATCCGGCGATAGAACATCCCGTTCGACTGCCGGAACAGAACAAGGTCAGCTTTCCCGTCAGCGTTGTGATCAGCCGGAACAGGAAGGTCGCCATCGGCACCCCAGCTATAAGTTACAAAAGCACCGTTCCCGGAGTTGACAACAAACCAAGTCCCAGTTGAAGGCCGGAACACAGCAATGTCAGTTTTCCCATCGCCATCATAATCCGCCGGCACAGGCATGTCCCCAGCCTGACCCCAGGTCATGGTCATATTCCCCGCCGAACTTCGACGCAAATACCAATTATTATTCGAAGGCCGGTAAACGGAAATATCGGCACGGCCGTCGGCGTCGAAATCGAATTGCGTGGGTGACGCAGCGTTTAGTTGAATGCGGGTGAGTAGAAAGTCGCTTTCATAGCCATACGCCGAGCCTGCGATGATGAGTTTATCGTCAGATGTGAGTGTGGCGGCGTTTGCATATTTTTCGGGAACGAGATATTCGCCCCGTCCGCCGTTGCCAAAGCCCGAGTCTAGGGTGCCGTCGATGTTGTATTGAGCAGCAACAATTGAGGCGTCGTAGGCGTAATCGTTAAAAAAATCGTAGTTGTATTTGCTCCCGGCGACAATGATTTTTCCGTTTGGCCGCACTCGAACCGACGCTGCGTACGAATAGAGATTACCAAAGGACGTGGTCAAAAGACCGTCGCCGTCAAATGTCGCGTCAAGCGAGCCGTTACTGTTATATCGTGCAATGCCGAACGACTGAGCAAACGACGAATTTATTGCGCCGGCTGCTGCCGACTGCGACGATCTTTCCATCAGATTGAATTCCGAGATCGTTGACAAAGGAATAAGGTGTCGTCGGAAATACAGTTGTGACCTTTCCATCACCGTCAAATGTCGTGTCCAGTGAACCGTTTAAGTTATATCGGACAAGTGAAAAGGTATCTCCAGATCCGGAGCTCACATACGTGGACCCAGCCGCGAGTATCTTGCCGTCCGGCTGGATTTTAACTGTCAAGGCACCACCGCGAAAGCCGTTAATATCCGTTACAACTCTGCCGTCGCCGTCAAATGTGTTGTCGAGCGTTCCATCCGAGTTAAGTCGGGCCAATGCCATTCGTTGAATATTTGGATTTCCATCGCCGTCAACTTGGCCGGCTAAAACATATTTTCCGTCCGTTTGTACCGCAAGTGAGTGTGAATATGCGTGTCTAAAGCCAGGAAATGCGACCTCCGCCGTACCGCCGCTGCCAAAACTCGTGTCCGTCGTCCCATCTGAATTCAGGCGAATGACCTTTTGGAGACTTTCGTTTGATGGGTAATAATTTCCCGTAACAACGATCTTGCCGTCCGATTGTACGATTGCGTCCGTCACGTACAAACCATGATTCGTCAACAACCGCCCGTCGCCGTCAAAGCTCGCGTCGAGCGAACCGTCGGCGTTATGTCGCGAGATTGCGAGACTTTTCGTTTGAATTGCCTATCTGATAGATATCTTCCGCCGGGCAGCTCGGCGACCGCGTACTGCATAGTCATACGATTGACGGCCTGTTGCAATTTCGAGCTTGCCGTCGCCGTCAAATGTCGTGTCGAGCGACCCATTCGGCATGTACCGAGCGACATCGAAAAAGTAACTCGAGAATTCACCATATCCGGAGCCGATTGCGATGATTCTGCCGTCGGGGTTATCGCAGTATCGTCGATCGAGGCTCCGTGGTCAAATGCCGTCACGACCAGTCCGTTGCTGCCAAATGTGGGATCGATCGAACCGTTGGCGTTGAGACGAGCAAGTGCAAACTGCCCGATATTGTTGGTATAGTTCCACCCGGCGAGCAATATTTTTCCGTCCGTTTGAACTGCGGCCGCCTGACCGAAGCTCGGACCTGAAAAACCGATGACAGCCGCTCCATTCGTTCCAAAGCCTGAATCAATCGTGCCGTCCGGGTTATGACGCACGACCACAAAACTGCGATTCTCGCCAATGGAAAACTCGCCGGCCGTGACAATCGAACCGTTGGGCTGGATAGCAAGAGAGTACAAATATACCTGTCCTGAGCCCTCAAATGCTGTTGCGATGCCGTCTCCGCCGCCAAACGTCGAGTCGAGAGGGCCCGTGCTCGTGTATCTGAAAATGGCAAAATATGTAAAGTTCCCATTATAAACATTGCCCGCAACCACGATCTTTCCGTCGTTCAGAATCTCTACATCGACAGCATACACATTCGAACTCGGCAGCTGAACAGTAGTAATACCGTCACCGTGGAACGTCACGTCGATGGAGCCGTCGCTGTTTAATCTCGCGACGTAACTCCCGCCGTTAAAGTCAGGTCCGACGATGACGATTTTGCCATCAGCCGTTATCGCTGACCGACGAAGCATATCGTTTGTCAGCTAAGATCCGTTTTCCGTCGCCGTCAAATGTCGTATCGAGCGAGCCGTCGGTATTTAATCGAACCAGCGTTACTACTTGCTGAAACGTGACCGGGGAGTACGAACTTCCGACCGCCACGATTTTACCGTCTATCTGCACTGCGAGTGCGGCGACGCTGTCATTAAACCCGTCAAAGTCAATATTGACGCGGCCATTTGTGGCAAATGCCACGTCCGGCGTGCCGTCAGCATTAAATCTTGCGATGTACATATCCGTGTAATCGCCGGTGCACGCCTGCCCGCCGCTAATGATCTTGCCGTCAGACTGAACAACCGACGCCAAACCGAGCTGATCGCAAACGCCAAACGACGTAATTGACTTACCACCGTCGCCAAACGTCGTATCAAGGTCGCCCGGCGCGGCTGTTCCAATCGTCGCGGCAAACAGAATCAGCGCGAAAACTGCAAAAACAGAAGACGAGATCCTGTTTATGTTTTTGGTTGTCATGATTTACCTCTTTATTGCGGCAAATAAGCCGCTGGAATTGGCTTGTCGCCGGCCTGTCCGAACGACGACGTGATGATCGTCTTTGCTGCCGTCATCACGTACCATTTGCCTTCTGACGGCCTGAAAACGGCCAGGTCCGCTCGCCCGTCGCCATCGTAGTCGCCCGGGGTGACGATGTCGTTCGGGCTCCCCATGTCTGTACCTGGATCGAATAGTCGCTCGAATGCAATCGATACCAGGTGTTGTTCGAAGGACGATAAACCGCAAAATCCGCACGTCCGTCGCCGTTGTAATCGACCGGGACAGGGATATCACCTTGCACTCCCCAGCCGATGACAGAAATTGAGCCTGTCCAGAAATTGGCAACATACCATTTGCCTTCGGACGGACGCCAGACGGCGAGCTCGGCCCTTCCGTCCCCGTCAAAGTCGGCCGGAACGGGCTTGTCGCCGGATTGTCCCCACTGCTGCGTGTATTCTGTCCCGCTTCGGCTCATCGCGATCCGCCACAACCCATCCGTCCAAACAGCTGGGTCCGCTTTTCCGTCACCGTCGAAATCAGCAGGCACCCCTTTGTCGCCAAAAAAGAAGGGCCTGACGGACATCGAATTCGTCAAGGAATTCAATATGACCAATATCGAGGACGAATCATACGGATCCAGGTCTGACGAGGCAATATCGGTCCTCCCGTCGCCGTCATAATCCGCCGCAAAGATCCCCCCGCCCAGCGCAAAGGGCTCGACGTACATATCTCTTGTCTGCGACCGGGCCACGTACCATGTCCCGTTCGACGGCCTATACACCGAAATGTCGGTCCGGCCGTCGCCGTCGAAGTCGAACGGGGTATTAGGTTGGAGGAGAAAACGTGCGAGCGCCGAAAGTATGGTTCGATTCGCCGGCTACAACCGCACGTCCTTGAGCGTCGAGTACCACTGAATTGGCATAGTCGTTTGCGTTGTTAAAATCGACGGTAGTTATACCATCTCCGCCGCCGAATGTAGTATCGAGCGAGCCGTTTGAATTGTAACGACCAATGCCGAAGTCATAGTTCGACCCGTTGAGCCCCGAACCCGAAACCACTATTTTGCCATCGGTCAGGGCAACCACATGGCGGTAGTTGTAAACACGCCAACAGCACAACTCTTCTGCCAGCGCGACAATCCCATCGTTATCAAAAGTTGTATCGAGCGACCCGTTTGCGTTGTAGCGAACCAGAGAGTCGTCAGCATACCCGGAACCGGTCCACCGATAGCCGACGGCGACGATCTTCCCATCTCTTTGCACGGATACTGAAACTGCAAAAGCACCCGAACCGATCGGTGCAGTCGCCAAGCCGCCGGAGCCAAAGCTCTGGTCGGCTGTCCCGTCAGGATTCAGGCGGGCAACCGCAAACGCATTGGAAGCCTGACCAGCCGCCACGATTTTTCCGTCGGACTGTAATTCGACTGCCGTCGCAAATATCGGCAAGTCCGTGACGCCGCTGCTGCCAAACGTCATATCAACTGAGCCGTTGGCGTTATACCTTCGAATGCGATAGTCAAAGGGCTTAGTGAATGGGACACCGGACGAGGTAATTATCTTTCCATCAGGCTGAATGGCAACCGAGTAAGCACCGCCGGTGGTGTCTACCGTGCCACCAAGGCCAAACGAGGTGTCAAGCGAACCATTGACATTGAGCCGGACGATGGCTCCGTAGCCCTGATCGTCGTCATAACCGGTCACGACGATCTTTCCATCCGGCTGAATAGCTGCATCAATGCCAAATAAGTAGTAACCGAAAAAACCGATTGGAATTGAAACCCTTCCCGCGTTGCCAAACGTCGCATCCGGCGAGCCGTCCGAGTTGTAACGAGCAACGGCAAACTGCCGGAACGGGTCCTCCAGTGTTCGACCAACAGCTACTATCTTTCCGTCCGCCTGAATCACGACGGCATTTGCACCGCCCACCCAATCGGTTAGTTTTCCGCCTGTGCCGAAAGTCGAGTCAAGATCGCCCGGCGCGGCTGTTCCAATCGTCGCGGCAAACAGAATCAGCGCGAAAACTGCAAAAACAGAAGACGAGATCCTGTTTATGTTTTTGGTTGTCATGATTTACCTCTTTATTGCGGCAAATAAGCCGCTGGAATTGGCTTGTCGCCGGCCTGTCCGAACGACGACGTAATAATTGCATTTGCGGCCGTCATCACGTACCATTTGCCTTCTGACGGCCTGAAAACGGCCAGGTCCGCTCGCCCGTCGCCATCGTAGTCGCCCGGGGTGACGATGTCGTTCGGTGCTCCCCATGTCTGTACTTGGATCGAATAGTCGCTCGAATGCAATATTGCGGCATAGAATAAGTGCCTTCTGTACTCCTGACGAATCATTGCTTTTCCTCCTTCTCGTCCAGATTTGACCAACCTGATCCCTGTGCGCACCGGCGCGCGGTTGGCACCTTTTATAATATAAAGCGACGTTTTTTTCGTTTTGGGGTCAGATTTTTCGGTGACTCCAACATTTCACCCCGTTTCCTCAGTCACACCTTAGACGTTAATACGCAAATGCGCTCGACGTGGGCACATCGCCGTCCTGGCCGAATTGTTGGACAAGCTGGCCGATCGAAGTCCCGATGATGTACCACGTACCGGTCGACGGACGGAAGATCGCTAGGTCGGCTTTGCCGTCTCCATCGTAGTCCGCCGGGATCGGTTTATCGCCCGCGATGCCCCAATACCGACGTCGAATATCCAGCCGTGCTTTGCGCGCGGTACCACTGCCCTGTAGATGGCCGCCACACCGCGAGGTCTGTCTGTCCGTCGCCGTCGTAGTCCGCCGGGACGGGAATATCGCCAGCCTCGCCCCAGGTCTGGACAAAGAACCCGGCGGTTGACTTCCTGATGTACCAGTTGTTGTTCGAAGGACGGAAGACACCGATGTCGAACTGCCCGTCGTCGTCGAAATCTCCGATCACGGGCTTATCTCCCGCACCCCGAATGAGACGTTCGAGAACGAGTTGTCGGACATCCGGCGATAGAACATCCCGTTCGACTGCCGGAACAGAACAAGGTCAGCTTTCCCGTCAGCGTTGTGGTCAGCCGGAACAGGAAGGTCGCCATCGGCACCCCAGCTATAAGTTACAAAAGCACCGTTCCCGGAGTTGACAACAAACCAAGTCCCAGTCGAAGGCCGGAACACAGCAATGTCAGTTTTCCCATCGCCATCATAATCCGCCGGCACAGGCATGTCCCCAGCCTGACCCCAGGTCATGGTCATATTCCCCGCCGAACTTCGACGCAAATACCAATTATTATTCGAAGGCCGGTAAACGGAAATATCGGCACGGCCGTCGGCATCGTAATCAAAGGCTGTTGCCGCGCCATCGACAGTGAAACGGGCTATCGCAAATCTGCCATCCGATCCTCCCACAACGACAGCTCGTCCGAAACTATCGAGTGCCATTCCGTAGGCGTTGTCGGTTGAATTGTCGAAGTCGGCCGTCGTTATGCCATCGCCGCCGCCGAATACCGTATCGAGCGAACCGTTGGCGTTATAACGAACAACGGCAAAGTCACCGGAGTTGCCGATACCGCTGCTGGTGCCCGAGGCGACGATCTTTCCGTTCGGCTGCAAGGCGACGGCGTGCAAACCCACCTGCGTCGTCACTACCCCTCCCGTGCCGAATGTCGTATCAAGTGAGCCGTTTGTGTTGTAGCGAATGAGAGCAGAGCCCGCGACGATGATCTTGCCATCGGGCTGAATTACGGAGGAATAGACGTTATCCTGTTGTGATGTAAGAGTGGTGACAATTCCGTCGCCGTCAAATGTCGGATCGAGCGAGCCGTTTCCGTTGTAACGGACGACTGCGACCTCATTCCTGTATAAGCTGTCTATACTAAAACCCGCCGCAACTATCTTCCCATCGGGCTGGATTTTGACAGTTTTGGCGAAGGCGTGGTATGAACCGATCGGCGTGATAACCCTACCGTCACCGTCAAAAGACGTGTCGAGCGATCCGTTTGAATTATATCTATAGACGGCAAAGCCGCCATTTGGATAATTAAATTCACTAGAGTTGCCCACGGCCACGATCTTTCCATCGGGCTGAATGACAACATCGGAGCCTCCGCCAGAATATCCCCAAGAACCTGTGATCACCTTGCCGCCAACGCCGAATGTGGTATCAAGCGAGCCATCTACGTTGTAGCGGGCCAGCGCAAAGCAGCATGAATTGTCATCCTGGTCGGAGGATTCGCCGGCGACCACTATCTTCCCGTCCGGCTGAATGGCTACGGCACGCGCCTGCTCTCCGCGTGACCCCATATCCGTCCGCACTTTTCCAGTACCGGAACCAAAAGTTGTATCCGGCGAACCGTCAGAATTGTATCGGAGAAGCACAAAGTCCGACCACCCGTATTCGTTGGAAATGTAGACCACACCGACGGCGACGATCTTGCCATCCGCCTGGATCGCGGTGTCATAAAGCGCATTTCCCTGGAAAAAACCGAAGTCCGTCGTTACCTTGCCATCGCCGTCGAACGAGGTGTCCGAGCGAGCCGTTCGCGTTATAACGAACAAGGGCAAAATCAATGGAGTCCATACTATGGTTATAGCCGGCTGCAACGATCCTCCCGTCAGTTTGGACGGCAACCTGGTGTGCCCAGGCATATGAACCCATCGGCGTAGTCACCCTGCCGTTAGTGCCGAAGGCCGTATCGAGCGAGAAGTTCGTGTTGAGACGGACGACCGCAAAGCTATAGTTCGATCCGTTCCTCTGAGCCCAGCAGCAACGATCTTTCCATCCGACTGGATCGCGACGGACTCGGCTGCGTCGTAGTCGTACGGTGAGCTTATCTGGACAGTGACGACATTTTCGGGCGAACCGTTTGAACTGTAGCGAACCAGACCAAACCCAGAGACGGCCAAGCCTGCCGCCACGATCTTTCCGTCCGGCTGTATGGCGACCGAATGTGCTTCACTTGAGGCTGAGCCGACCTGTGTCGTAACCTTGCCGTCGCCATCGAAGGAACTGTCGAGCGAGCCATCCACATTGTAACGAACGAGAGTAAAGTAAGAACCACCGGTCGATGAGATACGACTTCGGCCGGCAGCAACGATCTTTCCGTCAGTCTGGATCGCGACCGAGTAGGCTATATCGGAGACCGAAGGAATATCCGTCGTAACCTTCCCGTCTGAGTCAAATGTCGTATCGAGCGACCCGTCCGTATTGTAACGGACAACCGCAAAGTCGTTAGTCCCTCCCGAATCATAGGTGCTTCTTCTGCCCGCGGCTACGATCTTTCCATCCGTATAAATGGCGACCGAGTAGGCTTCCTCGGCGCCTGAATCGATGTCCGTCGTAACCTTGCCGTTAGAGCCGAACGAAGTATCGAGCGAGCCGTCAGAGTTGTAGCGAACAAGTGCAAAGTCGGGGTGCGGGGCGTCGAACCCCTCTTGCCGGCGACCACTATCTTGCCATCCTGCTGAATGGCGACAGCGTTGGCGAAGTCGTAACTTGAGTTGAAATCCGTTGTGACCTTGCCGCCGGTGCCGAACGTGGTGTCGAGCGAACCGTCTGTGTTGTAACGAACGACCGCAAAATCAGAGCCCCGGACCTGGCCAGTCCAACTCGTACCCGCGACCACGATCTTTCCATCCGGCTGGATCGCGACCCCGCGTGCCGAGTCGTCACCACGCGACAGAAAATCAGTCAGCTTGCCATCACCTGAAAACGTCAGGTCAAGATCGCCGGGCGCGGCCGCAGCACTCGTCGCGTCGAAGGTCATAAATGCCAAGCCGATCAATACTGATGCCAACATCGGGCGTAGTTCATTCTTCTTCATAGTCTTTTACCTCTAGGGAATAAATGCCGCCGGAACGGCCTTATCGTTTGTAAGGCCGAATTGCTGAACGGCAAATCCGCTTGTGCTTTGAAGCAGGTACCAAACGCCGTTGCGATAAACAGCGGCATCCGCTTTTCCGTCGCCGTCGTAGTCAGCAGGGATCGGTTTATCTCCAGCCTCGCCCCAGTTCACTCCGTCAAAACCGGCAGTGCTTTGTGCCCTGTACCAACGCCCGTTCGACGACCGCCACACAGCCAAGTCCGTTTGCCCGTCGCCGTCGTAGTCCGCAGGAACGGGAACGTCGCCCGCCTCGCCCCAAGTCTGGACAAAGAATCCCGCCGTCGATTTTCGGATATACCAGTTGTTGTTCGATGGCCGATAAACACCGATATCGAATTGACCGTCATTATCAAAATCACCGAGCACAGGCTTGTCGCCCGCGACACCGAACGAAACGTTCGAGAATGAGCTGTCCGACATCCTCCGATAGAACATCCCGTTCGACTGACGGAACAGCACAAGATCAGCTTTCCCGTCTGCATTGTGATCAGCGGGGACAGGAAGATCACCATCGGCTCCCCAGTTGTATGTCACAAACGCACCGTTGCCCGAATTGACGATGTACCAAACTCCCGTCGAAGGACGGAACACCGCAATATCCGTCTTACCATCGCCATCATAGTCAGCCGGAGCCAGAAGATCGCCCGCCTGACCCCAGGTCATTGCGGTGTAACCGGCCCTCGTTCGAAGCAAATACCAAAGCCGATCGGATGGCCGAAATACTGAAACATCCGAGCGCTCGTCGCCGTCAAAATCGGCAATTGCCGGAGCGCCGCCGAGAATAAAGCGGGCGATCCCTATTCCCTCAGACAATCGGCCGACGACCACCGCGTGTCCGGCGTTGTCGAGTGCCATTCCGTAGGCGTAGTCATTTGAGTTGTCGAAATCGGCTGTCGTTATTCCATCGCCGCCAAATGCCGTATCGAGCGAACCGTCCGCGTTGAAACGAGCGAGTTTAAAATCTTGATTCGAGCCATTGCCGCCGGTACCCGCGAGTAAGATCTTTCCGTTGGGCTGAATAGCGATATCCGAACCGTATAGGCCTGATAGGCCTGGCGTTGTAGCCACTCCGTCGAAGTCGAAAGTTGTGTCAAGGGTCCCGTTGGGGTTTATACGGACGAGGCGCGATGCTCCGTTCCAATATGTGCCGGCGGCCAGGATCTTTCCGTCCGTCTGTGTTGTTACCGCAGAGAGCCAGCCGCCAGCTCCAGACGAACCTATCGAGTTCCCATCGAAGTTAAAGGTAGTATCAAGCGATCCGTCGGCATTGTAACGGACCATTACAGGCCGAGTTGCTGTATTAAAGGCGAAGCTTCCTCCGATGGCCACGATCTTTCCATCCGGTTGAAGGGCGATCGATTGGAGATCGTCGTTACAATATCCACATATTTCCGTAACTACTTTTCCATCGCCGTCAAAGGTGGTATCTAAAGAACCATCAGGGTTGTATCTCGCAAGCGCAAAGGCATCATTTGCATAGGTACCGTCTCCCCACCAGGTAAAGCCACCGACTATGATCTTATTGTCCGGCTGAATGGCAACTGAATAAGCTGTCGGCCAGAGGCCAACTTTCGTCGTCACCTTGCCGTCGCCGTTAAAGGAAGTGTCGAGTGAGCCGTCCGGGTTATAACGAATTACCACAAACGCTTCCGCTCCCTCATCGTAGCATTCGCTTCCGCATTTCCATCCGGCACCCACGATCTTTCCATCGGCTTGAATCGCGGCTGCCGTCGCACCTGACTCGTCTGTGCCAAAACTCGTAATGACGCGACCGTTGGTTCCAAACGTACCGTCGGGCGAGCCGTCAAAATTGTAACGTGCGACCAAAAAGCCCCCATTCGCCTGGCCGACGGTAACTATTTTTCCATCATGCTGAATTGCAACGTCATAAATGGCATAGACCGAGCCGTCGATTACCTTCCCGCCGATTCCAAACGTAGGGTCGAGATCACCGGGTGCGGCTGGAGTCAAGACCGGCAGCGAAAAAAAAGACGCAACGGTTAACAACCTAAGTAAAGCGGTTTGAAGTAATTTTCTTGTCTTGCGATCTTTCATTTCAATTTCTCCGTACGCCTGTGGAAAACACTGACGGTTTTTATTGCCTCACGGTGCGGTCGGCTGTTATAATGCTGGGGAAATTTTGCGTAATTAACCCAACTTCAAGCAGCCGACATTCGCACCGTGCGGGTAGACCTTATTCGACGGAGGTGCGAAATGTCTTTGGGAAAAACTCCTGATTTTCTCCTGAAGTTTTCGGAGTCTGAAATGATCGGCGGACCGAATCATTCATACAGCTTCAAAATGTTCCGGCTTGATGCCGGAGAACGCAGGTTGTCTAAAAACGGCGTTCCGATCGCGCTCTGAGCCGAAAGTTTTCGACGTACTCACTTTGTTGGTTGAAAACAACGGGCATTTGGTAGAAAAGGACGAACTGTTGCGGATCGTTTGGGCGGATTCGTTCGTCGAGGAGCAGAACATCGCGCGGGTGATCTATACGCTGCGCAGGGTATTGGGTGAGGATGAAAACGGCAACAAGTTTATCGAAACCGTGCCGAAAAAAGGCTATCGTTTTATCGCGAAGGTTACGGAGGAAGGCGTGAGTGACGGGCAGGAAGGGACCAACGGCAGCGGGGGGACCGTGGTCGAGGAGATCCCCAAATCTCACCTTGCCGCATCGCGTGAAGAAGAAACCGGGCTTCCAGACGTAGAAAACGCCGCCACCGAAGCACAGAGCGTCGGTTCGTATTATTCAGCGTGGGTTTTCTGTCGGCGATCTCGCTCATTTTCCTCCTGTCGTTTAATTTTCGCTCCGATTCTGCCGCTAATTCGAACAAGATCAAATCAATTGCCGTTTTGCCGTTAAAACCGATAAATTCGGCAAACCGTGATGACGTGTATGAGGTCGGAATTGCCGATTCGCTGATCTACCGTTTGGGAACGATGAAGGGCATCATCGTCCGTCCGCTCGGCGCGACCAGGAAATATGAGGACCTTGCCCAGGACCCGCTCGCGGCAGGGAAAGAGCAGCAGACGGATTACGTTCTGGCCGCGAATTATCAGATCGCCGACGGCAAGATCCGCATCACCGCACAGCTTTTTAATGTCGAAAGCGGAAAGGTCGAAGAAGACTACAAAACCGAAAAAGACGCGGTCAATATTTTTGCGCTTCAGGACACGATCGCGGGTGAGATCGGAAATCTTTTGCAAGCCCGATTTGCCTTAACTCCCAACACCACGATGGCAAAGCGCGGGACAACCGACGAACAGGCATTCCGGCTCTATCTACAAGGTAAAAACCTTGCGGTGTACGGAAAACAGGGGGGGTTTAAGAAGGCGATCGAGTACTTCGAGCAAGCCATCAAACTCGACCCGAATTTTGCGCGTGCATATGCACGAATGGCTTTCGCCTATTACGCTGGGGGTATCAGTGAGAATAGTTCTGCTAATGCCGAGAAGGTTAAGGAAATCGTCAACAAAGCGTTGGAACTCGACCCGAATTTGGCGGAAGCGTATGTAGCACGGGGATTTGTAAGCGGTGTCTACGACTGGGATCCTTCCGCCGCCGAGAAAGACTATCTCCGCGCGATCGAGCTTGAGCCGAACAACGATACGGCGCACTGGCTATATGCGATGAATTTAAACAATCGCGGGCGTTTTGACGAAGCGCTTGCCGAGATCGAAACCGCGGAGACGATCGATCCCGGAGCGACGGTGTATATGCAGCATCGGGGACGAATTTTGTATTACGCCCGCCGTTACGACGAAGCGATCACACAATTTCAACAAGTAATAGATCTGGACGACCGTATAAATCAGCCTTACGAGGGGCTGTCTCGCATCTATGAAATAAAGGGCGATTACACCAGCGCCTATCAATTCTTTCTCAAAAGAGAGGAAAGAAGTCCGCGAAAAGACCGGCTCGAAATTTATCAAAAGGTTTACGAAACTGCGGGCTGGATGGGTGTCAGGCGAGAATTGGCAGAGTCTTTGGGAAAGCAACATTTCGACTTCGCCAGACTTTACGCCCTGCAAGGCGAAAAGGATGCGGCGTTTGAATCTCTGAACAAAGCCGTCGAGAAACGTGAGTGGCATATAGTCACGCTAAAAGTCGAACCGGCTTTCGACAGCTTACGCTACGACCCACGATTTGATGAATTGCTTGGGCGGGTCGGGTTGAAATAAACGCGCCGCGTGGACTACGAGTCGGAACGCCTGCCCATCGAATAGTCTCTGATGAAAAGCAGATCGTGCAGTTTTTGCAGTAATCGTTCAGTTTGAATTCTCCTGTCCGCCGAAGGCGGCACATAGCCCCGTCCCTCCAGGGCGGGGTGAGTTTGGCTAGAGAACGTAAAAAGGGCGTTTCTAGCGTCATAAGACCGCCAGTGTTGCGGAAGCCGGCAACCGTAACGTCCTTGCTCAAACGGCTTTAGCAACAGATGGCTAAAGCCGCCGACATGTAAGCCCGTTGAAACGGGCTTAGGGCAAGGCCCCTAGCGAGATGAAGGTGCGTTTCCTGTGAGATTCAAACTGAACCACTACCAGTTTTTGCTTTACGGCTTACTTTTTCTTGCCTCGATCTCATCTGCTTTTGCTCAATCGCAGGCCCTGGACGGACAGATCGAAGGAATAGTCTTAGACAAGAACAATGCCGGTGTACCGCGAGCAACGGTCACGGCTACAAACATCGAAACCTCAGCGAACAGGACCGTGCTGACGGAAGAAAGGGGCATTTACCGGATACCGGGCTTGCCCCTCGGCACCTACAGGATCAGTGTCGACGCAACGGGATTCAAGCGGTTGGTCCGGGAAGGCATCACTCTCGCGACCGGGCAGTCGGCTACGGTCGATCTGCCGCTGGAACCCGGTGGCGTGGAGGAGAGCGTGACCGTTTCGGGCGACACATCGATCGCAGATGCAGGTAAGACCGATCTCGGGCGGGTGTTGAACAATCGCGAGACGCAAAACCTCCCCCTTCTTGTGCGAAACCCTTATCACCTCGGCCGACTTCAGACCAATGTCAACGGCCGCTGGAATCGTGGAATGGCCGGCCTTACGCTTTTTAATGCCAATGGTTACGCACGACGGGTGAATTACCAGATCGACGGTAATTCAAACACCTCGGGCACAAACCGTTTCCTTCTCATATCCGATACTTACGTGAACGAAGTGCAGTTGATAACCAACGGCTTCGCCGCAGAGTTTGGCAACACGCCGGGAATGATCATGAATGTCGTTACGCCGTCAGGGGGCAATGAGTTGACCGGTGTGTTCGGCTACCGTTTCCACCGGCCAGACTTTTATACGCGGCCCTTCTTTTATCCGGCGACCGACCTTCCAAGCAGCAAGGCGGATGACGTTACAGCAACTCTGAGCGGGCCGACAATAAAGGATAGGTGGCACTTTTACATCGGGTTTGAACACATGGCGCGTGACGACAACGCAAACGGGGACCGCCTCGTGACGATCACACCCGAGAATCGAAACAGATTGATCGCCGCAGGCTTATCCGAATCGATATTCCCCGCGATCATTCCGGCTTCGGACCATGGCTCGTTCTATATTCTTCGCAGTGACCTCCAGCTGAACGACCAGAACCGCGTCGCAGCACGTTATAGTCATAGCGATTTCGGGGGCACGAACTTCGCTCGTGCCGGGGTAAACACGCTGGAACGGGGCACGGATTTTTTCATTCAGAATCATGCCGTTGCAGTTCAGCTCGTATCGGGTACCGTTCGAAGCTTGAACGAGTTTCGCTTCCAGTACTCTCAAGTGTATGGTTCCGGGCCGGGTCGGAGAAACCAGTATTCGGGGACCGGCCCGTCGATCACGATCAGTGGGGTCGCAAACTTCGGTTCCCCGACCGGTGTGGATACGATCTTTCCAACAAACCGGATAATTCAGTTTCAGGATAACTTTACGCGAACTTCAGGTAAGCACGTTGCTAAATTCGGTGGCGGGCTAACGGTTCGCAAGGGGACCGAGCGCTCTGCGATCTCTGCTTTGTATACATTTTCTTCGATCGACCAATACGTTCAGGCTCGTAATGGTGATCCAAATAGCTACACCCAATATTCGGAAACTTTCGGCGACCCGAACGGCGCCGATGCTGCCCCATTTTGGAGCTTCTTTGCCCAGGACGATTGGAAACTAGATCAACGGCTTAAGATAAATTACGGAATTCGCTATGACCTGTATCAAATGCCAAAAGCGGACCCTTCATCGCTTTTTGCTGCATCACGCCAATTCAATGTAGATAAGAACAACTTTGCCCCGCGCTTTGGAATAGTCTCACACGCTGCGCGGCGGCGATCGCCCGACAATAGTCCGTGGAGGAGCGGGTATCTATTACGATGCTCCGCTTTTACAGATGTACCGGCGGGCCATCCAGAATAACGGAAATCCAAGAATACGCACCGTGAGTTTTACGCCGACCTCGCCAAACCATCCGTTATTTCCAAACACATTTTCCGGCTCGCTGCCCGCTGGGTCGGTTCTTCCACCACTCGATATCGATACGGTCGCGTCGGATTTCGTGAATATGTAGCTATTCGACTCGAACGTTCAGGTGGAACAGGCGATAACGTCGGATCTATCTGTTGCTATCGGCTATATCCATTCGGCGGGCCGACATATCCCTGTCTATCGCAGCATCAACGGTGGTAATCCAGTACATTTCCTGGCGGACGGCAGGCCGGTCTTTGGTCCGCAGCGGCTTGACCCGAGATTTAATATCATCCAAATGGTCGAGGCCGCAGGCAATTCCCGGTACGACGCTTTGAACGTACAAGTAACGCAGCGAATCTCGCACGGCTTGCAGTTCAGCGCCCATTACACGCTCTCAAAGGCAACCGATGACGCACCCGAGCAAAATCTGGCAAACGCCCCGGGACCTGGCGGATTCATTCAGTCCGACCCGACCGATCGCAGCCGGGACAGGGGCCGATCGTTCGCCGATCGAGTGCCACACTTTTATTATGAGTCTGGTCCGGCGCGTCCGCGGTCGAATGTTAAGTCCAGAGCTTTGCGTTTTCTCCTGAATAATAACCAGCTTGGCATCGTCGCCTCAGCGAACAGCGGTGAGACATTCAATATCATTTCCGGTCTCGATCTTAACCGCGACGGCATCTCAACTTCGGACCGGCCGGTCGGTATCACACGAAACTCTGGAACAACACCGCCGCAATTCAATGTAGATCTGCGTTATTCGCGCTTTCTTCAACTTTACCGAACGTTACAAGTTGGAAGCTTTCGGCGAATTCCAGAATTTCTTCAATATCAACAGCATCGTCGCATACAACAACGTAAATGTGCCTACAGATCCTAGTACCGGTGAGCTCATCGGGGAACTGCCGAATTTTAGAGCCCGGAATCAATCAACCTCTCAGGAAAGCCGTCAATTTCAACTCGGTGTCAAATTTGTCTTCTAATTTAACGAGTAAATGTACGAGCTCGCACCGTCTACACCCGGGCATGCCCTCCGCCTTCTTGGCTCCCTCCTGTCGAAGGAGGGATGGCGTGGAGCGGCATCCGCACGCGGTGGTGCCTAATAAATAAAAGCGTCGGCGTCGGCACGTCGCCGTCCTGGCCGAACTGCTGCTGGACCAATTGTCCGATCGTTGTCCCGATCATGTACCAGGTTCCGTTCGCGGGGCGGAAGATCGCAACGTCGGCCTTTCCGTCGCCGTCGTAATCCGCCGGGATCGGTTTGTCTCCAGCGACTCCCCAGTTGACACCGTCAAACCCGGCCGTGCTCTGCGCCCGGTACCAACGTCCGTTCGAGGATCTCCACACCGCAAGATCGGTCTGCCCGTCTCCGTCGTAGTCGGCAGGGACTGGAATGTCCCCGCCTCGCCCCACGTCTGGACAAAGAACCCGGCCGTTGATTTGCGGATATACCAGTTGTTGTTTGACGGACGATAGACACCGATGTCAAACTGCCCGTCATTATCAAAATCACCGATCACCGGCTTGTCGCCCGCAGCACCGAACGAGACATTCGAGAACGAGTTGTCTGACATCCTTCGATAGAACATCCCGTTCGACTGACGAAACAAGACAAGATCCGCTTTCCGTCGGCGTTGTGGTCAGCCGGAACAGGCACGTCTTCATCAGCCCCCCAGTTGTAAGTTACAAAAGCCCCGTTGCTGGAATTGACGATGTACCACGTACCCGTTGCAGGCCGGAAGACAGCAATATCCGTCTTCCCATCGCCGTCGTAATCCGCAGGGGCGGCAGCAGGATCCGCCCGCCTTGCCCCACGTCATCTCCGTGTACCTGCCGGTCCACCAGCCACATACCATTTGCTATCGGCGGGCCGGTGTACCGACATACCAGCTCGGCGGTCTCCTGAATAGTCGAAGGTAACAGCCGCACCAAGCGTCTGCCACGAGGGCTTAAAGTTATTGCCGGGTGTGTCGGTGATTTGTGAACGGCTACCGCCAACATCGCCGTCAATATTCTTAACGAATATTTCAGTGTTCCGTGGGCCGCCTGACGGGCCCTCTGAGCGACACGTGAAAAACGATCTTGTTGCCATCAGGAGACCAATCTGGCTTGTCGCGACCTCCCGAGGCAGGGCCGATACTGCCGCTATCGAACCAAAAGCGGCCTGATCCGTCAGCGTTGACCACGCTGATATTCTCAAAGTTGGCCCAGTCGAAAATCTGGAAGGCTATCTTGTCACCTGTCGGTGACCAACTGCCGGCCCGGTCAATGTCGGATTCAAAGCTCGTTACAAGTCGTAGGTCGGTGCCGTCAGGTTTGATGGTGACGAGATTATTAGAACTGCTGAAGAGGATCTTCGAACCATCCGGCGACCATGCGGGCTGCCTTTCATCTTCCACACTATTTATCAGAACTTGTCGATTGCTGCCGTCGATATCAACTACAAAAATGTCGACCTGCTCCTGAAATACGATCCGGGTGCTCATCCGGAGACCAACTCATTCCCCAGTAGTCCCATATAGGAGAGGCTGATGCGTTGAAGGTGAGAGGTGTAACCTCCACCTTATTTGTTCCATCCGCATTCATCATGAATATTGCAAATCCGCCGGGAAGGCTTTTCGCCCAGGAAGGCTATCTTCGTCCCATCGGGCGACCAGGTGGGATGATCGTCAATTATCGAATTGTTGGTCAGCCGCACATGATTGGTGCCGTCCGGGTTCATAACGTAGATCTCGCGGTTGCCGTCACGATCGCTCGTGAAGGCGATCTTTCCGTTGACGCGGCGCGGCAATGTTTGTCCCGACACCGCAACGCATAGAAAACTGGAGACACAAAGGACGAGGCCGAACATTTTATGCCACTTTGCGAACCCTTTTGATTTGTAATATGTAACCATTTCATCTCTCCTTAAAGTAAGACTTGGCCGGGTACTCAGTGCGTCGAGCTCGTTAAAGCTGGCGGCGGTTTCTTATTGCGGATTTGCTGCCGGCGATGGGGATATCACCAGCAACACCGTATGTACGACTGGTTAGATTTCCATTGGAACTTTGCACGATGTGCCAGACGCCAGCTGCGATAGACTGCAACATCAGTTCGTCCGTCGCCGTCGTAATCGCCGGGAACCGGAGTACTCCGTGCTAATGCCCCACGTCACGTTATCAAAAAAAGAATCGTCGGAGCTTCGAAGGATGTACCATAGATTGCCCGGCTGAGCGGGATTCGGACGAAAGACCGCATTGTCCGTTCGTCCGTCACCGTCATAATCGCCGGGAACAATCTTGTCTCCGACTCGCCCAAACGGCCGTGCGCGATAGGTATTTGTACCGCTTTGCAGGACATACCAGGTTCCGTCGCTTGGGCGAAATATACTGAGGTCACTACGCCCGTCGCCGTCAAAATCACCGGTCGCACTGCGGTTAACGCTGAGGCGGGTGGCGGTGTAGATATCCAGCGAGCCATCGCGTGGCGAGGCAAAATAGAGTATCGAGCCGTCCGGCGAGAGCGACGGCGATTGGTCACTGCCAGAGGAATTGATGGCTGCGACGTTGACTGGCGGATTCCATGGAGCGGAAATGGACGCGCGGGTTGAAACCCAAATATCCCGTCCCCTATCCGCCGATGACGTTCCGATGCAAAAAATATCTCCAATCCGTCGCGGCTCACATTCAATCCTCTATCTAGAGAGGGGCTGTTTAATGCTGCAACATTCGTCGGGGCATTGAATGTGCCGTTCGCGTTGCGTGTGCTTTGATAGAGTCTTCATCTCCGAGCCCGCCCGCACGGTTGCTGGTGAAATAAAGAATTCCTGTCCCGGTTGGTCGGGTTTTCAAAATAACTGCGCGACCCACTTCGCCGTCGGCAGTATTGATGACCGGTCCTAGATTTACGGGAGCGGTCCAGCCAAAATCGTCATTCGGATTTGTCGGTCGCCATGTATATGTCTGCCCCGCCAAGTGCGTCGGGACAACTGCAGTTGAAAAACATGGCCTTCCATCAGGCGAAAGAGACGGGAAAATTTTCGTTGTTTGCCGGAATTGACGTCGCCACATTTTGCGGTGTCCCCCAGGCGGACTGAACGTGTCGCTCGTTGCGAGACCCAAATGTCTACGCTCCCCATTCCGCCAGCGCGATTGCTCGAAAAATAGAGACTCAAGCCATTTGGTGCAAGAAACGCCGCGGATTCGTTGTCAGACGAATTGACCGGCACACCAATACTTTGCGGCCCGCTAAAAACCGAAAAGTCGGCCCATGCGATTTGGCTGTGAAACCGCCTGCGACGATCAACAACACACTGCAAAAAACGATAGTCATTAGGTTACCAAAAATTGGCTTTTTCATATTTATCTCCTTCTAGTTCTTTTTATTCACTTTTGCGGCGGGCTTTTCACCGGACATTTCCGAAACTTTCCGAGGGCGACCAAAACTTGTGTTATAGTGCGCTATCATTCGATAAACCCGACTTTAATTCGGTCTTACCAAACTTGTCTTGAGAATTCGCGGAGTTTTTGATGAGTAATTTGTGAGTGGATCGTATGTCTCTGCAAACAAACAACATCTACGAATTTGAACAGTTCCGTTTAGATTTTTCTGAGAAGACTCTGAGTGATGGCAACGGCGTTATTCCTACCCAAAGGTCTTTGATACCCTCTGCGTATTGGTCGAGAATGCCGGACATCTGATCGAAAAGGACGAGTTGATCGAAAAACTCTGGCAAGACCGCTTTGTCGAGGAAAGCAATCTCACGTTTAATATCAAAATGCTTCGTAAGGCTCTCGGCGACAATGCCCAAAGGCCGCGGTTTATCGAAACCGTCCAGAGCCGCGGCTATCGTTTTATCGCCAAAGTCAATGAAGTCAGCAAACCCGTGTTGGAACCACCGACATTATCCGACAAGCCCGTCGCGTACACCGGCGGTTCTGATTTGTCGCACGATGCAACCATGTCTCCGCCGGTGGCCGGTCAAAAACGTCCGGCTCGGGGGATCCTTTTCACCGTCGGTTTCGCGACTGCGGTTTTTCTGATCTTCTTATTGTCCTTCAATTTTAGACCCGCATCCTCCGTCAACCCAAACGAGATCAAATCGATCGCGGTTCTGCCGTTAAAACCGATCAACACTGCAACCCGCGATGAATTTTACGAAAACGGTATTGCCGATTCTTTGATCATCAAACTTGGCTCGATCAAAGGTTTGGTTGCCCGGCCTCTGAGCGCGACTCGTCAATATGCCGACATTGAACAAGACGCGATAACGGCGGGAAAAGAGCAGCAAGTTAATTACGTCCTCGCGTCGAATTATCAGCTCGCTGACGGCAAGATCAAGATCACATCGCAACTCATCAATGTAGCAAGCGGACAGATCGAAGAATCATATAATTTCGAAAAAGAGGCTTTGGGTGTCTTTGCGATACAGGATGCCGTAGCCGGCGAATTCGGCAATAAACTGAGGACGCGATTGGCGGCACTGCTATTGACCCTGCGACAAAACGTGGGACGACCAATGAGGAAGCGTATCGGCTTTATCTGCAAGGCATGATCCTTTACGATCGGCGGAATGCAGGAAAAAGCGTTTGTAAATTTTGAGCAAGCGGTCACGCTGGACCCGAATTACGCTCTCGCCTGGGCAGGCATAGCTCACGCGCACCTGGCTGCCAGCTATGCCGTAAACCACGTTGATATCACGAAGAATATCAAAAAACCAAAGAAGCGTTCACTAAGGCTTTAGAGTTGGACCCAAATCTCTCTGAGGCTTATAGCGAGTTATGTGCGAAAGTAAATAGAACTATGAATATGATTTCGCCGGAGCGGAGCGCGCATGCGTGCGTGCCGTGGAACTGAGTCCTAACTCGCCGGTCGCACATAATATTTATTCGCGGTTTCTTGCGATTCGCGGGCGGCATGACGAGGCTATTGCCGAGATTAAGACTGCAATAGACCTTGACCCGACATCGTATTTTAATCAGCGAGTTTACGCAATTGATTTGTATTATGCCCGACGCTATGAAGAAGCCGTCGCACAATACAAACGAATGGTCGAAATGGGTCCGGGAGCCCCTGCAACTTACGAATGGCTTATTAGAACATTGGAGGCGGCAGGGAAACGAAACGGAAGCATTTGAGTGGTTTCTTAGATCTGACACTTGAAGAAAGAAGATAATGAGAATTCAACGGTTCAGACGACATATTGGGGATCAGGTTGGCCGGGCGTTTTGCTTGAGAGAAATCTGATGACGATGCTAATTATTTCCGCCGCGCGGGCTATTATGCCAGACTAGGTAACAAAGATAAAGCTTTCGAATATCTGGAACGAGCTTATCAACAACATTCGCCCTTAATGGGATCTTTCAGGTAGAGCCGCAGTTCGATCGCTACGCGACGACCCGCGATTTGACGAACTGGTCAGCCGTGGTCGGCCTGAAATAGAAGTTCGCAGTCTTAGTTGTCGTGAAATTTAGTTTCGCATCACCCAAGACGATTCTATACTTTCGGCTCTTGTCGTCACGGCGATCGCGGTTCTCTCCGACCAGCGATTAAAGCCCAATCAGGAACAACATCGATCAGCGGCACGTGTTGTAGACGAACAAGGAAAGTTATATTGGAGCGACTGTCAAGCTTGTCCAACACCGAGAGAGGACTTTCTCGAACCTCGATATCACGCGATAACGCGGGCTTTTTCTTTTCCGGCAATTCAATCCCGGCGACCTACAGCTTGGAGATCGAAATGTCCGGCTTCAAAAATGTCCTCAGACCGAATTCAGTTTCGGTTGATATACCGACCGAAATCACGTCCGTCTTGCAGGTCGGCGACATAAATGAAACCGTCAATGTCTAGAGCGACACCGCCGAAGCCCTGCTCAATTGCAAGACGCGACTATCGGAAATCCGTTTACTTCAACTGAAGTCACACAACTTCCGACAGGGGCTCGGGATGTCATCAATCTTTCGTCGCTCCAGCCCGGCGTTACGCGCTGTTGGCTGACGTCTCGGGCGGCGGCAGCGACCAAGCCAATATTACGCTTGATGGAGTTGATGTCAATAATGCGTTATCAACGGCATTTTCATTTCCGTTCTTGGCGGCTAAATTCCGAAGCTATCGAAGAATTTCGCATTACGACGACAAACCCAAACGCATCGCAAGGACGTTCATCCAGGGCACAGATCTCGCTCGTTACAAAGAGTGGAACAAACAATTTTATGCGGCGCGATCTTCTTGACGGGACGCAGGACCGGATGGACGGCGAATGATTTTTTCAACAATCGGGACGGAGTGGAGCGTCCGAAACTTGACCGAAATATTTTCGGCGGTGCGATTCGGCGGTCCGATCTGGAAAAACCGGGCCTTCTTTTTTTACAGCTACGAGGGCGAACGTACAACAGACGGACAGACGGTTGTCCGCGTTGTGCCGCTGCCATCGCTGGGACAGGGTATCGTTCGTTTTCGCAACACCCTCGGACAGATCACTTCGCTAACGTGCTCTCAGATAATGACTGCATTCACGAATACACAGGGCTGTAATCCGGCGGCACTCGTCGTTTTCGCGGCGGCGGCTTCCACCTATCCGGCAAATAGTTTTGATATCGGCGACAGCACGGCCAATGTACCATTCAACACCGCCGGTTTTCGCTTTAACGCCGACAATAAGATCAAAAAGAATTCGCACGTTTTGCGATTGGATTTTAACCTTAACACCAAGCAACAGCTTTTCTTTCGCGGAAACTATATTGACGACCGTCAAACATCGACACCGCGGTTTCCCGATACCCCGGTGCCGTCTTTGTGGAGTCATCCTAAAGGCTTTGTGATCGGCCATAACTGGACGCTCAAGAATAATATCTTCAACAATTTCCGATACGGTTTGAGCCGTAACGGTACTACTGAACTCGGCGATTCCAACGACAGTTCGATCACCTTCGCAAATGTCTATTCTCCGCGTTGAATAGAAAGACTTTTTTTGCTGTAGATCCGGTTTATAACATTACTGATGACATTACCTGGCTTTGGCGAACTCACACATTCCAATTCGGAACGAATCTCCGATTTATTCGCAGTCGTGTGAGGGCTTTTGCCGGTGCTTTGGATTAGCGGCGACCGTGAACTCGGGATCTTATCCGGGCGATGGGAATTCGATCACTAATCGACTGAACAATCTGGGGTATCAAATTCCCAGTGACCAAATACGGAACGTTCAGAACGCCGTAGCCGCTGTTGTGGGAAGATATTCCTTTTATAATGCGCGATTTAATTTCCTGCGAGATGGCGTGCTGCAGCCCGCGGGAACACCCCGTGATCGGGAATTCAAAAGCGAGGCATATGATTTCTACGTCCAGGATGTTTGGCGCCTCTTGTCGGGCCTGCAATAACCGCCGGACTGCGATACGATCTGAGCCGTCCGGTCTATGAGGCAAGCGGTTATGAAGTCAAGCCAAATATCGGTCTAGGCGAGTTATTTGAACGCCGCTCGGCAGGTGCAGCAAACGGCACGCCTTACAATCAGCCGCTTGTTTTCGACATTGCCGGTCCGGCGAACGGCAGATCTCCGCTCTACAATTGGGATAAAAACAATTTTCAGCCGGCGTTGCAGCGGCGTGGTCGCCAAACTTTCGAAGAAAGCGTTTAGGCTGGCTGTTGGGCGGAAGTAACGAATCGGTTATCCGCGGTGGTTTCGCCGTTACGAATGATTATTTAACGCCGTGGTTGGTGGCTCAATACGATACCAATAATTTTCTGGGCTTTCATCGACTTCAGAGATCCCTTCATACTTCTATAATCTGAACAGCACTAATCCCGGACCGCTGTTCACCGGCTTTAATCAAAGCATTCGAAGCTTACCCAACCTCGTGATTCCCGACGGCGTTCTGACTTTTCCGATCCAGCCTCATGCTCAAGATCCAACTCAGCCAACCGAAATTGAGATCGGATTTGACGAAAATCGCGTTTCGCCGATCAACTACAGTTGGAACCTTACCTTCGAGTGCACTCTGCCCGCGGGCCTGATCGTCTCGGTTTCGTATCTCGGTCAAAAGCGCGGAATCTCTCTACAGGCGCGTGATGCGGCGGCCATCGCCAATTTTGTCGATACGCAATCGGGAGCGGACTGGAACACGGCAGCAACGCAGTTGGAGGTCTTGCGGCAGCGAGGCGCGTCTGTTTCGCAGGTCGCGCGAGATCCCGTATTTCGCCAATTTGTTCCCGGGAAATTTATCGTCACTTCTGGGGTGTAACGCCGGCTATAACCAGACACAAGCCGTCTATTCATTGGTATTCAGGGGAGCGGGCAACTGTGGGACAAATTATGACTGGACGGCCGCCCAACTCGACTTGTCTATGCTATCCAGCCGTTTTCCGGGTGAGCATATTTATTATCAGCCTCAATTCGGCTCTTACGTAGCCTGGAGTTCGATCGGTCGATCGGATTACAACGGGTTAACATTTACCGTTCGTCAGCGGTTGGGCGGACCATTGACGGCGGACGTCAACTACACCCTCTCAAGGTCTTCGGACGATGGTTCGGGTTTGCAAAACAGTGGTATTTTTTCGTTCGCGGGATATGCCATCAATCCCTTCCGCCAAGAGGATATGTATGCCGCATCCGATTTCGATATGCGTCATATCGTCAACGCAAATGCCATCCTCAAACTGCCCTTCGGACGCGGCGAACCGATATTTGGCCGCATCAACAAATTTGCAGATGTGTTCCTCGGCGGCTGGCAATTGACTGGAATTTTCCGTTATAACTCAGGCATGCCGATCTCGGCTCCGGTCGAAAGAAACAGGTGGGCAACGAATTGGACGATCGAAAGCTACACAACCCGAGCCGCTGACATCCAAACCTGTCCGACACGCGGCGGAAGTTTATTCGGCTGTAACGCATCCGAAGCCTATCGCGAATTTCGCAACGCCTACCCGGGCGAAACGGGCGAACGAAATGTTTTTCGACTGCCTGGATTTTGGGTTTTGGATCTGGGACTCGGTAAGACCTTTGATCTACAAAGGGAGGGCCACAAACTTCAACTCCGTTGGGAAGTTTTCAACGTTGCAAACACGCAAAAAATGGGGGCCATCAACCTGACTGATTACAAAGTAGAACTCGACCCGCAAAACTCCACTCAAGCACCGGCAAAGTTCTCGAACTTTACTGCCATTCAAGGCCAGCCTCGAAGCATGCAATTCGTTTTGCGTTATTCATTTTAGATTTCAGGGACGTCTTGTCTAATAAATAAAAGCGCTCGGCGTCGGCACGTCGCCGTCCTGGCCGAACTGTTGGACTAGCTGTCCGATCGTCGTCCCGATCATGTACCACGTTCCGGTCGCGGGGCGGAAGATCGCAACATCTGCTTTGCCGTCGCCGTCGTAGTCCGCCGGGATCGGCTTGTCTCCCGCCTGGCCCCAGTTTACGCCGTCGAAACCGGCCGTGCTCTGTGCTCTGATACCAGCGACCGTTTGACGATCTCCAGACTGCAAGATCGGTCTGGCCGTCGCCGTCATAGTCGGCAGGGACTGGAATATCTCCCGCTTCGCCCCACGTCTGGACAAAGAAACCGGCCGTTGACTTTCGGATGTACCAGTTGTTATTCGACGGGCGATAAACACCGATATCAAACTGCCCGTCATTATCGAAATCTCCGATCACCGGCTTGTCCCCGGCAACACCGAACGAGACATTAGAGAACGAGTTGTCTGACATCCTTCGATAGAACATCCCGTCCGACTGACGGAACAAAACAAGATCCGCCTTTCCGTCCGCGTTATGATCAGCCGGTACTGGAAGGTCTCCGGCTGCACCCCAGTTGTAAGTCAAAAACGCACCGTTGCTTGAATTGACGACGTACCATGTCCCGTTCGCAGGACGAAAGACGGCAATATCGGTCTTCCCATCGCCGTCATAATCCGCCGGAGCCAGCATATCTCCCGCCTGACCCCAAGTCATCGCCGTATAACCGGCAGTCGTCCGCAGCAAATACCAAAGATCATTCGAAGGCCGCCGCACCGTCCTGTCCGCCTTGCTATCGCCATCATAGTCAAAGGCTGTTGGCTGGGCCTCAAAGTCGTATTCATATACGCCGCGGCCATGCGTTGAGATCCTGAGTACGCGGTGTGTCCGATGAAATTCCATTCCGAACACGGCAACGCGCGGAAGGCCTTGGTTAAATGGCTCCCAGCTTGCTGCCCCCGTTCTGCGATCGAAAAACTCCGATGTCCGTACCCGCAAACAGTACCTGCGTGTTCAGTGGATCTATCGCAAAAGCATTTGTCGGCACGTCGGGAATTCCGGTGCCGGCCGCCGACCACGTCGGTGTACCGGACAGCAAATTGGTCGTCTTCCACACATGCTGGCCGGCGACCAGGCCAAAACCGTTTAGGGCAACGTAAGCAATATTCGCGTTTGTCGGGTCGATAGCGATCCGGCCGACGTATCGAGAAGGGATCGTGCCGGAGACGTTCGTCATTGTCGTTGCACCGGCTGTTGTCGATAAAAACACAGTTCCCGCCGTGGTTCCGACAAGACGGACATCGTCATTCTGGGGTGATATCGCAATCGCGCTGATCCGGGCGGGCAGAACACCGCTGACGTCGGTCATCGAAGTTCCCGTGTCAGCCGAGCGGTATAATCGCGTAGTGCCGTAATAAACGGTGTTCGGGTTTCCGGGCCCGCCGGCCAGTGGGGCATAAAACAAAACGTTGTCGCTGCAGATTATTCCATTGTTCGACGTAGTGCCGTTGCAGCCGCGAAAGCTCTGCCAATTCGGATCGCCGCTCGCTTCGGTCGTCGTCGCACGGACAAAGCCGAGCAGCGAACTCGTCTGGTTATAATATGTGTGATAGGCGGTAACATTATTTATGGTCGGCGAGTTGCTGTCGATCATGGAAAAGCCGCCGTCGCCGCCGTCCGAACGCACCCACGTCAAACCGTCCGGGGCGAGAAACTGCGTACCGTTGTCCTGCGTCCCGCCGATCGTATAATTGCGATCGATCGGGTGAAGCGAGATCCCCTGAAACTGCGTCGCGCTGAATGAAGAATTGTTAAGCGTTGTCCAAACGATCGGCGTCGCGTTTATGTCGTCCGTTCGCCAGACCCCGCCGTCGCTCGCGAAATACACGCGGTTCGGGTTTGACGGTGCAACGGCGAACGCGTGCGTATCCACATGAAGCCCGTTCGAGCTGCTGATAAAGCTCGCGCCGCCATTATCCGAACGCCCGAATGCGAGTGTCGGCGACCCGCCCAAATAGACCTTATCCGGATTCGTCGGATCGACCGCTACAGCGATGTCGTAAAAACACTGCGGATTGCAGAAGCCCGCTCCGCCACCCACAGCCAAAAACGATGCCGCCGCCATCGACGGACTTAAAAACGGTTCCGTTGCTAGTGCCCGAAGCGGCATAGACCGTCACGGTACCGCCGGTGTTGTTCAGGGCCAATTCCAGCCGTCCAAGCGTCGTACCGTCGCCTGTCGCAAGGGTTCGCGTAAATGTCGGGATGGCGGACAACGCGTTTGTTGAGAGATACACGCCTCCGTCGCCGCCGCTGCCGACGACCGCTACCAAGAGGCGGTTTGGATTTGCCGGGTCGGATACTGCGTCCGAGATCGAACGGTTCGTTCCAAGCGTTCCCTGGATCGTCAATTGCGTGAACACCGGGTTTGCGGACAAAGCGTTGGTCGTTCGGTAAACTCCCCCGTTTGGCAGCGAAAACCCGGTCGTTACCCCTCCGATGCCGGCAATTCCCTGTGCCGACGTAGCAAACAATATGTTCGGATCGGTTGGATGGACGATAATTTCGCTTATGCCGCAGCCCGCTGAATATGTCCACGCCGCCTGCGGTTTTGTTCAGAGGGCCCGATATGACCGGGTTCGTGTCTGCGTTTGTGATCCTATAGATCCCGACGCCGAAAAAACTGTCCAGCGAAAACGCGGTTTCGCCGGTCCCGACAAAAACGGTCGTCGGGTTGGACGGCGAGATCGCTACCGAACCGATCGACAACGTCAGTTCGTTATCAAGCAGCGGCGTCCATCCCGCCCCCGCGTTAAGCGACCGATAGAGCCCGCCCTGGGCCGCACCGGCATATACGATGTCGGGATTTGACGGATGGACCGCAAGACGCCGCAACGCGCCCGCTGTATGACGTAGAGGCATTAACCGGGATCGGCGCCGGGCCCACCGGCCGCCAGCTCTGCACCGCCGACGGCCGTTCGCCGCTCGCCTCCCGCCGCGCATCGCGCGCTTGTTCCGCCTGTTTCGTGTCGCGAATTGCCCTGCTTCGAGCTCCCTGGGTCGCGGTGTCAAGGCCGCGCCACATTGCCATTTGGTCGTTCCGCAGCCGATGATATTCGGCCTTGTCGATCCTGGTGAGTGTTGGACGGTCGGGCTCAGCCTCGTCGAACGGCTTCCCGTCCGGCTGTTCGGCGGAGATGAACCACCAGGCCGAAATAATGCCCATGACGATTATTGAAAGGATAACGATTGCGGATCTCAGTGATTTCAAATCTCGGCCTCCGTGCTCAGGGTTAACAGGTGTTTTTAAGATTTTTTATTGCTTGTCCAAAAGCGTCAAAAGATCGAAACGTTTCGGCGATTGGGATTGCAGTCATTATTTTTTACCATTTTTGCGGGTGAAAAGCCATAAAAAAACAATAGCGTGCGGGGCCCAACCGAAAACGACAAAAGCACGAAGGCTAAGTTTCACCTTCGTGCTCCAGGTCCATTCCGCGTGTTTGCGAAACTCTAGTAAATAAATGCCGCCGGGGTTGGCAGATCACCGTCTTGCCCAAACTGCCTCTGCGAGATACCCGCTGAAGAGCCGACAATATACCACGTCCCGTTCGACGGCCTCCATATCGCTACATCGGCCTGGCCATCGCCATCGTAGTCCGCAGGAACCGGCCTGTCGCCGCTGACTCCCCAAACGACGGTGCTAAAGCCCAGCGTGCTCTGCGCCCGGTACCACTGTCCGGTCGAAGGCCTCCAGATCGCCAGATCTGTCCGTCCGTCGCCGTCATAATCCGCAGGCACCGGAATGTCGCCGGCAATGCCCCATGTCTGTACAAAGAAGCCGGCGGTTGTCTTGCGAATGTACCAATTATTATTCGATGGCCTGTAAACACCGATGTCCCCCTTTCCGTCGCCATCGAAATCACCGACGACGGGTTTATCACCGGCGATGCCGAAGCTGGTTGACGACAACGAATTGTCCGAGAAGCGCCGATACCATGTTGCATTCGATTCGCGGAAAAGGACAAGATCGGCCTTTCCGTCACCGTCGTGGTCAGCCGGAGCCGGCATATCGCCATTGACCCCCCAATTGAACGACTGAAACGCAAAGTTTGCGGAATTCAAAATGAACCACTGCCCGGTAGAGGGCCTGAACACGGCGAGATCGGTCCTTGCGTCGCCGTCGTAATCCGCCGGGACGGCCAGATCGCCCGAGATCCCCCATTCCATAGCCGAAAATCCCGCCGCGCTTCGCTGCACATACCAAAGGTTGTTCAACGGCCGCCGGACCGAGAGGTCGGCCCTTCCGTCTGCGTCATAATCGAACAGCGTCAGCTCACTGACGGGCTGGAATAGGTCCGTGATCGTGACGGTCGCCGTATTAGGGCTGCCGAGCGTTCCTCCGCCCGTCGGGTCCGAAAGTATCAGGGTCAGCGTTTCATTCGGCTCCGATACTCCGTCATTCGTGATCGGAATGCTGAACGTCCGCGACGTTTGACCGCCAACGAAAGTAAGTGTTCCGGACACGGCCCCATAATCTTGTCCGGCGATGGCGGTTCCATTCGAGGTCGCGTAATTCACGGTGACATTATCGGCCAGTCCGCCCGTTCTCTGAACCGTGACCGTAAAAGGCCCGCCGGGTTCGCCCGCCGTGTATTCGGCGGAATTGAACCGGATCGCCCCGCCGTTATCGTCGTTCACGATGGTTCCCGTGCCCTGCCCGTCAGAAACCGGCGCACCGGTAATATTGACAAGAAAAGTTTCGGTTTGTTCCCGGGTGTAATCGCCCCGGACCGCCACCTGGAACTGCTTGCTCGTTTCACCCGGATCGAACGTCAGTTCTCCGCCCAGGATCGGGGTGTAGTCCGTCGGCGCCACGGCGGTCGCGTCGGCGGTGGAATAGCTCGCGGAAACCGGCACGGCTGACTGGCCGGTCAGCGTTACGGTGAATACATACTGCGTAAAACCAAAATCGCCCTCGCTGTTCGAAACGTCGTTTATCGAGAGTGTCGGCTGCGGGTCGTTGTCATGGATAGTCAGAAATGCATTTATCGGCGAGCCAAACGTAGCGCCGCCGGTTGGTTGGTCCAGAGCAAGGCTTACGGTTTCCGGCCCCTCGAATATCTGGTCATCAATAATAGGAATATTGACGGTGATCGACGCCTGGTCCGGTGCAAATGTCAAAACTCCTACAACCCGGCTGTAATCCTGTCCCGAGACTGCGGTTCCATCGTTCGAGAAAAACTGTACCGTAACGCCGGATGCGAGCCCACCGGTTCTTGTTACTGTTATTGCAACACTCGGCGTACCTTCCGTGACTGAGTAGCTAGCCGAATCAAACTGGATCACACCGGCCGCATCGTCGTTCACAAGCGTTCCGGACCCTTGCGAATCGAAGATCGTTGCGTTCACGGCGTCGGTCAGGTTGACCAGCACAGTTTCGTTTGGTTCGATTACGAAATCGCCAAGGATATTGACCGTAACGGGTTTCGAGGTTTCGCCCGGTTGAAAAACCAGTGTCGTAGAAACAATTGCAGTGTAATCCGAACCAGCCGTTGCCGTTCCGTTTGCCGTTGCATAATTTACGGAAACCGGCTGGCCAAACGTGCCGCTCAGGGTGACATTAAAGTTCATCTGATTCGGCGCATTGCCTTCAGGCTGCGAAACGTGGTTGATCGAGATAGTCGGCTGAGTGTCGTTATCGACGATCGTCAGAACGGCGGAACCCGGTGAACCGATGGTTGCACCACCGGTCGGCGTGCTTAGCGTAATGTTAACCGTTTCGTTGGCTTCCTGTGCCGTGTCGTTTGTGATCGGGATCGTAAAAGTTTTTGCCGAGCCGTCCCCGCCGGCCCAGTTTAATGTGCCCGAAGTCGCTGAATAATCCTGTCCCGCCGTCGCTGTGCCGTTCGACGTTGCGTAATTGACCGACACTGCACCCGGATTTGCAGCCGAACGGAGCACGGTAACCGTCGCGGTTCCGGCGTCCTCGTTCACAGCATAGGTCAGCGAACTCAATTGGACCGAATCAGCGGCCGCCACGTCGTCATTTGTAAGAACTCCAGTCCCCTGACCGTCGGCGATCGTGGCATTCGTTACACCCGAAAGGTTAACAGAAAAAGATTCGTCACCCTCGGGGGCCAGGTCGCCGATGACGTCAATTGCGATCGGCTTTTGCGTTTCACCCGGATTAAAGGTAAACGGCTGCGATTGCGCCGCGGCGAAATCGGACGGAGCGCTTGCCGTTCCGTTTTCAGTCGAGTAGTTTCCGGTCACTGTCTGCTGCGAAGCAGGGCTCAGCGTAACCGTAAAGACTATCTGGTTCGGGCCGTTGCCTTCCGGTTGGGTTACGTTATTGATCGAGATTACCGGCACCTCCATCGCTCCGTCGGTTATCGTAACGAGAGCCGGGTTCGGAGAGCCAATGACCGCTCCGCCCGTTGGATTGCTCAGAGTTATCGTCACCGTCTCTGGCCCCTCGGCGAGGCCGTCAGCCGTGATAGGTATAGCAAAAGTCCTCACTGCATCGTCGCCGTCGCCCCAAAAAAGCGTACCGGCCCGCGTTTCATAATCCTTTCCGGCTATTGCGGTTCCGTCAGAGGTCGCATAATTCACGAAAACGGCTCCGTCGGTACCAAAGGTCCGGGAAACAAAAATAGCTACCGCGAATTCGCCTTCGCTGACCGGAAATGTTGCAGCATCGAACTGCAGCGATCCCGCCGCGAACAGCATATTCCCAAACGAAGGCGGTGACGCCGGACGTCGGGCGTTTAGCGATCTACCGTCAGGAACCAACCATGCCGGCAGGTCGGTCCGGTAACCAGACGAGAAAAAACGGACACCCGGCGAGTTCTCGCTCGTCAAAGAGGCTCCGCCGATCTCGGCTCGCGCCGTATCTGGCCAAAAACACGTCGCTAAGAACGCCGCAAAAACAAACATCGCCGCAACTATCGACTCGACCTTCGGCCCATTCTCTCTCTTCATTGATTTCCCCCGGAACCTGCTGTGATTTTTCCCAGTTTTGCGAACCTTCTGCATTGAACACCAAGGCACTCCGATCGTCGCGACAACTCGCGAGTCAAAGGTTCAAACGGGCCGGGCCCGTAAGGTTCCTGTCCTCAACAAAAGCTACGAACCGGTCGGTTGAGCGCCGCGGTCCCACGCAATTCTGTATGTTTGAAAATTAGGGCAAGTATAGCGCTTGTGTCAATACGCCAGAATACATTGCGGAAAATATGGTGTTCAAACCGTGGAAAGCGGCCTCGCCGGGACTGTGCTCCTTGCCCGACGTTGCGTTCGGAGTTCCAGCTTCAATTGGCCTCCGTTGCTGCCGGGCTTGCTGAAGCAGAAACTCCAAACTTAATAAACAAAAGCACTCGGTGTCGGCACGTCGCCGTCTTGGCCGAACTGCTGGACAAGCTGCCCGATCGTTGTCCCGATGATGTACCACGTTCCAGTTGCGGGGCGGAAGATCGCGACATCTGCTTTGCCGTCTCCGTCGTAGTCCGCAGGGATCGGTTTGTCGCCCGCCTGGCCCCAGTTGACGCCGTCAAAGCCTGCGGTGCTTTGTGCCCGGTACCACCGACCGTTCGACGATCTCCACACCGCCAGATCCGTCTGCCCGTCTCCGTCATAGTCCGCAGGGACAGGAATATCGCCGGCCTCGCCCCACGTTTGGACAAAGAACCCGACAGTCGATTTCCGGATATACCAGTTGTTGTTCGATGGTCGGAACACTCCGATATCGAATTGCCCATCGTTATCGAAATCTCCGATGACCGGTTTGTCTCCCGCCACGCCGAACGAAACATTCGAGAACGAGTTATCGGACATCCTTCGATAGAAGGTCCCGTTGGACTGCCGGAACAGTATAAGATCGGCCTTCCCGTCACCATTGTGGTCGGCCGGAACCGGAAGATCACCATCCGCTCCCCAGTTGTAGGTGAGAAACGCACCATTGCTGGAGTTAACAACGAACCAAGTGCCCGTCGCGGAACGGAAGACTGCGATATCCGTCTTGCCGTCGCCATCATAATCGGCGGGAGCCAATAGATCGCCAGCCTGACCCCAGGTCATCGCCGTATAACCGGCGGTAGTCCGAAGCAGATACCAAAGATCATTCGAAGGCCGCCGCAAGGTCCGATCCGCCCTTCCGTCCCCGTCGTAGTCGAAGGCTGTTCTGGGCCCTGTGCCATACCTCGCAAAGTCTCTTGAGGCGTGACATCCGGCGGTTGTAAAAGAGCCTGCAACGAAAACGTTGTTCCCTAATACTTCGATGGCGCGGACGGGACCATTCGTTCCGGAACCAAGGGACGACCACCCAGAGCCGTTCCATTTACCGATATGGTTCACGGTTACTTGCCCGTTAGCGGTGTCGAATTCTCCCCCGACGTAAACATTGGTTCCGGACAAAGCGAGAGTCCAAGCCGACTCGCAACACATTGCTGAAAGCTGCGTCCAGCTCGAACCGTCCCATTTTGAGAGAAACGCATAACCGCCGCCATAATCTCCTCCCTTACCTCCGGCGATGTACACATCCGTACCCGATATGGCTATATCCAGGATGTAATTGTCCCAATCAGCCGGTGCCAGCGGTCTCGCCTGCGAGAACGGGTTTCCCAGCACCGACCAGGCCGATCCGTTCCACTTTGCGATACTGTGCGGCGTCCAACCCACCCACCGTGGAAAATTTCCCGGCTACATAGACGTCCGTGCCGGACACTGCAAGGGTGAATACTTTCCCAAGATGGATCCCGCTACCGAGAGCGGACCAGCCCGATCCATTCCATTTTGCGATTCCGCTGGCCGGAGTGCCACCGGCTGATGTAAACCTTCCTCCGGCGTAGACATCCGGGCCGACCACGGCAAGCGCGGCCACTTCGCCGTTCATACCGGAGCCGAGTTCCGACCAGATCGTGCCATTCCATTTATATACACGGCCGTTCAAACTTGATGTAACATAATTGTGCGGGTTAGATCCGACATACACGTCCGTGCCCGATACAGCGATCACATCCGCATATTCGTCCCCACCGGTCCCGGCTGAAAAAGGACCGATCGGCGTCCAGCCCGATCCATTCCATTTCGCTGCGGAGCTATAGGTAAATCCGTCGGTCGTAAAAGATCCCGAAGCATATACATCTGTAACCGTTCGAGTGAGGTTCGTCACATAACTACCCGCCCCGTCTGAGCCGGTCAACGACCAGGTCGCGCCATTCCACTTTGCAATTCCTGAGTCGGAAAACGAGGACTTTGCGACATAGATTTCCGCACCCGAGATCGTGATAGAGGTCACGTCCCCGCCGGGACCGGATCCGAGGGCCGACCATCCGGCCCCATCCCACCTGGCGATTCCCCTTGCCGGTGTCCCGCCAGCCATAGTGAAACGCTCTCCGGCCGCGTAAACATCGGTGCCCGACACCGCAATTGACCTCACAGAAGAATAGCCATTCGGGCTTGTCATTCCCGATCCAAGATTCGACCAACTTGAGCCGTTCCACTTCGCGACATATCCTTCGATGCTCCCGGCCGCGGATCGCTCGCCTCCGACGTAAACATCGGTACCTGATACCGCAAGAGCCCCAGCTGTGCCGTTTGGACCGTCGCCGAGAGGCGACCAGCCGGTACCATTCCATTTGGCGACATGATTTGCAGCTGTCCCACCGGCGGAGTCGAACGCCCCAGCCGCATAAACATCGGTGCCCGATACCGCGATCTCGAAAACAACGCTGTCAAATCCGGAGCCGAGTTCCGACCAATTCGAGCCGTTCCATTTCGAAACGAATCCATCCTGTGTTCCTCCCGAGTCGCCGCCGCCGACATAGATGTCCGTACCCGATATCTCCATGTCCCATACTGGGTAGGTCACGCCGGAACCGACGGACGACCAGCTGGATCCGTTCCATTTCGCGACGTAGTTCGCCGAGGTTCCGCCCGCCGTCGTAAACCAGCCCGCGGCGTAAACATCCGTTCCCACGGTCTGAACTGACAACACGTAGCCGTTCGTCCCCGCACCCAGGGCCGACCAGTTGGCCCCGTCCCATTTCGCAATATTGTTCACGATCACATTCCCGGCGACAATAAACGAGCCTCCCACGTAAAGATTTCCGGCATTATCGACCGCGATTGAGCTGATCGAACCTCCGACTCCATCTACCGGCAGGCCGTCATGCCAACCGTCATTGCAGGACGCAGAAGGATCTAGAAAACTTAAGTGATCTTTGGGAACGGATCTAGCTTGGCCGGTATAGTGGTCATACATGCTATGAAACCCGCAGTCTCTCGACACCGTTTGAGATCCTTTGTTTCAGTGAGGAGTGGCGGAAGTTGTCGAGTGAGGAGAGCGGCAGCGCCGGTTGAGCAAAGCTGACTTGGGAAAGTACCAGGAATAGAAGCACGATGAAGAATAGTCTCAAAGGCCTGGCTGAGCTACGGCGCGTTCGAACCGACCGCAGATCTCGGATCGTAGGATGCCCCATACAAAACGGTCGTTCGAAAAGCTGCCTGTTTGTGGATACTTATTCATTTCATGCACCCTGGAATGAATCGCCCAACAAGCGGACAATGTGTCCGTGTTCCGCTAATAAATAAACAGCGCTCGGCGTCGGCACGTCGCCGTCCTGGCCGAATTGCTGGATCAATTGCCCTATCGTTGTCCCGATCATATACCAGTTTCCGTTAGACGGACGAAAAATAGCAACGTCGGCTTTTCCGTCTCCGTCGTAGTCCGCTGGGACAGGTTTATCACCCGGCTCGCCCCAGTTCACGCCGTCGAATCCGGCCGTACTCAGTGCGCGATACCAACGACCGTTCGACGACCTCCAAATCGCAAGGTCTGTCAGCCCGTCGCCGTCGTAATCCGCCGGGACAGGGATATCACCCGCCTCTCCCCAAGTCTGGACAAAGAATCCGGCCGTTGATTTGCGAATGTACCAGTTGTTGTTTGAAGGGCGATAGACACCTATATCAAACTGCCCGTCGTTGTCGAAGTCACCGATGACAGGCTTATCACCCGCAACACCGAACGAGACGTTGGAGAAGGAGTTGTCCGACATCCTTCGGTAGAACATCCCGTTCGACTGCCGGAACAGTACAAGATCTGCCTTGCCGTCAGCATTGTGATCCGCCGGAACCGGAAGATCTCCATCGGCACCCCAGTTGTAAGTCACAAAAGCACCGTTGCCCGAATTGACGATGAACCAAGTCCCGGTCGAAGGACGGAACACAGCAATGTCTGTCTTTCCGTCGCCATCATAATCCGCCGGAGTAAGCAGGTCTCCAGGATCGCCCCACGTCATCGAAGTAAACCCGCCGGGTCCGCCGACCACATACCATGTATTGTCAGCGGGCCTCTGTACGGAGACACTGGCACGGTGGTCACCGTCGTAGTCGAACGTGACAGCCGGACCAATCTGCTGCCAGTCAGGGTTGGAGTTGATACCCGCCGCTGTTGCTAAGCCGAACAGAGTCACTGGTGACCAGGTCCGCCGCGTATATCTCGGTTCCCGACTGGATTCCCGAATTGACGAAGGCGATCTTCCTGCCGTCTGGTGACCAATCGGGCAGTTGAGTGCCGCTGCAGCCATTAGGTGCAAGCCGAGCAAAGTTAGCGCATTCGCCGACGGAAAGCTGGGGGTTTGAGCCGTCCGCATTTGCGACGAAAATAACGCCGTTTGCCGAGTCATTACCTGTCACGGCGATCTTGGTACCGTCCGGAGACCAGTCCGGCGCGACGGCCACCAGAGGGTAGCCGGGCAGAACGAGCGATATGGGTTGAAGATCTGTGCCATTCGGACGAATAGTGGCAATGCCGGAAGGCCCACCCAGAAAGAGGATCTTCGAGCCGTCGGGCGACCATGCGGGGCCGATCCCTGCGGTGAGGTTTCGCCGGTTGCTGCCGTCCGCATTCACGATCATGATAGTGCTCCCATTCAGCGGACCGTCCTGGAAGGCGATCGATCGCCCATCGGGTGACCAACTCATCGACCAGCCGTCCCATCCGAACCACTGGTTCCCTATTAACTGGTGATTCACTGATGTGACCTCCGTCCTGCCGGTGCCGTCGGCGTCCATGATAAAGATCGCAAATTCGCTTGTCGGTCGCTGGCTTAGAAAAGCTATCTTCTTCCCATCAGGGGACCATCTAGCGTGATCGTCGAGAATGCCATTATTTGTTAACCGAACCTGGTTCGTCCCATCGGCGTCCATCACATATATCTCGCGGTTACCGTCGCGGTCGCTTGTAAAAGCGATCTTGCCATTGCGGCGCACCGGTGTCTGGGCGAAAGTTCCCACGGCCAGAATCAAGACTACAAGAATGACCACTGATAACCTTCGCCATCGCGTGACAACAGGGTTTGATCTGCGATTGATATTCATTTCGAATCCTCCTCTGCGTTAGGGACGATCTGGGCAGTATCCGCAGCTAATAAATAAACGCGCTCGGCGTCGGCAGGTCGCCGTCCTGTCCGAACTGCTGGACTAGCTGCCCGATCGTAGTCCCAACGATGTACCATGTTCCGGTCGCGGGCCGGAAGATCGCCACGTCCGCTTTTCCATCTCCGTCATAATCCGCCGGGATGGGTTTGTCGCCCGCGACTCCCCAGTTCACTCCGTCGAAACCGGCTGTACTCTGTGCTCTATACCAACGTCCGTTTGAAGATCGCCAGACCGCAAGATCGGTCTGCCCGTCGCCGTCATAATCAGCAGGCAGAGGAGCATCGCCTGCCTCGCCCCAGGTTTGGACAAAGAACCCGGCGGTTGATTTGCGGATATACCAGTTGTTGTTCGATGGACGGAAGACCCCGATGTCGAACTGCCCATCATTGTCGAAATCTCCGATCACAGGCTTATCTCCCGCGACTCCAAACGAAACGTTCGAGAACGAGTTGTCGGACATTCTTCTATAAAACGTCCCGTTAGACTGACGGAACAGAACAAGATCAGCCCTTCCGTCAGCATTGTGATCGGCCGGAACGGGCAGATCGCCATCTGCACCCCAGCTATAGGTCACAAAAGCACCGTTACTGGAATTCACGATGAACCACGTCCCGGTAGCGGGTCGAAAGACAGCAATATCCGTCTTTCCGTCGCCATCGAAGTCTGCCGGAGCAGGTATATCTCCGCCCTGGCCCCAGGTCATTGCCGTATAACCCGCATTCGTCCGCAACAGATACCAAAGGTCATTCGAAGGTCGCCGCAACGTCCGATCGGCCTTGCCATCTCCGTCGTAGTCAAAGGCAGTTCCAGGCCCTGTGGCATACCTCGCAAAGTATGCTGAGGGGTGGCATCCGGCGATTGTGAAATCCCCTGCAACAAAAACATCCTTGCGGAAAACCTCGATCGCGTTTACAGATGAGTTCATCCCGGCACCGAGGGAGGACCAGATTGAGCCGTTCCACTTCGCAATAAACTTCAGGGGCGAGGCCGCCGCGAACCATCCTCCTGCGTAAACGTTAGTTCCGGACACTCCGATGTCATCGATGCGATCGCAGCACATCAACGGAAGGCCCGTCCAGGAAGAACCGTTCCATTTGGAGACAAATCCGAAACCACCTCCGTAATCTCCGCCAACATTGCCTGACACATAGACGTCCGCGCCCGATATCTCTACGTCCGTCACAACATCCCAATAGTCCTCGGGGCTGCGGCGAGGATCGCCGAGGCCGATCCAACTCGTTCCATTCCATTTGGCGACTAAGGGTGCCGATGCCCCGCCTGCTGAAAAAAAAGCTCCTCCAGCATAAAGATCGGTACCCAACATTGCTAAGGCTACGACGTCCCAGTTCATGCCGTCGCCTAGCGACGACCATCCTGAACCATCCCATTTCGCTATGAATTTTGCCGAAGTGCCGCCCGCAAACTGGAATTGTCCTCCGGCATAAACGGTTGTGCCCGATACTGCGAGAGCGAATACCGGCCCGCCCATCGGCGGACCGAGTTCCGACCAGCTTGAACCATTCCATTTGAGAACCTGGCTCACCGGCCAACTGCCCGGCGGCCTGTCTGGGTCAAATACGCTGAACCCTACATAAACGTCGGAACCGGATACCGCGATCGCATCCGACATCCAGTTCGAAGCATTTGGCTGCGGCGGACGAGGTCCGATCGGGTACCAGGCCGAACCGTTCCACTTAGCGGCGGGGCTTGAAGTCATTCCGCCGTCCGTCGTGAAGTAGCCGACGGCGTAAATGTCCATCCCGGATACAGCAAAATCCGAGATACGACTGCCCGTACCGTTGCCAAAAGTGAACCAACTCGAGCCGTTCCACTTGGCAATTCCTGATCCGGAAAGCTGGTTCTTTCCGACGTAAATTTCCGCCCCCGAGATCGTGATCGACCTTACGTCGCCGCCGGGGCCGGAACCGAGAGCGGACCATTCCGATCCATTCCATCTGGCAATTCCTCTAGCCGGCGTTCCGCTCGCCATTGCGAAATTGTCCCCAGCCGCGTAGACATCGGTGCCCGAAACAGCGATTGAACGCACAAACGCATAGCCATTAGGGCCTGTGATCCCAGATCCAAGCGGCGACCAGCTTGAACCGTTCCACTTAGCGACATACCCTGTGTAGCCGCCGCCCGTAGTATGGTTAGCTCCTCCGGCATAAACCTCCGCGCCTGATACGACGAGGCCATCAACTGAACCGCTCTGGCCGGAGCCGAGTGCTGACCAACCTGAACCGTTCCATTTGGCTATATGATTCGCCGACGTGCCGCCTGCCATGCCGAACCGCCCTCCGGCGTAAATGTCTGTCCCTGACACAGCGATGTCGGTCACGATGTCGTCCATGCCCGAGCCGACTTCGACCCAAGTGACCCCGTTCCATTTGGAAACATATCCATCCCACGTCCCTGAGTAGCCGCCGCCGCCGACATAAATATCCGTACCCGAGATCTTCATGTCATTTACCTCGTGTGGCAAGCCGGGACCGAGGGGCGACCAAGTCGATCCGTTCCATTTTGCGACATAGTTCGCTGGGGCTCCGCCGGCCGTCGTAAACTCACCGCCCGCGTAAACATCCGTTCCTACGATCTGAATGGATGACACCCAATTGTTCACTCCTGAACCCAGCGCTGACCAATTGGTCCCGTCCCATTTGGCTATATTGTTGACGATCACGTTACCGGCAACCGTAAACGAGCCGCCCACGTAAATATTGCCTGCATTATCAACCGCAATAGCATAGATCCCACCTCCAACCCCATCTACCGGCGGGCCATCGCGCCAGCCGTCAACGCACGAGGCAGAAGGATCGAGAAAACTCAAGTGATCCTTGGGAACGGATCGAACTTGGCCGGTAGAGTCATACATGCGCAGAAAGCCTCGTCGCTCGAAATCCCTCAAAGTCTCTTGTTTCATTGAAGGATAGCGGTTGCCAAGCGGGGAAGGCGGCAACGCCCGCTGAGCAAAACTGATCTGGGAAGGTAACAGGAATAGAAGCAGAATGAGGATTCGTCTCAATGAATTACCGTTCGGCCTCATTGCCCTCCGGCCTCGGATCGTACCGGCACTAACGTGACGGTCCATAGAATAGTGGCATGCCCCGGGAAAGCTGTTCATATCCTGCTCCTCTCAATGAGTTGTCAGAATATTGGAAAAAACCATAGAAATCTTTCGTTCTTCCTACCTTCCTTCTTCCTTTATCGTTCTTTCGTATTTTCAGGCTGGCTGACAGACGATAACTGCTGCCCTTATCTTGTTTCGCGGTCTTCGCGGTGTAAACTGTCAACGCAGCGGACGAGAAACAACTGGGACGAAGCCTAAAGCGGCGGAAATTGACGGATCCCGCCATCGCCGAATTTGCCGATCGCCATTCGCTCGAGTTGCAAGACGAACGCCCACATCATCCCGCCCAAATTCTCGCCGTTCAGAGGCAGGCTTGCCCCCAGCGGCACTAATAAATAAACGCGCTTGGCGTCGGCACATCTCCATCCTGTCCGAACTGTTGGACGAGCTGTCCGGTCGTTGTACCGATCATGTACCAGGTTCCAGTTGCAGGACGGAAGATCGCAACATCTGCCTTTCCGTCGCCGTCATAGTCAGCAGGGATGGGATTATCTCCGGCCTGACCCCAGTTGACGCCGTCGAAACCGGCGGTGCTCAGTGCGCGATACCAACGCCCGTTCGACGATCGCCAGACGGCAAGATCGGTCTGCCCGTCTCCGTCATAGTCTGCAGGCACCGGGATATCACCGGCCTCGCCCCACGTCTGGACAAAGAACCCGACGGTTGACTTCCTGATATACCAGTTGTTGTTCGACCGACGAAAAACTCCGATATCAAACTGCCCGTCGTCGTCGAAATCTCCGATTAGCGGCTTGTCACCCGAGACTCCGAACGAGACATTCGAGAACGAGTTATCCGACATCCTGCGATAGAACATCCCATTCGATTGTCGGAACAGAACAAGGTCTGCCTTCCCATCCGCATTGTGGTCGGCCGGAACCGGCAAATCTCCGTCAACTCCCCAGTTGTAAGTCACAAAAGCACCATTTCCGGAATTGACGACATACCACGTCCCGGTCGCGGGCCGAAAGACCGCAATGTCAGTCTTGCCATCGCCGTCGTAATCCGCCGGCGCAATCATGTCGCCCGCAATACCCCAGGTCATTTTTGTGTAACCTGCTGGTCCCCCGGCCACATACCATTTGTTATCGCCGGGTCTGTGGACTGACATACTGGCGCGGCTCTCCCCCAAATAGTCGAAAGGCTCAGCCGTATGGAGCGTCTGCCACGAGGGCTTGAAGTTATTGCCGGGGGTGTCGGTGATCTGGGAACCGTTGAGGCCAACATCGCCATCAATATTTTTAACGAATATCTCGGTGTTCCATATGCCGCCGGCTCCGAGCGACACGTGAAAAACGATCTTGTTGCCATCAGGGGACCAATCTGGTTTGTCACGGCCTCCCCAGGCAGGACCGAGACTGCCGCTATCGAACCAAAAGCGGCCGGATCCGTCAGCGTTGACCACGCCGATATTCTCAAAGTTGGCCCAGTCGAAAATCTGGAAGGCTATCTTGTCACCTGTCGGTGACCAAGTGCCGGCCCGGTCAACGTCGGATTCAAAACTCGTTACAAGTCGTAGGTCGGTGCCGTCAGGTTTGATGGTGACGAGATTATTAGAACTGCTGAAGAGGATCTTCGAACCATCCGGCGACCATGCGGGCTGCCTTTCATCTTCCACACTATTTATCAGAACTTGTCGATTGCTGCCGTCGATATCGACTACAAAAATGTCGACCTGCTCCTGAAATACGATCCGGGTGCCATCCGGAGACCAACTCATTCCCCAGTAGTCCCATATAGGAGAGGCTGATGCGTTGAAGGTGAGAGGTGTAACCTCCACCTTATTTGTTCCATCCGCATTCATCATAAATATTGCAAATCCGCCGGAAGGCTTTTCGCCCAGGAAGGCTATCTTCGTCCCATCGGGCGACCAGGTGGGATGATCGTCAATTATCGAATTGTTGGTCAGCCGCACATGATTGGTGCCGTCCGAATTCATCACATAGATCTCGCGGTTACCGTCGCGGTCGCTGGTGAATGCGATCTTGCCATTTCGCCGAATGGCCGCTTCGCCGGAAATAACAGCAAAACAAACGAGACAGGCCAGCCAGCCGGCAGCGACGGCGAACCTTTTTACGATTTCACTTGCTTGAGGTTTTGTGTTCATGATCGGTCTCCTTCGATATCCTAGGCGAATGCCCAATCGAGTGAGCAATCGCCTAGGACTCGGTGTGGGAGGACAACATATTAAGGATCTACCCACTGTGTTTGATCGCGAGGCAGAGACGGCCTCTGCCTCGCATTGGGGTGGGCGGGAGTTGTTAATTTCGGGCCAAGGCGCTTGCTGCGATTTTGTTGCTGCCTTGACGGGGACGCAGGTAGTTCTGGAAGCCCCATTTGACGACGCTTTGGCCCATCTTTACGCTCACCTCATCAGCGAAACGGAAGTGGATGCCAAGAAGAACGCGGCCGTCGACGACCTCCTGTATCGCCTGAGAGAAGCGCGAGTAGTCTCTTGTATCCTGGATGGTCGGACCGGTGTTCGTGGTCGTCATGGAGAAGTCCATGCGGTCGGTTTCGAAGAAATGCTCCATGGAGAACAGTGCCGAACTTGATACGCCGTTGGCACCGGACGTGTAGTCCGGATATGCGGGATTGAGGATGAACGATTCCCAGGCCGCGTCGCCCACCGTATTTGGATTGCCGTCCACGGCACCGTTTTGGATAGCGGTCTGAGGCCGCCAATAGTTGTAATGGAATTTGGCGTCCCATACTCCGATTATCGTGTCGGCTTGGGTCATAGCGACCAAAGCAAATAACCGCGAACTGTCAGATACGTTATCCACGTTTTTCGCGGCCACATTCCTGACTCCGCTGTAGATCGCAGCGAACGTATTTCCCGCCCAGAAATTAGCCAGGTCCGTCTGATCAGCTGAACGCAGACTGCCGGTCTTCGCCCCATATAGCTTGACCTCGTTATAGTCGCGTGTGTATTGATTGCTGTTCAGAGCCGGCGGAGGGTCCGGGCGGAATTGCGTCGGCTTTGTCATGAAGAAAGGTGTCACCTGGCCGAGATATTCACCCGGATTCATAGGAGAGAATGCCGTAGGCGTCGGCCGCCACTGGCCGATTCCCGTACCGCCTACGAATGTCGGGGCCGGTATCGGCAACGAGCCGTCGCACGCACGATAAGCCAGTAACTTGCCGGCAACATAGGTTCCCACCGCGACGCCCGGATCGGTCGGATTGATCCCGTTGGCTGCCAGGTAGTTGACGTACAACGTGTTGATCGCGTCGGCCCGGGCGGGAAAACGGTACACGAGTACGTCGCGCGCGGCTTTTGCGGCCGCAGCGACGGGCGAACCATTGGCGTTCGGGACGTCGGTGACGCGGTACGGGTCGTAATCCTTCTCGATCGCCTGGACCGCGTCGTACATTGCGGCGTGCATGGTGGCAAAGTCGATCGCAGGAGCCCCTCCCGGCCTTCCGGCGGTGACGGCTTCCTGAATAGCGATCACATTCCAATCCGTCACGACGTCTGCGGACGCGGTTCCAACTAGCGCGGTGAGCAGTAGGAGACCATACGCTAAAAAATGAGTTTTCTTACTAAGTGTTTTCATATTTCCTCCATCGATATCTTTTTGAATGCGAGCAGCAATTATGGTTCCCTCGGTCCGTTTGACCTCGTTTCTAGCCGAAAACTTGCCCTCTGATAGCTAACGCGACGGGAGCGAGATCGGAGGTCAAAAAAGTTTTGAAATATCCATTGACTTTTAGCCAGTATCGAAATACCTTTTGCCTAAACGTACAGCAATAATGCAACGGCACTGTTCACTCGATTAGTGATCTGACCTCCAATTTCGGATAACGTCGCGTTTTAGAGTAGGGGGACTTCGGCGTGCATGGTTTGGCGAACAACGACTGGCAGTTAGTAAGAAAGATATTCGATGACGCCCTGAGTCAAACGCCAAAAGACCGCTTGCAATTCGTCCGGACCGCTTGTGGCGAAGACGAGTCCCTGTTCACCGAGATCCGGTCTCTTCTCGATTCGCATGACAGTGCAGAGCTATTCCTGGAGACTCCTGCCTTAGTTGTGGTAGCCGAAGCAGGGCTAGGCGCTGGAGAACCGTCTCACAAGCGGTATGATGCTCAGGCACTACGAGATCCATACGCTTCTGGGCTCGGGTGGAATGGGCGAGGTATATCTCGCCCGGGATACGAAGCTTAACAGGAACGTCGCGATCAAGGTCTTGCGGGCGAGTTTCCTTCCAGATGCCCAGGCAAAACGTCGTCTCCTTCGCGAAGCCCGCGCGGCGGCTCTACTCGAACACCCAAATATTTGCCCGATCTACGAGATCTCCGAATCAGACGAGCACAGCTTTATCGTGATGCAGTATCTTGTCGGAACTACCCTGGCGGACAGTTTCGCTGCGGAGCCGAAGGGCATCGCTAACTCGTTGGATATTGCCGTCCAGATAGTCGATGGTATCGCTGAAGCTCATGCGCAGGGAATCATTCATCGCGACATCAAACCGGCGAACATCATTGTTAACGATAAGGGACAAGTGAAGATCCTTGATTTCGGCCTCGCAAAGTTCATCGAAGCCGAATCGAACACCGAGACCTCTCAAGGTTTGAATAGCTCGGGCGCGGTTATGGGAACGGTCCCATTCATGTCACCTGAGCAGCTCTGCGGCCAGGCAGTGGACACAAGAACGGATATCTTCAGCGTCGGAGCTCTTCTTTATGAAATGCTCAGCGGTATCGTCGGCTTTCGGGCGTGAAAGCAATGCCGAGACGATATCGGCGATCCTAAATGACGAACCTGATTGGCAACTGGTCCCTGAGTCTATTTGGCCAATCCTTAAAAAGTGCCTGGCGAAGGAAGCTGACCGAAGATACGAGTCGGCCTCCGCACTCCGCGAAGATCTTTGCGAAGTCCGTGAGCACGGGAAGTTCCACGAAAGAACAAGCGCCATTATGGGTCCCACAGGTGGTTCAACTCAAACGCAAAATGAGCCCACGCTGCCGAACACGGCGCCATTACTTTTGGCAGAGTGGCGGCGATTCGTCCGGCGCCTTGCCAATGCAGCTGAGAACTATAGAGGCAGCCGGCCCCGCCCGGTCGCCGGTACGGAATTTAACCTGGCTTGCAGTGGCCGCTGTTATCGTGCTGTCCACAGGGATAGCTGCGTTATGGACCTGGCAGAAGACTTCGTCCGGCTCGACCGCAGCCAATTTCGATGCGCTGCGGTCTGTGCGCCTTGTGTCGTGGAAGAGTGGTGCAGCTACCAACGCGACCGAGTTTCGAATGTCACACAATGGCAGGATGATTGCCTACTCGTCTTCCCAAAAGGGCGGCCATGAAATGATCTTCATCAAGCAAACGTCCGACGGAGAAGATATTCAAGTCACAAAGGACAACTGGACGAATGTCAGCCCCTTATGGTCGCCCGATGACCAGCGGATCGCGTTTGTCTCATTGCGTGCAGATCAGCCGGGGATATATGTTAGTCCCACTTTTGGCGGCGCCATCACTCCCCTGAAGCTCACTGACGGGGTGAACATTTCTCTTCGGCACTGGACGCGGGACGGTTCGTCGATCTATTACGACCAGGCCGGTGATCTTTACCGGCTTGATCTACAAACCGGCGAAACGGTTAAGGTATTGGACCTCACGGACATAGCCGGCGTCAGCAATCGCTTCTTCGCTCTATCGCCCGACGAAACGCGAATCGCCTTCTGCGACACGCGTGAGGGACAAAAGGATATTTGGACGGTGCCGGTCGAAGGCGGCGACGCTGAACGGATCACGAACGACGCCGACAATCGAGCGCCGACCGCTCTGGCATCCCGCTGGCGATCGCATCATTTACAACGTTCTTATAAATAGTTTCATTCAGATCCATACTGTCGCGGCAGACGGCAAGGGGCAGCCCGCGCCAGTCACCCGCGGCGAGGGAAAATATTCCTTGATCAGCCTGTCCCCCGAAGGTGACCGGATCTATTACTCGACCACGGAACCGAGATCCGATATCGCAAGCATCGACGTCGAAACGGGCCGTGAAGAAGAGGTGGCGGCTCAAGCGGAGACAGAGTTTTGGAGTGATGTCTCGCCCGATGGCAGATCCACTGTCTATCAAACCAATTCCTCGCCCAATCCGACTGGCACCATCAGTAGCTCGTCCCTGGTCCTCAAGTCGACCGACGGCCTGACCCGGCTGCTTCCGAATAAGGGCTTCGATGCCACGTGGCTACCCGACAGCCGGCACATCGCGGTGTTTCGCCAAAGTGAGACGAATAACAACGACTATGACACGTGGATCGTCGACACTGTGACGGGAAGCGAAGAATTGATGACTACCGACCATGTGATGCCGGCGGCATTCTCCGTAATGCCGATCACACGAGTCGAGATTGGGGTTATGGACTTTTCACCCGACAGTAAGCGAGTCGTCTACCTCGACCTCAAGAAGTCGCAAAACGTTAACATCGGTGAACCAGTATCCGGCGTATTCACGAGCCTGACCAGGAATGACAGTCCGAACGTCCGGTATTTCTCGCCGAAGTTCTCCCCAAACGGCAAGCAGATCGTGATCATTTCTCGCGAACAATTTCAGGATCAAGGGCAGAAGCAGTTGTGGCGAGTGCATCTGGCAGAGGGCGACGCGGTCCGCGAGATCTTCTCGACGACCGATGGAGCAAGGTTAATCGGCTGGTCCGCGACCAGCGAGATCGTAATCGCCACCGGAAAAGGCGCTCTCGCGTCCGCCCCGATGAACATTGATCTGGTAGCGATATCCAGAGATGGAAACGGCCGAAAGGTGTATTCGCTCGAATCGACCTACGCACGGACGTTGACAATATCGGCCGATGGGCGAACCGTCGCGTTTACGCAAAACCGCGACGAGCGGGACGATATCTGGACGCTTTCGCTTGCCCACGGTGCGACACCCAAAAAGATAACGGCCAACGGCACGACCCGACAGTTTCTAACTAACCTAAAGTTTTCTCCCAATGGCAAAACGATCTTCTACGACAAGCAGGAGGAAACAAACATCATCTCGATGTTTGAGAATTTCAATTAAATAAAAAGGAGAACCCCTATATGTCTAAAGCTGAACCAAGCTACAGGAAGATGAGCAAGGAAATGGGCGAGTTTTATCTCGCCTTGGGAGCCTTCAATGCCAATATGATCGCCAGGGTCATTAAGGATCCGGGCTCCGCTGGCCCCATCAAAGACTATGTCATCAGTGTCGCGTGCCCGGACCATGATTCTCAATGTCCGGCCGGCTATATGTGGAACCACCAGACCCCGGAGGGCTGTATGAAATTACCGGATCTTAACCCGGACGTGTAACCACAAAGGTAACTGCGATCACGCCGGCGGGACCGCCCTCCGGCGTGTCACTCGTTTAAGTCCGGCGAACCGGCCCTTGGACGCTTTACATTCTCGGATCGACCATATACTTTTCTGTGCGGAACTTTTTTCACCGACAGCCAATGGCAGAAAGGAATAGGCCGAATAGTCCGATCACGGAGCAGCTGAAGGAGTGGACCGAGAAGCGCACTTCGGAAGCCGACGCTGCGCTTTTGAATCTGGTTTACGCCGAACTTCACCGCCAGGCCCGCCGCTACCTTAAGAGAGAACGTGTCGGCCACACCTTACAAACGACGGCACTTGTTCACGAGGCATACCTCAAACTATCGAAGCAAAAATCGTTTCCATGGCAGAACAGGTCGCAGTTTTATGGCGTCGCCGCGACATTGATGCGTCGGATCCTCATCGATCATGCGAGATCCAGGCACCGGATGCGCCGCGGCGGCTCGCAAGATGAGCTGCCGCTCGAGACGGGATTTACATTGGGGGTACGCGACAATAGTTTCGATCTGCTGGAGCTGGATGAGGTATTGGAAAGGCTCGCTGACAAGGACCCCGAACTTGGACGGATCGTTGAACTGAGGTTCTTTGCGGGCCTGGACGTCACAGAAACGGCCCAGGTGATGGACGTTTCCGAATCGACCGTCAAACGCGGATGGGCAACGGCAAAAGCCTGGCTGCACCGTGAGTTAAGCCGTTAGAGCTGCCGGATTTCGTCCGCTCGCAGCCGATCGGTCTCACAAGAATGCCGCCAGTTGCAACTCGGTCTCAAGTTCAGCTTCTAACCACCGGAAAAAAAGATTGACGCTGCCGCACGCCAAACGTTAAACTTGTTTTGACGGCCTTTCGTATTTTTTTGTCGAGCATCCAGTCTTTTTTGTAAACCGTTGCCGACAGAAGAGAACCATCCCGTCCGCGGAACGCCCCGCCGGTGAAGCATCGGCACTGAACCTGAAGTCCGAACCACCCTATGCTGAGCAGAATTGACGATCTATTGCGCATGGCGATGAGCTTTGGCTCGTCCGACCTGCATTTGCGCGCCGGTTCAACGCCGGTCATCCGGGTTAATGGCGAATTGCGGCCGCTATCGGGTGTGGCGAAGATGAATCAGGACGAGACGCTCGAAATGGCGTTTTCGATGATGTCCAATCGTCAAAAGCAGCATTTCAAAGAGGTCTATGAGGTCGATATCGGCTACGGCGTTTCCGGGTTGGGCGTTTTCGCGTCAATATCTTCCAGCAGCGAAACTCGATCGGCATCGTAGCCCGCGTAATTTCGGATACGATCAAAACATTCTCGGAACTCGGCCTGCCGCCGATCCTGCAAACCATTTCCGAAGAAAACCGCGGCCTTGTTCTGGTCACCGGCACGACCGGTTCGGGCAAATCGACCACGCTTGCGGCGATCGTTGATTCCATCAACGCCGCACGCAATTGTCACATCGTCACTATCGAAGACCCGATCGAATTCCTTCACAAGGACAGAAAATCGTTTGTCACCCAGCGCGAGGTCGATGTCGATACACGATCGTTTGCCGAAGCTCTTCGCGGAAGTCTGCGTCAGGACCCGGATGTGATCCTCGTCGGCGAAATGCGTGACCTCGAAACTATCGAGACCGCCCTCGTCGCCGCCGAAACGGGCCATCTCGTTCTGTCCACCTTGCACACGCTCGACGCTCAGGAAACATTGACGCGAATCCTTTCGGCATTCCCGCCGTTCCAGCAAAAATCGATCCGGATCCAGCTCGCCGGATTGCTGAAAGCAGTTGTGTCGCAGCGGCTTATGAAGTCCGCCAAGGGCAGCACCCGCGTTCCGGCTGTCGAAGTGCTCATCTCGACGCCGCTCATCCGCGATTACATCCTGCACGAAGAAAAGACCGCCTCGATCCGCGACGCCATCGCCGCCGGAACATCGCAGTACGGCATGCAGACCTTCGACCAATCTCTCTTCTATCTATATCAATCCGGCCTTGTTACGCTCGAAGAGGCCCTCCGCGGGACGACTAATCCCGACGAATTCCGCCTCCGCCTCGCCGGAATCCAAAACACGTCCAACATCGCCCGCGAAGAAATGGAACAACGCAGCGGCGTCGGCAACGTCCACGACATGATCACGCGGATGTAAAAATAGCGACTGGAAAAGAAGAAAGAGGCGGCCCCGGAGCCGCCTCTTTCTTTTTGTTCTTCGCGCGTCTAATAAATAAACGCACTCGGTGTCGGGACGTCACCGTCCTGTCCGAACTGCTGGACCAATTGCCCGATCGTCGTTCCGATCATGTACCATGTTCCGGTTGCGGGACGGAAGATCGCAACATCCGCTTTTCCGTCGCCGTCGTAATCCGCGGGAACAGGTTTATCACCCGGCTCGCCCCAGTTCACCCCGTCGAAGCCGGCTGTGCTCTGTGCCCTGTACCAACGTCCGTTCGATGATCGCCACACCGCAATGTCCGTCTGCCCGTCTCCGTCGATAATCAGCAGGGACGGGAATATCGCCCGCCTCGCCCCACGTCTGGACAAAGAACCCGGCGGTTGATTTTCTGATGTACCAGTTGTTGTTCGACGGACGATAAACCCCGATATCAAATTGCCCGTCTTTATCGAAGTCACCGATCAAGGGCTTGTCTCCCGCAACTCCAAACGAGACGTTCGAGAACGAGTTGTCAGACATCCTTCGATAGAACATTCCGTTCGACTGTCGGAACAGAACGAGATCTGCTTTGCCGTCAGCATTGTGATCAGCCGGAACCGGCAGATCTCCGTCCGCTCCCCAGTTGTAAGTCAAAAACGCACCGTTGCCTGAATTGACCACGAACCACGTTCCCGTCGAAGGCCGGAACACAGCAATATCCGTTTTCCCATCACCATCATAATCCGCCGGAGCAAGCATATCGCCAGCCTGACCCCACGTCATCGCCGTATAACCCGCCGTCGTCCTCAGCAGATACCAAAGATCGTTCGAAGGCCGACGAACAGTCCGATCCGCCCGCCCGTCGCCGTCGTAGTCAAAAAACGAACGATGGATTTCTCCTGACCCGACTGAGAGTCGAGCTATATGCGATCGATTTGCGACATCACTCCCGCTACCGATAAGGGTGAATGAGCCTCCGACGAGAATCTTATTTTGTTGATCCTGCTTAATACATAAGACTTCGCCGTTCGCGGTTGTGATGCTGTCGGAAAGATCTCCTTCGGCATTGAGAACAGCCAAATTTCGTCGGGGCTAACCGTCAATTCGAAGCGAAAAGTCCACCAACCAATATCTGTCCATTAGGCAGCACCGATACGGCGTTTATCAAACCATTCAGCTCCCGCTCCAGAAATGAAGCTGTTGTCGATGTCTCCATCAGGATTCAGGCGTTTGACGCTGCTGTGCGAAAGTGATTTAGCGGCCACTATGATCTTACCGTTCGGGAGAATATCAAAATCGACAATTCGATAGTTTAGCAGTTCGTAAAGGTGAAAGCTCTGATCGACCGAGCCATCCGAATTAAGCCTGACGACAAAACCGACGACTCCTTTATTGCCCCCCTCTCCTGCCTGACAGCAGTGATCTTACCGTCGGTCAAAAGCGACAATATCATCGACATTAACACTAAGAAGGCCCGTAAAAACACTCGGATTAAAAGACTGGTCAATAGAGCCGTCCGAGTTCAGGCCGAGGGGAACCCTTGCCGACTCGTCCGTATTTCCGCTGCTTTGTCCAACGATGAGCCGGCCGTCAAGTTTCTCGATGGTTTTGGCAGGCCCGGCACTATTCGCTCCAAAGTAATCGACCAGATAAATGGCAAGGTTAAATGTCGGATCGATCAGTGCCGTCCGGATTGATCCGTGCAACCAACTGCTTCGGTATGCCGTTCAGATAATATTTCAATGAACCGCTAACGATGAGTTTTCCGTCATTCTGGCGGGTGATCGAATATACGTCTTTGAACTCGTAAAAGTAACTTCCGGCACCACCAATCGTAACTTGAAACGAGACGTCCAGTGTTCCATCAGGGTTAAGGCGAGCCAGTTTGTTGCGGTCAATTCCGTTTACTCGTTGAAAGTCTCCGCCGATCATTAATTTTCCGTCCGGAAGAATCGCTATCGCCCGAACCTTTCCCGCGACCACACTCAAAAAGCCGGAGCCACCGGCATTGAAAGTTGTATCAACCGCTCCATTTGGCAGTAATCGGGTAAACCGGCTTAATGGGCAAAGCCGAGGCTGAAATCACCGATCAAAATACCGCCATCTTGCTGGACCGCGTAAGCATCGAAAATACCGTCCAGGTAATCGTTGTGGCGTAAAGGACGGATCGGAGGCTTCCGTTTAACCGGTAACAGGCGAATGACCCGCATTCCGTACGGAGCCGTCCTTTGAAAAGCGATAGTAATTCGTCCGTCATCAGCTACCCTTATTTTCTTCGGATTGTTTAGTGGTCCGAATGGCTCGACTGCAGGAAAACTCGCGTCGATCGTGCCATCCGAATTCAATCTGTGTATCTGATGAGTCGTGAGCAATAGAAAACCTTCCCGTCCGCTACGCCCGCGATTTGAAGTATTTGCCGATTCGTGGCGACTGAAGTATTTGTGACGGGCTCTGGGTTCCAGCCATCCTCGTTCAGTATTATTACCTCGTAATGTGAAGGGCCACTACGAATAACGGCAACTTTGTTGCCCACGGTCGTAATCATGTTCCAAAGGCTGCCGTAGGGAGGGGCATCGAACGAAATATCCACCGAGCCGTCAGCGTTTAGCCTCACTATATTTTCCGAGACTGTCGCCCCGTTTCGCTCTAAATCAAAATAACCTAGCAGAATGGTCCTTCCGCTTGCATCGAGAGCGTAATTTAGAAGACCGCCTTGAGCTTGATAGGTAAAGGTTGGATCAAGATTGCCGTCTGCATCGATTCTCGACAAGGCGTTCGCGTTTCCGCCCTCAAGATAAGCTTTCCATCAGGCTGAACTAATATTGGACCGATGTTAGTGTTGGCAGCAAATAGGTTGGAATTGAAGGACGTATCGAGGCTCCCGTCGGGATTCAATCGAACAAGGCTGCCAACAGGCTGGCCGTTATATTGGTTAAATCGACCACCCACCATAATTTTGCCGTCCGGAAGAACGACAAGTTGATCGATTCGCTTTTCTGCGAAGGAAGCGGTGTCAACAACAGCATTAAAGTTAGGGTCAACACTTCCGATTTGGGCTGAGGTACTATGAGACAGCCATAATAAACTGGCGATGAACGCCGCAGCGAATAGGAGATTCTGGTATTTCATAAAACGTGGATGGAATGACATGTCAATTGCATAACTTGTGTATCTAAGACAATCCATCTACTCGCCCGGTCAATCCACATAGATAATTTCGCGTCGGTCGTCGTAGATCACGGGAATTTCGGGGCTATGGCTTCTGGCCCACAGCTCGATCGAATCCGCCTTTCCTCCGCTGTTCTATGCTTCAAACCGTTTTCGCGTTTCCCGTTTTTTTGTAGCGGACAATCAACAAAATCGATGACTTCATCTATCTCGCCCGGCGGCAAATTGTTCGATCTTAGCAATGAGCTCTTCTTCCGCGATCATGGCTGCAAATTACCAAATTATCGATCAAATAGCAATATTTTGTTTTGCTCGTGCTGTGCTGCAAACGTTTCTGACGGGTCGAATGTGGAAGGTTCAGCCCGGCCACAAACCCTGTCTTTCTTTAAGCCATTGGATTTTGGATCATAGCCTAAATTTCTACCCGCCGCTCTTATGACGCCGACGGCCGGGCTTTTCCGATTTTGTCCCCCCGATAAAACTCTCAACTACTGCTGCAACACGTGGCAAAATAAGTTGCGGTGTTTTGGCCTGCTATTTGCTCGTTTATCGGGCGTGGTCTTTGTCTTGTCCTGAAATAGGTTTACACGAAAAATGGTAGATAATGGGACAGATGAAAGGAGGAAGAGAGATACGGGAGAGTGCGGTAGCGGAGTACCTGGCAGGAGACGTAAGCTATCGAGAGTTAGAGGGGCGGTACGGGGTGAGTTCGAGCCGCTGAACCGATGGGTAAAGAGCATGAGAGAGGAGAGGGGCCGGAGCGGGAGGCGATGGAGCGAGTGGCATTGGGTTTGGGAGCGGGGCGTGAAGAGCTGCCGCGAGGGGTAAAGGAGTTGCAGCGGGAACTGGAGGAGGCGAGGCTGCACAACAAGCTTCTGAACACGATGATCGACATAGCGGAAGAGCAGCTGGGGATACAGATCCGAAAAAAACGTGGAGCCAAACAGTGATGAGGGTAGGGGAAAGCGAAGGAAGACGCCTGGGAACGCTTTGCCGGCTGATTGGCTATACGAGGCAGGCATACTATCAGCAGAAGGTGAGAATGGAGGGTGAGGTGCTGCAGAGCGAGCTTCTGCTGGGTGAAGTGGCAAAGCTGAGGAAGCCACAGCCTCAGACAGGAGTGAGAAAGCTGTATTCGCTGACAACCCAGTTCAGGAGCGAACACGGGATCACGCTGGGCCGTGACGCATTCTTTCGTCTGATGCGTGAGGAAGGACTGCTTGTACGAAAGCGGAAGCTAGGAAAGCCAAGGACAACGTTCTCGTGTCCATGGATGAAGAAATACCCGAATCTGGCGAAGGACTTCGTGCCGATGGCCCCGAACCGGTTGTGGGTAAGCGATATCACGTACATCCGGCTAAAGAGAGGGTTTGTGTACTTAAGCCTGATAACGGATGCGTATTCGAGAAAGATCGTGGGGTATCACGTAGGCCGGGACCTGTCGGCAAAGGGGTGCGTGGCGGCTCTCAGGATGGCAATTGAAAACAACCCGCAGAGGACCGCCCTGATCCACCATTCGGACCGGGGAAAGCAGTATTACAGTACGGCCTATATGAAAACGCTCGGCCCTGATGTACAGGTCAGCATGACCGAGAAAAGCGACCCGCTGGAGAACGCGATCGCCGAGAGGGTCAACGGCATTCTCAAGGACGAGTTGCTCCGTCGGCGGTTCGAGAGCCTGACCGATGCTCGAACCGAAGTCGCCACAGCGGTCAGCACATACAATCACTTGCGGCCGCACCTGAGCATCGATATGCTCACCCCGGCGGTCGCTCATACACAACAAGGGCCGCTAAAACGACATTGGAAAAGCTACTACAAAAGCACCAAAAACGCGGCCGCTCAAGCTATGGCCTCGGCCATAGCTTGAGAAAAAGACAAAATGTAAACCTATGTCAGGACTAACATGAATTGTAAATCTATAGGAGGACTAACCACTTATAGTGTCAACCTATTTCAGGACGACACAACGCGAGTGCGACACTGGGACAATGGGACGAGTTGTGACGATGTCGGATTTGGTGAAAATAGGCGAGTGGGACAGGGGGAGATGGGACAAGCGGGGTTTCGGGGTGCAATTCAGTCAATCTAACTCGAAAGCCGTTAAATCTTGGCGATTATATACTTGACACAAGGTAAGTTTTCAGTTATGATTTTCATATGCTGAATCGGGACAATCAGAACCGTTATTTTCACTCGGAGTTGTTGCCTTTTTCGGCGGATTCGCAACTTCCTTCAGTTCTTTTACAACTTCGGGTCCGAATAGGAAGTCCATTGCTTCGTCGGTAGTCATATCAAGCGGTTTCTTTGGTTCGTCTTTGTGAGTGTTCATATGAGTAAAAAGCCAGTCAAACACGAAATGGATCTAATGGAATTGATGGCTTCAATTCGGTTCGGATGAACGATGCCGCGAATATCTTGAAGCTCTGCGATTCCCTAATGGTGTCTATTGTATCAAATGTAACTCCAATAAAATCTCTAAAATCGTAAAGCGTAACCAGTTCGCTTGCGATGCTTGTAAATACCAGTTTTCAGCGACCGCCGGGACGATCTTTCACGATTCACATTTGCCATTGCAAAAGTGGTTTGCCGCTGTCTATTTGATGTGCGAATCCCCGTAAGGGTATATCTGCAAATCAGATGAAAAGAACTCTTAACGTCGCATACAAAACCGCTTGGTATCTCTGCCACCGTATCCGCGAAAGCATATCAAGTAAAGCACGGACATTAAAAATGAGCGGCACGGTCGAGATTGATGAAACCTACGTCGGCGGCAAATATCAAGAATATGCACGGTGACGCTCTAAGAGGACGTCCCAAGGCTTCGCCCGAATAAGGGCAAGACTCGTTACGGTCGGTGCATTGCAAAGAGGAACGGAGAGATACGCCCTAAGCACGTATCCTAATACAGCCACTAGCAGAGATGCTTATCGTTTGCCGCAAACCCCTTTGATCCGAAATCGCCTAAGACCTCGAACGCGTCTTTACAGACGAATCACATCCGCATATGCCGCCCTTGAAACATCGCTCAAGGTAGATCACCAGCGACCGTCAATCATTCCGGGGGAGAAGAATACATCCACAAACGGTTTCATTCATACCAACGGAATCGAGAACGTTTTTTCACTTTTCAAAAGATCAATCGTAGGCTCGTTTCACCACGTAGGCAGAAAAACAACATTGACCGCTACCTTAGATGAGTTCCGAGCATCGTTTCAACAACCGCGACAATAGCTCCGTATTTGTTCCGAGATACTTTGCTTCGCCTTATTAACTCGGAAAAGATCGGAATACAAAGACTTAGTTAAGAAATAGTTTTCGGTTTAATTAGGTTGCGCTTTATTAGCAACCTTCCGCCTAAGTGCTTTATTTACAGTTAGTTCCGCGAAAAAATAATTTGGTTGTTTGCACAAAATATGGTATAAACGGAATTGCAGCATACAAGAACCGCTGTGTATTTTCAATCCACTAAGTAATTTGAGGCAATTGTTAAACGCCTCGATTTACAGTGGATTTTTTGATCTATTGTTGCGGTGTTTCCATTTCACAGATGGCACCGTGTTCGACAATTAGTTGACAGAATATTCGTGAAGAATTACGCTTTAACGAACAGAGAAAAGCCGATGCATTGGAGTGCACCGGCCTTAGTTACAATCTGTTTTGCTGGACGCAAATGAGCGATTACAACAATGTCAGTATCTAATAACGCAACCCGTAGTGTCAAGAGCAAACCGATAAGTTTTGCTTATAAGCACCCGCGGCCCGCCAACACTTTCAAATCCAAGAACAACCTTTAGCGGTGAAAAAAGGCTTTCCTACCGCTCGGACAGGAAGAACTAAGAAAGCCGGTACGTAGGATGGTCTATTACAGTCCAAAACTTTAAGAGATTATCACGAACCCGCCGTACCCACCTAATTAAATCTTTACCCGTGTCGAGAAAGGCACAAGGAGGTATCCAGTGGATACTTGGTCGATTTATCAGGATACTCGGAGTGAATGGCGCTGGACGACTAGCACCGCTCCGAACGGACGCATTGTAGGCGCATCAAGCGAGGGTTATATCAATCGCAGTGATGCTGTAGCGAATGCACGGCGGAACGGCTATACGGGCAACTAACCCCGGTGGTCAATCCAATTAGTCGGACGCTCGATCTAAACATGAGCGTCCATCCTAAGAGGTAAAAATGGCTAAATCAGCAGCAACAAAGACGATCTATCGTAGCTCGAAAACCGGGCGAATTATCACAAAAAAGGAAGCCGAAAAGCACCCCGCGACAACTGAAAAAGAGCGTGTGCGTACCGGCAAGAACTAGAGGCGAGTGAAAACTCATTGGATTGTGGTTAGCTTTCGGGTTAACCACTTTTTTTAGGTTTTGGTTTTCTACGCGGAACTGTTTTTACGATCTCTTTCGAAGCTATTTTCTCCACAAGAGTGGTTTTCATGCCCGGAAAATAATAATTTTCGTTCAACGGCAATGCAGCAATTGATCCTGAAGTTGAATACGGAGTATCTAATATATCCCGAAAACATAACTCCATATTTGGCCCAAGCAAATCAGCTAGCACTTCTTTAGGAACAGGAGTTAGAAAGTGCAAAAAACCGTGTATTACGCCACCACGCGGAATCGGAACCATTGCCCTATCTAGTAGATTATCTTCAGCAAAAAATTGAATGTTTTTGTTGCCCCTACTATTCAAGGTCACCGTTTCAGCGGTAAGTTTACACGGATGAAAAAACACGCCTTGTGTTTCCATCTGTCGGGGAGGTTGCTTTAGATGCCAGGCCATTGCTACACTATCGGCTCCCACGTTCCGCAACTCGACTATACAAGTAATCAGAGTTTTCATATCAGCCGGGCTTGATATGTCATTCAAATGAAACATTCGCATGTTGCATTTGAAATCCGGGCGAGTGTTCCTTAGCTCACTTTCCAGTTTCGTCGCTTTTTTGTGTTCGTTTGCCCAAATCCTAAACGCGGCAAAAATGAAACAAGCGGCACTAGCCGCTAAGAGCAATCTTGCGCCCAAGTGGTGTCTACGTTCCAAATGCTCCCCAAAAGGCAAGTACAATTGATGCTAGTCCACTCATAGGGGATACCCAGTCATCCCAAACAGCGACGGCAAAGTTCTTGACGAGCATAGAGAGCGATTGTACATTAAAACCCTCCTTGCGTGAAGTATACAATCGCCTAAATCTTTACTTTCTAACGTTTTTCGACAGCGAAACCTTGACATAAATGGCTTCCGGCGTGTAGATTTTAGGTTTATGCGGCCTAACAGATTGGGTTCGGAAGCGAAGCAGACACGCGTCGATCTTCCGGAAAGTCGCAATGATTTTCGAAGCAATTATCCGAGAGGGTTTTGTTTCGAAGATTCAACAATTGGACGCATAAAAAAACGGCGAGAATCTTAACGTAAGGAAGTTCATAACAGTAAATGGCAAACGAGGTTAACAACGAGACTGAAGAATCGAAAACCGGCGAAACTTCGGTCGTAGAACAAACACCCGATCAAGGCGTTGCGGAAACGTCTTCCACACAGGCTCCTGAAGCAGTTGAAACGGCACCAGAATCCCGAGGGCGTTGCGGAAACGCCTCAAACACCGGTCCCTGAAGCAGCAGCTGAAACGTCGCCAACTCCGGCAGTCGTTGCGGAAACAGCATCGACACCGGCTCCTGAAGCAGTACCCGCTCCGACAGCGGCCGCGCCGAGGACTGTAGCGAAACCGCCTGCGGAAGCAGCTCCGGCTCCGGCCGCAGAAGCGCCCAGGACGGTTGCCAAGCCGGCTGCCGCTGAGACGGTGGCCGATGAGCCTCACGGCTCCGGCGATATTGATTTCGGCGCGATCCTTGAGCAGTTCGAACAGGAACAGACCGTCTATCACGCCGGCGAGTTGGTCGAAGGCAAGGTAGTCGGCGTGTCGGACCGCGGCATTCTGGTCGATTTCGGCTATAAGAGCGAAGGCGTCATTCCGGCCGAAGAAGTGGCTGCTGCCGGCATCGAAACGCCAAACGTCGGCGACACGATCGAGGTTGTGATCAAGGCGATTCATCCCGGCGATGCACCGCCGTTCCTTCCCGCGTTGACGCAGCGATGCGCAAGGTCTGGCATGAGGTTGAAGAAGCGTTTAAGGAAGAAAGGACCGTCACCGGCCATATCGTCGACAAGACAAAAGGCGGACTCCGCGTTGACCTCAACGGCATCGAAGCGTTCCTTCCCGGATCGCAGATCGATTCACGCCCGATCCGAAGCCTCGATTCATATATTGGCCAGGACATCGAAGCAAAGATCATCAAATTCAGCCGCCGCCGGAACAATATTGTCCTTTCGCGAAAGGTAATTACGGATCTTGTCATCAACGAGCAAAAGGCGGCCACTCTTAACAGTATCGAGATCGGCTATGTCGTCGAGGGAACGATCAAGAACCTGACCGAATATGGCGCGTTTCGTCGATATCGGTGGGATTGACGGGCTTCTGCACGTGACAGATATGTCGTGGGGCAGGCTCAACAATCCCGGAGATCAGTTTAAGGTAAACGACCATCTTCAGGTAAAGGTCTTAAAACTCGACCGCGAGAAAGAAAAGATCTCGCTCGGCTACAAGCAGCTTCTGCCTGATCCGTGGTCAACGGTGGTCGAGGTTTATCCGGTCAATTCGAAGATCACCGGCAAGGTTTCTTCGGTAACGGAATACGGCATTTTTGTCGAACTCGAACCCGGCGTTGAAGGGCTGGTTCATGTCTCGGAAATTTCATGGTCGAAGCGTTCGGCCAACCCGAAACGTATGTTCCACCGCGGTGACGATGTCGAGGTCCAGGTTCTTGGAGTCGACACCGACGAAAAGCGCATTAGCCTTGGAATGAAACAGCTTCAGTTAAATCCCTGGGACAACATTGAGGCTCGATATCCGGTCGGCACGAAAATTCACGGAAAGGTTCGCAATCTTACGGACTTCGGTGCGTTTGTTGAGCTTGAAGAAGGCATCGATGGCCTTGTCCACGTTTCCGATATCACATGGGCGAAGAAACTGAAACATCCAAAGGAACTTTTGAAGAAAGACCAGGAAGTGGACGCGATCGTGACCCATATTGACAGTGGCGGCCAGCGGCTTTCTCTCTCAATGAAGGACCTCACGCCCAGCGCCTGGGAGGGCTTTGTTGCGACCCATCGTCCGGGCGACGTCGTTCGCGGCAAGGTTTCGCGTTTCACGAGCTTTGGAATATTTGTCGAGCTTGGCGAAGGATTAGAAGGCCTTTGCCACATTTCGGAACTATCCGACGAGCGCGTCGAAAGCGCCGAGTCGGTTGCCGAACTGGGCCAGGAATTGGACTTCAAGATCCTCAGGATCGAGAACGACGACCAGAAGATCGGGCTTTCTTATCGGGCAGTCGGTAAAGAAGACGAGCCGATCGTCGATACTCGTGTCTACTCCTCCGAAGCTAAGGGCGGGATGGCCAGCCTGGGCGAACTTGCCAATCTTGTAAAGGGCGGAGCGGCCGAAGAAGAACCAAAGGCCGAACTCAGCAAGGAAGAAAAGGAAGAAGCCAAGAAAGAAAAGAAAGCGAAGGCCAAACAGGAATATGAGGAAGCCGAGGCCGCAAAGGCCGCGGCTGAAGCTGAGGCCGCGGCAAAGGCAGAAGCAGCCGAAACCGAAACCGAACCTGAGGCCGAGGCAGTCGCCGCAGAAGCCGACGAACCTGTAGCCGAAGAACCTGCGGCTCCAGCCGGCGACGAAGCCGCGTCCGAGCCGGTTGCAGAGGAAGCCTCGGCTCCGGCGGAAGAAGCTGCTGCTGAACCCGCGGTCGCCGAGACGACTGCTCCCGCCGAAGAAGCAGCCGCTGAGCAATCAGCCCCGGCGGAAGAAACGGTAGCAGCCGAACCCGCTGTAGAGGAAGAGGTTGCTGCCGGTCGAAGCAGAAGAACCTGTCGAATGCCGCCGCCGAGGAAACAACTACTCCGGCCGAAGAGTCTGCTCCGGCAGAACCTGCGGCTGCGGAAACTCCGACTGCTGATACTGAAAGAGGACGAAACCGAAGAATCGGCTGAAAAGTCGGCATAGCTTTTTTCGATCAACGAGCTTGGGCGTAAATGATTAGTGGCGTGTGAGGATAAAAAAAGATGACGAAAGCGGATCTGGTAGAAAAAGTCGCAAAAGAAGCTGATATGACGAAAAAGGACGCCGAACAGCTCGTCGAGATCATTTTTGACAGCATTGTCGCAACATTGAACAGCGGCGAAAAGATCGAATTACGAGGATTTGGAAGCTTTCGTGTCCGCGAACGTAATTCACGTAAAGGTCGCAACCCCAAAACGGGTGCGGCGGTTGAAATTCCCGCGAAACGCGTCGCTTACTTCAAACCCGGCAAGGAGCTGAAGGAACTTATTAACAACGGCTAGGTCTATTTTTGTCGAAATTCAAGCCCGCGCCATGACGAAGGTCTATTCTTTTGTCTGGCCGGGCTTTTATGTAACGGATGTCGGAGAGAGCCGGTTTGTAACAAACGCCAACACCAGACAGGAGAATACAAGCCCGGTACAAATGATTGGCGGCAGAAAAGTAAACACCGCCATCATCGCAAAAATGGCCCCGAACACGAGAACATTTATTCCGGTTATTCCCCTCACAAGACCGGCGTCAGCGTTCTTTCGCAAAACATAGATATTGATCAAGCCTCCGAGCAGGCACACAAACGAAAAACACGAACTCAGTGCCGTAAACAGGTTCGAGAACGTCGGATGAAAACCGCCGCCAGCGTCCAGTTTATATGTCGTCAACAGTAAGATCAGTTGCCGCTCGGTGTCGTTAACCGGCTCCAGCGGAACAAACAAACTGATCGCATGAATCGCAGCAGTCAGCAGTTGGAGAACAGCGGCGGCCCAAAGCCAGAATGTATAGCGTTTTAGCATAGATCCCTCCGACTCCCCTAATTATTCTTGTTCCGAGGTTTGTTTCGTCACCACAAAGCAAGTCCGGTAAGGAACAAGTGAATGAAAAGGACTTTAATTCGATTTCCGCAGCCCAAAAAATCCAATAGTCGCGAAATATCCAGGAAACACCTTCATATGAACCTTACCAAGAAATTCCTCTGGCCCGACCTCGACCATCTCATCCAGGATAATGCGGATCAGGAACGGATTTTCGGCCGAATCGTAGTCGAGTTTGAACACCCGAATATCCTTGTCCCTAAAACCCGGCCCAGTGCTTGTTTTGAAGTAATAAGCATCCGTGTTCCCGTCAGCGTTCAGGCGGAACAGTTTATACAATGGCGTTAATACCTTCAACATCGATGCCCCTTTTGGGGTGAAAATGTTAAAACCTTTTTCGTCCTCGCTTTCAAACGATTTTCCAAGCCACGGCACGGGCCGATTCCCAAGCAAATAAGCCGACCCGCGATAGAAGCCGCTCGGAGGCTCCGTCGGAGCTGAGCCTGCGATAAAATCCGTTTGCCTGCGGCTCTTGCCGACCAGAAGTGTAACAAGCATCCAAAACACCAGCCAAAGCGCTACCGCGCCTACAATACCGATCAGTATCCAAAGGAAAAGCATTTCTACACCTCGATAAAGAGATTCATAAAACCATTCCCGTGACTATTCGCCTTGATCTTTATTTAGGATTCGCTGCCATGATCTCTTCTTGCTTCTTCGTTCTTTTTCCGTCGTCTGTCCTGTTCTCTCCCAAACAAGAACAAAAGCAGTCCAGGACCACGGAACAAAAGGAACAGCGACAAAGAAGAACGAACCCGGAGCCTACTTCACGGTTTTCGCCGCTGCTTTGTCAGGCTCTTGTGATCTATCTATCGCCTCGTCCTCGATCTCGCCGCCGCGGCTGACCGGAATGTCGGCCGGATTTGCATATTTGATCCCACCGTACTCAACATCGCCTGTGTCCGGGACGATCTTGTATTGGCCTGACGCAGGCGGAACATAGCCCGGGTAATCGACACGCGAATGATAGATCGCGACGAGCGACCGGATCATGGCCTCGCGGATCTGCGTCAGTTCACGAAGTGTCAGGTCGCATTCGTCAAGCTGGTCGTCGCTCAGGATGGCGTCGATAATCTTGGTGACAATGAATCTGATATTCTCTTGTGTCGGCTCGGCCAGAGAACGTGCCGCTGCCTCGCACGAGTCGGCGATCATCATTATCGCCGCTTCCTTAAACTGGGGTTTCGGCCCCGGATACCGAAAATCGTTCTCGACAAACTCTTCTTCCGGCCTCGCTTCGGCCTGGGCCTTTTTTAGAAAATAATGCAGTGTACGCGTTCCGTGATGCTGCGGTATAAAGTCTATGATCCGCTGGGGCAGGCCCATTTCCTTCGCGAGTTTCACGCCGTAAGTAACATGGCTGATGATGATCTTTGCACTCTGGGCCGGCTTCAATCTGTCATGCGGATTGATCCCGTGCTGGTTCTCGACAAAATGCTCAGGCGCCGCGGATTTGCCGATGTCGTGATACAGAGCTCCGATCCGCGTCAGCAAACCATTGCCGCCGACAACGCGGCAGGCTTCCTCGGCAAGCTGCCCGACAGCGTGTGAATGCTGGTTCGTTCCAGGTGCCCGCATCGCAAGTTGCCCAAGCACAGGCAGATCGGCGTTCGACAGTTCCAACAGCTTTACATCCGTCAAGATCCCGAAAAGTGTTTCGCAAAGGGGCAAAAAGACAGCCGTAGCCGCAGCGGTAATTATTCCGCTCGCCAAACCGCAGGCGATTGCGAGAAGTACGGTGTTAAGAATAAAGGGCTGTTGCGTATAGGCGATTACGGCGATCGCAAGAATAGCCGCTCGAGAGGCCAACAAAAACACCTGCCGTCGTCACTGTTTGCCGGCTTCGATATCGTCCGATGCCGTAAACCGAAACTGACGATGCGATCGTCGCGTAGATCGCAAATTCCAAACCACGGGGAGCAAGCAAACCGGCAAGCAGCGATGTGAAGATCCCTGTAAAAAGGGCAGTCCGCCGGTCAGCCAGCAAATTCATAAGCAGGCTCCCAAAAGCGAACGGTATAGCGAAAGCCCAAAGGCTCGGGTCGCTCAAGGGGGCTTTTATGTTTTGCGACGCCGTAAATTCGGCAAGGCGGAAAAAGACAGCCATGAGCGCCGTTTGGGCAACGACGATGAACCCGAAGAGAGCAAACGTCTTCTGCTCTGAAAGAGCAAGTCTCGGCACAATGCCGCGGTGCTCGATAAACTTCCACGCCGCCCAAAAAAGTCCGATTACGAGAATCATAAGGCCGACAAAACGGTTACCCTGGCGTGTTGAGGATGCGTAATTCCGGACGGCGGAAACCTGCGACAGGATCTGTGTCGTAATTATGTCGCCCTCGTCCGCAATCTTTTGGCTTCGCTTAAGGGAGATCGAAACCGGCTCTACACTTTCGGCAACTGTCCTTCGTGCATTTTCAGTCGCAACGCTGTCATAAATGACGCTCGGCTGTACTAGCGGTGATAATGCGGCATTGAAGGCATCAACCTCTTTGGCCGAGAGGCTGCGAATTTCGTTGAGCCCTTCACGAAGCCGATTGCGCGCATCGGAAAGCGCGGTCATGGTCATTGCCGGGTTTTGCGCCTGACGCGAATCGGTGGGCTTTTGCCGGTCGACGATCGAGATCTGGTTCTGAAGAAACGATCTGTCCTGATCGCTGAAGATGTCGCCGGAAGAACTTTCGCGCAGCACTCTCAGAATCGCATCGAGCTCGTTCGAGCTAAACGGTCGTGCCGAAAAAACTTTGCCGAGTTCGGCACCGCCCACGCCCGTCCAGCGGTCATCCGGCTTCGCGTTCGAATTGGCCTTGTTCGCTCCCTTCTCCGCATCCGCCTTCCGTTTCATGCTTTCCCAAGCTGAACGAAAACTCTGAACCGCCTCATCCGCCCGTTTGGGTTCGAATGTGAATATCGGCGCGACGGTCTCCTTTGCCGTCTCGCGGATGCGTTCCGTTTCAGCGTCGTCAACAAAGTAGATGTCGGCGGGCGAAATTATCCCCTCGCGAGCAATGTCACCTTCTTTGTAAACCTGTTCACCGGAAGCCCGCCAAATCGGGTTGTTTATGAGTAAGGTCGTAAGCAGGCAGAGGACGGCAAACCCGAGCCAGAATCGCTGATTTTCCGAAAGCCGCGCGAACGGACCCGTGGTCAGATTCCATATCCGCCTCCGCCATCGCGTCGTCGGAGAAGTCAATTGCTGTGCTCGTTTGCTCATCTAGTGAAATGTTGCCAGCGAACCACGCGGAAAATTATGACGCCAACCCCTGAACGTCGAGATCCAAGCCTGTCACCTTTACCGTCTCCGCGACCTTCTCCACCAACGAGCGAAGCGTTTCACGGCGAATAGCCGAAACTGCCACGAATGGAACGTCCTTGTCAAGAGAAATCTGCCGCATCAGGGTGTCAAGAGCAACGGCGTTCGTCAGGTCCATCTTATTGAGCACGATCATTTGAGGTATGTCGTTGAGCCCAAGCTCGGTCAGTATCTTGTCGACTGAAGCGATCTGCTGAATAGCACCCGTGTTCGACGCATCGACGACGTGTACTAACAGGTCGCTGTCGGTGATCTCCTCCAGCGTTGCGCGAAACGCGGCCACGAGTGTTTCCGGCAGATCGCGAATAAACCCAACCGTGTCGTTGATAATTACCTCCTGTTCATAAGGGAGCCGCAGCCGCCGCGATGTCGGATCGAGGGTCGCGAACATCTTCTTTTCTGCATAAACATCGCTTTGCGTCAACGAATTTAGAAGCGTCGATTTGCCCGCATTAGTGTAACCGACGAGCGAAATTACCGGCAGGTTCTTCTGGGCGCGGTTCTTCCTTCGCTCGGATCGCTGTCGCCTAAGGCCTTCGACCTGCTTCTCAAGCTGTGCCACGCGGTCGCGTACTCGCCGTCGATCCGTCTCAAGCTTTGTTTCGCCCGGGCCACGTCCGCCAATTCCTCCCGCCAGACGCGAAAATGCCGAATTTTGCCCCATCACGAGCCTGGGCAACAGGTATTTGAGCTGGGCAAGTTCAACCTGTAATTTACCCTCTCGCGATTGTGCCCGCTGGGCAAAAATATCTAGGATCAACTGCGGCCGGTCGACAACTTTTAGATCGGTCGCCTCTGAAAGAATGCGCACTTGCGTCGGTGTCAGCTCCGAATCGAAGATGATCATATCCGCTCCGAGCCGCATCGAACGGATCAGCAATTCTTCAAGTTTTCCGCGACCAAGCAGTGTTTTCGGATCGATCTTCGGCCGCTTCTGAATGATTTTGTCGAGCACTATCACGTCCGCTGACGCGGCAAGTTCCTCTAGCTCCGCAAGCGATTCCGCCGCGTCGTCCGCATAGCCCGTCGTAACGCTTACAAGAATTGCCCTGTCGCCCTTCGACTCGCGTGTCCGTGCGGACATCCGGATGCGAGTCATCTCACTTTCAAGCGATGTGATCAGCTCCGTAAAATCCGTGGTTAGCTGCGAAGGGATCTCCGGCTCAAGAAACTCATACGGCTTGGTTCCCGTCTCATGTTCCAGCGTCTCCGCATTTGTCGGCAGAAGGTGGGCAGAGTATACCAACCCAGGCAGCCCGGATGACCTTTCAACCTGAACGATCGACATAAGATCGAGACGCAGCAACGCCAGGTCGGTCAGATCGTCTTGCGTCAGCTTTTCACCGAGCAAATGAGTGTGGACACACCGAAGGCCGCGAAAACGGTCGGTCGAAACGCGTGAACGCCCAAAATCCGGCATCTCAAGCCGTTTCGCCGTCCCGACCATTACGTATTCGACCTGGCCCTTTCGATTAAGAAGTACGCCAACCTGACGGCCCGTTTCGTGAGAGATTTCGGACAGTTGTCTAGCAAGTTCCGGCGAAACTATCTGATCGGCCGGAACGCGCCTTGTCGCCAGTTTTTCGATTCGGCGGATCTGGTTGTGTTTCAGCCCTTGCGTAAATCCGTAAATGCCGTTAATAAAATGGCCTCCAAAAAAACGAAATGAACAGTAATTATAGCAAAAACTTGTTGTTGCACGGCCGAATCCAGCTATCGCTTTTCCATTCTCGCGGCATCGAGAATCGGTTTCTTTCCCCATCTCGTAAACGTCATCTGATTTCGACCTTGAAGTTTCCCGAACCTCTTATACAATCGAACCATGCATCCGCGGACGAAACGCCAAAAAGATGTTCTCGAATTCATCACCCGTTTTATGATCAAACACGGCTACGAGCCGTCGTATCAGCAGATCGCGCTACAGATCGGCGTTTCCTCAAAGGGCGGCATTGCAAAACACATAGAAGCCCTCGAAAGGCAGGGCTTCCTTCGCCGGAGGCGGGAGAACGGAAGTTTTGGACTTGAGCTGCGTAAGGAGACCGAAATGGCCGCGACGGCCGGAAGGGTTGCACTGATCGAATCGCAATTGGTTGATGGAAAAAACAGAGGTTTTAAGCGTTCGGACATCGTGGTCCCGAATTTTTTGCTGGGTTCGCTCCTGCCTGAGGAAGTATTTGCCTTTAAGGTTCCGGACAATTCGATGATCGACAAACAAATTTGCGAAGACGACCTTGTTTTACTCGAACGCCGTTCATATGCGCGTCGTGGTGAGATAGTCGTCGTCAATGCCGACGGAGAACAAATGCTGATCGGGCGGTTTTTCCATGCAGGGACCGAGACAGAATTACGGCCTGCCAATCCCGATTACGAGCCTGTAACATTTCCCTCAGATCGGATCGTCGTTGAGGGCGTGATGCGCGGTTTGCTGAGGCCGATCTCACCACGTGAGGATTGATTTAGTTTTCCCAATGTTTTCATCAAAGATCCCTTCGATATTCTACTTTCCGGTTTTGAAGCCCGACAGCAGAAAATTCTATAATCAGGTTTGCTCTCGAATAGATAATGAAAAAAGCGCTAATTACCGGTATCAACGGCCAGGACGGAAGTTATCTTGCCGAACTCCTTCTAGAAAAGGACTATGAGGTGTTCGGGATCGTAAAACGAAACTCCGTGACGGAATCGCAGTTTTCGCGGATCGATCCGATCCGGGAGCATCTGAGGCTGTTTTATGCCGATAATACGGACCTTTCCTCACTTTCCCACGTTGTAAAAGAGGTGCAGCCTGACGAGATATACAATCTCGCCGCCCAGTCGCATGTCGGGGTTTCCTTTGATCAGCCTGTTTTGACGGCACAGATCACGGCATCGGCACCCTGAATGTACTTGAAGCGGCCCGGCTCTATTCGCCAAAAGCAAGGATCTATCAGGCATCGTCATCCGAGATGTTCGGAAACACGGTCGAGGCGGACGGTTTTCAACGCGAAACGACCGGGATGAACCCTGCGTCTCCATATGCTTGTGCCAAAGTTTTTGCGTATCACATCTCCCGCAACTACCGCAATTCATACAACCTGTTTGTTAGCAACGGGATCCTTTTCAACCACGAAAGCCCGCGGCGCGGCACGAACTTCGTAACGAACAAAGTCTGCCGCGAAGCCGTCCGGATCAAATATGGCCTCGTCGATAAGCTGGAGATGGGAAGCCTCGATTCCCGTCGTGATTGGGGACATGCGAAAGACTATGTGAAGGCGATGTGGATGATGCTCCAGCATGACGTGCCCGACGATTTTGTTTGCGCTACGGGAATCACTCACAGTGTCCGCGACCTTATCGAATACGTTTTTGGCGGTCTTGGGCTGGATTCGGAGAAGTACGTCGTGATCAGCGAGCGGTTGATCCGTCCCGAAGAAGTGCGAAACCTGAAGGGCGACAGTACCAAGCTGCGTCAAACGATCGGTTGGGAACCGGAATACACGTTTGAGACAATGCTCGACGAAATGGTGGATTTCTGGAAGTCGGAGTTAAAGGACACGGCTCCAACCGTCGCGGCTGGCATTTGATTCGCTGGCCTCAGTCCGCGGGCATATCAGCTAAATTCTTCGCCGCGATCTCCTTGTACAGTTTGGCATAGGACTCGGCAACTTTTTCAGGCGTAAAACGTCCGATGTTCCGAAGGCCGGCGGCGATCAGTTGCTCTCGAAGCTCTGCGTCCCCAACCAGCTTCAACAATCCATCGCGAATGCTCAACGGATCGTGCGGGTCGACTAGCATTGCCGCTTCGCCCGATGTTTCCTTCATTGGACTTAGATCGCTCGTCAAAACCGGCTTTCGCATCGCCTGGGCCTCGATAATAGGAAGCCCAAATCCCTCGTAGGTCGAACAAAACGCGACAACATCTGCCTTGTTGTACTCTTCGCGAAGTTCAGCGTCCTCCAGATCGAACGTGTTTTCAAATTCCACCCGATTCTCGCGAAGAGATGAGAGCTGGACTTCGTCCATCCGCCCAATGATCAACAAGCTTACACGCCATTCCGTTAAGAGCCCTTGCCAGATTCGGGATGTTTTTGTTCGTTGTCGTTCCGACCTGAAGAATGCGCGGGCACTCGGTATTAAAGGGCTCGCTCCTCATGCCCGTCCGATAGATGGTCCAGCAGCGGCAGATCGAGAACCCGAACCTTCTCGGCGTCGCATCCCGTGTGAAGCACGATCTCCCGCTTTGTTTGCTCGGAGATCGCCGTAATGAAATCCAATTTCCTTACGGGAAGGTCAAGATACAGCTTTTTTAATAGGTATCGCCGCAGTCCTCTGCCAAACCCGAGGAATCTCAGGTCCATGATCGAAAGAACCGTATTGCGCCTCGGAAATAGCAAGGCGATGTAATGTGCGTGGCCGGTGATATGATAAACGTCCGCATTTTTCTTCGGCCGGAAGACGAGCAGGTTCCTTATCATTCCCACGGCAGTATTCAGAAACGGCAACTGCTCGAACGAAGTTTCGAAGACCTCCTTATCGAGGCCTTTCTCGATCTGCCGAAACGCTTTTTCAAGGCTCACAAATTCATGAAATTTGCGCTCAACGTAATCGATCCTGATCTTCTTCATATGCTTGGCAGCCGCCCGGCGGGCTGCCGGGACGCGAATTGACCATAATAACAATTAGACGTGTGGGTGACCAACGACCCGGCAAGTTCCCTCACTTAACGACCAAAGAGCTTTCGTAGTTGCCAATAAATGTTGAGGACGTTAACCTTTTCATATGTCCAATAAACCGACACCCAATGCGAGTTATAGCCTCACGCTTCGCATTCGAATTCACAACAAACCCGGAAAGCTTGGAGAAATAACGACCGCTATCGGTCGGGCGGGTGGCGATATCGAGGGCATCGACATCGTCAGCGTGGGTAAAGATTTTCTCATCCGCGACATAACTGTAAATGCTTCTTCTGAGAAACACGATCAGGAGATAATCGCCGCCGCAAACGACATTGACGGCGTCGAGGTGATAAACGTATCCGACCGGACGTTCCTGATGCATCTTGGCGGCAAGATCGAGGTCACATCGAAGATGCCGCTGAAAACCCGCAGCGATCTCTCAATGGCATACACGCCAGGCGTTGCCCGCGTCTGCGAGGCGATCGCCAAGGACCCGGAAAAGGTATTTAACCTGACGATCAAAAAAAATACGGTCGCGGTCATATCGGACGGCACCGCCGTGCTCGGGCTCGGCGACATCGGCCCCGCCGCGGCCATGCCTGTCATGGAAGGCAAATGCCAGCTCTTCAAGGAATTCGGTGGTGTCGATGCTTTTCCGATATGCCTCAATACAAAAGACCCGCACGAGATCGTCCAGACGATCAAAAACATATCGGTAGCATTTGGCGGAATTAACCTTGAGGACATTTCCGCTCCCCGATGCTTCGAGATCGAGGAACGCCTTAAGGAAGAGCTCGATATTCCCGTTTTCCACGACGATCAGCACGGAACGGCGGTTGTGGTGCTCGCGGCATTGATAAATGCACTCAAGATAGTCGGTAAGAGGATGGAGGACGTTAAGCTGGTGGTCAACGGCATAGGTGCCGCCGGCGTTGCGTGCTCAAAAATCGTAATGGCGGCCGGCGTCAAGAACATCGTCGGCTGCGACACGACAGGAGCGATTTTTGAGGGCCGCAAGGAAAATATGAACTGGGTCAAGGACTGGTATGCCCGCAATACCAATCCGAATAAAGAGGAAGGGACGATCCATGACGTTATCAAAGATGCGGATGTCTTCTTCGGACTTTCAGCACCCGGCGTGATCGACGAAACCGACCTCGCGAATATGGCAAAGGACCCGATCGTTTTCGCCATGGCAAATCCCACACCCGAAATTATGCCCGAAGACGCCGCCGGCCATGTCGCCGTGATGGCAACTGGACGTTCCGATTATCCCAATCAGATAAACAACGTGCTCTGCTTTCCCGGAATTTTCCGCGGAGCATTGAATTGCCGTGCCTCCCGCATAAACGAAGCAATGAAGCTAGCCGCAGCAAACGCGATAGCTGAGATCATCGGCCCGGAAGAACTTCATCCCGATTACATTATTCCCTCGGTTTTTGATCGCCGTGTCGGTGAGGCCGTAGCGGCTAAAGTCGAAGAGGCCGCATACAGATCAGGCGTAGCGCCGGCGCGAACGTGCGACGTCCGACTCGGAATTCTGATCTGGATTCAGGTACAAGGCACGCGAAATTACGTAACTTTTACCCTCAATTCATTGTAATCGGTGTATGCTGTTTAATGGGCAAGCGGCTGGAACACAACAATGATCAGAAAGAGGCTAAACGAATTACCGGTCGAAGAAGTTGCGAATACCCTAACGCACGGTCTTGGCTTAATTCTCAGCGTGATAGGTTTCGCAGTGCTTGTCGTTCTCGCGACGCTCCGCGGCGAACCATGGCTTATTCTTGGCTGTGTTGTCTACGGCTCTTCGCTCGTTGTCCTTTACGCCGCATCAACCGTTTATCACAGCACAACTTCTCCCGAACTCAAGAAGTTTTTGCAGATAGTCGATCATTGCTGCATCTACCTCCTCATTGCCGGAAGCTACACGCCATTTGGAATGGTCATTTCGGGCGGTTCGCTTGGACGCGTTTTGCTTGCTGGTATCTGGGTCTTCGCGGTTACGGGCATCCTGCTCAAACTCGTCTTTGGGAATCGATATCCGATTCTTACCGTGACATCTTACGTGATAATGGGTTGGCTTGGAGTATTTGCCGTGCAGCCACTTTTTAACGCTCTGGGCGGAATACCGGTCGCTCTAGCGGTCGCCGGAGGTATCGCCTACACACTTGGCGTCGTATTTTTCCCCTGGAAAAGCATCAAGCATCACCACGCGATATTTCATGTTTTTGTTCTCGCGGGCAGTATTTTTCATTACGCGGCGGTCGTCCTCTATGTAGTTCCTTACACGGTAAAGCTCTAAGCTCCAAATGGCGAGTAGTATCAAGATCGGCACTTGTGGCTTTCGCAACACCAAAGAGGAATACGCTAAGGTCCTTTCGACTGTCGAGATGCAACACACGTTTTACCAGCCGCCTCAGATTTCCACACTTGAAAAATGGCGGTCGGAAATGCCGGAGGATTTCGAATTTACTCTCAAAGCCTGGCAGTTGATCACGCATGAATCCAGCAGCCCGACATACAGACGGCTTCGACGGAAATTGACCGAAACGGAAAGAGCCGAAGCCGGATTCTTTAAGCCCACGTCCATCGTTCAAGACGCGCTCGACACAACCCTGGCCTGTGCCAAAGCCCTGCGTGCTCGTACCATCTTGTTTCAATGTCCGGCTAAATTCACGCCGACCGCAGAAAACATCGACAACCTGAGACAATTCGTAAAGGGAATCAAACGCAGTAGATTAAACCTCGCGTGGGAGCCGCGCGGTAAATGGGATCGTGAGACGGTGAGGGACCTTTGCGAGGAGCTCGACCTATGGCATGCAGTCGATCCGTTCGCTCAACCGACAGTAACGCCAAACAATTGTTACTACCGGCTTCACGGCATCCCGCGTTGGCGTTACACCTACGAGAACGGCGAGCTCGAAGAGCTTGTTTCCCTGCTCCCCAAAAACCGGTTATCTTACGTATTTTTCAACAACATTACAATGCGCGACGACGCCATGAGATTTCAGAAGATCATTCGGGATCAATCGGCGAATTTGTAACCCATTCCGTGAACGGTTTGAATAAAGTTCGGGTGCCGCGGGTTCGCTTCCAGCTTTTGCCGCAGCCACGCGATGTGAACATCGACGGTCCGCGTGGAAGGCATCGCATCGTATCCCCACACAGCATCAAGCAAATGATCGCGCGAATGTACCAGCCCGCGGTTCTCGATCAGGAAGTGCAGCAGCTTGAATTCCATAGCGGAAAGTTCGACCGGTTCGTTATTTTTGATGACCTCGGCCCGCTTAAAGTCGATCGAGACCTCGCCGAACCTGAACGAATCCAGGGCACTGCCATTGCTTTGCTGCATCGGCGATCGGCGGAACAACGCCTCGACGCGAGCTAAAAGCTCGATCATCTCAAACGGTTTCGTCAGGTAGTCGTCCGCACCAAGCTTCAGGCCGAGGACTTTATCGATCGTCTCGCCTTTAGCCGTCAGCATCAGTACGGGCGTCGAAATTCCCTTCTGCCTCAGGTCGCGGCATATGTCGTAGCCGTTCTTTTTCGGAAGCATTACGTCGAGGATCAGCAGATCAAAACCTTGCTCCTGAGCAAGTTCGAATCCGCTTGAACCGTCGGTCGCCGACGTCACTTCAAAGCCCTCGCTGCGAAGCCGGTCGCTCAACGTCAGAACAAGCCCTTCTTCATCTTCAACTAATAGAACACGCATCGCATTAGGTGGGCATTAAATTCGTGAGAGCAACCTTGTTGGCCAAATCGACTATCGCAGAAAAGACATAAACAAGGATTCCGATCAAAAGGCCGCTTGATCCCCATAGCCAAATTCTTAGACTTTCTTTTTCGGAACTGTAATCCAGGAACGCCCTAACTGGCGACCATACAACAAAGTCCTTCAGCTTTTTGACAAACTCTTCGCGGTCTTCAAACAAAATTTCGTAAAGCACGAAGTAAGTCGCGAGTCCAGCAAGTATTGCGGAAATTACAGCCATCTTCCTGGGATTCCGAATCACGCTTGTGGAAGTTCAATTGAAAACTCACTTCCCTTACCTAAATCGCTTTTCGCCACAACCTTTCCGCCGTGAGCCTCGGCGATCTCCTTGACCAAAGCAAGCCCGAGCCCATTGCCGCGGATCTCCGCATCGACAACGCCTTTCGTGCGATAAAACGGCTCAAAAATATGCCGAAGATCCTGGCCGCCAACACCGATCCCCCGGTCAGCCACTGAGATCTTCACAGCTCCATCGATATTCTCCGCCACTACTCTGATCCACCGAGAACCATTGCTGTACTTGACCGAATTCTGGATCAGATTTTGTATCGCGGACGACAACGCATCCGCGTCCGCTTTGACCGGCTTCAGGCCGTCTGCGATCGCGGTTTCGACTTCGAATCCGTTCTCTTCGAGCAACGAGGAGCATTCGCTAAGCGCCGATTTCGCGACCTCAGAAACGTCGGTTCGCACAAAGTTGTACCTTTTCCGGCCCGAGCGCGCCCCCGCGAACTCAAGGATCTGCTCCACCATTGACGACAGTTTCTTACCTTCGCCCTTTATCAAATTGCCATAACGCGTCACCTGCTCCCGGTCTTTTGTAACGCCATCGGCAAGGTTCTCGCTCGCTGAATATATGACCGCGAGCGGCGTCCGGAATTCATGCGAAACAGACGACACAAAATCAATCTGCTGCTGGGCAAACCGCTTCGATCTCAAAGCAGACAGCACGATAGCAACGATCGCCGCCAACAAGAAGAAGATAAACGCCCAGTCCTATCGCAAAACTTTTGTTTCTCTGGTTATTTACATAAGCATCTACCGACCCTGCAACATGCTGCACATTCAGCGTCCACGGATCGGCTCCGTCACCGGAAGTGGCAACAACTGACGTTCGAGTCTTAGCATTTCCAACCGGGCCGGCCGGTTTTTTGGGCTGAAGCTGTATCGTGAAAGTGCCTGTTTTATTTCCATCAGGACTCGTCTCTGTGTGACTAAAAGTCGTGCTCTCAGTCCTTTCGCTAACAACGATATCCTGTCGCTTTTCTGACTTAAGCTGCGACCAAACGCTCCGGTCGCCAAAAAAGATCATGCTGTCGGGTGAAAGGCTTAGCATCCCGGCCTTTGCGTCCGGCTGGGCAACCGCACCGGCGGTCTCATAAACTGCCGCCTTCCGCCTTGTTCTTGACTTCAACCCTAAAATTGTTTTCAGGGAAATGTTTCGAAACAAGCTCCGGCAAAATGCGATTCGCGATCACAGAGCGCTCGAGCGCGATCACCAGAAACCCGTGCCGTTCCGGCATATGCATCGCAGGCGGTTCGGCTGAAGCCGTCCGGCGGAGCATTATCCGCTCAAACTGTTTTTCCGGTTCGTGGATCGGCATTACCAGAGCGTAGGCGTCTTCATAAAATGATCTGAAGTTGGCGTCACCCTCGATCGTTTGCTTCAGCGCACTTAATTCCGGCCCGATCGCCCCAACCGTAAAACTTCGGGTTTGAGAGTCATATTTAAGGGGCTCTTTTCCCTTGCCGAAGTAAACAAATTCGCGGATAAGTTCCGCATATTGGGTCTTCGCCTTCCAATAATCGTATCGCTCGTTAAACTCGGTCCAGTCGCCCTTTTCCCAACTCGCGCACCCGTTTGAAAATTAAAATAGGCGGCCTGTATCTCACGATTAAAGTCGTCCGCGAAATTCTTCGTGTCGGTCTCGACGCGTTTCTGCATTCGCTCGCGCTCGGCCTCGCTCGCCTGCCGCAGCCAGTTATACTGGAGGCCGAGAAAGAGCGTCAAAAGCAATAAGCACGCCGCCGACCGCCAAACTTGTAACCCACGAACCCTTCATAACGTCTATTACAACGAGCTATCGCAATTCTCTATGTTTGGATTTCCGTTGTAAATGGTTTTGAGCGACATTTTACATTCTTAACAAATTCTTTGCGTCGTCTTAACCACTGCCGCCCCCATCAAGTACATACTCAAAATTGTCGAATTGAACCTTTTTTGGATCTAAATACCGATGACGAAGCTGATCAATACATTTCTAATCGTGCTTTTCACGATGCCCGCGTTGTCGCAAACGGCCGACCTTGCTTCCTTCTTGAAGACGGAAACAGGCGGGCGGATCGCGGGGTATTTCTCGGCATTCAATTCCGGCGATGAATCGCTTAAGGCCTTTTTTCAAGAGAACATCTCGGCCGAATCGCTTAAGCAACGGCCGGTCGAACCGAGAGTTGCATTTCACCGGCAGGTCAGAAATGACTTTCAGAAGATCGAGATAAGCAAGCTTGTTTCGGCAACGGGCTCCGAAGTAAAGTTGATCGCAAAGTCGTCGAGCGGGGGCTTGATCAACTTCTCATTTAACATCGACCCGGCGACAAAGAAGATCAGCGGCCTGATGATCGAGCCGGTCGAAAGCGACGAAGGTGCAGCACCGTTGAACTATCCGGCACCCGCGTCAATGATTGAATTCGGAGCAAACTCCGAAAAGATGTTCTCCGAATTGAATCGCGACGGAAAATTTTCCGGCGTAGTGTATGTTGCAAAAGACGGCAAGCTTATTTTCACCAAGGCATATGGCTTTGCCGACGAGGCACGAAAGTCGGCCAATAACATTGAAACGAAATTCAATCTGGGCTCTATAAACAAAACCTTCACACGCATCGCGATCGGCCAGCTTATCAAGCAGGGCAAATTGAAATGGAGTGACAAACTGAACTCCGTATTGCCTGATTACCCGAACCGCGATGCTGCAGCAACGATCACCCTCGGCCAGCTTGTCACCATGACATCGGGGATTGGCGACTTTGCGACCGAGAAGTTCTGGTCGATGGATAGATCCGCCTTGCGTGACAACAAAGATTTTCTTCCGCTGTTTGCGGCAAATCCGCTGTTATTCGAACCCGGAACAAGCAAGCGGTATTCGAATGGCGGGTACGTGGTCCTCGGCCTCGTGATAGAAAAGATCTCCGGCAAAAGCTATTACGATTACGTTCGCGAAAACGTGTTCAAGGTCGCGGGAATGTCGGACACCGATTCATTTTTCAAAGACAAATTCCCTGCGAATACGGCCGTCGGGTTTACGACCTTTCACCAGAAAACACCGGGACTCGGCACGAACCTGCACATCTTGCCTGGACGCGGCAGTGCGGCGGGTGGCGGCTATTCGACCGTGGGCGATATGGTCAAGTTTGCGGAGGCACTAAGAGCGAAGAAGCTGGAGATCATTGATGATGACGGAACTTTTCCCGTGGAGTTCAACGCCCTGGGTATTGCCGGCGGGTCAGAAGGTGTAAATGCGATGTTTGTTACAAATGCATCGCACGGGTTCACGGTTATCGTCTTGTCGAACCTTGACGAACCAAGTGCAGAGAGGCCAGGCGAGAAATTACTCGAGTGGCTACGACAGATCAGGTAATAATTAGATAAATTCAGTAAGGAGAAACACTTGTTATGAAACGATTCATCACTACGGTATTAACGGTTTCGGCTGTCTTCATCGGCCTCGGCGCGATGATCGAAAACGTTGGAGCAAAATTCAAGTCGGACGAAAAGGCACTGGACATCGTTCGCAAAGCCCGGGCCGCCATAGGCGGTGACGCGGCTATCGCAGAGGTCCGCAGCATGACGATCACCGGCCGAACAACCCATACGTTCAAAGTTGACGGCGCGGAACGCTCGGAGCAGGGCGAGACCGAGATCGCGCTTCAGTTGCCTGACAAGATGGTCCGCACCATGCGCATCGGTAAGGACGACGGCACGGGCGAGAAGATGATCAATAAGCAGCATGATGTGGTCATCGTTAGAAAGGGCGATGGCGAAAAGATGACGCTTGAGGGCAAGGATGGGGAATTCACCACCGCTGACGGCAAGACCATTTCCATTAGAAAGACCGATGGCGAGAAAATGAAGGTAGAAGGAAAAGACGGCGAAATTACGACGGCTGACGGCAAAACCTTCACCATCACCAGGCGGGTTGACGGCGAAGCTAAGCCCGGCAGTGATGATGTGCACAAGGTCATGGTCCGTAAAGTCGAAGGTGCTGAAGGCGGTGCCGTCTGGCACTCGAAAGACGGTGAAAAGGTCAAGGTTGAAGGTCAGGAAATGGTGTTCAGCCGTTCGGCACATCCGGGGTCGGATCGAGGATTACCCAAGCAGAACGAATTACTCCGGACAACGCTCGCTCTTCTTTTGACTGCTCCGGAAGGCCTTGATGTTAATTACACCTTCGTCGGTGAAAAGGACGTCGACGGCGTCGCCGCGAATATCATCAGCGCAGAATTCGGCGGTGCGGTGTACAAGCTTTACATCGGCAAATCGACAAACTTGCCGCTAGCGATGAGCTATTCCGGACAGGCAATGCCGCATATCGTCCGTTTTACCGCCGAAGCCCCGGCGGACGGAGCTAAGGAAACGAGGACCTTTACCAAAAAACTTGACGTAGATACCGGAGCAGAAAGTTTCGTTCGGTTTACCGAGTATCGGACCACCAACGGCGTTCAGCTACCCTACCGCTGGACAACAACGACAGGCAGCGGCCCGGCCGAAGTCTTCGACGTGACCAGCTACGAAATAAACCCGGCCAACATAGCTGAGAAATTCGCCAATCAGAAGGTCTTTGTCCGCTCGCCAAAACCGACGAACTAGGATCCGATTTAGCTCACTTCCTGGCTTAGGAGGGGTGGCAGCCGCTTCGGCTGACGGGGTGGTGGGATGCGACCGGCCCTGTCAGTAAATGCAGCAAAAAAAAACCATCGGTTCCGGCCGGTGGTTTTTTCATGTCAACGTTCATCACCCCGCAGCTTTCGCAAGCTTCGAGGCGATCACCGGAATGATCTTTTTCGGAACGTCGATCGCACCTTTGATGTGACGCTCGTTCGTAAAATGGCCGGCGACATATATTCCGGGAACGTCGGTTTCGAATGTTTCCGGATTGTAAACAGGCACCTCGCCGTGCTTGGTATTTTCGGTTTTGACGCCAAGGTCTTTAAGCATCATCAGGTCGGCATCGGAGCCGATCAAAACGAAAACTACGTCATTCTCCAGCACATCGATCTGACCGTTTTCGTCTTCAAGCACGATCGTCTTTTCGGTGATCTCGACAACCTTTCCAAGAAAAAACAGCTTCAAGCAATGTTTCTTTAACTCGCTTTCGAGGGGCTGTTTAACCCAATATTTGATACAGCCCTGTTTCGGATCGTCGTTCTCCCAATCCGAACGGAATATCGCAAGGGTCGTGTCCGCACCCTCTTCCGCCAAAAACAAGGCAGCCTCGCCCGCCGAATTCCCTCCGCCGACGATCAAAGCTTTCTTCTTCACCCAAGGATACGTCTCGCGAAAATAATCATGCACCTTCGGCAGATCTTCGCCTGGGACGTTCAACTTCCTCGGATAATCCATCGCACCGATGGCAAAGAGGACATTTTGCGCTTCGTACTCCGCTCTATCAGTAACAACCCGAAACGACTTGCACCTATCTTCTTCATTCCGCACTCCGCACTCCGCACTCCGCACTTCAACAACGGTTTCCCCCGTCTGAATATTCAGCTCATTATCCAGCACAAACCGAACATAATATGAAAGCAACTCCTCGCGAGTCGGCTTTTCGCGTGCGGGTTTGAGATCACCCGGATTGAACTCGATCTCGTTCGTCGTCGAAAAAACCGTCAGCCCGACCGGGTAGTTATAAACGGTATTCCCGATCAGGCCCTTCTCGATGACCAGATAATCCAGCCCGGCTTTCTTCGCCTCATACGCCGCCGATATTCCGGCGGGCCCGGCTCCGATAATAATTAGATCAAACATTGAGTCTTCTGCCGCAAAGCACATTGGCTGATAGCTGACAGTTATTAGCCACACAGCTATTGGCCCATCAATTACTCTCTAATTTCTTAAGTGCTTCCGTGAATTTCTCGATCTGCACTTTCGTATTCTCAAGATTTCGCTTCGATTCCATATAACCATGCCATTCGTTGGTTGCCGTCAGGGCCTTGGTAACGTCTTCATCGAGCGCGTGAGCCATAACGACGAGCAAGTCACTGAGCGCTTCATTGGCTTGAAGCAGCGATTGAATGATAGTATACGCGAGCTTTGCGTTCGATAGATCGATGTCAAGGTCTTCCATATTTATTTGGGTAAGGTAAAAAATCTTAATGCATCAAAAAAGGCTCGCGTTTAGTCGAACCTCAGAAAGACAAATGCATTTCGCTGAAATCTACTTGTTCTGTAACTCGGGCTGCTCAGCGGGTCGTTCGTCAGGCTTCGCAACCGGAGCTTTTCCCTTCGTAGGCATGACCCAAAACTCGACCTGCGGCTCGTCCCGATAACCGCCAAACTCAATACGCATGCGTGCCGCTCGGATGGGCGCGTGTTCTGCCAAAAGGTTACGCCCCTGTTCAACAAACTGGCGGAGTTTTCCAATATCATAACGTTGGTCGTCAGCGTAAAAAATCAGAATACCTTTGTCGTTCTTTCGCAGTACGAGCAAACGGCCGATACCCGTATTTGCCCACTGAAATCGATCTTCGTCCCTTTCCTTTGGTGTCCGCTCGTCGACAACAACAAGCCCTTCGTCGGGGGCCATTGAAGAGTCTTGGTCATCCATCTCGTTTGTCGTTCCGCTTTGCTCCTCTGCCTCGATCGCCGCGAACTCCGCCTTTTCTCGTTCTTTGACAGAGAAAAGCACGAACTCATCAAGCAAATTTTCTTCCACGGGTGAGTAAATAAGATTCCTGGCGAAAAGAAATGTTTTATTTTCCGGAACCTTCGGTTCGGGGACCGTGCCTGATGGTTCCGGCGGTTGAACTCCGGGTGGAATCAACCACAACTCCGTTGCCATGTCGGGCCGGAAACCACCCCTAACAATCGTTAGTCGAGAATGATCAAACCTCCTAAATGCTATGTGTTCGACGATCATTTTTTCGCGTCCAAACTTTTCACGGTCGTCCGGCAACATATCGGTCGCTAGGTAATTGATCACGTAACCTTGATAGTCCGGCCGTTCTTCAGCACCACGAGAAAACCGTCCAATCGGCCGCGAAAATCGCATTCGCCCAGCCGCCCGAACTCGTCTATCTTATCGGGAATGTTATCAGTTTTCGGATCAACGACGGCTTGCGCGAACAATCGCCGCACAATGAAAGAATAAGCACCGTCATTAAAAGCACGACCCTGCAGATTCGTGAATGACTAACCATCTTCGTCATGATGCGATCATACGGCAATCAAATGAATAGTTGCAAGGGATTTTCTTAGGGCGGTATTCGAATCTCACACAAAAGGTGGAGATTTTACGATGCATTTCCGGTCGCCGATACTAAGCTCCGAATTCTCCGCAAGATAATCATATCGGACGAGTGCGAGGGCGACCGTCTTTTCCAATTTCGGCGAAAAGGTTGCGGAGGTTATGCGTCCGGCGTTCTTACCCTCGACAGATGTAAATTCGGCACCAGGCAGGAGGCCGGTCGCCACCGCTCCCGGTTCTGACAGGACGAGTCCGGTTAACTGCTTGGCGACATGGCCGCGGAAATGAATGCGGGCGATGATCTCCTGGCCGATGTAGCAGCCTTTTTTGTATGAGATCAAGCCGTCGATGCCAAGTTCCGGAACGATCGCTGTCTCGTCCATATCTACACCGTAAAGCGGAACGCCGTTTTCGATCCTAAGAACTTCAAACAACTCGTCATCGATCTCTACGGCACCCATAGCCTCCGCGTTTTCAACGAACTGCTCGGCATCATCAACTGGCACTGAGTGCAGCCGCGAACCGCCACGGCTGTCGAAACGTGTCAATACCCCGAGCGCAAGTAACCCATCAATCCCCGATTCGAATACCTCAAAATATCGAAATTGCTGAGAAATGTCCTCGACAAAAAAATCGCCTGCGAACGTAAATCGGAACAAATTATTGAAAACCTTTTCGCGGGTCGCCTCTTCTGTTTCGATCAGAAACCGATCGCCTTGTCGAAGGACACGGACAACCGCCAGTAAACGACCCTGGGCGTTTGGAAACGCGGCGAGCATCTGCGCTCCGTCTTCGAGCGTCTTCATGTCATTCGAAATAAGCCCGTCGAGAAACTGAATCGCTTCTTTTCCCCAAACGGCGATCAGCCCGCGCTTCTGTTCATAGAAACCAGCGCCGCCCGAGCGGATATGGTTGTAATCACTTTCAAAATTTGAACTCATTGTTAAGAAACCAACGTTTCCGCCAAACCGATACGATCATCAGCCCGCCTCTCGAGCTGCGACCGGCTCGTAATAATGCTCATTCAAAAAGGACTCAAAGGATCTCTCAAAAAATCCGGCGGTCGCGTGTCTGCCGATAACCATTATCGGCCGCTTGAGAAATGTGTACTCGTCTGTCATCAAATCGAGCATCTCCGCCGCCGGCACTTCCCTTTCGTTCAATTTCATCTCGCGATATTTGATCGCACGCTTTGAGAATAGCTCAGCCGGACCACCGAGCATTTTCGACAGTTCTTCTGCCTCGGCCGCGAAAGCGGATCCGCCTTGATATCCCGCAGCCGAGTGATCTTCACGCCCCGCCGCTCAAGCCACCCTTTCGCCTTCTGGCACGTTGAGCAGTTTGGCAGCCAATAAAATGTTAACTCTTTCATTAATTACGGTTCCTCGAACTCACATTTGATCCCCGCGATCCGGATCGCTTCAAATTTCTCCATGGCCAGGTTCACGCGCCATGCTTTCCGAACAACATATCTCGGCCCGCTGCCTACGAAATCGACGAACACGACCAAACTGTCATCCGGCATCCCATTTAGCGTGCAAGACGAGTTGCCGGCCGCAAAGAACAACTCATTGTTCTTTGTGAAATTCGGAAACGAGAGCACGTCTTTCACTTTCCATTCTGACGTTCCTTTTTCGTCGCGTGCGATCGAAAGTTCGAGCCACAGCATCTGCGTCGTCCCAAGCCGAAACCGCCCGACCGCGTATTCGGTGATCTTATTCCCGTCCATCACCATCGCTCCGCCCATGTCCTTGACACCGTTCGGCAATGTCTCGCCCATCGACCTTGGCTTGTTCCTGTAACCGATGTACGCGCTTGATTGAGAAAGAACCGGCGTTGCTACAGAAAGCAAAAGTAATAGTAAAACTGATCTCATCCCGTATCTCCCACGACCCGAACGTGCAATTTTGCTACAATATCATTTACTTTATAACGCCGATTCTTAATTACACAATGAGTCAACTATCAGAAGAGAGCGTATTAACCGCTCTTAAACAAATTATCGATCCCGATCTTCGAAAGGACATCGTAACGCTCGGATTCATCCGGGACCTCAAGATCGAAAACGGCGGCGATGTCTCGTTTCGCATTATGCTGACCACGCCTGCCTGTCCCGTTAAAGGAGCAGATGGAAGCCCAGGCGACTGAGATCGTCGGTGGCCTCGAAGGCGTCTCGTCCGTAAAGGTCACGATGGATGCCGAGGTCCCGCAGGGACGCGGCATCGCCAACAACATCGCCATTCCCGGTGTCAAGAACATCATCGCCGTTTCAAGCGGCAAGGGCGGAGTGGGCAAGTCGACGGTTGCAGTAAATCTGGCCGTATCGCTCGCGCAAGACGGTGCGAAGGTCGGGATAATGGATGCCGATGTATACGGCCCGAATGTTCCGATGATGCTCGGTACGGGATACGGTCAGCCCGAAGTTGCGAACGGCAAGCTTATTCCGATCAAGGCCCACGGCATCAAGATGATCTCGATGGCCGTGCTCGTTCCGCCCGACAAACCGATGATCCTCCGCGGCCCGATGCTTCATGGCGTCGTGCGGCAGTTCTTGTCGGATGTGGATTGGGGCGAACTCGATTATCTTATCGTCGATATGCCGCCTGGAACCGGCGATGTACAGCTTTCGCTCGCCCAGTTGGTCCCGGTCCAGGGAGCGGTGCTCGTCACAACCCCGCAGGAAGTATCACTGTCGGATGTTCGCCGGGCTGTGAAAATGTTCGAACAGGTGGCCATTCCCGTACTCGGCGTGATAGAGAATATGTCATATTTCATCGCTCCCGACACCGGAAATCGCTACGACATTTTCGGCAAAGGCGGCGGCCAAAAGCTCGCGGACGAATACGATCTCAACTTCCTCGGCGAAGTGCCGCTCGGAATGGAAGTCCGCGAAGGCGGCGACAAAGGTATCCCGGTCGTCGTTTCGGCCCCCGAATCGCTGCAATCGATCGCCTTTCACAAAGTAGCCGAAGAGGTCGCACGCCAGATCTCTATCGAAGCGATGAAGCCGGAGCTTACGATCTTGACGAGAGCCGGTTAGAAAGACATTCTCCCGGGCAAAAGATGGACCGAAAGACCCTGTTCATTCAATTTCCGCTGGTAGTCGTTGTTATCACCGTCCTCTTTGGCTGGGCGGCGACTAGTTGCCGCCAACAAACGCCTATGATCCAGAATTCTTCGGTCTCGATCGATCATGTCGCATTGCATGTGGCTGATCTCGATGTAAGTGTTGCGTTTTACTCCGGAGTGTTTGGCTTGGAAGAGATTCCCGCAGCATCCGCCGGCCGCCGCTGGTTGTCGTTAGGAAAGGGAGTGGCAGTGCATCTTTTGGGCGGACGCACAGAGCCGGTCGCCGATAATCGTTCCGTACACCTCGCACTTACAAGTGAATGACCTTGAGCCGATCATGCAGCGACTGAAAGATCGGGGGATCGTATGGTCGGATTTCGCAGGCACTCCGGGTGCTGTTGGCTCCACACGCAGCGATGGAGTTCGGCAGATCTTTTTCCGCGATCCCGATGGATACTGGATCGAAGTAAACGATGCACTGAAGAACCCCAAATAATCAGGACCTGAGGCTTTGTGAAAATTGTCTACGGGTGTTATTTGTGGAATGTTCTAAAAAACAATTTAACAATCTAACCTCGGAGAAATATGTCTTTGATGCTCAGACGTTCCTCGCATTCTGTCGCCCTTCGACGTGTTCGGCAAACGGTTTTTGCACTATGTTTGCTCAGCCTTTTGACGCCTTCGCTACTTGCTCAGGCAGCAAAACGGTCATTGACGCCCAATGATTTCGACTCATGGCGAAGTCTCCAAGGTACACAGATCTCGCGTGACGGGAAATGGGTCGCGTATGTAATGCAGCCGCAGGATGGCGATGGCGAGTTTTTTGTTCGGTCAACGACCGACGAGACGGAGTGGCGAACTCCGCGCGGATATCGTCCGCCGACGCCGCCGCCCGATCCGGCTGATCCGGTCGCGACGATGGCATTTCAGGCTCTTGGAAGGCTGCTTCGGCCGACGTTTTCGGCTGACAGCAAGTATCGTTTTCTTCAACATCGAGCCGAACAAGGCCGACATTCTGAAAGCGAGGCGTGACAAAAAGCGGCCGGAAGATTTTCCCAAAACGGCGCTCGGCATAATGGACGTTTCGACCGGCAAGGTGACGCCGTGTCGACGACGTGAAATCGTATCAAGTGCCCGAGGACGGATCGGGATTCGTCGCGATCCTTAAAGAACAGTCGAGAGAAGACCGCCGGCCGGAAACAGGTGCAGCCGGTGCCGTTCCGGCGACCACCAACGCGAATGCGAACGTCGCAACTGCCGTCACGCCTTCACCCTCCCCATCGCCTTCACCAGCAGCGGGCGGACGGCGAAAGGAATACGGCACGACTCTTATTCTTCGCGACCTGGCAAGCGGAAAAGACCGCACTTTTGCCGACGTTCTCGAATACAGCTTTGCGAAAGACGGCAAGACTCTTATCTTTAACGTTTCGGCCCGGGCCGAGTCACGGAACGGGCTTTTTGCTGTGACCCCACAGTCCGATGCTCAGCCGGTCGCATTGCTATCAGGTGCCGGGAAAATACACGAAATTCAGTTGGGACGAAAAACAGACGCAGCTCGCTTTTATCAGCGACAAGGACGACGCTTCGGCGAAGCAGCCTCGTTTCAAGGTCTATCACTGGACACGCGGAGCCGCGAAGGCAGACGAAGTTGTGTCGATGAAAACGGCCGGTTTCCGTCCCGAGTATGTTATCAGCGATAAAGGCTCGGTCAGTTTTTCGTATGACGGCAGCCGTTTGTTTATCAGCAGTGCTCCGACGCCCGACCCTGAGCCCGATCCAAACGCTGCCGTTCCGGACGAGGAAAAGGTCACGGTCGATCTCTGGCACTACAAGGACGACTACATCCAGCCACAGCAAAAGGTGCGCCTGAACGCCGACCGTGACCGCTCATATAGAGCCGTCTGGCACATTGCGGACAAAAAATTTGTCCAGCTCGCGGATGCGACGCTTGAGACGATCAACCCGAACTCGAACGGCCTCTGGGCGATCGGCTCTGACGATCGCGAATATCGTATCCGGGCAAATTATGATCCGGGTTTTAGCGACTGGTACCTGATCAATACCGCTGACGGTTCGCGTCGCCTGCTGAACAAAGGAACACAGTGGGGCCTGAGCTGGTCGCCGAATGGCCGTTACGCCATTTATTTTGACGGCAAGGACTGGAACTCTGTCTCGATTCCGGACGGCAAGGTCACGAACCTTACCGCCAAGCTCAAAGGAAAATTCGTCCGCGAAGACCACGACAGCCCAAGTGCCGCACCGTCTTATGGGATCACCGCCTGGACCAAAGACGACAAAGAGATCCTGATCAACGACAAATTCGACATCTGGCAGGTCGCGGCCGATGGCAGCGGCGGCAAGCTGCTCACCAACGGACGGCAGAGCAAGACCGAGATGCGATACGTTCGCACAAATCCTGATGAGCGTTTCATTGAGCCTGGCCAGACAATGCTGCTACGGGCTGAGAGCGAAGAAACGCGTGATTCGGGTTTTTACCGAGTGAAATTGGACGGCACGCCTGAAAAGCTGATGATGGGCAACAAGAATTACAGCACGCCGATCAAGGCCAGAGATGCCGAGCGGTATGTCTTTACAGCCTCGCGTTTTGATGAATATCCCGACATTTGGACGACAGCGGCAGATTTTGCATCGCCCAAGCGCCTAAGCAATGGCCAGGCTCAGACCGCACCGTTTCGTTGGGGTACATCCGAGCTGATGAGTTACAAAGGCGAAGACGGAACGCCTCTTCAGGGCGTCTTGATCAAGCCAGCGGATTTCGATCCGAAAAAGAAATATCCGATGATCGTCTATCTCTACGAAAGACTGTCGGATACGGTGCACGATTTTCGAAATCCCGGCCCCGGACAGAACGTCAATCCGAGCTACTACGCCAGCAACGACTATGTCATTTTCCTGCCCGACATCGTTTACAAGATCGGATATCCCGGCAAGAGTGCGATGAATTGCATCATGCCCGGCGTCGAGAAGATCGCGAAGATGGGCTTTGTCGATGAAAAAGCGATCGGCATTCAGGGCCACAGTTGGGGCGGTTATCAGATCGCGTATATGATCACGCAGACCAACAAATTCAAGGCCGCGGCTCCCGGAGCGTTGGTCGCGAATATGTTCAGTGCGTATAACGGCATTCGCTGGGGCCCCGGTATTCCGCGACAATTCCAATACGAGCGAACGCAAAGCCGCATCGGCGGCACGCCGTGGAATTCGACCAAGCTCTTTATGGAGAATTCGCCGCTGTTTTATATCGAAAAAGTGCAGACTCCCGTGCTGATGATCCACAATGACGGCGACGACGCCGTGCCGTGGTATCAGGGCATTGAGTTTTACCTCTCGCTACGACGGCTCGGCAAAGAGGCCTATTTCTTCAACTACAACGGCGAACCTCACGGCTTGCGCAAGCGGCAGAACCAGGAAGATTATTCGCGTCGAATGAAGGAGTTTTTCGATCACAAACTAAAGGGTGCACCGGCTCCGGCATGGATGCAGAAAGGAATTCCGTACTTGCAACGTGAAAAGGAGAAGGAACAATATCGCCAACCGGTAGGCGACGGCACAAGGCCCTGAGTCTTTGCAGGTCAGCTTTCTCTTGAACTTTACCTCGGAATCGTTTAACATTTACATTAAAGTAAGGATTCGTTTAGGCGAGTCCTAAATTTTGGTTAGGAGAGAACGAATTTATGTCAGCAGTAGCAGCACCGACCGTCGAATTGATCGTTACAGACAGCGCGGCCGAGGAGATCAAGAAATTTTTGTCGAGCGAGGACGATCTGCCGGAAACGGCGGGCCTTCGCGTCCGGGTTGTGCCCGGCGGATGTTCCGGATTCCAATACAGCCTGAATATCGAGGAAGAATCGAAATCGGGTGATTTTGTAATGGACAAACAGGGCATCAGGCTATTCGTTGATATGTTCTCGGCCCAATACCTCAACGGCATCACGATCGACCACACTACGAACATGATGGGCTCTGGGTTTACGTTCGAGAATCCAAACGCGACCGGCGGCTGCGGCTGCGGCACGTCGTTCTCGGCATAAACTTTTGATTTCGATTGGTTTGATCAAATGGCTCGAACAAATTGTTTCGGGCCGTTTTCTTTTTTTGGAAGCCCCGTTGGATTGCGTCTATTTCTTGACATACGACAGGACAACTAAGGACGCGCAAGAGAGAGATGGTAGGCGGGGTTTCTGCTTCATGACAGAAGTGGAAACCCCCGTCTTTCGCATCGCTCAAATTCCGTGGGTTGCATTCGCTTCAGCGAAAATGCTAACCTATCTCTTGGCTACCAAACATTCATAGGCTTCGACGGTTTACGGGACCTGCCGGAATGTACGGGAATTTCAATAGCCAGGCCAATAAAAAGCAAGGACAATTTGATCGGTTTTTGGTTTACGAGTTGAACTAAGGTTCAGCTTAAACTGTGATTTTCATGTTTCTGAAGATCAGAACGAAACCGGGTCTGCGTTGGCGTCAAAATTAAGGAGTATACGTTTTGATCGATTTCAAGAAGGTTTCATATCTGTCGTTTTTGTTTTGTTTAGTGTTTGCGGGTTCCTATTCAGTGGTATCCGGCCAGGATCGCCCACGAGTCGTCAAGACCATTTCCAGCCAGCCGATAAATCAACCGCAAACCCAGTCAGATAATTTGAGATCGTCTTTACCTCCATCGGCCAGTCGTCCCGCCCTTACCAACGATATTGTTGTCGTAAACTCCGAAAAAACTCAGCCGCTGGTAAAAAAGACTGGTTCGTCGAATGCCCTGAACGCTTCGGGCTCCATGGCGGCCGGACGGATGCTTTATGGCTCGTCGGTTTCTTCCGCGATCATGCGGGGCATCCAGGCAAGGCTCGGCATTCCTTATCTCTATGGGTCGACGGGTCCGAACCGGTATGATTGCTCCGGCTTTGTCTGGAGCGTCTTTCGCGATGCGGGTATGGAATTTGAGCGGTCAAGCGCACGAACACTCTGGTCGGCGAGTACTCCCGTAACCGGCGATGACAGATTTAAGTTCGGCACACTCGTGTTTTTGAACGGGCTCGGCCATATGGGTATTGTCGCTGACGAGAATGGTTTTTTCCACGCCTCGTCAAGCAAAGGGATCACGTATTCACCCTTCAAAGGCTATTGGGAAAATCGTATCGTAGGATTTCGAAAACTTGCTCCGGCCGCACCCAAGGCCGTCGAATAACTGCAGGTTACACATATTCGAATTTGGCCCGGCGACTTGAGTGTCACCGGGCCATTCTTTTTCTAGCCGCTGCCGGATCAGACAACGAAACCCGGCCGCGATGGAAGATCTTTGCACTCCGAGACGGAAGCGATCTTGTCGACCGACAGAAACACGTCCGCCTCTTCCTCGCTGCGAAGATGCAGCACTCCGTTCTTGATCCCGACAACTTCGCCCCTATACATCGCGGCGGTGCCGCAATTTACATCGATCTTCTTGCCGGTCATCTCGTTCAAAAGTTCTTCCATCGGTACTTCGCCCCTCTTCCAAAACGATATTATTTCAACGCTTTCCATTCTACCGAATTTCCCGATAAACCCTAATCGGAGCCGATTTTCGGTCAGCCTGACCGACCCGCAACCGGTTTTCGATCATTCAGACTTTTTTTGTTGACTTGGTTTTCTAATTGTTATACATTGTTGATTACTCGACTCCTTACGTCGTGTTTCCCAGTCCCAATTTCCCTGGCCAATTTACAAAACCTCTACCTTACCCTGGAGTACCAAATGAAAAAATTCTGGATTCTTTTGATTATCGCTGTGGCAGGTGTGTCCGCATTCTCCCTCCTGCCCACCGCCGCGGAAGGCCGCGCATCCAAACTCAAACGAGCTCAAAACCCGATTCCGAATCGCTATCTAGTTCTTCTGGATCCCAACGTGTTAAGAGCCGAAGAGTCGTCGTCGGACCTGACAGCGAACCGTCTTTCGCGATCGTACGGCGGTTCGGTTGATCGCGTATTTCGCCATGCGCTCCAGGGCTTTTCTGCGGAAATGTCACCGCACGAGGCCGAGGCTATGAGCAACGACCCGCGTGTCCTGTTTATCGAAGAGGATTCGGAGATCACAGTTGAAGCAACACAGGCAAACCCGACCTGGGGCCTTGATCGCGTTGACCAGCGAACCGTCCCGCTTAACACCGCGTACAACTATGTATCCACCGGCAGCGGGGTTCACGTTTATGTAATTGATACTGGCGTCCGGCCGACCCATGTCGAGTTCGGGGGCCGTGCAACCGTCGATTACGATTCGATCCACGACGGGCAAAATGGCGTCGATTGCCATGGACACGGCACTCACGTGTCCGGCACGATCGCAGGAGTGAATTACGGGGTAGCGAAGAATGCCCGGATTCACGGCATACGAGTTTTGGCCTGTAATGGTACCGGAACGGTCGCAACCGCGGTCGAAGGTATCGACTGGGTAACGGCAAATCATATCTCACCGGCCGTGGCGAATATGAGCATGGGTGCGGCTTCATCCGCTCTGCTGGACTATGTTGTCCAAAGTTCGATCGCCTCAGGAGTGACTTACGTAGTTGCGGCCGGAAACGCCAATGCCGATGCTTGCGGAACGTCGCCGGCCCGCGTCCCTAATGCCATCACTGTCGGCGCATCAGATATGTCAGACACTAAAGCCAGCTTTTCGAATTTTGGATCTTGTGTCGATCTGTTCGCCCCCGGGGTTTCGATCGTTTCGGCATGGAGTTGGAGCAACACCGCAACCAACGTCGCCAACGGTACGTCAATGGCATCACCGCATGTGGCCGGGACCGTCGCACTATTTCTCGAAACGCATCAGAATGCGACACCGGCCCAGGTCACCGGCAATCTCCTTAGTGAATCGACCGCCGGTACTATGAATGGGCTCGATACATCCACCGCCAACCGCATGGTATATACGGACCCACAGGTTGCTCCGACCGCGGGTGAGGCATCCATCGACGGCAGGGTGGTCTCCAACACCGGGCGGGCCATAAAGGGCGTGACAATAACTCTGCAAAACGCATCCGCCTCGGAATTCAAGACCGCGATCACAAATGCGTTCGGTTTCTACCGATTCGACGACCTTGAGGTTGGATCGTTTTATGTGATGAGCATTAGAAATAAAAGGTATTTCTTTGAGAATAGCCCGTATGCCTTTACGCTAAACGACAACTTCACCGCCCCGGCATTCATCGGAACGCCGCAACCGCAATAGACTCTTAAGCTAGTTAGAACTTTAAACAACGCCCGTTTGCGAAAAGCGAACGGGCTTTTTTGCGCTCTATCGCTCCGCATCACGACGATGACGGAAACATTTCGGAGAGTATTTTCCTCGAATACGCACAGAATCAGCAACGAACATCTTGTGTAATCTGGCATACAAAACACAAGTTACAGTGCTTTGTTCGCTGTATCGAGGAAGACACAATCGGGTATCGGCCCGATTTGCCGGGCGGCCAGTTCCAATTTAACCGAAAAAAATGTTTACTTTCCCAAAAACATATGCTAAATACAGCTTAAAGCCATTTAGTCCTTGGTTAAAAAGCGGCACCCGCCGCAGATCGGATCGCCATTCTGATGGGCGAAACGAAAACGTCCCCGAAGGTGACATCTTCAAGCGACCCTTTCTCGAACGGCGGGAAATCGGCGGCGGCATTACGAAGACGCAAACTGCCACGTGTTATCCATCAGCCGTTTCCGTTCGGAGAAGGAGTTACCTAAATCTATGAATACCCACAATGTAAATAGATCCAGGCCCACGTGCGCCAAATTTGCCATTCTTACAATCTGCCTGCTTGCGATCTCCGCCTTCGGCCAGGCACCACCAAATCCCGTACCGCCCGAAACAATTCCGGCTGGTTCGCTGATCATCCCAATGGACAATATCAACCAGGGTGATGCGGCCGGTACGATATTTAATTTGCGAGCATATGGACTTGCAAACCTATTGCTCCAACGGAGCATTCCGGTCAAGTGGGCCATTAAGCCGGGAAAATCAAAGGATGGCTCGGATTTCATGGTCAATGTAACGCGTGTGGCCGGCACCAGCGGCATTTCGGGCCCCGCGACAGTGACTTTCTCCGGCGGTCCGTTCATCGTTCAGTCGGAATATGCGGCTTCAGTGTTGATTTTGATCGCCGCCTTCAACAATGAAGGAGAGGACGTAACGGTTTACCAAACAAACGAAAATGCCAATATTGATATCAGATACACTTTGACCCACAAACCAAAGGTCGCCATCGGCCCGGACGGCGGTAATTTCGGTGCGGGCGTTCATCAGGCCCTCTTCGATTCGGCGGGGATCGGAAGCCAATATTACACTACGGTTACCAACGACAATCTAAGCCACGATAGATGTTACACGCTTGCGACGCAGGCACACTCCCTGGGGTCTACGTTTGTTGGCTTGTACAAGAATTTCGTCTTGAGCGGTGGTAACCTTCTACTGCAATGCGCTTCGATCTCAATGTTCGAAAATGACACAAACGGACACTTTCAAACAACACCAGACGGATACTCACTGTTTGGAAGCAACGCGCCGGCGAATGATGTGAACACCGTGCTTATTTATCCCACAGGCTCGATGCCATTCAATCAGTTTATTGGTATCCTGGCCAATCAAGACGGTGCCGTTACCGAATATGGGTTTGCTCCCGGTGCCAGCGGGGTATATGGACACCTCGTGTCGGTCAGTAATAGCGGGGCAGACGCGGGCAAGTTCGTTGCGACGGTTTCGCAGCTAAATGGCCCCAATGTAACTGGCGGCGTTGTCTTCGAACTCGGCGGACACGATTATATCCGGCAAAACACAAATGCTTCCTTAATTTCAAGGCTCAATGGTCAGAGAATGGTTCTTAATGCTCTTTTTGTTCCACCGAGTCGTCCGGAATGCACCCCCGTCGCGGCAGGGGTTTCGGGTTACAAATCCGTGAAAAAGGTCATTCCAAATAACTCGGGTAAAATATGGCCCGGCAGCACGGTTGAGTGGACTATCGATTATATCAATTCGAGCCAGGAAGATATTCCGAACTTCCAGGTCAAGGACATCATCCAGCCTCATCTCACACTGGTGCCCAGCTCAAATGTCGTTCTTACGTCTGGTCCGCCCACAACGGCCATAGCAAATCCCGGCTATACCGGCAGTGGAATCGGCTCAACATCGGACTTACTGCTTCCGGGCGCGTTCCTTCCAGTGAACGGGCGTATTCAGATTAAGGTCAGAATGGTTGTGAAACTGGACACGCCGGAAAACACGGTCTGTCAGACATCGTCCGCTCCAAATCTTTTGCCAGGATCTTCGTTGAATTCGGATAATGTTGATACGACGAGTACAAACATCTTTGGATTACCGCCCCCACCTCAAGGAAGTTGGCCGCAAGATATACGTGTTGACAGCATCGATCCGACATCGTTCCCCGTTCCGACGGCCGCGCTGGCCTCGATCGAAGGATCGGTTGGGACATCCCAAGGAATTGGTATCGTAGGAGCTGTTGTGACCGTGACCCACGCGACAACCGGCAATTCAATTGCAGTACGAACGAGATCATTTGGAAATTACTCCGTCCACGGATTGCGCGGGGGAGATTTATTTCGTCACGGTTCGGCACAAATCGTACGAATTCCCGAATGGTTCCGTCACCCTTACCTTGTTCGATAGCATCGTCGGACTCGGTTTCGTCGGAGATCTGCCGGGGGCAAGTGGCGGAACTAGAAATGGTCCCATCCGCTTGCTCGATTCGAAACCCTTGGCTGATTTAATGTTCAAATGGTAGGTGAATTTCTCTAGATTGATTGCCTAAAACTCCGATGTGCTCCACGCGTGCCTGTTCGCCTCTCTAGACGGACAGGCTTTTTTTTGGAACAAAGCGTTGATTGCATATATCTTGCAAAAAAGGAAGAAAGCAACGTCTAACAAGACAGCGGCAAAAATTTCCATATCTTGTGTAACCTGGCGTACACATGCGTATATAAGGTTTTTTTCATTGGTCGGCGTGCGGTCAGTTACTCTAAATAAACGACTTAGTAACCAATGCCCGGCCAGTTTTTTCGAAAAAAGTGTTTACTTTTGGATCGAGTTATGTTAAAACTTCGCTTAAGCAAGTTTTTATACGTTTGTAATGCACAGGGCATCTCTGTTGCGTGCAATTTTTTTTGATTTTTGACCGTTGCGGACCGGCCATAATGACCGGACGCCTCACGATCACCCGATTTGTCCCATGCGGCAGAGGATAAAGCGGGCACGACAGCCTTTTCTATTGGAGTTAACTATTGCCGTTGTTCGGTTTTGAAATTGAGAGAGGAGTTATTAAATCTATGAAGACCCACTTTGAGTATAGATCGGCACGAAATGTCATCGGCAATGCCACTTGCCGGCATTTTTGTGCTATGCATTTTTGCACTCGCCATTTCGGGCCAGGCACCGCCGAACCCGATCCCGGCGCAGGAGAACATTCCGGCAGGTGCTTTGGTTATCCCGATGGACAACGTCAATCAGGGCAATGCGGGAGGTACGACATTTAACCTTCGAGCCTATGGCCTTGCTAATGCGTTTTTACAGAACAACGTTCCTTTGAAATGGGCTATTAAACCTAATAAAGCGAAGGACGCCGAAGATTTCGCGGCCAATGTGACGCGTATTGCGGGAACCGCCGGCGTTGCCGGTCCGGCAAACGTCAGCTTTTCCGGAGGCGCGTTCATCATTCCGCAGCAATATGACACCCCAACGATCCGGACGATGATCACGAACTTTAACGGCGGCGGCACGGCGGTCGTGGTTTACAAGACCAACGCCGCTGTGTTGGTTGATATTCGTTACACGGTAACGCACAAGCCACTGGTCGCGATCGGTCCGGACGGCGGTAATTTTGGTACCGGCGTTCATCAGGACCTTCTTGATTCAGCGGGAATTCCGAATTACACTTCGGTTACCGACGACATCATCAACGCCAATTCGTGCTATACGATGGCGACGCAGGCCCACTCGACGGATCCTACATTTGTAAATCTTTACAAACAATTCACGTTAAGTGGAGGGAACCTCCTGCTGCAGTGCGCGTCGGTTGGCACTTTTGAAAATGCGGCAAACGGACATTTTCAGACGACCAATCCCGGCTATTCGTTATTTGGTACGAATGCTCCGGCGAATGCGGTAGACACTACACTGGTTTATCCCGAAGGCTCGATGCCGTTCAACCAGTTTATCGGCATCCTCGCCAACCAGGACGGAGCGGTAACTGAATTTGCGTTCGCCCCCGGTGGCGGGCCGGCGAATGGTCATCGCGTCTCGGTCCGTAACTCAAACCCGGACGCCGAGAAATTTGTTGCAACCGTATCCACACTTACGGCTGGCGCGGGCGGCATCGTCTTTGAGCTTGGTGGACACGATTATTCCCGTACGAACACCGGTGCAACGGAGATCGCGAGACTAAACGGCCAGCGTATGATCTTGAATGCCATTTTTGTCCCTGTCTCACGTCCGCAGTCATGCGGTTTGGAACAGGCAACGGTCAATGGCTACAAATCGGTACGCAGGTTGAACGTTCGTAACGGTGGGCCGCCGCTTATCGCGGGAGACACGCTGCGATGGACGATCGACTATATCAATAATAGCCCGGTTGACATCAACAACTTCCAGATCCGCGACATCGTCAGCTCGATCAACGGAGCTCTTACCGGAAATCTTACTCTTGTAGCGGGATCCAATCAGGTAACTATTCTGGCGGGCGGTGCAACGGGATACACGTAATCCGAGCTATGACGGTATCGGTAACGATGCAACGTCGGACATGCTTAACGCCGGAGCGTTTCTGCCGGTTGGCGGCCGAATTCAAATGACGGTCGATATGACCATCAACCTGTTCCTTTCGGACGGAGTGACGCCGCTACCTAACGATACGATCCTTTGGAATCAGCCCGACGCTTCGGGATCGACGCTCCTGTCGACAACGAAAACGGACGCGATCGATACGACGAACACGACCATATTTGGAATTGACCCGCCCCCCGCGGGCAGCTTTGCTCAATTCCAGAATCCGGGCATTCTCGATCCGACGATCGCCAGGATCAAGACTCCGGGCGGCCCGACATCTGCCGGGGCTTCGGTCGAAGGCGAGGTTCGCGACACTAACGGTGTCGGAATTGCGGGTGCGACTATTACTGCTGTTAACGCATCAACCGGTGCTTATACTGCGGTTCGGTCAAACTCTCAGGGCCGGTATCGCATAAGCGACCTTCGCGTCGGTGAGTTTTACCTGGTGGCGGTTGATCATAAGCGGTACATTTTCCCGAGCGGTTCTGTTTCGTTCACGCTGAACGATAACATTACCGGACTGACCTTCGTGGGAAGTTTGCCGGGATCCAGAGGAAGTTCCTTAAAATCGGAGGAACCGCGTACGAAACGGTAGGCATCTGCCTGCCCAAAGACGGTCTGATGATCCTTCATCAACTTGGCGAGTGGAACATTCCACTCGCCCTTTTTTTGTTTGATGGTCGTCCGGAGGCTGCTGGCGAGACGTATCGGGCCTGGATTGAAGGGCTATTGTGTGCCTTGGTTGAGGCGTTCGAGGCGGCCGGAAACCGCCCATTTGCTTTGCCGTTCGGGCGGATGGACAGAGCTGTTTCGGTTAGATGGCCGCGATGTCGCGAGGTAAGTGCCGCAGCGATCATCGCCACGTCTTCGTCTTCGGTTCCGATCGCCGCTTTTGTTCGACGTTTCTGCCATCCTGAGATGTAGCCGGTGTCGATCCGGCCGGCTACGAATTCTTCATCCTCGAGAACTTCGCGAAAAAAAGGCAGCGTGGTCTTAATTCCGCCGATCTCGTATTCGGCCAATGCCCGCCGCATGCGGTCGATCGCTTCCTTGCGGTCCTTACCGTGAACGGCAAATTTCGATATCATCGGATCGTAATAGATCGAGACCTCAGAGCCTTCGTAAACGCCGCCGTCGTCTCGAACGCCGGGGCCTTGCGGAACTCTCAAACGCGTGATACGGCCGGGTGACGGGAGAAAATCGTTTTCGGGATCTTCGGCGTAAACCCGGCATTCGATCGCATGCCCGTTCATTCGAACGTCAGACTGCGTAAACGAGAGCTTATCACCCCATGCAACGCGGATCTGTTCGCGGACCAGATCGATCCCGGTTACCAGTTCGGTGACCGGATGTTCAACCTGCAAACGCGTGTTCATTTCGAGAAAGTAAAACGATCGGTCGAGATCCGAAACCAGGAATTCGACGGTACCGGCACCGACATAATCTACCGCTTTCGCGACCATAACCGCGCACTCGCCCATTTTTTCGCGAAGCTCAGCAGAATTTATTGGCGAAGGGCATTCTTCGATCACCTTCTGATGGCGCCGCTGAATCGAGCATTCGCGCTCACCCAGATGCACATGATTGCCGTGCGTATCCGAAAACACCTGTATCTCGATATGACGCGGCCGGACGATCGCTTTTTCGACATAAACGGCATCGTCACCAAAACTCGCAAGCGCCTCAGATTGCGATGCCTCAAGCGAAGATCTTAGCTCGCTTTCGTCCGCAACCAACCGCATTCCCTTGCCGCCCCCGCCTGCCGAGGCTTTTAACATTATCGGATAGCCGAAACTCGAAGCCGTCTCCTTCGCGTCGTCATAACTCCGTAGAGGTTCCGTCGTTCCCGGTACGACCGGCACGCCGGCCGCTATCGCGATCCTTCGAGCGGACATCTTTCCGCCCATCGCCCCCATCGCTTCCGCTGACGGGCCGATGAACACCAGTCCGCTACCTTTGACTTGCCGAACAAACTCAGCATTCTCCGACAAAAACCCGTAGCCAGGATGGATCGCCTCGGCACCAGACGCCTTTGCGATCTCAAGTATCTTTTCCCATCGCAAGTAGCTCTCAGTCGAAGGCGCGGCCCCGGCGTGGTAAGCTTCGTCCGCCATCCGGACGTGCAGGGCATCACGGTCTGCATCTGAAAAGACCGCAACTGTCCCGATCCGCATTTCGCGGCAGGCCCGAATCACCCTGCAGGCTATCTCTCCGCGGTTTGCGATAAGGACCTTTTTGAACATAAATCTTTACGCGAGCGTGGAGTTGCCTTGGTTTTTTGAATCGTACCGAATGGCAACTTTTGCTCCGGGAGCAAACTTCAGCGGGTCGCTCTTCTGCTCCTCGCTCAATAGTTCGGATGATTCAAAATCGACCCCGTTAAGCGAATATACGTAAAAGACCACCTCGTCGCCGTTTGGCCTGGTCTCAGTGTCAATTATTACGCCGTCGGTGATCCGACCGTGCTCAAGCAGGTATTCGCGCCTCCCCTCGAACGCGTCCGCCTTTTTTCGCCTTAGAAAACTAAAAATTCCCATACCTAATCGAGCAGCAAGGGCTCCTTTTCATATCGTGCCCTGAGCTTATTAGCCGCCGCCAGGATCGTCGGGCGTTTTATGATCCTAGCCTCAAGCGGCCGTTTTCCCGGAATATCGATCATGATAAGGCCGAGCAGGATCGTCAAAAGTCCTTGTCCCGGAACTCCCGGCAGCGAAAGCAGCAGCCCGAGGACGACCAGCATCACCCCAAGAATATTTTTCAATATTACCGCTCCCCATCGGACGACCCACGAGCTGTTCGGCAAAAAATCCTGTTTGTAATGCGAGCTGAAATAATTTGCCGGAATTTTTACGATCACGACCGCGATCGACACAAAGCTGACCGTCAGCGAAAACAAAAAAAGGCCAACGCCGATCATGACGCGCCCCAGGGTCAGAGATTCCCAAAATCCGGAAAGCCACTCCATCATTTATCGGCCGCCATGTTCTCAAGTCTCCGAAATTCGGTCCAGATAAAATACATCCGGTGGATCAGCGTCCATGTCGAACCAACCGCCAGCACCCACAATACCTGCGGCATCCGGTTAAATAGAAAGAAATCGGAATTCCAATCCCAGGTCGACAGAGCGCCGATGATCAAAAGAACTATGCGTTCCGGCCGCTGCAGGAACCCGACGTTTGCCTTGACCCCAAAGGCTTCCGACCGGGCTGTCGTATAGCTCACCATAACTGACGCTATCATGCCGACGCCGGCGAGTATCACGTTTAGCAGCGAGTGCTGCGGCGAATTCCCAGCGTAGAAGATCATGATCCCAAAAAAAGCCGCCATGTCCGAAAGCCGGTCAAGCGACGAATCCAGAAATCCGCCAAACTTCGTCACGTTCCCTGTCAGCCGGGCGACATTTCCGTCAAGCATGTCGAAAATATTCGCCACGATCAGCACGATCCCCGCCCAGAAGAACTCGCCGAAGCCAAAGAGCACACAGCAACCTATGTTTATCGAAACGCCTACCGCCGTCAAAATGTTCGGCGAAACCCCGGCGGACGCCAGACCACGCACCATCGAATTGATGATCCGCATCGCCCCGCGTCCTATGCTTTCTCCAAGCATTTGCTCAATTAGAAATCAATAATGGAATATCGAGAGCGGTTCTAAATTCTCAACTATCCATTTTCAGTTCTCGATTACTATTCCTGTTCGTGAATCGTCGTAAGTCGATCAATTTCAAAATTTCGCCAACCCAAAGGTGTCTTGACTCTTACCTCGTCGCCCTCTTCTTTGCCCATCAGGGCCTGCCCGATCGGCGAAACGGTGGAAATCAGTCCGTTCTCCGGATCGCTTTCCTCAGATGTGACAAGCTTATACTTGATCTTTTCTTCCTTTTCCACATCGAACAGGACGACCCGCGAGCCGTACGCTACGCGGTCGGTCGGGAGTTTCGAAATGTCGATCGATTCGACCTCGCTAAGCCGCTGATGCAACTGCGCGATGCGCGCCTGCACCATCGACTGCCGTTCCATGGCCGCCTTGTACTCGGCATTTTCCTTCAGATCGCCAAATTCCCGGGCATGCTGAATGTCCTTAGGTAATTTATTGTGCAATTCCTCTTCGAGTGCACCCAACTCGTCCTGTAGTCTTTTCCTTACTGCTTCCATAAATTTTAGTTAGTGTTACGCGTTGGCCGTTCGCAGTCGAATCTGCCTTTGGCCCTCCGTTTACGCGGTCACCGCCGTTTCCTTCGGCGCGGCAAACGAAATCCCGATGTCTCTGGCCGTCCGCACAAGCTGGCCGTCGGTCGGAACGGTCTTGATGTTTGCACAGGCTTCAGAAAGCGGCACGGTCACAATTGTCCCAGCCTGAAGCGCCACCATTTTTCCCGTTTCGCCGCTCGCAAGGGCCCTGACCGAACAGGCACCAAAGTTCGTACCCAGCATCCGGTCAAAAGCGTTCGGACTGCCGCCGCGTTGAAGATGGCCGAGCACCACGCATCGCGATTCTTTCCCGGTCATCTGTTCGAGCCGTTTTCTGACGTACTCGCCGACCCCGCCCAGCCGGAGCTCCTGCGTGTCCGAGTAGATCTCCGATTTCCCGACCTCTTTTGCACCTTCGGCGACGACAATATTCGTGAATCTTGAGCCGCTCTTTTCGCGGGCAAGAACCTTTTGCGCGACTGACTCGAATGAAAACGGTATTTCCGGTATCAGGATAACGTCTGCGCTGCCCGCCAGCCCGCAATGCAGCGCGATCCACCCGGTATTTCGGCCCATCACTTCGAGTATCATCACGCGGTCATGCGAAGCGGCCGTTGTGTGCAGCCGATCGAGAGCCTCCGTCGCAATGTCGATAGCGGTCATAAAACCGAACGTGAGTTCCGTTGCCGCAAGGTCATTGTCAATGGTTTTGGGCACGCCGATTATCGGAAAACCGCGTTTGTGAAATTGCTCCGCGATCGCCAGCGTCCCCTCGCCGCCCAGGACGATCAGCGCCTCGATACCCAGAATGTCGAGATTCGCGAGAGCCTCGCCGATCGGCATTTCCGGAAAGAACGGATGTCCATCGACCATCTTCACAAAACTTCCGCGATTGCGCGTTCCAAGAATTGTTCCGCCGCGCGGCAAAATGCCGCTCACGCTTTTTGTTGTCAATTTCACGGTATGAGTTTCGCCGAGGATCCCCTCAAAGCTGTCCTCGATACCGATGACCTTCATCCCAAATTCGCCAATAGCCGTTCTGACCACAGCCCGGATGACAGCGTTCAATCCCGGCGCATCGCCGCCACCGGTCAAAATTCCTATCTGCTTATACATAAATGAAACTAAGACCTATTCTAAGGGAAAAAGCGAAAAGTGGAAAAGTGAAACCGGCAAAGTGCCTAGATTTTGTCTTCCAAGCCATGCAGTTGTCCGCTTTCCGCATTTCGACCACTCCCTCTTTCGCTTTTCTAAGACAAACCCAAGCCGCATCGACAAAAAATAAAAACGAACTCGCAGCGAGTTCGTCCTCGGGAACGCGGCCTTTGATTAGAACTATTTCCGTGCGATGCTGACTTCCAGCATTTTTCGTGCTTCAGGCATGGCCTCAATTGCCTTCACGATCTGTGGATCGACCTCGAGAAGTACCTGCACTCCGGCCTCGTTCGAGTGGTTGGCCGTGGCCAATTCTTCTCGCAGACGCGTCTTAGAATATTCCACTTGTCCTCCAATATTCTCAGCCGACAGGCCGGCGTCCCTGATTCCCGCCGTGTACTGGCGAAACGCCTCGAACAATCGGTCGCTTATCTGAAACGCATCGGGCTGAACAGTTAGGTTATGGTCCTGCTTCTCAACCTTGAAGTTCTCAAAACCCGCGATCTTGCCGGCCACAAGCTGACGAACAAAGAAGAACGCCGCTTCATTGATCCTGAATCGAAGAGCGGTGTTTTCGAAAGGTTTCACGACCATGTCGGGCTCAATGCCCCTGCCGCCAAACAAAACGCGGCCATTCGCCGTGGTCACCGGTTCGCCCGCCGGCTTTGGTTTTCCATCCGTCCCGGCGCCGTCGTCCTGATGCGAATAGTAATCGTAGATCGAGCCGTTCGAATAATCCCGTTGAAGCGAGCGGCCATATGGCGTGTAATATCTTGCGGCTGTCAGCGTCAGGCCGGTCCCGTACGGGAGCGGAAACACCCGCTGAACAAGGCCCTTCCCAAAACTGTCCGTACCGACGATCATGCCGCGGGCATAGTCCTGAACGGCTCCGGCGACTATCTCGGACGCGGACGCCGAACCGTTGTTTATCATTACGACCAGCGGGAAATTATGCGTATTGCCGCCTGAGGTTCGAAGCTCTTGTGTCGTTGCGTAGCGCGACCGCCCTTTTACCGATACAACCGTCTGGCCGGCCGGTACAAATCTGCTGACAACTTCGATCGCCTGCGGAAGTAGTCCACCCGGATTATTTCTTATGTCCAGGATGAGGCTCTTCATGCCCGCTTTCTCCAGGGCGGCAATAGCCTCGTCCAGTTCGGCCGCGCTCGTCTCCTGAAATCCACCGGTGAAGCCGACATAGCCGACGCCATTCGGAAGCATAAAGTAGTTCCTGATTGACGGAAGAGGCACTCCGCCGCGAACGATTTCAAAATCCAGAGGGTTGCTTGCCAGGACGCGTTCGATCTTTATCTTGACCATGGTTCCGCGTTCGCCGCGGACATTTTTCGACACTTCTGAACTCGTCCATTCGCGCGCGTCCTTGCCATCGACCTGAACAAACCGGTCGCCATATCTGAGCCCTGCCTTATCGGCTGGTGTATTCGGAACCACAGACTGCACATAAACACCGTCGCGGTGCTGGAGGATGGACACGCCGATGCCGTAGAACTGCGACGCCTGCTCTTCATACAACTTGCGAAACTCGTCGCGTGTAAAAAAGGCGGAATGCGGATCCAGCGTCCACAAAGTGCTCTGTATCGAACTGTCCGAGATCTTTTCATGATTGACGCCGCCCACATAACTCTTGTCAATAACGTCAAGGGCTTCGCGATAATCCGAAACGATCTTCTGGCTCGTCAACTCCGAACTTGCCGAAGTCGAACCGGCCAGGCGGCCAAATAAGCCACCTGCAACCGCTCCGAATAAGATCAAACTAACCGCACCGATCGCGAACTTGTTTTTCATCAGATCAAAATCTCCAGAAACAATACGAATATATCATAAATTTAGTTTTCTTTAGATATATCGACATACCGAAGGTTGTTGCCGATCTTGAGGCTTCTGATCCCCGGGGGAGTGAATCTCTTGCGAATGCCCAGACAATTTTGCGAACAAAGAGTCGGATTTTCGCGTTTCCTTTTGAATTAGATTTACTTTTTGTCCGCAAGAATTTAACATCTACACTTTGTCCAATGAAACCAGATGTTTCCATCATTGTTCCCGCGTTCGAGGAACAGGAAAGGCTCGGCGACTCGATCGCGAAGATCCTCTCGTATGTTGCGGAGAAAAAGATCAATGCCGAGTTGATCGTAGTCGATGACGGTTCGGGTGATTCAACCGCCGATATCGCAAAGTCGGCCTGCGCAAATTTCCCGGACGCAAACACCAAGGTTATACGTTACGAACAAAACCGCGGAAAGGGCTTCGCCGTAAAAACCGGTTTGCTTGCTGCGTCGGCCAAGACCGCACTTTTCAGCGACGCCGATCTTTCGACACCTATCGAAGAAATGCACAAGCTGATCGATCCGATCGCAAACGGCGAATTCGATGTCACATTCGGCTCACGTGCCCTCGACCGAAGCTTGATCGGCACTCACCAACCATGGCGCCGCGAACAAGGCGGGCGCGTCATGAACCTCATAATCAAAACGATGTCCGGCTTGCCGTTCTACGATACCCAATGCGGATTTAAGGCGTTTAATATGACCAAATTCCGGCCGCTGCTCGATCGCATGACCATTGACCGGTTCGGCTTTGACGTCGAATTCCTGTTTGTTGGAAAGCATCACGGACTGCGATTGGCGGAGATACCGGTTCGATGGAACAACGTCGAAGGCTCGAAAGTCAGCGTCATACGTGATACGCGGCGAATGTTCGCCGAGCTAAACCAAATACGGCGAAATGCGAATCAAGGCGTCTACGACAATATTCAAACAGGATAAACAGGATGTTCAGGATCTGAATTGCATTTTTCTTAATTGTCTTTATCCTGCTTATCCTGCACATCCTGTTAAAATTAACGTATGACCGCAAAACTTAACGTAAATATCGACCACGTCGCGACGATACGCGAAGCCCGCAAGACGATCGAACCGAGCATAATCACCGCCGCGGTCATTTGCGAACAGGCCGGTGCTAATGGGATCACTGTCCATCTGCGCCAGGACCGCCGTCATATTCAGGACCGCGACATCGAGCTGCTTCGTGATGTCGTCACAACCTACCTTAACGTCGAAATGGCGGCGACCGACGAAATGGTCGCTATCGCCTTAAGAACAAAGCCGGACGCCGTTTCGCTCGTCCCTGAAAGCCCGAATGAGATCACTACCGAAGGCGGGCTGGACGTTATCGCCAATTTCGAAAACGTTAAGAGTGCGGTTGATAAACTTAAAGCGGCAGGAATTTTCGTCAGTATCTTTCTCGATCCGGACACCGAGCAGATAAATGCCGCAAAAGGCGTCGGTGCACAGCAGGTTGAGCTCTGCACTGCCGAATACGCCGAACTGACGCTCAGCGCACGGGCCGCCCACGGCGAAGGCGAACAGCGCGCCGCTGCCGAAACCGAACGCGTCCGCAATGCTGCAGTCCACGCAAAAAGCCTCGGCCTGATCGTCGCTGCCGGCCACGGCCTCACCTACCGCAACATCGGCTCGCTCACCGCGATCCCGGAGATCACCGAATTCAACATCGGACACAACATCATCTCACGGGCAGTTTTCGTTGGACTCAACCAGGCGGTTCGCGAAATGCTCGATGCGATCAGGAACGTATGAGGGTCAGTGCAGGGTCACTTTTGGTACTGGCGATCCTATTGAGGTTTGGATGTTCAACCCCCACCGTGCGTCAGGAACTCCCGACAAAGATCCTCTGGGCGTGGGAACGGCCTGAAGACCTCCGCTTCATCGACACAAAAGTATTCGGCGTTGCCTTTCTGGCACAGACCTTGACGCTGCGATCCGGCGAAGTCGTATATCAGCCGCGTCGCCAACCGCTGCAGCTTGGCGGCGGAACTTTTCTGATCGCCGTCACGCGGATCGAATCAAGCAGAGACACGGCAAATGCCGCGGCACTCTCACTAGAACAACAAAAAAATATCGTTCAGTATGTCAAAAAAACGATAGAATTAGCGGATGTAAAAGCCGTTCAGATCGATTTCGACGCACTCCTATCTGAACGAGCGTTTTACCGGGAACTGCTCTCGGAGATCAGAAAGGCACTCCCCGAACGCTTCCCGCTGACGATCACGGCTTTGACGTCCTGGTGCCTCGGCGATGCCTGGTTGAATGGTCTTCCGATCGATGACGCCGTGCCGATGGCTTTTGATATGGGGCCCGACAAAAAGGCGGTCACCGACCTGCTCGCGCAAGGCGGCGACTGGGCGGAATCGTCCTGTAGAAATAGTTACGGAGTTTCACTTGACGGCCCGGTTATGGCGGGCTTAAGACAGGACCGGCGATTTTATTATTTCAAGTCCTCGTCGTGGCAAGAACACGATCTCGACAAAATAAAGAGTTTCCATGAAAAATAAGCCGCTCACACTATTGCTGATCTTCACGATCCTCTTTGCCGGCTCGCCCTCGGCTTTCGCCTGCGGGCCGTTTATCTTAGATGTTCTGTTCAGCCTAAAACGGCACCCCGACCTTCCTTTGGAACCGTACACAAAAGGATCGGCAGGTATCGTTCCTTCATCTTATGGCCCGATGTCGCTGGTATTGTTCTATCGGCAACTCAATGGCCTTTCTCTGACGAAAGAGGAACAGGCCCAGGCGATCAAGGCAATGGAGAACCAGATCTTTTACCTCTCCGGAACCGACGACCCCACGCGGGCAAACGATGCGGGAAAAACAGTCGAGAACCCGCTCGACCAATGGTCTGCGGCCCGGGCGAAAGTCACGGAAGTAAAAGTGGAGGTGGCCACCAACAAACAGGACGGCTATAACTATTTCATCAACTGTCTGCCCGATTCCTTCAGGAACGCGACGAAAACCCTCGAGGACCGGATAGCAAAATATGGCGTTTCGGCCGATACAAAAGAATGGCTGAAAGGCCAGGACGCGGTATTCGCAAACTGCGAAGCGGCTGCCGCACTGCCGCTGGATCTTGCAGTTGGTCCGGACTGGCTCAGGAAAGACCGCTCCTATCAGATCGCCGCCGCAAAATTTTATCAAGGCAAGATCCCCGAAGCCCGAACTGATCTGCAAACGATCGCTGCAGACGGAAATAACGTTTGGCGCAATACCGCCAGATTTGTCGCTGCCCGAACTTATGTGCGTGAAGCGAGTCTTTTGCAGGCTCCCGAAGACCGGACGCAGGACAAACAGATCGAGAACACGCGAAAAGAACATCTGAAAAAAGCCGCGGACGCATTGGAGGAGATCCTCCGGGATAGCTCGATGAGTGAGTTTCATAGATCGGCGATGCGCCTTCTCGGGCTTGTCAAATTTCGGATGATCCCTGATGAGAGGCGAAAGGAACTTGGCTCGAACCTAACGGCCCCGGGCGAGAATCACAATTTCTATAACGACCTCACCGACTATGCCCTTTTCGTAAATCGAATAACCGAATCCGCGTCCGAGACGGGCAAAGATATTGAACAAAAGGAAGCTGAAAAGGCTGGAAAGGAGTATGACTACAACTACGACCTAAAGCTGCGGGACGTACCTGCGGCAGCCCGGGCAGATGAATTGTCCGACTGGATCCTTACTTACAAAGCCGCGGACGGCGGAACATCTGCCTTTGATAAATGGAAGCAAACCGGAAAGCTGCACTGGTTGGTCGCGTCTATCTCGAAAGCCGACGCCAAATCACCTAAAGCGGCGGATTTGCTGGCCGAAGCCGGAAAAGTAAGACAGGATTCGCCCGCCTTTCCAACGGTACGTTTTCACCAGATACGTCTTTTGATCGAAAGTGGCAACCGCGACGAAGCAAAAAGGAAATTTGATGAGATCGGCGATCTGAACCGACTGCCGCTTTCCACCCAAAACACTTTTCTTTCGCAGCGAATGATCTTTGCAAAGGACTTGGAAGATTTTCTCAAATTCGCACAACGCAAACCCGTGATGTTCTCCTGGAACGAGACCGAACGCGAAGAACCGGCGAGTTTGGACGAGGAAACAAAACTCAAGGCCTGGGGAAACCGCACAATGCTTGACGCGGATGGAGCGGCGTTTCTGAACGAGAAGGTACCTCTTTCCGTCCTGAGAAAAGCCGCTCTGAGCAGCCAGCTTCCCGCTCACTTGAAAAAGATATTGATTACGGCCGTTTGGACGCGGGCCTTCATTCTCAAAAACACGGAAGTCGAGCGCGAGTTTGCGCCATTGATCGCAAGCTACACAAAGGATTCGATGCCGCTTTTTGGAAAATATGCATCGGCGGTCGGTGCCGCCGATCGCGAATCGACGGCCCTCGTCGCAATACTGCGAAACCCGGTCATCGAGCCATACGTCGAAACCGGTTACGGCCGCGAAGATTCTATTCCTACTGAGATCGACAGCATCCGGGGAAATTGGTGGTGTGTCGAGAATGACGCCGACAAGCTTGGCATCTCATTTCCCTCGTTCCTAACACCGCAACAAACAGCCGAGGCTCAGCGTGAAAAAGAAAAGATGTTAGCCGGCGGCGAATCCGCGACGATGCTAACACGTCGGGCGATCGAGTTTGCCGCCAAGTACCCGAGCCACAGCCAAACGCCCGAGATCCTCCACCTTGCCGTCCGGTCGACCCGATACGGCTGCAAAGACGATTCAACCGGAAAATATTCTAAACAGGCCTTCGATATACTTCACACACGCTACAAAACGTCGGCTTGGGCAAAAAATACGCCGTATTGGTTTTCTTGATCTTACGAGTAGGACCCTTGATCAACCGAATCGGCTTATTTCCAACCACCCATGCAACCTTTCGGGCCTTTGCGCGTTCTCAAAATAACGACTTCCGTTTCTCAGGAGAAAACACAATGAAGGGAAAGCGATGGTTACCGGTTTTGATCGTGCTTTTGTGCTGTGGTGCTGCATTTGCACAGAAGGAAGATGATGCGGCGAAGGAAAAACTGCGCAGGCAAACGGTTTTGACCGAAAATATTATCGGTGACACTCGCGAATTCAGGCTTGCCGAAAACCGTGCGGTCATGTTGTCGAAGATCGGTGTCCGCCTTTGGGAAACGGACCAAAAACGTGCCGGCAACCTGTTTCGCGACGCCGTCAATGAGCTTATCGGTGCCCAGGCCGCCGCCGAAGCGGCACGGAAACCGGGTTATCAGAATGAGCTTCTGACCGGGCAAAATACCCGCCCACAGATCTTGCAAACCATTGCGGCCCGCGACGCCGAGTTTGCTCTCCAGAGCTTTTACAAAACACGGCCGGCGGCAATTGAAGCCGCGATCTCGAATTCGCGAGCCAAAGATTCGAAGATCCGCAATTCGGGCAACGATCTTAATTTAGCCCAGGCCGAAACGCAGCTAGAACAGATGCTTATCAAAATGGCGGCGGATCAAAGTCCGGAAAAGGCGATCGCGCTGCTGAAATCGGCTTTGAAAAAAGGTGTTTCCGGCGAGACGCTGGCTTTGCTGCAAAAGCTGTTTGAAAAAGATCCGGTCGCGGCCAATGAACTTGCCGCGGACATTACCGGCCAACTCGCCCGCAAATCGTTCATGCTCGCTTCCAACCAGCTCGATTACCAATCCATTCAGCTTACGACGTCGATCCTTACCGAACATGTCCGCGAACGCCCGGCCAACAGCAAGGCGTTGCGGTTTGAGGCTTCGCAGATGCGCTCGCTTGCCGAAAAGCTTATTGACTTCTATGTGGAACGCGGCAGTCAATCGGGTTACTGGCTTGGCCCGCAGTTAATACTGATCGCTGAAAAACTTGCACCCGCGTCGGTCGAGAAATTGAAGCAGGTCAATAAAAACATGCCGCAGCATGGCTTTCGCGGAATCAGCCAGGATCCGGAGACAGCAAAACTGCTTAACGGAGAAGCGTCCGTAGAAGAAATGCTCGCGGGGGCGGCAAAGCTTCCCCTGGAATCGCGAGGGCAGGTTTATCAGACGGCCGCGAATAAGCTCTCAGGAGCCGGCGACTTTAGCGGTGCCCGATCACTTCTGAACGAGTTTTTTTCGGGCGATGCTCTCGAAAATGCGGAAAACAGCCTGAATTGGACCTACTCTCAGCATCTCGTAAACGCCGGCCGGTTTGCGGAGGCCGAAGCCCTGATCGATCAGTTTCCGGAGGTCAATCGGATCTCAGCCTTCCTCTCCATGGCAAATTCCGTTTTTAGCAGCGACGCGGTAAAAAATAAATCCTATGCCGTTGCTCTACTTGAAAAAGCGCGTGGACAGTTACCCCCGAAGCCGGAAACGAGTAATGAAATGTCGCAGATGATGCAGATCATCTCCGCCTATTCAAGGATCGATCCCGCCGAAGCCTTTCGCTCATTCGAGGGACTGATACCGCAGATCAATGAATTGACCGAGGCGTCGGTCGTGGTCTATGGATTTCAGGGAAACTACAACGTCCGGCAGGGTGAGATGCTCGTATCGCAAGGCAATTCGTTAGGGATCTATATCGACTCGTCGATATTTAGAAGCTTTGCTGAGCTCGATTTTGAACGCACGCTAGCCATGATAGCCGGATTTTCGCGACGCGAAATGCGCGTGAATATGAAGCAGCAGCTTCTGGAAGGTCTATGATTAGTTAAGGACGGCCTTAAGGGCTTGGCCGGTGTAAGATTTCCTGACCCTCGCAACCTCTTCGGGCGTACCGGTCGCGACAATACGGCCGCCGCCTGCTCCGCCTTCCGGGCCTAGATCGATCACATAATCGGCCGTTTTGATCACATCCAGGTTGTGTTCGATGACGATCACCGTATTCCCGACATCGACCAAACGCTGAAGCACTTCGAGCAGCTTGTGCACATCGGCGAAATGCAATCCCGTCGTCGGCTCGTCGAGGATATATATCGTTTTTCCGGTCGCACGCTTCGACAGTTCCTTGGCGAGTTTTATCCTCTGTGCTTCGCCGCCACTAAGGGTTGTGGATGATTGGCCGATCTTCACGTAGCCAAGCCCGACATCGAGCAAAGTCTGCAATTTTTGCTTGATCTGCGGGATATTTTCCAGGATCGGAAACGCGTCTTCGATCGTCGTGTCGAGCAGATCGGCTATCGAGAGTCCTTTGTACTTGACCGCCAGCGTTTCCCGGTTATATCGCTTGCCGCGGCATACATCGCACGTAACGTATACGTCCGGGAGAAAATTCATCTCAAATCGTTTGAGTCCGTCGCCTTCGCACGCTTCACACCGCCCTCCCTTCACATTGAATGAAAACCGCCCCGCCTTGTACCCTCGAACGCGGGATTCGGGAAGCATCGCATAGAGCTCACGCAGTGGCGTGAACAAGCCGGTGTAGGTTGCCGGGTTCGAACGCGGCGTACGCCCGATCGGCGTCTGATCGATCTCGATCACTTTATCGACATAGTCGAGCCCGTCGACACTGTCATGCGCGAGCGGCTCCAACGGCGAGCGGTAAACATGCCGATACAAAGCCGGATACAATATTTCCTCGACCAGTGTCGATTTGCCCGAGCCCGAGACACCGGTCACAACCGTAAACACGCCTATCGGAAACTCGACATCGATATTTCGCAGATTATGGGCCCGAGCACCTCGAACTTTTAGTCTGCTGCCATTTGGCAGCCGGCGAACGTCCGGGATGTCGATCTTCAATTTCCCGGACATATATTGTCCGGTCAACGAATTCTCGTTCTGCTCGATCGCTTTGGGCGTTCCGGTCGCGACTACTTCACCACCATGAGTACCGGCAAGCGGGCCGAGATCGATGACGTAATCGGCGTGTTCAATGGTTTCCTCGTCATGTTCGACAACGAGCACCGTATTCCCGAGATCTCTAAGCATTTGCAGCGTTTCGAGCAGCTTGCGGTTATCTCGCGGATGAAGCCCGATACTTGGTTCATCAAGCACATACAGCACACCGCGAAGCTGCGAGCCGATCTGTGTCGCAAGCCGTATTCGCTGGCCTTCGCCGCCCGACAGCGTCGCCGACGCCCGATCCAGCGAAAGATAGCCAAGCCCGACAGCCGCCAAAAATCGCACTCGCTCCCGGATCTCCTTCAGCACCAGGCCGGCGATCTTTTCCTCTCGGGCGGTCAGTTTTATTGCCTCAAATTTCGGGGCCAGTTCCTCGATCGGCAAACTGGTATATTCCGCGATACCAAGGCCGTTGATCCTGACCGCGAGGCTTTCCGGCTGCAGACGGCTGCCGTCGACAAACCGGACATGCAACCGGAGCGATCAACTCCTCCAACGCGATCCGTGTCTTTTCTGAAGGCGGATTTTCCATCCGATCGCGCATCGCCCGCAAAGCTCCGTTCCATTCGCGCTCCAGTTTGTAAGCTCCGTGCGTAAAGGTCAGGCGTTTTTTCGTCCCGTAGAAAAAAGCGGCTTTGATCTCTTCCGGCAGATCAAAAAACTGGGTTTTTAGTAGTTCGGCCGTCTCCGACGACACATCGCCTTGCACGCGCTGCCTTCTTTTTCCCTCTGCGTCTAGGCGTCTCGGCGCTAGGATCTTTTGGCGGCTCAAGTTTGTCGCCGCCCGTAAATTTCTCAATAATGGCAACTAGAGCCGCCTGCAGAAACTTCGATCCGGCGGTATCTGCATCGCCGAGAAAGGTCATTTTGCCCGCTGGAATGCTTTGGTCCGGAACGATCTTGTTGGCGTCGATCTCCATCACGGTCCCAAGCCCCTGACACCGTTTGCATGCCCCGTATGCGGAGTTGAACGAAAAAGACCGCGGTTCGAGTGTCGCAATGCTGACGCCGCAATTTACGCACGCCATCTTTTCCGAGAAAAGCTTTTCTTCGCCGTCGATGATCGACACCAGCACACCGCCGCCTGACAGCCGCAACGCCGTTTTTACGCTTTCCGTAATTCGCTCGTTGACGCCGTTTTTTATCAGCAAACGGTCAACGACCACCTCGATCGTATGGTTCTTTCGTTTGTCGAGAATGATCTCTTCGTCAAGCTGCCGGATCTCGCCATCAATCCGTGCCCGGAGAAAGCCATCCTTATGCAGCTTTTCGAGTTCCTTTTTGAATTCGCCTTTCCGCCCGCGGACGATCGGCGCGAGCACCATGACTCGCTCGCCCTCGGGAAGGCTGATGATTCCAGAAACTATCTGTTCGACCGACTGCCGCGTGATCGGCTCGCCGCATTGATGACAGTGCGGCTGGCCGATCGATGAGAAAAGCAGACGCAGATAATCGTAAATTTCCGTGACCGTGCCGACGGTCGAACGAGGGCTGCGGGAAACGGTCTTCTGCTCGATCGAGATCGCCGGGCTAAAGCCCTTCGATAGAATCGACATCCGGCTTTTCGAGCTGATCGAGAAACTGACGTGCGTAGGCCGACAAAGATTCGACATACCGTCGCTGCCCTTCGGCATAGATCGTATCAAAAGCGAGCGAGGACTTGCCCGATCCCGAAAGACCGGTAATAACGGTCAGCTTGTCGCGAGGGATCTCGACATCGATGTTCCTTAGGTTGTGCTGGCGGGCACCGCGGACGGTTATTTGCTTGATGCTCATTACAGATACAAAATGCGTATGTAGTCGAAACGAGTATTTTAGCAAATCGGAGTAATCGCGGAAAAGGCGAGAGCTGGGCTGAGAATCGTCAAAGCAAATTCCAAACCGCCCATAAACCGACTACCGAGATCACAAACCACAAGATCACGCCCTGCAGAAAGTGCCCAGTAGCCGAACTTTTTGCAACGTTGTGCGCGAGAGGCTGGCACCGATGAGGAAAAGCGTGATCGTCATTCCCGTTTTCGCGACGTTCACAAGCGAATCGAAAATGCTGGGCAGAATGCTCGACGGCGCATATGTCCGGATTGCGGTCGCAGCAAGAAACAAGAGGATGAACCATGGGATCGCTAATTTTGCCTTGCGTTCCGAGTTTTGATTGCGGTAGATGAAGGCAAAAAGCAATGCGACGGGTGCGATCCACAACGCTCGGGCAAGCTTTACGGTTGTCGCGATCACTAAAGCTTCCGGCCCGTATGCCGCCGATGCCCCGACCACAGAACTCGTATCGTGGATCGCGATCGCCGACCAGATGCCGAACTGGTTCTGAGTCAGTCCCAAATAATGTCCGATGATCGGAAAAATAAAAAGAGCTACCGAGTTCAACACAAACACAGTACCGAGCGAGACAGTGATCTCGTCGGTCTCGGCGTCGATCGCCGGTGCCACAGCCGCAATTGCGCTCCCGCCGCAAATGGCCGTGCCCGATGAAATAAGCGTCGACGTCTTGCTGCCCACTTTCAGCAGTTTCCCGACAAAATAGCCGAGTATCAACGTACCGAAGATAGTTGCTATCGTAAACAAGATCCCGTCTTTACCGGCCTTGTAAACCGACGACAAATTCATCCCGAACCCAAGCAGAACGACCGAAGTTTGAAGCAGATATTTGGTCGGCTTGCCTTCAAGCTGCGGAAACGGATTCCCAAAAGTGAACGCAACGACAAGGCCGAGTGCAAGCGCTATCGGCGGCGAAACGAACGGCGTCAGACAGAAAAGAACTATTAAGATGAATGCGGCTTTTGCGAGGGACATTTTCAGAACCGTCGGCAGGGGCAGATTAACATCAGAGTCAACATGCTGATTAGCGCAAGATAAGTCTTTCGAATCTGATGCTGTGTTCATCCGTGTCTATCCTGGATAAGTATCTTTACTTCGCCTTGCCTTGGTTCGCGACCGCCTGCTGGGCTGCGGCGATCGCTTCGGCGTCGCCGAGGTAATAATTCTTCGAGTCGGCTTCAGATCTTCGTCAAGTTCATATACCAGCGGAATACCGGTCGGAATGTTTAGATTCATGATCTCGGCATCGGAGATGTTGTCGAGATATTTCACCAATGCCCTGAGGCTGTTGCCGTGAGCGGCGATTATCAACCGCTTCCCGGCCTTGATCTTCGGAGGATCTCGCTCTGAAAATATGGAACCACGCGGGCGACTGTGTCCTTCAAACACTCCGTCGCCGGGAACTTCCCTGCTTCTATCGAGCAATAACGCGAATCCTTTCCGAGCCAGCGTTCATCGGTCTCCTCAAGGCCATTCGGCGGAATATCATAGCTCCGTCGCCAGTTCAGCACCTGCTCTTCACCATACTGGGCCGCAGTCTCGGCCTTATTCAATCCCTGCAGTGCGCCGTAATGGCGTTCGTTCAGCAGCCACGATTTTGTCTCCGGGATCCACATCAGGTCCATTTCATCCAGGATTATCCAAAGCGTGCGGATCGCCCGTTTCAGCACCGAAGTATATGCCTCGTCAAAAACAAAACCCTCGTCCTTCAAAAGCTTCCCGGCGGCATGGGCCTCCGCAATTCCCTTTTCAGAAAGATCGACGTCCTTCCAGCCGGTAAAACGGTTCTCCTTGTTCCATTGGCTTTCGCCGTGCCTGATCAAAACTAATTTGTGCATATCGCTATTGTAGATTTGAAATCTCAGATTTCAAATTTGAGATCGAGCTTTCAGTAGCTTTTGTGCCTCGCCGACCAGATAAAGCGAACCCGTGACGAGAATAATGCCATCGTTGGGCGTGACCGTGTTCGCGATTTCAATAGCCCCTGCGACATTGTCAGTCGCGAATACTCTTCCTTTAGACATCTCCGCCGGCAGTTGGTCCAGGAGTTCTTCGTACGAGAGAGCACGCGAATTCGAGGGCTCGGTGATGATTATCCGCTCCGAAAGCGGGGCAACTAGCTCCAGCATCTCCGAGACGTTCTTGTCCCTCATCGCACCGAAAACAAGCGTGATCGGCCGCTTTTCAAATTCACGAATTATTCGGCTAAGGCCTTTGCACCGCCGATGTTATGCGCACCGTCGAAGAAATATTTTCCATGATACTCAAGCCGTCCTGGATGTACGAGCGTTTTTGCAGTCCTTCAAGAATTCGTATCTCTTCGATCCCTCTCAGTCCTGCAAATCCTACAAAGCCATCTGATAAAGAATAGCTGCGGCCTGCATTTTCAGTCTGATGCGTCCCGACTGAGTCCTGGACTTGCAGTCGCTAGATATCGCGCTGAAGGTCGAACAACTACGAGCTACCTGACCGTGTCAGTCCTTCATCGGCAGAATATGCCACGATTCATTTTCGTCATCAAGCGGTTCGATACCCATTTCGCCGCAACGTTTGCGTAACAACGCCATTACAGCTCTGGATTGTTCGCCTAACAACAACTTCGAGCTTCTGGCGTGAATTATCGCCGCTTTTTCCGCCGCTATTTCTTCAATGGTATCGCCAAGATACTCCTGATGATCGAGATCGATCCGCGTAATCGCGGCGATCTCGGCATTTGCGGCAGTCGTTGCATCAAGCCGTCCGCCAAGGCCCGTTTCGAGAATTGCAACCTCGATCTTTGCTTCCGCAAAAGCAACTAAAGCAATCGCGGTGATCTGTTCGAAGAATGTTGGCCGGTATTCCAACTCGCCGTCTGCAAGCAAATTCTCAGCAGTTTCGCGAACGATGTAGCGTGTCGGGCAAAGTCCTCCTCGCTATATATCCTCACCATTTATTCGTATCCGTTCAGTGATCGAAATGAGATGCGGCGAGGTAAACGTGCCTGTTTTGATCCCCGCCGTATTGCAGATCGAATCGAGAAACGCACATACGGAGCCCTTTCCGTTCGTGCCGGCGACCTGGACCTTTAGATATTTTTTCTGCGGATCACCGAGAGCTTCAAGCAGCGCACGGATATTATCCAGGCCGAGTTTCATCGTCTCGACCTCATTGCCGAGCGAATAGAGGTATTTTACGGATTCATCAAAATTCACTGAGGACATTCTTGAATATCGCGGGCGGCGTTGACAACTAACTACTTGATTTTTTGATGATTGGGCGTAAAGTGTGAAAGAAAGTTTTTAAGTATTCAAGATGGCCACAAAAACCGTAATTCTGGGCACCGGAAGCGTTCTTCCTGAAATGCTCGGTTTCGAATTCGCAGTTCGAATCACACGAATTCTACGACCGCGGCGGAGCCAGAATCGAGCGGGACGGTGCCGAGATCGTCGCAAAGCTTGAATCAATTACGGGCATTAAAGAAAGGCGGTATATTCCGCTCGATCAGGACTCGATCCAACTCATGACCGATGCGTCGCGGCTGGCGGTCGAGGACGCCGGGCTAGACGTGAACGATCTGTCGGGCATTATCGTCGCTCATAACGCGGGAAATATGATCCCGCTAACCAATGCTTTTCATCCCGTTCCAAATCTCGCCTCATGCCTGAAACATGAATTGAACTGCACAAATCACGGCTGCTTCGCATACGATGTGCTGTTTGGCTGCCCCGGCTGGCTTCAGTCGGTGATACAGGCTCATCAAACAATTCAATGCGATGACGCCCGGCATATTTTGGTCACGGGGTTGGAGGTCGCGTCCCGGCTTCTTGACCCGCACGACGTCGATTCAATGATCCTCGCGGATGGCTGCGGCGCGTGCGTCGTGAGCGGATCAACCACTGGCACTCGCGGGATCATTTCATATTCGACGTTCTCACACGCGATGGACGACAACCGCATAATTTATCTCGGGCCGTCGAACAAAAAAGACGTCGATGGTTCGTGCTATTTCCATATGAATGGCCGCGAAGTTTACAAATATGCGACGGAATGGGTCCCGAAAGTGATCAAAGACGCCCTCGACAAAGCCGATCTCGACATCGACGATGTAGATTTGTTTTTGCTCCACCAGGCAAATGCAAAGATGCAGCATGCGATAGCCCGGAATCTGGCCGGAGTCTACGGAGTTTCCGAAGATATTTTTGCGGGAAAGGTGCCTTCGACGATCGAATTTCTCGGAAACACTTCGGTCGCCACTGTACCCACGCTGCTCGATCTGGTGTTGAAAGAAAAACTCGATGGCTATCGGATCGCGGACGGCCAAATCGTTGTGTTTGCGTCAGTCGGTGCCGGAATGCATTGCAACGCTGCTCGTATATCAATTCTGACCCAATATGTTGAATCTCTCAGTCGTACTCGAAAACAGCGCCCGGACTTTTCCGGACAAGGCAGCATTTTTGTTTGGGAGATGAGCCTTACTTATGCCCAGATCAACGCATGCCGCCAACCAGGTAGCGAACGGCCTGAGGTCCGCCGGCCTCGCTCCCGGCGACAGGGTTGCGATCACCTGCCCGAACCTCCCTTATTTCCCGATCATCTGTTTCGGCATCCTGAAGGCAGGTGCTGTCGTTGTCCCTCTCAGCGTCCTTTTGAAGCAGGACGAGATCGCCTATCATCTCGCCGACAGCGGTGCCAAAGCCTATTTCTGTTTCGTCGGCACCGACGAATTGCCGATGGGAAAGATGGGCCATGCGGCATTCTGCGAAACCGCGAATTGTGAAAAGTTTTACCTGATCATGCCAAGATCCGATATGGCGTCACCGATCGACGGGGCGGCGACATTCGCCGAATTCGTATCTGGCCTATCAGTCGATTTCGACTCGTGTTCGACCGGCGCAGAAGATACGGCATTGATAATTTACACATCCGGTACTACCGGCAAACCAAAGGGAGCCGAATTAACCCACAGTAACCTGTTTTTGAATGCAATGATCTGTGCGGATTTCCTGGAGACCTCGCCAAAAGACACGCAATTGATCGTGCTCCCGCTCTTCCATGTTTTCGCCCTGACCGTGCTGTTGTTGGCGGGTATATATCGCGCGACCACTAACGTGCTCGTCGCCAGGTTCGACGCCGCTGCAGTCTTTGACGCGATGCGGCACCATGCTGTCACCTTATTCGCGGGCGTTCCGACAATGTACTGGGGACTGCTTAATTTTGCTGATGCAGACTTCGATTACGCGTCGATCTCAAAAAATCTGCGTATCGCAGTATCCGGCGGAGCGTCGCTTCCGATCAAAGTGCTCGAAGATTTTCAGACGCGTTTCGGTGTCGACATCTACGAGGGCTATGGTATGTCCGAGGGTTCGCCCGTCGTTACATTCAATCAGAAAGCTGTTGGCCGCAAGCCCGGTTCCGTTGGCACGCCTGTCTGGGGCGTCGATGTAAAGATCGTCGACCCGGACGGCATCGAACTGCCGATCGGCGAACGCGGCGAACTGCTCTATCGCGGCCACAATGTGATGAAAGGCTATCATAACCGTCCCGAAGCGACAGCCGAGACCATCCGCGATGGGTGGCTTCATTCCGGCGATATCGCTTACAAGGACAAAGACGGCTTCTTTTTCATCGTTGACCGCACGAAAGACCTTATCATCCGGGGCGGCATGAACGTATATCCGCGAGAGGTCGAGGAAACGCTGATCAAACACGAGGCAGTCTCGCTGGTCGCTGTTATTGGCATCCCTGACGAGCAAATGGGCGAAGAAGTAAAGGCCGTCGTGGTTTTGAAGGAAGAGATAACAATAACCGAGATCGAATTGATCGAATGGACAAAGGAACGGATCGCCGCCTACAAATGCCCGCGGCAGGTCGAATTTGTCAATGCCCTGCCGATGAGCGCAACGGGCAAGATCCTAAAAAAGGAATTGCGAGGTTGAGCAGCAGATAAGCATCGATGATGGTCCTTAACTTCCCGCCAACAACCGCCGGTGATAGTTGATCTGCCCCAAGTGATAATTGAAGTGTGTCGTCAGGTGTGTCAGGAAGAACCCGGTTGTCATCGGGTGTCCGAAAACCTCGATCGGATAGATCTTTGCGAAGTCTTCGTCGGTCAGTTTTTCAAGTGTCGATCTTAACACCGCTGCAGTCGCATCCATGTCGGCAAGCATGTCAGCCCGCGAAATGCCTTCGGAGGAAAACTCGCCGTCGCGATCTCTCACAAAACCGGAACCGCCGAGTACTGCGCCAAAAAAATGCTTAAGATTGCCGGTCAGATGCAGCGTCAAATTCCCGGCCGAATTCGAGATCTCACCGCTTGTCTTCCACAGATCTGCTTCGTCTGCATACTGTTCCAGCTCGGCCTTTAACCGGCCAATGTCGCGTGCGTAGAGTTCCAACAAAACGTCTTTTAGCATACTCAATATTTAAGCGGCGATAGATTTGTTCATCATAAAATCCAGCATTCGCTCGATGGTTTCTTTCATTTTTCGCCGATCGACAACCTGATCGACCATGCCGTGTTCGAGGAGGAATTCGCTACGTTGAAAGCCTTTTGGAAGCTTTTGGCGAATGGTCTGCTCAATTACGCGAGGGCCGGCAAAACCGATCAACGCCTTTGGCTCGGCAAGGTTTACGTCACCCAGCATCGCAAAGCTGGCCGTTACCCCTCCCGTCGTTGGGTCGGTCAGCACCGAAATAAATGGCAGGCGAGCCTCGTGGAGCATCGCAAGAGCCGCCGAGATCTTCGCCATCTGCATCAGGCTGAGCGTTCCTTCCTGCATCCGCGCGCCTCCCGACGCCGAAAAAACGACAACGGCGCCGCGATTTTCCAAAGCCCTTTCGATCAGGCGTGTGATCTTTTCGCCGACCGCCGACCCCATCGAACCGCCGATAAACGACATATCCATCGCGCCTGCGTAAACTAAATGGCCGCCGACCTTTCCCATTCCCGAGACGATCGCTTCAGGCAGCCCGGACGACTCCTTCGCTGCCTCAATGCGGTCTTTGTAAGGTTTGGTATCGGTGAACGCCAGCGGGTCTGCCGACATCACCTCTTCGTCCAGCCGCTCGTATTTCTCGTCATCGAACATTGAGGCCAGGCGGTCGCGTGCCGGCAGGCGAAAATGATAATCGCAATGCGTGCAAACCTGAAGCGACTCGATCAATTCGCGTTTATAAAGCGGGCTTTCGCACTCCGGGCATTTTACAAAAATACCCTCGGTTTTGACGGTGCGTTCTTCGTCCTCGTCCTGATCGTCGATCTTGGGTTTGTCTCTCTTAAACCATGCCATATTGGAATCAGCTACCAGCTAACGGCGGCCAGCTGTCAGCCATTCTTTAACAACTCTCTCTCGTCCAGTTTTCCTAGATTAACATAATGGCGCGTTCATTGCCGCCCACCGCTAACTCAGTATCGACAACATCTCGCTGTGAATATTGCCATTGCTCGCGCAGATCGGCGGAGCGTAAATGCTGAACGGCGAACCGTCGTAATACGTCACCTGCCCGCCCGCTTCTTGGATCAAGAGCTTCCCGGCCGCGACATCCCACGGGTTCAGACCTTCTTCCCAGAAGCCGTCAAAACGCCCGCATGCAACATAAGCCATATCGATCGCCGCCGAACCATCGCGCCGTACGCCCCGCGAGCGAAGCAAAAACTCCTTAAGGCTTTTTTCAAAATGGGGGACTTCCTTAAAGTTGTAAGGAAATCCCGTGACGATGAGCGACTCGGACAGGCGCGTCTCGGCCGAAACGTGTATCGGCTTGGCGTTCAGGCTCGCCCCCTGCCCTTTTTCGGCTGCAAAAAGCTCGTTCCGCGTCGGGTCGTATGTCACACCGATTACGATCTCTCCGTCATGTTCAAGGGCGATCGTCACGCAAAAACACGGGTAACCGTGCGCGTAATTCGTCGTCCCGTCCAGCGGGTCGATTATCCATTTCCATTTGTTCCCGCCGCCAATAATGACAGCTTCGCCCGACTCTTCGGCGAGTATCGAATGACGAGGATGATAGGATTTTATTCGTTCAATTATCAGGGCTTCGGACGCAAAATCCGCTTCGGTCACAAGATTGATGTCGCCTTTCTTAGTCACGCCCGAGATCCGGCCAAACTTATCCAAAAGCACTTGCCCGGCCTCGCGGGCGGTTTCAATAGCAAAATTGAGCATGGATCGATTTTCAACGTAAAGACGCAGAGACGCAACGACGCAATGGAAGAAAGATGATGGGGAGGATATGCGTACGCTTCAAAACTTTTCAGAATCCCGCGCGGCTTCGCGTCTTGGCGCCTTCGCGTTAAAAGATTCTCAGCGGAAATAAATATCGACGTAGTCCGTCACCGGATCGCATGGGTTATCCATCTGCATCAGCCGCCAGTATTTTCGCTTGCCGGTTATCCTGAACGTGAACTCGCCTTCCCGTTTGCACTCTGCGCCTTCGGCAATATGGCTGACCCTGGTGACGATCTTCCCGTCAAAAACAAACTCCTTTTCATCGATCGATTTGACGACGCCGTCGATCGTGACAAAGTCGTCATTACCGCGACCTTTCTGTTCGCCTTTGATCCGGTAAACACCCCCGGTTCTCGTCACATTCGCATTTCCGAAATGCTCCCAGCTGATCCATTGAAGCGAGAGCATATGCCTGCCGAGAAGCATTTTCGCCGCTTCGGCATCGTTCACATCTGTGCGTACCTGTGCCTGTCCGACTGCGGCAAGAAGAGTGAGTAAGGCTGCGATAAAAAAGGTGTTGAAAATTGAGTTCTTCATATGTTTCATTGGCCGGATAGATCGCGGCCATTGCTTAGAACTCCAGTTCTTGCCTAATGGTTGTCAAGGTTTTTACCCCCGGAAAAAGTCCACGAAGTTTTTCGGCCTCCTGTGATGCCGTGCCGGGCGGAATGTGGACCGCAACAACGGTTTTCGCCGCGATCTTTTCCCGTACCAGCTTTCGGCCGCCATCCGAGAGCAGGTACCAATACGGCACGAAGGCCACATCGATCTTCTCTTTCGGCAGGTCAAAAGCCCCAAAATTCTCATCGGTCATATCGGCATCACCGAACTGAAAGAACTTCTTCCCGCCGATCTCAATTATATGTCCAAGATTTTTCACCCACCAGAACCGGTCGCCGCCATGCTTCATTCCAAGGATCGATATTCTAATGCCATCAATTTCAAAGTCACGCCGTTGTTTCCACTCCGGCGTCGCCTCGATCGTTTGCGAACGGATGGCCGCATGCTCCGGATAATTCTTCGCGATCTCGAGCATCGTCTGGGCCGATGAAACAAGCCTCGCCTTCGTGTTGTTCTTCAAATGGAGCCCGACTGATTCGGCGTGAAAATGATCGAGATGAACGTGCGAAACCAGCACCGCACGCACCTGATCGAATGGCGGCTTCCCCGCCTCCATTGCGTTCAAAAGGTCTGGCGGAGGAAACAGGTAATCCGGCCCGTATTCGCGATGCAGCGCGTCAAACAAAACCGCCTTTCCGTTATGCGAGAGCAAGACACCTTCGTTACCAACATACATCGCTTTTACCGGCGGCCTTGATTGCGAGCAAACCGTTACAGCCAACGCAAAAACGAGAAGGAGATATTTGTAAACGTTGCTCATAACTGCAACCACCAAGTCATTTCGCGGCAAACGATCTGTCCGCAACACGCAAAAATTCCTGGACCTGCGAATCCCAGTACGCCCAGTTATGACCGCCCGGAAGCTGGCGAAACTCGTGCGGGATCTTTTTTTCCACCAACAGCTGGATAAAGTCGCGGTTGTTTTGAAACAGAAAATCCTCGGTTCCACAATCGACGTACAGAAACGGCAGTGTTTTCGCCTTCTCCGGCGTCAAGCCCTTAACAAGCCCGAACAGGTCGTTCCCTTTTCTTGTTTCGCTGTCTGCCGTGCCGAAAACCGCAATGATCGTTTTTGAAAAAGCGTCGCTGCCATTAGGAAACGATGTCACACCAAGGGCTCCGCTGAAACTTCCCGCGAGGGAGAACATCTCCGGATACTTCAATCCAAACTTCAACCCGCCATAGCCGCCCATCGAGAGCCCGGCGATCACGCGGCCTTTTCGGTCGGCAACCGTGCGATAGTTTTTGTCTATTTCAGGGATGAGTTCCTTAACGATATAGCTCTCGTACTTGTCGGTCGCGACCGATGCGCTGTCACTATACCAACCGTCGTTCCCCTCCGGTGTCACAATGATGAAATTGTGTTTCTGGGCGTACGAGGCGAGCTTTGTCTTGTCGGTCCAGTTGCTAAAATGTCCTGTCAGCCCGTGAAGAAGATAAATAACCGGAAAGCGGTCAACTCCATTCTTGGAATACGCCGGGGGCAAAATGATGCGGTATGGCATGTCGCGTTCCATTAGCTTACTTGCTAATTTGGCTTCACGCGGCGGCGGATAGTTTCCGTCGCCTTTTATCGTTGTACTTGGCTGGCCGAAGGCCGTAATCGCGGCCGCCGCCATCAAAGCCAGGAGGTGGATCGGCAGTTTCATTTTGTTCATTTTCGGCGACTCCTTTCTAGCCAAACAACCGGCCGAACCAGCCGCCGTCCTTGTCTTTCTCGATAATCTGAGCCAGTTCGCCGGCGTCGAACCAGACGCCGTGACACACGTTGCAGACGTCTATCTTAATGTGTTGATAGTCGGCCTCCATCAAGGTGCCGTCGTCTTTCGGGCATTTTAGGCCTGTACTCTGGGCGTTCTCAACGGCCAGATGGGCCTTCATTTTCTCGATAAGCTCCTGTTCCTTGCGGTGAAAATACTCGTTCTCAAGCGCCCTTGCGCGGTCTTCCATTTCAATCGGCATGGATATATCCCTCCCTCGTATTTCGAAGATTTAATACGAGAAAAATAACAGGTTGAAGAAGATAAGAAAAGGGCGGGCGGTTTTGGGTCGAAGATTTGAGATCTCAGATCTCAGACTACGCCTCGGTTTTATGGATCGAACGTATGCGGTGGCGGGCCTTCTTTGAGCGGCGGATCGTGTTTCGCTTCTTAAGGCTCGATTCGGCCCACTCGGACACCTGCTTCAGCGGGTGCCATTCGAAGCTTTCCAATGGCAGTACTTCGCTTGATGAATCTCTCAGTTTCAGCGTCCCGAACGCCACGACGAAGATCAGGAAATTGAATATTGCCCCGGCAAGGATCACCAGCCAGCCGGGAGCCAATCCCACTTGCGCCCGCTGAAATAGAATTTCCCAGAAAACCCGCCGCTCGACATCCGAAGTAGATGGGATCGGAAACGGATGAATGTATATTTTCAACGCCCAGGATAGTGCAAGCAGAACGAAGATCCAGAGATAGTTCGCCCGCAACCGGCGCCCGACCGCCTCCCATTCGCTGATCGTAAAATGCGGGGTAAGCAGGTCTGCCGAAATATGCTCTGCCCATTCCTGATCGGGCGGGATCGTCCGGTGCGAGAGCATCGGCGCAAAATAACCCGTTTCTAGTATTCTTACGCGGTTCGCCCAAACCTCGTAATACCGGTAACGCCGGGCCTCCATGAAGAGGAAGATCGAGACAAGGATCGAATTGATCGGGATCGCAAAATGCGGATTGTCGGGTGAGCTGAATACGAACGAGAGCGTTGCACCGGCAGTGATCACGGCCCAGTTGGTCGTCGCGTCAAGCCGTCCGCGCCACACATTCGACCGCTGGATCTCACCTCGGTAGAAGTGGACCATCGCCGTGTTAAACTCAGCGGGCGCAAGCTTTTGAGCGATCGTCTGCGGAGAAGCTTTCGGTTTTTCCTTTCGCTTATGGACTTCTTCGGCAAAGGCACGAAAAGATTCCGGGACTTTTGTGATGTGTATTTCTTCGTCGGACATTCGTGTTCCTGTCCGAGCATCGTCTCTCATAGCGTGTTTGGGAGAGAAAGGGTAAAAGAAGGCGGCGCAAAACCTTCACTAATTAGAAAAATTAGCACTTTCGGGGTCGCGATGCAAGGATTTCAGGGTTTCGAGGCTTGTTTTCCCGAGTCCGCCAGATCTCTGGTTCCGATTTGCCCTGATCATCGCTAATATCATTTCAATGATCGACACTATTTGGATGCGGGCGGCGATCGATTCGGCACTTCTGGCAGGAAAACTGGACGAAGTGCCGATCGGCGCCTGCCTGATCGACGAAAGCGGCGAATTGATCGCATCCGCCTTCAACCGCACGATCACGGATTGCGACCCGACCGCCCATGCGGAAATTCTCGTATTGCGGCAGGCTGCTGCTGCGAAAGGCAACTACCGTTTGACCGGCACAACGCTTTACACGACGATCGAGCCTTGCGTGATGTGTGCCGGGGCTCTCGTAAACGCCCGTGTCAAACGCCTTGTTTATGGAGCGGCCGACGAACGTTTCGGTGCGGTCGAAACGCTTTTCCGCCTATGCGACAACGAATCGTTGAATCATCGTGTCGAGATCACGTCCGGTGTCCTGGCGGACGAATGCCGCGAGCTGATGCAGGGCTTTTTCCGCGAACGGAGATAGTACCTGAGCGGCGGCCTTCCATGTTTTCGGATAGTTGGACCGTCCGCGTTCCGGCGATCACAACTTGATATTTTTGGACATGAGATATTAGAATGAACAATTCGCGGAGAGGTGCGAGAGTGGTTGAATCGGGCAGTCTCGAAAATTGTTGAGCCTTAACGGGTTCCGTGGGTTCGAATCCCACCCTCTCCGCCAGTTCTTGAAGGAAGAGGGCTGATGGATGAAGGATGAATAGAAAAAGAGCATTAGTCATCCATCGTCCTTCCGCTTTCCTCCCTCCATTACAACGTGCCTTACAACCTTCGACAAAAACTAACGAGCAGAAATCTGTCCGCGCTCATTTGCGTGCTGTTGATCCTCGGTGGCACGCTTGGCTGCAAGCGGCTCTCCGAAATTGCGAATAAGCAAGGTTCCAAAACGCCGCTCCCGACGCTGGGCGACACACCCATTCCCGGCAATACAGAGTCTCCAGGCGACACGCTTGTTAAGAAGACTAACTCTTATATAACCGAATGCTTCAATAAATATTCGAACCGCGTGGTCGAAAGCTACAACCGTTACTCCTCGTGGGTCAGGGACATGGACCAGGGCCCGACCGGCAAGGAAATGAATATTTACGGTCTTTACGATGTAAGCGGCGACGGCCTTGACTGCGAAAAAGCCGTCGAAGCGGCAAAATTGCTCGAACCGGGCATGCCCGAGCTCGAAGACGCTGCCGATAAATACGTTGAAGCTCTGAAAGCGGTTATCGAACAGATCCGGGGCGTGTATAAATATTACGATCAGGAAGATTACAAAGACGACAAATTTGCCAAAGGCAAACAATCGCATGCCGCCCTTGTTGCGGCGTTCAAATCCTTTCGCGAAGCCAACACGGTCTTCGCCGATGGGGTCGATAGCCTCGAAGATCAGGTTGCGGCCGAGCAGTTGGAAAAGCTACGGGGAGTTTCCGGTAAACGCACGGATTTTCTGGTCGTTGAATCCGGAATCAAATCGAAAAAGATAAAGACCCTTTTGCAGGACAAACAATTCGAACAGATCACCGCCGACGAGCTAAACCCACTGATCGAAGATTTTGATGCAACGGTTGAAGAGCTTCGGGGTGAAGCGTCCAAGCAGCCCATGGCCTCCACCTATATCAGCGCCTGCGAAGAGTTTACAAAGGCGTCAAAGGAAATGATGCGGCGTATACGCGACAAAAAACCGTTTACCGAAAGCGAACGGCGATTCATCTCGACCGGAGCAGGATGGATGGTCGAAGGCTCGCCAGCCAAGATCACCAAAGCCTATAACGACATGATCCAGCGGCGGCGGTTTATGAGATTTTGAGGACCAGCTTCCTCCCTCTTGTCTTACGAGGGGTGGCATCCCTTCGGATGATGGGGTGGTTCTACCAGGAGCCTTAAGCCTGTTGACGAGCCTGCAAGCTTGTTATTTGAGAATTCACTTCCTCACGTAGTTGTCCTAAAAACTTGGTTCAAATCGGAGGATTCCTATATGCCTTTAACTAAAAGGTTGTCGGCGGAGTTTATCGGAACGTTATGGCTGGTGCTCGGCGGATGCGGCAGTGCGGTACTCGCCGCTGCGTTTCCGGCCCTCGGCATCGGGTTTGCGGGTGTGTCGCTTGCGTTTGGCCTGACTGTTTTGACTATGGCCTATGCGATCGGGCACATTTCGGGCTGCCATCTCAATCCGGCGGTAACGTTCGGCCTCTGGGCTGGCAAGCGTTTCCCGGCCTCGGATGTGGTTCCGTACATAATCGCCCAGGTCTTGGGGGCGATCGCCGGTGCCGGAATTCTGTACATCATTGCCAGCGGCAAAGCGGGCTTCTCGATCGGCAATTTTGCCGCCAACGGCTACGACTCGCATTCGCCCGGCGGCTATAATATTCTGGCTGCATTCGTTGCCGAAGTCGTGATGACGTTCTTTTTCCTGATCGTCATTCTCGGCTCAACGCACGGCAAGGCACCGAAAGGCTTTGCACCGATCGCCATCGGCCTATGCCTGACGCTGATCCATCTGATCACGATCCCGGTCACGAACACCTCTGTCAACCCTGCCCGCAGCACTGGCCCGGCCGTTTTTGTCCAGGGCTGGGCGATACCGCAGCTTTGGTTGTTCTGGGTAGCGCCGATCCTGGGTGCACTTCTCGCCGGATTTTTATATACTTGGCTTGTCGGCGACGATGAACCGGCAGTCGTCGGTGAAACCCCAAAACCGCCGCCGGTTGAGGAAGTGGCGGCCGCTGAAGAAGAAATTCTCGAAGTGTAGGTAATTTGATCCTTGATAGCCAAACCCGCGTATTCAAGGAAGTGAGAATCCGATCATTCTCCATCGATTCGCGTAATTCGCGGGAAAGGGTTCTTTTTCGGAAAGGTGCAAGAGCGGTTGAATTGGCAGCATTGGAAATGCTGTGAGCCTTAACGGGTTCCGTGGGTTCGAATCCCACCCTTTCCGCCATTTATGGTCCCCGGCGTAACGTAGGTTATGCCGGGGATCTCGTCTTTATGAATCTTTACAAAACTTTAGATTTCGCTGCACAAAAATTATCTATAATGCTCGCATCCTTTTTCGACAAAAAGTTTAGCTTTACAGGAGTAATTGATAATGCTGAAAGTTGCGGCCACCCTATTCACCATCTTCTGCCTTCTGACGGCGACGCTGCACCACCCGGTTTTTGCCCAGTCTCGATCGCCGCTCAAACCGGATGACAGTAAAACTGCCGATGCAAAAAAACGTCCCGACTTCAAGCGAATATTCGATGAAGAGACGAAGAAATACGAAAGCGGTTCCGCCGAATTCGATCCGTTAAAGTACGACAACGTGATCCGAAAGCGGCAGGCAAAGAAGGGTTTGAGCACTAAAGATAAGGTTGGCCTTGCCCTTTTTATTGCCGGCATGGCGGTTCTGGTCATTTTGTTGATCAAATACGGAAAAGACTGCATTCGCAGCAGCCCGCCCAACTGCACACCCGGCGTCGACGAATTTTGCACCTGCGAGGAGTATGAACAAAGAAAATGATCAAATCGCCGCTTTATACTTTTGGCCGAATCCTTTATCCTAAAATCTGGCTTCAGGCTCCGCACAAGGTTTGAGTTGTGAACTCCGCTAGGCGAGGAATCGAGCAACGGTAGCAATTTCAGTCTGTGTTGCGGTTAAGTCTGAAGCCTTTCTTCTTTTTTGCTTTCGGCCCTCAATACGAATTTTCCGTCCTTTTATACTTCTCTAAATCATTGGGCCGTCTGGTTTTACATATCAACGCACTAATGGTATGATGCCAGACAGACATTTCGCCCGAATTTACTGAGACTGACACACGTACCTATTGCTTTGCGAGCCAGACTGGATCGTCCATCATCGGCAGATAGCCCTGCCGTTGGTTCGGGCCAATAAGATTTTCCACTTCATCGCTGTTTGACTGAAGTTTCCGGTACAAAGGGAACCATTGAGCGCCAGGCGCCTTAGAATTTGCGTAGGAGAGTAGCCCTCATCATGAAGAAAAACGTTGCATCAACTTTCGCAGTTAGCGGCCGCACTGTCGTATTGCTCGGAGCACTTCTGAGCCTTACCGTTTTTGGCCTTATGTCCTTTAAGGCCGGAGCCCAGGAGGGTTCGTGGTATGAATTCAGTTATCCGATCGAACCGGAGGCCAGCGAGCCAAACGGGAAGGAAACGTCGCTGGAGCGAACCGAAGGTAATGATGTGCTGCTCACGACGGACCTCGAGGACGTTCGTGATCTTGGCGATCACAATTTCGATGGTCCCGTCAACGTCAACATTAAGGGCACAAGAAAGAATGTTTCTCCAGGCCTGGCCGCACCGAACGGCACTGTATCGGCCGGCCTTCAGGGCGAGATCGAACCCAATGGCACTTCGGGAACTGCAACGGCCATCACGACGCCAGCAAAGGTCAGGGGAAACATCTACCCGAATGCGGACGCCGATTACTATTCTTTCACGGCGAATTCAGGTGACCGGGTTTATGCGGCCGTCATGACGTCCGGCTCGTCAAATGCATCGTCTGACAGTCAGCTCCGGCTCTTTGCAAGTGACGGCACGACGCTGATCGAGTTTGACGATGACGACGGGTCTTTAGGCAATTTTTCCTCTTCGATCGCCGGTGCTTCGATAACCTCGACCGGCACCTACTACTTGGTTGTCAATCACTTTTCTGCGACGAATCAACTGAGGCCATACGACCTATACGTCCGGCTTCAGAGCGGTGCCCCGGTTCCCGAGGTCGAGTCCAATGATACGCCTGCGACCGCGAACCCACTTCCCGCAAGCGGCTGGGTCAGCGGCACCCGCAATCCGGGAACGGATGTCGACTTCTTTTCGATGACGCTGAATGCCGGCGACACCGTCTATCTCGGGCTCGACCTCGATCCTGAGAACGATACAACAACCTTTAATGGCAGGCTCGGGATCGCGCTGTTCGGCGACGCCAATAACCAGATCTTGGTCGTGGACGACACCGGCACAACCGATACATCAGATTCCGAAGCCGCTGTTTATGACGGTCAAGACGGCTGGCACGTATTTCGCTTATGTCGATCTGAACGGCGCAACCGGTGGGCCTACGGCGACATATAACCTTAGCGTAACCGTGCTTCCAAAGGCCGACGAGGGCATTAATTGCACGACTTACACAAGTACGGACGTGCCAAAAACCATCGGCCCGGGAACAGGATTGGTCAGCTCGACTATAACCGTACCGGGTAACCCGCATGTTGCCGATCTCGACGTCAGCGTCCAGTTGAATCACGCGCTCATGCAGGATGTCGATGCCACGCTGCGATCGCCGGCGGGCAACGTCAACGGCCTCTTTACCGATATCGGTTCGGCCTCGACCGGCCTGCAGACACAGATGGATCTCACTTTCGACGATGAAGCGGCGATTCCGCCTGTGTTTACCGTAGAGCGGCCGCTGTTCTATCAGCCGGAAATTAATTATCGCCTGGGCTGGTTTGACGGCGAGAACGCCGGCGGCACATGGACGCTCGACCTTCGCGACGATACGGCGGGAGCCAACGGCGGCACATTGAACGCTTGGAGTATGCGGATATGCGAACAGCCTGCATCGCTTCCTACCGTGATCTATTCCCAGGATTTTGAGGCTGGCGGCGGGACTGACGGCGGCTTCACCCACTCTGGCACAGCCGACGAATGGGAACGCGGCCTTCCTGCAACCATTGCTACGGCGACGACAAATCCGGTCGCCGATTTTTCGACCTGCAACGGTGGGACAAATTGCTGGAAGACCGATCTGGACAACACATACAATGCATCGAGCAGCCAGGACCTGCTGTCGCCAAATATCAATTTGACGGCATTTGCAGGCCAGATCGAACTGGAATGGGCAATGCGGTACCAGATGGAGAACGCCTGCTTCGATCACGCCCGCGTGATCGTCAGGCAGGTCGGGAATCCCGCATCGGCACGTACCGTCTGGGAGTTCCTCGACGCGACTATGACCGACTCCCCCGGCAATCCCCGGTAAATATTGGAGCATCGGCGGGCTGGGGCAGATATCGAGCCGATATCTCATCGTTCGCTGGTCAGAACATCGAGGTCATTTTCCACCTCGACAGCGAAATATCGTTCAACTTCGGCGGCATGGCCATCGATGACGTGTCAGTACGAACTGTTGTACTGAACTCTCCGCCAACGATCAATGCCGTTCCGGTATCGAGGCAGCAGGGCACGTCGGCAAACGTTACCATCGCTAATGTTAATGACGCCGAAGATGCCGAGAACAATCTGGTGGTTTCGGTCGTCGGCCCGACCACGGTCAACGGCGTTACGATTTCCGGCATATCTGTAAATGCCGCAGGTGTTGTCACCGCAACTGTCGCCGCTTCGTGCTCTGCAACGAACGCGAGCTTTACCCTTCAGGTGATGGATACCGGAGCTCTTTCCGCGACCACGACGCTCAATGTTACAGTCACGCTTGAAACCACTCCGCCGGTCATTAGCCCGATCGCGAATATTGTTGTCACGCTGCCGCCAAATTCGATGGCTACGTCGATGCCGGTCAGCTATCCCACGATCTCGGCCACCGACAACTGTTCGGCCCCAACTCTATTGATCAGTCCGCCGTCCGGATCGATTTTCAACGTAGGGACGACAACTGTTACCGTAACCGCGACCGATGCAGCCGGTAACAGCTCAACCAGCACCTTTACTGTCACGGTCCTTTACAACTTCTCGGGCTTTTTCGGACGTCTGTCCGTTTCGCCTCCGGGATTTAACTTTATTGTCGCCGGAAACGCTGTCCCGGTTTCGTTCAGCTTGAGCGGTTTCAAAGGCTACAACATCCTTGCCCCGGGTTCGCCGACAACCACGCCAATCAATTGTATGACCGGCGCCCCAACGGGGCCGAGCGTACCGGCTGTTCTACCGCTTGGTATGTATTACTTCCCGGACCAGTACACATTGTTCTGGCAGACGAACGCAGCATGGAGAGGCACCTGCCGCGAGTTCTCGGTGACGCTCAATGACGGGGGCACCAGGACTTCCAACGTCCGTTTTTATGATTAAGTTCTAAGAAAACGGGGCAGACGTTCCGAAGTAAACGACAGAAGGCACCTAAATAAGGGGATGTCTGAAAAGTCGCATCCCTGGTTTAGCTCCAGCGGAGCGGCATGTTTATAGAATCGATGGCAAGAAAACCGGAAAAGCTTCGTAGGAGCGGGGCAAGTTATTGACCCGAAAGGTGTTATGTCGCCCCTAAGGGGCTAAACGACCTACTCCACCTTCTATGCTATAAACATTTGGCTCCTCTGGAGCCTTGCAGAATCGAGTTTCGCAGGGCAGGTCCTCCAAACTCCCCTCTTGGATAGGAGGGGTGCCCGAAGGGCGGGGTGGTAGACCAACGCAGCCAACAGAAGAACACCAGAGGAAAAAGAACCTTTACAGATCTACCACCCCGTCAGCCTAAGCGGCTGCCACCCCTCCTATCCAGGAGGGGAGTTCCGGCAAACCCTATATCTTCCTCACCATGCTCTCGATCAACCCAACCTGCCCCGGATTGATCTTCTTCTTCGCGGTCTCCACGTCAAACCACTCCGCCCGGTCCACTTCGGGAAACTCCTGCACCTTTCCGCTTTTCGGAGGCCATTCCATCTCAAACGTGTTGCTCTCTATCGCCGACGCATCCACATCCGCCTCGACCGCCCACGCATAGACCAGCTTCCCGCCTTTTTGTTTGATCACCGGCAGCTCGATAAAATCTCCCGCGATCCGGAATCCGGTCTCCTCCTCAAACTCACGCCTCGCCGCCGCAAACGGTTCTTCGCCGTCCAATTCTCCCTTCGGGATCGACCACACGCCCAAGTCCTTCTTCGCATAAAACGGCCCGCCCGGATGCACCAAAAATACCTCCACAAACCCGTTCGTCGTCCTGAATAACAACAGCCCCGCACTTCTTTTTATCATCAACCCAATCTACCACCCTCAGAACCGCGAGCGGTAGCGACGGATCACCTTTTGAATTAATCCCGACAACCTTGCCATCATGTCTATTTCGGTGATAGATTCCCCGTGTTTACCAAATCTCGGTCGATGTTCAACATTTTTAAGAAAAAGAAAAAACCACGCGTTCGGCTGGTCCTAAGCCGCGAGAATGCTTGTTCCGAATGCAAAATGGATGCTGCCGCCGGCTGGAGACCAGCTGACTCAGTGAAATTACTCGGTGAGCGAATGTGTGGGGACGCTTGCACGTGCAACTTGCAGTTCGAAGACGATCTACCCGGTGGCATCGTGGAAACGCGTTTCTCTGAATTCGATTGAACTTCTCATGGCCAACGAAAAGACAAAAGTGCCTATGTCGACCTACCTCAATAAGCTGCGTGAATTCGAATACACCGATATTCTCGGTTGGTCCTACAGTAGGTTTTCCACATTCCAGCAATGCAAGCGTCGATATTATTACGACTATTATGCGAAATACGACATTGAAAATGCTAAGAAGGCGTTTCGCTTAAAGAAGCTAACAACAGTTCCTCTTGAAATCGGGAATATCAGCCATGAAGTCATTCTCGCCGTTACTTGTGAGACTTCGCAAGTCCGAGGAGAAGATCGATTTACAAAAATTTCTTGAATATCCGCCGCAAGACATTCGACGAGATCAGGGATAAAGAGTTCGAGGATGTCTATTACAACAAGCTCGACGAGATTGATATCGAGAACGCCGATATTCAAGCCAGTTATACGGCAATGGAAAACTTTCTTCAAAGCGACCGATTGCAATGGATTTTCGAGGAAGCAATGGTTTCCAAAGATGACTGGGTGATAGAGCTCGGAGAAAAGTTTAAGTTCGGCGAATGCCGAATTGAAAACATTGAAAGCCTATTGTAAAGGTTGATTTAGTGTTCCCGATTGACGAAGATTTACACATCTACGACTGGAAAACCGGTAAGGCGGATCATGCAAAACATAACACTCAACTGAAGGGCTATGCTGGTTGGGCAAACTTTCACTTCGGTACCGACTTCGCACATATCAAAACTACCATTGCATATTTGCTGCCCACCTACGAGGAACTTTCGGTTGAATTGAACGACTACGATTTTGACGATTTCGCCGAGAGTATTCGAATTGAAACCGATCGCATGTACGAGTATTGTGAAGAGCCGGAGCTTAATATCCCGAAAGAAAAAGAAAAATTCGAAATGACGTCCTATCAACAGATTTGCGCCTATTGCAAATACCGTGAGCTTTGTGGGCGTACTTAATTTAATGAATGCTCCTATCAGAAACCTTTAAAACATTAGCAATAGAAAACGGCGTACCACTCCCAATAATAGAAAAAGACTATGTAATGGGTTGGATACTATGGGCGATATCTAACGACGCATGGCTGGGCCGAAATCTAGTTCTGAAGGGCGGCAACTGTCTTCGCAAAATCTATTTTTCCGACACCCGCTTTTCAGATGACCTTGACTTCACAGCGTTACACCTTGATGTCGAAGACGTGTTTCGAACACGCTTGCGATCAATCTGCGAGACAGTGACGGAAGCGAGTGGCATACTATTCGATCATAGTCGGTTAGTTGTAAAGGAAAAACAAACACCAGATTCGGAATGCAGAGCTCTCGACGGTCGAGTTTACTTCCGCGGAATGGCCGATGACGCAAGCGTTACTATGCGGGTCAAGTTCGACGTCTCCGATTACGAAAAAATTGTCTTGCCAACTCCGCGGCTTCCTGCGTCCACCCTTATGGCGACTCAGAGTTATGTCAGTGCCTAGTCCTTACATATTCACTAGAAGGGTGCTGGCTAAGAAACTACAAAGTTTGGATCCAGCGAACACGTTCCAGAGACCTCTTTGACGCCGTCAAGATAATTCAGAGCAACGCGGTCCCGATCAGCAAGCGACAGTTGTTAAATGTCTTCTTGCAAAAGACGATATTTAAGGGAATCCTCAATGCGGGCCCAGACGAGATGCTGCTTGAGACAAAATTTACGGCAATAGAAAGGAACTGGCTTGATACTATTGTATGTCCCTCAACAGCTTTGATAGTTGCTGCGAATGCAATTGCCCTTTTCAGGGATTTTGTCAACGCACTTTTCGCACCTGAGTTCCTGTCGGAGATCGGGCTGACCCTTAGGCCCTCGCACGAATATGGATACAATATTCGATCGGGTATTCGCGAGGCAATCGTAGAGGCCGGACGGATGAGAAAAATCCTCCGAATGCGATACGATGGAAAGGGATAGGGACATCGAACCGTATTCGTTCCGTTATCGAACCACGAAGAAAGGGTATGGTGCCGAATATTTTTACGGGTTCGACAGGACTAGGGGTCAGACAATAAAAAGTTTCTTTTTAGATCGTGTGAATGCGCTACCGCGTTACCAGAACAGTATGTCCCACGGTGGATCGTAGAATTCTAGATTGAGAGCTGAAATATCTACAGAAGCGACTCTTGCGGTTTCACCAATGATCTTGAGAAAGCTGATCAAGATTCTTTCTCTTCGATAAGCTTTTTTTGACGAATGTCATCCCGCACAGTATTTCTCCATCCGTCTTCGGGTTCAACTAGTTTTAGGCGAAATTCAATCGGCATTTCCGCCGAATCAATAGGCCCCCCATTTTAATCGGAAGATCCGCCCCATGCAAAACGAGGCGCAGTGTTTTCTCAAGTGTGCGGCGAACCTCATCATCACAATTTACCTGCACCGCGAACGTTGCGGGCGAGTCAATTGCGATTCCATCTGGATCATAACCGCCATAGGTTATTGATAGGTCCGCGTCTAAGACTAGCTCGATTTCCTTGGTAAATCCGCCAGTGAGTAAGATATCGATCCAGGTTCGGTGAAGTTTCTCTTCGAGTTCGTTCATTTCCATCGGAACAGAATCACTTTAGGTGGCAAAAACCGAAAGCACAACGAGTGAAATCTTGCATTTCTCACACACTGGACATAGTTTAGACTATGCTGCGAGGGATAATTTGTTCCGCTTTTCAGTTGTTGACGTTTAACTCGCCGATTACTGACGATAAGTGACGGGTTGGCGGCTCCGCGGGGGATATTGAAGATTGAGTACGCCAAGTCGACAAGAGCCCTATCCGAGGATTTCGACAAATCATGAAATTTTCTTCCGCCATTCGACACCTTTCGATCCCTTGGTTGCTCGGCGTACTCGTCAACTTCGCGACAGTTGTTTGTATTTACCCGCAAACACCTATCGAGACTGCAAAGCAGGAGCTTCCGCAGCTTCAAAGACAACTTGAGGCAATAGACGGGCGTCAGCGTTTCGAACTTGCCAAGTTAGACGAAACTGCTGCGAAGGATGAATTTGAAACCACCCAACAGTTTGAAGCTCGAACAGCGAAACGGCAGGCACAGTGGCAGGAGCTCTTCGAGAGAGGCGAACTCTACGACAGGGTGAAGAGCGCCGAATCGATTTATCGACAGATGAACGCAATCTTGAGCCGCGAGTTTCACAGTAACTTTCGCGGAGCACTAGGAACTTTCGACGCCGACAAGCAACAATTTCCGGTTTATCTTTACGATGGTCGGGAAGAATCAATCTCTGTTCCGCTTCGAGAGGCTCGGGATCTGAAGGAGAATTTCAGCGAAGCAAAGCTGGTTGGCGTGGTGGGACTGTTAATGCAGGACACCAATACTCCGTCTGAATACCTGATTTCCGGAAGAATTGGTTTCGAGGAAAGTCCTTTCCAATTATAACCGGCAAGGTTGGTGTCAAGGACACACGAAATGTTCATGATGTTCGGCAACTATTTGCAGGGGAGCTACTCAAAAATCCGCCTACCGGACGGCACGATTTCCCAAGACGAATCGAAAGGCTATGCTAAACACCTCGTTACACTTTCGTTCATAGAAAATGGAATCGAGAAGATGATATTGGTAACCAAGGCGGCTCCAACACTTGAAGATTACACATGTCACGTTTGTGCCTTTACAATAAGCGTCGGAGTGTTCAGCAAGGACTCAGATCACTGGAAAATCGCACAAGTCCAAAAAAACATCGGGACATTTGGTTCGTTTGGAGAAGTGTTGGCTCCGAAACTTGTAGAAATTTCGCCAACAAATTTGCCCTTAAGTTTGATTGGTTCTATATGGGGCAAGGGTATGAAGAGGGCGGTGAGGAATACTTCTCACTAGATGGCGGAATCTTTCGGAAGATTCTGAGCTTAACAAATCACGAAAGCAACGTTGCAGCCGTCAGCGAGCCCCAGGACCAGTTCGCCTCAAAATCGTCGGTTAGTTTCCGTCCGTCCGTTAATTCCCCATATTTCGATGTGGTTGTGAAAACAATCGGAAAAGGGCCACCCGCGTTGCGAAGCGATACGTAGTCACTCCCTTTCAAAAGACCGAGACGTATAAGTTCGTTGATGGCCGTTACAAGAAATCGCCTTAGCAGCCTTGAGAAACAATTTGAAGTTAGCTTTCTAGGTTTAGCAATCTTTAAGGCAAGATGTTCGGGTTCAGTCGTAGATGTTTAAATCGCGAATTGCGGACGACAAGTTGAGGGAGTTGACGCCCCGGGGGAGATATTGAAGATCGGCGCGGTCTTGGATATCTTTTATGGGTTTGGTTCTGACGCTTTACCAGATGGCGAGGAATTTGCAGGCTTGATGGTAGACCGCCGGATATAGGACTTTGTCCTTCAATCCCCGCTGCATCGGTTCGGGCAGCTTTGCAAAACACTCTTTACAGATCGCTTCCACATCGCGGACCTTCTGCCGCCCGCACCGGCACCTCTTATATTGTCAGGTTCGCCTACCATTATTTTCTAACCTCTATTAATTTTATCCCCGGCATTGCTGATGGCATCACCTACCGCGTCAACAGTTTCGCCGACTCCGCGTTTGAGTTTTCCCCACGTTTCCTGGCCTTTTCCTGCGGCGTTTTGAGCTTCCCCTTCTGCTTCCAAGGCGGGGTCGTTCGTTACTTCGCCGGCTTTGTCCTTTACCCAGCCTTTGGCCGGTTCCCATTTTCCTTCCACTTCATCTTTGTTTGGTACTGACATTAATTCGCACCTCCAACCTTTAATTCGGACCGAAAATTACGGCTCCGTTTGAACCTGCCCTACATGTCCATCTTTTTCTCAGGCATCCTCATCTTTTCAAGTCTTAAGAGAAGTGCCGCGGCATGCATTTCGATCTCTTGAGCGCTGGGCGAGTTGCCCTGCAGCACACTTTCGAGTGATTGAACGTGTCCTTTCAGAGCGGCTTTATCCGATTCCATTTTCTCCATCATCGGTTTCATTTTTTCCATCATCGCGGGGTCCATCTTTCCCATCTTGCTCATATGCATTTTATGGATCTCGTCCATTTTTTCGAGGCTTCGCTTGACCTCGGCAAAAGCTGCACGTGCCATGTCGACGTCCTTCGATCTTACCGTCTCGCTGTCATTTCCCAGAGAGCTTTTGTAAACGCTAGAGCATTGTGACGGTACGCCATTATTATGGCATGATGCCCATCCTTGTGCATCTCGGCCATATTCATCCCGTCCTTGGGCATCGGTTTCATATCCATTTTCTTGTCCTGCGCCATAACCGAGCTCACCGATAAAAGCATGACTGCCAAAATAGTCGATATGATTAAATTAGTGTTTTTCATTGCCGTGTCTCCCAACCGTCTTAAAACAATTAGCCTAAGATCCGTTTCAATAATTGTGGTAACCCTAGTTTTCGGCCACCAAGAGCGTAGCAAAAGCCTAATCAAGCGTCTGTGCTAAGGCACACACTTACAGGTGATAGAGAGATGTGGAAGTTCCTTTGCAAAGAACACCGGAGATCAAAGCTTAAGTTGGCATCAACTCATTGGCGTATTCTCCTTGTTGCATTGGATAATGGGCGAAGGAGGTAAATGGCCATTTTCAGACAATGGGCAAAGCCGGTACTGGTCCTATCGGTATTTTTTTTGATCGCCTGGTTTTTGCCGAGCGAGCCGATTGACCGGTGGGGTATCTTCAGCGTCAAGAAGGCCGCGTATATGGTCTTCGCGTTAGCGTTTATCCAGGCCCTTGGATCCGCTGCGATCGGCTTTCTTGGCAATCGAAAGGGAGCGATCCTGACAGGGTTTTTCGGCGGCCTGGTCTCGAGCACGGCAACGACGGTTCGCTTGCCCGCGAGAGCATATCCTCGCCGTCTGATGAGACCGGCTACGAAACGCTGACCTTTCTGGCTGCAACGCTGGCGATGCTGTGTGAGGGAATAGTCTTGTTATTGCTCGGCCCGGCCGAAATTCACTATGCTCTTTTGCTTCTTTTTTCTGGGCCCGCCATTGTCACGTTGCTCATGATCGTCATCCTCGCCCGGAAACTTCCTCACCGCGCGGCAAAGTCAGAAAACATCGAACTCAAGATCTTGCCCATCCTTAAGCTCGCCGCCGTTATTATTCTGATCCTGACCGTCTCAAAAATTCTGCAGGCTTTTTTCGGCCAGAGCGGGCTCATCGTCCTGACCTTTCTTGTTTCCCTTTTCGAGATACACGGCTCAGTGATCGCCAATATCCAGATGCACGATGCCGGGGCTTTCACCGTAAAGTTTCTCGGCGGGCTATTGGCCATCTCGGCATCGGCGAGTTACATTTCGAAACTATTCCTGGTCCATACCATGGGAAGCCGCGGCCTCAGGGCCCGTGTGATCAAATACACCGGGATCCTGTTTCTCGCCCTGGTCCTAAGCTGGGTCGTATTCATGTTTGTCGTTTGAAAGTGGCAGTTCAAGATCGTATTTCCGAGGGGTGGACGGCTTTGCTATTTCCGCACTGCCCTTGTGGCTTTTAGATCGAGCACCAGTACGCCTTCCTCGTCGATCTCGGCTTTGCATGCGGTGGTGCGCGGCATGAATATCTCGTAATAGCGAAAAAATCTGCGGCCCTTATCACGCGGTGGCGGCCATTTGATTTGCTGACGATAGGAAACGAGTTTTCGGCCCGCGGATCTGCCGGAGCGACGCCGACCAGTCCGTTCCACCGGTCGTACAAAAGCACCGCCCGGTCGTGCGGCCCAAACCTTCGTGCCGCCGCAGCCCCGATCATTATCTCGCCCTTGTCATTAAGCGTCACGTGCATTTCGTTACGCGTATCCCTCGGCCCAAGTGCAAATTCTTCCCAATTCTTGATCATACCCATCGAAGCAAGAATGTATCACAGCTGCAACGCTTTGTCAACCAGACAACTAGTGGCGACTTGAAGATCTCAGCTGCGAGGCAGCGACAGACAGGCAACGATGAGGAGGGAGTTTGAAAATTCAGTGATCCGGTGATCATCCAGCTCCGTAGGAGCTTAATGTTTATAGAAACGAGCTAAGAAGAAAGGAGCACGCCCCGTTAGGGGCGGCATTAGAGGTAATTGGGTCAATAACGTGCCGCAAACCGGTCGATCCTTCGTTTTCAACTAATGGAGCGTCGCGGTGATGCGGTGATGCGGAGGTTTACCGTTTTACGGGCGACGCGGTGATGCGGGGACCGCAGGCGAAAGGCAGGCGAAAGCATGCCGTTAGTCACACAATGACCCACGGTGACGCAAGGATTAGGGGTTTTTGTCGAATCGACACGGCCAAAATCGCGGTTTTTTGCCACTTTTTCGCACCCGGATCGTCAAAATTCACGTTGGACGACCGAACACTCACCACTGACCACCGACCGCCGATCACTGACCACCAACTTACCCCACTCGGCACTTTATCCTTTCGCCGTTATCCTTTATCCTTGTAGAAATGTCCTATCAGGTGATCGCAAGAAAGTCGCACCCACAGACTTTTGAGGAAGTGACCGGGCAGGAGAGCATTTCGCAAACGCTTCGCAATGCCCTGGAATACGACCGTCTGCATCACGCGTACCTGTTTTCGGGGGCCCGCGGCGTCGGCAAGACGACCACCGCCCGGCTCCTTGCAAAGGCACTCAACTGCCGTAAAACCGACAAGCCGAACCTCGTCCCGTGCAGCTCGACAGACCCGGAATCTGTCCGTGGTGCCTCGAAATTTCCGAAAGCCGCTCGCTGGATGTATTCGAGCTTGACGCGGCGTCGCACACGGGAATCGACAACGTTCGCGAGACCATTCTCGAAGGTATAAACATCAATCCGGCCCGCGACCAGTACAAGGTCTTTATCATCGACGAGGTCCACATGCTTGTCGAGGCGTCGTTCAACGCGCTGCTGAAAACGCTTGAAGAACCGCCGCCAAACGTCGTTTTCATAATGGCGACGACCGAGCTCCACAAGGTCCCGGAAACCATCCAGCTCACGCTGTCAGGAGTTTGAATTCCGGACGATCCCCGTGCAGAAGATCTTCGACCGTCTGAAGCTGATCGCCGAAGCCGAAAAGATCGATATCACCGCCGATGCCCTTCGTCGAGTCGCCCGCTCCGGCGAAGGTTCAATGCGTGACGCCCAATCGAACTTCGATCAGGTCATAAGCTTCTCGGGTGAGACGATAGCCGTCGCTGACGTCTCAAGCGCGTTCCGGGAATGGCGAGTGCCGAAATGCTGACGAGCGTGCTTAAGGCAATAGCCGACAAGGACCCCAAATTGGCCCTGAACGTCGTCGACGACCTCGTCGCCCGCGGCCAGGACCTTCGTAATTTTACACACGATCTGCTGTCCATATTCCGAGACCTGCTCGTCTTCAAAATAGCCGGGAATGAAAGCAATATCGGCGAAACTTCGACGCTGAGCCGCGAAGAGATGGCCGCCCACGCCGCCCCGTTTTCCGAATCGGATCTCGTTCGTTTCTTC
>CAVSZR010000010.1:0-26127 GCA_963732475.1 Blastocatellia bacterium | reverse complement strand
TGGGCATACTTCAATGTTACCGCTTAAAAAGCGGAGTTGGAAAAATTGAGAAGCCTTTGGGCCTCACCAACCAGATATAAGGAACCCGTAATCAAAACGACACCTTTATCTCCAGATGATTCGGCAAGCTCAAGAGCATCTCCCACAGAATCCGTTAGCAAAGGACTTCGTATCAAGAGATCAGCTGGAATTCGGGAAAGTATCTCCGATGCCGTTAATGAACGCGGCGAGTTCGGACGCGTTAAGACCAACGTTTCTGACATGGGAAATAAAATCTCAGCCATCTCGGCGACACTTTTATGATTCATTGCCCCGAAAATCATTGTAATTGGTTCGGCCACATTCTCTTTTAAGTAATTGCCAATCCGCGCGCACCCGCAACGTTGTGAGCACCGTCGAAAATATAGTTGTCCACAATCTCCAGCCTACCACGTAGCTTGGCTATTTACAGGCCATGACATATATCTGAATCAAGTACCGTGAATCCGAGTGGACGCAGGCTTCGAATTATTTCCACGGCTAGACCGGCGTTCTGTAACTGATGGCTTCCGCTTCATACCCAATCGCGTGGAAAGTGGCACGGTCTCGGCGGCAAGCGGGATAATTCCGAAAAGTAGACATCTGTCAAGAATCTCTTTCGCGCCTGGTTTCTTTGTTTCGAGTAAACGACTACCTGTTCCGAAAATCTGATTGCGGCGGCCTTCTCACGCAGCGATTCCTTCTAGTGTATTTCCCAGATATTCTTGATGATCGTAATCAATCGGCGTAAACGCTTAGAACCTCGGCATCTGTCGCCGTGACTGAATCAAATCTGCCGCCTAGACCTGTTTCCAAAGCAGCCAGTTCAATTCCATTTGACGCGAATGCTAAAAGCGCGATAACGGTGACCTGCTCAAAAAAAGTTGGGAGCTTACTAATTGCTCCGATGCTTAGAAGTTTTTCACTAGCTGCCCTTACCTCCGTGGCGAACATGGCAAAAACAGTTTTGGATATCGCAGCCCCGTCCAGTCGTATACGTTCAGTAATCGAGTGTAAATGTGGAGAAATGTACACGCCGGTCCTAGTGCCTGCCGATCTGCAAATATTTCCAACCATCGTTGTGACCGAACCTTTCCCATTTGTGCCGAGAACTTGAACTTTTACATACTTCCTGTGAGGATTGCCTAGTATCTCCAGCATTTTCCTCGTCTTCTCCAGGCCAAACTCCATCGCGATGGTTTCAAAGCCAAGCGAGTCCAGATATTCTAGTGAGTCTTCATAATTCATACGGTCATCCAAGAGATTCGTCCTCTGCCTTGTTCGCACGCAAGTGCATGAGCCCCAAAAAGGACACTGTTTACATGTCTCTATGGACTTTGCCTGCGGCGCGACGACGTCAAACTTCGACCACTGATAATTCTTGTAATCCGATCTCGGTTGCTCTACTTTCTTAATCCTCTCAAACTTTCCGCACCAAATCTGCGTTCCTTTGATTTGAAATGTTTCGACATAGTTCGTGTAGGTGTACTTTCCATCAACTTGGAAATCGAACCACCTAACATGTGCGAAAATCGACCCAACGCGTTCTGAATCTATGGGCTTAGTTTTTATTAGCCATGTTGACATCGAACGAAGAGTGACGATATGTTGGTAATGTAGTGGGATCTCCCGGTTCGACAGAAAATCGAACTCTAATTTACGATAATGTTCCCATAGTTCGAGCGAAATATTATGAAGGTCGAAAGAGCCTGGATTAAGAATGCGCACGCGAAAAACCCTATCATCGGGATCAAACGCCATGACTTTTGACACTCGAACAACGTCCGTTGTCCAAATGTATTTTAATAGATACAATCCGATGAAGATGGCCAAGTACAAGGTGCCAACCAGCCCCTGTGATGCCGCAAATATCCTGCCTTCACGAACGGGAACGATGTCACCAAATCCAATTGTCGTCTGGGCAATTACCGAGAAATACACACATTCCCAAAAATCAACCACAACCAAGTGATCTGCGGAACGTTCGATACTACCGGTCAAATAGTAAAGCGTCAGAGAAAAAGGAAATGAGAAAAAGGTAGAAAACTATGACGAACACCAGATACGTGAATATCGAGATCTTCGATAGAAACCTGGTAAGGCGGTATTTCTTGGCAGTCTGGGATCGAAACATTTTTAACAATTGATTCTACAACCTCCGGTTTGCGTTAAAAAGTCGGGCCTGAACTCTACCGATTTTTTCTGCGGATCACGAAGAGCTTCGAGCAGGGCACGGATATTGTCCAGGCCGAGTTTCATGGTCGCGACCTCGTTGCCGAGCAAATATAGGTATTTTACGGATTCATCAAAATTCACTGAGGACATTCTTGAATATCGCGGGCGGCTTTGACAACTAACTACTTGATTTTTTGATGATTGGGCGTAAAGTGTGAGAAAAGTTTTTTAGTATTCAAGATGGCCTCAAAAACCGTAATTCTGGGTACGGGAAACGTACTTCCCGAAATGTTGGTTCCGAATTCGCAATTCGAATCGCATGAATTTTACGACCACGGCGGGGTCAGGATCGAGCGAAGCGGCGTTGAGATCGTCGCAAAGCTTTAGTCAATTACGGGTATTAAAGAAAGGCGGTATATTCCGCCCGATCAGGACTCGATCCAACTCATGACCGATGCGTCGCGGCTTGCGGTCGAGGACGCCGGGCAGACGTGAACGATCTATCGGGCATTATCGTCGCTCATAACGCGGGAAATATGATTCCGCAAACCAAGGCTTTTCACCCCGTTCCGAATCTCGCCTCATGCCTGAAACATGAATTGAACTGCACAAATCACGGCTGTTTTGCATACGATGTGCTGTTTGGCTGTCCCGGCTGGCTTCAGTCGGTGATACAGGCTCATCAAACAATTCAATGCGGCGACGCCCGGCATATTTTGGTCGCGGGGTTGGAGGTTGCGTCCCGGCTCCTTGACCCGCACGACGTCGATTCAATGATCCTCGCGGACGGCTGCGGTGCTTGTGTCGTGAGCGGATCAACCACTGGCACTCGCGGGATCATTCCATATTCGACGTTCTCACACGCGATGGACGATAACCGCATTATTTATCTCGGGCCGTCGAACAAAAAGACGTCGATGGTTCGTGCTATTTCCATATGAATGGCCGCGAAGTTTACAAATATGCGACGGAATGGGTCCCGAAAGTGATCAAAGACGCCCTCGACCAAGCCGATCTCGATATCGCCAACGTATCTATGTTCTTGCTCCATCAGGCAAATGCAAAGATGCAGCATGCGATAGCCCGGAATCTGGCCGGAGTTTACGGAGAGTCAGAAGATATTTTTGCGGGAAAGGTCCCTTCGACGATCTAATTTCTCGGAAACACCTCGGTTGCGACTGTACCCACGCTGTTCGATCTGGTGTTGAAAGAAAAACTCGATGACTATCAGATCATGGACGGCCAAATCGTGGTATTTGCCTCGGTCGGTGCCGGAATGCACTGAACGCGTTGGTATATCAATTCTGACCGAATATGCTGAATCTCTCAGTCGTACTCGAAAACAGCGCCCGGGACTTTTGGACAAGGCAGCATTTCTCTTTGGAGATGCCAGCCTGACTTATGCCCAGATCAACGCAGCCGCCAACCAGGTAGCGAACGGCCTGAGGTCTGCCGGCCTCGCTCCCGGCGAACGCGTTGCGATCACGTGCCCGAACTTTCCTTATTTCCCGATCATCTTCTTCGGCATCCTTAAGGCAGGTGCTGTAGTTGTTCCTCTCAGCGTTCTTTTGAAGCAAGACGAGATCGCGTATCACCTGGCCGACAGCGGTGCCAAAGCCTATTTTTGTTTTATCGGCACGGACGAGTTGCCGATGGGAAAGATGGGCCACGCGGCATTCCGCGAAACCGCTGGCTGTGAGAGTTTTTACCTGATCATGCCGAAATCCGATATGGCGTCGCCAATCGACGGGGCGGGAGTTCGGCGAATTCGTTTCCGGACAATCAGCCAGTTTCGACGCGTGTCCGACCGGGCTGAAGATACGGCGTTGATAATTTATACCTCCGGTACGACCGGTAAACCGAAGGCCGCCGAGTTGACCCACAGCAACTTGTTTTTGAACGCTATGGTTTGCTCGGATTTCCTGGAAACCTCGCCAAAAGACACCCAATTGATCGTCCTTCCGCTCTTTCACGCTTTCGCCTTGACCGTGCTTATGCTGGCGGGAATGTATCGGGCCACTACCAACGTGCTGGTCGCAAGATTTGAATCAGGAGCGGTTCTCGATGCTATGCGGCACCATACGGTCACGCTATTTGCCGGCGTGCCGACAATGTACTGGGGACTGCTTAATTTTGCTGATGCAGACTTCGATTACGCGTCGATCTCAAAAAATCTGCGTATCGCGGTATCCGGCGGACCTTCGCTTCCCTGGAAGATTTCCAAACGCGTTTCGGTGTCAACATCTCACAGAGGGCTATGGTATCTCCGAGGGTTCGCCCGTCGTCACATTCAATCAGAAATCAGTAGGCCGCAAGCCTGGCTCAGTCGGCACGCCTGTTTCAGGGGCGTCGATGTAAAGATCGTCGACCCGGACGGCAATAGAAATGCAGATCGGCAAAGGGGGGAATTGCTCTATCGCGGCCACAATGTAATGAAAGGCTACCATAACCGGCCCGAAGCAACCGCCGAAACCATCCGCGAAGGCTGGCTTTATTCCGGCGATATCGCCTATAAGGACGAGGACGGATTCTTTTTCATCGTTGACCGCACGAAAGACCTTATCATCCGGGGCGGTATGAACGTATACCCGCGAGAGGTCGAAGAAACACTGATCAAACACGAGGCAGTCTCGCTGGTCGCCGTTATTGGCATCCCGGACGAGCAAATGGGCGAAGAAATAAAAGCCGTTGTGGTTTTGAAGGAAGAAATAACAATAACCGAGATGGAATTGATCGAATGGACAAAGGAACGGATAGCCGCCTACAAATTCCCGCGGCAGGTCGAATTTCTCAATGCCTTGCCAATGACGCTACGGGTAAGATCCTAAAAAAGGAATTGCGAGGTTGAGCAGCAGATAAGCATCGATGATGGTCCTTAACTTGCCGCCAACAACCGCCCATGATCGTTGATCTGCCCAGAGTGATAATTGAAGTGTGTCGTCAGAGTGTGTCAGGAAGAACCCGGTTGTCATCGGGTGTCCGAAAACCTCAATCGGATAGATCTTTGCGAAGTCTTCGTCGGTCAGTTTTTCAAGTGTCGATCTTAACACCGCTGCAGTCGCGTCCAGATCTGGGCAAGCATGTCAGCCCGCGAAATGCCTTCGGAGGAAAACTCGCCGTCGCGATCTCTCACAAAACCGGAACCGCCGAGGTGCCTCCGCCAAAAAAATGCTTAAGATTGCCAGTCAGATGCAGCGTCGATTCCCAGCCCAATTCGAGATCTCACCGCTTGTCTTCCACAGATCTGCTTCGTATACATACTGTTCCAGCTCGGCCTTTAACCGGCCAATGTCGCGTGCGTAAGAGACTAACAAAAACGTCTTTTAGCATACTCAATATTTAAGCGGCGATAGATTTGTTCATCATAAAATCCAGCGGAGTGAGCTGGAATCGTCTTCTTTCATTTTTCGCCGATCGACAACCTGATCGACCATGCCGTGTTCGAGGAGGAATTCGCTACATTGAAAGCCTTTTGGAAGCTTTTGGCGAATGGTCTGCTCAATTACGCGAGGGCCGGCAAAACCGATCAACGCCTTTGGCTCGGCAAGGTTTACGTCACCCAGCATCGCAAAGCTGGCCGTTACCCCTCCCGTCGTTGGGTCGGTCAGCACCGGAATCAAAATGGCAGGCGAGCCTCGTGGAGCATCGCAAGAGCCGCCGAGATCTTCGCCATCTGCATCAGGCTGAGCGTTCCTTCCTGCATCCGCACGCCTGCCAACGCCCAAAAAACGACAACGGCGCCCGCGATTTTCCAAAGCCCTTTCGATCAGGCGTGTGATCTTTTCGCCGACCGCCGACCCCATCGAACCGCCGATAAACGACATATCCATCGCACCTGCGTAAACTAAATGGCCGCCGACCTTTCCCATTCCCGAGACGATCGCTTCAGGCAGCCCGGACGACTCCTTCGCTGCCTCAATGCGGATCTTTGTAAGGTTTGGTATCGGTGAACGCCGAGCGGTTCTGCCGACATCACCTGCTCGTCCAGCCGCTCGTATTTCTCGTCATCGAACATTGAGGCCAGGCGGTCGCATGCCGGCAGGCGAAAATGATAATCGCAATGCGTGCAAACCTGAAGCGACTCGATCAATTCGCGTTTATAAAGCGGGCTTTCGCACTCCGGGCATTTTACAAAATACCCTCGGTTTTGACGGTGCGTTCTTCGTCCTCGTCCTGATCGTCGATCTTGGGTTTGTCTCTCTTAAACCATGCCATATTGGAATCAGCTACCAGCTAACGGCGGCCAGCTGTCAGCCATTCTTTAACAACTCTCTCTCGTCCAGTTTTCCTAGATTAACATAATGGCGCGTTCATTGCCGCCCACCGCTAACTCAGTATCGACAACATCTCGCTGTGAATATTGCCATTGCTCGCGCAGATCGGCGGAGCGTAAATGCTGAACGGCGAACCGTCGTAATACGTCACCTGCCCGCCCGCTTCTTGGATCAAGAGCTTCCCGGCCGCGACATCCCACGGGTTCAGACCTTCTTCCCAGAAGCCGTCAAAACGCCCGCATGCAACATAAGCCATATCGATCGCCGCCGAACCATCGCGCCGTACGCCCCGCGAGCGAAGCAAAAACTCCTTAAGGCTTTTTTCAAAATGGGGGACTTCCTTAAAGTTGTAAGGAAATCCCGTGACGATGAGCGACTCGGACAGGCGTCTTGGCCGAAACGTGTATCGGCTTGGCGTTCAGGCTCGCCCCCTGCCCTTTTTCGGCTGCAAAAAGCTCGTTCCGCGTCGGGTCGTATGTCACACCGATTACGATCTCTCCGTCATGTTCAAGGGCGATCGTCACGCAAAAACACGGGTAACCGTGCGCGTAATTCGTCGTCCCGTCCAGCGGGTCGATTATCCATTTCCATTTGTTCCCGCCGCCAATAATGACAGCTTCGCCCGACTCTTCGGCGAGTATCGAATGACGAGGATGATAGGATTTTATTCGTTCAATTATCAGGGCTTCGGACGCAAAATCCGCTTCGGTCACAAGATTGATGTCGCCTTTCTTAGTCACGCCCGAGATCCGGCCAAACTTATCCAAAAGCACTTGCCCGGCCTCGCGGGCGGTTTCAATAGCAAAATTGAGCATGGATCGATTTTCAACGTAAAGACGCAGAGACGCAACGACGCAATGGAAGAAAGATGATGGGGAGGATATGCGTACGCTTCAAAACTTTTCAGAATCCCGCGCGGCTTCGCGTCTTGGCGCCTTCGCGTTAAAAGATTCTCAGCGGAAATAAATATCGACGTAGTCCGTCACCGGATCGCATGGGTTATCCATCTGCATCAGCCGCCAGTATTTTCGCTTGCCGGTTATCCTGAACGTGAACTCGCCTTCCCGTTTGCACTCTGCGCCTTCGGCAATATGGCTGACCCTGGTGACGATCTTCCCGTCAAAAACAAACTCCTTTTCATCGATCGATTTGACGACGCCGTCGATCGTGACAAAGTCGTCATTACCGCGACCTTTCTGTTCGCCTTTGATCCGGTAAACGCCCCCGGTCTCGTCACATTCGCATTTCCGAAATGCTCCCAGCTGATCCATTGAAGCGAGAGCATATGCCTGCCGAGAAGCATTTTCGCCGCTTCGGCATCGTTCACATCTGTGCGTACCTGTGCCTGTCCGACTGCGGCAAGAAGAGTGAGTAAGGCTGCGATAAAAAAGGTGTTGAAAATTGAGTTCTTCATATGTTTCATTGGCCGGATAGATCGCGGCCATTGCTTAGAACTCCAGTTCTTGCCTAATGGTTGTCAAGGTTTTTACCCCCGGAAAAAGTCCACGAAGTTTTTCGGCCTCCTGTGATGCCGTGCCGGGCGGAATGTGGACCGCAACAACGGTTTTCGCCGCGATCTTTTCCCGTACCAGCTTTCGGCCGCCATCCGAGAGCAGGTACCAATACGGCACGAAGGCCACATCGATCTTCTCTTTCGGCAGGTCAAAAGCCCCAAAATTCTCATCGGTCATATCGGCATCACCGAACTGAAAGAACTTCTTCCCGCCGATCTCAATTATATGTCCAAGATTTTTCACCCACCAGAACCGGTCGCCGCCATGCTTCATTCCAAGGATCGATATTCTAATGCCATCAATTTCAAAGTCACGCCGTTGTTTCCACTCCGGCGTCGCCTCGATCATTTGCGAACGGATGGCCGCATGCTCCGGATAATTCTTCGCGATCTCGAGCATCGTCTGGGCCGATGAAACAAGCCTCGCCTTCGTGTTGTTCTTCAAATGGAGCCCGACTGATTCGGCGTGAAAATGATCGAGATGAACGTGCGAAACCAGCACCGCACGCACCTGATCGAATGGCGGCTTCCCCGCCTCCATTGCGTTCAAAAGGTCTGGCGGAGGAAACAGGTAATCCGGCCCGTATTCGCGATGCAGCGCGTCAAACAAAACCGCCTTTCCGTTATGCGAGAGCAAGACACCTTCGTTACCAACATACATCGCTTTTACCGGCGGCCTTGATTGCGAGCAAACCGTTACAGCCAACGCAAAAACGAGAAGGAGATATTTGTAAACGTTGCTCATAACTGCAACCACCAAGTCATTTCGCGGCAAACGATCTGTCCGCAACACGCAAAAATTCCTGGACCTGCGAATCCCAGTACGCCCAGTTATGACCGCCCGGAAGCTGGCGAAACTCGTGCGGGATCTTTTTTTCCACCAACAGCTGGATAAAGTCGCGGTTGTTTTGAAACAGAAAATCCTCGGTTCCACAATCGACGTACAGAAACGGCAGTGTTTTCGCCTTCTCCGGCGTCAAGCCCTTAACAAGCCCGAACAGGTCGTTCCCTTTTCTTGTTTCGCTGTCTGCCGTGCCGAAAACCGCAATGATCGTTTTTGAAAAAGCGTCGCTGCCATTAGGAAACGATGTCACACCAAGGGCTCCGCTGAAACTTCCCGCGAGGGAGAACATCTCCGGATACTTCAATCCAAACTTCAACCCGCCATAGCCGCCCATCGAGAGCCCGGCGATCACGCGGCCTTTTCGGTCGGCAACCGTGCGATAGTTTTTGTCTATTTCAGGGATGAGTTCCTTAACGATATAGCTCTCGTACTTGTCGGTCGCGACCGATCCGCTGTCACTATACCAACCGTCGTTCCCCTCCGGTGTCACAATGATGAAATTGTGTTTCTGGGCGTACGAGGCGAGCTTTGTCTTGTCGGTCCAGTTGCTAAAATGTCCTGTCAGCCCGTGAAGAAGATAAATAACCGGAAAGCGGTCAACTCCATTCTTGGAATACGCCGGGGGCAAAATGATGCGGTATGGCATGTCGCGTTCCATTAGCTTACTTGCTAATTTGGCTTCACGCGGCGGCGGATAGTTTCCGTCGCCTTTTATCGTTGTACTTGGCTGGCCGAAGGCCGTAATCGCGGCCGCCGCCATCAAAGCCAGGAGGTGGATCGGCAGTTTCATTTTGTTCATTTTCGGCGACTCCTTTCTAGCCAAACAACCGGCCGAACCAGCCGCCGTCCTTGTCTTTCTCGATAATCTGAGCCAGTTCGCCGGCGTCGAACCAGACGCCGTGACACACGTTGCAGACGTCTATCTTAATGTGTTGATAGTCGGCCTCCATCAAGGTGCCGTCGTCTTTCGGGCATTTTAGGCCTGTACTCTGGGCGTTCTCAACGGCCAGATGGGCCTTCATTTTCTCGATAAGCTCCTGTTCCTTGCGGTGAAAATACTCGTTCTCAAGCGCCCTTGCGCGGTCTTCCATTTCAATCGGCATGGATATATCCCTCCCTCGTATTTCGAAGATTTAATACGAGAAAAATAACAGGTTGAAGAAGATAAGAAAAGGGCGGGCGGTTTTGGGTCGAAGATTTGAGATCTCAGATCTCAGACTACGCCTCGGTTTTATGGATCGAACGTATGCGGTGGCGGGCCTTCTTTGAGCGGCGGATCGTGTTTCGCTTCTTAAGGCTCGATTCGGCCCACTCGGACACCTGCTTCAGCGGGTGCCATTCGAAGCTTTCCAATGGCAGTACTTCGCTTGATGAATCTCTCAGTTTCAGCGTCCCGAACGCCACGACGAAGATCAGGAAATTGAATATTGCCCCGGCAAGGATCACCAGCCAGCCGGGAGCCAATCCCACTTGCGCCCGCTGAAATAGAATTTCCCAGAAAACCCGCCGCTCGACATCCGAAGTAGATGGGATCGGAAACGGATGAATGTATATTTTCAACGCCCAGGATAGTGCAAGCAGAACGAAGATCCAGAGATAGTTCGCCCGCAACCGGCGCCCGACCGCCTCCCATTCGCTGATCGTAAAATGCGGGGTAAGCAGGTCTGCCGAAATATGCTCTGCCCATTCCTGATCGGGCGGGATCGTCCGGTGCGAGAGCATCGGCGCAAAATAACCCGTTTCTAGTATTCTTACGCGGTTCGCCCAAACCTCGTAATACCGGTAACGCCGGGCCTCCATGAAGAGGAAGATCGAGACAAGGATCGAATTGATCGGGATCGCAAAATGCGGATTGTCGGGTGAGCTGAATACGAACGAGAGCGTTGCACCGGCAGTGATCACGGCCCAGTTGGTCGTCGCGTCAAGCCGTCCGCGCCACACATTCGACCGCTGGATCTCACCTCGGTAGAAGTGGACCATCGCCGTGTTAAACTCAGCGGGCGCAAGCTTTTGAGCGATCGTCTGCGGAGAAGCTTTCGGTTTTTCCTTTCGCTTATGGACTTCTTCGGCAAAGGCACGAAAAGATTCCGGGACTTTTGTGATGTGTATTTCTTCGTCGGACATTCGTGTTCCTGTCCGAGCATCGTCTCTCATAGCGTGTTTGGGAGAGAAAGGGTAAAAGAAGGCGGCGCAAAACCTTCACTAATTAGAAAAATTAGCACTTTCGGGGTCGCGATGCAAGGATTTCAGGGTTTCGAGGCTTGTTTTCCCGAGTCCGCCAGATCTCTGGTTCCGATTTGCCCTGATCATCGCTAATATCATTTCAATGATCGACACTATTTGGATGCGGGCGGCGATCGATTCGGCACTTCTGGCAGGAAAACTGGACGAAGTGCCGATCGGCGCCTGCCTGATCGACGAAAGCGGCGAATTGATCGCATCCGCCTTCAACCGCACGATCACGGATTGCGACCCGACCGCCCATGCGGAAATTCTCGTATTGCGGCAGGCTGCTGCTGCGAAAGGCAACTACCGTTTGACCGGCACAACGCTTTACACGACGATCGAGCCTTGCGTGATGTGTGCCGGGGCTCTCGTAAACGCCCGTGTCAAACGCCTTGTTTATGGAGCGGCCGACGAACGTTTCGGTGCGGTCGAAACGCTTTTCCGCCTATGCGACAACGAATCGTTGAATCATCGTGTCGAGATCACGTCCGGTGTCCTGGCGGACGAATGCCGCGAGCTGATGCAGGGCTTTTTCCGCGAACGGAGATAGTACCTGAGCGGCGGCCTTCCATGTTTTCGGATAGTTGGACCGTCCGCGTTCCGGCGATCACAACTTGATATTTTTGGACATGAGATATTAGAATGAACAATTCGCGGAGAGGTGCGAGAGTGGTTGAATCGGGCAGTCTCGAAAATTGTTGAGCCTTAACGGGTTCCGTGGGTTCGAATCCCACCCTCTCCGCCAGTTCTTGAAGGAAGAGGGCTGATGGATGAAGGATGAATAGAAAAAGAGCATTAGTCATCCATCGTCCTTCCGCTTTCCTCCCTCCATTACAACGTGCCTTACAACCTTCGACAAAAACTAACGAGCAGAAATCTGTCCGCGCTCATTTGCGTGCTGTTGATCCTCGGTGGCACGCTTGGCTGCAAGCGGCTCTCCGAAATTGCGAATAAGCAAGGTTCCAAAACGCCGCTCCCGACGCTTGGCGAAACGCCTATTCCCGGAAACACAGAGTCTCCAGGCGACACGCTTGTTAAGAAGACTAACTCTTATATAACCGAATGCTTCAATAAATATTCGAACCGCGTGGTCGAAAGCTACAACCGCTACTCCTCGTGGGTCAGGGACATGGACCAGGGCCCGACCGGCAAGGAAATGAATATTTACGGTCTTTACGATGTAAGCGGTGACGGCCTTGACTGCGAAAAAGCCGTCGAAGCGGCAAAATTGCTCGAACCGGGCATGCCCGAGCTCGAAGATGCTGCCGATAAATACGTTGAAGCTCTGAAAGCGGTTATCGAACAGATCCGCGGCGTTTATAAATATTACGATCAGGAAGATTACAAGGACGACAATTTTGTCAAAGGCAAACAATCGCATGCCGCCCTTGTTGCGGCGTTCAAATCCTTTCGCGAAGCTAACACGGTCTTCGCCGATGGGGTCGATAACCTCGAAGACCAGGTTGCGGCCGAGCAACTGGAAAAGCTACGGGGAGTTTCCGGTAAACGCACGGATTTTCTGGTCGTTGAATCCGGAATCAAATCGAAAAAGATAAAGACCCTCTTGCAGGACAAACAATTCGAACAGATCACCGCCGACGAGCTAAACCCACTGATCGAAGATTTTGATGCAACGGTTGAAGAGCTTCGGGGTGAAGCGTCCAAGCAGCCCATGGCCTCCACCTATATCAGCGCCTGCGAAGAGTTTACAAAGGCGTCAAAGGAAATGATGCGGCGTATACGCGACAAAAAACCGTTTACCGAAAGCGAACGGCGATTCATCTCGACCGGAGCAGGATGGATGGTCGAAGGCTCGCCCGCCAAGGTCACCAAAGCCTATAACGACATGATCCAGCGGCGGCGGTTTATGAGATTTTGAAAGACCGGCTCCGCCATCGTCCCGTACGAGGAGTGGCCAGGATCCATCGGGGAAGGAATGGAAACCAGGAGTCCCTAAGCGGTTGACGAGCCGGGAACTAGTTATTTGAGAATTCACTTCCTCACGTAGTTGTCCTGATAACTTGGTTCAAATCGGAGGATTCCTATATGCCTTTAACTAAAAGGTTGTCGGCGGAGTTTATCGGAACGTTATGGCTGGTGCTGGGCGGATGCGGCAGTGCGGTGCTCGCCGCGGCGTTTCCGGCCCTCGGCATCGGGTTTGCGGGTGTCTCGCTTGCCTTTGGCCTGACCGTTTTGACTATGGCCTATGCTATCGGACACATTTCGGGCTGCCATCTCAATCCGGCGGTAACGTTCGGCCTTTGGGCGGGCAAGCGTTTCCCGGCCTCGGATGTGGTTCCGTACATAATCGCCCAGGTTTTGGGGGCGATCGCCGGTGCCGGAATTCTGTACATCATTGCCAGCGGCAAGGCGGGCTTCTCGATCGGCAATTTTGCCGCCAACGGCTACGACTCGCATTCGCCCGGCGGCTATAATATTCTGGCTGCATTCGTTGCCGAAGTCGTGATGACGTTCTTTTTCCTGATCGTCATTCTCGGCTCGACGCACGGCAAGGCACCGAAAGGCTTTGCACCGATCGCCATCGGCCTATGCCTGACGCTGATCCATCTGATCACGATCCCGGTCACGAACACCTCTGTCAACCCGGCCCGCAGCACTGGCCCGGCCGTTTTTGTCCAGGGCTGGGCGATACCGCAGCTTTGGTTGTTCTGGGTAGCGCCGATCCTGGGTGCACTTCTCGCCGGATTTTTATATACTTGGCTTGTCGGCGACGATGAACCGGCAGTCGTCGGTGAAACCCCAAAACCGCCGCCGGTTGAGGAAGTGGCGGCCGCTGAAGAAGAAATTCTCGAAGTGTAGGTAATTTGATCCTTGATAGCCAAACCCGCGTATTCAAGGAAGTGCGAATCCGATCATTCTCCATCGATTCGCGTAATTCGCGGGAAAGGGTTCTTTTTCGGAAAGGTGCAAGAGCGGTTGAATTGGCAGCATTGGAAATGCTGTGAGCCTTAACGGGTTCCGTGGGTTCGAATCCCACCCTTTCCGCCATAATCGAAAAGGATAAAGGCGAAAGGATAAAGGATAAGGGTTTTAGCTAACCTATATTCAATATCCTTTCGCCTTTCTCTATGAACCAATGAATGAAGATCTAAAGAAACGGACAAAAGATTTTGCCGTTCGGATAATCCGACTGTTCGCCGCTCTGCCGAAAACTACGGAAGCTCAGGTTGTAGGAAAACAAGTACTTCGCTCCGGAACATCAGTAGGTGCTCAGTATCGTGAAGCTCACCATGCCAAATCTGATGCGGATTTCATCAGCAAGATCGAGGGATCGCTGCAGGAATTGGAAGAAACAACTTACTGGCTCGAACTCGTCGAAGAAATGCAGATGTTCCCCACAGAAAAGTTACAGGCAATTCAGGGCGAAACAAAAGAATTGATCGCAATATTTGTAACAATAGTAAAAAAAGTTAAAGCCCGTAAACAATAATCCACTCTCTTCACTTTATCCTTCATCCTTTATCCTTTATCCTTTAATCTGGCTTCAGGCTCCGCACAAGGTTTGAGTTGTGAACTCCGCTAGGCGAGGAATCGAGCAACGGTAGCAATTTCAGTCTGTGTTGCGGTTAAGTCTGAAGCCTTCAATTTTTCCTATTTGCCTCACTGTTCTGTCTTTAAATCCCTGATAAATCAGGCTTTGTTTTAACAGTCATGGTATGATTCCATACAGACATTCCCGGGTAATTGGCTAGGATTGAGATACCTGTACTTGGAACTACGAGACTTTCGAGCATTCCGATTCTCGCATTTGTACAAAAATTAGATACTTCCCGTCGCAATTTGACTGAAGCTGTGTCTTAGAGTCGGTGACCAGAACCGCGTCGATTCAGTAAAAGTTTGAATTGGAGAATATTAGTTTATGTTGAAAACTGCTTGGCCTAAATTTACCGTCGACCGGCGGGCCGTCATCTTGCTCGGAGTAATTCTGAGCGCCGCCGTTTTTGGTTTCATATCCTTTAGGGCCGGCGCACAGCGTCAAGACCCCGTGCGAGATTCCAGCTCTTCCTCAGATGCTATTCCATACCAGGAGTTTCTTTATAATGGCGAGCCATACATGGGAGCTGCACCGCCCGTGTCGAACCGCTCGGAAAAGGGTGGTTCGAATGATACTGATCTGGACCCCAACGGAGATTCTTCGGATGGCAACCTCGATACGGTTCTCGAAGCATCGCTATTAAGAGCAGGCGGCCAGCAGTTCGATTCCGGCATCTTCGGGACCGTCAACCCGCAGCCGGCGATTCTCGGAACAACTTCTGCGAGTAATCGGGCGGTCGTTTTTCCGGATCCCGGGAACTCTCCTGCGACTCAGAATTTGGTCCCCGGATTGCCTGGTGGAAGTCAACCTCACGGTGTCGCCTATTACGGCATTGATAACGGCCTGATATCAGATTTTTCGAACTCGCGTATTCACGTGGTTCAGATCTCGACGGCATCCCTGATTTCGACTATCAACACGGCTCTAGCCGGTTATGACGGCACCGGCACAATTGCAGTTGCTCCGAATCTCACAGCGGCGTTGGCAATGGGCAGCACCAACTCGCTAAAAGTTATCCAGGCACCGTTCGGCCCTGGCTCTACTATCACATCTTTGACCCTGCCGGGAGCTATAGCCGGCTACCAAACACAGGCGATCGTCTTCAATAACGCGGGACGCGCATTCGTTTATCACACGACCGGTATCTCAGCACTAGATGCCCCTTATACCTCGGTCGCGTTTACCATTCCGCTCGCGAACGGTTCCAGCGGTGCCATCGCCATCACACCGAACGGAAATACGCTTCTTACAACCACATTGTCGGGCAACCAGGTGCGGATCGTTCAGGCACCGTTTAGCGCGGCTTCGACAGCGGCGCTATTGACAATTCCCGGTGGCAGCGGCCTGGACGGCATTATGGTCGCCCCGGATGGTGCCCACGCAATCGTCGTCAGCGCCTCGGCCCCTCATGCTGCCTCGATAGTCTCCCCGTTCAGCAGCATCTCGGTCGTCGAAACACTTCCTCTTCCGGCGGGCTCGGGAAGTTTTGAAGACGTCGGCATTAGCGCCGACTCCCAGCTTGCAATGTTGGCTGGCAACAGCACCAGCCTACCGCCGGTGTTGATAAAGGCTCCGTTCACGGCCGCGGGAGCGACGTCAGCGTTTGTTCCGATCGTCGGAGTGACAAATCAGAGTCGCGGCAACGGCTCGGTTCGATTCCTCCCGCCGGGACTAGCTCCCGGTTTGACCGTCTCAAAGAGTGCTCCTGCAACTACTGGTTCGGGCGCGAATCTGACGTACACTATCAACTACGCCAATACCGGATCGATCGCTGCTACAAACGTCGTCATCAAGGATCCGATTCCGGCCGGTACAAGCTTTGTTTCGGCTACCAGCGGCGGTGCCCCTAGCGCAGGCAACGTCGTTTGGAACATCGGCACGGTCAATGCCGGAGCCAGCGGCAGCGTTTCCTTTACAGTAACTGTCAATATTGCATCTGGCGGAACGGTCAATAACAACAACTACACCATTGAAGCCGACAGCGTTGCGCCGATCGCGGGCCCGCCGGTGACGACGGACGTCACGAACTCAGCACCGACGATCAACACCGTTCCGGTATCGAGGCAGCAGGGCACGTCGGCAAACGTTACCATCGCTAATGTTAATGACGCCGAAGATGCCGAGAACAATCTGGTGGTTTCGGTCGTCGGCCCGACCACGGTCAACGGCGTTACGATTTCCGGCATATCTGTAAATGCCGCAGGTGTTGTCACCGCAACTGTCGCCGCTTCGTGCTCTGCAACGAACGCGAGCTTTACCCTTCAGGTGATGGATACCGGAGCTCTTTCCGCGACCACGACGCTCAATGTTACGGTCACGCCGGAAACCACTCCGCCCGTCATTAACCCGATCGCAAATATTGTTGTCAATCTGCCGCCGAATTCGATAGCTACCTCGATGCCGGTAAGCTATCCCATCGATCTCGGCCACCGACAACTGTTCGGCCCCAACTCTATTGATCAGTCCGCCGTCCGGATCGATTTTCAACGTAGGGACGACAACCGTGACCGTAACCGCGACCGATGCAGCCGGTAACAGCTCAACCAGCACCTTTACTGTCACCGTCCTTTACAATTTCTCGGGCTTTTTCGGACGTCTGTCCGTTTCGCCTCCGGGATTTAACTTTATTGTCGCCGGAAACGCTGTCCCGGTTTCGTTCAGCTTGAGCGGTTTCAAAGGCTACAACATCCTTGCCCCGGGTTCGCCGACAACGACGCCAATCAATTGTATGACCGGCGCCCCAACGGGGCCGAGCGTACCGGCTGTTCTGCCGCTTGGTATGTATTACTTCCCGGACCAGTACACATTGTTCTGGCAGACCAACGCAGCATGGAGAGGCACCTGCCGCGAGTTCTCGGTGACGCTGAATGACGGGGGCACCAGGACCTCCAACGTCCGTTTTTATGATTAGGTTCTAAGAAAACGGGGCAGGCGTTCCGAAGTAAAGGACAGAAGGCACCTAAAAAAGGGCGATCCCCGCGAGAAACGGGCTCGCCCTTTTCTTTCATCTTGTCATAAAACGGATGCACAAAACGGCTTTCCGCAAAAACACCCGCGGACACGCAACCGTCTCTCCGAACCTATCCTTTAGGCGTTATCCTTCCTTTATCGCAGACCTTTGAGGAAATCACGGGGCAGGAGATTGCACAGGTTTTCTTTACGAAAATCGCACAGATCGCAAGACTGTCTCCACGTCTTTACACTCCATGTCTTCAGGCAACCATTAGGATTTGGATTGTGCGGAGTGAACAAACAGGCGTAAAATCGCAGGAACCACGACAAACGTAAGATCGTAGAGATTTTCAGTTGTACCAGATCGTCCAAATTGGAGGAAAAGGCGATGACTAAAAGGACCGGCGACGAACCGACCAAGATACATAGTATCGACCCGAATGTCGAGACAAAGATCCTCACCCCTGAGCAGGACGCATTAAAAACAAACAAGGTAAGCGACCCTGCCTCGCAACCACGAAATCCATTCAGCTCTACTGCGACCATAGGCGACTACCGGATCATCCGCAAGATCGGCGAAGGCGGTATGGGCGTTGTCTATGAGGCCGAGCAACAGCATCCGCGGCGTCTTGTGGCCTTAAAGGTCATTCGCGGCGGGCTCGGTGCTAACGACCATCTCGTCAAGATGTTCGAGCGCGAGATCGAGGCTCTGGCACGGCTGAAACATCCGGGAATCGCGTCTATCTACGAATCGGGACGATCTGACGACGGGCAGATTTTCTTTGCCATGGAACTCGTTCAGGGCGTCGAGCTGACGGATTTTGTCGAGAAACAGAGATCGATGAGCGGCGGCCAGCCGGTGTCGGTAAACAGCCAACTCATGCTCTTTTCGCAGATCGGCGAAGTCGTAAGTTACGCCCACCAGCGGGGCATCATCCATCGCGATCTTAAGCCCCAGAACATTCTTGTCACCGATTCGGGTGACCATCTGTCTACCCTTTCGGGAGATAAGTTTCGGCGTCAAGATACTCGACTTTCGCCTCGCACGGATAAATGACCCCGAATTTCGCGGCAATACGGACGTCAGCCAAATCGGGCAGATCAAAGGCACACTACTGTACATGAGTCCTGAGCAGGTTCGCGGCAACCCGGACGAGATCGACATCCGCAGCGACGTTTATGCTCTGGGAGTGATGCTCTACGAACTGCTCTCCGGCCGGATGCCATACGACCTGAGCAAAGCTTCGCTGCCCGAGGCCATGCGCATCATCTGCGAAGAACCGCCCGTGTCCTTGTCACTAGCTATCACCGAAACTTACGGCCGCCAGGCCGCATCGATCGCGACGTAGAGACCATCGTCCTCAAAGCCCTAGAAAAAGACCCCGACCGCCGCTACCAAAGCGTCGCCGCCATGCTTGAGGACATCGAGCGCTACCTGACAAATCAACCGATCCTCGCCCGCCCGCCGAGCGCCTTTTACCAGTTTCGCAAGCTCGTCGAACGTCACAAAGTCGCCTTCGCCGGCCTCGCCATAATCTTCGCCCTCCTCTCCGGCTTCGCCGCAGTAATGGCCGCCCAATCCGTCCGCATCGCCAATGAACGCGATAAGGCAGTAAGGGCCGAGCAGACCGCTGAAGAACGCAAAAATGAAGCCGATCAACAGCGTCACATTGCGGAGGATAATTTGAAAAAGGCCGACGCCGAACGCATCAGGGCGGAGGGGCAAACCGCATTGGCCGAAGAAGCCAAGAAAGCCGAAGAAGAGCAGCGGCGGAAGGCGGAGGACAGTTTAAGAGAGGCAAAACAACTAAAGGCCGTTGCGGAAACTCAGACCAGCCTTGCCCGACAGCAAAAGTCGCTGGCGGATCAGAGCTCCATCGAAGCAAACGATCAGAAGACCCTTGCCGTAAACGAAGCCGAGAAGAACCGACAGATGTTGTATGTTTCGGAAACGAATCTGGCTGATCAGGCAATGGTTCAAGCCGATATTCCGCGTGTTCAAGATCTACTAGAAAATCAAATACCTGGACCGAGTCAATCGGACTTCCGCGGCCCTGAATGGTACCACCTCTGGCGTTTGAGCCACCAGGAGCTAATGACTTTTCGTCCTACTGGGACAGTTCTTTCCACCTCATTTTCAAGCGATGGAAAAATGTTGGCTGTCAGTGATGCTCTTGTCTCGGACATTGGCACCAGTTCACCCAAAATAACTTTGATAGACGCAGCTACGAGGAACCAGGTCGAAACATTTGCGGAGCACAGGTTTTTAGCCTTCTTACCGAACGAAAAACTATTGGCAATCACGGAAAATAACAAGGTAGGCATTGTAGACATCCGGACCAAAAAAATTAGCCCCTCCAAAATAGAAGTCAGCCCTTCCTCGATCCCGGCTTTTTCCCCAAACGGAAACTTAATGGCGAACTTAGGGAGAGACGGAACAGTGGAAATATGGGACATAGCAACAGGAAATAAAATGTTTTCACTAAAAAGTGGAGAAAACATTTATCCCGGAAATGATCTCGTTCCATTAAAAGGTCCAGACAAATCTATTCCAAGTAGTCTTTTATCAATGTTTTCTTCGCCAATTAGATTTTCGGCTGACGGCAAAGTATTGGCTCTGGCGTCTAATTTTTCTAGCGTAAAACTATGGGATTTGGCAACCGGACGGGAGCTTCCTGGGCTTGAGAGTGACGGAATGGATTTTTTCTCTTTAGCATTTTCGCCGGATGGAAAAATAATGGCGAGCCAAGCGATTGGGGAGGAGAAGCCAATAAAACTGTGGGATTTGAAAACTAAAAGCGTAATTGCTGTTCTGAAAGGCCAAGGACAACCCAATCTTGGCACCGGTTCGCCTCTAGCTTGGTCTTGGAGCACCTTATGTGGATTTCTCGCCCGACGGAAAGATTTTAGCGACAACCAATGGTCGCGGGGTGAAATTTTGGGACGTAGGCGCAGAACAGGAAATGGGTACGATCCAAAAGGGCACGGAGCTGTTGTACAACATTTTTTTCATTTTCTCCCGACGGTAAAAACTTAGCGACGGTTAGTCCGGGTGATGCCGTGAAGTTGTGGAGTATTCCTTTCGAGGAATCGACAACTCTCAAAGATCAAAGTACGGGCACATTATCGCCTGATGGCAAGCTGTTAGCGACAATCAGCTCTGATGGGAAAGTGAGACTATGGGATTTTGCTACTAACCGCGAACTGGCTACTTTGGGTGAAGAACAAATTGAGCATAAAACTCTTTCAATTGTCTCTTCTTCCCCAATTTTCACCGGATGGAAAGATCTTGGGAGTAATTCGGTATTCAATACCTTTTTGCCCAGAAATCGGTAAGGGAACTGATGTCGAGTTTTTTGGCGTTTTCTAGCGGCAGATTAGAACTTTGGGACGTAGCCACTAGGAAAAAACTCACTACTCTTGCTGGAGGAAAAACGTACAATTTTGTTTTTTCGCCAGACGGCAGAATGGTGGCGACAGGCGTTTTCGACAAGATAGTATCAATCGTTGACAAGAAGGTTTTGGTGCATCTATGGGACATTACCAGCGCAAAAAATGCTTTTTTCATTTGAGAAAGGAACTGCTGTGGCGTTTTCTCCAGACGGCAAGATATTGGCCATGGGACTGGGCGACTTGATAAAACTTATAGATGTTTCCACCGGACAGGAACTCGATACCCCTTTAAAAAATAAAACACCGGCTTCTGCCCTTGCATTTTCACCGGACGGTAAAATACTTGCCTCGGGATGGGGAAAGGAGATAGCGTTATGGGATTTTGTCACTCGAAAAGAAATTGGAACTCTTAAAGGACATTCAGATTGGATTTCCTCTGTTACGTTTTCGTCTGATGGACGGCGATTAGTCACGAAAAGCCAGGAAGGGATAGTAAAAATTTAGGTGTTCCGACCGGTCGAAGCCTTATGACCTTCAATAAGTCAAATATGCCCGTAACTCTTTCACCTGACGGACGCACACTTGTGACTTCACTTTTCGATAAGGGCATTCAAATCTGGCGAGGGGCGACGGACGAGGAGGTTGCGAAACAACGCGGGAAGTGAGCGACTTTTTGCCGCGAGTCGAATAACTGATCGGATTCTCGCTCTGACCGCTTTACCGAGGAATTTGCAGGCTTGATAGTAGACCCCCGGGTACAGGACTTTGTCTTTGAATCCCCGCTGCATCGGTTCGGGCAGTTTTGAAAACATTCTTTACAGATCGCCTCCACATCGCGTACCTTCCGCCGCCCGCAGCGGCACTTCTTATGACTGAATCCGCTTATTGCGGGGCGGCGGCAAAGCCGCAAGAGGTTTGGGCAGCATGACGGAAAAGCAGAGCTTTTCCGCAAATATAGATGGGCGTAGCCCAAAGAAATGCGAAGGCCCAGCAAAAATGGCGGCGGCATCAAGTTATCGATCTGTCGTTTTTGCGTTCGCAGCTTTTCCGCAAATAGATGGGCGTAGCCCAAAGAAGTGCGAAAGCCCGGCAAAAATGGCGAAGGCGTGGAGTTATCAATATGGCGTTCTTGCGTTCGCAGCTTCGCGGCAAATAGGCACGCAGAGAACGAGAAGAAGTTGATCCCTGCGGCTTTGCCGCTCTATTTGCGGAAAAGCTGTGCTTTTCCGATAATCGTCCCTTAACCCTTGCGGCTATGCCGCCGATTCAAAAATGTTTCAGGTTTCCAGAGATAACCCGACTTATTACCTGACTTCTGTGGCGCACGATCGGCTGCCGATTTTCCAGATGGATGCGATCAAACAAGTCGTTTGCGATGCATTTAACGAGGCTCGATAATTCTGCCCGTATCATGATTTTTGCTTATGCGATAATGACCGACCACACGCATGTGCTCACCGATAACGCGCGTGAGATGAAAGAAGTATTGCGTTATCTGAACGGCATTTCGGCAAAACGCGTGATCGATCATCTGAAGGCAAACGGTTATGAAAGCTCGCTCGCAAAACTACGCATTCAGGAACGCGAGAATCGTCACAAACATTCGGTTTACGAACATCATCCTAACGCTCTTCGGATCACCGGCGAAGACGCTCTTATGCAAAAGGTGAATTATATTCATCTCAATCCCGTCCGAGCCGGTTTGGTCGAACATCCGGATGAATATCTGTATTCGAGTGCACGACAATGGCAGGTGACCGCTGGAAAATGAACCTCTGATCACCGACCATCGAAAAATCAAATGGAGATCGGCGGCATAGCCGCGAATCTTTTGGGACGGCTGACGGAAAAGCAGAGCTTTTCCGCAAATAGATGGGCACAGCCGCCTTGGCTCACGGATATTTCTGACGCTTTACCAGATGGCGAGGTATTTGCAGGCTTGATGGTAGACCGCCGGATATAGGACTTTGTCTATTCAATCCCCGCTGCATCGCGTCCGGCAATTGGATAATGGGCGAAGAAGGTAAATGGCCATCTTAAAACAATGGGCAAAGCCGGTACTGATCCTATCGGTATTTTTTTTGATCGCCTGGTTTTTGCCGGGCGAGCCAATTGACCCGTGGGGTATCTTCAGCGTCAAGAAGGCCGCGTATATGGTCTTTGCGTTGGCGTTTATCCAGGCCCTCGGATCCGCTGCGATCGGCTTTTTTGGCAATCGAAAGGGAGCGATCCTGACAGGGTTTTTCGGCGGCCTGGTCTCGAGCACGGCAACGACGGTCTCGCTTGCCCGCGAGAGCATATCCTCACCGTCTGATGAGACCGGCAACGAAACGTTGACCTTTCTGGCTGCCACGCTGGCGATGCTCTGCGAGGGAATCGTCTTGTTATTGCTTGGCCCGGCCGAAATTCACTATCCTCTTTTGCTTATTTTCTCTGGGCCCGCCATTGTCACGGTGCTCGTCATCGTCATCCTCGCCCGGAAACTCCTACCGTGCAGCAAAGTCAGAAAACATCGAACTCGAGATCTTGCCCATCCTTAAACTCGCCGCCGTTATTATTCTGATCCTGACCGTCTCCAAAATTCTCCAGGCTTTTTTGGGCCAAAGCGGGCTCATCGTCCTGACTTTTCTTGTTTCCCTTTTCGAGATACACGGCTCCGTGATCGCCAATATCCAGATGCACGATGCCGGGGCTTTCAGCGTTAAGTTTCTCGGCAGCTTGAGGCCATCTCGGCAGCGGCAAGTTACATTTCGAAACTATTCCTGGTCCATACTATGGGAAGCCGCGGTCTCAGGGCCCGTGTGATCAAATACACCGGCATACTGCTTCTCGCCCTGGTCCTAAGCTGGACCGTATTCATGTTTGTCGTTTGAAAGTGGAAGTTCAAGATCCGTATTTGCGAGGGGACGGCCGCCTTTGTTATTTCCGCACTGCCCTTGTGGCTTTTAGATCGAGCACCAGTACGCCTTCCCTCGTCGATCTTCGGCTTTGCATGCGGTGGTGCGCGGCATGAATATCTCGTAATAGCGAAAAAATCGGCCGGCCCTTATCACGCGGTGGCGGCCGTTCGATTTGCTGACGATAGGAAACGAGTTTTCGGCCCGCGGATTTGCCGGAGCGATGCCGACCCAGCCCGTTCCCACCGGTCGTACAAAAGCACCGCCCGGTCGTGCGGCCCGAATCTTCGTGCCGCCGCCGCACCGATCATTATCTCGCCCTTGTCATTCAGCGTCACGTGCATTTCGTTACGCGTATCCCTCGGCCCAAGTGCAAATTCTTTTTAATTCTTGATCATGCCCATCGAAGCAAGAATGTATCACAGATGCAACGTTCTTGTCAACCAGACAACTAGTGGCGACTTGAAGATCTCAGCTGCGAAGCAGCGACAGACAGGCAACGATGAGGGAGGGAGTTTGAAAATTCAGTGATCAAGGTGATCATCCAGCTCCGTCAAGAACAACAGTCCATAGAAACGAGTTAAGAAAAAAAGGAGCAAGCCCCGTGAGGGGCGGCATTAGAGGTAATTGGGTCAATAACGTGCCGCTCCTCCGGAGCTAAACCGGACGATCCTTCGTTTTCAACTAATGGAGCGTCGAGGGGAATGCGGTGATGCAAAGGTGCACCGATTAAAAGGCGCCGCGGTGATGCGGAGAACCGCAGGCGAAAGGCGGGCGAAAGCAGGCCGTTAGTCACACAATGACCCACGGTGACGCGAGAGATCAGGGGTTTTTGTCGAATCGACACGGCCAAAATCGCGGTTTTTTGCCACTTTTTCGCACCCGGATCGTCAAAATTCAAGTTGGACGACCGAACACTCACCACTGACCACCGACCACCGATCACTGACCACGAACTTACCCCACTCCAGCGCTTTATCCTTTCGCGGGAATCCTTTATCCTTGTAGAAATGTCCTATCAAGTGATAGCAAGAAAATGGCGCGCCGCCAGACTTTGAAGAAGTGACCGGGCAGGAGCATATTACGCGGACGCTCGCAATGCCATTGAATACGACCGTCTGCATCACGCGTACCTGTTTTCGGGGGCAAGGGGCGTTGGGAAAACTACGACCGCACGGCTTTTAGCGAAGGCACTTAACTGCCACAAGACCCAGAAGCCGAACCTTTCGCCCTGCAGATCGACACGACGCGGATGTGTGCCCTTCGTGTGTTGAAATATCCGAAAGCCGCTCGATCGACGTGCTTGAGTTCGATGCCGCGTCGCACACTCAGTTCGACAAGTTCGCGAGACAATTCTCGAAAAAATTAACATTAAGCCTGCTCGCGACCGTTACAAGATTTTCATTATCGACGAGGTCCATATGCTTTCGACCTCGTCATTCAACGCCCTACTAAAAACGCTGGAAGAACCGCCGCCAGGCGTCGTTTTCATAATGGCGACGACCGAGCTACACAAAGTGCCGGAGACAATACTTTCCCGCTGCCAGCAGTTCGAATTCCGGACGATCCCCGTGCAAAAGATCTTCGATCGTCTGAAGCTGATCGCCGAAGCCGAAAAGATCGATATCACCGCCGATGCCCTCCGTGAGATCGCCCGCTCCGGCGAAGGCTCGATACGCGACGCCCAGTCGAACTTTGACCAGGTCATAAGCTTCTCGGGTGAGACGATAGCCGTCGCTGACGTCTCAAGCGCGTTGGGAATGGCGAGTGCCGAAATGCTGACGAGCGTGCTTAAGGCGATCGCCGACAAGGACCCCAAATTGGCCCTGAACGTCGTTGACGACCTCGTCGCCCGCGGCCAGGACCTTCGTAATTTTACACGCGATCTGCTGTCCATATTCCGAGACCTGCTCGTCTTGAAATAGCCGGGAATGAAAGCAATATCGGCGAAACTTCGACGCTGAGCCGCGAAGAGATGGCCGCCCACGCCGCCCCGTTTTCCGAATCGGATCTCGTTCGTTTCTTCAATTCCCTGTGTGAAACCGAGACCAAACTCAAGGATGCGACCCAGTCACGGTACGTGATCGAGATCGGCCTGATCAAGCTGGTCGAATGCGCCGCGTCGTCGCTATCGAAAGGCTTCTTGAGCGGATCGGAAAGCTCGAACAAGCGATGAACGGCGGCATCGAGTTAGACGCCAAACAGCCGCAACCGGCGGCCTTCGAAAAAAAAACTCTAACTGACGAGCCCGCGGTTCCGAAGCCGGAAATTGCGAGCCT
>CAVSZR010000009.1:5000-391967 GCA_963732475.1 Blastocatellia bacterium | reverse complement strand
TTTATTTACCGCGAGGACTATTACAAACCCACCGACGAAAATGCGGGAATGGCCGAACTCGTCATCTCAAAGCAGAGAAACGGCCCGACAGGCACGATAAAACTCGCATTCCTGAAGGAATTTACACGGTTTGAGAATTTTTATGGGGGGTGATCGATTTCAAATTTCAAATTTCAAATTTGTGATTGCAGGTCAAACTTATGAATCAGACAAAACCAGAACCAGATCTACGTTATCCTATCGGCCAATTCGACCGCGACGACGCGACGACACGAAGTGAGCACATAAGAACGATCGCAGAGCTTCCGGGAAAGCTTGCTGCTGCGGTCGCCGGGCTTAACGATGAGCAGCTCGACACGCCGTATCGGCCCGAAGGCTGGACGCTGCGTCAGACGGTGCATCACGTCGCCGACAGCCATATCAATTCGATGGTCCGTTTCAAACTCGCTCTGACCGAAGACGAGGCACCGACCATCAGGCCGTATTACGAAGACCGTTGGGCAGAACTTGGCGACAGTAAGATGCCGGTCGATGTTTCGCTTGCGATCGTCGATGGCGTTCACCGGCGTTGGGTTTCGCTGCTCGAATCGATGAGTGACGAGGACTTTCAGCGTGAATTCATCCACCCCGAAACAGGGAACTGGACACTTGAAAAAGTGCTCGCGTTGTATGCTTGGCATTCGCGGCACCACACGGCACATATAACCAGTCTTCGGGACCGCGCGGGCTGGTAAAAAAACGCTTAGAGTAACAGGATGAACGGATGAAAAGGATAAGAAAAGGAAAAGCTAAAAATAGGTTATAACAAATCCTGTCTATCCTGCTCATCCTGTTAATATTCCTAAAGTATGGGAGAGAGTAATCGCCTTGTCTCGCTCGACGTCTTTCGCGGAATGACCATCGCGGGGATGGTTTTGGTCAATAATCCGGGTACCTGGTCTGCCATTTACGATCCGCTTGAGCACGCCCCGTGGCACGGCATCACGCCGACCGATTACATCTTTCCATTCTTCCTGTTCATCGTCGGAGTAGCTATCCCGATCGCGCTGAGCAAGCGCATTGATGAGGGCATCACCCGCAGTGTTTATTTCAAGATAGTCAGCCGGGCTTTTCTGATATTCGCCCTCGGCATCGTGATGTCGGCGATACCGTTCTTCAATTTCGCCGAGACACAAATACCCTGGCTGCTGAAGATATTGATCGTTCTTTCCTATTCGACCGCTCTATTTCTTTACCTTTGGGGCAAGACAAAGCCGGCTTTGATCGTCGCTGGCGTGACCGCGGCGGTAGTGACGGGATTCTGGCTGGCCGGGACATTTATCGTTCCGTACAACGTCGCCGGAATGCGTATTCCGGGCGTTCTGCAGCGGATCGCGGTCTGCTACCTGATCGTTTCGATCATCTATCTGCATACAAGCTGGAAACGGCAAACGCTTATTGGGATCGGCCTGCTGCTGCTTTATTGGTTGCTGATGAGCGTAGTTCCTGTCCCCGGCTGTGATATAACCACGATCGACGACAAGGCATGCAACCTTGCCGCATGGCTCGACCGCACGATCCTGACCGAAGCTCATATCTGGCGGTCGGCGAAGGTATTTGATCCTGAGGGAATTCTCTCGACGATTCCGGCGATCGTCACGACAATATCGGGCGTGCTGACGGGAACTTGGCTCATGAGAAAGGATGAGGGCGGAAGGATGAAGGATGAAACTTCGGAATCATCCCTCATCCCTCATCCCTCATCCCTTAACAAGGCTCTCGGCCTCTTCTTTGCCGGAACGGTACTACTAGCGGTCGGCTGGTCGTGGAGCCTAGTTTTTCCGCTCAACAAATCGCTGTGGACAAGCTCTTATGTTGTTTACACATCAGGCCTTGCCCTGCTGACACTAGCCTTTTGCTATTACGTCATCGACATTAAGGGCTACAAACGCTGGGCAAAACCGTTCGTCATCTTCGGCGTCAACGCCCTCGCACTGTTCGTTTTTTCCGGCATTATGGCCCGCCTAATGGGTATGATCCGCTTCGCCGGCTCCGACGGAAAGGAGGTAACGCTCCAGCAATGGATATTTAACAACATTTACCTTTCCGTCCTCTCGCCGATAAATGCCTCGCTCGCCTATGCGATCAGCTTTATTCTGTTCTGGCTGTTATTGATGTGGATACTCTACAGACGACGCATTTATATTAAAGTTTAAGATGTCCCTCCATTTGACGATCTCGAAGCAATAAACTGAAGTTTGTTGAACATTTACTGAATTTCTAAATTCTTTATCTCAACAGCCAGTTCGACTTCGAGTTTGTATTTCTCATCGATCATCGTTTGTTTTTCCTTATTCATTTCTTCAAGCCGTGATTCCTGCGTGTTTGCTTTCGCAATATAACGGGCGATCAGCTGCTTTGCCTCAGTGGTTTTCGTCAGAGCTTCGATATTCTCGCGAAAACGTTCCTGATCCTTAGTTATCTCCTCGGTTTCCTTTTCGGCCGCAGCGAGTTTTTCGTTTATCTGGTTTATTCTCATTCGCAGGTCAACAAGCTTCGCGAGTTTCTGCCGCACCGGTTCGTCAATGAATCGGCCGGCCACGAATACATCAAGGTCTTTTGGTGAGAACGTTGAGAGACTGTAAGAATCCATCATTCCCAAATTTTCGCCGACGGTTACTTCCTTGTTCTCAAATGGCGCCAGTTCCACGCGAAAACGGTAAAAACGTGCGGTTGTGTAATCAGGTTTTGCGAATTTAGCGGATAGAATCCAATTTTTACGAACTGGATGTTCGATATATACGATCTTTGCCCGATCTGACTGGTTCGAGAGCCGATAGATCTTTTTGTCGGTCTTAAAGTAGTGGACCTGAAACACCCCTTTTACAGCTTTTACGAGCTTCGCGGGTTCACGGTCTTCTTTTTTCTCAATACGGACGAGCGTACCGAGGTCGAGAGCGAACGAGATCAGCCGCTGCTCCTTCGGCTTTAGCCTTTCCATCAGGGCTTCGCCCGCATAGGCTTCACGGTCGAGTATCGTCATCGGCCCACCCTCGAAGGTCATGGCAGTGATGTTCTTGAGCAGAAGCCCGCTCATCGGCCGCGGATTTGCTCTTCGGACAGCTTCGGTTTCATCATCATCATCGTCAATCATCGGTTTGATCATCTGCCTGCTCGCGGAAGATCGAGACGCGTTCGCCTTCCATTTTCGATTGGATGATTGGGATGAGAGCAGAACGGTTGCGCGAAACGCTGACCGGCTGTTCGATCTTGTATTCAAATAATTCCGCCGATATCCGATCCGCTTGCGGCGGTTTCAACACCGGAGTTTTCCGTGACTATCGCGTCGCTGATGCCTGTTCCCGCAAAACCGGATGAGACAATGAAGTTGTTGTTCGCACCTTCGAACATCGGTTTAGGTGCCGGCGGCGGCGGAGCTCCTGCTCCATCACCGTTGCCATCTCCTCCGACCCACTCCCGCTTCCGTTTCCAGACCCTAACCGCTGCCTTCTCCATTCTCCGGATCGTAAATTTGAGGCCGCAGGTTGAGATCGTCGGGAATGGGAATGATGGGACGATAGCGGTACAGCGGCTTTTGTAGGTTTTGAATGAACGAAACGGGCGAGCCCGAGATCAGCGAAAGCTGTACGCCACTCCAGTCTTCTTCGCTGACATTGTCAACGATCGCCCAACCTTGGAAGAACGGTTTGCCTTGTTCGTCCAAAACAACCCTATACGTTGTCTTCCAGATCGGGGCGGCAACCGTATAGCTGACAACCATTTCGCGTTGTCCAGTACCTTCGCTGGTAACGGTTATCGTCTTCGCGTCTCGGCGGCGAGTTGAGGCCGTGGCGTTGGCAAACTCGTTGAGGTCGCGTTTGGTTCCGTCTTCCAGAAGTTTTAGGCTCCTTATCTCAGCAAGATTGAAATCGGTAATATCCCCTGTGTCTGAAGCTATGACAAGGTGATGCTCCATCCTTGATGCCTTATCCTTTTCAGCAGGCGAAATTCGTTTTTCAACAGTCAGGATCGACCCACTTGCGTTTCCTTTCGCGGAAACAACAGTTACCTTCGCCCCTTGGAGCTGTGACAAGACTTCCGACATTCCCCCGTTGTCGCTTTTCGATTCGATCGAAAAAGGTATCTCCGCAGTTCTGGCCGAAGCAGGTAAGGACGAATTGTAGCTGACCGTTCCGATCCTACCCTTACCCAGGTCGAGCACGAGCATGGATTTGAGCACATCATCAACCTGAGACTGTTTGAACGAAAGGTTCACTTCGGCATTGCCTGAGATGACGCCGCGGCGTTCGATGTAGGCGACACCGTTGGAATAAAGGATAACGCGGCGGATCGGGAGCGTGTTGACAGCGGTCTGTACGGTTGATATCTGAACTGCCTGAGTTGTGTTAAGTCTTGTTTTTCTAACAGCTTGCGAAAATCCTGAAATCGCGCACACGAATATCGTCAAGAGAGTGAATAATCGTTTCATAATGTTTTATTTCCTCAGAATAGAGATGGTGAAGACTAATGTAATGGATGAGGCGAGTTACGGGATTGGTTGCTTTGCGGTTCCTTGTTCAAGGCCGAAAGCTGTTGCACAAACTAAACGCTTGCCAAGATATGCAACAAACTGTTAGAATGTTCGCCGGGTTTTTGATCTTTGAAATTTTACCAGCGAGGGCTTTGTCCGTTGACCAATTTACGCGAGTGGAACCCTGGGACAGCGGGACAAATCGTGACGCGTTGACAGAAAATATAATGTTTTCAATAAATTAGCATCTTACGCATTTGTCCCACGGTGATGGCCGGGCTCCAGAATGGGACAGGAAGAAGCGGCTAAGCCCACATGGAGAAACACCCTGTCAGCCTAACCACCCGTCCGCGGAACGCGGGAGCTTAGATTTACGCTTCCGCGTTGGCTGCGGAGACTACCTTTTCGGCGGCGTCGGCCATGCCTTCGGCGGTTAGGATGTTGATGCCGGAATCGCGGAGCACGCGGCGGCCTTCTTCTACGTTGGTGCCTTCGAGACGGGCGACGATGGGAATTGAGACGCCGAGGTTCTTGGCGGCGGCAACTACGCCGTTGGCGACCATGTCGCAGCGGACGATGCCGCCGAAGATGTTGATCAGAACGGCTTTCACATTCGTATCGGCAAGCAGGATTTTGAACGCCTGTTCGACGCGCTCCTGCGAGGCACCTCCGCCTACGTCGAGAAAATTGGCTGGTTCACCGCCTGCGAGTTTGATGATGTCCATCGTTGCCATCGCGAGTCCCGCTCCGTTTACCATGCAGCCGATGTTACCGTCCAGCTTGATGTAGCTGAGGTCGTGTTTGGATGCCTCGATCTCGAGCGGCTCTTCCTCGTCGAAGTCGCGAAGATCGGCGTATTCCTTATGGCGGAACATCGCGTTATCGTCAAATGTTACCTTGGCATCGAGAGCAATGAGACGATTATCTTTGGTAAGAAGGAACGGATTGATCTCGACCAGCGATGCGTCCATTTTTTCATACGCATCATAGAGCGAGAGCATGAACTTCGACGCCTGATTGATCAGGTCGTTGGGGATTCCGAGGCCGAAAGCCAGTTTGCGTGCCTGAAAGCCGCGAAGGCCGACTGACGGGTCGATCGTTTCCTTTAGAATAAGCTCCGGCGTTTCTTCGGCGACTTTTTCGATGTCCATTCCGCCCGCGGACGATGCCATAAAGACGTTGCGCCCGGTCACGCGGTCTAGGGTGATGCCGAGATAGAATTCCCGGTCGATCGGCAGGCCCTCTTCGATAAGAAGCGTCTTGACCTCACGTCCTTCGGGGCCGGTCTGGTGTGTGACCAACTGCATGCCGAGGATCTGGCCCGCAATTTCCTTCGCTTCCGTGGGCGATTTGGCGAGCTTAACGCCACCGCCTTTTCCGCGGCCTCCGGCGTGGATCTGAGCCTTGACCACTACAATGTCGGTGCTCAGTTCGAGTGCGGCGGCCTCAGCCTCCTGCGGAGTGCGAGCGACAATGCCGCGCGGAACCGGAACGCCGTATTCCTTAAGGAGAGCTTTGCCCTGATATTCGTGAATTTTCATAAGATGTTGAACTAATGAGTGTAGCGTATCGTGCCGGTAACTATCAAACAACGGGCCGATCGCCGCAGCGAAATCCGTGCGACACGCGGCCGTTAATGCGTCAGGTTGACGAGGCGATCAGTTGTCTTTGGTCTGGATTTCGATGCTAACAAGTTTGTACGTGCCGTCGTCCATTGCGTATTTAAGGTCAAAGTGAAGCTGCTTTGGCTTTGTCGGATACGATCCTTTGACGAGCAAGGCATCGATACCAGCAACCTTACCGATCGAAGGTTCGGGCGAGAACAAGGCGTCAACGGAAGAAATGGCGCTTTTCAGATCAAAGCGCTCCTTCTTTTCGACAAACGTCTTGAATGCTTCTTCCAGTTCTTCCGGCGAGGTCGTTTCCCGCCAAGGCTTGCCAGTCTTCTTATGAAAGTCTGTGAAATCGCCCGATTGGATCGCGTCATGGAAATCGTGGATCGTTGCCCTAACAAGAGCCTGCAGTTTTTCCTTCGACGGTACTTCAAGTCTCGAGTCTGACGACAACGCGGTGCCGCCGCCGGATCTCTTAAAGACTACATTGTTGAGCGTCATTTGACCGCCGTCTGGAGCTTTGTCGATGTTGTACGTTGGCCCTCCGATGAGGCCGTTTAGCTTAAGGGTTTTTGCGGCTTCGTCGATGGTAATGCCGCCGTTTTCGATCGATGAGTTGTCACTTTTATAATCAGCACCGCCGTCCGAACGGATGGTGATCGTCGTGCCGTCAGATCCGGACCAAGTGCCAACGTAGGCCTGCGGCGGCGGCGTTTTTGTCACCCCGCAGCCCAGGCCTACAAGTACAATGAGGCCAAGGCCAATGATCAGCGAAACCGTCGGATCGGCCGGGTGCTTCAACTTTCGCGTATTTGCATGTTTGGCCATTCCTCGCTCCTCCGGATTACATAGGGTCCTTGGTGTTAATTTGGATATAGATCAACTTCCAATCGCTCCCTTCTGGCACGTACTTAAGATCGAAGTTTGTCCGTCGGGGCGTGGTAGCGTAGTTTCCTTCCAGTTTGAGCGTTTTAGGCCCGAGAGATTTGTCGATCGTGGCTGACGACGTGAAATTCGCTTTCAGCGAACGAATTTCCTTAAAGTCAATGCGCGCGTCGATGAACGACTGAAAGACTTCCTTAAACCTTGCCGGAGACGCTTCTTTCTGAAACGGCTTGGAGATCGTCCGGTGAAAGTCCGAAAAATCCTCGCTTTGAAGGGCTGCGTTGAAGTCAAGAATGGTCGTTCTTGCCAATTCCTGCAGTTGATCATCGGTCGGCACTTTTCCGGTCGAGGCATCAGCTTTCTCGACTTTTGGTGGACTGGTCGTATTCGAAGTTGAGGTTGTGTTTGAAGCCGTCGTCGAATTGTCGTTTTTGCCGGTTTTGCCAAGGTCCTTGAGGCAGGTACAACCAAGGGCGATGACGGCGACGATCCCGAACGCGATAGCTCCGCTGACACGAGCGTCCTTACCAAATAACAAAACCGCTGCGAGTTTTTTCATAGATGTTCTCCCTATATCAAGAATGATCGATCAGTTTTTTCGCCATGGCTCCAGCAGGTTTACCCAACTGTCCACCGCCCGCTGATACTCGCCCTGACACCGAACGGCGCGTTCCTTGGGCAAATAGCCGTCATCAACTATATTTGCGTGTTTCTCTGGATTGGAACCATAGATCATACATAACGAATTGTAAAACCGCTGCTCTTTTAGTAAATGCTCGTCGGCCATGCTGCGTTTCGAGTTCGTGCTCTGCTTCGACTCGATCTCAAATGCGTCTGCGGCGGCAAATACAGCCCTTACACCCTCATCGCCCAACTCCTTAAGGTTGATGTACGCCGAACACCGGTCCGCAGCGTCTTCTTCGTTACCGACCACCGGCAGCCTGTATTGATCGATCAAGGCATGGGCGATCTCATGCAGAAAAACGAACCGGACTGCGTCGGACATTTTTGCGTAAGCTTTCTGTTCGGATCCGCCGGCACCTTTGAACGTCCGGTAAAAGTGTTCCATCAATTCGTAGCACATTGTAACCGAACGGTCGGCAGGGTCATAGTAAGCATTGACCTCTTTGCAGTCTTTTGTGCGAAGAATTATGTCGCGCGGAAGTATCAACGCCTGGTTAAGCTTGTCCGCGGCATTTTCGAGAAGCTTATCGGCTTTGACCTGCCGGTCGATCTCCTTATAACGCGGCGTTTCAACATCAAGATGCTCGACCTTAAAGTCGCCCTCATCCTTCTTCTTGGGGCCGTTTGCCGGTGTTACAGTTTTTGGCTGCCCATTGCCGTTTGTCTCATCGACGTAAACATCGGGCGAATTGCTGTCTGCTTCCCGATCCACGCTGTAAAAACAGGAAGTCGCAAGGAACAAGACGCCGGCCGAGAGAATTAGATTTACGAGGTTTTGGCGCATATGCCGCGAACAAATTATCTGACGCTACCGACCAATAATCTAGCAAAAAAGGCTGATAAATAAAGAATTTACCAGCCAATGTTAATGATTTGATCGCGGTTTGTCTATTGCGACCGCTCCACGAGCGTAAGGAGAGTCCGGACAGCCACGCCGGTCGGGCCCTTTGCCTGATGCGGTCGGACCGAATCGCACCAGGCGGTGCCCGCGATATCGAGATGGGCCCATTTGGCCTTGTCAACGAATTCCTGAATGAAGACCGCTCCCATGATCGTGCCGGCCTTTCCGCGCGGACCGATGTTCTTGATATCGGCGATGTCGGACTTGATCTGTTTGCTGTACTCGGCGCTCACCGGAAGCTGCCAAAATCCTTCACCGGTTTCTTTTCCGATCGAAATTATCTGGTCGACCAGTTCCTGGTCGTTACCCATGATGCCGGTGTTCTGGTCGCCAAGGGCGACGATGACCGCTCCGGTTAGGGTTGCCATGTCTACGATGTGTGTAGCACCCTGTTTTTCTGCATAAGCAACGGCATCGGCGAGGATGAGACGGCCTTCAGCGTCGGTGTTGAGGATCTCGATGGTCTTTCCGTTCATCGCCGTCACGACATCGCTCGGACGTGACGCCTTACCGTCCGGCATATTCTCCACCGCTGCGACAATTCCCAAGACGGGAACAGTCGGCTTTAGATGAGCGATGGCACGCATCGTGCCGATGACGGTCGCGCCGCCCGACATGTCGTATTTCATCGCGTCCATGCCTTCGGCTGGCTTGATCGAAATGCCGCCAGTGTCGAATGTGATCCCCTTGCCGACCAATGCGAGCAGCTCACCTTTTTTTGCCGTGCTTTTCGCAGGCGTGTACTTCAGAACTATCAATTTTGCCGGCTGGTCCGAACCGATGGAAACGCTCATCAGCGATCCCATCCCGAGCTTCGTCATTTTAGCTTCATCCAGGATCTCGCATTTCAGGCCGTTTTCCTTCGCCATTTTTGCGGCCCGGTTTGCCATTTCGGTCGGCGTCAGGATGTTGGGCGGTTCGTTGGCAAGATCGCGGGTGAAATTCATCGAATCGCCGATCGCCTTGCCGCGAGTGAGACCATTTTTCAGGTCGGCCGCCTTCGCGCCTTCTACATAGACGACGAACTTTGTCACAGCCTTGTCCTTTTTATCTTTTGTTTTGTACTTATCAAGCTCGAACTGGCTGGTAACTGCGCCTTGAACGGCATTTTGTGCAACCGCCCAGGCATCGGCGGCCAAACGCGGCTGGAACGCAAAGGACTTAGCATTACACTTGCGAAGAACGCGAGTTGCCGTGCCCGAGGCGACGGAAACATGCGAGAGATTGTATTCCGCCTTGGCGCCGGCTCCCACTAATAGAACAAGCGAGGCCTTGACCTTACCGGAAGGCTTGATGCGAAAAAGGGCGGTCTCGCCTGCTTCACCCTTGAACTCCTCAGATTTCATCGCGGCAGCGATATGGCCCCCGGTCAACTTATCCAATTCTTTTAGCGGTGACGAAGACGATTTGTCTTCCTTGAAAGCAATAACCGCCAGAGCTTCAACATTTGATTCCGAAAAGTTTTCGGTAATACCTATAGATTCCATCAACTACCTCTGTTTGAAAATCGCAAAAAATGTAGAAAAAGCGCTGTAATATCTATAACTTATCTCAAGTTTTGTTTCAACTGCTGTTGAGTTTCTTTATCGACCGCCTTCTTCATTTCTGTCTCTCGTTTATCGTATAGTTTCTTGCCCTTGGCAACGCCGATCTCAAATTTAATCCGTCCGTTCTTCCAGTAGAGCGAGGTGACGACGAGGGTCATACCTTTTTGGGTCGTTTCCTTTTCGAGTTTTGCGATCTCGCGTTTGTGAAAGAGGAGTTTTCGCGTACGAAGCGGATCGTGGTTCTGCTTGTTACCATGCGAATACGGTGAAATATGGGCGTTGAGCAGCCAGACTTCGCCGTCGCGCACCGACACGTACGAATCCTTGAGCTGAATTCGACCGGCCATAATGCTCTTTACCTCGGTCCCCTGAAGCACAGCCCCCGCCTCGTACCTTTCATTGATGATGAATTCGTGAAAAGCCTGGCGGTTGTTTATGATCTCCTTGAGGTCAGCCATAAACCTTAATTTTGCCTATCAATTAGCGATCCCGCAAGCGGGCTGGGGATAACAGATTTGACAATCCGAAGACGCGACACGTAAATTAAGATAACGCTGGGAGATCGTCTAATGGTAGGACTGCAGTCTCTGGATCTGCCTATCGGGGTTCGAATCCCTGTCTCCCAGCCAAAAATTAGTCGGGAGTCAAGAGTCGGGAGCAGGAGTTCCGGCTCATTGACTCACGACTCACGACTCACAATGGACGATTGGAACGAAACTGAAGTTCGGGTCCGGTACGCCGAGACGGATCAAATGGGTATCGTTCACCATTCCAACTACCTCATCTGGTTTGAGTCAGGCAGAAGCGATCTGTGTCGGGCACGCGGTTTTTCGTACAAGGAAATGGAAGAGAACGACAATGCCCTGATGGTCGTTGCCGAAAGCTATTGCCGTTATAAATCACCCGCGTTTTACGAAGATATTCTAACCGTTAGGACAAAGGTCGCCGAAGTGCGTAGCCGGGCGATCCGGTTTATTTACGAGATATTTCGACCGTCCGACGGAGTGCTGCTGGCCGAAGGCGAAACCCTGCATTTGGTTACAGATCAAAACAAAAAAGTGCGGCAGATTCCCGAGATCTACAAAGAAAGATTGCTTGCCGAACCGAATGCGGAAGATAAGGCCTTCCCCGCAAATCAGGCACCTCACTGAAACGGTCTAAAGTTATGAGTTGAGAGTCTCGTACAGGAAGGCCTGTGTCAATGCCCCGACCCAAGACCAAGACTCCTCTTCCGCTTGCAACTCTTGCCTCCCGACTCTAGACTAAATCCATGCCCGGTGCAGCCGAAGCCGAAATTTATTTCATCGCTGCGATGATGGTGCTGATACTTGTGATCAGTGGCGCCGCCGTCTACTTTTTTTTTAGGCAGTATAGAAGGGAAATGCGGGATCGCCGCGATCGGGAAGACAAAAAGGCGGCTGAACGCAACCAGAGCGTTGATGCCGCGGACAGCGAAACGTAGACCGTTATGCACAAACGAATTTTAGACGGAGCGAAATGCGTGTTCGTGATCGTCGATGTTCAGGAAGCCTTCCGAAACGTGATCGGCGACTTTGCCCTTATCGCCTCGAACATCGCCAGGGCGGCAAGCGGCTTTCAGATCCTGGATGTTCCGATGATCGTGACAGAGCAATATCCGAAGGGCCTCGGGCCGACGGCGGAGGAAATTTCGCTTACGTTGCCCGACGGTTTTGCGCGGGTTGAAAAGACGACCTTTAGTGCCTGGGGCTCGCAAGAGTTTCGCGAGAAGGTCAATGCGTGTGGTGCCGGACATATTATTCTTTGTGGAGTTGAGACGCACGTTTGCATTAGCCAAACGGCTCACGATCTGCTCGATCAGGGCCTCAGCGTTCATCTGCTTACCGATTGCATCGGTTCACGATTCGAACATGATAAACGTGCCGGTCTGAAGAAAATGCGAAGCAGCGGCGTAATCAATTCGAGTGTGGAGATGGCTTTATTTGAACTGATGCGGGACGCGAAGCATCCGAAATTCAAGGAAATTCAGGCGTTGATCAAATAGTGTATTCGAATCAGGAGTCGGGAATAGGTTTTCAGAAAATGTCGTCTCCGGTGATCCTCGCGGAATTTATCTCCGAGCGCTTTGCGGTGAAATTCGACGATCATCTTAACCAAGTAGAAAAATGAAACAACCAAAGTCTATTCTTGCTGCATTGGCAATGATCGTCGGGCTTACGATCACTCCCTTTGTTACATCACAGACGAGATCGATCTCATCCGGCGTCGCGTTGACAAACGCCTATGATGCGTTTGGTAAAGATAATTTAGGATTCATGCAGGATTTCGGTTTCTCGACTGTTATCGAATATCAAGGGAAAATGATTCTGTTTGATTCGGGAACTAACGCCAAAGTCTTTGAAGGCAATATCAAGAAGCTGAAAATCGATTTGCGAAGGATTGATATTGCGGTTGTCTCGCACGGACACTATGACCATATTGGCGGTTTTGACTATCTGTTAAGTGTTAATCCAAAAGTTAAGATTTATGCCCCGAACGATTTCTTTTCGCTCGGGGCGCTCGATCAAATTTCCCTTTCGTGAAACTGAACCTGAACTGGCGAAAACATTGCCTAAAGAAATGCGATACTTCGGCGGTGAGAGTGTGATCGAAGGCATGACGACGGTGCCGACCGGCAGGTTTTGGAAGTCTAATGTGGAATATCTGACGGAGGCTAAGGAAGTTTTGCCCGGCGTAACTATCATTCCAACGACTTCCAAATTGATGGGAACGTTTATCAAATATCCGCCATTTGAAGAGAATCCGCAGTTTATCGGAATGCCGGAATTATCCCTTGCGCTTGCTACCGAAAAAGGCGAAGTAATAATTTCCGGTTGCTCGCACAGCACGATAGAGACCATAGTCCAAGAAACAGGACGAGTCCGCAAAGCGAAGATCTATATGGTCATCGGCGGGTTTCACTTGATTCCGTATAAGAGAGGTTATATCGAAGGATTGGCAAGGCGAATGAAGACCGAATATGCGGTTGAATCGGTCGCGCCCGCTCACTGCAGTGGACAGCTCGGCTTTTCAATTTTCCGGGAAGTCTTCGGCGATAAGTACAGATTCTTCGGACTCGGCGAACGAATCACTTTATAACCGCGGCTAAGATGCTATACAAGGCGGCCAGTTTTTTTGCAGTCTTTGACGCAGCGAGAGCGAAGGCTTAACATTGAACTTTCACCTAAGATTCAATGGATATTCTCACATCGCTCAATCCCGAACAGGTCGAGGCGGTCAAGACAACCGAAGGGCCGCTGCTGATTCTCGCGGGTGCCGGGTCAGGCAAGACGCGCGTTATTACTGTTCGCATCGCTTATTTGATTTCGGAGAAGCATGTGTCTCCGCATAATATCCTCGCGGTTACGTTTACAAATAAAGCCGCAGGCGAGATGCGGAGCCGGGTCGAAAGCCTTCTGAAGGACCAGAAACTCAATTCGTTTCCTCTCCTCTCGACATTTCACAGCCTTTGCGTCCGGATCCTGCGGCAGGATATTGAAAAACTCGAAGAGGGCTATACGCGTTCGTTCACGATCTACGACACGGACGATTCGCAAAAGGTGATCAAGGCCTGCATCAAGAACCTTGGACTGGATGAAAAACAAGTCGTGCCGCGAGTTGTTCGCGGAGCAATCAGCGCGGCAAAGAATCGGGGCGAAGACGTCGGGCTTTTTACATCGCGGATCGAACAGACGGATGAAAAGCGGGCAGCTTATGCTAAGGTCTTTCAAATGTACGAGGAGCGTCTGAATAAGGCAAACGCGCTGGATTTTGACGATCTGTTGATAAAGACGGTAAAGCTGCTGCGAGTGTCGCCGGAAGTTCGCGAAAAATACAACGACCGTTATAAATACATTCTTGTTGACGAATACCAGGACACGAATTCGCTGCAGCTTGCATTGGTTACATTCCTAACTGAAAAGCAGCAGAACATTTGTGTTGTTGGCGACGACGCACAGAGCATTTACGGTTTCCGGCAAGCGGATATCCGAAACATTCTCGATTTTGAACAGCAGTTTCCGAACGCAAAGGTGATATTGCTGGAACAGAATTACCGTTCAACGCAGACGATACTGGACGCGGCCCACGCGATCATTGACAACAACGTAAATCAGAAAAAGAAGAAGCTCTGGACCAAGAACGACGGCGGTGACCGGATATTATATTTTCAGTCTCCGGATTCAGATAGCGAGGGACGATTCGTTGCTTCGCGGATCGAAGATCACAGGCGGCGTGACGCCAGCAAGCGTATCGCCGTTCTGTATCGGACCAACGCACAGTCGCGCGTTTTTGAAGAAGCTTTGCGGCGGCTGCGGATCGATTACAACATCGTAGGCGGATTTTCGTTTTACGAGCGGGCCGAGATAAAGGACATAATCGCGTACCTGAAACTCGCGTTGAATCCCGCGGACGATATTGCTTTGATGCGGGTGATAAACACGCCGACGCGGGGTCTTGGGAAGACGTCGCTCGACGAGGTCCAGCTAAAAGCCAGAAAAGCGAATGTTTCGCTGTGGGAAATGATCGTCGCTGTCGTTGATGCGAAAACCGGCGAGCCGGTCAACCTAACGCCTAGGGCGAAGACGGCTTTGGTGATGTTTAAGAATACGATCGAGAAGCTCAGGAGGAAGGTCGAAGAATTTTCGCAAAGTGAACGTCCGGTTTCCGAAGTGGTGATTGCGGCAATTGATGACAGCGGATATTCTCTGATGCTGCGGACGGAGAATTCGGACGAAGCTGAAGGAAGGCTCGAAAATCTGGAGGAGTTGGTCAATGCCGCGGTCGATTACGATCGATCCGAAGGCGACGGGCTGCGTGACTTTATCGATCACGCGGCGCTTACATCCGATACGGATAAGTATGATGGCAATGCCGGCGTTACACTGATGACCGTGCACATGGCAAAGGGGCTTGAATTTCCGATCGTCTTTATTGTGGGCCTGGAAGACGGCATTTTTCCGCATTCTCGAAGCATCAACGATCCGAAGGAGTTGGAAGAAGAGCGGCGGCTTGCCTATGTTGCGATTACGCGGGCCGAGGAATTGCTGTACGTGACACACTCGATGCGACGGCGTACGTACGGCGAGGAGATGGCCTCAGAGCCATCGCAGTTTCTGAACGAAATGCCGCTGGAACTTATCGACGACCTTTCGCGGGCCCGTCATGGCTTTCGTTTGCCCGCGGCTCGACGGCTCAGGAGAGCAAGTATGCGGTCGCCGCATTGCGGGGCGAAACGGCCCGCGAAAAGCCAAAGAACATTTACACGGGCAAGACGTATGACAGCAAGGATGCGATAGCCGAGTTTTTCAAGAATAAAGGTATTGCACCTCAGAGACACACAGACGGCGGGAAAGGCGACGAAAGGCCGCCCTTAGGTTTTGATAAATTGCGGTCGCTGGCATCGGAAAAGGTAAATGTTCCGCAAAGCGAGCTCGACGATGCTCAGCCGATCATTGCGGGCACACATGTGCGGCACGGCAAGTACGGCAAGGGACTTGTTTTACGCCGGGAAGGTACGGGTGACAATGTGAAGTTGACGGTGAGTTTTCCCGGATTCGGACAAAAGAAGCTGATCGAAAAATTCGCGAATCTGCAAAAGGCTTAGGACCGATCCGTCATTTAACTGGGGACATTTTTAGGAGTTTCGTCAATCATGAAAAACAAGATAACTTTATCGATCGTTGGGTCAATGCTCTTGATCTCGGTTCTTGGATGCGGCGTGTTTTCCGGTAAGGACAAACCGGCCAACGGGCCCTCGACTTCGAAGGACAAAACATTGACGGATAAAGCCGTCGATAAAACGGTCGGTCAGTCGAAGATCGGCGTGCCCGAATGTGACGAGGTGATGGACGCGATCGAGGCCGAATTGAGCAACAGCGAAGACGATTTTGTTACCAAGGCGATCAAGGCCACCGTCCTGAATAGGATTAAGGACAGCATCAAACAAGCCGTTGAAGAAAACAAGTCGGACACGGTTGAAATGGCGAAGACCTGCAAGGAATTCAAGACGCAGTTCGAGAAGTACAAAGCAGAGGAACAGAACAAGAAAGGCCAATAGGAGATCTTAAGCAATATTTAAGCCCGGTACGATTTACCTCGTGCCGGGCTTTTCTGTCGGTTCAAATAGCCACTGTTTTTTTCCACACGAAAACTACCGACCGTTTCGAAATTAGTTCCGCAATAAACCAATTTCGGCACCGTCCGCCTGTTGGGATTGAAGCAAACAGGAGGTGTTCATGGCATTTGATCCAAATAGCCCTGCCGACCGACCGTTCAGGCTGCCTATAAACGAGGCCCAACATTCTGGCCGCTCGCTCGTCAAAAGCCGGGCAATCAAAGCAAGCGACTTTTGATATACCTAAACTCACCGATATGATCTTTTGCATGCACTATCCGGAGCGGGATCGGAAATCCGCTGAAGCCGTACGAAACAAAGATGATAAATGAATGGAAGGCTTTTCGTACAACGATCAAATTCCGTCCCGTGGGTGCTACGGAAGACGCTCGGTTCTTCAGTAGCTCCAGGAATCTCTATCGTTGTTGGCCTTGCTGAATTTGAATGAACCGACGTGCCGAGAAGTCGCCGGTTAAATACCCGCGAGAATAATTTCGCGCAGGTGCAGGATCTCTTCATAAATTCTACACTTAGACGCTCATGATCTCGACTTCCTTGTTCTTGGCAAGCTCGTCGATCTTGGCGATAAAAGAATTTGTCAGCTTCTGAACTTCGTCAAGGCCGTGCCGCTCGTCATCTTCGGAGACCACTTTGTCCTTTAACATTTTCTTTAAGGAATCGTTCGAAGAATGGCGGATGTTGCGGACGGCGATGCGGTGTTCTTCGGCAATTTCGTGGATCTGTTTTGCAAACTGTTTTCGACGTTCTTCGTTCAGAGCAGGAACCGTCAGGCGGATCAATTTGCCGTCGTTTGACGGGGTCAGGCCGAGATTTGCCGCCATAATCGCCTTTTCGATTGCTCCAAGCTGGGTTGCATCCCATGGCTGAACGGTCAGCATCTGCGGTTCGGGAACGGCGACGGATGCCATCTGGGAGAGAGGTGTCGAAGTGCCGTAGTAATCTACGTGAACGGCGTCGAGCAGGCCAACGGTCGCACGGCCAGTGCGGACATTCGAAAGTTTGCGTTTGAAGTCTTCGACGACCCCATCCATCTTCGGTTTTGCTGCGCTAGTTACGCTGTCTACGCTCATAATCCCTCTAAACTTTATTTGTAGATCAAGATGCGGCCGTTGTCGCAGTGCCGCCGACGGTAACCAATGTGCCGATGCTCATATCGCCGCCAATGGCTTTGAGAATGTTGCCGGATTGCGTCATGTTAAAGACCATGATCGGCAGATTGTTGTCCATGCAAAGCGAGATCGCGGAGGCGTCCATTACCTTTAACTGCTTCTCGAGAACTTCCTGGTAGGAAATCTTCTCGAAACGCGTTGCACTCGGATCTTTCATCGGGTCGGCCGAGTATATCTCCGTCAACCTTTGTGGCCTTGAAAATAACCTCGGCACCGACCTCGCATGCGCAGTAGGGCCGCGGCGGAATCGGTCGTAAAGTACGGATTTCCCGTGCCGGCCGCAAAAATCACCACGCGCATCTTTTCAAGATGACGGATCGCACGTCGGCGAATGAACGGTTCGGCAAGCTGAGGGATATCGATCGCCGACATCACACGCGTGAACACGTCTTGTTTCTCAAGCGCATCCTGCAGAACTACCGCGTTCATCACCGTGGCGAGCATTCCGATATAATCGGCCGCTCCACGGTCCATGTTTCCGGCGGATTTTGAAACGCCGCGGAAGATATTGCCGCCGCCGACAACGATCGCGATCTCAATGCCAAGATCGTGCACCGCCTTGACCTCGCGGGCGACAGATTCGGCGACGAGCGTGTCGATGCCGTAATTCTGGCTGCCCATCAGGGCCTCGCCGGAGAGTTTTAGCAGTATGCGTTTGAAAACTGGCGTAGCCATAATAGTTACAGAGTACCAGTGTTACAGTGGGCGAAAGTTGCTGAACAAGGAATCTTCCCTTCTGACTCTGGTACTCTGCAACTCTGGCACTTGCCAACTTAGTTATCCGACCATCGAAGCAACTTCTGCTGCGAAGTCGTCCGCTTTCTTTTCGATGCCTTCGCCCATTTTATAACGGGTGAAGCGTCGGATCGAAATGTTCTCTTTGATCGAACCGATCTTCTCAGCGACAAGTTCGCCGACCGTCTTACTCGGGTCCTTAACATACGGCTGATCGACCAGCACGTTGTCTTCGTAAAACTTATTCAGTCGGCCTTCGATGATCTTCGTCAGAACGTCTTCCGGCTTGCCGGCATTTTTTGGATCGCCTTTGAGCTGGTCCAAAAGGAAAGCTCGTTCCTTGTCGAGATCGGCGGCCGGGACTTCTTCGCGGGTCGCGTACGCGGGTCGGAAGCTGCAATGTGCATAGCAACATCCTTGACGAGCTGCTGAAATTCTTCGCCGCGGGAAACGAAATCGCTTTCGCAATTGATCTCGACGAGTACGCCGACCTTTCCGCCCATGTGGATGTACGAACCAACTGCACCTTCGGCGGTAACGCGCCCGGCTTTTTTACCTGGCGCTTGCCATGCCTTTCTTACGAAGGATCTCCATCGCAGCCGTCTCGTCGCCGCTTGCTTCTACGAGGGCATTCTTACAATCGATCATGCCCGCGCCCGTTTTTTCGCGCAGTAACTTAACTGCACCTGCTGTAACTTCTGCCATAACTTCTCCTAGTGAATCGTAAATCGTGAATCGTAAATCAGAATTCGCTCTTATCTATTCACGATTCACGATCTCCTATTTACGATCTTAAAAAAGCGTAGCCCATTCGTCATAAACGGAAACGGCTACGCTTTCAAAAAATAAAATGTTTCTAGCTTGCGGTTGCTTCCGTGCTCTCTTCTATTGTCTGTGCCGCAACTTCCTCAACTGTTTCAGCCGCCGGCGGTTCTTCCGGAGCAGCTTCCGTTACTCGCAGCAAGTGATTCGGCCACTTCGACCGGGTCTGCCGGCGGGGCGAGGCTGTCGCCGATATCGTTGACCTCATCATCGCCCGATTCAGTCTGTTCGGTTGCTGCCGAACGGCCCTCGGTCGCGACTTGCTGGCCTTCGAGGATCGCATCGGCGATACGCGAAGCGAACAAGCGAATCGCACGCAGGGCGTCATCGTTGCCGGGGATCACCTGGTCGATGCCTTCGGGGGAACAGTTCGTGTCAACCACCGCGACGATCGGGATGCCGAGACGATTCGCTTCTTTGACCGCGATGTCTTCCTTGCGGACGTCGATGATAAACATCATGTCCGGCGGGCCGCCCATTTCCTTGATGCCGGCGAGATTCTTCATCAGGCCTTCGTGAAGGCGGTCGAGCTTGAGGCGTTCTTTCTTGGTCAACATCTCGAAACGTCCGTCTTCACGCATCGTTTCGATCTCCTTAAGCTTCGCGATCGACGTTTTGACCGTCTGGTAGTTGGTCAAAAGCCCGCCGAGCCAACGGTTGTTGATATAATACTGGCCGCAGCGTTCGGCTTCTTCCTTGATCGCTTCCTGTGCCTGGCGTTTCGTGCCGACAAACAGGACCTTTTGGTTCGGACGCTCGGTGAGCGATTCCGTAACGTAATTCAGAGCATCGCGGAAAAGCTTCTGCGTTTTCTGAAGGTCAATAATATAAATGCCGTTGCGTTCGCCAAAGATGTACTCTTTCATCTTCGGGTTCCAACGGCGAACCTGGTGTCCAAAGTGAACTCCTGCTTCGAGGAGTTCTTTCATCGTAACTGTTGCCAAAACGTTATCTCCTGACCTATTGGTTTATGTACTCGCCGGAATTAGTTAATGAACCAATAAATTCCGGCGATGGATTAAGTGAATCGTCAATCGTAATTCGTAAATCGTTAATAGCCTTGCGATTCACGATTAACCATTCACGAGATTATCTCTTCGAGAACTGGAATCTCGCACGGGCACCCTTTTGCCCGTATTTCTTACGCTCTTTCTGGCGCGGATCACGCGTGACCAACCCGGCCTTCTTCAAAGTCGGACGCAGATCAGCATTGAATTCCATCAAAGCACGCGTGATGCCATGACGGACTGCACCCGCCTGTCCGGCAGTGCCGCCGCCATCGACATTTACAAGAATGTCGAATTTTGCGGCCGTATCCGTAAGACGAAGCGGCTGGCGGATGATCATCCGCAAAGCTTCGTTAGGGAAGTACGAGTCAAAATCGCGGCGGTTGACAATGATATTGCCGGTGCCGGGGCGAAGGTAAACCCGTGCTGTTGATGTCTTTCTGCGGCCTGTGCCGTAATATTGAATGTCTGCCATATTCGATTTTCGATTTTCGATTTGCGATTTTCGATTGCGAGCCCTACGAGATCGCAAATCGCAAATCGGCAATCGCAAATTACAAAATAACCGCCTCCGGTTTCTGTGCTGAATGTCTGTGGTCGCCGTCGGCGTAAACCTTTAATTTCTTAGCCATTGCTTTGCCGAGCTTTGTTTTCGGCAGCATGCCGCGGACGGCAAGTTCGATGACCTTTTCAGGCTTTTTCTCGAACATTTCCTTGACCGACGTTTCACGCAAACCGCCGGGATAGAGCGTGTGGCGATAATAGATCTTCTGATCGTCCTTGGCACCCGTAAACTTGGCGTGGCGGGCATTGATCACGATGACGTGTTCGCCCATATCAAGAAACGGCGTCCACGCCGGGTTGTTCTTGCCCGACAGCATTCTGGCCACTTCGGTTGCAAGACGGCCAACCGTTTTCCCCTTGGCATCGACCACCAACCATTTGCGGTTTTCGTCCAAACCCTTTCCGCTCGGAAAATAAGTACTCATAATTGCACACACTGATAGAAATATCCGCTAAAACGCGAACTGACAGAGTATCGAAAATGCGTGCAGAGGTCAAGTCTAGGCACCAAAATCCGAAGAACCGCAAAATGGGCGTTTTAGAACTGGGGCGAAACCCTCGTCTCAGGTGTCCCGGCACGGAACAGTTGGGACGGGGCTATCTTTATTTCAAGTTCGCGTGTGTCTTCGCGCCGTCGCTGGTTGGCTATGTACGATCAAACTGTCTCATCTTTGTCTCACCGTGAGACAACCTAAGTATCGTGATCGCAATAGTTAGAGCCGATTTTGTCTCATTCTTTACCGCACGCAGCGCCTGATACAGTCGTCGCGATAACTCGTGTGTTTGCACCAGTTACAGCGAAGCCGTGATTTTGACGCGATCGCTGACCCAACCTCGGACATTTCTCGGATAATTCAGTTTTCAAAGACCGTTCTCGCCGAAATATTGTACCATCGATGAAACGATGGGGCAACAAAATAATGTTGGCGTTCTCGGCCTTGGACAAGGGAGTTCAGGGCTATCGGTTCCCGATGGTAGACTTCCTCATGCGTTTGAATGCCAAGTAGCTGTGATAGTAACGAAGAGGTTCTTTCACGACGGCCCCTTGCGTGTGCAAGAACGCTGACGCCCTAGTTCGCTTAATGTCCCACTTGTATTCGGTTTCACTCCACGACGGATAATCGGGCGCGACCTTGATCAGATAGTTGGTAAAATCCAACAACTCGCTCTCAGACATATTTATTCGGTAGGTTAACCAAAGGGCATCGGCGATTGCCTGATCCTTGAAATTAGTACCTGTGACCCCTTTGAGATCGAGTTCGACACCTCCGCCGGTTCCCGTATCTGCTCGCATTCGGTTATCGAGCCGTTTCATTGCGTCGATCACTTGCCGACCTTGAACCGAAGCGCGAAGTCTCGCAACGTTTTCGTCGATTCCGACGGCGATCTGTGTCGCAACGAAAGAACTCGAATCTCGATGGCGTCTCGGGTTGTAAGCGTCCATCAACTTGATCAGAAATGGAAATGTCTTCGCCGCGTCCTGCCGCAGATACTTTTGGATCACATCCGCGTGACTGTCCTCAAAATCCGAAAAATGCGAGTACTCCGATATTTTTTCATTTACACGTTCCTCAACCGTCATTTTTGCTATCTCAGCTTCGGACCTGTGCTTATAGTTCTTTTCCTCCTCCGAGCTCATAATTGGTTCGAGCGCGGCCATCAGACGCCCGATTTTCAATTTACCGGGTTCGCAATTCTTTTTGTCGGGACAAATGATAAAATCATCCATCGTCAAAAGGATCTGCGTCGAGCCTTTCTCATCGAAACAACTTACAAAACCCATGTATCCCCGAATAGCCTGGTCCGGCAGCTCGTCCGCGCGTTTTGGCGGGAGCTGCTTCCAGGTGGAAACTTCATTGAAAATTGCTTCGAACTGATGCGGCTTGATCGGTTCTTCGTTTCGCCCCCATCTTCCGCCTTCGACAAATTCCCAATAAAATGCCTCGGTTTCCGTTCGAAAAAGAAGCATCGTGGTTCGTTCTGCCGCGTGAAACGCGGGAAACTCTATCAGTATCGCAGAGGCCACCGGCTTGTCCTTCAATTCAGCCAGCCATGCTTCCGCAGGGGATTTGGATCTCTTTAGCCAGGTCCAGATCAGCTCTTGAACGCCGACATTGTTCCTCGTCAGAATCGATTCGTAAGTCAGGTCCCATCCAAAAGACGAACCTCGATCCTGGCCCGATACAGACAAACTGATCAATGCAATTGCGAACAAGAATTTGAATTTAACCATCGAGGTTGGATCCGCGGACAATTGAATCATACATTAGTTATTGTGGGCCCCGCCATTGTGATGCCGATGATGGTCTTGGCGTCCTCGATCTCGCCGTTTTTTACCATTTCGAGGAGACTGGCAAGGGAATGACGCTCGACGGTGAGTATCTCGTCGGCTTCAAGGTCCTGGGCTGTTTCGGTGAGTTCTGTCGCGAGGTAAAGGTACATCTTCTCCGTTAGAAAGCCGGGTGAGACGTAGAATTCGCATAATTTCTCCATCTTCGCCGCGGTGACACCGATCTCTTCTTCAAGCTCGCGCCTCGCACCGATCTCCGGGTCTTCGCCGGCGTTCAGCGTGCCTGCACAGATCTCAAGCAAATATTTCCCCGTCGCATGCCGATACTGCCGCACCAACGCGACCGTCCCGTCCGCAAAGACCGGAATGATCACAACGCTGCCCTTATGTACGACGATCTCGCGCTTGTATTCGACATCGCCCTCGCGGATCTCGTCGATGCGGATGTCGAAGATCTTGCCTTTGTAGATTTGTTCAGATGAGAGAGTTTCCATTAGCAGCCAGGCACACCAAACATCGCAACGAGTTTCACCAATTTGCCCTGTTCAGCCTCAGAAGAAACGTATAGGTTTGCACCCGATCCGCCCTTTTCGTTGTAGGTGTCAAGATAAATGTCCAGCTTACCGTCGTTGTCCAGGTCGCCGACCCAAAATAAGTATCCGATAATTATCTTCTCGCCCGAAAAATACTCAGTCGAATAAATCACCTGCCTTTCCGTCTCGTTCTCCAAAACCAGCAGGCCGAGTTTCGTTCCATCCTTTGCAACACCTTTTGAAACCCGTAGCGTGTACCACGTTTCGTTCAGATCAAAATCTTGCTTGTAACCATCTTCCATCGCTCCGATCGGAAGATTCCGTCGATCGATCTCCTCGGATGAAGGTCGGCTATATAGCGTCGTTACTTTTCCAGGGCGGAGGGTTTTCAAATTCCTCACAGCTAGCATCGGAACGCCAGGCTTATCAAAAGTTAATCGGACATCCAATTCATCCCCCGCGTAGCTCGCTGTCTTCAGATGCCTTACCTTGGCTCGAGCAGGCTTAAATGAGTAGCTCCCGTTATGCTCAAAAAGCGTAAGCCAGCTTTCTCCCGTTTTTGCAATAACGTCACTTTCGCGGTACACGTTTCCTATTTGAAAAATGTCGATAAGGTCATCGCTCGATTCAGGATAGTCAATCTCATCGAAATTCGGTAGATCGCGAAATTCAGGAACGAAATCGTCGGACCCGGCGGAGTTCGCGTATGACCACGGTATATACCGAAAGGTAGTTTGCGTGGGAGCGACAGCGTCGCTGATCTCGCGGGCAAGTTCCGGCGGAAGAAGCAAGCCCATCATTAAGGTAACTATGAAGAATGGAAAGTTCAGAATTACGCGCTTCATTGGTTTTTATGCTGCTCGTTCATAGTTGCGAAGGAAGCGATGGCGGAATTGCTAACCGATTCCGGGACTGAGACTCTAAATGGCCGCTTGGCTACAAAAGGCGGAAGCTCAATGACGGTCACACCGAGTTCTACCAATCCTTTGATGATAGATTGGTCGGATGGTTCGCCGACGCCGAATTTCGTACACGCTCTTACAAACGCACCATGCAGCCGGTCGAGAGCGAGTTCCCGACCCGCCAGCACCTTACCGCGCGATTGGAAATCACCGAGGGCGTACAGCAGCACGTCCTCCAGCGCGACGGATTCGGTCGATTGTTCGAATAGCTTTGGCTGATTCATCCCGATCCCCTACGATCAGGGAGATTTTAGCACCATCGGCGCGTGTTTACAGTGTGGCTGGCCACAGTAGTGCATCGGGACGTGCAATACCCGCGGAAACCTAGATCAGATATGCTAGAATTGCCGATCAATGAAGCTTTTGATGCGGTTCCTTAGCATAGCCGTCTTGACGATCACCACCGCTTTAGTGGTCGCAGGCCAGGAAAACAATGATCTTTGTCCGAAGATTGAGATCATTGGACCGGCTTGGGTCACCGATCTGGGCAACAAAATGACATTTGTTGCGAGATTGTCGAGGACAGATTCGGCGTTTCGCTTTGACTGGAGGGTTTCGCCTGCTGGAAGGTTAGCAGAAGGTCAAGGCACCGAAGCTGCCACGGTTATAGCAATCGAACCGAACGCGAATGTTATAGCGACACTTACTGTTGGGGGATTGCCTGACGGATGCGACAGTGTCGCCAAAGAGGTGGCCTCCATCGCGCAGATCCCCCCATTGGAAAGCCTTGATCGATGGGAAAGAAAGTCCCGAAACGACGAACGGGGAAGATTAGACATCTTATTCTCCGAGCTATCACACAATCCCGGTTTCAAGGGAGTTCTCGTTTTAACCGGTATTCCCTCTAACAAGCAGAATGCAAAGAACTCAAGACTCAAGTTCTTTGTCGAGCATGCCAAGTTCAGGAAGTTCGATCCTGCACTGCTGCATTTCGTTTTCGACGGTAGACTCGCGAGTCCTCAAAGCGTCACCGTGTACCGTATGCGAGATCCCGCAGACTACCCTTGCTCTGACTGTGTTCGAGTTAAGGGAAATGACGTGAAGTAATAACCGTAATAAGTTAACAGGCACCAGATTTAAGTAATTTCGGGGATAAAGAGACGTATGAAAACAATATTTGAGAAGGAAACGCATGATGAGCTGCTTGAGCGTATCGGAAAGCTGGCGGTGGATACTGAGCGGCAGTGGGGGAAGATGTCGCCGGTGCAGGCGATGGAGCATACGGCCCGCGTGCTCGAGATGGCGACGAGCGACGAGCAGCCGATCAAGCAGATATTTCTCGGTAAAGCACTGGGATGGATATTTAAGGGGCAATTCCTTGGCGAGAAGCCGTTTCGCAAGAACGCTCCGACTGGGCCCGATTACGTCATTAAGGACGAACCGGATATGGAACTAACCCGAGAACGGCTGAAAGTGATGATCACAAAATTTAACGGCCTCGGGCCCGACGGCCTCGACGGAAACGTCCACCCCTTCTTCGGCCCTCTCACTGGCAAACAATGGGGCGAGACGCAGTATAAACATGTCGATCATCATTTGAGGCAGTTTGGGATTTAGAATAACGGTTGCCCACGAAAGACACGAAAGGTACGAAAAGAAATCGATGGCCGAGATCATTTACCGTGAGGAATCGTACAAGATCATCGGAGCTTGTTTCGAAGTTTATAAGAACAAGGGCTGCGGCTTTACAGAAGGTATTTATCAGGAGTGCCTGGCCCTGGAGTTCGGCCTGCAAGGCATTCCGTTTGTGGCCCAACCAGCCTTTGAACTTGACTACAAGGGCACGAAACTCACGCAATTTTTCCGGCCGGATTTTGTGTGTTACGGGACGATCTTTGTAGAGCTAAAGTCACTTCCTAAACTTACGGACGTCTGTCGCTCTCAAGCCCTAAATTATCTTCATGCGGCAAAGTTTCGACTTTGTCTGCTCATCAATTTTGGGCATCATCCGAAACTTGAGTACGAGCGTATCGTTTTATAAGGAATGCCTTTAGTGTTTTTGGTGTTTTTCGTGGGAAAATCAGCGTGTGGAAAAATTTCGAATAGGTTTAGGTGTTAGCGGTGGGATCGCTGCTTATAAGGCGGTTGAGGTGATGCGGCTGCTTCAGAAGTCGGGGTGTGAGGTTTCGGTCGCGATGACGAAGCATGCGACGGAGTTTGTCCAACCGCTGACGTTTCGGGCTTTGACGGACAAGCATGTGATCGTTGATGATTACGACCCGGCGAACCCTGATCCGATCGCGCATATCAATTTTTCGCAGACGATCGATCTGCTTCTCGTTGTGCCGGCGACCGCCAATATCATTGCTAAGTTTGCCAACGGTGTTGCGGACGATTTTCTTTCGTCGACCTATCTTGCATCGAACGCTCCGGTGATGATCGCTCCGGCGATGAACACGACGATGTGGGAAAATCCGGCGACGCAGCGGAACATCGAGCAGTTGAAAAAGGACGGCGTGCATTTTGTCGAGCCGGTCGCGGGCGAGTTGGCGTGTAAGACGGTCGGGACGGGGAAGCTGGAGGATGTGGAGAATATTGTCGCTCAGGCGCTTGAGCTACTGTCAGAACCGCCTGCGTTAGCGGGCGGCCAGAAACGCAGCGAGAACCCAACACGAGAGACAGAGGTCGACGTGATCAACGAAACCGGCGATGGCCCGACGAACTGGCCCCCCGCTTACGCAGGGGGTTCTGACCTGCTCGGAGAGCGAATCCTGATCACCGTTGGCGGGACACGGGAGGCGATCGATCCGGTGCGGTTTATTTCGAATCACTCATCGGGGAAGATGGGCTTTGCCGTTGCTGAGGCGGCGGCGGCTCGGGGGGCGAAGGTGACGGTGGTTGCGGGTGCGACGACGGTTGATCCGCCGGAGAATGTGACGGTGATAAAGACGGTTTCGGCTGAGGAAATGTATCGGGCGGTCAAAAAGGAAATGCAGTCGGCAACGGTCTTTGTCGGTGCGGCTGCGGTTGCGGATTATGCTCCGGCAAACGCGCCGGTGCTAAGATCAAAAAAGACGGCCGCGATTTTATGATCCTGGAGCTTAAGAAGACGCAGGACATCCTCGCCGAAGTTTCAAAAAATCGCCCGGCCGGAATGCTGGTCGTCGGGTTTGCCGCAGAGACAAACGATGTCGTCGGTTATGCCCGGTCGAAGATGGAGAAGAAGGTGCTCGACATGGTCGTGGCCAATGACATTACCGCAAAAGGTGCCGGGTTCAACACAGACACGAATATTGCAACGATCCTCACGCGTGCGGGAGCCGAGATCGAATTGCCGCTTATGTCAAAACGCGAGATGGCTGATAGAATCCTTGATGAAATCATCAACTTAGGAAGTCGCCGCCTAGTTCATTGCCTCCAGCTTTTTGGCTAAAGCCGGCTTTTTTTGTGATCTTGACCTCCAGCTAAGCTGGAGGCAATTGATAAGGAAATCGTTTTATGCCTCACCCGTCAGATCTATCGGAACTTATCGCCGATGTGAAAGAGCAAGTTCTGTATTTACAGGAGCTTGGGGTTGAGTCGTTGGCGGTCGATCTGCCGGAAGCGGCAAGTCCAAAGTCCAAAGTCCAAAGTCCAAAGCCTCAAGCCTCCGGGATTCCTGCTCCGATTCGAGCAGCTCCAGTCAAGTCTTCTCAAAGCCAAACGCCCGGCTCGCGGCTTTCGTCGCTGCCGACGCTTTCGGGCCGGACCGCTTCTGCTCCACCGAGGAACTGTTGTGAACGAGGGAACTCCTGCGGAACAAAATATGAATGACGGTTCGAATGACGCCACTTAAAATGGTTGCGGCGCGCGGCTAGGGCGGATGAAACACTGTTTGGCGAGATCGGGCCGACGCTGCCGGATTCGGGCGAGACGATCGAATCGATCCGGGCGGAGATCGGCAATTGTACGCGGTGTCCGCTTTATGCGGGACGAAAGCAGGTCGTTCACAGTTCGGGCAATTTCAATGCGGACCTGATGTTTGTCGGCGAGGCCCCGGGGGCGGATGAGGACGAGCAGGGATTTCCGTTTGTCGGGCGTGCGGGACAGCTTTTGACGAAGATAATCGAGGGCATCGGGACTGAAACGAGAAGATGTGTTTATCGGCAACATCAACCGCTGCCGCCCGCCGGGAAACCGGGCACCTGAGCCGCCCGAGACTGCCGCCTGCAGGCCATTTTTGCTGCGCGAGGTAGCGGTCGTGAAACCGAAAGTCATCGTCGTTCTTGGCGCAACTGCCGCACACAATCTTTTGCAGACAAAAACCCCGATATCGAAACTTCGCGGGAATTTTCAGGAATATCTCGGTGTAAAGGTGATGCCGACGTTCCATCCTGCATATCTGTTGCGCGATCCCCACAAGAAGCGGGAAGTTTGGGAGGACATGAAAAAAGTCCGCGATTTCCTCGATCTTTAATTTTCCCCAAAAGAATTCTTCCTTTTATTGAATCCGATCACGGATATCCGGCGAAGCAAATAAGTCGGCCCGAATTCCTGCGCGTGAGGTAGTCCTTCTCCACGCGTGATGGAGTTGGCCCAACCGGTTTATGGCTTTTTTGCTTGCGAGCGATCCAAAAATATCGGCCTGCCCTGAACACCTGTTGGCAGGCTTTGAGAAGTGCCGCGAGATCACCAAAAGATACGGGACAAGCTTTTACTTCGCCACGCAATTTTTTCCCAAGGAAACGCGAAACGGAATTTACGCGATCTATGCGTTTGCCCGCATTCCCGACGAGATCGTCGATAACCCGAACAAACCGAATCGAAATCAAGCGTTGGCGGAAATGCGCGAATGGCGCGAGCAATGGCTCGAAGCGATGGCGTCCGGCAAGAGTGACGACCCCGTGATGAACGCGATAGTTTTCGCATTCAATAAATACGAGATCCCGGTCGAGTATGGAGAGGCGTTTCTCAGATCGATGTTTCAGGACGAGGAGAAAACCTCGTACAAAGACTATGCCGAACTCGAAGATTACATGTACGGCTCGGCGGGCGTCATCGGGCTGATGGTGACGCGGGTTGTCGGATACTCGTCCGAAGCGGCGTTTCCTTATGCCTTAAAGCTCGGCTATGCTTTCCAGATGACAAATTTCCTTCGTGATATCCGTGAGGACTGTGACGATCTTGGCCGCATTTATATGCCCGAAGACGAGCTTCGCCGGTTCGGCCTCGACCGCCGTGATATTTTCATGCACATTACAGATGCCCGGTTCACCCGCTTTATGAAATTTCAGATCGAACGCACGCGGCAGATCTATCGCGAGGCTTTGCCCGGCATCAAGCTTCTGAATTGGCGGGGACGTTTGGCTGTTAGGGTTTCCTACGTGCTCTACAAGGCGATCCTGAACGAGATCGAGCGGGCAAATTACAATGTTTATGCGGGGCGAGTGCGGACAAATACGCGTCAGAAATTGAGGCTTTCGCTGCAGGCACTGGCCGGGGTCTATGAATAAAAAAGTCGTCGTGATCGGAGCCGGTATTGGCGGGCTCGGCACGGCCGTTTTGTTTGCGAAAAAGGGCTATGACGATAACGGTTCTCGAAAAGAACGCGAATTTCGGCGGCCGTGCAAACATTTTTGAGGCAGACGGATTTCGTTTTGACATGGGGCCGTCGTGGTATTTCGCACCTGATATCTTCGAACATTTCTTTGAGCTTGCCGGCGAAAGGATCAGCGACCACCTGATTCTTGAAAAACTCTCTCCTTCGTATCGAATCTTCTTCAGAAACAGCCCCGACCCGGTCGACATAAACTCCGACATTTCTGTTGATGCGAGCACTTTTGATGCTATCGAGCCGGGTGCGGGCGAGCGTTTGCGGGCTTACTTAAAGCAATCGGAGTATCAGTACGATGTTGCGACGCAGCATTTCATGTACAAGAACTACGATACGATATTTGATTTTTTCAATAAGCGCGTGATGACCGAAGGGCAAAAGCTGTCGGTCTTTTCGAACATGCACGCGTTTGTGTCGAAGTTTTTCAAATCGCAAAAACTGCGGCAGATCATGGAATACACCATGGTTTTTCTCGGCACGTCGCCGTATGAGGCACCGGCCCTGTACAACCTGATGTCGCACATGGATTTTAACCAGGGCGTGTTTTATCCGCAGGGTGGATTTTATGCATTGATCGATGCGCTTGCTGCGATCGCGCGGAAGAATGGAGCCGAATTGCGGGCGAATTCGCCCGTGGCTGAGATCGTGGTTAAGAATGGAATTACGAAGCGGCGTTCGCCTTGCCGACGGCGAATTCGTTGCCGCCGATATGGTGATCTCCAACGCCGATATGTGGTTTACGGAAACGAAACTGCTTGATAAGAAATGGCAGACGCACGGTGAGAAAGTATTGGAGTAAAAAAACGCTGGCTCCATCGGCATTTATTATTTACCTGGGCATCAAAGAGAAGCTGCCGTCGCTGATCCACCACAATCTGCTATTTTCCGAAGACTGGCGGAAAAATTTCGATGACATATATAAGGACCCGAAATTGCCTGACGAGCCGTCGCTTTATGTCTGTGCTCCGAGCGTGACCGACCCTTCGGTCGCACCTGCTGGTAAAGAGAATTTGTTCGTGCTTGTACCGATCGCTTCGGATCTGAAAATCTCGGAGGCGGAAAAAGAAGAGTATTCAGACCGTGTACTTGCGTTGATCGAAAAGGAGATGGATCTGCCGGGCTTGCGCGAGAAGATCGAATACAAGCGAATCTACACGGTCGATGATTTTGCGGGCGACTACAATAGTTTCAAAGGAACGGCTCTCGGGTTGGCTCATACCATTTGGCAGACTGCGATATTCCGGCCGAAGAATCGGTCAAAGAAGGTAAAGAATCTATTTTATGTCGGTGCGGGGACGAATCCGGGAATCGGTACGCAGATCTGTTTGATCAGTGCGGAGCTTGTTTATAAACGTGTTCACGGCATCAATACGGCTGGGCCGATGAAGGAGTTGTAGTCATAAACCGATAGCTAAGTTAAATTGGTGAGTGCTACGAACCAGAAGAGTACGAAGCCGATGATCGAATTGATTATCGGGAAACGTTTATAGATACCGAAAATATTTTCGGGCCTCTTCGCAAAAAGTGAGATCAGGATCAGAGCGAGGTAAACGATCCCGAATAAGGCAGAAAAACGCCAACGTACGGGAACGCCAGAAGGGCCGCCGCAAGATAGCATGCGGAGCAGAACAGATGGGTGCCGTTTCGGCCCAGAAAGGTCGCAACGGTTTCCACTCCCGCGAGTCTATCGGATGCCATGTCCGGGATAGCCGAGTAGGCATGCATCGCAGCCGTCCAGAAACCGCCCGCAGCGATCGCAGCGACAGGCGGAAAATTCCCGGTGATCAGCGCAAATGCAAAAATGCCCGGAAAAACGTAGAGGACATTGAACAGCGAGTCGACGACAGGTATTGCCTTTGCCCGAACCGGCGGAGCGGAATAAAAGATCGAGAAAAATAGGAATCCAGCAAAGGCGGCCAGTACGGCGGCGTTGAAAAATGTCGCCGCGATCGTAAAAGGTAGATTTGTAACCAGAATCGCGATCCAAAGTAGACGCCGGTCGCCTGGTTGGACAAGCGTCTCGTATTCCTGCTTTTTCGGATTGAGTTTATCGGTTTCAAAGTCGAATATATCGTTGACACCGTAGATCAGGAGATTTGCCGGAAATAGGAAGTAGAGGCCGAATAGGATGTTGCCGAACGAGAGGAGGTCACCGCGTGTTGTCGCCCCAGCGGCGAGGCCGATTATGAAAGGTCCGAAAAGATAAAGCCAAAACCTGGGTCGGCTGACCTTCAGCAAGAAGCGGAAATCGGGCATAATTTGAGTATATCGTAACGATGTTGAAGACACACAGGCGAAGCATTTTTGTAGCGATCGCGTTGATCATTCTCGCGGCCGGGGCATTCTTGATGGCGAATGTCGAACTTGCCGCCGTGGTCGCATGTAATTTCGTCTATTAATGTTCTGTTGTTTGCTCTGCCGGCCTTCTATGCTCTTCGAAGATGGCTCGGCTGGAGTGACGGTATTAAGTTGGTTGCGATCCTGGGCGTTTACGCTCTGCTGGTTGAAACATTTGCTATCCTGACAGGATTTCCCTACGGCCATTTTGGGTACTCGGAACATCTGGGTGCCAAGCTCTTCGGATATGTGCCCTGGACGGTGGCGTTCGCCTGGACACCTTTGATGTTGTGTGCGTATACGGCCGCAAGGAGCATTTTCTCGTCTCCGATCGAGCGGATAATTTGCTCGACGTTTCTGCTTGTGATCTTCGACCTGGTCTTGGATCCGGGAGCAGTACTGCTCGGCTTCTGGCAGTATCCGGATGGCGGAGCGTATTACGGTGTTCCGGCGTCGAATTATCTCGGTGGATGCTGTCCGGTGCCCTCGGTTCGATCATAATGGAGGCGGCGATCGGCTATTTCCGGCCGCTTTTGCCGCCGCCGGTCCAGATCGGATCGAGCGCGTTTTTTGTTATGTTCTTCTGGACGGCGTTTGCGGTTTTTAGTGGGCTGGCTGTTCCGGCAATGATCGGCTGCGGGGTCGCGGCGGCTATGTACGCCTGGTATTGCCGTTCGTACTATAAGTTTGACGAAATGGTCGTGCTGGTCGATGATGAGAATAACGCCCTCGCCACAGCGAAAAAGAGCGACACGCACAACGACGATACCAAGCTTCACCGCGCTTTCTCATTATTTCTGTTCAATTCGAAAGGCGAATTGCTGCTTCAGCGGCGGGCATTGACGAAAAGGACCTGGCCGGGGGTTTGGTCGAATTCGTGCTGCGGCCACACGATGTTGAATGAAGAAACCGAGAACGCGGCGGTCCGCAGGCTCGCATTCGAACTGGGTATTCGCGGCGTCGAACTGAAGATGGCCCTTCCGCATTTTCGCTACCGTGCCGAAAAGGACGGTGTCGTGGAGAACGAGATATGTCCGGTGCTTATCGGCTTTACTGAGCAGATGCCACGGATCAATCCGAACGAAGTCGCCGAGGTTCGATGGATGTCCTGGCCCGAGGTGCTTGGAGCCGTCACGAGCGGCCAAACGGAATTGTCGCCTTGGGCAGTTGAGGAAGTACTGCTTCTGTCTGAGAACGAACTTTTTAACCGTCTGTTTCGACAGAACGTCAAAGATCCCGCATTGGTTTCCTGAATTCTGCACTGTGCTAATCTGTTCAAGATCAGTTTCAAACTCTGGAACAACGCTATGAAGAAGTCCTTTTTATTTATCTTGTTGGTCGCGCTGGCTTTGACGCCGGTTCAGTTGACCGCCCAAAAAGGTGTCATGGCGGAGACGCCTCAGCTTCAGGGGCCGCAGAACCCAAGATTGGGTTTTGTCATCCACGGCGGAGCGGGCGTTATCTCAAAGGCGTCGATGACGCCGGAACAGGAAAAAGAATATCGGGCTAAGCTTGAAGAAGCGGTGCTGGCCGGGTATAAAGCGCTGCAAGCGGGCAAATCGGGCCTTGACGCAGTTGAAATTGCGATCAGAATTCTCGAAGACTCGCCGCTATTCAACGCCGGCAAAGGAGCGGTGTTTACCAACGACGGGAAGAACGAACTCGACGCCTCCATCATGAATGGAAAGACTCTGGCCGCCGGGGCCGTAGCCGGTTTGCACCGCGTAAAAAATCCGATCACGCTGGCGAGGGCCGTGATGGAGAAAAGCGAGCATGTGATGATGTTTGGCGATGGGGCTGAAAAATTTGCTGCTGAGCAGAAGATCGAGCTTGTCGACCCAAAATATTTCTGGACCCAGCCGCGGTGGGATGCACTCCAAAAGATCCTGAAAGAAGAGAAAGCAAAGGAAGTCCAAAGTCCAAAGCCCAATGTCCAAGGTGTTAGTTTTGCAGAGCTCCCGTACAACAAATTCGGTACGGTTGGGGCTGTTGCATTGGACAAGAACGGGGACCTTGCTGCGGGAACCTCGACCGGCGGCATGACAAATAAGAAGTATGGGCGGGTAGGCGATGCTCCGATCATCGGCGCCGGGACTTATGCAAACAACGCGACCTGCGCCGTGTCGGCGACCGGCTGGGGTGAATACTTCATTCGTCTCGGTGTGGCCCGCGACATAAGCTCGATCATGGAGTACCAGGCGGCAAGCATACAGACCGCGGCCGACAGAGTCATCAAGCAGAAGCTGCAGAAACTCGGTGGCGATGGCGGCATAATTGCGATCGATAAATACGGCAATATTGGAATTTCTTTCAATTCGGAGGGCATGTACCGGGCTTATATCAACAGCAGCGGCAAGCCGGTTGTGGAAATCTATTGATTACGCGAAACGGAAGTTGGAAATTGAAGCGGAGACGGGCCTCTCCATTTTCCACTCAAACATATGTTATCTGCAGAGATCATAGCAGTCGGGTCAGAGCTTTTGACGCCTGAGAAAACGGACACGAACAGTCTTTGGCTGACCGAAAAGCTTAATGAGGCCGGCGTCGAGGTGATGCTAAAAACGGTTGTTGGCGATGATGAGGCGCGGCTTGAAGAAACGATCCGGGATGCACTCAAGCCGCTCCGATATTGTTATCACCACCGGCGGGCTGGGGCCGACCGAGGACGACGTGACGCGCCAGGTGTCGGGCCGGGCAGTCGGCAGGGAACTGATCTATCACGACGATCTGGAGGCCGATCTGCGCGAAAGGTTCCGTCGTTGGGGGCGTGAAATGCCCGAAATAAACAAGCGGCAGGCTTATGTGATCGATGGGGCCGAGATACTGCCTAATCCGAACGGTTCGGCGGTTGGAATGATGCTCGATCTTGAATCGAAGCTCCTTGTCGTCCTCCCCGGCCCGCCGCGTGAAATGAAGCCGATGTTCGATAACTTTGTTTGGCCAAAGATCCGAGCCATGGCCGGCGACATCGTTGTAAGAAGGCGTATTTTGCGGGTTTCGGGCATGGGCGAGTCGGCAGTGGACGAGGCGATCGCACCGATCTACAAGGCTTACGAGAACGTGCAGACATCGATCTTGTTCAGCAAAAGCGAGATCGAAGTCCACCTTGCCGCGAAAGCCAGTACGGAAGCCGAGGCTACCAGCGTCCTGGATGAATTGGCGGAAAAGATCGTGAGCGTTTTGGGAATGGCGGTGTTCGCGTTGAATGGAGAAAAGCTTGAAGAGGTCATCGGGGCGATGCTTCTGGAAAGCGAGAGTACCCTGGCCGTGGCCGAGAGTTGTACCGGAGGCCTGATCGGCATGCGGCTTACGGACGTGCCGGGATCCTCGAAGTATTTTCTCGAGGGTGCGATCACATATTCGAACGACGCAAAGGTGCGAACGTTGAATGTGCCTGAACAAACCCTGATCGACCACGGTGCCGTAAGCGCGGAAACGGCAGAAGCGATGGCATCCGGTATTCGCGAAAGGGCGTCGGCGGACTACGGCATTTCGGTAACTGGCATCGCCGGGCCGGACGGCGGCTCCGAAGAAAAGCCTGTCGGCACTGTGTTTATTGGCTATTCGGACGCGTCGGGGGCGAAGTCGCTAAAACTTACGCTTCCCGGTGACCGATATCTGATCCGTTGGCGGTCGAGTCAAGCCGCGCTCGATTACTTGCGGAGGCAGATGATCAAACGGGTAGAGAACCATCCTATACCGCTGGCCAACCCGTCGATTAAGCATTTGGAGTTCGCACGGGACAAGGGAACTAAGATGCACACCTCCTTTATGAGTGGAGAGCTTATGATCGTGGTGTTTTACGCCGCCAAACCATATAATAAAGCTTGCATTTCAGCGTCTTAAATATGAGAATTATCAAGGCGCTGTTTCAGGCCCCCATCAACCAATGTTTTTGGAACTTTCCACGCCCCACAGCGTGTGAGTTTCTGTAAACAAGCTTTGACACCGCATAAGTCGATTACGAATTAATATGAAAAGATCAATGTACGTCCGATTTTCGCTTACATTTCTACTCGTGTTCTCAATGCTCTCACCAATGGCGGTTCTCGCCTTCGGCGATGGAAAAAAACACTTCAAGAACGGAATGAAACACGAAGCCGCGGAGACATGGGACCAGGCGGCCGAATCGTTTGCTCTTGCGGTGGCTGAGGACCCGAAGAATCCTGAGTACCGGCTCCATTTGCAGCGTGCTCTTTTCAATGCGTCGCAAATGTATATGAAGAAGGGCGAACCGCATCGGACAACAAAGACTATGAAGGCGCATACATTGCATTCAGAAAGGCATATGCTTTCGACCCGGTCAACGAACTTGCGAAGTCTGAGATGGCTCGAATGGTTCGGCTTCAGCAGGAAGTGGTGGACGGCGTCGGTAAGCCGGAAACCAAGACTGCTGCGGACAATGGCAAGGTAAAGCTTGTGCAGACTGGATACGACGTTCAAAGAACCCAGCAAGACAACCAGATCCCGCAGAAGCTCGAGCAGATCCGGCAGGTTCCGTTTCCGAGCGGAGTAAATCTGCAGTTTATTGTGAAAGAGCTCGCAAAGGACCTTGATCTAAACGTTCTGTTTGATGTCGAATCGAGGCTTGAAAGCCGGACCGTCAGGATCGATCTCAAGAATGTTACATCGGCAAAAGCACTTGACTACATTTTCCTCCAGGAGAATCTTTTCTTTCAGAAAGTCGGGCCGCGAACGATACTTGTTGCAACCGGCCTTCGCCGCACGAATTTTCAACAGCTTGTTCTACGAACGTTTTATCTCGCAAATGCCAGCCCGAAGGACGTAAAGGCGGTGATTACCGCCGCAATTCCTGCACAGCCGGGGAGAAGCCAGACGATAGTACTGGAAGACACCTCGACAAACAGCATTACGATCCGCGATACGGCGGAGAACATACAACTGATCGGTAAACTGATCACTTCGCTCGATAAGGACCGGGCGGAAGTCGTCATGGACGTAGCTATTTATGAGGTGAATAAAACCGACCTGCTTCAGATTGGAAATCAGATCGGTACGGCTAGTTCACTGTCCAATTTGGGTGGAGGAGGCCTCTCCCTACTCCAAACGGGCGGCAGCAATGGCATTATCGCGAAGGCGTTGGGCTTTGCCGGTTTGAATCTTTCGAGTGTTGCCCTCGGCTTGCCGGCCAGTACTATAGCCGCGTTGCAGCAAAAATCGAACACGAAACTTATTGCATCGACTCAGATCCACGCATTCAACAACGAAGATTCGTCGGCACGCATCGGACAGCGCGTTCCGGTGCGGACAGCCTCGTTTGCTCCGATCGGAAACGGCGGGAACAATCAAAACAATAATTTTCTGGGCGATGTGTACAATTACGAACAGGTAGGTTTAACGCTGAAGTTCAAGCCGATCGTATTTCCGAACCATGACGTTCAGGTCGTGATGGATATCGAATCAAAGGACGTCGCGGGTGGGCTGACCGAGCAGCCGGTGTTCACCGAACGTAAGATCACCGGAACGGCCCGGATCCAGAATAATAAGACCCTGCTGCTTGCAAGCGTGGCGCAGAATACCGAAACCAACGGGCGTACGGGATTGCCGCTGCTTGGCCTGATCCCGATCATTGGGAGGCTGTTTACGGCCCCGACAAAGGACAACCGCCAGGTGGACATCGTTATCGCGATCACGCCGAGGGTCATCCGCGCTCCTGCCATCTTGCCCGAAGACGAGGTCGAACGCCCGACAGGCAGCTTGCAAACTCCGACCAGCGGATCGCTTGAGGCGATGATCGTTGAGGAAGAAAGGGACGAACGGCTAGCCATGGCCAGGCGGCTGCCGACAGCGGCGAATGTGCAATTGCCCGATCAACCGGCCGATGCTCCGACATACGTACGAACCGGGACGACGACTGCGAACAATGAGCAGCCAGCGGTTTCGGGAAGCACGACGGCGGTTGCGGATTCAAAGCCAGTTTCGGACGGGTTGAACCTGAAACCGATCGATTCGGGCGTACGAACGCTTGAGATCAAGGAAACATCCGATACTTCTCCGTCGAAACCGGCCGATCCGATAGTCGAACCGGCAAAGGTGCCCGAACCGGAAGCGAAACCGGCCGCTACCGATCCGGAAAAGGCCGCACTGTCCACGCCTACGGTCGAGCTTCAGTTGCCTGTTTCGATGCCCGAACTAAAAGCCGGGGAGAAAGCAAAAATTGCGGTGATGGTAAGCAGTTCGGCGGCATTCCGGTCCGCGGTCCTTGGCTTGCGGTTTGATCAGGCGAAATTGGCGGTCAGGTCTGTAAGCTTCGGGGACATTTTTGGGACCGCTCTTGCGACCCGGACGGCGACCCCGTTCCTGAACCAGAACGGCAAGATGTTTGTTCTATTGTCGATGCCGGACGGCAATGTGGCAACGACGACGGGGATTCTCGCCTTCGTTGAGATCGAAGCGCTGACGGACGGAAAAGTCGATCTTTCGCTTGAGAAGGACGCGATGAACTTTCTTGCGGCTGACGGGAAAAATTTTGCGTTAAAGTTTTGAGGTTGATCGTTGAGAATTGTGAAGAGGGTTAACTTATCAAAATTCGGAGCCAGGTCGCTGCGAACGGACGGTTTTACGCTGTTCGAACTGGTCGTGACCCTGACCGTTCTCGCTGTCCTGGTCATGGGTACGATCCCATTGGCTCAAAACGCAACGAAGCGGCAAAAAGAGATCAGGCTGCGTGAGACCTTGAGGCTTGTCCGTCAGGCGATAGACGAGTTCAAGAGGGATACTCTCGGTGCCTGCCCACTTGGCTCGATAACCTCGACAAATCCGACCAGAAACAACGCGGCCGTGGCGACGGATCCGCGAAGCAGGGTCGTGATCGATGATTGTACGATATTTGATTCGGAAAACCTTGACCGGTTTCCGCCAAGCCTGGAAACGCTTGTGAACGGCGTCGCCGTACGGGACCGCGGAATAAGCATTACGGCCGGAAGCGGGATCCGTGACGGTTCGGACCAGGCGACAGAGATCGGGGTGACGGAAGAGATCATAAAGGTTTACCTGCGGCAAATGCCGATCGACCCGATGACGGGACAATCGGACTGGAAACTTCGGTCGTCGTACATGGAACCCGAGGACGATAGTTGGGACGACATTAATCTATACGATATTCGATCGGCTTCCGATGAAATAGGGTTGAACGGAGTGAAATATAGTGACTGGTAATAGGCAGTGGTCAGTAATCAGTAGTCAGGGGTCAGTTGAGACCATTGGCCTCGAACGATCGCAAATCGCAAATCGAAAATCGAAAATGCAAAAAGGCTTTTCGCTGCTTGAATTGATGATCGCGATGTTCATTTTGATCATCCTCATCTCCGTTGCCGTGCCTACTTACCAACGCACGGTCCAGCATGCACGCGAAACGGTCCTGAAGGAAAATCTTTGGCAGATCCGACGGGCGATCGACCAATTCTCGTCTGACAAGGGAAGATCTCCACAAACAATCGACGACCTCGTGACTGAAAAATATTTGCGCGAAATACCTGTCGACCCAATATCGGAAACGGCCGAGTGGACAGTGGTTACGGGCGAAGATCCGTCATCACCGGATGCCGAGCAGGGAATGAAGGATGTAAAAAGCTCATCTGACGGGGTCGATTCCGAGGGCAAGGCATATTCGGAATATTGAGGTGCGCCATTTTTCGTTCTCACGTGTTAGCAAGTAGTTATTAATTAAGATGTTATCAGCCCTAACCCAACCGAATTTTCCAAAGGCAGCCATTGGATTTGAAAGAAACAGCATCACGGCGCTTAGCCTGCAAAAGGAAGGGCGCAATCTCTTTGGCGTCAAGCAGGCGGCGACGGTCGAATTGCCCGCCAATTTGCTTGATCCGGATTTCTTCGAAAAGAACATTGCGAATCCTAAGGAATTGATGGTCCTTATCGAAGACGCAGTAGTGTCGGCCGGTTTGATGGGACAAAAAAGCTGGTCCGTATCTTTGCCAAGCAATAGCGCCCGTTCGGCCATCTTGACCCTTGAAAGCGGCGTATCCGCCAAGAACGAATCGGAAGAGGTCTTCGACTGGAAGGCTGAACAAAGTTTTGGAGCCCCTGCCGCACAGCTTCGAATTACGAGTCAGAAAATATCACCTGATAAAGAGGGACGGCCGCGCTACTTTGCGACTGCGGTAAAGCTGTCCGTTATTGACGAATTCGAAACCATCTTTGAGAATTTTGGCTGGCGAGCTGGGCTGATCCTCCCGAGGGCGGTGAGCGAAACGAAATGGCTGACGGACACATCCAGCCGTACCGATTCGCTGCTGATCAGTTCGCAAAGCGATGGTTTCAGCGCAATTCTTATGCACGCCGGAGAACCGGCTGTGATACGCACGGTCACGTGCTCCGATTCGGAACGCAATGATGAAATTTACCGGCTTTTGATGTTTTACAACGACCGTTTTGCCGCGGGAAATCGGGAGACACTGCTTGACCGGATACTGCTTATCGGCAAGGACCTTGTACCGGGAAAGATCCGGGAAATATCCTCAGAAGCACTCGGGCGGGCGTTGCAGATCCTTCGGCCCGACGAGGTCGGCCTGAACCTTCCGGCCAGCAGCCTGAGTTTCGACGACCTCGCAGCACCGGCGGGACTGGCCGCTTTTGGCTTCAGGTAGGGCAGGCGTCGACACCACTCTGGTTTCCGCTCGTCACTGCCAAACTTCATTTCGTCACAAATCTTAACGGGCTTTTTCATAAGACATAGTATGTTTATGAAAAAGCCCGCGGTTGCGCCGCGGAACATTCTGTATAACAATGACGTTTCGAATTTGTGACTATGACTGCTTACGCGATCGCACGAACTGAGATCAGGCAATTAACAGACGGTGAATTGATCATCGACGCGATCGGCGGAAGGGAAGACGGTTTCGAAGAACTTGTTCGACGATATCAAAGGCCGATCACGGGCTATGTCTTTCGAATGCTTGGCGATTACGAAGCGTCGCTTGATGTTACACAGGAAGTCTTCATAAAAGTTTACAACTCACTCCGGCGGTACAGTTCAGATTACAAATTCTCGACCTGGCTGTACCGCATAGCCCACAACGCGGCAATCGACCACATGCGCCGCAATTCCGTAAATCCGCAAAGTATCGAAACCGAAAACGCCGATGGTACGTATCAACTGCAGATCGAAAGTCCGAGACCTTCGCCTGAACAAGACCGTGAGCGGAGCGAATGGCGGACAGAGATCGATCAGGTGGTGAGCCGATTGCCCGAGGCCTACAGGCAGCTTATTTTGCTTAGGCACGCACACGATCTTAGCTATGACGAGATCGCCGGAATTACCCGCCTGCCGTTGGGAACGGTCAAAAACAGGCTGTTCCGTGCCAGGGAAATGATGCGCGCGATCCTTATCGAACGCGGATTTGCCGGAATATAGATCAGATTACAGTTTTACAGTTTAATGGAACCGAGTACGCCGGAAAATGTCCCATGTCCGGGCGACGATATCGCGACCTATATTGACGGCGAGTTATCGCCGGCGGAGGCGTTCGCGTTTGAAGAGCACCTAAGCAACTGCTCGACCTGCAAAATTGAATTAAATCACCAAAAGGAATTTCTTGCGGCACTTACCGCTTCGCTTGAGTTGGAGAATGACATTCCGCTTCCCGGCAACTTTACCAAGACCATTATTGCAAATGCCGAAAGCCGCGTGAGCGGCTTGCGACGTCCACGTGAGCGGTTTACCGCAATCTTTATCTGCGTCGTGCTGTTTATTTTCGCCCTGTTTGCATTCGGTGCCGAAGCCGAACCCGTACTGGCCGCAGTCAGTGGCATCCCGGAAAAGCTCCTTGCGGTCGGATCGTTCCTCGTTCGTTTTGTTTTCAATATCGCGATCGGCGTTGCCGTGGTCGCCCGCTCGTTGTTCTCGCACGTCAGTCTTCCCTGGACGGCGGTGCTGGCTATGATCGGGCTGATCGCTGCGGCACTTTTCGTTTTTGCCAGATCATCGGTTCGAAGCGGCCGAACACAGGAGAATTAAGCCAAAAGTGACGATCTCGGCCAACCAATTCTTTCCTGCATTTATTCCCTCGGAATGGAAAACGTTCGTTCTGGCCGCCGCGATGATCCTCTCGTGCCTGTCGCTTTTCGCTCACGCGCAGATCTCGACAAACACCGCCGAAAACACTGTTGTCGTTGAATCGGCCCCGGATATGGAGATCCTCTCTTACGGCAAGACGGTGATAGTCAAGACAGTAGCAAAGGGTGTTTTGACCTTTGGGGCAGACGTTATCATTGAAGGGCGGGTCGAAGGCGATGTCGCGGCGGTCGGCGGTTCGGTCATTCAGAAGGAAGGGGCCTTTATCGGAGGCGACGTGATCATTTTGGGCGGCAAATACAGGCCGGAAAGTGCAAATCCGCTTAGAGTTGAAGGCCGCCAAACGGTTATGTATGCCGGTTACGAAGAGGAACTGCGAGATGTTGCACAGAATCCGCTCCAGTTGTTCTCGCCGGAAATTTCGCTTGCATTCTTTGCCCAGCGTATAGCCCTCGTTCTGTTCTGGTTCATCATTTCGCTTGCTTTTGCGACGATAGCTCCCGGCGCCGTTAGCCGGGCGATAGCAAGGTTCAACCTTTCTACGACTAAGATCATCGCTATTGGTCTCTTTGGGTTTCTCGGCACATCAATTTGCCTGATCGGCGGTATCAGTATTTTGCCAACATATTTAAGCGCCGTATTTGGATTGATGGCGATAGTAATGATCCTTCTTGCTTACGTGTTCGGGCGCGTAGCATTGAATGTCAGCTTAGGGAAACTGATCCAGAAACACTTGCTTTCAGAAAAAAACCAGTCTGAGACGCTTGCGATCTTCATCGGTGTCGTAGTCTGGACGGGCCTTCTGTCGATCCCGTACGTTTGGACGTTCGCGATGCTTGCCTTGCTTTCGGCGGGAATCGGCCTGGTACTAACAGCCAGAACGACCAAGGTTTGGAAGACCCGATAATCCGCCATCCGCTTTGTTTACAAATCTTTACATTTAAATTCAAACCCGCGCGATACAATTTACGTCTTATAATGATTGAAGGCAACATAATCGTTGTCGAAGACGTATTTAATAAATAATTTTCCTGAAAGTAATAAGGACAGCATGCTCAAAAAGATCATACTTTTTTCGATTGTAATTATAGGTGGTATTGGATTTACAGTGTCTGGCCAGACTCCCGCGGGAATGGTTCGCAATTCGGTCGTGACGGGCGATGTAATATCGATCGATGCGGCCAAGATCGTACTGCAGACAAAGGACGGCGAGCTGACGGCGGCTCTTTCCGATAAGACGGAGTACAAACGCGTGCCTGCCGATAACCCAACAGCGAAGGCTGCCGTACCTGCGACATTTTCCGAGATCGCCGTTGGCGACAAACTTATGGTGCTCGGGATCATGTCAGCGGACAGCAAGACGCTGCCGGCGAAATCTGTTTATTTGATGAGCAAATCGGATATCGCCGCGAAGCAGGCAAAGGAAAAAGAACGCTGGGCGACACGCGGAATGTCGGGACGTGTCACGGCGGTCAATCCGGACACCAAGCAGATAACGGTTGAAGTCCGAGGTATGGCAGCCACCGCCACTTCAGTGGTGCTGACTCCAAAAACGGATGCGATATATCGTAAGTATGCTCCGAACTCGGTCACTTACAGTGAATCGATCGTCAGCAAGTTTGGCGACCTCCAGGCCGGGGACATGCTTCGAGCTGTCGGTGACAAGAGCGCCGATGGTGCAAGCTTTGCTGCCGAAGAGATCGTGACTGGTGCCTTCCAGACTATTGCGGGCACAGTGAAGGCGATCGATGTTGAAAAGAACGAGGTCGTTATCACCGAGCTTCAGAGCAAAAAGGACGTTACAGTCGTTCTCGGTTCGGGATCACTGCTCAAAAAATTTCCGGAACAGATGGCCATGTTGATGGCCGCAAGACAAGCGGGCGGCCCGGGCGGAATGGCGGGCGGACAAGGACAGGGAAGGCCGGGGGGCGGACAGGGCCAGACAAGGCCCGCCGGCGGCCAGCCAGTCGCCCAGAACGGCGGCCAAACCGGCCCTGGTGCGGGACCAGCCAGCAGAGGAAGCATTGATGAAATGCTCGACCGGTTTCCGAACATCACGGCTGCCGATCTGAAGGTTGGTGAGATCATCGCGGTCTCAAGTTCCAAAACAGCCGTTCTCGACCGGATCACAGCGATCAAATTGCTTGCGGGCGTCGAACCATTTATCCGGGCGGCACAGGCTACGAACGGCAACCAGCGGCAGGGCACGCAGAGCCTTAACATCCCGGGCCTGGACGGGTTCGATTCACCATAATTATTCACACGAAATTTTGGAACCGGCTTTTTATTCGACCGGTTCCTGCTTTTATACAAACACTCTCTTCGAAGGTTAAAGACATGAAATTTACAAGACTTATATTGCTAAGCGGACTATTCGCATTATTTCTAAATACTTCGGTCCTCGCTCAGCAAAACGGAAGCCTGGCCGGCCAGGTAGTTGATTCACTCGGGGCGATCGTTGTCGGCGCCACGGTAACGGTGGTTTCATCCACCGGTGCCACAAAAACGGCAACCAGTAATCAGCGCGGTGATTTTAGCGTAACGGGGCTTGCTCCGGGCAAATATACCGTAAAGGTATTTGCGTCGAAGTTTGCGTTGTATGAGAACACCGAGGTTGAGATCGCCGCGGGCCAAAAGGCCGAACTCGTCGCGACGCTTACGGTCGAGGCCCTTGAGGAACAGGTCGAAGTTTCGAGCGACACCGGCGTTTCTACGGACCCGGCAAGCAACGCAGGAGCTACGGTCCTTAAGGAAAAAGAGCTCGAGGCATTGCCTGACGATCCGGACGAACTGGAAGCTGCGCTTCAGGCGCTGGCAGGGCCGGCGGCCGGGCCGAACGGCGGACAGATCTACATTGACGGATTTACCGGCGGACGCCTTCCGCCTAAGGAAGCCATCCGCGAGATCCGGATCAACCAGAATCCTTTTTCAGCGGAATACGACCGATTGGGCTTTGGGCGAATCGAGATTCTGACGAGGCCGGGCTCGGACAAATGGCGCGGCAGCTTGTTTGGGAATTTCAACGACGAAAGCCTGAACTCTCGAAATCCGTTCGCATTGAACCGGGCACCGAGTCAGATGAGGGCGTTTGGCGGTAATCTTTCAGGACCGATACAGAAAGGAAAGTCTTCATTCTTCCTCGATGTTAATAATCGCGATGTCGATAATAATGCCGTCGTCAACGCTTTGGTCCTCAGTCCAACTCTGAATCCAATTCCGTTTCAGCAGGAATTCACGCTTCCGAGCAGACGATTTTCGATCAGCCCGCGTTTCGATTACGCGATCAACAGCAAGAATACGCTTGTATTTCGTTATAGCTTTGAGCGCAACACGCAGGAAAATCAGGGGATCGGAAACACGGTGCTTCCGTCGCGGGCGTATGACACGGTCGGCTCGAGCCATGAATTTCGCGTCACCGAAACGATGATCATCAACCCGACAACGATCAACGAGACGCGTTTCGAATACAATTGGCAAAACCGGGACCAGACGGGTGATAACTCGATCCCGACGATCTCGGTCGCAGATGCATTTTCGGGCGGAGGATCCCAGATCGGCCTGAGTTTTAATCGATCGAGGAGTTGGGACCTGCAAAATTACACGACGACATCGGCCGGGCCGAATTCACAGCACGCGCTCAAATTCGGTGTTCGTGTTCGTGGAGTTACGATCAAAGACCGTTCGGAGAACAACTTCTCCGGTAACTTTACATTTACCAATCTGAACAGCTACAGGGACACGATCCTCGGAACCTCGAACCCGATCCAGTTTTCTATTACAACGGGCACGCCGCAGCAGAATGTTTCCCGTACCGACTACGGCTTATTCCTGACGGATGACTGGCGGGTCAACCAGGGCTTGACGCTTAGCTTCGGCCTTCGTTACGAAAATCAGACGAATATCAATGATAATTCGGATTTTGCTCCGAGATTTTCGTTCGCTTGGTCGCCCGGAGCGGGCGGTGCCCGAGCACCGAAGACAGTCTTTCGCGGAGGACTGGGTGTCTTCTACGATCGGTTCAGTGAAAATTTGACACTTCAGGCATTGCGTTTTGACGGAACTTCCCAGGTAAATCTGGTCGTGAGTGCAAACGATCCCGATCCGATCCGCCGTGCGGCGGCGATACTGCTGCTTCGACAGCCAGTATTTACAGTCGGAGGGGTGACAAACGTACCGACGGCGGCTCAGATCCTTGCCGTCCTTCCGCAATCCAATATCCCGCGTGGCATTTCCGACGATATCAAATCGCCGATGATGATCCAGGCAGCTTTCGGCGTCGAGCGTCAGCTTCCATGGAAGACGACCTTCGGCGCGACGTTTGTTTCTTCGAGAACAAATAACGTACTGCGTTCAAGAAATATTAACGCTCCGGTCTGCCCGGCCCAGGTCAACTGCCTTAATGCCCCGAGGCCGAATCCGGCACTGGGTAATATTTACGAGTACGAATCGACCGGAACGCTTGACCAGAACAGATTGAATTTCAACATCCGGAATATGTACAACCGAAATTTTACGCTTTTTGCGAATTACAGTCTCGGATTTTCGAACAGCGATACGGACGGAGCGGGTACATTTCCATCCTATTCGTACGACTTTTCGGAGGATTTCGGACGTTCGTCATTCGATATACGGCACAACGTTGTGGTCGGAGGCAATTTCAATATCCCCTGGGGTCTATCGCTGAGCCCGTTCATAATTGCGAACAGCGGTCGGCCTTTTAACATTACGCGAGGCGTCGATACTAACGGTGATGCTCTGTTTACTGAGCGGCCCACGTTTGGTGAACTTGCCACGCGTTGTTCGACCCTGGGGATCAGCTCGAGTTTTTGTGACGTGGCCGGCGAGGATCCGAACGCGATCATTCCGCGAAACTTTGGCAATGGGCCGCGATCGTTTACCGTCAATCTGCGTCTCGGAAAAACATTCGGCTTCGGAAAATCGCCACAGACGGTCGCTAGAAATGACGGTGGGGCCGGCGGTGCCCGCGGCGGAGGCGGAGGCGGAGGCCCTGTGATGATGGGCGGTGGTGGTGGTGGAGGAGGAGGAGGCCGGATGATGATCGGCGGCGGCGGTGGCGGAGACGTCAGAAAGCCGTACAATCTAAATCTAAGCATCAACGTCAACAACCTTTTCAACAACGTTAACTTTGGTAACCCGGTCGGAAACCTAAGCTCGAGCCGATTCGGCCAATCGACGTCCACGGGCGGCGGATTCGGTGGATTTGGCGGCGGCGGCGGCGGATGCAGCTCCGCAAACCGGTGCGTACAACTGCAGGCCCGATTTAGTTGGTAGGGCTGGTTGGATGAAGTATAGTAAGGAGTTGAATCGATCTATTCGATCATTCAACTCCTTTTTATTTTGTAATTTGAGGAACCGCAGAAATGATGCAATTTAGAGTAATTCCCGTAATGATCTTTTGTGTTTTTGTGTCAGGCGTTATGGTAAACGCCCAACCGGCAGCAAAGCCGGCCGCTGCGGTGGCCGACAACAGGTTTGCCGCGGAAATCGAACTTGCCGGCAAAGCGCTTACTGCTCACGGCGGCGACAAGCTCAGAACGATGAAAACACTTGTCATCAAAGGCTCGGTCGATGTGACCACGTCGGCGATAAACCAGGCGATCCCGGCGTCTTTCATAACCATTTTTTCGGGCGAGAAATACCGGATCGAAATAGCAAATCCGTTTCAGCCGCTGAAGCAGGTCTTTGACGGCACCCAAACGTCGTCTTCGATTCAAGGCGGATTTACACTGCCCCCGATCAACCGCCTCGGTATGCCGCTGCTGCAGCATTTGGGCAAGCAGGGGTTTATTGTCACGTCGCTGCCGGATGCAAAAAAGAAACGCAGGGGCTTCAGGATGACATCGCCCGAGGGGTATTACACGGATTTCTACTTGGATGAAAAGACGAATGAGATAAAGGGATATGATTCGAGCTATGAGTTAAACGGACGGACTGTATCGACGGCGGTTGAGATAGACAAATCCCGGGTTGTCGACGGAATCACCGTCCCGGAAAAATATTCTCAGCGCTTTGATACCGAACAGCTCACCGTTTACGCAAATTTTAAGGCGAAAGAGATATTGGTGAATTCAGAAGTGAAGGACAGCATTTTTTCGCTTGCGGAGTGAGCCTACTTCGCGAACCGGCTGGTTTTCCACCAATCGATCGTTCTTTGAAGTCCCTCTTCAAGCCCAACGGACGTCCGATAGTCAAGGCATTGTCTCGCCCGAAGGTTGTCTGCCTGAGAATGCTTTACATCACCTTTGCGGGTCTCGCGGTATTCGGCAGTAATGTCGGGTTTGCCGGTGATAGTCTTCAGCACGTCGAGTAATTCGTTCAGCGATACCTTTTCGCCGTTTGCCGTGTTGATCACCTCGCCAATGCCATCAGCCGTTTGAGCGGCGTTCAGATTCGCATCGACTACGTTTGAAATGTAAGTAAAGTCCCTCGTCTGTTCACCGTCGCCATGGATCACCGGCGTCTCGCCCTTCATTAAAGCATCTATGAACCGCGAAATAACGCCCGAATACGCCGACGACGGGTTTTGACGCGGGCCGAAAACGTTAAAATACCTGAGCGAAATTGTCTCAAGTGCGTAGACTTCGTTGAAGACACGGCAGTAATATTCGCCTGCCAGTTTTGCGGCGGCGTAAGGCGACAATGGCTCAGGCCGCATTGTTTCTATCTTCGGAAGGACCTCCTGATCACCGTATGCCGAACTCGAAGCGGCATAAATCAGCCGTTTCACGCCCGCGTCTTTTGCCTTCACCAATAAATTGAATGTGGCGTTAACGCAGGCCTGATGAGTTTCCAGTGGATTTTCCACGGACCGAGGAACGCTGGGTAGAGCGGCCTGGTGGAACACGATCTCGGTTCCCTCTACGGCCTGAAGCAGGCATCGGTCATCATTGAGATCACCCTCGATGAACTCAAAATCTCCGGCGATCTCTTCAAGATTCTCACGATAACCCGTTGTTAGGTTGTCGATTATTGTAACCTTGGCTCCTTGCCGGATCAGCGAATCCGCAAGGTTCGAGCCGATGAAGCCGGCCCCGCCAGTTACAAGGACTTTTGTAGTTAAGGCCATTTTTATCGTCCGACTCCGACATATTCAAAGCCGAGTTCGCGGATATCGGCAGGTTCGTAGATATTGCGAAGATCGGCGATGTTTGGCGATTTCAGAAGGCTTTTCACCTTTTCCATATCGAGCGTGCGGAACTGGTTCCATTCCGTAATTATGACAAGGGCATCAGCCCCGTCTATCGCCTCATACTCGTCCGACGCATATTCAATTCCGTCAATATAATGCTTTGCCTCTTCCATCGCGACCGGGTCGAAAGCCTTGACTGTTCCGCCGAGCTCTTGGATGGCCTTGATAATATCAATTGCGGGCGATTCACGCATATCGTCGGTTTCCGGCTTGAAGGAGAGACCGAGAACACCGATCCTCTTTCCGGCGAGGCCGCCGACAAGAGCTTCAATTTTCGGGATCATCGCGTCGCGCTGACGGTCGTTTGCTTCGATGACGGCATCGACAATACGTGTCTCCACCCCGAATTGATCAGCTACGGTCGTCAATGCCCGCGTGTCTTTCGGAAAGCATGAACCTCCGTAACCCGGGCCCGGATGTAGAAACTTACGTCCGATCCGGTTATCCATACCCATACCGCGGGCCACATCATGGACGTCGCATCCGATCGCATCGCAAAGGTTTGCGATCTCGTTTATGAATGTGATCTTCGTAGCAAGAAAGGCATTTGCGGCGTATTTGATGAGTTCGGCGGCCTCGAGCGATGTAATGACGATCGGCGTCTCGATCAAATATAAGGGCCTGTAAAGATCCTTCATTATGTCGATCGCTTCGGGTTCGTTGCTGCCTATCACCACGCGGTCGGGCCGCATAAAGTCTTGTATGGCGGCCCCTTCGCGAAGAAACTCCGGGTTCGATGCAACGCCAAAATCCGTTTCGGTCACCAGATTCGACGCAACGAATTCACGAAGCCACTTACCAGTGCCGACCGGAACCGTCGATTTTGTAACCAGGACCTTGTAGCCATTCATTGCCTCGGCAACATCTTTTGCCGCCTGCCTGTAGTAGCTCATGTCGGGAGTGCCATCCGGCTGCGGCGGCGTCCCAACTGCAAGAAATACGACCAATGCCTTTTCGACCGCCGACCTAATATCGGTCGTGAAATGCAGGCGGCCAGCCTTAACGTTCTTTTCAACTATCTGGTCGAGTCCCGGCTCGTAGATCGGGATAATACCCTGATGTAACTTTTCGATCTTTACCGTGTCAACGTCCACACAAGTGACGTCAACGCCAAATTCCGCAAAACACGCACCTGTGACCAAGCCAACGTATCCGGTGCCGATTACTGCAATATGCATATGACAACTAAAAAAAAGACGATCAGCAAAATTGAAATACAGAAACGAAAAAAAAACTATGCGGGCCACATTCTAAAAATATGACCCGCATTTAGTTCAAATATTATAAGAACTTGTCTGGACCTTTAGCTCTTAGCGTGTTGGGCTAACAATAACAACAGTGCCGCCGGGTTCCGGATCATTCGAACCGAAGAAAATTGCCGCACCAACTCCCGCAGCAATCAGGATAAGCCATGGCCAGCCACCGATACGAACCGGCGGAGCTGAATTCGGACGCAGGCAAGGTTTACAGCCGGTCTGCGAAAGATTGCCCGCAGTTGCCGATGTGCCCGCCGCGATCTGTTTATCCGTCGAGCCCTCACGCATGGTGACCAAGCCCGCTGTTGTGTCAACGTGTGTATGCGAACATTCAACCTCGACAAGGAAATTGTCCGCCTGGCTCGCATCCGCCATGACAGTCGTATCCCGCGTAGTCATCGTCGCGGTAATGCCCGGGGCGTTCGAAATTCTAGCCTTACCGGCTGAAAGAACCCCAACAATGCTGTTATCCGAAAAATTGAGTACAAGATTAGAATCCGCAAGAACTTCGACACGGCCGTTTTTTCCAAGGCTGACGGTAGCACTCGAATTCGCACCGGTCACGATCGTGCTCCCGGAAAGAATCGTTGCGTTGGAAACAGCCGGCTGCCCGTTAACCGTAACCTGTCCCGTAACCGTGATCTCGCCGGTCAGGCTCTTCGGAGCGGCAAGTGCAAAGGAAGATGAAACGAAAAGGACCGCGACCGCAGTGAATGATGCAATTAACTTACTAAAACATTTATTGACGAGCATTTAATTAATATCCTCCTGAAACAGTTCTTATAATACAAGCATTAACAGACCATACGCAATGACTGAATGGTTCAAAAATGCAAAAAAGCAAGCTAACTATCGAAGCGGGCTAACCACAGGCGTATCGTTATTGTTCGATTGCGAAGCGGCTATGAGCACAACAGCCGCCGCTCCAACGGCAACAACTACCCATATCCACCAATTTGAACTGCCGCCAGTCTTGGTTTGAGCCTTACCGGATGCCAGGATTTCTTCACCGGATTTCAAGGTCGAGGTCTTCCCATCGATCGTTCTGATACTAACAGTACCTAATGATGCCAAAACCGTCAATCTGCCCGCGCTCAAATCACCGTTCACGGATTTGTCGTCAAATGTAAGGTTTAGCGTCGAGTTTGGCCCCAACTCAATTTGACCAGCCTTACCGATACTAATGACAGCGGTCGTTTCATCAGGCGTCGTTATCGTACTGGACGAAAAAACCGACCGACCGCTTTTGGCGGCATCGCCATTAACCATTACGACCGGAGCTTCCCCATTAATATTCTTACCGGACACGGTAAGTTCAGCGGCAATTCTTCCCGAATTAGCCAAAGCAACCATCGAAGTGGTTGTAAGTAAAGCCATAAACGCGCAAGCTGTGAGGGCTTTGCGTATCCAAAGTTGACGAATCATATTTCTCCTGGTCTTTCGCAGGGTGCGTTGATTTAAAAAACCAAGCAGTCAAATTTTTACACGAATCAGCGTGCAGTGTCAATAAAAACAACCTTTCAGCGTGCAAAAACCCGAAAATCCCCATACCTGTTGACACGAATCTTCTAAGCTTTGATTTATTAAATACTTATATCACAGTTTCGATTCCATTTTAAAGAAAAATTTGCCCTTTTTGGGAAGGCTCCGAAAGGAGTCGGGATACGGTGATCTGACCACGCAAAAGAAGGCCCGACCTCAACTCGAAAAATCGGCCTTCCATCTTGCAAAATAAGCGAAAAATCGTCAGAAAACTGAATCCATTGCCGTCAAGGCTTTTTTTTGGTTTAATTTGGAAGTCCTTTTCAAATTTAAGGAGATCAATTTATATGAAATTACGCTTGTTCGTACTTCTGATCGCCGCCATTGGAGTTTTCGGGTGCGGCAGCGGCGGCCCACAGCCAAACGGTTCAAATACAAAGGCCGCCGATCCCGGAAAGAAAACCAAGATCGGTTTTTCGATGGCGACAGTCAAAGAAGAAAGGTGGCAGCGCGACCGGGACGCTTTTGAGGCACACTGCAAAAAGATCGGTGTCGATTGCGTAATTTTAGTGGCTGACAATAATTCGGATCGTCAGGCGAACGATGTCGACAATCTTCTGACCCAAGGCGTTGATGTGCTTGTGATAGCCCCTAATGATGCGACCCAGGCAGCGTCAATGGTCGATAAGGCAAAAGCACAAAATGTCCCGGTTGTCAGCTACGACCGCTTAATAAACTCAGAAAAGATCGACCTTTACATATCGCATCAGGTTCCGGTAATTGGACGAAAAATAGCCGAATATGCACTGCAAAAGGTGCCGGAAGGCAACTATGTGATGGTTTACGGGTCGCCGACAGACAATAACGCACTGATCATGGAAAAAGAGCAGCTTGCGGTGCTGAAACCGGCTATCGACAGCAAAAAGATAACCATAGTTGCCAACCAGTTCATTCCGGGGTGGAGCCCGGAGCAGGCGTTGAACTTTGCTGAAAACGCGCTTACGCAAAATAACGACGACATTAAAGCATTCGTTGTATCGAACGACGGAATGGCGGGCGGCGTTGTTTCGGCACTCGGCAAAAAAGGACTAGCAGGAAAGATCCTGGTTACCGGACAAGACGCCCAATTGGACGCGCTTCAGCGGATAGCCGAGGGTAAGCAGTCGATGACGATCTACAAGGCAATTATTCCTTTGGCAAGCGGGGCGGTAGATGCCGCCGTCAAGCTCGCGAAGAAGGAACCTCTTACGACATCGCCGTTTCGAAACGACGCAATTGGAAAAGACATTCAAGCCATCCTTCTTGAGGTTGTAACAGTTGATAAGGACAATCTGATGACGACCGTCATAAAGGACGGCTACGCAAAATTCGAAGACGTTTACAAGAACGTTCCGGAGAATGAACGCCCGAAAAAACCGTAGCAATAGGTATTTTTTATGGATGACCTTGTTCTTGCCGGTGACCTTGGGGGTACAAACCTGCGAATCGCGGTGGTCGATACCGCAGGCGGGATAATTCACCGTGAAGAGTGCGAAACACCGAGGGATAACGACGGCCGAAAAGTCATAGATGCGGTCGTCAAGTTGGCGAGTTCGTGCCTCAGGGCGATAGGCCCGGACAGAGAGGTTGTTGGCTTTGGGTTTGCTATTCCGGCCATAATCAAAGCAAGCGAAGGCCGGATCTTCAGCTCGCCGAATCTGCCCGAGTTGGATCGATTAGACCTGGCCGGCGAACTGACACGCGAACTCGGGCTTGAGGTAACACTTGAAAATGACGCGACCGCTGCCGCGATCGGCGAATATCGGTTCGGTGCCTCGCGCGGTTGCTGCAGCTCAATCTGTATTACCCTCGGCACCGGTGTTGGCGGCGGCATTATCTTAGACGGCAACGCCTTGCGCGGCCCGGACGGAACGGCGGGTGAGGTAGGACACATTTGTGTTGAGCCGCAAGGCGTTAAATGCGGCTGTGGAAGCAACGGATGCCTCGAGCAGTATGCCTCAGCCAGTGCTATAACGCGGATGGCCGCGGAACTTCTTGGTCAATTTCCCGGCTCGGCGCTTAACGAAAATGACAACTTTGATGCACTAAAGGTTTACGAACATGGAGTGAGCGGCGACGAACTTTGTATAGAAGTATTCCACAGCGTCGGCGTATATCTTGGGATCGCACTTTCGGGCCTCGTAAATGTATTGAATCCCGAAGTGATCGTGATCGGCGGCGGAGCTGCCCAGGGATGGGACTTGTTTATCGGCCCGCTTCGTGCCGAAATAAAGAAAAGGGCGTTTCAACAACCGGCAGAACGTGCTAGAATCGTGCGCGCAACCCTTGGCGGCGATGCCGGAATCATCGGAGCAGCCGGTTTGGCGTTCGGAAAAACAGCTTGACCCTGCAATCGTAAAATCGAAAATTTCGACCGTTATATTATGGACGTTTACCATAAAATCCTGACGAAGATATACGAAGTAACCGGCGGTAAGGACACTATTGAAGTCGATCTCGGCGATCTGCTCAAACAAGAAGGTTTTTACTCGAACATCGACAATATTTCGTCTCACTTGACAACTGAAAGCTGGGTTGCCGAAACGCCGAGGCCGCGCGTGGTAAAGCTCACGCATTGGGGCGCCGCCGAGGCAAAACGCGTACTCACGAATACTCCGGACACGCCGCGCGAGCTATCCAAAGACGCAACCAGGCTTCTGGCCGAGTCTCGCGAGCTAATTATTATGCTCGAAGAGTTTGCTGTTTCTCCGACGAGCAAAAACTTTAAAACCGTCGAAAAACGTTTTGGCGACCTGTCGGTCATTTTTGAGAGGATACGCGAGAAAATATGAGACTCGGCTTGCTTGTCCGAGGCGTTTTCAGGTAAAATAATCGTTTCGTGCGATGCATAAGACGAGTCTAGTGGGTTTCGCACCCACTTTTTATTTTGGGTTGAAAACAATGGAGAACGGTTCGATCGAGGCGGGTGTACGGCGAATCGCCAAGCTGGCGACGGATGAATTCAAGCTGGAGTTTGTCCATGCCGAGGTCTTGGGGTCGAAGCGGAACATGACGGTTAGGGTCTATATAGACAAGCCGGGCGGCGTTACTCTCGAAGATTGCTCGGCCGTTTCGAAGCGAATGGAATCCGTACTCGATGCCGACGATTTCATTCCGTCGGCTTATTTATTGGAAGTTTCTTCGCCCGGGCTCGAGCGTGAACTATACGGAATTGAAGATTTTTTACGATTTAAGGGCGAACGCGTCAAGGTAAAGCTCGCAATTCCGGTGGATGGCCAGAAGGTTTTCATTGGTACGATCGCCGATGCCGCGGCTGACGAGATCGTGCTCGAAGTAAAGGCGAAAGGGGAAGTGCGATTTCGGTTTAGCGACGTCGTTAAGGCGAATCTGAGGGTCGACCTTGAAAAAGAATTCAAGAAGCCCAGGCATCAATAATATTGGTAGTTAATTTATGACATCATCGATCGGACAGAGCATTGAAGCATTGTGCAGCGAGCAGGGGCTTGATCGCGACATGGTCATCGAGGCCATGAAGGACGCGGTCAAGGCGGCTGCCCGCAAGCAGTTCCGCAACCAGGACAAAACAGGCGAGAGCATACAGGTTGAGTGGAACAACGAAGAAGGAATGATCGAGATCTCGCTGCAGAAGGTTGTGGTTGAGGAAGTCGAGAATCCGTCCGCAGAGCTTTCGCTTGAAGAAGCGCAAGAACTTGCGGGTGACGAGATCGAATTGGGCGACATGCTCCAGATACCGCTGCCGCAGGAAGAAATGGGACGCATCGCAGCCCAAACCGCGAAGCAGATCCTTGTCCAAAAGGTGCGCGAAGCGATCCGCGAGAAAGTTTACGACGAGTACGTTGACCGAAAGGGAGAATTGATAAACGGAACGGTCAAGCGGTTCGAGCGTGGCGATATGATCATCGACCTCGGCAATAACCTTGAGGCCATCCTTCCAAAACGCGAGCAGTCGCGAGGCGAGATATGGAACCAGGGCGAACGCACTCGAGTCGTTATTGTCGATGTCTCAAAAGACCAAAAAGGGCAGCAGATACGGGTATCGAGGGCTTCTTCAGAATTGATAAAGCGGCTCTTTGAAATGGAAGTTCCGGAGATCTATGACGACACGGTGGTCATCAAATCGGCGGTTCGTGAACCGGGCGACCGGGCTAAGATCGCCGTGATGTCCAACGAAAAAGATGTCGATCCCGTTGGGGCCTGCGTTGGTATGAAGGGGTCGCGCGTACAGTCGATCATCAAGGAACTTCGCGGAGAGAAGATAGATATTATTGAGTGGTCGGACGAACCTTCCGTGTTTGCGGCGAACGCTCTTTCCCCGGCGAAGGTCTCGCAGGTGCGGATCACCGACATCGACAAACGAAAGATGGAAGTGATCGTCGGTGAAGATCAGCTCAGCTTGGCGATCGGTAAGAAAGGACAGAACGTGCGGCTCGCGACGAGGCTGGTCGGTTGGGAGATCGACATCGTCAGTGAGGACGTTCTCAAAAAAGAGATCGCATTGCAAATGGGCAAGATGATGGCATCGGGCGAGGCCGTCCCGATCACAGCTTTAGAAGGTGTTTCTGCCAATCATGCCGAGACCCTGAACGAGAAAGGGATCAAGGATGTCGAGGCCCTTGCCGTAACATCGATCGACGATCTGGTTGATATGCTCGATGTCAGTCTCGATCAGGCCGAAGCCATCCTCGCATCGGCAAAGGCGATCGTAGAGGCTCGAAATCTGGAGGTCGCCGGGCCGGAGGACGTTGCCGGGGATGCGGCGGTTGATGGTCCGGCGGTTGAGGAAAGCACTGAGCCGGCGGCCGATGGGGAAGTGGCCGAAGAGATCGCGGATGAACCATCAGAAAGCACTGCGGCAGATGCTGAGGAAGCAGCCGTCGAGACCGCAGAAGTGGAAACCGAGGCGAGTGAGCCGGAAGTTGCAGAACTGGATTCGGAAAGCTCGGAAGCACCGGACGAAACAACCGAACCGGAAGCTGCAGAGCCTGACGTAGCAAGTGCTGACGCTTCGGCCGAAGCGGTATCTTCTGATGATGCCGACGAAAAAGATTCTTGATCGGGTTTTGCGAACAGCGGGGTGAAAATATCATCTTCCGAAACCCTGAGTCGCGGGCCGATGCTGGCCGCGGCACTTAACAACTAAATATGCCCATTGGTAAAAAAATACGGATCTACGATCTGGCACGCGAACTAAAACAGGACGCCAAACGCGTCATGGAAGAACTGCGCCGCGAGGGCGCAGACGTAAGCGTGCCGTCAAATTCCGTTAGCCCCGAGCTCGCGGAGAAGATCCGGCTTCGTTATTTTCCGAAGGCGGAGGTCGCTCCAAAGAGGGCAATTAAGGTAATCAAGGCGACAAAGAAGGAAGATGCTCCACCGGTGGTTGAAGAAGAACAGCCGGCGAGCGTCGAGGCTCCTCCGCTTGAAATGGAAACTGCGGAGCCTGTTTCGGAACCGGTTGCCGAAGCGGAGCCATCCGACGAGCCAAAATCTACGACAAAACCGCGAAGTGTTTATAAACTTCAAAAGAAGCCGGCTGCCCAGGTTGAAGCAAGCGAAGCTCCGGCTGAAGTTGCTGATACAACGGCGGCGGAAGAAACCGGCGAAGCGGATGATCTGAGCCTTGGAGACGTTGAAACATCAACCGAAACCGTAGAAGCACCGGCTGTGAAGGCCGCGACGAACCGTATCCTTCGTCCTTCCGGTACGCAGATAAAACAACTGACGTTGACGCGCGATGCGCTTGAGAAGGGAGTTAAGCCGGGTGAGCGTGTAGTTAGCGAGGCTCCGACCAAAACCGGCAAACTGCTTCCCGATGCGCAGCGGAAGGCGCAGCGATCTTCGCGGCACGCCGGGCGAAACGGCGGCACCGCAGATGACCTATACGCCGCCTGCGGACAATCGCCGAAGGCCGGGACGTTCCGGCGGGCGAAAGGGCAAAGATGTAAAAGGAAGATTCGCCGAACGCGATCAGGACACACCACGTCTTCGCACTATCGAAGAAAGAGTGGCCGATCAGGTCGGAAAACGCGAAGCAGGTGAATTGACCTCTGTTCGTTTGACTGAAGGGGCGACCATACGTGAATTTGCCGAGGCTCTCGGGATCACGCCGCGCGACATCGTACAGCTTTTGATCAAGCGCGGTGTTTTTGCGACGCTCAACCAGCCGATGGGCGAAAAAATGGCGACCGAGATGGGGCTCGATTTCGGCTATGACATCAGCTTTGTTCCGTTCGAAGAAATGGTCATCGAGCAGGAATTCGAGGAGTTGATCGCTGCTGACGCCGATGACGAAGAGCTGCCGCGTGCTCCGGTTATCACGGTAATGGGCCACGTTGACCACGGCAAAACCTCGCTCCTTGATGCGATCCGGTCGGAACATGTCGCCGAAGGCGAGGCGGGCGGAATTACCCAGCACATCGGTGCTTACAGTGTCTTCGTTGCGAATCCTGAGAAGCCCGACGAACAACGCCGAGTGGTCTTCCTCGACACGCCGGGCCATGAAGCCTTCACGATGATGCGTGCTCGTGGAGCGAAGGCGACCGACATCGTTATTCTGGTTGTGGCCGCCGACGACGGCGTGATGCCGCAGACGATCGAAGCGGTCGAGCATTCTAAGGCCGCCGGCGTACCGATCATAGTCGCGATCAACAAGATCGATAGGCCTGACGCAAATCCGGACAAGGTGAAACAAGGCCTGGCCGGGCTCGGACTTCAGCCGGTCGATTGGGGAGGAGATGTTGAGATGGTTCCGGTTTCTGCGAAAATGCGGACCGGCCTCGACACGCTTCTGGAGACAGTATTACTTCAGGCAGACATTTTGGAATTGAAGGCGAGCCCGACGCGTCGTGCAGCAGGTGTCGTCCTCGAAGCTAAACTCGATAAGGGCCGCGGAGCGGTCGCGACGGCGTTGGTCCAGCAGGGAACGATGCGGGTTGGCGATCCGTTCATCGTCGGACAGTTTTACGGCAAGGTCAGGGCGATGTTCTCCGACCGCGGCGAGATCGTTACCGAAGCCCAACCGGCAACACCGGTCGAGATACTTGGTTTGCAGGGAGTGCCGCAGGCGGGCGACTCATTCCAGGTCGTTTCGGATATCGATCGTGCACAGACCATCGCCGGCCAGCGTCAGATGCATGCCCGCCAGGCGGCAATGCTCAAGACGACGAAACGCGGAATCGAGTCGCTTGGATTGGCCGAGATCAAGGAACTGCTCGTTATTCTGAAGGCCGACGTTCAAGGTTCGGTCGAGGTCCTCAAGGGAACGCTCGAGAAGCTTTCGACTGAGAAGGTAAAAGTACGCGTTATTCGTGCCGGTGTCGGAGCGATCGCCGAATCGGACGTTCTGCTTGCATCGGCGACTCAGGTTGGTGATGCCTCGACCGCCGTGGTCATAATCGGATTTAACGTCAGGCCGGAAGCCCGCGTTGCCGACATCGCCCGACATGAGGACGTCGATATTCGTCTCCACTCGATCATTTACAAGGTCGAAGAAGAGATCAAGGCCGCGATGATCGGAATGCTCGATGCGATCGAGAAGGAAGTTATACTCGGCAAAGCTCTTGTGCAGGAAACCTTCAAGGTTTCGAAGGTCGGTGTTATTGCCGGTTGCCGCGTTACCGATGGTGTTATCAAACGTCAGGCGAAGGCCCGGCTCCTCCGCGACAGCGTCGTTACGTGGGAAGGCGAGATCGCGACGCTCAAACGGTTCAAGGACGACACCAACGAGGTAAAACAGGGATTTGAATGCGGTATCAGCCTCGTTAACTTTAATGACATTAAGGTCGATGACGAGATAGAGGCTTATATTATCGAGCGGACGGCGGCTACGGAGCTTTAAGTTAATGGAAAATTGATAATTGAAAATGGAGAATGATCTGCAGTTTTCCATTTTCCATTCTCAATTCTCAGTTCTATTAATCTATGCGTCGCCCCGAGAAAATGGCTGAGGCCTTGCGAGAAGAGATCGCGGAAGTTGTCGGGTTCGAACTCGAAGACCCGAGGGTCTTGGCGGTTACCGTAACGGATGTGAAAGTCTCGGACGATCTTCGGGACGCAAAAGTTTATGTTCTTGTTGATGGCAGCGAGGACGAGATCAAAAAGGCGTTGACAACGCTGCAGCGGGCCGCTGTTTATGTAAGACAGCAGGTAGCAATGAATCTAAGTTTGCGACACGCCCCGCATCTTTTTTTCGTCCGTGATACCGCCGAGGAGAACGCCGCCAGAATTGGCGAGATCCTGCAGGATCTGAAAAGCAAGGGTGAATTTGAGGAAAGGACGGAGAATGAGGGATGAGGGATGAGGGATGAAGGATGAGTCAGTCTTCTGAGTTCATCCTTCATCCCTCATCATTCATCCTTCCCCAATCGTGTTAAGTCAAGTAGTTGAGCTAATTGAAAATAAGCAGAAGTTCGGTATCACGACGCACATAAAGCCGGATGGCGACGGAGTCGGTTCGTCGCTCGGGTTATGCTGGCTTTTGCAGAGTTTGGGTAAATCGGCCGAGGTGATCGTACGGGGCGAAGTGCCGGTCGCGTACCGAACGCTTCCCGGTGCGGGCGACATTCGTGACATTGAAAAGGTAGATACCGCGTACGACGCGATCTTTGTCATCGAATGCTCCGACCTTACTCGACCGGGAATTGCCGGGCTCGAAAACGAGTTCACGGTCAACATCGACCACCACGCCACAAGCGAACATTTCGGCACGATAAACTGGATCGATTCGACGGCTTCCGCGGTCGGCGAGATGATCTACAACCTGTGTAAAGCCATCGGCGGCCGCGTTACGCGTGAGATCGCCGAATGCGTTTACATGGCGCTCGTCACCGATACCGGTTCATTCCATTTTTCAAACACAACCGAACGCACGCTGAAAGTCGCGTCGGAACTGATCAAGGCCGGGGTAAAGCCCGCAAGCATTTCCGAAGCCGTTTACAATAACTACCCGTGGTCGAGGATCGAACTAATGCGGCAGGTTCTTGATACGGTAAAGCGTGACGAATCGGGCAAGATCGCATCGCTGCGACAGACGCTGCAAATGCGTGCAGATGCGGAAGCGGTCGACGGCGACAACAACGGGTTTGTAAATATCCCTCTTGCCGCTCGTGATGTGTTAGCGGCGGTTTATATGCGCGAGGTCGGCCCGAACGAATTTCGCGTCAGCCTTCGTTCCAAAGGCGATATCAACGTCGCCCGCGTAGCCGAGAAATTTGGCGGTGGTGGACACAGAAACGCGGCAGGCCTTCGGATCGAAGGAAATTGGGATGAGAAAGAGGCCGAACTGGTCGCCGCGGTTCGCCAGGCTGTTGAACGCTCGGAAGCTGTAGCGGCAGGCGACATTACAGTTTCTCCCGACGTGCTTTAAAGGTCGCTACCGCTTGCGGTTCCGACAAATATGCCCGAGAAAAAAGAAAAACGCTACAAATGGCGCCGCGACGATTATCGTGAGAAGACGAAAGGGCTTCTGATGGTAAACACCGGCGACGGCAAGGGCAAAACAACGGCCGCGATCGGTGTTCTGGTGCGTGCGGCAGGACGCGGCCTTAAGTGCTGCATGATCCAATTCATGAAGTCGAAAACCGACCGCTACGGCGAGCACGAGTCTCTCGAACAACTCGGCGTCGAGGTCCATACAATGGGCGACGGCTTTACCTGGGACACGAACGACCCCGCGCAGGACATAAAAACATCCGAAGAAACCTGGGCCCTCTGCGTCGAGAAAATGCGCAGCGAAGAATACGAACTGCTTGTTTTTGACGAGATCGTTTACGTTTTGGATTATAAGTTTCTCGATGTTAAAAAAGTGTTGGACGAAGTGAGCCAGGTCCGCGAATCGCAGCCGCATCTTCACATCATAATGACCGGCCGAAATGCTCCGCCCGAACTTGTTGAGGCGGCCGATCTCGTCACCGAAATGAAAGAGATCAAACACCCTTTCCATGCCGGTATTTTTGCCCAGCAAGGAATCGAGTTTTAAGTACGTTTGGAGTCCCGCCTTCAGGCGGCTTCTTTCGTGGCGCGGCTAACCTAAAGTTGGACTCCAAACTTTATGAAAACCACCGTCGAAAAACGAAAACCCAAGGGCACTCGTCGATTACTTCGCTCTTGCGTTTACGACGTGGGGCGTTGGATATCGGTCCGATCGCTCCGGGAACGTGGGGTTCGGCTGGTCGGCGTTTTTATTTATATTGGGATCGCCAAACTGGTTGCCGCAATACTTGCGTACGTTTCAATGCTTTCGACGCCGGTTTGGCCGTTCTTAGCTGAATATCCAACAACGGGTCCGCCATTGCAGGTCACGGCTTGGATCTATGCTGGAATCGGTATATCACTCATATTGTTCTGTCTCATCGGCATTTGGGCTTCTGGCCGCTCGATACCCGCTTTTGGGAAATTCCGATCCATCCGAAGCTGTTGTTGACGAAGTGATGGGACAACTGATTACGTTTTTGTTCGTCCCGTTTTTCTTGCCTTGGCCTTTTATTCTCGCGGGATTTCTTCTTTTCCGTCTTTTCGATATCTGGAAGCCGTATCCGATCGACGATCTACAGGTTTTGCCCGGCGGCATTGGCGTTTGTGCGGATGACATCGTTGCCGGCGTTTACGCGGGCATTTGCCTGGCGATCGGTTATGCTATTTACTTATCGATATGAAAGTCCACGTTTTGCCGGGCGATTCGCTGACGCCCGAATTTAAGAAAACAGGTATTGATGGCGAAATGATCATCTGCCGCGAGGCGCTTGTCTCCGGCGATGTCGATGCCGAGTCGCTGCCTGAATTCTGGGACCAGCGGGCGCGCTTTATTTCGTCGGCCTTCGCCGAAGACCAGATCGAGTATCACGAGAAGGTTGCCGATGAATTAGCGAGGCTCATCGATCTTCCCGACGACGCCGAAGTAAATCTGTGGTTCGAATATGAGCTTTTTTGCAGCGTAAATATGTGGTTTTGCCTGTATCTGCTGCAGGAAACGGAGTGCAGCGATCTACCGTGTCGAACCCGTCGTACTTAGTGCACGAAGAACGCTGGAGCGGATTTGCCAAGCTGGGCCCTGATGAATTGAAAGAGTGTTTTGTCGCCCGAAGGCGTCTTTCGTCTGATGACGTCGTGCTTGGCGCAGGCCTTTGGAATGCATACCGGAAAGGGAATTTAGATCGCTTGATGGAGCTTTCCAAGGCTGATTCAGCCATTTTTCCGTATCTCGACGAGGTTTGTGTCGCGGCGTTGAACAAGGAAACGCGGCCTGTGGAGGTCCTTCGTTCGATCCGCGAGGATGGGTTCGAGACTTTTCCGGAGATCTTTCCCGAGTTTGTGAGCCGTGCGGGCGAGTACGGTTTTGGCGATACTCAGGTCAAGTCGATACTTGAAAAACTGGACGTTGGCTAGTCCGCTTCATCCGGGGGCCGATCCGGCTCCGTAATTTCCTCTTCGCCTTGAAATATCCAACCCTTTCGCCAGAAATATACCAGCAGGCCGACTGTAACAATACCCATAATTGCGAGCGTCATAAAATAGCCGTTCTGCGTTCTCAACTCTGGCATATTGTCGAAATTCATCCCGTATATCCCGGCGATCAGCGATAGGGGGAGAATTATCGACGAAAGGATCGTCAGCGTTTTTACGACATCGTTGTTCTTGTTGGCGACGACGGAAAAATGGATGTCGAAAAGCCCGGCAACAAGGTCTCGGTAATTTTCAGCAAGGTCGGAGATCCGCAGCAAATGATCGTGGACGTCACGGAAGTAGGGCAGAATATTCGCGGGTATTTGCGGAAATTCGCCGTGCGACATTCTGTAGAGCACCTCAAGCTGTCGCGACGATATCCGCTTCATGCGGGCAACGCTTCGCCGCAGGTCCATGATGTCTTCGAGGATCACGTTGGTTCCTTTCTTCATCGTCAGCACGCGTTCTTCGAGTGCGTCGATCTCGGCGTCGAAATCATCAACAAGCGGCATGTATAGATCGACAAGCTGATCGAGGATCTGGTGGAGCAGATAGGCCGCTCCGCGTTGGCAAGCGAATGTGCTGCTACGGACCTGCTGTTTCACAGCCTTAATGCTGCGAAAGCGGTCGACGTGGAACGTGACGACGAAGTTTTTACCAAGATAGCCGTCAAGTTCTTTTGTGACGAAATTAGTCGCGCTCGGTCTCGCCAGGTTTGACCCCGTGAACAATAAAATAAAAATAATCGGGAAATGCCTCGATTTTTGGCTGGTTCCGCGTTTCGAGGCAGTCTTCGACCGTCAGGTAATGGAATTTGAAGACGTTTAATAATACTTGCTTAGTCGATTCCATCTCCTCGACCGTCTCGCCCCGAAAATCTGCCCACACGACGTTTGTCTCGTCTGCAAGAAGTTCGGGCAGATCTTTCACGGCGAACCCTTCCTCAATGTGGTTCGCTCCCTGTCGGTAAACGAACACTTCCATAAATCCCTTTTGTTTATGATCTTCCATAGAGCCTCATCGTCCCGGCAAATCTTATCATAAGCTTCTGAAAATCGGGACGCTTGCAATTCAAGCGGGCACTCGCCAAACTGTTGTCAGAAAATCAAATTATGAGCGAATCCGACATTACTCTCCGTGTTGCGAATGTGACTAAACGGTTTGGCGACTTTACTGCGGTTGAAGACCTTAGCTTTAATGTGCGGGCGGGCCGGGTGTTTGGTTTTCTGGGCCCGAACGGTGCCGGGAAGACTACAACGATCCGAATGATCGTCGGTATCACGGCTCCGGACGAAGGCACGATCGAACTGTTCGGGCAGCGAATGTCGTCCGATCTGCAGAACCGCATCGGTTATCTTCCGGAAGAACGCGGTCTTTATAAGAAGATGAAGATCGTCGATCAGCTTAGATATTTTGCGGCGTTAAAGGGAATGTCATCGGCTGAGGCGGACAAGAAGATCGACTTCTGGCTCGAACGGATGAAGCTCTCCGAATGGAAGAAAAAGAAAACGACCGATCTCTCGAAAGGAATGCAGCAGAAGATCCAATTTATCTCGACCGTACTGCATGACCCCGACCTGCTTATTCTCGACGAGCCTTTTTCGGGGCTTGATCCAATAAACGTTGAATTTATGATCGAAGTATTGGCGGAGTTCAAAACGCAGGACAAGACGATCATTTTCTCAACCCATCTTATGGAAACCGCCGAGCGGTTATGCCACGACATCCTACTGATCAACAAGGCGCGAAAGGTAGTGTCCGGCAGTTTGCGCGAAGTTAAGGAAAGCTACGGCGTTAATTTGATAGCCTTTCGCGGAACTAAAGCGGAGCGTGTTCTTGCCGACAAAGCACTTATTGAGAAGGCAGTTTCGCACGCAGACGAACAGGAACTGCACCTCGCAAAGGGTGTCGTTCCGCAGCAACTGCTAAAGGTTCTGATCGACGCCGGTGCCGAGATCTCCAAATTCGAGATCACCGAACCGAGCCTGAATGACATCTTTATCGAGAAGGTAGGTGGAGTGAAAGCCATGCGTAAATTTCTCGCCGTTGTAAAACACGAGTACAAAAAGGTCGTCCTTAAATGGTCCTTCCTCATCGGGACGCTTTTGCTGCCGCTGCTTGCGTCCCTTTTTGCCGTGGTTCCGGCGATCATCTTTTCGTTGAAAGGGGAACCGACGCGGATTGCCGTCGTCGATACTTCGGGTAAGATCCTTCCCCGGCTTGAAAAGAACCTCTCCGCGGACAAAATGATGGAGAAAGCGAAAAAAGCGGCGAAGGACTCGCTGACCGAGCTCAACGCATCGCAAGAAGAAAAGATGCGAAACAATGCCGCGCAGTTCATGCAGGATTTCAAACTCGTGAGCTACGCCGGCGGCGGCAAGGCGATCGAGGACCAGAGGACTGAGCTGATCGGCAAGATCCTCGCAGGCGAGATCGACGCCTATCTGATCGTACCGGCTGATATCGGCTCGCCCGATGCCGCGTTCGAATTTCGTTCGCGGCAAGGGCGGCGATTTTATTTCTAACGACACGTTCAAAGACGCCCTGAACGACGCCGTCCGCTCACAGCGGCTTGCTGACGCGAACATAAGCGAGGAACGCCTGGCCCAATTAAGCGGATCGATCAATTTCGATTCGAAAGGTATCGACGAACGTGGCGACGAAAAGGACAGCGGCGGTGTTTTGATAGCTTCGTTCGTGATCGGATTGATGATCTATATCACCCTGGCGATATACGGCCAGGCGATCATGGGAGCGGTCGTCGAAGAAAAGGAAACGCGTATTGCCGAAATACTTTTCTCTTCCGCCAGCCCATTCGAATTGATGATGGGCAAGCTGGTTGGCGTTGGGCTTGCCGGGTTAACACAACTTGCGATCTGGGTCGGATCGGCGTCCGTGCTTCTCGCGTTTCTTGCGTTGCAGGCGGATTTCGGGGTGCTGCTCGAATCGGCTCCGACTATTACTCCCCTGATGATCATTTACTTTTTGATCTTCTTTCTTCTCGGATTCTTTATTTACGCATCGATCTTTGCATTGATCGGATCGATGGTAACAACCGTTCAAGAGGGCGGACAGTTTGCGTTTCCGCCAATAATGATCATGCTCGCGGCGTTCTACTTTTGTTTTGCTGTGATCCGCGATCCGAATTCTACGCTTTCGTTCTGGGTAACAATGGCGCCATTTCTGGCTCCGATAACCATGCCAGTGCGGATCCTTGCCGAGACGCCGCCTTTCTGGCAGATCGCTCTTTCGATCTTGGTCAACGTTGCTGCCATTGCCGGATTGATATGGATCGCATCACGCGTTTATCGCGTCGGAATGTTGATGTACGGCAAGCGGGCGACAATTCCCGAAGTTTGGAAATGGATCTGGCAGGCTTAGTGCAGAGATAGGCCTGTGCTTCTATTGCGTCGGCCGCGGCGATGCCAAAAGTGCCACGATGTCTTTTATAAGAATTTCCGGCTCGAAGGGCTTAGTACAGTAGCGGTCAAAACCGGCTTCAACTGCTTTTTCCTTGCTTTCCGCGGAGGTGAACGCGCTCAGGGCCATCGCCGGGATCGATCCGCCGGACTCCGATGGCAGACTTCGGACCCTGCGGACCAGTGAATAGCCATCCTCGTCGGGCATTCCAAGATCCGAAATTATAATATCCGGAAGTATTGCCCCGGGTTCCGTCAGGGCGGCAAATGCAGTCCTTGCGGATTCGAAGCTTGTAACGTCGGCACCGTTCTGCTGGATAAAAAGCTGAAGGACCTCTCTTGAATCCGCATCGTCTTCGACGATAAAGATCCGGACGCGTTGAAGTAACTTGCCATTCGTCTCGGCTATCGAGGGGAGATCGCCGCTGACCACCCGTTCGCCTTCGCTGAGGGGCAGTGTAACGGTGAACCTGGAACCTTTGCCCATTCCTTTGCTTTCGGCACGCACAAAACCGCCATGCTTTGCGACCAAGATTTTGACTATCGAGAGGCCCAGGCCGAGGCCGGCATTGGCTTTGGCTTGATCGACATCTCCCTGAGAGAACTGGCGAAAGATATTGGGTAAGGCGGCCGGATCGATCCCGTGGCCCGTATCGATCACATGAACGGCGACGGATTCGGCCGCGTCTTGCGATCTCGACGGTCACACGTCCGCCTTCCGGCGTGAACTTGATCGCATTCGAGATCAGATTGCCGAATACCTGCTGCAGCCGGTTCGAGTCTCCGAAAAGCGGAATTGCTTCGGAATCAGTGCGAAGATCGAGACTAAGTTTTTTCGCATCGGCAGCGGGTTTTTGGGCCTGAACTGAATTTCGTACGATCTCATAGAGATTCGTCGGGCGATATTCGAGCCGCAGCTTACCGGATGCGACGCGGGCGGAGTCAACCAAGTCATTTATTAGTTTAGTCTGAGAACGCGGCACTGCGCTCGATCGTTTCCAAAGCATTCTTTCGCGTCTCTGCGTCCACGTCTTTTGTGAGAAGTATCTTCGACCAGCCGAGAATGGCATTTAGGGGCGAGCGAAGTTCGTGCGAAACGAACGCGAGAAAGAAGTCCTTCGCACGGTTGGCCTCGACCGCATCTTCCCGTGCCTTCTTTTCCCGTTCGTGGACCTTTGCCAATTCGTCCGCCGCCAACTTCTGGGCAGTGATCTTTCGGACGACGCCCATCATTCGCTGCGGTTTTCCGTCGTCGTCAAGAAACGATTTTCCTTCAGCGCAGATCCACTCGATCGTTCCGTCCGAGTAAAGAAGGCGGAATTCTTCTTCGTATTTTGTGCCGTTTATCCGTGATTTTTTCAAGAACGCGTCTACAAAAGTCCGGTCGTCCGGGTGAACGGCTGCCCGGAACTCGTCATAGTGAAGCGTTTCGTAGGCCGGCAGTTCAAAGAGCTCGTTGCAGCGAGGGGTGGAGTAGATCCTATTTTCCCCGTAATCCCAGAACCATAATCCAATTTCGGCATTCTCGGCGGCAAAAAGGAGCTGTTCGCTGGCGGCTTTATTATGTTCAACCTGACTCTTCCGGTCGGAAACCGATTGGCCGCAAATAAATACCTCCGGCTCTCCATCGACGCCCGAAAGCTTGTGGACGAACACTTCCATTGCGACTTTTTCGTCCACACTGATCCTGAAATCCAGGATCAATTTGGCATGCTCGCCTCGAAACGCGCTCTCGATCGCCTTTTCCAGTATTCTTGACGTATTTTCGGAAGACTGCCAAAAAACGGTTTGTGAGAAATGTTGTTTTCGAAGAAGTGCCGGATTTGTGTTGGTCGTCTTAAATATTCGCCCGGTTAGTTCGACGACGCGCCCTTTTGGATCAAGTCGTCCATAGAAATCGAAAATATTATCGAAGATCTCCCGCATTGATCCGGTAAAATTCGCCGATGGCGGTTGTTGTTGAGTGCTTCGTTCGATCATAACGTCGGAGCAAAAAGGTGTACGGTGCCATCTTCATTGTTTGTGGCCGGCACTAAAAAACCTCGAAACACAGAAAATGTAACGAGGTCTTATTCTACCAAAAACAAATCCGGCTGGCTTGAAAACGCAATCACAAACGCTGAGCGTAGGCTTAAGCAGCACGTCTCCCGCTCAATAGCCTTACGACAAACAGAACGGCAGCTACGACCAAAAGCATCCAAAGCATGCCGCCCAAGCTCTGCCCGGAAATCATTCCAACCAACCACAAAACCAACAGAACGATAATAATTGTTTCTAACATTTAAGTACTCCAAATAAATTAATGCACAAGTCTATGTAACTCACACTGCTATAGCCTTCAATCGGCGTGCCACTCGAGCGGAAATTCTTCTAAATTCCTGGATAAGAGAGAGTTAGCGTAATCACACCTTTTCGGTGCTCCGACCGGCGAACAATTATCCGTACTAAAATCACGCGCCTTTAACCAAGAATCCCTTGATTTTTCACACGCAACGCGGGTGTATCGAAAGCATGCGCTTAGCCGATGGTAACACTTTGGGGCGGGTCAAATAGTACTGCAAACAAAGGGTTTGTGTGAATTCTTGCACTTGGCACAAGCATTGCACTTGCATTTCAATGGCATGGCAGAGGTTGAAACTCCGGTTCGATGTCGCGAAGGAATGGGTTCATTCACTCGATCTTTTTGAGATTAACGAGTAAAAACGAGTTTCGAGCGTCTTGTTTTGATACAATGATGGAAAATAGCCCCCAAAACTTGCATATTAAGACTATGGCAAATAGAGCCCTCGTAATAGATGACGACAAGGTTTCGCTTGATCTACTGACCTACCAGCTTAAATCCGAAGGTTTTGAGGTGAAAACGGCCCAAACAGGTGAAGCCGGATTGGATCATGCGAAGAGTGATGACTTTGATGTAATTTTGACCGATCTTAACCTGCCGGACATTAATGGGATAGAAATGGTCCGGCGTTCAAAGGAGATCTCGCCCGATACGGAGATCATATTGGTTACGGGTGACGATTCGGCGGAAAAGGCTATTGAAGCAACACGGGTGGGTGCCTTTGGATACATCGTAAAACCGGATGTTGAGGGCCGATTGATGATCGATGTCCGCAATGCCGTCGAACGGAAAAAACAGTCTCTCATCAATAATCTACAGGCGCGAGAGATCGAGGAATTGAAGGGGCGATTGACCAGCCGAACTTCATACGAAGGCGTGATCGGTGGTGCTCGGTCGATGCAAAACATTTATGAGATCATCGAGAATGTTGCTGAATCGGACGCAAACATTCTTATTCTGGGCGAATCGGGCACCGGAAAAGAGGTGATCGCGAACGCGGTGCATTACAAAAGTCACCGGTCCGGCAAGCCTTTCGTGAAAGTTAACTGCTCGGCCCTGCCCAAAGACCTTATCGAATCGCAGCTTTTTGGACATATTAAAGGATCGTTTACCGGGGCTAACAGCGACAAGGTCGGGTTTATCGGCCAGGCGAACGGCGGCAGCATTTTGCTGGACGAGATCGGAGAAATGCCGATCGATCTCCAGCCTAAATTGTTGCGCGTACTTCAGGAAAAGGTCTATTACCGTGTCGGAAGCGACAAACCACAGGACGCCGATTTTCGGCTTATTTGCTCGACGAATCGGGACCCGTTCGAGGCGATACAGGATGGAAATCTTCGCGAGGACCTTTATTACCGTATAAATACGATCGAGATCAAAATACCACCCTTGCGTGAAAGGATCGAAGACGTTCCTATGCTGGCGGAACATTTTCTGCAAGTTTATTCGGAAAAATACAAGCGCGACGATATCAAATTTTCGCAATCAGCTTACGATCAGTTGCTCAATCATAATTGGCGCGGAAATGTTCGGGAACTACAACACGTAATAGAACGTGCCATCCTTCTTAGCCGCACCGATACGATCGAGGCTCTGGACATCCAGCGCGATCCGGCCGAACCGCTGCGGCCGGAAGGAATTCCGTCCGCTATTGCTGCCACGGTTGCCAGTGAGGCGACGGTTTCACCGGGCGGGAATCTAAATCTTGGCGGACATACTGGCGATGAACTTTTCGAAGAAATAGGCAAGTATGTCGTTAACAATCTGACGGAACCGGTGGACGGCGTCGAACAGGGAGATGTCTTTAACAATATTGAGAGTGGTGTTGTGCTGGCGGCATTGCGAAGGACTCGCGGCAACAAGCAGGCCGCAGCAAACCTGCTCGGCCTATACAGGCCGCGGCTGTACGGTATGATAAAACGCCATAACCTCGAGGAAAAAGTGTAGATGTGAAAAATGGCCTGTTACGGATGATCCGAACAGGCCATTTTCGTTTAGAACATTCGACCTAACGGGCAGGTGCAGGTGCCGTGATCTCAACATCGATCTTCTGTTTTTTCGTGCCGCCCAAAAATCCGCTGTAATAGAGCCCACCGACGATGATCGCAACCACGATTATTGTCGTTAGAGCCCAAATCAAATTATTCCCGGTGCTATTTTCTTCAGCCATCATTTCTCCTATATATGAACACAAATTCTTCTCACGCCAGGTAGTGCAAATTCGGTTCCAGAAATAATTGTCGAAAACTCTATATGCAAGGTTATGGTGTGTATCAAAAGCATACGATAGCTGCAAAGAGGGCAGGCATCAGAATTGATACCGGCAATGCGTGGAATTAGGCCGCAAATGGGGCAAGCCGAGCTCAGAACCAACGACATTCTTGCTTTTAACCTGTGAAAACACAGATCTCGCCGATGGCACGGTTCTTGCACAACCAGTTAGCGTGACTAGCAATAAAGCGTGATACAAAGGCTTCAATCGCGCGTCAAACGACAATTTTCAAGAGGGGAGAATTATGAAGAAGAAATTAATAAATATTATTACTTTAGGCCTCGTGGCCATTAGTTTTGGGATGTCCATAAACGCCCAGAACCGCAACACGGGCGCGACAAACAGACAAATGGAAGGCCTTTTAGCCAGTATCGAAACGAAGACCGATACATTTAAGCGAGCGATGGATTCGGCAATGGACCGTACCCTGCTCAACAGTACAAGCGCCGAGGATCGGTTTAGCGACTTTATCGCAGAATTCGAAACAGCGACGGACGCATTGCGTTCGGGTTTCAATTCCCGACAGGACGTGAGCGGCCAGGTCACTGAAGTTCTAAACCGCGCGTTATATATCAACCGGTTTATGACGCGTAACCGGATGAACACGCGTACCCAGTCACAGTGGGCAAGCTTGCGTACGGATCTGAATACGCTGGCATCTTATTACCGTTTGAATTGGAATTGGAATCAGCAGATCTCATCGAATAACTCTTCGTATCCCGCATACACCGCGACGGATGTGCAGCTCCGCGGCTTGTTAACGCGTATCGAAAGCAAAACCGATGTGTTCAAGCGCCAGATGAACAATGCGCTTGACCGCAGCCGGATCAACAATTCGAATCGAGAGGACAACGTAAACGACTACATTACAGAATTCGAGAATGCGACCGACCGTTTGAAGCAGAAATTCGATGCACGTCGATCGGTGGGAACCGATGCTTCGGATGTCTTGACGCGGGCCCAGTATATTGACCGCTTCATGACGAACAATCGTCTGTCCAACGCTCCGCAAACGCAGTGGAGAAATCTTAAAACGGACCTGAACACTCTGGCTACGTATTATCGCTTGAGCTGGAATTGGAACCAGACGGTCCCTAATTATCCGACGACAGGCAATTCACCGGGTAATAATTCGAGCTTCGATTCGCGTATTACCGGTACATACCGGCTGAATACCGGCCTCAGCGACAATGTGACGACCGTCATAGACCGTTCTGTCGGCTACTACACGACCGGCCAGCGGGACAATGTCAGACGCAATCTGGAAAGACGTTTGACCTCGCCGGAAATGATCGCGATCGACAAGAACGGTCGAACGGTTATAATGGCATCGACGAATGCCCCGCAGGTCTCGTTCGAAGCGGACGGAGTGGCAAAAACGGAAACCAACGCGCGCGGGCCGGACCATTACGACGACAGCCACCGCTAACCGTGATGGTATTGAGATCAGCTACGTTGGCGAGAGAGCCAATGATTTCTTTGTAACGTTTTCGCCGACGCGGGATGGCCAGCTCAAGGTTACCCGAAAGATATATCTCGAAAACAGGAGTGATCAAGTCACGGTCTCGAGCGTATATGACAAGGTTAACAACAGTGCTCAATGGTCGACGGTGAACACCGGTACCGAGTGGAATTCCAATACCGGTTCGGGCAATATCAATGATTTTCATATTGCCAACGGGGTTAGGCTTACGGCCGTCCTTAACAACGCCGTCGATACCAAAGTTTCGCAGGTGGGCGATAGATTTACGATGAACGTCACGTCACCCGCTCAGTACAGGGGTGCAACAATTGAGGGACGTATCGGTTCAGTTGCAAGTTCGGGCCGCGTTTCGGGCCGGGCAAATATTTCGCTGGAGTTTGACACTATTCGACTCGCGAACGGACAGAGCTACCGGTTCGCGGGGATCATCGATTCGGTAAAGGCAGCCAACGGCGATGACGTTTCGGTCAACAACGAAGGCACCGTCCGCGACAGCAATCAGACGACCAAGACTGTTACGCGTGCCGGGATCGGCGCGGTCCTTGGTGCGATCATCGGTGCTGTGGCCGGCGGCGGCCAGGGTGCTGCGATCGGTGCGGGAGTCGGCGCCGGAGCGGGTGCAGGCAGCGTTCTGATAACAGGCCGCGACAGCATTCTGCTTTCGCAGGGTTCGGAGTTTATGATAACTTCATCGGCCCCGGGCACGGTCGGCGTTAATCGTTAACACAAACATTGCAGGGTGGACACTAGTTGTTCGCCCTGCGATTTTTTTTTGGTATCGAGTATGGGGAGGAGAAAAAGATGGTAGACGACAAATTGGAAAGGGACGAATTGCAAAGGGCGGCGAATTACGAGGCGATCAAGTCAGACGTGAAAGCGGAGGTCGGCGGCGAAATTGCCGCTGAGGCTCAAGTTCCGACGCCTTCGCAGGCTCAGCGGGTTGAGAACATTGCGGACGATATGCGGCACAAAGCGGTCAACGAAGTTGTCCAGACGGAAAGGGAAGTCGAACGCGGCCGATCTTATGGCCCGAGTGTCGCAGATCGTCGATTATGTTTTTTTTCTGATCTACGGACTTACTTACGATTCGGCTGTTTGCTCGCATTGTTCGCGGCCCGCGAGGGAAATGGGTTCGTGCAGTTTGTCCGGGCCGATAACCGATCCGGTCTATGCTCCATTCAAGGGCATTGTCGCGAGCCCGACCACGGCCGAGGGATTTACGCTTGCATTGCCGATAGTGATCGCGATCGTTGCTTACATGCTGCTGCATTTGGCGATCAATGGCTTGCTGCGGATCTTTGCCCATCGAAAGGTCGCGGTCTGAAAGGAACTTGTATTAGCTGTGCAATAGGTGTAAAAGATAATTATTCCGAAAAAACCAGATTTTGATTCATAGGAGAAATATATGATTGGTCAGCTAATTGGTGGATTAATTGTCGGTATTCTTGCCAGATTACTTTTACCTGGCAAGGAAGCGTTTCCGGACGGGCCGCTCGGTTGGCTTTTGACTGCCGTGCTTGGTATTGCCGGATCATTTATTGGCGGGTTTATCGCCCGCAGCCTTTGGGCCGGTGAGAATTATGCCGCTGGTTGGATAATGTCCATTCTGGGAGCCATTATCCTGCTGCTCTTAGTTAGATTGGTTATGGGAAGCAGAAGTTCTGCTTAGTGAGTCGGTAAAAATTGTATTGAAGATGCCCGGTTCGATCGAGCCGGGCTTTTCTATTTCCCGCCGGTTGATTTCAAAAAAGCTATTGATTTCTGCGGAAAGCCCGACGTATTGTGCGTTTTTGAAAGAAAAATACGGACAGAATTCCATGCCTTTTGGTGTGGAGTAAAAAGGGAACGGCTGGTTTTTTGAAGAGAAGCGACTGGCCGTTTCCTTGTTTTGCGCGTTAATTATTGATCTTTCGCTCTATGCGCCGGTCGGGCACGAGCCAGATTATCGCTACAGTAACGTATAAAGCGTGTGATATCCACTGATGGACAAACGCTAACGGGATGGCCGCGATGTACAATGCCATCGACAGCTTTCCTTTGAGGTCATTTCCAACAGCGTCGGCAAGAAGGTCGTTTTCGCCTTGTTCGTGACGCACGATGACCGTTTGCAGAATCGTATACGAAACCGCTGACAAAAGCAGCACAACACCATAAACGGCCGTCGGCAGCGGTGCAAAATGGTTCTCGCCCATCCAACCGGTGACAAACGGGATCAGCGACAGCCAGAACAAAAGGTGAAGGTTCGCCCAAAGCACCTTGCCGTTTACCTTTCGCGTTGCCTGGAGCATATGGTGGTGATTGTTCCAGTAGATGCCCAGGTAAACAAAGCTCAGGACATAGGACAGAAATACGGGAAGCAGAGGCTTGAGGGCCTCGAAGTCCGTGCCGTGCGGTATCTTTAGTTCCAGCACCATGATGGTCAGGATGATCGCGATCACGGCGTCGCTAAAGGCTTCGAGACGGGTTTTGTTCATTTGGGAAGCTCCATTTTTACGAGACCGTCGAAGACGACGTTGTACGCCACACCCTTTATCGGAACTGACATTTCTGCATCGGTCGTGCCCTGAGAGTTGGCGATGCCGACGCTGGCGAAGTAGCAGCAGGCTCCGTGCTCCATTGCATGCCGGACAAGGGTGTTGAAGCCTTCCTGCCCCTCTTCAAAACGGCCGCGGCCCGGATGCATTCCCGTCCTGATGACAAAAAAAGCCCGCTCGCCGTCTTTCGCGGCGACGATCTGCGGTTCCGTTTTGACATCGGCCAGAACGTCGGCCGACTCGATAACCCAGCCGTCTTTCTCGAGCTGCTTGAAGACTATCTCGACACCGAAGGCGTGAATGTCCGCCGCGGTCATAAGTTCTTTCTGATCCATTAGTTAATATCCTATCCAGCGTTTGAGTTTTGGGCAAATTGCGAATGAACGCGAGCGAGCGACTTGTCCGAAAATTTGCATCGGTATACTGTGTTTTACACATCAAAATAGAAAACGCGCCCTGATGGGCCACAAACAAATTTCAAGGAGGAGAAAAGAATGAAAAAATGGTTTTTTTTGACTACGACGGCAATGTTGATTCTTGGTACTGCGGTTTCGACCTCATTCGGCCAGGCCAATGTAAAGGAAACCTTCACCGGAACGATCGTCAGTTACGGATCCGGGCGAAACACTAGAACGACGACGAGTACTTTTACGCTCAATATCACCGGCATTACGTCGGACGAACAGTCGCAGCGTTCGTTTGGGATTCTGCAGGAAGGGGGACAGGACGCATTGCAGAAAAATCTCACACAGTTCGATCTTGGCCGCTTTTCGGTCGGAAGCCGGGTTGGCCGCACCATCAACGGCGTTCGCGTCAGTGAGGTTGACGGCAAAAAACGAATATTTGCCGTTTTCGAACGCTGGATCCAGTTTGCCGAGCTTCGCGGCGGCCAACGTTCGGTCGATTATCCGTTCGCCGTGATCGAGATCTTTATCGATCCCAATACCGGCAAGGGCGAAGGGACGCTTATCGAAGCCGCCCAAATACGTTGGAAAAAAGATAAAAAGACCGGTCAGGATACGGTTGAAATAGAAAATTTCGGTACCTGGCCAGCCAAATTGATGGGCGTAACACAGCGGGGGCAAAGATCGCTCTAGACTAAAGCAACCGTCACATATACACTCGATGCGGGGGTCAGACGCCAGTAGGATATTGTCGATCTTCAATATGGATATTTCTTCGGTCAGGGATGCACGCAAACGCATTGAGGGTTTTGTTAAAAGGACTCCTCAGGAGCGGAGTGAATCGCTCAGCCGTTATCTCGACACGAATGTCTTTGTAAAATACGAGATGTTCCAGAAGACGGGGGCGTTCAAGGTTCGCGGTGCGTTTAACAAAATGCTCAGCCTTTCGGAAGCCGAACGCTCGGGTGGTGTCGTGGCCGTGAGCGGCGGCAACCATGCGCAGGCGGTGGCGTATGCTTCGAGCGTATTAGGGGTCGATGCGGTGATAGTTATGCCGGAATCGACGCCGAAGGTTTACGTTGAGGCGACCCGCGGCTATGGCGCGACCGTCGATCTGCGACCGACAATTGCAGAAGCATTTGCGGAGATCGAGCGTTACAAATCCGAAGGTATGGTTTTCATCCATCCGTTCGACGACCCGCTGGTGATGGCAGGGCAGGGAACTCTCGGCCTTGAGATAATGGACGACGTGCCGGACGCTACGGACGTGATCGTCAGCATAGGCGGCGGTGGGCTGGCCGGCGGCGTCGCAACAGCGATCAAGGGCGTCAATCTCGGCAGTCAAGGTTTGGGGCGTTGAGACGGTTGGTGCGGATGCGATGTCGCAGGCGTTGGCGGCCGGCAAGCCCGTGACGTTGGATGCGATCACATCTATAGCAAAGACGCTTGGTGCTCCGGCGGTCTCGCAGACGACTTTGGAGATCGCTCAAAAATATCTGGAAAGTGTGACCGTGGTGACAGACGCCGAGGCCGTCGATGCGATGGTATTTATTCTTGAACGGCTGAAGGTGATCACCGAACCGGCGGCTTCTTGTACGCTGGCCGCGGCCGTCCGGCTTAAAGACAATTTTACAACCGACAGTAAGGTCGTGCTTATCTTGTGCGGCGGAAATACCGGTGCGGGAGATCTCTGCAGCTACCTATGAACCGTCGATTCACCATGCAATCCCGTAGTCATCACCGTGATTACTTGCTCCGCCCCACATTGATTTATGCTGCTGGTCGATGAAGATCGCTGTGATCGGGCCCGAGGTGCGTTCTTCGAAGGTCAGCGTATAGCCCATTTTTATTAACTCGTCGCGGACATTTTGGGGCGTTGAATTTGCGAGCAGCAACCGTCCCGGCCGGATCTCATGCGAGCCGAATGAGCTTCGCATCTGAAAGCTATTGATGTTCGGGGCCTCGGTTGCACGCTGAACGTTCATGCCAAATTCGACCATGTTAAGGAAGAACTGCAGCAGGTTTTGATCCTGCGAATCACCGCCCTGGACCGAAAAAGCTAGGAACGGTTTGCCGTCCTTCATCGCGAGCGTCGGTGTCAGAGTAACGCGCGGGCGTTTGCCGGGTTCGATGACGTTGAAAGGCCCGTCCGCCGGGTCCATCACAAAGCTCTGCGCCCGCTGGCTTAGACCGACTCCCGTTTTACCTGCAATTACAGCCGGTATCCATCCGCCGCTTGGCGTCACCGACACCACCCAGCCTTCGGCATCGGATGCCTGAACCGACGTCGTTCCGCCATAAAAGCTGTCGTCGGGAAACCCGCCCGAAGCAGGATTCGCCGCCATCGTTCCCGGAGGTGCCTGCGTCTGCCGGTCGGCGGGAACGATCTTCCAACTATCGAGCAAGTTGCTAAATGGATTGACGCTTTTTTGGAACGGATACGGGTCGCCCGGCTTGATCGCGGGGTCGTTCCTGTCGGGGTTGATGAGCTTCGCACGCTCCTTGGCGTATTCTTTCGTAAGCAGTCCGGTGGCGGGTTCGGCCGGTGCGAAATACGGATCACCGTAGTAGAAATCACGGTCGGCAAAGGCGAGGCTCATCGCCTGATATACCGTGTTGATATATTTCGGGCTGTTATAACCCATCGACTTGAGGTCGAAGTTTTCGAGTATGTTCAATGCCTGCAGCATCGCCGGGCCCTGCGTCCAGAATGTCAGTTTGTAAACGTCGATCCCCTTGTAATTGACACGCTCCGCTTCTTCGATCTTGACCTGCCATTTTGCGAGATCCGCCTCAGTGATCAGGCCGCCTTCTTCCTGTGTGCCGCGAACAAATTCCTTTGCGATGTCGCCCGTGTAAAAGCGTTCTACGCGCGGCCATGATCGCCTGCTTGCGGGTTTTACCAGCTTTGAGTGCTGTCTGCTCTGCTTCAACTAGTTTGCGAAGCGTTGCCGCGAGGTCCGGTTGGCGAAAGATCTCTCCTTCCGCGGGGCCTTCGCGTGTTTCGCCTAGGTGCGGGAGAAATACAGCCCGTGAATACTTCCATTGCTTTATCCAGTTCTTGTTGACCGTCCGCTCGATCGCCGATGCCGTGCCGGCGTCCATCGGGTAGCCGTCGGCCATCTGTATCGACGGTTCGAGGATATCTTTGAGACTGAGCTTGCCGTATTCGGCCAGCATTACCATGATGCCGCCGGGCGTTCCCGGCGTGACCGCTGAGAGCGGCCCGTATTCCGGCGGATACTGCATGTTCTTCGACTTGTAAAAGTCAGCGGTCGCTCCGGTCGGGGCCACGCCGAGTGCGTTGATGCCGATGACCTTGCCGGTCTTTGGATTGTAGATCAGTGCCTGCGTCTCGCCGCCCCACGACAGCGTGTCCCACATCGTCGACGTGGCCGCGATCATCGCGCAGGCGGCGTCCACGGCGTTTCCGCCTTTTTGGAAGATCATCGCCCCGGCCGTGGCGGCAAGCGGCTTGCCGGTCACGGCGACCCAGTGGCGCCCGTAAAGCACCGGCTTGGCGGTCCTTTGACTGAATATTGGCATTTGCATCAACAGACTAACTATTATCAAAAAGAAAACAATAAACCGGAAGCTGATAGCTTTGTTTTTCATAAGGCCAGCTATAACGTCGTCTCGGCGAGGTTCGATTTGTATTTTGTGTTTGTCTGGCGATCAGTTATCTCGATATATATCCAGCTCGGCGGAATTTCGCCGGTTTCGAGACTGAACCAGATCCCGTTTAGCCCCTCGCCATTAGTAATCGCGCAGAAGCCATTCAGCCGCTTTCCTCTTTGGTCGAATATGTCGATCCACGACCGGGAAGAGTTTTTGTTCGCTCCGCAGGGCGGCAGAGACGGCGCGGCGGCGAAAAGCGTATTCGGAAAACTTGCCAGATTGAAGACTGTGTATTTGTACCGCGTAAACTGCTTTCCACCCGTTTGAAGATACTCGTTGCCCACCAGAACGAGCACGGGGTTTGGTACTACCTGCCCGACGGCCGTCCCGGCCAGGAAAATGGCTATAAGGAAAATTACAACGAGTTTGGCGAAAGCTGATCCCATATCGTTCTCCTGGTTGAGTAGTTGGCCTAGTGGCAACTAGCTTACCGCAGGCCGGAATTGATAGTTCGCGAGGATTTCAGAGCCCGGGCAAAGAGCGTCCTTAGACACGGAATTCAAAGGTGTTTCGCTTGTCTTTATCAATTCGTGAAGGTCCCGCGAAGATTCGTCAATGTAAAGCAAACCCGTCAGTATCTCGCCTTTGTCCTTAGCGTTCTGCACAGCATTCATTGCCGATCGGCGATCGGTTGGGTCCCAATCCTTCTGCAGTTTGTGAAGCCGTATCTCCGAACCGTCGTGCATTGTAATGTCTGAAACATCGCCGGCCTCGTAGTTCGCCTTGATCTCACGCATCAGCGGGACGAAATCGAGAGTCGCTGTCGCCTCGACGTGCTCGCGGACGTAGTCGTAGGATTTTGTCGAACCGGTATTGTTGTTAAAAGTAACGCACGGGGAGATGACGTTTAGGAACGCAAAACCCTGGTGCTTCATCGCGGCTTTGAGCAGAGGCGTGAGCTGTTCCTTGTCGCCGGAAAAACTTTGCCCGACAAATGTAGCGCCCAATTCGATCGCGAGGCTCGCGAGATCGATCGCTTCGAAAAGGTTGACGCTCCCCGCTTTTGATTTTGAACCAGCATCGGCGGTCGCCGAATCCTGACCTTTGGTCAGGCCGTAGCAGCCGTTGTTCATCACGAGGTAGACCATGTTCAGGTTTCGCCTGACGACGTGGACGAACTGACCCATCCCGATCGAAGCCGTGTCGCCGTCGCCCGAGACGCCGAAATAGATCAGGTCACGATTCGCGAGATTCGCACCCGTGGCCACCGAAGGCATACGGCCATGCACGGAATTAAATCCGTGCGAATTGCTCAGGAAATAAGCCGGTGATTTTGACGAACATCCGATGCCCGAAAGCTTCGCCACTTTATGCGGCTCAATATTCATCTCCCAGCACGCCTGCACGATAGCCGCATTGATCGAATCATGCCCGCACCCCGCACACAACGTGCTCAGGGAGCCCTCGTAATAATCCACCGTGTACCCAAGGTTGTTCTTCGGCAATGCGGGGTGTCGAAATGTTGATCTGACGTATGTCATAAGTAATTCTTTAGCGATTCAAACCTAAGTCAGGTTTACGCCTATCGTGCTTAACGGTTAGAATTTTGATAGTTTCATTGTCAACGATTTGAAATATGATGTGATGTGGAAATCGGTGCAGATTTGCCCTTCGTAAAGTAGGTCGAATTTCGACGAAAGACTCAGGTCGTTCCGCAACATGCTCGATAAACTTCTCAAGTTCCGAGGTGAAACGGTCAGATAGCTGCGGGCCGTCAACCTTCTCATAGAATTCAACGATCTCCAAAACATCGAATCGCGCTTCAACGTCGTAAATTATCCGTCTCACTTACGACGATCCTCAAAAAACTTGAAGAATTCCTCGTGCGAAATAACTCGGTTCGGGTCCTTGTCCATTTCTCGACTTCGTCTTAATGCTTCCTCTATCTCCTCATCATCGGTGAAGTCCGGCGGTAAAGACGCAATCAGCCTGTCCGCAAGTTTTGCCCGGTCCTGATCTGGAAGATCTAATGCCTGTTTTTCAAGATCCGCAATAATTGACATATGCTTATTCTAACTCATTTTACCAACAGGCGGCTCTATGTTCATCTGCAAGCAAGTCGACCTTCGGCGATGCCGGTTCGGGATCGACGTTATGCCCGAACACCGCCAGTTCCGATACCGCGTCCCCTCGTAATAATAAACGTTGTACCAAGCTCGTATCGCGGTGATCAAATGCCTTGTCATAGTTCAAATCCTTAAAAAGAATTGTTTTCTTGATCGAAACCCAAACATCTAAGACGGTGTTCGCTGGTACATTGAATTTTCCTCGATCGTACTGATTTCGGCGACACGGCTTAGTCGTAAAATTCACTTGCACAAAGGAATCGTCCATCCGGTAGTTGTAGTAGCCATTATCATCAATTCGTTCAGGCTTTCCATACGCCTTTTCGACGTCGGTCTTGTTTGAGATAAGCGTAAAATTCCTTTCCAGCATTCTCGACCGCTTGTGCTACATGAGAGCAATTGAAGACGAGCAAAATCGCAATATCACTCAAGTCTAATCATGTGTTCTGTCAAGGTGCCTAACTCACCGATCATCAAGCGGCGGAATTGCGCCTCGCGGTTTCAAAGTACGACAGTTTGCTAAAACTGTCGATCAGTGTCGCGGACGAACAGGCTCGGCCGCCTGTTCTACGATCTTGCCGAAATATATTATCCGCCGTGATCGGCATGCCGTCGTAGTTCAATACCGAGATCAATTTCGACGCATCGATGCCGAGTTCGATCATCATCAGGCTGCGGAATTGGGCGTCGCGGTTTTGTTCGATGACGAAGATGCGTTCGTGTGCGTCGACGAAATCGCGAAACGCCTGGCCGAATGGGAAAGCCCGCGGGCGCATGGCGTCGAGGTGTGATGCCCTCGGCCGCAAGGAGTTCGAGGGCCTCTTCAGCGGAATAGGTGGATGTGCCGAAGTAAATCACGCCAAGGTCAGAACCGCTGCGTGAGCGGGCGGCCAGTTTGTTGAATATTCGTGAGCGAACTGGCCCCTCGCTGACGCAGGGGGTTCTGACATAGAACATCGGAGCCGGAACCAACTCCTTCGCCGTCTCCCATTTGCGGGCAAGGCGGTCGACGTTGCGGCGGTAAGCGTCACCGTCTTCGGTGTAGACGCCGTATTCGTCGCGGGACGAACCGCGTGTTACAAAGGCACCACGGGTCGGGTGCGTGCCGGCGATCGTGCGATACGGGATGCCGTCGTCGTCGATGTCGAGGTAGCGGCCGAATTTGCCGCGGAACTGTTCGAGCGGCTGCCCGGCGGTCTCGTTGCTGCCGTCGTGGCCGGGCAGGTCTGCGTGATGGCCGTTGGCGTTGCCGTTCGACGGCAGATCAGCGTCGTCAAGACTTGCGGATCGGGCGCCGATAAGCGATGCTGCAGCTATCGATCGAGTTGTTCGCCGGTCAAAACTTTACCGCGATCATATGTCCGGGAATCGTCCCAAACCAGCGGGTCAGTAATGTGATCATTCATGCCGAGATCGAGGTCGGTCATGACGATGACGGGCGTCTGGAGGCGTTCGGTCAGGTCAAATGCCTGCGCGGTCATCTCGAAACACTCTTTCGGGCTTGCGGGAAAAAGCAGCGGATGCTTTGTGTCGCCATGTGAAGCGTACGCAGCGAGCAGAATGTCGGACTGCTGTGTTCGGGTCGGCATTCCGGTCGAAGGGCCGGTGCGTTGGACGTCGATCAGTACCGTCGGGACTTCGGCGAAGTAGCCGAGGCCAAGGAATTCGTTCATTAACGAGACGCCCGGGCCGCTGGTCGCGGTAAACGCACGTGCGCCGTTCCAGCACGCACCCATTACCATCCCGATCGCCGCAAGCTCATCTTCGGCCTGGACGATCGCGTAGTTGTTCTTGCCCGTTTCGGCGTCGACTCGATATTTCGCAGCGTACTTGGCAAACGCATCGACGACCGATGTCGAAGGCGTGATCGGATACCACGCCGCGACGGTCGCACCGGCGTATATCGCTCCCAAACCACAGGCGGAATTGCCGCTGTAAAGTATTTTGTCACCGAGAAGATCGCGAGTCTCTAGCTTGAGGTCAAAGCCAGATAGGTCGAAATTCTCACGCACCCAGTTAATACCGAGCTGCAATGCCTGGAAGTTGGGCTTGATGAGCTTTTCCTTGCCTTTGAACTGTCCCTCGATCAGTCCTTCGAGCACCTTGAAGTCGATCCCTAACAGTACGGCCAACGCACCGATGTAGACGATGTTCTTAAACAGCATCCGCTGCCGCGGATCCGCAAAATCGCCGTTGACGAGCTCCATCAGCGGGATGCCGATGTGCGTAATGTCGGTGCGGTCGTAGCCCGGATGAAGCGGTTTTGATGAGTCGTAAAGAAAATAACCGCCCTTGCTCACGTCGGCGTAGTCCTTTTTCATCGACTGCGGATTGACGGCGATCATCAGATCGACGCCTTCGCGGCGGCCGAGATGGCCCTTTTCCGAGACGCGCACCTCATACCACGTCGGCAGTCCCTGAATGTTCGACGGAAAAATATTCTTCGGCGTCACCGGCACGCCCATCCGAAACACCGCCTTGGTAAACAGCGCATTCGCCGACGCCGAACCGGTGCCGTTGACATTTGCGAACCTAATGACGAAATCGTTGATCTTACTTGCTTCCATTCAGCGTCTATTTTACCCCTATTCTGCACTTCGCAGGATCTTTTCCATCTTTTTGCCTTTTGCCAGTTCGTCGATCAGTTTATCGAGGTAACGGAGCTTTTGCATAAGCGGGTCTTCGATGTTTTCGACGCGGATGCCGCAGACGACGCCTTTGATCAGTGGGGCGTTTGGGTTGATCTTCGGGGCCTTTTCGTAAAAGTCCCGCATGCTCGTTCGCTTCTCGATCTGTTTCGCTAGCCCGGCTTTCGTGTATCCCGTCAGCCAGCGAATACATTCGTCAACCTCTTCCTTCGTCCGGCCCTTGCCTTCCGCTTTATTTACATAATGGGGATATACGCTCGCAAAACTCATTGCATATACTCTTTCCCAGTTGTCCATAAATTGTCCTCGCTCTCGTAGTCGATTTGGACCATCGAGCCTGAACTAGTCGTCCCGTATTTGACCTCGCCGCCTTTGGTGACGTTGTACCAGAATTTTTGCATGTCCCAGGCGGAGGTCGGGCATCGTTCCGCGACAGGTCATTTTAGTCGATCCTGCCAATATCCGGGCTTTCTGCTATGGTGTGCGACGGCGTAAATCATAACTCGTCCCTGCAAGTGCCGGTAAACTATGGAGTATGGGAAGCGATTACACAGGCACCGATGAGTGCGCTGCGAATATCGCGGCCAAGCGTCGGGGTGGTTCACGATGCGGCTGATCGTCGCAAGCACCTCGAGATCGAATTCATCGCCAAGCCCTGCCTCGGATTCGTCGTAATAGTCAACCGCGTCCTGAAAATCCTTCTCGGCTGCGGGATGAAATGAGTAACTCATTTGCGAACGCGTGCACGAATCTTAGCGAATACTTCTTCGCCCGGTATGAGTTCAACTTCTTCGCTTTCAACCTCGTCGATGCGACGCTCGACCTCAACTTTCCAAGCCTCATCGACCTCCATATGTGACGGAGATATGCTTTCCAAAAGCCGATCCACCAATTCAAGCTTCATATCGATCGGCAGCATTTCGGCACGTTCCATGATATCCATTGTTTCGATACTCATAAGATTCACCCTTTGCTGATTATACCGCACCGAACTGACCACCCGCTTACGCAGGCGGTTCTGACACTCCATTTCCATTCCTTGTGATCTGGACCATCGAGCCTGAACCATTAGCACCGTACTTGACCTCGCCGGCTTTGGTGACGTTGTACCAGAATTTTTGCATGTCCCAGGCGGCGGTGGGGCAGCGTTCGGCGCAGAGGCCGCAGTGGAGGCAGACGTCTTCGTCTTTGGCCATGATGCGGCCGGTTTTTAGGCCGTCGGCGACGTAGATGTCTTGCGTCGGATTGAGGGCCGGGACTTTTAGGTTCTCGCGGAGCTGCGGCTCTTCGGCGTTGGCGGTGAACGTGATGCACGCGGTCGGGCAGATGTCGACGCAGGCGTCGCACTCGATGCATTTGGGCGCGTCAAAGACGGTCTGTACGTCGCAGTTGAGGCAGCGTTTGGCCTCTTCGTAACCAGCGAGCGGGTCAAAACCGAGTTCGACTTCCTGCTTTCGGTTGATCAGTGTCTTGGTCTTCGGCGCCTGCGGCACGACGAGGCGGTCGTATTCGTCGATCTCGCTGTCGTACGCCCATTCGTGGATGCCCATCTTTTGCGAGACGAGATTGACCATCGGATGAAGCCGCTCGGTGAGCAGATTCTTTTTGTTGCAAAAGAGATCGATCGAAACCGCCGCCTGATGTCCGTGGGCTACGGCAGTGATCACATTTTCGGGGCCGAACGCCGCGTCGCCTCCGAAGAAGACTTTGGGCTGTGTGGATTGGAAAGTCGTTTTGTCGACCACCGGCATTTCCCATTTGTCGAAATCGACGCCGATGTTCCGCTCGATCCACGGGAAAGAGTTTTCCTGACCGACTGCGATAAGAACGTCGTCGGCCGGGTAGAAGACTTCCGGCTCGCCGGTCGGGACAAGTGAGCGTTTGCCATTCTCGTCGTATTTGGCTTCGACTTTTTCGAACATCATTCCGACGAGGACTGGAGCAGCAAGCATCCCTGCTTGCTCTTCTTCAGCACCGGCAAGCAGGGATGCTTGCGCTCCAGTCGTTCGACGACGAAAGCTTTCGGTACGTGGTTGTCAACGATCGGAATGTCCTCGTGCTGAGCGTCTTCCTTTTCCCACGGGCTGGCCTTCATTGTCGCAAATGGCGAGCGGACGATGACCTTTACGTCTTCACCGCCCAGTCGGCGGGCGGTTCGGCAGCAGTCCATTGCGGTGTTACCGCCGCCGAGGACGATGACCGTTTTGCCTATCTTCGAAGTGTGCTCGAATGCGACACTGCCGAGCCAATTGATACCGATATGAATGTTTGCGGAGCCTTCCTGACGGCCCGGCAGATCGGGCAGATCGCGGCCACGCGGTGCGCCCGTGCCGACGAATACGGCGTCGTAATCCTGTTCGAGTACTTCCTTTAAGGATGAAACGTAATGTTTGAAATGAGTATGGATACCGAGCCGAAGGATGTAGTCAACTTCCTCGTCGAGCACGCGTTCGGGCAGACGAAACGCCGGAATCTGGCTCAACATAAACCCGCCGCCTTTGTACTGTTCGTCGAAAAGGTGGATCTCGTAACCGAGCGGTGCGAGGTCGCGTGCGACGGTCAGCGAAGCAGGCCCGGCGCCGATCAGCGCGACCTTTTTGCCGTTTGACGGAAACGGGCCTTGCGGCATGAAGGGCAATGGATCCTCGCGATTGTCGGCGGCAACGCGTTTAAGGCGGCAGATGGCAACCGGCTCTTCATCGATCCGACCGCGGCGACACGCCGGTTCGCAGGGCCTGTCGCATGTCCGTCCCAAAATGCCGGGAAACACGTTCGAATCCCAGTTGATCATGTACGCCTCGGTATATTTCCCCTCGGCGATGAGCCGGATGTATTCCGGGACAGGCGTATGTGCCGGGCAAGCGTATTGGCAATCTACGACCTTGTGAAAATATTCGGGATCTTTTACGTCAGTAGGTTCCAAATCAGTTAGTTCCTTTGCGTCGAGTGTTTACCGCAGAAATGTAACAACAAAATAATAAAGGAAGTTGTAAATCTTTGCTAGCTACGGCTCCAAAAGAATATTGACTGTGAAAAACACGAAAGCCGCGAAATCGAAAAGAAATCAAATTTTCGCAGCTATTCGCTATTACTCATCCTGCTTCTTTTTCTCCAAGGCTGTCGCACGATTTTCGTCTGCTGCAGCGAGGGCGAGTTTGTTCATTCCGCGGTATTGAATTGCCCGGTGTTTGTAATATTCGGGATTATTCGGTGCGAGTTGGATGGCCTTTGTTATGTCGGCAACGCTGCCCGCCGCGTCGTTCGTAAGGCTCCGCATGAGACCGCGAAGATCATAGGCGTCAGCATATTTTGGGTCGACCTCGATAGCCTTTGTACAATCGGCTATAGCTCCGGCATAGTCATCCTTGCCAAACCGGCTCTGGGCACGATTGTAATAAGGTGTCTGAGCATTTTTTGGATCCATCGCAATGGCCTTTGTAAAATCCGCGATCGAGCCGTCCCAGTCTTTGGTTCCCATGCGAATTTGCCCGCGGGTAATGATCGCCTTGACATTCGTCGGCTGTAGCTCGATCACCTTGGAATAATCTGCGATCACACCCTGCATATCATCCTTGTTTACCCTGGCTCCGGCGCGGACCAAATAAAGATCAACGTTTTTAGGGTCGAGCTCGATCGCCTTTGTAAGATCAAGCTCCGTTCCGTCGTAGTCTTTCTTTTCATAAAGGGCCTTACTCCGATTGAAGTATGCGTTAGCAAGGTCCTGCGGATCGAGTTTTGCACGGCTGTCGATCGCCTTTGTTAGATCGGCTATCGCCCCGTCAAGGTCACCCTTGTCACTCCGTATAGCACCCCTGAAAAGATAAACCACGGGATTGTCCGGAAAAAACTCCAAAACCTTAGCAAGGTCTGCCATTACTGTCCCGGCCGCCGCGGGCGGGGCTCCCGGGGCCGTATGAATAACTGCCCGAAGAAAATAGAAATAGGAGTCATTTGGATCGGCTTTGATGGCCGCATTCAGCGCATCGTAACCGCCGACCGCATCCTTGACAGTCATTTTTGCTACAACATCCGAAAGGGCGGGCGGCAGTGCCTTTGGATCAAGAGCGAAGGCCTTTTTATAATCTTCAGCCGCCGCCTTAAACTCACCCCTTTGGCTCTCGGCTTTCCCTTTCTCGTAAAAGTCCTTTGCCGTAGTTTGTGCGGCCGCGGACATAGCCGCGATCGTCAAGGTGAGAGTTAGTGTCAGGAACTTTAGGGTCCGTCTCATATAGGTCTCCTCAGATTTTTGTAAAGGGAATATATCACCGCGTTGCGTTTAATCACAACATCGATGTTTTGCCGCCACCCATAGCGAGAGAAGCCGCCATCTGCCAACTTTACGTCAGCCGTTTTTGCTTCTCGCTTTCGGTTATTGTTTTTTCGAGGCGGGAAATTTGAGTCGTTTCCTGTTTGGCGCGCATTATCCAGTGGATGATCGTTTTTTTGTATGAAGGGGCTTGGGATGTGAAAAATGCCCAGGCTTTTTTGCTGGCTTTGAATTTTTTCTCAAAGGCCGGTGAGAGTTTCGCCGGGTCGTTTTCGTAGGCGTAGATCTTAGATCTGTTTTCGGACCGTTTTGCAAAGGCCTCGATCCCGGCCGATCGCATCAGGCCTTGCTGCGTGAGATCTTCGATCTTCTTAATATTAATTGAGCTCCAGATGCTTGACGGCTTTCGCGGGGTGAAGCGGATAGTATAGCTTTCGGCGTCTATACGTTTTCGTACGCCGTCGATCCAGCCGAAGCAGAGGGCCTCGTCTACCGATTGCGGCCACGTTATGCTAGGTTTTCCGCTGCCCACTTTGTAAAAGCCGACGAGCAATTCCCTCTCCTTTTTATGGTTCTTGGCGAGCCACTTTCGGAAGTCGGCTGATTTAGCGAAGAAAGTAGGATCCATCAGAAAGAAACAACGATCTGTGGGGCTTAGAAACGGGCTAGAGAACTCCCGTCAGCCGAATCGGAGCTAAAAGAAATGCCGCAAAAAACTCTGATACCAACGTCATAAAGAAAAGGCCCGCTGCATGCCGGCAACGAGCCTAATTATTCTTAATAGTTGTACCTTATATCGAGCCAAGAGCTTTGCGCCGACATGTCTCTCAAAAGTGTCCCCGCGAATCGTAATTCCTGTGCTAATTTCCGAGCCGGATTTCACAAGCAGGCAACTCATCAGGCCGGGAGATTACCATGTCTCCCTGTTTTTACCAATACGCGTTCAGTACAATTAGACTACCCTAATCGGCCTGCCGTGTCAAACATTTTTTTTCGACTTTCTACCACAGGTAGCGGTAACTTCCCCTCCGTTTTGCATATCTCGTATGTTTTCAAGTATTTACTTGCTCTCAAGGGAAACACATTTATTGCGAAAAAATGCGTTGGATCAGTAAACAAGTTGGCAGTCGAGGAGTTCGGTTTGCCAAACGAAGCGATCAAATCCTGATGCGATCATGACATTTAGTTGGTATGTCCAATTTCCGAGTCGCGATGCTTGTATCTAAAGGGCGTGTTGGATAGAATTGAGCCAGCCACTAAATCTAAGAAAATACGGGATATTCAACTAATGAGTACAGGAACAGAATCAACCGCCGCCACCGAAGGCCTACGCGGAGTTGTCGCAGCACAAAGCGCGATCGGCGATGTTAACGGTATTGAAGGCAAACTGATCTATCAGGGTTACGATATACACGATCTTGCGGAGAATTCGACTTTTGAGGAAGTCGTTTTTTTGCTTTGGAACGGGCGTTTGCCGAATGCAGAGGAGTTGGCTGAGCACGAGGCGAGGCTGCGCAGAAACTACGAGGCCCCGCCCGAAGTGATCGCCCAGATGAAGCAGTATCCGAAGGATGCCGATCCGATGGACGTGCTGCGGACGGCCGTTTCATCGCTGGATTTTTACGATAAGAACAGCCACGGCACCGATCGCGAGCACGCGACAAAGGCCGCGATCAGGATAACCGGGCAGATCGGCACGATCGCGGCTGCGTGGGACCGCATCCGAAACGGCAAGGATGTTATCGCGCCGGACCACAATTTGGGAATTGCCGAGAATTTTCTGTATATGCTCCGCGGCGAGCAGCCGGACGAGGACGAAGCGCGGATGTTCGACATCGCCTTGATCCTGCATGCAGACCATGAGCTTAACGCATCCACTTTCACGACACGCGTCGTCGCCGGAACGCTCGCCGGAATGTACGGAGCCGTCACGGCGGGAATTGCCGCCTTGGCCGGGCCGCTTCACGGCGGTGCGAACACTAACGTGATGAAGATGCTGATCGAGATCGATGATCCGGCAAAGATCGATGCTTGGGTCGATGACGCGTTGGAGCACAAAAAGAAGATCATGGGGATCGGCCACGCCGTTTACAAGACCGAAGACCCGCGTGCGACCTGGCTCCGCAAATTCTCAAAACACATGGCCGACAAGACCGGCGTGTCGAAATGGTACGAGATGTCCGAACGCATCGAAAAGCTGATGCTCGAGAAAAAGGGAATGTACCCGAACGTCGATTTCTACTCGGCCTCGACATATTACCTGATGGGCATCGCTCTCGATATGTACACGCCGATCTTCGCCGTCAGCCGCATCTCCGGCTGGACCGGCCACATCCTCGAACAATACGGCAACAACAAACTGATCCGCCCACGCGCCGAATACATCGGCAAACGCGATCAGAAGTATGTGCCTATCGGGGAACGGTAGTCGAGAGGCGGTTCGTTTTTTTTGTAAACGGCTCCGAGTCCTTCGGGGCCTTTTTGCTGACCTAGTATAAAGTTCGCCAGAACTCTTACCACGATGTCATTCTACGCCGCGGAGCTGGCTAGGGCTCAACGCGATGCCCTTCCCATCCTCCACAAATTGAACATATTCAGGCCGCCGAGGATCGACAAGATCAGCGAGATACCGAAACCGGCCGCGGATATGCCCAGATTTTTCACGGAATGTTGCCAAAGGCCGACGGAACATAAGACGAGCAAAGGCGTGAACGAGATGAGGGTGACAAACCATGTGTGTCCGGCGACCAAGTGGTAACGTAGCGGCTCCTTGTACTTCGGCACGAACAGGCCAATGACATAAATGGTTGCGGCAGCAATCAACAGTCAAAGAGGAAATTAGCCATCGTCAGGACGTAGCTGGTGGTGATCGGGGTTAGAGAGAACCCGGACGACTCTCCCTTGAACAGCCACGACATAAGGCGGCCAAAAAACTGCAGCCCGAACCAGAGCAACAGTCCTATGCCCGCGGGAACACCGATCTTGAATGCTTTCGAAGCGTTGAAAATATTTTCCTGGCCTAGCTTGAACGTCGGCTTCTGGCGGACGGCACGCTCGAACATCTCAACCGATTTTTTATGATAATAATGGCCCTTGCCTCTCTGAGCGAGGTTCAGGTAAACAACACCGAGGTTGTTCATTGCGTTGACCGATTCCGGATCTAGTCGCAGAGCTTCGATGTAGTGTTTCTCGGCCTCGAGGTTATTTTTTCGCTGTAAAGCAAGGTAGCCTGCGGCTTCGTGGGTCTCGGCGGAGTCAGGTGCCACCTCTCGAAGCCGCGCGAGAGTTTTGTCGGCATCTTCGAGCGAGCCGGAGTTAGCCTGGGCCCAGAAGAGACTGCTTATCGAAGGCGAAAAGTACGGAGCTTTTTCCGCAGAGGTTTCGCAGCTTCCAAGGCTCGTTTCGCCTCTCCATTTTCAGTGAAAACGATGCTCTGAAGCCGATAGGCCCACTCGCCCTCGGGATCGAGTTCGACGGCCTTTTTCGTTAGGTCGTAGGCCCGCTGGAACTCCTTCACCTGAAGGTGGCAAATAGCGGATTGACAGTACGCCTCGTAAGAGTCCGGATAGGCGGCGAGGTGGCGGCGCAGCTCATCGAGCGCTTCGCGCCACCGGCCAACATCCATCAAAAACTGGGCGCGTTCGAGATACTTGAAATATTCCTCTGCTATATCTTCGGGATTCATCAAACTAATCGGATCTCGCGGAGGTGTTCAAGAAGGTCGTCATAAACTCCTCCGTCGTTGGCAAAAAGCGCATAGTTCTTTGCGATCTCTAACCATGACCGCGTGGAGGGGCGTACTTCCCGCAGAGCCCTGTCGAAATCGGCCTGTGAGATCGACCTCACATTGCCGGTCGTAAGCGAATCTTCCATAGCCAGCTCAGCTGCCGATTCCACAAGATGTGCAAGATCCGCACCCGAAAATTCTTCAGTCCGCTTTGCTATCGCCTCGACGGCGACGGTCGCGTCCAACGGCCGGCCTCGCAGGTGAAATTCCAGCACTCCGGCACGAGCAGGCTGGTCCGGTGGCAGTACCAGCACGGTTCGGTCGAGTCGGCCTGGACGCCGAAGAGCGCTGTCTACATCCCAAGGGTGATTTGTCGCGGCCAGCACGAACACGCCCTCGTTTATTTGGTTCATTCCATCCAGTTCCGCAAGAAGTTGATTGATCGCTCCGTGACTTGAATTTCGAGTCAACGAGCGTTTCCGGCCAAGAGCGTCGAGCTCATCGAAGAACAGGACACAAGGTGCGTTCCGGCGGGCGTGCTCGAAAATCGAATGCACATTCTTTTCGGAGCTGCCGATCCACATGTCCAGAACATCCGACAACCCGACGGAAATAAATTTCGCTCCCAACTCCCCGGCCACCGCCTTCGCGATGAAGGTCTTGCCGCACCCCGGAGGCCCATAGAGCAGAAGACCGCCGCGGAGCGACTTACCGTAAAGCTTCATCATCTCCGGATTTTTAAGCGGCGACAGGAAGGCAAGGTTGAGCCTGCGCTTTACCTTTTCGAGTCCAGCAACATCAGAAAGGCGAAGGTCAGAGTATTCCACCTCGACTGCGAAACCGTCTTCCGCACCGGCCGCGTCGCGAAGTTTGGCAGGTTCATCTGATTCTTCCAGCACTTCTGCCCAATCCTCATAAGAGGTAGTCGAACGAGGCATCGGTTTATCCATGCCGCCGAGTGATTCGAGAAGTTTGCGATACCCAGCGGCCTAGCCGAGGTCACCGAGCTTTTCGCAGACGTCCGCCGCCTGCCCGAGAGCAGTCTTATTTGCGGGCTCGTTCCGGAGCACGAAGCTTACCTGCTCCATCGCCGCCTCAAACGCTTTGTTTTGAGCCAATGAATCCGCCAGGTGAAGCCGGAGAGCCGAACTGTCAGGATCATTTTCGACCGCCTTTAGAAGAGCGTCGATAAGCGATTTGTCGATAGCCATACTTTTACCTTACATAAGCTAGAGTATTACGAGTATTCCATTTTTTCCAGAACTGATCCCGCGTGTCTGCTCCGAATGACCACAGCTAGATGGGTGAGTCTCGCTTCCCAGGACTGATTTGCACAATCCCGGAGTGTGGCTAGTACGGTTCGCTTATGTGGAGGCGGACGTTAAATTGCTGCTGGCCGGTGTCGTAAGATCTTCCTGAAACGGGGAGAAAACCATTATGACTACATACGGGATGAGGCATTTTTATCGGGTTTTGATGATTCTTTTTACGGCGGCGGTTGGGGTTTTTGGACAGGACCGGCAACAGGTCGAGGACAAGACGCTGTCGCCATATTTTTTTGTGAGCGGCGATCCGACGGTGGACCGGCTGCCGTTGAAGGGGACGAGCGTCGATATTGCTGTGTCGGGCGTCATCGCGGATGTGCGCGTTGTGCAGACTTATCGGAACGAGGGGACACGACCGATCAATGCGACATACATGTTTCCGGCCTCGACACGGGCAGCAGTCTATTCGATGCGCATGCGGATCGGGAACCAGGTGATCGTAGCAAAGATCAAAGAACGCGAGGCGGCGAAGCAAGAGTTTGAGAAAGCAAAAGAGGAGGGCAAGAGTGCCTCGCTGTTGGAAGAGCAGCGGCCGAACGTTTTCTCGATGAAGCTGGCGAACATGATGCCGAACGACGAGGTGGAGATCGAGCTGCGTTATACGGAATTGCTCATCCCCACCGATGGTGTTTATCAGGTCGTATACCCGACGGTCGTCGGGCCTCGGTATGCGTCGAAGGAGGGCGAGAAGCAGCCGGCGGTGGGTGCCGCCTATCTTCACGAGGGTGAACAGCCAAGCAGCACGCTTCATATCACGACGCGGATCGCTGCGGGCATGCCGATCGAGTCGCTCGATTGCCCTTCGCACAAGATCGCTCCCGAATGGCAAGGGAACACAGCCGCACGCTTGACGCTTGATGAAGCCAACGCGTTTCAGGGAAATCGGGATTTTATTCTCAATTATCGGTTGAAGGGAAGCAAGATCTCGTCCGGGCTGTTGCTGTTCCAGGGCGAGGACGAGAATTTTTTCCTCTACATGGCACAACCGCCGAAGCGTGTCGCGGCGAACGAGATCCCGCCGCGTGAATACATCTTTGTTGTTGATGTTTCGGGTTCGATGAGCGGATTTCCGTTGGACACGTCTAAAAAGCTGCTCGAAGACCTGATCGGAAATCTGCGTCCCACAGATATGTTCAACGTGATCCTGTTCTCGGGCGATTCGACGGCTTTGTCTGAAAGCTCGCTGCCGGCGAATTCTGAAAACGTTTCGCGCGCATTGCAGCTTATCGACGAACAGCGCGGTGCGGGCGGGACGGAGCTTTTGCCCGCCTTGCAGCAGGCGATGAGCATGCGTCGTGAGAACGACTTTTCGCGTAGCATCGTCGTGATCACTGACGGTTATATTTCCGGGGAGGAGGAGCTGTTCACCTACATTCGCGACAATCTCGGCAAGGCGAATGTGTTCGCGTTTGGGATCGGAGAATCGGTAAATCGTTACCTGATCGAAGGTGTGGCGAAGGCAGGCATGGGCGAACCCTTCGTTGTCATCGGCCAGAAAGATGCGGCCGCGAGCGCCGAAAAATTCCGCGAATACATTCAGACGCCGGTCCTTGCAAGCATTGATGTACGAATGCAGGGTTTTGATGCGTACGACGTTTACCCTAAGCATCTTCCAGATCTTCTGGCAGACCGGCCCGTGATCCTGTTCGGCAAATGGCGTGGCAGCCCGTCGGGAACGATCGAGCTTGTTGGCCGGACGGGAAACGGCGATTACGTGTCAAGCCTGGATGTCTCGACGGTGCAGCCTGATGTTGGAAATTCGGCGTTGAGATACTTATGGGCGAGGTCGCGCATATCCGAGCTGTCTGGCTTTGGGGCCGGGTCGATCTCTGATGAACGAGTGAAGGAAATAACCGCTCTCGGGCTGAAATACAACCTGTTGACCCGTTACACATCGTTCATCGCTGTTCGGGAAAAGATAGTGAATCCCGATGGCTCGGCAAGCGAAGTCGATCAGCCGCTTCCGCTGCCAGTCGGCGTAACGGATATGGCAGTCGGAAGCGAGCCGGAATTGTGGTGGCTGATCGCCGCTCTGACTGTCGTTCTGACGGCACTTTATGTGAGGAAACGCAAACCTCCCTTAATCATATTTAAATTGCCTCCAGCTTTCGCTGGAGGCAGATGAAGAGAATGCCTTCGGACAAAGAGTACGGCCTGCCGAGGCGTTATGGCCAAACATAATCTGACATACATCCTTAAATGGATCGCCGCCCTGTCGCTCGCGGTTGGGCTGAAGTCTTACTACTCATCCGCAGGTGTCAATGACCTTCGATGGATATTGGCTCCGACGGCGGTGCTCGTCGAGTGGGTCACGTGGTCCAGCTTTGCGTTCGAATCGTTTGTCGGCTATATGAACCGCGAGCATACGTTTCTCATCGCGGCATCGTGTTCGGGTGTCAACTTTTTGATCACTGCATTTCTGATGTTGTCTCTAAGCCGGCTGTGGAACGAACGGCCGGACCGGTCGGCTGGAACTTTCTCATAAAGGCGGGGATGTTCGCTTATTCCGCGACGATCGTGGCCAATACCGTCCGTATTTCGGTCGCGATGCAGATGCAGGACCTCGGCCCGGCAGTCGGGTGGCTGGATGAGGAAGAGTCGCACCGGCTGTTGGGCATCGTTGTGTATTTCGGTTCGCTTCTACTGCTATTTGTTCTGGCTGGAAACACGGATGCGGACGAGCGTTTGTATCCCGAGAAAACTCCCGGCCTGCTTCGACGTTCGATCTGGCCGCTATCGGTCTATTACGCGGTGACGCTTGGCATCCCGCTCGTGAACGGTGCATCCCAGCAGGGAAACGGTTTCTGGCGACACTCTATGTTCGTTCTTCTAACTCCCATCCTCATCATCGCAATTATGTCGCTCCTGCGGACAATCCGGGATCATCGCGGAAAAGACTGGTGACGGATCCGCGAAATTGCCGTTCTTTTTTTGGCCGCGAGCGCCGACAGTCCGGAATTTATCGGAATCTCGCAGGCCCGGCACCGGATGTCTAATTTCTTCTATTGCCTAGCCCAAACCTCTTTCCTTTTAAAAACGAACCAAAAGGCTGTTTTAAGCGTTCGGAAGCCCGTAAGAATGGGGGCTTCAGCGTGTTTTTGTCTTGTCCCTTGTCCCAGCTTGTCCCACGAGTAGGGTGGGACAGGGAAGTACCCATTTTATAAAGACTTACGGCGTTTTTTTCCTCAAAAAAGCTAAAATTTCAAAGAACTTTTTTACAACCGCTGTTGTTGCGGCTATGAAACATAGTATCACCCATGTTAAGCCCTCTCCCCGCAACGGAAAAACGACCGCTTCACTAAGTGGTAAGCGTCAGAAGGAACCCAAAAAAAGACAGCCAGAGTCGCAGGACCCACGACGTGACGCTAGTGTTTCTCAGATTTTCCCTCACTTGCCTCACCGATAGCTTGTCGTTTCGACAACCTCAGCCCTTCATATCGTTTGATTTAGCGGGAAATTTGTCTCAATCTCAGGAAAATCGTCGGATATTCACCCGTGAATTCATTAAACGATCGGGCATAAGCGTAAATCTGCTTCAGAAGTTACGGGCCGCCCACCCTGAGACAAATATGCCGCCCGTCCCATCTTGTTTTATCGGACTATTTTTCAAAGATCATTTTGGAAGGCGAGTGCACACGAATCGATCCGCGCACAGATACCGTCCGGGAGAATTATCGCTTGTGTTTTCTTGTTTGGAAATATCAGATCGCGCGAAATACGCGGGATGGAACGATTTGGATGATTTGGATGATTTGCATGACTTCGATGCTCAACTCGAGTCGCAAGGACAGTAGAAAATATGCGTAAGAAAGCAGGCCCGGCCCTATTTATGCCTGCAAATGATTTATGAATCGCAAGATCGCATGACTGACCCTAGTTTTCCTCATGACTGACCCTAGTTTTCCTATTAGTTTTCCTGGATGACCCTATTCTACTGTGTGTACTGCTTGGAAAGGGGTCGATTAAGGGCCATTCTCTAACATCCGTTTTTAATTTCTAGCACATCCATATTAAAAACGGGAAGACGCTCGTCATCAAGTAAATTATCATAATCAGTCCCGCAAACCCGGGTTGTTTTTTCGTCTTTCATTGCGTCGATCAACCCTTCTTTGCTGCGAGAAAGAGCAAGATCTGATAATTGTTTTTCCAATCCTAGATTCGAATCTGTTCTAAATTGATCGATCCGTTATCAACTTATCATACTGATAGTATTCCGGATGATATTTGATCTTCTTTATGGTCAGAGTCTTTATGTGGTTATTTCGCCACTTAAACTCCAACACAAAAGATACATGCTTCACACCGAATTTCTTCATTTCATCCATCCACTCATAATGAACTCCCGTTCCCCTCTTTCCGATCTCAAGTACTTCGCGGCAAGGGATTTATTTGGGGAAGTGTCTGGATGAGCTGCCGAATAAACTGTTCATTGTCGGCCTGTTTTTCTTTGCTGAAGGATGCAATTTGCTACATTAACACCAAGGGCTAAAAATGACGTCAATGAACCAAAGAAATTCTATGTATCAGTTCTCTTTCTTAGCCGCTTCGCCAACTTGTTTCAAGTTTTTGCAACTCCTTATCACGTCATCATTTATTCGGCAGTTTGTTTCTGATGGTTAGTTTTTGCTCAGATGTAAAATACCATTTTGACCGAGTAGTATTTGAAAACCAGTCGAGTCCCGAAGGCTTTGGAGTCATTACGCCCTTTTCATTATTAGGAACAAGAGGGGTCGCCTGCCTGCTTCGTGCGATTCGCTGGTCACCTTGTTCATCTTAGCGCATCCTGCGGGGAGGCTTGGGGTCAGGTCCGACCTTGCCTCCCAAGGCGAAATGCCGTTAATATTACCGGCAGACGTAAAGGTAGATTTGATCGGATCATGAAACGCGGTTATTCCAGATTCAGGACCTCGTTGATGGCATTTTCGCTTGGCCTTGCGGCGGTGTACATGTGGCAAGGACTGTCCTTCGCTTGGTGGGGCGTGCCGGTCGATCTGCCTGAGGCTCGATCCGCTAGCATACTCGAGGTCACAGTGCCTCTCGAAGGAAAACCGCCGGAGTATCTTTGCGATGAGTTCACTGACGAAAATGACCGTGCGTCGTGTTTGAACCAACTCATCTTCGAGGGCCGCGACATCTCGCTTTATGACGACGGCGGTCGCGTATTCAACGGTTGTGATGATTACCCGTCGTACTGCGAGAAACCATTGGCAAAAGCCCGCCGCTTTGTGTGGGAGCATTGGAAAAAGCATGAGCGTGGACATATAACCGTTGTGAGCGGCAACCCCGAGCGTGTGTGGGTGTGCCATCTTTTCATCGAGCCGAACGCCGAAGGGCGTTGGGTTGTAGTCGAACGGACGGTGCCCATGCTTAGAGAACGCAGTGAGTTGCGGCTCGACGACCTTATTGAGATCAAGTGGAAGCGTGCGACCGCTGACGACGAGCGATTCGGAGTTACTCGAGGCACTCTATTCCTCTGGCTGGACGACATCACCGGAAATTCCCTTATCCTTTAGCGAGTCTTCAATATTACGAACCGGTCACTACCGTTCCCGGTTCTGACCGGATGTCTGATACAATCTCTCCGATCAACTCTTTTCCTGAAAATTAAACCCGGAGACACGATATGAAACGCGTTGCTGCAGCCGTATTGTTGTTCGCTTTGTGCACACCTCTTTTTGTCATGCCCAGGTGAATGGCCAGGCAAAGTTGACCGGAACGACCGGAGACTTCAAAGCCCGCAGCCAGGAAAGACGACCCGTCGGCAAACAAAACCTCGACCCAGCCGGTCGATATGGCTTATACGGAATCGATCATCAAGAATACGACCGACAAGATGTTTCTGACCGAGATCGTCGATCATCTGCCGGCTTCGGCTACGGTGCCGACGCCCGAGAAGATCCTCGGCTATCCGGTCGGCACGCCGAACAAACTGACCTATACAAAAGACCAATATCGCTATTACCGCGAGCTTGAAAAAGCGACGCCGCGTGTACAGACATTTGTTGCTCCGGAAAAGAGCGAACAGGGACGCGAGCAGTTGCTGGTCGTGGTTTCGGACGAGGCGAATCTGGCAAAGCTGACACGTTACAAAGAGATAACCGCGAAGCTTGGCGATCCGCGAACGATAAATGACGAAGTGGCAAAGCAGCTTGTTGCCGAAGGCAAAGCGATCTATTGGGCGGCGGGCTCGATCCATTCGCCGGAAACCGGCAGTCCCGAAATGCTGATGGAAATGGCGTATCGGCTGGCGGTCGAAGAATCGCCGTTCATCCAGGCGATCCGCAAAAATGTGATCGTGATGATCACGCCGACGCTTGAGGTCGATGGCCGCGACACGATGGTCGATCTTTACAATTACCGCAAAGCGAACGAAGGCAAACGCTCGCCGGGATTGGTCTACTGGGGCAAATACGTCGCCCACGACAACAACCGCGATTCGATGGGAATGGCGCTCGCGTTGACGCGAAACCAGATGTCGCAGTTTCTCGATTATCATCCGACGGTGCTGCACGACCTGCACGAATCGGTGCCGTTCCTTTACACCTCGACGGGAACCGGGCCGTACAACGCCTGGCTTGATCCGATCGTCATCAACGAATGGCAGGAGCTTGCCTATCACGAGATCGAAGAGATGACGAAACGCGGCGTGCCGGGCGTGTGGACGCACGGATTTTACGACGGCTGGGCACCGAACTATATGTTCTATGTCGCGAACGGCCACAACTCGATCGGCCGCTTTTACGAGACGTTCGGCAACGGCGGTGCCGACACGCAGGATCGCGTACTGTACCCGCGACATCGACCGAGCCGCGATTGGTTCCGGCCAAATCCGCCGCTCCCTCGCGTGAAATGGTCGATCCGCAACAACATCAATTTGCAGCAGAGCGCGCATTCTGATCGCGATGAACTACGTCGCGAATAACAAAGACAAGTTTCTGAACAATTTTTATCTTAAGAGCAAACGTTCTGTCGCAAAGGCACGGACCGAAGGGCCCGGCCGCCTATGTCTTGCCGGGTGACGAAACGCGTCCGGTCGAGGCCGCGGATCTCGTTAACCTATTGAAAATGCAGGGCTGCGAGGTGCATAAGCTGAACGCTGCGGTCGAAACGAAGGACGGCAAATTCCGGCGCGGCAGCTATGTCGTGCGAATGGACCAACCGTATTCGCGAATGGCCGATATGCTGCTCGACACGCAGTATTACAACGTCAACGACCCGCGTCCGTATGATGACACGGGCTGGACGCTTGGGCCGCTGCGAAATGTCAAGACAGTCCGCGTAAAGGACGAAAAGATCCTCGATGCTCCGATGACGCTGACAAGCGGGCCGGCCAAAGTGACCGGCAAGGTCGAGGGCACGGGCAAGGCCGGGTTTGTCGTCAACCACACTGGCGAGAGCGCGATCGCACAGCTTCGATATCGGTTGAAAGACTGAAAATTGTCTGCCGCCGAGGCGGCGTTCAAGGTTGGCGAAAAGAACTTTAATGCCGGTTCTTATCTGATCAAGGCAGAAGGAAATCCGGCCGACGCTGACCGCATAGATTGACGAAAGAAGTTACCGATCTCGGGCTTACCGCGACGGCGGTCGACAAGATTCCCGAGGTTGCAAATCATCGCCGTCGGTGCTCCGCGGATCGCACTGGTCCACACTTGGGTCAACACGCAAAACGAAGGCTGGTATCGGATCGAATTTGACCGGCTCGGCATACCGTACGATTACATCTCGGACCAGGACGTCGGCCGCATGACAAACCTGCGCAAAGTATGACGTGATCATCTGGGGCCCGGTCGGCGGCACTGCACAATCGATCGTTCGCGGCATTCCGACATTCGGCGAGATCCGAAGCTGCCGATCCCGTGGAAGAAGTCCGATCTGACGCCGAACATGGGCCTTTCGCCGGACCAGACCGACGATATTCGCGGCGGAATGGGAATTCAGGGCGTCTGCCAATATGCAACGGTTTCGTCGAAGGCGGAGGTTTGTTCGTAACGGTCGGCGACAACGCATCGCTGCCGATCGATTTTGGCATGGTGTCGCGGAGTTTCGATTCAAGAGGCGCGACACGCTTGCAGGCCCGCGGATCGGTGATGAACACGACGTTTTCGCCGATCGCAAGAGCCCGATCGCTTATGGCTATGATGAAAAGCTGGCGGTCTATTTTAATCAATCTCCGCTGCTCCAGGTCGCGGCTATCGGCCAGGGCGGTTTTGGTGGTGGCGGCGCGGGCAGCCGGTGCCGGCACAGCCAACAGGCCGGGCTACGGGCCGTGGTTCTGAGACCGATCCTGACGTTGTTCAGGGACGCAAAGCCGCCCGAGACGGGCCAACCCGCTCCGACGCCGGACCCGTCACAAATTCCTCCGCTTGCTAGCCGGCCGCGTGTTGTTCTGCGGTTCGCAACGGCGGAAAAAGACCTGCTTATCAGCGGAATGCTGGCGGGCGGTTCTGAACTCGCCGGAAAGGCCGCGGTCGTCGATGTTCCTGTCGGAAAGGCCATGTCGTGATGTTCGCCAACAACCCGATGTGGCGACACCAGACCCACGGAAGTTTCTCGCTGCTTTTTAACGCGATCCTCAACTTTGATAATCTCGGCGTCGGCCGATCTGAACCTGCCCGCGGGCAAGGTGCGGGAACGCCGGCGGACGAATATCAAAACGACGATCATTAAGAACACTTCCCCCCGGCTCCTTTGAATCGGGGGGTTGAAGTACTTTGCCGCCGATTTTTTTTCATGCTAGAATCGGCGGCGCAATCCCAATCGGTTTAATCTGGAGGAAAATTGATGTCGCATCGCATCCTGAGGGCGGTTTTGTGCCGCCCGGCTTTGGTTCTTTCTGCCGTCATTTCCGTCGGACTGTTGTTTACAGGCTCCGCCGAGATCGTTTCTGCTCAACCATCGAATACCGGCACGCGTTTGTTGCGAACCCCGACCGCGAGTGCAACGCAGATCGCCTTTGCATATGCCCAGAATATCTGGACGGTCCCGCGGGCGGGCGGTGCGGCACGGCGCGTGACCAGTTTTCACGGGCAGACCTCGAATCCCCAATTTTCACCCGACGGGCGATGGCTTGCGTTTAGCGGTGAATATGCGGGCAACCAGGACGTTTACGTGGTTGCGGCTGAGGGCGGCGAGCCCAGACGCCTCACCTGGCATCCTGGCGGCGATACGGTCCAAGGCTGGACGGCCGATGGAAAGGCGATAATGTTCACTTCCGGCCGTGCCACGTGGGCGCCCGGCGGGACACAGCGGTTCTGGACCGTACCGGCCGAGGGCGGTGTTGAGGAGCCGATGGCATTGCCACGCGGCTTCCAGGGCAAGATCTCGCCGGACGGTGCGCACATCGCCTATCGAATGAATACCTCGTGGGACGACGAGCGCCGCAATTATCGCGGCGGGCAAAATCGGCCGATCTGGATAGTTGACCTCAAAACTCACGATCTGGTCTCGCCGCCGTGGACCGATTCGAAAGATATTGATCCGGTATGGTCGGGCGACGCTGTTTATTTCATCTCCGACCGCGACGGCGTGCAGAACGTCTGGTCATACGAACCGCGTTCGAAAAAGCTCACGCAGGTTACAAAATTCACCGATTTTGATGTCAAAACGATGGGGGCCGGTGGCGGTGCCGTTGTTTTCGAGCAAGCCGGATATATACACGAACTCGACCCGCGATCCGGTCGGACGACCCGCGTCAACATCACCGTCGCAGGCGATTTCCCCTGGATGATGCCTCGCTGGGACGACGTTTCGAGCCGGATGACGAACATGGAATTGTCGCCGACGGGAAAACGCGTGCTTGTTGAAGCGCGTGGCGAGATATTCACGATCCCGGCGGAAAAAGGCGACGTGCGCAACCTGACAAACACCAGCGGCTCAGCCGAGAGGGATCCGGCCTGGTCGCCCGGACGGCAAGTTTATTTCATATTTTAGCGACAAGTCCGGCGAATATCGTTTGAATGTTGTGTCCCCGGACGGCCTTACACCGGCGCGCGAGATCCCGCTAGATAAACCGACACATTATTACACTGTGTCGTGGTCGCCAGATTCGAAAAAGCTTCTGTTCAGCGACACCAACCTGAAAGTTTGGGTGCTCGACGTTGCCTCCGGCGCCGCCCGCATTGTCGGCAACGACCCGTGGATGGTGCCGCAGCGAACGCTCAATCCGACATGGAGCCCCGACTCGAAATGGGTAGCTTATTCAAGCCGCCTCCGTTCGATGTATCACGCCATTTTTGTCAGCAACGCGGAGACAGGCGAGTCAAAACAGATCACTGACGGCCTGTCAGACGCGATATGGCCTGTGTGGGACGCCAACGGCAAATATCTCTGGTTCCTCGCTTCGACCGACTACGGCCTGCGTTCGCAGTGGCTCGATATGACCTCGTACGACCGCGAGACCAATTACGGCCTGTATCTCGCCGTGCTAAATAAGACCGAATCGACACCCCTGTTGCCTGAGAGTGACGAAGACAAGGGTATTCCAGCTCCGGGAGCTCGTCCGACGGCGTCACCCGCCGCCGATGCTCCGGCTGATGCTCCGGGCCCTGATGCCGCCCGCCGTCCCCGCGGACCCGTAACCGTGCAGATAGATTTTGACGGCCTCGAAAAACGCATAGTCTCGGTGCCGGGCGTGCCCGAGCGCCAATACTCGTCCCTGACGGCCGGTGCGGACGGAACGGTCTTTTATCTCGAAGCCGGACCTCCGGGGCAAGGCCCGGGCGGGGGCGGCAGTTCACTCCATCGTTATCGGCTTAGCGACCGACGCGCAATACCGTTTGCAAGCGGCGTTGCGGCGTTTACCGTAAGTGCCGACGGCAAAAAGCTGGTCTATCGCGCCGGGGCGCCGGCGGCGGACAAGGCCCTGGTGGACAAGGCGGTACTCCGCCAACGCCGTCACTCTTCCTCGTCGATGCTGATCGGCCAACCGCTCCTCAGCCGAACACAGGCCGGCTTAGCTACAGCCTGCGGATGTATCTCGACCCGAAGGCCGAGTACAAACAAATGTTTAACGAGGGGTGGCGCAATCAACGTGATTATCTGTACGTGCCCAACATGCACGGCACTGACTGGCCGAAGATGAAAGAGATGTACGGAGCGCTTCTCCCGTATGTCAACCACCGTGCCGATCTTCTTTATCTTATGGATATGATGGGCGCTGAGATCGCGATCGGCCATTCATATGTCCGAGGCGGCGATATGCCCGATGTGCCGAATTCTGCTGGCGGATTGTTAGGCGTCGATCTCAAGATCGAGAACGGCCGTTACCGCATCACGCGGATCTACGACAATGAAAATTGGAACCCGGACCTTCGATCGCCGCTTGCCGTTCCCGGCGTCAATGCAAACGTAGGTGATTACGTCGTAGCGATCAACGGTATCGAACTCAAGGCGCCGGATAATATCTTCCGTTTGCTCGACGGTACAGCCAATCGCCAGACCTCGGTCACGCTAAATGCAAACCCATCTCTGGACGGTGCCCGCCAGGTTACCGTAGTTCCCGTCGCCAATGAAGGAGGCCTGCGCACCCGTGCATGGGTCGAGTCGAACCGTCGTCTTGTTGACCGGCTCTCTAACGGCCTGATCGCGTACGTCCACGTGCCAAATACGGGTCAGCCCGGCTACACCAGCTTTAACCGATACTACTTCGCTCAGCAGGACAAAAAGGGCGCGATCATCGACGAACGCTTCAATGGCGGCGGCTCGGCGGCTGACTATATCATTGACGTGCTCCAGCGCGATTTCGATGGTTACTTTAATAATGTTGCGGGCGACCGCTACCCGTTCACGAGTCCGGCTGCGGGCATTTGGGGCCCGAAAGTAATGATCATTAATGAAATGGCCGGCTCAGGCGGCGACCTGATGCCGTTTATGTTCAAATACCGCAAGATCGGCCCGCTTGTCGGTAAACGCACCTGGGGCGGTCTCGTTCACACTGCCGACTCCCCACCGCTGGTCGATGGCGGCACCATGATCGCACCACGCGGCGGCTTTTTCACCCGCGAAGGCAAATGGGCGATGGAAAACACAGGCGAGACACCCGACATCGACGTCGAAAACTGGCCCAAAGACGTGATCGCGGGCCGCGACCCGCAACTCGAACGAGCTGTCGAAGAAGCCCTTCGACTGTTAAAGGAAAAACCTGTTAACCGCGCAACCAAGGAGCCTCCGCCGCCGACATGGGGCACGCGCGCTAAGCCGATAAGGATCTCAGCAAGAAAGATCCTCACTTGATGACTCAAATTGTCTTGCAAAGGCTCCGGAACTCCGGGGCCTTTTTTAATCTCATTTTTTTCAAAACTGGTATATTATGTAACCGCTCTACCTATCTCGACCGATCTCGAAACAACTGAAATGAATAGATCCATTCTATTCGGAGCGCTTGTCCTGGCAGGAGTGTTTGCCGGCACGGTACGGACGCAGCAGCCTGACGGATTGGCAGGGAATGTGTACCGGCTTGGCGACCGTTTTGTCCGCGTTCCGGCCCCTGCGGGGTTTACGGACGCGGGTTCGCGGTTCAAGAATATGCGCGAACGGTTTACCGCAAGCGAATCGACGGACAGTGAATTAGTCGCAGTCTTCGTACAAAACGTCCTCGTACCTTCCCTCGAAAAGGGAGACGACCCCGATCTTGAATTCTACGCAAAGGTGTCAGTGCTGCGTGCAGCGAAAACGGTCGATTTTACGCCGGACCTTTTCGCGTTTTACACGACGGACCTTGAGAAAAAATTTGACCGGATGCTCGATCCAACTGGACCCGCACTCGCACCCCTGATAAAAAATGCCGAGAAAGGCCTGGATGCCCACTGGGGCCGCGGGACGGGTTTTGACCTAAAAGAGCCAAAAAACCTAGGCTTTTTTGACAAGCAGCCATGTATTTTCAGCGCAATGGTACTAATGAGCGTTGAACTGCTGGACAAGAAGGTCCCGCTGCTTGTCTCGTTGTCATTTGTGCTTGTTAATAAGAGGATCGTTTATGTCTCAGGCTATCGCCGCCTCACAAATGGCAGGGACGCAGAGATCCTGCGGGAATTTACGATTAAATGGACGGCAGGGATTATCGCGGCAAACAAGTAACCGTCCTGCCGAAGCAGGTGTTGGACTAGTGAGGCTGTATTGTGGATACCGCAACAAAACGCTAGAATTACCGTATCAATCAACGAAATATTTTCAATATCAGGAGTAAGATCACGATGAAAGGATTGTTGTCAGTTCCTTTTTTGCTTGTCATTGCGGTCGCAGGCAATTTTACCTTTGCACAAACAGCTATGAAACCACCCGTTGCAAGAAAAGAAGCCAAGACGCTAAAGATCCACGGTTACGAGATCACGGACAACTATGCCTGGCTGCGTGATCGGAACGATAAGAAGAACCCGGAGATCATCAACTATCTCGAGGCCGAGAACGCATACACGGAAACTCACATGGGCAAACACAAAGGGTTTGCCGATGCTCTGTATAAAGAGATGCTCGGCCGGATAAAGCAGACAGATCTGAGCGTTCCGGTCAAGCGGGGCGAACATTGGTATTTTAATAAGACGGAAGAAGGAAAACAGTATCCGACCTATCTCCGCAGCCGGGCAAAAGACGGCAAGGACGCCGAAGTGCTGCTCGATCAAAACGAGATGGCAAAGGGCTATAAATATTTCGCGATCTCAAATTTCGAGCCGAGCGATGACGGCAACTTGCTTGCGTTTGCGACGGACACCACGGGCTATCGGCAATATACGCTTCAGGTAAAGGACCTGCGGACGGGAGCCTTGCTTCCTGTAAAGATCGAGCGCGTAACAAGCGTCGAGTGGTCGAATGACGGCAAATATCTTTTCTACGGTCAGGAAGACCCAGTTTCAAAACGCAACGACAAGATCTTTCGCCACACGCTCGGCAGCAGTGAAGCCGACAAGTTGATCTTTGACGAAAAGGACGTCCTCTTCGGTGTCGGGATCGGGCGTTCGCGTGACAAAAAAATGTTCGTCATCGGTTCCGCCGCGAAAACGAGCCGTGAGATGTGGTATTTACCCTCGGACGATCCGACGGGCGAATTCAAAGTTATCTCGAAACGCCGCGAAGGACATGAGTATTCGGCCGATTTCAATAACGGCGAATTCTATATCGTAACGAACAAGGACGCGGAGAATTTTAAGGTTGTCCGGGCGCCGGCGAACGATCCGAGTGAGAAGAATTGGGTCGATTTTATTCCTTACAATCCGGCAGTGAAGATCGAGGACATCAATTTTTTCAAAGACTATGCGGTAGTGTCGGAACTTGAGAACGGGCTCGAATATCTGCCGCGTGATGGATACGAAAACGCGACGGGCGTCGGCACGAATTGAAACGCCGGAGAGCGTATATACGATGAGCCTTGGGAACAATCCTGAATACGCCACGCCGACGATCCGCTATGGCTATTCATCGATGATCACCCCAAGTTCTACTTACGAATTCGATTTTCGGACTCGAAAAAGCGAGCTGATCAAGCAGCAGGAAATCCCAAGCGGCTACGACAAAACGCAATACGAAACAACACGCATCTGGGCGACAGCTCGCGACGGTGTAAAAGTGCCGGTTTCGATCGTGATGAAAAAGGGAACGAAACTTGACGGCAAATCACCTATGCTGCTCTACGCATATGGATCATATGGGGCATCGATGACGCCAAATTTCTCGACTGCTCGACTGAGCCTGGTCGATCGCGGAATGATCTATGCGATCGCACATATCCGCGGAGGCAGCGAACTCGGCGAAAAATGGCGCCTTGACGGGCGAATGTTCAAGAAAATGAACACGTTCCATGATTTTATCGACTGCGCTAAATGGCTAATAGACGAAAAATACACGTCTAACGACCGGCTCGTTATCGAAGGCGGCTCGGCGGGCGGCTTGTTGATGGGCGTGGTTGTAAATCAGGCTCCGGAGTTGTTCAATTCTGCGATCATTCAGGTTCCTTTCGTCGACGTGATGAACACGATGCTCGACGCGTCGCTCCCGCTGACGACCGAGGAGTGGATCGAGTGGGGCAATCCGAACGAAAAGAAGGCATGGGATTATATGATCACGTATTCGCCATATGAAAACGTTAAGGCGCAGAAATATCCTAATATGTTGGTAAAGGTCTCGCTAAACGACAGCCAGGTACCGTACTGGGAAGGGGCGAAGTTTGTCGCGAAGCTCCGTCAGGTGAAGACCGACGATAACACGATCCTGCTGCTTACAAATATGGGGGCCGGCCATGGAGGTTCGTCTGGCCGCTACGACCGGCTGAAGGAGGTCGCCTTCGAGTACGCTTACGCGCTGACTCAGGTCGGTATCACAAAATAGACAATTGAATTTTGGTTTTGCAAACAAGGAGCGGACCAGTTTTTGGTCCGCTCCTTTGTTCGCTTTTCTGAAAAGCATAGCCAGAAATTCGCATAAGGTCAGTAGGGAAATACGCACAAAAAGACAGGATAAGAAATTGCTGGAAATTCGGTAACTTTTACTATATTATTAATATGGTTGACCCAATGGACTGACGGCTGAACGTCGGGTTCGCTTACTGTTTGGTCAACTACCACCGCCGACATTCAAAGACTCACATCGGTTATTCCCCGCCGGATGCAAACAAAAGAAAGCCTGCCTAACAAATATTTTCTTGTCCTTGTCCCACTCGGGTTATTTGCCGCGTCGTGGGCCATATATCGTTTTCCGACGCAAAGGATAAGCGCGGGAATGCTCGCTTTATCAATCGTTACGGTATTCTTTAGTTCCTATCTTCGGATCCAGTTGCCCCGGACGAAGACCTATCTAACGATGTCCGACGCGATGATCATGCTTTCGATGCTGATCTATGGCGGAGAAGTCGCCGTTTTGCTGTCAATTCTTGAAACTGCGTACAATTCCATAAGTCTTTACCGCAAGGGTGTTGAGATACAGTTCAAAACGGCCGTATCTAATATCGCGATCGGCGCAGCATCGGTTCTTGTCGCCACGATCATAATACGGACCTTTTTTGGCTCGATCCCGGGAGTGCTCGAAAATGGTGATACGTCAACATACGTCCGCCTGCTTGCCTTAATGACGGCCGCACTTTTCCTGTCTAATTCGATCGGCATATCGACATTGGTGGCGATGCGATCCAAAAAGGAATTCATAACGGTTTGGACGGAGATCTGTGTCAGCGCTCTTGTGATGTACGTCAGTAGTGCAGTATTAGCCGGTTTTTTGGCAAAGGCGTTGTATCAAGTGGACGTATTTGTATTAACGGTCGCCGGCGGGATCTTCACTCTCTTCTATTTTGGCTACCGACGCTATATTGAGGAAATGGTGGCTTCTTCCGAACGGGCGGAGCGGGCCGAGCGGTCTCGCGCGGAGGAGGCGGAAACGCATGTAAAACAGCTTAAGCATTATATTGAAAAGCTCGAAAGCAGCGGTGAAGCACTTCAAAAAACACACGCAAACCTTCGCCAAGCGGCCTTTTACGATTCACTGACCGGACTGCCCAATCGCAACTGTTTTATCGACACGGTAAAAGGCCTGCTTCAAGATCGCCAACGCAGGGCCGGCACTTTCGCTGTTCTGTTCCTTGATCTCAAGAATTTCAAGACTATTAACGACAGCCTTGGCCATTCAATGGGCGACCGGTTGATAAAAAATGTCGCTAAGCGGATATCTGGAGCGATTCGGGAGAACGATATGGTCGCCCGCTTTAGCGGCGATAAATTCGGTGTACTCTTAAAGGGATTGGAGAACGACGACGAGGCGACCGGTTTTGCGGCCCGGCTAGCCAGACGACTGTCAGAGCAATATTCGCTCGAGGATCGGCAGATATTTACAAGCGCTAAGATCGGTATCGCCTTTGGGAGCTCCGAATATTCGGAAGCGGAGGACATATTACGGGACGCGGATATCGCAATGTACTATGCAAAGGACGTCGAAGACGATTTCGTCGTATTTGATCAGACAATGCGAACACGGGCGGTCGCAAGAATGCGGCTTGAAACCGATTTGCGGGCAGCTATTGAAAAAAACCAATTTGAGCTTTTTTATCAGCCGATAATCGGGCTTGACAGTGCCTCGCTTGAAGGCTTCGAAGCCCTTGTTCGTTGGAATCACCCGCAGCTGGGGCTCGTTCCCCCGAACGATTTTATCCCGCTCAGCGAAAAATCCGGGCTTATTATACCGATGACCGTGCAGATCCTTCATTCGGCCTGCTCGCAGATAGTGAAGTGGCAACAGCAGATGCCCGATGGCAAACCGCTCAGCATTTCGGTAAATCTTTCGGGCAAGCATTTTGTGCATCCGGCGTTGGTCGAGCAGATAAAGACCGTAATTTCCAATACCGGGATCGCCCCGCCAAGTCTTAAACTGGAGCTTACGGAAAGTGCTCTTATGGAGAACGCCGGCCTCGCAACACAGATGCTAAAGCAGATCAAGGAAACCGGTGTTCAGGTGAGCGTTGACGATTTTGGCACAGGATATTCGAGCCTGAGTTATTTGCACCGGTTTCCGATAGATACATTAAAAGTTGATCGTTCCTTCGTAAGCACCATGGAGGAGGGGACAGAAAATGGCGAAATTGTGCGGACGGTCATCGCGCTCGCGAAGGCTCTGAATCTGACTGTGGTCGCGGAAGGCATAGAAACGATCCACCAGTTTCACCAGCTTCGCATACTTGGCTGTGAATACGGGCAGGGATACTTATTTTCACGGCCACTGCCGGTAAACGAGATCGCCAAGCTTCTCACAAACCGCAATCAATGGAGCAATATCTTACCGGCAAATGATTATGGCGTTGTTGCCCGGAACCTGGAATTCACCCAGCTAAGACTAAAAAATCCTGAAACGCGTGCATAGGCCCAGGATATTGGAAGCAAGCAAGCTAGCTCATTCGGCAAAGATGCCGGGCCTAACCCCGAGCGGAAAACGTTCCTCGTAAACCGAAGCAAGATTAAGAAGTTTTCCCTCCGACCAGAAATTTCCTACAAGCTGGAAACCGATCGGCATCCCATCCCCGCTAGTACCGCAGGGAACACTGATACCTGGAATTCCGGCGAGATTCGCCGACACGGTATAGACATCATTCAAATACATGGCAAGGGGATCTTCCGATTTTTCGCCGATCTTGAATGCGACCGACGGAGACGTAGGCGTCAGAATCGCGTCGCACGCAGTGAATGCACGCACGTAGTCCCGTTTTACTCAGCGCACGGACTTTCTGGGCCTTTGAGTAATAGGCATCGTAGTAACCGCTCGAGAGAACGTACGTTCCGAGCATGATGCGGCGCTTGACCTCGGCACCGAAGCCCTCTTCGCGTGTCTTGAAGTACATTTCTCGAAGAGTGTGCGTGTTTTCGGCTCGAAAACCGTATCGGACGCCGTCGTAGCGAGCGAGGTTGGAGGACGCTTCGGCCGTCGCGATTATGTAATAGACGGCAATTCCGTATTTCGCATGCGGCAGCTCGATATCGACGATCTCCGCACCCATCTCGTGATACTTCTCGATCGCCTGTTCGACATTTTCCCTGACTTCTTCATCGAGTCCTTCGCCAAACAACGCCCTTGGAACGCCTATCTTTTTGCCGGCGATCTCATTGCCGATCTCCGCCAGATAATCGGGCACGGGAACGTCAGCGGAAGTAGAGTCAAGCGGGTCGCGACCCGCGATAACGCCCAAAACAGCGGCGATATCCTTTGAGGTGTGGCCGAAAATGCCGATGTTGTCGAGGGATGAAGCGAATGCCACCAGGCCGTAACGCGAGATTCTGCCATAAGTCGGTTTAAGGCCTGCGATGCCGCACAACGAGGCCGGCTGGCGAACCGATCCACCTGTTTCGGATCCTAGAGCTGCTCGAACTACACCGGATGCAACAGCGACCGCCGAGCCACCCGAACTTCCACCCGGAACGCGCGAGGTGTCCCAGGGATTTTTAGCAGGGCCAAACGCTGAGCTTTCGTTAGAGGAGCCCATCGCGAACTCATCCATGTTTGTCTTGCCGACGACGATCGCACCCGCAGCATTGAGACGGTCGATGGCCGTCGCATCGTACTGGGCCTTGTAATTGTGCAGTATTTGAGAGCCGCACGATGTCCGCATACCTCTTGTGCAGATGTTGTCCTTGATCGCAATGGCGACGCCTTTCAGCGGCAGATCGGCGGCGTTTGCGTCCAGTTCGACTGCACGTGAAGACGCGTGTTCGCGCTCGATCGAGAGGAACGAATTCAATTCGGGATTGAGCCGCTCGGCAGCGTCTAGCACTTTGGTTGTGGCTTCCTGGATAGACATAGGGTGTAAATAATTTCAAAAGCACGTTTGCTTCGAGCGAGCTCCGCGAAGTCGTGGTCAATAAGACTTTTACTGCGGCAGCAGCTTAATGGCGCTCACTAACCATTTTGAGTCTTCCTGCTGGGCCTCCACCTGCAGTGTTCTCTGATCGTCCCGTTGATCATCTTTCCAAAATAACAGAACCTCAAGTTCCGCCTTGTTCTTGGATTCATCAAGCTTGCATTTTCCGACGCGAAAAGCCTTAGGAAAGTCGCTAACAGTCTGTGTAATTTCATCGCCGACTTTCGCACCATGGCCAGCCCTGTAACGATCGATCATGAATTCCTTAAACGAGCGAGTGAGGTGTTTTGAGCGAAGCTCAATACTCTCCAAGGAGGGATTCATGTCGTTTCCAAAATGAAACGAATAAAACTCGCGAACTGCCGTACGAGCCTCCGTACAGGCGGTAGGCTCGAGGTTCGGGATGCTGCAGGCGAATAGGCCGCTGGCGGAAAACAGGAGGCAGAAACAAGCCAGCTTCCGCCAGCTCTTGCCAACCATCAATCGGCTGCTTCCATCGTTTTTCATAGAACCTTCGGAACCTGAAAGTGCCCGGCAACACCTGACGGGGCCTGGCTCAACGCGGCTTCCTGGCCGAGGGACGGCACGACGACGTCCTCGCGGATCGCCTGGGTTGCGGCACCCTCGTCCGTCAAGCCGCCTAGCATCGGTTCGATATTTTCGGTATCGAGTTCGTTAAGCTGTTCGATATACTTTACGATGTCCGCCATCTGCGGGGTATACATCGTGACTTCTTCGTCGGTTATCTCGAGATGCGCCAGTTTTGCGACTTGTCTTACGTCCATAAGTTCGGAGTTCCGCCCTGAGGCGGCTTCTTTCGAGGCGGCACACTCCCTACCGGTCGTGTTTCTGCCTTCGTGCTAAACTGCTTCCCGCAGCTACCAAAAAGACATCGCGGAGCGATTCATCGGCAATGGCTTCGGCGGCGTTGTGGAGCTGCGGCGTTAACTGGTTTCGAACCAGGGCATTCCATTCGGATTCTGCGATCCGATCCGCGTTTTTCTTTCGCCCGTGCAGTCTTACTGCTCTTGCATCAACCCGGAATTCGATGAACGACACGAGCGACGAACCGAGGGCCGCATTTATCTTAAAGACCATCTGATCAGCGAGATCGATGACTTGTCGTTTCCAAGTTTCGCTCGGCACGGCGACAATAAGCGTCCTTTTGATCAGCCGGACTGGCACGGTTTGCCGCTCCAAACCTTTGCCGACTGCGTTTCTCCATGCGGCACAAACAGTTGCTTCGAGGGCAGCTTCGTTTCCGTCATAGCCTTCGAATATCTTTGGTAATGAACTGAGAACGTCCCGCATTTGTCATTCGCTTTTTTTCAACTATTATCTTAAACGAGATCAATTCTAAATGCTAAATCAAAGGGACTAAATGGTTAATCTGCCGAACTTAATCCTTGCTTCGGGAAGCCCGAGACGGTCGGAAATAATGGAATCGGTCGGGTGGAAGTTTACCAAGGACGTGCCGGATATCGACGAAACTGAACTGCCGGGTGAATTGCCGGATGTTTACGTGCAGCGGCTAGCTCGGACGAAGGCCGAAACGATCGCGGCAAGGCACGGGGATAAGATCGTGCTTGGGGCAGATACGACGGTCGTTATTGACGATCAGATAATCGGGAAACCCGTCGATAATGCCGATGCGAAGCGGATGCTGAGGATGCTCTCCGGACACTGGCACGAGGTGCTGACGGGGGTGGCGGTGGTGGGTAATGGAAATTTGAGCGTCGGACTACAGCGAACGCGGGTGAAGTTTGTCGAGATGAACGAAGCTGAGATCGATTTTTTGGTTGAGGAAGGTGATCCACTCGATAAGGCCGGTGCATATGCAGTTCAGGCACAAGCAGCTTTGTTTATCGAAGGAATAGAGGGAGACTATTGGAATGTGGTTGGGCTGCCGATCAGTCTTGTTTATCGGTTGATCCGATCCGTTTAGCTTAAAAAGATCGACCACGGAAAATATGGAAGAAGTCCACCCGCCAAGAAAGAACAAGAGAGAATAAGAGTAAAAGAAAAGACAGGCCTAGGTTGACCTGTCTTTTGAGATTTTAGTTAAGAATTAACTACAGAAGACTGTCGATCTTTTTACCTATTGGCACGGTAATATCGAATCTGGGGTCAATGCCACCGAAAGCGTCGCCGGCTTGATTGCCGTCCTTATCGAGTATCAAGAAAGACGGTACCTGGTCAACCTTGAATTTCTTCAGAACAACCGCTCCGTCAGAATCGCGAAGGATTGGGATCGTCAGCTTGTTTGCCGTCGCGAATTTGCGAACGGCATCGTCGGCGGCAAAGTTCTTTGACTTCGCGTTTGTCGAATCGGTGACAACGAAGTAAAAAACTACGTTTTTGCCAGCGTATTTCTTGGCAAGCAGATTGGTATATTCGGCCTGCTTGTTCGACAGCGGCAACCAGCTTGCACCGACAGCAAGAACGACTACTTTTCCCTTTTGTGCCTGGACGTCGACCGAACCGCCTTCCAGTTTTGCGATCGGTGTTTGGGCCGAAGTCGAAAACGCGAACAAGGCTAAAATGGTAAGAACCAAAGCGATCGATTTTGAGATCTTCATAATTTTGCGAGGCTCTACAAGTAAAGCCTCTGCCGACTAAGATGCAAGTTTGATGCCAGGCTACTGCCTTCGATTCAGTATGATGTTATCGATCAGCCGGACTTTCCCGAAGCGTACCGCGACAGCTACCAAAACTTCGCTATCTTCAATTTTATCAACCGGTTCCAGTGCGTTGTTATCGACAACGGCAACATAGTCTATTTTTGCAAGCGGCTCGGAAGCGAGTTTGCTTTCGACAATTTGGGCGATAGTGGATCCATTTCGTTCACCGCCTTTAAATGCGATCTTTGCATCGCGCAATGCCTGGTATATTATCGATGCCTTCTGACGCTCTTCGTCCGAGAGATAGGCATTGCGGGACGACATGGCAAGGCCCGACTCTTCGCGGACGGTTGGGACAACAACGATCTCCGTTTCAAAGCCAAGATCACGAGTAAGTTTTTTGACTACGCCGACCTGCTGGGCGTCCTTGCTTCCAAAAAACGCGAAGTCAGGACGGACGGTGTTAAGAAGGATCGTTACGACTGTTGCCACGCCACGAAAATGTCCGGGACGTGATGCTCCCTCGAGCGTTTCGGTCAGGCCCTCGACATAAACGTAAGTGGAAAAGCCTTCGCCGATAGATCTCGTCCGTGTCCGGAGCGAACACGTAATCGACCTCGTATTCGGCAAGGAGAGCCGCGTCCGCGGTCAGGTCGCGAGGGTATTTTTCAAAATCTTCGCCCGGCCCGAACTGGCTTGGATTGACGAAGATCGAAACGATAACAACGTCTGACATCTGCCGAGCTTCCTTTACAAGCGTTAGATGGCCCTCGTGCAACGCTCCCATCGTCGGGACAAAACCGACAGTCTTGTTCTCACGCCGCAGCTTGCGGGCGATCGATGCCATTCGTTGTTTGCGATTGATGATCTCCATTTAATCCAAAATACGGATCAGGCCTTCATCTCCTTTTTCGCGGCTTCGGGCATTCCATAAGATTCTTCGGCGTTCGGATAGTTTCCACTTCTAACGTCGTCCATCCAGCTTGTGATCGCGGTCGATATCGCTTCGCTGACATTTGCATATTGACGGACGAAACGCGGCTGGCGGCCGAACGTGAAACCGATCAGGTCGTGAAGGACGAGTACCTGGATATCACAGGCCGCTCCGGCACCAATGCCGACGGTTGAAATAGTAAGTTCCTTAGTAATTATCTCTGCGATCTCGCGCGGGATGAGTTCCAACACGATCGCGAACGCCCCGGCCGCTTCGAGCATTTTAGCGTCTTCGATCAGCTTATTTGCATCGACGGCTGTTTTGCCCTGCACACGGTAGCCGCCGAGTTTGTGCACAGATTGCGGCGTCAGGCCGATATGGGCCATGACAGGAATTTCCTCATCGACAAGGCGTTTGACTAGATCGACACGGTTGCGGCCGCCTTCGAGTTTTACCGCTTCGGCACCACCGTTTTTTAACAGCCGCATCGCGTTACGCACCGCCTTATTATCACCCGTGTGAAACGTCCCGTACGGCATATCCGATACGATCAGCGCGTGGTTCGATCCGCGTTTCACGGCCTTTGTTGCCGAGAGCATTTCTTCCATTGTGACCGGGATCGTATTCCCGTAGCCGTGAATGACATTGCCCATGCTGTCGCCAACCAGAATGATATCGACACCGGCTTCATCAACGATGCGGGCCGTCGGATAATCGTATGCCGTAAGGCATACCAGCTTTTCGCCCTTTTCCTTCGCAGCACGAAGGGCCGGAACGTAAACTTTTTCGGGTTGGTCGGGTTTTAGGTAGGCCATAAAATTGAGACAAGTCTAGCCGTTCGCAGTTCTTAAGTCTAGCGGTTTGACGATAAATGCGGGCTGTTGTTTGCATTCGGATTCCAGCGGACGACTTGGGAATGGTCTTCACATTCGAAAAGCAGAGTACTAATGTCCTTGTTCAAAATCGGATGTAAATAGGTAGGGGCGACTTCGTTCATCGGAACCAGGACGAATCTTCGCAAATGGGCGCGAGGATGGGGAACGGTCAGGAAAGGCGTGTCGGTTTGCTCGTGATTATAAAATAGGAGGTCGAGATCGATCGTTCGCGGTTTCTTTAATGATTTGTCGGTGCGTTCGAGAAGATATTCGATCCGCAGCATACGAGCAAGCATTTGCGTAGGCGTAATGCTTTCGGCCCTGATCTCCGCGACCATGTTCAGGAAATTCGGTGCATATTCGTCAAAGCCTAGTGCCTCAGTTTCGTAGATCGCCGAAAGCTTATTGACGACAAAACTCGCCTCCATAAGGCCGCGGACGGCAAGCAGGAGATTTCCTGCCCGGTCGCCCAGATTCGAGCCGATCCCTACGTAGGCTGTTATTGTTTCTGATTCCACAAGTGACACTAAACTAGATAATAGAATGATTTAGGTTTGTCAAACAATTTGAGTAAGGCCGGAATTTACTTTTTCATCGGTGAATGTTTCAATAGAGCTGGTTGAAAGACTAAATCCAGTAGTGTTTTCCCGCGAAACACTCGGGCGGAACAAGGTGCGGTCCGTCTTGACAAAATTTTCACGCCGAAACTTATGCCACGCAGAAAGTTCCGACACACCCAACGTTTTGATCCTGCGGGCGAACGCTCACACCAGGAATACATACTAAACCAACCGGCACAGCTTACTACACGATCTGAGTTGCTGCGCCTTATCAAAGGCGGCGAAGACACATATCTCGAACTTAAGGTAAAGCTCTCGAATCCGGAACGCATCACGCAGGGAATTGTCGCCCTGGCCAATACCGGCGGAGGAACGATCATTTTCGGCGTCAGTGACCAACTTCGCATCGAAGGCCTTAACGAGCCGGAGACCGTTCGTGACGAATTGGTGCGGATATGCCGCGAAGAAATAGTTCCGCCGGTTGTGCCGATGATCGACATGATCGCCTTCGACAGCGGCAAGCGCATCGTCGTGATCGACGTCGAACCGCGAAACCGGCCCTACCGAACGCGCGACGGGCGCTTTTACATGCGGTTTGGTGCCGAGAAAAGGGAAGTTGCTCGTGAGCAGTTGTCGATGTGGCTGGACGAACTTAGGCCGCTTGGATATGAGAACATTCCGCTGTTTAACGGCAATGAAAAGGATTTTGACGACGGGCTGCTTTGGACATTCGCGAGCGGTTTCGAGGAAGTCAGCCAAAATATCAACATGTATCAGACGGCGGAGTTCTCTGAAAAAGGACCTTCTGTTGGCGGTTGGCACTGGCGATGATTTTTTCCCGACGGTCGCGGCGGTAACCCTGTTCGGCAAGAACGAGCGGGTGGCCGAACTGTTTCCGCGATCTGGCGTAAGGGTTTCGAGGTTTTCAGGCGAGAATGGCGACGCTCAATTGATCGAGACCATGGAACTGCAAGGGAACCTACTGTCGCTTTACGAATCGATCCAACGATTTATCCTTCGTTATGTCGATCTTCTGAAAGAAAAACCGAAGCAGCTCGAACCGGTGGACAGTATGCATGTCCGGCCGCGAAGTGCTTATCATCTTTTTGCAATACGGGAAGCGATAGTGAACGCGATCGTTCATCGCGACCTTGCTCTTCGGGATATTCCAACGCGGGTAAATATCTATGACAATGCCATCGAGTTTATCAACGCACGACGGACTAACGGGTTTGTCCCTCCGGCTTCCCGTGCTATGCGCTACGGCATTACACAGAGGTTGAATCCGCAGATCGCGGCCGTGTTCAACCGCCGCGAGTACGGCGCTAACGTTCCGCGGGGAGGATTGCCGATGGTGTTAAAGCAGGCTTCGAATTTTTCAGGGCGGCGGGCGGAGATATTTACCGCGAACGACGAATTCAGGCTGAAGGTCTACGGAGCATGATGCTGGTGCGACAATCGACGGTGTTGCGGTGCAGCCCGACGAAAGCTCGGAATGGAACCCCTACCAAGGACCATCAGAATGCCCACCAGCCCCTTACAAACTGCGTAATAAAAAGGGAAAGAAACAGTGTCGACCACACAATAATTAGCACCCTCAACCCCCAATGCCTGCGAGCAGCCGATCGCCATGAGTATGAATAGCGGGAAAAGCGTCAGGGTGTATCGCGGCACGCTGAGTACAAACGACGTGCTGACGAATAAGAGCCAGTTCGCCGCCATCCAGATGCAGTAAGAACCGCGCAACCACTTCCAACCGACCGCCGTCGCGACAAAACCGATCACCACGAACAAGAATTCCTGATAGCCGGTCATCTGAGCGTCGGTGGGTTTTGCGGCGTACATCCGGTCGTAGCAATCCATTATGCCGGTCCACGGAAATTTGAAATACCGGAACCAATGTTCGCGCTGGTGGACCATGAACATCGTCGGGTCGCCGGCCACAACATAATTCAGCATCAGGTAGCTGACAAAACCAGCCGGGATGATGCAGCAGGAACAGCCACTTTTTATCGATCTTTCGCGTTTCGCGGTATTCCGCAAATAGCTCGAATGCGAGTGCTGGTATCAAAATAAGCCCGTTCACTCTTGTCATGCACGCCACGGCACCCAAAACGCCCGCGATCAGCCAGCGTTTCTTACGTGCGGCGAGAAAACAGCCGATCGTCAAAGCGAGAAACGTGCTTTCGGTATACGGAATGTGCAGGAAATAGCTAGTTGGGAAGATGAACAGAAACAAGACCGCCCACTGCGCGATCTTTTCGGAGTGAGTCGAGTCTTTACCAAAGCCCGGAAGACCAAGCCGAGAGCAATTGTGGCCATGTCCCGACACAACAAAAGCGCTCAACAGGTGGTCGCGAAAAACATACGAGACCAGAGCGACCAGCGCCGGGTAAAAAGGAAAGAAAACTATCAGAAACCGGTCTTCGCCGATCGCCGTGTAGCCGTCTTGAGCGATCTTTAAGTAATGAAGGGCGTCCCAGCGGCTCCATATTCCGAGGAACGTGTTCGCTCCAGTAAACGGGAGATTATTTACAGTCAAATAGCTCTGAGCGCCGAAGATCAGGATCGCAAACTTTGCGATCAGCACTGTCGCAACAACCTTTGGGTCAAGCCACTTAAGCTTTTCTTTGATCGTAGAAGATTCCATTCGGTGATAAACGGTGGAAAAGATAAACCACATAATTCCATTTTTCCGCGTTTCGCACAAATTGCTGGCAAACAAAGCCCTTGTCGGACCACGAATCCGCATTTGTCGTGGTGACACCAGTAATCTGTCGGTGACAAATCACGGACTGCGGGCTGAACAATCGGCTGTGTTAAGCTAACTTTTTGTCCAAATATGCTGCTCGACCTGTCTCCCTTAAAAGTTTCACGCGATTACCGACTGCTTTTCTTTGGCCAGCTTGTGTCGTTTTTCGGGTCGATGATGACCTTTATCGTCGTGCCGTGGCAGATGTACCAACTTACGGGTTCATCGGCTATGGTCGGGTACATTTACCTGGCCGAATTTGTGCCGATGGTCGTGCTGGCGTTTGTCGGCGGTGCGTTGGCCGATTTTTTCGACAAGCGAAGGATGCTGCGGCTGACGGAGATCGGCCAAACCCTGGTGACGGCCATCCTGCTTGGAAATTCGCTGCTCCCGAAGCCGCAAATTTGGGTACTGTTCGTCGCGGTGGCCATGCACGCGGGCCTTGCGGCGATACAGCGGCCTGCGTTCGAGTCGTTTATCCAAAAAGTGATCCCGTCCGATCTGATGTCGGCAGTGATGGCGCTAAATTCTATCCGCTACAGCGTCGGAGCGATCGTCAGCCCGGCGATCGCGGGCATAATCGCGACCCAATTCAGTGCGTCGGTGGCCTACACGATCGACCTTTTTACGTTTATTGCGTCGCTGATCGCGGTTTTCCTCTTGCGTGCCGTCCCGTCGCCGGAAAATGCCGAAAAACCGAGCTGGCAAGGAATAAAGCGGGCCTGGCGATATGCGTTTAGCCGCCAGGAATTGCTCGGAACATATTTTATCGATATTGCCGCGATGTTCTTTGCCATGCCGCAAGCATTGTATCCTGCCCTCGCGGTCATCTATGGCGAGAAATTTGTCGGCTTCTTCCCGGCGGCGATCGCGGCGGGGGCGTTGGTTGCCAGCATCACGTCGGGCTGGACGAAAAACATCCATCGGCATGGACTGATGGTCACGATTGCGGCGGTCCTTTGGGGTGTCGCGATCGTCTTTTTCGGCATGTCGGACAGCATCGTGCCCGCGTTATTGTTTCTCGGTGCGGCCGGCTTCTTTGATATGATCTCCGGCATCTTTCGCGGCTCGATATGGAATCAAACGATACCGAATTATCTCCGCGGGCGGCTTGCGAGTATTGAAATGATGAGTTATTTGACGGGGCCGATGCTCGGAAGTGCTAAAATGGGGATAGTCGCCGAGAAATTTGGCGTCAAAGCGGCCCTTGTCTCCGGAGGCGTCTTGTGCGTCGTGGCCGTCGTCGGTGCGGCGCTGTTTCTTCCCAGGTTTCTGGCTTATGACGGCCGCGAAGGGGTGAAACAAAAAGAACGTGAAGAAGCGGAACGAGCCGAGTTGCTGCGAGTTTCCGAAGCGGAGTTCTGATCCGAGAAAAGAAAAAACTGAAGCGGCGGCGGCTTTACCGCTTTTTTAATCGGGGTTGACTTTATTACGAACCGAATATGCCCGTAGTCAGAAAACGTGAGATCGAGAATTTGGAGCAGATGAGCGGCGAAGAGCTGCAGGCATTTCTCGATTCGCTTCCGGCTGCCGAGAGCACGATCAGCGAACTGCTGAATTATCTCGAAGACGCCCTTTACGATGACGAATGCAATCACAGCCTGCGGTTTTCGATGCAGTATATTATGGAAAACCGTTTGAGTTTCCCTCGAATAACGTCTTGGCTCAATGACAATGGCGGTTATTGCGACTGCAAGGTGATGGAACAGATAGCCCCGATCTGGCGGGCGAAATTTGGAGACGATTAATTGGAATGAAAGGACTTGCTTTACTTATTCTCGTGGCGGCTTTTTCGTCAGCCGCTCTCGGACAAAGGACGATCAAGGTTTATTTCCATAACGAAAAACTAAACCCGAAACAGGCCGACTGCAACAAGGTATTCCCGGTGACGCGGACGATCCCGGATACCTTCGGCGTCGCAAAGGCATCACTTGGAAGAATTATTTAAGGGAACGACAGAGGAAGAGGAGGAGAAGGACTTTGTTGGATTTCCCGCCTGAAGAAACCAAAGGAATTCTAAAAGTGTCAATGTAAAGGATGATGCCGCCTACGTTAATTTTACCGAAAAGGTCTATGAACAGCTTGGCACCGCAACAACAAGCTGCGGCGGCGGTTTTTTTGCTATGGTCGAGCAAACCTTAAAGCAATTTTCTTCGATCAAGAAGGTCTTTTATGCGATCGACGGAAAGCCCGGCGATTTTTACGACTGGGTCCAGGTCGGCGAATGTCCAAAGGAACTAAAGAACTGCAGCGGAAAGGACTTTCAGTAGCAGGAGCGAGCCGAACACCAATTGGCCGCTCGACCCCGATAGGTTCTTACGAGTGTCTCATTATTGTCTTGCAGTGAGACAGCCTAACCTCATTGCTGTCTCTGGTTTACGGTCAAAACTGTCTCACAGTCGGGAGAGCGTCGTCCGGTGACACAAATTTCGCCGCAACCATCTGTATTAACAACAGTTACGCCTTAACTGCCGTGAGAATGAGACGAGCAAGTTCAACTCGCGTAAGCTTCATTCGCCACTCACCATTCACCATTCACTCTGTTTCGTTTCACAACGCGTGCCACTTTTTGTTTCATGTGAAACAAACCTACAAAAATGTAGGAACATCGCCGTTGATCAATAAACATCGGCTTCCCGACGCTGAGACGACAGGCACGCTTTGGTGTTTCATGGTGGCAAAATTCCTGCTTTTGGCGTTTCATCGACTATTTTTCAAAGAGCATCAGGAGGGCGATAGGCACGAGTCGATCCGCACACAGATGCCGTCCGGGAGAATTATCGCCCGGGTTTCCACGTTTGGAAATATCAATTTGGACGAAATATGGTGGATGGAATGATTTGGATGAAATGCACGATACGCATGATTTGGATGATATGCATGGTAAGCGGACCAACCCAAGCCGCAAATGATCGGATCCGACTCGAAGAAGGATGTTATCTTTGATAACGTCGGTCCGCCGACATCCGATAATCATGAAGAATCGCAAAAATCGCAGGTGCGACCCCATTCTTCCCCTTGTTATGCGTCATCGACCTAAGTGACTGGAGCGGCAAGCATCCCTGCTTGCCACGCTGCCGCCTTTGCAGCGTTAGGGCGTGAACATTTTTCGAGTGAATCAAACCTCGGCGCGGAAGCGGCCGTTGGCCGCTGGCAAGCAGGGATGCTTGCCGCTCCAGTCGTGCCGTTCGAGCTCTGAGGCGACCCGAACCGGCGGGCAAATCCTAGCTGTTCATCCAGGAATTCCGATCCGGCAACTATGGTTTGAAGATCGCGGCAAGATACCTGCCGGTGTGCGACATCGGATTCTTCGCTATCGCCTCGGGAGTTCCGGTCGCGACGACCTCGCCGCCGCCGACCCCGCCTTCCGGGCCGAGGTCTATCACCCAATCGGCGGTTTTTATTACGTCGATGTTGTGCTCGATCACGACAAGGCTTGCGCCGCTGTCGATCAGAGCACGAAATGCCGCGAGGAGCTTGTTGATGTCTTCGAAATGCAGGCCGGTTGTTGGCTCGTCAAAGATGAAAAGCGTATTCGACTTCGTTTTTTGCGAAAGGTGAGCCGCAAGTTTGACACGTTGGGCTTCGCCGCCGGAGAGTGTCGTTGCGGACTGGCCAAGACGAAGATAGCCGAGGCCCACGTCATCCAATGTTTTTAGGCGGCTGACCAGCTTCTTGGTTTCCTTGAAAAAAAGGATCGCTTCGCGGACGGTAAGGTCGAGGACGTCGTGAATGTTCTTTCCTTTGTATTTGACGTTCAATATTTCTTCTCGAAAACGTGTCCCGCGGCAGTCTTCGCACGTAAGTTCGACATCCGCGAGGAACTGCATCTCAACCGTTACCGTACCGCTGCCCTGGCAGGTCTCACAGCGGCCCCCAGGAACGTTGAATGAGAAATGCGAGGCATTGTAACCCTTCGATTTTGCCGCCGCCGTTGCCGCAAACAGATCGCGGATCGCATCGTACGATTTGATGTAAGTGACCGGGTTTGAACGAGGCGTACGCCCGATCGGCGACTGATCAACGAGAACCACATCGTCGATCAACTCATTGCCAGTGATCTCTTTGAACAACCCAACATGCGATTGCCACTCGCCTCGCTTTTTCTTCAATCCGGCGTAAAGGACATCGTGAACAAGCGTGGATTTGCCAGATCCGGAAACACCGGTGATGCAGACGAGCATTTCCAGCGGGATCTCGACGTCCACATTTCGTTAGATTGTGTTCGCGTGCGCCGATGATCGCGATCTTGTCCTTTATTGCTCTTCGTTTTGCCGGAATTTTTATTTCAGCATCGCCGCGGAGATATCGGGCGGTCAGCGAGATCTCGTCTTTCAACAGGTTGTCGAAATTGCCTTCGAAAACAAGATTTCCGCCAAGTTCGCCGGCGAAAAGGCCGATGTCGATGATGTGGTCGGCGGCCCGCATCGTTTCTTCGTCGTGCTCGACGACAAGCAGCGTGTTGCCGATATCGCGAAGGTTTTCGAGAATCTTTAATAAGCCGGGCGTTGTCACGCGGGTGAAGGCCGATGCTTGGCTCGTCGAGCACATAAAGCGTGCCCGACGAGCAAGCGAGCCGAGATTTGTCGCCAATTGAATACGCTGTGCTTCGCCGCCGGAAAGCGTTGAGGCTACGCGGGCAAGCGTCAGATATTCGAGGCCGACCTCGACAAGAAATTTGAGGCGGCGTTCGATCTCAAGAAGAACTTTGTCGGCGATCTGCTTGCGTTCTTCACTTAATTCAAGATCATTGAAGAATTTCTGTGCATCGCCGATCGACATCGCGACGATTTCTGGAAGCGATCTGCCGCCAACTTTAACATCCCGTGCGGCCTGCCTAAGCCGCCCACCGCCGCAATCCGGACAAACCGTGTAGCCGCGATATTTTGCAAGAAACACGCGAACGTGGAGCTTATATTTCTTCGTTTCGAGCCACTTGAAAAAACCCTGAACACCGCGCCAGCCTTCGTCTCCGTAAATGATGCAATTCTGCTGAAAATCTGGGAGATCGGCGTAGGGCATATCGATGTCGATGGACGCACTCGCGGCATATTTCAGCAGTTCCTTCTGCGCCCATGCATGCTGCGGCCGCGAAAACGGATCGATCGCACCTTGCTTTATCGAGAGCAGCGGATTCGGAATTACTAGTCCGTAATCGACACCGATCGTGTTCCCGAAACCCTGACAAGTCGGGCACGCGCCGTAAGGCGAGTTGAAGCTGAAAAGATGCGGTTCAGGTTCGTCGTAAAACGTGCCGTCGTACTTGCAGATGAAGGAGTCGGAATATTTGAGTACGACTGGCTGCTTAGCCGGTCGATCACCGGAATGAACAGGCTCGGCAGCCTGTTCTACAATGGCGGAATGGCCTTCGCGAAAGCATATCTCAAGCGAATCGACGAGCCTCTGCCGCGTATCCGGGGAAACGGCAAGCCGGTCGATGAGAACGATACGTGTCGTCAAAATCGTCAAACGGAAAATCTTCGGGTCTCTGCAGCTCGATCATTTCGCCGCTCCGGAAAAGTCGCGAAAATCCCTGCTGCAAAAACGACATCAGGAACGCGCTTGTGCTCAGTTGCGGAGTTGCGGGCTTTGTTTTGGTTTTCGCTTTGCCCTTTGCCGCCTTTGGGCTGACCTGATCGAGAACCGGAAACAAAACGTAGAATCTCGTGCCTTCGGACAATTTAGCCAGAATGTCGTCTGGCGGCCGATTCGGGAGAGTCTTTTTTGACTTCGCGGGAGCAAACGTGACAGATCGTCTGGCCGGCACGCGCGTAAAGGAGCCGCAAATAGTCGTAGATCTCTGTTTGTGTGGCGACGGTCGATCGCGGATTCTTGGTCGAATTCTTTTGCCTGATAGCGATGGCAGGGGCGATGCCGGTGATCTCGTCGACGTCCGGCTTGTCCATTCGTTCGAGAAATTGGCGGGCGTAGGCGGATAGCGATTCAACGTAGCGACGCTGGCCCTCGGCATAAATTGTGTCGAATGCGAGGCTCGATTTGCCTGAGCCGGAAACGCCGGTGATGACGGTCAGTTTGTTATGCGGAAGCGAAACCGAGATATTCTTGAGATTATGAACCCGGGCACCGCGTACCTCGATAGCTTCGTCTTTCTTCGTCTTTACAGCCCGCATAGGTGGAAAATCCGTCAATAAAAGCAAAACTCAAGTTTAGCAAATCGCGGAGTCTGCTCAAAGCCGCTGTTCCGGCTCCGAGAGCTCATCTGTTATGCTAGGTTCTGATGAGATTGATGCTTATTTTAACTTTGTGCGGTATTTGCTTGGTCTTCGCCGGCTGTTCGGGTGAAACCCCGGCCAACAAAGCAACCGCCTCGCCCGCACCGCAAGCCAAGGCTCCGGGGACCCGCGAGCCGGTTCTTGTTGAGCTGTTCACCTCCGAAGGCTGCGGGAACTGCCCGCCGGCTGATGCACAGCTGGCGTTCCTTAACACGACCCAGCCTGTTGAAGGAGCCGAAGTCATCACGCTTGGGTTTCACGTCGATTATTTTAACGATCGCGGGTGGAAGGACGAATATTCGTCGGCGGTTTTTACCGAGCGGCAGAACAAGTATGCGAGACGTTTGAAGCTCGATTCGATATATACCCCGCAGATGATCGTTGACGGGCAAAAGCAGTTCATAGGGAGCGACCGGCCGAAAGCGGTCGACGTTATTGCGAAAGCCGCCATTCCGGTCAAGGGCAATGTCGTGGTTGAGCTGAGGGATAAAAAGAGAGTTGAGATCGACGTTCAGGGCATCGCCAAACATGAGGCGGCAACTGTGTACCTTGCTGCTACTGAGGACAATCTCGTTTCAAATGTTAAGGCCGGAAATAACAACGGTAAGACCTTAAAGCATGTTTCCGTCGTCCGCGGCTTTGCGGAGATCGCCGCTTTAACACCGACCCAAGGCGGTATGAAGACATCGGTGGATCTAAAGCTCGATCCAAAATGGAAAGTGGACAATTTAAGGTACGTCGTGTTTGTTCAGGAAAACGAGAGCGGCCGGGTGATCGCGGTCGGGAGGACAAAACCAAATTAGTTGCTACCAGCGGGTGTCATAGCCGGAAAAATTGTCACGCCACGTATCGTCATGATCCGCTGTAAGAAATGGAACGCGTCCATCGAACGCGATCTCAAGGTCGGCCGTGCGGCGGATGCGATAGTTGTAGCCTGTTGGCGATGCGATCGAGAGCGATATGTAGTCGTCGGTCTTTCTTGAAATAACGGCAAACCGCCAGTCCTTCTTCGAACGGACAAGAAGCCGAAAACCGACCGGGAATTCGCCCAGTGTTACTTGAGTTTTGGCAGGTTCCACGACTTTTGGTATTTGCGATGGTCCGCTTTCGTCAACTGGATCAGATAAGGGTTTTTCGCCGGGTCGGCCCAGGCTAGGACCCGCTGCAGGTCTTCTCGCCGCATTGCCGTGCAGCCCGACGTTCCTGTCGTTGCGTCCTTCCAGATGTGCAGGAATATACATGACCCGTCGCCTCGACGAACCGGGTACGAATTGTGTGCGACAAAAAGACCGAGGTCGTATTCAAGTCCAACCTCAAGCATTTTTTCTGAAGTATTCCAGTCAAAGATTCCGACCTTCAGACGGTCAACCAGTTTGTTGTAATGCCCCGATGCGGCATCATCGACACATTCGCTGTACTCTTCAAGCTTAGTGTAGGAAAGTTTCACGTCGCCGGGCCTATCCGGTCTGCCAAATGCGAAGGTCAGCGGAAACATCCCGGCGGGTGACTTGCCGTCGCCTTCGCGCTTGAAAAAAGAAATGCCCTCAGGTGCGCCGTCAACGCTCCATATCAATCCGCCCCGACCTACGACAACTGGAAATTCGTCGCTGACGCCTTTCCATTTCGACTTAGCAGACTTTCTTTCATAAAGCCGCGCTTCGCCTTGTATTGCTGTCGGGCCTTCAGTCGTGACCACAACGGCCTGAAGCGATTCGGCAAACGGAATTTTCACGGGGGGCGGTTCAGGTTTCTTGACCTGAGCCTGAATGGTGAGAGCAAAAGAGCTAAACAGGATTGTCAATAGAACGTATTTCATTTGACGGGTGAATAAGCAGGCCGTAATTCCGAAAAAAGCCGTTCTCAAAATAGCGGATAACAAACAAAAGATCAGTCTTCAAAAACAGAATCGCTTGCCGCGGGTTTCTTACTTACGGCGTAAACCCGCAGGCCGATCGATATCATCAATATCGAAATTCCCATCCACAAAAAGACCCAGACGATCGAAGGAATACCGGTGGCGGCAGACATATTTGCGGCATCGGATTGCGTACTCGTCAGCGCGGAAAGAAAAAAGAGGTTGATGAGGTCAAAAACCGCATTAAGCAGACACTGAACCGCGATAAAGGCGACGGCAAAATTCGCCCATTTGAGGCTCGTGTAGCGTGCAATGGCGGTTAGGCCGAGGGTCAGGACCGCGCCCGAGAAAACCGTAAAAACCACGCTCCCAAAGGTAACATTTGCCAAAAAGTTCCAGAACGGTGCGAGAATACCAAAGACCAGCGTCATAATTCCGACAAAGCCGGCGGAGATCATGAGGGCAATCCGAGGCGAAAGGCCGCGTCTGATCCAAATAAGAAGTGAGGCCCCGAAAGCGGTGGTGCCAACGTATCCGGCGCTTGAAATAAGCAGTTGCGAGAACCAGCCCGAACTTTGCGACCAAACGACTCCGCTTCCGTCGGCGGCAACCGAAAGGCTCTGTACCGAATTGCCGGTGATCAGCGTTGCCAGCACATGCGAGCCTTCGTGGACGAACGTCGCAAAAAGCCTGAGTGGATAAGAAATATAGCCGATCAGCGGCAGATACGCCGACAGGAGCCAAAGCCCAATGCTGACAACGGTTGCTACCACCAAGAGATAAATTTGCGGACGGGCGTCTTCTGCGATCGAATAATTTGGCATAATCAAAACTCCTTTCCGTTCACGTTCACCACGATGCTTTACGCTTTATTCTACCTGAAAGTTCGTGTCCGTGCGAAGAAAAATCTGGTGGACAAAGAATTTTGAGGCGGGCCCCCGGTGGGAAATATTGTCCTAGCTCTTCCTCTCAAAATCTGACTTTCCGCCGGTTTTGGACTCAAGCCGGATATCCGTGATCTCAATGTCGTTCTGCACGCCTTTGCACATGTCATAAACGGTCAAAGCCGCGATCGAGACGGCGGTCAGCGCCTCCATTTCGACGCCGGTTTGCGATGTGGTTCGTGCGGATGCTTCCAGATAAATTCCATACTCCTTGATCTCGGCCTTAACATCTGCATTTGAAAGGTTTATCTGATGGCACAGGGGGATCAGTTCGGGGGTCTTTTTCGACGCCAGGATGCCGGCAATGCGGGCGATCTCAAGCACACTGCCTTTCGGATTTTCCCCTTTCGTCAATATTTCGAGGGTGGCGGATGAAAGCAAGACCTTGCCGGACGCAACCGCGTATCGAGTGGTCGTTTCCTTTTCCGATACGTCCACCATCCGAATGTTGCCCTTTTCATCTAGATGCGAAAGTTCACTCATAATTTCTTCGCCTTAAATATCAGTGTGTTGCCGCCCAGTAACACTTCGTTTGAATTCAGTTCATCGGCCCACCGTTCCTGCCGCTTGCGTGCCGGGGCAATCCGGGAAGCCAGCCTTATCAAGGCAGTGATTGGCATAAAAGCCCACATGTTGTCTTTTGCCTTGTCCGCAGATACGCCCTGGAGCTCGAACCCATTCTTTTCAAGAAGATACCGCACTTCTGAATATCCGATCGGATTTACATGCAACGCAATTTCATCCATTCCGCCAAACTCTCTGGAAATATTCTCTCTTACCGCCGTAGAAAGCGGTTTGAAATGCGAAGTGTAACCTGAGAACAGCCACTTGAGGCGTTCTTCTATGTTCATTATGTTAGGTACGGATACGACGAGCGTACCGTTAGGTTTGATCAATCGCGCGAATTCACGAAGTGCATTTGCCGGATTTTCAATGTGTTCCAGACCCTCGACGCATACGACGAAATCGAAAGTTCCGTCGTCATACGGAAGCTCGGAATCGAGATCACCCCGTTTATTCTCAACATTTTCGAGTTTGAAGATCTGCGGATATAGATCGCAGCACGAGACTTCGAAACCGAGATCCGACAAACGCAAGGCTAGGGCGCCCTCGCCCGACGGCACATCGAGAACGCGGCCGCGCGGGAGTTCGTCAAACAACCGGGCGACGGTTTCGTGTATAGCCTCGTGCGCTAATGCTGCGGGTTTCACCATAATTATTGACGCAGGAAAGACTCGGTCACAGCATCAAGATCGTAACGACATCGCCCGGATCCAATGTCGAAGCTGGCGGGACCACTATCAAAGCTTCCGAGCGTCCGAACCCAACAAAATCGGACGAGCCGAGCCACTTGACTGGGGTCGCGATCAAACGGCCGGTTTTGTCCGTATCGAGTATCGATGGCAGATATGTTTCCCGGTCTTTCGTACCCTTTGCGATCGCACCCAGCACCGCAGAACGCTGCATCAACCCGGGGCGGACGGCCCCCTGCATTTGCATGATCAGTTGCCGAACGAATACTTGAAAAGTGACCGCGGCCGATACCGGATTTCCTGGCAAGCCAAAAATAAATGTGGTGCCCAGTTTCGCAAAGACCGTCGGTTTTCCGGGTTTAAGGGCGATCTTGTCAAAATAGATCTGTGCCCCAATTTCAACCAGCGCGGCTTTTGTGTAGTCGTATTTGCCGACGGAAACACCGCCGGTGATTACAACAATATCATTCTTTCTCGCCGCCGAAGATATGCGTTTTTTCAGCTCGGCGATTCGGTCGCTCGCGATCGGATAGATCGTAACGGGTTCAGACATTTGGCCGCAAAAGGCCTTTAGCATCACCGAATTCGAGTTTCGGATCTGGTCCGCCCCGGGGGCTTGATCGATCTCGACGATCTCGCTTCCGGTTCCGAGGATCGCAACTGTCGGCCTTCTGGCAACACGGACATCCGGGTAGCCAAATGCCGCGATGCTCGCGATCATATTTGCGGTAACTACCTCACCTTTGGAAAACACCTTCGCTCCCTTACGGATCTCATGGCCCTTTCGAATGATGAATCGTTCTTTTTTTGTTGGCTCCAGAATAGTAACTGACGTTTCTGTTCCAGATTTTCCTGCGTTCCGGAACGGAACAAGGCCGTCGCCGGTAAGCTCTACCTTTTGCACCGCGTCAGCACCTTTCGGAACCGGGGCACCTGTCATGATTCGCACGGCCTCGCCCTTTTTTAGCTCGCCAGGCCAGCCGCGGCCTGCCGCCGATTCGCCGACGACCTTCAATTCAACCGGAGCTTTGCTAGTATCCTTTGCAATAACCGCATATCCATCCATTTGCGAGCGATCAAACGGGGGTAGGTCCGTATCTGCACTAATATTTTCCGCCAAGACCCGGCCCAACGACCTGTCTATTTCGACGAGTTCTTCACCGAGAAGATAAGATTCGCGGCTTACAATTTCTAGGGCCTTCTTTACGCGGATCATAAAAAGCGAATGGGTCGAAAGGAAGATAATATCATTGAAGAATAAACGCGGTCAGTCAAAACCCACAAAAAAACGACGGACCCTCGGAGTCCGCCGTTACCTTGAGCATCCCTGCCAAAAACTACTTATTGGCCGTTTTTTCCTTTCGCTCGTCGGCAAAAAGAATAGGAGCGACGATCGGGCGATAATTTTCGCTTATCTTGATAAATGAATCATGTCGGAGCGTTGCCATAAATTCCTTCTGGGCCGCCGGCGCCTTGTCGGCGAGAATAGCAAGCCGGATCGCACTTTCGTCGTAAAATGACTCGCTGCTAGCCTTGGTGCGGTCATCGACACGCAGTATGTTAATCCCAATTTGGTCAATTTCGATCGGGTCGGAATAGCCGCCGGCCTTAAGGTCCTTTACCGCCGATGAAAACTTTTCGTCGAGGTCCTTAAAATTCATCGTGTCGACCTTTCCCTTTGTCTTGGCGGCGTCCTGCCGATCAGAGTTTTCAGCAACCAATTTTGCGAAATCGGCCCCACCTCGAAGCTGTGCTACCAACTGTTTTGCTTTTTCCCGGACGGCGGCTTCGTCTCGGCCGGCGAAGCTAAGAAATATTTCACTTATTGAGATCGTCTCAGGTTTAGTGAAACGAGCTTTGTTCTTCTCGAAATAGTCCTTTAACTCCTTTCCACTGGGCTGCCAGTAAACCTTTGACTGAACCTCTTTTTGCAGGACCAGGTCCCGCACGGCCTGTTTACGCCATACTTCGCGGATCTCTTGGGGATTGACGCCGGTTTTTTCCATTTCGGCGTATAAGGCATCGAGGCTCTTCATCTGATACTGTTTCATTATTTCAAGAAACCTCTGGTTCAGGCTCGCTTCGATCTCAGAGTCGAGGCCAAGTTCCTTAGCTTTTTGGATCAACAATTCTTCATTGATAAGATTCGCGATCAGTTCACCCTGCTTCGCGTCAACCATCTTCTGAGCTTCTTCACGGACTTTGCCTTGTTGAACCTCGGTTTCGACGATCGCCTTTGACTCTCGCTTAATACGCGAAAGCGTAATAACTCCTTCGTTTACCTGGGCAACCACCTCGTCGATCACGCGTTCCTGTGTTTCCTGTGCTGCTGCAGAAAAACTCGCTACAAAAATGATCGCAAGCAATAAAAAAGTTGAATAAATTGGTCTCATCCGATTCTCCTAATGCGATCCGGCCTTACGGCTGAATATGTTTTGTTTGGCACGACAAAGCCTTTGATGCAAGAAAACTGATCTGCGTTTCTCTCGGTAAAACATTTTGCCGGCCAAGGAAACGGTGCTTGATTGAGCCTTTCTATATAATAGCAGGTTTTCCGCGCAAACCTGATCTGTCAAAATGAAGAATAAATGCCCGAAATGCAAGTTGGTCAACTACCCGAATGTTGACGTTTGTGCCCGATGCGGCGTTGGGTTTGCGGAGATCTCGGCCCAGCCGCAGAACGGTTCAAAAATATTGAGGCGTGCTTGCATCTGCATTTTTGTTTGCGCAGCAGCTCTTGCGGGATTCTATGTTTCGCTCCTGTTTTCGGCTTCGTCGTTATCGTATGAGCAGAAAGTTACGGTAAAAAATGCGATAGCACAGCTAGAAAACACGGGATTTGCAAACGAAGCGTTTCTTTTGAAACGGATCGCAGTGTTCAGGGCAGATGACAACTGGCTAAATTCGACTGTCGCGAAAGAAAACGCATTTGCCGCAACAAACTTTCCGTTCGAGATCGTCACACTATACGCCGACTTTTTTACTTACCCGGTTGATGAGACCGAACGGGCCGCAATCCTTCTTCACGAAGCAAGGCATCTAAGGGGCGAAGATGAGAAAGAAGCATACGAGTTCGTTTGGAAAAACCGGACGAAACTCGGCTGGACGAGTGAAAAATACGCAACGTCCGTCGTTTGGAGCGAGATCAGAAAACAAACACGGCATTTTGCGCCGAACCTATTTGTTTGCGACGCAAATCCCTTCGGCGATTGCACCGAATAACCCGTTTCTGCAAAAAACGTTTATGTCCTGATCTGCTCCAAGACTGTTCGCGCGGCCGCTATCGGATTCTGAGTTTTTGCCGCGACGCGCAATATTCCATTTGGCGAAAAGACAGCATCCTCGTTTTCCGACAAAAATAACATCAGGTTCTCTGGCGAAACCTTTGCGTTTTCCGCAAGTTTGATCGCGAAGCCGTCAGGCGTTTTGTCGATCGACACGACACGAGCAACCTCAGCGAGTTTTCGCAGTCGCCCGTATGCGAACAAATTCTCGACGGAATCGGGGATCTGGCCGTACCGGTCACCGATCTCGGAATGGATCTGGCTGAGGGCCGCGTCCGATTCGGCAGACGAGATCCGTTTGTAGGTTCGGAGACGCTGGCTTGTGTCGGAAATGTATTCCTTCGGGATCGAAACATCAACACCAAGATTGATCGAAACGCTTGTTTCGTCGGCGATCTCATCGCCGCGAAGTTCTGCAATGGTGCGCTCGAGCATCTTTGTATAGAGATCAAAGCCGAGAGCGTCCAGGTGGCCGGATTGTTGGCCGCCGAGAATATTCCCTGCGCCGCGAAGCTCAAGATCAAGAGCGGCGATGCGAAATCCCGCACCGAGGTCGGAGAATTCGCGGATGGCGCTCAACCGTCTTCGCGCGATCGGCGTCAATTCGATTTCGCTCGGTATCAGCATATAAGCGTAGGCACGCCGATTTGAACGCCCGACGCGTCCGCGAAGCTGGTAAAGCTGCGACAGGCCGTAATTATCAGCCCTATTAATGATTATCGTGTTCGCACGCGGGATATCGATGCCGTTTTCGATTATCGTCGTCGCAACCAGAATGTCGTATTTGTAATCGATAAAATCGAGCATCACCTGCTCCATCTGCTTTTCATTCATCTGCCCGTGGCCAATCGCGATGCGGGCATTGGGAACGATCTTTTGTACGAGGGCGGCGATGGCTTCGATCGTTTCGACGCGGTTGTGGATAAAGAACACCTGGCCGTTGCGGGCAAGTTCCAGCTCGATGGCGGAACGGATCACGCCTTCACCAAATTGGACGACCTGGGTGTTAATGGCGAGCCGGTCGCGCGGCGGGGTCTCGATCACAGACATATCGCGCATGCCGAGCAAAGACATGTTCAATGTCCTGGGTATAGGCGTTGCTGAAAGAGTTAGCACATCTACCTTCTTCTTGAGGTGTTTGAGTTTTTCTTTATGGGCGACACCAAAACGCTGCTCTTCATCCACGACGACAAGGCCAAGTTTCGGTATTTTTACATCGTTCGACAAAATGCGATGCGTTCCGATAACAACATCGACATCGCCTTTTTCGGCCGATTCAACGACGGCTTTTTGCTCCTTGGTGCTCCGAAAACGCGAAAGGAGATCGATCTTTGCCGGGAAGGCTGCAAACCGCTTTCGGAACGATTCGAAATGCTGGTAGGCGAGAATGGTCGTCGGTGTAAGCACGGCAACCTGTTTGCCGTCCATCACGGCCTTGAACGCGGCCCGCATCGCGACCTCGGTCTTACCGTAACCGACGTCCCCGATAATGAGCCGGTCCATGGGTATAGCCGTCTCCATGTCACCCTTTACGTCTTCGATCGCGGCGGCTTGATCGACCGTGAGGTCGTACGGGAACGCGTCCTCGAATTCGTGCTGCCAGGGAGCGTCCGGCGAAAATGCGTATCCGGTGACCAGCTTACGCTCGGCATAAAGCCGCAGAAGCTCGTCAGCCATATCGCGCATGGCTCGTTTGGCCTTTGCTTTTGTTTTCTGCCATCCGATGCCGCCAAGGCGATCGAGAGCAACTTCGGTTGCTTCGCCGGATGAAAATCGAGAGACAAGATCGAGGCGTTCGACGGGTACGAACAGCTTCGAATTCTCCGCGTAGATGAGCAGCATGAATTCCCGCTGCGTGCCGCCCGACTCAATTGTCTGAAGGCCTTCAAAGCGGCCTATTCCGTGATCGACGTGGACGACGAAATCATCCGGCTTCAGATCCCGGAAATCGGAAATAAAGGCGCCGAGCACCGATTTTCGGGTCGAAACCTGCGTCCGCTGAGGCGGGACGGGTGTTTCGGACGTTTCGCCGAAAATATCGCCCTCAGTGTAGACGATCAGATCGCGGGACGGCATCTCAAAACCGCCGGACAGATCGCCGACAATGATCGACGCCGGCGAAACAGCCCCGTTGTAATCGCGAAGTATCTCTTCAATGCGTTCGGCCATGCCGCTCGACCGCATTACGAATAAGGGGGAGCTTTTTTCTTGTCCGGCCGCTGCGACAAAGTCGGCGACGTTCCCGTGGAATTTCCGGGTCGAACGCGAGGTCATTCGGATCTCGGTAGAGTTTTCGGCAGTTGGGAAGAGAAACAAAGGAGCAACCGACGCTGCCGACCGGCGGGCGAGCGGAATTGTTTTTGGTTGATCGGTCAGGTTGTCGTCGGAAACCTGAAATTGCTCGTCCGTCGCGGCAGCCGCTTTGCCCAACGCTCGGAGCTCAACCAGCCGACGCTTTCCTAACTTTTCGCGAAGATCGGCGGCCTCAAGAAATAGTTCGTCCGGACGCAAGCCGACATCTCCCACTTCCGCAAGAGCGGCAAAATGTCTATCGACATCGTCATATAACTTTCCGACAACGCTCTCAACCGTGGACGGTTCGTCGATGACAAAGATGGTGTCTTCCAGATAATCAAAGACGCTCGAGGTAAGCGGTTTGACAAGCGGCAGCAAGAATTCCCACCCGGAAAAAGTCTCACCTTCGCCAGCAAAATCGGTTCGGTCCTTTAGATTGCGGGCGAGATTCTCGCCCGGCCAGCGTTCGCGGGCGAAAAAAGCCCAGTCCTTGAGATCGCTTGCGGACGCGGCAAACTCGCGCATCGGCGCTATGGAGATCTCCTTCAATTGGCCGGTCGAAAGCTGCGTTTCAGCATCGAATTCGCGAATGGAATCGACGGTGTCGCCAAAAAATTCGATACGCAGAGGATTTATCGCATCCGGCGGCCAGATATCGACGATGCCGCCTCGTATCGAGAACTGACCCACGCCGTTTACCGGATCTTCGCGAACGTAACCGACTGAAGACAGTCGGTCGATCAATTCGCCCAGAGGGAAGTCTTCGTCGAGTTTGAGTATCGCGCCGAGCCGACGGACTTCGTCCGGCGTAACGGTGCGTCCGACCAGCGATCTTGCAGTAGTGACGAAAAGATCAGGTTGCCCGAGCGTCAATTGCCAAAGGGCAAGGGCACGTCGTTCCTGCGTCTCAGCGTGCGGTGAAACGCCCGAATAGATGTCCGTCTCAAATGACGGCAGGGCGACAATTGCTGCCTTCGACCAAAAGGCGAGATTCGCCTCCCAGGCTTCGAGTGAGTTGTTTGAATCGGTCACCACAGCGAATTTCTTGCCGGATGTCTTTATCAGCTCCGAAAGAATAAATGCTTTGGCCGGGACAGACGTCAGACCGGCGATCGATATTACCCTCTTGCCGCCTTGCAGCTCTTTGGCCAGTCTTTCCAGTTCAGAATTCGGTACAGTTGCAGTCGCCATAAACACACATATCCGCAGAAAACGCGGACCGGGTGGTGTCATCCGGCTTTGTTTTCCTGCGGTTACTGCTATTTTGCCACAAGTCGGAGCCGTTTGCCGAGTCCGGCATGCTTATCTATAATCAAAACTTCATTTAATTGGAGCATCTATGAGCATTCCCGCATTCGAGGAAATAATTGAACCGAACGATCAGACCGAGGCACGTTCCGCTTCGCTCGAAGCTTTGCGCGGGTTGGTCGGAAATGTTTATCCGAATAAGTTCGAGCGGTCGGCTGTCAGCGGCGGTGAGGACACGATCACCAAAATTCTTAACTTCGGGCCGGTCGTCGAGATAGTCGATGAGATCAAGGCTGTGATCGCGACGCTTGCCGAACGCGAACGTCCGCCGGCGGAGATCAAGGAAGCGCTCAATGCAAGGTTGAAAGAATTTGGCAATGTTCGGATCGCCGGCCGGTTGACCACACCTCCGCGCGGCAATTTTGTTCACCTGACAGATGGGATGAACAAGCTTCAGGTCTATGCGAAGAAGGCGACGTTTGCACTTGTCAAGAACGATGCCGGTAATACGCTTGACGAGGAGAACGGCTGGGCGGCGTGGCAGCTGCTCGATCACGGTGATTTTGTCGGCGTTGAGGGATATTTGTTTATTACAAATACGGGCGAGTTGAGCGTACACGTCGAAAAGCTTCAATTTCTAGCTAAGGCGATGCTCCCGATGCCCGATAAAATGCACGGGATCGCGGATGCCGAGATCAGGCAGCGGCAAAGATATTACGATCTTATAGGTTCGAGTTTGCAAGTCGAGCACGAGGGCCTGACAACCCGCGAAGTGTTTGAAATGCGAGCCAAAGTTATTTCCTCGCTCCGCCGTTTTCTCGAAGATCACGGCTATATCGAGGTCGAAACACCGATGCTGACGCCGAAGGCGACGGGTGCTGCCGCTACGCCTTTCGAGACACATCACAACGCGCTCGACATCAAGCTCTACGCACGCATCGCTCCCGAGCTCTATCTCAAACGCCTCGTAGTCGGCGGCTTTGAAAAGGTGTACGAACTCAACCGCAACTTCCGCAACGAAGGCATCTCGTACAAGCACAACCCTGAGTTCACGATGCTTGAATTCTATTGTGCCTATATGGACGTTGAGGGGATGATGAATTTCTGCGAGTTGATGCTGCGTGAAAGTGTACAGAAGGCGACCGGGGGCCTCGCCGTAGATTATGAAGGGAAAGAGGTAGACTTCAGCAAGTTTGAGCGGATCTCAATGCGAGACGCGATAGCGAGATATGCACCCGGGGTTGAAGTTGATGACAATAATCTTGTCACGGCTTTTGACGAGCATGTCGAGCACAATCTCATCCAACCGACATTCATCATCGACTATCCAAAATCCATCTCGCCGCTTTCAAAGGCATCACCGTCGAATCCGCAGATCGCGGAACGTTTCGAGCTTTTCATCAACGGCATGGAGGTCGCGAATGGTTTTAGCGAACTGAACGACCCGAAAGAACAGTACGAACGCTTTGTCGATCAGATGTCCGAACGCGAGCGTGGCGATGAAGAGGCGATGGTGCTTGACGAAGACTATATCCGCGCCCTCAGTTATGGTATGCCGCCCGCTGCGGGAATCGGCCTCGGCATCGACCGTCTAGTGATGCTGCTTACAAATAAGCACTCGATCCGCGATGTGATTTTGTTCCCGCACATGCGACCGGAAAAAAGATCGCAAGAATCTCCGGAATGACCGTCTAGGTTGGAGGAGAATTTTTTAGAATGCGATCTTTTATTTTTGGAATACTTATTTTTGTTGCACTTTCGTTTATATTTACCGATTCCGCCAGTGGCCAGACGGCTGGGCGCAAGCTTTTTGCAAAACCCACGCGTCTTGTTTTAAATGGATTCGGCGAACCGGATCCGAACAAAGAACCAACCAATTCTACTTTCCTTACGGCATCGTTTTACCCTTTAGGCTGGTCGCGAGACGGCAAGTTTGCGTACTATGTTGAACCGGCTGACGAGGCCTGTGGTTGTTATTTTGCTGAGATCGTCATTCAGGACCTTGTTACGGACAAGGTAGTTTGGTCGGAAAAATATTCGAGCGACGTTTTGGAAAAGCCCGAAGACGAAACACTCGATACATTCTGGGCGAAGAAGCAAAAAGCCTACTCCGCAAAGCTGAACCAATACGGCATCGTGCCGGCGGATAGTCCGCGACTGTTCTTTCCTTCGATCGAATTCAATGGCGACGTGCTCACGCCTAAGGTCGCGGTTCGGATCAAGACAGATGACGACCTTGAGGTGATTGGAAATGTCACGGTCAGCCTGGAATCGAAACAACGCGGATCCAAGGTTGTGCTTCGCGATGTTTATCGCAAAGGGGAAGTAAGCGGCTTTCGAAATGCTGAAGTCGGAGGCGTTTTGAAAAGTCCTTTCGCAGATCGGATCGCGATCATCGTTGTCGAAGAGTATCGCGGATGGGAAGGCCCGCCCAACATAACCGGGATTAAGATCGGCGGAGCTTCGCTGCGGATCGGTTTCAAGAAATAGATCTTAAGATCAGCCACCAATTACACGATGACACGAATTAAGAGAAGAAAATTCGTGTCATTCGTGTTATTTCGCGGCAAGAAATTACTTCGTCGCGACGTAATAGGTATTCATAAAGTCGTGCTCGAGATGATTGACGCTGATCTCCTTAAAACCGGCTGTTTTCATCATCTCAACTGCCTTTTCCTCACCCCACATTGCCCCCAGGCCTTGGCCTTCGTAGGCAAGCGACACCGTCATGCAATGCGTTAGCGAGATGGTGTAAAGCCACGGAGCCACAGGTAGGTCGAGATTTTTCTCGAGATAACTCGAACCCGTGATGTCCTGCACGAGATAAACCCCATCATTTTTCAATGCCGCGGCAATACTCTTAACATACCGGCCGGATCAGCCTGATCGTGGATCGCGTCAAACGACGTGATGAGGTCGTATCGATCGGCTTCACCGATATTCGCCGCGTCGCGAACCTCGAACCGGATGTTCTCGAGCCCGAGACGCACGGCTTCGGCGGTCGCACTCGAAATTCCTTCTTCGGAAAAGTCGTATCCCGCGAACCTGCTTTTGGGAAACGTCGCGGCAAGCTTGAGCATCGCGCCGCCGGCTCCGCAGCCGACGTCAAGCACCTCGATCCCGGCCTCAAGCTTTTCCTTCAAGGCCCGGCACAAGCGGGATGATGAACGGCTCAAGGCCGGCGACCGTCGTTTGATCGCTCTCCTTTGCCATCACTTCATGAAATCGCGGATACGCCGAATAAGGAACGCCGCCACCTTTCTCGAAACACGCCACAAGTTTATCTTCGACGCCCGCGAGAACAGGCACGAACTGCATCGCCGAAGCGAAGTTATATGCTCCGTCGTCCGTGAGATACTCCGCGTGCTCGGCGGGTAGCTGATACGTCTGGGTCTCAGCGAAATAATTCACCACACGGCCCGTCACCATTGTGCCAAGCCACTCGCGAACGTAACGCTCGTTCAGGTTTGCGGCGTTCGCGATCTCCCGCGATGTTGAAGCCGGCAGCCCGGCCATACACCTTGAATAACCCGCACCGGTCGCCGATGCTAAGCGCAAGGGCGATCGCACTTTGTTCAGAACGTCCACGAGGCTTTCCGAAAATGCCTCTGCTTTTTGTTGATTAAATGTACTGTCTAACATAATTGCTCCCATAGTGAATTTATTAATGTGCGTGGAAAATAGATTTCCACATCTATACGGTATTTCAGAGTTTTGCAAAAAGTCTTGAAGAAATTCTGAAATTTTTCTGAAGAAGGTTGGTGCTATCATATTTCGGCAGCCAAATGAAGATAGTTTTTCTCACAACCTTCGCCCTCTTTGCGTTCGCTTTCAATTCGATCCTTTGCCGCATGGCTCTCGGCACGGATGAGATCGATGCGGCCAGCTTTACCGCCGTACGGCTATTTGCCGGAGCCGTAACGCTGATGCTGATCTCGCTCCTATTTGGTAAGACGCGAAACGTCGCCAAGAGCGGACAATGGCTGTCGGCATTTTTTCTATTCGCATATGCAATATGTTTTTCATTTGCCTATCTGGGGCTCACGACGGCGACCGGAGCACTGATACTGTTCGGCTCGGTGCAGATGACGATGATCGGCGTGGCCTTGGTCAAAGGCGAGCGTCCGGTGGCCCTGGAATGGCTCGGCCTTGTCGTGGCGGTCGGCGGTCTGGTTTATCTGGTATTTCCGGGACTTTCCTCGCCGCCGCTAATTAACTCTATCCTGATGGCTTCAGCCGGTGCCGCGTGGGGATTCTACACTCTTCGCGGCCGCGGCAGTTCCGATCCGCTGGCGGATACGACCGGGAACTTTATTCGCACACTCCCGCTCGCCGCACTCGGTTTGTTACCTTTCATGGCGGATGTGCATCTTTCCTCCCGAGGTGTTGTTCTTGCCGTTCTGTCCGGTGCGTTGGCGTCCGGCGTCGGATACACGGTCTGGTACGCGGCTTTGAAGTTTCATACCGCGACGCGGGCGGCGGTATTGCAGCTTGCGGTGCCGGTGATCGCGGCGGCGGGCGGAGTTGATTTTTCTGTCGGAAACGGCCCACAGCAGATTGTTGATAGCCGCCGCGTTGATCCTCGGCGGCATCGGGCTGACGATATTCGGACGGAAGCGATCATAAGAACCTCAATGACTTGCTGTAAGTCTTGCCGAGTCCTAAAGTGTCGCGTCCGACGGCGTGATATGAATCGTTGCCGCGGTGCTCGCTCTTGCCCTGCCAGTCGCCTTTTTCTCTGAGCGACGCGGACCGGACAACGTCGCGGCCATATCGGTAGTTAACTTCGTCGATCAATTTGCCGAGATGATGCTGGCGCTCGAATTTTCGCTGGTCGAACAGCCGGTACGGGACCATATCGGGCGAGACGAGATCGGTGAGCACGACGCCGGCTTTACGGAATCTCATCCCCGGACGATAGATCTTTTCCAGGCAGATCATCACCCATGCGTAGATCTCGCTGGTCACGTCCGAGTGATAGACAGAGCGGTAGGTGTGTTTGCCTTTGTAATAGTAGGGAATCGGATTGAAGCGGTCTGTATTAGCAAAAACCTCGACGGATTTTGTAGCCAAATTGTTCCACCGCATCTTTTCCAGAACGCGTGTGGTGAAGTAATAGATCGCCTCGCGCAGTTCGTCAAGATCAGTCACCGGATGGCCGAAGGTGCGCGTGTGGGCGATCGATTTGTTCGTGCGTTCGGAAACCTCCATCGATAGGCAGGGAATTCCGTTCAACTCCAGCACGGTCCGCGAGCCAAATTGATTTAGGTGCTTTCTTATCCGGTCCGGTTCGGAAAGTTTTAGTTCGTAAGCCGTCTTGATCCCGACTTTGTTCAGCTTTTCCGCAGACCGCGGCCCGATGCCCCAGATATTTCCGACCGCGGTTTTTTGCAAAGCGAGGTCGATGAACGGTGATTTGTACAGATCGAGCACACCATCGGCTTTCTTCGATTTTTTTGCGATGTTGTTCGCAAGTTTTGCGAGCGTCTTGGTCGTAGCGATGCCGACGGAAACCGGTATCTTCGTCTTTTCGAAAATGGTGTTCTTGATATGCCGGCCTAGATAGTTGAGTTTGTCGGGAACTCCGGCGTCGATGAAGGCTTCGTCTATGGAATAAAGCTCAAGTTTGTTCGCCCCGATATCGTCGTTGAGAAGATCCATCACGCGATGTGAGAATTCGTAATAGAGAGCGTGATTTGCCGAGATGATCGCGGTGTTGTGACGCTCGAGAAGCTCCCGATACTGGAAGAGCGGAGCCGTCATCGGAACGCCGAGAGCCTTTACCTCGTCGCTTCGGGAAATCACTATGCCGTCATTGTGCGACAACACGACCACCGGCCGCTTGTACAACGCGGGATTGACCACCCGCTCGCACGAAGCGTAGAAATTGTTGCAGTCAACCAGTGCAATGGCGTGGTCTTTCGAAATCATGATCTCTGCCATCCATTAGCCAGCATTAAAATAGTCGAGTTTTATATCCTTCGGTTTGAGCGGCATTGTGGTTTTATAGACTTCAGAATCGCGAATGAAGGCCTCAAAAATATCCACGGACGTTAAGCTAGGGTTGTCGCACCATCGGTTTCCGGAGCCCAAGTTGGTTAGGTCATCGGTCGGCAAGAACTCAAAGGTGAGTGAGAGCTGCCATATGTCTTCGTCTTCACCTTCATCTCCGATAATAAATTGACGAGTCAGGTCGAAGTCGGAGAACAAGCCATCGCCCCAGTTGTATGTTCCCCATTGAAAGAGCATCATGTCACCGCTGTTTTCGATCGAACAATCCTCGACCCGTTGATAACGATAGAAATCGAGCATCAAGGTAACTGCCTGTTCGATGCTGATCTTTTTTAGGCTTAGAGCAGCGTCCTTAATGTAAGTCTCGAGTGTCTGTTTGGCTTGGTCTGCATTCATATTTGTTGATTTTTACCACGTTTATCTAAAGTTATGTGAAACAACCTCCGCGGTAAAGCTGTGTATCGGCTTAAAAGACATAGCTTTGAGCATACCCCTTTCTTCAAAAATACCTTTTATTATCAGATAGTCATTCTGGTTTATCACCGCCCGAAATTTTTCGAACGTATCGGGCATGACGACAAAATTCGAGTGGCCGGTCTCGTCTTCAAGCGTTATAAACACTACGTTTTTTGCGGTCATCGGCCGCTGGCGTATGATCACTGCTCCGGCGACGGAAACTATCTGTCCTTTTTTCAGGTGCAAGGTTTGCGTTGCGGACAGGACACCTTTTTTGTTTAGTTCCTCCCGGACAAAAGCCATCGGGTGTTTGCCTATTGAAATGCCGGTTTTTTTCAGGTCTGCTTCGATGAGTTCCAAGCCTTCCATTCGGGTGAGGAAGAATGAAGCTCCATTGTTAGTGGTATCGTTATTTTTTGAGAGAACCACCCCGTCAGCCGAAGCGGCTGCCACCCCTCCTTCGTAAGGAGGGGAGCTTTTGGCGAATAGCTCGCCTGCCGGTTGAATGGCAAGTTCCGATTGCCACAGCGCCTGGCGGCGATGAACCGTGTTTTCGAAATTTAATGCCCCGGCGAGGCTTAAGGCGCGGATCTCGCGTTTGTTTATCTGAGGCACGCGGTCTATCAGGTCAGCGATGCTGGCGTATGGGACGCGGTCGCACTCATTGCAGAAGCCCGCGCGTAAGCAAGGGCGTAACGAGCTGCTAAAGTTGGATGTTTCGCCCTTACTCACGTGCGGGCTTCTGCATTTTCGGTCCCGCTCGGCAACTATCATCTCGCCGATCTCCTTTCGCAAGCCTCTCACATATTTCAAGCCGACTCGGACCTGCTTTTCAAGAATCGGGTCGTCGCTATCGCTCCCGGTTCTGACTTCGACATCCTCGACCGTAAATTCATACTGCGACTTGTTTATATCCATGGCGATGAAATGCAGTCCGTGCCGCTGAGCATCTTTTACCAGCGTCGCCGCGGAATAAAAACCCAGCGGATAGTTATTGAACATTGCGGTCATAAATGCGGCGCGGTAGTGGACGATGAAATAGGCTGAGGCATAAGCGAGAAGGGCAAAGCTGTAAGCGTGCGATTCGGGAAAGCCGTAGTTGGCAAAGGCTTTTGTATATTGGACTATCTGTTCCTGCACATCCGGCGGAATGCCGTTTCTGGTCATCCCGTCATGCAGGTTCTTTACGATCTTCTCCATCTTGCGGTCAGGCCTCTTAAAGCCCATTGCGCGGCGCAGATCATCGGCCTCGCCGCCGCTGAAACCGGCGATGTCCATTGCCATTTTCAAAAGCTGTTCCTGAAACAGTGGAACGCCCATGGTGCGTTTCAGGATCGGTTCCAGAGATGAATGCGGATAAGTGACCTTTTCAATGCCCTGACGGCGTTTTATATATGCATGAAGCATGTTGCCGACGATCGGGCCTGGACGGATGATGGCTACCTGAACGACGATGTCATAAAAATTCGCCGGTTTTGACTTCGGCAAAAATGCTATTTGGGCTCGGCTTTCTACTTGAAACATTCCGACGGTGTCTGCGTTCTGCAAAGCCTCGTAAACATCCGGGTCGTCGTGCGGGATCTTGTATAAGCTCAGGTCTTCGCCGTGATGCTCTTTGATCAGCGTGATCGAATCGCGGAGAACAGCCATCATCCCAAGACCGAGCAGGTCGATCTTAACGATCTTTAATGCTTCACAATCGTCCTTGTCCCACTGAATGATGCGGCGGTCGGGCATCGATGCCGGCTCGATAGGAACTATACCGTCCAGTCGTTCCCACGAAACGACCATGCCGCCCGAATGCTGGCCGAGATGACGGGGAAAATCGAGTATGCGGCTATATAAGTCGGCAAATTTCTGCAGCCTGCGGTCGTCCCTGGGATCAAAGCCTTCTTCCTTGAGGCGTCGGTTCAATTCCTCGCCCTTGAAAGTTTCGTAATACGAATTTATTTTCGAAAGCTTACCTAAAACTTCCTCGCCAAAGCCGAATGTTTTGCCTACTTCGCGAACAGCCGATCTCCCGCGATAACTGATCACGTTTGCGGTCATCCCGGCACCGCGTTGCCGGTATTTTGTATATACGTGCTGAATTACTTTTTCGCGGTCGTCGCCGGACGGCAGGTCGATGTCGATGTCGGGATACTGCTCGTATTTTTCAGATAAAAAACGTTCGAATAAAAGATTGTGCTCGATCGGGTCGACCGCCGTGATGCCCAGGCTGTAACAGACAACAGAATTCGCCGCCGAGCCGCGTCCCTGCGAAAGTATTTTTTCTTCTTTGCAAAAATCTGAAATGTCGCTGACAACCAGAAAGTAGCCGGCAAGCTTTTTTCAATGAGATCACGGCAAGCTCTTTATCAAGCCTGCTTTGTATTTGATACCGGACCTGTTTCTTGCTTTCTCGGTATCTTTCCAATGCCCCTTGCTGCGCCTTCTCTCGCAGGTACGAATCCATCGTCTCGCCGGGCGGCAGATCATAACCGGGAAAGTTATAGGACAACTCATCCATCGAGAATTGTACCCGCGAGGCGATCTCATTTGTTCTTTCCACAGCTTCAGGATGATCTTCAAAAAGCTCAAGCATTTGCGATCTTGATTTTAGGTAACGCTCGCTGTTTTCAGAGAGCAATTTACCGGCGTCGTAGATCGTGCAGTGATTTTTTATGCAGGTAAATACATCGAATAGCTCGCGGTCGTGCTGGCCGGCGTAATATGCGCCGTTGCTCGCAAAGTATGGAACGTGAAGCTTGTGCGAGAGAGCGAGCAGCGATTGGTTTATGTCCTCTTCACTGCGAAGATGGTGACGCTGCAATTCAATATATAAATGATCTTCGAATACGTATTTCAACCACGCAATGTCCGCCTGACCGCGGCCGTTTTTTATGCTGTTGTGCATAAAGCCATCCGAACCGCCGGTGAAACAGAGCAGGCCGCTTGAATGCTGTTCTATATCTTCACGCGTGGCGAAATGCTCGCCTTTTTTGTTGCGGAGTTTGATAGTGGTGATCAGGCGGCTGAGATTTTGATAGCCTTCAAGGTTCATCGGCACAAGGGGCAAAAAGCTGCCGTCGTCCATTGTGATCTCAGAGCCGATGATCGGTTTTATGCCTTGCTCTTTGGCCTCGAAATGAAAACGGACCGCTCCGGCGACCGTGTCGCGATCGAGCAATGCCGCACCACTCATCCCCAGTTCGGCCGCGCGCTGGGCCAGCATCTGCGGCTGCGAGCCGGACGAGAGGAAGCTAAAAGCTGAGCGTGTATGCAGTTCGTAGAACATTTGCTTAACTGTCCCAGCCTGGGACACTTTTGGGACACTGGTATGGCCGTTTAAACTGTTGAAAATACATTGCTTAACCTACCTCGTCGCAAACTGTCCCGCTGTCCCGGCTGTTTCAGTCATATTCCCCCGCCAAAAACCACTCTTTACCAACCTTACAAAGCCTGTAAACCCCATTGTTTTCAACCTCTATATCCCATTCTTCTGTTTTCCACGACTTGTCCCACCACCGTGAATTGCTCTTCCAGACGCCGCTGTATTCTGTGACGTGGCCGGTAAAATGGTCGGTTTTGACAAAGATCAGGCGGCCGTCCCGGACAAGTACTTCGGCACGGAGCGGCGGGTGAAAATAGCTGAATGCAATGATCGAGTTTTCGACGTGCGTTTCGAGTCTTTCTTTTCCTTGCGGCAGTTTACCGGCGTCGAGATCGAAGGCTTCGGCGAGGCGTTGATCCACGATCACGGGCACGCCCACGTTATTTTCGCCGACAAGTTTTTTGAGCTTGTTAACAGTCAATAACAGGTTTTCCGGCTCGGGACGCGAGACGGCATAGAGCCCGCGTTGCGACGGGCGCGGTTTTGTAAAATAAGCAACCACATTTACCGAAACGATCTCCGATTCCGGAGGGTCGAGCGATATCCGCAAATTTGAAAGCTTTAGCCAAAACGCCTTGTCGAGCGTGGGGAAAGAGGTCTTTATCTCGTAAGCCTTCGCTGCCTTGTTGCTTAGCTTGAACGAAACGTCGAGATGCTCGGTGCTGAAACCGTGATGGGCGACCTCGGCGAAAAGCTTGTCCATCCCGTGATTTAGCAAAAATATCAACTGTTCGAAATCCTCGACAGGGAAGTCGAGTTGATAGGCCCATGAAACCTGGTTTTCCCTTAACATTTGGCATCAGCATCGACGAGCCTTTTTGCTCGATGACATCGATCACCTCCTGAAACTTTCGTCCATAGCGGCTGATCAATTCTTCGCGCGGGATGTCGAGCATTTGCCGCACGCTCTTTATTCCCAGTTCGTGTAAAACGTTGAGCGTATCCTGTTCGATCTGCAGATCGTGTAAAGGAAGCTGTTGAAATTTGTCCGGGTCGTTTAGAGTGCAGGCTTCAGCCTGTCTTTTCTGGCGTGCAAGCAGCAAAGCGTGTATCGACCGTTTCCGCCACGGCGATGCTGCCCGGAATGTTTTGCTTTTGCAATTCTTCAAGTATTTTTTGCGCGAGCCGGTCAGGTTTACCGATCAATCTTTCAAGCCCGCTGGCGTCGAACAGCACGCCGTCATCAATGACCTCGATCGAATAAGAAAACTGGCGGGCGACGGATAGCAGAGCTTCTTTGTCGCGTTTCAGGTCGGCGGAAATTATGCAGGCATATAGCTTAGACATCGGCGAAGTCCGCTTGATCAGGATATTTAACGTTAATTAGTGGAAGTAAAGATCTTCTGATCTTATCCGCGGCTTCATCCAGGCTGACCCCATTTTCCAATCTGTTCTTTCTTAAAAAAGCCTGCCATTGTATTTTCTTTGTTTCACTATGTGTAAACGCGGGTGTTAGGGCGGTTGGAGTATTAATCGGCAATTCCGTATGTCGCCGGGCGAATGTTTCACGAATAGCGTCTGACAAAATTGCCGGATCTAAATGGAGAGTTTCCAAGAGCAGCCAGATATCATAAAAATCCTTCATTCGCGTATTGACCATATCCAGGACCACCATTGCCTGGAATTTTTCCGCGATCGTACTTTCCGGCGTATATCCCAAAAGAACAGGCCGCCCGAGATCGAGAAGCTGAGGTAATTCGACTTCCACAGGACCAGGAAACACTGTGTCGCCAAAACCGACATCGACCTGCAGATGTAATCTGATCTTTCCAAGCAGCCCTTTTGCAGTAACCCGGAGGCCCTGATATTCACTGTCTTTTCTTATTGTTTCGACTGCTACACTCTCGGTGTCAAAATCAACGCCATCATCAATTTGTACATCACAGCATTCACGAACGATCTCTTCCAATCTTTTGCCGTCATTTTCGATCTTTCCCAGCAGGTCTATGTCCATTGTGGGCCGGGCAGCAGGAGCGTTCCACACACGGAGCATCTGAGCACCTTTTAAGATGAACATCTTCCGGTACTTCGTTTGAGCAAGCCTGAACAGAAAGCGCTCGATAGCAAAATACTGTAGTAATTCATTCAACGGCCGATTTTCCGTTCGAGCAAGAGTGAGCAGTCGCTGATGAATGGAAGCTGAAAGATTCTTCATTGCAATTATTGAATCGCTTCGAGATATGGACGGATTATATTTTTCACTCTGCAGATACCTGCAAATTCAAGGATCTTTTTGCGCGAACCGCCTTTGGCGATACATTGCCGTAAAGCTTCGATCGCTGTATCCAGCCCGATGCGGCCGCGAAACTTAAAGCAGTCCGCGATAGTTTTTTCCTTCGAATAGACTTTGACTCCGTTTCCATCAAGGATATGCTGCTCTATTCCTGCCGAATAAGTTGCAGGTGAAAAATGAAATACTCGGGTTGGCGGAAATTCCAGATGGGGTTTTTCTCTGCCTTTTGGTATTGCAAGGTAAACCTCGTGCGGTATTTCATTTGTAATACCGTGAAATGAGAGGGCTGAGATCAAACAGATCACGCCGACGGGAACCCGTTTTGCGGCTACGATCAGGTCGCTATTTTCAAGTGGGGTCAATGCTGCCAGCCTGTAAATACCACGGCTCAGCTCAATAATTTGTGAGCTGTCGCGAAGCTTATAGAGTGTGCGCGGATGAATGCCCCTCTGAAGTATTTCCGAAGTTCGAAGTATCCCGCCATGTTCGCGAAATATATTCATTGCTGTTTTTTCTGCTGCTGCCATAATGGATAAAATACCATAACTATTTTAAGATTGATTAGGTATTTTATACAATAAATAATTGAACGGCAACTTAAACCTCTGTGTAATCCGCCTCGATCTTTGTCTGGATCGCCCCGCCGTAAAACTGCTTTCGCGAATTCATGTTGATGTGAAATCCCCTCAGCAATTTGAACCGTCCCATGCCTGACCAATTTACCCGCTCGCGTGAAAACATAAAGGACTGCTGCGATGCTGAGCCGGTCACTGGTTCTTCGGCGGTGACGAAAAACAGGGTCGGGGTTTCCTTTATCCGGTTGCGGTAGCGGTACCAATACGTTTTCGGCACAAGGCGAAGCTGCCTTTTCGGCAGCCCGTTCAGGTTTAGCCATACGGCACCGAAGCCTTTTGCCTGGACCAGGTAATCGGCGGCCATAAAAGACCTTTCGATATTTCCGCCGCATTTCACCCACAATAGATTTTCCAGTTCGACACCGGCCAGCACTGCCGTGTTCGGATCAAAACCATCGCTTGAATCGACCACGGCGCATATCTCGCCCGCCGCGGTCAGTTTTGAAAGCAGCGACAATAACAGGCTCGTTTTGCCCGAACTCGGCTGTCCGGCGATCTCCGCCATCGTCCCCCTGGTAAAAGCAAGCCCAAAAGATCCCAGAAGGACCTCATCCGAGTATTTTTGCTCTTCCTGTAAACGGGATAGACTTTTTACTATACTCAGATGTCCCATTAAATCAGTTCCCGCCTTTCGTGCTGAGGTTAATACTATATTTTATCACTGAAACAGTGTCAAAGTTTTTTTGCACAAAAAAGAGACGGCAGTTAAGCCGTCTCTTTAACACAAGTGATGTAAATAGTGGGGTTAAAAGACTAACCTTGCCCCCAAAATTACTCGCCTGTTTCCGCCGTCAGTCCCCCATTGGTCAAGAAAGTTGGCCGCGTTAACACGACCTTCGGGAACGCCGAAGTTGCGCTCGTTCAAAATATTGAATACATCGGCACGCAACTGCATTCGGATGTTCTCGGTGATACGAGTGTTCTTGATTATCCCGAAATCAACATTAAAGTACTTCTGAGCTCTTATGATGTTTCGGCCCGAGTTTCCGACGCGTTGCCCTGCGGTGATACGCGAAAACAGGTTGGGGCACCTATTCGCGAGGGCTGCCGGGGTAGTAATAGGCGTACCGCACATAGCCCTGATCTCCGGAATGGTGAGCGAAGAGATATCAACCGTCGAGGCGAGATTCGGACGAATCGCATCTCCAACCAACCCGGAAATACCATTCAAAGTCCCTGCCGGATCAGATCCGTTTAAAACCGTGAATGGAGCTCCGCTTTGGATGCTGAAGAATGAATTGACCTGAAATCCGCCGAGGAGATGCCCTACAAAACTGCTTTGCGATCGGAAGAACGGCAATTCATAAACGAAATTGCCCGACAGTCTGTGCGGACGGTCAAAACTCGACCGGGCGCGATCATTTTCCAGATCGAACGAGTCTTGAGCAACTGCAACCTCGGCGTTAGACGGATTAAATGTTTCGGACGCCGTATCGATGAAAGAGCTGTAGGTGTAGTTGATCCCAGCACTAAAACTGTTACTCAAGCGTTTTTCGACGCTCGCCTGTAGTGCGTTGTAGATCGAGTTCGCCCGGTTTCCGCGAAGCCGGATCACGCCGCGCGTAGGGTCAACCCGCGGACAAAGCAGAAGTGGTATTGTTTGCGGAGTGGTTACCACCGTGTTTCCTCCGGGACAGGCCGTACGAGGATTGCCATCGACCGTTTGAAACAATCCCGTTCCTCTCGTCCTGATATACCCGACCTTCAAGACCGTATCACGTGTTAATTCCCGTTGAACTTCAAATGAATACTGATCAGTCGCCGGAGCTCGGAAATCCTCCGCGACCACGGTTCGAGTCAGGGAATTCGGGTTTGAAACATTCGGAGTTGTAAAATTCTGAATATTTACGAACGCCGGTGTCGCCGCGGGCTGCCCGGGGTCACCAAATGTTATTGATGCCAAGAATGGAAATCCGCCGGCCACGTTTAGATTAAGGTTGATGTAATTCGCATCGTACGTTCGCGAATAACCTCCCCTTAACACTAGCTTGTCGCCACCCGTAATGAAACCAAGAACACCTTTATCAGTCGTGCGCGGGTTCCAGTTGAATCCGATACGCGGCATAAAATTGTCCTTATCGACCCCTGGAACCGGATTTAGAGCATACCGGGGATCGTTTCCGTTTAACGCGACGATGCGCGCATTTGCCTCTTTTAGATAGCTGAACGAATCGCCAGGCCATTCGTAACGCAGCCCGAGTGTCAAAGAGAAATTGGGCGCAACACGCCATTCATCCTGGATGAAGGAATAATATTCATGCCAGCGATAAAAGTTGATGATGTCGCCGCCCTGAAGGGGGGCATTAATCGTTGCGGTCGAGGCACTGTCGTCAACAAAGCTCTGAAGGGAGGAGTATGCCAACCGACCGCGAGTAGTAGGAATGAAAAAGCTCTTTACATCAGTGCGTCGTAGATCAACGCCAAATTTCAAAGCGTGATTCCCGGTGACAAACGACATGATGTCAGTGATCTGATAAGTGTCGTTAACACGAAATTGAGGCAAATTCACGGCTAGCCCGATTGCGGTGCGGCTCGCCGCAGCGTTGAATCCTGTAAGGCCAAGATCGGTGATCTCGATCGACGGTATGACGAGCGAGGACGGATCGGCAGCGTTCGTCGTTGAAGAATAACGCGTCCACGACAGTCTCGCCTCATTCGAGATCGTACTTGTTACGACGGTGTTCAATACCGTTGTCGCGGCTTGTACCTTTGTGTCATTTACGGTAGTCAGGCCGGTCGGCGTAACTTGTCCGGATCCCGCCGTGGTGTTCCAGTCGAAACGGTAACGCCCGTAGAGAAGATTCTTATCGTTGAACCTGTGATCGACTCTGGCTGAGCCCTGCTTAGAATCAAACGAAAAAGCCGAGGAACCCGTTAGGTCACCTAGCGGAACGACAAATGTTTGGCCGTTAGCGGTAAAAGTTCTCGTTTGGCCATTTGGCGCGCCTGCGGGCAAAAAGCGGAGAAGGGCGGCAACCTGCGGACGAGTTCCGACAGCCGATTGTAGAATCGCCCGGCCGGCTTCGGTTGGTGCCCCGCGGAGTGTGGTTCCAGAACCCAGCCTGCGGTCGGTCCATTTTTGAAAGTCGCCAAAGAAGAATGTCTTGTCCTTACCCTTCCAATAGTAGGGTTCGTTGAACGAAGGGAACGTGATGGGCCCGCCAACTGTAAAACCATACTGAAATTCCTTTCGGAGGGGGGCTTTTTTGTTAGCTTCGACAGTTGCAGCCGGATTACAAAAACCGGCGCCTTTATCGAGATTACTGCAGGAATTAAGATTTTCGTTATTGTGAAAGACGAATCCCGAACCGTGAAAATCGTTCGTGCCCGACTTGCCGACAAAGTTTACAACAGCGCCGGAGTTGCGTCCGTACTCGGCCAAGAACTGGTTAGTGATTATGCGAACCTCGCCGATAGCGTCGGGATTGTTAAGTCCGACTTGCCCGCCCGCGACGCTCGGATCGTTGATGTCCTGCCCGTCGAGCATAAAATTGTTTGAACGCAGGCGACCGCCATTTGATGAAAAGCTGATCCCGTTCGCAAACCCGGTTTGCCCAGAACTCAACTGACTTACACCCGGAACTGATAATAAAACATTAAAAACATTGCGATTTGTAGCAATCGGCAATTCTGAAAGTCGCCGTCCGTCAAAGCGAGTACTGACTTCCGCTGTCGTTGTGTTTAGAACCGAAGCATTCTCGGTTACGGTAACGACTTCCTCGACGCGGCCCGCTTTTAAGGTTACGCCGACCACGGCGTCCTGATTTACGTCCAGCGTGATGCCCGTTTGAACGTATTTCGCAAAATTGGGAGCCTCGATCTTCAGTTCATAGGCTCCGATCGGCAAATTTATGAATTTGAATCGTCCGTCGGCGTCGGAAACCGAAGTACGAGCAAACCCCGTCGCTGTATTTCTAACGCTTACGTTTGCACCGGGGATCACGGATTCTTGTTCGTCCGCAACTGTGCCCGATAATGAGCCTGTCGAAGATTGAGCGTTGATCGTTCCGGCGAAGCTTCCCAGAAGCAGTATCAACGGAAACAAAAGCCTAAAACATTTGTTCATGATCTTGATCCTCCAAAGAAATATCGACTAAGTTCTTATGCCAGATTAACCCTACTGAATCATAAAACTGTGAATGACTATCTGAACGCAATAGTCATTCCGCCGATGTAAGGACAAATAAATCAATTACTTAGCAAGGCAATCGCGGGCAATTTGTCTATGAAATTGCAGAAAATTGGAAAAATTGGATTACCGTGAAATATTTTATTTTTGCAGGGATCGGTCGTTTGACGGGTTTACACTGAATTTCGATACGAATGCGTATGTACGAAAACACGTCCGAAAGTGTGAGGTGCCTTTCCCACTGTTTTCGAGTTCGGAAAGGTACGAACGAAGCCCGTTGGGATAGGCCACGCCAAATTTTCTGAGCCACCAAGCGAACGGCCGACGGAGCATGGCGGGCCAGTTTCGCTGGTCGAAAAAGTCAACAATGTAGATCGTTCCGCCGGTTTTGAGATTTTTTACCGCATTTTCGATCGATTCACGCCAGGGCGGGATCATAGAGATCGAATAGGAGAAGAATATTTTGTCGAACGGTTCGGATAGGCCGAAGGTCTGGTCGAACGAGAAATCGTCCGCCAGCGCCGTTTTGAGCGTGATATTTGTTATCCCGGCGGAATCGGCTTTTGACCGGGCCGTTTCAAGCATTGCGGAGGACGCGTCGAGGCCATAGAGGTTTGTATCCGGGTGGCGTTTAGCAAGAACAATAAGGTTTCTGGCGGTGCCGCAGCCGATCTCGAGAACCGTTTCCCCTGCTTTCATATCCATCTCGCGAAGCAATTGATCGCGCCCGAGAAGATAATATTTACGCGTAAAATCGTAGAAGTACCGCTGCAGCCGATACATCCGGTCCATATTTTCGAAGGCGTCAGACATAAGATCGGTTAGCCACAGAGGACACAGAGAAAACAAAGAATTGCTCTTAATCTCGGTGTCCACTGTGGCTAAATCTTCAGTACATACAGATGAAAGCCGCCGTAGATCGATGCACGGTCTTGTTTGAAAAGCTCTTCGGAGAGCTCTTTTTCATAAGAAAATTTTGCCAGAAGCTCGGTTGGCAGATTTATTTCCAGTGGCGACACGGCACCCGCCGTTCGGAAGATTATTCGTGATCCGGGTTCGGCTTTTTCGGCGACAGCCGCCCAAAGATCAGTCATGGTCCCGGCGTTCATCCAGTCCTGGGCGTCGAGAAATACGAAACGATCGAATGTTCCTTTTTCAGAGTTGTTTATCTCGTCGATCACGGAACCGATCTTTGTGGTTAACCGATCCGAGTTCGATCTCAAAACTTCGTAGTTTTCTCCTTTTAGATATTCCGGAACAGCTTTTCGATGTTGCGTATCGTATTTCCTGGCAAATGCCTGCCAAGCAAAATAGTTTTCCTGGATCGGATAGTCGCATGCTAGCCGTCGGACACGTTCGCGATAGATATCGATGATGGTCTTGCCCGCGGAGAGGTCTTTTTTTAACTCGACGTATTGCTGCGGCGGAATGCCGAGGCCGAACATCGTGACAGGCAATTTGCCGAGCGTTTTTATGACGAAATTATCGAAAAACGGATCGATGTGTTTCGCGTAAAGAGCTTCCTGTTCTTCGAGTGTATTCGCTTTCAAAACTTCATCCGGTTTGCAGCCGAATAACTGCGATAATGCGTGAAAGAACCGGAGAAAATATCCGTTTCGGGAGTGATCGTAAAGGCCGGCGTTTGTAAAAAAGCTGATCCGGCTACCGTAGATCACGCTGCCGCCGAGCGTGTTCGATTCCCAAAAATTCCGCGTGTCCCGATCCAGATTTTTAGCGATGAACCGAAGGTAATCCGTCCCGCAGTTGTCGCCTTTTCCGCGGCCAAAAAAATCGAAGAAATCCTTTGAACGTAGGAAGGTGTTTCAACGCCGCGAGCTTTAGATTCAGGAGATAGATGTGATGGCGGTTGAGGTCGACGGCCGTAACCGACTCGGGACCTTCGAGAAGATAATTCAAGGCGTTACAGCCGCCGGATGAGATCGTCAGAACGCGTGAATTTGAATCGAGTTCGAGTGCCTGCAGATCGACACGCGGGTCTTCCCAGATCTGGTTGTAGACAAAGGCGTCGAACCAGACCGCGAAGAGCTTTTGTAAAAGCCCTTGTTTTGAGGAGATCTTCTCGTTCTGAACGGCCGAGTGCAGTGTTGTTTCGCTCATCAAAAATGGCTATTCGTTTGCCATCACCTCGACCGGATCGATCGTCGATGCCCGCCACGCAGGGTAAAGCGCACCGAACAAGCTGCCGCCGATGGCGATCAGGACAGCCGTGCCGACCCAGCCTGAGCTGAATTCAAAGGCGAGTTCAAACGCCTTGCCGATTCCGAACGAAGCGGCGAATGCAACGATAAGACCGAGGATCACACCGAGTACTCCGATCATAAATGCCTCGCCCTCGATCGCCCGGATGATAAAGGCCTTTGAGGCGCCAAGCGACTTCAGGATGCCGATCTCTTTCCGGCGTTCGGTGACGGTCGTGTACATTGAAAGCAGGACGAAGATCGTGCTGACAAATGCGCCGAGACCGACAAGAATTTTCAAGAAAGTCCCGAGTGCCGGAATTCTTTCCTGGGCATCAATTACCAGATCGCGTGTAAGGTTTACCTTGTTTCCCGGCAGGGCGGCATTGATGCTTGCGGCGACCGCATCAACATCCGCTCCGTCGCGAAGCTTTACGAGGATGTAAGTGCATCTGCCGGGCTGCTCAAGAACGTCCTGCATCGCCGCCAGCGACATTTTAATCCGAGAATCCGGACGGCGGAGCGAAAACTCCGACGACCTTGTATTTCTTATTTCCGAACAAGTCGATCGAATCGCCAAGCTTTAGTTTGTCGTCCGTCATTTGTCGTTGGTCAAGGATCACTTCGTCGTGTGCCTTCGGCTCGCGGCCTTCGACCAACTGCATGCCGTTCATCGCGGCAAATGGCTGCCAATCCACGCCGTCGAGCTGCTGGATACCAAATCGGCCTTTTGTGCTCGGTGTAATGTAACGGCCGACGGCGACGGTCGATTCGACACCATCGACTTGATTCAGTTTTTCGACATAAGCCGTGCTGACGTTCAGATTTGAGCTTGTCAGGTCCATTCCGCCGGCACGCGTAAAGACGATCTCGGCCTTCCAGTTTGCAGCACGTTTCGCCATCTCGTTGGTCATCCCGCGGGCGAGGCCGGTAAAAAGCACAACGAGCACAACGCCCAATGCGACGCCGATGACACTGATCAACGTGCGAAAAGGGCGGACCTTTAAGATTTGCGAGTACGAGTTCGAGCATCTATCTAATTGTACCGTACGGGCTAGAGAGCGACGAAAAGTCAAGAAATCAGAAACACCATGATAAGCCGTCTTCAATTAAGCTGCCTTTCGGAAACACGATTACTTAACAATTCTTTAACAAAATCAAAATCTTTTGCCTTTTCACCCGCCGTGAACAGCTCATTTCTATTCTGAAAATCTGCGTATATCCGGTCGTAAGTCGCAAATAGGAGGTTCGTCGAGGCTTCGCGGGTATTTGCCCTCGCGGTTTCAAGTGCTTTTGCGATCTTGCCACTTCGCAGTGTTTCGTTTTCGACTACCTCACGAATCGCGTCGGCAAAAGCACTACCGCTCGCTTCGACCAGCCACGCGTTTTCATCCGTTGCGTATGACAAAATTCCACCTGCTTTCGGCGCGACGGTCGGTACGCCAGACGCCATCGCTTCCAACGGAGCGATGCCGAACGGCTCCTTCGGATTCGGGTGTACAAAAACATCGGCATTGGCGTAGTAATTCGCCAGCGTTTCTTTGTCGAGATGCCCAAGGTGGATTATCTTGGCCGCTGCATACTTTTCGCCCTGTTGTTTCAGCCAATCGCTCTGCGGCCCGTCACCGGCGACAAGCAGACGATAATCCTGGTTCTCGTCCGCGGCAAGGATCTTCATCAAGTCCAGAAGCAGTTTGATGTTCTTCTCAGGTGAAAGTCGGCCGGCGTAGAGCAGAATGATCGAGGTTTCCGGTATCCCGGCGGCAGCGAGCATCTCTCGCCGAACGTCGTCTGAGAGTCGATCGGGCGTAAAGTGGATCGAGTCGACGCCCCGCGGGCAAACGGAGATAAGATCGCTGATCGGAACCCGCGGAGCTTTGAAGAAACGCCAACACCAATTCAGGAAAGCGTCGCTGCGGCCGGGATTTTTTTCCGGTGAGAGCGCCTCATAAAACTCTTCGGCGGTGTAGGTCGAATTCGCAATGTGATGGTCAAAATTGGGCAATGTGTAGTTGCTGATCACACGCCTTGCCAGCCATTTGCCGAATCGCCCCTTCGTCAAAAACGAGCCGACATTGTCGTCCATACGCTCGCATGAAAAGTGGACGAGCATCGGGCGGCCGATCCTTTTGAAATTATTTGTCCGGATCATGCCGCCGATCATGCTAAGAGTGTATTTATCCGTCACCTCAATGATGTCCGGCATCTCAGCGAGGAGGATCTTTCGAATGATCGTGTCCTTCAGCATATACTGCCAGGGCATCATGATGCGATAACGTTTGTCGATGAGCGGCGAATATTTTGCCGGTACGTAGTAGATCTTTGCGAAGGGGTTAACATCCTCGACTTGTTCTTTTTCACCCGGAACGATCAGCCGTACATATCGCTGATGCCGTTCGGCGGCCGCTAGAAGATTGTTGAAACTTGTACTGATCCCACCGGAATGCTTGTGATAATAGTTGGTTATGTGGACCGATTTTAGAGGGTGAGTCATTTTTCAATTTTGCTAAAGTTCAGCACTTGGCGAATAAACTTCAGGCATGAGAAATTGACTCCTGTGAAAAGTTGAAATCTTTTGCGGCGTTCTCGTAAGCGTAAACGCCCCGATTTTGCGAGAATTCGGAGAACATTTTGTCGTAAAGCTCAAAAATATTTGAGATCGACGATTCCCAATTGTATTTCCCCGATGTTTCCAGTGCTGCAACCGATCCTTGGCCACCCGCCTAGCCTTCGTCAACAAAAATATCACGGATCGCTTCCGAAAAACACTCGGCCGTTGGTTCGGAAAGCCAGGCATTTTCGCTATTGGCATACGAAAGTACGCCGCCGGAATTAGGAGCGACGACGGGAAGCCCTGAGGCCATCGCTTCGAGCGGTGTGATGCCGAATGGCTCACGCGGGTTTGGGTGGACGAAAGCGTCGCAATTCGCAAAAAGGTTAGCAAGGGTTTCGGTGTCGTTGATCTGCCCAAGCATCCGACTTTACCGGGAGCGACCTTTTCGCATTCGGTGCCGAGCCAATCACTATTCGGACCGGCTCCGGCGATGAGAAGACGAAAATCCGACCCGGTGTCTTTGGCCAACAACTCCATCACTTTCGGCAGCAGAGCAACATTCTTTTCCGGCGAGATGCGTCCTGCATAAAGAAGAAGCTTTGCAGATTCGGGAATGCCGTTCTCAATGACAGATCTGCTCGCGTTTTTGGGTGTTTTTCCGGGTTGCAGAGAAAGTCTGAATATCCACGCCGCACTGATTCACAAAAACCCGTTCGTGAGCCGACGGCTTTGCCGAACGAAGCAGTCGCCAGCAGAAATTCATTAACCGCGCGCGCGGCTGCGAACCGTTCGGAGATGAGACAGCATCAAGCAATTCCGACGCGGTGTAATCGGAGTTGGTCATGTGAAAATCGAACATTGGAAAGACGTAGTTGCGGATAAACGCCCTTGAAAAGCGCTTGCTTGCCCTTCCGTTCGATATGAATGCGCCAACATTGTCGTCCATCCGTTCGCACGAAAAATGCACCAACATCGGCCGCTGTGCCGAAACATTCATGATGCCTTTTCGGATCAAACCGGCCATCAGGCTAAGCGTATATTTTTCGCCGATCTCGATAATATCCGGAGCCTCTTCGCGAAGGATCTTTTTGATCGGGGACTGATCGAAAATATAGCTGTTCCACGGCATCAGGATGCGATAGCGTTTATCGAAAACTGGCGAGTACCCGGCCTTCACAAAGTATATGCGGCCAAATTCGCCAACTTCTTCGACACAGCTTTCCTCGCCGGGGACGATCAAACGCACGTACCGCCGATGACGGTTTGCGCCTTCGAGCAGCTTGTTGTAAGCCGTGCTGATCCCGCCGGAATCTTTGTGATAATAGTTCGTTAGATGAACGGATTTAACTGCCACTGGTTATTGGTTCACGTGCAAAGCGCGTGTGTATAGAATAATTATTAAGACGCGTTAACCGCCATGCAAGGATGCTTCACCCTTTCTGGCGGCCAATGATCTTCATGCCGGCCGCGACGATCAGGGTCCAGATCAACAGTATCGCCCATGCTCCAACGGCTGTCGTCCAGGCCCAAACCCATTTGCCGCGAAAGATACCCAAAATTCCGCCGATCGTCAATCCAAACGCCGCAACTACCCCTATCGCGTAACCTATCCTGCTTTCCCCGATCAAGCGGAGTATCAGGAGGGGAAGATAAGTCACAAACTCAAGCACCAAAGACGGAAGCTTGCGGATATCACCCCAGAGTGTTTGCGTCTCTTTGCCGGCCCCGACCAATAACACGCCGTGCCTCATAGCGAACAGGTTGAACATTGCCGAAAACGCCGAAAAAAGAACCGAGATCGCGAACGCGTATTGCCGGGCATTGTTCTCAGAAGCCGGGAGTACTCCCTTGAAATAGACCTCTTGTACGTAATGCGTGACGTATTCGACCGAATGGCTGAGTATCGGGAGCGAGACCGTGACGATCAAAGTCGCAACCCAGGCTGGGGTCGCCCTGCGGAAAGATTGCACGAGGGAGCCGGACGCCCCGGAGGTAAAAAACCTGAATCCGAGTTCGACTGCCGCCGCCGTCAGACGCGACTCGCAAGTTCTCCTTAGCCGCTTGGTAAACCGTAAAATAAAATGACGCTCGTAATGTCGCCCCGATAAACGCCGCCTTCCAGTTCCAACGGGTGATTATTTGGAGCGGGTGCGTGAAAAGACTTCGCAAAACCTCGGCAACCGGAATTTCGCGATCGTGAATATCCTCAAGGTCGCCGGCTTCCGTTATCGATTTGTGAATGTCCTCGGATCTGGTCATTATCTCTTGATATTCCTTTCCCGCTTTTCGTAGGCCGTCTGGTATCCGTCGTAAACCGATTCGAAAACCGCATCCCATGACCGCGACATCGCGCTTGGCCCGTGCATTTTCTTTCATTTTCAAAAGCTTCGCCGGGTCATCCATCAATTCGATCGTAAACTTCACAAAATCGTCGAGATCTTTTGCGATGAAACCTGTTTCGCCCGGCTTAACGAGAAATTTAGGGCCGCCCTGGTCCGTAACGATCGCCGGTACGCCGGAGGCAAAGGCTTCCTGCGTAACATTTCCAAACGCATCGGTCTTCGACGGAAATATGAACACATCCATATTCGCATACGCTTCTGAGAGTTCCGCTCCGTCCAGAAAACCCGTCATTTCAAAATTCTGCAGATTTTTTTCGAGATACTCGCGTTCGTTGCCTTCGCCGACAATGAGAAATTTGAAGTTGTTACGCCCGGCCTTCAATAGTTCACGTTCAAGATCGACGAGCATCCGGACGCTTTTCTCGGCTCGCAAGCGTCCGACAAATCCGAGCCGAAAAATTCCGTCGTTGACCGTCCGGCGGTCCGGCGAAAACTTTTCGGTATCGACGCCGCGGCTCATGATCTTCGATACGCGATGAGTGCCCTTGCCAAGCAGATCGACGAGTTCCTGGTTTGGAGCGAGGACGACTTTCGGCATTTTGTAATAAAGTACGGCTCCGTCCAGTATCTTTCGTTCGGCAAACCCCGCGACCTTTGAAACAAAACCGCTTGGCAGAAAACGCAGCACCTTCTGCAGCCGATGGGCCGCAAATTCGTGCACGTTCGTGTGCCACGAACCGAGAATCGGGTATCTGCAGTTTCCACGCCAGGTAAGCTCCGACGATGCTGACGTCGTTCACGCCGGTGATGTGGATGACGTCCGGCTTGAATTCATGGATCTGCCGCAACACCCGGTTTGCGTGACGCTGGAAGAAAGGGTCGTACGCAAGCTCTTCGTCAAGCGAAAATGACAACGGCGAGCGTTTGAGTGTGAGGTGCGTTATGCTTTCGTCCTGCCACAACTCTGTCTTTTTTGCTGCGTAAACGCACAAGAACGGGTAGCCCATGCGTTTTGCGTAGGCGGTCAACCTTTGGCATGTCATAGCCGCTCCGTTCACTTCCAGGTACGAATCCGGAAAGAAAGCGACGCGTAATTGTTTCTCCACAAAAACCCCAAAAAACTACGAAAGGCGGGCAAAGCCGCCATTTCGGAACACGGATTACGTGACCAAATGTGCCTGATGTCTAAAAAGGGAAGCGGGCATCAAGAAACCGTTTCTGACGACAGGCTTCGCGAAAGGTCGTCAAGGTCAATAATATCGAAGCTCGTCTTTTCCGCATTAAGCGGGACGCGGTCCTTTTTCTTTCGCGCCAGGCGGAACGCGGGCCGCATCTGCGGGCCGCCCAGAAATCCAAGCGTCCAGATCGCAGCTCGAAGCCACACAGGCCCGCCGCGTCGCCATCCGTGGGCCGAAAGCGGCACCACACCTTTGCCGTCGCCCGTATCGAAGAAAACCCGTTCGAACCATTTCTGACGGCCTTCGGGGAATTCGGGATAATGCTTCAGTATCTCCGCGAATGATTGCATTTGACGCGAATGAAGCGGCTGCTCGTATTCGGGCATCAATACGACCTCGCTCTTCTTTTCGACGCGTATCTCGTGGACAAATTCCTCGAACGTGTCCGCGTTGGTCAGATTAATGACCGTATTCGGTTTGCAGCCGTGGCGGTCGCCGCCGGTCGCGATCGGAATGCCCAACGCCTCGGCCATTTCGATGACCAGCTTGTTCTCCGACCACGAGCGAAAGCCGTTGATCTCAAACGCGTGTATCCATCGTCCGTGCGTTTTGATAAAGTCCTTCAGCAAAACCTGGTGCTTTTCCTCTCCGACCAGTTCGATGTCCCAGATCGGGTGATTCAGGATAACGAGCACGCCGGGAAGGTCGTGCAGCATTGCGAACATCTCCTGCAGCTTCTCGTTCGAATGGTTCTCTTTAACAAAGGTGTAATCGAGCAGCGTCTTCGTGATCTCGACCGCCCGGTCCGGCGGCAGATTGTGAACGCCGACATGGAAATAGCCGTACTCGAACGGCACCGTCCATTCAAGCGAGATAGGCGCATGTACGCCTTGCTGCGTTTGATGTACCTGGACACCCGCATCGATGCTGTCGTGGTCGGTAATGGAAACGATAGCCTGAAGCCCGGCTCCCGTTATCTGTTGTTTTTCGATGTCGTAAACCGACTGGCCGGTCATCGGCGGGGACCAGTAGGCGGTCGAAAAATCGACATCCTTGCCTTCTTTTTCTTTGTATTTCTTTTGTTCCTGGTGCCAAAAGTAAGAAATGATCGGCAGCCTGTCGGCGTAATGCGGGATAAAATCCAGCATTTCCTTGGAATGTTCGGTGTGGCAATGTAGCGAAACCCCGGTTTTGGCCTTCGAATTTAAACCCTTGGCATCTTGCAGAATGTGCAGCCGCGTTTGTTTTAGGTTCATTGCATTCTCCGCTTTCCGAGCGTACTAAACCTTATAACCTACCAAATAGGCACCAAGATGTAAATTCGACAGGATGGGATGATTCCCGTGGGAGAATGAATTTTGGCCGGAAACTCAAGCCGCGGTTTCCGTGGACGTGTCGAGGTCTGTGATGCTTGAAAGGCCGGTTATGGTGGCTCCCGTTTCCGCCCGGTCAATTAGCGGCGGTCATTGCCGCGCGTGTAAGGGCGGTGCCCGGATTTTCAGGTTTCGGAATCCCCGAAGGGGATTGATGAAATAGCGTCGGGAGAATCCCGACGAAAACGGTGTTCAATGATACGCTTGTCCCTGAAAGGGACAAACAAACCATGGCACAGACGTTATTCCAGAGCTATTTCCATATCGTATTTTCGACGAAGACTCGGTTCGACTTTATTCAGCCGGACATCGAGAACGAACTGTTTGCGTATATCGGCGGAATCGTCAGAAACTTTGACGGTAAATTGCTGAAAGCGGGCGGCGCGTCAAATCACGATCATCTGCTTGTCTCGATGAGCAAGAATCATCTTGTTCCCGCATTGATAGGTGCCGTGAAACGCGATAGCTCCAAATGGATAAAGACCAAAGGGGGTATGTATTCAAAGTTCGCATGGCAAGACGGCTACTCGGCATTCTCGGTCGGCAATTCGCAGATCCCGGCTGTTGAGAGATATATCGCAAATCAAAGAGAACATCATAAAAAGCATTTGTTCGAGGACGAAATGCGCGGTTTCTATCGCAAGTACGAAATCGATTTTGACGAGAGGTACGTTTGGGATTGATCGAATGTCCCGTACGGGTCAATGCATTAGCGTCGGGTAGTCTGTTGTCCCGAAGGGGACGAATTTAATAGCGTCGGGAGAATCCCGACCACGTGGCACGACGTTAGACGTTGTCCCTGAAAGGGACAGATTGGATCGGGGCGGGGTTCGTCCCCTTCAGGGACGGGACCATTTTTGCGATGCGATCGTCGGGTGTTACCCGACGCTATTGAATATGTCCCTTTCAGGGACGCGGATGTCCCCTTCGGTTTCAAATGCAATAGCGTCGGATAATCGGAATCCCCGAAGGGGATCAATGAAATAGCGTCGGGAGAATCCCGACGAAATAGCGAGACGTTAGATGGTGTCCCTGAAAGGGACAGATTGAATCGGGGCGGGATTCGTCCCTTTCAGGGACGGGGGCCATTTTTTGCGATGCGATCGTCGGGTGTTACCCGACGCTATTGAATATGTCCCTTTCAGGGACGCGGCGAATGGCCCGCCAGTAGTGAAAACGGGTCATGAAAACAGGGTCAAGCTGCGGTTTGTACAATTCTCGCGCACAGCGTCGTGGCTGCGGCTAACATTGGACGTGTCGAGGTCTGTGATGCTTGAAAGGCCGGTTATGGTGGCTCCCGTTTCCGGCCGGTCAATCAGCGGCGGTCATCGCCGCGCGTGATAACGCGATAAAGCCCACCTTCGAATTCAAGCTTTTTCGCGTTTTGCCCGGTACTTAAATCGAAACCAACGCACCTCGTATGGCGGATCGTCGCCTTTCCGAAGGTCTGCAACCACACCCCAGGTAAAGCTCGCGTTCCGGTAATGTTCCGTATACCAAGCGGTCATATTGGTCACGACTGAACTTCTATTTACCGATTGCACCATTGTCCCAAGATCCTTTATACGTTTTAGCTTGGTTGATAACGCGATAAATTCCGCTCGCGAGAGATTTGCAAAATCGTCGGGTTGTCGCCCAGTCCGGGTGATCGTCCTCAAAATAATATTTCGGCTCCACAGCCAACTCAATGAGCCTCTTTCGCTTGTCGAATTCGGCCCGGATAACGTGAAACCGATCGATCTCGAACAATATGTTCCTGGCGTCGGTAATTCGTAGGTAGGTATTACCCAGTAAGCGAATTACCTGGTCACGCTCACGAGATTGGCCCTCAACGCCGCTCGCGACCCACCCGATCAAAAATACTAATACTAATAATCGACCTACCATCATAAACCGTATCCCTTGCCCCGACCTCGAAGCCGGCGCCTGTCATTTTAGCTCATTGGACGTGTCGAGGCCTGTGATGCTTGAAAAGGCCGGTTATGGTGGCTCCAGTTTCCCGGCCGGTCAATTAGCGGCGGTCATGGCCACGCGTGATGAAGTGGCAAAGCCCACCTTCGAATTCAAGCCACGGTTTCCATGCAATCGAGGCAAGGTTCTAACAGATTGTTGAATATAGCAGTATCCCGGAATTGAATTCGTATCCGACGCACAAACCTTGGTTTCCGGCAGCCTACTTAATTACGTCAATCCTCGATTCGTCAATCTCAGGTGGAAATTTACTCCAATCATTAAAGTCCTCATCCGAGAGGTTCGCGTATTTTTCCGACGTCTGATGTCTAACATTCCAAGCGAAGTTCAGATGATGATAAACATGCTCGAGCCAAATTTTTAGATCAATTTCCGAAGGTTTTTTCTTCTCCTTTGCCCGCGACTCGATTTGCTCTATCTGCTCGCGGGCCTCCGCCAGGTTGTATAGAATTATTTTCCAATTTGGTTTTGGCATTTTTTTAGATTAACTACTTTGGACATCATAAACGTTGGTTTTTGTCCGAGTCCCAATTATGAGTTGCAATTCACATATTTTCTTGCTCTGGGCGCGTCGATCGTGAATTCTAAGGGTACGGAGGTCAGCCCTTGGGTGAACAATTCCCCCTCACTCTTCCACTTGCTGCCCAGTTCGGTGGCCAGATCCTTAGAAAGACTCGATGAACTTACGGTGATCTGTAAAACATGCTGACCTGGTTTAAGACAGTCTTCGTCACATTGTTCATCATCAGGACTTTGAATGCCTACAGAGATTTTGTGTTCTGTTGTTACGGTGAACGCTTGATTTGGCGGAATAATCTCGTAAGTTGAATCAGGCAAATCGGTCACGCGAGGCGATCCTGCAAATTCAACCTCCGTGGAACCTTCAATTTCCAACACTCCCGATTTGAGTTGCTTTAGTGTTTTTGCTATGCGAAAGCCACGAATTATTGTCATATAACGGTTAAGAATCAAATTCTTTGACCGGTTATTCGTGTAGGTCAATTTGAGAGATATTAATGCATTCGCATCATCACAGTACTTTATAACATCGATTCTCTGCGCGCAGTTCGACCGGGGCATCTCGCGATGCGAGACTAGGATTAGATTCACCGAATCCCGAGAGGCTTAAGACAAGCAAAATGCAAATACTCAGAACACTCATGTTCCTCATATTGTAAACGCTCCACGCAATTTTCGTGCAGTTTTTCGTTGTACCGTAAGGCAGCTTACCTTGCTTCCTTGCTGTCCAAGGTTCGCGTCTCGATGAAGGCCGGACACAAACCTTAGTTTTTGCCGGGCCGCGTCGTGGCTGCGGCTAACATTGGACGTGTCGAGGTCTGTGATGCTTGAAAGGCCGTTTATGGTGGCTCCCGTTTCCCGGCCGGTCAATTAGCGGCGGTCATCGCCACGCGTGGGTCGTGTCCTAAAGCTGCGGGAAGCAGGCGCGGCCCAAGATTTTCCTAATTATTTCAAACTTCTATTTACTGCACGATATTTTGCTTTAGTGCGGATCGTATGTGCACTATTCTTCTTTCCACCAGCGAGCCGCACTTTTATTTTGCGTTGTTTGCCATCATACCTTTGGTTTGTCGGGCGATAAGTAAGAATATATTGAGAACTAATTTCCTTTACGATTTTTTCGAAAGCTTTATCCAGTTCGAATGCATTACTCACGAAAAACATTGTGCCGCCGCTTTCCGCGGCCAACTGTAACAAAGCCTTATTGTCTAAGTCCGCAACCGTACCGTCTTTAACATTCTGGACGGGTCTCAGCGAATTGCCTTTTGTCGAAACAATAAAAATGACGGTTTCGGTTCGCTGCGCGATGTCAATCACATCTTTGAGTTTGGCAGGGTTGAAAACGTCTTCACCGTCAGAGATAACTACTATTGTCGCGCCGTCCTAAAGCGTTGCCCAATTTCTCGTCGCAAAGAGAATAAATAGCATTGTAGAGAGAATTTTGTTGGCCAGTCTCTTTAACCTTATCAATGGCTCTGGTGAGCAAATCTAGTTTATTGGTAAAATCCTGCCGCAATATGATCTTGTCGTCTTCGAAGGTCATGAAAGCCGCTTTGTTTTCGTGCGGACGGGTGATTGTATAAACCAAATTCAAGGCTCCCTCTTTTACAAATTCCATTTTCGTCCGCATTGACGGTGAAGTGTCCACTAGCACGCCGACAAAAATAGGCGGGTTCTCTTTCCCGCTTGTGAAAGAGGTGACCTTCTGCCGCCGACCATTTTCCAAAACGATGAAGTCTTCGCTTGTCAGGTCGGAAACAAATTGTTTGTTCTTACCGGTTACGGAAATCGGTAAGCGCACATCCAGAGTGTCATGGACTTTTCTTAAATTCTTTATGCCTTTGTCCTGGGACGCCGCGGTTGTTGATAAACCGGACGAAATTATCAGTAAAATCGTTAGGAGAAAAACATCTTTATTCATATTCGAGTGAGGCTCGGCTCTGCCGTAAAAGCTTCCATTTGTTGTCCCGGAATCGCATCCCCCAGGCTTGTCCCATCTTCTTTGCCCTTTTGTTAGACACAAAGGTTCGTTTTTGCCGGGGGCGGGCCGCGTCGTGTCTGCGGCTAACATTGGACGTGACGAGGTCCGTGATGCTTGAAAGGCCGGTTACGGTGGCTCCCGTTTCCTGGCCGGTCAATTAGCGGCGGTCATCGCCGCGCGTGATGGCTAGACCCAGAGGCTGAGCGTGCGCTCGCTCATTTTGCGTGGATCAGAACCTCCGCGAGGGCCGTCTTTCTGAAGGAAAGTTCCTTGGTAAACGATCTTCCGTTTACTGGTTCGCCTTTCGTGTCCACGGCCTTGAAATAACTCTCCACCCGGATGCTGTCGCCTTTGATGCTTAGCAACTCACTTTTGATGATTCTTAATTTAAAACCGTCCACCAGATCGACGGATTCAAGGTATTGTTCCTCAAACCAAATGTTAAAGCCATCGTCCACACGATGCTCGATGAACTTTGCCGGTCCACCTTTCAGGTAGATGGTGACAACCTCCAACGGGCGCTTTGCGTATCGGTCCCTCCCGAATGACCGCTCTCCGAAGTCAAGATGCACGAACTTGCCGATGTCTTTGGCGCTCAGTTCGTCCGGTTTGACGTAACGCATGTTGCTCCCATCCTGCCGCCATAGCCCAGGGTAAGGCCGACGGCCGCTACCCTGGGTTAACTACGTTTACCGGACTGCTCCCTGAAGGGGAGCAACCTCCGACCAATGGTGTTGCTCCCCTTCAGGGAGCGGAAGAAATCTCGTCCGTTCCCGGGGTTACGCTCGATCCTCTCGCTCACCCCGGGCTATTAAATAGGTCGCCTTCAGCGACCGAAACCGAATCGCAAATCCCCCAAAGGATGTTCCCAAGAACGCGCACCATCAACACCGTGTCTCAATGGGAAACTGCTGCCGGTGGCGGCGTCAAGGCGGTCGGGGTCGGGGCGGGCGTGACCGGGTTTGGGGCACAGCTCATCATCATCGACGATCCGGTAAAAAGCCGTGCCGACGCCGAAAGCGAGACATTGCGCGAGAAGGTCTGGGACTGGTACCGGAACGATCTCTACACACGGCTCGAACCAAACGGCTCGATCATCCTCATCCAGACCCGCTGGCACGAAGACGACCTCGCCGGAAGATTGCTAAACGACATGGCCGACGGCGGCGATCAGTGGGAAGTTGTTAACTTGCCGGCCTTGGCGGAACCGCCTGCGTTAGCGGGCGGCCAGTTCGTGAGTCCCAAGACATCTCGATCAACAGAGACAGCGACAAAGGAAGCGGCGTCCGCTGTCTCTGACGATACCGCGGGTTTCACAAAGAATGAAAAGACAGGTTCGAATACATTGGCCGAGGCTTCCTCAGACCCGGGCAACTGGCCGCCCGCTCACGCAGGCGGTTCTGACCCGATCGGCCGCCGAGAAGGCGAAGCACTTGTCCCATGCGGTTCGACGTGACGAAACTGGGGGAAATCCGACGCCAGCTTGGCGGTTATGCCTTCTCGGCACTCTACCAACAGCGGCCGACCCCGGCCGAGGGCGGAACGTTCAAGCGTGCCTGGTTCAAGCGGTTTGTCGCGAGGCCTCCCGAAGGACTGAAATGGAAACGCGGCTACGATCTTGCCGTTTCGACCAAAACCTCGGCCTGTTATACATCCAGCTTCCGCGTCGCTTACGACGGCGACGGAAATCTCTATATCGCCGACGGCTTTCGACAGGCGCATCGAGTTTCCCGAACAGCGTCGGTACATTCTTTCCCGCATTATCGAGGAAAAAGACACCGAACACGGGATCGAAAAGGCACTCCACGGCGAGGCGATCATCCAGGAACTCCGCCAAGACCCGCGCATTCGCGGATCGAACCTTCGCGGCGTCACAGTTTCGACCGACAAACTGACGCGGGCCCTGAAATGGGCACCGCTTGCAGAAGAAGGAAAGGTCATCCTCGTCCGCGGCCCCTGGAACCAGGCCTTTCTCGACGAGATCTGCAAGTTCCCCGGCGGCCACTTCGACGACCAGGTCGACGCCGTCAGCCTCGCCGTCACAATGTTCCAGGACAAAGGCAAAAAGCTGTACACGTTCTGAGCTCTTTGACAATTATATCGGCCACGAATTACACGAATAACACGAATAGAAAAGCGCTCACTAATTCGTGTCATTCGTGTGATTCGTGGCTAATTCTTACCGAACAGACACGCCCTCGCTTACGCTCAGGCATCCGCCATGCGTTAAGGGCGATTGGCGGCTTTTATTATTTATTCAAAGTTTCGAAAAAACCTGTCATAAACCGTAAATGAGCGGTGTTTTGCTAGTAGATACGGGAAAAAACCCCCAATACAGGTTATCCATTAGGAGAAAGCATTTATGAGTTGGTTATACACGATCGTTTTTGCAGGACTGGTATTTTCATCAAACAATGAACCGACGGTTACGAGCCCTGACCTTCCGCAGATGAGCGGCCCGGCGGTTGTTTTGGCCGCGGGCGACGAGACCGAGAAATTCGAGCAGTCGTACCCGATAAGCCCGAACGGCCGGGTGAGCGTTTCGAATGTGAACGGCTCGATCGTTGTCGAGGCGTGGGACAAGAACGAGGTGAAGCTGGAAGCGACAAAGATCGCCGATTCGAAGGAAGCTCTGGCTGACGTCGAGATAAAGGTCGAGTCGAGCGCCGACAGCTTTAACGTCGAGGCGGATTACGGAAACTGGCGGCGGACCCGCGAGAACGGCAAGAACTGGAAGAACCAGGGCAAACTTGAAGTGCAGTTTCGCCTGTCGGTGCCCCGAACGGCCGTGCTGGACGAGGTCGAAACGGTAAACGGATCGGTGACGGTATCGAATTTTGTAAATACCACGAAGGTCTCGGCCGTGAACGGTAACGTGATCGCAACGAACCTTCGCGGTGCCGCAAACCTTTCGACGGTTAACGGGGAAGTAACGGCCGATTTTGACCGGCTGGAACCCGGGTCCAAGATCTCGCTGGAGACGGTCAACGGGCGTGCCAATCTGGTCATCCCTTCGGACGCCAACGCAACCGTCAAGGCAGAGTCGCTTAACGGAAATATCACTAACGATTTTGGTTTACCGGTACGAAAAGGTAAATACGTCGGCCGCGATATGTACGGGCGAGTCGGCAGCGGCGAGGTCCAGATCAAGCTCGAAAGCGTGAACGGGAATTTGTCCGTCGGACGTAAGAATGACGGCAAATCGACAAACCCGGCCACAAACCTTTTGCCGCAAAAAAGCAAGGATGACGACGACAACAATTGGGACAACGATGGCGAAATGACCAGTTTTAAATCGTCAAAGATAAACAAGGACGTAGCCAAGGCCATCAAGGACGCGGACAAGGCGGCCGCGAGCGGCATTAAAGTTGCACAGGCCGAACTTGCACGCCTTGCTCCGGAGATCGAGAAGATCAGGGTCGAAAGCCTTGAGAAGCTTAAGGACATTGATATGAAGGATATGCAGATCCATATCAAGGAAGGAATGGACCGGCAGAAAGAAAACCTGGCCCGCATGCGAACGGCGAACTGGACATCCGGAGCGCCGTTCATAGAAAAGAAAACCAACACGTTTGCTGTCAAAGGAACCCCAAAAGTTTCGATCGAGGCAAAGGGCTGCGCTGTCAAAGTAAAGGGATGGGACAGGCCCGAGGTCAAGTATGTTTTGACCGAAGTTTCCGGCCGACGCAACCGCACACCGGTTTCGGTGACCGAAACAGCAACCGACTCGGGCGTTGACCTTAAAGTAATAAACAACGCAAAGGCATCGAGCGATGTCGTTTTTTTTGGTGATTCGGACCTTGTTCGCATTGAGGTATATGTTCCAAAACGAACCAACCTGAGGATAGTGACAAATGGCGAGATCAGGCTAGACGGCGTTTCGGGCGAGATCGACCTGAAGGGCGTGGACGAGGCGATCAATGTTCGCGATGGCGAAGGTAAGCTTAATATTTCGTCGGTTGACGGACAGGTCCGTGTCATCGGCTTTACCGGCGAACTCGAGTCCCGCACCGCCGACGGCGATGTTTACCTCGAAGGCCAGTTTTCGAGCATCAACGGCACCTCAGTCGACGGAGACTACGTACTGACGGTTCCTGAGAATCCGAATGTTGAGATCACGGCAAATGTTGAGGCATTGACCATTGAGAATCTAAAGGTGCCGAATGTCGTGACCGAAGGCAAATGGCGTTTTGGTTTGGGTGGCCCAAAATACCACTTTAATGTCGAGGCCGGAGAGATCCGCGTCCGCAACGCGAACACCCTAACAAACACGCAGTGAGATAAGGTTCGAAATAATTTCTTATTCGGGCATAACTTTTGAAACCTTATGACCGTATTTGCGTTTTAGTCATACAGAAGTAATCTGCTTCCCGATTGTCGTGAGCGGTTTTTGAACGACCAAGCGACAAAAGGACACTCAAAGAAGTAAATCATCGCTGAAAAGAGGACGAAGCCGGGGGAGTTTTATACGGCGGCCAAAATATTCATTTATTGCACCGGCGAGGCCGCTCTCGTGTCAGCGCGAAGAACTTTGGGTGTTCCGACCCGTTCCGCCCGTTCCATCGTTCGTGGTGGAACAGGCGGAACAGAAAATAACAGTCATTTGTTTGAATTAATTCCCGGTCTATGTTGCGAGATGTTTTGGACATTAGTCCATTAATAATTGAATTCCTTATATACCGTCATAGTAATAATTGGTGTTGCCATGAAAAAGTTTTTTCCGTTTTTTGCTGTCCTTATTCTTTCCATTTGCATTCAAGCCCAGCCAAACGCGGCCTCTGAACTCTGTTGCAAAGAAAACGAACGATCAGCCTGTCGAAGTAACAAAAGCGTCCGGACGTTAAGAAACCCGGTATTGAAATTCCGCCCGAGAAAGCCCGGCCGCAAAACGTGCCGAAGATCGCTGCCGGAATAACCATCGACGGTAAGCCCGACGAGGAGTCGTGGAGCCGAGCGACCGTTCTGAAGGATTTCATTCAGACATTTCCCGGCGACAACACCGCACCCTCGAAGCCGACCGAGGTGATGTTGATGTACGACGAAAAACACCTTTACCTCGCGTTCAAATGTTGGGATGAAAAAGACAAGATCCGGGCGACCGTTGCAAAACGCGATGAAGTAACGGGTGAGGACAATGTTCGGGTTTGGCTTGATACATACAACGATCAGAGGCGCGCGTATGTGCTTGCATTCAATCCACTCGGCATTCAGCAGGACGGTATCTTCACGGAGGGCCGCGGGGCGGATTTTTCGGTCGACATTGTGATGGAGTCAAAAGGCGTCATCGAAGATTGGGGATGGTCCGTCGAAGTCAAGATCCCGTTTAAGTCGCTACGTTATTCGGCCGGAAAAGGGAAGTTGTGGGGGTTTAACGCCGCCAGGAACATTGACCGCTTTAATGACGAGTTCGATCAATGGCTGCCGGATGATCGAAATATCTCGGGATTTTTGATCAAGCACGGCAAGATCAGCGGCCTTGACGAAATAAAGTATGAACGCACCTTGGAGATCGTGCCCAGCATCACTGTTTCAGAAACCGGCAGCCGTGTACAGGCGAATGAGATAGCTGCCGGAAGGTTCGTAAATCAACCGGTCAAACAGGATATTGGCGTTTCGCTGAAATATACCCTATCGCCAAATGTGACCATCGACGCGACGATAAATCCCGATTTTGCAGAGATCGAGGCCGATGCTCCGGTTATTACCGCGAATCAACGCTTTCCAATTTTCTTCGCGGAAAAGCGGCCGTTCTTTCTTGAAGGCCAGGATATTTTTCAAACGCCATTCCAGATCTTCTATTCCAGACAGATCATCGATCCGGATGCTGCGGCGAAAATAACCGGGAAGATCGGCAAAACGACGTTCGGCATTCTTGCCGCATCGGACAATGCACCCGGAAACTACGGTGAGAATGAAATAAATAGTCCAGCCGTCTACCGGCGCATTTCCGAGTTTGTGGGCAAAAACGCCACATTTGGAGTGCTTCGCTTAAAACAGGACTTTGGAAAGGAGAACAATATCGGCTTCTTCGCGACCTATCGCAGTTTTCCGGAACAGAAGAACTTCGTCGGCAGTTTCGACGGACGTTTCAAATTCACTCCAAAACTAACGTCGCAGTTCCAGTTGATCGGTACGCATTCCCGGGCGTGTTTCTTTGAAAGCTCATTTGAGGCGGCTCTCGACCCCGCGCAGGCACAGCGCAATCGTGAGATCTGTGCGACTGGACGGACACCAAATCCGGTTGACCCTAACCTAACTCCAGGAACAAACAACATTTACCGCACCGGAAATGGCGCCGGCTATTATTTCAACCTGGACTACACCGAGAAGAACAGCGGATGGTTCCTTGAGGTTGGAGGCCGAAGCAAAGATTTTCGTGCCGATGCAGGGTTTACACGCCGCACGAATTCAAACTTTGCATTTTTTGTGCACCGAAGCAGTACGGAGTCCAAGCCAAAGGCAAGTATTATCAAGATCGATTGGCGTAAGTTCAGCGGGGTTGATTACGACTGGCACGGTCGTTTACAGGGCTGGAATCTTGGTAACAATTTTAATTTTGCCCTGCAAAAAAGTATCTTCATCTTTGCTGAAGTTGGACTATTTTACGAGAAGATCTACGAAGAAGAGTTCGGCCTGCAACGCGGCGTTACGCGGGACGGCCAGTTTGCGGGGGCTCCAACTCGCGGTACCTGGCAGCAGTATTATTCGGGAAATATCAACCAGACGGTTAGCAAGCAATTCAACTACGGCCTTTTTGTCGGATATATCAATAACGCTTTCGACTTCGACTTTGGAAGTTCTCCACAGGATCCGCAGCCTGGGAAGCAGTTCGATGCGGAGGTATACGCGGAATATAAGCCGATCAATCCGTTGCGTACTTCGATAAGCTATCGAAAATCACGTCTTGTCCGAAACGACAATCAAGTCCGTACCTTTGATTCGGATATTGTCGTCCTTCGTTCGACCTACCAATTTACGAGGTTTTTGTTTACCCGAGCTCGGCTTGACTACAATTCGAGCAATGACAATTACAGCGGACAGCTGCTTTTTGGATGGACACCAAGTCCCGGCACCGCCTTTTACGCAGGATACAACGACAATTTTAATTACAATGGTGTGAATCCGTACACCGGAAATCTGGAGAATGGATTCGAGAGAAATAGCCGAACATTTTTTGTCCGGGCGTCGTATCTATTCCGTAAGAGCTTCTAATCAAAGAGTTTACTTCCTCCTCCTGAGGCAAACTAGGCAGTCGGACAGTGCCGTCCGGCTGCCATTTTTTTGTCTCGAAAACCAGCGATTAAGCGAGTGCATAATATTTCTTGTAATTTCTTAAACAATTGTGTATAAGTATATGCGGACAACTCGTTTCTGGTTCCTCAATTCCACATCCAAAGGAGATCACATGAAGCTTTTCCGAAGTGTTTTAGTCATTTCACTCTTATTTTCGTTAGGTTTCGCGGCGTTTCTCGCACTTCCGATTCAAACCTCGATCGCACAGGATTCGAGGGTCGCCCTTCAGCGTGGTTTCCGTACTGGTTATTCTGATGGATATATGTCGGGTTATCGGGATTCGATCGATAACGCGGCAAAGGATTTCAGGCGACATTCCGATTATTTGAAAGCGAACCGGGCCTATAGCAAGGATTATGGTTCGATAGAAGATTACGCCGACGGATATAAGCAGGGATTCGAAACCGGATACGATACGGGGTTTGAGAAAAAGACATTTGAGGCCAGCGTACCGGCGAACATTGCTCGACGGGGTACGGAGATGCCCGTGGCGACGGTGCCGGCGCAAGCCCAGCAAGAAGTTTCAACGCCGCCAACCGAGACTCAGGCTCAGACAACTGCTCAGCCGGGAGTGTCGGACAGCGTTCCGGCGGCCGACGACAGCTTCAGGAAAGCTAGCTTCACGCCTGTCAGCGACGCGGTGATCATTATTCCGAAGGACACCGAATTGATCGTCGAATTGATCGATGAAATGAGCACATCGCGGAGCCGACCTGGTGATAAATTTACGGCAAAGATCGTTTCCCCGGCGGAGATCATGGGAGCGGTGATCGAGGGCCGTGTCAGCAAGATCGGCAAGCCGGGCCGCATAAAACGGCGCTCCGAGATCCAACTTTCGTTCGACAGGATCATTCTCACCGAGACCCGCTGGAGCAATTTCAACGCACTTCTGACCGAGGTCCTGCCCGTCAAAGGGGACAACGTGAAGCGGGTGGACAACGAAGGAATGGCCGTTGGCGACCGTTCGTATAAAAAAGACGCGATAACCATCGGTGCAGCGACGGGGACGGGAGTCGTTATCGGGGCGATCGCTGGCGGGCCCGTTGGCGCGGCGGTCGGAGCCGGTGTTGGCGCTGCGTTCGGCGTCGGTGCCGTGGTGATCGAACGCGGTAAACATATAAACCTCAATCGTAATCAACAGCTCCGCGTCAGAACCTCCTACGAGACGCAGATCAGGTAGTAGTTGCCCGCAGTCAGGGCCGGTCTCAAAGAAAACTCCAATAGAAACGGTTTCGCAGCAGCCCTGGCAATAGGTTGATGCAGATCGGAGACCGGCATTCTGGCCGCCTTTGCAACTCTTATCCACAATACCCGCACGGCTTTTCTTTCCTCCTTTGGGGCCATGCGTATGATTGTGGATATTTTTTTGCCCGCAGATCGGAGCGTATGAAAAGCCCCAATTGCGGCCGTGAGTAAGCGATCACAAAAACATAGACTTTCTGGGGCGACGGAAACGATCTGACGGTTTTCCACACCTGAAATGGCGAAAAACGCCGTAATTTGCTTAACAAGTTAAGCAGTTGCTTCAGGTTTTGCACAGGCATCTGTGGAAAAGACCGATGTTGGAAAAGCCTGAACGCGACGCTGCCTTCCAAAGTCAGGCCAAGGCGACGAAAGCCGTTCTGACACAAAGCAGGATCGCGGCGATGTGGTACGACGTTTGCCTTGAAAAGGGCGGGACCGGGCTTAACGCATTGGAATGGTACGAAACCGGGGAGATGATATGAACGCGAGAATTGGAAAGACGGGGAATGATACACGAGAGTTGCCGATCGCTAAGCCGTCGGAGCCTCTGCCGGCGATCTTTAGCACTTATGGCCGGACCGGGTTTTCAACGACTCGGAAGGTGCGGGGCAACGATCAGCAGGATGAGTTTGGTACCCGTCCCATCCCGGGCGGCTCAGAAGCATCCGGGCGCATGGGTCCGCCGTTTATCTCGCGTCGCCCCTTTGATCGTCACGTTTAGAAAATGCTCATTTACCTTCGACACGGCTTAGGAGGGATTCGAAACGCAGGTCGTCGCGGAGGGAATCGATCCGGGGGTCGACCCTAAGCATGCTCATCCATAACTCGCGTCGCTGGAACGATCTTTCGAGATATTCGAATGCTTTATCTTTGTTCCCGGCCTGCGCGTTAAAGGCCGCCCCGAGGTAATAAACAAGATCGCTTTCGTCAAAACGCCTGACTTTCTCCAGCTCAACGCCTTGCCACCCTGACGTTTGATAAGCCGTTTTGTAGCTCTCAACCGTTTTCTCGTCTGCTCTCTGTAACGCTAAAACCTTCATCCACCATTCATAGGATTCCTTTTCGTTGCCCTGCAGGGCCAACGTCATGGACAGATACTGGTTGGGAAGCAGGAAATTTGCATCCATCGCGATCACGCGTTTGTATTGAGTAACGGCTTCGTCGTAGCGACGAGCATAATGTAAGCTGGTGCCATACCAGTGCTGGTTGAATCGCGATGCGGGCTCAAGGTCGATCGCGGTCTTGATCTCGGCGATCGCTTCGTCATGCCGGGCTCGGCCGCACAGAAAACGCGCGTAGATCTGATGTGCCAGCGGGGAACTGGGATTCAATTCGATGGCCCGCTTGCACTCGCGTTCGGCCCCAGCAAAATCCCATTCGTAATACATTTTGTTTTCACACAGGGCGCTGTGGGCGTCGGCCAGGTTTGCGTCAATGGCCAAGGCTCTGTTGATGGCTTCGATAGACCGTTTATGCTCTTCTCCAATATCCGAGCTTCGGGAAAAGTTGGCGATCGAGCGGTGCGCGTGAGCCTTGCGGGCCCAGGCGAGGCCGTAGTTTGGATCAAGCCGGACCGCTTCTTCCAATAGCGCTAACCCTTTCTTCGCTTCCTCCCCACTTCTGTTATCGGCTAAATAACTGCCGTCCAAAAAAAGTTGATAAGCTCTTTCATCGCTCGTCCCGCGTTTTGCCAGCGGGATCGAGGGTCTGGAGCCAAACCTGGCGATCAGCTTTTCGCCGATCATTTCGGCGACCGCATCCAACCTTGAAAAGATGTCGGGAGCATCACTTTCGATCTTGAACGTTTCTTCGATCTTTTCGCTGCGAACATTGATCAACTGAGAAGTGACTCTGATCTTGCCGTCCGCCAACAGGTAGTGCGACGCAAGAACATAGTCGGCTTGCTGTTCGCGGCCAGCGGTCATCGGGTCCTGAGTTGGGTCCGTATATTTGCGGATCGCATTAAGCGGGCGGGCGACGATGCCCTCCATCGAATTGATGCGGTTGATAAGCGAATCGGCGATGCCGATCTCATGCGTCTCGTTGCGGTCGCCGGAATTGATCGGATTCAGCGGAAGGACCGCGATCGATCTAGTGCCGTTTCCACCCGACGCCGTGCTTCCCGAAAAGAGAAAATAGTAACCGAACGCCATCACACCAAGGACAAGGCCGGCGAGAGCTATCAGATAATTTCGCGGTTTGATCCTGACTACAGGGGCGGTGCGGACAAGTTCCGGACGAGCATCATTTACCTTGACGCTTTGGGGCTGAGGCAATTCGTGCCTCCAATCCGCCAAAGCGACGACAGACGATGTTTGAGAATGGCTTGACAGTGAGGATGGGGATGCCTTCGACGCTGAGACGAGTTTAATTTCAGCGACCGGACGATTTTCATCGAGGTCTCCTGTGGGTCCGTTTTCGACTCGCATGACATCCGCCACGAACCGATAGCCGTGTTTTCTGACTGTCTCGATGAATTTTTGCTCGCCGGGCTTTTCCCGCAAGGCACGCCGGATCGCGTGAATGCATTTGTCGATATTGTTCTCTTCGACAAACGAATCGGGCCAGACGGCTTTCATCAAATCGTCCTTCGAAACCAAATGTCCGGCGTTTTGGATCAAAACGCACAATGTATCAAAAGCCCGGTCCGATAGCGGCACCCTTGTTCCTGCACGCCTCGCCAAAAAGCGCTCGGTGACGTCAAGGCGAAACCGCCCGAATTCGTATAACTCATTCTGCTGCATCAACATAAGACGAACCGGAAGAAGGAAGAAACCGGGAAGTTACAAAGAATATGCCGCGAAGTACCTACCCGGCCCACGTCGCGTAACCTCGATCACGTAAACCGAAAAAGGGCAGACGCGATTGGTCGCAAGAGATCTTTGTCGAGGAGCGTACCACCCTTTCCAGGCGAACACAAGAAAATTGGACCGGCGAAAACCGGCGTGTTTCCGCCGAGGCGGATAGAGATCAGAGTGGAGAATATTCTAATGAAATTACAAAAAATACAGAGTTTGGTTGCTACATTCGGGATACTTTTTTGCGGGCTTCCGCAGGGCTGGGCCCAAAGTGATGCTTTCAGGATCGACACGGCAAGTGCGGCGTCGAGTTTCTCGACCTTTGGTGCGCCGCAGAATATGGGTTCGCTTATCAACGCAGCAGAGATGGACCAACTGCCCGTTCAATCGTCAAATGGCCTTAGCCTTTATTTTTCCAGTAATCGCCCCGGCGGACAGGGTGCACAGGACATCTGGGTATCACAACGGGCGACGATCAGTTCCGCCTGGGGAGCTCCGCAAAACTTGGGCGCTACGCTGAATACGGCCTCAAACGATACGATCTCCAGTTTGTCGCCGGACGGGCGCGAAATGTTTATGCAAAGCAACCGCGCCGGGGGGGCCGGCGGGTCGGACATATACGTCTCGACGCGGACGGATACGAATAACGATCTAGGATGGACGGCACCCGTAAATGCCGGAGCGGCCCTTAATACGGCCTCGAATGATTATATGGGGAATTATTTTGTTGACCCCGCGACAGGGGTCGGAACGCTATTTTTCAATAGTGACCGGGCCGGCGGATTGGGCGGCAACGATATTTATCAGAGCACGAGAAATGCGGACGGCACTTTCAATCCGCCTACTATCATTTCGATACTAAACAGCACCGGAACGGAAGAACGAACATCGATAAGCCGTGACGGGTTGGAATTCTATTTCAGCTCGAACCGCCTTGTGCCGACGACCAATCAAGCCATCTTCGTTTCGACTCGCCCGTCGACCGCTGCGGCGTGGAGCCCTCCGGTCTACGTTGCCGGCCTAAGCACCACCGGCAGCAACGCCCAACCAGTCCTCGCAAATGACGGCACCATTCTTTATTTCGTTTCAAACCGGACGGGCGGATTTGGGTTGGGCGATATATATTCGGCCACGCGGGTCAGCGTCAATCGAGCATCGACCGCGGACTTTGACGGCGACGGGCGTACGGACATAAGCGTTTTCCGGCCGAATACGGGAACATGGTATGTCATTCGAAGCGGCGACAATACGCTATCCGCGCGGACTTTTGGCATAGCCAGCGACAAGATCGTGCCCGGCGATTACGACGGCGACGGACGAACGGACATGGCCGTGTTCCGCGCGGTCGAAGGGAAGTGGTATGTCTCGCCAAGCTCGAACGAATCATCGTTTTCCGTGACCAATTGGGGCGTTAGCACCGACGTTCCGGTTCCAGGCGACTATGACGGCGACGGGCGAACTGATATCGCGGTCTATCGCGGCGGGACTTGGTATATCGTTCAAAGCTCTGATGGGCACTACAGGATCCGGGACTGGGGGATCGCGGGCGACGTTCCCATCGTTGCCGTCGGTTCGCAGTAAACCCGAGAACCGGATGTTAGTCCACGCGGTTCGTCAGCCGTCAAACCGGCTCCGCAGGAGCGGCAAAATTGCTGACCCGCGAGCGTTGGCGATCCACAAATTCGGACGATTCATCGGGATGCCTCGATCCGCGCCTTTCTTCTGGCCGAGCCTAGTGTACGAACTCGAACGACTGCACGGCTTCGAATACGAGCTTTTCAGAAGCAGGCAATTTGTTGGCGACCGCACCGGTAATCGCGACCGTGAATTTTTCCCATGCGAGAGCGATCAAGAGGGTTTTATGTCCATCGATCGTCATCAGATACGCGGCTCCGCGGTATTCGCCGATCCTGGCCGGGGTTTCCGAGAGTAAGGTTGCCTTCATCCCCTCGGTCATGGTTTGCTTCACGCCCTTCAGGAATTTCGCGATGTCGGCGTCCGTTTTTGAGGCCGGAGCCGAAAGATTGTGTCGGATGACGACCGATATCGATCCTTCCTTAAAATCCCAGTCATAGGTGCGGCCGTTATCGACTTTGCCCTTTTGGACCAACTCAGCCGGCAGGGCGATCTCGAAGCCGTCTTCCTTCGAGTGAAAGACATCGTCGTCAGTTAAGTCCTTCAGTGACTCGTCCTGCGCCGAAGCAGCGACCGCAAGCAAGAAGAGCGCGATCAGACAAAATACAAGTTTCCCTTGAGTTTTCATAAGTGGGCAGTCTACGCGAAGTTGAGCGTACGAGCAAATCGGTCGTATGAGGTCAATATCCGACTGACAAGCTCTACGCGCGATTGCGTCAAAACGACGTGCGCATCTTATAATGGATTGCGCCGTGGTGAGTATAGCCGGCGCACTTTTTTGGGAAATTATGAGGATCGTATTATTTTCGGGTATTTTCTTTTTGTTCATTTTTGCAGCTACGGTTTCAGAAGTGTCTGCTTGCACCTGTTCAGATTCGCGAACAGTGTTGGACGCGTTCGCCACGTCACCGATCGTTGTTTCCGCTCGGCTGGACAGCTTTGAAGAGTTGGACCGAAGCGTTGCGGATAAAAATGTTTATCGTACGATGGCGGCGGTCATGACGGTTGAGAAGGTTTACAAGGGTACGTTGAAAACGGGCCAAGTGATCAGAATGCTCAACGGCGGCGGCGGCGATTGCACGACGGTCTTTTTGCGCGAAAAGATCGGGCAAAGATTCCTTTTCTACACCGGTCCGGCAATCCGGATCGGGGGCCTAAAAGGAATGCTTCATTTGGTCGGAAAATGTTCGCGATCGGCGAGGATCGAAGAGGCGGCGCCGGACCTCACCTATCTTGATGACCGGACCAAACTGACGGGTAAGACCCGGCTTTCAGGGACGATAAAAAGGTTTGGGCCGAATCCTCCGAGCCTCGCGAATATTAAAGTTACGGTTTCGGGGCGGAACTTCGAGCGTGTTGCCGAGACGGATGAGCGGGGATTTTTTGAGCTGTGGGACCTTCCTGCCGGACAATATCAAGTGGCGTTCAACGTGCCGAATGGAACTAAGATAGGTGCGTATATGTTCACCCCCGCCGACCGCGCCTGGCGACGCGAAAGCCCGCCCAATAATACTATCCAGATATCGATCGGACCAAAGAAGCATTTGGAGTTGACCGTAGGACTTGCTAACTGAACAGTGAGCGGGGAGCGTCCGCATAAAATTCAGGATCCGTTGGAGTCTGACTTTCCGATCAACCTATTCTCTTTTCAAAGATCAACGTTGTTGCAACTGTACATCCTACCGAATCGAATCAAGGCGGCTCTTCAGCGACGACGACAGATCACCCTTCTTGTCCCATACGAACGAACGACCCTGGCAGTAATCCTTAGATTGAGACCCGAGCCATTGTTCGTAGCCCGAGGTCTTGATCGTCGCGAAATGCGACCACTCGGATTTTCCGGCTTCCCTAAACTCGCCGCATAAGCTGTACACTGCTTCGCCACTGGCGGAGGTGGTATGCCCGATCCGCACATTGCGAAAGCGTTCAGGATATGGCGGGCGATGAGTATGAAAATCTGTGGCGGCTGAAGAGAGCAGATATTCCAAGACCTGATCTAATGTTGTTTTCTGTGGTTCGGCCGCGGCCTGAGATGGACCGGACGGTGTTTTTCCATCCGTGACCATCCCGATGAGTCGGTCGATCGATTCTTTTGTTCTGAGTCCCGGGCCCGGATTGACGTTCCACGCTGTGTAAACGGCGACCATGTCGTATTCTGCCAGAACGAGCGGGCGCTGGCCGCCGAACCCGCTGCCGCCCCAGGCGAGGAATTTATTGTCCGGGCCGTAAGGGTAGAGCCACCATTTCAAACCATATTTCGCATTTGGCCCGAGGTCCATATGCGGCGTGAGCGAATCTTTGACCCATTCGGGCGAAACGATCTGTTTACCCTGCCACTTGCCGCCTTGCAGAAACAGGTACCAGAGCTTGGCGAGGTCACGCGGCCGCAAGTAAATGCCGCCCTCGGCATCGACCAGTCCGCTGGGTGAGCGTTTCCAGTAGAACTGCTTTATGCCGAGCGGCGTGAAAAGATGGCGAACGGCGTAGTCCTCGATGTCCATGCCGGTCGCGACGCGAAAAACGTGTGCGAGGATCTGGGTCGCACCGGAGTTATAGGCGTACGTTTTGCCCGGTTCGAATGCCATCGGCCGGTTTATCGTGTATTCGACCCAATCCGTGCGAGGCTTCCATCTGGCTGCCGGTGTTTTTCGGATCGGTATAAGGCAGCCCCTCGTTCCAGTCGATGCCGGCGGACATCGTCAGCAGGTGGCGGATGGTCATGCGGCGTTTGCGATCGTCAACGTTCGCGATCTTCGACTCGTCAAAGTACTTCATTACGGGTGTGTCGATGTCAGGGAAATCGCCGCGCGTGCGGGCGACGCCGAAGATGATCGACGTGATGGTTTTCGACACGGACTGCAGCGTGTGCAGTTCACCGCGTTGATACCACGGGTGCCACCAAGAACTGTAATAGTTGTAAGGGCCGCTCAGATCGCCCGCATTGAGCGGACTTTCCTTCTTGGCATCTTCGCCGTAGATCTTGTCATAGTCGTGCGGGTATCGCTTGTCGAAAACCAGCTTACCGTGCCGGATGATCGTCAGGCCGTCCATATTGCCAAACTTGCCCGACGCGATCTCCGCATCAAACGCCGCCAGGGCCTTGTCATCGATCCCGACCGACTTCGGCGTCGCCACCGGCCAATCATTCTGCTGCGCCTGGGCCGCTATCGCGAATATTAGAACGAATAGAATTATTTTTTTGATCATGGATTTTTCTACTGTGTTATTTTGCCTCGAAGTCTAGCCGATAGCTGTAGTTTAGGCAACTCAACTGTTTCTGTCGCGACCTTAGAAATTGGAACCCTTCGGGCAATGAGCCGACGGAAATCGATCGGCAGAAGCAAAAATAATTTCCGGCCCGATGATAGTTTTTTCCTCTTCCAAACGCATTCATAAGTGGCTGCACAAAACGGCCAATAACAACTTTGAGAGGAATTATGAAAAACATATTCACAGCATTTATTTTGGCGATCGCGTTAGTGGGCGTTTCGCTCGCTCAGGCTCCATCAAAGGGGGCTGCGGGCAAATCAGGCAAGCCGCGGATAGCCGTTATCGAATTTACGCCCGGGCCGGATGCGTCGGGTATGACCGCCGAAGCGAAGCGGCATCTTCAGGCGAGCATCGCGTTTTCGCTTTTTGAGACCCGCAGGTTCGACGTCGTCGATGTCAGGAACACGCGGTCCGCTACGCAGGGCGATCTGGCCGCCATCAACGGCGGTTCGACCGCCGCCGCGGTTAAGGCCGGCAAGCAGCTCGGCGTCAGCTATGTGCTGACCGGGACCGTGGTCGAATACGACACCAAGGGCGGACAGGCGACGCTCAAGACGCGGTTCATCGAAGTCGCCACGGGCAAGGTCATATACTCCGGTGAAACGACCGGCCAGAGCGCGAGTGCGATGAGATCCGGCGGGGCAGCCGAAATGCAGACAAAGGTGCTGAAGCCGGCGATCGAAAAGCTTACGGCGAGGCTCACGGGCGTGTAGTTTCGCTCCTGACGAAAAGCTGATAACGACAGCGGGTTGCGGGAATCTTGTCTCGTATCCCGCTGTTTTTGCGCCCGCAAATGTAGGTGCGAATTGGGAATGGTGGCATACACAAGCATCAGCCGGAGATATGCTAATATTCCGGATTGCAAACCATTTAATAGGTCGGAGGTGTCGGTGATCAAGATAATTGGAATAGTTGTCATTTTGGCGGCGTCGGTGACGGTGTTTGGGCAGGGAGCCCCAAAGGTCGGTGACGATGTGCGTTACCAGTGTTTTTGCTTCGGCCAGGAGTGGGTGAAGGCGACGGTCGAGGCAGTGAACGGCGGTAACGTTCGTGTTCGTTTCGGGAACATGGACAACCAGGTCGTGACGCTGCCGGTAAACTCGCCCAAACTGCGGCTGGCCGGGGCCGCGACTTCCGGCGAAACACGGCCGCCGGACAACGTGCAGCAGGCGTTTGCCGCCGAGGCAGCACCAAGGTATAGACGTATTGTTGCTCAATTTGCTCATTTCTACGATCCTCAATTCAACTACGGCGGCGGCCCGGCGAGGCCCGACGAATGGAAGGCCGCGATGGAGCAGCTTGCGGCATTGGACGCCGACTGCCGGTCGCGATATCAGGGTGTGCGCGATTTTCAGGGCGTTACTTACATCAGGCCCGGCGATGTTGATTACCGTTTCGCCTTATGGTGCGAGATCGCCGCCAAACGCGTCCAGATCGAACCGCGGGGCCGGAGCCTGATGGCCAAGCAGATGGTCAACATGGGCTACACCGACGAGAACCTGAACTTCGGATTCAACGAGCCAGACAATCCCGTGCGGATGGAGACGCAGGAGCTGATCTGGAATCGCGAAAAGTGGCGGACGGAAAAGCTTGCGTGGCTCAAACCCAAGTACGCCGAACACGGGGCCCAGGTGCCGCCCGATGCTTTTGACGCCGTCGAAAAGCGTGCCGACGAACTGAAGGCAAAGGTGCTGCGAGACGCGCCGAACCGTTCGTACAAACAACCGCCGCATCATGACGCGGCGGTCGAATCGTTCATGCGCGGGCAATTTGTCAAAGAATTTCCGGGCGCGCAGGTGCTGAAGATCGGCCTCGACTACAACACCTGGGTCCAGCGAAAGAGCCTGACGTACGTAGGCAGCGACGAGATCTTTCGCTATTACAAGGTCAACTACAACACCTACAAACGCGGCACCGTCCTTCTCAAGATCCCGGGCCGCCCGCTTTGCCAAACTCAGGATTGGGTTGTCGGCCGTGGTGCGAAAGGCCTGGTCGCCGTCGCAGTCGGCGGAAGCGGGACGTTTATGCGGTGTGAGTGACCGGCTGAGAAGCAGAACATACGTCATCTGACTCCGTCCGCCAAATGCACGGACAAGAACGACTGTTCGATCAGGCGTCTTTCTCGCTTGGGGTCGTGAAACCATTGCCGTTACTTCAAGCCTACCTCGCCGTATCCGCCCGGATAGGCTATAATAATAATAAGCGAATCGAGCTTTGCTCACTCCTTTTTCAGCCTACCCGAATTCGTCGGATCAATCCTGAGACCAGCAGCAGGAAAATCGGTCCCGCGGCATCTATTTATTACCCCGGACCGGCAGCCGCATGCTTTGTCCGAAATTGAACCCGGCTGTAAATCAGGAGTTATTATGTCTGAGTTCGATCCCGATAAACCTTATCAGCTCTCCTACGAACAGCGTCCCAAATATCTCTACGTCCAGATCAAAGCAGGCACGATCGACTATGAGATCGCCCGACAATATTGGGAAGAGATCATCGAGATCCGCGAACGTGCGGACACACGCTTCCTTTTGGTTGACAAGGATGTCCGGGCCGAGCTTTCTTCGGCTGACGAATTCAAGATCGCCAAGGAAATAACGACCATGGCACTCAAGCGTGTAAAGCTGGCACTTTGCGACCGCCACGTTTCGCAGGAAAACCTTGAATTCGCAGAGATGGTCGCGACAAATCGCGGCCTGAACACTAAATCGTTCAGCAATGCGGCCGCCGCTGAAAAATGGCTGCTGACGGTTTGATCCGTCGAAGACGCCGATCTATTGCAGGGCATAAACTAAGGGACTGACCCGGTAGTGGGTCAGTTTGAATTTCCTTCTCTTCTTCCCTGGCGGCCTTGGCGGGCTTTGCTGAAATACCACACCGCAGGCGGTATCAGGAATTCGACGATCCCACAACCTGCTGTCTCGACCGCAGCAACTGAACGGGCCACATTTTAAAAACGAACCAAAAGGCAGTTTTAAGCGTTGGGAGGCCCGTAGAATGGGCGTCCCGAGTGTTTTTGGGCTGTCCCTTGTCCCAGCTTGTCCCACGAGCAGGGTGGGACAGGGAAGTGCCCGTTTTATAGAGACTTACGGCGTTGTTTTCGTAAAAAAACCTAAATTTTCAAAGAACTTCTTGACAGGCCGCGTTGTTGCAGCTATGATACATTGTATCACGTATGTCAAGCACGGAACTTGCAACGGAAACACGACGGCTTCGCAAAGCCAACGATTGGATCGACCTCAAGGCGCTCAGGCCGCCGGCGTCGTTATTCGACGATTTCTGGCGCGAAGGCGAGCTTGCGCTGCTGTTTGGTACGGCGGGTGTGGGGAAAAGCCTGCTTGCGGTGCAGATCTCAGATGCACTGGCACGCGGCCGGGCGATCGCGGGTTTTGAAATGTCCGCGACACCGCGCCGGCAAGTGCTTTATGTCGATCTGGTGCTGAGCGACGAGCAATGGGCGATGCGGTATTCGCGCGAGGCCCGTGGTGGGGTACGGCGTGCATACAAATTCTCGGCGGGGCTTTATCGCGACCGCCCGCTTGAGAGGCGAGCCGCTCGTCGATTGGCTGCGGGCGATTATCTCCGCCGAAAAGATAAGCGTCGTCATCATCGACGACCTCTCGGTGATAACGCGAAGCAACGACGGGACGCGCGAAACGCTTGGCGTAATTCGGGAGCTGCGGAAAATGACGCGTGAGCTGGGCGTTTCGGTGCTCGTGCTTGCGGATTCGCTCCCGTTGGTCTTCACGCGCCGGATCGGTGAGCGCGACCTGCGGAGCAACCGCGTGCTGTGTGCATATGCCGACAGCGTTTTTGCGATCGAGGCGCCGACGGGCGGCGACCGGCGGTATCTCGTCAAGACGCGTGCACAAGCGGGCGAGCCTATCTGGACGCACCGCTCGCCGGTCCGCATTATCCTGACCGACGGCCCGGACGGATCTGTTGGTTTTACACGCGAAGAGATGACACCGGACCAGCGTGATCTGATCGTGCGGATAAAGCAGATGCACGACGACGGGCATACGTTTCGCTCCATCGCCGACATGCTGGAAATATCAAAATCCGCCGTCGCACGCCTGTACGCAAAATGGACGCCGCAGTTGGAAGAGGCTGCGATAGCGGATGGCCAGTTCGCGGAGGACGAAGAGCCGGCGTGTGAAAACTACTATTTCCCCGGCTGTGAAGAATACGACGAGGCCGCGGACGACCCCAAATTCGACAGAGAAGGAATGAACGAGGACGAAGAGGGATACGACCCGCACGGACAGGCCCTGCTGGGCCGCGAAGGATATCTTATCGAGCTGGCGCGTGCCGACGCCCGGAGGGCATTTGAGGAAACAGGCATCGCACCGCGCCTCCGCGATCACCCGGAATACAAGGAGTTCATCGAATGTGTCGAAGCCGGCGGCGATCCGTTTGCTAATGATGGAGTTTTGACATCGAATGGCCATTCGCCTGTGGCTCTGCCACTCGATGTGCGGAAAAGCCGCGCTTTTCCGGACGGCGATGAAAAAAGTCAGGGAGGCTGCGCCTCAACCGGCGGCGTAGCCGCTGAGGTTTCAATAGGACGTGCCGGCGAAGCACAGCTTCGCCGCACATCGAACGGCGTAGCCGAAGAAAGCCTAAAACGCGCCGTTAACGCCTACGGCAAAGAGATATTTATTGAAAAAGAAGACGAACGCGGGCAGCCGATCGTCTGGTACCGGTTCGACAAACGCGGCAACAAGTTTCGCCACGAACGCCGCGGCACCAGCATCATGGTCGATAAATGCTCCCGTCCTCCCTGAGGTTTGGCATTCGCCGAGAATGACGGGCGAGTTCTTCGGAATATCGAAGGCCCGACCACGGTTCCGCTGATTCTTTACATAAAGCTAGTTTGAACGAATAGTCACAAATCGGTTGAATGTCACAGGCAGATCGGCAAGTGGCAGTCGTTTGACCTGTGATGGGTCGGACGCGGGCTTCGCCTCTATAAAGCCGACCTTTGTTGCGACATCAAATTCGCCGAGGCAATTATCAAGATAAAGAAACGTGATGCCTATGTAGGCGTTCCGTTGAGATTCGTCAAAATGATCAAAGTATAAGGTGATGCCAGGCTTGTCGCCGTCCGGTTCGATCGAAAATCTTATCTCATCGATCTTTGCGTTTACGCCTTCATACTCGATCTCCGGGAAAGGCTCGCGCTTCGGTCTAAACTTGATGATCTTCCATTTTGGAAGCGCAGGAGCCGCGTCAGCCAGTGCCGTAACAAAAGGGAAATCGGCCTTCATGCCTTCGGCACTAATGACAAAATCGCGAACTCCCTCGATCTTTGGCCCGAATTCGAACGCCAACCCGGGATGATATTTGTCGATCTCCCGCCTAAGTTCCATAAAAATTCGGTCCTGTTCCTTTTCAAAATCGTAAAGCCTCGCTTCATTCTTCTGGAACCAGTTCCAAAACACGACGTCTTTGCGCAATTGTTTTCTCGAAAAAAGATCAAATATTGACATTTTAGTGGGAACGATGCCGGTCGACACCGTTTTGAAATATATTACACCCAAAACCGAGATGTCCTAGCCGAAGCAAGAGCGGAGCTTTTCCAAAAGGGTTGGTTCAGGCGGAAATGACTGTGGCTAACCACGTAGCCTTCTACGCTAGGTCAGTAGTATTCTTTGCGCCATGAAACCGCTTCTTAGATCGCTCGTTCTTAGCTTTGCAATCCTGGGAATATCGATCGTCTTGGTGGCGGTCTTCTACGACGACCCAAGAAAGCAATTAAACCCCCTGTCGCCCGGCATGTGGGTGTCGGATCACCTCGTGCCACGCTACGGAGAGTGTACGTCGAAGCAAATCCCATATAACGAGAATTTGGCAATGTTCTATCTCTTCGGGACCAACATTTTGCTGTATTGGATAATCGCTTACTGGTTCGTGTTGCACGGCTCGCATCGAAAAAAAGAGAGTCTTCCGTAAGCTAGAGGGTTCGCTAAGCTCGCGAACCTGATCTATATTCCGCATCATTCGGGCAATTTGACCTCGCTGAATCTCATGAATTCGAGATTTCCTTGTGACAAGAGTCGTCCTTCTTCGACTAGTTTGCGAACCCGCGAGGCGTAGAATATGTCGGGAACGAGTTTCAGGCTATCCGAGTCAACGGCCATTGCTATTCCGACCACCCGGGCGACTTTTCGGAATTGCGTTGAAGCACCGGCCATAAGCGAATCATCGATGTTTTGAATTTCTTCGGCAGTCAGCCCGTTTACTCGTTCCTGCTGTTCGTCGGTCATCGGTACATCTGGTTCGGGCTCTTCCGTTGGCGGCTCAAACAATTCCTCAACCGTCAATTCAGCTCCATTCTCTTCCCAAAACAGTCTGCCGCCGTCTTCGACAAAATAGGTCAGCAGTCGCCCGATAAGCTGCTGGGCAATCGTCAAGGCCTGCCACGAATCGACGCCGTGCATGTCAGGAAAAACCCCGTGAAGCCCGATCATCGCCACCGGACAGGCCCAGTCGCCGTGTTTCGAATCGGTCTGGTACGGCTTGCCGACCATAAGCCGTATCTCGAACCCTCGCGAATCTTTATCGATAGCGTAGATGGTCCGCTCGGCTATTAACTCTCGTTCGATCATTCTCCATCAATTATATCGGATGATTTCGGGCTATGCCCGCCTATTTGCGGAAACGCTTCGCGTTTCCGGCCTTGCTCAACTTGATCCGTGCGGCTGTGCCGCCGCTCATTTCGCAGGCGGAACGGCGGCATAGCCGCGGAAGAATTTTACGGCACGCCGGTGAAGCTTTACCGCAAATAGAGCGGCGAAGCCGCGACCGCAGAAACGCAGGTCTGGCACATTTTCTTGACACCATTTTCTTTGACACCGATTCTCGTGACCGCCGATTCTTGTTCTGACACCGAGTCTTGTTCTCGCCAGCCAACAGTTTTTGGCGCTCAGCGAACTAACCCACTACTTCGAGAATCCAACTGAAAACGGGGGGGGGGAAATCACATGAAATTTGTAGCTGTACTGACGGCGAGCTTGCTCGTGTTTACCGTTGTATCAACGAATTCCCAGACTCAAAACCTGAAGAGCCGGGAAGGATTTCAAGTAAAAAGGAATGTTCTTATTAAGGACTCGACGGACGCCAAAGTCGGCGATCAAAAGATCGAAGAGCTGAAACTCTTGGAGGATGGCACTGAACAAGTGATCACTGCTTTCTCAGCATCTTCATCTCCTCTCTACCTTCAGATCGTCCTGGACGATTCCGGCTCGATGGGATCGCAGAGAGCTGACATGACGGCTATTGCCAAATTCATAGTCGAGAGTCTGGAAACCGGCTCGCCGGTACAGATCGTCAGATTTGGCGTTCCTGAACGAGTCCGCGTAGCGAACGAGTGGACTTTGGATAAGCCGCTGTTGCTGAAGGCCCTCGACGAAGTTCCCACACAAGCTGGGAGCTCGCCGATCTTCGATGGAGCCTGGACGGCACTTGACCAGATAAAAACGGCCAGGACTCTGCCGGGCGACAAAAGATTCGCGATTGTCTTGATCAGTGATTGTATTGAAGGCGGGAGTTTACACAAGTCTGACGAGCTGCTCGAGGAATTGACTAAGGCCGATGTCCCCCTTTTCACGGTTGCGCTGATGGAAACGTTGCGTCGGCCTAATCTTCCTGATCCCCAATTTGAGGAAATCATGCAGAGATTCGAGAAATTTCCTCATGATTGGCGCTTGCTTCCGGTGGTTCGGTCTATTTTCCTCGTAAGGGTGAGAACGCGAAACTTCCACTATCCGAGTCATTGAGAGACTTGGCAATTGAACTTCAGTCGCAATTTGTTCTCACTTACACGCCGACCAACCAAGCCCGCGATGGCGCGGAGCGTAATTTGCGGATCGAGGTTGCCGAAACTTTTGACGGCAAGCGTATTGCGGCGATAAAGAAGACGCATGTAGTGACGCTGTCGAAGTAATTATTTGCGGAATCGTTGCGGGCCTACCGCAATACTCGCACTTTATTGTGCCGGAACCTATGCTTTTTTGGCCTGGCTCAAGAGATGGCATGCCAGGTCATCGTTTCGTGACCTCATACCGAAGTCTCACGCAAAGCAAGCCATTCGACAAGAGTTTTACCGAACATTGCTGGAAAACATCCTGCTTCCGGCACTGAGGAATTCCAATTCCGCTTGAAGTTATTCCAGATGTGTATACTTCTATCTGATCCCGTAAGAATTTGGAGGCAGACAATGAAAAAAGCTGAAGGAAAACAGTTGTCACATTATGAAGGTGAGGGGAAGGTTCGTCTGAAGGGGTTCGCCGCGGGAGCAGCGGCCTTTGGGACGACGGCTGTAGGATCGGCGGCGCTGGGTTCGCTTGCCATTGGAGCGGCTGCTATCGGTGCGATCGCCGTCGGAGCGTTTGCCATCGGCAGGCTCCGCATAGGTAACGCAAAGATCAAGAAACTTCACATCGGGACGTTGATCGTTGACGATCTGATCATAAAAAATCGCCCACCCGAGTAGCTCGTCGCCGACCTGTCGGGATGAAGTTTGTTAGCTTTCGCACCACATGGGGCTAAAGATATTCCGTCCGCATCGCGGACTCCCGAATTGCAGGATCGTAGGTCTGACCTCATTCTCCATTTTCTGTTGTTCTTAATCATCGACGTCATCGAGAGTCGCTTTCCGGGCACGCGCGGGGTTCCGGAATTCAAGCACGACCATGATAAGCGAAAATGTGCCGATGACGCCGAGCATGAGCAGCGTCCAGAAGAAAAAGAATCCTCCGGGTCCGCGCACGATGTCGGGGAAGCTCCTCCCCTGCATATGGAGAATGGGCATTCCGGCGGCACCGATCGCACCAAGCAGGATCAGAATGCGTCCGGCGAGGCGCTCGCGAAGCAGCAGCGGGCCGATCGACAGGACAACGACGATGGCGATGGCTATCAGATTCGCGGGTCCCGGCGTATCAAGGCCGAGGACCATGTCGTCCGTGACGTGGAGCGTGAACAGCAGCAGCGAGGTCAGAGACGTGACAGTCAACAAGTTCTTGCGATCCATTGCGTTCTCCTTTAAGCGGGTCTTACGACTCGGCCCGAGCCGCGCAGCCGACGGATATCACCACCTTTCCGCGGGCGTGCTTATCGGCGACGTAGCGGACTGCTTCGGGAACCTCGTTCAGACTAAAAGTGCGATCGATGACCGGTTTTACATTCCCGTTCTCAAGGAGTTCGCCCAGGACAGACAGGTCGTCCGTGTTGCTTTTGGCCATGAACGAGACGAACTTTTGCCTGGTAAAAAGTGACAGCAGAGAGGCGTTGAGCATTCCCGGAAGCATGCGGATCATCGAGGTGTTTTTTCCCAGCACACCGGCGCCGACATATGTTCCTCTAGGTGCGAGGACACTTCTTAAGGCGAGGAGCGGCTTGTCTCCAACGAGATCAAAGATCACGTCGTATCGCACGGCGTTTTTTGAAAAATCTTCACGCGTATAGTCGATGACGCGATCTGCGCCAAGCTCGAGCACGAGATCGACATTTCGCGTGCTGCACACGCCCGTAACATCGGCACCAAGCCACTTAGCTATCTGTACGGCGAAAGTTCCAACGCCGCCGGAAGCGCCGTTTATAAGGACCTTCTGACCAACCTCGACACCGGCAATATCGCGAAGACCCTGAAGCGCCAGTGCGACCGGCGACATTCACGGTTGCTGCGTCTTCAAAGCTGACACTGGCGGGCTTTTTGTCCAGTTTCGATTCGGGCATACACGCATACTCGGCAAATGCTCCGCCGCCCGACCCGCCGAATACCTCATCGCCCGGCTTAAAGCGAGATACATTTCGGCCGACCGTCTCGACGTGGCCTGCGACATCGGCTCCCGGACGCTTCACCCTTATCTTAAGCATCGTAAACATGAGGTTTCGCATCCAGGGCGGAGTTTTTAGCAGATGGCCGTCAAGCGGGTTAACCGACGCCGCGCGGACTCGCAACAGCACTTCGTCATCGGCCGGCACAGGCTTGTCTATCTCCGCGAGCTGCAGAGTACTGGACGGACCATAGATAATGGCTTTCATTTATGGGACTTACGAGAACGGGTGCGGAAAGTTCCAACGGCGTTTGGTGAACAACGCTATCGGGCGGCAATCAGGATGGCGAATATCTCCGCGACCGAAAAATGCTAAAGCAAAAGCAATTCGGTTATCAACACACGGAGGCGATCTGTAAAGCTACGAGTAGGGACTGACCTCGAACCTTTTCCGGACAATCCGCAGCATCGCAAGCCTGACTTGGTTTTTATGTGTTGACCCGGCTTTATATGTTGACTGTACGTTCTGTGCGAGATCGCTGTGACTTTCCGGCGAAATCGGTAAAAAGTGGCTTCGTCCGGAGACGAAGCCTTATCGGTACTTCCAAACGCGAGGGAATGTTTTACTTCGGCATCGGATTAAATGTCAGCCCTCTGACGAGATAGCTCGAGGTCACGGTCCGCAGTGTGTTTAGCGAATCGTTGGCCTTCGTTCTTGCGTCGGCCGAACCATAATGGGCCAGGCCGATCTGATTGAATTTCTCGCCCCTTTCGGCATTAAAATCGATCGCGTCAGCATAGTTCTTATACGTGATGATCTGTCCAAGGTCCCAGTCGCCAGGGCCTTCGGTATTGGGCTTTGTAAAAAAGCCATAGCTGACGATCAATCCCTGCTTCACTTGTTCGTCCAAAATAACTTTGGTGTGGGTACGCAGAAAGGTCGTAAGGTCGGGCATTTTTCCCGGCAAGACGTCCCAATAGGTCACGCGTGATACGTTGCCAGCCGTCGTAGCCGGCGGAGGCGTGGTCGGGGTCTGTGCCTGAATGCCGATAGCGAAAAGGCATACAAACATTATGCTTAGATAAGCTTTTTTCATCGTCGTTTCTCCTTGGTTTTGAACTGTAGAGACCTGTCGGCCTCGCCCAAGATAAGACTATGTCGGTTCGAAAACAGCGGGAGCGACGCAAATGCGTATTAGGATGGGTTGAGTTAAACCTACGCTAATTTGCGAGTTTGTCAACAAGCGCCGCCTTGCGATGCGCAAGAGGGCGGCGGCATAGCCGCGGAAGAATTTTATGGCTCGCCGGTGAAGCAGAGTTTCACCGCAAATAGAGCAGAAAGCCGCGAACGCTGGAAGGCGCAGAAACGCAAGCCACTACTTTCCTGTGACCCGGTCTTTCTCGAGATGATATTATCTCTGTAAGTGGTTAAAAAGATCGTCAAGATTGCTATCGGACTCATATTGCTAATCGTGTGTTTTGTCGGCTCTATCGCGGTGCGCGATAGATGGCGGGAAAATCACCTTCAGGCGAACAAGGGCAAGATCACGGTTGGTATGTCCGAGGCCGAAGTGATCTCGATACTTGGCGAACCCACGAGCAAACACATGAGCGATATCCCCGGCCTATACTGGTGCTACGGCAGCGATACGTGGCGAGAGTGGGCATACAACGACGAATACTGTGGAAACACACTGCTGGAAATGAGTTCAGGCGGCCGTGTTGTTAGAGCACCGCACTGACCGTTTACGAATCGCAATATTGCAGGCATGACCCTTTTCCTCTGACCCTTTTCCTCTCCCGTTCCCTTGCGTGGATCGCAGACCTGACCTCATCTTTTCCGTTGAAAGTTTTTCCATTTAAGCGTAATTTGGGAGTATGCGATTCAGGGCTTTGCTTCTTTTAATGATCGTCGGCGTTCTGGGAGCGAGCCAGGCGCGGGCTACGTGGCAGATCTCTGACATTTTGATCTATGAGGGAAAAGAGTATCCGATCCTCAATACAATGATGTCCAGTTATTTTGACAAATATCCGGACAGGGACCCAAAGGATGACAGTCAGGGGCGATGTAGTGGATCCTGGAGAGGCTATCAAGCTGTTTTTGAAGTATCTGAAGACGTGATCTACCTCAAAGACATCTTCAGCGACCCGTGTCGGGAGCGAAAATCTGTACTGAAGAAAGTAACACCAGACGGGAAGCGGCTCGCCATCGATTGGTACACAAGCTTTGTGACATCTGTTGGTGGCGACAACCCTGCCTACGTCTACAGTGACGAGTTTCTAGATAGCTTTGAGAAGTATGCATTCTTCCAAGTTGATGGTGGCAGGATCAGCAAGGTTCGGCAGTTCGACAACAAAGGCTATCGAGAGTTTAAGAAGCGTCAATTCGAGGGCTATAAGAAAACCCCTGCATACAAGGAGACCGTCAAGCGTTTTGGCGACAAACCTCGTGAAGATTTGGATGCGGGCATCTATAACTATTTCCTATTGACCATGGACCGGTTTTATACGGATTGATCACGCCACCGACTTTGTGTAGGATACCAGCGTCTTTCAATTGGTACCGCAGAAACGCAGGCGCGAATCTGATCATCCCAGATGGACAACTCCAAAGGGATCAGGTGTGCGTGGGCTTCGTATTGATTGAAACGTAGCCTTTTATCGGTCCTCACACAAAGAACCGGTTGATCCTTTCGACTATATCGTCTGCGTCTTTTTTGCGGACGATGGCACGGTGGAGTTCGTGGTTGATCGATTCGGTTATTAGTTTTCCGCCGGAAATTTTTGCGATGCAGGGGAATCCTTTTTTCATGGCTTTCATTTTGCCCACAATGCGGTCGGGAAACTTATGGTTCTTTCCGAGATTGATCAACCTTTTGGATGAGACATGCACGACCTCAATGGATCCTGGAAGAAAGGGAAGGATGTTATTTTCGACATACTTTTGACTGTTTTGTTTGTTGGTGTAGCAAAAATATTTTGCACCTTCCGCGGTGGCGAGGTATTTTGTGAATCTGTATTCGTCAATTTTTTCTGTGATGTAAACGTAAGCGAGAAAGGGAATCCAGATAGGCGACAGGATGATCATTAATAGGATCACCCCTAAAACTATTATTCCTTCCCACATCTTCATGCTTTGATTCCTGCACTTATTATCGCAGATTTGCACGGAAAAAGGCTTCGTCTCGGGTGAGACGAAGCCTTTCTTGAGCTTCAACAGACTTAAGTTTGTCGGACTTTGGTTACATGCCCATTCCCATGCCGCCGTGGCCCTTTTCGTCGGGGGCGTCTGCGATCATGGCTTCGGTCGTCAGCATGAGGCCGGCGAAATATTTTAGTTTTCAATTCGGATATTTTAGCAGATTCAAACCATCGATGAAGCGGTAGTCGCGTTGGTTCTTAGTCGCGAACGGCTCTGCCAAGGTTAGAGCGGTTGCAGCGATGAGTGCATCCGGTATAAGCAGACCGTGACTCAGGTTGTATTGCTGGAGCAACTCCGAGGCCCGATCGGAAATGTCTGCCGTGATACTCAAGATCTGAAAGCGATGAAGGAGCTTAGAGAGCTCGCGTTGCTCGGTCTTATTTCGGCAACCGACAGTCAGCTCCATCTGGGTAACAACGCTGATCGCGAGGAGCGAAGTCGATTCGAGCCGATTCATAAAATCGGCGGCCTCGCTGATGCCCCGGCCTTCGTCAATTAGAATATCAGTGTCAATGATCGTCAGAGGCATCTAGTTGGCCCAATGTTTTTCGCGTATGGATCGTACCCAGGCAGTACTGTCCGTCATCTCGTCACGGTCGCGCCAGATGCCAAAGAATTCTTCGCTTTCGAATTTCCTGGCGGCGGGCTGACGGGAAGCATATCGCGCACGCAAAAACGCGACAAAATCCTCGACCTCGCGTTTTGCCTCGGCCGGAAGAGAGGCCATTTCTCTAATGATCTCTTCGCTTGTCATATAAACATCTCCGCTTATATTTTCGCCTATATTCACGATATGTCAACGGAAAAAAGGCTTCGCCCGGCATGGACGAAGCCTTTTGAATTCCCCGGTCGCTACTGCTCCCGGTATTGACAGGATCACGCCGCGTTGCGGCGTTGGGGACAGGAGTGTCCCCGCTCCGTTACATGCCCATGCCCATGCCGCCCATGCCGCCGCCGCCCATGCCGCCCATTCCGCCTTCGCCCTTTTCTTCCTGGACGTCTGCGATCATGGCTTCGGTGGTGAGCATCAATCCTGCGATCGAGGCTGCGTTCTGGAGTGCGTAACGGGTGACCTTTGCGGGGTCAATGACTCCGGCAGCAACGAGATCTTCGAATTTTTCCGTCGCAGCGTTGAAGCCGAAGCTTTCGTTTTTGTCTGCGCGGACCTTGTCGATGATCACCGCGCCTTCTTTGCCGGCGTTCTGAGCGATCTGGCGAAGCGGCTCTTCGAGAGCACGCTTGATGATGTTGACGCCGATCTGTTCGTCCGGGTCGTCACCATCGGTTTTGAAGGTGTCGAGGACCTTGCTGGCACGAACGAGGCAAACGCCTCCGCCGGCAACGATGCCTTCTTCGACCGCCGCACGTGTTGCATGCATTGCATCTTCAACGCGGGCCTTCTTTTCCTTCATCTCGGTCTCGGTAGCGGCACCGACCTTGATCACCGCAACACCGCCGACCAATTTGGCGAGGCGTTCCTGCAGTTTTTCACGGTCGTAGTCGCTGGTCGTGTCTTCGATCTGATTGCGGATCGTCTTGATGCGTCCGTCGATCGCGTCGCCGGCACCCGCACCTTCGATGATTGTCGAGTTGTCCTTGTCGATCGTTACCTTTTTCGCTTTGCCGAGGTCTTCGATGGTCAGCGTCTCGAGCTTGATGCCGAGGTCTTCGCTGATCACCTTGCCGCCCGTCAGGACCGCGATGTCTTCGAGCATTGCCTTGCGGCGGTCGCCGAAGCCCGGTGCCTTGACGGCAGCTACGTTCAACGTGCCGCGAAGTTTGTTGACGACCAATGTCGCAAGAGCTTCGCCTTCGACGTCTTCAGCAATGATCAGCAGCGGACGGCCGAGCTTTGCTACCTGTTCGAGGATCGGGAGCAGGTCGCGCATGTTCGAGATCTTCTTTTCGTTGATCAGGATGAACGGCTCGTCGAGAGCGGCTTCCATTCTGTCCGGATCGGTAACGAAATACGGCGAAAGATAGCCGCGGTCAAACTGCATGCCTTCGACGACTTCGAGGCTGGTGTCCATCGTCTTCGATTCTTCAACCGTGATGACGCCGTCTTTGCCGACCTTGTCCATCGCTTCAGCGATGATCGTGCCGATCGTCTTGTCGCCGTTGGCCGACACCGTTCCGACCTGTGCGATCATCTCGCCTGAAACAGGCTTCGAGAGACGAGCGACTTCGGCAACTACTACGGCAACTGCCTTTTCGATGCCGCGCTTGAGCGCCATCGGGTTTGCACCCGCGGCAACCGTGCGGACGCCTTCCTTGAAGATCGCCTGCGCGAGGACCGTAGCGGTCGTGGTGCCGTCACCGGCGACGTCGCTGGTCTTGCTGGCCACTTCGCGGACCATCTGTGCGCCCATATTTTCGAGCGTGTCTTTTAATTCGATCTCTTTAGCGACCGTCACACCGTCTTTGGTGATGGTCGGCGAGCCGAATTTCTTGTCAATAACAACGTTGCGGCCTTTCGGGCCGAGTGTAACTTTGACCGCATCCGCGAGTTGGTTTACACCGCGCAGAATAGCGGATCGTGATTCTTCTCCGTGAACTACTTGTTTAGCCATGATATTTTTTTTACTCCGTAAAAAGTTTGTTGAGTTTCAGAAAGTTACAGATAGTTTCAGAGTTGTCGGAATCTCAGAGCTTTACTCTGCAACTTCCTGCAACTCCGGTACTCTGCCAACTAAGCGGCTGCTCCTGCTCTGCGGATGATGCCGAGGATCTCGTCTTCGCGCATGATCAAAAATTCTTCGTTGTCCAGTTTGATCTCCGAACCGCTGTATTTGCCGAAAAGAACTCGGTCGCCTGCTTTTACATCAAGCGGCTGACGCGTGCCGTCTTCCTTATACTTGCCTTCGCCGGCGGCGATAACTTCGCCTTCCTGCGGTTTTTCCTTTGCCGAGTCCGGGATAAAAAGCCCGCCCGCGGTTTGGTTGTTGGTGTCTTCGATCCGTCGAAGGATCACACGATCGTGCAATGGTGTTATGTTTGTGGCCATTTCTGGTTTACTCCTTTTGAAATTAAATAAATAGAACTAGAATAACGCTTGACGAACCTTCGGTTTTCCCGTTTTAGCACTCGCGTCGTATGAGTGCTAGTATAGAAAACATCGTTAAAACTGTCAAGCGGGTTTTTGAAGAATTTTGCAAGTCTTATTTGGTGGTGGCAGAAAATCTGATAATGATGTTGTCAAGTTTGGAAAGGAAGTGTTGACCACATAGGAACATAGGGCACATAGAAAATTAGAGATATCGATGTGGCTATGTGGAAAAAAGGCTAAATATGCATATTTCAGAAATAAATATTTACCCGATCAAATCGTTGAGGGGAATCGGTTTAAGCGAAGCGGCAGTCGAAAAACGCGGTTTGCGGTTTGACCGGCGATGGATGCTGACGGACCCGGACGGGATGTTTTTTACGCAGCGGGAAACGCCGAAAATGGCGACGGTCACGGTGCAGGTGACAGGTGACGGGTTACGGGTGACGAGCGAAAACCATGGCGAGATGGCGATCCTGGGAGCGCCGGATCGGGGTTTGCGTCAGAACGTAACTGTCTGGCAGAGCGAGGTTGCGGGCGAAGTTTACGTTGGCGAGGTGAGTGAATGGTTCAGTGAAGTCCTCGAACGAAAGTGCCAGCTTGTGTTAATGCCGGAAACTTCCGAAAGGCACGTCAGCCCGCAGTTTGACACCGGTAATGACATTGTCAGTTTTGCCGACGGGTATCCGCTGCTGCTGTTAGGCGAGGCCTCAGTGAAGGATCTGAATGACCGGTTGCTTGAGATTTATCGCGATGATGAATATGCCGGCCATCTGCCGCTGCCGATGAACCGTTTCAGGCCGAATGTCGTGGTGCAGGGAAGCGAAGCGTTCGAAGAAGGCGGCTGGGCAAAGGTCAGGATCGGCGAGGCCGTATTTCGCGTGCCTAAACCGTGTGCGCGATGCGTTATGACGACGGTCGATCAGGCACGCGGCGAATTCGACGGCAAAGAGCCGCTGAAAACGATGGCGTCATATCGCATGGCACAACAGGTTCATCCGGAAACGTTCGAATTGCTGGGGCAGACCGCGACAGCTGTGCTATTCGGAGAGAACCTGATACCGGAAAATCCCGGCGGTGTGATCCGCGTTGGGGATGAGATCGAGGTGCTGGAGACGCAGGTAGCCCGGCCATAGATCCGCTGACGGAGAGGCCATTGTTGGTGATCGTTAACGTCCTGATCTCGATGCCGAGTGCTATTTTTGTCGAGTATTCGGCGATCTGTTTGAAATTATCGAGGCTCGCCCGATCGTTGGTTTGTTTCGCGTCAACATATCCCGCTAATACGAATCCACCCATATAGACCAGCCAATCGTGCATCTGCTGCTTTTCGGCGTTGGTCAATTTTGAGATATCCGGCGTGCTGTTCATCAGGTCGCGGAATGATACGAACAGGGCTTCGGTCGCCTCGTCGGACGGCATTTCCGTTTGGTGGTAAGTGACGATGTTCGAAGCGATGAAAAAGGTCATCGCAGCCGCTAGATTGTTTGATTTGCCTTCCTTTGCGACTTCCGTTTCGTAGCCTTGTTTGATCAATCTGAATGCATCGAGCAGTCCCTGTTTTTCTGCCGCGTTCGACGCGAACGCAGAAGCCAATGCCACATCGACACCGGAACCGGTGACGGAACGGAACACGACTGCCCCTGCAGATACCGGGGCGGGAGCGCTGCGCATTACTCGTCGTCCCGAAGCACCGGCCGCTGCCCGCACAGGCGGTTTCTTTTTCAGAAGGGAACTGATGATGGTGGAGCCGGGGCTTTTCCACGTACTGCCAAGGCCCTCCTTGATGTTTGCCTTCCCGCCGCCGCCGTGGGTCTGCGGAAAAATGCTAATAGTCGAGATGAGCAGAATGGATGCGAGGAACTTCATGATGCAAAAAACAACTTGGTGTTTACTATCGCCTTCCGTTTTTCTTAGCCCGGGAGTTTATCGGCCGCTTTTTTACCACTGGTTTTGCCTTGTATGAAGAGATCCGTTTCGCAAGCGTGTTACGGTGGATACCGAGCGTAGCCGCGGTTTTCGAGACATGATCGGAGTGGCGGGCCAGTGCGTTTTCGATGTAAAGCTTTTCGAATTCGCCGATCGCTTCGTCGAGCAAGATCTGCCCGTCAAGCAATTCGTTGATCATTATCTCCATTCGATCGCGAAGCAGCATAGGTAGGAAGTGGAAAATTGAAAATTGAAAATGGAAAACGCCTGAGCTTTGACTTGATCAAAGCTCCGCCCCAGTAATAAATTGTACGCCTCTAAATATCGTTCTTTTGTTGCATCAGCCACCTCTTTCGGCAACGCGGGTGCGGGAGGCCGCTTATCCCAATCCAATGTTTCCAGATATTCACGGACAAATTGTTTATCGAACGACGCCTGTGCTTTGCCGGGCGAATACGAGTCGGCAGCCCAGAAACGCGACGAGTCGGGCGTCAGGACCTCGTCAATAAGAAGTATGTTGCCGTCAGCGTCGGCACCGAACTCGAATTTTGTGTCGGCGATGATGATCCCGCGAGTGAGAGCGTAATCACATGCCTCCTTATAGATCATAAGGCTCAGCGAACGCAGCTTTGCAGCCGTTTCGGCACCGACGATCTTTACGAATTCAAGCTCAGTAATATTTTCGTCGTGGCCGGCGGCAGCTTTTGTTGCCGGCGTAAAGATCGGCTCGGGCAATTTGTCGCATTGCCGAAGACCCGGCGGAAGCTCGTGCCCGCATACGGCACCTGTCGCCTGATAGTCCTTCCAACCCGACCCTTCCAGATAGCCTCGAACAACGCATTCGACCGGGAAAACAGTGGTTCTTTTTACAAGGGCCGACCGGCCGCGGAGCTCCGCGTGTTGCCGCACGTGATCCGGCATCTTATCGAAGTCGGCAGTTATTAGGTGGTGTTCGACTTGATTGCTAAACCGCGCGAACCAGAATGCCGACAGGGCCGTCAGTACCTCGCCTTTTCCCTCGATCGGAGTCGGAAGAATGCAGTCAAAGGCCGAAATTCTATCGGTCGCGACAAGAAGAAGCGTATCGTCGTCTATTTGATAAACGTCGCGGACCTTTCCTCTATATATAAGCGGAAGGTCGTTGAACGAGGTTTCGGAGACAGTTGTTGCGGCGATCATGCTCTTCGTTGAAATGGGTCGGTTCGAACACTTTAGTACGAAACTCGGCTTTCGTAAAGCGACTCCGCATCAAAAAATAAAAGCTGGAATAGGGCAAATGTTGAAACTATATTAACACGGTTGGTATTTGCAATGACAAAACCGGCGAAAATGTGCATAATAGTAATTGTAGGTGCCGCTCAGGGCTCCTTAACCCTCGCTCCCTGCTTTCATAGACCCACTATATGTTAGTCATCCTCAAATTTTACGGCAAAATTTTAAACGCTGGGCTGATAACGGGCCTGGCTGCAATTACGTGTTTCTCGCAGACACCACCCACCAAAGGCGGCTTGCGTGTTGACGACTCTTTTCTCGGGTCAAACGGTGTATTTCTGGGAATCATCGGAGCTGCGATAATTGGTGTGATCGCGGTCTACCTATTTCGACGCTCGTCCGGGGACCGAACGAAAACGGTCACGGAGGAATCGTCGAAGCATGATGAGATCAGAATAACGTACAGGGTCAAAAACGACCGGCCGTCGCCGGCGAAAAAGGTCGAATTGCCGAAAGTTGAACCGCAGAATACCCTTCCTAAAGTGCCCGATCTCCCCATTTATTCGTTTGTCCGGCTCGAACGGGCCTCGCGATATGAACTTTTGCTGGAATCTTCAGACGAAGACCTTCTGTGTGCAATCGAGCAAACTCAGGAAGAATTTGACGAGGACGCAGAGGTGCGTTTCCTTGCGCTGAAGGTGCTGGCCGCATTCCGCGGAAGCAATGCGGTCCAGGCGATCGCTCAAATGGCTCTTTATGATCTTTCGTCTAAATTAAGAGCAAGCGCGGTAACATACCTGGCGGAGATCAATCACGAGTCCGTATTCGAACCGATAGTGAATGCATGCGCCGACCCGACGTGCGAAGTAAGGGCAGCCGCCGCCCGAGGGCTTTTTCGGCTGAACTTCGACCGAGCTCAAGCATGGGCGAGAATCGTTGAATCCGGAAACGAGGGCCGGATGCGGCAGGCCGCACGGTCAGCGATCGAAGGCGACCTCGTCGAGCGTTCATTCGACCGCCTGGTTCACAAAGATAAAAAGAACGCCTACGAAGCATTTGCCTTGACGTCGCTGTTGATAAAAGCCGGCGAGACCGAGCCGATCTATCGGGCGTTGGCGAAACACAAGGACGAATCTGTAAAACTCGCGTTGCTGCATGTATTGCAGACGATCAAAAACGAGGCCACTTTTGAGTCTCTGAGCGATCTAATGACCCACCACAATCTGACACCGAACGTGGCGGCAAAGGTCAATGAGGTCAGGTCATATTCGCAGTTGATGAGCGTGTAAGACCACAAAGATCCGGCCGATAACTAAACAGCCCGCGGAGACTTTCTGCGGCGGGCGTTTTGCATTATGATTAAGGCATGCAATTTCGTCTCATGTCTGAAAACACGCCGAAGGGTGATCAGCCCGAAGCTATCGAGCAGCTCGTAACAAATCTGAATGCCGGTGAGAAGGACCAGGTTTTGCTGGGAATTACGGGCAGCGGCAAGACGTTTACGATCGCGAACGTGATCCAGCAGGTACAGCGGCCAACGCTGGTCATCGCTCACAACAAAACGCTGGCGGCACAGCTTTACCAGGAGTTTAAGACCTTTTTTCCCGACAACGCAGTCGAGTATTTTGTATCGTATTACGATTATTATCAGCCCGAAGCCTACGTTCCGGCGTCCGACCTTTACATAGAAAAAGAAGCGACGATCAACGAAGAGATCGACCGACTGCGGATGAGCGCGACGCGGGGTTTGTTCGAACGGCATGACGTTATTGTTGTCGCGTCGGTTTCGTGTATCTACGGCCTTGGCGATCCGGACGCCTATTACGGAATGCTGATCTTCGTCGAGCCGGGCCAGAAGATCAAGCCGCGACCATTTTCTGCAGCGGCTTGGTCGAATTGCAGTACGAGCGGGTCAACATCGATTTCGACCGCGGTGTTTTTCGTGTCCGCGGCGATGTCGTGGAACTGTATCCGAGCTATCAGGAAACGGCTTACCGAATTGAGTTTTGGGGTGATGAGATCGTGTCTGTCTCGACCATCGACCCGCTGCTGGGCGAGGTGATCGAAAAACACGAAAACCGCGTGCCGATCTATCCGAAAACGCACTATGTGATGTCGAAGGCGACGATCAAGCAGGCGGTCAGCACGATCAAAAAGGAACTGACCTGGTGGGAGGAAGAGCTTGTAAATCAGGGCAAGATCGTTGAGGCACAGCGTCTGCACCAGCGGACGATGTACGATCTTGAGATGATAAAAGAGATGGGCTTTTGCCGCGGAATCGAGAATTATTCGCGGCATTTGACCGGAAAACCGCCGGGAGCTCCGCCGCCGACTTTGTTCGATTATCTGCCGAGCGATGCTTTGCTGGTGATTGACGAATCGCATCAGTCGATACCGCAGATCGGGGCGATGTTCAAGGGCGATCAGTCGCGAAAAGGGACGCTGGTCGAATACGGGTTCCGTCTGCCGAGCGCGAAGGACAACCGGCCGCTGAATTTTGAGGAATTTGAAGAGCGGGCGGGCCAAACCATTTATGTCTCGGCTACGCCCGGCCCTTACGAGCTGAATCGCACGCAGGGCGAGGTGATCGAGCAGATCATACGGCCGACCGGATTGCTCGATCCGGTGATCGAAGTGCGGCCGGTGAAAGGGCAGATCGACGACCTGCTCGAAGAATGCCGTGTAAGGGCCGAACGCAACGAACGCGTTTTGGTTACGACGCTGACAAAGAAGATGTCGGAGAGCCTGAGCGAATATTTTATGGAGGTCGGCGTAAAGGTAACGTATCTGCACAGCGAGATACTCACACTGGAACGCATCAAGATATTGCGCGATCTGCGACGGGGTGTTTTTGACGTACTGGTCGGGATCAACCTGCTGCGTGAAGGGCTGGACCTGCCGGAAGTCTCGCTTGTCGCGATCCTCGATGCGGACAAGGAGGGCTTTTTGCGTTCGGAACGCTCGCTGATCCAGACCATCGGCCGTGCGGCCCGCAACTCGGACGGCAAGGCGATCCTGTACGCGGACAAGATCACGAGATCGATGGAGAATGCGATCGGCGAAACTAAACGACGCCGTGCGATTCAGGAAGCATACAATACTGAACACGGCATCACGCCGACAACGATCATCAAGTCGATCGACGCGACGCTGGTCACCGCCTACGAAGCTGACTACTTCAAGGTGCCGCTTGAATTGGACGATTTTGAGGAATATTCACCAAAGAAACTAAAGGAAACCATCAACCAACTCGAAGCCGACATGCGCCACGCCGCGAAGGAAATGAAATTCGAACAGGCGGCGGAGATCAGGGACAAGCTGAGATATCTAGGGAGAGGGAATTGACGGTACGATAGTGTGACAATTTGTCACAGGTTGAATGAACTTCTCTTAAACAATTCGTTACAAAAGGTAACACCTTCGCTTCTGGCGGTTGACTACAAAGTGTAGTCATCTCAACTATATGTATTTGAAGGCGTAACCTAGGTGAGTTAAAGTGTCTTTATGCAAGTCAAAACGCAGTTGGACGAACTGCAAAACTATCTCACCGACGCCAGCAATATGCGGGGCGGGCATGCAGAGAAGCTGTTTATTCCGGAATCGGCGGAGGATGTTGCGGCTATTTTGCGGGATGCGAACGCGAGCAAAACGCCAGTTACTATTTCCGGCGCGAGGACAGGGACCGTTGGCGGCGCGGTTCCATTCGGCGGATACGTCATCTCGCTCGAAAAACTGAATAAGATCAAAAGAATAGATAAAGAGACGCGGTCCGCGGTGGTTGAGCCAGCAGTGGTACTTGTCGGATCTTCAGAAGGCGGTCGATGCCGAAGGGTTGTTTTATCCGCCCGACCCGACGGAGTGGAGCTGCCAGATCGGCGGCACGGTCGCGACAAACGCTTCCGGTGCAAGGAGTTTTAAGTACGGAGCAACACGTGAATACGTTCATCGCATAAAAGTTGCTCTGCCCGACGGCGATATTCTGGTGTTTCAGCGTGGCGAGAACCGCGCATCTGAAACGGGATCGATGCTCCTACGAACACCGGGGAATAAGTTCATAGGGATCCGCATTCCTTCCTATGAGCGGCCGGCAGTTACCAAGAACGTGAGCGGCTATTTCTCTGAGCCTGGAATGGACGTGATCGACCTTTTCATTGGCAGCGAGGGAACACTCGGTGTAATTACGGAAATCGGGTTATCGCTTTTGCCAAAGCCGCAAGGTTTTTTCAGCGGTATTGTCTTTTTCAAGGCGGACAAAGACCTGATGGATTTTGTATGCGAAGCAAAGACAGATTCGCTTTCTACCCGGGCCGGCCTTGGCTATAAGAACGTTTCTGGACCGATCGACGCTTCGCTCATCGAGTATTTTGATGACCGGGCGTTAAGCTTTATCACGGAAAAATTTCCGGAGACGCCGTCGGGTATGGCGGGGGCGATCTTTTTCGAGCAGGAAACGACTGAGGAGAATGAGGACGCATTGCTTGAGGGATGGAACGATTTGCTCGAACGATGGAATCGCCGAGCTCGATTGTTCGTGGTTTACGACGAACGAGCAGGACCGTGAGAAGATGCGGGCATTTCGGCATGCTTTGCCGGTTTCGGTAAACGAGCGTGTTGTAAAGAACAAGCAAAGAAAGATCGGGACCGACATGGCTGTTCCGGATGCGAATTTTCCCGGCTTCCTGAGATTTTATAAGCAAACGCTTGACGCGAGCGGCCTCGACTACGTTATCTTTGGCCACATCGGCGACTGCCATTTGCATGCGAATATTCTGCCGAAAAGCGAGACTGAAGCCGAACTGGCGCGGCATCTGTACGGACGTTTTATCGCTCAATCGATAATGCTTGGCGGCACGATCTCGGCCGAGCACGGTATCGGAAAGCTCAAGAGCAAGTACCTGCAGGTGATGATGGGCGAGCGATATATTAACGAAATGGCGGAGCTGAAACGGGCGTTCGACCCGAACGGGATACTCGGGCGCGGGAATATGTTTGACGCAAAGTTTGTGGCTTAAAGTTCAGCGTGGTGGTTTGCACGCTAAAGCGTGTACTCCGAACGGGAGAAATTATGATCAAAGCAATATTGATGGATTTTAACGGGGTGATCATCGACGACGAGCAGATACAGCTTGATGTTATCCGGGATCTGATGAAGGCTGACGGCGTTGAGATCACGGACGAGGATTATTATTCGAGCCTCGGAATGGACGATCGGACTTTTGTGGAAGCCGCGTTCAAACGGGCCGGAAAAACGCCCGGTACGAACCGTGTTCTTGAAATAACGCTCGAGAAGACCCAGAAATGGCAGGAGATCGTCGCGCGCGAAATGCCTCTGTTCGCGGGAGCCGAAGGGTTTGTCCGCAAAATGGCAAGAGAGTTTGCCGTGGGTCTGGTCAGCATGGCGAAGCGGGAAGAGATCGATTTCGTGCTTGAGAAAGCCGGCTTGAGAGATTGTTTTTCCGTCATCGTCAGTGCGGAGGACGTTTCGAATTGCAAACCCGATCCCGAATGTTACCGAAAGGCATTTCAAGAGGTCGATCTTGTCCGGATCGCGCAGGGACATCTGCCGATGACGCATGCCGAGTGCATTGTGATCGAAGATTCCCCGCCCGGAGTCACAGCGGGTGTTCGGGCGGACCTGCCTGTGCTCGGTGTCGCAAACACTGTCTCGGAGCAGGAACTGCGGGAGGCCGGAGCCGAGTGGGTCGCTAAGGATCTCGGAGATTGGATGCCCGATTCTGTTCGCCGGGCTTTTGCCACTGTTAGCAATTTCCTCCGAACGCCGGAGGAAATTCAAACCGGATAGTCAAGATAGCCAGGATTTGAATTATGATCAAATTTCGCATCTTGTTCATCCTTTTCTTCCTGTAATATTTCTAGCTCGGCGTCCCCGCGTCTCGGCGGTTAAAAAAAATTATGTCAGATCATTTCATTTCGATGACCATGCACAGTCGGACCTTTTGTCGTGTGCGGCTTATTTGGCGGAGGCGATCCCGAGCGTTGACGGGCGTTCGCAGGCGATGATGGCCGTGGTGCCGCGTTACCTGGCGAAAGGCAATGTTGACCTGGCGGCCGAGCTTGCCAACTCGCTTGACGACCCATATTCGCGTGACCGACTGCTGATCGCGGTTGCCGAAAAATGTGCTTTGGTCGACGACGACGAATATGCACTTCAACTGGCCGAAGCGATGGACGACCCCGGAATGCAGGCGCAGGCGCTCGAACGGATCGGGCTTGCGCTGGCTTCAGCCGGCGCGACAGCGAAGGCGCGGTCTGTGGCAGATTCGATGGACCATGCCGACAATGTCCTGGCCGGGATAGCGGTCAGGCAGCACGCCGACGGAAAGACAGAACTTGCGCTTGAGACGATCGGCGAGATCGGATTTCCGGCGGCCGCGGCTCATGCTCTCGTGGCAATGGCATCTCGCTCGATCGAAGCGGACGATCTCGATCAGGCAGCCGATCTTCTTGAGCGATCGCTCATCCGGGCGGACGAGATCGAACACGAAGAGGAAAGGATCCGATCCGTGATCGACATTGGGAACTCGTTTATTTCCGCTAAGCGTGATGACCGGGCGGTCGAGACGTTTGTTAAGGCACGCGAGTACGCCGAGATGTTGGACAACGTGCACCGCGACAATTTTCTGGCGACAGCCTCGCTCGGTTTTCTGCGTTCAGGAAACCTCGAACTTGCCGATGAAACGCTTGATTCGGTGCAGGACAAGACCCAAATCGCGACGACGCTTCTCGGATTTTCAAGAGAGTTTTGGAGACGGGACGAAGAGGAAGAGGCTCTGGAAGCGATCGAGGAAAGTTACGCGATCCTTAAGTCGCAGCACGAGAGTGAAACAAGGGACAGCCGGGCGCGGTTTGCTTTGTTTGCGAATATCGCGATCCAGTTTGCCGGATTTGAAAAAGGCGAACGCGGTATCGGGATCGCACAGGAGATCGAGGATGAGAACGATTCGATGAATGCCCTCGGGCAAATCGCACGAATTCTTTCGATCCAGGAAAATGACGAACTTTCGCGAACTGCTCTGAACGGCGATCGGCGAAGACTCGCAGCGGATGTTCGCACTCATCTCTTTGAGCGATACCGCTGCCGCGAACAACGATAATGACAAGGCGGTTGCGTTCCTTGATGAAGCAAATTTGCTCGCGGAAGAATTGCCCCAGCTCGCCTCACGTTCGGCGGCCTATGTAGAATTTGCAAAAAGATTTGTGAAATTTGGACAAATCGAGCGGGCAAGAGACATTTCGCTCGAAAACCTGCAAACGATCTCGACCATTCGCGATGAAAGTTCGCAGGTTGCCGCGATCGCCAGACTGGCGGAACTGTACGAGGAGGCCGAATTCGAGATCAGCCCTGCCGAAACCGAGATAATGCAGGACCTAATCCGGCGACAAAACTTGTAGGAGGTATAGACCATGATCACGGGTGCTCACACAGTTATTTATAGTACGAACGCTGAGGCCGACCGCGCATTCCTGCGCGATGTACTCAAGTTTCCGCATGTCGACGCCGGCGACGGCTGGCTGATATTTGGCCTGCCGCCCTCGGAAGTTGCCGTGCATCCGGCCGCGGCCGACGGCAAGCACGAGTTCTATCTCATGTGCGATGACGCGGAAGCGTTTGTCGCAGAAATGTCGGCGAAAGGCGTCGAATGCACACCTGTCCAAAATGTAGGCTGGGGCGTATTGACGCGAATAACGCTGCCCGGCGGCGGCACCGTTGGCGTTTACCAACCGAGACATGCCCGACCCGAAAGTGCGCGATGATTCGAGATCCGGGCTATTGGATAGAACCCAACATAATTTCTGAAGAGCAATGCGATCGGATTCTTGAGAAGATAGCTTCGCCGAGGTTCAAACGTAGCCGAGCCGGCATCCGAAATCTTAATGTCGAATCCTGCGATTCGTGAACTGGCGAATGATGAACGTCTTCTGTCGCTAGCCAAGGGAATTGTCGGTAAGACTCTAACTCCATTCAAGGCGACATTATTCGAAAAAACCGGTAAAGCGAACTGGTTGGTTGCTTTTCATCAAGATACGGCTCTACCTGTTGAGAAGTCAGTGGAAGGCAATGGTTGGGGGCCGTCCTCGGTGAAAGACGGAATTAACTTTGTCCACGTCGCCGACTTGGGCGCTTGTAAAGATCCTTGCGATTCGGATCCATCTCGACCATTCAACCGATAGAAACGGCCCGCTGAGAGTTGTTCCGGGATCACACAAAAAACGGCTTCTGGATGAGGGTGAGTTTCAGGAATGGTCGCACAAAGCGGCGGTGGATTGTCTAGTCGGACAAGGCGGCGTGATCGCAATGAGTCCACTGATACTGCACGCATCGTCAAAGAGTAGGAGCAAGGAGCCACGCCGGGTTTTGCATATCGAATACGCCGAATCGCTCGAAATTGGAGAGGGAATTCGCCTCGCGACGGCCTAAACTCTAAGCATCGGCCCGGACGAGGTCTTCAAACGTTTCGCGGCTCCTGATCAATTCAACCTCGCCATCTTTTTTGATCAACGCGACGGGCGGCAGGAACCTGCCGTTGTACTGCATCCCCTGGGCTAGCGAGTAAGCTCCGCAATTGAGTAGTGCGAGGACTTCGCCCGGCTGAACGTTTTCGGGCAGAAGCCGGTGATCGGGGAGGCGGTTGTGGCCTTCGTGATCGAAGTAGACGTCGCCGCCGTCGCAAAGGGGGCCGGCGAGTTTGTAGGGTGTGGCGTGTTCGGCGTCGGCTCGTTCGGCGGAGATGAGGTGGTAGTACCACTTGTAGGTTTCCATCGAGAGCAGGATGTTGAAACCGGCGTCGGTGAGAAGCCAAACGTCATTTGCGATTTGCGATTTGCGATCTGCCATTTCGGAAGGCCGGACCGGACGCTCCTTCTTGTTCCTGACCGACGTCAAGCAAATGCCGGCGTCGGCGATGATGCTGCGGCCGGGTTCGAGAAGGACCGTGAGATCGTCGAGCAGGTGTTCAGCCTGGCAGTCGCGGGCGAAGTCTTTGACCTCGGCCCAGGCCTGGCCAACGGCATCCGCGGGTTCGAAATCTGCGGAAAACATCTCACGCTGTTCGGCGGGGAATCAGTTCTCGTCAACTCCGCCCCGCAAGTAATTGACGGGGAAACCGCCGCCGAGGTTGACGTGTTTCAGCTTTACGCCTGCTTCCGCATGGATGCGCGATCATGCTGTCGAAGAGCATTCGAAATGCGTCGGCGTAAGCGTGTGCTTCGGGGTTTTGCGAGCCGATGTGAAGATGAATGCCCGACAGGTTCAGGTTTGGCGAATCTTTGTATTTGCGAAACGCATCGAACGCCTCGTCGGGCATCATCCCGAATTTTGACGTGAGCAGTGCGGTCTGCAGGCCGGAGTGGGTGCCGGTCTCGATCTCGGGGACAAGGCGGAGACTGACGTTCGCTCTTTTGCCCAGCCGGTCGGCGGTTTCTTCGATCAAAGACAGCTCGTAAAGCGAATCGACCTGGATGGCGTAGATCTCGTTCTCGATCGCCATTTCCATTTCCCAGATCTCTTTGCTGTTGCCGTTGAAATTTATCTGCTGGCCGGTGAATCCGGCCTTCAACGCTTTCCACAATTCGCCGCCGGAATTTACCTCGATGTCGCAATCAGCATCCTTGACCGCGCGCAGAATGCCCATGGTGGACATCGCTTTGGCTGCATAGCAGAGCTTGAGCGGGCGGTCGATCTGTTCGGCCGCCTTTTTCAGCCGCTCGATGTTGTGGCGAATGCGCGATTCGCTGTAAACGAACAGCGGCGTGCCGTGCTCGCGTGCGAGTTCGACGGCATCGACGCCGTCGATGTGAAGTCGGTCGTTTTTGATTTCGAGGAAGTTTTCGATTTCCCAGGGTTGAGTCATACATGATCTTAATGACAGATCTAACCACAGATGAACACGGATGAACACGGATCAGAAATACTCTGATATCTGTGTCTATCTGTGTTCATCTGCGGACTGCTTCATTTCTTCGAAAGCTGAATTCCCGTTCCGCGCGGATGCAGTCCGGGCAGGGAGATCGGCAGTTTGCCGGTAATGTCCTGCGTGCCGAGTAGCGACCGGGCGGCGGCGCGTTGGAGGCTCGGCATGTCGCCGTATGCTACGAGATACGTTTTCATTTCGGGGAACGACGACAGGATGTACGGATTGCCAAAGCTGATCCCGATTACCTTTTTGTCCGCAGCAAGTGCTTCGCGGAGGATCGCGGCTCCGTTTTCGGGAATGCCGACGCTGTTCTTCGCACCCGAACGCACGCGTCCGTAGAGGCCGACGATGACCACGTCGGCTTCGCTGACGGCTTTTCTCGCGGCCTCGACCTGCTGCGGCAGCGAGTTTTCCTGAAGATATGCCTGAGCGAATCTGAGCCCGCCGACCCGTAAGCGTTCCGGCGAGAGCTGCCCATCACGGCACCGCCGTCGAAGCCGTTCGAGATGCCGAGCACGGCGATCTTTTTCGAGCGGTCGATCGGCAGTGTTCGCCGTCGCTGCGGACAAGTGTGATTGCCTTGGTCGCGATCTCGTCCGTCAGCTTCTGGGTCTCTTCGTTGCCGACGATCCGATCTATCTGGTCGAGCGGCGTGATGCGTTCTTTGAACAAGCCGAGTTCATGTTTCCACGCGATCTGTCGAATGACCGATTCATCGAGTCGCGCCATCGGGATCCGTCCCGACGCGACCGCCGCCTTTAGGCCGCGGAGTATCGAATCGGCGTCGGTCGGTTTTTCGAGGATGTCGGTGCCCGCGAGAAACGCCCGGACGCCCGCTTCTTCCTGCGTGAAATAAAGCGTCAGGCCGCTCATCGACATCGCGTCCGAAACGATCAGTCCTTTAAAGCCCATCTGCTTTCGCAGAATGTCGGTTTGTATTGTTGACGAAAGGGTTGCCGGAACGGTCGCCGTTTGCGAGACGATCTCGGCACCCGCTTCGGCATCTCCGCCCTTGTATTCGGCAAGCGGTTTGATCTCTTCACCGTCGATCTGCGGCAGCGCGATGTGTGCGATCATTACCGACCCGACGCCGTCGTCGATCGCCTTTTTGAAAGGAACAAGCTCGATCGCATCAAGCCGCGCACGGGGAAGAGTCGATAATCGGTAAGCCGCGGTGCGAATCGACGGCCGTGTCGCCGTGGCCGGGGAAATGTTTGGCTGTTGCGATGACTTTCTGGCTCTGGACTCCCTGAGCGAATGCCGAACCGAACCTCGCGACGTCCGCCGGATCTTCGCCAAAACTGCGAACGTTGATCACTGGATTGTCGGCATTGTTGTTCACGTCCAGGACCGGAGCGTAAACGTGCTGGATGCCGATCGCCCTTGCTTCGCGGCCGGTGACGACGCCCATTCGGCGGGCGAATTCGGGATCTCCGGTTGCGGTTACGGCCATCGCCCAAGGGAAATTGGTCGCGTCTTCGAACCGCATTCCGATGCCCGTTTCGGCGTCAAGCGACATCAGCAGCGGCGTCTTTGCAGCTTCCTGCATCCGGTTGGCGATATGTGTGGTTTCGTAGATCGGAGCACCGAAAAAGATGATGCCGCCGACCTTGTTCTCGACGACGTCGCGTTTCAGATTCTTGAAAAACGTGCTTTCCTGGTTCGCAAACTTTGCGTTGATGCCGACGTGAACAAGCTGGCCGACCTTTTCGTCGACCGACATTTTCTTAACGTACTTGGCGGCAAAATCCCATGACTTTTTGGAAGGTTCAAATCTTTGCGGCTGATTTTGAACCGCCGAGACGCCGGGACGCGAAGTCAGAACCGAGAGCGGTAGCGACTGGGTTCTTTCTGCGTGAGCACCAAAAGCCGATGCCAACAGCGGATTTGCGGCGAAAATAACTGTAAGAAAAAAACTAAGAAGAAACTTCATCATTATTATTCGGATAAACCAGCGTCGCTACGAAGGCGACAATAACCGTTGTCAGGCTGCCGATCAGCGCGTACCACGGCCAGGCGATGACGGGCCCGGCAACTATCTTATTGGATGCAAGCAGTACGTAAATCATTAACGCGATACTTACGATCATTCCGGTCAGGGCGTGAACTTCCTTGCGCGCGTTTTAGAAATGCACCGACCAAAAATACGCCGAGGATCGGGCCGTTTATCAACGAGGCCACGGCGAGGGCCAAACTCAATGCAGAACTCGCCAACGTCTTTCAGGGACACGGCGATCACAATCTGGACTATGCCGACGACTACCGTGAGAATTCCGGCGATCCGCATCAGATGTTTATCAGACTTATCTTTCGCAAAGGGTTTGTAAATGTCGTTGATGGCTGTCGCCGCGATGGAATTTAGCGAAGACGACAGAGCGGCAGCGAATATGGCCGCGACGACCAGTCCCGAGAGGCCGGTCGGCATCTTTTGTGTGATGAAAGTCGGGAAAAACTTTGTCGGGCCCCGTGAACGGAAATGCTCCGGGGGCGGCCGCAAAGCCTTCCAGGTTGTATGGAGCATAGAAAGCGAACAACAGCACGCCGATGAAAAGAAAGCCGATGAACTGTATCAGAACCGCGAGGCCCGATGTCATCAAGGGCCGTGATCGCTGCCTTGGGTTTTTCGGTGCAAAGATAACGCTGGACGAGAAACTGGTCGGTGCCGTGCGTTGACATCGTAAGGAAACAGCCTCCAAGCACGCCGCCCCAGAACGTGTAGGTCTTTGCGAAATCGAGGTTGAAATCGAACAGCTTGAATTTGTCGTATTGCCGCCCAATTTCGACCGCACCCGCAAATCCGCCATCGATGTTTTGGATCAGCACGACGGCCGCAGCGATCGCCCCGCCGATGTAAATAACAAGCTGGACGACCTCGATCCAGATCACCGCTTCCATTCCGCCATAGAAAGTGAAAACGATCATTACGATCCCGAGCAGCAATATCGAGCCGACAATGACGTAGGTTGGATCCGTGTCCGGCTGAAACGCAGTGTAAACAGCGGCGAGTACAATCGCCGTAAGCAGAAGCCGTATGCCGTCGGCAATGTTTCGCATTATCACGAACAGGCCCGACGCAAGCATCTTCACGCGTCCGCCGAAGCGTTCGCCCAGCAATTGATACACGGTCTGAAGCTCGCCTTTGAAATAGAGCGGAATGAAAACGATCGAGATGACGATGCGTCCGAGCAGGTAACCGAAAACAAGCTGAAGAAACTCAAAGTTGCCGCCCTTTGCAAAGACTATGCCGGGAACGGAAACAAATGTTATCGTGCTCGTTTCTGTCGCGACTATCGACATCGCTATCGCCCACCACGGCACGTTCCGGTCGCCGACGAAATAATCCTCGGTCGTTTCCTGTTTGCCGGCGTACCAAATGCCAAACGCGGTGATGCCGATCAGATAGCCGAAGATGATGATCAGGTCGAGTGTTTGCATAGGTTCGGCCTTAGGAGTTCGGATCTATTTCGCGAACATAGTGACCCTTGTCAATGAATTGGGCTGGCCGCTCAGGACTGCGTTTCCCCCATACTTTCGTCCGTTGAGAATCACGGTAATTTCGTTCACCGGCTTAGCATTCGTGCCACCGACCCTGTATGCGGGCTGTCCCGATGCGTTCGGTTCACTGGTCATTGCGACACCGTTAAACACAGGGTTTTCCACCGCCGTAACGGTCTTTCCGGTCACATTCACCAAATTTCCTTGTGGCGGGCCAAGCTCGTACTTATAAAAGATCAGCTCGATGATAGCGGCTTCACCCGTTCCGTGAATCAGAGCATCCGCCTGGAGTTGCACCGGTTCCGAACTGACAGCCGGCTTTTGCCCGCCGCCACAGCCGATCGCTATAAGAAAAACAAGGATCAAAATTGTCAGCTTCATATTAGTTCAGTTTAGAAACGGCGGTATCGACGATATAGGCCGAATCCGACAACGCCTTTTCCGCCGATGGGCGGTCGGCTTTTGAACGAAACATTACCAGCGCCACGCGCAGGTCGCCGTTCGCATTTTCCATCAGGCCCGCGGCGGCCGCCTCGTCGAGGTTGGTTTCCGCCATTAAGATACGCAGTCCGCGGTCCTTTAGTTTGAGGTTCGACGACCGCATATTGGTCATGCGGTTTCCTTTTACATAACCGAGGCGGATCATCGTGACCGTCGAGATCATGTTCAGCACCAGCTTTTGTGCGGTGCCGGCCTTCATACGCGTCGAACCGGTGATCGCTTCCGGGCCGACGACCGGGACGATGGCAACATCGACCGCCTTGGTGATCGCCGATTCCGGATTGCATACAATAGCCGCAGTAAAACAGCCAATGGATCGCGCGTATTTGACGGCACCGATAGTGTACGGCGTAACGCCGGACGCCGCAATTCCGACAACTGCGTCGTTCCCGGTCAAGCCGCGAGCATTGAGGTCCGCGATGCCGGCTTCCGCGTCATCTTCGCTTGCCTCGGTGGCTTTATGCAGAGCGTCATACCCGCCAGCGATGACGCCCTGAACAAGATCGTAAGAAACGCCGTAAGTCGGCGGAACCTCCGACGCGTCAAGTACGCCTAGCCGCCCGCTCGTGCCGGTTCCGATATAGAACAACCGCCCGCCGTTCTGAAGCCGCTCGACTATTCTCTCCGTCGCCTCCGCGATTTCCGGCAGGACCTTTTCGATCGCCGATGCGACAAGCTTGTCCTCATTATTGATCAGACGCAGAGCATCGAGCGTCGAAACTATGTCGATCCGGGCGGTGTTCGGGTTTTCCTGTTCGGTTATTGGAAGCATCAAGTCATCTATTGTCCGGTGCCATTTTTGCCGATTTGGCCGTTCCGCATCGCCATCAAGCGCCGCGGCGTGGGCGGGGGGCATCAGGGGTTCGGTTAGGTAGGCGTTGGGGGCGACTTTTCTCACGGTTTCGAGCATGGGCCCGGTCAGAATTTTCCCGGCGTTGAAAATGCTGCCGACGCAGCCGATCGGCACCTTTTGTCCTTGCAATTTGAGTTTTGTGATAACGGCGACGGCAGCTATGCCGAGTTCACGGCCCGCATCCTTCAATATATCAACCGCGATCTTGTCGCCGTCGAGCGCGGATTCGACGACGAGCCGGGCAAATCCGGCGATACGGATGTTATCGACCTGCGGCGAATAGATCGCGACGATCAGATTCTCTGGGCCGGACGCGCGGAAATATTCGGCCGCGCGTTCGCTGAGATCGGTCGCGTTGCCGCGGCCGTCGGAGGCTTTTGCGACCGCATGCAGGGCATCGCGGGCAATGCCGACACCGCCGCCTTCGTCACCGGCGAGCGGCCCCCAGCCGCCCGAGATGGCGATCTTTCCCTCGTCATTTTTGCCCAGGCAGACCGAGCCGGTACCCGCAATAACGACCAAACCGCTTTTGCCGAGTGTGGTTGCGTAGAGGGCGATCTCGGCGTCGGTAATGACCACGGCATTTTTGACACCGATGCCGCTTTACGAAGCTTTCCCGGACGCGCTGGCGGAGGTCGGCACGCCGTACGCCAGCGAGGCCGAGTGTAGCGGCAACGATGTCTCCCCGCGATGTTCCGCCCTGATCGCAGGCTTCATTAACGGCTTTAAGAATATTATCGACGGCTGTTTCGACACCGACCCGGAGCGGATTCGAAGGCCCGGCAAAGCCTTCGCATTTGACCTTACCGGCATGATTCATCAGCGCGATGTGCGTTTTCGTGCCGCCGCCATCGACGCCCATGAAGAGCTGGTGCGATTTGCCGTTATCGGATCGATTTTGCCGTTTTGTCAGCCATGCGAAAGATTTTTTCGTTGAAAAGCTGTTCTATACATAAGCTAAACTTGACATATAATCAAATTTAACAGATTTTATGTATTCAATAAGTTTATTTGATATGCCAGTATCGGGCCGTCCGGCCATTTAAACAACCAATCCGGTTTCTTTTTACAAGGTTTTATGGAAATCAGACAGCTCAAAGCCTTTCTTGCGATCGCCGAAGCAAAAACATTTACGGCCGGGGCAAGGCGTGTAAATGTGACGCAGGCGGCGATCTCGATGCAGATCCGACAGCTTGAGGACGAGGTCGGGCTGCCGATATTTACCCGAACGCCGCGCCGCGTGATCCTGACCGAAGCGGGCGAATACCTGCTGGAACGCGCGCGAAAAATACTTCGTGAGCACGATTCCGCCCTGGCCGAGATCGCCGAGGTCGCCGGTGCCGAATACGGACGGCTGCGGATCGGTTCGGCGTCGGGCACGTTTGCGATGAACCAGCTTCCGAAGATCATGAGCGGGCTGCGTGAAAAATTTCCGCATGCCGAACTTACGGTTTCGGCGGGCACGAGCGAGAAGCTTGTCGACAAGATGATGCACGGCGAGATCGATACGGCGTTTGTGTCGCTGCCGGTCGATAATCTGAATGTAACGCACCGAATCGCTTTTCTCGGACGAGATCGTCGCCATCGCACATCCGAAACATCCGCTGGCAAAGGAAAAATTCATCAGCGCGGCGACGCTTGCGGGCGAAAAACTGATCCTCGGCGAACGCGGCGGAAACACGCGGCGGATGATCGACGAATTTTTTAACGCGGCGAATGTCCGCCCGAATATCACGATGGAGCTTTCGCGGCAGGAAGCGATCAATAAAATGGTCGAGAACAACCTCGGCGTCGGGATGGCCGGGGCGAAATCGGTCGCGCCCGAAATCCGCGACGGGAAACTGGTCTCGTGGTTTATCGAAGGTGCCGAGATCAAATGGGACCTCGGCCTGGCAAGACTGCGCGGCGGGCATTTTTCGCCGATCGGGAAGGAATTTGTGCGGTTGTGTAAGGAGAGTTTTGCGGAACGCGAAAAGGGATTGAAGGCGAGGAGATAGGTTCACCGCCGAGACGCCGAGAAGTACTTTAGACAGGATGAACAGGATGATCAAGATTATCGCAAGCAGCTTTATTAGATCGGTTCCGTCTATCTTGGCCATTCTGTTTATCCTGTTTGACTTTGTCTCTGCGTCTCTGCGTCTCTGCGGTGATAATTGTCGTTGGTGTCCACGCAGGGATTGCCGGTGGCGGCGCCGCAGGCTGTCGGGATGAATGCGGCGAAGCTGGACCAGATCGACGCGCTTGTCAACGCCGATATCGCCGATAAGAAACTGCCCGGTGCGGTCGTGATCGTCGGGCACAAAGGAAAGATCGTTTACCGCAAAGCGTTCGGCAACCGGTCGCTTGTGCCGACGGTCGAGAAGATGACGATCGATACGATCTTTGACGTCGCCTCGCTGACAAAGCCGGTCGCGACGGCGACTTCGATAATGATCCTTGTCGAGCAGGGCAAGCTGCGGCTCAACGACACCATCGGCAAATTCATCCCCGACATCGACGACCCCGAAGCAAAACGCGTCACGATCCAGCAGCTTCTCACGCACACTTCCGGCTATCGCCCCGATTTCGACCTCGGCGAAAAATGGACCGGGCGCGAAGGGATGCTCGCCGCTCTGAAAAAAGAAAAGCTAAGGAATCCGCCGGGGACGAGGTTTGTTTATTCGGATATTGGGTTTATTGTGCTGGGGGAGATTGTTCAACGAGTTATCGGGCGTAACGTTGCGGCGACAAACGTGTTTCCCCATTAGCGTATTCCGACTGATTGTTCGGCAATTAATTCTACCGGACTGTCAATAAGGCTCAGATTTCGGCAGCGTTGAAGAGCGGCTCCCGAGATAACCGTTCATCAACGATAAATTCGCGATATGTTCGCGCCAACCGAAAACATTAAAGGTCAAAACAGCTATCTCGGGTCGACAGTTTGAAGGCAGACGAAAAGCCGGAAATCAGATTCTCCGCGGTCAAGTTCACGACCCGACCGCCTATCCGGATGGATGGCGTTGCCGGACACGCCGGACTTTTTTCGACCGCTGACGATCTTGCCCGCTACTGCCAGATGCTTCTGAATGGCGGCGTCGTGCCCGACTGCAGCAGCCGGGCATCTGGCTGGACCGAGGCGTTACTGCTCAAGGAATGCTCGCCCGCTCCAGTGCTCGTGATCCTCTTCTGCTCAGACGGTCGCCCGGATGACGACGCCTTATGTTGTTTCGGAAGACGGGCGAGACGCGCGGGCTTGGGTGGGACATTAACACTTCGTTTTCGCAGAACCGCGGCGAGCTTGTTTCCGCTGGGGTCGTTTGGGCATACGGGTTTTACGGGAACGCGGCATCTGGATCGACCGGGTTTCGCAGACGTTTTTTGTTTTTCTTTCGAACCGCGTTCACCCGGACGGCAAAGGCGATGTGACGCCGCTGCGGGCGAAGGTCGCGACGGTCGTGGCTTCGGCGATCGAAGACACGCCTATCGAGATATATCGGCTGGCCGAGAGCACGTATCAATCCCAGGTCGCGGCGCAGATACCGAAATTCAAGGAGCAGGTACGAGGCGGCCAATGCAGGCGATGCCTGGAGCGGCAACCGCATCCTGCCTGCCACGACCGCAGTGCAAGCAGGACTGCTTGACCGCTCGCAGTCATGAACGGCATCGATATTTTGGAGCGAGACGGATTCAAACAACTTGAAGGGAAACGCATCGGGCTTGTCACAAACCACACAGGCCGCAACCTCGCAGGGAAATCAGACGATCGACGTTTTGAACGAAGCTAAGAATGTCAAGCTGATCTCGCTGTTTGCACCCGAACACGGCATTCGCGGCGAACTCGACGTAGCCAAGATCGATGATTCAAAGGACGAAAAAACGGGGCTGCCGATCTATTCGCTCTACGGCGAAACGCGGCGGCCGAAGCCGGAACAATTGAAAGACCTTGACGCGATTGTCTATGACATTCAGGACATCGGGGCGAGATTTTACACCTACACGGCGACGCTTAAAAATGTGATGGAAGAAGCCGCGAAAGCCGGGAAACCGGTTTATGTTCTCGACCGGCCCAATCCGATCAACGGCAACGATGTCGAAGGCTCGCTGGCCGATGAAGACAAACTTTCGTTTATCGCCGCGCACACGATTCCGGTTCGCTACGGCCTGACGATCGGCGAACTCGGCAAGATGATGAACGCCGAGCGAAAGATCGGGGCCGACCTGCGCGTGATCAAGATGGAAAACTGGTCGCGGTCGATGTGGTTCGACGAGACGGGGCAGACGTGGGTAAACCCATCGCCGAATATGCGTTCGCTGACCGAGGCGACGCTTTATCCCGGCATCGGTCTGCTTGAGACGACAAACGTCAGCGTCGGGCGCGGCACCGACACGCCGTTCGAGGTTGTCGGAGCTCCGTGGCTGGACGGGCAGAAGCTTGCGAAATATCTAAACGAGCGAAATCTGAAGGGCGTGAGGTTCATCCCGATAAGATTCAAGCCGAACGCGTCGGTGTTCAAGGACGAACAATTAAGCGGCGTGAACATCGTTATCACCGACCGAAAATCGTTTCAATCGGTCCGGACGGGCATTGAGATCGCAGCCGCCCTGCGGAAACTTTATCCCGCCGATTGGCAGGTGGACCGATATGCGAGACTGCTTGTGAATGCGGAGATACTCGAGATGGTAAAGCGCGGAGAAACGCCCGAGAGTATCGAAAAAGCGGTTAACCCGAAAATTGACGATTTTGCGAAGCGTCGGGCATCTTTCTTGCTTTACAAATAAGCCGGTTGGGTTTATAACATTTTTATCTCGCGGTTCTTGTAACAATTCATTAACAATTTTGCCCTGAAAAACTTCTCGGCAAGAGTTGCGACCATAACGATAACGAAAATTTGATGAAAGCAGGAAAACGGTAAGCAAAACTAATACTTTGAGGATGTTTGGAGGACGATGATCATGAACGACGGACGGCGGCGTAAACTTAGTGCTTTGTGGGTTTTGATCCTGGTGCTTGGCGTGGGTGTTTTGATCGCGAACGGCCAGACCGTCAGCGGCACTTTGCGCTGGAGCGGTCACAGACGCAAACGGTGCGGTTGTTCCGAATGCCACGGTCACGGTCCGAAACAAGGAAACCGGCTTGGAGCGAACAGTAGTGAGTTCGAATGACGGCGTGTATTTCATTCCGTTTTTGCCGATCGGCAGCTACGAGCTTGAATCGACGCGGACCGACTTCAACAAGGTCACTCGCCAGAACGTTACTGTCAGCCTCAATGAAACGACGGTCATAAACATAAGGCTCGACCCGTCGATCACCGGCGAGGTCACGGTTACGGACGAATCCGCGCCGATCAATACCAATAACGCGCAGATCACGGGTTCGCTCACCTCGTCCCAGATCCTTGAACGGCCGGTCGCGAACCAGGGCAATTTTCTAACGCTTGCCGAAACGTTTACAGGCTTTCAGGAAAATCCGACGTCCGGTCAAAATAATCCGACTGCCTCGTCCGGGTCGTCTGTAAATTTTAACGGCACCGGAACACGCGGAGCCACTTTCCAGATCAACGGCGTAAACAACGACGATTCATCTGAAAATCAGAATCGCCAGGGTGCGTCGCTTGCAACCATCAAGGAATTTCAGGTAATCACGAACAACTTCACGGCCGAGTTCGGCCGCGGATACGGCGCAGTAGTTTTGGTGCAGACTTTGTCCGGCACAAACGCGATAAAGGGCGGCAGCATACTGGTATCACAACGACCAGGCATTTAATGCAAAGTCGTTCTTTTCGCACGGGAACAAACCGGTCACGCGACGAAATCAATTCGGCGGCGTTGCCGGCTTTCCGATCTTCAAGGACAAATTTTTCGGTTTTGTAAGCGTCGACGAGATCCGCAATTCCGGAGCGAATACCTATACGCGTGATTTCCGTTGCCGTTCGAAAGGAACCCGGCAAACTGGTTTACGATCACACCTGCGAACAACACACCGGCGAACAGGGCGTTCATTCAGTCCGTTTTCGATCGAATTCCGACCAGCCTTGTGCCGAACGATCCGCGTTCACCGAGGACCTATGTCGGTGCCCAGCCATTCAGTTTCCCGGCAAATGATTACTCTGCACGTCTCGATTGGAATGCCGGAAGCAAGGACACGGTCTTTGCTCGTTGGCAATATACCCGCCAGATCTTTCAGGCGGACGACATAATCCTTGGTGAGCGGGCCGACCAGAATAACAAGCAGCAGAATTTCGGCCTTACGTGGACCCACATTTTCTCGCCGACAATCGTTGGAGAATTCCGTTACGGCCTGGGCCTGCGTAACACGCTGGTAAATATTGCGGCCGGCAACGACACGCCGATCATCCGCTTCCAAAATCCGCACACGGTTACCGGTGCTTCGATCATCGGTAACGCGGGAGCGTTCCCGATACAGCGGTACCAGACCGACAATCAATTCGTTTATAACCTATCGATGATCTTCGGGGGCGACCATTTTGTTAAGGCCGGTCTCGATATTCGCAAGCAGAACCTGGACGATCTCGCGGACAATTTCTCGCGGGGCTTTTACACATTTAACGGGGCCTGCAACGGAGTAACGTATCGTGACCCGACTACTGCGACGACCGCGGTGCCGCTTGGAAATCCGTCGGGATTTCATGCTTTGATCAACGGCTGCGTTACTACGTTTCAAAAAGGCTACGGGCCATTTTTCCTCGAGAACCGGATCGGTGAGAGCAACTTCTATGTCGAGGATAATTGGAAGATCGCATCAAACCTAACCTTGAATTTGGGCTTCAGATATGAGTTTGTCCGGGCACCATCCGAGGCCAGTGATCTGATCAACTATGGTTTCGGAAACGACGATGACAACGTTGAGCCGCGTGTTGGATTTGCTTACAGCCCGGAATTCGGGGGCGGCTTTCTGAAGAAGTTATTCGGTGCCGCAGGCGATAGTTCGATCCGCGGTGGTTACGGCCTGTACCATGGCAGGCTTTTCCAATCGGTGTTTTCACAATCGGGAGCGACCGTTCGCTTTAACCCGCCGAATGCTCTCTTCTACAATCAGACCGGAGTAGCAACCTCGACTTTCAATCCGGTAAATCTGCCAGACCCGACTAACGGCTTCGTGTTCGTTCCGGGACCACAGACGGCGCGGCACACGATCACGAAGATCGATCCAAATCTGGAAATGCCCTACACCCAGCAGTGGAACCTGACCTACGAGCGGAAATTACCGTGGTCAACGGCACTTAGGGCGAGCTATACGGGAAATCGGGGTATTGGGCTTGTAAAGCTTGGATTGGATAATTTGCCGGTCCATGATCCGGTTAATGGCGTCTTTGTTGTAGATCACCCGAATAACGCTGCCGCCCAGCGTGGGCAGATCATCCGCCCGGCGGCAGACCTTTTCTGTGCCGGAACGACCGCGACGACGCTGACAACACTATGCCCGGTCGTGGTGCCCATTGGAACACTTGAGTACAGCCGTATCACTCCTCGGACAAACGAGCGGAGGCCGGACCCGCGATACGGATCGAACATCATTGTTAATAATTCCGCGTGGAGTTATTACAACGGAATGCAGCTTGAGTTGATCAAGCGGCTGAGCAACGGCCTTAATTTTTCGGCGGCCTATACCTGGAGCCAATCGCTTGATACCAATTCGGACGCGACGTTCCTCGGAGCGGGTGACAGCAACCAGAACGGTAATGATGCGAAGGTTTCACGCGGATATTCGCGTTTCCACACGCCGCATCGCTTCACTTTCTTTGGAACTTACCGCCTGCCGTTCTTTAACAAGGACAAAGGGATCCTGGGACAGGTCCTGGGTGGCTGGCAGATGTCGGCCGTATTCAAGTGGGCACACGGCACTCCGTTTACCGTTACAGGCACCGGCATCGACCTGAACCTTGACGGATTTGCGGAAACACGTCCGAAATTGCTTGACCCGTCGATCCTCGGAAACAGTATTTCGAACCCGCAAACATCACAGCAGCTATTGCCGATCACAGCGTTTACGTCGCCGACTTCGGTCGCCGATTTTAACTGCTGCGTTCTTGGACGGAATACGTTTTTCATCGACGGAACAAAGAACGTAGATCTTGCGTTTTCGAAGGTGTTCCCGATGTTCTGGGAGGGACACAGCTTGTTGGTGCGGGCTGATCTGTTCAATGCGTTCAATAAGTTTCAATGGGGTTTCCCGAATTCGACTTATACGGCGACAACATTGGGACTGTTGAGTACGGCGGCGACGTCTTATGCTCCGCGAAATATTCAAATGTCGTTGAAGTATTCGTTCTAGAGAACGCGTAATCGTATGATCCTGGTGATGCGAATCATGCCTTTTTGTTAGCTCAAAGTATGCGCCGCTTCGGCCGAAGCGGTGCATACTTTTTTGGTCAAAGGATCCGGGTCGGCATTGCACGGAGGCTTCGAAACGGATTTGTGAGTGTCGAGTAAAAAATGCCGCCAACCCGCCGGCAAGAAAGCGGTTTTTCGGCATAATTGTTGCTTTAAAACTGGCCTTACTGGGGTTATAAGTTTTGCAGAATAAATGGTTTGCAGCAGGCCTTTTGTTTTCAAGGGTTTTGTGTATTTCTTGGTAGGGGTTTGCCCGGAGCGATAACGAAAATTTGGATAAACTTCCAAAAAGGCAAATTGTTTTTATGGATTGTCACGTCGGGAGCTAACATTTCAGGTATTTACAGGGGATGAAAAAATATGAGCAAGAATACTTTTAGTTCGATTTTTTTCGCGATCGCCATCTCGATGGCAATGTGCGTCGTCGCGATCGGACAGGAGATAACGGGTACGATAGTGGGGACTGTACGCGACTGAATGGAGCCGCGGTGCCGGGAGCTAACGGTCACTGTTATCGACCCGTCGAAAAACAACCTGGTAGTTCGCACGGTTGTCACGACGGATGACGGGACATTATCGGTGCCCAATGTGGCTACGAGTACATATAGCGTAACCGTCGAGGCACCAAATTTTAAGAAGTCAGTAAGCACGGATGTTAAGGTTGACGTTGGCCAAAGAAGCCTGGTAGATGTAAATCTCGCCGCGGGTAGTATCGACGAGGTCGTGACCGTTACCGCTGATCCGGTTGCGGTCGAGCTGAGTACCCCTACTGCCGGAACAACCATCAGTGGCGATCAATTGCGGGAGCTCTCCATCAATAATCAGAAATTTTACGCAGCTGCTGACATTGGCGCCCGGCGTTTCCTCGACCTTGACGACCAGGTATATATCGGAACAACTAACCCCGAAGGACAGGCAAATGTCGTTGCGATATCTGTAAACGGTGCCCGTCAGAGTCAGAATACTTTTACGGTCGACGGTGCGGATGTCACGGACCGCGGTTCGAACATTACGATCCAGGCTTATCCTAGCGTTGATTCGATCGGTGAATTCAAGGTGCTGCGTTCGCTTTATCCTGCCGAATCCGGGCGAAGCGGAGGCGGACAGGTTAATGTGGTGACGCGAAGCGGCGGAAATACGTTTCACGGCTCATTCTTCGAATTTGTCCGCAACGAGAAATTCAATGCGAGTTCGTATCTGAACATACCGCAACTTCCCGCCTCGGCAGAGATTCAAATGGAAAAGCAATTCGCCCGCCCTTCCGTTACAATAATTACGGATTTACGATCGGCGGCCCGATCTATTTCCTAAGATTCGGAGAACGAGATCCGGGCGACAGCGCATTTTCCAAAGTTCATAAAACGTACTTCTTCTTTTCCGAAGAACAGCGAAAGGACCGACGCTTCCCGACGCTTTCATCACAGGTCCCTGACGCTAATCTGCGCAGTGGAAGGTTTTCGGTGCCGGTGTGCCTGAGCGGGACTATAACCGGTACGGTGCGAACCTGCAGCCAGATTCTGCCGGCAGGATCTCTCCTATCATCGATGGCGCCGATCAACCCGGTATCCGCGGCGTACGTTTCCAGCATCTTCAACAATATCCCTTTGCCGAATAGTGCTCCGTTCGGGCTTCTTTACCCGGCAAGCGGCAAGGCGGATTTTCAGCAAGAGATACTTAAGATAGATTCGAGTTTCACAAATAATTGGTCGTCGTATTACCGGTACCAACGCGATCAGATCCCGACGATCGATGTGAATTCAGTATTTTCGAGCGGTTCGAGCATACCGGGTGTTTCGACGGCTGACACGAATTCACCGGGTCGGACGCATACGTTTCAAACAACGTACGTGATCAGTCCCAAAATGATCCTGGAAGGCCGATACACGTATGCTTACGGTGCGATTTTGAGCCGTACGATCGGGTTGCTTTCAAAGGCCGCCAGTCCAAACATCAATGTTCCGTTACCGTATCCGAGCGGCGACGACCGAGTCCCGCATCTTTCGATCAGCGGTCTTAATGGGCTGGTCTCATTCGGACCATACGACAATTTTTCGGACAAGCACGATTGGAGTGGCAACCTGACCTGGATCGTTGGTGATCACACCACGAAATTCGGCGGGTCGTTTTCGAAATACCGGAAGAACGAAAATGCCTTAGGCGGATCCAATCAGGGAGCATTTAGTGCCTTCAATAATACGACTTCCGCAAGCCCGACCCAAGGATTGGTGTGTATAGGAACTGTGGCACCGAACGTAGGCTTGCCAATAGCCTGCCCTGCAGGTCGGCAGACGACGGAACAGAGCTTTGCGAATTTCCTTCTTGGCACTAACTCAACGTTCACGCAGTCGAAATATGATCTGTTAGGTGATTTCCGTCAGAGAAACATTGAGCTGTATGCCCAGGACGAATTCCGTGCCCGGCGAAATCTTACACTTTACATGGGCGTTCGTTATTCGTTCTTCGGTGCACCTTGGGACCGGAGCGGCCTTTTCTCGAATTTCGATCCCGCACTGTACAACAGGGCTACCGCACCGCTGGTTACGGGGGCGGGAAACCGCGTTGCAGGCTCAGGTAACTGGTGTAACGGTATTATCGTGAACTCCCAGAATTACACGACAGGCCCGGCCTCATACAACTGTACGCCGACCATATCGCCGTATGGCAAATTTATCGTAAAAGCGCCGAAAAAGAATTTCGCGCCGAGAGTAGGCCTGGCGTGGGACCCGTTTGGAAAAGGTACTACCGTTATTCGCACAGGATACGGGATCTATCACGAACAGAACTTGTCGGGAACATTCCAACAAAACCTTGGAGCGAACCCGCCCTACCAGGAAACGATCACTGTCAGCGGCGTTCCGATCAATCAACCTGTCCCTAGTGGCGCGGCTGTTGTCGTCTCGGCCAGCCCGCCCGGAGCGATCCGCGCGGTACAAACCGATTACAAAACAGCGTATACGCAGCATTGGTCGCTCGACTTTCAACATCAGTTGACTAAGAAAACGCTCATTACCGTCGGATATTACGGGTCGAAGGGAACGCATCTGATCGGAGTCGTTGACCTAAACAATCTTCCGGCAGGTTACGCGCTAACACAGCAATGTGCGGTCGGTGCATCGACTACGCCAACTGTCGCCTGTCACGCTAGAGACGCGACAACACAGGTGCCCATTCCGTTCACATCGGCGGCGGGCGAGTTGATACTTGATCAGATCCGTCCTTATCGCGGATGGCGCGGAATTGCCATGATCCAACCGCGGTTCAATTCGAACTATCATAGCTTGCAGGTATCGGCGAAGCACAAATTCTCCGGGGCCTCTGAGGTGAATCTTGCTTATACATGGGCTAAGAATCTTACCGACAATCAAACGGACCGGTCGACGGCACCGATGAATGTTTACGACATCCCGGCGGAGTATGGACGGGCGCAGCTTGATCGCAGACATGTGATGGTCATAAATTACGTCTATCAACTGCCGTTTTACGGTAAGCAGGAAGGATTTGCGGGCAAATTGCTGGGTGGTTGGCAGGCCTCCGGAATCGTGACTATTCAAACGGGTTTGCCTTTCACGCCTACGTATGGGGCGTTCGATCCTGCCGGTCTTGGATTTTTGAACGGCAATTCACCTGCAGGCGGTCGTCCGTTTGTTCTTACGGGAAATGCGAATGCAGGTAACCAGACGTTTGAAGAATGGTTTAATTATTCGGCGTTTCAGGCTTCGACTCCGTTGACGGCTGCCGCGATAGTAGGAAATGCGGGCCGCGGCGTGATTGAGGGGCCGCCGACCCGCCGCGTCGACTTCACCCTAACGAAAAACCTTCGTTTCACCGAGACAATGCGGCTGCAGCTAAAGGGTGAGGTTTTCAACATGCTAAATACGACTAACTTCACTACTTTGTCGCTTGCGGCATCGACGCCCCATGCGATAAACGCAACCACTGGCGTCCATAGCGGTTTTGGCACTGTCACGGGTACTCGCGATCCGCGTACGATGCAATTCGGCATCAAGTTTCTCTTCTAGTTTTTCGGAACGAGACGTTGATTTTGCCCGTAATGTCGAAAGATATTGCGGGCTTTTTCTTTGCCCTGCTTTTGTGAAAGAATTCAATTATGGGATCGATCATAATTAGAAATGCGAAGGTCATACTTCCGTTCGAAGGCGTCTCAAATGCGTCGGTTTTTATCGATGGAGGAAGAATTGCTGAGCTTGCGCAGCGAGATGAGAAATCGGCTGCAGACCAGATGATCGATGCGGCGGACTTGACGATTTATCCGGGCTTTATCGATCTGCATATTCACGGTGCGGTCGGCATTGATGTCAATACGGCGGATACCGATGGCTTGATCGAAATTGCGAGATTTCTTGCGTCAAACGGCGTCACTTCGTGGGTGCCGACGCTGGTGCCGGATTCCGATGAGAATTATCGCAAGGTGATCTCGGCGATCGATCGATTGATCGAGATCCAAACTGGCGAGGCTATCGCACAAGCGGTCGGTGTGCATTACGAGGGTGTCTTTGCCAACGAGAAAATGTGCGGGGCATTGCGGCCCGAGTTTTTCAGGAGTGGGCAGTGGGCAGTTGGCGGCGGCCGGCTGCCGATGTTGAAAACGGGGATCCACATGACCACGCTCGCGCCTGAGGTGGAGGGCGGGATCGAGCTGACAAGGTCACTGGTCGAACAGGGATGGATCGTGTCGATCGGCCACACGCGGGCTGATATTGTGACTCTGGACGCCGCGTTCGCCGCGGGTGCTCGCCACATGACACATTTTTTCAATGCGATGACCGGATTGCATCATCGCGAGGTCGGCGTCGCCGGCTGGGGGCTGGGGCATAGCGATGTCACGTTTGATATCATCGCCGACGGCGTTCATGTCCACCCGAAAATGCTCGAATTTGCGTGTCGCAGCAAGGGGGCGGACAAAGTCATCGCTGATCAGCGATTCGGTCGCTCCGACCGGATTGGGCGACGGTGAGTATCAGATATGGGGCGAGAAAGTATTCGGTTAACGGGCGGACGCACCCGGAATGAGCGGGGAAGTATTGCCGGTTCCGTTATGACAATGCTGAACGCGGTGAAGATGATGCGGTCGCTTGGTTTTTCCGATGTTGACGTTTCTAAGATGGCCTCGCTGAATCCTGCGAGGCTGTTGGGAATCTATAAGCACCGCGGGTCGATCGAGGCCGGAAAACGGGCGGACCTTGTCGCATTGGATGATGCCGGAAATGTGAAATTTGTGATGGTCGGCGGGCAGATAGTTGGTGCCTAGTCAATAAAAAGGCCCTGCACCGAAATGCCGAGCCTTTTCCCCCTTGTTCCCCCTTGATCGCGGAACCTTTTACAGTTCCGATTCGCCCGGAGCGGCGCCGCCGCCCTTGCGATCCTTCATCTTGCCCTTGAATCGATCTTTCATCCTGGACTTCATTTCGGAGGCTTTTGCCTTCTGATCGTCGGTGAGGATAGCGAAGATCTGTGATTTTACTCTCGCCCTCTCGACCGTTGCCTGAGCGGAAAGATTCCCTTTTTCGGCTGCGAGAGCCGAAACCTTTGCTTCATCAAACGCTCCGTTTGCAGTTGCTTCGTCCATTTTCTGACGATTCGCTTTCAACGATTCGCGAAGATCCTGGGTCTTTGCTTTGCTAGCGCCCATTATCTCTTTAACCTTTGCTTTCTGATCATCGGTCAGATCAAGGCCGCGAAGCATCATTCCGCCGCGGTGATGGCCGCCACGCTTGCCCCAGCCTCCTTTTTTGCCGTCGCCCGAACGCTGTGCGAGAGCAAACATTACACCGGTTGCCAATACGGCAAATGCTAAAATTGCGATTATTACTTTTTTCATCATTTTCTCCCTGGATAACATATGAGCCCGGCAGCCTTTTTCCGCCGTCGAAATGTTAGACGATAAATATGGCACGGCGACCGTAAGGATTTTGCGAGGTTATGTAAAGAATTGTAAAAGTTGGCCGCAACCGCAAATTTTGCCGTAGAATCGGTTTGGTATGAGCAAGGTTTTGATCATCGATGACGACGAAGAGCTATGCGAGCTTGTGTCGGAATATTTAACGGTCGAAGGGTTTGAGACCGAGGCCGTTCACGACGGCGAAAGCGGTTTGCAGCGGGCCGCAGAGGGCGATTATGAGCTGGCGATCCTCGACGTAATGCTGCCAAAAATGAACGGATTCGATGTACTTCGCAATCTCCGCGAAAGGTCCCAGCTTCCGGTCCTGATGCTGACGGCCCGCGGCGACGATATGGAACGGATCGTCGGGCTTGAGACCGGGGCGGACGACTACCTTCCGAAGCCCTTTAATCCCAGGGAGCTTGTTGCGCGGCTGCGGGCGATACTTCGCCGCGTGCAAACCGATGACGGAGACGATGCGACCAGGCGAAAAACTTCATGTCGAAGATCTTGAGATATCGGCTTCGTCGCGTTCTGCCAAATTGGACGGTACCGAAGTTGGCCTTACTTCCGTTGAATTCGACCTGCTTACCGCGTTGGTGCGTCAGGCCGGCAAGGTAGTAAATAAGGAGGACCTGAGCGAGAACGTGCTTGAACGCAGCCTTTCGCCATACGATCGCAGCCTCGATATGCACATAAGCAACCTCCGTAAAAAACTCGGCATGCGGGCTGATGGAAGCGAAAGAATTAAGACCGTGCGCTCGGTTGGATACATCTATACAGTGGTATGAATTTGTTTCTTAAGATCTTTCTTTGGTTTCTGGCGGCGATCTCGCTGATGGTGGGCGTTGTCGTTTTTCTTAACTGGACGGTGCAGACCGAGCCGGTTGTCAGCCGCTGGCGCATCTCGGTGCGGAACCAGACAAATATTTATGCCGCAACGGCGGCGCAGGTATATGCCAACCAGGGTGAGAAAGGTTTGAGCGAATTTCTGGACAGGATAAGGCAGGCCGAGACGATCGGCGAGGTCGATCTGATCGGAGAAAATGGCCGGACATGGTTGTCGGAAGGCGTTAATGCCGACGATTATCGCGAACTTATTGCCAAGGCGCTTGCAGGCGATTCGGTGGAGATCGAGAATCATCCCGAAACGGCATTGTCCGCCAGGCAAGTGTCGCTGCCGAACGGTGAAAGATACGTCCTGATCGTCCGTTGGGAGCGGCCGCGGATGACGCCTTTTTTTGGCGAATCACCGCTTAGATATTTAAGGTACGGCGGGCTTTTGCTGACGGCTTTTCTGCTTTGCTGGGCCCTTGCGCGGTACCTTTCATCGCCGATCGGGAAGCTGCGGCGGGCAACCCAGAAGCTTGCGGCGGGTGATCTTTCTACTCGAGTTGCGGGCAAGGTCGGAAACCGGCGGGACGAGCTTGCCGAACTTGCGAAAGATTTTGACGTTATGGCCGAGAGGATCGAATCGCTGATAACCTCGCAGCAGCGGTTGTCGCGTGATGTTTCGCACGAGCTGCGTTCTCCGCTTGCCCGAATGAACGTCGCTTTAGAAATTGCGAAACAGAAATCGAACGGAGAGAATGCGTCGGTGTTTCAACGCATCGAGACAGAATCGCAGCGGCTGAACGATATGATCTCAAGGCTTCTGACGCTGTCGAAGCTTGAAACCGGCTCGCAGGATTTCGAACGCCGCGAACTGAATCTAAAAACCCTTGTCGAACAGGTCGCGTCTGACGCAGATTTTGAAGCGAATGCGAATAAACGATCCGTAAAGATCATAAGGGCCGATGAATGCCGTGTATTAGGCAGCGAAAGCCTGATCCAGAGCGCAGTCGAAAATGTTTTGCGGAATGCTGTGCGGTATACCAGAGAGGGGACAGCGGTCGAAGTGTCGCTTTCAAACGGCGGATCCAATGCAGTTTTGCGAGTGGTTGATCATGGCGGCGGCGTGCCCGAGGCCGAGCTGAGCAATCTGTTTCGTCCGTTTTACCGCGTCGGCGAAGCCCGTGACCGCGGGTCGGGCGGCACCGGCCTTGGCCTGGCAATCGCGGAACGTGCCGTCATTGCCCACAAGGGAACCATTACGGCGCAAAACATTGGTGACGGACTGGCGGTCGAGATCGTCCTGGAGTGCCAAAACCGCGAGCGATAGGAACCCGCGTTTGCTAAGCCGCACCCCGCTCGCGTCGCGCTGCCGCGAATGACCTGATCGCAAAGATAACGAACGCGAGGCAGACGATCGCCGTCGATGCCTGTGACAAGACCGCAGCCGAGGCCGAGATCTCGCCAAGTTTTGATACCAATCGGCCTGCCGTAGCGATGAACCCGAGCAGAGCGACGACTACGGCGGCGTGCATCAGGTGCTTACGCAAGCTTTCCTTCCTGCCTGCAAGAATCCCGAGCAACCCGATTATCAGGCCAATAAACGCAGGGATCAGCGCTGTAATGCTGGCTTTGTCCACGCTTACCCCGTGAATGTATCCGGCCGCGCCGATCGCTATCAGGAGAATTCCGCAAATGATCGATATTGTTTGCATTTTGTTTTTCTTAACTCGTTTGGATCTACTTCTTCTCGAGTGACAAAATAATAGCTGGCCGGTTATTGCCCGATGTTCTCCATATTTTCACGAAAGAAAAAATTTGGTTGGATCAGCTTCATTTTCGCTCAAGTAATGTAGAAAAACAAATGAAGGAAATTGGCCCATTGTTTTTTCTTTGCGTTTCTTTGCGGGCTTGGCGCATTTGCGTGAATTAGACTTTTTCTCACGCAAGATCGCAAAGACCGCAAAGAGAGCTCACCGGAAGATTTGCGTCTTGGTGTTGCATCTATAAAATTCTTGACAATAGATGCAACAAGCAGCATACTTTAGTCGCGGATCTTTGAAAATTGAATTGGCTGGGAAAAAAGCCGAAGCGCTGTGTCGAAACGCAAACTTTTTAGTTGCGCGGGTGCTTTTCCGGAGGCCGCCCCCTATCTTTTGCGTCGAGAAATGTCCAAAGGTGTGTCAGTGATTGCGTCAGGAGTCGCGTCAGCACCGCAACTGTTGAAATAGTTGACGTTATCGCAAATCGTCTCACTTAAGGTGTTGTCTTTTTGTTAAATGAGACAATTTGTGACGGCAAGTGTATGAGCCGCAATAGGTTAGGCCGTCTCACTTTCCGCGAATTGAGGGCACGAACTGAGACGGTCTATCGTCGCATCTCGTCGATCATTGCCGCGATGGTTTGTTTTAGATGAGCAGTGACGGCTTCGTATTTTGCATCGTCGGAAATCGATAAGCCGGGGGCAGTTCCAGATGCAGAAGATAGCGCACCACCGCGACCGCCGACCACCCCGTCAGCCGAAGCGGCTGCCAACCCTCCTAAGACAGGAGGGGAGCTCAGGACGTCTTTTGCATAGAATGCTTCGCCAAAACGGACCTTTACTTTGCCTGGGCGGATCTTCATTGAGCGGCGGGCCCAGACTTTATGGAGGCCGTCGATGGCGACGGGGACGATCGGCAAGTCGAGTTCGGTCGCGAGAATGGCCGCACCCTTTTTGAACTCGTGCAGTTCGCCGTCGTAGGCACGTTCGCCTTCGGGGTAGATGTTTAGGATCTTGCCGTGTTTGAGCCCGATGGCCCCGGCCTTCATCGCCTTCATAAGCTGCGTGTCGGGGTCGACGGGGACGATCTGCAGCATCCTGGCGATCCAGCCCATCAGCCTGCTTTCAAAAAATTCGCTCGCGCCGACGTGAAACGTATTCCCGAAGAATTCGAGCGGATACGTAGAGCAGATGACGAACGGATCGAGAAAGCTTTGGTGATTTGGGCAAACCAGAAACGGGCGCTTCATTGTCTTGAACTGTTCGAGGCCTTTTACCTCCAGACGAAGAAATATTCTAAAGATCAGGTTGAAGATCTTGTAAACGCTGAAGGCGAAAAACAAAAACCAGGTTTGTTTCTTGAGGATCGGCTGGATCTCGGGTAAGTCGTCGTCAACCTCTTTAACGATCTTTGACCAGTTAAGCTCGGTCGAAACCAACCCACCTTCGGGCGAGCCGCCGTGTTTCTCGATCAGAGCGATCGCATCACGAACGGTCAGCGCTTTTGCGGCTTCGTCGCCTTCGAATTCGGTCGAGAATGCGTGTTCGAGCGCCGCGAAGGTTTCGGCCCGAGCGAGCGAGTCGAGGCCAAGATCGATCTCGAGGTTCATGTCGGGATGGATCGTTTCGGCATCTTTCGCGTTGTGCTTTATCGCCGAAAGAACGGCTTTTGCGGTATTCGTTTCAAGCAGGGAAGTATCGTCTTTTGAAAACGTCCACGCTTTTGCTTCGGTGGCCGTACCGGCAATGGTGCCGGCCTCGATCGCTTTTTTCAGCTCGAAGCGTTTGATCTTTCGCGTCGCGGTCCTCGGCAGCGGTTCGACGCGGATGATGTAATCGCGGACGCGTTGGTATTCGGGAAGTTCGCGGCCGAGATCGTCGAGGGCGTAACGGATCGCCTCCTTTGAATTCGCAATATTCGAGAGTTTCAGATATTCGAAATCAGGCACGACAACCGCGGCAAGCCTTTCGGCTCCGGCCCGCTGCTCGCTTTCGTCTTTGATGCCGACGATGGCGAGTTCTTCGACAAGCGGCGTTTTCAGGTAATGAACTTCAAGGTCCTCGGGATGAACGTTCTTGCCGGAAGGCAGAACAATGACATCCTTTGCTCGGCCGACGATATAGAGATGTCCGTCTTTGTCGGTCTTGCCGAGATCGCCGGAGCGGAACCACCCGTCTTCCGTAAAGGCCTCAGCCGTCGCGGCGTCATTATTATAATAGCCTTTGAAAACAACGCCGCCGCGGATAAGAACTTCGCCGACGCCTTCCTTGTCGGGGTCGCCGATCTTGATCTCAGTTCCGCGCATTGCCTTGCCAACCGAGCCAACGCGGTTGTCGTCCTCGAACGTCGCGGTCGCGGCTCCGCTTGTTTCGGTCAGGCCGTAGCCCTGGATGATGGTAAAACCGAGCTTATGAAAATCGACCGCAACTTCCTCATCAAAACGCGAACCGGCGGAGATCGCTATTCGCAGTTTTCCGCCAAACGATTCGTGAACAGCGCCGAAAAACTTCGGCCCAAGATTTGTCTTGAACGTATCTCGTGCGACACCATTTGCCGCCAGCATCGCCCGAAAAAGCTTCTGGACGATCTTCGGTTTAGCCTCCACGGCGTCGAAGATCTTTTTGTGAAACAGATACCAGAGGCGCGGCACGGTCGTCAGGATCGTCGGTTTAAAGCTCTTCATCGCGTCGCCGAGTTCGGCGGGCGTAAGCTCTTTCAGATATCCGACCTCGGCACCAACGGTTGTTGCGACCCAAAGATTTACGATCTGCAGATAGGCATGAAAAAGCGGCAGCAGGCTGAGTATTTTTTCGTCGTCGCGGAATCTCAGCACGTCGTCCACTCCGGTCAATTCCGCAATGATATTGCCGTGTGTGAGCGGAACTCCCTTTGGCGTGCCGGTCGTTCCGCTTGTGTACATCAAAAGCGCGTTGTCGTCGTCATTGATGTCAGGTATCTCGGCGGCATAGCTTGCGGGGAATTCGGTTGCGGACCAGTCTTCGAATTTTTGAAAGCCGTTCGAAGAGTTCTCAAGGTTCCAGACAACAGTCGGAATGTGGCGGCCCATCCGCTCCTCGATCTGCTGGAACTTGGCGGTCATGTCCGGCGAAATGAACGTGACTTTGGCTTCCGAATTTTCGAGAAAATTTGTGATCGTTTCGATCTCGCCGTGCGGATCGAGCGGCACACAAACGGCACCGTGGTACAGCGTTCCCAAATAAGCAAGCGCCCAGCACGGATGATTTTCGCCGATAAGGGCAACGCGGTCGCCTTTGGAAACGCCTTCCAGCCCGAGCTTGTAAGCGACCGAGCGGATCAGTTTCAGGCTCTCGCCGAATGTATAAACTTCGCTGTCATCGCCGACGATCCGCATCGCCACGTCGTCGGATCGGGCATCGAATTTGGCGATCAGTCGCTTTATGTAAGAATCTGCCATAAGGAAAGGCTATTCCGAAAGCAGCATTTGGGCAAGGTCTCGCGCCTGTGTACGAATTTCCGGAATGGCGGTCGATTCCCACAGAACTCCTTTAAGTGCGGTGCCCAGCGTATAAATTACATCGGAATTATCTCCATTCTTGCCGAGAACCACGCCGTTTGGCAAGGCGTCAATGCCCATGTTTATTGCGTCGTTTCGGATGTATCCGCGCGAAAAGAGGTTTTTGACGAGCGGCGTGTCGAGCTTTTCGAAGTTGCTCTCGGAGCCGATGCAATTAATTATTGCGTCGGCGGCGATCAAATGCTCATCACCGATCGTTCGGTAAGCAACATTGAATCGCCCGTCGAACGTGATCTCCTTCAACCTGCCTTTGAGGATCTGAAGACGTCCTTCGGACAACATTCTGTCGAGAACGATCTTTGCCTCGACCGGCATGCGGTGGCGGGCGACATTCCAATATCGGCTTAGATGCTGTTTGAAGTAACGTTTTTCGGCGACGGGTAGATTAAGCCAGATGCCCTGCGTTGCGGGGCGAAGGCTGTCAATAACGGCACGCCAATCTATCTGCTCGGACTGGGCTTTTTTGACATGACGGCGAACTGCCTTAAGGATGTCCGTGATCCGATCCATCGGGAGCAGTTCGTCGGCGAACGATGGGTATGTATCGCCTAGCTTGTGAACGGCAGGAAGCAGTCCGCGCGTTGATATCGCAAATATCTTTCCTTTGTGCGGCGAATAGAACAGATGCATGGCGACATCGACCATCGAAAGTCCGGTGCCGATTATCAGCACATTGTCGGCCGTGTCGATCGAATCGAAAACGCCGTCGGCCCAGGGGCTGCGGAAATATTTTGGGGCGTTCGTAAACGAAAGGTCGGAAACGGACGGATCCGGCGGAAGGAAGTTGCCGAATGCCAGAACGACCTTTTCGGAGTACAAAGTGTCGCCCGAGCTAAGGAGAACATGGGCCTTTCCATCTTCCTGAACAATGTCAACCGCATCATCTTCGAAGATGTTGAGCCGGACATTTTCTCCGCTGCTTTCCGCCGCATCATTGATAACCTCGCGCAGGTATTCGCCGAAGATCTGGCGTGGTACGAATGAGTGAGGCTCGTATTTATGATCGTTCTGCTGGAGCCATCTGTGGAAACTCTCGACATCGTCGGGAAATGCTCCCATTTTGCCAGCCGGAACATTAAGCAAATGAACTTTGTCCGGTGTCGAATAAGCGACACCGCGGCCGATGACGGAGCGCTTTTCGACCAGGTTGATCTCAAGCCGCTCGCTCGCCGCTTGACCGTAACAAGTTTGCCGCGAGAAGCGTGCCGCTGGCTCCGCCGCCGATGATCGTAATTCTTATCATAATTATGCTAAAACGTACCCTACAGAACACGAAATCTTACCAAACCGACGGTGACGGTTTGGCCGACCGCCAGCGGGAACGCCGCCGTCTCCGTCTTTGGCCGCGTTACGATTATCTGAGGGGAATCCGGAATACCGGTTCTCACGCCTACGCGTTCAAATGCACCAACAAAGCTCACCTCATCAACAACACCGTCGTCGAGCGGCTGATAATGCTGTGTCAGGTTCGCGGCGACACGCAGGAAGACATCTTCAGGCCGAAATACAAGTGTTACGTTCCGGCCATCTTTGAAATCAGTTTGTTCATCGAGGTCGAGCGAGATCTTGCCGGCCGTGAACCTGCCGTCCTTGATCACGCCGCGAAGCAAGTTCGCCGCACCAAGAAATGTTGCGACATGTTCCGTTTCCGGCTTGTTATAAACTTCGTAAGGCGTTCCGATCTGCTCAAGCCGCCCGGCGTTCAGCACGGCGATCCGGTCGCCGAGTTCGAGGGCCTCTTCCTGGTCGTGTGTGATGAATATCGACGGCACATTGATCTCCTTGAGCAGAGTGCGGATCTCACGCCGCAGAGTCGTTCGTATCTGAGCGTCCAGCGCGCCAAAAGGCTCGTCGAAGAGCAGAACTTCGGGTTCATAAGCGAGCGCGCGGGCGATCGCAACCCGCTGCTGTTGTCCGCCGGAAAGCTGCGAAGGGAATTTGCGGCGATGGTCTTCGAGATGAACCATCTCTATCAAGCGCGCGACAGTATTTTTAATTTCGGCTTTTGACCTCTTCCGCAAACGCAGGCCATAGCCGATATTGTCCTCGACATTCATTTTCGGAAACAGACGCATATGCCTGAAAGATGACGCCCGTGCCGCGGAGACGGGCCGGGAGATTCGTGACATCCTTGCCGTGCAGGATCACCTTGCCTGCATCCGGCGATTCGAGTCCGGCGATTATCCGCAGAATCGTCGTTTTACCGCTTCCGGAGGCGCCGAGGAGCACAATTATCTCTCCTTCGCTCACATCGAACGTGACATTATCGAGCACCATCGCAGAACCGAAGTTTTTGCTGATGTTCATCACCTGGGCGGCAAAGATATTTTGTTCGGTGCCCGCCATTATTCAGCCTCCAGCCAATCTCTGGCAAAGAACAGGATGCTGAAAATTGCGAATGAGAACAACGCGAGCACGATCGCGATGGCATTGGCCGCTTCGACCTGGCCTTCGTTGAACTTGGCGAAAATATACAAAGGCGCGGTCTGAGTGCGCGAGGACAGGTTGCCGGAAACTAGAATCGTCGAACCGAATTCACCCACGGCCCTCGCAAAAGTTAGGAGAGCTCCGCCGACAATTGCGCCCCGTAGGGACGGTAGCGTGACATGCCAGAAAGTCTGCCATCGCGTTGCTCCCATTGTTGCCGAGGCCTCTTCAAGCGACGAACTCATCGTGTCGAAAACCGGCTTGATCACACCGAATGCAAGCGGAAACGTCACAAAGATGTTCGCGAGAATGATCGCAAACGCGGTGAACATTATCTGCGGCCCCGCCGGATCGAGAAATCGGCCGAGCGTTCCATACGGGCCCCATAAAAGGAGCAAAGCAAAACCGGCGACCGCTGTCGGGATCGCTGTCGGCAGGGAGATCGTGACGATCAACGCGTTGCGGCCCCAAAAATTATATTTTGATAGAACATACGCGGCAAAAAGTCCGAAACAGCACGTTAAATATCGTCGCCCAAAAGCTCGTTACGATCGAAAGTTTCAAGGCAAATACGGCTTCGGGTGCGGTCAGGGCCGCCCAGAAACTCGCAAAACCGCTGCTGGTGCCAAAAATGAAGATCGAAGCAAGCGGCAAGAGAACAAGCGGCAGCATTATCACGATCAATGTCGCGACGCTAAGCGGCTTTACGACGTCAAAACCGCGGACATGACGGACGCCTGATAGATTTGCACTCATGGTTCCACCTCCATCGCAACGAACATCGCGCTCACCGGTTTTGCACCTGCTCGAGAAAGATCTTTTCTATGATCTCCGGATACGCCTTTGCCCAGCCACCGAAGAGCTCGATCGTGAATGGCTGTTGGATGTTTGCAAATTCTTTGTGGTCGGCGTTAAACGACTCCTTGGTAACCGAGCGGAAATGATACTTGACGAAGGCTTGCTGGGCTTCGTCGGTCCACAAATAATTAAGAAAAGCGGTGACGACCGGGCGTTCGGCGTCTGTGACGTTTCGATCAATGATGACGGCCGGGTGTTCGCTGAAAATTGTGGACTTCGGTACCACGATCTCGATCGGAGCTTTCGCCTGCGTCATCAACAAACCTTCAAGCTCGTATGTGATAAGTGCGTCGCCCTGGCCAAGCTCGAACTGCGTGCGAGCTTCACGGGCCGAGCCGGGTGATGAGATAACATTCTTCCAGATCGCCTGAAGCGTGTGCAGTGCCCGTATTGTGTCGGCCGTACCGGTCTCGGCTTCGGACATTTTCAATTCGGAGCCGTAGATCGATAGGATCGACCACTGCGCTCCGCCGGAACTCACCGGGTCCGGGTGAATAACCTTTACCTCGGGTTTTCCAAGATCGGCGAAATCTCGGATACCCTTTGGATTTCCGGAGCGGACGAGTATGACGAAGGGTGTTTTATTGACGATGCCCTTGTTAGGAAAGGTGTGCCAGTCGGTTGTCGACGCTTTTCCTTCGGCGAGACGTGCAGCATCCCGTTCGATCGAGAGGATCGCGATGTCTGCGGGTGCCCCCTGGAGGATCTGGTTGGTGACCGTCTCCGATCCGGCGAAGGACGAGACAAAATTAACGTCAACACCGTGTTCCCGTTTCCATTTGGCAGCGAATCCCGGATAGATGTCCTTCTCCAGGGCTTCCTTCATGATCGAGAAGCCGTAAACGGTTATTGTAAGGCCGCCCTTCCCTCCGTCCGGAGGGCTCGGGAGGCATCCCCCCGTGAGCAGAGGTGAAAGAAAGGTAATGCAGATGCAGCAATATTTGAAGAGTCTCATTTTCGTTTCTCCTCGGCCTATAGTTTGATTTTCCAGGAAGTGCCGATCACGTTCAAATCACCCGGATGGGAAAATCCGTCGTTCTGCCTCATAAAGTAGAGATCAAGAGCAAGTTGTTTGGACAGTGTTTTTGTAATGCCGACCGTAAACCGGTTGCGCGAAAATCTTGACGTCGCCGAATCGTAGAATGGCTCCTCGGTGATGTAGAACTTTGCATCTGGAATTATCTTGTCGGGAATATCTTTGTCGAAAGTCAGCGACGGCCGATACCGCCACGTATTTCCGACTCCGCGAATTCTGTATTCGAAAGTGCTGCGATGCGACAGGCCAAAGTTCTTAAGAGGAAATTTATATACGGCACGTAGATTCAGACGCTGTTCGACACGGAACCTTCCGGCGGAGTTGCGGGCCGCAATGTACCAGAAAAATGGCGTGATCGAGAGATCTTTGCGGGCTTTCCACGTAAAACCGATCTGATAGCGCCCGTCATTCAACCTGGAAATATTTTTGCCGAAACGCATCGTTACCGTCGTAACAAAATCGAAATGTTTCGAGAGCGGAACGGTTAGCTGGAGATCATTCCACGATTGGGTGTCTTCGTCGTCAGGCGCAGGCTGCGACTGAGCGACGGCAGCCCTGCAGGAAAATATCGCAAGAGACAAAAATAAGACATTCGCTTTCTTCATCCCGATCTGATCCTCCACCAAGGCCCTAAATACAGAAAGAGGTTGTGAAGCACAGTTCACAACCTCTCAAGAGATGTTTCGTGTCCTTCTCCGTTAATGCCTACGAGGTTAGCTGTCGGGCTGGAAGCGAAGAAGTCTTCTTCTGACTATTCAGATACGCCCCGTGTTTTGCACCACGCAAAACTTTGGTTCCCCCGTGCGGTTATCGTTGCGGACAACTGCTTCGGCAATTTATTTGTTTGTAATCTTAGCGAATGAAATATCAAAAAGGCAAGACTTATTTCTTAGGAAGCATGCGGATCAAAGCCTTACCTTCCAGGCCGTGCCGATAACATCGAGCGTTCCGGGGTGTGAGAAATTGTCGCCCTGACGCAGATAATAAATGTCCAACGACAGCTTTTTGGTCAGTACTCTTATTGAAGCCGACCGTAAAACGGTTTCTGGAAAAGCGGCGCGAGCCCGAATCGTAAATCGGTTCTTCCGTCACAAATAACTTAAGCCCGGCAACGAACCGTTTTGGCACGTCCTTTTCGAATGTCAGCGACGGCCGGTATCGCCACGTGTTGGCTCCGCGACGAAAGCGGTACTCGAAGAGGCTTCGGTGCGACAACCCAAAATTCTTGAGCGGAAACGATAGATGCCCCGAAGATTGGCGCGGTATTCCGGTTGAAACACACCAGCCGAATTTCTGACACGCATTACGGTAACGAAGGGCGTGAACGAAAATTGGCTCGTCGGTTTGAAAGTTAAACCTATCGCGACACGAGCGTCATTCAGGCGCGATATGTTTTTCCCGAAACGCATCGTTCCCGCAGCATAAAGATCAAGCTTTTTGTTCAGCCCGACCGTTAATTGAACGTCATTCCACGATTGCAGATCGTCATCGTCCTGCACAGTCGTGGTTTGCGCCGCGCAAACGATTGCAGCGGCGAAAACAAAAACGATAACGCTCAGAAAATTGCGAAGAATGTGTTGCACTGCACTAAAAAAGAGGAAAGAGGTTGTGAAACATACCTTCACAACCTCTACAAAGTGTTCGAAGCCGGTAGATTTTCAGCGACCGGATCGTCAGTCAAGTATGTTACAGAAATGTAACCAGAATGTTACAGAAAAGGCAAAGGGCGTTGGAAATTAAGGTCTGGATTTAGGCACCCGCACGCGGAGGGCATTTGGCACGACTTCGAAAATCGCGGGGAGTTTGCCCGGCAACTCGCCGTCAGTCTCAAGGTGTATTTCGGTACCTTTCACCGATGATGAGACTTCGATCCTTTTCGCCAGCGTGCTTTTCACTTCTTTCAGATCCAGGTGGGTCCCCGCGTAAAGCGTATAGGCATTGAGAATTATCTTTGCGGTGCGAATGTCGCCGATATTGATAACATCGAGAAAGCCGTCGTTTATTTTCGCGTCAGGTGCGATCTTCATGCCGCCGCCGAAGTAACGCGCATTTGCCACGCAGAAGTTAACAGTGTTCAGCAGTTTTTCGTCGCCGTCGTCGATCTTTACCTTGACGGTCGCAAAGTCGAGCCCAACCACTTCCTGCAGCGTTGACAGGGCAAAACTCGCCCGGCCGCGAACATTGCCCAGCGGGAGCCAGTCGAGAGCTTTGTTCGATTTGACGCGTTCGATGATCGACGCGGCGAGGCCAAATGACGAGACATTCAAAAAGTATCTGCTGATGGTTTCGTCGTTATGACTCTGGAATGTAACGCAGCCGACATCGATATGCTTTGTTTTACCATCACGAAGAGCTCGGGCCGCCTCGCGTGGCGACTGTGGCATCTCCAGTGTCCGACGAAAATCTCCGCCCGTGCCTGATGGCATCACGCCAAGCTCGACATCCACACCGCTTTGCAAAATTCCGTTTGCGACTTCGTTGATCGTGCCGTCGCCGCCGCAGGCGATGATGAAGCTCCTTCCGGATTCACAGCCGCGTTTGGCCAATACCGTCGCGTCGCCCGCGGACTTTGTAAACGCAACATTGAACGCTCCGAAATGAGCTCGCAGATCGCTCGCAATTCCCGCCCAAATATCTTTGGTCGAGCCACCGGCGGATTTTGGATTGACAATAACCAGCGGCAGATTTCCACCGTTCGTTGAGAATGTATTGCCTTGTTTTGCCACTGAGTTAGTCTTTTTGCAAGCAGAAGTACGACCGGCATACTACCCCTTAGATACTGATCAAAATTTCATGCGTTTCATTAGATCGATAAATCGCGGTTCCGAACGCAAATTGTTCCATTTCGGATCAACCTTCAAAAATACCATTTTCGGATCGTGTTGTTCGAATGCCCGTTCAAGCCAGTCGAGGGCCTTTTCCGTTTCGCCAAGGCCGTTATAGGCCTGCGGAACATGACACGGCGGGACAAAACGCTCGGCTGACAGTTTCAGTAACTTGTCCAGCAACGCTTGTGCCTCATTACGTCTACCAAGCTTTGACTGTATGAAACTTTCGTTGACGATCGAATTCGTCTGAGACGGCGAAAGCTCGGTCGACTTACGCGCTTCGGCCATGGCTTCAGGGTACATTCCTTTTTCGATATATACATTCGAAGCAAAAAGATGCGGCATCCAAAAGGCCGGAGCTAGTTCGAGAGTTTTCTTGAGTCTGGCTAACGCCTCGTCGGTTCGTCCGGCATGAAACAGAAATTGCCCTTCGAGTGCTCCGGAGAATGGAAAAAGCGGGTCGAGTTCTCTCGAAAGCTTAACCTCTGCAAGGGCCTCGGCGTGTCGCCCCGTGCTTGAAAGCAGGTGGGCGTAAAATAAATGGGCTCCCGCGTTGTTCGGGTTCAGTTCCAAGGCTCGCTTAAACTGGGTCTCCGCGCCAGCCCAATCCCATTCTCCCCAAAATATTGTCATGCCAAGACCAGTGTGGCCTTCCGCTAATGAGTCGTCGATCTCGATAGATCTCTCTCCGGCTATTTTCGATTTCGCCAAATTTTCAACGGGCGGCATTTCGCTGCCTATTGCGAGCGAGCGATACGCATCTGAAAGGCCCGCATAGGCAAGAGCGTAGTTGGGGTCTATTTCGATCGCCTGTTGAAAATAAGATATTCCGATCTCGACCTCGGGCGGGGTCAGTTTGAAAACATGGAACCGCCCTCTTTGATATAGCTGCCATGCTTCTGCGTTTTCAGTAGATCGCTTATTTAGAAGCTGCTCCTCGGAATTTGTCAGCTTCAGACGAAGATTTTGGACTACGGCCTGAGCGATCTCACTCTGAGCGGCAAGAATATCTGTAGGTGTTCTTACGTATTGATTTCCCCAAATCTGAGACTCGTCCTTAGCGTCGATAAGCCGAACATTTATGACCAGTTTGTCGCCCAACTGTTTGATATCGCCGGTTACAAGCGTTTCGACACCAAGCTGCAAGGCGATATTTTTCGCGTCGGTCTGATCTTTCTTAAAGCGAAACGATGAATTGCGCGGCATCACGCGGAGGCTTGCAACCTGCGAGAGATTGTTAATGATGCTTTCGGATATTCCGTCCGACAGATATTCCGCGTTTGAGTCCTGGGTCGAATTAACAAACGGTAAGACGGCAAGTGATCTCTTTCCCTCCGAACCGGCATTCCTAACCGAGAGCAGATAATACCCGCCGCTGATAGCCGCAATCACCAAGGCGACCAAGACCAAAGCCGAGATCGACTTGACGCGTTTGGCCTGGGTCGTCGGGGTGCTTCTCGTTTCACCTGTGTGATCGTTTACCTCGTCGGTCGTGGCCGGCAAACTCGCGGTAGCGTTCTTATCGCCTGGCGATTGCGATCTTTCCAGTCGTTCGTCGAATTCGAGATTTTCGCGCAGCGTTTTAAGGTCTGAATGCAGGTCTTTAATCGTTTGATAGCGCTCGTCTCTTTTCTTCCTCAGAGTCTTGGAAACGATTCGCTGAAGTTCTTCCTGAACATTTAAGGCGTAACGCGAAAGAGGCTGGGGTTCAGCGTTGATGAGATTGGCAAAGGTCTCCGACATCGAATTGCCCTGGAAAGGAGTCCGGCCCGCGATAAGTTCGTAAACAACGACGCCAAGGCTGAAGATATCTGTGCGTTGATCAACCTTTTCTCCTTTGGCTTGTTCGGGCGACATGTAGTTTACGGTGCCCATGATCAGGCCCTTTGCCGTCTCGTTTTGGTTCACTGTCGCGTCTTCGAGGCCAACGGCATTTTGCTGGATGAGTTTTGCCAGGCCGAAGTCCAGAATTTTTACATAATCGTCTGGCCGGACTATGACATTTTCAGGTTTGATGTCGCGATGGATTATGTTCGCATCGTGCGCCGTCGCCAGGGCTCCCGAGATCTGGATTGCGATATCCAACATCTCCGATGGCTTTAAACTAGACGTCCGCATTACCTCGCGAAGAGTCTTTCCTTCCACAAATTCGCTAACGATGTAATTTGCGTCGCCACCGACGTTGATCTCGTGAATTACAAGAATGTTTGGGTGATTTAGCGATGAAGCGGCTTTTGCTTCCTGAATAAACCGCTGAACGTTCGATTCATGACGGCCGAAATCTTCGTTAAGGATCTTGATCGCGACCAGGCGATCAAGTTTTTGGTCTTTCGCCAAATAGACTTCGCCCATTCCACCGGCACCGATCTGCCGCATAATTTCATAATGGGCAAATCGTTGTCCCGCCTTAAGGCTTTTCGATTCTATGATAAGGCTTGCGAATTCGCTTGCGGCAGGCTCTTCGATGAAGCTTTCGGCGTTTTCAAATGAATTCAGGAGTTTATGGACCTCGTCGAGCAGTCCGGGATCAGCGACGCAGGCTTCCGACACATACGCGGACCGTTTCGCCGGATCGATGTCCAACGCGGCATCAAAAACGGCCTTAATTTTTTGCCAGCGTTTTGCGTCCATTGCCAATTATTTAGTGATCTCGCCATGCAGCCACGCTTTGGCGGAATTCCACTCGCGCTTTACCGTGGCAATTGAGATGTGAAGGGTTTCAGCAATCTCTTCGATCGAAAATCCCGCAAAGAACTTGAGCTCGACGATACTCGCCTGTCTTGGGTCGAATTCCGACAGCCTCGTTAAGGCCGCGTCCAGAGCGATCAAGTCAACACTCTTTTCACCTGAGACGACAAAGCGTGCCTCTTCCAACTGCATATTTTCTGCTGGCCCGCCCCGTTTCTCGCGGTGTCGCGCTTTTGCATAATCGATCAATATTCGCTTCATCGCCTGTGCGGCGATACCAAAAAAATGGGCCCGATTTTGCCAATCGACATTTCGCTGGCCGACCAGCTTTAGATACGTTTCATGAATCAGCGCCGTCGTTTGAAGCGTGTGCCCCGGCCGTTCGCGCCGCAGGTAACGGGCTGCTTGCCGCCGAAGCTCGTCGTAAACAAGAGGCATCAGTTCTTCGGACGCCTCTTGCCTGCCATCGCGCCATTCCTGAAGAACTTGTGAAATTTCCCGCGATTGTTCGCCGTCGAATTCCATGTAAATTGAGCTTGATAATACCTTTGCGTGCGTTGACAGTCAATATTTTCGCCCGAATAGGTGACTTTCTGCCTGCCGTTGAAAAAAAATTGAGCCAATCGCGATCATCCCGTCGCGTTCTATGTCGTGGCAAGAATCAGAGGTTGCAGAAAGCATTTTTGGTTGTTAGAGCCATGGCCCAAAACATAAAAACGGGTTGGAATAAATCACAGTAAAAGAGAGAAAAAAAATGAAAAATAAATTCGCAAAAACAACGGCATTTGCGGCGGCCATATTGGCTATGTTCTTGGCTGCTCAAATTTCAGTCATCGGTCAGGAAATCTCGGGGCGACAAGTATTTCCCGCTCCACAGGGAGATTGGATCGTTGGTGTGTGGGAAACCACGGTAACTCCGCGCAACTGTGTGACAGGCGAGCAGATCGCACCTTCCTTCATAGGATTGGTAACCTTCCATCAGGGTGGAACCATGTCGGAATACGGAGCCAACCCGGCTACGCCTTATCGAACTCCTGGCCACGGTGTCTGGCAGCGAGGTTATCGGGGGGAAGGCAGCTATTTGTTCGACTTCACGTTCATCCCATTAACCCCGGCGGGAGCCCCGGTCGGTCGGTTAGCGGTTAGCCAAACGCTGGAAATCGACAGACACTCGGGCACGGGCTCGTCCAGCGGGTCCTTCAAACTTACCAATACAAGCGGCATCGTGATCGGCACGGGCTGCACAACCTCAACGGCTACAAAGTTTTAGGCTTTTTCCAGACAATGAGAGGCGGAAAATTATCCGCCTCTCAGTCTTTGATCCCTATCGGCAGGAGAACGCTTTAATGAGCAGCATTTAACGATTGATCGATAAACATATTCGAGGACATCTTCTCGTTCACGGCCGTGTAGGCAAATTCCTTCGAAGCCTTTGCCATAAAGGCCTCGATGTCGCTCATTTTTCGCGGCAGCTTGCCGGTCATCCATTCGACGCCCGTGTCGGTCACAAGCATATCGTCTTCGATGCGGACGCCGATGGTTTTGTATTTTTGGAATGCCTGCTTGATCTTTTCCTTGAACTCCCGGTTCGCGGGTGTGTCAGGCATATAGTCGAGTGCGTCTTCGCGGATATATATACCGGGCTCATTCGTATAGACCATACCGGCTTTTAACGGGGCCGTATAATCACCGACATCGTGCACGTTCATTCCCAGCCAGTGTCCTAGGCCGTGGAAATTCCATAACTGAACTTGCGGAACGTCGACAATTTTCCCATCGCGGCCGGTCATCTGATAAGTCGCGTTCGGAGCGGTGATCAGGCCAAGCTTTGCAAGGCCTGCTTTGATGACTTCGCGCGAAGTGCCATTCAAGCTCTGCCATGAAACTCCCGGCTTTGTGGCTTTCGCGACGGCCTCCTGTGCGTCGTAAACGATCTGGTAGATCTCGGCCTGTTCCTTGTTGAACTTGCCGTTGACCGGATATGTGCGGGTAACGTCGGCTGTGTAATGTTCATACTCGGCCCCGACGTCCATAAGCAGCAGTTCGCCTTTTTTGATCGGGCTTTGCGATTCGACGTAGTGGAGCGTGGTCGCGTTCGAGCCGCAGCCGACGATCGACGGATAACCCCAGAAATCGGCATTGCGACGGCGAAATGTGTATTCGACTTCGGCGTGGACCTGATATTCCCACTCGGCCTTGCCCACCATCGCCATCGAGCGGAGCTGAGCCTCAGTCGTGATATCGATGGCGTGCTGGAGAAGCTTTAATTCATAGGGCGATTTAATATGCCGCAGAGCGGCGAAAATAGGACGTGCGTTCTCGACCTTGTATTCAGTCAGGGCTTTCGAAAATTCTGTCTCGGCCCGATACTCCCGCTGGCCGTTCTCGTCATTTTCGTTCCCGGGCAGAAGAAGATAAAGCGTCGGAGCCCCACTGATAGTGACCGAACCATCCTTTGACGTAAACGTACCGCGGCTTTTGACTGCCGCGACCATTGCATCCTTCTCTGCAGCATCAACAATACGCTTCAGGCCCGAAACTTGTGTGGCCTGGTCGGCCGAATACATTTTTCCTTCCCATGCTTCCCGAATCGGGACCCGTTTTGGCAGAAACAGAGTTTCCGTTACGACCCCGTTGGTTTTCGTGATAACAAGCGAGGCCGCTTCCTGCTTGAGACCGGTGAGATAATAAAAGTTGTTCTCCTGACGATAGACGTAATCGACGTCGTTCGTATAGAGCTTGGGCTCCGCACTGAACATCACCATTATGCTGTTGTCCGCCATTTTTGCCGCGACAGCAGCACGGCGCCGGGCGAGTTCCGCATGGCGTTCAGCGTCAGTGAAAGTCGGTGCCGCCGGAGTTTTCGGAACCGGGTCCAACACGGTCTTAGCTGACATTACGGCTGCCAGACCCGAAAGAATAAATGCAAGCAAAAGAACAATTATGATCACACGTTTCATTTTGTTACCTCGAAGAATATATCCTTATGAAAAGTATTGCCGAAATAATCGGCCGCGAACGCCCGGAGAAGATATTCGCCGCTTCCTAGCGAACCGGCATCAAGAAAGCCCTCGCTGAATGAATCACCGCTAACCCTATTCGTGACGACGTATTTGAATATCGTCTCGCCCGTCGCACCTGAGCGACTGCCGTGGGCATAGGCAAATTTGACTGCGTTCGGGTCTGGATTGTGGTCGAAATTGATGTTCCAGTTAATATCCGTAACGGGCGAAAGGTCTTTACTTAGCACTTGATGGCCAAGCCTAAACACCCCAAGCCGTCTTCGCTCCGGATTTCCGTCCATCCTGTCAAACGCACGGACAACGACACGAACATTTCCCGAGAGCTTTATACGTTTGGCGGGCGATCCGGTTTCAATCGGAGCCCAGTTTTCATCGAACAATGTTATTTCTTCGATGACGGGCGGCGTGGTGTCTGCGACTCCGGGCAATATTAGAGCATCGAGTGCGTTCATTTCGTCGCCGCTCTGCCCGGCGATCAGGTGAACGTGATTCATCGAGTTGAGCGTTCCGATAAGGTCTCCGGCCTTGAATCTCGTGCCTCGTCGCACGCGTACACCCGTCATGCTGCTGTCGAATTGGAAGCGTCCGTCGCCGAATGGTTTATTGGTCGAGTCGCGGCCAAGGCGCAGATGGATATAGCCAAGCGTCGGCATTCGGATCAGTTCGCGCAGAGTGCCGAAGTTCTCCGTCGCGAATGGATTCAGTACCTTTTCATCGCGGATAAAGTAAGCCTTTTCACCGTAACCCCCAGCAATATCGAGGCCGTTGTGAAACCACGCCTGCGAATCGGCATCGACGATCTCGCCGCGAATTTCTCCGAGGGTCCCGGCAATGTCGCGTTTCGCTTCGGCTGGTTCATAGGGCCAGCGTGCGGGTTGACGTTCACGGAATTCGGCCGGATCGGTGCGTTTTGTCTGCACGGTTAGTATCGGCCGTTCTTTTGCGATCGGTTCAGATGAAAGCACGCGGACCGCGGCATTTTCGCTGTCGGTAATCACCAGTTCGTGATCGGTGTCGAATGCGAGCCCGGAGATCCGGTTAAAGGTTGCGACCGCGGGCGGGCCATCCGTAAATCCGCGGCGTGGTTTTGTTATGGTCTCAACAAAGGGAAACGTCCGGTTTCTGATCGCACGGACAACATTGCCGTCGGCAACGAAAATCTCGCCATCAAGGTTGATCGCGACAGCGGCAGGCCTGTAGAACGAAGCCGAGAGCAATGTGCCGTCCACCGTGTCCGCGAGATCGCTGCCGGCGAGCGTCCAGGCCGTGCCGTCCGGTTCGATCACCCGAATGCGGGAGTTTAGTGTGTCGGCGGCAACGATCCTGCCTCCGTGCCACATGGCAACTGAACAGGGAGTGTCGAACTTTGCGCGGGTACCGGCACCGTCGGCGAATCCACGACTGGATCCGGCGAGCGTTGTTACGACCCCGTTCGAGATCAGCTTGATCTTGTCGTTGTAGGTGTCTGCGACGACTATCGAGCCGTCATCGCGTACTGCCACGCCGATCGGAGCGTTGAATTTCGCCGAAAGGGCGTCACCGTTAACATCGCCAAATTGACCGTCGGTCCCGGCGACGATCGAAATTGCTCCTTTCTTATCGATACGTTTGATCGTGTGCGAACCCGTGTCGGCAACCATCAGGTCTCCATTCTTGGCGAAGGCAATTGCTGACGGCGTTTCCAGGCCAGACGCGAACTCGACCGGTGCCGAATCTGGGACTAGCCGCCAGATCTTGCCGGCCGCGCCGTCGGAAACATAGGTTTCGCCGCCCTTGACCGCGATGCCGAACGGCTCGCCAAATTCGGAGTTCAATCCGGCGATCGTTCTTACACTAGAATAAGGCAGCCTGGGCGCGTCAAAACACGGGCAGATAGTAAAATATAGGCCTGCAAGTACCAACACGCACAGAAATGCTACGAAGGCTGTCACAATGATAATGGGAACGAAAAGGCGTCGTCGGGGCATTCTGAAATCTTTGTTATGAGGTGCGAAGTCTGGTACTATAATCGCATAGTTCTAAAACCATCAGGAAGGAGAAAATATATGTTTTCACTACAGGATCTGCTTGGACAGGATCAGGGAACCCAGGCGGTCGATCAGATCAGCGCACAGGTCGGGGCCGAGCCGTCGCTTGTGAATACGGCGATCCAGGCGGCATTGCCGATGATCTTGAGCGGGCTTGCAAACAACGCGGCTACGCCCGAAGGCGCTGAGAGCCTTAACGGTGCCCTCGAACGCGATCATGACGGCGGCCTTCTCGGAAATCTGGGCGGGCTGGGAAGCCTGATCTTTGGGGGACAGCAAGCCGCTCCGCCGCCGAGACAGGCAGACGGAGGCGGCATTCTTGGCCACATCTTTGGCAACAGCCAGGGTCAGGTCGCACAAGAAGTAAGTGACAAATCGGGCCTCAGCCTTTCGCAGGTCGCTCCGATCCTGATGATGCTTGCTCCGATCGTCATGAGCTATCTGGGCCAAAAGAAACAGCAGGAAGGCGTCGGAGCGGACGGACTCGGCGGATTGCTCGGCGGACTTCTTGGCGGCCAGCAGGCGGCACCGCAATCGTCAGGGAACGCCGTGATCGACATGGCGTCGAACATGCTGGACAGCGACCGCGACGGAAGCGCTATGGACGATATAGCTTCGATGGCTTACAAGTATATGACGGGTAAATAATGCGCGACTGGGTGCGTAAAGATCGGAAAAGAAAAGCCTGGAATCTTGAAAATTCCGGGCTCTTTTGATTTGGGATGGATCAGTGAGCTTGGACTACGCCCCAAGAAACGGATTGGATGGGCTGTCCGCCGGTTCAACATCTACTACGCGGCCTTTGAACCGGCTATGAACCAGCCGCTTTTCAAGTTCACTTTTTGCCTCATCGAGACCGGAAATAAAGATTAGTTCCGCGCCATAGATGCTCGCCACGACCTTGTCGTAATATTTGGCATTCAAGACCGCGCTAACTGCGGGCCTCGACCTGGAGGAAACCGGGTCATGTTTCTTAATGTTCGAATTGATCTGTTTCCTTTCCTGCCGCCTGATCTGTTGCAAACACTATCACGGCTTTTTCATGATCGATCCACAAACCAATTTTTTTCGACATACATTTTCTCACGCAACGCCCGGATAAAGCCGCAGACCTTCTGCTTTCGAGAGTGGAATAATAAAGGCTTAGTACATACAGGAGAATAACTGCATGGAAACGTTGCGTCGGTGCGCTAGCGCACCGACGACTTTCGGCAAAACGCAGGTCGAATAACTAAGCCGTCCATGTCGATGCTCGCCCGACCTAGGACATAGCTTCGTCGTAGCCTTTTTTTATGATTAAGTAGCAGGCACAGGCTGATCTCTCCAGGCCCGGGCGGTTGTTTACTTTTAAGTTGCCGCGGCTGTAGCTTAGAAGATCGCGCCGCTGAAGATCGCCCGCGGCCTTGTTGACGGCTTCGCGGCGCACCCCGAGCATATTCGACAAAAATTCCTGCGTGATCTGGAATTCGTCGGCTCTCATGCGGTCCTGCGTCATAAGCAGCCAGCGGGCAAGCCGGGCTTCGGTCGGGTGAAAGCGGTTGCATGCGGCCGATTGGGAGATCTGCGTCATCAGGGAATGCATGAAGAGATGTAGATAGTGCGGTAATCTATTGCCTTCTTTGCAGGAATCAAGAAAATCCCGTGCGGTCATCTTGTTTGCGAACCCGGTCCCCTGCACGACGGCGACATTTGCCGAAGTCTTTATGCCGAGAAAGACCGGAAGGCCCGCCATTCCTTCGCTGCCGACGATACCAACCTCGATCGAGGAATCCTGATCAACCCGGGAGAGCAGCGAAATGATCCCGCTTTCCGGAAAATAGACGTGCCGTATAACGTCGCCGGTTTCGTAGATGTTGTCGTTATAGACAAGCGGCACAAGTTCCAGACGGCGAAGCAAGTTTCTATATTCCTTTTTTGGAAGCGCGGCGAGAAGCCGGTTGGTAGGTCGAGCAGTATCGGGCATGGGAACCTCCTTGGTATGGTCACGTTGTGAAACAACAGACGGCACAAGAAGGGGGTGGTCAGACCGGTCCCAATGTCGAATGATGAAGTTTTCAAAAAAACATTCTGTTTATAGACAGTAGCATAAAAAGGATTGTGGAAGGGGAAATGCTGGCGTGTGCGCGGAAGGAGGTAAAAACTCTAAGCAAACGTACGGGAAATGCCTCGGCCAAGAAGGCGGTTGTATTCGGTATTGACGATCTGGTAACACTCGCACGCCGCAGCTTCCAATCCGTGACGATCGATTATTGTCATTGTTCCGCGGGTGTTCTTTATAAGTTTTCTTGCGGCCAACTTCTTTGCCGCCAAAGTTACGCCCTCCCGTCGGACGCCAAGCATATTTGAAATAAGGTCGTGGGTCATAACCAGCTTATCGGAGTCGAGCCGGTCATGGCTAAGCAAAAGCCAACGGCAAAGCTGTTCTTCGACGGCGTGCAGGCGGTTGCAAACGGCGGTCTGAGATATCTGCGTCATAATGGCCTGTGTGTAACGCAGGAGGAGATCCTGAAATCTGCCAGCCCTGGCAAATTCCTCTTTCACGTCTTTCGGCTTCATCCGCAAGCCTTCGCCGGCACTTTGTATGATCGCCCGGCTCGTCGTCGTGTCACCGCCCAGAAACAGCGCCATACCGAGAATTCCGTCATTGCCGATAATGCCGATCTCGGCCGTCCCCCCGTTTTCCATAAGATATAGAAGGGATACAACCGCCGTGGTAGGAAATAGGGCAAATTCCAACTTATCGCCCGATTCGTAAAGCACCTCTCCGAGCGATAAGGAAACCGGCTCTAGCTTTGGCAACAGCCGATGAAGGTCTGTCTCCTGAAGGGAGCCGAGAAGAAAATTCTTCCGCGCCTGGGTAAGTGCGACCGCCATTTGTTAATCAAGTATCGAAACGGAGAAAAGACTTGAGAGGCCATCTTAACACAGTTTCCCCCGCTTTATGTGCGACACCACGCATAGCGGCGTATATAAGGCACTGAAATCGGGAGAAATGAAAAAAAAGACCCTCGTGCGGTAGCGCACTGAGGTTTTTCCCCGACGATCGTTGTGCGAGTTTCACTACAATGCTGCTCGAATTATCCAATTACCCAACGAAAATAACAGTTGAAACACTTAGAATAGTTTTTGGTTGTTTCTTTTCGCTATGTGCGTTAAGGAACATACATTGCGTGCTTACTGAGTTAATCTGGTTTCATACATAGGTCAAAAGATAATTCTTCAAAATAACTGACCAGACCCAACGAGAATTATTTTACCAATGACGAAGACCGTGGGGTAACGAACAATGGGGGGGAATTCGGAAGGATGGTATGTGAGGTGCCATCCTTCATTTTTTTATTGAAGAGGCGAAATGTCATTGATCATCCAAACGCTGCAATTCCTGGTTTATTACCCTCCTTTCCGACTTCGGGTCATGCTTGGTTTTCATCATACACGAAATCCGATTGATCTGAGATGGCGTTGGAACTATCGAAAATATAGGAATCAAGGTTTGACCAACAAGGAAAGTTGAGGTTCTGAAGGACCGGGAACGTGAAAAAAACATTAATAAAAATTATCAAGCGAAAGGACGCGGATGCACGAGCTGCGGCCAGAATTCTTACATCGTACAAATCCGGGCCGAACCCATTTCAAGGCACGGAAGCAGAAGCGAGAACGCTGCGTCGGAAAATGGATACTACGGTTTCGTCATGGATAGCAGAGTGCAGAGAGAATCGCCGGATCGAAAAAGATGCGGCGGCGCAGGTAATGTTAGACTCCGAAGTTTTCCTTGCCGCGGCATAAACGAGCTATCCGACTGAGCCTTTGGATAGGGCCATCCCGTGGGGGGTGGCCTTTTGTTTTGCGAATTTGTGGAAATAATCGTCACAGCCCCGGCCTTCGTGGTGTTCTACTTGTGTCAGATCCTATTATTTTTCACGGAGAGCAGCTTATGAGATTATTCCGCCCCTTCTTAATCGCGCGTTCTTACATCTTTGTTTTCAGCCTGACATTGGTATTCGCCTCAAGCTCATTTGCCTTTGTCGAAGATGCCTCGATGCTTGAAACACAGGTGGAGGTTGAACCGATCGCCCTTAACGGCGAGTGGACCGCCCATTTGAGCAGCAAGGACGGTTCTCGCATCCAGCTTAGTTTTACCCGCCGGTCCGAGAAAGGCGGCTACAACCAGATGGGCGACTCGATGAAGTTGAGCGACCTTCGTGGCCTTTCGGGGGAGATCGCGGCACCGACCCGAACGGACGTTAAGTTCCAACTCTCCCGCGAGGCCGGGACCATTTCGCTGGAGGGTTTTTTTCAAGGCGGCCGCGGTGCGGGTTTGTGGACATTTTCACCAAACCCATCGTTCGCGTCGGCGATGCAGTCTCGCGGATTTGGCAGCCTTACCGAAGAGGACATGCTCAGGGCGACCTTTAACGGCGTGACCTCGAAGTATGCCGATGAGATCAAGGGTGCGGGATACGAGCAGCTTACATTCGCTCAGCTTATGAGGGCTTCGAACCATGACATTACGTCGGATTATGTGCGTGATCTGAGAAATTCGGGCTTTGAAAATCTTACTCTTGAAAACGTCATTCGCGCCAGCAACCACGACATCAGCTCCGGATATGTCAAAGAAGTCGCCGCGATGGGCTTTGGCAGCCAACCGCTCGATCAGGTGATCAGGTTGAAGAACCATGACATATCGCCGACTTACCTCAGCGAACTGAAGGCGGCGGGTTTCGAGATCCTTACCTTGGAAGAAGCGATAAGAATGAAGAATCACGACATCACGGCCGAATTCGTCAATCAGATCAAGGGTGAGGGATTTTCAAATGTTTCGTCGGCGACGATCATCCGGCTGAAGAACCACGACATCGACCGCGACTTTATCCAACGCGCGAAGGCTCAGTATCCGAATGCGACGCTAGAAGAGATGATCAGGTTCAAGAATAACGGAACGGTCAAGTAAAATAGTTTCGTAAACAAGACGGCACGGGGCATTTGTATTCAGTGGTTGACTGAAAAGCCTTGTGCCGTTAAACTTTCCCTTACCACGTGGTGAGTTAGAGCGACTTGCGACCACGATAAAAATCGCTAAAAAGCTAAGAGTTCAATTGAATATTTTTGAAGAAAACTCTGTGCTTTGCGGCGCAGGGTTTTCTTATTTTTGATTGCCTATTTTCGATCTGATCCGTGGCCAAAGGTAACAATAAATCGAAAATTGCAGGCTGAAAATTATGGCAAACTTTCTCGACCTCCTAAAAGAAAAGGTAATCGTCTTTGACGGTGCTATGGGAACCTATCTTCAATCGTTGAACTTGTCTATTGACGACTGGGGCGGGCCCAATTTTGAGAATTGTTCGGAGAATTTGTTGTACACGCGGCCGGACGCGATCGAGCAGGTGCATACGAGCTTTCTTGAGGTCGGGTGCGATGTTATCGAAACGAACAGTTTTGGCGGGAGCGAGGTCGTGCTTTCGGAGTTTGGGATCGCGGGGAAGACTTACGACGTAAATTTCCGTGCGGCGGAGTTGGCAAAGCGAGTGGCGAGCGATTTTTCGACTGCGGCCAAGCCGCGATTTGTCGCGGGATCGATCGGGCCGGGGACGAAGCTGCCTACGCTTGGGCATATTGGCTATGTCGATCTGAAGAATGCGTATGTCGAACAGGTCCGCGGCCTGATTGATGGCGGCAGCGATCTGCTGATCGTCGAAACTTGCCAGGACCTGTTGCAGACCAAGGCCGCTCTTGCAGCGATCTTTGAACATTTTCGGCGGACTAAAGTCCGCGTTCCGGTTATTGCCCAGGTGACTATCGAAACCTTTGGCACGATGCTTAACGGGACCGAGATCGCGGCGGCTTTAACGGCGCTTGATCCGTTCCCGATCGACGTTATCGGGATGAACTGCGGCACAGGGCCGAAGCAGATGGCCGAAAGCCTGAAATATTTGTGCGAAAGCTCTACGCTGCCCGTGTCGGTGCTGCCGAACGCCGGGTTGCCCGAAGTTAAGGACGGCCAGCAGCATTACGACGAGACTCCGGAGAGTTTTGTGGCCCAGGTCGAGCATTTTGCAAAGGATTTCGGAGCCAACATCGTCGGCGGCTGCTGCGGGACGACGCCCGCGCATTTGAAAATGGTCGTCGAGCGTCTGGAAGGCGTTTCGCCAAAAGTGCGCAATCCCAAACCGACGCCGGCGGCTTCATCGATCTATTTTCAGCAGCCGTATCAGCAAGACGCGTCGTTCCTAATCGTCGGTGAGCGTGTAAATGCTTCGGGTTCGAAGAAGATGCGCGACCTTTTGGAAGCGGAAAACTGGGATGGCCTTGTAAATCTTGCCAAATCGCAAGAAAAGGAAGGCGCGCACATACTGGACGTGAACGTCGATTTCGTCGGACGCGACGGCGTGGCCGACATGAACGAACTCGTTTCTCGGCTGGTGACGAACGTCAAGATCCCGATCATGCTCGATTCGACCGAGTGGGAAAAGATGGAGGCCGGCCTCCAGCACGCAGGTGGAAAGTGTTTGCTTAACTCGACGAACTACGAAGATGGCGAGCCGCGTTTTCTCAAGGTTTTGGAGCTGGCCAAGGAATACGGGGCGGGAGTTGTAGGCGGCTTGATCGACGAAGCGGGAATGGCCAGGACGTTTGACGACAAGGTGCGGATCGCTTTGCGTGCATACAAACAGGCGACGGAATTCGGGATCGAGCCGCACGATATTTTCTTCGATCCGCTGGCGCTGCCGATCTCGACCGGTATCGAGGAAGACCGCCGCAACGCCGAGCAGACCATCGCCGCTATCAAAGAGATCCATGCTCAGATGCCGGACGCGAATATTATCCTCGGCGTTTCGAATATCTCCTTCGGGCTGAATCCCGCTTCACGAATTGTACTGAACTCGATCTTTCTGCACGAATGCGTCGAAGCCGGGATGAACTCGGCGATCGTAAATGCTTCAAAGATATTGCCGCTAAACAGGTTTAACGAGCGGGAGATCGAGGTTGCGCTTGATCTGATCTATGACAGGCGGAAGTTCGAAAACGATATCTGTGTTTACGATCCGCTGACCGAGTTTACGACATTGTTCGAAGGCAAAACGGCAACCTCGATGAAGCCGGACATCGCCAATCTGCCGATCGAAGACAGGCTGAAACACCACATCATCGACGGCGAAAAGATCGGGCTGGAAGATTCGCTGAAGATCGCACTCGAACAATATCCGCCGCTGGAGATCATCAACACGATCCTTCTCGATGGAATGAAAACGGTCGGCGATCTGTTTGGCAGCGGCCAGATGCAATTGCCCTTTGTGCTGCAGTCGGCTGAGGCGATGAAGAGTGCGGTGAAGTTTCTCGAGCCGTTTATGGAAAAAGCGGAATCGACCAACAAGGGCACGCTTGTGCTGGCGACCGTCAAGGGCGACGTGCACGATATCGGGAAGAATTTGGTGGATATTATTTTAACGAACAACGGCTATCGTGTAATAAATCTAGGTATCAAACAGCCCATTGACAGCATTTTGGAATCGCTGGCTGCAACGCAGGCTGACGCGGTTGGGATGAGTGGCCTGCTTGTCAAATCGACGCTCGTTATGCGGGATAATCTCGAAATAATGAACGAGCGGGGAATCCGCGTTCCTGTTATTTTGGGCGGAGCAGCCTTAAATCGCCGTTATGTCGATAACGATCTGATCCCGCTTTACGCCGGCGAGCTGTTTTATGCCCGGGATGCGTTTGACGGTCTGCATACGATGGACTTGTTGACGAATGCGGAGAGCAATGATCGTAAAGCGAGAGTCGCTGCGGCCGGTAGTGTTTTGGATGCGGAGATCATTGAGCCCCAAGACTCGGCGATCGAAACCATCACGGATGCTGAAGATCTGGTCGGCGAAGATGCCAAACTGGGCAAGGCTGCGGCCAGAGTTTCGACCCGTTCGACCGGAGATTCAACACATACGACGAGATCGGATATTTCTACGGAAGTCCCCATCACGAAGGCCCCATTTTATGGCTCGAAAGTTGTTGAGATCACGGATCTCAATAAAGTATTTTCGTTTATCAATGAGACCGCTTTGTTCAAAGGCCAATGGCAATACAAGCAAGGTAAGCGATCGAAGGAAGAGTACGAGGCGATTTTGCAGGAGACCGTTTATCCGAAATTCGGTGAAATAAAGGCACAGGCTATCCGCGAAAAGCTGCTTGAGGCGAAGCTCGTTTATGGTTATTTCCCTTGTCAGTCGAGCGGAAACGATCTCGTCATTTATCAGGACGATAAGAAGACGGAGCGAATGCGGTTTACATTTCCACGGCAGCCGGTAGATCAACGCGGCGGGAAGAACTTGTGTTTGGCAGATTACTTTGCCTCGGTTAGTTCAGGACGGGTGGATGTCGTTGCGTTTGACCTAGTCACGATGGGTCGTAAGGCGAGCGAACATTCGGCCAAACTATTCAAATCGGACAACTACACCGATTATCTGCTGTTTCACGGCCTTTCCGTCGAATCGGCTGAAGCATTGGCCGAAATGTGGCACAAACGTATCCGCGAAGAACTTGGCATTGCCGATGGTGACGCTCCGGAGCTCGCAAAGCTCTTTCATCAGGGCTACCAAGGTTCGCGTTACAGCTTCGGCTATCCGGCGTGCCCGCGGTTGGAGGATCAGGAGAAGCTGTTCGAGCTTCTGCAGCCTGAAAGGATCGGAGTGGAACTGACTGAAGAATTCCAGCTTGACCCTGAACAGTCCACCTCGGCGATAGTCGTGCATCATCCTGAAGCGAAGTACTTTAATATCGAATAAGATGCGGTCTGAGGGCGGTCTCGCTTTTTAGATACGAAAAAAGGAAGGAGCGGTTTGCCCCTTCCTTTTTTAGTCAGATCGCAAGTAATAAATCCTCGCTTAGTTCGATACAAAGTTCACATCCGTCGCTGCCGCCGAATGATTGCGGACAATGTTTGGCGGTGTGTAAGTCTTCCCCTTTCTCGGATCCGGGGTGATGGTGTACGAACCGAACGAAACAAGGTCAAATTTGAAATAGCCAAAGGCATTTGTGATCGCCTTTTGCGTTACTGTCGGAGACCCGCCGACGAGCGTCACATAGACTCGGGCCAGGCCGCGTCCGCCCGCAGTTGCGATCCGTCCACCGATCGGGGCGTTAGACGCAGCGATCGTCGATATCGAGAAGTTCACGTCACTAATATCGAAGAAGATGTTTCCGACCGGTTCAATTCGAATTCGAGCGGTGGTTGTGTTGAGCGAGGGCGAGACAACTTGTTCCGAGCCATCGTTCGGCGTGCTGGCCGACAAAATCGTCGGGAAAGTCACGCCGCCATCAGTTGAAAGCAAGATCCGCACATTCGCCGCGCTTACCGGTGCTCCGTCCGATCCTCCAACATCCCATGTGACGGTCGGGTTCGAATTAAGGAACCACGTCGTATTTGTATTCGGCGACGTGACCCTGAATGGCCCGCCGGCAGTAACAACCACGCTTGCGGTTGCGGTATTGATGCCGCCGCCATTTGCCCTATTGTCGCGGCCGATTACCTGAAACGTCATTGTTCGGGCTACGGACGGTAGAAGTTCGCCAGTCAGGAACCCGGCGGTCGTTGAGGGCGGAACGTTGCCGCTAACCAGGATGTGCTGCATTGCCGGAAACGTCCTCGAAGGATTTGTCGACGGGCTGAATGCCCGGAAAATAGGACGTGGGCTGTCTGAATCCGTATTTGGCACGGACGTTGTACCGGCGCCAAGATCGTATTCCTGCCAATCGTAGGTCACGGTATCGCCATTTGCGTCACTTGACGACGCGGTCAACGTAAAGGGCGTCTGTTTCGGAATATTAAAGGTTGTTCCGCCAACGACTGACACGACCGGCGGAGTATTGCCGGTTGCAGTCGGTGCCGCGCAGGCGTTGCCGCCACCTGTCTGGCTGAACGCAACAATATCCTCGAGGCTCTTGACGTGAAACGAATCGATACTGCCTCCAGCCAGGTCCTGATTACCGCATATTCCGGCATAGCCCATGATCGTAACACCGCTTCCCGGTTCAAACGCGCTGGCCGCCGTGCGGTTGCCGCCGCTGCAGTTATCCGTCTGGCCGTTAAAAGTGTGCAGGGCTCCCCACTGATGGCCCAATTCGTGTGCGACGAAATCGATCGCAAAAACATCGCCCGTCGGGTTTGAAAGGCCGGTTACCCCACGTGCCTTACTTGCACCGCAGGTGACGCCGACGCCCGCAATGCCGCCGCCGCCGGTACTGAATACATGGCCGATGTCGTAATTCGCGGATGTAATAACCGCATTGATGTTGGCGATATTTTCGTCAAGCATCGTTGTACCGTTATTGTTGGTGTAAGGGTCGTTTGCAGCCGTGCAAGCAACGCCGCCGCAAATGTTATCGCCCGAGTAAACGATCAGATTGTTGTTCCCGATGACGACCATTCTTATCGCCAGATCACGCTCGTAAACGCCGTTCACGCGATTCATGATCAGCACTTGAGCAGCAAGGGTGCCCGCAACCGTATTGCCGCCAACCGTCACGGCGTATTCGTTGGTCGCGGCCAGGGCCAGACGGTAAGTTCGGAGCTGTGTACCCGAGGTCACCTCCGGAGCGGCTGCAGCCGAATAATCCGGAATAAATGACTTCAAAGCCGATTTCCTCGGTCTTAAGGCCGCCTCAAACGTTGTGTCCAGATCGCATGAAAAATCGGACGTTTTGCGAACGTCTCGCTTGAAATAGCTTATGTAGTTCGTCGTATCGCCCTTTGCGTAGGGATCAACCAGCACGGTTCCACGGGTCGAAAGGATCATCGAATGAAAACCGCTCGGCAAAAGGTCGAATCGCACGGTTGCGGTCGGATCGTCAATGCCTTGTCCGCGATATGTTGCACCAAGCTCGGGGAATTTCTCAACAAGGGCCGGTTCAACGATGAGCGAGTGCTCAACACGAAATCGTTCGAAGGTCCCGTCAGGCATCGGCAACGTGACGATCGAGTTCGACATCCCGAACGGGTCCGAAAATTCCTCGGGAGCAGAACCAAGGATAGTACGCAGCATCGTCTTATCAAGACGGAAGGTCTTGTACCTATCGGGCACGACGGTCCGTTCGGCCGAACGCAACGACGCGGATGAATCGTCCACCTCCTTCCACACGCCGTCGGCCGAACGCTGAGCGACGGCCAGGCTGGCGGCGGAAATCAAGATCAAATACAGGAAAATCGGGCGATAGGTCCTCTTGAACATGGGAAAGTCTCCTTACAAATATTAATAACAATTTGGTTGACCGGACTTTAGGTAGCAATAAGATTCGAGCGATGCGGGGAGCGGTTCGAGCGAATTAATTGTACGTAAGGGATCAAAGCTTCAATCGGGCTTCGGACGAAGTTATCATATCGAAAAAAATGTGCAATGTCTATCGTTTTCCAGACTTGTCGCGGTTCGTAACGCGGGCCGCGAATGCTAAAATACCCTTTTGTTTATGGAGAACGAGACCATACAAGCGAGACAAACGAGTGAACTTCAGGCACGAACCGAAGCCCCGACACCGACTGCAGACGAGATCGCGGTGTTGAGTACGACGGAGCGTTTTGCGTTTTGGCTGGTTCGTCGAATGAATCAGGGCCGGTGGAAAAGGTTTTGGACATATTGTCAACGACACCTCGGGTCACTGTGGATATTCCTTGCCACGTACAACCTGATGAACGTTCGCGGGTTGGAGAATGTCGAACAAACGGATTTTCGAAGGCCGCTTATTCTTGTGGCTAATCATCGTTCTTTTTTTGACATGTACACCGTGTCGAGCGTCCTTTTTCGCGCGCACCGACCGGCCAATAACGCTTTTTTTTCCGGTTCGCGGCAAAGTTTTTTTATGACAATCCGATAGGGTGGTTCGTGAATCTCGTTATGGGATGGTGGGCCATGTACCCGCCTTTTTTTCGCGAACAGAACGAGGCGAACAAGCGGACCTTCGATAAGTTTTCGGTCCGCGAGCTTATCCATATCTGCCGATTTGGGCGCGGGCATGTCATCGGGTTTCATCCGGAAGGCAAAAGGAACCTGAACGCCGATCCGTACAGTTTTCTGCCCGCACAGCCGGGTATCGGCAAGGTCATATACGAAGCCCAGCCGCAGGTTGTGCCGGTTTTTATCGCAGGACTGAGAAACGAGCTGGCGAAACAGGTACTAGGGAACTGGACCGGCGGTGAAAAAGTGCGCATCTGGTTTGGGGAACCGATCGAGTTGGAAGAATTCTACGCAAAACGGGATTCGGTGCGGACCCACAAGGAGATCTCGGATTTTCTTATGACCAAGATAGCCGAGCTTGGCGAAGGTGACCGTCGTGAATTTGGGGCCCTTAAATGAGGGTGTAGCTTCTTGTTTTCTAATCCCCTGCTTTTCATCTTTTCTGGTTTTCAGGGGATTTCAGATTTGACCACGGAAAAGGATGAACAGGAAGAAACGAGAGGATTGAAGATATAAAAAGTAACCGTGGACGATAACAGCAAAATACAAACCGGACAGTTCCAAAGGCCGCTGCTCGAAATGTCCCCGAGGCGGCGTTGGGCCGTGACTGCGGGCGTCCTGACCGGAATGTTCATCGCTGCTCTAGAAGCGACCGTCGTCGGCACGGCAATGCCGACGGTTATCGCTTCGCTAGGCGGGCTGAATCGTTATAGTTGGGTGTTTTCGGCCTATCTGGTGACATCGACGGTGACGGTGCCAGTTTGGGGAAAGCTTTCCGACCTCTACGGCCGGAGGCTGATGTACCAGATCGGGATCGGGATGTTCTTGCTCGGGACGCTGCTATCGGGCTTTTCCACATCAATGACGCAGTTGATAGTTTTCCGGGCGATTCAGGGCCTCGGTGCCGGAGCGTTGGTCCCGCTTGGAATGACGATCATCGGCGACACATTTACGCTTGAAGAGCGGGCGAAAATGCAGGGTTATTTCAGCGGGGTTTGGGGATTGTCGAGCATAATCGGGCCGGTCGTAGGCGGGTTTATCACCGACCAGATCTCATGGCGGTGGGTTTTCTGGATAAACCTTCCGGTCGGTGTTGCGGCCGCACTGATCATCGGCATCGCGCTGAAAGAACCGAAGTTGGGCAGAAAGCCGACCATCGATTATGCGGGAGCCGCCTTGTTGATGGTCGCGATCAGCCTCTTAATGCTCGTGATGGTCGAGGGCGGCAGTTCGCTCGAAACGTTATTCTCGCCGGTGAACATTCTGCTGTTCGGAGCATCTATCGTTTTGCTCTTGCTTTTCGTTCGGGTTGAGAACCGTGCCGCCGATCCGATAATTCCATTTGAGCTGTTTCAAAATCGCACCGTTTCGGTTTCGGTGATCGCTGGGTTTCTCGGTGGCATTGCGATGTTCGGCGCGATATCGTTTATCCCGCTGTTTGCCCAGGGATCGCTTGGCTTTTCCGCCACCGAGGCCGGTTCATTGCTCACGCCGCTCATGTTGAGCTGGGTTACGATGTCGATCGTCGGCGGACGATTGATGCTGAGATTCGGCTACCGGCCTATCACGATAGTCGGCTTTACTGTCTTGACTGTCGCTTTCGTCTTGTTATCAAGGTTCGGGCGCTCGACTCCGGTTTTTTGGCTTTATCCGAACTTGATGCTGATCGGGGCTGGGCTTGGCCTGACGATGCTTACGCTGCTGATCGCCGTACAGCAAGCGGTTGAAAAGACTAAGCTGGGCATTGCTACTTCATTGAACCAATTTTCGCGTTCGATCGGCGGTGCTCTTGGCGTGGCTGTCATGGGTGCGGTCTTGACCGCCGGGCTGGCCCACCAACTCCACAAACTTGCCGAAACTGAAAACAACGGTATTACACACGAGCAGGCTACCGAATTTGCCTCAAACCCGAACGCGTTGATCGAACCGACGGCAAAAGCCCTTCTGCCGGAAAATACGCTGGCGATACTTCAGGAAGCGATGGCCGCATCGATCCATCCGGTATTCTGGGTGGGAGCGTTTATGTCGCTGCTTGCATTGATCGCGGTGTTGTTTTTACCAAAACCCGAACGGCCATCGGCGGATGTTGACGGCGAACGGCTGGTGATGGCTGAGCAGACAAATATCAACGCCCGGAATCAGCCCGTCGCTTAGTTATTTGCGTTTACCGAGCTCGACCGCACGTTTGTAGGCCCCGTAAATAGCTTTAGATAGAACGGTTCGCAGTGCACCTTTTTCCATCTGGTAGATGGCCTCGGCCGAAGTTCCTCCGGGCGACGTGACCATATTGCGGAGTTCGGCCGGATGTTTTTGCGATTCGATGGCGAATTGCACCGAGCCAAGCATTGTCTGCTGGACGAGCTCTTTTGATATCTCGCGGGAAAATCCGAGATGGACGCCGGCATCGGTCATAGCTTCCATCACCATGAAAATGTACGTCGGCCCCGTCGCACTCAGGCTGGTCGCCATGTCGATCATGTTTTCGGTTTCGACAAAAAGCTCTTTCCCTAAAGCTGAAAGCATTATCTTAACTTGCTCTTTGTGATCCTCGTCCACGTCAGGCGAACACGTCCAAGCCGTCATTCCTGCACCGATCTGCGATGGGGTGTTGGGCATGGCCCTGACCACCAGGTGATTATCCAGGGTTTCGGAAATTAGGTCAATCCCTGCTCCGGCCACTATCGAGATAACGAGCTGGTCGGGCTTGATCGATCCCGCCAACTCCTTTAAAACTCCTCGGAAACGCTGGGGCTTCAGGCACAGGATCACGACCGATTCGGGGCCGGAAAATGTTCTTGCCGCCTCGGCATTGTCCGCAAAGGCCTTGATTCCATATTTCGATTCAAGCTCGGAACGCCTGTCGGCACGCGGATGGCTCGCGACGATCTGCGATGGGGCAACGATATTTTCCCGTAAAAGTCCGGCCACGATCGACTCCGCCATCACACCACAGCCGATAAAGGAAAGACCGGTGTTATCTGAAAGTTTCTTGTTCATCAGCGTCATAAAATCCGGAAGCGAAACGAAGGAATAGTACCTTGTTATTCCCCGGTTTTCAAAATCCGTTTACCCGGGCGTAAAGCTATTCCGGTTCGATTTGATCTCGCTCTAATGTTCTCTGACAGGTTTCCGAGGACACTTTCTTGCTCCGAGCAAATTTCTTCAGTAAGATTTTCCTCACTTTTTACAATACATTATAGAGCAAAGCAATTTGATCCGGTTTTAAGGTTCAGAAAAAGGAAAAGCAAAACATGAGCATCCTCGAATCAAAATTCAATTACAACCACCTTTCGGTGAAAGATCTCGCTGAAGCTCGGGACATTTTTCACGTTCACCTGATCAATAAACGAAATGTGATCGCGACCGCAATTGGCCGCTATCGCATACGCAAGGAAGATCCATGGCCGAACGAAAGTGGTTATCAGGAAACGCTCAAACCTCGGCAAAAACCGGCGCGTACGCTGGAAAATTCCGAGGTTCGAGATTATTCGTGGCCGTGCATACTTGTATTTGTCGAAAAATGGCAGACTGAGAGCAGTCTGATCCAGCATAAGGACGGCGATGTCGTTCCGCGTAGCATCTTTTTACCGGATGGCCGCATTGTCCCCATTTGCGTCGTCGAGGCCCCCAAGTCGGTGGTGTCAGACGACACCGTGGACACCACCGCGATGATTTTCCCGGCAAATTATGTCGGCGGCGGCTTCCCGATAATCGTCGAATCGCAAGGTCAGGAGCGGGTGGCGTCAGTCGGCTGCGTAGTGACGGACGGCAATAAGTACTTCGCTCTGACGAATAAACACGTAGTTGGAGATAAGGGAACTCCGGTCTATACCAAGCTCAAGGGAATGCCAAAGCTCATCGGCCGCAGTTCCGGAAAGCAGATCGGCAAGTTGATGTTCGAAGACACCTACGAAGGTTGGAAAGGGCGGAAGATAATGGTCAACCTCGACTTCGGATTGATCGAGATCGAAAACATAAATGACTGGAAAACCGATGTTGTCGGCATTGGCCAAATGGACAAGCTTGCCAGCCTGAATACGTCGAATATCACGCTCTCGCTGATCTCGTCAGTCGAGTATGAATTTGACGGCTATCGCAAAATTAAGGTCACTCCAAAAGTGCGTGCCTATGGTGCGGTCTCCGGCCCGCTCGAGGCTGAGATCGTCGGACTTTTTTACCGGTATAAATCCGTTGGCAGTATAGAATATGTTGCCGATTTCTTGTTCGGGGGCGTGGACGGCAAGCCCCTGGATATTCATCACGGGGATTCAGGAACGCTCTGGATGCTCGCTATGGAAGAGCCCGGAGCCTCCAAGCCAATCAATATGCCCATAGCTCTCCACTGGGGACAACATAACCTGGTAGCGGGCGGCGGCGGGCTGACGGCGATACCCTATGCCCTCGCAGCAAACCTGACCACCGCTTGTGTAAATCTTGATGTGGACGTCGTCCGCGGCTGGAACATAGATAACGATTACACCTGGGGGAAAACCGGGCATTTTAAGATCGCTGCAAAATCCTGCGAACTGGTGACGGGAGCAAAACTCAGTAAACTACTGATGGCGAATCAGAAGAATATCGGGTATGTTGACAGCGATCTGTTGACGAAAAATGTCGTTAACGGAGCGTACATGGTAGCAAAGAACGAATTTGTGCCGTTGTCCGACGTCGCCGATATAATCTGGCGCACAACACGTAAGACCGACGCTTCAAATCACTTTGCCGACATCGATGAAAGCCATGCTCAGGTGCATGGCGGTCAGACTCTCCTCGAAATATGCATGGCGGATGCGACAAAGATCGATATAGATTTTTGGCTGGATTACTTCCGTGAGCTTGACAATGTGGATCCACAAGTAAAGAACGGGAAAATTCAAAAACGCACGGGGGCCTTGCCGTTTCGAGTCTGGCAAATGTATAACCAGATGATAGAGTCCCTCGAAGCCGGTAATCTGGCTGAGTTCGTCTGTGCGGGCGGAACCTTGGCTCACTACGTCGGCGACGCATGTCAGCCGCTGCACGTGTCGCACCTGCATCACGGCCGCACTCCAAGCGAAAAAGAGGTTCATTCCGTCTACGAAACAAACATGATCGACCGTAAAGCGGTTATGCCACAGGTCTTCAAAGGAATAAACACCAAGGCGGTTAAAGTGAAGGCCGCCGATCTGATCGGCGCGACAGGTTTTGAGGCGGCAAAACGAGTCATCGAACTGATGGATTTTACTTTTCGCACCCTATCGCCGGTCGAGGTTTGTGATTCCTTCACCGACAACGGTGGAGACACGGGTAAAATGTGGGATGAACTTGGCGGCAGAACGATCACGAATATGGCTGAAGGGTGCAAGGTTATGGCGATTCTATGGCAAAGCGCCTGGAAAGCCGGCGGTGGCAACGGCAGGTTTAGTTCGGGCGAAATGATAGAAATCGACCAGGATGATTTGAAAGCTCTGTACAACGACAAGAGTTTTATTCCTGCCTTTTCGATGCGGGATCCTGAATTCAAGGCCCTACTCGTTTAAGACTGCTCTTGCTCGGAAGTTTGATCGTGGTTGACGATTGTATTGCAATAAATGGCCGCTCGACGGGTTGCGGGCCTTGCTATTCGTAACTTAAGGCCTCGACCGCGTCGAGCCGGGCCGCCCGCATCGCCGGGTAGAGGCCGCCGAGCGCTCCGCCGATCAGCCCGACTATAAATGTCATCAGGATGACGGTTTCGCTCAACTCGACCTCAAGCGTCGCGAAATTGCCGATCACGAAACGCAAAATAACGGTCAGCACGATCCCAAGAACTATGCCGAACAGGCTGATCAAAAGAGCCTCCTGCGTGATCGTCCAGCCGATCTTTAGGTTGCTCATTCCCAGGGACTTCATGATGCCGATCTGACGCGTGCGTTCGGTCACGGTCGTGTACATTGTCAGCAAGATAACGAGTGAGCTGATGACTGCGGCGACACCGATAAAGACATTCAGGAAAATGTTCAGAGCGGGGAAGCCGGCCATATAAAGCTCTTCCAGATCCCGTGTCAACACTATCTGATTCTCCGGAAAGCTGTCCTGCAGATTTTGTGCGACCTGATCGACGGTGAAGCCAGGTTTCACGGCGATGAGGATCGACGATGCTTTTCCTTCGCTTCCGAGCTGAGCCTGCATCGTGGAGAGTGGGATCTTGAGCCGGGCACCGCCGGCGGGTTCGTAGGTGCGCGACGACCGTAAACTGCCGCTCATATAACGGAATCGTGTCGCCGACTTTCAGCTTCTTTTGCCTTTGCCAGGCTGTATCGATAATGGCTTCGTCGGAGCCGTCGCGGAATGGCCGGCCTTCAACAAGACGCAGGCCAGAAATTGCGGAGTATTCGTCGAGATTGACACCATCGACAAGCCTCTTCCCCGAATTGTTGTCCGCCGCATCGACCGAATTCTGGCCAATCGCAACGGCTGATCTGACACCTTCCACTTTGAGAACATCGTTCGCCATCGAGACCGGCAGGCGAAATGATTCGGACCCGCCCATTCCGATCGAACCCGATGCGCGAAAGAAGATCTCGGCCCCGACATTTGCTTCGCGGGTCGCCTGTTCGCGGATCGTTCCATTCGCCAGTCCCACCGTAAAGACTATAAGCAGCACACCGATCGCGATGCCAAAAATGCTGACAAACGTCCGCGCCGGGCGGTGGAGCATATTTGAGAAAACGAGCGAGTCCATAGTTTATTGCGGTTTTAGCGTTCCCGTCGACGTGTTTGAGTTAGCGTCTGCGACTTGATTCAGCTGGTTCGCCTCCTGCTGTAATTCCTCAGCGGATTTCCATCCCGCTTTTCGCAATAGGTCGATCGCAAAGCGAATCGGGATCGCCATGTTGGCCGCCGTATTCTCAGTAAACACGCCAAAATTAACGCCGATGACCTTTCCGGTCTGGCCGAACAACGGTGCGCCGGAGCCGCCTTCGGCTGTCTTGGCGTCATGGACGATGCGACGCGTGTCGAGGTCGGTAATCGCTCCCTGGGTCGTGAGCGGCACTATCTTTCGGGACTGGGCGAGAAAATTGATCAGATTCTGACGCGAATTTCCAAACCGGGCATTGATCGATTTTGCCTCGTCATCGTCAACCATCGCCAGGAGCCTGTCCGGGCCGCTGGGATATCCCATTGTGACTACTGTCTTCCCGATCGTCGAAGCCTCGGAATCGGTTTCAAGCGGGACAACCGGAACCTCGGGCGGAAGCAGAGTCGGGTCGATCGATGCGACAGCGAGATCTTCACGTCCGCTGGTTTCGCGGACCTTCAGGACGAAAGGCTGCGGGAAGTTTGGAAAATATATTACAAGCCGCTTGATCCGTGCCCGCCCGTTCGAATCGGCCATCATTTGCTTGACGAGATCGTCTTCGGTCCAGGGCTGCAGAACATGACGATTCGTTACTATATAACCGCCGCCGACGTGGAATCCGGTCCCGATAAAATCATACTCTACCGCACTGCCGCTGCCGTCGGTGGTTAGCCCCGAAGGCGGAACGGCATTGGTTCGCGTTGGGTCTTCCGCCGGAGCCGGCTCATATGGGCTTGGGCGAAACGCCTGCGGGTCAGGATACCGAAGTGTCTTTCCGGACCTTCGATCTACCAGGTCGTAGACGCCGATGATCAGACAAACGCCGTTTCCATAATCGACGCGCACATTTTGTGCGAGCGACTGAGACCGGATCATTTCCTTGTTTGTCTTGTCCAGCTCGCCAAGCTGATCGCTTGCTTCGCCCAGCTTTTGCTCGAGACGGCCGATCGTGTCCGCTTGCCTTTGGGCTAACTCGCGGCCTTCCTTCAACTCGCGGTTAACGGCATATCCGAGATATAAAACGCCGGTTATGAATCCGATCGCCAAAACCAGCGTGATTAGTTTTGATGTTACGGAAACTTCGCGAAGCAGTTCGCGTGTGAATTCGCGAAGAAATGTCTTGGCGTCGTCCCGCTTTGGGGACGTAGCGGATTCGAGAGCGGCTTCCTCAATGAATTGAGCTATGTGAGGCTGATCGCGGTTGGTGGTGATCAGCGAAGGCTTTTCCGTAAGGGAGAAGAACGAAAAGGAGATGTCCGTCTTCTCGATCTTAAGCACGTCGCCGTCCGAGATCGCGATAAAGCGGCGAAGCGGCTTGTCGTTTATGGTGAATTTCAGGGCGGGGTCGAATTTTATAACGCGAAACACACCGTCGCTGTTCTCCAATTCGACCCACATGCCCGTCGCTTCGAGCTGCTGCGTGTGAATTTGAAGATCGCTGTTTTCATCCGAACCGATACTCAGGCGGTCTTCGGAGAAAAATTCGGTTCGTTTTTCCGACCCGACCGAGATGTGAATAATTATCCCAACTGCCATTGTGCGTCAATATCGCCCGATATCGAACAGAGATTTTACCACAAACACAAGCTGCTTCGATGCTAAACACATGGTGTTTCGTGGCAAAATAAAACTAATGGCTGAAAAGAAGTTCATCGACGACCGCGAGCAACTGGAAAAGCTGGCACCGATGCTGAAAGCACCGATAAAAAGGCATGTTTTTGTCTGTAACGGAAAATCGTGTTCGGCGGTCGGCAGCGCGGAGGTCAAAAGTGAGTTTGCCCGAATTCTGGAGGAGAAAGGACTTCGGCAGGGAAAAGAATCGAAAGGCCGCAATCCGATGGGCGAGATTTTGCTGACGGATTGCGGCTCGATCGGTTTTTGCTCGATCGGGACGGCCGTTATGGTTTATCCGGACGGAACTCGTATACGGCCAGGTCACCGCGGAAGATGTTTCAGAGATCATCGAGAGCCACTTGGAGAAAGGCAAGATCGTCGAACGCCTCGCCTTGATGAACCTTGTCCGACAGCCACTCACGTAAGCGGCGGGCCAGTTTGATGGCAGACGCCACATACGCCCGCGTGACTCACCACCTGTTGATCGGCAAGGAGCATCCTGGCTTATCTTCTTAGTCGCAATAACTTCCAAATACTCGCTCTTCACATGCGTCGTCCCGTCGGTTGCTGTGTTGTTCTGTGTCCACAGAGCTTCGGTGTCGCTGCGAAACGCCTCGTGATTTTCGGGCGCGATCACTTTGAATGCCATTACCGTCGGGCCGAAATACTGCCGGAAATGCTCGACAACCTCTGCGGGGCCGTATTCGAAGATCATATCGGCCAGGCGCGGTGTAGTTTTCAGATCGCTGACGCTGTCGCCGAAACGCTCCGCGACCATTTCCGGTACGCCCCATTGTACGGGCGGCGGCATCGGCGGCGGCGGAAGATATTTGCCCGAGAGCTTGAACATCTGTCCGGCGTGGCCGTCGGGCGTCCAATTTGCCATCGCGATCGTTCCGCCGGGTTTGCAAACGCGAACCAACTTCGCTCGCCGCAACCTCGGGCCGCGGAGCGAACATCGCACCGAACATCGTCATTACAAGGTCGAACGAATTGTCTTCGTACGGCATTGCTTCAGCGTCGCCAACTTCAAACTTGATGTTCAAACCTGCAGCTTCCGCACGTTTTTTCGCCGCGGTCGATCAGGTTTTCGGCGATGTCGATGCCGGTAACGTCAGCACCTTTCTGCGCCGCGATGATCGCAAGATTTCCGCTGCCGCAAGCAACGTCCAGCACTTTCATTCCCGGCTGAATGTTCAACCGCTCGACAAACGCCTCGGCGACGGTTTCAATATGCTTTGCCACCTCGGAAAAATCCCCCGCTTCCCATGTGGTCTTCAATTTCGTTTTCAAAGTCTCCATTTCCGGAGAAACTGCTGTAGTCATAAATAAACCTCCATTGATAAGACGGAAATATATCACTAAACAGGACATACACTATAACCCTCCTCCTTACGTATGAAGGGTGGCAGACCTGTTTTTTTGCCGGAAATGACGATCAACTACTAGCCTGGCTGAAAATTAGGCGAGTAGCCTAATTCCATCAAACAGCCGCAACTCCCTCGCGCATTTCGGGCATGGCATTCGGAGTTTTTCCTTGTCAACATTTGCGATGTGGCAGACCGGGCAATAGACGCCATCCGTTGCGATTTGAAATTCTTCACGGATTTCTGACAATCCGACGGCGATCGCATAAATCTCGCCGTCGCATGCATCAACCGAAGGCAAGCCTTTCTGATGGTCAACGCCGAGCAACTTGATAAGCGGAGTAGTTGTTACCCAATCCTCTTTTCCCAGGGAAAGGTTGTCGCCAAAGGTTTCCGTTATATCCACCACGGTGTATGAAATCTCACCAGACGGCAGCATCTCTACTTTTTTTCGTCGGAAGAAATCAAATAACGACATTTACTCTTTGCACGCATCTAATCTTTACCCGCGCATCGCCGTCAAAATCTCATCCACAACCTTCTTTGCATCGCCGAACAGCATTAGCGTGTTTTCCTTATAGAACAGCGGGTTGTCTACACCGGCGTAGCCGCTGGCCATGCCGCGCTTCATCACAATGACATCGCGGGCTTCCCAGACGTGGAGGACGGGCATGCCGGCTATCGGACTTCCGGGGTCGTCGAGAGCGGAGGGGTTGACGATGTCGTTGGCGCCGATGACCCAGGCTACGTCGGTGCCATTGAACTCGTCGTTGACCTCTTCCATTTCGAAGACAATGTCGTAGGGAATGTTGGCTTCCGCGAGCAAGACGTTCATATGTCCGGGAAGGCGGCCCGCGACGGGGTGGATGGCAAACTTAACTTCGGTGCCGCCCTCTTTGAGGATCTTGACGACCTCGGCAAGCGAGTGCTGGGCTTGCGCGACGGCGAGGCCGTAGCCCGGAATAATGATGATCTTTTTCGATTGCTGCAGCATCGACGCAGCGTTTTCGGCATCGACCGAACGCACTTCTCCCGCCGGTTCGCCGCTGGCGGACGTGGCCACGGTACCGCTTTCAGTGCCGAAACCGCCCAGCATCACGCTGACGAACGAGCGATTCATACCCTTGCACATTATGTAGCTGAGGATGGCACCACTTGAGCCAACGAGGGCCCCGGTAATGATCAGCAGGTCATTAGAGAGCATAAACCCGGCCGCGCTCGCTGCCCAGCCGGAATAGCTGTTGAGCATCGAAACGACCACCGGCATATCCGCCCCGCCGATCGCCATGACAAAGTGCATTCCGAGAACGAAGGTGATGATCGTCGCCGCAAGCAAATAGGTCTGGCCGGTCGTTCCGGGAGCCATTACGAACAGTACACCGAGCACAATGGTTGCCGCCAGCATCAGCAGATTTATGATATGCCGGCCGGGAAGCAGCAAAGGCCTTCCTGAGATAGTTCCCTGAAGTTTGGCGAACGCGATGATCGAACCGGTAAACGTGACCGCACCGATACAAACGCCGATAAAGATCTCGACAAGATGTACCGTCGCCTCAGCAGCAGGAACGTGGGAATCACCAAGATATGTGCCAAAGCCGACCAACACCGCCGCGAGGCCGACAAAGCTATGGAGTATCGCCACAAGCTGCGGCATCGAGGTCATCTGGACCCGCGAGGCAAGCACCGAGCCGATCAATGCGCCCGGGATCAGCACCGCCGCCAGCGTGATATACCCGCTCGGCGACATCGCCGCTACGGTCGCACCAAGAGCTATCAGCATCCCGACGATCCCGTACCAATTCCCACGCCGGGCCGTCTCCTGCTTCGACAAGCCCCCGAGGCTCAAAATAAACAACGCGCTCGCGGCGATGTATGCAATTGTGATAAGGCTGGTTTTCATTCAAAAGAAATGTTAATTCGATTTCGATGCTAATTTCTTCGCTTCTTCTTGCGTTAGTGGCTTGTCGGAAACCTTCAAAGTCGCCACTGATTCCAGTAAGAATCGCCGTGCAGTATCCAAGTCAACTGTCGGAGTTTCGGCCCCGTTCAATACTAAAATCGACTCACCTTTCACAACAGTCAAAAAAACCTGCCGTTTCACTTCACCCTGATCCTTGTCGGGTACTCGAAAGCTCCATAACAAGGCATCTTTGTTATTTGACAACCTTATCTTTTCTGAATCTACCTTAATTTTTTCACCTATAACTGTTTCAAGGTATTTTATTTCCCAATCTTGGTGAGCGGCCAATATGGAGAACTCGTCCATTTTTTGTTGCGCCTGAATTTCTATCAGAAAGTCCTTCTTTAAGGCCGTGACGATTTGCAGAAATTTTCCATCAAACAAGAACGCCAAGTTTCGGTTGGGAACGCGTTCTACCTTCGTTCCTTTTGCTTCGATCGTGAAATTGTTATTTGGTTCGTTCCAAACGATCAACAAACCCCTAGGTGTTGCCACGGCCCCACGAATATTTTCGTGCTGAGCGATCGAACTGCTCTCAAAGATAAATAAAGCAAGAACACTCGAAAAAATCAGGGTCAAGCGTTTTAGTTTGAACATAGCATTTCCACTGCTACTAAGACCTTCTTCTATCACTTCCTGAACATCGCCAGCATACGATTCGTCACCATAAACCCGCCAACTATATTGATCGTTGCGATCAGGACGGCAACGGCGCCGAGGATGGTGGTCAGGTTCAATGTTGCGCCCGATAACTGCAGCATTCCGCCCACCAGGATGATGCCGCTGATGGCGTTGGTTACGCTCATTAGCGGGGTGTGCAGTGCCGGTTTTACATTCCAGACGACCTGGAAGCCGACGAATACGGCGAGCATGAAAACGGTGAAATGCGAGAGCTTTGTGTCCGGAACCACGAAACCGATAGCGATCAGAACCAAACCGATGACGGCGAGAGTGATCGGGCTTATCCCGCCGGAATCGTCGCCTCCGTGGCCGGCGGATGCGGCCTTGGCTACGGCGACACTGGCTGAGCTTTTTGTCGGCACGCCCGGCTCCGGCGGAGCAGGCGGCAGCGGGGGCGGCCACATCATTTTGCCTTCGTGGAGGACTATGGCACCACGAATCACCTCATTTTCGAGATCGACTTTCAGAACGGGACCGGCGGGCGTCGCGTCGGATGTTTCGCCCTTACTTGCGTGCGGGCTCGTGCATACTTCATCGAGCAGGGCAGTGACGGTCGAGCCATAAAGCTGGCTGGACATGCTGGCCATGCGGGACGGCAGGTCGGTGTAGCCGATGATCGTAACGCCTTTGTGATGAACAATGCGGCCGGGGTCGGTCAATGCGCAGTTGCCGCCCTGTTCGGCAGCGAGGTCGACGATGACCGAGCCGGGCCTCATCGATTCGACCATGCCGGTTGTGATCAGTTTCGGTGCCGGTTTGCCGGGGATCAGCGCGGTCGTAACGATAATATCGACCTGCATCGCCTGCTGTGCAAAAAGCGCCATTTCAGCTTTAAGAAAGCTGTCCGACATTTCTTTCGCATATCCGCCCTTACCTTCGCCTTCTTCTTTGACATCGAGTTCAAGGAACTCGGCGCCCATGCTGGCGACCTGATCTTTGCATGCTCCGCGCGGGTCAAACGCACGCACGATCGCACCCAGGCCCTTTGCAGCTCCGATCGCGGATAGGCCTGCAACGCCCGCACCGATGACTAATACCTTTGCCGGATCGATCTTTCCTGCCGCCGTGATCTGGCCTGTGAAAAAGCGGGGAAAATTATTCGCTGCCTCGATGATTGCCCGGTAACCGGCGATGTTCGCCATCGCCGAAAGCGTGTCCATTTTCTGAGCACGCGTGATTCGCGGCACGCTGTCCATCGCAAAAACGGTCGCGTTTTTCTTAGCCAGGCGGTCAAGGATCTCGCGGTTCTGCGCGGGCCAGATAAAGCCGACCAGCCATCCGCCATCGCGCAAAAGGTCGGCCTCGCCGTCTTCGGGTGGACGGACTTTGATAACGACATCCGACGACGACCAAAGCTCTGCGGCCTCGGCGACGATCGATGCACCCGCCTCCTGATATTCGGCGTCCAGGCTGTTAATGCCGGCACCCGCACCCGATTCGACGGCTACGTCAAAGCCGAGCTTCCGGAGCTTTAGAATTGTCTGGGGTGTTGCCGCGACCCGTTTTTCGCCGGGATGCACCTCTTTGGGGATTCCGATAGTAACCATACTTTTGACAATACTATATAGGAGATACGGGAGGAGTGTAAATCACGGAGGTCGTCGAGCTGTAGAATATCGAACTGATAGGCGAGGATCAGTTTTCTTTTGCCATTTTTTGCAGTGTTATCATCACGATAGCGTCGTCGCCGCCCGTACGCGAATATGATACCCAGAAACCAGCTTTTGGGTATTGGACCGTTCTTTGCATGCCTCCATCCGGTTTGGGTGGGATATCAGTCCCAAGTACCGCCTTCGGTGCCGGCGCCAGTTTCAGGTCGCCAGTGTACATGATCGAAATAGCCCGAACGGTTTTCTTGTCGTCGTAAAACACACGGGCCGACTCGGTTTCTGAAAATGTGAAATCATCCTCCCCCTCGGATTCGTCCGCCGGCTTACCGAGTTTTGTCCTTACGTCGGCAGCGGTAGTGCCGATCGTGATGCCTTTGTAAGCGTCATAGGGCGCTTTTGCCTGAGAGCCTTGGGCTTCCGCGTTTGAATAGCCGGCAAAGAGAAACGTCATCGCTAACAGTAGATAAACTTTCATTTGTCCCTCCTATCAGGCTGGTAGTCAAAAAACGCTTTCTTGCTAACTAGTCAATTTATTCATCAACAGCGGACGGATCGCCAGCTTGATCTCGGCGATCCAAATTCCGCTGAAATGAGGTTCCACACCGAATTGCATACCTAACGCCTTGCTTCAAAAACGCGATTGAACGGTGTTTCCGTTGCCCGCCGGAATTGAGTGAATCCGCCCGAAATAATGGTTTCGCGTAAGGCGTCCTCGCTTGCGACCGCCCCAAGTGCTGGCCCGCCGAGGGCTAAGGAATTCGCGGTGCAGCAAAGCGTCGAAGCCCCGGAAAATGTTCTTCCGACCGCGTTGAAATTCTCTTCCACAGTGTTGCCGGCCATGGGCTCGACCAGCATAACACTGCCGTCAGTATCGAGGGTTTCGAATGCACGCTTGGCAGCCCCTCGGGGGTCACCCATGTCGTGCAGGCAATCGAAAAAGGCGATCATGTCATAACCGTTGTCCGGAAAATCCTGAGCCGCTCGCCACGGCGAATTTGACCCTATCCGCGACACCGGCCTTTTCGGCCCTGGCGTTTGCGTTTTTGACCGAGGGTTCGTGATTGTCAAAGCCGAAGAACTGAGATTCGGGATATGCATTAGCAAGAATTATTGTCGAGGCTCCGTGGCCGCAGCCTATGTCGGCAACCTTGGCCCCGGCCTTCAGTTTGGCCTCCATGCCGGTCATTGCCGGTACCCACTCCGCGACCAAATGCGCCGTATAGCCGGGCCGGAAGAACTTTTCAGTGCCGACAAACAGGTCGGGGTCATTGTCGCCCCAGAGCAATCCTCCGCCGTTCTTGAAAGCCTCCGTGATTCGCGGTTGGGCATTCATCATCGCCTTGATCACGTAAAACCCGCCGCCGACGTAGAATGGGCTCGACTCGTCGGTCAATGCGACTTTTTGCTCGGGCAGCATTGAATATTTTTGCGTCTGCGGGTCGTAATGGACGTAATCTCCGGCGGCCTGGTTGACCAGCCATTCGCGGATGTAACGCTCGGTTGTGCCGGTCGCTGCGGCGAGTTCCGCGGGCGTCATCGCCCCGTCATTCGCGAGGGCCTCGTAGAGACCAAGCTTGATCCCGATATAGGCCAAAACCGAGCTGAGAGAAGCACCAAAATCCCCAACAACCTTGCCAAGGAAATCACCCATTTTCTCTTCATTGATTTGTGATGCCTGTGCCGTAGTTGACATAAAAATCCTCCTCGTGTCAAAAAACTGTGCGGGAGCTAGAATTATGCTTGTGAGGAATGCGCGGCGGGATTATATATCCAAAAGCTAATGGGCGCAATCGCCGTCGCTCACTTGGGGCATGCGGCATCGCTTATTCAGAATTGCCACATATTCACCTTGTGGACCCAATGCGGGTTTCGGGTCGTGAAATACACCTGTTCCGGCCTATCAACGTAGATGCGTTCTGGATCGTAAGGTCTGGACGGATCGTTTACGGTGTATTCGGGCTGATTTTTCGACGTGCCGCAAAGTCCCTCCATCTCATGACCGGGAGGGATCTCGAGCACAAAAAGGCCACAGGTGTCATCCCATTCGTGCGATAGTAGGATCAGGGCCTGAAGGTGGTAGGGTAGTGCCGGATCAATTCCGGTTTGCCACCCCAGATCAGTCGAACTCTCAAGTTGTCGGCCAAGTTCGAAGAGGAACATCTCATCGGCCCACCATTCTCCGGCGAAAGGGTTTCTGGCCTTGCCATTTGCGTTAAAGCCTGCAGCCCTATAGAAGCGGTGCGTGCCGCGATAGGTTGACACTGTGATCTTTCCCAAAAAGCGCGACATAACTTCCGCAGCATTGGGCAAACTTCTGAGCGCCGATGTCAGCGGCTTGCTGCTTTTGAGCTTCATAAGGCCTTGATTTCCGCAAAGTTGCCAACCGTATGAACGACGTCCGCCAACGGAGAAAACACCCTAGGGCTTTTCCATAATTGTTTTCAGGCTCGCAAGGCCCTCTTCAAAGTCTTTGCCAACCGCTTTGTCCATGTCGATCACGAGACACATAATGTTCAGCGGACGCGGCATTGAGCTCGTGAAGCCCCACTTGACCTTCGTTTGATCATCGCCCGCGGCTTCAGTGATCAAATACGCGTCACTCTTGGTTTCGAAAGGTCGTTTGAAACGAAGTTCCGTGTCCATGCGTTCGCCTTCGGTGATCTTCTTGATCTCCTGTTCGCCCTCACCGACATCGTTGTTTGTGCTGTTCCACGACGACACAAACCCGGGCGTTCCATCTGTGCCGCGCGTTTCGATCTTCATTGACGGGTCTTTTTTATGCCACGGTCCCCAAGCGGTCTGGTTTTTCAAATTCTTGACGTATGCAAAAATCTCGGCCTTTGGTTTATTGATGGTGATCGTGCGTTCAACCTTTAGCTCCGTTGGCGCAATAAAGGCTAGGACAGCCAATGCTCCTATTAGTAAGACGATCAATACGAGAACGGCGATGAGAATCTTTTTTATCATTTCAAACTCCTTGGCGGGAAAAGCCGCTTTTGTTGAGGCTCATTATTTTATTGAGACCGTAAGACGGTACGAGGCATTTCCGCGCGTGCCGCCGACAATTATCTTGTAATCGCCGCTGTCCGGCAGGGAGACCGTAACGTTCGTCGCGTCATCGGTTTCACCCGCACGTTCCATATACTCTCCGTCGGGATTCTCGATTTGAAACGCGGCATTGTTCTCAAGCGCCGTAATCCGGACTGTCATTTTTTGCCCGGCCCTTGCGCCGAGAAGATATGTGTCGCGTTCGCCGCGAATAACGGCGTTTGAGAAAGTAGCCGAGCTCTTTCCCTTGGCAAATTTGACCCTTTTCGTGATCCCGTCGAGTGCCGCAAAACTGTCCGATCCAAGAACCAAAAGAACGATAAGTAACGCGAGCCCAAGCTTTTTAAACATCTGATATTTCTTCCTAGGGTGTTTTGTGCGCTAAATGTAAACGAAAACCGCAAAATTTCAAAGAGAAAAATCGCGGCTTATGGAAAAATCAAGTTAAAGCGAAGAATGTTAATTTTCATCTTTCCAGTTGAAAGGAAAGTACTTTCCGGCTTGTTCCGGGCTTACGTCCTGTCCGAACAGCTTGAATGCAGCGGCAAGTACTGGATCATTCGACTTGGCGAGATCCGAGGCCGTTGGAAGCATAGGCGTCTGCGGGGTTACCCCGATGTGTTCAAGGCTAACACCGTCAGTCATGATCACGTCGGCATTCGTAATACTCATTCCGTACGGGACGATCGAGTCGGCCCCTAATTCCATACCCACCGATCGGGACTGCATAACCGCTCCTGCTGATTGCTCGCCGATCACGACCCCACGCTGTTCGAGCTGAATAAACCTGGCAAAGATCTCGGACGCCGAACCCGAATTGGAATCTATGATGACGATCAACTTCCCTCGGAAGACGTCCTTGCCTTTGGTCTTCGCCATTTGCGGCTTCATTTCCTTTCGTCCTTTAAGGTCGGCTATTTTTGTATCCTTATCCACAAAATAGCCTGCCAAGGCCTCCAGCGTGTCGACATAACCTCCGCCGTTTCCTCGAAGATCGAGGATCAAATTGCTTGACTGGCTGACGCGCCCAAGCATAATACCGTCCACCGATTCGGGCGGCACGCTAAAGGTTGGCATTCTCCAGGCCACTGTGTTTCCTAATTTAATAAAGCGATGCTCGACCTTATCATCGCCGCTTAATTCAAATTCGCGTACCAAGTCCGCAAAGTTCAATACGGCCTTTTCTCTAGTGACCTTTGACGCAATGTTGAGTTCGCGTGGTTGGTTGACACCGGGGCTCAGGACTACCAGCTTTAACCCCAGCCGTGGGCTTAGAGCGTTGTAGTAGTAATTAACCTTCCACATCTCCTTGCGGTTCGGTCGAAAACCTTCGACTGACAGGATCTGGTCGCCCGGCTTTAATCCCTGCTTTTCCGCGTCGCTCTTAGGTTTAACGGCGATCACATAACATTTGTCGCCGAACATCTGCATCCGCCATCCATACTCGACCTTTGCAGACCGCGAAGGAGGATAAAACACCGTATGCGAATCGTTCAACTCTACAACCACCTGGGCCACTATGCCAAAGGCCTGTCCGAGCGATGTTGCCGCATCCAGCTTCTCTCCGGCAAGTTTGAAGCGGGCGTCGAGATCGATGCCTCTGAACGTCGGATCGAAGTAATTTTTCTTAAGTTCAGCCTTGATCGCATTGAGCATGTCTTTTGCTCGTCCGCGATCAATACGGTCAAGAGTTTGTGCGCTGGTTACGGTTACGGCGAGGAGTAGCATCGCTACCATTAACGCTATCCTGCGCGGCCGAAACAAATGGGAACCATTCGGGTAGTGCATATGAATTCCTTTCTACGGAGTTCAGAAATATTGGCCGCTTTTAGGCGGTTGTTGCCGAGACCTCTGTATCCGGCCTCCAGCGAAGCACCGGCTTCCTGGCGGCGGCGGCCTCGTCGAGACGGCCGATCCGTGTTGAATGCGGGGCGTCAATGACGAGCTGCGGGTTTTCCTGGGCTTCACAGTCAATGTCCCTCATCGCTTCAATAAATGCATCTAAGTCCTGCCGGCCTACGGACTCGGTCGGTTCGATGAGCATTGCCCCTTCGACTACGAGAGGGAAGTAGATGGTCATCGGATGAAAGCCGTAATCGATCAGCCGTTTTGCGATATCGAGCGTGTGGACGCCCTTTCGTGACTGCATTTTGTGCGAGAATACGACCTCATGCATCGGGTCTGCGGCGAATGGTTTTTCGAAAAGTTCGCTCAGTGAATGCGAGACGTAACGGGCATTCAGGACCGCCGCCTGTGTCGCTTCTTTCAATCCTTCGGCTCCGTGAGTGTAGATATATGACAAAGCACGGATCATCATCCCGAAGTTGCCGTAGAATGCTTTTACGCGGCCGATCGAGCCGGGATAATCGAAGTTCAGACTTAAACTCGTCACCCTGCCTTTTCAACCCGCGGGACAGGAAGAAACGGCATCAGTTCGGCCGTGCAAAGGCACGGGCCGCAGCCGGGGCCGCCGCCGCCGTGCGGTGTCGAGAATGTTTTGTGCAGGTTGAGGTGGATAACATCAACGCCCATATCGCCGGGCCGGGCCACGCCGACGAGTGCGTTCATGTTCGCTCCGTCCATATAGACGAGTCCGCCGGCGGCGTGGATAGTGTTGCAGATCTCTTTGATGTTTGTCTCGAAGATGCCGACGGTGTTCGGGTTTGTCAACATTAGCCCCGCGACGCCGCCTTCGTCACAAAGCTGTTTTAGATGCGTCATGTCGGTCAGGCCTTCGGCGGTCGAACGAATCGTTTTGACCGAGAATCCGGCGAGTGCGGCCGACGCGGGATTCGTCCCGTGGGCCGAATCGGGGATCAACATCACGCGGCGTTCTTTTGACGCTTCGCCGTCGCGTTGATCGAGAAATGCACGGATGAGCATAACTCCGGTCATTTCGCCCTGTGCACCTGCCGCGGGCTGGAGTGAAACGCCGGGAAGCCCGGTGATCTCGGAAAGGTCTTTCTGTAATTCGTAGATCAGCTCAAGAGCACCTTGCGATTCTTCTTCGGGGGCGAGTGGATGCAAATCCGTGAAACCGGCGATCCTGGCGACCTTCTCGTTCAGCCGCGAATTGTATTTCATCGTGCAGGAGCCGAGCGGGTACATCCCCAGGTCGATCGAATAATTCCAAGTCGAGATCCGCGTAAAGTGCCTGATGACATCAACTTCGGAGACTTCCGGCACACCGTCGAGATCGTCAGTCCGCCGAAGTTCCTCCGGGATGATCGCATCGATGTTCATCGGTTCGACGTCCAGTTTTGGCAGGCAATAGCCGACGCGGCCGGTCTGCGATCTTTCGAATATCAGCGATTCGTTTTGGGAGGGGTGTGAAGTTACTTTCTTGATGCTCATAAAATGAATTTAACGCCCCAGAAATTGTGATGCGATAAAGAGGCCAACGACAATAATAAAGGTGACAGTCATGATTATCGAATCAAACATCAGGGCCAAATACCAGCGGCGCCACTTTAGGGCAAATACCGCCGTAAGTGCGAATGGCCAAAGGATAATAAAGAGATCTCGGGTCTGCGGAAACTTAAGATGTGCACTCGACTCCATCATGATAAGTAGCCAGATCTTAAATGTGGTCGTTATCGCCGAAGCCACAACGGCAACAACGCCATTTCGTCTGAGTTTCGCGTCACTGATCTCCGAACCTATCGGCGGGCCTGTGTCAACATTGTCATCCCCAAGCAGATCCGCTCCGCAGCCGGCACAAATACTCAAGTATCCCGGGTTCCCTGTATCGCACTTCCTACACAAAATATAGTCCATAATTCATCCCCTTCAGTCGATGAATCTTCAACTTCAAAATTCACGATTTCGGCAAACCTCTGCGTGCAACGTCCTCGACAATATTACAGAAACGATCAAGTTCCCACAGCGTTGTGTAAACGTTCGGCGTGATGCGGATGCCGGTAAATTCTTCGTGGACGATCGGTGTAGTGAAGATCTTGTGTTTAGACATTAGATAGCCGCCAATCGCGACCGGGTCGATGCCGTCGATCTTGAAATTGGCGATCGCACAGGACTGTTTAGGATCGAACGACGTGTTAAAGCCGACCTTCGGGATGTCCTTGAGTTTGTTCATCCAATAACGCGAAAGGTAACGGAGGCGTTCTTCTTTTCGCTTTCCGCCGATGGCGTTATGGAACAAAATGGCCTCGCCGATCGCGAGCCGCATCGCGGCCGAGTGTGTGCCGATCTCTTCGTATTTGCGGATGTCGTTCTTATTCTGATTCTCCGACGCCATCAATGCCCAAACCTTCGCAATCTTGTCTTTTTTGACATAGAGCATTCCGGTGCCTTTAGGGGCGTAGATCCATTTGTGCAGGGAAGTGCCGTAATAGTCGCATTGAAGATCGTCGCGTTTGAAGTCGAATTGGGCGAAGGCGTGGGCACCATCTACGATCGTCTCAATGCCTTTAGACCGCGCCATTTCGCAAACTTTTCTGACCGGAATTATCTGTCCGGTCAGGTTGATCTGATGCGATACCAGGATGAGCTTGGTTCTTGGAGTTACGGCCCTCTCAAATGCCGCCGCTATGTCGTCCACGTTATTTGGTGCGATCGGGATCTTAATAAGGTTGAGCTTCAAACCTTCGCGGATCTCACGCTGTTTGAGCGTCGTCAACATCCGTGGATAATCCTGTGTCGAGGTCAAAATTTCGTCGCCGGATTTGAAATCCATTCCCATCAACAGAATCTCAAGCGATTCGCTGGCGTTTCGCGTGATAGCGATCTCTTCGGGTGAGCAGCCAAAAACCTCGGCCAATCCCGTACGGATAGTCTCCGATTGCGGCTCCAGGATCTGCCACATCGTATACGCCGTTGCGTCTTCCTGCTGCCACGTGTAGCGCACAAATGCCTCCGTGACCATTCGCGGGCTTGGGCTCACGCCGCCGTTGTTTAGATTGACAATGCCGCGCGTGACCGAAAACGCTTGCTGGATGGTTGTCCAGTAATCTTCGTCCATCGCCGCGTCAATAGGAGAAAGATGATCGATCCTTTTTCCCGCGGCTCTAACATTTTCAAACAGCGAGCCAACTGTCGCTGAAGATAGCGCCATCAGTCCAAGGCCTTTGCCAATGTTCGACAAAAATCGTCGTCGACCCAAAACGTCTTTCTCAAATTCAGGAATGGCTAAAGTCATATAGTTCCTTTCGACAAAAACGACATAGATACGCTTCCGGATTCAACATATTCCTACAATAAGGACATGCCCTAAGGCCCCGACCTCTTTCCTTCCTCACAAGCGATACATTCTGAGCAAGTAGCCCAATGCCGATAGTGAAGACGACCAGCATAAATGGCGGAAGACAAACCAAGATTTCCAGCGGCCCGAAAATCATTTGTTAACCCATAGAAGCGAGCCCATCGACAAATGTGTCGATCCGTTCCTTTTTCATCGTCTCGGTCACGCAGACCAGAAACTCGTTCGGACGATCGGCATAATATCTTGACAATGCCAGGCCGCCAACGATCCCGTTTTCCTCACGGAGTTTTTTCAGGATCTCATCCGCCGGTCTCGGTCCGCGGACGACAAATTCATTGAACGTCGGCGCCGAAAAGGCGATCTCAAAACCCTCAACCGCGGCGATCTGTTTTGCGGCATAGGCCGCTTTTTGCGCATTCTGGATAGCAACTTCCTGTAGGCCTTTTTTGCCCATCGTTTCCATGTATATCGTTGCAGCAAGGGCGATCAGACCCTGGTTAGTGCAGATGTTCGACGTCGCTTTTTCGCGGCGGATGTGTTGCTCGCGGGTTGACAGCGTCAGCACAAATCCGCGGTTGCCGTTCTTGTCGTATGCGACGCCGCACAGACGTCCTGGCATTTGGCGGACATATTTTTCCTGCGTCGCGAACAAGCCAACGTGTGGCCCGCCATAGCTCATCGGGATACCGAACGACTGGCCTTCGCCAACGACGATGTCCGCACCGCATTCACCCGGCGACTTGAGCAGGCCGAACGAGATCGCTTCCGTGACGACAACGATGAGCAATGCCCCGACGGCGTGAGCCGCCGCTGCAAGTCTTTCAAGATTTTCGACACAGCCAAAGAAGTTAGGGGACTGCACAACCAGTGCCGCGGTTTTGTCATCGAGCGCGGACAGGTCTGCGACGCGTCCTGTTTTTTCATCAAAACCGGCCGAAACGATGTCAGCAGCTCCGTGCTGCGTGTAGGTTCGTGCGACTTCGCGGTATTCCGGATGAACGCTGTCGGCCACAACGATCTTGTCGCGACGGGTCACGCGCTGGGCCATCAGGTATGCTTCGGCCATTGCGGTCGAACCGTCGTACATTGAAGCATTCGCCACTTCCATCCCGGTCAACTGGCAGATAAGGGTCTGGAATTCGAAGATGTATTGCAGCGTGCCCTGCGAGATCTCAGGCTGATACGGAGTGTAGGACGTGAAGAATTCCGAACGTTGGATCAAGTGATCTACAACTGTCGGTGAAAAGTGTGAGTAAACGCCGGCTCCAAGAAACGACGGCTTGGTTGCCGCCGTATTCTTAGCGGCGAATCCTTCCATCGCGGCGATCACTTCCGATTCGGCGAGCGGGTCGGTAATGTCAAGCGCTCGGTCTAGTTGAACGTCGCGCGGGATCGAGCGAAAAAGCTCGTCCGCCGTGCTAAGGCCGATCGCCTGGAGCATCTCCTGACGTTCTTCGGGGGAATTTGGAATGTATCTCATTTAAGTCGAAGGCACAGTGCATAATGCACAATGCAAAATGGCGGTAATTTTCAAATTGTGCATTATGCGTTGTGCATTATGCATTCGCAGAAAGGTATTCTTCGTATTCCTCGCCCGACAGCATCGCATCTGCGTCGCCCGGGTTATCCATCTTCACTTTTATGAACCACGCTTCGCCGTACGGGTCGTTGTTCACTTTTTCGGGCGTATCGTTCAGGCCGTCATTGACTTCGACGATCTCGCCTGCGACGGGCGTAAAGACCTCCGATACAGCTTTGACCGACTCGACCGATCCAAACGATTCGTGCGGGCCTAGTTTATCGCCAACCCGCGGCAGGTCTATGTAGACAACGTCACCGAGCGAGTGCTGGGCATAGTCCGTGATACCGATGCTTGCTATATCGCCATCGACCAAAACCCATTCATGATCCTTGCTGTAACGTAAATTTTCCGGAATGTTTGACATATTTTTCTATTAAGATTCTTGTACGATATTTTTATTTTTGACGCCTGTAAAACGGGGTCGCCACAACTTCAGCTGCTAAATGTTTTCCGCGAACATCAATTTTAATTTCTTGGCCGATATTTGCAAACTCAAGGGGTAAAAAAGCAAGGCCGATATTCTTCTTCAAAAATGGGGCGGGGCTGCCGGATGTGACGTAACCGACTTTTTCGTCATCTACGTAAATTTCGAAACCATCGCGGGCAATGCCGCGGTCGATCATTTCAAAACCGACGAGCTTCCGTTTCAGGCCTTGTTCTTTTAAGGCGGCGAGCGGTTCGCGGCCCACAAAATCGCCTTTTTGCAGTTTTGTGATCCACCCGAGGCCAGCTTCGAGAGGTGTGATCTCGTCGTCAAGTTCGTGGCCGTAAAGGGACATCGCGGATTCCAACCGCAATGTGTTTCTGGCGGCCAACCCGGCGGGCAAGATGCCGTCCGCATCACCGTATTCTCCGGTTTCGAGCAGCTTGTTCCAAAGCTGAACGGCAAACTTTGCGTCCGCGTAGATCTCGAACCCATCTTCGCCTGTGTAGCCGGTTCGCGAGATTATTGACTCGACGCCGTCAACACGGCCAGTGGTGAACCAATAGTATTTGATCTCGCCCAAATTCGTTTCTGTTAGCTGCTGCAGAATTCCGACAGCTTTCGGCCCTTGGACGGCGATCTGGCAATAATCGGCACTTGCATTTGTCAACGTAACCGCCTCGTCCTTTTTGTGCGATGTCATCCATGCCCAGTCCTTCTCGGTCGTTCCGGCATTTACGACAAGCAGGAGCTTTTCCGGTCCAAAACGATAAACAAGCAGGTCATCGACCACGCCGCCTTTTTCGTTTGTAAAAGCCGAATAATGAGCCTGGCCGTCGACGAGCTTGGTCACGTCATTTGTCGTCAACCGGTTGACGAATTCGATCGCGTCAGGGCCCTCGACCCAGATCTCACCCATATGCGAGACATCAAAAAGCGCCGCGGCCATCCGCGTTCGCATGTGCTCTTCGATGACCCCGGCCGTATATTGCACCGGCATGTCCCAACCGCCGAAATCGACCATTTTGCCGCCGAGTTGGCGGTGAACTTCGTTGAGCGGTGTTCGCTTCAAATCATCTGTAGGCATATTTCTTCTTCGATTCTCTCCAAATTCGGACGAGGTCAACATAAAATCGGAATGCCGATTTGATAATCGTAATTGAGTAAACCCGCGCACTCAAGCCACGAGGGAAGAAACAATGAGGTTGATCGTGAAAACCGGAGATTGGGTGGGAGGCACAAGACCGGATTGTTAGTTTTTGGTCTTTTTGACTTCAGTCGGAAGCTTGCCGACGGCTTCGATGATCTGATCGCAGAGGTCTATCGAGGCGAGTACTGGGCCCTTTTCCATTTCTCCAACAGCCTTGTCCAGCCCCATTCTTAGCGCGCCGAGATATCGGGTCGCGGCCATTCCAAGATCGCGGACAGCGTTTGCAAACCGGCCGGGATCGTCTTTTGCCCGTTTATCGCCTTTTTCACGGATCGGGGCCGCGTTCGGATTTGACGCTAAATTGTCGATATCGTCGACAGCCTTCTGAAGCAGTTTTTTGATGTCGGAGAAGAGTTCGAGCCGGGTTCCTTTTGGCAGATCACCCCAGACCTCGGATTCTTTCTTCCCGGGTTTCCATCCGTTCACTTCAATTCCAAGCACGGCAAACCGCCGGTCGACCATGCGGGTCAAAACGGCAATGCGGGCGTCGATATCCTGTGCATCGCGAATTACTTCGATCTCCTCCTCGGTCATAAAGTCACGCCGCTGGGCCGCCGCCGTCGTGCAAAATACGACGCCGGCAATTAGCACCAGAAAAAAGACGCAAAGCCGTTGGAAGCCGATAGAAAGATTGGAATTCATGGTTTTGTGTTGGGTATGACGGTGTTGCTGAAAAGGGGCTCGACTGCCTTCGCCCGGGCATCGCGGAGGTAGACAATGAGATTCTTAACATATGTCTCGTAACGCCGGGGAAGATCGCGGCGGATCAGCTCAAGCCTTGGCCTGAATTGCCTAATGCCGATCTCAAATCGTTTGTAGTTGTTAAGGACCCTATTCCTGTCCTGATCGCTCTTGTCCAAAAAAGCCAGCGTATTGTCCATCAAGCCGTGAAACCCGCCGAGCTCTTCGAACATCGCGTCGAGCTTCTCTTCCGAATGCGCGGCCTCGGCTTGTGTTAGCCGGACACCCATCAATTCGAGTGCGAGTTGAGTACGCTTTTTTACGTCAGCGACCGCATCCAGTCGCGAACGTTCAGTTTTCGAAACCGTGCGAAGAGGCGGAGGGGCGATATCGAGATCTGAATCCGGCTGTGCTCCCGCCCCAGAATTTCCAAATGCAATGATCGATATGAAAAACAAGAAAAAAAGCGGAAGCCGCAATGCAGTGAATGACGCCGCTGAGGCGACCTTTGGTGAACGGCGGGCATTTTTACGCCTCGAACTTCGCATCATTTCGTTCGTTTTCCTTTCTTGTCTTTGATCTGCTTTTGCAGCGATGGCAATCGCAAGTTTACCTTTTCGATCTCCAATTTGTTCTTTTCGGCATCCGCAATACGCAGGAACTGCTGGTAATTGGCCATCGCATCCTCGTATTCCAAAAGATGGTCATGGGTTATCGCAAGAAAGAAATGGGCCGCCGGCAATTCCGGCTGCTTTTCGGTTATCCATTGATACTCCAACTTGGCCTCGGGATACCTTTTCAACTGGAAATATGCCGTCGCCAAGTTTGCCCGGATAGTTACGTTGTCCGGTGAGATGGATTGAAGCCGTCGCAGCAACCCGATCGCATCCAGAAACATTTTGGCTTGAACGAGGGCAGCCGCATAACCGACCGCAGGGGTCATGTTCTCCGGATCCGCCTTCGACGCCCGGCGGCAGAGATCCAGGGCCTTGGCCGGATCCGTAGTCCGATACAGGCCACAGAGCTTTCCAAGAACCAGAGGGTCTTCCGGTTTCTTTTCAAGTTGATTCTCAAGCTCACCGATATTTTCCGACTTGCTGATTTTCATTTTATCACGAAAGTCTGCAACCTCGGGCGACGGATTCTCGAGAGCATTCAGCATCTTTGCCGCTTCTTCCGATCTGTCCATCGAGATCAGAAGTCTCGCCTTTAGAACTATTGTGTTTGCAGTTCCCGGGGCGATCGATTCCAGCTTTCGGACCAGCGACTCGGCTCCTGCGGCATCGCCCTCATTAAGAAGTGCAAAGGCTTTTCCGCTGATGGCATTTTGGTTGTTCGGGTCCAAGGCAAGGGCCCTGTCGAAGCTGATCTTTGCTGCTTTCGAATCGGACAGGGCAGTTTCCAACGCACCGCGGTCAGCCCAGATCGATGGCGTCGGCTTTGCTTTGCCTGTGAGAACTTCGATTCGCGAAAGAAGCTCCCGCAAAACTTCAGGTTTAGCCTTGGTCTTTATCCGAAGGTCGGTCAAAGCCGAATAAGCGGGGAAATTCAGTTCGTCCAGTGTGATCGCCTTTAGTAAAATTTTTTCAGCCTCTTGATATTGGCCTTTGCGGACAAGGACCGACCCAAGATTCGCGAGAGCGAGCGTCCATTCGCCGCGAAATTTGACCGCATTGCGAAATGCCTTTTCCGCGTCGTCGATACGGCCGATCGATATGAGCGCATTGCCGCGCTGAAGTTCGGCTTCGGGAAATTCCGGAACCAACTCAATTGCCTTCTCATATAAGGAGATGGCGGCTGCAAATTGCCCCTTTTCGTGTGAATCCTGGCCCTTTTGGAAAAGGGCAATTGCTTCGGCGGCCTTGTCCTCGCCTTCGTCCTGCCCTATCACGCCCGAAGCGAGCACAAGGTTCAATACGACCGCAAGAAAGGCGAGCAAGCAGAAAACTCGGTGCGGCTTTTGTTTTTGATCAAAACTACTGGTCATTATTCAATTTTGCGGGATTCAATCGTAACATCTGCCGACAATTAGTTCCAGTTTTTATCTCAGAATGTCCGATAAAGTTTTCGGTTCTAAGTGTTTGCGTCAAAGTTCGCCGTAAGATAAGATTTTCAAATTGCTTTAGGCCCGCAGTAAACAGTTTATCCGGGCGGAAAATGATCGCTAAACCGCAAAAACAACTGCACATATCAACATCTGAAATTGCCGAAGTAAAAGAATCGGAACTTCGCGCTGATGATGCGCGAAATGCGGCGGGTGTTGGTTGCATACTCCGGCGGTGTGGACAGTTCGTATCTGGCGCTGATCGCCACGCAAGAACTTGGAGCCGACGCTTTGTGCGTGATGGGGCTTTCGCCAAGCGTTTCGAAATTTCAACGCGAGGAAGCAGCGAACACGGCGCTCTCGGGCGGATTCAATTTCCGCACCATCGATACCGCCGAGGTTGAGAATCCCGACTATTCGGCAAATCCCACTAATCGATGTTACTTCTGCAAAACCGAACTTTTCAGTAAACTCGCCGGCGTTGCGTACGAAGACCAGATCGACTTTATTGTTGATGGTACCAATCGGGACGACACAGCCGATCATCGTCCAGGCCGGGCCGCCGCAACCGAGAATCAGGTGCGAAGCCCGCTTGCCGAGGCGGGTTTTACAAAGGATGAGATCCGGCAAATGAGCAGACGACATGGGCTTTCGGGTTGGGAAAAGCCGGCCAGCCCCTGCCTGTCGTCTCGTGTTGCGTATGGAGTTCCGGTTACGATCGAAAGACTTTCACAAATTGAGAAAGGCGAGGAATTGCTTCGCAGTGAAGGTTTTCAAGAATTCAGGGTTAGGGTACATGGTGATCTGGTTCGAATCGAGATCGCCCAGGCTGAAATGAGTGGTGCGCTTGACATGAGCTTTGTGCAGAGGACCGTGGCCGCCTTTAAAGGGCTTGGATTCAAATACATAACGCTTGATCTCGAAGGATTTCGTTCCGGGGCCCTGAATCCAGGCCCGAGCGTCAGGCAGAAAACAGAGAAAAATTTCCGAAAAGAACAATTGGAGAAAGTATAAAATGGCAAATCCAATGGCCGATGAAATGCGGCGATTCAAAGGCAGCGACGAAAAAAACCCGTTTGAGGCAATGAGTGAGCGCTTCGATCGTGCGGCCCAGTTGCTGGGTCTTGATTCCGATCTTTACGCGGTAATGAGGGTGCCGAGCCGCGAGATCAAGGTTTATGTGCCGGTCAGGATGGACACCGGGCACATTCAGGTTTTTGAAGGCTATCGAGTCCAGCACAACTTTGCCCGCGGCCCCGCTAAAGGCGGGATCCGGTACGCACCCGATGTGACGCTCGATGAGGTAAAGGCTCTTTCTGCGTGGATGACCTGGAAATGCGCCGTTGTCAATGTGCCTTTCGGCGGCGGTAAAGGCGGCATCATCTGCAATCCGCAGCAGATGTCGCTTGGCGAGCTTGAGCGGCTCACCCGTCGATACACCTCTGAATTGATCGATTTTATTGGCCCGGATAAGGACGTTCCGGCGCCCGACATGAACACGAACGAGCAAACCATGGCCTGGATCATGGACACATATTCCATGCACGCCCGTCATACGGTCACTGCGGTTGTGACGGGAAAGCCGGTGGCCCTTGGCGGGTCGCTGGGAAGACGCGAGGCTACGGGCCGCGGCGTTTTGTTCTGTGTAAATGAAGCGATCAAACGATTTGACCTGACGCCGGAGAAAACGTCGGTCGTCGTGCAGGGGTCGGGCAATGTCGGCGGCATTGGTGCCCAGTTGATGCACGAGAAGGGCTATAAGGTCATCGCCATCTCTGATGTTGGCAGCGGCATTCACAACCCGGACGGCTTAGATATTCCGAACGTCCTTGATTACCTCAAAAAGAATCGGACCCTGGAGGAGTACCCCGGTGCGGAACAAGTAACGAATAAGGAGCTGCTCGAGATCCCCTGCGATGTCCTCGCTCCGTGCGCAACTGAAAACCAGATCACATCCGAAAACGCCGACCGTATCAAATGCAAGATCCTGGCCGAGGGAGCGAACGGCCCGACAACGCCAAAGGCCGATAAAATACTGCATGATAAAGGGATATTTGTTATTCCTGACATTTTGGCGAATGCAGGTGGTGTGACGGTTTCTTACTTTGAATGGGTTCAGGACCGGATGGGCTATTTTTGGCAGGAAAGCCAGGTAAATCAACGATTGGAGGAAAAAATGGTCGCGAGTTTCAATGAGCTGTCTCATTTTGCGGCGAAACATGAGGTCGATACGCGTACCGCCGCCTACATGCTGGCCATTGACCGGGTTGCCTATGACACGAGAATGAGAGGCATCTACGCGTAAAGAAATATAGCGTAATATGTTAAAAACGCTTGATTTTGCGAAATAGTTACGTTAAGGTCTTAGAGAGGTAATCAGGCGCTTACTTGGTTGGTTGAGGTTTGTGCAGGTGATTGTCCTGTCAATTTTGCAACTTATTGAACTTTTTTTTGCAGACACGCAGATTTTTCCATCCTAACCGGTTGGCAACAAATTTTGCGTTATGTAATAATTGCGTAGCTCAAATGAAATATTGTGGTTATTATTTTATAGCTACGAACTGAAATTTAATTTTTTATCACGGCGGAGGAAAATGATGAAACTCGCTTATAGAGTAAGTATAGTCACGTTGGTCTTGTTAACATTAACGATGTCGGCATTTAGTCAGACTGTTAACAACGCCAGATCGACTAAAGACGACAGAAACACGGCACCGACTGTCGGAACAGGAGGACCGATGGGCGGCCCGACTGGTCTTTTTACTGTTTATGACGGACAGACCTTGAGAAAGGGCGAGTTCACGTTCAGCGCGGCATACAGTAATTTTGACCGGGATCCGGGAAATGTTGATTTCACAGAACTCCCTGTTAGTTTTCAGGTTGGTCTGGCCGATAATTTCGAGTTGTTCTTCAATACGGATGCGTACAGGGCAATCAGGGTCAGCTCACCCCGGAACTTGTCCGGTTTCTATCTGCCAAATTCAAAGCTGTTTCTTAACGGACTGGCCCAAAGCGGACCCGCGATCATCCTTGCACCATCCGGCCCTAACGCCGGGGCTCTGACAGGCCGCGCGATCTTTCGTCCGACCGGTTCACAGCCGTTTACTCAGTTTCCATACGTTGGCGGCTCGTCCGGAACCTTCGGACTTGGCGTTTCAGGCCCGTTATTTGGTTTCCCGGCAAACACGAACGCGACGATGGGCCCCCCGAGAGTAGGCGGAAACGGTGCTGACAATTTTCCGGGCATCGGATCGGTCTTTGGAAGTATCCTTCCGGGATTTGCCCTGACGACCGTTTGTGCCAATCCGGCGGCGGCTACATGTCCGGCGATCGCCACGGCACCCAGCACGTTTACAAGCGCTCCGTCATATTTGCCTGACGCTCCTTTTCTTAACCGTACGTACGGCGAATCTGCTTTCAATACTTTCACGGTTGGCGGTAAATGGCGGATCACGGACGTTAACGCTCCGGTTGGTTTCGGCATCATTGGATACTATCGGTTCTATGCCGACAACGCGAGCGATTTCAGCGGGTTTAACCAGCTCCAACGGGGAGCAAGCCCGGGCGGAAACCGCGGCGACGTTGGCGGTGCATTGTTCGTGGATGCGAGACTGGCTACCTGGATGAACATCTCCGGTAACCTTGGCTATAATTGGAACGCAAGCGTTAAGGGTGATTTCCCCGGCGGAACTTTCACGTTGTTGGATCGGCCGGATGAGCTCCTGATCTCGGGTGCACTCGATTTCCCGGTAAACCGTTATTTCCAGCCGATAGTTGAGGCACGAGCTCTCAGATACATGGCGGGACGTACGCCGAATGCATTTCAGAACGACCCGATCGACCTGATCGCAGGCTTCCGTGCATTCCCGGCCCGCTGGATCGGATTTGGCCTCGCTTATCGTTATCACGTTAACCAGCAGGATACCGAAAGCTTTAACGATGAAGATTCGTTTACGAGTACCGCGACCGTTTCATGCGCGGCGGTTACGGCCGGATGTACTGCGAACACTTTCTCATCAAGCTGGAGAGGTGTCCCGCCCGGATTCGTGACCTCGGAGAACCCGCATGGAGCTATCTTGCAGATATTTGCCGGACGACGAAACAAGCGTCAGGGCGATATCCCGAACATTCCAGCGAATGTAACCGCTCTCACACTTAGTGACAGCGAGATCATCCTTCCGTGTCCTGCCGGAACACGCTCGAAATCGGGCACGTGTAACGACAGTACATCGATCAGCGTCGCAACGACCGCGACCGATACCGAAAACGACGTCCTGACGTATAACTATACCGTTTCAGGAGGTCGTATTGTGGGTAGTGGGGCGAACGTAGCATGGGACTTAGCGGCGCCGGTGCCGGCACATACACGATCACCGCCGCCGTTGACGACGGTTGCGGGCTTTGCGGAAAGACCGAGACCAAAACGGTAAACATCAAACCGTGTCCGGATTGTGAGGCCTTGTGCGAATGTGCAACTCTTGACGTGAACGGACCGGCGGGAATTATCGAGCCGGGTGAGACGATGACCTTTACCGCGGTTGTAAGCGGTGGAACGGAATCGAACGTTACGTATAACTGGTCGGTTTCGGCCGGAACTATCGAATCGGGCCAGGGAACGCCGAGCATTGTGGTCAGAACAACGCGCGAGATGGCAAACTCAAATGTCACCGCAACCGTTGAACTTGGCGGACTTTGCAGCCCAACTTGCCCGAGGACGGATTCCGCCACCGGCAGCATTGCACCTAAACCGGAACCGGTTCTGATCGACGAGTTTGGCAAATTGTCCAACGACGATGTAAGAAGCCGTCTCGACACGTTCTTTACCGAGTTGGGTAACAACCCGAACAACCAGGGTTACATCATCAACTACGGTACAGATAAGGATGTCGCTGCTCGCGAGAAACTGATCACCGACCACATCAACTTCCGTAAGTTTGATAGGTCGCGTATCACGCTCGTCAGAGGTGGAGATACCGGTCAGGATGTTAAGACGAAGCTCTACCGTATACCGCCTGGAGCAGATAACCCTGCACCGTAATGGCAATTTAGCTTTGCATCTCCTGTAGATGTAAACATTTGGAAAAGCGAATGGGGATCCGATCGGGTCCCCATTCGCTTTTTGCCGTTCAAAAATAAGTTTGCAAACCAAGCACGATGTTGTAGAATGAGGCTAATCGTGCGCGGTCGTCGCCCTTTATCCCCGACAATTACGTCAGCCTGCTTGTACAGTAAGTGTGCAAACAAAGACGTTGCTTTCAACATCTGAATTTTCGAACGGCCGCCGATTTCAAGCATTGGGATCGCGCGGTTTAGATTTCCGAGGAACAATATGCTCTTAAGCCTTGATCGAACCAGACAGTTATTTATCGGCTACGTGGCCTTGTTTGTGGTCTTGTTTAGCGCCCTTCCGGCTTTTGCTGACGGGAACGTCTTCACCGACCCTTCGAACCTTAGCGTTTGGTCCGTTATGGGCCCGAGCGGCGGTGATGTTCGGGTTGTCGCGATCGATCCGCGGGACAAGGACCGCTTGTATATCAGTACGCTTGACGGGCAAGTTCATACTTCTGACTGACGCGGGTAAGAGCTGGCGGTTGTTAGTGAATTTGAACAAGCCCCAGCTTGTACTTGACCAATTGTTCGTTGACAGAGAAGATTCGAAGGTCGATTTATACTTCGGGACACCGCGGCAAATTGCCGGGCGGTTTTTTCAAAACGACGGATGGCGGGCGTACTTGGAAGGAAGTCAAAGACCTCAAAAATGAGGCAATTCACGCCATGACGCAGGCCGATTATGATCCGAAGGTGCTTTTTGTTGGCACAAAGAACGGGATGTGGACATCACGCGATTCGGGCGATAACTGGTCGCGAATTGAATCGCCAACTTCTCCCCTTGACATCAATTCCATGGCCGCGGATCCTGCTGACCCTAATGTGATCTACGCAGGCACCACTTGGCGGCCCTATAAGTCGACCGACAGCGGCAAAAGCTGGCGTCTCATTAAGGATGGCATTATTGACGACTCGGACGTATTTGCGATAACTATCGATCCGCGTAAAGCCGATCATTTGATCGCGTCGGCTTGCAGCGGTATTTACGAATCATTCAACGGCGGCGAAAAATGGGCAAAGATCCAGGGCATCCCGTCACAATCGCGTCGGACCCGCGATATTGTCCAGCATCCTTCGATACCCGGCACGGTTTATGCCGGTACGACTGAGGGCTTTTGGATGTCCACTAACGGCGGCAAGTCGTGGATCCTGACCACTCCGCGTAATCTTGAAGTAAACTCGATCGCGGTCCACCCCGCCGAACCGAATCGGGTATTTATTGGTACTAATAATTTTGGGGTCCTGGTTTCGGTTGACGGAGGACGAAATTTTGTTCCATCAAATGACAACTTTACGAGCCGCTTTACGTACTCGGTCACGCCCGATCTGACCCAATCGAATCGTCTTTACGCAACAACGCAGAACACAAGCACCAGCGGCGGCTTTTTCTTCACCAGCAGTGACGGCGGTGCAAGCTGGGTCCAGGCAAAAACTCTCGATATAAACCGGGTTTCGCCGTTCGCCGTGCTTCAGGACCGGATAGACCCGACCAAGATGTATCTTGGTACTAACGTGGGAATATTCAACTCGCTTGACCGCGGAGCGACGTGGAAACTCCTTACGGCCCCCAAACCGGTCGTCAAAAAAGCTCCGGTTGGAAAAGGCAAAAAGGCCGTGGCGAAGCCGAAAGCTCCAGTTAATCCAGTAATCGAAAAGGGGCAGGAACTGGTTCCTGTGATCGCCGAAAAGGTCAAGGTGCTTGCTCACACCGAGGATGAAAAAAACGGGATCTTTGCCGGGACCGACAATGGGCTCTACCGCAGCCACGACCTCAAAAAAGGCTGGGAAAAGATATCGTTTGGCGAAGGAATAAACGCCAATGTGTTTGCTATTTTTGCGACGCCGATGGTTCCTGGAACCATCTGGGTCGGCACGGCGGCGTCCGGTCTGATAGTTTCACGCGATGACGGCGAAACGTGGGATAAGGTATCGGGAATTCCGGCCAACATACCGATCAGTTCGATCGCCGCTGACCCGAAACGCCCAAATTACTTATACGTCGGCACTATCCATTCGCTTTATATCAGTCGCGACGGGGGCCGGACGTGGACGCGGCGCGGTGGAAACCTTCCGCTAGGCAATTACACGAGTATTTTGATCGATCCAAAAAATACCAACGAGATTTTTGTGTCGAGTGCGCTGGAGAATGACGGCGGGGTGTTTTATTCGGACGACGCCGGCATGAAATGGAAGCGTGTTGATTCGAAAGAAATGATACTGCCCAGCCGACGAGTATGGATGATGGCTTTTGACCCGACGGATTCAAACCGTATCTACGCGGGTTCGCATTCATCGGGCGTGTATCGGATAGAACGCCGGGCCGATTCCGCCGGTATCGACGGCAAGGCGCCGACTGTCGTCTCGCGTATAGAAAATTAGACGCATAGAAAAATGACAGCGAAAGAGGCGGTGTTTTGGCACCGTCTCTTTTTGTTGTCAACTTGGAAGTTAGACCTTAGAACTCTATAATCTGGGTAATCGGGAGCAATAAAAAGTGTGATGCAAGAAAGTGGCTGTTCGGTATCGGTTGGCATTAGCGGTATGCGTACCGAAAGCCTGCCGTTTTCGTCCATCCCCGGGCAGTCTAAGCTATTCCTCGAATATCAACAAGACCCGCTATCGCTCCAGAAATACTATCCTTCAATTGTTTCGTCGCATACCGAAGTAGCCGCCCGTATTCCGGACGTGCTTGCGAATTACGCGACTGAGCGTGGTAAGCTTTGCGACACACTCACCCTTGTAAATGCTGGCTTCGGGGCCGGTTCGGAAACGCATGCAAATATTGAGCTTCTGCGTGATAAGGATACCGTCACGGTAGTCACCGGTCAGCAAACAGGATTGTTTACCGGGCCTCTCTATTCGATCTATAAGGCCCTGTCAGCCATAAAAATGTCCGAGTGCCTTCGCGGCCGCGGCATTAAGGCTGTTCCGGTTTTTTGGATGGCCACCGAGGACCACGATCTTGAAGAGGTTTCCAATGACTTTCGTGATCGACGGTGGGCAGAAATTGGTCGAATTGCGTGTTTCCACTGATGAAACCGCACGCGATAGGTCGGTGGGAAGGATAGATCTGGATCGATCGATCTCGGCTGTTGTCGATGAATTATTTGCTTTTCTTCCGGCGACTGAGTTTACCGAGGACCTTCGGCGGCAGTTGGGGCTTTCGTGGGTGGAAGGAAGGCAGTTAGGCGATGCATTTGGGACATTTCTGACTCGCCTGCTAGGCAAATATGGGCTTATCATTGTCGATCCCTTGGACGACTCGCTGAAGCAATTGTCCGCATCGATCTATTCCAAAGCGATCAAACGGAGCGCCGAGATCGTGTCGGCATTGACGGCGAGAAGTGCCGAGCTTGTAGGTGACGGCTATCATGCGCAGGTTCTCGTCGAAAAAGATTACTTTCCTCTGTTTTGGCAAACGGATGACGGCCGCCGCGTTGCGTTGCGAAGCATCGGAGACGGACGGCTTCAAGTGAAAGGTGAAAAGACGTCATTCACCGAAACGGAACTCACCGAACGGGCTTTGTCCGAGCCAGACAGATTTAGTCCCGGTGTAATGCTTCGTCCGGTTGTTCAGGACTATCTTTTTCCGACAGTTTGCTATTTTGGCGGCGGCGCAGAGATCGCTTACTTTGCTCAGAACAGTGAGGTTTATCGGATCCTTGAGCGGCCCGTGACGCCCATTTTGCACCGGCAGAGTTTTACCGTGATCGAAGCCAAACATGCGCGAACCTTGGAAAAATATGAGCTTGAGTTTGCTGACCTTTTTGTTGGGGAGTCCAAACTTGTGCCCGGCATCGTAGACAAATTTATCGATCCGAATACCGCCAAAATATTTGCCGAAGTCGAGGCAAATATAAGCACAGAGTTGAACCGGCTCGATCAGGCTTTGTCGCAGGTGGACGTCACGCTTGCAGCTAATCTTGCGACGCGACGGCGAAAGATCGTATACCATATCGGAGCCTTGCAAAGAAAATATCAACTCCGCCGCGCCGAGAAGGACGAAACGATAGGGCGACGAATAGGTTCCGCGTTTACCTCACTTCTTCCGAAGGGACACTTGCAGGAGCGGACGTTAAATATCACGTCATTCCTCGACCGGTTTGGCCCAAATTTTATTGATATGACCTATGATTCTATCGATCTGGATGATAAAGGGCATCGTGTAGTCTACTTGTAAGATGAACAAGATCAGTATCCTACCGGACAATTTGGCAAATCAGATCGCGGCTGGCGAGGTCGTTGAGCGGCCTGCATCCGTGGTAAAGGAGCTGGTCGAAAATGCCATTGATGCGGGGGCTTCGCGTGTTCAGATAGAGATCGAACTTGGCGGGCGGCGGCTGATGCGTGTCAGCGACGACGGTTCGGGAATGCTTCGTGATGACGCTATACTTGCATTCGAACGGCACGCAACGTCGAAGATCCGCACCCTTGAAGATTTGTCGAAGATCATGACGCTCGGATTTCGCGGAGAAGCGCTCGCGTCGATTGCCTCGGTGGCAAAGGTCGAATTGGTTACAAAGATCGAGGAAGACGTCGCTGCGACACGCGTCGTCATCGAAGGCGGCAAACTGGTCGATGTCAAGGATGCAGCACGCGACACCGGCACAACCATCTCGGTACGCGATCTTTTTTTTAACACACCGGCCCGACGCAAATTCATGCGGTCCGAAGCGACCGAAAATTATCATCTGGCGGGGATCGTCACACATTATGCACTGGCACACCCGGAGATCGCATTTACGATGACGAACAACGGCAGGGAAGTTTTGCGGGTTTCGCCGGCGAAAGACCTTCGTGAACGGGCGTTTCAGATATTCGGCGCCGGCGATGCTCGAAAGCCTTTTGCCGGTTTCTGGAGGCCGTGAATTTGTGGCAAAGGTCTCGGGTTACGTCTCGGCACCGCGGGAACGCCGGACGACGCGTGACGGACAGTATTTCTTTGTTAATCAACGTTTCGTCCGCGATAAAACCATCGCCGGCGGTTTGCTTGAAGGTTTTCGTTCGGTATTGCCGCACGGTGTTTACCCGGTCGCATTCCTTTTTGTCGATGTTCCGATCGAGGAGATCGATGTGAATGTCCATCCAGCAAAAACTGAGATCCGCTTTCGGCGAAATGAGGCGGTCAAGGATGTGATTGCGGAAGCTATAAGGAAGTCCCTTGCCAAAGCGGGGATCGTGCCGGATCGCTAAGGTTCTGCAACAGGAAATTCTCGAACCGGTGATCGAATCCACGGGGCCAGTTGCAGAAGGCGAGGCCAGTACTCAGCTTCCGATGGACTTTCGTGCGGCATCTGCTGATTTGCATGAGGCGTTTGCCGTGGCAGGCGGTCAACATCCAGGCATCTGCTACCACTTCTTCCATCTGTTCAAGGTGTTCCGTCGTCGTGGAATGGAATAGAGGGAATCGCGGAGCAAGATGGCCTTGGCGATGAGAACGTCGCCGCTGAATTCGAAAAGGCGGCTCAGGTTCGGACCGTTTGAGATATCGTCGGCCGGCGAAATTCCGCATTCCGTGGTCCGCAATCGGCAATCCGAGATCGAAATGCCCCCGGTGAATTCGGCGGTGAAACTCGTGCGCTCAGTTGAGGTCGAGAGCATTGCTTCGTCAAAGATCCGTCCCATCGCACAACTGCATGACAGCTTTATCATCGCGGTCGATGACGAAGGCATGCTGCTGATCGATCAGCACGTTGCCCACGAACGCATCCTGTTTGATAAGTTTCGCCAAAAAGAAACGTCGCGATCGATCGAATCGCAGAACCTGCTTTTGCCCGAAACGGTCGATCTTACACCTGCTCAGGCCGAGGCCTTTCGCTTGGTTGAAGACGAACTTGCCTCGCTCGGTTTTGGCTTAATGCAGCTTTCGGGCCGCACGGTCGCGATCAAATCGGTCCCGACCGATCTTCCGCCGTCTGAGGCGAGAAATCTTTTTGCGGAGATACTCGACACTATCGAACTCGAAAAACGCGGGAATGCAAAAGCGTCGATGCGCGACCATATCGCCGCCAGCCTGGCGTGTAAAGCGGCGGTAAAAATAAACATGAAGCTGACGACGGAGAAAATGCAATGGCTGATCGACCGGCTTTCTGCTCACCTCGTCGCCAACGACCTGCCCGCACGGGCGGCCGGTCATACTTCGCCTTACAATGAAGGACATTGAGCGGGGATTTCATCGAACTTGAGCTATGGAAGAAATATCTGAGAAAACCGAAGTTGACCGGCAGGCCCGACGAGTTTTGGCGGCGGGTTTATTTTGCAGTCATTCGTTTTCACGTTCTTGGTCGTCACCGCACTCTGGGCGTTTTCGCGTTATTTTTCGTCGTAGACATCCGTAATAAATGAAACTTCTCGATTGGACGATCGTCGTTGCGTATCTCGTTTACGTGATCTGGGACGGGATTCGCATGACAAAGCACAGCGGAAGCAAGGAGGGATATTTTCTTGCGAACCGCAGTTTGCCATGGTGGGCGGTCGGCCTTTCTGTAATGGCTACACAGCTTTCGGCGATCACGCTTGTCGGTACGACCGGCCAGGCTTATAGCGACGGTATGCGATTCATCCAGTTCTATTACGGGCTGCCGTTCGCTATGATCATCTTGTGCGTAACGGTGGTGCCTTTTTTTCACCGGGCACAGGTTTTTACAGCATACGAATATCTCGAAAAGCGATTCGATGTAAAGGTCCGGACGCTGACCAGCTTTTTCTTTCTGATCTCGCGAGGGCTTGGCGTCGGAACGATCATCTCCGCCCCGTCGATCGTGCTGTCGATCGTTTTCGGCTGGAACCTGATCGCGACGATCTTTGCCATCGGGATGTCCACGACCATATACACGGTTTTCGGCGGCGTACAAGCCGTTACATGGACGGATGTAAAACAGATGTTCATCATCTTCTTTGGGATGGGCGTTTGCCTGATCGTCATTCTGTGGAGCTTTCCAGCTGGCGTCTCGTTGTTCGATGGGCTGCACCTGGCGGGCTCGTTAGGGAAGTTGAACACGGTCGATACAAGCTTTAATTTGCAGGAAAAATATACGATCTGGTCCGGACTGATCGGCGGGTTGTTTCTGATGCTCGGATATTTTGGCTGCGACCAAAGCCAGGTGCAGCGATTTCTGACGGCGAAGATCCGTTGACGAAGGGCGGACATCGCTTCTGATGAGCGCTTTTCTGAAGATCCCGATGCAGTTTTTCATTCTGCTGATCGGCGTTCTCGTTTTTGTTTTCTATCAGTTCAACGCTCCTCCGATAGTATTTAATGAGGCCGAGGTCGCTAAGGCTAAACAAGACGTTCGATTCCAGGCGATCGAGCAAAAATTCGCCACTGCCCACGCCGAGCGCCGCGATGCCGCGATCAAGTTCTCGACCGAAAGCCCAGAACTTCGCCAAACTTATATTGACGCCGATAAGACGTTCAACGAAAGCCGCAGGGAAGCCGTTGCTTACATTCGCGAAACGAGCGACAAGAGCTTTAACGATGTAAATTATGTATTCCCGACGTTCGTCCTGCAAAATATGCCGATGGGCGTTATCGGGCTTTTGATCGCCGCGATATTTGCGGCCGCAATGTCGTCGATCGCGGCAGAACTGAACGCGTTGGCGACCGCTACGACCATCGATTTCTACCGCAGGCTTTTCAAACCCGAGGCCAGCGATTCTCACTATGTCGCGGTTGGCCGTGCGTCAACGTTTGTGTGGGGGATTTTTGCGTGCATTGTCGCGATATTCGCTTCAAATCTTGGGTCTTTGATCGAGGTCGTCAACAAGTTCGGTTCGTTCTTTTACGGATCGCTTCTGGGCGTTTTCGTATTGGCGTTTGTCGTGAAACGGGCCCGGGCACGCGGGGCATTTTTCGGGCTTTTGTTTGGGATTGCGTCGGTTTGGATCGCGAGCTATCTACACGAGCATCGAGTTCCTTTGGTTTAACGTGATCGGCTGTTTGGTGACGGTGATCGCGGGATATTTGATCAGTCTAACGGTTCGGGGAGGAGATTTGTCCACAGATGAACACAGATAAACACGGATCAGGAATGGTCTTGGCAATTGGTTGGCTCGTTGTGTTGAAGGTGCACTCACGAAAGATCATGCGGAAAATATCTGCGTCCATCTGTGTTCATCTGTGGATAATCTCTCTTTGCTTTTTCGCATTTCCGAGTCGTGCTTCGGCGCAGATCAGGCCGGTTTACGATCAGGGAGCGCTCGGTCTTGGACGGTTGCTGAAACGTTTGAACACCTCGGCGAGTGTGATGATGATCGGAGCGCACCCGGACGATGAGGACACCGCACTTCTATCGTACCTGGCCCGCGGGGAGAATGCCCGTACGGCATATCTTTCGCTTACGCGCGGTGACGGTGGGCAGAATATCCTCGGCACGGAGCTTGGCGAAGCCCTGGGCGTTATCCGAACGGAGGAATTGCTTCAGGCACGAAAGTTGGATGGAGCTGAACAGTACTTTACACGCGCTTACGATTACGGATTCTCGAAAACGCTCGCTGAGGCAAAAGGGAAGTGGGATGAGAAAATCGTTCTTTGCGATGCCGTTCGCGTTATTCGTCAATTTCGGCCGCTGGTGGTAGTGGCACAATTTTCGGGGACGCCCGCGGATGGCCATGGTCAGCATCAATTTTCGGGTTACCTCGCCCCTCTCGCGGTCAAGGCTGCTGCCGACCCAGCACAGTGCAACGGGGCCGGTCCAGCGTGGAAAGTTAAGAAATTTTACGCCCGGCATCGTGGGGCGGGCGAGCCCAAACTAAGGATAAATACCGGCAAGTATGATCCGCTGCTTGGCCGCTCGTATTTTGAGATCGCGATGGAAGCGCGCAGCCAGCACAGATCGCAAGAGCAAGGTGTTTTGGAATTGAAGGGCGAACAGTCCTCGGCGTTGAATCTTGCGGAAAGTGATGCAAAAGAAACCGGGATCTTTGACGGCATTGACACCACGATCACGGGAACGGCTGTAAATTTAGGCGACGCCGGCGAAGCCAATACTCAAAAACTGGCCGAGCTGAAGGAAATCTCCGCTGCCGCATTGCCGCGAATATGATGTTAGGTCGCCGGAAAAGATACTTCCGCATCTGGCGAAAGGCTACACCCTTTGTGTCAACGGCGAATCATCGACCCACGTGCCCGCAGTCAAAATGTTCTTTGCTGAGAAGCAGATGGAATTTGCCGACGCGATCAAGTTAGCTGTGGGAATTCAGATCGTCGCGTTGGCCGATCGAGAAACGGTCGTTGCAGGCGATACCTTATCCGCCAGCGTGAAAACGTTCTTTGCTCTGAAGGAAGGAATAAGTGTAAAGGACGCAAAGGTCGCAGCTCCGGTGAGTTGGAAGATAGGCTTAGCCGAGGCGCCAAGAGAGACCCAGCAAGGGTTTTTCCGCCGAGAGGCGGGTGACCACGCAGCATACTTTACGGTCGGCGTTCCGGCGGATGCTATGCCTACACAGCCTTACTGGCTTGCGGAACCGCGGGATGGCGACTTATTTCGATTTAAGGACGACGACGCGCAACGCGGCCTGCCGCTGCATTCGGCAATGGCTATAGCCCTTGTGACGATGAACATCCTGGGCACCGAAGTAGTGTTCAGCCAGCCGGTGGAATATCGCTACGCCGATGACACGCGAGGTGAGATCAGACGAAATGTAGCGGTTGTTCCGGGCGTTTCGGTCGAGGTGGACCAATCGCTGCTTATCGTCGCGTTCAGCAACCGGCCACAGTCCAGGCAGATCGGTTTGAGCGTTACAAACCAATCGAACAAGCCCGTTAACGGGGTCGTTTCGCTTAACATGGCTGCCGACGCGGAATGGAAATACTCGGCTTCGTCACGAACATTTGACCTGAAAAAGAACGGGGAGAGAACGACTATCTCGTTTGATGTTGTTATTCCCGCCGGCACCAAAGCGGGAAGCTATCGAATAGGCGCAAACGCAATGATCGGCGAAGCACTTGCGTCGAACACGATGAGAACTATCGCCTATCCCCACATTCAGACGCACCGGTTGTATCAGAGGGCAGCGGCGACGGTTAAGGTCTTCGATCTCAAAGTTGCTGCGGCCAAAATAGGATATGTTGCGGGCAGCGGCGATCAAATGCCAGAGGCGATCCGGCAGATCGGGCTGGGCGTGGAACTGCTGGATGTAAAGTATCTGTCATCGGGCGATCTGTCCAAATTCGATGTGATCGTCGCGGGTATCCGCGTTTCGGAGGTGCGCCCCGATTTTGCAGCGAACAATCAGCGTTTGCTCGAATGGGTAAAAAAGGGCGGAACGTTGATCGTACAGTACCAGCGTCCTGTGTATGCTCAGCAGAACCTGACGCCCTTTCCCGCACAGATGGGGCCGCGGGTGTCCGATGAGAATGCAAAGATGACCATTCTCGATCCCGCACACCCGATCTTTAACACGCCGAACAAGATAACCGAAGCGGATTTCGAAGGCTGGGTGCAGGAGCGAAATCTCTACAATTTCTCAACTATGGATGCGAAATACACGGGCCTGATCGAATCGCACGACGTAGGAGAGGCAGAAAACAAAGGTGGATTGGTCGTCGCCGATGTTGGAAACGGAAAGTACCTATATTGCAGCTACTCGCTGTTTCGCCAGCTTCCGGCCGGGGTTCCGGGAGCGTATCGATTGCTCGCCAATATGCTTAGTTTACGCGGCGTCAAAGGCAAAAAGCCTTGACACGTAGGTTTTTTGCATTTAAGGTTGTCGGAGCGGGAAAATCCCGCCACATTAATGCAGACAGTTTTTGTTAACAACTATAGCTATTCATATTTCACCTATCCGGTGAAACGGCTGAAAGTTGGTTTGCATTAAGAGATCTGAAAGATACGAACCTAAACGAAGCCGTGCAACTGTAAAAGTTCACGGCTTTTTTGATCTTGCGGGAGGAAATATGAGGCTTGAAGAGTTAAGGATAGAAACCGACGCGATCGACACCGAAATAATGGCGTTGCTGAATAAACGGGTGACTCTGGCGGTTGAGATAGGCAATATCAAGGCGAATGCAGGGATGCCGGTTGTCGACGTTGGCAACGCTATACGAATACTAAACCGCGTTTCCAAGATGAACGAGGGTTTGATGCGGGCCGACACGGTTGAATCGATCTTCCGGCCGATCCTTGAAGAATCCCGCCGAATTCGAGCGCGAGGCTTTGGAAAAGATTGAATTGGTTCAGGAAGAGGCGTGCAAGTGAGGAACAAAATTTTGCGCTACTCGATCACAGCAAGCACATCGCCCGCCGCGACGGTCGAGCCTTCTTCGACCCGAATGTCTTTGACAATACCGCTCTTGGGCGATTTCAGTTCGTTCTGCATCTTCATTGCCTCGACTACCAATACGCCGTCGCCTTTTTCTATCGAGGCACCTTTCTCAACCAAAATCCGCACAACCTTTCCGGGCATGGCCGTCCTGATCTCGGCGGCGCCGTCGCCATGTTCGGCATCGATGCCGCTGCCGCGAAGACGCTTAGGATCGAACAATTTAATGTCGAGCGAATGTCGGCCGATCTGCACCTGAAACGGATCGCCCGGCCTTCTGCTGCGGCGAGACGAACGCCTGAAAGATCTTGCCTTCGTTTTTCAGAAGAAAGACGTTTGGCTCCGGCTCCGAAACTTCAAGCTCATACTCGCGGCCATCGACGGACGCAATCACCTTGCCGTCGGTATGTCTTTATTTCGATCTCGTGTTTTTCGTCGCCGAGTTCGGCTTGAAGTTTCATATATAGACTGGCCGCAAAAAGGCCCAAAATACGCAAGAACTGATTCCTGAGCATTTTGCGCCTTTTCGCGGCAATTCACAATCGCTTCGATAAAGAAAGCCTATGCCGATTGCGATTCGCCCTTCACCTTATTCGGCTGCGGCGTGATCCGCAGATATGGTTTAACTTCCTTCCAGCCGGCAGGGAATTTCTCCTTCGCGTCTTCGTTCGAAACAGCCGGGACGATAATGCAGTCGTCGCCGTCCTTCCAGTTTACCGGTGTCGCGACGCTGTATTTTGCGGTCAACTGAAGCGAATCGATCACGCGGAGCACCTCGTCAAAGTTGCGGCCGGTGCTTGCCGGGTATGTGAGCGTTAGCTTGACCTTTTTGTCCGGGCCCACGACAAAGACCGAACGGACCGTAAACGTGTCATTGGCGTTCGGGTGGATCATGTCGTACAGGTCCGAGACCTTGCGGTCCGCATCCGCGATCATCGGGAAGTTTACGGCGGTGCCCTGCGTTTCCTCGATATCTTTTTCCCAGCCCATATGCGAGTCCAGCGGATCGACGCTCAAACCCATTATCTTTACGTTTCGCTTGTCGAATTCCGGTTTCAGCTTTGCCGCCATGCCGAGTTCGGTCGTGCAAACGGGTGTGTAATCCTTGGGGTGTGAAAACAAAACGCCCCAACTGTCTCCCAGCCAATTGTAAAAGTTGATAGTCCCCTGCGTGGTTTCCGCAGTAAAGTCGGGTGCATCGTCTCCGAGTCTGATAGCCATTGTAATGCCTCCTTTTTATTTTGCCCTGATTATATCAAAAGGGCGGGAATTAAGAAAAATCTTACGCGGTGGTGCTATCAGGCGATTCGTCGGCCGGGTCGGAAGGCCTGAGACGAAGTAGGCTAATTTTCTTCTCATCCGCCCGCAAAATCTCCACGTCGAGGCCGTAAACGCTAAGCTTTTCGCCTACCTTGGGAATATAGCCCGCTTCGCTCGTTACAAAGCCGGCGATGGTCGTAAAATCGTCGTCCTCGATTTCGATATCAAACAGGCGCTCGATCTTGTCGATCTCGGTCGAGCCGAGCACGTCCCAATAGCCGTCTTCGCCTTCGACTATCTCGATTATCTCCTCCTGTTCCGTATCTTCGTCCTCGATCTCGCCGACGATCTCTTCAAGTATGTCTTCAACAGTTACGATCCCCGCGACGCCGCCGTATTCGTCGATAACGATCGCAAGTTGGACGTGATTTACCTGCATGCTTTTCAGAAGTTCCGACGCCGATTTGGTCTCAGGCACAAAATAGGCATCCCGCAGGATAGTTCTCAACGGCTCGTTTTCTTTGCCCTCGGCCCAGGTCTGGAGCAGGTCGCGGACGTATATCACGCCTTCGATATTGTCGATGGTGTCGCGATAAACGGGGATGCGCGAATATTTTTCTTCGATGATCAACTCGCGGGCGGCAATGATCGTAGCGTCGATGGGCAGGGCGCAGATCTCGGTCCTCGGCGTCATTATCTCTCCGGCACGCGTCTCGGTGAACTCGACCATCGATTCGATCAGCTCTCGTTCGTCCTCTTCGATGATCCCTTCGGCTTCGCCGACCTCCATCAGCGCCTGAAAATCGTCGTCATTGTCGTCCGATCTTTCGTCACCGGCATCCGGAGCGAAAGTCGAATCAAGTTTCAGCTGTTCTTTCGTTCGCATAAAACCTGCAAACGGGCTGGTTATGATCGACGCGGCGGCATAAAGCGGGCGAACGATGGGTAGCAGGAAAAGCAGGACCTTCTCCGGTTCGTTTCGTACGATCAGACGCGGCAATATTTGCCGGAAAACAACAGTCGAGGCGAGGCCGATAAGAAGGGCAAAAACGAGCAGGGCCGCACGACTTTGCGTGAATTCCAAAATGATGACAGTAACGAGTACCGTAAAGCTGATCAGCAATATTTGAATTGTGGATGAAAGAGCGAATCGAAAACGGGGGCGGTTATCCAGTATCTCGCGCAGAAATTGGGTTGAACGCGGCTTTAGCGTCTCCTCGGTTTCCGTTGCGAGCCGCCGCAGACCAAGATCGGACAAATGAGAGAACGCCATATCGACCGTTGCCAAGAACACGAGGGCAATGAGAATGACTCCGGCGATAACTATCTCAATTTCCATATTCTGTCGAACTCAAATGGTATGTTTGCCGCGCCTGAAAAGCAAGCTCAGGCCAACCGAACGCTGTGCTCGCGGCTACCGATTTGGCGGAATTAGGTGGTGGTTCTTCCACGCCCGCCCATCAGCTTCGAGCAAAGCGTCGGCTTCCTTTGGCCCCCAGGTGCCGGACGGATAATTGGGAAAATCCCGGGGCGGAATGGCTTTCCAGACGTCGAGGATCGGCGTTACGATCTTCCAACTTGCTTCGACCATATCGGCACGCTGGAAAAGCGTAGCGTCGCCGATCATGCAATCGAACAGAAGTCGTTCGTAACCCGTGCTTATCTGCTGATCGAAATGATCGACGTAATTGAAGTCCATATCGACCGGTCCGACGTTGACGATCGGCCCCGGGACCTTTGCTCCGAAATGCAGCGTTATCCCTTCGTCGGGCTGGATGTGGATCTCGATCCGGTTCGTCGTCAGACGTTCGACCGAAGTGTCTCTAAATAAAACGAACGGTGCTTTTTTGAACTGGATAATAATGTTTGAGACTTTCGCCTCCATCCGCTTGCCGGTGCGGATATAAAACGGCACGTCCGCCCAACGCCAGTTGTCGATGGAGAGTTTTAATGCGGCATAGGTTTCCGTCTGCGAGTTCGGCGACACCATTTCTTCCCGCGGGTATGCGGGAACCTTCTTGCCGGTAATCTCTCCGTCGCCGTACTGACCCCGAACTGCCTTGTGCAATGCGTCTTCAGGTGAGAACGGCTGAATGGCTGCCAGAATTTTTGCCTGCTCATCGCGGACTGCATCGGCTTCGAACGAAACGGGTGGCTCCATCGCGGTCAGGGTGACAAGTTGGAAAATGTGATTCGGGATCATGTCGCGTAAAGCCCCGGCCGTGTCGTAATAGCCGCCGCGGCTTTCGACGCCGAGCTTTTCGCCTACGGTGATCTGGACATGATCGATATAGTTGCGGTTCCAGATCGGTTCGAAAATACTGTTGCCGAAACGGAACACCAGGATGTTCTGAACGGTCTCTTTTCCCAAATAATGATCGATCCGGTAGATCTGCCGTTCCTTTAATATTTTCAGCAGGTCGGTGTTGAGCTTCCGGGCCGATTCGAGATCCCGGCCGAACGGCTTTTCGAATATGAATCGCCGCCAGAATCCGTTTTCCTCCTTTCCGAGTCCATTTTTGACTATCTTTTGTGAAACGTTGGCGAAGAGATTTGGCGGAATCGCCATGTAATAGAAGAAATTCTCCGGGATATTGTTCGCAGCACAAACGTCGCGGAGCATATCCTTTATGTCCTTGAAGAGCTTCTTGTCGTCGTCAAAATCTCCGCCGGTGTAATGCGTGCGTTCGCAGAACCATTTGATCAGCTCTTCGTCGGGATCCGGTCCGGCAAACTCCTTCAGGTCCGCCATCATTTGGTCGCGAAATGACTCCGAGAGCATCTCCTGCCTGCCTACTCCGACAATAGCAAAGTTCTCGGGCAGGAATTTTTGTCGTGCCAGATTATAGAGCGCAGGGAAGAGTTTGCGTTTTGTCAGATCTCCGGTCGCTCCGAAGATGATCATTACGCACGGTTCGGCGGTTCTCTTTGTTTCAGACATATTGATCGAAGCCACAGTATACAGAATAACTCAAACGTAGTAACGCAACGATTTCTGTATCGGTTGTTTCTCGGGTATTCAGTCAAGCCCAAATTACGCTCTAAAGCAATGGGTGCTCTTTCTTAGTCTTTCATAAACCGTAGCTAGAAGGTTGGCATTTCATTTCTGTAGCCGGCCAGTGAATATCGAGTGCTTCAACGCCGTTGTTTTTCCATTTCGGTTACGGCTTCGGACAATTTCCGCAGCTGGTTGTGGAGTTCGACATTCTGGGGTTCGGCATCGCTCATTGTTTTTTGTAGAGCCATAGCTCTTCGCATTATTGCCAGAGCTTCATCCCTGTTGTCGAGATGTGCCAATGCGTCACCGATCTCGCCGAGGGATCCGACAACGTCGCGGACCGCTTCGACATTCGTTGGATCGGAGGCCATTACCGATTCAAAAATGGCCAGCTTGTGACGAAAATTTTCCAGCGCTTCTACGGCCTTGCCGAGTTTCAGTTGCGATAGTCCGACTTCGCCGTAAGCATCGGCGACGATTCTCCGATAGGCTGCATTCGAAGGGTCCGAGGCGGCCAGTGCTTCATTGATCTCAAACTCCTTGAGGTGATTTTCAAGGGCGGTCAGATAGTTCTCAGTAACGCCTGTCATATCACCAAGTCTGTTAAAAGCGATCCCGATGAACTCATAGTCAACGCCCGTAGCGTAGCGGTATTCGGCGTTGTCCGGCTGGGCGTCAGAGAGACTTGAGTGGATCGCGAGCGCTTTGCGAAAATATTCGATCGCCTGATGATGGTCGGCGACCGTGGCTCCCCTTCCCGTTTGATAGAGAGCCTCTCCAACATGCAAGTAATTATCAGCGAGAAGACTACGGTATTGCGCGTTGGCTGGATCGGCATCTACCAGGCTTTCGCTCAAGGCAACGGCCCGCCGCTCGCTTTCCAACGCCCGATCCAATTCGCTGTTGCGTTGCTGCACCCGGCCCAAACTCTGATAGCTAAGGCTCAAATAACGCCGGGCCTCGCGGTTGCCCGCATTAGCGGCATTCATTGATTCCAACAGTACCTGGGCTTTCTTATAACTTGCTTCGGCACCGACGGTATCACCGAGATTAGGCCGGTACGGTTTGCCCTGGATATCTCCGACCTTTAAGTAACCGGCGGCAAGCTCGAGCCGTAGGTCGTCTTCGTTGCCCGACTCGAGAGCCAGGCTGTCTAGATATTCCAGCGCTCGCTTGGCGATCATCGCCCTGCCCTTAGTGGGGCCTTTCTGGATCTCGCTATCCACCTCGAAGATAAGCGAGTTGGCTAACTGACGAACATCGTTGAATCGCCTGTCGGCTTTGCGCTTCTCTCGAACCGTCAATGTGACGCCGGTCACCAGTGTTATCAAGACGAGCGCAGCCGCCACTGCCGCAGCCTGATGGCGGAGCACAAACTTGCTCGCACGATAGTAGAAAGTGTCCTTTCGGGCCTTGACCGGAAGGCCGTCGAGATGTCTTTGAATATCCTCAGCAAGCTGCTCGACCGACTTGTAACGCCGATCAGTCTCGCTTCTCAAGGACTTTAGAATAATGGTATCGAGGTCGCCCTTCAGTTGCTGCCGCGTGAAAGCCTGCGACGGATTACTAGACGGCGGCGGCGGTGCCGATGTCGTAACCGAACGGATGATCTCGTCGAGCCTCTTGTCTTCTCCGCCGAACGGCCGCCTGCCTGCGAGTATCTCATACAACACAACGCCAAGGCTGTAGACATCGGACGCCGTTGTGATCGGCAGACCGTGAAGCTGCTCAGGGCTTGCGTATGCGGGCGTCAAAGCGCGCAACGCGGTCTGTGTGCGGTCTCCCGTCTCCCGCAGATCGTCTCCGACCAATTTCGCAAGGCCGAAATCCAGCAGCTTCGGCTCGCCGCCAGGAGTGACCATAATATTGCCGGGCTTAATATCACGGTGAACTATCAGGTTGCGATGGGCATAAGAAACGGCGGAGCAGACTTTAAGAAATAGGCGTAATGTTTCTTTGAGCGAGATCTTTGCTCTTCGAACATAGTCGGTTATCGGTGAGCCCTCGACGTACTCCATTGCGATAAAAGGCTCTCCAACCTCGGAGACCCCGCCATCGAGCAATTTCGCTATGTTTCGATGATTGAGTGATGCGAGGATCTGGCGTTCGCGGCGAAACCGCTCGACCATCTGGCTTTCGGAGATCGACTGCCGAATTATCTTTAGGGCCACCCGCTGCTCAAACTGACCATCGTTGCGTTCAGCCAGAAAAACGGCGCCCATGCCGCCGTGTCCGATCTCGCGAATTATCGTGTAATTTCCAAAACGACGGCCGGCGGCCGGAGTGCCGTTAGAAAATAGTTTGTCGGCCGACAACAAGGGCGTGTCGATAAAATCGTCGGATTCGGCGTAGGAGGCGAGCCAGGATTCAACCTCAGCCCGCAGAGCGTCGTCACCCGCGCACATATTGTCAAGATGGGTGTTTCGCTGGTCAGGGTCTACCCCCAGTGCGGACGAAAAGATCTCTTTGACCGATTCCCAATTTGGGGTTTTATTCACTTTTCAGCCTTCGATAGAGCCAGGTTTTTGCGATCGCCCATTCGCGTTTGACGGTGGCGGGCGAGATCTTCAAGACATGGGCCGTTTCGTCGATGCTCAGGCCCCCGAAAAAGCGAAGCTCCACGATATTCGCCTGCTGCGGTTCGAATTCGGCCAGCGAGTCGAGAGCATGGTGCAGATCGATCAGATCTATTTCGCGTCCGCCCGAAAAGCTTATTTCTTCCGTCAATTCGATCCGCTGTCCGAAATCGCGCTTTTGCGTCTTTCGCTTAATCGCATGATCGACCAGGATATTACGCATTACCTTGGCCGCGACCGAAAAAAAATGAGCCCGATTCTGCCATGACACGTTTTCCCAGTCAACCAGCCTGACGTAAGCATCATGAACCAAAGCCGTCGCCTGCAGCGTATGGTCAGACCGCTCATTCTGCATATATCTCTGCGCAAGCTTGCGCAGCTCATCATAAACGAGCGGCAAAAGCTTCTCGGGAGCACTCCCCGCACCGTTCGTTTATTTCCTGCAGCAAGGCTGTAACTTCCTGGCGGTCAGACATAAATCACACTCGAGTATCCCGTCATTATAAGGCTAAACAGCCAATAGCGAAATATTTGTTATTTTTTTGAGCCGATCGGGTTCTATTTCCTGCCCTGTGGGTTGAAGAGATCTTTTGCCGATAGTTTTGGACAGGGTTTTACGATCCGCATTTCCGCGCGCGAACCCAAAATCTATCGCTTCGGGAACCGGCAATCGTTAATGGAGAAATGAAATGAGCTTCAGCAAGAAGAATATATTCAATGTTTGCGGTATAGGCACACTTATCGTATCCAAATCACTCCGTAGATTGGTCATTGGCGTTTGCTGCCTGGTGGTCTTTGGGTTTTCGACTATGGGGCCGGTCTCGGCAACGCAGGTAACAAACTTCACAACTGTGATAAATACGGATTTCGCATCGTTTGGGGTAGGTGGGATGTTCGGCTCCGGTTCCGGATTTTTGAAGCCGCGCGGGTTACCACAATTCGGCATAAGCAGAGTGTATCTTTATTGGCATGTGGCCACTTTTGCAACCGTGGCTACCCAGACGGTCTTTTTTGATGATGGCAACATAACGGGTACGTCTATCGGATACACCGAAATACAATCAGCGTCTGAATATCCTTTCACTCAAGCTTTTCGCGCCGATGTAACGGCATCATATCGGGCGGGCGATCCGAGCCACGATTATTATTTTTCCGGTGTCGCCCCTACTAACGGGGTCTCCATAATAATTTTCTACCAGGACGGCACATCATCAAATAACCGAAACGTTTATCTCTTTGACGGCAATGATAATAACTGGTCGACTTCCACCGACCCTCTCGGCTGGACAGCGGCCCTAAACGCGATTCCCTATACGTCAGGGATCGTAAATCTTACGCTACATGTCAGCAACGGGCAAGATTTCCCTGATGAAGCACTTAAACTGAATGGAAATACGCTGCTTCCCGCAGGTAATGTGTTTAATGGAGACGTTCCACCTCAGTTTCCCGGCCAACAGTCGGGCAGTCTCTGGGACATCAAGTCATTCCCGATCCAGACATACATGTCCATCGGCAGCAACAATCTGAATGTGACCATCGGGCCAAGGGAACGACGCTCTTTGGCTGGTGGCTGCGACAGTAGACGTCCCGGCGGCTACGCCGACACCGACCCCTACGCCGACACCAACTCCAACGCCGACTCCAACTCCTACGCCGACTCCAACTCCTACGCCGACTCCAACACCGACTCCAACGCCGACACCGACACCGACACCAACTCCTCTTGAATGCTCGCCGGTCGCTCCGGTGCGATTTACCATAATGCCGACGGTTGCGGTCGGCCACAATCCCCGATTTATCGCGATCGGTGACTTTAACAATGACGGAAAACCGGACTTTGCCACTGCGAATGCGAGCAATGGCAACTCGGTTTCGGTTCGGCTTGGTGACTCGACTGGGCAATTTTACTGGTCCCGATGTTAGTGTCTCCGGTGAGCCGATAGGGGTTGCGCTCGGCGATGTCAATAATGACGGCAACCTGGATTTTGTCACGGCAAACCTGAGCAATCCACTGGTTGCCGTCCGGCTTGGCGATGGTTTGGGCGGCTTTACGATCATGGCATCCGTCCTTGTTCCCACAAATCCGAGCGGGGTGGCCCTCGCAGATTTCAACGGCGATGGTAAATTAGATTTGGCGGCGTCCACATTCGACACGGTGGCGATCCGGCTGGGTGACGGGCTGGGCGGTTTTAGCGGAACGACCGATGTTAGTGTTCCGGGTCGTCCGCAGCGCATCTCGGTCGGAGATTTCAACAATGATGGAAAAAAAGACCTTGCAACGCCAACCCAGCAGAGTACGATCGCCATCCGTCTGGGAAATGGCACCGGCGGCTTTACGGACATGCCGGATATACCCGTAAATTTGACTCCTCTTTCACTCGGAATCGGCGACCTAAATAATGATGGAAATGAGGACATTGTTTCGCCGAACTGGTCAGTCAACACGGCCTCGGTATTGATAGGGAGTGGGGCAGGCGGTTTTACGCCTCAACCCGAGGTCAATGTCGGAGCTCGTCCGGACACGGTCGCGATCGCGGATTTTAATGGCGACGGCCTCCAGGACCTGGCCGTCGCGAATCAAAATGCGGACAATCTGGCCGCAGACACCATCTCGATACGATTGGGAAATGGCCAGGGTGGTTTTATCTTTGGTGGGGAGGTGCCGGTTGGGCCAAATCCATTGAGTGTCGCTACCGGCGATTTTAACGCCGACGGTGTTCAGGATTTTGCCGCCACCAACAGTGGTATTAACTCGGTATCAATCCGCCTGGGCGGATGCGGAGGCACGCCGACACCAACGCCGACACCGACGCCGACACCAACTCCGACACCGACACCGACGCCTACGCCGACACCAACGCCGACGCCGACTCCGACACCAACTCCGACTCCAACGCCGACACCAACTCCTACGCCGACGCCAACACCGACACCAACTCCGACGCCGACGCCGACGCCAACGCCGACGCCAACGCCGACACCAACGCCGACACCAACGCCGACACCAACGCCAACGCCGACACCAACGCTGACGCCGACGCCGACGCCAACGCCGACACCAACTCCGGCGGTCTGCACGCCTACTTTGACGTTCACGGAAGAGAGATTCGGTGCCTTGTCGCGGTTCGAAGCGATTACGGCGGGAGTAAACTCGGTGACGGTCGATACGGTTAATTTTGGATTCGGGCTGCAGGGTTACTCCGTGATAAGTGCCTCGAATGCGGTGGTAAACATACCGGCATTTACGGTCGGAACGTTGAATCCGGTAACGGCAACCTTTACGATCCCGAATGGTGCACAGCCGGTCAACTTCACTTTGAGGGCGTCAACACGTGCGGGCGGGGTTCTGATACAGGGACAGTGTACGGCTGGCCCGACACCGACACCTACTCCGACGCCAACTCCGACGCCAACTCCGACGCCAACGCCGTCGCCGACCCCAACTCCAACGGCAACTCCGACACCGTCGCCGACTCCGACTCCAACTCCAACTCCAACACCAACGCCAACACCAACACCAACACCGGCGCCCGGAGTCTGCACTCCGACGCTGACGGTTACGGAAACGCGTCCGGGCGGCTTGATCCAGTTCAACTCGATTACGGCTGGAGCGGGTTCGGTAACGGTCGATATCATCAACTTTGGTCCGGGCTGCAGGGCTTCTCGTTGGTCAGTGCGACGAATGCGACGGTGAACATACCCGCCTTCCCGATTGGCACGTTTGCCCCGGTAACGGCGACATTTTCGGTGCCGAACACGGGCCTGCCAGTTGACTTCACTCTGAGGGCCACCGCACGATTTACCGGAGTGCTGATCAGGGCACGGTGTGGAGCGGCGTCCGCACCGATGTTTAGCATTTACGCTCCGGACATGTCATTCTGGCTGCCGAATGGGAGCGGCGAAACTACCGTCGGAGAGGATACTGAACTGCCTGGAGCAACAGCGGCGGTTATTGAGATTTCAGGCAGGGTTCTGACATCTGACGATCGCGGCCTGGGTAACGCACCCGGGACGCTAGTGAGTGGAAGCGATGTCTTCCGCACGGTAACGACCGGCCCTTCCGGCAATTACCGGTTCGCGTATGGTGAACGCGACGTGGATCATATCGTGGGCGTAACGTCAAAACGCTATCGCGTCGCTCAAGTCTTTAACACATTGGCGGACATTGAGTTTGTGGGACTGGAATGACCTCTCATTCACGGAAGCACCTCGCGGGCGGTCCTCGGATCGCCCTTTTTTCTAATTTTTGGCCTCTAATGCTATATCCCTAAATTCTCCCGAAGTTCCAATTCGCGTGCGTTCATCTCGCCGTTGTCCGTTTCGTGGTCGTAGCCGCAAAGATGCAGAACGCCGTGGAGGATCAACTGTTTGATCTCGCCTTCGAGCGTTAAACCGTTCTCTTCGGCCTGCTTTTGTGCCTGCTCAACAGAGATAACAATATCGCCCAGGTTGTTCTTGTCGGGGTCGAATTCGTCGGGTTCGTGTGGGAATGAAAGGACGTCGGTGGTCGAGTCTTTGCCGCGGAAGAGATGATTTAGCTCCTTCATCCGTCGGTCGGAAATAAACGCAACGGCAAATTCTTTGTTCCCGCGTTTCCGCAACCGATGTTGCGATTGTTTCGATTATGTGACGGAAATGCTTCGTTTCAAGTGGAACTTTTCGCTGGAGATTGACGACTGTTACCGACATCTTTTATTCGCCCGCTTCCTGCTCATTCGAATGTGTTTCGTAAGCCTTCACGATCATCTGCACAAGCTTATGCCGGACAACGTCCTTTTCCGTGAAGTAAACGAACTCGATACCTTCGAGGTCTTTTAGGATGATCTCGGCTTCCTTGATGCCGCTTTTTTGGCCGCGGGGAAGATCGATCTGGGTCCTGTCGCCGGTGACGACGGCTTTTGAGCCAAAGCCGATACGCGTCAGGAACATTTTCATCTGTTCGCCGGTCGTGTTTTGGGCCTCGTCGAGGATGATGAATGCGTCGGACAGCGTCCGGCCGCGCATAAAAGCGAGCGGGGCGATCTCGATAATGCGTTTTTCGAGCATCTTTGTAACGCGTTCCGAATCGACAAGATCGAACAGCGCGTCATAGAGCGGCCGCAGGTACGGATCGACCTTGTCTTGCAGATCGCCGGGCAAAAATCCAAGTCGTTCGCCGGCTTCAACCGCCGGACGCGTCAGGATAATGCGGCTAACCTGCTTTTTGAACAAGGCATCGACCGCCATCGCCACGGCCAGAAAACTCTTTCCGGTGCCCGCCACGCCAATACCGAAAACGAGGTCGTTTGCGGCGATCGCATCAAGATATTTTCGCTGGTTCGCCGTTTTCGGTGCTACCTGCTTTTTGCCGGACGGATTAAATCTCGCCTTTAGAAAATAATCGCGCAGCGTGTAGGCCCGATCCTCAGCGATCTGCTTGAACGCATCCCGAAGTTCTTTGTCCGTAAAAGTATTTCCGTCCGCAAAAAGGTCACCGAAATCATGCAGTATCTGCTCGACTGTCTTGATATCGCGCTCGTCGCCGTCAATGAGAAGCTCATTGCCGCGGGCCCCGATGTTCACATCGAGAAGCGATTCCAGATACTTGATGTTTTGGTCTTGGACGCCGAAAAGCGTATTTAATCCCTGTGGCGGTAATTCTAGTTTTCGAAGATTGCTCAAATTCTGCAGGTCCTGTCCATTTATCGGATTTCTATAGTTTTGAGGCTACTAAAACGGCGTTTTAGTGTCAATGGGTTGCTCAAATTCTGGGGCTGAATGGCACGAATTTTGCAGGTTCTCAAAGCTACACAACCAGAGTGTCCGAAATCAATTCAGAGGGGAGTGAAACAGGATATGTTAAGAAAGTTCAGAAAAAGCGGGCAGATAGAGTGTCCGGTGATGATCGTGACCGATTCTCACGTTACGAGTCCAGGCCAGGAAGAATCAGCTGATAACCAGGAACGAAATAACCGCACGAAGGACTGACGATTCAGCCGACCTGTTTGACCGAGCAAGAAGGATCTATTACCGAGCGAAAAGCGGAAGGCGGCGTTCGGCGGGAATCATTTAAGTAGGGAGATTTAACGGTATGCCAAGATCAAATGACGGCAGAAGTAAATATACTGATAAACAGGAGAGGAAAGCAGACCATATTGCGGAGAGCTACCGCGAAAAAGGACTTTCAAAGAAGGAGGCGGAGGCCCGTGCATGGGCGACGGTCAACAAACAGGACGGTGGTGGCAAAAACCCCGGAGGGTCCGGTCGTAAGTAAGGGTGAGTACTTCACCCTCAAGCGTAGTTACGAATTTCGGGTAATTCTGAACGTGTGGGCAACAGATAATAAAAAGCCGACGAGGACGGCGAAATCCCAAGCAGCTCTCCCACGGTCTCCGCCGTGAGCGGTGTTGCAAAACAGTAGCCCTGGCCGAATTGACAGCCCAGCTGACGAAGCTGTGAAAGCTGTTCGATGGTTTCAACTCCTTCGGCGATGATCTCCAGATCTAGTGACTGGGCCAGATTGACGATCGTTCTTAACGATCTCAACCGGCGTTTCGGCCTCTTTTATTTGAGCAACGAAGGACCGGTCGATCTTAAGGGAATCCAGTGGAAAACGATGGAGAATACTCAAACTCGAGAAACCGGTCCCGAAATCGTCAATACTTAGTTTGACGCCAAGTTCCTTAAGGCTCCCCATCACCGACGCGACATAGTCGACGTTCTCAACCATTGTTGACTCGGTGATCTCTAACTTTAGACATCGCGGGGCGAGTCCGGTCTCTTCGAGCGTTTCTGCGACGAGCGAAACGAGGTCGAAATCGACAAATTGTTTACTTGACACGTTAACGCTCACCCACATATTGGCAGGTCTATCGGAGATCTTCTGCCACGCACGCATCTGGCGACATGATTCGCGGAGTATCCATTCGCCGATCGGGATGATCATTCCTGTGCTTTCGGCGATCGGAATAAACTCGACCGGCGACACAAGGCCTCGCACCGGGTGCTCCCATCGTACCAGCGATTCGAACCCGGCGAGTATGCCCGTTTCGAGCGTTACGATCGGCTGATAGAATAGTTTGAATTCGCCACGCTCAAGCGCGTGACGAAGGTCGTTCTCCATTTGGAGAAATTCGATCGAGCGAGAGTGCATTTCCTCAACGAATATCTCGTATCGGTCCCGGCCGCCCCGTTTTGCCTGCTTAAGAGCTGTGCTGGCGTCGCGGAGCAAGAATTCCGGGGATTCGTGATCCGACGATGCGACCGCAATCCCCACGCTGACGGTGGCGTATATCAATTCGCCATCAAGGTCGTAGGGCCTGGACAATTCCTGCCGGATGCTCGCGACCATTGCCAATATCTCCTCGAAACTGCTTTCTTCTGCAAAGATAGCGAACTCGTCGGCACCGAGTCGGGCAACTGTGTTTGTCGAACGGAGTAACTTTTTGAATCTGATCGAGGCTTGGGCAAGCATTGTATCGCCCATCTGCTGCCCAAACCGGTCGTTGATCAACTTGAAACGGTCAAAATCTACGTGAAGTACCGTAAGGCGGCTGCCGGGATCACGCCTGACGCGGTTTACGGCCACACGCAGACGGTCCAAAAAAAGAAACCGATTTGGCAAGTCCGTCAGTGGGTCATAAAGGGAATTATGAAGGAGTCGGTCTTCCGTAGTTTTTCGTTCCGTTATGTCCTCAAACTGAAAAATGAAATATGACGGCTCGTCCGATATCTCGCGGACAAGCGAAACGCTTAACCTCATCCAACGCACTGCTTGATTCTTTCGATATACCCGCGTTTCTGAGTGAAATGGTTGGGCAGCACCATCGAACAGGTTTGTAAGGCCCGACTCGACCGAATCGGCATCTTCCGGAACAACAAGCGAGAGGAAGCTTGTTTCAAGGAGGCTTTCCGCATTTCGGCCCAGCATTTTCGCCAGCGAATGATTGACTTTTAAGAATTGTCTTGAAGTTGAAACCAGAGCCATTCCGGTCGGGGCAGACTCAAATGCCCCGCGAAACTGCTTCTCGCTTCTTTCAAGGATCTTGGCGGTCAAACGTTCATCCCGCCGATCGGACTCGCTGGAGGTGAGCGACGGAAGAAATAGCCCGTTGACCAGCAGGCAAAGGGAAGCCGCAGCAACCGCCGCGACCGCCGCGATGAGCCCAATTTTATAGACTGCTACCGGCGTTACAACGATCAGTGCGATCACTGTGATCAGGAGCATTGCTTTCACGATCTGGTGTCGTGTTGACATACCGGTTCTGGTTTTTCTTAGATCCCCGAAGACATTGAGGGCGAATGAATTGGGACACGAGCGTCTCGGTGGTTAATGCGACAAAAGGAAGATGCTGACCGAATGGCCAACGTACCATTTTAACTCAAATTCAGACGCCAACACAATAGAAATGTTGAGTCCGGAAGTGACTAAGACTCGCAATGGGTGCAGCCGTCCAACGAAGGATTCCGAAAGGTTGCCAGATTTGCGTCGGCGGACTTTGCGCCGTTGCGCGGCGGTATGATATTCTTACTCCTTTGTTATACGACCTATTTCTTGTCTATATAGAGGAGCAATTTATCAAAAATGGCTAATGAAGCAGGCGCACAGATCGGGCGCGTGGTACAGATCATCGGACCGGTTGTCGACGTTGAATTTAAAGATTATTTGCCGCCGATCTATCAGGCGTTGCGTATTTCATCTGAGGGTTTTGATGTTGAAACGACGGTCGACGTCGTTGCTGAAGTGCAGCAGCACCTCGGCGAAGGCCGCGTACGAGCAGTCTCGATGCTTCCGACTGACGGCATGGTCCGCGGGATGAAGGTCATCGACCTTGGCGGGCCGATCACTGTGCCGGTTGGAACGGCTACATTGGGACGCGTTATGAACGTGATCGGCGATCCGGTTGATGAACTCGGCCCTGTAAACAGCGAGACGAGAGCTTCGATCCACCGTCACGCACCGAGTTTTGACGAGCAGGCGACTTCGCTCGAAATGTTCGAGACGGGCATTAAGGTCATCGATCTTGTTCAGCCCTTTCTTCGCGGTGGTAAGATCGGCCTGTTTGGCGGTGCCGGTGTAGGCAAAACAGTGCTGATCATGGAGTTGATCAATAACGTAGCCATTGGCTCAGACGGTTTCTCGGTATTTGCGGGAGTCGGTGAACGTACCCGCGAAGGCAACGATCTTCTTCGTGAAATGGTCGAATCGAAGGTTATCCGTTATGGAAACGATTTTAACGAAAATCTCGAAAAGACAGGAGCTTTCGACCTCACCAAGGTGGATAAGGCTCAACTTCCGGATTCGAAAGTATCGCTCGTCTACGGCCAGATGACCGAGCCTCCAGGAGCCCGGCTCCGCGTAGCTTTGTCCGGGCTGACCGTGGCCGAATACTTCCGTGATCAAGGGAACGACGTGCTCTTCTTCGTCGATAACATCTTTAGATTTACGCAGGCAGGTTCCGAAGTGTCTGCTCTGCTTGGACGCATGCCCTCGGCCGTGGGATACCAGCCGACACTGGCATCCGAGATGGGCGAGATGCAGGAACGCATCACATCTACCAAGACCGGTGCGATCACGTCGATTCAGGCCGTTTACGTACCTGCCGACGACTACACCGATCCGGCGCCGGCTACGACTTTTGCACACCTCGACGCTGTTACGGCTCTTTCGCGACAGATCGTAGAATTGGGCATTTATCCGGCCGTCGACCCGCTCGCGTCGAACTCGCGTATTCTTGATCCGAACATCGTTGGCGAGGAGCATTACAACACGGCGCAGTCGGTTAAGAAGATCTTGCAGCGATACAAAGACCTTCAGGACATCATCGCCATTCTCGGCCTCGACGAGCTTTCGGAAGACGACAAGCTTACAGTTGCCCGGGCCCGCAAGATCCAGCGTTTCTTCTCGCAGCCGTTCTTCGTTGGTGAGCAATTCACCGGCCTCAAAGGCGAATACGTGAAGATCGAAGACACCATCAAAGGCTTCCGCGAGATCCTCGAAGGCAAATGCGACGATATGCCCGAGCAGTCGTTCTACATGGTCGGCACGATCGAACAGGCGAGAGAGAAGGCGAAAAAGATGGCCGCATCCGCGTAGCGGATCGAATGGAAACTGGAGAATTGAGAATAGAAAAGACCGATTTCTGAATCTGAATTTTCCGTTCTCAATTCTCAATTCTCAATTATGCTTAAACTAGAAATAGTGACTCCTGAAAAACGCGTGGTTGACGAGACCGTTGATTCCGTCACAGTTCCCACTTTGACCGGCGAAGCGGGCATTTTGCCCAAACATGCACCGCTAATTTCGGCCCTCAAACCGGGCGTTCTTAGTTTTACGGCCAAGGGATCGACGGAGAAGTTCGCAGTTGCTGGCGGTTTTGTGGAAGTCAGCTCGGATCGGGTCTCGGTTTTGACCGACACTGCGGAAGCATCGGCGGATATTGATGTGGACTCGGCGCGGGCAGAGAAGGATGCGGCAGAAAAGGCTCTGGCCGCGGCCTCGTCCGGATCGATCGAAGAAACCACCGAGATTCGCGATCGGCTCGATCTTGCCAACGTGCGGATTCAACTTTCCTCCCGTTAAATTGCCCTCTGCGCGCGAACTTTCAAGACGCGAATTATCCTAGTTTTGATAGTGTCCGTTGTTCAGAAAAAAATGATTGCGGTATGCAAGCGTTTTTTGATACCATAGACGTGCGGCCCCACGCCGTGTTTCCCGTTGCCGGGCGTGCTCGCTCGCATTAAACCCCTCCACAAGTTGAGAAAGGATCATGACCACAATTAAATATCTCCGTACTGAGTTCAGCCTCCGAGTTCTATCATCTGTCGTGCACGTTCTTGCCATTACGGCCATGGCAGTTCTGTTCGCCACGGTTTCGGTTGACCGGGTTTCTGCGCAAACATTCACTTTCGTAAATTCAACCCAGATCAATATTGCCGACAATTCGACCGCGACACCGTTTTATCCGTCGGATATCCTGGTATCGGGCGTGCCGGGACGCGTCACTAAGGTCGTGGTCACACTTAATGGGTTCACGCACAGCCGCCCGGACGACGTTGGTGTGATGCTGGTTGGGCCTGGCGGCCAGAAAATTAGGCTAATGACCGATGTTGGCGGCAGCACGGCGGTCGGTTCACCGACGAACATTCCTATCGACGATCGCGGAGCGGCCTCTTTTCCGGACAACTCGGCTCTTTCAGGGGTTATCGCAAAGCCTACTCTCGGTACAAATAGTTTTGCGAACGATGGCAACGCCCACGCCGCCAACTTTCCGGCACCGGCACCGGCCGGTCCTTACTCGGTGAAGTTGTCTGATTTTGTGGGCACAATACCGAACGGCACGTGGAGCCTTTATGTTGACGACGACACAGCCGGAAATTCCGGTACCATCAACCTTGGCTGGACGATCAACATCACTGCCGGCGGTGCATTCACAAATCCGGCCCCGATCACTATTAACGACACCGCACCGGCGTCGGTTTATCCTTCGACGGTAAACGTTGCCGGTTTCACTTCGGCTATAACTAAGGTGACGGTTCGGTTGAACGGCCTTACTCACACATTCCCGGACGATATCGGCATGCTGCTGGTCGGCCCGACTGGAACGGTTGTCCGGTTGACGACCGACAACGGCGGCGGAGGCGACGTTACGAACATCGACGTGCTGTTTGACGATTCATCGGCCAATCCAATGACTGATAGTGGGCCGATTCTGGCCACTTCCTACCGGCCCGGGCAGGGTGTAGTCTTTTCGGGTGCCGCGCATCCAACCAATTTTCCGGCCCCCGCCCCGGCCAGCCCTTATCAGACGACACTGGCGGCGTTCGTCGGCTCCGATCCGAACGGCGTCTGGAGTCTTTATATTGACGATGACGCGGCAGGTGATACCGGCACATTGGCGGGCTGGACCCTGACGATCGAATCAGCGGCGCCGACGGCGGCCGGAGTTGATATCGACGGGCGTGTAGTTACAGCTTCCGGCGAGGGTATCGCAAAGGCTAAGGTCGTGCTTATAGGCGGATTGCTCGGCGAGCCGATCGAGGTGTTGACGAACCGTCTGGGTTACTACAGATTCGAGAATATCGAGTCGGGACGCACGTATGTGGTCAGTGTCGGTGCAAGGCGTTATCGCTTTTCCGACGGGGTGCGAGTAGTAAATCTATCGGACAGCCTCGCTGAACTGGACTTTGTCGCGGAACCGTGATCTAATTCCATACACCATCATCATTTTAATCCTCGGCACCTGCGTCCACAGCGGCAGGTGCTTTTTTTGTGAAGGGCCTGTTCACTGTATCGGATTTAGTATTTGCTCCCTGATAAGAGTGCTGGAAACCACATCCCGAAGATCGTTGAGGCTATTATTTGCTTTAGTCCGTGCTTCAGCTGAGCCGAAATGTTTAAGGCTGATCTGGTTCAGCTTCTCCTCTCTTTCTGGATTAGAGTCGATCGCTTCCGCATAGTTTTTGAAACATACGACCAAAGCGATGTCCCAGTCGTCCGGCCCAAGATTTATTGGCTTCGAGTAGTAGGTGTAACTAACGATCAACCCTTGTTTCAATTGTTCGTCGAACATAGGCTTGTTGTGTTCCCGCCGAAACTTGATGAAGTCGGCATTTTTGCCGGGCTTGGTCCCGGTGAGGGTCACACGGCACACCGGCCCTGCAGTAGTTGCGGGGCCCGGAATCGTTGCTTGTGCCAGAGCACCAATAGAACAAACTCCCAATAAGATCGTGATAAAGAAAAACAGTTTCATCGTCATTCCTCCGAACTCTTTCTAAAAAGAAAACAGTGGTACTACGATAAATTTCGATATTAGTTTGAGAGTTAACGGCGGCGGCACGAACGAACCGCCAACGAATGGAATTGGAAAGCCTTATTCCGCGTCTTTGAGAAGCCACTCCTCGGCGGCGGCTACATTATTGAAGCTTCGGTAGTTTCCGCCGCGGTTTTGACCAACCGTGACGCCAAAATCGATCGCCGACTCAATGGCCAAATGAGGATTTACGAGCGCGAGCTTTTTACCCATCAGCGCATCGAGTGATTCGCTCACCGTGAAAAATACCTCGCCCCCGGAGAGCACGGCAGGAATGTCGCGGTATAGGAGTATGCGATGCTTGCCGGTTTCATTGCTCTTCGCAACGATCTCGCGGATATAGTCGCGGATGATCTCGGCCGAGATCGTTTCGCCCTTGAGATCGGCGTAAAGATACTCAGGATTCACGGTGAATGTGATCAGGTATGGCTTAGTCATCTATACCTCAAGGAAAATGTACCACGAATATGCTAAACCGCGAATCCCGAATCTTATACTGATGGTGCGATCTTGGAGCTCTTATTAATCTATCGGCTTTCGCCGAAGTACAGCGTATGCCCCTGATCGTCCCTGATGACGAACTCTATGGTTCCCCACGGCGTCTCATGCACGTCTTTAACAAGATGCACCCCATTTTTCGTTAAGAATTCCGCCGCCGCCGCGGCGTCATCCGTTTCCAGATAGAGATGGAAGTGTTCGCCTTCATTCACAAAGTCAATGGAGGGATCCTTCTCGTCTGTAAGTTTTAAGTGAAACACCTGGGTCCCTGCCCGAATGCCCGCATAGAAGTCCCGGTACTGAAACTCGAGTGTTAGGCCAACTTTTGTCGTGTAAAAGCGGATCGATCCGGCCAGGTCCGTGGTTCGCAACTGTGCTATCGCACTTGATACTTTCATATTCCTCCGAATCTTGCTGACGGGCCTCCAACCGCAATGTTTTTAGACATCAGCACAACTTGCGGAAGTTCCAAATATGACTTTCGAAAATCTGCGTCGGACAAAAACAAGCGGCAGTTTCTCCTCGAAACGCCAGCAAGTCCAAGTTCACCGCCACACCAATCGACAGTAAGACCTCCTCGTAATAAGCCTCCGCCTCGCTGATATTACTGACCCGTATTTCCGGGACGGCACAGGGAAACTCGGAATTCCTACAATACCTATATTAATCTGCTAGGATCGGTCTGCCTAGAAACGAACTGCGGGGTGATCGTCAACTCCCGCCGGCCTTAACGACCTTCGCCCCTTAGCCAGGCGGCCAGTTGAGGCATCAGCGGCTCGGCAAAGCCAAGCGGCACTAAGGTGGGGCCGAACAGCAAATGATCGGAGCCCTCCAACGTTATGCTTTCGACGTTCTTTCCAGCTACCCTCAAGGTCTCGAGGCGTTGTTTGCTCAGGGTCACAGGAATGCTCCGATCGCGGTCACCGAAGAACCATCGTCCTGGTACTTGGGACGCTGCCAGGAGCGGCATCGGGTCGAATCCGCCCGGAGCAGCCGCGGCTGCGGCGCGATCTCCAGCCTTGATAGCCACATTGTCGTCGGCTCTACTTCCGCCGTCACCAGCTACTTCACTGAATGCGGCTTCTTCGCGCGTTGTGGCCACCGGACCCGACAAGAACGCAAGACGAAACACCTCCGTCTGAATCGACGCCGCAACGGGAACGGTCCAGCCGCCTTGACTGATGCCGATCAGGCTGATGCGTCGGGCGTCGATGTCAGGCTGTGATTGCAAGGCGGTAAACGCAGCGGAGGCATCGTGACCCAAAAGCGTGAGGTATTCGGTGCTGTTGTTGTTCTCAGGAATTACCCCTTCCGATGCCCCGGTTCCGCGCTTGTCGTAGACGAAAACCCCGATGCCCTCGCGCACCAGATGACGACCCCATACGGCATAGAAGTCGCTCCCCAATTGCACTGAGCCATGGACGATGATGGCGACGGGCGGATGATCAACCCCTTTGGGCAGCATCAAGGTGCCCTTGAGCCGCGTATTTTGCGAAACGAATTCCACGTCTCGACGGTCCATGCCCGCGATCCATGCCGCGATATTAACAAAGCTCGCCACGACGACAAGAAGACCGACAGCCCGGCTCGCAACAAGTAGCCGAGGCATCAAGCCGCGGCAGAGTCGCCCTGTCAGCCACGCGGCAAACCCGCCGACAAGTGCGACACCGACAAAGCCGCGGATAATAGATCCGTTCGCCGCTAGCAGCATTCGGATGGCGTCGATGCGTGGGTGGAGTGCGCCGAGTGCTATCAAAAGAAGGAGGCCTGATACAAGAAACAGGAAACCGGCAATGACGACGCGCAGTATTTTTACCATATCTGAAGTAGGAGCCCTACCATCAGGTACGATAATTCAACGAAACGGTTCCGCAGTAGTTCCTTGGCAAAAATGCAGTCCTTAGCGGAACCGGTATGCTTTAGCACTCCACTAATTGGTACATTTGCAAGAACCGCCTTTTTGACTTCACACGAGGCTCGCTATACAATTTTTTATACCGTCTAAGCCTTCTCGTAACTAACCAACAGGCCTGGAATTTTTATGAAGAACGCGTTGTTTTGTCGATCGTCGTTCTCTGCTCCGTCGTGTTCTTTAACGCGACTTCGCCCAATATCCAGGCGGACGGTTCTTACTACGACTTGTCGGGAGGTAACTTTTCACAGAACTGGACAACGACGACCTTGATCGCGACAGATGACAATTGGTCCGGCGTTTTCAATATTCAGGGTTTTCGTGGTGACGGATTGACAGGCGGAACTGGCACCGATCCCCAGGCGCTAACTGTGGACGATACCGCGGCTGTGCTCGACGTAATTGCAAATCAAGCGAATCCAAATACAAACATATCGGGCGGCGTAGCCGAGTTTGACGGAATTGCTGATCCGGCCGTTGCCTTTCAAGGTTCAGCAACGGCGGATGCTCCGTACGTTCAACTCTACATGGACACAACGGGGCGAAAAACGGTGCAGGTAAGCTACAATCTGCGCGACCTGGACGGTTCGGCGGATAATGCCGTCCAGGCGGTCGCGCTTCAGTATCGAGTTGGAACGTCCGGAACATTTACGAATGTTCCGGCGGGCTTTGTTGCTGACGCGACAACGGGTCCGAGCATCGCCACGCTTGTGACACCCGTTTCGGCGACACTTCCGGCCGCGGCCGAGGATCAAGCCCAGGTCCAGATCAGGATCATGACGGCCAACGCGGTCGGGAATGACGAATGGGTAGGCATCGACGATATAAATGTAACGTCGATAAGCATCGACTCGACACTCGCTACAGATCGCTTCAGAACGAGCGGCAGCGGCAGCGTGTGGGGCGATGTTGCATCTTGGGAATCATCGCATGATGGCATCAATAACTGGATCCCGGCTGGATTGACGCCGACGGCGACGGCTGATGCGATCACGATTCGCTCTGGACATCAGGTTGACGTTGCCGCTGCGGTCAACGCCGACCAGTTGACGATCGAAAATACCGGCTCGCTGTTTATCAACGCGGGCGTTACATTTACGATCGACGACGGCTCGGGGACTGATCTGACTGAGGACGCGGGTGGAATTATTTCGGTTCTTGGAACGTTCGCCAACAATGGTCAGGCAACTATTAACGGGACTTTTACGCTTTTCAACGGCTCTTCGGCGACCGGCAATTCCTTTACGTATGGTTCGGCATCGAGCCTCCAGTATAGTGGGTTTTCGCTTCAAACGACGACAAACACCGAATTTCCGGCGACGAACGGGCCACCAACGGTAGCGATCATTAATCCCGCCGGTGCGACCCTTCATGCCGCACGCGCGGTGAGCTCGGCTGTTTATCTCTATCAAGGTGTATTCAATATCGGGGCTGGGCTTACCCTCGGCAACGGATGCCACGTACAGCGACAAGTCGGGTCGTTTAGTGGAAGTCCGACATTTGGTGCGAATGTTGATGTGACGTACATCGGATCTGTATCCACCAATTCCGGCTTCGAGATACCGGCGGCTGCAGGTGTCCTGAGAGATTTGACTTTGCCCGCGGGCGGCTCGTTCTCGCTTACCCTGGCTACAAATGCCACAGTCAACGGCGCGTTGACGCTAAATGACCGCAGCCTCACCACCGGAGCATTTACACTTGCGATCGGCTCGGCGGGCACGGTTAACCGTACAAGCGGCTACGTCATCGGTAATCTGCAGAAACGATTTGCAGCGGCGAGTTCAAAGACATTCGAGGTCGGTACGGCGAACGGTTATTCACCGGTCGCGGTGAACGCTACAGCGGGAACATTCCCTGGGGATTTTACTGTGAAGGCGGTTCAGGGAGCTCTGCCGGGGATCTCAGGGGCCAATAAGCTCGCACGTTACTGGACACTTACAAATACAACGGTAACATCTGCTGACCTGACGTTTAATTATCTCGGAGGCGACGTTGGCGGCGGGTCGATCGCAAACTACAAGTTTTTCAAGAGCACAGGCGGAACCCCGTCAGTTCTCACGCCCACGACTGGTCCGAGTGCTACGCAAGCTTCGATCACGGGCGTTACATCTTTCTCCGATTGGACACTGGCCGAAGATACGACGTTTGCGACGGATTACTTCAGATCGGTTCCAGGCGGCGACTGGGCTACACCCGGTGATTGGCAATCTTCACACGACGGTATCAACAATTGGATCACCGCAACTCAGTCTCCGACTGACGCTGCAAATACGATCCTCATCCGCTCGCCTTCGCAGACAAGCGTGACCACTAACATAACCGCGGACCAGATCGTTATGGAAGATAACGCCGGAATTTACGTTGGGCCCGGAGCAAGCCTCACGCTAAATGACGCTAGCGGGACCGACTTAATTCAACAAGGTTCGTTCAGCCGGTTTTATGCGGCAGGTACCTTCATTAACAATGGGCAAACGCAATTCGACGGCTTCTTCTCGATCTTAGACAACGGGTCCGTGACGGGAAATGCTCTAACTTACGGTGCGGCCTCGACTCTCGCTTATGAAGGAACTGTGCCGGTGACGACAACGAGTTTGGAGTTTCCGGCCACGAACGGACCGGCCAATTTGCGGGCGATCAATACAGGGACAAAGACGCTCCACGCCGCCAGAACGATCCCGGTTTCGGTTTATGTTCAGGGCCCGTTTAATATAGGTGCCAACCTAACGCTCGCGGACCAGTGCCTGATCAGACGATTCGATGGGGGAAGCTTTACAGGCACGCCAAACTTCGGAACATCAGTTGACGTGACTTACTCAATAAATCTCCCGATGAGCTCGGGCAGCGAGATCCCCGCCGCCGCCGGCGTGCTTCGCGATTTGGTGGTTAATCTCCAGGGGTCTGGAAATGAACTGACGCTCTTATCAAGCCCTACGGTCAATAATTCACTGACTTTGATATCGGGTAGGGTTAATACCGCAGCCAATACGTTGACTGTTGTCGGCGGGGGCCACAGTCAGCCGAGCGGCTGGCACGCATGTCATCGGCAATTTGAAAAAGACGTTTGGTGCAACCGGGCCATTTACCTTTGATGTCGGCACAGCGAACGGCTATTCACCGGTTACGGTGAACGTAACGGCGGGAACGTTCCCGTCCGATCTTACAGTCAAGGCGTTTCAGGGCCCGCAGCCGAATTTCCCGGTACCGGCGAAGGCTCTCTCCCGTTACTGGACGCTGAACGGCACTGGCATCACTGCGGATCTGACATTTAGTTACCTCGATCCGACCGATATTCCCGGTACGGCGACGGAAGCCAATTTCGTGATCCAGAAATATGACGGAATGTTTACTCAACCGGGCGGAACCGTTGATACTACAGCGAATACTGCGTCGATAAGCGGCGTCACGTCATTCTCTGACTGGACCCTGGCTGAATCCGGCGATATATCGCCGCCGCTCATTACCTACTCATCGTTTGGCACGACTGGCAGCACGGCGAACCGCGTCTTGTCGGTGACGATACTTGACGATGTCAATGTCGCCTCCGGTGCTGTCGCTCCACGGATCTATTTCCGAAAGAACGCCGGTACTTACTTTTCAACTCCGTGCGTGTTGACAAGCGGCGATACGCAGGCGGGCAATTATGACTGCACGATCGATAACTCGCTTATGGGCGGCGTCGCGGCAGGTGACACCATCGGTTATTTCGTCATCGCGCAGGACACTTCGGGCAACGTAGCATCGAACCCTTCGGGAGCCGTGGCCGCCAATGTCAATACGGTCACTACTCCGCCAACCGCCAATACTTACACACTGCTCCAGACCTTTGCCGGCAGCGTGAGCGTTGGGACCGACCAGCCGATACAGTCGCTGACAAACAACGGCGGGCTGTTTGAGTTGATGAATGCAGGAACCATAAGCGGCAATACCGTTGTAAACATCACCACCGATCTGACGGCCGAAACCGGCAGCCATTCGCTAAACCAGCTGATAGAAGAAGGAGCGGGGAACTGGACGATCTTCTTCCAGGCTTCCGACGGCCCTCGTATTATCTCCGGTAGCAACGCAACGGCATTGATCAACCTAAATGGTGCTGACCGCGTCACTTTTAGCGGCCTTGCCTTCGGCCCGCTCGGCATGACCATCAGGAACCTAGGAAATGGTGCCACCATCCGAATGGAAAACGATGCCTCGAATAATTCGATCTTGAATTGCATTGTAGAAGGCGGTAATGCGAACGCGAATAGCGGCGTCGTCACTTTAGGTTTAGGGACTACTACCGGAAACGACAATAATTCGATCAGTGATTGCCACATTAGGGACCGCTCGGACGCTGTCGGTATCCCGGCAAACCTGATCTTTAGTCTTGGCGCCAATTCAAATACGGTCATCGCGAATAATCAACTGTTTAATTACACGCGGGCGGGAATTTCAAGTTCCGGCGCGGACAATTTGACGATAAGCGGAAATACGGTGTTCCAAACGGGTTCCCGGACCACGCCTATTTTGGCTTTTGAGATTTCGTCGACCTCCGGCACCAACACCATCTCTCAAAACATCATTAGAGACCACACTACGTCCGCATGGTTTGCGGGAATTGGCCTTTACTACAACAACGGTACCTTCATGCTTTCGGGGAACCGAGTCTACAATATCGACGGTTCGCCGGGCGGCAGTGGCGTGCTAAACGCTGTGGATATTTCAAACACCAATCCCGCATCATCGATAAGCCTTGTCAATAATATGTTTTCTATGGTGCCGGCGACGAGCACTCTACACTTTGTCCATGGCGTCTTTGATTTGAGTGGCGTAGGAAGCCTGGATTTGACGCATAACACAATACTCATCGGCGGCACGACGACGGGATCGTCAACAAGCAGCGCGTTCCTGAGGCGAACGGGAACAACGACGACGGTCTCGCTTACCGGCAATATCTTTTTCAATAACCGCACGGGCGGCGGCGTGGATCATTTCGCCGTTGCCGATCAATCGGCGGGTGCCGGTTCGTGGTCGTCGAACTACAACATCTTTGTCGGCACCGGAACGACCCTGGCGAACTTCTTTGATTTCGGGACAACAGCATTCCCCGGTACCCCTGTTGATTTTGCGGCGTGGCAGGCCGGGCCGCCGACGCGGGACGCAAACTCGTTTGCCAGCATCGCCGGTGCCGGACCCTTCAATGTCGGAAATATGTTTGTTTCGACCTCTGATCTTCACTTGAAACTTTCGTCCAACAACCCAGCAATAAATACAGGAACGAGTACCGGAACTACGACCGACTTTGACGGGCAGACGAGGCCGTTTAACGGCACGCCGGACATCGGTGCCGACGAGGTGCAGACAGTTCCGACCGCAGCCGAGGTTTCGCTCAGCGGCCGTGTGACAAATCCGAACGGACAAGGAATTCGTAACATTCGCGTCGTGATCTCGGGCGGAAGTTTGTCCGAGCCTCGATTGGCGACAACGGGTTCGTTTGGATATTTTAGCTTCGACGGATTGGAGGCCGGTGAGACATACGTCGTTACAGTCAGCGGAAAGCGATTTGTCTTTGTGAATCCGAGCCGCGTCGTGACCCTCGTGGACTCACTTGCTGATGTCGATTTTGTTGGCCGGCCGCGATAGGAAATTCGACAGATCGATCTTTCGAGGTCGTAAAAAAGGCCCCGTGGACTAGACGGGGCCTATAGAGGATCGAAGATGGGTTCAAAGCAGAAGGCGAGATGGTCGCCCGCTAATTTTGGTTATTAATGCATAACATTACCCATTTTATGTGCGTAGCCCCAAGCTACGCGTAATATTTAGACGCAATAAATGTGCCGTAGTTGCCTATTAATTTTAACCGCTTTGTTATGTGTAGTTACAGTTAGTTAACTATAGTAGCACTTTAGCAAACTGGCATTTTTAGCATCGATACAGTGTACGGCTTGCGGCCGACATCGTAGTAAAATCATACATTTAACATATGAAACTTTTTGCAGCACTTGCAGTATTGCTGTTTTCGTCAGCTATGAGCACCTCAGGACAGATCGCGTATTCGGAGGACCAATTCCGTGCTTTTGACCGGAATGGAAAGGCAGTGACGCTCGCGGATATAGTTTCTGCGGCGGATGGAGCAGACGTCATCTTTTTTGGCGAGCTTCACGATGATGCCGTCGGCCACGCCATTCAGGCGGAGGCCTTTCGCCGGCTGGCCGCAAAATACTCACCTGCTCGAAACGTCATTTTGTCGCTGGAGATGTTCGAACGGGACGTTCAGATCGTTCTCGATGAATACCTCGCATCGCTGATCACGGAAGCCCAGTTTCTGGCCAGTTCACGTCCGTGGGGAAACTATAAGACGGATTACCGACCGCTTGTTGAGTTCGCGAAAGAGAAAAAGCTCAAAGTAGTTGCTGCAAATGCTCCGCGACGCTATGTGAACATGGTCTCACGCGGCGGCCGGACGACGCTCAACAGCGTTTCAAAAGATGCTCGTTCGTGGCTCGCTCCGCTTCCGTACGGCGACCCGTCGCCGGTTTATGCCGCCAATTTCAAGGCGTTAATGGGCCCAAGTCCGGAGGCACGTATGGGCATCGAAAACATCCTTAGTTCACAATCATTGTGGGATGCGACCATGGCCCACTGGATCGCTCAAAGCCTGAAGAAAAATAAGAAAGCCTTGGTGGTTCATCTAAATGGAAGCTTTCATACGGAAAGCCGTCTCGGCACGGTCGAACATCTAATGAAATACAGGCCTAAGGCGAAAGTGTTGGTTGTGACGATGCGATACGAGGAAGACTTCAGGACGTTCAACCCGGCCAAGCACACGAACCTCGGTGATTTTGTCGTGTTGACGGACGCGAAACAGCCCAGAAGCAAACGATAAAAAGGACGCAGGCTCGGCCCGCGTCCCTCGTGCATTCTGCTGGATCACGATCATTTGTCCTTCGACGCCGTAAACACCACGACGCCGATCCCGGGTACATTAAGAGTCCCGGTCATTTTCTCGCCCTCAACCTTACCGTTTATTTCTATAGTTGTCGGCTGGCCCTGCACGTCAGCTTGCATTATGCCGGTAACGTTAGCACCAGCTACTTTACCTTTTTCGATAGTTCCGTTTCCGACGCCCGACGCCATCGTGCCGACGAATTCGCTGCCTGTCTGTTTGATCTCGATCGCAAGATCAATTATCTGGCCGCCTGCATCGACTGACATCGTCCATTTGCCGGAGATATTAGCGGCCGGGCCCGATGCTCCGTTGTCCGCCACCGGTTTGACTGCTGTCGCGAGCGTTACGGTTTTTGGATCGACCGTGATCTCGCCGAGGCGTTTTGCGACCGCCGGTGTCATCGAATCCTGATAGCGTCCGCCGATATGCTTGGCGAGGAATTTCTCCGATGCCGCGATCATTGCCATATTGTTGACCGGGCGGGCAAATCCGTGGCCTTCGTCGGGAGCGACGAGATATTCGACCGGATAGCTGCGTTTTTGCAGTGCGAAAACGATCTGGTCGGATTCACGCTTGTTTACACGCGGGTCGTTCGCACCTTGCACGACAAGCAGCGGAGTCTTGATCTTGTCCGCATTCGTCAATGGCGACTGCCGCTTCATTTGTGCGAGGCCTTCGGGCGTGTTCGGATCGCCCATCCGCTTGTAGAAAACCGTGCGGATCGCTTCCCAATAGGGCGGGATCGCTTCGAGCAGCGTGACGAGGTTGGACGGCGGTACGATCGCTACCGACGCCGCGTATTCATCCGGCGTAAAGGCGACACCGGCAAGAGCCGCATAGCCGCCGTAGCTTCCGCCCATGATGGCAACACGTTTCGGATCGGCAATGCCTTGTTCGACAAGATATTTCTTGCCCCACGTGATGTCGTCCTGCATCTTCTGGCCCCATTCGTTGTTGCCGGCGTTCAGGAATTTCTTGCCGTAACCTGTCGAGGCCCGGAAATTCGGCTGCAGAACCGCATAACCGCGGTTCGCCAGAAACTGAGCGTACGAATGGTAACCCCACGAATCGCGTCCCCATGGCCCGCCGTGAATAAAGAGTACTGTCGGGAGATTCTTGCCGTCCGAGCCCTTTGGGATCGTCAAATATGCCGGAATCTCAAGCCCGTCCGACGACTTGTACCTTACGGCTTTCATCGGAGAGAGGGCCTTTGCGATCGAGCTTTTCGCGGACCTGATAGAGCGTGCTCAGGTTCTTTGACTTGCGGTCGTAAACCCAAACCGTGCCGGGATCGACATCGCTCGACGAGACGACAAGGAACTTAGTTTCGTCTTTTGTTGATGATTGGAAATTGATATCCCGATCGCCAAGTTTGCTCTTGATCTCTTTGTAGTCTTTTTCAAAGTTCTTATCTTTCCAATAGATGCGGTCGCGATCATCTTCATAAGTGGTTGCGATGATCTCGTCCGAAACTTCAGAAAAAACGGCACCGCCAAAATCGACCTTGCCCAGCGGATCGTTCTCGACCTTTGTGACCGCACCGGTTTCGGCGTCCATAAGAACAAGTTCGATCAGGTCAAGATCGCCCTTGTTCGTTTGAAAATAGACGCGTTTGTTGTCCTTGTGAAAGCGGATCGGGCCGCAGGTTTCAAACGTATTGCAATCGTAGATCTTCGTGGCCTTACCGTCGGCTCCGATCTTCAGGATCTCGGTATTGCCATTCTGTGCAGAACGGACAGCCAGCCGAAGCTTGTCAGCATTATCGAATATCATTCCTTGATAACGGTCGCGGTTTTCGCTAATGAGGGTGCGTTCGCCGGTTGAGATCTTCACTTTGTAAAGATCGTGCCACGCTTTGTCGCGTTCGTTGATGCCAACGTATATGGTATCGGGGTCGGATTCCGGAAGGGATTGGATCATCGCACGAATGCCCTTTGCGTCTGTGATGTTTCGAGCGGCCGGGACATCGGAACCGGCGGCCGGTTTATCCGCAGGACTAACCGCATAGACGTTGAAATTCTCATCGCCGCCTTTGTCCTGAACGAACAAAATGTATTTGCTGTCATGCGACCAAAAATAATTCCGAACCGGACGCGAAGTGTCAGCGGTCATCGGGCGTGCGGCAGTGAATGGTTCGTCCACGCCTTTTACCCAGACGTTCATCGTGTCTTTGTAAGGCTTGACGAACGAGACATATTTACCGTCCGGCGAGATCTGTGCACCCGCGTATTCGGGGTTGCCGAAGATCAGCTCTCGGTCGATCAACGGAGGCTGCTGTGCATGCGATCCGGCAGAAAATGCCGATAATAGTCACAAAAATACTGATAGCAATTAGTAGTTTTTTCATAAATTTATCTTCCTTTCCGGGTAAGTACGATTCCATTTTACGAATTGTTCTTGGAAATGATCGCCGCTCCATGATCTTTTTCGAAACTTCGCCTCGTTCCAAAATCCCCGGACCAATTCGATGACCGGCTCTTCGCCTTTTTCGAGCAAAACAGTGATCACATCGTAACGATAGGGCATGTCCCTTATTCCAAAGATCTTTCGATATACGCGTGCGGTGCGTATGATCTGCCGCTGTTTTCGCAGATCGACGGCCGAGAGCGGGCCCGCGAATTCAGCCGACCGCCTGGTCTTGACTTCGATAAAGCAGAGCGTATCGCCATCCAATGCGATCAGGTCGATCTCGCCGGTTACCTGGGCTCCGCGGGTATTTCTTCCGACCGGTGCGGTGAAGTTCGCCACAACGAGCCGAAATCCTTCGCGAACGAGGAACTCGGCGGCCATCCGCTCGCCCAAATCTCCGAGCCGCCTTGAGGTTTGCGGGCGAACTTGTTTATCCTGAGTGATAACCGACAGAACTTCCGACATAATAGTGGAATGAATATGAACCCAGATTGTATCAAAAACCTTCCGGCTGCCGCAGGCCTCCTGCTGGTGTTGGCATTGGCGGCCATTTGTCAGACAACCGAACCGGCGAAAGCGGTCTTGCCCTCGGTCGTTGCGTTCGACAAGCCGACGTTGTTCTCATATGACCCGGCGAAGCTGCCGGCACCGTTTCATACCGAAAGTGCTCGCCGCTCCTCGCGTATAGTTCCGCCGCCAGCGGGAGCAAAGCTGTCGTTGCCGAAGGGCTTCAAGATCAACGTTTTCGCGGAAGGGAATTTTCGCGAACCGCGTTGGATGGCGTTGGCACCGAATGGCGACGTGTTTCTGTCGGACGCACGTGCGAATTCGCTGATCGTGCTGCGTGACAAGAACAAGGACGGTGTTGCCGAGGAACGTTTCGTATTCTCTGATGCACTGTCACAGCCATTCGGCATAGCGTTTCACAAGGGCTGGGTATATGTTGCGAACACCGATTCCGTCGTGCGGTTCGCTTACAAAAGCGGCCAGACAAAAGCCGACGGGCCGCCTGAGAAGCTTGTTGAACTGACGGCCGGCGGCTACAACCAGCACTGGACACGCAACGTCCTTTTCTCGCCGGACGGCACAAAGATGTTCGTGTCGATCGGCTCCGCGACCAATGTCAGCGTCGAAGCCGACCCGAAACGTGCGGCGATCTCGGTTTACGATCCTGACGGAAAGAATCACCGGATTTACGCAAGCGGACTCAGGAATCCCATCGGCCTTGCATGGAACCCAAAGACCGGCCAGCTCTGGACGGCGGTCAACGAACGAGACGGCCTGGGCGACGACCTCGTGCCGGACTATGCGACATCGGTCAAAGAAGGCGGATTTTACGGCTGGCCTTATTCGTATCTCGGGCAAAACGAAGACCCGCGTCGTAAGGGCGAGAGCCCCGATCTGGTCAAGAAAGCGATAGTCCCCGATGTGATCTTCCAGTCCCACGTTGCCGCACTTGGCATCCAGTTCTACTCCGGCAAGATGTTCCCCAAGGAATATCAGGGCGACGCCTTTGTCGCGTTTCACGGCTCATGGAACCGCCAGAAGCTTTCGGGCTACCGCGTCGTCCGCATCAGGTTCAAGAACGGAAAGCTAGTCGGTAACCAGTACGAAGATTTCGTCTCCGGCTGGCTCCCCAGCGAAGACAGCAACGAAGTCTGGGGCCGCCCGGTTGGCTTATTGGTTGCTGCCGACGGCTCGCTCCTTATCACCGACGACGGCGGAGACAAGGTCTGGCGTGTGAGTTACGGTAAATAGGAATTGCTTATATCAGCCCGGAGATGTTTTGGTGTAAGGAGCAGCAAATATTCCTGTCCTTGTCCCGCAATTTAAAAACGAACCAAAAGGCTGTTTTAAGCATTCGGAGGCCCGTAGAATGGGCCTCCCACGCGTTTTTGGCTTGTCCCTTGTCCCAGCTTGTCCCACGAGCAGGGTGGGACAGGGAAGTAACCATTTTATAAAGACTTACGGCGTTTTTTTCCTCAAAAAAGCTAAACTTTCAAAGAACTTTTTTCCAGCCGCCCTGTTGCAGTCATGAGACAGTATATCACCTATGTCAAGCCCGTAGCGACTGGGTTCTCAAACGTGAGTGTAATATATGCTCCGATCTTGTCCCTGAAAGGGACAAAGTTAATAGCGTAGGGTGAAACCCTACGATGACCAGCAGGAGCGTTGCCCGCTCCCTGAAGGGGAGCAACAAGTTCGTCCCTTTCAGGGACGGGACTACATTGGGTGATCTGTTCGTCGGGTGTTACCCGACGCTATTGAATTTATCCCCTTCGGGGAATCGGAGCAAGTTCCAATCAACTTGTAACACCTGTAACTGTTACAGTCCAAAACGGCGGTTTTTCTTAAAGCTCCCTCCTGGATAGGAGGGCTGGCAGCCGCTTCGGCTACGGGGGTAATAGATGTCCCATAGAAAGGCGTGCTCTATGAACTTTGCCGATCTATTCCGATATGCGACGGTTCCCGGAGAGAAACCGGTGAACAAGTTCTAAATTGGTCTTGTTGCGAAAAGACGAGAAGAAGCCGGAATCGGAATCCACACTATTTGTCCATACCTCACCTTTGTAGAAGAAAACAGTAATCTTCTCACCCCAGCTAAAGCCAAACCTTGGGTTTGTTTTAAGGACCATAAACGTCTTTCGACTATTTTGGATCCACCAACCACGCTGCTTCGCTAAATTCGCTAACAAGCCTCTGATCTCCTGAACCGGTAATGAAGTATTTACTTTTACCAAGGAGAGTACCCGGTAAAACTTCCAGTATAGGAATCCTCGCGATAACAAAACTCACAATTGCTAAAAGAGGCGAGACAAATAGCAAGAAGTAGACGCCTGTAAGTACCAATGAATGGGCCGGGATATAGTGGTAAACCATCTCACCCCGAGTAAGGCGAAGCCGGCCGGTCTTAATAGATTCCTTTATTCTTGCAGGTTCCACTCAATTACATTCAACGGATTAGATCGACTCGTCAACGGTCAAAACGCAGGCTCCTCGTAGATGCCATACACATCCCGCAAAGCAACGCAGATCTCCTCGACAGTCGCATAGGCAGCGACGGCTTCGATGATGGCGGGCATTGTGTTGGCACCGCTTTTTGAGGCTTGTTTTAGCTTTTCGAGCGAGTTGGCGACGGCACCTTTGTCGCGGGTGGATTTTACGTGTTCGAGGCGGAGGAGCTGGTGGTCGCGGACGGATTCGTCGATCTGGAGGATGTTCATCTTCGCACCGGTCTTCTTCCATCGCGTATTTGTTTACGCCGACGATGACCTGCTCTTTTCGTTCGACGGCCTTCTGATATTGATAGGCCGATTCCTGTATCTCACGCTGCGGGAACCCGGCCTCGACCGCTTCGACCATTCCGCCGAAACCGTCGATCTTGTCGAAATAATCGAAACAGCCGTCGATCATCTTTTGCGTCAGCGATTCGACATAGTAGCTGCCGCCGAGCGGATCGACCGTGTTCGCAACGCCGGTTTCCTCGGCGATGATCTGCTGTGTGCGGAGCGATATCAACGCGGCTTCGTCGGTGGGAAGTGCGAGGGCTTCGTCGTATGAATCGGTGTGCAGCGATTGCGTTCCGCCGAGCACGCCGGCGAGTGCCTGGATCGCAACGCGGGCGATGTTGTTCAAAGGCTGCTGCACGGTCAGCGAAACCCCGGCCGTCTGCGTGTGAAAACGCATCTGCATCGTACGCGGATTTTTCGCACCAAAACGCTCCTTCATCGTCTTTGCCCAGACGACGCGTGCCGCACGGTATTTGGCGATCTCTTCGAAGAAATCGTTGTGTGCGTTAAAGAAGAACGACAGACGCGGGACGAAATCGTCAACGTCCATTCCGCGATCGACGCCGTACTTTACGTACTCGACGCCATCACGCAGCGTAAACGCCAGCTCCTGCAAAGCGGTCGCACCGGCCTCGCGAATGTGGTAGCCGGAGACCGAGATCGGGTTGTATTTCGGAACGTGCTTCGAGCAGTATTCGAACGTGTCGATGACCAGCTTCATCGCCGGTTTGATCGGGTAGATCCACTCTTTTTGGGCGATGTATTCCTTTAGAATGTCGTTCTGCAGCGTGCCGGAGATCTTGCTGAAATCGGCCTTCTGCTTTTCGGCGACAACCAGGTACATCGCAAGAAAGATCGGAGCAGGAGCGTTGATCGTCTGCGAAACGGTGACCGAATCGAGCGGGATGCCGTCGAACAAAACCTCGAAATCCGCAAGCGATGAAACCGCCACGCCGCATTTGCCGACCTCGCCTTCGGAGAGCGGCGAATCGGCGTCCAGGCCCATCAACGCAGGCAGATCGTACGCAACGACTTAATCCCGTCTGGCCGTGTTCGAGCAAATACTTGAATCGGCGGTTCGTATTCTCAGGCGAAGAAAAGCCCGCGAACTGCCGCATCGTCCAGAGCTTGCCGCGATAACCGGTCGGGTGAATGCCGCGTTTGTAAGGGATACTCGCCGGGAAAGCCGACTTCCAGTCCGTCGCTGTCGGCTTCGGTATAAAGCCGCTCGACCGGCTCAAGCGAAACGCCTTCGAACGACTGCTTTCGCTCCGCCGTCTTGTCCAAAACCTTCTGCAGCGTCTCCGCTTCCCAACGCTGCTTTTCGGCCTCCGCTTCGGTCTGTGCTTCTTTGATCTCAGGTGTCATATCTTATTTGTGTATAAGCAATGATTTTATCATAAACGGCGGGCAACGCATTCGCAGACCGACGTTCAACGGTTACAGTAACCGGTGCCCCGAACGTCCGCCTGATACGGTTTACGGCTAACTGCCGTTGCCAGGTTCGATACGCCAGACAGCTCCGGCTGTTCCTGAAGTACTGTTGACCGTAACGTACATAGTCCCGACGCCGTCGACGACGATCCCGCCCGGAGCTATAAGCGGCGGGCCTGCCAGGATGGTCGTACGTGCACCTCCAGGGAATATACGAACAATTTTTCCGCCGGCACCGAAGTTGGGAATGGCGTTTTGTGCGATCTCCAGAACGTACAACGAGCCATCCGGGCCGAAGGCGATATCAATAATGTTGGTAAAGTCCGAATAAGCAACGACGGGCGGCCCCCCACTTGCCGGCACCCGATAGACGTTCGCAACCCCGACCCTGAACGGCCCTCCGGTCAACTGTCCGACATAGTAATCGCCGTCGGGACCGAGTGCCACCGAGGTCGGAACAGCCTGCATCGGCACCAAGGTTCCTGGAGGAGCAGGCGGCGGCAATGCGGCAAGCCGATTCGGGAAAACGGCAAGTGTCGAGATCCCCGTCTTTGTGACCTGGTTCAGAGTGTTGCCGCCGGCGTCCGCGTAAAGTCATCTTTCCAGGCAGAACGAGAAGCCCGTACGGGTTCGTGTCAGGGCCGTTTCCGTCCGGATCCGTTGCCTCGTGTGCTCCGAGATCGTTTAGAAGCTGGAAATTCGCATTCAGATCGAAACGGCCGAGCCTTGCAAAAGAACCTCCGGCGGTCCCGAAATATCCCGATCGGTTCTTCGGATTGCTTCCGAACCCGATCGTCATAAAGCCGTTGCCCGCCTCGTCAAATGCAACGTCGTGAACGCCCAGGGCTCCGTTAGCGGTGCCGTTCGGAGAGATGAGCGAAGGCAGGCCCTTGACGACCGCTTCCCACTGTCCGGTCAACAGGTCGATACGGGTGATCGTTCCCGTAGTGTTGTTGCATTTCGTGCTTCCGTCGCCCATCACCCCGCATTGCGTTGATGGGTTGCCCGGGCCGCCCGGCTCCGCTACGTACAGGGCACCGTCAGGGCCAAAGTTCAGGCCCCGCGGGTTATGAAGGCCGGTAGCGAGCGTGGTTATGACGGGGGCACCTCCTCCGAACGCTTTTGTGGTTGTTGGGTTCGAGACATACATCCCGAAAGCTGCGACGGCGATCAAAAGCAAAATCCAATAGGTTAGGAATGCATTTCGAGATAGTTTCATAATCTGTCCTCCTTTGACTTAGCCACTCCAATAAGTAGTGAGGCCGATGAACTCGACGCCAGGTGGCAAGTATGAGGACAAACCGTCGCCGGCTCGTACTGCCACAACTAAAAATGCTGGTAGTCCGGCTTTAATATCACAAGTTTTGGAAGGAAGTCAATGAACTTTCTCGGAGGGCAGCCGGTGCGGCTTACAAGTATCTCTTTCCAGATCGTCGACCAGCGTGCTGCGTTCGGTAACGTGCAAGATGTCGTCGATCAACCAACGGCCTTTTTCTCTGACGAGGTGAACGGCGTACAGTGTTTGGGCGAATTGCATTTTGCAGCAGAACATCAGCCATGGTAAGAGCTCAGTATATAGAAGATTATTACGAGAACCCCGAGCCCGAACGGAAGTACGTTAATCACCGCTGCGATCCGCCATTCTTTGACTTCAGGCTTTACAAACGCCATCGCGACACAGACTGTAAACAGGAAAAACCGAAAGCAGGGACATACACAAGGATCTCAGGCTTTTCAATGTATCCGTAAACACGAGGACAATGAAAAGTATCCGAGAGGATCACCGTGGGGATCGAACATATTGCTGGCAAGTACTTCACCTTATCTGGTCGCGAATCGTGTAAGGATAACAAGCGTAACAACGTAACAGGTTGTAACACCTGTAACTGTTACACGTAGCTTTTACGGTTCTGCATTTTTTCAATGTCCTTTGTCGTGGTCCTTGCAGCCATCAGCAGCACAGCCGTCAGCAAGGTCCCTAATATCCTGCATGTTCATAACGATCAGTCCGACTATGTAGCATGATTTCAACATAAACAACGGTATTTGATGGGGTAACGCGAATGCCGATCTTAGTAGTTCGGCCTCTTCAGATCTTGCATCAGCGTACTGTGGTCAGCGACATATAAAACATCGTCGATCACCCACCGGCCTTTTTCTTTGACAAGGTTGATGCCGAAGATCGTGTTGTCGAATTTGCAGACTTTCGGATGGGAGAACGTGACATCGACGTTCGCCGACCTGCCCTTTGCCGTCACCGCTCCGAACGAATATCGATTGCCGTACTTTTTCCCGTTCGCTTCGCACATCTCAGAGAGCGGCTGGAACGGAAGCCCGTCGCCGAAGTGGGGCTTGTCCGTCGGGTTCTGTTTCAGGTATGCCCTTTCGCGTTTCAGCTCATTGAGCAGCAGGGCATACAGCCCGGCCGAGAACCATTGCTTGCGGGCGTCGATGTTTCTGCGGTTGAACGTTTGCGAATGCGACCGGTCGAATTTATAAAACGCCCCGACCGCTGCTGACGGCGTGCCATTCTGGCCAAATCCCAAAGCTGAAACGAAATAAAACGAAAACGGTACTTAAGACGATGCGTCGTGGCAACATGGTCGATCCTCTCTTCTTGAAGTTTGAATAACGTGAACAATCTACCATTTCGGTAGTTATTTTCAAGCCGGTCAAAGAGGTCCCCGAGCGAGCTTGGAACCCACCGAACTGTGACGGTGTTCGGAACCGGTTTCGTTGATTCTTTTTGGCGGAGATGAAAGAATGAGTGAAATACCCAGGATTGAAATAGACTTCGCGACGCCCTAATAATTATCGATCGCCGTCTTGAAGAAATATGCAAAGCCCGAAGAAATACACCAATCATTTGATCAACGAAACGAGCCCTTATCTGCTCCAGCACGCTCACAATCCGGTGGATTGGTATCCGTGGGGTCCGGAGGCGTTCGCGAAGGCGAAGGCGGAGGACAAGCCGGTGCTGGTCAGCATCGGGTATTCGGCCTGTCATTGGTGCCATGTGATGGAGCACGAATCGTTTGAGGATGAGGCGGCGGCCAAGTTGATGAACGAGCATTTTGTCAGTATCAAGGTCGATATGGAGGAGCGGCCGGATGTCGACCAGATCTATATGACGTTCGTGCAGTTGACGACCGGACGCGGCGGGTGGCCGATGAATGTGTTTCTGACGCCGGACAAGCTTCCGTTTTATGGCGGGACATATTTTCCGCCGGTCAATCGGTACAGCATGCCTTCGTGGCAGCAGATATTGACAAGTATTGCCGAGGCTTGGCGTGAAAAGCGATCAGAATTGCTCGATTCGGCGAATAATATTACTGCCGAGCTAAGCCGCGTAAGTAAGGCCGAATTTGCTCCGGCGGTTGTGTCGGAAGATATTTTGGAGAATGCGTTCGCGAGCTTTGTGCGGTCGTTCGATGCGAAGAATGGCGGGTTTGGCGGTGCTCCAAAGTTTCCGGCCGCGATGTCGTGCGAATTCCTGCTTAGATACTGGAAACGGACGGGGAATGAGAATGCCCTGGATATCGTAAAGCACACGGCCGCGAAGATGGCGAACGGGGGCATTTATGACCAGCTTGGAGGAGGTTTTCATCGTTACGCCGTCGATGCGATCTGGCTGGTGCCGCATTTTGAGAAGATGCTTTATGACAATGCACAGCTAATTCGCGTTTACCTGCACCTTTATCAAATCACAAAGGACGAGTTCTATAAGCGTGTGGCAGTCGAAACGCTCGAATATGTGAAGCGGGAAATGCTGGATTCGTCGGGTGGGTTTTATTCCACGCAGGATGCGGATAGCGAAGGCGTGGAGGGTAAGTTTTTTGTTTGGACGCCCGAGGATATTATTGAACTGTTAGGTGAGGCAGATGCCCTTATCTTTAACGCATATTATGACGTTACGGCGGAGGGAAATTTTGAAGGATCGAACATTCTGAATGTAAAGACTGGCGACAATGGAAATTTGACGGGTGATAGACAAAAGCTGGCCGAATCGAGAAACAAGCTCTTCGCCGAACGGGAGAAGCGTATTAAGCCTTTTCGGGATGAGAAGGTCTTGACCGCGTGGAACGGTTTGATGCTTGCGGCTTTTGCGGAGGCTGCGGCGGTTTTGGGGAGCGAGGAATATTTAGACGATCGCGAAACGCAATGCAGACTTTTTACTGGAGAATTTGCAGGCGGATGGTGTTTTGCTGAGAACCTGGAAGGATGGCAGGTCGAAGCTAAACGGCTACGTAGAGGACCACGCGAATTTGGCGGATGGGTTGATCGAACTTTATCAGGTTTCGGGCGAGGCAAGGTATCTTTTGGAAGCAAAGCGTTTGGCGGATACGATGATCACAGAGTTTTGGGATGAAGAGAACGGCGGGTTCTTTTTTACATCGAACGATCATGAGGAGCTGATCGTGCGGAACAAGGATTTTTACGACAATGCTACGCCGGCGGGGAACTCTGTGGCTGCGGATGTTTTGCTGAAGCTGGCGAAGTTTTTTGGCGAGGAAAAGTATGAGCGGTTCGCGGCGACGGTGCTGCGACTAGTAGCTCCGCAGATCAGCCGGCATCCACAGGGATTTGGTCGGGCTTTGTCCGCGATCGAGTTTTATTTATCGACGGTCAAAGAAGTTGTCGTTGTCGGGCCGAAAGGGAACGAACTGGAGCGGGAAGTTTGGGCGGAATTCAGGCCGAACGTGGTCGTCGCACTGGCCGAAGGGCCAAATGCGGATCTGCCGCTGCTGAAGGACCGGACGTCGGCTGAAGGAAAACCGGCGGCGTATGTTTGTGAGAATTTCGTCTGTCAGAGGCCGGTGACGCAGGTTGACGGGTTGAGGAAGCACCTTCAATAGGCTCATATTGCTTTGCAGGCACGAAAAAAGGGCGTTGTCCGAAGACGACGCCCTTTTTTACAGTCAGTAAAGCCTTAATTACGGCTTTTTGGCATTTGCGTTTGCGTTTGCGTTCGACGGTAGCCGCCATTTATGCTTTGCAGCGTTTGCCATTGCGTTAGCAACCGTGATTAGCAGCATTCGCAACCGTGATTGGCAGCATTTGCCATTGCGTTGCTAGCGGTTGCCATTGCGTTGTTGGCAGTTGCTCATCGCGTTGTTAGCCGTATTTGTTTGCTGTGTTAGCAGCATTGTTGGCCGGTGCAGCGTCGCCGCAAGCCATTCCCAAAGCACCAAGGGCCAAAAGGCTTGAAAGTGCAATAATTTTTCTCATGTTAAATTGATCTCCTGTCTTCTTCAAAGAATAAGTTACTTATTTTTACTAACGACTGCTTTGACACAGCCTTGTCCCAGTTCCGGTTAAATTTTTGGAACATTGGACAATATAGTGATACAACGCCCGTTAGTCAACCCCAAAAAATAAAAATCGGGTTATTTCTTAAACAAATTTTTCGCCGGAAACTAAGAAAAGCACCTCATCCGCGGACGAAAAAGGTGCTTTTTTAGAATTGTAGTAACTAATTACGGTTTTTTGGCGTTTGCGTTTGCGTTCGCCGGCGGTGCCGTGTTGGTTGTGGTCGAGTTCGACTTTGTCACGTTACCGTTGGCGGTGTTCGTTGTTGTCGTAGTCGTATTCGTAGTCGTCGTTGTTGTGTTTACGGGTGCCGGTGTAGCAGTGTTTGCCGGAGCTACGTTCGCCGGTTTATTGGTTGCGTTGTTGGCCGGTGCAGCGTCGCCGCAAGCCATTCCGATAGCACCGAGTGCCAAAACTGTTGAAAGTACTATTACCTTTTTCATAATTCTCCTGTCTTCTTCAAAGTTAAAGTTATTTGCTATTTACTTCAGGCCCCATTTTCCGCGGCCGTGTTCCATCTCAAAGTTTTTTGGAACAAACGTCAATATAGATAGCCAGTTTGCGATAGTCAACCCCAAAAACATCAGAAAAAACTATTTTTCGGCCTTTTTCAAAGAAATCTTACAGATTTGGGCTTATTTCGCTCAAAAACAGGATTTTGGCAGCGGTTTAATATTCTGTGTTTCAATAATCTATTGACTAAATCAAGCCCAAAAGTTATGTTCGAAGTTGCGATCTGATGGTCGCTAAAACCGCGAACACAAAGCCCGTCCACCCGTTCACTCCATCGTATGCAGAACAATTTGACCAGCGGCAACGAATCCGGGAACCGACGTTTGAATCGGATGACCCACACGATCCTCGGCCTAGGCGGGCTGACGGTCGGATTCGTGACTTTTTTTGTCGGGGCAGCGGAACTCTCGGGCAGCGTTAGATCAGTCGTATTTATTGTCGCCATCGCTGGCTTTCTACTTCTTTGTTTGCTGTCATATCTCCGCGTCGACAGAGGAATTGTGGCCGATCGTCTGCGGCCCGTGGAAGCAACACAGGAAAAACAAGATGCCGAAACTGACGAGCGGCTTATTGCACTCGACGAAGCTCACCAGTTTTTCGGCTCTTCTCTGAATTCGGCGGATATGTTTCGGCTTGTTTCCAGCCGGGTTCGCGAGATCTTTCCGTTTGCATCGAGTGTCCTTTTCATTCCGGATGAGGCCGCTGCCAAGCTGAAGGCAATGCAAACCGACGGCAGAAACTCTGAGTCGATGGAGGCCCTTGAATTCGCCGTGGATGAAGGCCTGGCGGGAAGAGCATTCGCGAGCAAAGAAATTGAGATCGATGCCGGCTTGACTCTGGATATTAATACTATTGGGCCCGAAAGGCTCAAGAGCTTCAGGTCAGCCGTTGCGATACCGCTAGTTCGTGACGGAACCGCTTTCGGTGTTTTCCAATTGTTCACCGACGAGGCCGTGACTAGCAGCGAGGACGATCTTAAGCTTCTGGAAGCGATCCGCGAGCATGTTTCGCCGCTTCTGCGTGGCGCGATGGCCTTCGACGAGTCAGTTTCGAGCGCGTTAACGGACGTTTTGACTGGCCTTCCAAACGAAAGGGCTTTCAACATGATCCTCGAGAACCAACTTGCCGAATCGCTCCGATTTCGCGATGAACGTCCGCTAACGATCCTGTCGATCGATATTCGTGATTTTGCCGAGGTAAACGCGATGCTCGGACACAATGTCGGTGACCGGATGCTGCAGTTTGCGGGGAAAACGATCGGCGAAAGCCTCAGGAAAATGGATTTTCTTGCCCGCGTGATGAACGACGAGTTCGGAGTTATTCTGCCCACCGCGTCCGAGAAAACGGCCGCCGAGGTGATCGAACGAGTTCGGGAAAGCTTCGCGCGGGTCGAATTCGAGATCAACAGTGATGAGGGAGTTTCGATCTCGCTGAATATCGGGTGGGCAACTTTTTGGAAGGACGGCGAAACCGTAGAACAGCTTATCAGAAGCGCTCAATTGAGAAAGCGCCAGGCCAAATCCGAGGCCTCGTCGGGTGTGCTTTGGTTTCCGAAGGAATACGTTAATTAAACGCTTGGCATAAACAAGAATCCGTCATAAACTCACTTTCGGCACTCTTCATCAGAACGAAATATTGGACGGGTCGGATTTTGATCTATGCAAACCGGCAGCAAGATCGGTCGTTACGAGATTCGCGACAAGATCGGTTCGGGCGGAATGGGCGAAGTCTACCTTGCCAAAGATACCGAACTTGATCGGCTCGTTGCCCTCAAGGTCCTGCGGCCGTCGATCGCCGGGAATGAAGAGCTGGTTCGTCGTTTTGTTCAGGAAGCAAAAGCTGCATCCGCGCTAAATCATCCAAATATACTGACGGTTCATGAGATAGGGATTTTCGAGGATACTCGTTTCATTGCGACAGAGTTTGTCGAGGGCAAAACCCTGCGCGAGAGGCTGGATGGCGACAAACTGACATTCCGCGAAACTCTCGAAGCAATTCTGCAGGTTGCGGCGGCCCTCGATGCGGCCCACAATGCGGGCATCGTTCACCGCGACATTAAGCCTGAAAACATTATGATCCGGCAGGACGGGCTGGTTAAGATCCTCGATTTCGGCCTTGCAAAACTAACCCAGCAGAATGCGGACGGCGCAAATCCGACTGACGCAACGCAATTTGAAACGACCCCCGGAATGGTGATGGGAACCCCAAGCTATATGTCGCCCGAGCAGGCCCGGGCGAGGCCGGTCGATGCCCGTTCAGACATCTGGAGCACCGGCGTTGTGTTTTATGAGATGTTGGCAAAACGGCTGCCATTTCCGGGAGCAACATTGCCCGAAGTTGCGGCTGCGATCCTGACAAAAGAACCCGAACCGCTGGATGAGAACATTCCCGCTGAACTGCAGCGGATAATAATAAAATCCGTACAAAAGAAACGGGACGAACGCTATCAGACGGTTAAGGAACTGCTGATCGATGTCGGCAACCTAAAACGTGCACTGGAATTTTCCCAGGAGATCGAGCTTTCGTACGGTGACGAATTTCCGAATTCGACAAATATTGGCGCCCTCGCAACCAATGCGGGCAACTTGTCAGGCATCCCGCATACGACACAACGAGCGTCGAGTGCGGAGTATTTTGTGAGTGAGGTTCGCAAACACAAATACGCTGCCGGCATCGCTCTGGCGTTACTGCTGCTACTGGTTTCCGCAGGGCTGGGCTACAGATATCTACTCGCGACGCAGGGTGCGAGCATAAATTCGGTTGCCGTTCTTCCGTTTGCGAATGTGGGCAACGATCCGAATAGCGAATATCTTTCGGATGGCTTGACCGAGAGCCTAATAAACAATCTTTCGCAACTGACCCAGTTAAAGGTCATTGCCCGAACCTCCGCATTTCAAATACAAGGGGAAGGAGATCGACCCGCAGGAAGTCGCAAAGGCATTGGATGTTCAGGCGATAGTTACAGGCCGGATAACGCAGCGCGGAGATATGATCGTCATAAGCGTGGAGATGATAAACGCCGCAGATAAGTCACAACTGTGGGGCGAAACATATAACCGCAAGGCCACGGACGCACAGAGCATTCAGGAAGAGATCGCTCGGACCGTTTCGACGAAACTTCGGTTGACGTTGTCCGGGGAGCAGGAGAAGAAGCTCGCGAAACAAGCGACTTTGAATCCAAAGGCATATGAGATCTACCTGAACGGTTTATTTCACAATCGCAAGGGTGGGGCGGAGAACGTTCGCAAGGCTCTCGATTACCATAATCAGGCGTTAGCTCTGGATCCCAATTTTGCGCTTGCTTATGTCGGAGTTGCCGACACATACCGCTTCCTTGGTGGTAACGGCCTTGTCGATCCTAAGGAGGCAAAAGCAAATGCGAAGGCAGCCGTGCAGAAAGCACTTGAGTTGGACGATACTCTTGCCGAGGCACATGCCGCACTTGCCGGGAGTAAACAGGATGAATGGGCTTGGGCGGATGCGGATCGTGAATTCAAGCGGGCAATCGAGTTGAACCCGAGCCTCGCACGGGCGCATCTAAATTACGGACGTTATTTAACACTGCTAGGACGCTCGACGGAAGCGTTGGCCGAGATCAAACGAGGTCAGGAGCTTGACCCGCTCGATGCTGTTTACCGGCGGGCAGAGGGGCAAATTCTTTATGATGCTCGGCGGTACGATGAGGCGATAAAGCAGTTTCAGGAAGCACTCAAGGCAGACCCTGAAAATAGCTTTGCCCAATCCAATCTCGCCTATCTTTATGCTGCAAAGGGAGATTATGCCGAAGCGATCAAGTATTACAAAAAATACATTGAGTTGGACGGCGAGAGCCCAAGCTCTGATTGCTATTTGGGCCATTATCTCGCGAGATCGGGCCGCCGCGACGAAGCTCTCGTTTTACTAGATAAAGTGAAAACGACAAAAGATCCCGTCTCGCACGCCGATCTGGCGGTCCTCTACGCCGGATTGGGCGACAATGAGCAGGCATTTTCATCGCTCGAAAAGGCCTTCACCGAACATGACCTCCAACTGCAGTTTCTCAAGATCGACCCGCATTACGATTCGTTGCGTGCGGACCCACGGTACGCAGATCTCCTGCGCCGGGTCGGCTTGCCGGAATGATCTCAAGTCTTCAAAGAACACAACTGAAATTTTGGCAAACAAGCTACTTCCTGTAATTATAGTGCTATGGCGAAAATCACTTTCTATGGCGGCGTCGGTTCAGTCACGGGCTCGAAGTACTTGCTCGAACATAACGCGAAGAAGATCCTGGTCGATTGCGGGCTTTTTCAAGGAGAACGCGAATTGCGCGAGCGAAACTGGAAGGACCTGCCGTTTGACGTCAATTCTTTGGATGCGGTCATTATTACGCATGCTCATATCGATCACACGGGTTTTCTACCGCGTCTGGTAAAGCTTGGGTACGGTGGCCCGGTCTTTACATCGCGGGCTACCGGCGATCTTCTGAAGATCCTATTGCCCGATTCCGGACGTTTGCAGGAAGAAGAGGCGGACTACCGCAACCGGCACCAGTTGACGCGGCATACGCCGGCATTGCCGCTATATGACGAGAACGACGCGAAGGACGCACTGAAATTGCTGCGGCCGGTTGCCAACAACGGGGTTGCTGTAGATGTTTGCGAGGATTTTCGGGCAAGTTTTCTTGTGGCTGGGCATATCATGGGGGCGAGTTTGGTGCTGGTCGAAATGCGAGCGGGCAAAGCCGACGGCGAGAATCTCCGATTCCTATTCTCAGGTGACCTTGGACATTACGACCAACCGATCGTGAAAGACCCGGCTACGCCCCCCGATTGTGATTATTTGATGGTCGAATCGACCTACGGCAATAGATTGCATGGCGATGTCGATTCCGAAACGCAGATGGCGGACATCATTAATCAGGCAATTAAACGGAACGGGCCGATCTTGATCCCGGCATTTGCCGTTGGACGGACGCAGGAAGTTCTATACCTTATCCGCGAACTGGAAGAGGCAAAGCGAATTCCAGTGTTGCCGGTTGTGGTCGATTCACCCATGGCGGCGCAAGCTACGCAGGTTTATAACCGGTGGAACGAAGAGCACGACGAGGAATATGTCTCAATATTGTCCAAGAAGCGCCATCCGCTCAGGACCGGGTCAATGACAACTACTTCGTCGCGGGACGAATCGAAACGTGTAAATGACATGCGCGGGCCTCGAATAATTATATCGGCATCGGGAATGATGACGGGCGGCCGGGTCCTGCATCACGCCATGCGTATCCTGCCTGACGAAAAAGCAACCGTAGTTTTCGTTGGCTACCAGGCAGCCGGGACAACCGGTCGACGTATTCAGGAAGGTGAACGGGAAGTGCGGATAATGAAGAACTGGATACCGGTGCGGTGCCATGTCGAAAAGGTCGAGGGTTTTTCCGCCCACGCCGATTGGAAGGCAGTTATTCGCTGGCTGGAAGGATTGAATTCGACACCGAAAACGGTTTTCACAACCCACGGCGAACCCGATGCCGCCGCGGCGATGGCCCAGCACATACGAGATCGTTTCGGATGGAATGTCGATGTGCCGCAGTACGAGGAATCGGTCGAGCTTAGTTAGGTCATGGAATATTCTGAAGTTGCCCCAACGCCGCATTTGGCAGAGTTCGTTAAGTGCTTCTGGTCGATCGAAGACTCGGCCGGTTCGGGCGGTGCTGCCGAGCCGGTGGTTCCCGACGGTTGTCTGGAGATAGTTTTCAACCTAGCTGACCGCTTTCAACGCATTCACAGTGCGGACGATATCGAGACTCAGCCCGTGACAATTGTTGCCGGTCAGATGCGTCAAAGTGTTTTGATAAAGCCGACCGGGCGGATCAGTTTGTTCGGGATCAGGTTCCAGCCAGCCGGGGCGTTTCCGTTCTTTCAATTTTCGCTTTCGGAATTGACCGACCGCATCGAAGATATCGATTCGATATGGGGAAATGAGGGGCGTGAGATCGAAGAGCGCATATGCCAGGCCGGAACGTTTGCAGAACGGGTCGCGATCATTGAGGCGATCTTCACTGCACGACTCATATCAAACAAGAAGTTTGATAGCTCGATAATCGAGGCAGCCCGGTTGATCGTCGGAAGGGATGGCGTTCTACCGATTCGACACGTTGCCGAATTGATCGGCATAAGCGAACGACGGCTTGAGCGTGAGTTCAAACAGAAAATAGGTATTTCGCCGAAACTGTTTTCGCGGATCATACGCTTCCAAAAGCTGCTCAAATCCCTTGAAGGGGAAGGAGCGGCGGGATTGCTCGACAAAGCCCTCGAGTTCGGATACTACGACCAGGCACACATGGTGCATGAATTCAGGGAATTCGCCGGCAAGAGTCCGACGACGTTCATCGACGACGCACATCGGATATCCGAAGCCTTTACAGGGAATTGAGACTGTCGGATTTTTACAATACCGGGCAGCTTTGTCGCCGTAAACTGAATTTGATCTAACGATATTTGTGGTTTAAAGGAGTATTTAATAGATGAAATTCAGGTTAGTTTTAACGATGACGGCGGTCGCGATATTTGTTCTTTACAATCCCGCATTTGGCCAGGAAGCAAAACCCACGATCGAGTCATTGAGCTGGATATCGGGCTGCTGGGAGCAGAATGACGCGGTCAAGAAACGCTTTGGGGCGGAGCAATGGATGAAGCCTTCGGGCGGCTCAATGATCGGAATGTCGCGAACCGTTCGGAACGGGAAAATGACTGGTTTTGAGTTTTTGCGGATCGTTCAGGACGACACCGGCATCTATTACATCTCGAAGCCGTCGGAGAACAAAGAAGAAACTTCATTTAAGCTCATAAAGTCGGGAGTAAACGAAGTCGTCTTTGAAAATCCAACCCACGATTTTCCGCAGCGGATCATTTACCGGCTTGAAAAAACGAATCTATTTGCACGAATCGAGGGTAACAACAACGGTAAAGCGATGGGAATCGATTTTCCGATGGTTAAAGGTAGTTGTGGTTAAAGCGACTTAGGGGTTTTGTCGCATGTTCACGGCGCGATCTTTTATTGCGCTGCTTTTGCCGGCTCCGGCGGTTTGACGACAAATCCTTTGCGGTGGATAGCCTTGACGCATGAGGTGTCCAGGCCTTTCACGGCTCCGGTATTGATAAAGTCGAACGTAATATTCGAAATACAGTCCAATCCTTCAAGCCCTCCAAAGCCATGTCCACCACTCGGGACAATGATGTGCAGACTGTTTGGTAAATTCTTAGCGGCGGACTCGCCATAAACGGGCGGCGTGACGGGGTCCCATTGTCCGGTGAGAATGAGAGCGGGTACATCCGAGCGTGTTGGGGCGGCATAGTCCTTAGGAATTTCGCCGCGTGGCCAAAGCGAGCATGCCTCGCGCTGCTGCCGAAGTCGATAATCGCCTAAAAAAGTTTCGTCGTCGTTTTGCCCGGCTTCGCCGGGCTTGATCCATGGCAGGTCTTCGGCGCATGTTACCGAAAGATACATCCCGTTTGCTCCGGTCGCGACGATCTCGCGCCGATAAAAAATTGCGGATTCGGTGAGCGGCGTGAAATTTCCTTCGGCGGCCGTGTGCAAAATTAGCGGGATGCGGCTGGCTGCTCCGGATTGATACAGCATATACCGGATGGCTTCACCGGCCAGGTCGCGGGAAAGCTTTACCTTGCTGGCCTTGTCTCCGTCTTTAACTTCAACCTCGATCGGCCCTTTTTTCAATTTTGCGAGGACTGTTTTCGTTTCCGCCTTTATGTTCGGAAACGCTTTTCGGCAAGCTTCGTTGGCGAGGCATTCGTCAAGAACGCCGTCGAGGGCCCGCTGTGTGTGTTGCGGGAAATCACGCGGCATGAACTGATCGGTCGGAGAAACACCATGCAAGATGACGCTGCGAACATTTTTGCCATGTCTTTTCAAGTAGGTCTGTGTTGCGCGTGTACCATATGAGCCTCCGCTAATATTGATCTTCTGATAGCCTAGAGCCGCCCGCACATCATCAAGATCGTCCATTGCGATCGACGTAACATAAAGGCGAAGGTCGGCTTTGGGTTCCAATTGTTGGCGGCATTTACGAACCTGGTCAAGCGGATTCCAGTAGCCCAGATAGCTTTGCACATCGGAAGGATCGAAAAACTCACAGTTCAGCGGGTTTGAGCCGCCAGTGCCGCGCTGATCGACGAACACAAGATCGCGGCGTTCGCGGATCTTTGCATATTCCTGCGCGACATAAGGGGCATCCTCGGTCGCCGATGAACCGGGACCACCGGGAATGTAAAAGAGCGGATCGGGCGCCTTGTCCTTGCCCGTGGCAGGAAAGACAACGATCTTAATATCGATCTGACGTCCGCTCTTGAGGACTCTATTCTCGAAGACCTTGTACGTTCCGCACAAGACGTTTTCCTTTTTGCCTTCCCCGGCACCGGGAATTTCGCAGGGAGTGAATGAGACGCGACGTGGAAGTAGAAGTCGGTCCTTGGCCCAGTGCGGCCAATGACAGGAAAACAACAAAGGGCAATGTGAGATATCGGTTCATATCCGATACGTTAAACCCCTAACCCCAAAGAAGTCTAATTCGGGATCCTCATGCCAGACAGCCAGGCGAAACCGGACCTCTTTTCAAGGTACTTTATTCGTAGCGCAGGCACTCGATCGGGTCAAGGTTCGCGGCCTTTCGTGCGGGAAGCACGCCAAAAACCAGTCCGATGGCGATCGACACCCCAAGGGATGTGAGGATCATCCAAAGCTCGATCTTGGCCGGAAGCGACGGGAGCAGCAGTAGGAGAAGGTTACTAATGGCAATGGAAAGTGCAACTCCTATCAGTCCACCGAGCAAAGTCAGCGCCATGGCTTCGAGACAGGAACTGAAAAACGATAGCACCGCGCGTCGCTCCGATCGCCTTGCGGATACCGATCTCTTTTGTTCTCTCCGTCACCGACACGAGCATTATATTCATTACGCCGATGCCGCCGACCAGAAGTCCAAGGCAGGAAATAGCGATGGCCGCGGCACCGATGCCGGCGATCATTCCATCGAACTGCTTCATGAAATCGTCCGCGGTCTTGACGTCGAAATTATTCGGTGCACGCCGTACGGCACCTCGCGGCGGACGCGCAATATGCCTTCTATTTCCTGGACCGCTTCATTGAGGAACCCGGACTTTGCCTGTGCAATGTGGAGCACTGCATCGCGCACGGGTGCGACCTTTCGCGCGGTCCGATACGGCATAAAGATCTTCCGATCCTCTTCATTCTCGCCGAAAAATCCCGCCTCGCGTTTTTCGAGGACGCCAATGATCTCCCAAGGACTGCCGTTCATTCTGACTCTTTTCCGAGGGCTTCTTCGGCATCGCTGTTGAATAAGGCCTCGACCGCGTTGACGCCGACAACGAGCACCTGACGGCGTTGTAGTTGTCCATTTCGGTCAGCCACCGGCCTGTTTTCAGCTTTACGTTCGCGATCTGATCGTAATTTGGGGTCACCCCGTCGGTCAGTGCCCAGCGGTAGTTTTTGTCCTTGTAGATCATGTTGTCGTCAAACCCGCTTCCCCATGAACCGATGTTGATCGCCACCGTAGCGACATCCGTAACCGATGGGGCCTGGGCAACTATCGCGCTCGCGTCGTCCATAGTCAGCGGCTTGCGATTGCGTTCGTCGCGATTGCTCGGGCCCAAACCCGTCGAGAGATGGAAGAGATAAATGTTATTTGTGCCGTATTCCTCGAACATCTTCACAACGTTCTGGCGAAATCCGGTCAGGATCGACGCGACGACAACGGCCGTCAGGATGCCGACAACGATCCCAAGTATCGTGAGAAACGAGCGGAACTTATTCGAGACGAACGCTGTCGTACGCCATCTTGAGAACTTCGGCCGGAAGTGATGTCGAGATATGAATCGCATAAACTCACATATATAATTCAAACCTTTTGCAAGGCCACGATAGGATCGAGTCTTGCCGCTTTCCACGCCGGGTAGAGGCCGGCCACGATACCGATAAGGCTGGATACGCCGAGTGAGACGATGATGTCGCCGGCAGTGATCGTCATCGTCATGCTGAGCAGATAACCGACCAGGCTCGTCGCGCCGAAAGACAGAAAGAGGCCGAGAATGCCGCCGACCACGCACAGAAGTGCTGATTCGATCAGGAACTGAAGAAGTATCTGATTTCTCGTCGCTCCGAGAGCCTTCCGGAGACCGACCTCGAATGTCCGTTCCGTCACGGATACCAACATGATGTTCATTACAACTATGCCGCCGACAACCAGAATGATGCCGGTGATCGGCAGCACAATGGCCGCGATCGCATTAGTTATGGTGTCCATGGTTTTGTTGAATTCATCAACATTCACTACCGAAAACGTATCTTCCTCGCTGCCCAGAAGCTGTCGCTTGTTGCGAAGCGTTAGTTCGGCCTCCTCTATCGCCAGTTGAAAGTTCGCCTTCTCCAGAGTCTTCCCGTGCACCTGGACGCCGTTTGTCCGGTTGAAAATTTGGTTGTGGAGCGTGATCGGAATATAGACGTGGCGGTCCTGAGATTGCCCAAAGAAAGAGCCGCGTTTTTGTTCGACGCCGATTATCGTCACGGGCACCCCGCGAATCTTGATCGTCTTCCCAATTGCCGGCGTGAATTCGAAGAACTTTTCCTTAACGTCCATCCCGATCACACCGACGGCGGCCGTTCGCTCGACCTCTTCCTTCGAAAAGAACCGGCCTTCATCGAGGGTCTTGTCCTCGATCTCATACATGTTGTCGGTAACGCCGATCATACGCACCGACGGCATCTCGATCGTGCCTTCCTGCAGGTCGGTTCCTGCGTTCATTTGTGCACCGAGGTAGGTCGACAGCTTAAGATTGTCGCGTAGAAATTCGTATTCGTCCCAGGTTATGTCCTTATTTCGACGGTTGCGACGTTCGAATTCCTCATCGGAAAGCCGTCCCATGCTGGCCATTCGCGTCATCATGTAGTGGTTCGAGCCAAGTACCTTGGATATCTGGTCAATGACGTACGTCTTAAGGCCCGCGATCGACGCTCCGACGACTATCACGGCCGCAACACCGATAATTATTCCGATCAGCGTCAACAAAGCCCGAAGCTTATGCTCGAGGATCGATTTTAACGCGATAAAAAATGCGTCTGTATAGAATGAGTAAAGCTGTCTCATAAAAGCGTCCGAACCATCTTCGCAAGAGATCGGTTTAATGCTGCCGGCTGTGATTTTGACGAATGAAGGCCTTTTGGCCGCCCCAAAACCTCGCTAAGATGAAAAGTAGTTTATTAAACCTCAGCTATACAGACGGTTTTGACAGGCACTATGCAAACGTATACGAGAAGAAAAATGTTCAAAAAAATGTGATTTTTTCTGATTTCGTGACGAATCGGCCATCGTGCTATACTGCGTCATTGATTTTGAGCAAGCGAAAACACGATATTTTGCCTTTTGAAGGAGAACAAAATTGGCAGTCTTAGTCGACAAAAACACACGCCTGATCGTTCAGGGCATTACGGGAAAAGAAGGCACGTTTCACATGCTGCAGATGCGTGAATACGGCACGAATGTCGTTGGTGGCGTAACGCCCGGCAAAGGCGGCACGACGCACGAAGGCGTGCCGGTTTTCAATACGGTTGCCGATGCGGTGAAGGAAACGGGTGCGAATGCGTCGGTGATCTACGTCCCGCCTGCATTTGCCGCAGACGCCATAATGGAAGCGGCAGATGCGGGAATTCCGCTGGTTGTCTGCATCACCGAAGGCATTCCCGTTGCCGATATGGTCAAGGCTAATGAATATCTGAGCACACGCACGACCCGAATGATCGGCCCGAACTGCCCGGGCATTATTTCACCCGGTAAATGCAAGATCGGCATCATGCCCGGGCATATTCACAAAGAGGGAAGGATCGGGGTGGTTTCGCGGTCGGGAACGCTCACGTACGAAGCCGTCGGGCAATTGACTGCTCTCGGGTTAGGACAATCGACCGCGATCGGAATCGGCGGAGACCCGATAATCGGAACAAACCATACAGACGCTCTGCGTTTGTTCCAGGCGGACGACGAGACTGATGCCATCGTGATGATCGGCGAGATCGGCGGCACTGCTGAAGAAGACGCGGCAGCATATGCGAAAGACAATGTGACCAAACCGATTGTCGCCTTCATCGCCGGGCAGACTGCGCCGCCGGGACGCCGAATGGGCCACGCCGGCGCGATCATATCGGGCGGCAAGGGCACGGCGGCCGAGAAGATGAAGGCTCTGACCGAAGCGGGAATTAGGGTTGTGCAATCTCCGGCGGACATAGGGCAGGCGATTGTTGAGGTTCTGGGTTCGAAGGCAGCGGCTTGATGGAGAGGGGACGCTACTGTCCTAACGAACGCGATGGTGTTCGAAACTTGGGCCGACTAACAAGCGGTCGTTTCGCCCTGCGGGCTCATGAGGAGAAGAGTGTCCTCGCTCCGATTTAGGAGGTTATATGGCAGAAGCTGAATTCATGCATCGCTGGTTCGAGGAAGTTTGGAACAAACAGCGCGAGGACGCGGTTGACGAGATGTTTGCCGAGGATGGTGTGGGGTACGGCCTTGGCCCGGAGAATATCGTCGGGCCGGAGAATTTCAAGGTGTTTCACCGGGCGTTCGTGTCGGCGTATCCCGACTTAAAGGTTACGGTCGAGGACACGGTCGTCGAGGGTGACAAGATCACGGCTCGCTGCAGAGTCAAGGGAACCCACTGCGGCGACGGGATCGGGGTCACGCCGTGCAACACGCCCGTCGATTTCACCGGAATGGTGATCGTTCGCATCAAAGACGGCAAGATCGCAGAGGCGTGGAACGAATTCAACTTTATGAAAATGTATGAACAGCTCGGAGCTTTGACATTGAATCTCCAATGAAGTTCTCGCATTCGTTCCTTGTTTCAGCCGAAGACATAGACGAACAGGGTCACGTCAATAATGTCGCTTATCTGCGCTGGATCCAGGATGTCGCTGTCGCACATTGGCGACACGCCGCGACCGAAGAGATGCTGGCAAAGTTCGGATGGATCACGGTTCGGCACGAGATCGACTACAAGAAACAGGCGTTTGAAAACGAGGAGATAACCGCGACGACGTGGGTCGGCGAATGGACTCATGTGACATGTGAGCGTTTCACTGAAATTCACCGAGGCGAGGATCTGCTGGTAAAAGGAAGAACGGTCTGGTGCATGATCGACCGTGAGACAGCGAGGCCAGTGAAGATCGCGAAGGATTTGATAGAAAGGTTTGTGTAATATGAAAATTTTATTCCTGTTGTTATTTTTCGGATTGTCCGTTTTTACTTATGGGCAAACGAATCAGGAAACATGCATACTTACTGGCCTTGTTTATGACGACAACGGGGCCGTCATCATGAATGCTGTAATTAGGATTCGGGGAGCTGATAAGATCGAGAAAATCTTCAAAACGAATGACGAGGGAGCTTTCGAGATCAAGTTGAAAGCGGGAAATTATTCGATTCAAGTTGAATCGCCAGGGTTCCAAATTTTCAGGGTTGATAAATTCAGAGTTAGTGCTTCGTATAAGGGCAAACAAAATTTGGATATTGCTTTGGAGGTTGGTCCGTGTAGCGACTGTCATATGATTGAGGGTGTGCCCATCAAAAAGGGCAAAAACCGAAATAATAATTAATGAAGAGGAACTATCATAATAAATGAGCACATTAACATTTGGAATCATAAAACCCGACGCGGTGCGTGCCGGGAATCATGGGAAGATCGTTGACCGCATTTTGGGTGCGGGTTTTAACATTCGGGGGATGAAGCTTGTCCATCAGACGCGGAAGCAGGCTGAGGGTTTTTATGCCGTGCATGCGGGCAAGGGGTTTTTTGACGAGTTGACCGAATTTATGTCGAGCGGGCCTTGTGTTGTTTTGGCGTTGGAAAAGGAAAATGCTGTTCCGGCTTGGCGGGAGTTGATGGGGGCGACAAATCCGGCGGAAGCGGCGGACGGAACGTTGAGGAAGGACTTTGCGGCGTCGATCGGTGAAAATGCCGTGCATGGTTCGGACTCGGACGAGAACGCAGCCATAGAGATCAGCTATTTTTTCAGTAAACTTGAATTAGTCTAGGGTTAAGGGTATAAAAGTTTCGGAATAGTTGCGGGAAGTTGCGGAGTTACAGAAGTTACAGGGTTGAGGCCAGCCCACTTAAATACACGACTGAAACTTTCTGTGACTTCCTGTAAACTATCTGCAACTTAGAAAACTTCACGCTTGGGACGATACCTATGAAAAAATGCCCGACTTGCGAAAGAACGTTTGAGGATTCGATGCGGTTTTGCCAATCGGACGGTACGCCGCTCGTGGACGATGCACCGCCGTTGGATCCGTACAAAACGATGGTCGCCCGGCCCGACGAGATTGCGGCGGGCTTGTCGGCAAGTTTAGGTGCCTCGGAGCCAGCGGCAAAGGTGGAAGAAGAGGTGTTGCAGCTTCCGGTCGAAGCCGACCCACTAAAGACAATGTACGCGTCGGAGGAAGAGATCCGCAAGGAAATGGAGGCGCATGATTCGAAGGACGAGCAGGTGATGGACATCCCGCCGCTTGCACCGGAGCCACCAAAGTTTACTGAGCCAAGCCTCAGTCCTCCTTCGTTTGGGGACCCCTCGCCGCCTCCATCACCGTTTGCACCATCCGAGTCACCGTTCGGGCAGACCACGCCGCCGATTCCATCGCCGTTTGATAATCCAAAGCCGTCGACGTATGAGCCGCCGGCACCGAATTTCCCTGAATTTAAAGATCCGGAACCGGTCATCAGCAATGTTGCGTCCGAAACTTTTCAACCACAATCGCCGGCCGCGCCGGAATGGACACCACCGCCGGCGATAGAGCCGAGCTTTCAACAGGAGCCTATGCAAAATCCATCTTTTACACCTTCACCTGCGGCAGGCGGCCCGAGCCAAACGCTTGCGATCGTTTCTTTGGTAGCAGGGATTTTGGGACTAACCGTTTGTTGTGGTGCCCTTGTCCCTAGTTTGGTCGCCGTAGTTTTAGGTTTCATGGCCCGCGGTAAAGCAAACAGCGATCCCGCGAACTATGGTGGTGCGGGACTCGCTCTCGGTGGACTAATTACGGGCGTGATCGGAGTGATCGGAAGCATCATCGTACTGATTTACGTCCTGTTGAATTTCGCTTTCGTTGCCGCGATGTTGTCAAACCAATGATCGGTCGGTCACGGTAATTTCAAGCAAGTTTTGTCTTTCTCGCCTGCGAAAGGAATTTCGTGGGCGGGAACCAAGGTCAATTTTGTCCGAATAGCAATACGATGTCCCTCATTACCGACGTTCTTCAGTCAACCGTTGCCGTTATCAAAGGGATGCGGCGGACGATATCCGAGATACCGCGCGAGAAGTGGACGGTACAGTATCCGGATGTGCCGATCACGGTCCAGCCGCGCTACCGCGGGCAGCATCTTCTGCACGTTGACGAAATGGGCAAGGAGAAATGCGTCGCCTGTTATCTCTGTGCCGCTGCCTGTCCGTCAGATTGCATCTATATTGAGGCAGAGACCGATCCGCGTCCGTATGAACAGCGGATCGGCAAGGACGAGCGATATGCCAAGGTATACAACATCGACTACGGACGATGCATCTTCTGCGGCTACTGTGTGGAAGCGTGCCCAAAAGACGCAATTACTCATGGCTACAATTTTGAACTCTCGGTCTATAACCGTGCCGATCTCTTAAAGACAAAAGACGATCTCCTGATCACCAAACAAAAGCAGTCAAGCGGCTATCGAGTTGCGTTGTCGAGCGAAGACGTTGATTCGGAATATAAAGAAGTCTAGTGGGAATGCGGAAGCCCGCACGAAGTAAGGGCGTTTTGGTTGGTGCTCGGAACGCCCTTACTTCGTGCGGGCTTTTGCATTAGAACAGTGGACAGCTCAGAATTACCTCCAACTCAAAAAGGCCGCCATCACGAGAGCCGGGCCCAGGGCCTGCGGGAGTTTGCCGGACTCCGAGATGACAGCCAACGGCTCGATCCTTTCAAGCTGGCCCAATACGCAAAGCTGCTTGTCGTTTCATTTGAACAAATTGAAGCGCTGAGCGACGATGCAAAGGCTCATCTTCTGGGCGAAGGGAAGGATGCATGGTCGGGCGGAGCTGCTTCTCAGGTTCTGCCAGACGGGCGAAAGCTGATCGTTCTAAACCCAACTCACGGAAAAAATCGGCATAATGCTACTCTTATGGAGGAGGTGTGCCACGTTTTTCTTGGCCACAAGCCGAGCCGGCTGGCGATCGAGCGCCGCGATAAGAACGGCAATATCATTGCCCGCGACTACAACGCCGACATTGAGGAGGAAGCGTACGCAACCGGGAGCGGCGGCCCTGGTGCCTTATCGTGGATTAAAGGATCTAATTGAGAGAGGAAAGACAGCAGCGGAGATCGCCAGGCACTATAACGTGAGCCGGGCCTTGATCGAATATCGCATCAAGGTTTCGCGGCTCTGGGATTCGTATAAGGAAAATGTGTTCCGGTCGGGAAATTAGATGAACGACGAGATCCAACAGAATGCGAAGCCTGATCCGAAGCTTTCTACGGTGGACAAGCTGCGGCTTCTGCTCGACATCACGAACAAGATCAGCCGCTCGATCGATATTGAGGAGGTGTTGAACCTTGTCATGGACACGCTCGGTTCGCTGTTGCCGTACGACGCGGCGGGAATCTACTTGATCGAGCACGGCTCGGAGCCCGGTAATCCTTACATTTTCAAATCTAAGGTCATACGTGGTTACGAGATCAGCTTCGAGCTCATCGAACCGAGGCTTCGGCTTGGCGAAGGATTTCTAGGACGGGTTGCCCAGACCGGCGAGGCGATAATTTCGCCTGATGTCAGTAAAGACCCTCGCTATTTTGCTGCACGCAAGCCAACGCGGTCCGAGATGGTCGCACCGATCATTTCGAATGACCGCGTCATCGGAGCCTTCGATCTTGAAAGTGACGATCTGAATGCCTATTCGAAGGACGACTTATCGGTACTTCAATTACTAACCTCGCAAGTCGCCATAATAATCGAAAAAGAGCGCCTACACGAGCAAGTGGTGGAGAAGAAACGCATCGAGGCCCAGCTCGAGATCGCCCGTCAAGTCCAGCTTGAGCTTCTTCCCGACCGTGACCCGCAGTTCGATAATTTCGATGTCAGCGCTTATATTTTCCCGACTGAAGAAGTGTCGGGAGATTATTACGATTGGGTGCAGATCTTTGACGATCAGATCGGTATCGTCGTGGCCGATGCGGTCGGCAAGGGAATTCCTGCGGCATTGCTGATGGCGTTCCTGCGGGCAAGCTTGCGGGCCGGCGTGCAGGTAGGCTATGCCCCTCACATTGCGATGTCAAAGGTCAGTAATTTACTTTGGGATTCGACGGAAGACCACCAATTCATAACTGCGATATATGGCATTCTCGATACAACCAACCGCACATTTGTTTATTCAAACGCCGGACATAATCCACCGCTCTTGATCAAACCGGACGGTGAACAGCGTTTTGTCGAGTATGGCGACACCCCGCTCGGGATGTTTATGGACGCCCGGTATCATCAGCACTTTATCAGGTTTGAAAAAGGCCAGGTGATGGTTATTTATACCGATGGAATAACCGAGGCTGCGAACGAGGCAGGAGAAGAATATGGAGCCGAGCGGTTTGCGAAAAGGGTTTTGGATTGTATTGAAATGCCCGCGAAGGAAATGATCGACTATATTCGAAAGGGCGTGGCGGATTTTACCGAACGGAAATTCCTGGACGATGATGGGACGCTTTTTATCGTCAAAGCGACGTAGAAAAAACGCGGATGGGTCTGACAGCTCAAATCACCTTCCGCGTTCCTTCAGTTGAAATCGATAATAAATTAGTGGGCCATTACTGACGTGTGCAGGGTATCGCCGCCGGGAACGACGGGCGATCTATAATCCCCGTAATTGATCTTTTCGTTACCGGTGGAGAACGCGTAAATATCAAAACCGTAGGCATCGAGAAAATCCGTCAATTCATCCGACCTGTTGAGGTAAAGAGTCTCGGAAAAGCCCAATTCCGCACGGATCTCAAGCAGTCGTTCAACTACTTCGAGCGGTGCGAAACACTTTGCCGGATCCTTAAATGTTGCCATAATACCTATTTCTGTCACGCGACCCGGACATTCTCCGGTTACCCTACTATGATTACGAATGCCCGATAAAGGTTGTTCGTATTTTTCTGCGTCCGCAGAATGCGGAAAACCCTGCAATTATTAGACGAAAATAAATTGATTTTTGCTTTAAAAAGGCATATCATCCGAATTATCTCTTCCCGAGGAAATATTATGAAAAAATGGATTTCGCTAATGATGACGGCAACCGTTGCCGGAGTGTTTTTCGTTTCGGGGGCTTTGGGTCAGGATCAAACCATCGCTGCGGCCGCGGGCGAAAAATATGTTATCTCGGCTAAAGCCGGCGGAGTTAACTTTGTCGAAGGTTCAGTCAATATTGTCCGAAAGGCGGGAAGGAGCGGGCTATTGCTCAGGGGTGATACGCTCGAGATCGGCGACCGCGTGTCGACCGGCGCGAACGGTAAGGCTGAGATCTTGCTTAATCCGGGTTCTTATTTGCGACTAGGCGGCAATTCAGCTTTCGAATTTAAGACGACTTCACTGGACGACCTTCAGATCGGCCTGGATTCGGGAAGTGCGATATTCGAGGTTTTTGCCACCGAGGACTTTAGAGTTACGGTAAATTCACCAAAAACGAAGTTCAGCTTGATCGATTCCGGAATTTATCGCATCGATGTATTGGCGGACGGAAAAGGAAAGGTTGCTGTCTGGAAAGGCCGAGCGGAGATAGGTGATGAATCGCCTACGCTGGTTAAATCCGGACGCGAAGCAACGCTCTCCGGAACCGGTGCGGCGATAGCAAAATTCGACCGCGACGATAAGGATTCTCTTGAGATCTGGAGCAAGAGTCGGGCGAAGGAACTTGCCAAGATCGGCGGTCAGCTTGCCAGAAACAATATGAGGACTGCGTTGATGCAGTCATTTTTGGGGAGAGGCTGGAATATGTACAGTTCGTTTGGGCTGTGGGTCTATGACCCGTTCCGCCGAAGCCACTGCTTTCTGCCATTTGGCTACGGATGGAACTCGCCATACGGATATGGTTTTGGACACAATATTACGTACTATAACCTTCCTACGGTGGTCTATCAGCAGCCGGTGATGACCGGCGGATATCAGCCGCCAAGGTACGGCCCACGCGGCCCGATCGATAAGGGATCGTCGGAACCGCCTCCGTTCATCAAAGTGCAGGGGTCTAGCGGCTCTACCGGGCGTGACTACTACCCGAGCCGAACAAAGGGTGATGATTCGTCGTTCGGCGATCCGATAAGGTCATCTGGCGGTTCGACCTATTCTCCGCCTCCGCCGCCCCCGGCTCCGGTGTACGAATCACGGGCAAACAGCCCGGCAAAGAAGGACAATTAACTTGTAGTTCAGGTTATTACTAAAGCGGGATGGCTAAAAAGCCTCCCGCTTCTTTATTTTATGAATTGGATCATCGCCTTTTCAGCCGGCGTGTTTTCGTTTGTCAGGAATGGTTCCAGGATAAGAAACACCGATTGCACCGCATTAAAAATCGTGTGCAGGATAATGCAGGGCAGCAAGTTATTTGTGCGGACACGAACAAGTGTCAAAACCAGGCTCAAGAGCGTCAACAGAAAGATCGTTGAAAAGCTCGGATAGTACTGTGGTACGTGGACGATCGCGAATAGGAACGTGACCGAAGCCACCGCAAAGCCAACGCCGAAAGTGCGCTGAAAGGCCGAAAAAAGGATGCCCCGGTAAATTACCTCTTCAACCAGTGGAGCTGTAAATGTTGCCATAATGGCAACCATGTAAACGGCCGTTCGCGAGCTCTTCAAGATCCGTATCAGATCGTTCTCCTGTTCCGGGAAAAAGCGGCCAACAATTGCCGTTACAATAAAAAAGCCAACTACTATCGCCGCATACCATATCCACCATCCGATGCCGCCAGCTTTCCAACCCAACATCTCGCGGAAGGAATATCTGCGCGACTTTGTAACGACAAGCCACGCAAGAAAAATAGTGATCAGGTGAGCAGGGATGATCGCGGTCGAGCTGGAGAATAATAGCGGTAGTGTCGGTTTTAATAAATTCGGCAAGCTCGACGTTGTCGGCGAAACCGCCGCTGACCGAAAGAATGTACGGCAACAGGACGATGCCCGGGATCACCAAAATCATCAATACACTCAAAAACCACGTTCCGACGGCAACACCCGAGTTCCACGGCGGATCGTTCGGCGTTGGCCGGCCGGCCAGAACTGGCTCAGGCGGCTGAGGGGCTTCGAAATCGTTGTCAGCTTTCGTGAGAATTTCCTGCATCGCAGGTGAGTGTAGCGAAAAGCAGAACAACTTCCAAGTTTCGAGCTTTTGGTCTTGATAGTTGGAGTTATCCGATATATCCTAGAATCCCGTGGAGCAACACGGTTCAAATCCCATACAAAATGTGATCGCAATAATTCCCGCTCGGTACGCTTCTGTCCGGTTGCCGGGAAAACTGCTGCTGGAAATCAACGGTAAACCGTTGATCCTCCATACTCTGGAGCAAGCGAAGAAGGCCTCGTGCGTGTCGCGGGTGATAGTTGCCACGGATGATCAACGCATATTCGACATCGTATCCGGCAGCGGAAACGAAGCTGTCATGACGTCAGCCGGCCACACGTCCGGCAGCGACCGTATCGCCGAAGTCGCTGAAAGTCTACAGGAAGGATCGATCATCGTTAATGTTCAGGGAGATGAGCCACTGATCTCGCCCGAGACGATCGAGGCCGCGGTTGAGGCCTTGATTGCCGATCCGCTGGCAGATGTCTCTACCATTTGCGAACCCATCGTTAACATTGCCGATGTTTTTTCACCCAATGTCGTCAAAGTTGTTGCGGGCAAAAATGGCGATGCACTATATTTTTCGCGGTCGCCGATACCGTTTCTCCGTGATGAGGTCAACAAAGCGGGCGGACTGGAATTTGCGATCAAGGACGATCCGGCACTTTTGAGTCATTTCAAGAAGCACACAGGTTTGTACGTTTATCGCCGGGAATTCTTGCTTCGATACGCTAAGATGGAACCCACAAGGCTCGAAAAAAGTGAGATGCTCGAACAGCTTCGCATTTTAGAAAACGGCGGTAAGATAAAGGTTGTAGAAGTGGAACAAAGCTCGATCGGTGTTGATACGGTCGATGACCTTAATAAGGTGAAGAGAGTTCTTGAAGTTGTGCACAAATGAGCGACTGGATCGGCCTTGGATTTTTTGTTTTGTTGATAGTTGGCGTGCATCGTCGGATTGAAATTGCTGTCCAAACCGCAAACGCGAACCTCGGAAGAATTTGAACGAAATGCTGCCGAGAATACGACGATGATGGGAGCCTCAATGAACGCGTTGCATGAATTAATGAATCCTGAGGCGGCAAAGGCAAAAGAAACGATCACGCAAATGAAGGAAGGCCGCTATCAGAAGAAAAAGCGCGAAGGCAAGGCCGGAGACAACGATGAGACAGCAGGGCGCGGGGACGCGGAGGATGTGACAGATGACTAAATACATATTTGTAACGGGCGGCGTGGTTTCCAGCCTTGGGAAAGGGTTGGCGGCGAGTTCGATCGGCTGTCTGCTTGAGGCTCGCGGGATGAAGGTTCAGATGATGAAGCTCGATCCGTATATTAACGTCGATCCGGGCACGATGTCGCCTTTTCAGCATGGCGAGGTCTTTGTTACCGACGACGGGGCCGAGACCGATCTCGATCTCGGGCATTATGAGCGATTTACACACGCCAAGCTCTCGCAGGCGAACAACTGGACCAGCGGCCGGATCTACCTCTCGGTCATCGAAAAGGAACGCCGTGGCGATTACCTTGGAAAGACGATCCAGGTGATCCCGCATATTACTGACGAAATAAAAAAAGCGATCCGGACGGTCGCGGACGCTCATGAACCGGACATTCTGATCGTCGAGATCGGCGGAACGGTTGGCGACATCGAATCGCTGCCTTTTATGGAGGCGATTCGGCAGATCGGCAACGAAGAGGGAAAGCCGAATGCGATCTTCGTTCACGTAACGCTTGTTCCCTATATCGCCGCTGCCGGCGAACTTAAGACCAAGCCGACGCAGCACTCCGTGAAAGAACTGCGTGAGATCGGTATTGCTCCCGATATTTTGTTATGCCGCTCGGAACGTCCGCTTCCAATGGACCTTCGGCGAAAGATCGCGTTGTTCTGTAATGTCCAGGAAAATGCCGTTATCTCGGCACTCGACGTTCCGACGATCTACGAAGTGCCACTGGCTTTTCACGAGCAGGGACTGGATGAATTGATCGTCAACGACCTGAAACTTGACGAACAGTTTCCGCACCTCGACCTGAAGAGTTGGCGCGAACTGGTCGCAACTATCAAGGAACCGACTGGCGGTACGGTCAAGATAGCGATCGTCGGAAAATACGTCGAACTTGAGGATTCTTATAAATCACTGCGGGAAGCTCTGACACACGCAGGCGTCGCGAACAATCTCCGCGTGAATGTGTCTTGGATCGAATCTGAGAATCTCGTAAAAGAAGGCTACGAGGCGGAATTGCAGGATTTTGACGCGATCCTTGTGCCTGGCGGTTTTGGCAAACGTGGGATCGCCGGAATGCTCAAGGCGATCAGATACGCACGCCGCTCGGGAACGCCTTATTTTGGCATATGTCTCGGAATGCAGACGGCCTGTATCGAATTCGCACGCGATGTCTGCGGCTTGCGTGATGCAGATTCGACAGAATTCAACGAAGAAACGCCGTTTCCGATAATTTTCAAGCTTCGCGATCTGGTAAATGTTGACGAGCTTGGCGGGACAATGCGGCTTGGCGAGTGGACCTGTAAATTGCAGGAAGGTTCACTTGCCAGAGAAATATACGACGGAGCGGATGAGATCGGCGAGCGCCATCGCCACCGGTACGAATTCAACCCTGAATTTCGTCCGCTCCTGGAAAAGGAAGGTTTGGTTTTTAGCGGCATTTCTCCGGATGGAAAGTTCGTGGAGATGATCGAGCTGAAACGCGAGGTGCATCCGTATTTTGTTGCGTGCCAATTCCACCCGGAATACAAATCGAAACCACTTGCCGCCCATCCCTTGTTCACGTCTTTTGTGAAGGCGGCATGGGAAAACCGGCTAAACAGCGAAAATCTCCAGCACGACGTGACGAGCGACAAACAGCCGATCGCACAAGCCCTTGACGCGCTTAAAGAGGTGGGTTGATCGACCACCGGCGGGTCATACGACATATGCGCCTTATCATACTGACGCATGGCGGTGCGGACCTACTTTTGGAAAGCCTTGCGGCGCTTGAAGGCGTCGAGATCGCGAGCGTTTTTATAGAACGGCCCGCTGCGAGGACTCGCGGGTTTCAAGAGCGTCTGCGACGTTCGATAAAATACGACGGCGTGATCGAAACGGCAAGCAAGCTATTCTCGAAAAACAAGATCGCATCAAATAGTCTCAACGACCCGACCGCATCAATTGCGGGCGCACTAGGGGTGAAGATTGAGATGATCGACGACTTTCATTCGGACGGGTCGATCGCAATGATGCGAGCGGCGAACGCCGATCTGGCCGTCATCTATGGGACAAATATTATTAAGGAAAGTGTGTTTTCGATCCCAAAGCTAGGTTCAATAAATTTGCATCAGGGCCTCGCACCTCAGTACCGCGGCGGCCCACCGATATTTTGGGAACTGTTTAATGGCGAGAAGGAAGTTGGACTGACTGTTCATTTTGTAGCGGCGAAAGTGGATACAGGCGATATTATTCTCCAGAAAACGGTGCCGATGGAATACGATCTTGCTTATGGCGTAAATTTCGAAGAGTTTATTGACCATTTCCGCGATAGCTTCCGCCAGGAATCGGCAGATTTGGTCGCCGATGCGGTGAAACTGATCGAATCCGGAACGGCGCAACGAACCCCGCAAGACATTTCCATCGGTAAAAGATACAGACTTCCCGTAAAACGTGAAAAGGACGAATTGCGACGGCGGCTAAAGCTGAGGCTTGAGCGGAGGGCGAGTGGATAAGAAGGCTCTCGCCAACATCTTTGTCCGGGCTAATGCCTTTGCTCCGTTTCGATTCGTGAACCGCGGAAAGCTGCCGATCTTGATGTACCACCGGTTCAGCCAAGGCGAGGAATTCGGAAAAACATCCACAACTGCATTCGAGTCCCATCTTCGTTACCTGACTGCACATTACATGATCATCCCGCTGAGTGAGGCAGTGGATCGATTGAAAAACGGTGATCGCCCTTCCGAAGAGATCGGCGGTCATAACCATCGACGACGGGTATCGGGATTTCTACGAGATCGCATTTCCAGTGCTGAAAAAGTTTGGTTTGCCGGCAACGATCTACGTCGTGACCAGTTTTGTCGATGGCAAGAATTGGATTTGGACGGACAAGGCGCGCTACATACTAGCCAAGACTTCCAACGCCAAGTGCGTCGCTACGATCGGCTCAAAAAGTATCCAGGCAGATTTGAGTGATACAGTCTCACGGTTGAAGGTAGCTGGAGCGATCAATTCGGAGTTAAAGAAAATGCCGGACACCGAGAAAGAGTTGTGTCTGCTTCAACTTGCATCAGAAATGAGTGTCGCAATGCCGGATATCCCCCCGGTTGAATTTGAACCTTTCGGATGGGATGAAGCACGCGAAATGTTCGAGGCGGCGAATATTGAGATAGGGTCGCACACCGCAAATCATCCGATCCTCACGAATGTCGATGTGGAAAGTTTGGAAAATGAACTTCAGTCGTCAAAATCGATGATCGAGTCCAAACTTCAAAGTGACGTGATCCATTTTTGCTACCCGAACGGAAATTTAGGCCATCGGGAGCGGGATGCCGCTGAAAACGCGGGCTATACGTCAGCGGTTACGACCGAGCTAAGATTGTGCGAAAATGGCGATGATCCATTTTTGCTTCCGCGCGTCGATGCAGAATCCGAGATGCACCGGTTCGTGCAGGCGACGAGCGGCTTTGATCGACTAAAAGGTTGAGTTATGCCAATACGCTTTTTAAGCTACAGATTGATCGCAGTCCTGTTTTCGGCCCTGCTGCTACCGATATCGGCATTTCCGCACGAGTACTTTTTCGAACCGGAGAGTTTCTTTATTCGGGTGAATCAAAAGATCGACTTGCGTTTGTTCGTTGGCGAAGGATTAAAGAAAGAAGAAGAACGTCCGTTTCAGACCGCCAAGGTTTTCTCATTCCGTCAATATTTTAGCCAGATAGGGGCCGACGCAAAGAATAATCAAGACAATTCCGTGCCCTTCTACAGCTACACCTCTGGCTCTGAGGGCAATCACCTGTTCGCACTGGAGCGGAATTGGTCGTACATAACGTTGGAGCCGCAGAAGTTTGAAGACTATCTTCACGAAGACGGGATGGAGTACATCATCGCCGAACGTACAAAGCTGGGCGAGAGCCAGAAAGAAGGCCGCGAGCGTTATAGCCGTTTCATCAAAACGCTCCTGCAGATCGGCGAAATGCGGGACAATACTTATAAGGCAAAGACAGCATTAAAACTCGACATCACCCCGCTGGAAAATCCGTATTCAAAACGGGTCGGCGACATGCTGGACTTTCAGATCCGATTCGACGGGAAACCGCTTGCGAATAGGACCGTATTCGCTGACAACCGTGATGGTGAAACATTTTCTAAGCAGAAGTTAGTAACGGGCGCCGGACGGCAAAATTACCGTTAAGCTGGACCGTAAGGGAACATGGCTCGTACGGCTGGTGGTTATGCAGCGGTGTACGGCGGACTGCGGCGAGGCTGACTGGGAAAGCTTCTGGGGAGCGTTTAGTTTTGGGATACGGTAGTTTGGTATTGGTATGATAGGTTCGCTTAGTTGGTATTGGATCTGGATTGGACTTTTCGTTTTCTTTGTCATTGTTAATGCGGCGACCGGGTCTTTTCTTATCAGCTTTAAGAAGAGGAACTACGTGGAGCTATGGCAGGAGGACGTCGAAAGTGAGACCTTGATTATGCCCGCCGGAACAAAGGTTTTTTATGAAATAAACCAGGGTATGCCGAAATGGGTCTCAATTCACAGGCACTTAAGGATCTGGTTTTCTTTGTACAAATGGTCGAAACGGCTTGCATTTCTAGTTTTCGTTGGACCGATTGCGTCAATATTTGTGCTGTACTTTCTGGGTCTTGTGTGAACTTATGGATTGTTTCGAGACTGGAAATGTAACTTTTGGCGATGGGCGTTTAGCTTTTCTCCTCGGCCCGTGCGTAGTCGAATCTGCCCAGCATGCGCTGTTTATGGCGCAGGAGATAAAAGACATCTGCGCGGCATGTCGGTGTCGATTTTGTTTACAAATCTTCGTTCGACAAGGCCAACCGCAGTTCGATCGAGAGTTTTCGCGGGCAAGGGATGGAGTTTGGGCTTGAGGTGCTGGCGCAGGTTAAGGCGGAGATCGGCGTGCCTGTGATAACAGATATTCACGAGCCATGGCAGGTTGAAAAAACGGCTGAGGTTGCGGATATATTGCAGATCCCAGCTTTTCTCTGCCGGCAGACGGATCTGTTGGTCGCGGCGGCGAGGTCGGGAAAAGCTGTGAATGTGAAGAAAGGCCAGTTTCTTGCACCGTGGGATGCGAAGAATATTGTCGATAAATTGCGTGAAGCGGGTGGTGAAAAGATCCTTCTGACCGAACGCGGGGCAAGCTTTGGATACAATAACCTGGTTGTCGATCTGCGTAGCTTTCCGATAATGCGGTCATTCGGTGTGCCTGTGGTTTTTGATGTAACGCATTCGCTTCAGCTGCCGGGCGGATTGGGAAAAGCAACGGGCGGGCAAGCGGAATACATCGAACACTTCGCTCGTGCCGGTGTGGCGTGCGGATTGGACGCTGTTTTTATGGAGGTCCACGACAACCCGGCGAACGCACCTAGTGACGGGCCGAATCAATTGCCTTTGTCGAGACTGGAAAAATTACTGGCGAAACTTAAGCAGATCCACGAACTTGTACATGCAGACTGAACGACCATCAGACGACGCAGAGATGAAAATAATCAATCGGTCAATTCTTACCTTTCTACTTTTTGCTCTTAACTTCACGGCGTTTTCGCAGACTGAGGCTCGTATCTCGTCAACCTGGCAAGTGCAGAAATACGACATTTCGGCCACACTGCCGCAAACCGAAGCGGACCGCAATCTGTTGGTGAAAGCAAAGATCGACGTGAAAAATGTTTCCGGCCAACCAGCGTCGACCCTGACCCTGCGCGTTAGTTCGAGTGCGGAGATCGCGACGGTTACCATAAACGGAGCAACTGTTGATTTCACAAAAGGCGAAGAAAAGGTAAATTCGGCGACCAGCCTGCAGAGGATCGTTCTCCGCATACCGTCGGTGCAGCCGAACGCAACGGTTTCTGCGATCGTCGATTACAAACTCAATGTGAAGGACAATTCCGGCTTGAACGCCATTTCAGCGATCGGGTCACAGTTTCTGCCTACTTCGTTTTGGTATCCGACACCTAACAGTTGGTATTTTGCACGCGGCGCCGATTTTGCTCCGGTACGATTGCAGATTCAGGCCGGCGGCCAAACTGTTGTATCGTCCGGCACTGAGTCCGCCGGGGCGTTCGATCAGAAGCTCCATTCTCAGCCTTTCTTTGTTGCCGGAGATTGGGACACTCTCAATGCCGGCGTTGCGGTGATGGTCCCGAAGGGATCCGGAGCCGATGAGCAGAAGCGGGCCTCCGAACTTGCGGCGATCGCATCGGAAGCAAAGACTTTTACGACAGCCATGCTCGGCACCGCTCCGGACGTTCCGATCCGAATAGTCACGGTAAAACGAGGCGGAGGCTTTTCGAGTGGCGGAACGATCTTTGTCGACGCGGCCGCACTTCGCCGCAGCAAGATCGATTCGCAAACTGCGATGAACATTGCGGATTCGATGGCGAAGTTGTGGCTTGGGAATGCCGTCGCCGTTAACGGAGACGGATTTGGTGTGATCAGAGAAGGGCTTGCGAAGTTTATCGCGACGCAGTTTATTGAAAGCAAATATGGCAAGGATGTCGCCGATGTCGAAAGACTCCGTCAGCGAACTGCTTACGCAGCGGTTGTTCGTCGGGATTCGCCGCTAAATATCGCGTCTCCGCTCGATGACTATTATTACCCCGAGGTGGGCAACAAGGGAGCGATGATCTGGCGGTTGATGGCGAAAAAGACCGGTCAGGATGCGATGTTCGCAACGATTCGGGCTGCTATGCAGGATGGAAGCTTTTCGCTTGCGGAGTTCCGGGCCGCGAATACGCCAAATAAGGAATTTCTTGATCACATGCTTGATCAGATCACGGAAACGAACCTGCTGGTTGGCTTGCCCCAGGTTGAGGGCGGGGAGTCTAAGGTCGCGCTGGCAAATTCGGGCGGCATCGATGTGACGGTCAACGTTACCGCCATTCTTGCGAACGGCGAGCGAATGTCCGCCCCGACAACGATCCGGGCGAAAAATTACGGCGAAGTTGTTTTTAAGACCGCAAGCAAGATCAACCGCGTCGAGGTCGATCCCGAAAAGCTATATCCGCAGACCGAATATTCGGACGACGTTGCTCCGCGCGAAATGACCGACAGCGATCCGCTGCTTGCTGTAAAACGGTCTTTTGACAAGCAGGAATACGCTGCAGCCGAGACGACAGCACGCTCCGTGCTTAGGGAAGTGCCGCGATTCGACGACGTGCGAGTGCTTCTTGGCCGATCATTGCTTGCCCAGAATAAGGTCTCCGATGCCGAAAAGGAATTTCGTGCGGTCCTGGATGAGAAATTGCCAACCTCGCGAAGCCTGGCTTGGGCAAATGTTGGCTTGGGCGAGGTCTCATCGAAAGCCGGACAGGCGTCCCAGGCGGTGAAATTTGCTGAGGAAGCCATCAAAGCGGACGCGGAATACGGTGCGAGCCTTGCCGCCCGTGCTATCAGAAATCGATCCAATGCGGCATCGGCCGCGGACGAAACGGTAAAAGCGTTTTTCGCCCAATGGGACAAAGCCGCGACCTCAAACCGAAAGGCCGAGCTCGACGCGATGGCCGTCGCAGGTGACGCCACTCGGTTTACCTCGGGAATATCCGGTCAGGCGGTCGAATGGAAGACCCAGGTTTTGCATATCGATAAGATCGATGCAAACACGGCGTTGGTCGAAACCACCCTGGCAATCAAATTGCTAAATAAAGAACCGGAAACGGGGATGGCCGTTTATCGGCTCGTTAAGGTTGGCAACGGGTGGAAGCTCGCCGCGGTCGATATTTTTGAAGTTCGATAACGCCGGCCTGATGCAAAAGACGTCTCTATTTTTATTTATCGCCTTTTTCGTGAGCTCGCCGATTCTCGCTCAGGACGTACAGTTGTTTATCGGCAAGTGGACGCTTGCAGAGAAAGAAAAACCATCATCGATGGATAAGGCGATCCAGGAGTATTTTGGGTACAAGTCCTTATCCTTTGCCAAGGAAGGTGAAAGCCTCACGTTGACGATTGACAGCAAAACGATTCCTCGACGGATCGTCCTCTTTGTTAGCGATCGGGGCGTGGAAGAATGGAAACCATACGCGAACGTAAAAGATGGCGGAAGAAAGGTGAAAACGAGTTGGAGGGGAAAAGCGATTGTGCGAGAAACAAGTTTTAAGCAGGGTGGCGGGCTAACTGCGTTCAGCAACCATAAGTATGAAGTATCGAAAGATACGAAGAATCTGGTGCTCACAATAGTCGAGCGGGCTGATCGCGAAGCACCTGGATTCTCCGGCCCGATCGCACGCGGCACCGAGCGTTCGTACAGATTCGTGTTTCGCCGAGATTAACCCATGCCTGCTGAGATTTCCATTGACCTGTACTCTCATTTCAAACGGATCAAGTTGCTGTTAATGGATTGCGACGGCGTCCTAACGGATGGCCGTCTTTACTTTTCTGCATCCGGCGAGGAAATGAAGGTCTTTCATGTCCGGGACGGGCAGGGCCTTGTGATGTGGCACCGGGCGGGATTTCGTTCCGGTATCATAACCGGAAGGGACGCCGAGACGATCATCAGAAAACGGGCCGACGAACTCGGGATCCATTATCTAAGGGCGAGATCGAACGATAAGATAGCAGACTTCGACGAAATTCTGGCCGTTGCCGGTGTGACGCCCGAGGAAACAGCCTTTATCGGTGACGACATTGGCGATCTGGGATTGCTTGGCAAAGTTGGACTTTCAGTTGGTGTCGCGGACGCTGTGGCTGAAGTACTTGCCACCGCGATGTACGTTACAAAAGCGAACGGCGGCAGCGGAGCGGTACGTGAAGTTACCGATTTGCTCCTGAGATCAAAAGTCTAGCGTGGTCTCTTTTTTCAAACAGGTTAGCCCCATGCCGACACCGTGCCGATTTTCATTGAAGACAATCGTCTTTTGTGTAATAATTCCTATCCAATCACAAGTAGTAATTCGAATGCGGGCGTAACTCAGTGGTAGAGTGTCAGCTTCCCAAGCTGAAAGTCGCGAGTTCGACCCTCGTCGCCCGCTCCAATCCTTTCAACGGAGAACCAAAATGAGAATATTCCGCGCCTTTGCTTTCTTGTCACTTTTTCTAGCCACCCAGACACTTATGGCCGCCGAAGCAAAATTGGTTCGGTATCCGCATTATCACGAGGGACGCATCGCATTTACCTACCTGGGAGATATATGGACAGCGAGTGAAACGGGTCAGAATATTCAGCGGCTGACAGTTAACCGCGCTCGCGATGCATATCCCCGGTTCTCACCGAACGGCAAATGGATAGCCTTTTCGAGCGATCGAAATGGAAATCTGGATGTCTTCATCATCCCGGTTGCGGGCGGCACCGCAACTCAGCTGACTTTTCACTCGGCGGACGAAACAGTACTGAACTGGAAGCCGGATTCCAGCGGCGTGATCTTTAGCAGCAACAGGGGCGAGGATTTTACGCCGCAGCTCTATTCCGTCAGTGTTGGCGGCGGGCTGCCGGTTCGGATAGGCACAGATATGGGCGTCCAGGCGGCTTATTCGCCCGACGGGCAGCGCATTGCCTACAACCCGAGAGGTCAGGTTTATTGGCGAAAGCAATACCGCGGGTCGAACCAGAGCGATATTGTCATTATGAATGCATCGGACAAGAAGTTCACTCAGATCACCGATTTCAACGGCCAGGATTCCTGGCCAATGTGGAGTTCTGACGGGGGAATTTACTTTGTAAGTGACCGCGACGGCGGTGGCCTTACCAATATTTGGCGTGTGTCCGACCGAGGCGGAAAGGCCGACAAGATCACGTCATTTAATGCCGGCGATGTACGGTGGCCCGCAATTAGCGCCGATGGACGGGTCATAGTTTTCGAGCATGATTTTGGGATCTGGAAACTCGACGTCGGAAGCAAACGGGCCTCCCCCATATCGCTGAACATCTCCGCAGAGACGCAGGACAACATCAGCGAAATGCGAACTTTCAATTCGCAGCAGAACGATTACGACCTTGCACCGGCATCCAATCGCGTCGCGTTCTCGATCTATGGCGAGATCTTCACCGCGCCCGTCGAAGAAGGCGACGTGCGGCAGATCACCGACGGCCCGGCTCGAGATCGGTTCGTTTCCTATTCGCCGGACGGTATGAGCCTTGCTTTTGTTTCCGACCGGAGCGGACGCGAAGAGATATACGTTTCACCGTCGGATGGTTCCAGCGAAGTTAAACAGCTAACAGATACTGACGCATTGAAACAAGTCCATCGGTGGTCGCCGGACAGCAAGGAGATAGCGTTCACAACGACCGACGGCAAGCTCAGTAAGGTCGACGTGGCAACGAAAAAGGTCACGTTGCTGGACGTTTCGACGTTTGGCAACGTCGGCGAGCCTCGCTGGTCGCCTGACGGCAAGTGGATAGCATATTCGAAGCCTGATATTACCCGGACGACCGATATTTATCTGATCTTGGCGGCGGGTACCGACAAGGAACCGCACAAAGTGACCTTCGATTCAAACGGCGAGGCTGATCCGCAGTTCTCGGCGGATGGACGAAAACTTTACTTCCTGCGAACTGTTCCCGGCGGCACAATAAATCCCGACCAGTTGTTCTCCGTCGTTCTCGAAAAGCTTGATCGCGATCCTGACGACCCGGAGATGCGGACCGAGGCTGAAACACCTGCACCAGCGGCCGAAACGGGCGCGGACGGCGGGGCGGGCCGGCGTGGCCCGCAAGCGCGGCAGCCCGCGAAGGATATCAAGATCGACTGGGCCGGTCTGAAACGTCGGACACGGCAGATAACGCGAATGCCGTTTGACGTTGACGATTATGTGCCCGCGCTGGATAACAAGACGGTTGTTTTTGTTACCAGCGAGTTGGCCGGAGCCTCGAACATCCCGGTCATCTACACCATTCAAGATGACGGACGGCGCCTGACCCGAATGTTGACAGGACAGTCCGCGGGCGAAGAGGGCGGCCAGGGCGGTGGAGGTTTCGGAGGTGGTATTTCCGGTTTGAATATTTCGCGCGACGGCAAAACTTTGTTCTTCAGGGAACGCGACGGCATTTATTCAGTTGCCATACCGGCGCCGGCCGCTCCCGGAGCAGGTGCGAGAAGCGAAGGCAATCGCCGCCGCATCAATTTCACGGTTCGCGTGAAGATCGACCGCCCGGCGGAGTGGGCAGAGATGTTCGACGATGCGTGGCGAACGATGAAATATCGGTTCTATGATCCGAAAATGCACGGAATTGACTGGGACGCGGCCCGGGTGAAATATCGTCCGCTTGTCGATTCGGTTGGCGACCGGCAGGAACTTCTTAACATTATCAACGAAATGATCGGTGAGCTTAATGCGTCGCACACGGGAGCCGCACCGCCGCCGGGCGGAAATCAGGGCGGCGTTTCAACCGGGCACCTCGGCATCGAACTCGCACCCGATGCGGCTGCCGGCCGCTATAAGGTTACGTACATTTACGAGGACGGGCCGGCCGACAAGGATTGGGTAAAGGTCAGCGTTGGCGATTACTTGATCGCCATCAATGGCAAACCGGTAAGGGCAGGTGATGACTATTGGCAGTTGCTCAATAATCGGATGAATCGTAAAGCGGAGGTTACTTTCAATAGTAAGCCTTCCGATGAGGGTGCATGGCCGTCGCGAATCGAATTGGTATCCCAGGGAGCCTACAGCGCGCTAAGGTACGATCGGTGGGTCAAGGACAACCGGAAGAAAGTGGACGAGGCTTCGAACGGTCGTATCGGTTACCTCCATATTCAGGCGATGAACCAGCCTTCATTGCAAAAGTTTGAGAAGGAGATACGAGAGTTTCGCAATAAAGAGGCGCTGGTGATCGATCAAAGATGGAACGGCGGCGGCAACATTGAGCAGCAACTACTGGCGATCCTGGTTCAGCGCGAATATCAGATCTGGCAGCCGCGTGGGACAGAACCCAGTGGACGCCCGTTTGCGGGATATTTTGGCCCGAAAGTAGTTATGCAAAATTGGCGATCGGCGTCGAACGCAGAAATGTTTCCGGCCGGATTCCGCGCTCTTGGCCTCGGCAAGGTCATCGGGACTCCGACAGCAGGTGCGGTTATCGGCACGGGAAGCTATTCGCTTATCGACGGCTCGACGGTGAGGACGCCGGGTGTCGGCGTCTTCCTTGCTGACGCGAAACTGACCAATATGGAAAACTATGGCGTTCAGCCTGACATCCTCGTCGACAACTCTCCGGCTGACAGTGTCGCCGGTCGTGATCGCCAACTCGAGATCGCCGTCGACGAGCTGATGAAACAGCTGCTGGATTCAAAGCGGAATCTTGCCCGCAAGGAGTGACCGCGTGTTGGTAATGACAGGCGGCTGAGGCGCGAGTTCAACGCGTTTCGCCCATCGAAAATCCTGACGTGCCGACTTGGATAGCGTAGGGCGGGCGTTTCCGCATTTCGTCCTCGGCAGATTGTAGTGGGCTGACTTGACAAAACCCAGCCCATACTACAAAATCATTAATTGCCTCTCAAGCA
>CAVSZR010000008.1:0-900198 GCA_963732475.1 Blastocatellia bacterium | reverse complement strand
TTCGGAAATTTGGTCGATTATATGACCTTCGGTGGCATCTATCGCGATGTTCAGATCCGCACCGCCGTTCCGGACACATTCATTGCTAACGTTTTTGCGAAACCGGTTAATGTTTTGCAGAACGACGAGGAGTAAACGTTCGGGTTTACGTAGAAGGGAAAACCGAGCGCGATCTGCAGCTCCACTGCCGAACTTCGCGACGGGAGCAAGGTCATCGCAACGGGCAGCCGCAATGTTGTCGGAACTGAAACGCAGGATATTTTGCTTTCGAATCTCGGCCCGATCCAGCTTTGGGACACGGACAAGCCGAAACTATTCGACGTTCGCGTAACGATCACGAACGGCAAGGCGGTGATAGACCATTTTGACACCCGTATCGGTTTCCGCGAAGCAAAATTTACGCCCGAAGGGTTTTACCTCAACGGCAAACACGTCAAGCTTCGCGGCCTCAACCGCCACCAGACGTATCCATATGTCGGCCAGGCGATGCCGGAACGCGGGCAGCGGAAGGATGCCTAGATAATCAAAAAAGAGCTGAAATGCAACATCGTCCGCACGTCGCATTATCCGCAATCGCCGCATTTTCTCGACGCCTGCGACGAACTCGGCCTGCTTGTTTTTGAAGAAATTCCCGGCTGGCAGCACGTCGGCGATCAGGCCTGGAAAGACCTGAGCGTACAGCACGTCGGCGAGATGATCAGAGCGTGACTGGAATCATCCGTCGATCATCCTGTGGGGTGTTCGCGTCAACGAATCGGGCGACGACCACGACTTTTACACGCGAACAAACAAGCTCGCCCACGACCTCGACGACAGCCGGCAGACAGGCGGGGTCCGCTTTCGTTACCCTTCAGAGCGTTTGGAAGATGTATTTACGATGAACGATTTCGGCTGGCCGCTGCGTCCGCCAAATCATCCGCTCTACCTGAACACCGAATTTTCGGGGCACATGTTCCCGACCAAACGGTTCGACCTTGCCGACCGGCTTCGCGAGCACACCCACCGCCACGCACGCGTTCATGACGCTCTCGCGGCGGACGTAAAATACGCGGGCGGCCTCGGCTGGTGTGCATTCGATTACAACACGCACGAGTATTTCGGCTCTGGCGACCGCATTTGCTACCACGGCGTTTCCGATATTTTCCGCATTCCAAAGCCGGCGGCCGGATTTTATAAATCGCAATGCGACCCCGTCGGAAGAGATCGTCCTCGAACCCGCCTTCCACTGGGCCTGCGGCGACGAAAACGAAGCATTTACCTACGCGATGGTGTCGTCAAACTGCGAAAAGCTCAAATACTTCGTCGGCGAAACAATGGTCGCCGAGGCCGAACCCGACCGCAAAACCTATCCAAATCTGAAATACCCGCCCTTCAACCCAAACATCCGCAGCTCGATCTGGGGCAGCGTAAAATGGGACAACATGCGGATCGAAGGCTATATCGGCGGCAAAAAAGTGATCGAACGTAAACTGTCCGGCAAGGGCGTCGAAAAGCAGTTCCTCATAAAAGCCGACGACACCGAGCTAAAAGCCGACGGCATCGACATGACCCGCGTCGTCTTTAAGGTCGCGGACGAATTCGGCAACGAACGCCCCTACGCCGTCGGAGCCATCCAGTTCACCATCGAAAACGGCGAGATCATCGGTGACAACCCATTCGCATTGATAGGTGGCTGTGGTGCCGTTTGGGTGAGATCGAAGCAAACCGCTGGGACTATCAGGCTGACTGCAAAACACCCGCGGCTTGGAACAAAAAGCGTAGAGATCAAAGCGACCGCCGTTCCGCCGATATCGATTTGACGGCAAGACGCGTGACTGAGCGGCAAGCATCCCTGCTTGCCACACTGCAGTCACTTACTCCGGACGATGACCGCAATCGATATTTGTTTTCTCCAAACGCCACTTTAGTGCTAGGATTCCGGTGTCATGCCGAACATCAAACTCTTTCTTGGCAAGCCGATCTGCTTTGCGATCTTTTGTGTTCTCCTAATTACTGTTGCATCCAGTGCTCAAACGCCGACCAACGATGCCTACGACAATCAACAGCGTGCGAGACGGTTGCTTGAGATGGATGCTGAGATAAAGTCGCTTCCCGATGTTGAGATCAGATGCCAGTTACGGTTCAATATTCTGGAATTTATTTACTCTAAAGATGTTGGTTGAGAATCGCCGCCGCAGAACCGATCTTGATCACGCTCTTTGCGGAAATGGCAGCAAACGAAAAGCAACAGGGCAGCCGAACCAAATATTTGGGAAACGCGATGGCCCTGCTGCTTCGCAAACATGATGCCGATACCGCAAGAAAGATCGAAGCGACGTATGTCCCGAAGGTCGATACGTCTGGAGAGGAATATCAGTCCTTGCGAGAAGGAGCTTGCATTGGCGAAGTTGTTGATCGCTCGATCGAGAGACTGCTCAGCGCTAACGATCGCGGCCGCTTTCTGAATGTTTACGAAACGGTAAGAGGAAAAAATACGGAACTTGGGAACCGAATGCTGGACGCGGCGCTGAAAAACGGTGAGAACCATCCCGGCCCGATTCCGCGTTTCTTCTGAACATGCTCGTTGATCGGGTTCTCAACCCACCTGGACCTATCGTTTCGCAGGAGCGGATGCTTAGATATTACCGAATTTTGGTCAGAGGGGCCGGGATTGAACTTTCAAAGCCGATTCCCGAGGGCACATCTGTCGCTACAATGTGGCCGCTTCGGCGTGCACTGCCAAAGATAAAGGTTCTGGACAAGCGACTCTATTCTGACGCGCAGTCGATAATCTCGAAATATCGCAAGTCCCTTTCAAAAAACCAAATCACAAAAGAAGAGGCTGACGATCGTATCGATGCGGCCGAGGACCAACTCGAACGCGCCGCCGCCGAAGCTGAATCGGCGTCGACACCTGACCTGAAAGACTATCTCTGGAACAGGGCGTCGCAAATCGCTCAGATCAAGAAAAACTACAGGCTGGCAACCGACCTGCTCATGAAGGCTCGGCCGACACTCGGCAGAACGAATCAGCCCAAGTTGCGGGATCAGCAATTGTCGACACTCGCCTATTGGGCCCAAGCTTATCGAGAGTTCGAGCCCGCACGGTATGCCGTCGATCAAATTAAGGATGATCAAATCCGAGCCAAATCACTCCTCGTATATGCAAACGAATTTGGACGGTGGAATCTAAACCGACCTAATGCGGCACAGATGGCGGATGAGGCCATCGGCCAGATCGAAAAAGCAGGCCCGACTGCCGATGTAATATGCAGCATGGCAATAGCCGTCTCTTATGACCCAACTAACGCCTTTCATGAATCTTCAGGACTTTACCGCGAGGGCTGTGCGAATAATCAACCAAATCCCATCAAAAGGCGCAGATGCCAAACCAGGTTCGCCCGAGCGTAGCGAATTCGTAACTGTCTCGCTAAGGTCCATGCTCCTTTGTTCCGGTTTTTTCTTTCGCCCCGTCTGGGAGGGTAGTCCAGTCCCCGATCCAGAACTCGCTAACCAGATCAAGGTAAGAGAATGGCGCCTCGCCGCCCGGATCGACGCCGAAAAAGCCCGACGCTATTTCCTTCCTCAATAATGTCGAAGCCTGCATTAACTCGAGGTCTAGCATGGTGCCGCCAGTGACGCATGCTTAACCAACTTGAACTTCTTATCAAAATCAAACCGTTGCAGATCGAATCCGGCCTACGGACGAATGATAAATCTGTTGCATATATGCAATGCTTGACAATCGCTGCAACATTCTTTATGATCTCTGAGGGAGGCCGATTTGGATCATGAGCGACAATACCGGGCAAAATCCGTCGATCAAAGATTGGGAAGCCGAACTGATGGCGGGTGATCAGGATTATGCTTCCGCGATCGGGTGGGAGCCGAGCAGCTCGACGAAGAAGCTGCTTGAGGAGGCAAAAAAGAGAGATCCGAAGGCCTTTGCGCCTGAGCCGGAGATGCTTCTGTCGCGCCCCTGTCGTGGTGGCTTGAGATAGGCGTCAGGGTTCCGCCCGGCGAGTATCTCTTCGGGCCGTTTTGGCAAAAGGAGGAGCTAAGCATATTGTTTGCATGCACGGGCATCGGCAAGAGCGCGCTGGGGACGCAGATCGGCGAGGCTCTGGCCCGGGGTGTGGGAATTGCTCCATTCGACAAACAGGGCACCGGCTGCACCGAGCCTCAGAGAGTACTTTACCTGGATTTCGAGCTGCATATGGGCCAGCTTGCCATGCGGTATTCGCGGATCTCGGAAGATAATACCGAATTCGAGTTCACCATACGACTTTTCGGATAATTTTATTCGGTCCGAATTACATTGGAACGGCGATGTCATTAACGGCTACGACGGGTTTTCGGACATGTTCTTTCGCAATATCTCAAACGAGATATACCTGCATGATGCTACGGTGCTCATAGTCGATAACATTACTTTTCTCGACCGCTCCTCGACATCCAACCCGCATTCGGCATTGTCGATCATGCGGGGCCTGAACCGGCTGAAACAAGATTGTTTTATCTCGATACTGGTTTTGGCACATACCTCCAAACGGCAAAGATGGCAACCATTGTCCGATCTCGACTTGCAGGGCTCGGTAAACCTGTCCAATTTTGCCGATTCTATGTTTGCCATGGGGCAAAGCCGCCGCGGGCCGGGCCTGCGCTATCTAAAACACGTCAAGGCCAGAAGCGGCAAAACGGAATTTGGCGCCGACTGTGTACCCGTTTTTTCACTCGAAAAATTTGATAATGCCGCCTCGCTTGGCATCGTACAGAACCCTGAACGGCCGCCCGTGAACAATTTCCTTGGATTCAGGTTTATGGAATTTGGGCGTGAACAAGATCAACTCGATCTTCACCAAAGACCGGACGGGGCAACTGCCGCCCGGCCAAAAGACAAGAAAAGCGTCATCGAAAATGCCCGCCGCCTTGCAGCCGAAGGGAAAAGCTCTCGAAAGATCGCTGCGCAATTGGGAATATCCAGAGCGACGGCTTCCCGCTATGTTGGTAAGGTCTAATTATATGGAAACACAAGGCTTAGCTGTCCAGGCAGAACACTTTTTACTGCAAAGTGGCTCATTTTTTGCAACGGCTGACAAAAACAAGGGCCAAAATCAGCTAACTATAACGATAGCAATACTTAAGTGTCTCATTTTGCAAAAAATGAGACGGTTTTTGAGCCGGTTTCTTAAGCGTCGTCCTTTAATTTGGGATCAGTTGATCGATCTCACATCGCGCTTTGGCTGCCCGTCCGATGTCCCTGCTTTTGGCCGAAAGATATTTTCCGAGGCTTGGTTTTTTCAATGCTTTTATACCCGCAATGACCATCCGCGCGTTTAGCAATGCACCGGCCGGCGTCGAATGTGTCCGGGCGTCGCCGAACAGCGGAGCGACCTTTTCGACGCCGAGGCGTTCGAATTCGAGGGCTATGATCTCGTTGAGGTTGACGAATGCGGCACCCGAAGCATTCGCGGCGTTGGCGGTCCATTTTACAAAGGTCTCGCTTTCCTTCCGGATGATCTTCCCGTCCTGCCAGTCTTTGTGCGGGACCATCGAGCAGAAAATGGCCGTCGCACCTTTGGCCTTAACGTCGTTGCCGTATTTTCGCATGTACCAGCCAAACGTATGGACAAGTTCCTGCTTGCCGTCAAGCCGCGTAACTTCGGCGGTTGCGTCGCCTTCGCCGTGGATCGCCGGGCGGTCTTTAGCGGCGGGATCGCCGACTTTACCGACATCGTTATGGCCGAACTGGATGAGGACGAAATCGCCTTTCTTCAGTTCGCTCAACACTTTCTCCCAGCGGCCTTCGTACTGAAACGAACGGCTGCTCCGTCCGCCGATCGCACGGTTGACGACATTGATCTTTGACAGATCAAAAAACTGGGCAAGTTCCTGGCCCCAGCCGCGAAGCGGAGCATTGCTGTTTAAGCGTCGAATCGCCGACGATCCAAAGCGTCGGCAGTTTAGGATCACGGATCTGAGACGGCGTGGTCTTGGAGTCGTCAACGACAGGCCGGGGATCGTCTTTGACCTGAGCGGAGATCGCCGAGCAGACGTACAAGAACAGAATGTAATCAGAAAGATTCTCATATGTTCGATCAATTTCAGCATTCACGCAGATCGCATGCGGTTTTGCGGAAAATACAGTCTCTCTCGCTGAGTCGCTTGGATCGCAGAGTCTATCTCGACGTCTACTTCGCCTTCGCGATCTCGACCGCATAAATATGCGTCGGGCCGAGCATATTTGAGCGAAAGACGATCCATTTGCCGTCCGGCGTGAATGTTGCGTTCGGTTCGAGCGAATAGTCGTGTTTCGCCAGATTCACGAGCCGTTCTGACTTGAATTTCCCGCCTTCCGGTTTGAATAGATAGATCCACTGGCCGTTGTCGCCTTTTGCCACGCTGTTCGGGCCGCCGCCGTCACCGAGGAAGGTTTTGCCGTCTGGCGACACGCCGAAATGGACCGACCACTCGCGTTTTTCCATGCCGAATTTCTGCATTTTGCCGGTCTTGATGTCGTACTCGGCCAGCCAGAAAACCTGGCCCTTCGGCGTTTGCAGATCGTAGTAGATATGCTTGCCGTCCTGGCCAAAGAATTCGTGGCCGGCGATCTCCATATCCATCGTGCGGGTGTGGATCTTCTTGAGGTCGCTGCCGTCGGTGCGGATCGTCCAGATGCGGTCGACCTTGTGCCACGGGCCTTCGTGGCAAAACATTATCAGCGTCGGGTCGGTCGGCGACATCTGAACATGATTGAGCCAGTCGGTCGCGGGATGAAACGTCTTGACCTCGCCGCGTCTTGATATTGACCGTGTAAAGCGACATCGGCACCTTTGCCGCCAGGCGGCGTTCCATCATGTCGCCTTTGCCGGGATAGCTGTCGCGTGCCGGCACCTGTCCGGCCGGTGCGTTCGGATTCGGAGTTGGGGTTGGGGTTGCAGCCGGCTGAGGACGAAATTCCTGCGGCAGTTCGCCGACGACCATGCTGCCCGCGAGCAAAGTTTCATCGGCATTCAGGCCAAAACCGGAACCGGTACGCAGCTTTGCATTCTTAACGATCTCGCGTGTCGCTTTTGTATTGACGTCGGTCTCAAACACCGATTCGCCCTTGAAATAAAAGACCTTTCCGGTCTTTTTGCCAACAACGACGTACGCCGTCCGGCCTTCGACGATCTGCTCGATCTTCTTCGTCTTGAAGTCGTAGGTCGAAAGTCCGCCGCGAGTAGAGAAAACCAGCTTGTCGCCCGAGTAGCCGTTTTGATGAAAATAAAATGACGAGCTGTCTGTATCGTTCGAAAGCCGCACGATACGGTGCCCAGTGTCGGAATCAACCCAATCGCGCGGCAGTTCCTGTCCGTTGGATGGGAATAAGACCGCTGCTGCAAATATCATCAAGAGAACATATTTCATATCACGCCCCGTGGTTTTCAAGATCGATCAAAAAGCATTTGTACAAAAAATACTTCAGCCTCGTTGATGGGCAACGAGGCTGAGGTTATCAAACAAGCCAAAAAGCAACCGACTTAGAAGATCAGCCGGATACCAAACTGAATGTATCGCGAGCTGGTTCCCGGATTCGGGCTGCCGAATGAATTTCCGACCGCGCCGCTCGTAAGGCTGCCGAAGTTCGCTTCATACGCATTCCTCAGACGCCACAGCTTGAATCCTTCGAGCGTCGGATGTCATAAGACAACGGGTTCGTTGTCGCAAAGCCCTGATTCGGTGCAATGGAGAAAAAGTTGCCAGGCAACGCTCCGCCACCTGCCGGTTGACCCGGCACGCGGCGGAAGCCTTGACGCTCCGACCATTGTCCTGATCTGTCCGAGAAGGGCTGCGCCCGCCGCAGTATGTCGACAAAGGCTGGTTGTTGGATGCCAGCGCAGCCCATGCATCGTACTCAGCCGCAGAGATCGGCGAAGACCGTGTGCCGCCCGGACAGTTTGCTGTAGTCGGAGTAACGATCGAAGTATTGGCAATACACTCGGTACCGTTGAACTCTGTCGGGAAGCCTCCAAAACCGAACGGCGTGTTGCCGCGGCTGTTGAAGTAGAAGTTGGGCATATTGAACACGTTAAGCGCATCGACCCTGAAATTGATCTTTCTCTTGCCTTCCCCGCCGATCCACGGCATCGGGAAATCCTTCTGGATCGAAAGATCGAAATACTTTCTCATAGGTTCACTGATGCTAAGAGTTCGCGGAGCATTGCCAAGTTTGCCCTTTGCCGGACGCATAAAGGCAGCCGGATTTACGTATGGCTCACAGCCCAGGAAACTATTGGTCCCAACTCCGCGTTCCGACTCTGCAACCCGGATCCCAAAGCGGATTCTTGAGCGGCACGCCCGGCACGATGTCCGGACGAACGACGCGGTTGAACCCGGCTCCGCCGAGAAGATTGGGGTCGGTAAGGAACGGCTGATAAGGATTGCCGCTCACGATCCTGGCAACACCCGAGAGTGTCCATCCGCCAAGCGGGCCGTTGACGTACCACGGAGCATTCTTAAAGAAACTGCCTGCCCTTGCCGAACGGCAGATCCCAGGTAAAGGTTGAGGAGAACGCATGCTTCACGTCAAAAGCAGAGAGAGCGAAATCGTCCTCAAGCTTGCCGCCAAGTGCGACCTGGCCCCTTACCGAACCGCTTGTCAGAACTCGGACATCCGGGCTTGAATCCGAAGAATCGTCCATCGACTTTGCAAACGTGTAATTTGCCGTAAGGCTAAGTCCGGTTGACATTCGGCGTCTGAAATCGATATAGCCCGCGTGGCGGATGCTGCTGCGAGTTAGCGTTGAAATACTTATTAAGTACCTCGAAGCCCGATGTAATCCGAGAACAAGCTCGCCGACCGATGTTGTGATCGCTCCACCGAGCAGCGTTATGCGGCCAAGCGGGTCGTTCGACGTTGCCGGTCGGGTTGATATTGTTCGAAGTTAGGGTCGAGATCGCGTCCGTGTCACGTTGGTTGATGTTGATCTGCGGAGTGTATAGAGCAACGCCGCGATTGGCAGCATATGCGATCTCAATGGTCGAATTACTGAACGGAGCGAACTGCATCGCAAGATTCCAGCTCTGCGAATATGGCACCTTGCCGTAATTCGGATCGTTAATATCAACGGCGATGCCCGGAATGGCGATCGATTTCTGAAAAACTAAGCCGTTAGCGTCGGTTCCCAACAAGGTATCAAGCGGCACCGAGGATCCCTGAACAGCGTTATTTCCGGAAAATCTGATCGGCAATAAGGTGTTGTCTGAGTTGTTAGACGCCGGGCCGCCGGCAACGGTCGGCTTGAGCGTGCTTGCCGTTGTGAATCCTCCGAAATCGGGACTCGCACTGCGGTTGTTCCCATTGATCGGAAAATGCGAAATACCAAAACCCCCGCGGATCACGAGGCTGTATTTTTCGGTGTCGAATCCGAAAACCTTCATCTTGGGGCTCCAGGCAAAACCGAGCCTTGGCTCGATCGCACCATAGTCAATCGGGACAATATGAGCCGACCTTCCTCCCCGGCCCGAGAACGCAAACGGAACGATCTTGGCCGACGTCGGAACATACGAAGGTATCGGGTCAGCCGCCAGAACACCGGCAGCCGTAGCGATCGCCCGGCGTTGAGTATCTGTAAGTACCTGATCGATCGCAAGATCCGGACGGAAAACGCCTTGCAAATTGTTGTCCTCGGTACGCGGCATTTGGAGCGAATATCGGAGACCGAGATTGAGCGTGAAGTTCGGCTTCAGCTTCCAATCGTTCTGGACAAAAGCGGAATAGCTGTCCCACTGATAATTATAATTAAACAAAGCGGGACGATAATCCACCGAGAGTGGAACGCCGAGCAGAAAACTCGCCAGAGTATTTCCCCCATTAGCCGTCGTATTTAGATTGTTGTTGTTGGGGACACCGGCCGGACTATTGTTGGTCGCAAGCCGGCGGAAATTCCAGCGGCCACCCGCACCCGCAAAAAACGGCGTTACCTGAAGGCGGGCACGGCTAATATTGCCGCCGATCTTCCACACCATATTGCCGGTGGTCATATAGAACGTGTCGCTTAGATCGTACCGGGTCTCCTTGTTAAAGTTGTTCGTACTTAAGCTCGAACCAATGTCGGGCGCCGCGTACTGGTTATCCGTGCCCCAAGCTGTGATCAGCGGCATCCCGCCGCTGGTCAGGCTTCTGATTCCTAATTCCGTTGAGAGATTTCTCCCACCCATGATCGAGAACTCAGGTGAGTAGTCTTCGCTGAAAGCACCTATCGTGTAATTAAATCGCACATCGTTGGTGATCGAAGGTGAAAAAATGTAGTTCACGGTGGCGAGATACTGCGAGGCATCGCTGTAAATGCCCTGGTTGCCGTTTATGTCGCTCCCGTTCGACGTGCGAACACCCACCGCGGGAGTTTTTGTCCAGCGGAATGTCGCCTTCGCATTCTCGGTTATATTGTGGTCGATACGGACTGTGTACCGATCTTCATTCTGAGTGGCTTGTCGAACAGTGAAGAGGTTGCGAACCGCTCCATTATCGACAAAATAATTTCCCGCAGGGTTCATGAACTCAAGCAGCTTTAATGCGGTCGGATCCATGAATTCCCTGGGAATAATGTTTAGCGCAGGGTTATTCGCCGCGTTGGCGATCTGAGCCTGTGCTTGAGCTGTCGTGCAATAGGGCTGGTTTTGGGCATTGAATGAAACCCCGATCGCTGCTGACCAGCCAAACGGACAAAACTGATTTCCGGAAACCGCCGGAACGACGATCGGGACAAGTGTTCCGCCGGCCCCAAGCGTGAACTGCTGATAGATATTATTATCCGCTCCGGCTACAAGCGTCTGTCCGAACTGAGTCGCCACCGATGCGGGCAGCCAGCCGCTGTTATTCGTAAGTACCATGTTACGGAAGTTTCCTGATCGTTCGGCAGCACCAGGCACTAATGCCAAACCTTGGGTGAAGTCGTTACGCCAACGCGGTTCCCACGCAAAGAAGAAGAATGATCCCCGCTTGCGGCCGTCGTATATCGCCGGACCGTCGTCCCCAAAGTTCGGGAACAGGATCGGCCCACCAACGGTGAATGAAGCCTGATTGCTGCGGAGGTTATTTGCCGGACGTGGCGCGGTACCCTGGTTCCAGGCACGGGCGTTCGTTTCGGGATTGCGGTGATACCAAAGTGCAGTTCCGAATATGTCTTTGCGGCCGGATTTGGTTGTGATGTTGATAACGCCGCCGCCGGTCGTGCCGAACTCCGCCGAGTAGGCCGAGCTTTGCACCGAAAATTCCTGTACGGTCTCCGGTGAAAAGCTGACGACCGCGCGTGCGATGCCGACGCCGGTGTTGTTTACGCCATCCGCAAGCATCGAAGTGCTGCCCGGGCGGCCGCCGTTAACACTAAGGTTAAAACCGGGCGACGGGGTAATGACGCCCGCGTCAATGTCTTCGCTGCCCGAATCTCCTGAAACATTTGGCATTGTGACAGCAAGGTCGAGAACGCTGCGATTGTTCAAAGGAAGGTCACGCAGCTGGCGTTCGGTGATGGTTTGGGAAAGCGTGCCCGAATCGGCATTGACCATCTGGGCGTCGGCCTGGATCGTCACGGATTCGTCTACGTTTCCCGGCTCGATCACGACATTTACCGTCGCGACCGTTGCGGTGTTCACTTTTACATTTTCGATCAATGCCCTTTTGAAATTCGGAGCCTCAACCAGCACGTTATAAATGACCGGATCGAGTGAAGATACAGAAAAAGCACCGTTGCCGGAGGTCGTCACCGTGGAAGACTGATTGGTACCAATATTTGTTATGGTAACCTTCGCCCCCGGCACGATCGCACCGTTCGCATCCGTCACCGTGCCGGTGATACCACCCCGGTTGGTTTGACCAATTATCATCAAACTAAAGAGAAGAACAAAAACCAAAATTTGAACTATTCGCATAATAATCCTCCCACGAGCCTGCCTTATTACTAATTACCCCTCCGGAACCACTCCTCCAAGGCGGTCAAATCACCAACCTAGCAAACGGCGACCACAAACCGCCATTGGTCGCGTTTCGATCTGCTTTTCGAGTGTGACATTTCCAGTAAACCGCTTAACTAAGCCAAGTTTAAAAAAAATCACAAACAAAGATCACAATACATTTGCTTGTACTTAAGGTAAAGAACCGATTTGTGAAAGATAGCACTTCCATTCCACTCTGTCTATCAAAAAAACCCATGATTCATGGTCTGCATTCAAAAAAGTGTAAGAAAGAGTCAGGGCATTCAAATTCTTGCCCTGACTCCACTTTCAATTGGCTCCTAGAATAGGAACTTAATGCCGATCTGCATGCGTCGGGCATAGTTTGCCTGATTCGCAGTTGAACTCGCTATAGATCCGAAGGAGGATCCGATCGCGGTTGCTGGCGCTTGAAAATAAGGTTCATTAAATGCATTGATCGCCTCAAGCCTAAATTGAATCCGCATACCTTCGTTGATCCGTGTATTCTTGATCAACGACAGATCGACGTTGTTTATGTTATCCCGTCGTACATCCGCGAACCGGTAAGGGAGTGTCCGGAGGTGGCTCTGGGGCGTAACGGTCGCAAAGGCCGACTTGTTAAACCACAGCGCAGTGTTTCGAACCGAATCCGGAAGTGAGACATCGCCGCCCAAGTAAAAAATATCTCCGGTAGTTGAGCCGGCGGTAATACTGTACGAGCCAAAGGCTATCGGGAATCCAACCTGGAAAGTATAAACCCCCTGAAACTGCCAGCCGCCGACAAAACGGTCAAGAACTGCATTGTTATTCGCAAACCGCGCCCCTTTTCCAAAGGGCAAAGCAAAAATACCGCTAAATGAAAACCGGTGCGGCGAATCCTGATCGGCAAGCATCTTTGTTGGCTTCGGATCGCCCGCATTCAGATATTCAGTCGCCTGTAGCCATTTTGACCAAGTGTAGTTTGCCTGAATGGTGTTACCTTGTGAGAACCGTTTCTGGATCCCAAACTGACCCGAGTGGTACCACGATTCCCCATCATTGTTTGACGAAATAACACTCGTAAACTGTGGAAAGGGCCGAAGCAGCTGGGAGCGTGCGATCGTTGCCGAGGTGAAAAAGTTTGTGCCTTCAAAGCCCGCCACATTTCGAAACGGGTTGGTGACACTCGCTCCCAATATGTTGTTGTTCGCGATCGCCGCCGGTGTAAGCGTCGTGGCGGTTAGTGCGTTATCCCCATTCAGGTACTGAACGGGTATTGCATTGAGGTCCCGGATCATTTCAATGTCGTAACCTCTATTACCGACATATACAGCCTCGAAAACGAAGCCCAATGGCAACTGACGCTGAACGCCAATCTGGTAACGGAATTGCTTAGCGGACTTGGGGTTCTGGTTAAAGAACGTTACGCCACCGCCAAGTCCTGTCAGTTTCCCGGCAGCATTTCCTACTGGTTCCAGGATCGAGATCAAGGTCGGGAATAGGTTGATTGCATTCGGGATCTGAGCTCCATTCGGGAGCGTCGTCAAAGGAAGGGCCGTCGTACGTGTAAAGCCGGGTTGTATAACATCGCCGCGACGCTCTCCTAAAAATCCCGCAAAAAGCCCAAATCCTCCTCGAAGGACAGTTTTGCTTGTTAGCCGATAAGCCGCACCGAATCGCGGCAAGAAAGTATTATGCGGTGTGTTGTATAGTTCACTTCCTCCATCCTTTCCAGCGAATAACAGTCCGCCCTTTACATTGAAAGTGTTCGGATCGATATTTACGCCAGGCGTGTAGCCAATCAACCGGCGTTGCCGTCAATACTGCCCTGGCCGCCGCCTGTGCGGGCTGAACGTAATCGAAATCAAACCCGGAAACGCTCTTATTCTGCCTCTCTATTAATGCGATCTCCCGCTCATAACGAAGGCCCATGTTCAAGGTCAGCCTTGGGGTTACCTTCCAATCGTCGTGTGCAAAGAATCCGTAGGTCTTCGAATACTCCGAATAATCCGCACGCCGCGTAATATCCGCCGTTGACGGCAAGCCAAGTAAAAACGATGCAAACGCCTGCAGTCCATTAAATTCCTGAGGTCCTGCTGCTGCTCCCGTAGTATTCGTGCTAGCCCTTGTATAGGTATTGTTGAAGGTAAACTGTCCAGTTTGATCGTTGCTGGCGAAATTGTTATCTTCACGATAAATTCGTAATTCGCCTCCAAACTTTAGAGAGTGGTTTTGGACCGTTTTGTTCAGGATGGCCGCGACATTATGCGAATCGACCGGCCGGTCCTCATTTGTCAATCCGTTTCCCAACGTTCCAGGACTCGGAAAATTAAACCTCGGGAAACGTCTGATGCCTTCACCGACCAAACTGTTGTAACTTGAGGGGAACCCTAGTTTCGTAAGATCGAATCCGACCGCATCGTCTCTGAGCTCCCGAAGCCCGGATAAAGCGATTGTAGCCGTATTTTACATTTAGGAACGTGGTTGAGTTAAACGTGTGAACATCGTCGATCACACGCGGAGCGTGAAGCGAAAATAAAATTTACCCCGGTATAGGCGCTGTCCGTATAACGGTTGTACAAACTGCTTCTGTCGTACCAACTTCCCCTAACGAAAAGGTGATTCTTATCGGAAAGGTTTTGATCCACCCGAAAAGTCCAGTTATTGTAAGGTTTCGTTTTTTCCGCTAAGGTCGAGTCCAAAATATTTCCAACCAGCCCTGAACTCTTTCGGACTGCCGAAATATGCCAGCACAGCCTTTGAAACAGGATTAATACGGGCTGCCGGAATAACATTTCCCGTAAACTGACGTGCCCGTATAAACAGTTCCACTTCCGCCGTTTGTCCGGGTCAACGGATCATAAATATTTGTACATCCGGTGGTCACGCCGGCCGGACAGGCATATGCCGAGAAATCACCACTCGCCAGTGCAGCGGTAGGGACCCAGAACATTAGAAACGTCAAACCTTGGCCGGGAGTCACGAATACCTTCAAAGCCGAACAAGAAAAATGTCTTGTCCTTTCCGTTGTAAAGCTTGGGAATACGAACCGGACCGCTGATATACCCACCGAAACGATTCGAATAACTGGATGGGCGTGCCTGGCCTCTTGCTTTTCCAAACGTGTCATTCGCTGCCCATGAGCCTGGTTCCTGAAACAGGTACGCAGAACCGTGGAAAGCATTCGTGCCCGATTTGATACTAATACTCGTTACCGAACCCTCCGTATTTCCAAACTGTGCGTCGAAGGTCGCCGTCTGAACTTTGAATTCCTGGACGATATCGCTCGGCGGCACGTAAGTAGCGATCACCTCATTAGCGTTTGCCGTAGCAGTGCTCGCAACCCCGTCTATCGTTAGATCCATGCGATTCCCCCGGACACCGTTGACCGCGTAACCAACAATGTGCGTCGGCTCAAACGGCCGGTCGAGCCTCGGATCGCCGGTATAAGTTGTGCCGGGCGAAAGAGATATCAATGTATAAGGATCGCCATGAACCAAAGGCAGCTCTTCAATGCGGCGTCCGTCCACGACCTGACCAAGCGATGCATTCTCGGTGTTTAGTTGGGGTATGTCCGCCGTTACATTCACGGTTTCCTGCGCACCACCGATCTCCAAAGGTATATCAACCTGAACCGCACCGCCGATTTGAAGGAGTACGTTGTCACGGATCATCTTCTTGAATCCGGGCACGTCAACCACGATCTGGTAGGTGCCTGGAAACAAATAATTCGCGGTATACAATCCATCTTTGTTTGTCGTCAGGTTTACCTTGCTACCGCGCGAAAGGATCGACGACCTGTACCATCGCATTTGGCACAGAACCGCCGTTAGGATCGGTCACCGTTCCCCTGATAGTCCCACGTGTTTCCTGGGCAGAAATCGATTGAACGAAGATCAGCATGCATAAGCCGATCAAAATGGCGAAAATTCGCGACACTTTCAGTAATTTGAACTCATTGTTTTTTCTCCTTCCAAGGCACCCACATGTGGTTTTTATCCGCAATAACGACCTTAACTTTGTCGTTTCAACTCTTTCTTAATTGGTCAATCCAACTGTTTTCATCACGTCAGGTTCAAGAAAGATAACCGCTTAACCCGCGTTTAGGCGAACGGCGAGTTCTAACCTCAATTTCGTAAATATCTGCTCAAAATTGGTCTATATCTCTGGAATAGGCTTGATTAAATTGGTAAAATAACACCATTATCGGCGGCTGTCCAGAATAAAATCCGATTTTTCGAAGAAAAATCCATAATTTTATAATTGCCATAATAAAAACCTGCACCCTCACCCTGCTCACTGTTTCCTGACAGAGTGAGAATCCGCCAAATATTTCCTTGTTCCTGCCAATCAGTATTCCGCTGATTTACAAAATTGGTAAAACCAACTCAGACTTTCAGGCAATAAACATACCACGAACCTATTCAATTCATAAGCCGCGTAGATAAGATCCCGTCTAGGGAAGAGACCAAATCGATTTCTCATTTTGAGGACAACAATCTAACAGGGCCAAGCATTTCCGGAGGCGACCGGCTGTATTTTGTCCATATCCTGAGGCTGAAAACGCTCGCCATATCGAAGATTCAGGAGTTTGTAATCGGGCAATTTGCGCCCGGCCATGAAGTTGACAGCCGTATTGGCAACCTCGATGCGGATGTCATTCCGACCCGGCTTCAAAAACGCCTTGATGTCGATCCTATATGGCGGACACCACAGCGAGCCCGCTCGTTGTCCATTTACGTTGATCACAGCGGCCTCTCGGATCGGAGGTTCGATCCAAGTCCGCATTCCGTTTCGCTGGGGCAGAGCTTCGAGCGATTTTGCATCGCCGAAGTCCAGCACGATCGATGCCGATTGCCGCATACCGCTCTCCGGCAGATCAATATTTTTCTGGTATATCGCCGTGCCGGAAAAATACCTTGTCGTTTCGGCATCGGTCCAGGAACTCAACTGTTTCATCGATGCCGGCGAATTTGTTCCAAAGGTAACTTGCCAGTCCGAGCTGAGATCGAGCGAAGAAATTACCTCCACGGAAAGTGGAGCTTTCGGCAGAGCCGATTTTCCTTTCGAAAAAACCACCACGTGCGATTGATACGGCTCAAAATCTAGTCCGACGGTTACCGAGGTTGGTGTTCTGGCGGTAACATTAGCCACGGCCCCCGCACCGTTCAGCGCATCCCAAACTTCAACCGACGTGCCTTTGGCCCGAAACTCGACCTGGACCTGCCGTTTTTCATTTGAAGTGTTCGCAACGAAATAGACATCGGAATCGTCAGTTTGACGATGGACAAAGCCGAAGTCCTTTCCGGATGGAGAGATCGCCGCGTCCGGCTGTAGCAATTTGCTCAAAACGCCTGCAAGATCTTCCTCTTTTTCGACGAATTTCACGGACGCAGTGGCTCCGCTAAAAAGTCTCTGCAGGATCGCCCAGTGTTCGGCCTTGTCTGCGGTCGCTCGTTGCAAAACCAGGCGGCTGACGCCGGCAATCGCCGTGTCGCGATCAGAATGCCGCCTTCTTTAACGAAGCCATCGAGCTTGCGAAGCGATGCGAGGGGGATTCGCTCAATTCCCGGCAAAAGAACAACACGATGCCGGCTGGAACCCAAACCGAGAGTTCCCTTGTCGACTTTACCGACGGTTCTGAGTATCTCGTCGTCAAAGAAATCCAGATTGTAGCCGCTTCGAATATCGCGGGCATGATCTTTTCGCCGACGAGTTCACGTTCGGCCTCTATCAGGTGAACCCTTCCCGCAGTAAAATGTGAATATGCGTCTGCGTTTGGGAGATACAAAGCCACATCGTTTTGCGGAGTTCCCTGCCGCATCAGCCAGCTTAACCGCTGCAAATATTTCGAAAGGTCAGGCATCACGATCCACCATGGATTCTGTTCGGAATATGCGCCGGCAGCGTAAAACCGCCATCCGGGATACTCAACCTCAGGCGGCGTATAGCCCCAGCCGTGACCGATAACTGATTGATGCCCTGCAAAAAATGAATATCCGCCTCCGCTTTCAAATCAAGCGGGGTGGCTCTGAATACGGGCGAATGCAGCCAGGTCCAGGTTTCGGACGAAGTAACATTTCGGCCGTAGATATGATTCGCGGACGAAGCCCATCTGGCCGCTCTTACCACTTTCCACTGAGCACCTTCGCCATCCGAAATGTCCGCCCATTTGTTACTCGAAATGGCCGCCGGTGGCAGTCCGTAGCCTTGAATGCGGAACCGCGTGCCGTTCTGTTTCGACCAGGCCTGCATCGGCACCATAAACCGCTCGTTAAAAAGCTCGGTAATCGTTCTTCCCCAGTCATATCTTACGTCCGCCGTTTTCGGGCCGATGTCTGCAACGAGAGCCGGCAAGTATGGCCTCAGGTCATAACCGCGGCGTTTTTGGAACTCTTCTAAAAAGCCGTCGGTCCAATCCTGGTTGTAAACTTCAAGGCTGTCGCAAAACACCGAATACGGTATGGTTGATTTATCGAATGCCTGAAATAACCGGTCACCTGTGCTCTTAAGGTAGTTAGCAACGGACGGCCCGTCGAGATGATTCAGAACATACCCTTCAGCTCCGAACGAAGGGCGTTTTACCTGCATGCCGCTTTTACCGGAAATGAAGAAGAGGACCTCTGAACCGCTGGTACCGGCCGAGAGCCAGACATTATCATCGCGAATGTCCGTCAGCTGAATAAGGTCTGATTCGGCAACAGCATTGCCACCCGTTCTTGACAGAAATACAGCCAAGCAGTTTCTCGGCCGATATCATCGACGGGATCGGAACCCGACTTGTTCCAACATCGATCTTTACCCGTTCAACGCGCAACTGTCCGGCTGCTTCGGTTATCGGAGTTTTCGCACCGCCGAAAGACCAGCCGCTCCCCAAGGTAACGTCGAAGCGCATCCCCAACTCCTTTGATTTCCCGGCCGCGAACTTGAGCATGTCGAGAAACTCATCGGATAGGTAAGGAAGATTCTTGTGTCCGGATGCCGGGTCGTCGGGCAGCAACGGGTACACCGGCTGCACCTCGACGCCGCCGATACCGCCTGCCTTCATTACGCGCAGTTCCCGTTCAAGCTCAGCCTTTGTTACCGACGGCCCGAACCACCACCAACGCATCATTATCCGCGCATCATCTGGTGGATTTGCAAAGCCTTTCCGAACATCGGCCAGAGTCTGTGAGAACACCAAGCCGTTAAAGGCGAGCGTCGTTATCAGAATTGCAAAAGGGATCCTAATTCGCATAGGTCTTACTTTGTGTACCTTTGAAACTCGGCTTCTATCTTCTTTAAGTCTGCCGTTTCAGAGAGAATAACAACACGGTGACGGAATTTGATCGAGCGACCGGCCGGGAGTGTGTATTTTCGTTCCTGCTTTTCAGGCACAAAAGACCTCTGGCCGAATGGGTTCAAGGCCAAAAGCCCATAGGGGCGAACCATCGCGTTCGACGGAAAGTTCAGATTTTTCGGTGAATCAAAAACAGCGACAGTGATATCTTCCTGGCCGATCCGTCCGCTGACGGCTCCCCACCTTGCGGGCATTCCCCACACTGAATTGCCTGTCAGCCCTTCGCTCGTGAAGTATTTTCCAGTTAATCCTTCTTTCGATACTCGGTCGGACAGTTGGCCCGAGGCCGACGTAACCTTCACAGGAAACTGGTCCTCCTGCTGAAGCAGAACGTTCAGGTGGATCGCAAAGAGCCCTTCCTTGTTATCACCGAAAACGACGTCTTCGCCCGCCGCAGTCAGCATCGTTTCTCTGTCGATCCATCGACGATCCCCATCGGCGTTAAAGACAAGTTTCGTGGTTTCATTCAGCATCACCTTTCCATTCGGATGGAGCCAGATCGACGTTGTGACCAGTTCACCACTACGATTTCCGCTCCTTGTCCGAACAATATCTTTGAGCACGATCCGGCCCATTCTCTCAAGTTCTTTTGCGGAACGGTACGTCGAATTATTCCAAAAGTCGATGCCGTTGACATCGCCGTAGCTCAAAGAACCTCCGACCTGGTGCGGATGGTTGATCGTTTCGTTGTCGCGCGTCTCGATCGGAAATCCGCGGGTCACGAAATTTCCGCCCGCCGACATGATCGGAAAGAGGACTGGCCGGCGTATCTTCTCATCCCATCGATAGCTAGTGAAAAGTTTCCCGTCGATCTCGACATCGACCCGTGTCCGGTCCTCGTGCGGGACCACCTTAATACTCTGAGCACCTGCCGCGGCCACCGCTAGCAATATGAACAGGACGATCGATATCCGATAAGGCCGCATCATTTTTCTATATGGAAAACCTCTTTGAGTTCAACCGAAACCGGACTGTTATCCGGATTTGAAGGCATTATGTCCGCCATAAAGGCCCACCACCGCCGGCACACATCGGTTCCGGCGACGGCGGCCCAACGTTCCTCAGATTCGATCTCCGCATACCCAAACAACTGGCTGCTTTTCGGTTCGAGAAAGATCGAATAATTCAGAACGCCCTGCTCCTTTAAGGTCGCTTCAAGTTCTGCCCAGATCGGCCGATGACGCCGCTCATATTCGGCGTGAAAAGCCGGATCAACGTTCATCAGAAAGGCTTTTCGAATCATCATTTTGCTTCGAGAACCTGGACCGAGCTGTCGTTGATCTCAAACTTTTTGTTCTTCAGCAAATTTATCACCTCGGCGCCGGCAAGCAGCGTCGGCCCGTAACCGTGGGCGGCAAACGAGCTGATCGGCCGATGGTAATAGAACGCCGGATCGAAACCCATTCCCGTGCCGACGCACGTCCCTTCGACCTGACCTTTTGCATTTACCTTTGTTGAGACTGCATTCCACGCAAGCAGTGTCATCGGCGCGAAAGTCTTTGCATCGATCCAACCCCGATTTATGCCGCGAGCATACGCATATGTATAGATCGCCGTTGCTGAAGTTTCGAGGTACGAATCCGGTCGGTCGAGAAGCTGATGCCAGAAGCCTGAGCCCGACTGATACGACGCAAGGCCCGCGCGCATGATCCCGATAAAGCTGAAGGATCTTGGCCCGCTGCGGATGATTTTCAGGCAATACTTCAAGGACTTCCGCCAGGGCCATAAATGCCCAGCCGTTCGCTCTCGCCCATCGAAATTCCGGATGCGTCGGCATCGATTCGACCCAGCCATGCATAAAGACGCCCTTCTCCTTATTGAACATCTTGTCGGAAAAGAGCAGCACCTGCTTTGTCGCTTCGTCGAAATATTTTTTATCGCCGGTCAGCTTGCCCATCTGGGCGATCGCGGGAACGCCCATGAACATATCGTCGAGCCAAAGCGTGTTTGGCTGCGGGCGGTTCCGCCCGAGGGTCCCGTCCGCAAGCCGGTATTGGCCGGTCATTATATGATTCAACCCGCGCTCAAAGATCGGCTGGACGTTAGCCTTGCTCCCCGCACGTTTTGCCTTGATCATCGCCGCCGACATCGCACCGGTATCATCGAGCGTCCGTGGGTTTAATAGATTTCGCAGCGGCATTCGGCCTTCCCATTCCTCATAATGTGCCGAAGGCCGTCTGAACGCTGCGGCCGACTCTGCGATAAAGGCCAGCCGTTTCTCAACATAATCGCGATATTTCGGATCGCCCGTCGCTTCACTCGCAAGGAGCATCCCCGCATAAGTAACACCCCATTCATACGAAACGATTCGAAAATCACCACGCTGAAGAGTCGTGTTCGCGTCGATCTTTGTCGCGTCAGTGAATACCTCACTCGTCTTTTCGTTGACGAACGCCGGAGGCGTAACGCCGTTCAAATAAGCGTGAACGCGATTCAGGACGGCCGTCACGTCTTCCGGCTTTGGGATGCCGTACGGGATCGGATAATCCGGCTTCAAAAGGTGCAGGGGAGTGGTCGCGTCGGTTTGTGCGAAACCGGACTGACAACAAGATCGCGATCAGAAGTAATGCCGCAATATTCTTCATAAAAGACAAGGAGTTTTGATTTACCACTAGCTTAGCTATCAGCTAATTTTCAAAGACAATTACGCGATTGTCAGTGTCAACCGCGTCACCGAAGCCGGAGCAAATTTGTAAACTAATTTTCCGCCCGCCCCGACGGTTACATTTTCATTTCGCGGCACAAGGCCGTTGGGATTTTCAAAACTGTTGCGGGCGTGAATATCGGTGATGAAAAAACGCGGGCGTTCGCCGAAACGATCTTTGCACCGCCGATATTTATCTCTGTCTCGCGTGCATTCTTTGCGTCGGGGTTTACCGCCGTCAGCGTAACGGTCTTGCCGTTGATCGAAGCCGAGCCGTTCAAGCCCCAGAAATTTGCCGGTATCTCTTTGCGTGCGGCGTCAAAACGCGTGAACGCAACCTTCGGCGAAACGAATTCCGTCCGAACCGCCGTCGCTCCCGCGTGCGGCATATACATTTCAAAAACATGATAATTCGGCGTGGTGACGAATTTATCTTCGTATGTATGAAACAGCGAATGAATCGTATTCACAAGCTGCGCCGGATTTGCCATCACGACCTTGTCGGCGTGGCGTTGGAACGTGTCGAAATTCATTCCCGAGATCAGCGCATCGCGCAGCGTTCCGGCGTAAGCATATAAATACCCCGCCGGCATATCCGCATCCTGCCAATGCCATGCTCCCCATTCGTCGACGATGAGTTTCACCCGGTGCTCGCGGTCGATCTCGCCCATCACCTGCCAATGCTCGGTGACAAGGCCTTCCATCCGGTCCGATCGAGCGATCAAGTCGTACCATTCGTTTTCGTTGTATTCGTTGGCGATCTGCTTGCCGGTCGATCCCGAATAATAATGCAGAGCCCAGCCGTACATCCGATTAAGCTGGCCCATTCCCTTTTCGGTCAACTTTGTGAAAAAACGCCGCGTCCATCCGAGATCGCCGCCGTTCGGCCCTGCGCCGATGAGTTGGAGCTTGACGCCGTAGGTCGGCAGCCAGGCGGCGAACCGCCGATATTCAGTTGCGTATTCCTCCGGCGTAAATTCGCCGCCGCAACCCCACGATTCGTTGCCAACGCCCCAATACTGAACGTTGTAAGGGTCTTTGCTGGCATTCGCCGCACGCTGGCTTGAGAGCGGTGGTTAATCCCGCCGGAGCGTTACAGTATTCCAGCCACTGCATGAACTCGGCGACGCCCAAGCTGCGAAGGTTTGCGGCAAGATACGGCTGAGCTCCGACAAGTTGGCAGAATTTGATGAACTCATCCGTACCGAACCAGTTCGGCTCATATTTCTGCGGGCCTGAATTGAGTTGCTTATAGTTATCCGGAGCTTTGTAGCCGGTATCCGCCCAGAAATTTACCCGTGTCGGTCGCTTTTCACGCGGCCCGACGCCGTCGCGCCAATCGTATTGATCGGCAAAGCAGCCGCCGGGATAACGGATCACGCCGGGTTTGAGCTTCCTTAGTTTGTCAACCAGTTCTTTCCGGATGCCGTTGATATTCGGGATCTTTGATTTCTCGCCAACCCAGATCCCGTCGTAAACGACCCCGCCGAGGTGTTCGACAAAATGGCTGTAAAGATTGGGGTTGATCAGTGCCGATCGGCTCGTTTATCAAGATCTCGACCCTCGATTCGAGCGCCTGAGAATACATCGCCCGAGGCAAAAGCAAAGCGGCCGAACCAGCAAGAGTGAGATTCTTCAGAAATTCGCGTCTTTCAATCCTCATAGATTTCGATTCCCCAATTTATTCTTCGATGTGAACCGCGGACAGTACCGCAGATGAAAAACTTCCGTATCAGAAAACCGCTTAACTGGTATTTTATGAACCTACCTGTTATATTGCCGAAAGCAACCAAAAAACATTCGTTTTTAGAAATTGACTAAAGATTCCAAATCTTGCGGACCGATAGTTGTAACCATTTTCTATAATATTTCGAAAGGGATTACAAGCCGCAGCGAGAGATTCGGCCTTCTGGTCAAGTTAACGGAAAGCATGGTGAAGAACTATATTGGCAAGCTTTTCATGGGCCTTTTCCTGCTTACGATCTGGACGGCGTCGGATGTTTTGTCAGCCTTCGGCAAACGACGGATCTGTCGGGTGAATGGCGATTTGCCCTCGACCCGGATAATCAAGGAGTAACGGCGAATTGGTTTAACCAATCATTGCCTCGACGGATTTCCCTTCCCGGCATTCTTCAATCGCAGGGCTACGGCGACGAGATCAGCACCAAAACGCCATGGGTTCTCTCGCTCTATGACCGCAACTGGTTCGAGCGCGAAGACTATAAAGCCTACACAAAACCCGGCAATGTAAAAGTTCCCTTTCTCTCACAGCCGCCGCGACACTACATCGGACCAGCTTGGTATCAGCGAGATATCGATGATCCCCGAAAGTTTTCGTGGAAAACGCGTCGTCCTTCACCTCGAACGCCCGCGTTGGGAGTCGACCGTCTGGCTCGGGAGCAAAAAGATCGGCTCGGCCCGCAGCCTGGTCGCTCCACATGAGTTCGATCTCGGCCTCGTCGAACCGGGCAACGCATCGTCTGACCGTCCGCGTCGATACATCGATGATCCTTCCCTACCGCCCCGATGCCCACGGCGTTTCCGACTCGCTCGGCATGAGTTGGAACGGCATCGTCGGGAAGATGGAACTGCGAGCGACCAGCCGGACATGGATCGAAGATGCTCAAGTCTAGCCGGAAAACCGAGCGGTATACAAAGTGGAGCCACCCGTTCAGCATCAGTCAAAATAAAAATCGGCAATTCGACCCGAAAAAGCTGGAACAGGAACGCTTTCCGCGAACGGGAAACAATTTCCCGTCACTTGGGACGCAAATGGTGGTACGGCCGAAATCGACGTTCGATTTCCCGCAACGCCAGATCTTGGAACGAGTTTGATCCAGTCCTGCAAAAACTGAAACTCATTTTGAAGGGCGACAATGCGGACGACACCCGCGAGGTTTCATTCGGCTTCCGCGAGATCAAGACTGTCGGCAAAGAATTTCAACTAAATGGCCGCCGCATTTATTTTCGCGGCACGCATCATGGCGGCGATTTTCCGCTGACCGGATATCCGCCAACCGACGTCGCATACTGGCAAGAAGATCTTCCAGATCAACAAAGATTGGGGCATCAACCACATCCGGTTTCATTCCTTTTGCCCGCCCGAAGCCGCGTTTCAGGCTGCCGATGAACTCGGCATCTATCTCCAACCCGAACCCGGAATGTGGAACGAGGTTTCGCCCGGGAACGCCGATGGAGAAGATGCTCTATGAAGAAACGGAGCTGATGATAAAGGCCTACGGCAATCATCCGTCGTTCCTGCTTTTCTCGCCGAGCAACGAACCCAAAGGCCGCTGGAAAGAGGCTTTTGACAAATGGATCGCTCATTACCGCGTCGCCGATCCGCGACGGCTCTACACGAACGGAACCGGCCACACCGAACGCGAAGTCCCCGGCCTTGCCGAAGGCACGGACTACCTTGCAATGCAGCGGATCGGCCCGAAAATGCTCCGCGGAAACTCGGCCTGGTTCGGGAAGGATTACGGTGCCTCTCTCGACGACATTAATATCCCCGTCGTCTCGCACGAACTCGGCCAGTGGGTCGCCTATCCCGATTACGACATTATCAAAAAATTCACCGGCTACATGCGGCCCGGAAATTATGAGATCTTTCGCGACTCGCTTGGCGCAAAAGGCTTGCTTGCAAAGAACAAGGATTTCGCCTACGCCTCGGGCCGTTATCAGCTCGAATGCTACAAGGAAGAGATCGAGGCAAATCTGCGAACGCCGGGAATGGACGGCTTCCAACTGCTCGACCTTCACGATTACCTCGGCCAGGGCACCGCTCTCGTCGGGCCGCTCGATGCTTTTTGGGAGGAGAAAGGTTATGCGACCGCGAAGGAATTTCGACGGTTTAATAGCGAGACGGTTCCGCTTGCCCGTCTTGACAAACGGGTCTATTCAAACGATGAAACCATAACGGCCGACATCGAGATCGCACATTTTGGCGAAGGACCGCTATTGCTAATGCGACACCGTATTGGAAGATCACCGACATGACGGAAACATCGTAGCAAAAGGCGAGCTTCCATCTCTCGCTGTTCCGATCGGCAAGAATATCTCGCTCGGCAAGGTCACTTTTGATCTTTCGAAGACTAACTGAACCAAAGGCGCCTAAAGGTCACGGTCGGCCTAAAAGGCACGACGATCGAGAACGACTGGGATTTCTGGGTCTATCCGGCAACAAGGTCGAACGCGGCGGTCGCCGGCATTCTGATCACGCACGATTGGGCCGAAGCCGAAGCGAGCCTCAAAAAAGGCGGCAAGGTTCTTTTCATGCCGCGAAAAGCCGATCTCGACTGGACGAGCCCGCCGCTCGATTGGGTTCCGGTCTTCTGGAACCGCCTGATGAATCCGGCGTGGGGACGCATGCTCGGGCTGTGGATCGATAAAACGCATCCTGCACTCGCCGGGTTTCCGACCGAATCATATTTCGACTGGCAATGGACCGAGCATCGTAAACGGCGCCCGGGCCATGAATCTCGACAAACTGCCGAAAGACTGCAGCCTATCGTCCAACCGATCGATGACTGGAACCGCAATTACAAACTCGGCCTTATCTTCGAAGCAAAGGTCGGCAGCGGCAAGCTGCTCGTCGCAACGCCCGATCTTGAAAATGCCCTCGACAAACGCATCGCCGCACGGCAATTGCGACGATCACTCCTCGATTACATGGCGAGTGCAAAATTCGATCCGAAAGTCGTGGTTTCGACGGCAAACTTCCGTGACGTATTTTTCGATACCAAGATCATGAAAAAACTCGGGGCGTCGGGGTTCCGGCACGAGACAAACGTGATCTCAAGCCTGCTCGACGGCGATCCAAACACTTTCTGGACGTCGGATCCGCGTGCAGCGGTGCGACAGCCACAAGAAATAACGATTTCGTTCAGAAACGCCGTCCCGTTTTCCGGTCTTGTCATTATGCCCCGACAGAATCATCGCGAACATGAGGGCGACGTTCGCGAATATTCTGTCCAGATAAGTGATGACGGCACGAGCTGGCGTGAGATAAAGCGGGGTGCGTTGGTTTCGACGTTCGATCCGCAGCGGATCGATTTCGGCCAAACCGTGACGGCGAAATTTGTTAAGTTCGTTTCACTCTCTGGTTTTGGGACCGACAAAGTGACCGCACTCGCCGAGATCGCAATAATTTACACCGGCCCAAAACTGCCCGCGGACGAAGATGACACTGAATACAAGCGAAGCATTTCCGCCTCGCCGGATATTGACGAAGGCGTAAAACCGGACGACAGAAACCGACAAAACCATAGTCAGAACCGCCTGCGTAAGAGGGCGGCCCAACGTCGCGAGAGAAAGATGGAAGAGCGAGATCCGCAAAGATGGTCTTCAACCACGCACTACCGCACGTGGTGATGATCATCGCGATCACCGCGATCACCGTTTCGTCCCAAAATCTTTCAGTCAAACACAACTATAAGAATGGTGACTTCAAGCTCGTTCACCAAAGCGTCCCGGCGAACATTCTAACTTCGGCAACTGATTTTAAGGTCGTACAGATTGCCGCAAACGACCTCGCCGCCGATGTTGAACGTGTAACGGGCAAAAAGCCATTTACGCTCGAACCGGGCCAATCATCAGCAAACGCCGTCATTATCGGCACCCTCGGCAAAAACCCGCTTATCGATGATCTGGTCAAGGGCCGGCAAGATAGATGTGTCGCCGATTCGCGGAAAATGGGAAAGCTTTCTCATCACAACCGTCAAAAACCCGCAGCCAAATATTGAAAACGCCCTCGTCATCGTCGGCAGCGACCGTCGCGGTACGGCGTTTGGCGTTTATGAAATGTCGCAAATGATCGGCGTTTCGCCGTGGTATTGGTGGGCGGACGTAACGCCGGAGCATAGGGACAAGTCTGATCATCTCACCCGGCAAAAAGGTCGGCAACGAGCCTTCGGTCAAATATCGCGGCATCTTTCTCAATGACGAAGACTGGGGCCTTCAGCCGTGGGCCGCGAAAACTTTTGAGCCGGAAACCGGCGACATCGGGCCTAAAACTTATGCGAAGATCTTTGAATTGTTGTTGCGGCTAAAAGCCAACACGCTGTGGCCCGCCATGCATGAGGTCACAAGACCTTTCAATTCGATCCCGGCAAACCGGCAGGTCGCCGACGATTACGCGATCGTGATGGGCTCCTCCCACGCCGAGCCGATGCTGCGAAACAACGTCGGCGAGTGGAAGGCGAATAAGGACGATTTTAATTTCGTCACAAATCCGACCGGCGTGACCGAATATTGGGAACAGCGTGCAGAAGAGAACGGCAAGTTCGAAAATATCTACACGATCGGAATGCGTGGCATCCATGACAGCCCGATCCTCGGCACAAAATCACAGGCCGAACGCATCCCTCTGCTTGAGAAAATCTTCTCAGTTCAACGCGGCCTGATCACCAAACACGTCAACTCAAATGTCGAAAGTGTCCCGCAGATCTTTTGTCCGTATAAAGAGGTTCTGGCAGATTATCGGGCCGGGCTGAAGGTTCCTGATGACGTGACCATCGTCTTCCCCGACGACAATTTCGGCTACATTCGCCAGTTCCCGAACGCCGAGGAACGCAAACGAAAAGGCGGATTCGGGGTGTATTACCACATCTCGTACCTCGGCCGCCCGCTCTCCTATCTGTGGCTGAACTCGACACCGCCCGCGTTGATCTTCGAAGAAATGTCGAAGGCATACGCAAACGGAATGCGTGACCTGTGGATCGTCAATGTCGGTGATATTAAACCTGCCGAGATCGGGATGGAGTTCTTTCTCCAGATGGCCTACGACGCCAATAGATGGAACGTCGAGAATCAACATCTTTATCTGAAAGAGTGGGCGAAACGCGAATTCGGTGCACGCGATTCCGCGAGCATTGCCGCAGTAATGGATAAATATTATCGGCTCGGTTTCCAGCGAAAGCCTGAGCATCTGCAATGGTACCTTCCCGGTGAGAAGCCAGGTCAAAGCGGCCTGACGGAAACCGAAACATTGGAAAGACTGAATGCTTATGCCGACATCCGTAAACGCGCCGAGGCAATTTACGCGAATATCCCACCGTCCAAAAAAGACGCATTCTATGAGGTTGTTCTATATCCGGTCCGCTCAGCCGCTCTTGCAAATGAAAGGTTTTTCGCCGCCGAACTTGCAGAAAAACATCGGCACCGTAGAGATGCAATTGCGTGGGCTCGTCGATCCGTCGCAGCCGATACCGAGATCGCAAGCGAAGCCAAACATTTCAATGAGACTTTGTCAGGCGGCAAATGGCAGCACATCATGTCCCCCGAAATGAACGCCGGACAATGGCCAAGCATGAGGTCTACACCACCCAAAGTTTCGTTGGCGGACTTCGATTTTGATGCATCCACGAATACGGCACGGCCCCCTGCGGCCGACCGGCCGCTTGGACAAAACGACATCATTTCAATCGAGGCCGAAAATTTTACCGCCAGATTTGATAGATCACGATTCGGCTGGACGGTGATTCGCGGCTTTGGCAAAACAGGCGATTCGGTGTCTGTTTTTCCGAATATGGCAATGAGTTTCGCAAACTTGTCGGCGACCTCACCAAGCCTTGAATACAAGATAAGCGTTAAAACTTCAGGCGAGTATACAGCGAAATTTTATCTCTTGCCGACACAGCCGCTGGTTCCGGGAAACGGCCTGCGAATCGCGTTCTCGGTCGACGGAGGTCAGCCGCAAGTTGTTACTGTTGATAAGGATACAGAAGTGTCTTCGCCGAAATGGGCTCGAAATATCCTTAACGGATCAACGATCGGATCGGGCAAAATACACGTCGAAAAAGGGCAGCACATCCTGCGTCTTTTTGCCGTCGATACCGGCGTCGTGGTCGATAAGATCGTCCTGAGCTCCGGCGAATTTCCCGTGAGCTATTTCGGCCCACCAGAGACCCGTTTTGTCCCAAAATAGATGACGCTGCGATTTTCGATTCCAAATCTTGTATTTCTCGCGGGTTTGTTCGCCGCCGGCATCGGCGCGGCAAAATGCACAGGTGAACCTCATTCCCCTCTCTGAAGGCTGGGCGAAGAATCAGGTGAACGCGGTGATCTTTCGCAAGAATTCGCTGGCTTCATTCAAGGGAGATCAATACGCAGCTTTCTATGATGGAGAGTCGAAGATCGTCTTGGCCAAACGCAGGCTCTGCTCGACCAAATGGGCGTTTAAGACGACGCAATTCACCGGCAATACGGCCGACGCACATAATACGATCTGCATCGCGGTTGATGGTTCAGGCCTGCTGCATCTTGCTTGGGGCAATCACAACAAAGATCTTAATTATGCCCACGGTGTTAAAGCGGGTTCACTCGAAATGAGTGACAAAACATCGATGATAGGCAGGACCGAGAACAGGGTAACTTATCCGGAATTCTACTCGATGCCGAATGGCGATCTGCTTTTCTTTTACCGCGACGGGGCGTCGGGAAACGGCAATCTGGTTTTGAATCGTTACGATCTGAAAACAGCGAAATGGACGCGTGTCCAGGACAATCTCGTCGACGGCGAGAAAGCGAGGAATGCCTATCCGCAGATCGCTGTCGACACAAGAGGCAGTATCCACGTCTCGTGGGTCTGGCGCGAGAGCGGCGATGTCGCGACAAATCACGATCTTTGCTATGCAAGATCGACCGATGGAGGCAAAACCTGGACGAGATCGAACGGCGAGAAATACCAAATTCCGATCAACGCATCGACCGCGGAATACGTCTGGCGGATCCCGCAAAAGAGTGAACTGATAAACCAAACCTCGATGGCCGCCGATGCTGACGGAAATCCGTACATCGCGACTTATTGGCGATCCGCAGATTCCTCAGTCCCGCAATACCGGCTCGTTTATTTCGATGGCAAAGTTTGGAGAGCTTCGCAGGTCTCCGACCGGAAAACTCCTTTTAGCCTGAGCGGCGGCGGGACAAAACGAATTCCGATCTCGCGTCCGCAGGTCATCGTCGATTCTTCTAAAGGCAAAAGACGTGTGATCGTCATCTTTCGCGATGAGGAACGCGGCAGCCGCGTCTCCGCCGCGATATCGACCGACCTGTCGAACGATCGCTGGAATATTGTCGATCTCGACAATGCCGACGTCGGCATGTGGGAACCGTCATTTGACCAAAACCTTTGGAACCGGAGCAAAACGCTCAACATATTTGTCCAGAAAGTCGGCCAAGGCGACGGCGAAAAGCTTGAACAACTTGGCCGCCGCAAATGATCTCAATTCTGGAGTGGAAGCCGTGAATGAGTAACCACGAAAATGCACAAAGGTCACAAAAGAATGATTATGAACACTACAGACCTTGAACGTTGACTTACCGGGTGACCGGCCTCGTTTCCTTTGCTTTCTTTTTCTTACCTTTGCTTCCCTTTCGTTTGGACAAGAGTGGAAGTTCGCGGCGAGCTAGTTTCAACGAAAACTGGCGTTTTCAAAAGAATGATCCGAGTGGTTCGGAAAGCGTTTTAGCGTGGGACAAAGTCAAGGACTGGGTCGTGGCGACCGGCAATGAATATGTCGTGGACGGGGCAAAACCTACGCGACCGGTTGGAAATTTGGGCGAAAGTGTTGCCTACACCACCGCAAATTTTGATGACTCTTCGTGGCGAAGCCTCGATTTGCCTCATGATTGGGGAATCGAAGGCGATTTTCAACAGCAATTACCGGGTGAGACCGGAAAACGCCCGTGGATCGGCGTCGGTTGGTACCGCAAAGCATTTCACCGTCGCGGCGAGCGAAAAAGGCAAGCAGATCTACATCGATTTTGACGGAGCGATGTCGCATTCCGGCGGTTTGGCTAAACGGCAAATTCGTCGGCGGCTGGCCTTATGGATATGCCTCGTTCCGGCTCGATCTGACGCCGTATATTGAGTTTGGCAAGGAAAACGTCATCGCCGTCCGGCTTGATAATCCGCCGGAGACCTCGCGCTGGTATCCCGGCAGCGGACTGTATCGAAATGTCTGGCTCGTCAAGACGGCACCTGTGCATGTCGGCCAATTGGGGCACGTTTGTAACAACGCCTAAGGTCAGCAAAGAATCGGCTACCGTGAATGTGAAGGTCACAGTCGATAACGATTCAAATAGCCGCGAATGTCAGCGTCAAAACATTTGTTTACAAGCTAACGAATCGGAAAACGATCGAGTTCCCCCGTTGCCACCTCCGAGGCTGCAAGATTAAGTATTGCGCCAAATACAGGCCAAACCACGGAAAACACATTGTATATCGCCAACCCGGCCTTATGGAACACGCATACACCAAATCTCTACGCCGCCGTCACGCAGATCGAGCAAACCGGCAAAGTGATAGATACATATGAGACAAATTTCGGCATTCGCTCGATCAAGTTCGATGCAGCGAAAGGCTTCATCCTGAATGGCGAGCACGTCTATGTAAAAGGCGTGTGCAATCATCACGATCTGGGAGCTTTGGGTACGGCGATCAATATCAGAGCTCTCGAACGGCAGCTCGAAATCCTCAAGGAGATGGGCGTCAACGCGATCCGCACAAGCCACAACCCGCCCGCTCCCGAACTTCTCGATCTGGCCGACAAGATGGGTATCCTTATTCTCGACGAAGCCTTTGACGCCTGGACCGGTGCAAAGAAGAAGAACGATTATTCGACTCACTTCAAAGATTGGCATGAAAAGGACCTGCGTGCGTTCATTCGTCGCGACCGCAATCATCCATCCGTGATCGCCTGGAGCACCGGCAACGAGATCCGCGAGCAGCGTCCCGAGGGACATCCGGTTTCCGAGATGCTCCGTAAAATCGTGCACGAAGAAGACCCGACGCGGCTTGTCACGGTCGGAGCAAACGGCGGCGATTCCTCGACAAACGGATTTCAGAAAACTGTTGATGTGTTTGGCTTTAACTATAAGCCGCAGATGTATGCCAAGTTTCACGCCGATAATCCGAACATGCCGGTCTGGTCCACCGAATCTGCCTCAACTGTCAGCTCTCGCGGCGAATATTACTTCCCCGTTTCGGACGACAAGGCCAAAGGATTTTTCGACTTTCAGGTGAGTTCATACGATCTCTACGCCCCGCGTTGGGCAACGCCTCCCGATACGGAGTTTGCCGGACAGGACAAGACGCCAGCCGTTGCGGGCGAATTTGTCTGGACGGGCTTTGACTATCTTGGCGAGCCGACCCCGTTTGACTCGGACACAGACGAATTTGCTGAATTTTACCGATCCAGCCCGACAGGCCGAGGCGGCCACGAAAATAAAAGGCGGCGGAAAGATCACGGTGCCGTCGCGAAGCTCATATTTCGGCATCGTCGATCTCTGCGGTTTCAAGAAGGACCGATTCTATATCTATCAAGCCCGCTGGCGGCCCGAGCTGCCGATGGCCCACATCCTGCCGCATTGGAATTGGCCGGACCGCGTCGGTCAGGTAACACCCGTTCACGTTTACACTTCCGGCGACGAGGCCGAGCTTTTCCTCAACGGCAAAGTCGCTTGGCCGCAAAAAGATCGGGCAGTTCGAATATCGTCTGCGTTGGGACGATGTCGTCTACGAACCCGGCGAACTAAAAGTCATCGCCTACAAAAATGGCAAAAAATGGGCCGAGGACACGGTCAAAACAACCGACACCGCCGCCCAGATCGCGATGTCCGCCGACAGATCGAATATCAAAGCTGATGGCTCCGATCTTTCGTTCATCACAGTCAAGATCACCGATAAAAACAGCCTGATGGTCCCAAGATCGAACAACCGGATCAAATTCGAGATCACCGGCCCGGGCGAGATCGTCGCCGTCGATAATGGCGACGCCATCGATCACGATTCATTCCAATCGACCAATCGGCGAGCATACAACGGAATGGCTCTTGTCATCGTCCGGACCGTCAAAGGTAAGTCAGGAAAAATAACATTAAGGGCAAATTCCGACGGTCTGAAAAGCTCGGTCGTTTCGATCATGTCGGCTAGATAACCAATGACCAGGAAAAATACTCGCCAATTTTTGACCCGGATTCTCGCAGCTGCAGTTCTTTCCGCTGTTCTTGGCGATTCCTATTCGGCATCGTCGCAGGCTGTAATTCCACGCAAGAATGCCTACCTCCCAAACGGTGCCGCTCCGATCCCCAAAGGTCCATTCGACCCAACGTGGGAGTCGATCAAGAAGAACTACAAAACGCCCGCGTGGTTCGTCGATGCCAAGTTTGGGATCATGATGCACTGGGGGATTTACTCTGTTCCCGCGAAACAAAGTGAATGGTATGCAACGCACATGTACAACAATGCCGACATTGCGAAATGGCATAGGGAAAAGTTCGGGCCGCAGGACAAATTCGGTTATAAAGATTTTATCCCGATGTTCAAAGCCGAAAAATTCGACCCCGACGCTTGGGCCGAGCTGTTTCGCAAGTCGGGTGCGAAATATATTATCCCAACTGCCGAACATCACGACGGATTCGCCCTGTGGGACAGCAAACTAACCCGCTGGGACGCCAAAGACATGGGCCCAAAACGCGATCTGATCGGCGACTTGGCGAAGAGTGTTAGAGCTAAGGGTTTGAAATTCGGCGTGTCTAATCATCGAATGGAACATTGGTCATTCATGTATCCAAAGGATCCGAAAAACGCCGGCGATCTTTTCGACCCCGCGTATGCCGACTTCTACGGACCGCCGCAACCGCTGAAACCGGGCGACGATCACATGTCAGGTGCCGGTGCGCCGCAGAGCAAGGAATTTCTCGAAGAATGGCTTGCCCGCAATCAAGAATTGATCGACAAGTATCACCCGGACATTCTGTGGTTCGATAACGGCATCAACGACCGTGGCCTCGACCCAGTAAAACTCAGGCTCGCTGCATACTATTACAACCGTGCCGCGATGTGGAAAAAGCAGGTCTCGCTCAGCACCAAACACGACGCATTCCTCGCGGGCACGATCAAAGATTACGAACGGCAGTCTCGCGCACCAAAAGAAACAACAGATTACTATTGGCAGGTAGACGACCCAGTTCTCTATCGCTTTGGCTACACCGAAGGCTCGCCGATCGCTGACGCACGCACGGTCATAACGCGATTGATCGAAAACACCTCTCGCAACGGAGCTCTTCTGCTTAATATCTCGCCAAAAGCCGACGGGACGATCCCCGACGACCAGCAAAAGCTATTGTTAGAGATCGGTCGTTGGCTGGAGGTAAATGGCGAAGGCATCTACGGTACGCGTCCGTGGACCAGGTCTGGTGAGGGCGAAAAAGACACGACACAGTTTCGCTTTACGGCGAAAAAGAATGTGATCTATGCCTTCGCACTTGGTGGCGTTACCAATAACTACGCTTCGATCGTGTCGTTCTCAGACAAAGGTCGTGGCGCGAAAATTACGAGCGTCGAGCTCCTCGGCCGAAAGCGCAAGCTTACATTCAAACAGCAATCGGATGCACTCGTCGTCAATCTGCCGGCTGACGTCGATCGCAGTTTGCCGTTCGGGCTGCGGATAAGGGAGAAGGAATGAAAATAGGTTCAAGACCAATTTGGGTAATGTTTTTGGCAACAGTGCTATGCAGCGCAGTCTCATCGGCATCGGCTCAGAAGCTCTTGTATTTATTTGGTTCGGACAAGGCCGAACCGTACTCACGTGAGCGCGGCTACGGGCTTGAGCCCAATTCACAGGTCATGTGCCGGGCCGGCACGTCGAAGAGCAACGGAAACTGTAATTCGACGTCGCCATTCTATTTCTCGGCCGCCGTTGCCGAGGGAAACTATCGCGTGACTATTAGATTTGGCGATCGCCAGCTTGCGACATCGAACGTCGTCAAAGCGGAGCTTCGCCGTCTCATGCTCGAACGCGTCAACACCAAATCTGGCGAATTCGTAACGCGGTCATTCGTCGTTAACGTCAGGACGCCCGCCATCACAACCGGCGGCCAGGTAAAGTTAAAAGACCGCGAAAAGCTGAGCGAACAATGGGCGTGGGACGAAAAGCTTACTCTCGAGTTCAACGGAACAAACCCATCGATAAACCGCATCGAGATCGAACCGGTTAACGTCCCGACAGTTTTTCTCCTCGGCGATTCAACCGTCTGCGACCAGCCCGGCGAGCCTTATGCGAGTTGGGGGCAGATGATAACGAGGTTTTTCGGGCCAAATATCGCGGTTGCCAATCACGCCGAATCTGGCGAATCGCTAAAAAGCTCATTCGGTGCAAAACGTCTCGACAAAGTGTTAAGCCTCATCAAACCTGGTGATTTCCTAATGATCCAATACGGCCACAACGACATGAAGGAAAAGGGCGACGGCATCGGTGCCTTCACGAGTTACAAAGCGAGCCTCAAACAGTTTACTGAGGCCGCAAGAGCAAAAGGTGCGTCCGTGATCCTCATCAACCCAATGCACCGCCGCACATTTGACGTAGCGGGCAAGATCACGAATTCGCACGGCGACTATCCCGAGGCAGTCCGCCAGGCCGCAAAAGAAGAAAGCGTCCCGCTCATCGACCTGACCGCGATGAGCAAGGACCTTTACGAAGTCCTCGGCAAAGACCGCTCGGGCGTCCTGTTTAAGGAAGGCGACGGCACGCACCACAACAATTACGGCAGCTATCAACTGGCAAAGATCATCGTCCAGGCGATCCGCGATCAGAAATTGCCGCTCGCAAAATTCCTGATCAAAGATCTGCCAAAATACGATCCGAAAAAACCGGACGACTTAGAAACATTTGCAATACCGGCGAGCCCGGCCGTGACCGATCTGAAACCGTTGGGAAGCTAGATTGGAAACGACGTTGACTGGAGCGGCAAGCATCCCTGCTTGCCATGCCGCGTTTTTCGCGGCGTTAGTTCGAAGCGGTCTTTCGACCGCTGGCAAGCAAGGATGCTTGCCGCTCCAGTCCGGAGTCAAAGGACCTTATGAGAAGACTAAATCGTACCCTAATATTTGGCCTGCTGGTCGCGATTACCCACTCGGCGATCGCTGCTGCTTCGGTGCCTCCGCGCGGCAAGTACAACTTCAACTCCGATTGGCGACTCTTCGTCGGCGATCCGGCCGGAGCGGAAAAACCTGATTTTGACGACTCGCGTTGGCAAATCGTGACAACGCCACGGCCCTGGAACCAGGACGAAGCTTTTCGCAAAGACATCAAAGATCTGCCGACCGGCATCGCGTGGTATCGCAAGCATTTCAAGCTGCCTGCCGGCAGCACCGGCAAAAAGGTGTTTCTCGAATTCGAAGGCATCAGATTCGGCGGCGAATTTTTCCTCAACGGCAAGTCGATCGGCCGCAGCGATAACGGCGTGATGGCGTTCGGGTTCGACATCACCGACGCTCTAGTCGCCGGCGAAAACGTCCTCGCCGCCCGCATCGACAATGCCTGGGATTACAAAGAAAAATCGTCCGGCTCGGCGTTTCAGTGGAACGACCGGAATTTCAACGCCAACTACGGCGGCATCCATAAAAACGTCTGGCTGCACGTCACCGATAAGCTCTATCAGACCCTGCCGCTCTATTCGAACCTGCAAACTACGGGCGTTTATGTTTACGCGCAGCGATTTCGACATCAAGAACAAAACCGCCGAGATCACCGCTGAAACGCAGATGAAAAACGAATACCCGACGGCAAAAAGCGTCAGCTACGAGGTCGTGATCCGGGATACGCCCGGAAAGCTCGTCAAGACGCTCAACGGCGGCCGTCACAGCCTTGCCCCCGGCGAAACAAAGACCATCGCCGCCGCTGACAAGCTCACGAACCTCAATTTCTGGAGCTGGGGCTACGGCTATCTTTACACCGTCACCACGAATCTCAAGGTCGATGGCAAGCTCGTCGATTCGGTCAAAACGCGCACCGGCTTCCGCAAGACCGAGTTCGCGAACGGCATGTTCAAGCTCAACGACCGCACGCTCCAGATTAAAAGGCTACGCCCAACGCACGTCGAACGAATGGCCCGCTCTCGGCAATTCCGTCCCGCCGTGGCTGTCCGATTACAGCAACCGTCTGATGGTCGAATCGAACGCCAACCTCGTCCGCTGGATGCACATCACGCCGTGGAAACAGGATGTCGAATCGTGCGACCGCGTCGGCCTGATGCAGGCGATGCCCGCCGGCGACGCCGAAAGCGATGTCGAAGGCCGCCGCTGGGAACAGCGAAAAGAGGTGATGCGCGACGCGATCATCTACAACCGCAACAACCCGAGCATTGTCTTCTACGAATCCGGCAACGAAAGCATTTCGCGAACCGCACATGCAGGAAATGAAAGACATTCGCGACAAATACGACCCGCACGGCGGCCGTGCCGCCGGTTCCCGCGAGATGCTCGACAGCAAGGTCGCCGAATACGGCGGCGAGATGCTCTACATCAATAAGAGCGCCCGGCTGCCGATGTGGGCGACCGAGTATTCACGCGACGAAGGCCTGCGGAAATATTGGGACGAATTCTCGCCGCCATTTCACAAGGACGGCGACGGCCCGCTCTACAACAACGCCGACGCGAGCGACTACAACCGCAATCAGGACTCGCACGCGATCGAGAACGTCGTGCGCTGGTTCGACTACTGGGAAGCCCGTCCGGGCACCGGCAAACGCGTCAGCTCCGGCGGCGTGAACATCATCTTCTCCGACACAAACACGCACCATCGCGGCGCCGAAAACTACCGCCGCAGCGGCGAGGTCGACGCGATGCGGATCCCGAAAGACGGCTTCTTCGCCCATCAGGTGATGTGGGACGGCTGGGTCGATGTCGAAAAACCACGAACGCATATCATCGGCCATTGGAACTACGCGAAAGGCACGAAGAAAGAACATTTACGTCGTTTCGAGCGCCGAAAAGGTCGAGCTGTTTATCAACGGCGTATCGAAAGGCTTTGGCACGCAAAGCAGCCGCTTTCTTTACACCTTTAAGGACATCGAATGGCAAAGCGGCGAGATCAAAGCCGTCGGCTACGACGCGACGGGAAAGACGGTCACGCAGGACGCAAAGAAAACCGCCGGTGAACCAGCCGCGATTCGGCTGTCCACGCAGACTGGGCCAGCCGGCTTACAAGCGGACGGTTTTGATGTGGCCCTCGTGACGGTCGAGGTCGTCGATAACAACGGCAATCGCTGCCCGACGGCCCTCGACATGATCGATTTCACGCTCACCGGCGAAGCCGAATGGCGTGGCGGCATCGCTCAGGGGCCGGACAATTATGTACTCGCCAAAAGTTTGCCGGTCGAGGGCGGCATTAATCGTGTACTTATCCGCTCGACCAGAAAGGCCGGCGAGATCCGTTTGAAAGCATCGACCAAGGACGGCGTGTTGAGATCCGCCGAGATCAAGATCGATTCGCGGCCGTTTATTACGTCGAACGGCCTTTCGACAAAATTCCTGAGCGATTACACAAACATCAATCTCGATCGCGGCCCGACGCCGCTTGGCGAATCGTACAAAATGCTCCGCCGTACGCTCGATGTCGCAAGCGTCACCGCCGGTTCCGAAACCGACAAGGCCAAAAACAGCCTCGACGACAATGAGCTTTCCGAATGGATCAGCGACGGCAAAACCGGGTACGGGCTGGATACAATATGAACTCGCGCAGCCAGCAGCCATCGATCAGGTCGTGCTAAAACTCGTCGGCTGGCGAACGCAGGGCTATCCGCTCCGCATATCGGTCGATGGCAAGGAAGTTTATACCGGCGTTTCGCCGCGCAGCCTCGGTTATGTGACCTTTAGCTTTCCCGCGACGGTCGGTAAATCGGTCAAGATCGAGTTGACCGGAACCGCGACAAACCGCGATTCGCTCGGCAATATTATCGAGATAACGGGAACCCCGGACCCAAATTCGTCGGCAAACCGGGGCGGAGCGACGAAACTCGGCATTGTCGAAGCCGAGTTTTATCATGTTCCGTAACTCAGACGGCCGAGCCCACCACCGTCGTGAGCCTTTGGCCCGATGGCAAGATGCCCGGCAAAAGGCGCCGACTGAGCCGGAGGCCGACGTGCCTGCCCGGCCTGACAACGTCCAGCCGCATAACAAATATCAGCCGCCCGACGCTCGCCATTTTTCCCGCCGCGAACAAGAACGCTCCCGCCGTGATCGTGTCGCCCGGCGGTGGTTACAGCTATGTCGTCCCGGGCAAGGAAGGCAGCGATGTCGCCGCATGGCTCAATTCCGTCGGAATCACGGCGATGGTCCTCAGATATCGCGTACCGAATAACCGTGACGGAGCCCTACAGGATGTTCAACGAGCGATAAGTGTCGCCCGTGCGAACGCCGCAAAATGGAACATCGACCCAAAACGACTCGGTGTCATGGGTTTTTCCGCCGGAGGAAATCTCTCGGCAAAGGCAAGCTCTGACTGTCGACGAACGCTCGTATTCACAGATCGACTTAATCGACAAACAAAGCGCGCGTCCAGATTTTGCGATCCTGATCTATCCGGCATATCTGGAAAAAGACGGGAAGGTCGCGGCTGACCTGAATGTGACTAAGTTAAACTCCGCCGACTTTCCTCGTCAGGAACAGAGGGCGATCAGATATTCATCGCGGGCGGGCAAACTTATCATGCCGCCCTTGATGCAGCCAAAGATAAAAAACAAATTGATCATTTATCCGGGTGGCGGCCATGGATTAGCGGTCTGCCGTTCCGAAGGCGAAGCGAAAAACTGGCCGAAAGCAGCATTGGACTTGGCTTCGCGGAGATTACGGGAGTCGTCAGAGCAAAGACGTAACTAAGTATGAGCAGAATCAGAAATCTCACGACGGGAGTTCATCGGCGGCATCGCGGCGACCGGAGCATTGGCCAGTCTTGGCCAAGGACAGAAAAATGCATCCAAGATCGACCGCTACGCCCTCGTCTCACGCCACAATCCCGTAATGCGAAAGCTCGACCCGCTCTCGCCGCTCTCGGTCGGCAACGGCGAATTCGCCTTCACGTGCGACATCACTGGCCTGCAAACTTTCCCCGAAGAATACGCGAACGGCATGCCGCTCTGCACGATGTCGCAATGGGGCTGGCACACCAAGCCGATGCCCGAAAATCTCAAAGGCAAAGAGCTAAAGCTGACCGAATACGACACCTATGGCCGCAAAGTCGGCTACATGACGACGAAAACGGGCCAGGAAGAGCTTTACGACTGGCTCCGCGAAAATCCGCATCGGCTGCATCTTGGGCAGATCGGATTTCAGCTTCGTAAAAGCCGACGGAAGCGAGGCAAAGGCCTCCGACATTTCAAATATTGAGCAAAAACTCGATCTTTGGACCGGCATTATACATAGCAGTTTCAAGTTTGACGGAAAGCCGGTTAAGGTTCGAACCGCCGCCCATCCGGAATTCGATATTCTTGCCGTCAGTGTCGAGTCCGAGCTTATTGCAGCAACGAAGCGTTTGGCGATCCGATTCGCGTTTCCTTATGGCTCGCAGACGATGCAGGCAGCGGATTGGACACAGCCGGATAAGCACACAATCAAGGTTCGGTCAGTTCAATGGCAAGAATGCCGCCGACGATCAGCCGCGAACTCTTGATGACGACGAGTATATCGTCGACGCTGAATGGACGGATATCGCTCGGACTTTCCGACGGAAAAACCGCACCATTTCCTGCTCAGCTACGAAGCCTGAGCGAAAACTAGATCGTTACTTGTTTCGTTTAACGCAGAACGGTCAAAGATGCCATCTGACCGCTGCCGAGAAGCCTTTGCAAAGCGAGTGAAAAGCACTGGAAAGAATTTCTGGCTAAACGGAGCCGCCGTCGATTTCTCCGGCAGCAAAGACCCGCGTGCCAAAGAACTCGAACGCCGCGTCGTCCTTTCGCAATACCTGACCGCGATCCAGTGTTCCGGCTCGCGGCCGCCGCAGGAAACGGGGCTGACGACAAATAGCTGGTACGGCAAATATCATCTCGAGATGCACTGGTGGCACGCGGCCCAGTTTGCGTTGTGGAACCGCTTCCCGCTGCTCGACCGCAGTCTTGACTGGTACAACGATGTGCTGCCGAGTGCAAAAGAGCGGGCAAAACAGCAAGGCTACAAAGGTGCTCGCTGGGCAAAAATGACGGAGACCTCAGGCCGCGACAGCCCTTCGCCGGTCGGCACGCTGCTGATCTGGCAGCAGCCGCATCCGATCTTTTATGCCGAGCTTGCGTATCTAAATCGCCCGACAAAAGCGACGCTCAACCGATTTCAAAACATCGTCGAGGAAACGGCGACGTGGATGGCCGACTACGCTCATTACGACAAGGAAAAAGACCGCTACGTCCTCGGCCCACCGGCGATCCCGGCACAGGAAAATCATCCGGCCCGCGAGACGTGGAACCCGACATACGAACTCGAATACTGGCATTTTGGCCTTAAAACCGCACAGAAATGGCGTGAAAGAATGGGCTTGCCTCGCGTTGCCGAATGGGACAAGATCATCGCCAAATTGTCGAAACTGCCCGTCGGAAGCCCAGGTAAAGCGAAAGCAGCAACTCAACAGACGCCTGCGTCAAACGCCAATGTCGACACCATAATGCTCGCTCAGCAGCAAAACGATGCGGCCAAATCCGAAGCAACAAAGGCTGTCGCTGAGAAATTCGACCCGGCAACCGCTGTCTATTGGGCGCACGAAAATGCTCCGCAATCATTTACCGAGCGCAATCACGATCACCCATCGATGCTCGCCGCTCTTGGCATCCTGACCGGCGAAAAGGTCGACCGCGAAACGATGCGGCGAACGCTGAAAAAGGTGATGGCGGTTTGGGATTGGCCAAGCACATGGGGTTGGGATTATCCAATGATCGCAATGACCGCGGCCCGGCTCGGAGAAACAAAGATCGCGATCGATGCCCTGATGATCGACACGCCAAAGAACAAATATTCTGCCAATGGCCACAACTATCAGCGTCCAAATTTGCCGCTGTATTTGCCCGGAAATGGTGGTCTGCTCTACGCCATCGCCATGATGGCTGCCGGTTGGAAAGGTTCGCCAAAGACAAACGCTCCGGGCTTTCCATCGGATGGATCATGGACGGTGCGAAGCGAAGGATTTGATCCGGCCATCTTTCGGGAGATATAGATACTCATTACAAATTTCAAATTTGAGATTTCAGATTAAGAAGATGATCCATAACACCAGTAAATTCATCATTGTCGCTGTGCTCGTTACGACCTTTTTCGGGGGCATATCGGAAGCCCAACAGCAAAGGCCTCGGCAGATGGAGAAACTCTCTCGGGGAGTTGTTGCGATAAATCAAGGCGACAAGGTCTTTGTCAGCTGGCGGATGTTCGGCACCGACGCCGATAACATCGCTTTTAACTTGTACCGCACGACCGATGGCAAGTCGGCAAAGGTAAACGACAAACCGATAGCTGACGTGACATTTTTCGTAGATGAAAAAGTGGACCTGACAAAAGCCAACGCCTATTTTGTTCGTCCGGTAGTGAACAAAAAGGAACAGGAACCTAGTGCGCGATTTACTTTGGGCGCCAATTCTCCTGTCCGCCAATACCTGTCGATCCCGCTCCAAACTCCGACAGGTTACACGCCAAATGACGCTTCCGTTGGCGATCTCGACGGTGACGGCGAATACGAGATCGTCCTGCACCAGACCGGCCGCGGGCGTGACAATTCGCAAGCCGGCATGACCGATGAACCGATCCTCCAGGCATACAAGATGGACGGCACGTTGATGTGGTCGATCAATCTCGGCAAAAACATTCGCGAGGGTGCTCATTACACGCAGTTCATGGTCTACGACCTTGACGGTGACGGACGGGCCGAGATCGCCTGCAAGACTGCCGATGGCACGAAAGATGGCAAGGGCAAAGTTATCGGCGACGCCAAAGCCGACTGGCGAAATCAGGAAGGCTCAACTTCCGAAGGCATCAGCCTTCCCGGTGAACGAGGCACTCGCAACACTTCCGGCTACGTCCTGAAAGGCCCTGAGTATCTGACCGTTTTCGACGGCCTGACCGGAGCTGAACTCGCGACCACAAAATACATTCCGAGCCGTCATCCTGATACGGACAACCCGACAACCGAGCAAATGAAAGATGTCTGGGGCGACGGCTATGGCAATCGCATTGACCGCTTTCTCGCCGGCGTTGCATATCTTGACGGCGAGCGTCCGAGCCTGATCTTTTCGCGCGGCTACTATACCCGAAGCGTTATCGCCGCGTGGGATTTTCGCGATAAGAAGCTCACCAGCCGCTGGGTTTTTGACAGCGATTCGAGCGAAGAAAACCGTAAATACCGAGGCCAGGGCAACCATCAGTTGAGCATCGCCGATGTCGATGCCGACGGACGCGATGAAATCGTCTTCGGTGCAATGGTATTGGACGACAACGGCAAAGGGCTCCATTCCACTGGCCTCGGCCACGGCGATGCCCTGCATGTTTCCGATCTCGACCCCGATCGCCCCGGCCTCGAGATATTCGACATCCAGGAGCGATTCGATGACGCCGGCGCTCATTTCCGCGATGCCCGCACCGGCGAGATCCTTTGGAAAAAACCATCGATCAAAGCCGGCGATGACGGCGAAGGCCCCGGCCGCGGACTTTCCCTCGACATCGATCCGCGACATCGTGGATTCGAATCGTGGGTCGCGGGGGCTGGAATCACGGGCCTCTTCAGTGCAAAAGGCGAAAAGATCTCAGACAAAAATCCGCGTTCATGTAACTTTGGAATATTTTGGGATGGCGATATTTTGAGCGAATTGCTCAACGGCAACACCGTTTCGAAATGGAATTGGGAAAAAGAAACAACCGAAGTTCTGTTCACCGCAGAGGGCTGTATGTCCAATAACGGAACAAAATCGACCCCGGCCCTGAGCGCCGACCTGTTCGGCGATTGGCGCGAAGAAGTGATGCTGCGAACGACCGACAACAAAGAGTTGCGTATCTTCACTACGACCATACCGACCACTCGCCGTTTCTACACTTTCATGCACGACCCGCAATACCGCGTGGCGATCGCCTGGCAAAACGTCGCCTACAACCAACCGCCGCATACAAGTTTCTTTATAGGCGAGGGCATGAAGCAGCCACCGCGTCCGGCGATTACGACCGAAGTTCGAAAGAGGCGGTAGATCGATCGAGTATGACCAAAAATATGAAGAATCCTGCAACCGTGATAGTCCTGTTCCTCTGCCTCCTGGCCGCCCTGTCGGCCGCCGCTCAAACTCCGTCGCAGACGCCGCTGGACGCCGCGGCTGAAAAACAGCGTGCCGACCGGCTTCAGGCACGGCTCAACGACTTTCCGAACTTTGCCCGCTACGCGGAAGCAAACAGCAAACTCAGTCAGCCGGCGAAAGGCGAGGAACGTGTTGTCTTTATGGGCGACTCGATCACCGACAGCTGGAAGCTGGCCGAATATTTCCCCGGCAAGCCGTACATAAATCGCGGCATAAGCGGCCAGACGACTCAGCAAATGTTGATCCGATTTCGGGCCGACGTGATCGATCTGAAACCAAAGGTTGTCGTTATTCTCGCGGGCACGAATGACATTGCGGGCAATACCGGCCCGATACACGCTCGAGGCGATCGGGAACAACATTGCTTCGATGGTGGACCTGGCCCATGCTAATGGCATCAACGTTGTGCTTGCCTCCGTCATGCCGGTCAGCGATTACAACAAAAACGCTGCAGGCAACCAGATAACTCAAACCGTCCGCAGACCGCCTGAAAAGATCTTGGCTTTTAACTCATGGATCAAGCGGTTTTGTTCGGAACGAAAACTGGTATATCTCGATTACTTTTCAGCAATGGTCGATGAGAAAGGTTTCCTGAAACCCGACATCGCAAACGATGGTTTGCACCCGAACGCCAAGGGCTACGAACTGATCAAACCGCTGGCTGAAAATGCGGTCAAAGCAGCTTTGAAAACGAAGCAAAAGAAATAACTGATCAGAGTAGCCGGGCCATTGACGAAGGATCATTCCCAATAGATGTCCTTCTGTGACCCTTTTCTTCTATTTCGTCCTATATACCAAACATCCAAAAACAGGCCCGGCCGTGTGCCCCTTCTCCGGTTCGAACCGGACGATCACGGTCGCCTTCCCTCTCAACAATTCCTGCGGGATCGCGTAATCGCGTTCCATCCACTCGCCCGGCTTATTGTATCCGAGCGTTTCCGACGCGATCCGCGTTCCATCGACCAGAATATGAAACAGCCGTTTGCGCTCCTCGCCCCAATAGGTTGCTTTTAGCGTCAACGGCTCGTCGGTGACCTTCGCCTTGAACTCGAAGAATCCGCCCGAACGAGCGTCCCGTCCATTCTTCCCTCGGTACGAAACCGGATATGATATCTCGGAAGCCAGCCCGTGATCGCGTTCCGGCTGCATCTCGCCGAGGTGCATAACATCGACCGAACGTGCCTGAAGATCTTTGAGCCTTGCCTGCTCGGCGGCATAGGCTGCCTGCTCCTTCGCCCATTCGTCATCGTTGAAACGCTTGAAATAAACTGCTGTGCGGCGTTCCCATTGGGAATAGAAAGGCCTGATCGAAAGATCGTTTGGGCGTCCGATGCCCGACGTTCTGAAATTCGCGAACTGCGTTTCAGGCTTTAGCGATGCGAGCAGATCGGTGCCGACAAGGGCCGGAGCAACGCCATCGAATGTGCCTTTTGCCTCACCGAGATCTGCGGCCAGGACCATGGGTCCGTACATTAAGGCGATCACATTTGGATCGTCACGCCGTCGGCTCGATGCGGGGTTTCATCGGCAGATCAAGCGAAACCGTGTCGCCGGTTTTCCACTTGCGTTTGATCGTGACATAACCGGCATCTCGAACGAGCTTCTGGTTTTTCCCGTTTACCTTGAGCGTTGGGTTCTCACACCAGTATGGGATCCGCAGCGAAACAGGAAACTCGCTTTGGTTTGTGATCTTTGAGATTCGAAGGTTACGTCTTCGCCAAGCGGATAGGCAGTCGAAAGCTCAATTTTTGCATTTCGTTCCTTCCAATCAAGCGTTGAAGGAATAAAAAGATTGACGATCAGATGATCGCCGCTGTGCCACCAGATCGGATTCGCCATGCTTTCGAATGGCTCTCGATCCCCGAACCGACGCAGCACCAGAAATCGTCGAACTCGTTCGAGAAGATTCCGTGCCGTGCCCGACATCAGCGGGATCATGTAAGCAAACATTCCCGTTTTCGGGTTCTGGTGAGCCATCATGTGGTTGAGATGAGCCCGCTCGTAATAGTCGAAAAATGCCGACCTGCGTGTCCCACGAATACAAGTGCCGCGTGAGTTTGAGCATGTTGTATGTGTTGCACGATTCGCACGTCTGCTCGGTGATGTGCTTCGAGATCGTGTTCGGCGCCTGAAAATATTCGCGGTCAGAGTTGCCGCCGATCACGTAGGAATATTTGGCCGTCACATTCTTCCAGAAGAAGTTCGCGGCCGTCGAATATTCGGGCTTGGATGTCATCTCATAACAATCGAGCGAGGCCGATCACCTTGGGTATCTGCGTATTGGCGTGAATGTTCGGCAGCTCGTCCTTTTCGGCAAACATCGGCCCGAGCGTGCGCTTATGACGGATCCGTTCGGCGAGAGCGAGCCAGCGCTTGTCGTTCGTGCGAACGTAAAGCTCGGCCATCGACTCATTCATTCCGCCGTGTTCGCAATTGAAGCATTTTCTCCACCTGATCGTCAGTGAGCTTTGCAAAAACGCCGTCGATAAAGCCCGCAAGTTTTATCGCGATCTTGATCGCATCCTATATTTCCGCAATGTTTATCTGCGTCGAGCAGCCCTGCAAAAAGCTTATGCCAGTTGTAAAAAGGCACCCAACAGCCATTCAGGTCGAAACCCGCCGAGCGAATATCGCCCGCAACTTATCTCGTCAAATATCACGCGGCCATTCTCGACTCTTTCCCGTCTTTTCGTCGCTTAAATCCGGCCACATAGCCGTCAGGAGCCTGTGCCTGGCATTCGGCAAGTTCGGCGACGATGTAATCCACCCGTTTCTTACACTCCGGCATCGCCGGTATGGGCATGTATCAGCGAACATGCCGTCAAGTAATGGCCGAGCGTGTGCCCCGCAATAGTATCTTTCTCCCATCCGCCGTACACCTCGCCTTTTGGCTTCAAGCCGGCGTGAACGCGGAAGTTATGAAGCAAGCGGTCGGGTTCGAGCTTGTGCAGATACCGAGTATTCGCCATCACCGAATCGAGGTACATCGAGGGCGTTAGCCGCACCGATTCGAGAGGAAAGGGCTTCGCGGTCTTTGGCATCAGCCGACGACTTTTTGGCCCGAGGCGGCGCAAGGCAGGGCCAACCCTATACCGGCGAAGGCTGAGATCTGCAAGAATTGTCGACGATCGAATGTAGTATCGGTCATATCTTTCTTTCGGACGTAGCTCCGTCCGTCCCATTTCGGCGCATTAAGTGGGACGGCCTATCCTGTTTGTCCACAATATTTAGGCGTTCCATTTCGCGCATATTACGAAGAGTAAACAATCTTTGTCCTAAACTGTAGCTAACTGCTGTATTCACAATGTTTAAACCGTTCCACTTAAAGTTGAATGCGATCATCGCAACCAGCGTTGCTTTCAAAAATCCTGCAAAGACGACTGGCGTTCTGCACGCAGGACATTGTTTCATATACGGCACAGTCTGTCAACCTCAAGACTTTACTGGAATTGGATCGTGATCTCTTCGTTTTCAGCTCATGCCGGCAGCTATCGCTGCCGAAGCCGGCCCCTCAATTCGATGACAGCTGCCTTTGGACCCACCGGTATCGAGTACGCTCCGCGTTCAAGCTTCAAGTCCGGCGGAGACGTAAAATTCCTTTTCGTCTTGCCGGGCTGATCGATCCGAAGTCGGGCGGTCTTAACGTACTCGGTCGCGGGCGACAAAGTGATCTTGACCGAATTCGTACGCCTGTCAATCAATATACGCTCGAAAGTTCCCGCATCGAGCGTCAGCCACAACCCATACGGAGCAATAAAAATACGCTTCCGCATCGAATCGAGCGGCGTAACGGTGACGCGATCGCCAACAATACGAATATTTCCGCCGAACGCCTGCCAGCCGAATTCTTTCATGTCGACAACGTATGTCGCTGCGTTCATGGCGTGGCCGAAGAAATTCATGCCGTAATCGCCGCTGTATGCGTCCCATTTTAGCGTGTCCGGATATGATATGAAAGGCGGCCGAGGCAAAGCCTTCGTGGTCGATATTGGTCAACGCGGCCGATACCGCCGGCGTAGCCGACGCGGAGCAGATGTTCGTCCGTCGGATCGTCGCGAAAATGGTCGAGCATCGGTATCGCATTCAACCCGGAACCGTAATGATGTATCTGCCGTTCGATCCGGCGGAGCTTGGCCGCGTAAAGAAAATCCCAATAACGGCGGGCATTTCCGTTATATCCCCAATGCGGGATCGGCGGCATATAGCCGATGATCGAATTCAGCGAGACCATCGCTTTGTCGTCATAGCCAAAGTACTTGCACCAAGCGTAAACCTCTTCCTGCCCGGTCGAATCCCAAGCCATCTCGCTGCCGAACGGATATTCTTCCGCCGCCCACACGATCGGCGCGTTCCTTCATCACTTTCTCGATCTCGGCAGCTTTTTCCGTCCAGCCTTCGCGTTTAAGGTCTTTTAGGAGTTCAAGAAAGATCGTGCCTTCCATCAGCCCGAGTTCGACGTAACCGACGACGTACTTACCGTCAGGCTTTTTGCTGAAAGCAAATTTCGTCGTTTGAAAGCCTGATCGAGATACCAATCCCATGCGTGATTCTTTACCAGATCCCTCGGTATTCCGCGCGTTCCGGTACATCGACCAATAGGCCGCAACGACGTGGGGGTAATTGTACCCGCGGCCGACGCTCTCCGCCTGGTCCTTTTTCCAGCTCGCCCACGTCGTCCAGTTTGCCGCTTTGTCGTATTCATATGCCGGAAATTCCTGCGGCGAATAATAAAGCATGCTCTTGCGAACACCATATTTGTTCGGCCCGTCTTTGTATTGCAATCCGCCCCACACGACGCCATCGATAAACCGTTCGAATTTGGCGATCTCACCTGCGTCCGGCTGGACAAACTGCTTCATCGCCGCTGCAACCCACGAACCGCCGCCGCCCTCGTCGCCAAGCCCCGCGATCCAGACACGATTGTCCTGTTCGACGATCTTGTCCGTCTCGCGGTCATAGCCCATCACCGACGGGCTGCGTTTGAAAGGGTCGCTCGCGTTCTCGTACCACTGTTTCGCGAACAAAAAATTGCCGAGATCTGCAACGACCGTCGCCGCGGGCTTCGTCACGTAATATTGGATCGTCTGCTGTGTACCGTCTGCATAATTCACCGTCAATCGCGCCCGGCCCCAGCCCTTTCCGCGAATGGCACAATGCCTGCCATCCGCTCTGAGTCGATCTTTCGGCAGCAACGGTCAAGCGCATCTTTCGGTTCGACGGTAAAATCCTCTGACTCTTGACATCGATTTAAGAAACAGCTTTCCGTCGATATCGGTCGGCAAAACATATCCGGGAATTCCGACGGTAACCGGACGCTTGTTCCCGGCAAGAGTCTTCTCGATCGTCTGAATTCTTTCCGACAACAAAAACTTCACGCCGATCTCGCGTTTGCCTTTCGGCGGCAGAATCTCGCTTGTCGGCACATTCCAGGGCTCGGCCTTTCCCCATTCCTTCTCGGCATGACGCTTTGCTGTGAACGATCCATTCAAACATCCCCTCCGACGTCTGCTGCGGACGGATCGGCTCACGCAACAATTGATATGCCTCAAACGGCGTTTTGCCTGCTGGAACGACCACCAATGCCGGGCCGTTTCCCTTCAACCGCGTCACCTGAATATATCCCGCGTCCATGCCGATGTACGGATCGGAGAACGAGCATTTCTCATGAGCCTCAGGTAATTTGCGGTCAGTGATGATGTTGTTAAAGACCATCGGAATGCCGAGGTGGCCGATCTCGATCGGCTTGTCCGTCTTGTTGATGATCTCAAAATGAAGGGCAAGACGACCGTCTTCTATCGTCCATGTGCGAATCACCTGAACCGGACAATCCGGAGGCAGAGTTGGTGAAAGATCGGCTTTTGCGAGATCCGGCGCCCGAACGGTCAAAGCAATCACAGGCTTTCGGGCCGCGGCCGTGGAGAATTGCCGCCATGTCCCATCTTCACTCTTTAGTCGAAATGTTATATCGCCAAGATGATAAAAGCCGTCTTTCGAACGGATCGCAATACGGTCGGCGGGTGTGAAGTCGAATCCGTTTGCTCCTCTTGGTTCGAGCGCCGCAAGGGTCTGCGAGGCCTTAACGAGCTTGATCTTAAAGTCCGGCGTGTCGAATTCCGATAATTCCCTGTTCGAGGCCCAGGGTCGAAGGCGCTTCGGGCGTGCCTGCAGGTGTTTGGCCAAAAGCGCTGACACCAAACAATGCGGAAAGAGCTAGAATCCCGGTCAGAGATTTCTTGAGCGGTCGTTTCATTTCCCCTAAGGTTTGACCGGCATCTTAGCCAGCAGTTGTTTCATCGCCTCAACTGTTTTCGCGTATCCTGGATCCTTGGACAGGTTCTTCAACTCGTGCGGGTCGTCTTCGGTCGCATACAACATATTGCCGGATCTTCCTTCGTCCCACTCAACATAATGCCATCGCGCCGTTCGGACCGACCTCCCGAAGGCTTTGCCAAACTGCGTAACGCTGTACGCCGGCCGATCCCATGCCGCATTTGGTTGTTTCAGCAGTTTGGCGATGCTGTCGCCTGAAACATTCGGCGGTTTCGGCAATCCGCAAAGTTCGGCGAGCGTAGGGTAGAGATCGACAAGCTCGACTATCCGGCTGCTCGAACTCCCCTTTTGATTTGGCATCGCAATGATAAGCGGTACACGCAGGCCCAACTCGTAAAGCGAGTACGCCTTTGACCATTTACCTTTTTCGCCGAGGTGATAACCGTGGTCGCCCCAGAAAACGATTATCGTGTTGTCCTTGAGGCCGTTCTTTTCAAGGGCGGCGATCACGCGGCCGACCTGCGCGTCCATAAAGCTGGTTGATGCCCAATATGCTCGTTTCATCTCTCGAGAAAGCTCCGGGGGCGATTCGCGGCCGATGAAGAGGTCGGAGTTTCGCGGCGAGATCGAGATCTCCGGAGCTCCCGGCAGGGCTTTGGGCGTCGTGCCAAAATCGACCGGCAGCGGTATCTTGATTGACATCGTACATGTCGAAAAACTTCTTTGGCGCGGTCGGCGGCGAGTGTGGCTTTACAAAACCGACCGCGAGAAAGAACGGTTTATCCTTATACTTTTCAATAAAATTTATCGCCCGTGTCGCCGCCCGGTAATCGCCGTGATCCTCGCCGTCGCCGTCGAGGACAATGATGCGATCCGAATTATTGTCGGCAATATTCACGCCCGCGGTTTGAGCTTGCGCCTGGGCCGGATCGGAGTTTGCGGGCCTGGTCGGCCTGAAATTCGGATTGCCGCGCTCCGTTATGTTCGGGTCGGTCGGCTCACCGCCTTCGGTCCACGAAACCTCGTCGTCGATGCCGCCGTGAAATATCTTTCCGCTCCGAAGCGAGACGTAGCCGTTATTCTTAAAATACTGCGGCAGCGTCACGGTCGCAGGGTCGATCCGCCTAAAATAATCGTTGTTATTTATGACTTTGGTCTCGGTCGGATACCGACCGGTCAGAAGCGATGCACGCGACGGGTTGCAGACCGGATATTGCGCGTAGGCCCGGTCGAACCGCATTCCACGAGCAGCTATCTTATCGACATTCGGGGTCTTAATTCCTTTTACACCGTATGCTCCAAGTTCGGGCCGCAGGTCGTCGGCTGAAATAAATAGAACATTGTATCTCGGCCTTTTTTGTTTTGTTTGAGACTTAACGTCCGCCCCGAATACCGGCAGCATCGTCAGCATTACATTCACGGCGATGAACTTATGGAGTAAAGTCTTCATATAGTTTTGGGGCCTGTTGAAGTTCGTTCGGAAAATCGCTTAACTTTGTAGGATAATAATATCCGTTTCCGTAAAAAAACGAGAGCGTAAACGCAGAATTGTTGAAATTATGAAATATAGAAATTTCGGACGGACACGCTGGCAGGTCGGTGACGTTGGCTATGGAATGTGGGGTATGGGCGGCTGGACCGGTTCGGACGATGACGAATCCCTCACGTCGCTCCAATTGGCGGTCGATCTAGGCTGTAATTTCTTCGACACCGCCTTTGTCTACGGAAATGGCCATAGCGAAGCTCTGCTCGGAAAACTGGTCCGTGCTAATCCCGACAAAAAACTCTATACCGCGACAAAGATCCCGCCAAAAAATATGCAGTATCCGACGCTGCCGGAATTCACGCTCGACGAATGCTACCCGCCGGAACACATCGAAGAATTTCTCCACAAGAGCCTCGAGAACGCGGGCCTCGAGAGCTACGACCTGCTGCAGATCCATACCTGGAATGACGATTGGAACGACGACGACCGATGGTCCAACATGCTCGATTCGCTAAAGCGGCAAGGATTGATCGATGCGTGCGGCATATCGATAAACCGCTGGGAACCCTGGAACGGGGTCAAAGCAGTCCGCAGCGGAAAGATCGATTCGGTTCAGGTCGTTTACAACATCTTCGACCAAAATCCGGAGGATGAGCTATTCCCCGCCTGTGAGGAAATGGATGTTGCCGTCATCGCCCGCGTGCCCTTTGACGAAGGCAGTCTGACCGGCACGATGACCATCGACACCACCTTTCCCGAAGGCGATTTTCGAAACGTCTATTTCTCACCGGAAAAGCTCGGCCCGATCATCGACCATGTCGAAGCGTTGAGGCCGGTCGTTCCCGCTGACTCAACAATGCCGGAAATGACCTTGCGGTATATCCTTAGCCACCCGGCCGTCAGCACGATAATTCCCGGAATGCGAAAACCGCAACACGTCAAATCGAATATAGCGGCGAGCGACGCCGGACCGCTGTCAACCGAATTGGTCGAAAAGCTTCACGATCACCGTTGGGTCAGAAAACCGGCCCCAACGTCGGATTAGATTCACAATTTCGTCACAAAATTCGATCTTCTGAAGCAAAAATCTTGACACAAAAGTAATGGTTGGTATAACGTAGAGGCTCAAAGTTCTCTTCAAACAACTCAGGAAACATACACTTTTAAGTGGAGGGCCTTTTAGATGAAACTTCGGCGTCTCGTTGCTCCTATTCTACTTTCCATACCTTTTTCGATCTGTGTTTTCGCATTACCCATTCTTTCCGATCGAGTTACAACCAATTATTTCGAGATTGAGTTAAGCGGTTATCATCCGTCCAAGATCTCCTCGAATGCGGAAGGAGTTAGTTCCAACAATTTCTTTAGCGATTTTGTCGAACGAAACCGCGTAAATATTATCAAATCACCGGTTGACGGCGGCATCCGGGAGGAAATTTCGGCCAAATACCGGGAAAGGTATGAAAAATGGAAGACGGAGTTGCGCTCGACCGAATTTGGCCGCCAGCAATGGGACAATTATGCGAATAATAAGAACTTCATCCTAACAATAGCCGTTGCGGGCGATCGCGGAAAGGGAGCCGGTACCGACAAGTTCCTCTGGGACGAATCCGGCAAGTTCGTTGGTGCGACAATAACTCTTGGGGCCGCGCTTGACGATGGTTATCCGAACCCGATCTATTATCCCGTTTTGAATTCGCTTTCGGCCGACGCAACATCCTATTCGATCAGCGGACGCATCCTGGCCGCAACCAAGATATCGCACGAGATCGGCCATGTTAACCAGGCTGCCACCGCAAATATGAAGTTTTTACAGCTTCAGAACAAATTGATGCCTGTTTACATATCGATATTCCTGAAAAACGGCCTCGACACGACCGACAAAAAGCTGGTTGACCTTGCGCAGCAAATGGGGGGCACGCCGGTCGAAATATGGGAAAGCCGTGAGTATTGGAGCGAGGTCAATGCAATGCTTTTCTTGAAGGAACGAATTCGCGAAGAGAATTTTTATTGCTACGTTTTCAATAAGATCAAGAGAAATCTGCAGACATATGCACGCGATTATGAGCAGCGGTTTGGCCAGAGATCGGAGTTCGCAAACTCGCCTTGTTGGAAATAGTTCTTTGGTTGAATGAATAAAAAAAGAGCCGCTGCTTGGTGGCTCTTTTCTTTTTCTGAGTTGGCGTCCGAAACGGGCGGCCCGTGAAGTCTACTTTTATTTGAGCAACGCCATCGCGCTCCAAAGTGAAGCTGCTTGCCCGTGCAGGTCACCGGTTGCTCGCCCTCGATCCATATAATATTGGACAGTGAATCCCTTGTTCGTACCGATGCAAACCTCTGTTACGTTCAGCGTTTGCATTGATATGCTTCACCAAGCCAAGCCACGCCTTACGTGCCGCGGGGCCGTAGGTTTTCTTAGGCAGCCAGCCTTGTTTCACGCCAGTGACAAAAGCGAATGTGAACATTCCGGTCGCCGAAGTCTCAACCCATGATTCCGGGTACATCGAGCAATTGCCGCCACAGACCGTCATCAGCCTGATATTTAAGCAGAGACTCCATCATGAGGTTGTAACCCTTCACGATCCTCGGACGCAGCGGATGATTCTTTGGCAGTGAAAGCAGCAGTTCGGACATACCGGCAGCTTGCCAGCCATTACCGCGGCCCCAGTAAAATTGAGCATCCGGTGCGTGAAAGAAAAGGCCGTTAGGCTGCTGCAGTTTGTCGAGATAGGCAACCATAGTCTTCGCCGCGCGTTCCAGATATTTCATTGTCGCCGGTCGCCCGATATGCCTGGATCTGCACGGCCGTGATCATGTACATATCGTCGATCCAATAGCGCGCTTCGTGCGTGATGCCGTCGGGCGTCGGTTTCATCCACTGTTTATCGGCCAGGTCCCGGCCAAAGTTGAGATATCGCTGCTCCTTTGTCTGCAAAAAGATCTCCAGCGGAACGATCCCGATCACGCGATAATCAACGTGTTCGGCTGCCGAGATGTTCTTGCTTCCTTCCTGCGTCAGGAATCGATCAAATTTTGATTTGAGCCTTGTCTTTAGATCTTTATCCTTGATCGAGTTCGCTACATTCAGCGCGCCGTACCATGTGCATACCTCCGGATAGATCAGGAACTGCCGTTTGCCGCTCTGGAACTCAAAATCACGCTTCACCCAATTTTCCGCAAGCCGCTTTCCGACCTCTTTCGGCGACGTTCCCGCCGGCCATTTTCCAAAGTATTCCGACTGGGCGTTCGGCTTGACCGACCGCTAACAAAACGAAAATACCGGTGAGCAAAGACCACGAAAGAAAACTCTTGAGCTTTTTCATCTGATTGTCCTTTTTCTATAATATCTGAAAACGGAGGAGGCCGACCGAGTCGCATATAGTAAACCGGTTAACCGAAGTATTTCAGAATTCTACCAAATATCTGAAATTCGGTGCAAACGCGATCCGCTTTGCCGCGAACCGGTCTTCCGTCACGCCCAATAATTCCTGTCGAACGAACGATAATTTATCGCCTCGCTGATGTGCGCCGAATCGATATTCTCGCTTCCCGCAAGATCGGCGATCGTGCGTGAAACCTTAAGGATGCGGTCATGAGCACGAGCCGACAATCCCTGACGAACCATTGCCTTTTCGAGCAAGGCCTCGCTGTCCGCATCGAGGGCACAAAATGTCGCGTATTTGCTTGGGTGACATTGCCGAATTCGAGAACAAACCGTCCCCGCCGAGCCGCTTTAGCTGGATCTCACGGGCATTATTCACGCGTTCGACGGATCAACCTCCGAACGTTTCGCCGGCCGCCACGCCTTTGCCACGCAATTCGTTGAATTTGACCGCCGGAACGTCAATATGGATGTCGATGCGGTCCATCAAAGGGCCGGAGATCTTGCCGACATATCGCTGGATCTGGATCGCCGAGCATTTACATTCGCGCCCTGAGCCGAAATAGCCGCATGGACACGGGTTCATTGAGGCCACAATCGTAAAATTCGAAGGAAATGTCAGCGAACTCGCCGCCCTTGAGATGGTCACCTGTTTGTCTTCCATCGGCTGCCGAAGCACTTCGAGAACGCTGCGGTCGAATTCCGGCAGTTCGTCCAAAAACAAAACGCCGAGATGCGCCAGCGAAACTTCGCCCGGACGCGGTATCGAGCCGCCGCCAATAAGCCCTGCCTGCGACACGGTGTGGTGCGGCGATTTGAACGGCCGCTCGCGGATCAATCCGGACTTCCCGGTCAGATCCCGCAACCGAATGTATCTTTGTAATCTCGAGCGCTTCTTCGAATTCAAGCGGCGGAAGGATCGTTGGCAAACGCTTGGCCAACATCGTCTTCCCCGATCCGGGCGGGCCGATAAAAAGGATGTTATGGCCGCCCGCACTCGCAACTTCAAGTGCACGTTTCGCCGTCTGCTGGCCGCGGACTTCGGCAAAATCGACGCGGTATTTCGAATCGTCCGACTTAAACTCGTTGAGATCCAATTTGAGCGGCGGGATCAACGTCGGCTGCTGGCCGTTAAGGTTTTCGACAAGCCGTGCCGCTTCGCGAAGATCGCGGCACGGGATAGACATTTATTTCCTGTACGACCGCTGCCTCCTTCGCATTTTCTTCGGGCAAGAGCAGAGTTCGCTATGCCATTCTCCCTTGCGGTCAGGGCGATCGACAAAGCTCCGCGAACCGGACGAACGCGGCCGTCCAATGACAGTTCGCCGATGCTCAGCGTGTTGCCGGCATTCTCAAGACTGCCAAGATCGCCCGCCGCTCCAAGAATTCCCAAGGCGATCGGCAGATCAAAACTCGCACCTTCCTTCCGAACATCGGCTGGCGCAAGATTAACGGTTGTTTTGTGAAACGGGAAGAAATAGCTGCTGTTCGTGATGGCGGCCCTGATTCGTTCTCTCGATTCGCGAATAGCCGTGTCGGGCAGTCCGACGATCGTAAAAGGCGGCGCCGATTCATTCTCCTTCGCAACCGGCTGAAGGTTGACCTCGATATCGACAATAATGGCGTCGATGCCGTAAACAGCGGCGGACTGCGTGAGGAAAAGCATAAGGTTGACAAGAAATGCAGGTACGAAACGAGATTTTTTGAAGTGTATATCAAATCGCTCAAAAAATTAAAATCGCAGTCAGGCGAATACGCAGGGCCCGCATTTTTCGACTTGTCCCTGATATCGGAGCAAGTGCCGATTTTCGGCACTCGAGACCGACAAATGCCGGATTTTGTCAGGATTCCGCAACTGGTATTCCAACACAAAAGCCAGTACCAAATTGTAACTATAGGCAAGCAAAACACTTTCTCATTTCATATTTAGCACCGTTAAGCGGCACACATTTTGCTTTGCTAAGTAACGCAAACTCCGGCTCATCCAAGCTGATGACTTTCCGGCCCGGATCTTTACGATCAAATCACATTCTATGAATTCTCCCGAACCGCTGACATATCCGCGCCCTGAGGCGCCGAAAATGTCTAATACCAAGGCCCGTACGGATAACAGCCCCGAGCGGGGGCGGATTCTCATTGTCGATGATTCGGCGACGGTTCGGAAGAGTTTCTCAAGGCTGCTCTGTCTCCGTTATGACTGTTACGAGGCCCAGAATGTAAACGAGGCGTTCGATCAGCTGAAGAAGCGCCCCATTGACCTCGTTATCACTGACGTAATAATGCCCGGTCTTTCCGGCGTCGAGTTGTTGCGCAAGGTGATGGACAACTATCCACATACGGCCGTTATCGTCGTTTCGGGCGTCGACCGCCCGCAGCGGGCGCTTGATGCAGTCCGGCTTGGTGCTTTCGATTACCTTATTAAGCCTTGCGACCCGGACGTGCTTGAACTGACGGTGAGCCGCGCGTTGGAACGCCGCAGCCTTTTGATGAATGCGGCCAAGTATAAGGCGGATCTTGAAGCTAGAAACGAAGAGCTTGTACAGGGAAAGGCCGAGCTTCAGCGGCTTCAGGCCCAGATAGTCCAAAATGAGAAGATGGCCTCGCTCGGACAACTTGCCGCCGGGATCGCCCACGAGATAAACAACCCGGTCGGCTTCGTTTACGGCAATCTCGATCTGCTCAATGAATGTGTTAACGATATTTTGAGGCTTGTCAGGTTTTATGACGATGCCGAACTTCCGATCAATACGGCAAGCGGCGCGGCCTATCTCAAAGACCAGATAAATTACGAAACGACCGTGGACGACCTGACGGGCATCATTGCCGATTGCCGGAACGGCGTTGAGCGCGTCCGCGACATTGTGCAGAACTTACGCACATTTTCGAGGCTGGACGAGGCCGAATTCAAGCAGACTGACCTTCACGAAGGCATAGATTCAACCATCCGCCTGCTTTCACGATACTTCAGCGGCGGAAATGTCAGCCTTGTCCGCGAATACGGCACGGTTCCGGTTTTTGAGTCGTTTTCCGCTCAGCTAAATCAGGTTTGGATGAATCTGCTGGTCAATGCGGCTCAGGCGATAGGGCCAAATTACGGGGAGGTGCGGATCGTTACTAAGGCCGATGAGGATTCAGTGTCCGTCGCGGTTTCCGACACCGGAACTGGCATTGAGACGGCTGATCTAAGTCGTATTTTCGACCCGTTTTTCACGACCAAACCGGTCGGTGAAGGGACCGGCCTGGGACTTTCCATAGCGTTTGGTATTGTCGATCGGCACGGCGGAAGCATTGATGTAAATAGCGAACCTAATAAGGGAACAACGTTTACCGTGTCCATTCCGCGCAAAGGTAGTTCGCAAAATCATTCCGTTCATATGGCGGGAAATTTGAATCGAGAGGTAGAAAGGTCATATGCAGTATAAAATTCTTTTCGTCGATGATGAAACAGCTAATTTAAGGTTATTGGAACGGCTATTTCGTAACAGTTATGAGGTACTTACAGCTTCGTCGACGGCCGAGGCCCTGGACCTTCTTGCCCTGCATGATGTCGCGTTGATCATATCGGACCAACGCATGCCTTCGATGACCGGTTCGGAGTTCCTGAAAAAGGCGGCTGAGATGAGGCCGCAAACGGTTCGAATAATGCTGACCGGCTACACCGACGCAAGCGCCTTGGTCGATGCGATCAACTCTGGCGTCGTATATAAATACATCACCAAACCATGGGTAAACGAGGAACTGCAGCAGACCGTGAAGCGTGCATTGCAGCACTACGAAACCACGAAAGCCCAGCGCCAGCTTCAGCTCCAGAACGAAAGGCTTCAGGCTCGATTAAAAACTACGAAAGACAGTTTTGTCGAGATCGTAATGAAAATGTTGGATATGAAGGTCGCTCAATCACGCCAACATGCTGAACGGACAGCGAAATACGCGGTTGCTATCGGCGAAGACCTCCAAATGGAAAGGCCTGAGCTGGAACAACTTGCCCTCGCGGCTATGCTCCACGAAGCGGCTCTCTTTGGTATCCCCGACCATATCCTGTTAAAGGAAACGCCTTTCAGCCCCGAGGAGAATGAATTGGTAAAGATGAACCTCGAGTCGGGATTACAGATGCTTGCGAGCGTCCCGGACCTTGACGAAATAGTCTCCGTACTGCGGTTTCAATACGAGCACTATGACGGCCAGGGCTTTCCGATCGGCTATTCGCAGGATCAGATCCCCGTTCATGCAAGGATCATCGCCGTCGCAAACGCTTATGACGGCTTCACGCGTCCGCGAAGTGCGAGGGCCGCAATGTCACACGACGAGGCCGTCCGATCGCTTAGGTTCGAATCGGGACGAAGGTTTGATCCGCACCTTGTCAACATATTCTGTGAAATAAATGCCTCCGAACCTGTGGTCGAAGAGATCGACGAGTTGGTCCTGATGTGACGCAAATGAAAGCGAATAAAACCCAAATGCCGATATGTCTCCCGGAGACCGTCGGCATTTTCTTTCTTATCCGGCCGCTAAAGAGTGGTCCCGGTAGTTTTTATCCAACAATTTGCTTTACCTTTTTCCGTTTTCGTCATAGAATCCAATATTATTCAACGCTCCAGGCCTGTGAGCGATTTTTTGACGACAAGGCAACCCGTTTCCGGAGGTAGGTCATCATAGTTAACGACGATTTTCTAAATACCGGCAACTTTCCAGGAGTCAGCATGGATTCAACCTCTGCGGTGATCGAACAGGATCTCCCTTTTGGTTACGAGGATAGCGTTGAGCTGCCTTTGTTTCACTCTCCGGCGGCAACAGAAGCCCAAACACTGGATTTGACCGGCGCCTGATCTGGCCTTGTGCCAGATGGCCGCGTCGGGCAACATTGCCGCGTTCGAGCTTATTTATCAGCGTTATCATCGCCGCACGTACAGTCTTACGCTCCGGATGACGAACAGCCAGACCGAGGCTGAAGACCTTACTCAGGAAGTATTCATACAATTATTTAGAAAAGTTGGAAGTTTTAGGGGTGATTCGGCGTTTTCAACATGGCTGCATCGTTTGACGGTCAATCAGGTGTTGATGCACTTCCGCCGGCGGAGCGTAAAGAACGAAAAAACCTCAGAAGACGGCGAAATGCCCGAACAGACAGTAACCGGCTCGTCAAACCCGCGGAAAATGCAGGTCGTTGACCGCATCGCTCTGAAGAACGCCATCGCCGAACTGCCGAATGGCTATCGCAACGTTTTTGTCCTTCACGATGTCGAAGGTTACGAGCATGAAGAGGTGGCAAGACTGCTAAAGATATCGGTTGGAACATCGAAATCCCAACTGCATAAGGCCCGCCTGAAGCTTCGCGGTTTACTCATAAAACAAAAAGAACAAAAAACTTCTGTATAAAAGGCAACCATAGATAGTTTCTCTTAATCTATCTAGATTGAATATGCTTTTTTGAAGGATTGACAACGCACCTGCCGACGCATGTGCTAGAAGGCGGTGCACGCTGAAACGCACCCAATACGAAGATGACCTGCGACGAATGTCAAGAAAATATTAGCCTGTTTTTGGACAACGAACTCGACCATGCAGAGTCGATGTCTGTTCAGACCCACCTATCCGTTTGTGCGGAATGTGCGAAGATCTGTGAAGATTTTGCGGTCATCCTTGATTCGTGCACGATCCAGAAGCCGTCCGAAGTTCTGCCGCCTAATTCTCAGGCATTGTGGTGCCGTATTAACAATATTATTGAGAGCGAGGCGAAACGGGAGCCGGTTGCCCCGGAGCCGCCAAAAGGTTGGTTTAGACGTTCGTTTACGTTGTCCCAGGTTGGATCTGCGGTTTTGGGGATCGCCGTTATTAGCTCGCTGTTGACCATTGTCGGGATAAAAAACTATTACGAACCTACGGCCGATGATTACACGTCGCGATCGAGTGCGTCACAAACAACATTTGAAAAGGTTTTGAGTAAGGTCGGGTTAACGGAAACGCCGCAGCAGGCACGAATGCGCCGCCTGCAGGAACAGCAGGCTGCCATCGATTACTGGAATAAGCGGGTACAGGCCCGACGCGAGCAGTGGGACATTAAGATGCGGGATGCGTTTGACCGAAATCTGAACGAAATTGAGCAGGCGGTGACGGAGTATACGGTCATCCTCGAGAAGGATCCGCAGGACGATCTGTCCGGTGAGATGCTCGATTCGGCCCTGGCGGAAAAAATGAACCTGCTTCGCGCGTTTTCTGAATTATAATGCTTCGAGCTTCTAATGATCTGTAGTTTGAATAATATTTCGCGGACTTTTCTGGCCGGCAAAACTACGATTCTTCTTTGTATGAGCGTAGTTTTTTTCTTTGCGCCCTCGGTCCGGGACGTTTCCGCTCAAAGGACGTTTTCCAGAACCTACCCGGCTACGAAGAACGTCCGCCTGCAATTGCTTAACCGGTCGGGCACGGTTACGGTCGAGGCTTGGGACCGGCCTGAAATAAATGTGTCTGCCTATCTTGAACCGCCCGCCGCAAATATTGCTCCGCAAAGCCTGAGCGGTACTATATTCATTGACCTGGTCAAAGACAATCAAGGCCGAGCCGGCGTCGGAAACGTAAATTTCCGCATCCGCGTGCCGCGGCTGGCGAATGTTGACATTGAAACGCGGATCGGAAATTTGAGCGTGACCAATGTCAGCGGCGGACTTGTAAGGGCGATCATTACAACTGAGGGCGACATTACTTTAACAAACATTTCGTCCGGAGCCGTCGATGCTCAGAACGGTATCGGCGATATATTTTTTGATGGCGAACTTCGGAGCGGCGGCCAGTATCGGTTTACGTCCGTCAAAGGGAGTATCAATCTGCGAATTCCTTTTGAATCGTCGTTTCGCCTGGTTGCGACCGCCCCGTCAACCCGGAACATCTCGCTCGGCTCATTTGCGAGTTCGGATATGAACATCGTCGGCAATGGCCGAAGTGTCGTCGGCAGATTTGGAACCGGGAGCGCTTCATTGTCCGTTACAAATCACCGCGGCAGCATCGGCTTCATACGGCGCTAAAAGAAAAAGTTTGACCCCGCAACCCTTCACGGCCTAAAATATAGCTGGCCTCACTCCCGACCGCACCTACTACAATGAACAAAAAACCTTGCTCAAGATCGTTCTTTCTTGTCGTTTTAATTTCTATTTTTGCCCTTTCAACATTTGCTCAAAATCCGACACTCATAAAACGCACGATCTACAAGACCGACAAGTTTGATTTTGGCGTTGGCGGAACACTTTCCGTCGCCGGTGCACCGAACGGGTCGATCCGGGTTGAGGGCTGGAGCAAAAACGAGATCGAGATCTCGGCGGAGATCGAAATAAGCGCTCAAAGCGAAGCCGATCTTAACGAACTTGCGAAGGTAACCGGATTCATGCTCGAAGAAAGCATGGGGCGAACCGGGATCATGAGCGTCGGCACGCACGACAAGGCCTACCTAAAACGGGTCGCGAAAAAATTCCCGAAAACGCTTATCGGCCTGCCCTTCAGGATCGATTATGTCATCAAAGTGCCGCGATACTGCGATCTTCAGATCGACGGCGGCAAAGGCGATCTGTACATCGCCGGGGTCGAAGGTTCGATGAAGATCAACTATCTGGACACGAACGCAACGCTAAATCTGGTGGGCGGCGGCGTGTATGCGACATTCGGCGGCGGCACCGTTGCGGTGAGCGTCCCAACCCGAAGTTGGCGTGGGCGTTTCGCCGACATCCAACTCGCCACGGGTACGATGAATGTCAGCCTGCCACCGAGCCTTAACGCCGAATTGGATGCAAGCATCTTGCGGACGGGAAAGATCGACAATGCCTATACCGATCTCAAGCCCAAGACCCGAAAGGACATATTTACCGAGAAGTTGATCGCCGCGAAATCTGGAACCGGCGGCATACCCTTAAGATTTACGGTGGGCGATGGGTCGCTGAACATATTTCAAATGAAGAACCAGTAACAATTGAGCAACTTGGATTTTGGTTTGTGAAGGTGATAAGTTATTTTTTCTTATCGCCTTTTTTATATGACTATTAAATCCGATATTTGGCTGCGGAATATGGCGGCGGAACATGGAATGATCGACCCGTTTCTGTCCGAGCTTGTCCGCGAAGTTAATGGCATCAAGATCATTTCGGCGGGGGCATCGAGTTACGGCTATGACATGCGGCTGGCGGACGACGGCTTTCGTATTTTTTCCTCCGTCCACGGAAAGGAGATCGACCCAAAGCGCTTTGACGAGCAATATTCCCTTATCGAACCCGAGCTGCAGACAGCCGACGACGGTTCGCAATACTATCTGCTCCCGCCGCATCACTACGGCCTCGGCGTAACGGTCGAGACATTCAAGATGCCGCGGAACGTGACCGGCATCGCACTCGGCAAATCGACTTACGCACGTGCGGGGCTGCTTGTAAACACGACCCCGCTAGAAGCCGGCTGGACCGGCCGTCTGGTCGTCGAGATCGCAAATCTGGCAAATCTGCCGCTCCGCGTTTACGTCAACGAAGGCATCGGGCAAATACTCTTCTTCGAATCCGACGAGGATTGTGCGGTATCTTATTCGAGACCGCGGGCGGCAAATATCAGGGCCAGACCGGATTGACGTTCGCCAAGGTTTAAGTTCGGAGTCGCCTGCCGACCGAGGCTCCCGATGTTTACGAAATGATCCGTTTCATGACAGCCGCTTTCCTACTCGCGTTCATCTTTTGCGCTCTGGTGCCCGCTCAGGTTGACGACAGGACCAGCGATGGCCGGCTGAAGCCGGGACTCCAAACGCGGCCTCGCGCTCGTGACATCGGCTTAAAGATCGGAATCCTGCCGACCGGGCCACTCAACTCGATCACCGACGTTGCAGGCGTTACGGTTGGCCACTCGACAATAATCAAAGGCGACAATATTCGTACGGGCGTTACGGCGATCGTACCGCACGGCGGGAATCTCTTTCAGGAAAAGGTTCCCGGAGCCGTGTTTGTCGGGAATGGATTCGGCAAGCTTGCCGGTTCTACCCAGGTAAATGAGCTGGGCGAGATCGAAACTCCGATCCTGCTCACATCCACCCTTAGTGTGCCCAGAACGGCTGATTTCCTGCTTGATCTCATGCTTGGACTGCCGGGAAACGAGAACGTCCAGTCGGTCAATCCGCTCGTCGCTGAAACGAACGACGGTTACCTTAACGACATTCGCGGCCGCCATATCACGCGGGATGATGTCTTCGCCGCTGTGAAGAATGCGAAGAGCGGAGCCGTTGACGAAGGTTCGGTCGGGGCCGGAACGGGGACCGTGGCGTTCGGATGGAAAGGCGGCATCGGCACTTCGTCAAGAAAGCTGCCCGCTTCTCTCGGCGGCTATACGTTGGGAGTCTTGGTCCAGACAAATTTCGGGGGTGTTTTGACGATCGACGGTGCTCCGGTCGGAGTGGAACTGGGTAAGTACTTTCTAAAGGATGCGGTCGGGAGCCTGGGTTCGAAGGTTCGACAGCCCGCTCCCGGAGGCGGTTCCGACTTGGCAGACGGCTCGATCATCATAGTCATTGCCACTGATGCTCCGCTCGATCACCGACAATTGAAACGGCTCGCATCACGCGCGATGTCGGGCTTGGCACGAACGGGTTCCTCCATGACAAACGGCAGCGGAGATTACGCGATAGCTTTTTCAACACAAAACCGCATCGACGCATCTCAGCGTATACGAAATCTGAGCGTGCTCGGCAACGATGCGATGTCGCCGCTGTTTCAGGCGGTGATCGAAGCGACGGAAGAAGCGATCTACAATTCGCTGTTCCGTGCGACCACCGTTATCGGCAAAGACAAGCGGACCGTCGAAGCCTTGCCCATCGAACAGACGCTGACAATTCTACGAAAATACGGAAAGATCAAGTAACTGTTATGAGGGCCGAGTCCAGGCCATCGGAATGTCGTCCTCAAGACCGCCGCCGACGCTGCGGATGCGTCCGGCGAACCTGCCTTCGATCACAAAGCCGAGCTTTTCGTAAAATTCGATCGCTTTCCGGTTACTCTCGCGTGCAATAAGCTCGACCCTTAGAATGTCGGGTCGTTCATCGACAACCTGCTGCATAAACTCCGAAAACAACTGCTTTCCGACGCCGGCTCCCTGATGCCCCGGATGGACGGCGATCGTCAGTTCGCCAAGCAAGTGGGCGAACACGTTCGGGCCAAGCGCATACCCGTGGATCTCGCCGATGATCTGTCCGGAAGCCGTATCCCGAGCGATGACAATGATCCCGCTGTCAACCGATTTACTGACAAAATGCTCTACATAATCGCGCGAGATCTCATCCGCCGTTCGTGCAAGGCCGCCCTCGATAGCTGCGACCGCCAGGTATAGCTCCTTGATCGAATCGACATCGGCAGTCGAACCCGACGCAATTGAAATTGCTTTCTCCGTACTCATAACAAAAACAAACCGCCGAATTCCGGCTTCTCGATAGAGCCATCGAAGGCAATAATTGAGAAGACCGGTAAGCTCGGCGGTTGCAAATTACCGATACAATTAGACAGTGTCGTCTGACGTGGTGTCGTACGTCGAAGCCGCGCTTGTGTCCACCGAAGTATCGATTCCCGTATCGACCGAGGCCACAGAAGCATCGTACGAACCCGCATCATAAGTACCGGCATCGTATGTTCCCGCCGACGCTAGCGTCATATGAGCCCGCGTCATAAGTTCCGCCCGTCTCGACCAGCGACGACGGATCTTCCTGATAGTTATAGCTTTCCTGGTCTGCCCTTGAAGCAAACTCATCGGCCGATGCCTGATAAGCCCCAGCCTGTTCAAGGTTTCGTTCCACGCCGTCCGCATCGCCCTGTGCCGCATACCAACCGGCGTTGTCAACGGCGGCGTCCGCATTCTTTTCCTGATAAACGGCGTTGTCGAGACTGTAAACGTCTTTATCCGATTGGCCGGAGTGATCGGAACCGCTGGCAAGATAATCCGCATCACCGGTCGCATAACCGGCGTTCTGTGCGTCTTCCTTTGCCGCCGCATAATCGCCATCTGCGATATGCTCCTGCTGCTGCTGGCGATAGTCTTCCGCAACTTCTTGCTTGTACGCGGCGTTCTCAAGGTCGGATGAATCGGACGCGCCGAGCATACTTGAATCGCCTGCCTCGTACGCCGCGTTCTCAGCCGCTTCGCGAGCATCGGCCGCTGCCGCATAATCGCCCTGCGCGACAAACTCGTCCGCCGCAGCCTGCAGCTTCTTTGGCTGCGTCAACGTGGGCTTGCTGCTCGGCAGACTTCAGCCGCGGCAGTTGCGTCCGCTTCTGCGGTAGAAGTATCGGGCGGGGCGGCAGAATAGCCTGCATCAACCGGCGTTTCTACGACAGGCGTGTCATAAACCGGAGTTTCGGCGAAATCGACCGGAGCATCCGTTTCGGGAGCGTCAGTAACCGGGAAACCGTCTTCGCCAACAGTGAATTCGATCGAAGTGGCGGATATTTCTTCTTCCGTCGGCAGTCCTTCAGACGCCTCGATCGTAAAATCAACTTCTCCGTCGGCATCCAGATCCGCCGAGTCCATTTCGCCGTCGCCATCTGTATCGGTCAGGACAGCATCCACTTCGCCGTCGCCGTCCGTGTCAAAAGCGGCCACATCAAGATTCCCGTCGCCGTCGGTATCCTTACCGATAGCATCGATCTTGCCGTCACCGTCTGTATCCGCTACCGCGGTATCGATCTGCCCGTCGCCATCCGTATCGGCTCCTGCGGTATCGAGTTTTCCATCGCCGTCATAGTCCATATATGAGGCCTCCTGGTCGGTTGCCCCATCGTCAAACAATGCCTCGACGGCTTCGGCTGCGAACGCATTATCGTCGCCCGAGAGTTCGTCCACTGCTGCGGTTATGATCTCAAACTCTTTCTCGGTCCCGTCCGCCGCGGTCTCCGTGATCGTGATATTTTCTTCAATCGCCATAGTTCAAATTCTCCTCTTTTCTCGGTCTCGCGGCCGCAGCCTTAACGTTCTTTTTTAGACGTGTTATCGCGCCGCATTTTGCATTCGGGCATTTCACCGGAAGTTCGGCCTTACCGTCAAGCACCTTCTTCGGTATCCGCATCGGTGTTTCGCAGGTCGCGCATTTGAATCGCAGTGTGTCGGGGTCCGCCTTAGGTTTCGGCGGAGGCGGCGGGGCAGATGCCCTGATCGTGTCGGAAATGATCTTTAGCGAATTTTGCAGTTCCGGACTCCGGGCAAAGTCGCTTAGTAATCGCAGACGAGGCCCGAGATATGGCGTCGAAGAGGTGGTCAGTTCCGAAAGTTTAAGGTAAGAATCGTCATCCACGGCCTGCTGCTCAAGCCACGACTCCATATTGATCTGTTTATACATGAACGACGATTTCAACGACCACGAGAGCAGACACGCGTCGGGCAACTTCTTCATTGCCAACAGTGAGCATTCCCGCCCGGTCCGCAGTTATCTCGGCCTGCCGCGCCCAGGCAAGCAGAGGCATTTCGATCGCGCCGCCGATCAGTGCCGTGGGGCTGAGTATCGCGTTGAAAATTCCACCCGCCATAAAGCCTTTTGCCGGCCCCTGCTCCCCGAGAAAAAACCGGATAACCGTCTTCCAGAGGGCATGGCCAGCCTTGCTGTGTCCCATCTCGCGAGCCAGCAGAAACAGCATATCGACGCCCTGAAAATTTCCGGCAAGGGCAGAGCCGATAACGATAAACGAATCGTTGTCGGTGCCGAACGTCAGGCAATCCCACGGCCGTTCGCCGGAAAGATAGACATCCGGCATGTGCGACATTCCCAAATATTCGAGCCGCCCTGACCGCCTGGCCAAATATATGCGGCATCTGCTTCTCGCTTAGCAACACTCCATTGAACGTGACTTCGATCCACCGTCGTCCTACTTTTTCCGACACGGCTTTCGCCGCCATATTGAGCGGAGTCATCGCCCGAAGAGCCGACATTGCCTTTGCATCAGCCGCCCACGCGAACGCTGATGAATCGACGCGATAGCCCGGAACCAGCGGTTTCAAAGTCCGGCATTCCCGGCAGATCACGACCTTTTCCGGCAGCCGGTTCGGATCGCCGCCGCATGTGTAACAGCTCGGAGGCCTTACCGGAGCGTACTGAGGCGGCGGATACTGATTTTGCTGTTGATAGTACTGCTGCTGCGGTTGATGCGGCTGCTGAAACTGCTGATTTTGCGGCTGCTGCTGTTGATGAAAGGCTTGATTCTGAGGCGGCTGTTGAAACGGATTCTGGTTTGGCGGTGCTCCCTGTACAAGCACTGCAACCCCGCAATAGATACAGAACTTCGATCCCGACGTCGGCTGGTCGTGTCCGTTGCTGCACTTCGCCCGATTTCCAATATTCTCAGCCATTAATGTCGTTTAGTAAGCGGCCCCCGCCATCATCGAAAGCAGCACCCATAGCGCCCCGAGAACGCCATATATGATCGATATTATTATTCCGCCCCAGATCCCGACCTGGGCCATCCACCGGCCCGCCTCGGGCGTTTTCCCGCTCTTGATCGAATCGAGTTCGAGCCAGCCGACTATCGCGGCCGGGACACCCGTGAAAGGCCCGCAGCAGACCAGAGCGACGATCGTCAGGACGAGCGCAGCGATCGCCCGTTGGCTCGCGCCGCCCGAAGCCGCCGGCTGATTGCCCATATACGGCTGCGGTGCTCCGACATACGGAGCCTGCCCTCCGACATAAGGGGCATTCGGCTGCTGGTAGGGCTTGCCGCCGCCCGCAAGTCCAAGCGACGCCGAGCAATTCAAACAGAATGCCGCATCCGCCGGGTTCATCTGGTTACACTGAGGACAAGGTATGGTCATGTTCGTGTGTCAGTCGGATCGGGTTTCGGAGGTCCGATCCGCTATTTTTCTAAACTAGTGGCGAAATACTTACCAGCATCAGGCCGTTATCCTGCGATGCGGCATTTTGTCGGGATCCGATTTCTTGATGTTGGTACTATAAGCTAAGTCACTGATTATGAAAAGCGTTTTGTTGCCATTTTATCGCCGAACACTGACAAAGATGCCGATTGCACTTTTGGCTCATTTTCGTTCTAATCTGTCTTAGAGCCCGGCCATTCTGTGGGAGTAATGTTGAAGATAGAAAATTACATCGGCGGCGAGTTGGTGATGCCCGCGTCGGCGATCGTATCTGGACAATTTCGACCCGGCAACCGGCGAAGTTTATTCCTTGATACCTGATTCGGACGACCGCGACGTAAACCTTGCCGCAGATGCGGCAAGGGCGGCATTTCCGGCCTGGTCACAGACGCCGCCTGAGGCGAGGTTTGAGATACTGTTGCGCCTCGTTTCGCTGATCGAACGCGATCTCGAAGACCTTGCCCGCGCCGAAAGCATTGATAATGGCAAGCCGCTTTCGCTTGCACGCTGCCGTTGATATTCCCCGGGCCGCCGCGAATTTTCGTTTTTATGCAACCGCGGCGATGCATACCGCCAACGAATCGCACGACACGGTTGGACAAAGCGCAATAAACTACACGCTCCGGCAGCCGCTTGGTGTCGTTGGCTGTATCTCGCCCTGGAATTTGCCGCTCTACCTATTTACCTGGAAGATCGCACCCGCAATCGCAGCGGGCTGCACCGTTGTAGCAAAGCCGTCGGAGGTCACACCGATGACGGCTTATCTATTGTCGAAACTCTGTTTAGAGGCGGGCTTGCCCGCCGGTGTGCTGAACATTGTCCACGGCCTCGGCCCAAAGGTCGGCTCGGCCATCGTCGCACACAAAGATATTAAGGCCATCTCGTTCACCGGCGGCACAAAGACCGGCGAAGAGATCGCGCGCGTCGCCGCCCCGATGTTCAAGAAACTCTCGCTCGAACTTGGCGGCAAGAATCCGAATATCATCTTCGCCGACTGCAATTATGAAGAAATGCTGGCGACGACAGTCCGTTCATCTTTCTCAAATCAAGGCGAGATATGTCTTTGCGGATCGCGAATATTTGTCGAACGGCCAATATATGAAAGGTTCAAAGCGGATTTTGTTTCGCGCGTGTCGGCATTAAAGGTCGGCGACCCGCTGGATGCCGACACGGACGTCGGTGCCATCGTCTCAAAGCTGCACTTCGACAAAATAATGTCCTATATCGACCTCGCAAAAACCGAAGGCGGAACCATCTTGTGCGGAGGCCACGCAGTTGACTTAACCGCCGAGACGCCGAGACGCGGAGAGGAAGAGGCGGAAACACGACCGGTAGGGAGTGTGTCTTCCGTGGCAAATCCGCAACCCGCAGTCCGCACTCCGCAATTAAATGGCTGGTTCATCGAGCCGACGGTCATCGAAGGCCTGCCGCACGATTGCCGGACGAACCAGGAGGAGATCTTCGGCCCGGTCGTAACGATCATGCCGTTCGACACTGAGGACGAGGTCTTAGGTTATGCAAACAGCGTCCGCTACGGATTGGCGGCAATGGTCTGGACCGAGAACCTTTCGCGGGCTCACCGCGTATCAGCCAAACTCGAATCCGGCATCGTCTGGGTAAACTGTTGGATGCTCCGCGATCTCCGAACTCCCTTCGGCGGAATGAAAGACTGCGGCATCGGCCGGGAAGGCGGTTTCGAAGCGTTAAAGTTTTTTACAGAAGAAAAGAATGTTTGTGTACGAATTTGATGTCATCTTACGCGTAATAAGTCGGAGGGCATTCAAATGAAAAAGAACATTCTTCGCACTATTTTTTGGCTGGTTGGTAGTGGCATCGGTTACCTTGTTGTTGGGATCTTGCTAAGTAGTTTTGTATTTCCGCCTGCGGAGGTGGATTATTCGAATTATTTCCGACCCGGCGACAAACTATTGAGCCGTTTCGAGGGTTTCGATCAGACGGTCCTAGCGGTCAACGGCGACTGGATGCACACACGGCTTGAGGTTCGTCCGAACTCGCCGGGGCCGCCCGAGCATTTTCATGCGGAGTTTACTGAAAACTTTACAGTAAAAAGCGGAACTCTCAGCATCCTAATCAACGGCGAAAAACGGACGCTCCGAGCCGGCGAGAGTATTTCGATCCCGCCGATGACGCGGCACCGGCCGTTCAACGAAACGAGCGAGACCGTTATTGTCGAAAGCGATGATCCGAAAACACTCCCCGTCAAGTTCGGTTATTTTCTTTCGCAAATGTACGGGTTTATGGACAGCCACGAAAATGGCCCGAGCGTTCCGCAAATGCTCATGCAGCTTTCCGTTTACGGCAATGACGCCGATTCATGGATCGCCGACGGCCCGCCGCTCGTCGTGCAGAAAGCAATGCGGACGCTGATGGAACCGACCGCGAGGTTGATGGGGTATCGAAATTATTACGAGCAGTATCGGCCTCGCCGATAAAACTAAGTTAAGTTGATTATAGGAAATTATGAAATCGCTGCAGCTAACACTTTGTCTATTGGCCCTTTCACTTACGACGTTTTCCCAGATCAAAGCACCTTCCGAATCCGCGATGGATCGCTTTCTTCGCTACGTGAAGATCGACACGCAATCGGCTGAGGACCAGCCTGCTCCGCCGAGTACGAAGAAGCAGCTTGACCTTGCGCGGTTGCTGGAGACGGAATTGAAAGCTCTCGGCGTGCAGAACGTCCGGATCAGCGGCGAAGGGATCGTTTACGGGATGGTGCCGGGAAACCTGCCTGACAACAACGCGGTGCCGACGATCGGCTTCATCGCTCACATGGACACATCACCGGCAGTTTCCGGTGCGAACGTGAACGCGATCATCCACAAAAATTACCAGGGCGGCGATATCGTTCTGCCGAACGACAAGACTCAGGTGATAACCGTCGCGCAGAATCCCGACCTCAAAAACCTGATAGGTGATGACATTATCACCGCTGACGGGACGACGCTGCTTGGGTCAGACGACAAATCGGGTTGTGCCGAACTGATGACGATGATCGATATTCTGAAACAGAATCCCGCAGATCAAGCACGGAAATATCGCGATCGCATTCACTCCGGACGAAGAAGTCGGTGGGCCGATGGACCAATTTGACATTAAGGGCTGGGGTGCGAAGTTTGCCTACACGGTGGACGGTGAGCAGCTCGGCGATATCTCGAACGAAACGTGGTCGGCCCGCACGGCGACGGTCACGTTTCGCGGGAAATCGACGCATCCCGGCACCGCTAAAGGCATAATGATCAACTCGGCGTATGCGGCCGGATATTTTCTTGGCGAGTTCCCCAAAATGGTCAAGAACCGCCCCGAAACGACCGAAGACCGCGTTGGATTTATCCATCCGTATGTTGGGAACCTTGATGTCGAAACTTCGACGGTCAAAATATTGCTTCGCGACTTCGACATTGCCGGCCTTGCCGGGCAGGAAGTGGCGATCAAGAAAGTGATGGCCAAAACTCAGAAGAAATATCCGAATGTGAAGATCGAGTATGCGAGCGTTCTCGGTTACCTGAATATGAAGGAAGTGCTGAAAGACTATCCGCAGCTGACCGATTTTGCTATCGAAGCAGCGAAACGCGCCGGCATCACAGCCGAACTTCGCCCGATCCGTGGCGGCACGGATGGTTCAAGGCTAACGGCCCGCGGGTTGCCGACGCCGAATCTGTTTACGGGCGGACACAATTTTCACGGCAAACTCGAATTCAATTCGCGCAAGGGCCTCGAGAAATCGACTGAGACTTTAGTTCATCTCGTCCAGATCTGGGCTGAGAAGGGTAAGTAGTCAGAACCGCCTGCGTCAGCGGGCGGCCAGTTGGTAAAGTATGAACCAGGAAACACAACCTATACGTATCGAGACCGGCGAAGAAGTGGCTTTCGAATTGATGAAGTTCATCGCCGAAAAAGAGAACCGAAGCCTTTCGCCGGAAGAGATCCGTGCTTACTATCTCGATCTTTTCGTCGAATGCGCCAAAGCGGTGTACGAAGGCGAGCGGTGATCACAACAGATTCTTGAGCGAACTCAGGAACACCAACCCGATCATCAGCCACGTTCCGCGATACTTGCGGTCTTCGATCAGAAAAACTGCGCGCGGGGCAAGGTAGAACAGCAGAAAGCAGATCGCCAAAAAGAACACGCTGACCAGCTTCATATCCAGCGGCATCGGTGCCCCGTCGGCCCGCGTGGTCAGCAGTTCGGCGGTCTGGTGATAGAACACCTGCCAGACGATCATATAAACAAACAGGCCGAAGTCCGCGGCAAGCTCGGCCGGAAACCGATAGATCCAAACTCCGTTGTCCCGGCTTCGTTTGTTCTTCGGCTGTCAGCGGCCTCGATAAGCGATAGATCAAATAGCCTTCAAGCAGAGCCAGAAAAAGGATGCTGAAAGTGCCGAGCAGCTCGACGGCTTGCGAGGGCTTGGCCATTCCGTCAGCGCCCGTTTCGACCAGGCCGACCTCACCTGCCGTTGACATAAGCGAGATCATCACGAACGCAGCGGTCAGCACGATCAGAGGAAAGCTGAAAATAAAAAAGAAAAGCGGGAACGACCCGTCACTTGCTTGCGACAATCTCGCCTGGAGCGGAAACCGCTTGAGGTAAAGCCCGACAAGCCGCCCCGCCAGGATCGCCATCATCAGCAGCGGCAAGATCTGCACGCCCGAGCGCTCATTGCTGAAAAAAGCGTTGAAAAGCACGTCGATCCGGGCGGCCACGATCGGAAAGAGAATGAGGTTGCAGAGTATCACGACAAGATCGATCGCGATCCCCTGACGGTTTGGCGGAAAGAACGGCTTCATCGAGACGGAATTCTAGCACGCGAATGACGCTTTCGCGGGTTTTAACCGTTTGCGATAGAATATCGCTATGACCGAAACGGTTGATTCTTCGAGGGCTCCTGAGCCTGTCGGCCTTTATCCGCACGCGCGGCGCGTCGGAAATTTGCTCTTCCTGTCAGGCGTCGGGCCTCGCGAAAGAGGCACGAAAAAAATTCCGGGTGTGGAGCTGAATGAGGCCGGCGATATCGTCGTCTTACGACATCGAAACTCAGTGCCGGTCGGTGTTTCAAAATGTGCGTTACATCGTTGAGGATGCCGGTTCGTCCTGGGAGAACATCGTCGATGTGACCGTTTTTCTCACAAACATGAAAGACGATTTCGCTATATACAATCGCGTCTATGCCGAATATTTTGCCGACAATCAACCGTGCCGGACGACGGTCGAGGTCAACAAACTCCCGACGCCGATAGCGATCGAATTAAAGGTCATCGCAACGATCGATTAGATGGATTTCACGCTGCGAAAAGCGAAGCTGTCTGATGTGCCGCAGATCGAAAAGCTGATCGCTGATTCGGTTCGCGGCCTGAGTGCGGACGATTATTCGCCGCGACAGATCGAGCTTTCGATTCGGTCTGTTTTCGGAGTGGATGCCGAGCTTATTCAGGATGAGACATATTTCGTTGCGGAAGCCGAGGGCCGAATCGTCGGCTGCGGCGGATGGAGCAAGCGAAAAACCCTTTACGGCGCAAGCGGTTACGCCCACAGCCGTGATTCCGAAGAACTTGATCCGAAAACTGACGCGGCAAAAATTCGGGCATTCTTTATTGATCCTCAATGGGCGCGACAGGGCATCGGCAAAGCCATCCTGTCTGCCTGTGAGGACGAGGCGAGATCATTCGGTTTCCGAATGGCTGAAATGATGTCAACGCTGCCGGGCATAAAGCTCTACGCTGTATGCGGATATACCGGCGATGAGCGGGTTGGTGTTCCGGTCGGCGAAGGGGTTGAGATCGAATGTGTCAGAATGTCAAAAGATATCTGAGAAAATGCAATTATTCGAAAACAGGAGGCATAAGTGATAGAAACAAAGGGTTATGCAACACACGGGCCCGAGGCCGTATTTGTCCCATTCAGCTTTGAACGACGAGACCTGGGAGCAGATGACATTTTGATCGATATACAGTACTGCGGCATCTGCCATTCGGACATACATCAGGCAAAGGGCGAATGGGGAAATTCGACCTTTCCGATGGTGCCGGGGCATGAGATCGTCGGAACGGTTTCGCAAGTCGGAAGTTCGGTGACTAAGTTCAAAGTAGGGGACATCGCGGGCATAGGATGTTTTGTCGATTCGTGCGGCACATGTTCGAGCTGCAAGGCTGACGCCGAACAGTTTTGCAAGGTCCATTGTGCGGCGACCTACAACGGCACGGAAATGGACAAAAGTACGCCAACATATGGTGGCTATTCAAAACACTACGTCGTCGACGAGGCATATGCACTAAGAATATCGCCCGATCAACCACTTGAAAAAGTGGCTCCGCTGCTTTGTGCCGGGATCACTACGTATTCTCCGTTGCGACGCTTCAAAGTCGGCCCGGGAACAAAGGCGGCGATAGTCGGCCTCGGCGGTCTTGGGCACATGGGGGTCAAACTTGCGGCCGCTATGGGAGCCGAAGTAACCGTTCTCAGTACATCACCGTCAAAGGAAGCTGATGCAAAGGCCCTAGGCGCCCATCATTTCGTCGTGACCAGCGACAAAGCGAACCTCAAACCCCTTGCCGGGACGTTCAATTTCATTCTCGACTGCGTTTCAGCGGACCACGAGATGGACATGTACCTCAAACTGCTAGACGTCGAGGGTGCAATGGTCCTGGTCGGATTGCCGGAAAATCCGATCTCGGCGAAAGCATTTTCGCTCGCGGGCAACAACCGCATTCTCGCGGGTTCGAGCATCGGCGGCATCAAGGAAACCCAGGAGATGCTTGATTACTGTGCGGAACACAACATCACCTCGGACGTTGAGGTCATTCCGATAACCGATATCGAGACGGCATACGACCGCACGATCAAGGCCGATGTTCGCTATCGCTTTGTAATTGATATGGCAACGCTATAAATGAGATACGTCGCTTTGCTCCGCGGCATCAATGTCGGCGGAAACACAATGATCAAAATGGAAGAGCTTCGAAAAACATTCGAGGCCCTCGGTTTCACGCAATGTCACAAGCTATATCAACAGCGGCAACCTGGCGTTCGATGTCGCAAGGCCTGCACGAAAGAAGAGGCTCGTCGAACGAAATTAATAAACGAAATAGAATCGCGATCGAAACCGCTTTGGCAAGATTATCCCGACGATGGTCCGCGAACAGAAAGACATTGGACGCATTCTCGCGGAACAACCCATTCGAAGGACGAATACGGAAGCCACAAAGAAATGCACGTGCTCTTTCTGAAAGAACGAAATGCCGAAGGAAAAACAAATTACAGCTTGACAGAGACCAATCTCGAAAAGGAGCGGTTTGCTGTGGAAGGCCGTGAGATATACTGCCACCTGACCATGGGCGTTGCCGACAGCCTGCTTGGAAAAGCTTTATCGAAAAGAAACTAAAGGTCGCCGATCACCGGCCGTAATTGGCGAACGGTGGAAAAACTGGCTGAACTCTGATGATGGAGATCATAACCGCCGAGCCGGCTGATGTTAAAAGAATTTTCGAGCTCTACGACCAAGCGATCGAATTTCAGAAGCAGGTGTTCGATAAACACTGGCTCGGCTTTGATCGAGAGTTGGTAGATCGTGAGATAGCTGAGAGCCGATTGTGGAAGATCGTCGAAGACGGCGAAATAGCTTGCATTTACTCGGTCGCTTACGAAGACCCGATCATCTGGGGAGAATACAGCGGCAGATCCGCAATGTACATTCACCGCATCGTCACGAATCCCGAATATCGCGGCCGTGGATACGCGAGGATGATCACAGAATGGGCGAAACACCATGCCCGGGAGAAAAGCCTTCGGTTTGTGCGCATGGACACGTGGGGCGATAATCAAAAGCTGATCGATTATTATCAGGACTGCGGATTCAGCTTCGTTGGTCTCATGTCGCCGGAGGAATCGGAGACGCTGCCAAGGCACTATGTCGGCATAAGTCTGAGCTTGTTTGAGATCGATCTTCTTTCGAACGAAATGAACCAGGAATTGTAATAATATGTCTATACGCAAACGATTACGGATGCTTGAGATCTATGCTTCCATTTCCCTTTTAGTCATTGCAGTGTTGGCCTTCTCCGCCTTTACAAAAGACCGGGAAAAATTCGTCGAGTTGGATGTTGAAAGACTTAATATTCGCGAAAAGAACGGACAGCTTGTAATGGTCGCGGCTAACAGCGACCGGATGCCTGACCCGATCATCAACGGGAAGGCATGGAAGACCGAACGGCCCGCAGGGCTGCTCTTCTATAACGGCCTGGGTGACGAGGACGGCGGATTGGTCTTCGGCGCGGTCGAGGGCAAGGGCAAATACGGAGCCTATCATGGCCTTTCGTTCGACAAGCACAAGCAGGCGGCAAGTGATGGCTCTGGTCTATAACGACCATTCGGGGAAGTACCGTGCAGGATTACAGGTATGGGACCGGCCCGAAACCCCTTTGAGCGACATCCTTATTAAGCGCGAAGAGCTCGCCAAAATGCCCGATGGCGAGGCCAAAACCGCAGCGGCCAAACGACTTGAGGCCGACAATTTTTCGCCGACTCGCGTCTACGTTGGCAAGAATGACAATCGCGATTCTGAGGTCACGCTCTATGACGCGAGCGGAAAACCACGGATAAAAATGCTGGTTGCCGCCGACGGCACGCCTAAGCTCGATTTTCTGGACGCGGTTGGGCGGGTTATGTATAGCTTGCCAAACGACGGTCTTAAGACTAAGAATTGACTATGCCAATTCAACGGCCATTTAATTTCAAACAGTGGATCGACGAGCATCGTCACCTACTAAAACCGCCGGTGGGGAACCAGTGCATTTACGATGACGCCGATTTCATCGTTATGGTCGTTGGCGGCCCTAACTCGCGTAAAGATTATCACTGGGATGAAGGCGAAGAGCTTTTTTACCAGCTCGAAGGCGATATCAAGGTCCAGATCCAGGAGGACGGTAAAGCGGTCGAGGTCGCGATCCGCGAAGGAGAAATGTTCCTCCTGCCGCCGCGTATTCCGCACAATCCGATCCGCGGAGCAAACACCGTCGGCCTAGTCATCGAACGCAAACGCCGCGAAGGAGAAAAAGACGGCCTGCTTTGGTTCTGTGAGAACTGTAATGAAAAGCTCTACGAGGAATATTTCGTTTTGGAAGATATCACGACGCAGTTTCAAGGGGTGTTTGCGAGATTTTACCGCGATGAGAATTTGCGTACGTGTAGAAACTGCGGTGCCGTGATGAAGCCTCCAACCACGAACTAATTTATCGTTTATTATATGAAGAAACGGCCTTTTGTTTATTGTCTTAGCCTCTTTTGTAGTGGTTGCAGCCTATTCTATTAACTTGGGCCAATGCAGTTGTGCATTCATTACTCCGGACTACAAATACGCTGAACTCGTATTCTTGGGTGAAGTTGCTAAAGTTACAAAAGAAGAAATGGCAAGTAAATATCGATTTCGAATTATTGAAGTTTTTGCGGAGTTGAAAACCAAACCAGCGTTGAGGTTTTCGATAGCTTTCATAACTGCTCTAATGAAGAATAATAGATGAAAGCAAAAAAGGTTCCCGACGAAAAAATAATTGCGGCGGAAAACGGTTCGCAAGATCAGGATCGAAACACTAAGGAACCCGTACAGGAAAGTAACAGATAATTATGCGATACAGATCATCATTCAAGATCACGGGTTGGGAACCGGCTGTTGCTGACGAAACCGACGAGATCGCGGACATTGCCCGAGCGCGTATTCGCAAGCAATTCACTGGCGAACTTGAAGGGACGAGCGTCGCCAATGCGATCCTGTATCAAACTCCCGTCAAATCCGGCGGCTACGCGGCCATTGAGCGCATAACGGGCAAGATCGGCGACCGCGAAGGCACGTTCGTCGTTCAGCACAGCGGGATTCGCGACGCAGCGGGCGAAGGGCCAGCCTATGGCGATGTTGTTCCGGGTTCTGGAACGGGCGGCTTTGAAGGTGTGACGGGCACAATGAAGATCGAAGAATCGGACTCCGGCGAGTCGTTTGCGTTTGATCTCAATCTGTAGGAACCGGGAGCCCGCAATCTCTCTTAGCCGCGTCATTTCGATCCGAACGTGTAAATAATCATAGACTCACGCCCACAGCAGGCGTTCTATTTGATTATTCCTGAAAACTATCCTAAGTTGTTATCAATTTCTACCCTTAGACAATTTGACTCTCGAGGAAACTGACAAATGATGAGAAATCTCTGCCTGCGTCTTTTTGTATTCGCACTCTTCGTTCTTTTGCTTGCGGGCTCTCCGTATGCACAGCGGCCCGCACGAACGCCTTCACCGACGCCGACGCCGACGCCGGTCCCCACCCCGAAACCGGGTCCGGTTTCGATCGAGACGGCGATCTCTACGCTTCGTTTTAGAGAGATCGGCCCCGCGACAATGGGCGGCCGCGTTAACGATATCGAGGTCGCTCCGAATGACGCGCGCGTGATCTACGCCGCAATGGCAGGCGGAGGCATCTTGAAATCGGTAAACGGCGGCACATCGTGGACGACGCTATTCGATAAAGAGTCCGTAATGAGCATCGGCGACGTTGCGATCTCGCCCTCGAATCCCTCGATCGTCTGGGCAGGCACCGGGGAATCGAATAACAGGCAGAGTTCGTCGTGGGGCAATGGCGTTTACAAATCAATGGACGGCGGAAAGACATGGAAGAACATGGGTCTCGACAAAACCATGGCCATCGGACGTGTTGTAATCCATCCGACCAACCCCGATATCGTCTACGTCGCTGCGACCGGCAACCTCTGGGCAGCAACGCCCGATCGCGGCGTTTACCGAACTACCGACGGCGGCAAGACGTGGCAGCACACCTTAAAGGTCAACGACGACACCGGGGCAACTGAACTTGCTATCGACACCGAAAGTCCGAATATCTTGTATGCGGCGATGTACCAGCGCCGCCGGACGGTTTTTGGCTTTAACGGCAGCGGCGAACATAGTGCCCTCTACAAATCTAACGACGGGGGCGAAACCTGGGTGAAGATCACCAAAGGAATGCCATACGACATAGAAAATGCGCCGACTCCCCGACCCGAAACTTTGCTTGAAACCGGACGTATTTCGATCGCGGTCTATCCAAAAAACACAAACATTGTTTATGTGACCATCGAACACGCCAACGGCGGAGTTTACCGTTCGATCGACAAGGGCGATACGTGGACGAAGATGGCCGAGATCGCAGCCGTTCCGCGGCCGATGTATTTCTCAAAATTAAGGGTCGATCCGAATAACGACCAGCGTTTATGGCTGGCAGGCGTAGCGATGCAGTATTCGGAGGACGGTGGCCGCACATGGAGCGGAAATTTCGCACGCGCACCCCATGCTGACACACACGGTATATGGATCAACCCGAACGATTCAAACCATTTGATCATTGGAAACGACGGCGGAATAAATATCACCTACGATCGAGGCGTCACATGGGACTACGCGAACACGGTTCCGCTTGGCCAGTTTTACGAAATTGGGGTTGATAACGCGATGCCTTATCGGATCTGCGGCGGCCTACAGGATAACAATACTTGGTGCGGGCCGAGCATGTCTTTCAACGGGCGTATATCAAACGATGAATGGTTCACGATCGGCGGCGGTGACGGCTTCTTCGCACAGCCTGATCCAAGCGATACTTCTATCGTTTACGCAGAATCACAGGACGGAAATGTTCTGCGCCGAAATATGATCACGGGTGAAAGCAAATCGATCCGTCCGCGCGAGGGCGAAGGCGAAAAGAACTACCGGTTCCAATGGAACACGCCGATCCTTGATCTCGTCGTTTGATTCGAAGACGATCTACTATCCGGGAAACTTCGTTTTCAAATCGACGAATCGCGGCGACACTTGGACGAAGATCAGTCCTGATGTAACGACAGGCGTTGATCGAAACACGCTTTCGATCATGGGGAAAGTTCCAGATAAGAACACACGCTCGCGTCACGACGGTGTTCAAAATTATCCGACCTCAACTACGATCGCCGAATCGCCCTTGAATAGGAACGTCCTATGGGTTGGAACCGACGATGGCAATCTGCAGGTCACCCGCGACGGCCAGACCTGGAAGAACGTAGTCGATAAAGTCCCGAATCTGCCAAAGGGTACGTACGTCAGCCGCGTGATAGCTTCGCGTTCTGGTGAGGGAACTGCATATGTTACGTTCGATGGCCATCGAAACGGTGACTTCAAGGTTTACGTATATTCGACAAACGATTTTGGTGAAACCTGGAAATCCATCTCGGCAAATCTGCCGCAGAATAATGGCATTGCAAACGTGATCCGTGAGCATCCGCGTAATCCTAATCTACTTTTTGTTGGAACGGAGTTTGGTATTTTCGCGTCGCACAACCGCGGCGAGCAATGGATACCGATCAAGCTTAACTTGCCGACAGTACCTGTCGACGACATCCTGGTCCATCCGCGTGAAAACGACCTTATACTCGGAACGCACGGCCGCTCGATCTGGGTGATGGACGACATGACCCCGTTAGAACAAATGAATGACGCGGTTCTGAACAGCACGGTGCACCTTTTCGATCCGCGGCAATCCGTTATGTGGCGAACGTGGAACAATAAACCATTGACGTCGGACAAGGCGTTTTACGGTCAAAACCCGCCAAACGGCGCATTGATCAATTTCTATTTGAAGGAACCGCTGGCCGAGCGTGAAAATGTAACCTTGACGTTTCAGGATGCTCAAGGACAAACGCTTCGAACCGTCAATTGCACCCGTCCGCAGCCAAGTCCGACACCGGGAGCTCAAGGCGGGCCCGGTGGTGGCGGCGGCGGTGGCGGCGGCGGCGGCGGCCCCTTTGGAGGTGGTGGCGGGGGTGCTCAGCAATGCACGGCAACCAAAGGCCTGAATCGGTTTGTTTGGGACATGCGGTCGCGGCCTCCTGGCCCGCAGCTACCCCCAGGCATAGGCGGCGGTGGCGGTCCGCGGCGGCGGTGGCGGCGGACTCGGAGCCCTTGCGAATCTCGGCTTCCGCATCGATCCGGGCAGCTATACCGTAAAGATCAAGCGCGGCGAAACGGAAATGTCCAAATCGATCGCTGTCATAGACGATCCGCGCGTAGTGTTTTCAGCCGAAGACCGGGCTAAGAAAAAAGCTGCCCTCACAAAGTTTCAACCGATGGTCACACAGGCCGCGATCGCCCAATTTACGATCGTAAATCTGCGGACAAACGTGAACGCGGCGATCGAAGCATGGAAGCGTCCGGGAGCTCCACAGATTCCAGACAATATCAAGAAGGCGGCCGACGATCTGCTTAAAAAGATCGACGGGATCTACGTGAATTGGGGCACGCCTCCCTCGCTGGTCAGTACGGCTAGCCAGGCCGGGCCGCCGCTGGTCGACCTGCCAACGCCATTAAATCAGAGAGCAACCCAAGTGCTGTTTGGGATCGAAGGTGCGTCAGCCGCCCCAACGGAATGGGAATTGGCACAGATCGATCTGCTATCCGCGAGAATACCGACGGCTGCCGATGAGGTACGCAAACTCGTCACTGAAGACCTCGCCGCTCTGAATGCATTGATGATCGAGGCAAAGATCCAGCACATTCAGGGTCCGAATATTCCAGGACTCGGCGGCGGAGGCAGACGACCCGGAACTGACGATAATTACGAACAGCGCTAAGGGAACGTAAGATCGGCATTCCGAAAAGGCGAGGAGCGCCATCACACGTTCCTTGCCTTTTCCATTCTTGGCGTGCCTGCCCATTTCCACGAGGCCGCGACTATCGTTAGAATGAAGAAATGTTGAAGATCGACGTCCACACGCATATCCTTCCAAACGACATTCCGAATTGGAAGGACAGGTTTGGCTACGGCGGGTTTATAACGCTCGATCACTACAAGCCTTGCTGTGCCCGAATGGTGCGCGACGACGGCGTCGGGTTCCGTGACGTTGAGGATAATTGCTGGAGTGCGGAAAAACGCATTGAGGAATGTGACGTCTCGGGAGTCAATATTCAGGTGCTCTCGACCGTTCCGGTAATGTTCAGTTATTGGGCAAAGCCGAACGACGGCGCGGCCATCGCCGCATTTCTTAACGACCATATCAGCGAAATCGTGAGTGAATTCCCGCTTCGCTTTGTCGGCCTCGGCACGGTTCCGATGCAGGATACGGCGCTCGCTATCAAGGAACTGGAACGCTGTAAAATGATCGGCCTTGCCGGTGTCCAGATCGGCACGAACATAAATCAGCTGAACCTTGGCGAACCGCAGTTCTTTGACTTTTTCAAAGCTTGCGAAGAACTCGGAATGGCAGTGTTCGTACACCCGTGGGAAATGATGGGTGAGGCTGATATGCAGAAATATTGGCTGCCGTGGCTGGTCGGAATGCCCGCCGAGGTTTCTCGCGCGATCTGCTCGCTGATATTCTCGGGCACTCTCGAACGGCTTGCCGAACCTGCGCATCTGCTTTGCCCACGGCGGCGGTTCGTTTCCAGCAACCCTGGGGCACATCGACCACGGTTTCAATGTCCGCCCCGATCTTTGTGCCGTCGATAATCCGCACAGCCCGCGTAAATATCTGAACAAGATGTATTTCGATTCGCTTGTGCATGAGCCGGCAAAGCTTGACTATCTCATTAAGCTCGTCGGTGCAGATCAGGTCATGCTGGGTTCCGATTATCCGTTCCCACTGGGCGAATCGGAACCCGGCAAAATGATCGAGTCGATGCCATATGACGGCTCGATCAAGGAAATGCTGTTAAATGGGGCGGCCCTGAATTGGCTGGATCTTGATAAGGCCCGCTTTGCTTAAGAAATTTATGGAGCAATTTGAATCGATTGCCGCCTTTGCGGATCAAATGGATTCGGCCGACCCGATGCGTCTGTTTCGCGATCGTTTTCATTTTCCTGAAAGCGTTGAGGGAAACGAACCGATATATTTCACCGGGAACTCGCTGGGCTTACAGCCAAAAGCGGCACGCGGATACATAGAGCAGGAGTTAGACGATTGGGCCCGCTTCGCGGTCGAAGGTCACATCCACGCCAAGAATCCGTGGCTTCCGTACCACGAATTTCTGACCGAACCGATGGCCCGCGTCATCGGAGCAAAGCCGATCGAAACGGTTGTGATGAATGCCCTGACGGTAAACCTGCACATTCTGCTCGTCTCGTTCTATCGCCCAACCGCCGAACGACATAAGATCGTGATCGAAAAAGGTGCGTTCCCCTCCGATCAGTACGCGGTGAAATCGCAGTTGGGATTTCACGGCATCGACCCTGCCGTGCATCTTATCGAGCTCGCGCCCCGCGAAGGTGAATCAACCCTTCGCACCGAAGATATCATCGAAACCATCGACCGTGAGGGCGACAGCATCGCGTTGATTTTGCTCGGCGGCGTAAATTACTACACCGGCCAGGCATTCGACATGGAGGCGATCGCCGAAGCCGGGCATCGCAAAGGCTGCATCGTCGGTTTCGACCTGGCACACGCTGCCGGAAATCTTGAAATGCATCTGCATGACTGGGATGTCGATTTTGCCGTATGGTGCTCGTATAAATATCTCAACGGCGGGCCGGGTGCCGTCGGCGGGGCGTTCGTCCACGAAAAGCATGCGCGGTCGTTCGATCTTCCGCGTCTTGCCGGGTGGTGGGGACACGATAAAGAAACACGTTTCCTGATGGGCCCGGATTTTAAGCCTTTAACGGGCGCCGAAGGCTGGCAGCTTTCAAATCCACCGATCTTTCAAATGGCCGCATTGCGTGCCTCACTCGAAATTTTCGACGAAGCCGGGATGTCAAACCTTCGTGCAAAATCGGAAAAGCTGACCGGCTATCTTGAATATTTATTGTCTGAGATCGCCGACGAACGCATATCGGCCATCACCCCGAGCGATCCAAAACAACGCGGCTGCCAGCTTTCGATCCGAGTCAAAAATGCGGACAAACACTTGTTCAACAAGATCACCGAAAGAGGCGTCTTCGCTGACTGGCGCGAGCCGGATGTAATTCGAGTCGCTCCTGCCCCTCTTTACAACACATTTAGCGACGTTCACCGCTTTTCCCAGATTCTCAGCACCAGTCTCCGCTAAGATGAATCTATCAGCCTGTCTTTCTCTGTTCCGTTCCGCCGGGAGGTCCTATGGTTCGTGCAACTATCAACGGCAACACTCGCGATTTCGAGGATGACCTAACTGTGCTTGAGGCCGCCCGCCAGTGCGGCTCCTCTATACCGACACTGTGCAACGATGATCGGTTGAAACCTGTAGGAGCTTGCCGTTTGTGCCTTGTTCACGTTGAAGGATCATCACGAGAAACAGCTTCCTGCACCACAAAGATAACCGAGGGAATGTCGGTAAATACTCATTCCGCGGAGATCGAAAAGGCCCGTCGCTGGAATCTACGGCTGCTTGCCCGAACTTACCCGGTCGAGGCGTTCGAGGAGTTCCCGGAAAAGCCATTCCACCGCATCGCTCGAGAGTATGGCCTCACCTCGGACGATTTTGCTCGTGAAACGACCGACGACAGTATCGACGACTCGCACACGTACATTCGCGTCGATATGTCTCGATGTATTGACTGCTACAATTGCGTCCGTATCTGCGATGAGGTTCAGGGGCAATACGTCTGGCAGGTGGCCGGGCGCGGTGACGGATCGTTTATTGTCCCTGACAACTTCGGCGCTTTTGGCGACAGCTCTTGTGTCTCCTGCGGAGCATGTTCCGACGCATGCCCGACCGGGGCACTCGAGGACAAGTCCGTTCTTAAACTTGGCTTCGCCGAAACCTGGACCCGCACGACTTGCCCCTACTGCGGGACCGGATGTGAAATGGAGGTTGGAACGCGAAACGGAACGATGGTACAGGTTCGCCCCGTAAACGACGCTCCCGTGAACGCCGGCCATCTTTGCGTAAAAGGCCGCTACGCATTTGGTTTTAACGACGCGGACGACCGACAGACCGAGCCGATGATCCGTGATAAAGGAGAATGGCGGACCGTGACATGGGATGAGGCAAACTCTTACGTCGCGACCCGGCTAAACGAGATCCTTCGTAGCCACGGCCCTGACAGCATCGCGGTACTCGGTTCCGCACGGGCGACCAATGAGGAAAACTACGTCGCTCAGAAATTTGCCCGCGTCACACTCGGTACGAACAATGTCGATTGCTGTGCCCGCGTCTGCCATACACCAACTGCGGCAGCCATGAAAATGATGCTCGGTACGGGAGCTGCAACTAATTCGTTTGATGACATCGAGATCGCCAGAACGATCTTGCTGTGCGGTGCCAACCCGACCGAAAACCATCCGATCCCCGGGGCCCGCATAAAACAGGCCGTCGTGCGGGGAGGTGCGAATCTTATCGTGATCGATCCGCGAAAAACGGAGCTTACAAAATACGCGGACGTCCATCTTCAACTCAGGCCGGGAACGAACATACTGCTTTTCAACGCCCTCGCGCATGCGATAATCGATGAAGGTCTAGCCGATGCCGATTTTATTGCTGAACGCGTCGACGAATTCGAAGAGTTTCAAAGTTTTTTGGCGGATTATTCGCCGGAGGCGGTTGCCGACGAATGCGGCGTAGCAGCGAAAGATATTCGCGCGGCTGCTCGACTATATGCCGCCGCAAAACCCGCCATGTGCTTTCACGGACTTGGGATGACCGAACATCTTCAGGGAACGGAAGGCGTGATGACGATCGTCAATCTCGCTCTGATCACCGGAAACATCGGCAAACCCGGAACGGGCGTAAATCCGCTTCGAGGACAAAATAACGTTCAGGGATCTGCACACATGGGGTGCGATCCGGGCATTTTAACGGGGTCTATCGCGGTTGACGATGGCCGGCCGCTATTTGAATCGGTTTGGAACGCTCCCGTGCCACGGACCAAAGGGCTAAACCAGCTTCAGATGATGGACGCCGCAAAGGAGGGACGGCTAAAAGCTCTCTGGGCTATCGGTTACGACGTGTTCCTCTCAAACGCCAACTCGCACGAAACGGCCAAATCGTTCGAGCAGTTGGAATTATGCATCGTACAAGATATGTTCCTAAACGAGACGGCGAAGCATTTTGCCGACGTATTCCTGCCTGCCTCCTCGTCGTTCGAAAAGGACGGCACATTTATGAACGCAGAACGCCGCGTTCAGAGGATTCGACAAGCGGTCGAACCACGGGGCAACGCGCGCTCCGATTGGCAGATCGTCTGCGACATAGCGAAGGAAATGGGCACGGGCGAACATTTCGCGTTCACATCGGCAGAAGATATATGGAACGAGATCCGCAAAGTCTGGCCGGCGGGTTATGGGATCACATATCCTCGGATCGATCACCATGGCCTTCAGTGGCCCTGCCCCGATGAGGAACATCCCGGCGAAACCATGCTCCATAGCGAAAGCTTTTCGAACGGCAAGACCGCCGACGCTTCGCCGCATCAAATATCGCCCGACGCCGGAACGCGTGTCAGCCGAATTCCCATTTTTGCTTACGACGGGCCGGACACTTTATCATTTCAATGCCGGCACGATGACGAGACGGACGCCGAACGTAGATCTGCTGCCGACCGACGAATTGATGATCTCGCCAAAAGACGCGGACAGGCTGGGCATAATTGGCGGCGAACGCGTAAGGATCGTAAGTTCGTACGGCCAAGCTGAAATGCCGGCAAAGATCACCAAAAATGTGAACCCCGGCGAGCTTTTCGCAACGTTCCACGATCCTAGTGTTTTCCTGAACTACGCCACGAGCCCCGTTCGGGACCGCTTTACGCAGGCTCCGGAATTTAAGGTGACAGCGGTCGGGATCGAGAAAACTGTTTGAATTACTGAATGTCTGAACAAAGGGTGACAGTTATCGGAGCCGGCCTGGCCGGTTCGCTCCTTGCAATCTATTTAGCCAAACGCGGTATTGCCGTCGACGTTTACGAGGCACGCGGCGATATGCGGCTCGAAGAGGTTGCGGCCGGGCGCTCGATAAACCTTGCGTTGTCAGACCGCGGTATCGCCGCCCTCCGCGAAGTTGGGATGGACGAATATATGCTCGCCGAAGCCGTCCCTATGTATGGGCGGATGATCCACGCGGTTTCGGGCGAAACCAAACTCCTACCCTACTCCGGGCGACAGGGCGAGTACATAAATTCGGTTTCGCGTGCCGGTTTGAACATTGCTTTGATCAACGAAGCCGAAAAATACCACGGGCGTTAAATTCCATTTCAACGAGCGATGCATCGATTTCAACTGCTCAACCGGTAGGGCTCGATTCTCAAGCGGCGACACCGTCAAAAGCCGAGACCGTAATAGCGACCGACGGAGCCGGCTCCGCCGTCCGCAACGCAATGCTCCACGGCGGCGTCGAACGTTTCGATTTCTCGCAAACGTGGCTCGAACACGGATACAAAGAACTGCACATTCCCAACCGGAACGCGGACGCCATCGTCCGCAACGACCGCAAAGCGTTTGCAATAGAACCCAACGCCCTCCACATCTGGCCGCGACATAAATTCATGATGATCGCCCTGCCGAACTTCGACGGCAGCTTTACGTGTACTCTGTTCCTGGCACATACGGGAAGAAACGCGAGTGTTAACGAGCGTGCTTCCGCCGCCGAAAATGGCACGCTCCCTAACGGTCACGTTTCTGCCGCGTAACGCGGAACCATCTTTCGACCAGCTAGCCAACGAAACCGCCGTCCTCGATTTCTTCAACCGCGAATTCCCCGACGCCGTTCCACTCATGCCAACGCTTGTCGAAGACTTTTTCACCAACCCGACCGGCAATCTCGGCACGATCAAATGTTTCCCCTGGAATGTCCGCGGAAAGGCGTTGCTGCTCGGCGACTCGGCCCACGCCGTCGTCCCTTTTTACGGCCAGGGAATGAACTGTGCCTTCGAAGACGTCCGCGTCCTCGACCAGCTTGTCGAGAAACACGGCACCGATTGGGAGACCGTTTACTTGGAATACGGTCAACTCCGAAAACCAAACACGGACGCGATCGCCGACATGGCCGAAGAGAATTTCTACGAAATGCGCGACGCCACCGCCGACCCGGTCTTCCAACGCAAACGCGAACTTGAAACCAAACTCGAACAAACCGTTCCCGACTATTTCTCAAAATACTCAATGGTCACATTTCGTGAAGATCTGCCCTACTCGGTGGCGAGAGAAAAAGGCAATGCCCAGGATCGGTTGCTGATGGAGATTTGCACGGGAATTGAAAATGTTGGAGAGCTGAATTTTGATGACGTACTGACGAAAATAAATGAACTGTGATCATTGATCTCGAAAAATCAGGAAAGGCAATCGACATCTCGATCCCGCTGCGTTTCAACGGCCCGCAGCCGAATGCTTACGGCGTCGAGTCCGCGTCGTCCGAACCGGTCAAGGCCGGCGATCTCATTGGCGACACGCGGCTTGGCGGCAGCGTTAACTTCGAAACCTACACCTTTATCCCGCATTGCAACGGCACGCACACCGAATGCGTCGGACACATCACAAACGAGCGGATATCCGTACCGGATTGTTTGCAGGACGTTCTTATTCCGGCCATGTTGGTTTCGGTATCCCCTGAATGGACGGGCGGCAGTGAGGATCTGGTTATTACCCGAGGGGCGATCGAAACGGCGATCGAGTCAGAACCGGGAGCGGTAGCGACCGGCCTCCTGTCAGAACGACCTGCGTCGGCCGCGTTGATCATCCGTACATTTCCAAATGACGAAAGCAAGCTCACCCGCGAATATGGCGAGGGATATGTACCGCCATATTTCTCAACCGACGCGATGAAGTACATTGTCGAGAGTGGCTTCAAACACCTGCTCGTAGACCTGCCGTCGATCGACCGGATCTTCGACGACGGACGCTTACTAAATCATCGTATTTTTTGGAATGTTGACGAAGGAAGTTTTGATGTAAATGAAAATTCGCGCGTGAACTCGACGATAACCGAACTCATTTACGTTCCAAACTTCGTGCCCGACGGAAGTTACATGTTAAACCTTCAGATCCCGCCATTCGAATCGGATTGCGCCCCCAGCCGGCCGATCTTATGGCGGGTTATTTAACTGAGCATCTTTTCAAAACAAACGCTGTTGTCCATCCCAACGTATTGACCGTAATTCGGGATACGCGAATAACCGCTCTTTTCGTACAGCCGAATCGCTTCCGGCTGTTTCAGGCCTGTCTCCAACACGCACCGGCCGCACGAAAGCTCAACCGCCCATTTTTCAAGCTCGGCCAAGACAGTCGCCGCAATTCCCTTCCCGCGATGTTCCGGCAGCGTATACATCCGCTTCACTTCCATCGCATCAGGCTCAAATTGCTTGATCGCCCCGCAGGCCACCGCTTTCCCGTTTTCGTACGCAACGACTACATGCCTTATGCTCTCGATCTTATTGAACTCCGCGTAGTATTCATGCTCGCTACCATCTCGCTCGGCCAATTCGGCGTCGAGATGCGTGACCAGACCGACAAAATCGTGGCTCGTCGAATCGGTCCGGGCAATGGTCACCTGCCTTTCGCTATCAGCTATCACTTATCAGTTATCACCTGTTCCGTAAAGTTTGTTATTCAACCGCGTGCTCGAGCGCCGCCTTGAGTTGCGTGTACTTGAACTCAAAGCCCGCGTCGTTCAATCTTTTGGGGATCACACGCGTCGAATCCAGCAGCAATGCATCGCCCATTTCGCCAAAAACGAGGTTCACCGCAAATTCCGGCAGCGGAAAAAACGTCGGCCTGTAAAGCACCGATCCCAGGGTCTTCGTAAACTCTTCGTTGGTGACAGGGTTGGGCGCGACAACATTAACGGCCCCGCGCAAACTCTCGTTATCAAGGGCGAAATTGATGATTGCGATCACATCATCAAGCGACACCCAGCTCATCCACTGTTTCCCGCTGCCGACCACGCCGCCAACGCCGAGTTTGAACGGAGTCAACATTGTTGCGAGAGCTCCGCCGTCTTTCGAAAGTACGATGCCAGTCCGCAGCAAGACGGTGCGAATTCCCATGTCCTCGGCCCGCCGCGATTCAGCTTCCCACTCCCGACAAACTTCTGCAAGAAATGTCTGGCCGGCCGAACTCGTTTCGGTCATTTCGTCATCGCCGCGGTCGCCGTAAAATCCGATGGCCGAGCCTGTAATAAAAACCTTTGGCTTTTTTTCGAGACGCGCAAATGCCTCGATGATCGTCCGCGTCCCAAAAACACGGCTGTCGCGGATCGCCTTCTTCTTTTCCTCGGTCCAACGCAGGCCGCTTACGTTCTCACCCGCAAGGTGGATAACCGCGTCCATGCCTTCGATCCCAGGCAGATCTTCGTCGGCAAATCCCGTATCCATGTTCCACCGGATATGCCCGTCGTCCTTCGGCTCGCTTCGCGACCCAAGAAGCATCTCATAACCTTTTTCTTCGAAGGACGTATGCAGTGCCTTGCCGATCAGACCGGATGCACCTGTGATCAGGATCTTCATAGAATTCATTCCGAAAGACGGTTTTCAATATCCCTTCTCTTGTGAAGTATGCGAATAACCTCGATCTCATTCGCCGAGATCTCGCGATAGAAGATCAAATGCGATTTTACCTGTGAATATTTATAGTTCTTTTCGCGATAGGAGACCGTTCTACCCCTGTCTGGGTTGGCAGCAAGGAATTCGATCCTATCCATGATCAAGTTGTAATATTTTCTCGCTTGTTCCAACGACCAGTTCCTATCTGTATACAGCCAAATTTGATCCAAGTCAGAATCTGCTTTTGTCGAGATCCTGTATTTCATTTCTTAGGGTATTTTCGTTCGAGCTCGGCTAGTTTCCCATTGCGGTCAAAATTCTCAATAAACCCCGACCTTTCTCCTTCCTCCAACAACTCGATAAGATCAACTCTCCGCTCGTCCTTTTCAAGCCGCCTAAGAGCCTCCCGGATGACTTCGCTGGCGGACGCAAAGCGGCCGGATCTTACCTGTTCTCCAATAAAAGCCTCAAAATGATCGCCGATCAAAACTGATGTGTTCTTAGCCATACAAAGCATGATACCAGATATTGGTATCCGTCCGTCAAGAAATTGCCGCGATCTCATTCTATGTTTGCACTCACCGTCCTCTGAGGTCTTTCTGCACAAATTCCACCATCAGCCTTATCTCCCGTTCGCTCAACTGATTTCGAAACGGCACCATTCCGTTGCCTCCGTTGGCTATGTGGTCGTAGATCTGCGGATCGGTGGTGTATTTGAAATTGCCTTCGCGGATATTCGGAATAATGCGACCATCCTCAAGCGTTCGGCCGGTCGCCTCGGGGCCGTGGCAAATGGCACAATTTTGCCGGAAGAGGGAGGCTTGGTAGGATTTGCTGTCGGCGATCACAAACCGCTTCGGCGTCGAGTTCAAACACGCAGAGAACGCGGCCGCCGCGAACAGGAATATCATCAATGCCTTGGCGCGATACATCAATAGAATTGCGCCTAAGTTTCCTGGCGAAGGAGCAGCTTCGAGATCTTACCCGTGTTACCGATCGGCAGGCTGTCGCGAAACTCAACATGACGCGGGTATTTGTTCGCTGCGATCTGTGTTTTGCACCATTCGATAAAAGCTTCTTCGGTCAATTCTGCCCCCTTGTTTAAGACGATATAGGCCTTCACTTCCTCGCCCAGCCGGTCGTCTTTGACACCCATAACAGCGACAAGCGAGATGTGCGGATGCGTAATGATCACCTCTTCAAGCTCGCGCGGATAGATGTTGTAGCCGCCACGTAGGATCATATCCTTCTTCCGGTCGACTATCGACAGGTATCCTTCCTCGTCCATTATCCCGATGTCGCCCGAATGAAACCACCCTCCGCGAAACGCCTCAGCCGTTGCCTCGGGCCGCTTGTAATAGCCCTTCATCACATTCGTGCCGCGAATGACGACCTCGCCCCGCTCGCCGCGTGGCACTTCGTTGTCGTTTTCATCAACGCATTTTACTTCGACCCCAAAAATAGCCTGCCCTACCGTTCCCGGTTTCGAAGGTTTTTCAAAATGATTGAACGTAGCGAGCGGCGAGGTTTCCGACAAGCCATAACCCTCCATCACCCGCACATTGAATTTATCCTGAAACGCTTTCATGACCTCAACCGGCATCGGTGCTCCGCCGGATGTACAGACCTTCATGTTGTCCGCAATGTGGCTGATGTCATAACCGGTCTCCTCAACATATTTCAGCAACGCCCAATACATCGTCGGAACGCCGACCCAAAAATTGACCTGCTCCTTGACCATAACGTCCAGGGTTGCTTTGGGGTCGAAACGCGGCAGCAAGACGACCCGGTTCCCGCCATACATGTTTGTATTCATCTGCACCGTCTGGCCGGTGGTGTGGAAAAGCGGCAGCGTGATCAAGACCGTTTTCTGCAGGCCGTCCGTAAAATCGAGCATCGGCAGATGGATCAAATGGATCGTGGTAACATTCGAATAGACATTCAAATGCGTCAGTTCGGCGCCTTTTGGCTGCCCCGTCGTCCCTGAAGTGTAGAGAATGGCACACGTGTCGGACGGTGCCGTCGGAAACGTTTCGAATGTGTCCGGCTCTTGGAAAATTAGCTGTCCGAGCGATTTATGTTCCGGAAATGGCGACGCTCCTGCCGGTTCCTTTGTCATGACGATGAGATTTTCACAAGAATTGACCTCATCAAATGCCGCTTTCGTTGACGCACCGGTCGGCAGCTCGTCCGTGCCTTCAAAAACAAATACCGCCTTTGCATCCGAATCCTTCAGCTGATAGGCGATCTCCCGCGGAGTAAAAAGAACACACGTCGGCACGACCACCGCGCCCGCCTTCATAATTCCGTAATAAACAATGGGAAAATATGGCAGGTTCGGGCAGTTCAAAGCCACCTTGTCACCGTGTCCAATACCCATCTTAACAAGGGCATTCGCGACCTTGTTGGACATCGCATCGAGCTGACCGTAGGTCATCCGAACGTCACCAAAAATGATCGCTTCCTTTTCAGGTGCGAGCTTCGCGTGATGGGTGACGATAGACGCCAAATTGAGCGTTGTTGCGCTTGATTCCATAAATTCTGTTTATCGGTTCGAGTGGGTTCTTGCTGATGTTTGAGCCTATTATAACCCAAATTACAATTTGACCTACAGTGTGGACCCTTTCGCATCTTGTACGAAGCTTACCTTACCGCTTGAACTGATCCCGGCACCAAGCCGCTGTATCGAATGGACCCGCCATTCGTCGTGCTGCACCGGATAATCCGTTCGGAAATGTCCGCCACGCGATTCTTCCCGCCAAAGCGCAGCCGTTGCGACCAATGTCGCAAGAGTAACGAAATTCGCCGAGGATGTGCTCAGATTGGATCTCGTTATCTGATCGAATTCGCGAAGGGCTCGCTGCAGCGAATCCCTATCGCGTAAAATACCGACCCGCTCCCACATAACCCGCTTGACGCGTTTTTTGACGGCGGTTGCGATCGCGGATTGCGAATTGCTGATTGCGGATCGCGGATTTTCATAAAGCTGTCCACTGTCGGTTTTCCACTGTCCACTATCTTTCACCGCTGCTTCGCCCGCTCTTGCTCCAAATACGAGGCCTTCGAGCAGCGAATTCGAAGCAAGGCGATTCGCTCCATGAACGCCCGTACAGCTAACTTCGCCCGCCGCGTACAGGCCCGCCATGGTCGACCGACCGTGCAGATCCGTCCGAATTCCGCCCATGCAGTAATGCGATGCGGGGGAAACCGGAAGCTGGTCTTTAGCGATATCAAGGCCGTAGAATTTGCATGTTTCGTAAATCTTCGGGAAGCGCTCTTTTAGAAATTCGCCGTCAAGCGCCGTCATATCGAGAAAAACATTGCGCGATCCCGTCCGCCGCATTTCCGCCACGATCGAACGGGAAACAATATCGCGTGGCGCGAGTTCGAGCCGCTCGTCGTAACGGCCCATGAACTGCTCGCCCTGAACATTTCTTAGTATTCCGCCCTCACCGCGCATCGCCTCGGACAACAGAAATCTCGGGGCGTTCTCAACGCTCAATGCCGTCGGGTGAAATTGAATAAACTCCATATCGGCCATCTCCGCACCCGCGAAATAGGCCATCGCCATCCCGTCGCCGGTCGCGACCGAAGGATTGGTCGTGTGAAGATAGAGCTGGCCCGCACCGCCCGTGCAGAGAATAACTGCCTTCGCGACAATATCTCGCGGTGCACGAAGTATCGGATCAAGAAAGCGCACGCCCACGCATCGCCCGGCCGCTATCAAAAGGCTTTCCGTGTTCGCAAACGGCAAGAGATTTATGCGTTTTTCCCGCCCCGCACGAGCGATCAAAGCCCGGACGATCTCCTTTCCGGTCGAATCGCCGTGAGCATGGAGAATTCGCCGCCGCGAATGTGCCGCCTCCTGCGTAAACGCAAGCTTGCCTCCGTCACGGTCGAATTCGGTTCCCCAATCGATCAGTTGTTTGATGTATTTTGTGCCGTCCGAAACGAGCGTTTCGACGGCTTCCGGGTCGCAAAGGCCCGCTCCCGCTACCAGCGTGTCTTCTTCGTGCAGTTCCGCATTGTCATCATCGGAAAGCACGACGGCCACGCCGCCCTGGGCATACTCCGTATTCGATTCGCTCGCCTTGTCCTTTGTCAGAACAGTGACCCGGGCACCCGATTCCGCCAACGCGATCGACGCCCGCAGCCCCGCAACGCCGCTGCCGATGACGATAAAATCCGTTTCCAGAGACATTAAGAGAAATGTACCACAGGTCAGAACCACCCGCGTAAGGGGGCAGTCTCGACGGGCCACATTTTCTGTCTAGGCCGCAGTTGCGGAACCATGATGGTCAGAAGCCTTGTACAACCCTTCGTAAGCTCCCTTTCGGAGATCGATGCCGTATTCGGTATAAGCCTTGAGGCAGCAGAGCATCTGTCCCCAGCCAAAGCAGTTCAAATACGAGCTATCGAGGTCGGCCTGAGTTTCGCGCCAGCCAGTCTCGGCAATGCGGACGATCGTATCGTCTCCGCTTGCCTCAAACTGGATCTCTACCCGAGTATCCAGTCCTTTCGCCCCTTCCCATCCAAGAACGATCAATTCATTAGGGACCACCTTTGTGACCTTGACTGGAAATTTGAGCTTCTCGTCGCCCGGATTATCGGCAAACGCCCATTCGACGGTCGTTCCCTCGACAAGCGGCGCACTCGCTCCGCCGTTTGTAAAATATCCGCTCAATTTTTCCGGACTATAAACGGCGTCAAAAACTTCCTCGACCGGTTTCTGTATTTTTGTCTGTACTTGAAATTTTAATTCCATATTTCCTCCGTTGTGAATACTTGAATCATATGTTATAATTTTATAACATGTCAAGCAAAAAAAACCATGACCCGATATTTAAAGCACTTGCCGATCGGCGGCGGCGAAAATTGCTTGACCTGCTTCGCGACGGGCCGATGACAACGGCCGACCTGTGCAAGAAATTTCCGGAATTAGACCGGTGCACGGTAATGCAGCACCTCGGCGTTTTGCAGCACGCCGAACTGATATTCGTTCAAAAGAAAGGCAAATTTCGATGGAATTACTTAAATGTGGTCCCGATCCGCGAGATATACGATCGATGGATCAATCAATACGCTTCACCAAACGTAGAGCTTCTCACCCGGCTAAAACACGACCTGGAGGCAAACTAAAAAAGCCCGCATCCAGCGGACACGGGCTTTCTGGTTAGTTCAAAAGATCCTCTCTACGAAGGGATCTTCAATTCCTGTCCCGGATAGATCTTGTCGGGATGATTCAGGATATCGCGGTTGTGGTCCCAGATGGCTTTCCACTGAATACCATATTTATTGGCGATCTTCGTCAGATTGTCGCCCGAAACAACGGTATAGGTGTTCTCCCCTCCACCGGCAAGTGCCGCGGACGTCTGGACGTTAAGTATAAGATCGCCGGAGCGAAACTCCGGATCGATCCGTTCGTACTCGGCCCAGAGAGCCGCCTTGGCCTCATCGTCCGGAGCCGTTCCCGTAACGTGCAGCACACCGTCGCCTTCCGTAAGCTCATAGGTCGTGCCGTTCTGGTTGGCCAGTTCAAGAAGTGTTTCGTATTTTTCCTGTATTGACATATTTCCTCCTTTGTCCGCCTATTTCTTAACGGTTACCTTGTTGTTGATCTTTTTGGCGTTGCCCTTAGACTCGCTGGCGGCCTGCATTACTTTTGCCAGGTCAGCCGTACTTGCAACTTCACCCGAAAGGTTTATCTCGCCGTCCGTGACGGTCGCGGTGACGCCCGTAATTCCCAGTTTCTTTATCGCCTCGTTTACCGTTCCCTCGATCAGCTTGTCTGGTGATGGAGGTGGTGGTGGCGGTGGCGGTTTGACCGTTGTGCTGTCGGTTACTGACTTGATGCCTTCAACTGCTTTTGCCGACGCAGCGGCCTTGGTCTTAACCGTAATATCGGCAACTTCGCCGGTCAGGGTCGCAACGCCATCCTTCACGGCGACTGTGACTCCGGTCACCTTGTCCGCCGCAAGCTTGTCCTGAACTGCTTTGGTCAGATCGGCGTCGCTCTTACCGCACGCGCCGATAAACAAAGCAATGGCTATACTTAATACTGTTAGAAATTTGATTTTCATTTTTCCTCCTGAAAAAAGGTCTGTTAAATATCCCTCGATTCTATGATCGCAAAACACTACGAAACGGTTTGAGTCCCTTACAGGACTTTCTGGTTTCCGGCACGCAGCCGGACATCAAAAATTCGATAAGTAATAGTGATTCATCTAAAAAATAATTTTCAACAGCGATCGCACGAAAATCACGAGAAGACTTCTTCGAAGATCTGGCGGGCTATATCGTATGAGGTCAGGTCAGGTTTCACCACAAAATGCCAGTCGGCAAGGCAGTAGATCTCCTGACGCTCGTCGAACAGTTTTTGGGCCGATGCTTTGTTGCGGGCAAGCGGACGTTCCTTTCTTGAATGGCGGATGTTGTTCCAGCAGTGGTTAAAACTCGAATCGAGCCAGACGCTTGTAAGTCCGTGCGCTTTGATAAGGTCGCGGTTTTCGGCAACGATCCACGCTCCGCCGCCAAGCGACAGAATTCTTACGCTTGTCTTCCCCAACGCCTGCTTGAGGTTCTCCGTCTCAATGTCCCGATATACTGCTTCTCCGTCGGCATCGATGATCTCGGCGATCCGCCGCTGCTCGTTTACTTCGATCAACGCGTCGAGGTCGAGCCGGTCGCAACGCAGCATATTCGCCAGATGCCGGGCGACACTCGTCTTGCCAACGCCCATAAATCCGGTCAGCGCTATCCGTTTTTCCGTTCTCGCGGAATTCTTATTCTCCGGCTCGCTCATGCCGGTTAGTATATTACGCCCGCGAGCGTATCGAAAAAGGCGGGAAATGAAACCGCCGCCGATTCGGCACCGCGAATTTCGGTTTCGCCCTCCGCTAAAAGCCCCGCGACCGCAAAGGCCATCGCGATCCGATGGTCGCCGAACGAATCGATAACCGCACCTTGTAAAGCCGACTTTTCGACCCTGAATCCATCCTCGAATTCTTCGACCGAGGCGTTCATCCGCCGCAGATTCTCGACTATCGCTGCGATCCTGTCCGACTCCTTGATCCGCAATTCAGCGGCGTTTCGTATCTCAAGCCCGCCCGCCAATTGCGTCCCGGCCACCGCCAATATCGGTATCTCGTCGATCATATTCGCAATAACGCCGCCGCGGAATACGTTTTGCACGCTCGTCCCTGATCTATCGGCGTGCCCGCGAACGATCAAATTCCCTACGGGCTCGTTACAAACTTCCCGTTCATCCGATATTTCAATATCGATCCCAAGGCTCTTCAAAACATCCACGATCGCCCTTCGCGAAGGATTCACACCGACATTCGGCATCGAGATCTCGGAACCTTCGAGAAAAGCCGCCGCGACGATAAAGAACGCCGCCGATGAAAGATCGGCGGGCACGCTTAGGTCCCTTGCGGATAACCGCGCATCGCCCGAAACCGAAAGCCTCATGCCGCCGTCAACCTTCGTTTCGCCCACATCGACGCCGAACCAACGCAGCATCCGTTCGGTATGATCGCGGGTCTGCGTTTTCTCCAGCACTGAGGTTTCGCCGTCGGAATTCAGGCCGGCCAGCAAAACGCATGATTTTATCTGAGCCGAAGCGGCCGACGGTTCAAAATCGATCGCCCTCAACGGGTTCTTTCCGGATATTTTCAACGGCGCACGGTTTTCTTCACCTTCGATCTCCGCTCCCATCAACCTCAGCGGCTCCATTACTCGTTTCATCGGACGTTTTTGCAGCGACTCGTCGCCGATCAGTACCGATCCGAAATTCTGTCCTGCCAGCACGCCGGCCATCAGCCGCATAGTCGTACCGCTGTTCTCACAGTCAAGTGGATTGCCCGGAGCCGCAAATCCTGTTTTTCCGACGCCTTTCACAGTCAAGGTCGAACCGTCCCGTTCCACGTCCGACGCCAAGCGCCTCAAGGCATTTGACAGTCGCCGCACAATCGGCACTCGTCCCAAAATTAGAGATACGCGTTGTTCCTTCAGCCAACGCCGCGAATATCGCGGCCCGGTGAGAAATTGATTTATCGCCCGGCAAAATTATCTCGCCACGCAACCTTACGGCCGGATTTATCTTCATGATTCTCTCAGGATGGACAGAATGAACAGGATTCTCTTTTGATTTGGAACAATGTTTATGATCTGGAAGAATGAACGCATACGCCACCAATTGGTTCTTTCATCCTGCCTATCCTGTCCATCCTGTTAAATGTCCCTCATTTATGCAGTCGATAATACTCGAGTTTGGCGTTGCCGAAATTGATCAGCAACCCGACCTCGATTCCCGTTGCCTTCAAATAGTTAATTATCTGTGCCTTATGTTCCGGCAATATATTCTCTTACGGCTTTTACTTCTACAATGATCTTTTCATTGACTAAAAGATCAGCACAAAAATCACCAACGATCACCCCGCGGAACTTAACGTTGAGCCTGACCTGCGACCTCACAGACATACCTTTCTGAGCAAGGGCCACCATCATTGCCTTCTCGTATACTGTCTCCAAAAAACCCGCTCCCAGCTCATTGATTACTTCAAAGCTCGCCTCGAAGTATTTTCGACGTTATCTCGTCATGCAGCATAGTTTCTTTTTCTAACAGGATTGTCAGAATATACAGGATTTTTGTTTATTTACGGAAATGCGACCCCGACTAACGAATGTGCATCGGTGCAACAGTCTGTTCGATACCTTATTCAAAAAATAATCCTGCCCATCCTGTTAATCCTGTTAGAAAAATCCGCGTTTCTCTTGACACGACATATAATTAACGGCTAACGTACTTAAAAAACTTGTGTCTGAAACCAAAGAACTTAGATTACCAAGCCGGATCGAATCTGTAGACGAAGCGGCTTCGCAGGCGGAAACGTTTGTCAAAGATAACGGGCTTGGCGACGATTTCGTGTCGGCGATCGATCTTGCCGTCCGCGAATCCGTCGCCAACGCCGTAAAGCACGGCAACAAGTTCGACCCCGAGAAAGAGGTCGAGGTGACCTTTTTGTGTTCGCCGAACGGTGTTGAGATCCTGGTTCGGGATTTTGGGCCGGGTTTCGACCCGGAAGCCCTTCCCGACCCGACCGATCCGGCTAATTTACTTAAGGCAAACGGCCGCGGCATTCTTTTTATGCGCACATTTATGGACGAGGTCGAGTGGTCCAGCCATGACGGCGGCGGCATGGTCGTAAAAATGAAAAAAGCGACGGTTGATGCATGACAAACGCAGATCTTAACAAGATCAACAGGATGGGCAGGATTATTTTTTTAGGAGATCAGCTATTGGCAGTGTCAGAACTCAGTCGAATACGTGATTTCCACAAATAAACAAACATCCTGTATATTCTGTCCATCTTGTTAGAAAGAGAGTTTCACTTTTTACCGGGTTTGGTCTAAAATCTGCTATCAAAACTTAATTACTAAAACGAGGAGACAAAAATGGCTGATATCACTATTTCGGAACGCCAGGCAGGCGATGTAACGATTCTCGACCTTGACGGTAAGGTAACGATCGGCGAAGGCAGTGTCGCACTTCGCAACGCGATCCGCCGTCTGCTGGGCGATGGCAAAAGCAAGATCCTTATGAACCTTGGCGGTGTCGGCTATATCGATTCGAGCGGCATCGGCGAATTGGTCTCAAGCTTCACGGCCGTCAACAAAGAAGGCGGCACGTTGAAACTCCTGAATCTGACCCAAAAGATCCAGGACCTTCTGGCCATCACAAAGCTCCTCACCGTCTTCGACGTCTACGACGACGAAGCCGAGGCGCTGAGCAGCTTTAACTAACCGTTCGCCCGGCACATTTAGCTCAAGATCAAACAGCCGCGAATGGTTTTTACCGTTCGCGGCTGTTTTTGATCACGATCAACCGGCAAAGAATTTGCCCGGCGGTGTGGAGCTCCGACGCGGAAATTCGCCCCTGCAAAATCGTTGGATGAATTGCCTATACAAAATTCTTTGAATATAATTACCAAAAGCTCCATAAAAACCATTCGCGAATTCGAACTGAATACACGATGAAACTCCCTATATCTTCCCTCATTGGGTTTATCCTCTTATTTTTTTGCGGCACGATCACTTTTGGACAGCAGACCGTTGCGGTTGATGATCTTTACCTGGTTGACCAGCCGGAATGGTTGCCGGTCGAAGAGAATGATGTCAACGTTCCTGGGAACCCGTACATAGTCACTCAAGCCACTCACGGCACGGTCGTTCTCCAGACGGGTATGCTGAGATATGCCCCGGTGGGCGGCTATACCGGTGTCGACTCATTCACGTACAGGTATAGCGTTGCCGTAAGCCCTGCAAATCCGGACGGTTGGTCAAACACTGCCACAGTTTTCCTGGCTGTGATCGGCATCGACGGGGCAACGGGAGCAGGCGTGTCTTGTCCGATTGTTGGAACGCCCGTGAATGTGACGAATGGCAATATGTGGCTGGAACATTCCGATTATTTCTTGCCGGGCATTGGTGAAAGGATTGAGATCAATCGCTTTTACAATAGCCTGATTCAGTCGAATGGAATCTTTGGCCTCGGCTGGTCCACAAAATACGACGAGTCCCTTGTGGCTCTATGATGACAGAATGCTCCGGCTGAATATGCCGGATGGACAGGCTGTTTATTTTGCAAGAGGGAGACTTCACAAAAGATCCTTTCAAAACGATTAACGCCGGAGTTCAAGGGCGAGATCATAAAGCACCAGGACAACTCATACACACTGACATTCAAGGACGGGCGCACGCATAAATTTAGATGGGCCGGCCTGCTTCCTTTGGCAACGCGACCGAAACGCAAACCAAACGACTCTTACTTACAACACGAACGGACAACTCGTCAGCGATCACCGACCCTTCCAACCGGACGCTTACGCTCGTACCGCCAACCAGAAACGGAACGATCAATCAGATAAGCGATTCGATGGGAACGATCGCCGATTATGTGTACGATACGACCAACCCGTCGCTTCTCAAAGTAAGTTGTTTACCCCGACGGTTCGAAATACAAGTTTGCGTACACGACGATAAACAGCAAGACGTACCTCGCGACCGTTAAGGACGCCCTTAGATAATATTCTCGAAACTCATGCCTACGATTCGCAGGGAAGGGCAACAACGTCCGAAAAACAGGGCGGTGCCGAACTATACACTTTTGACTATTCAAACTCGGTTTCGTTTTTTTTACAACGGTTACCGACGCCCTCTCTTACGGAGAGTCGTGTAGCGAAATTATTATTACTATTTTTCGATAACAGTTTGGATCAAAATTGCTCAGCAAGTCCGAAGGAGTGTGCTCTTGCGGAGGCAGCAATTCGGAGATCACGCAGTTCTTCTACGACAACAAGTTAAACCTCGTTAAAAAAGTTGATGCACTTTCCAACGAGACGCTTTATACTTATGACAGCAATCAAAATCTGATCACGCAGCAAAGCAAATCGGGGTCGACCATTCCTAGCACTGAATCCTACACATACAACGCGTTTGGACAAGTTCTCACATATACGGACGCGATGAATGGCGTATGGACGAACACGTTCGACGCAAACGGCAACTTAAAGACCGCCAAAGATCCTCTAAACTTTGTCACGACTATCGAATATCCAACGACGAATAACAAGGGCTTGCCCGATTCGATAAAGGACGCGAGGAACAACACGACAAAATTGAAATGGTTTGCCGCTTCGGGGTTGCTTGACGAGATCGAAGACCCTTACACCAAAAAGACCAAATTTACTTACGACGCTCGTGGCCGCACTAAAACGGTAACGAACGCGCTTAATCATGTCACTACCTACAACTATTTCGACGACACTCAGCGAAAGGTCGAGATGATCTATCCGAACGCGGATAAGATCACCTACAAATACGATATCAGAAGGCTGCTGGAAAGCGTGACGGACGAGCGGGGCAAGACAACTGGCTACGAATTCGATTCAGCATATCGCCTTAAGAAGATCACGGACCGCTTAGTCACGTCAAGGAATTCGGCTACGATCTGATGTCGAACATGACCTCGTACAAAGACCCGCTTGGCAACATAACGGATTACAAATACGACGATTTCAATCGGCTAAAGGAAATTGAATACCCCGCCGCCTCAACCGGAGCCACAAGGCTCAAAGAGAAATTCGAATACGACCAGTTGGGCCGGACTAAAAAGGTCACCGACACGGCCAACCGCGATACGAACTATGTTTACGACCTTGTAAACCGCACGGTCACAGTCACGAACGCCGAAGGCGAAGCGACGCAGACCAAATACAACCAGCGTTTCCAAACTATCGAGGTCAAAGACGCTCTCAACCAGATCTACACTTTCGGCTACGATCCAATGGGCCGAGTCCTCTCACAAACCCGTGCCGGCGGCACGATGAGTTTCGAATATGATGAAGTCGGCAACCGTAAGAAACGCACCGACTACATTGGCCGGGTGACGAACTACACCCACGACAATCTGAACCGGCTCAAGAAGACCGAGTATCACAACGGCGATAACAACCCGACCGATAAGCTGAAATCGGAATATTTCTACGACGACATTTCGCGTCTCACATCGGCGGTAAACGAGGCCGGCACAGTTTCATTCAATTACGACAACCGGGGCCGCGCTATCAACACGACCGATGTCTTTGGCCGTCTGATCGCATACGAGTACGAGCGAACGCCTACGGTTAACCAAAAGCGTCTGAAACTCGATGGCTCGCTTTACGCTTCTTACAACTTTGACGACGCCGGTCGGCTTGCGAATATCGTCAACGCATCGGACAGCACAACTACCTCGTTCGGTTACGACAACGAAGACAAGATCACGTCCCGCGTCTTCCCGAACGGGGTGACGACCACCTACGAGTATTACAACAACGATCTGCTAAAGCGTTTGAAGGATGTCAACACGACCGCCACGCTGTTCGACCGGCAGTACAGCTACAATTCAGCAAATCAGATCGCAACGATAACCGATCAAACGCAAACACGCACCTTCGGATATGACAATGTTGACCGATTGGCCAGCGTTCTTAGCTCAATCGGAGCAAACGAAACGTATGCCTTTGACGACGTAGGCAACCGCACCGGTTCGCATCTTAGTTCGACCTACGGCTACCAAACCGGGCAGTTCAACCAACTTGCATCCACCACAACCGCAACCTATGGGTTTGATCAAAACGGAAACACGACAACAAAGAGCGAAGGCTCGAACCTCTGGCGTTACACCTGGGACAACGAAAACCGTTTAGTGCAGGCATCGACGCGAAGGCAGACCATGCGCTACCGCTACGATGCCCTGGGCCGTCGAGTGCAGCGATACATACCGGGCCGCAGGGAGAACACAAAGTTCACGAACGACGGCCACGACGTTCTGCTCGACGACGACGCCAATACAGGCACGACGAAATATCTTAACGGCCCAGGAATAGACAACAAACTCCGCGTTCAGAACGGAAGCGACGTTAAGTATTTCTTAACCGACCACCTCGGCTCCACAAACGCTTTGGCAGACTCAACGGGCGCCATTTCCATTACTTCCCAAACCGCATACGATTCATTCGGTAACCAAACCTCGGCCCTCTCGACTCGCCTACGGCTTTACCGGCCGAGAACGCGACGATTTCAGCGGCCTCATGTACTACCGCGCACGGTTCTACGATCCAAACCTCGGAAGGTTTCTTTCCGAAGACCCGATTGGCTTTGGGGGTGGCGATATAAATCTTTATGGATATGTAAGAAACACCCCCATAATGTACCGGGATCCAACCGGCAAAATTATTCCGCTAATAGTTGGGGGTGTGGCAGTAGCCGCTCTAATCCTCTCATCACCGAGCTATGTGAACACGCCGGGACCAGGCGATCCGGTGTACGATTCGCATAACGATTTAGTCGCAAACGCAGTCGCCGGAGCCGCGTTGGGTTATGGATTGCGAATCGCTGGTGGCGCACTATTTTCCAAATTCTGTAAGGTCTCCCCAGAGTGGGCCCCTTGTGGGGAAGCTGGGACGATTATGCGAAGGTTGTGGTTGACGGAGAGGAATTCGCCCAGGTCGGGAACCGCCTATTTTCGCGGCACGCCGTCGATAGGATGCAGCCCAGCGGCAATCGATTTTGGACTGGTGGTCAGGATGGCGGCATGCCCCAAATTCGTAGCGGTTATGATTATGGCAGAGCGGTTGCTCCGGGTTTTGTTGAAGACGCGATATCCACAAGCCAAGGAGTTTTACAAGCAAACGGAAATATTTCGTACACGTCAGGCTCTCTTCAAATCATCTTGAATCAAAGCGGAGCCGTTGTGACGATAATTACGCATTAATATTCAAACTCATGAAAAGAAATATATTAGGGGAAGCCGAAGACCTAATCAAGCGATATCTTGAAAACAAGATTTCATTGGAGAATTTTCAGTTTGAGGTAGAGATTCTCTTGGGCTCGTTTAACAACATTTCAAAAGTTGATTTCGAAGAAATCAAGAAAATCGTAAACAAAATCGAAATAATTATTTACACGATCCCAGAAGATATGCAGAGGGATGAAATCGTTACCTTAATTCCTGATATCCGCTCCTTCCTGCAGAACAAGATAAGTGGGGCTTTACCATGTAATGACGCGGGGCAATGAGCGGCGCGATATGTTTCATTCGGAGCAGGACTATGCGAAATTCCTCTCGCTGCTGAAGGCACAAAAGGAGCTCTTGCCGTTTTTTCTGTACGAAAAGAAAAGACGGTGCCACGTCTGCGATTGTGCGATTCTCGCAGAAGATTAATCCATAATCGCAATTTCGCCGACAGATACCGATTTTATGAAACGGATACTGTCTTTGCGTCCTTGCTGAGCATCCAGGTCTTGTTCGGCGGGCACATGCAACGCGTTCTCGGCGGATACAATCGGTACTATGACCGAAGAAACAAAACGCCGGACACGTTTTTCAGGGACGGCATGATCCAAATCATGCATATCATCCAAATCATTCCATCCCGCGTATTTCGCGCGATCTGATATTTCCAAACAATAAAACACGAGTGATAATTCTCCCGGACGGTATGGCGCCCGGAGCCTCAAATGCGGTCACGCCTTCGATTTGTGAAATGGCCGTTTTGTGATAGAGCCACGCCAACCTTTGCCCCTGCACCAATGGGGCGGCAAGTGCGAAACGAAACATCATGGGTATTGAGGGAGATGAGAAACATTTCCTCGCTACTTTATGCAAACCCGAAGAGATGAATGAGTGAGCCACCCTTTGCTTTACTCGAAGTTGCCCGATGCCACGCTTCGGACCAATACAAAATACCTCCGGCGGCCCCTACGCGGGGACGGAAGATAGATGAAAGAACAAGATCTACGTCGTCAAGTAATCCAGACTTCACCTTCGCCATGCGCGGGAAGGCCACGTCTGTCTTGACAACAACACCGTCTTTAGAGATGCGGTTCGGTATCATCTGATTCATATCGTTACGAAACCTGGAATACCTTTCGCGAAACATATCCGTCCTTGCGATTTCGAGTGTCGCATGCGAATCATCCAAATCATCCAAATCATCCAAATCGTTCCATCCCGCGTATTTCGTGCGATCTGATATTTCCAAACACGAAAACACGAGCGATAATTCTCACGGACGGTATCTGGGCACGGATCGACCCGTGCTCATTCGCCTTCGAAAATGATCTTTGAAAAACAGTCGATGGAACAAGATGGGACGGGCGGCAATTTGTCTCAGGGTGAGCGGCCCGTAACTTGTGCAGCAGATACGCTTATGCCCGCTCCGCTTGACAAATTCACGGCGATGCGGCGGTCTTCCTGAGATTGAGACAAATTTCCCGCTAAATCTAACGCGATGAAGGTCTTAGATTGTCTCAACGTCAGCTTTCAGTGAGACAAGTTGAGACAAGATCGCACGAGCAAGAAAAGCGGGGTCACGTCTGCGAATAGCGAAACCTTCCGTCACACATTTTTTCCGGTAAACGCTTGCCGGGACACTTTAAGTGGGACAGTGTAAACCGATGTGTATAAGGAGCTTAAGTAAGTCGTGTGGATGTAATAATTAGCCTGTCCCCAAAGTGTCCCAGCTGGGACAGCGTCGCAGGATCCCTTTCAGTTTGTTTCATGTGAAACAAAATCGGGCACGCGCCGTGAAACGAAACAAGATCGCGAAAGGCTAAACAACTGCGTAAGAGAGGTTTAGCCGGAGAATCCAGACGCGATCTTGTTTCATGCTGAAACACGGAGGCATTGGTCACCGCCGATTTGGCGTGCGCCTGCGGCGGGTTTGACACCGGAATTTTGCTTTACGCGAAAGCGGTGGTGGACGCGTTCATCGGCGTAGCGAAGAGGACAGCTTTTCTTTATCCACAGCCCGCTCTGGCACAAGCATCTTTGATACGTTAAAATTCATCTTTTAATAGTTATTGTCGAGAAATATGAATTGGGACCCTCGCGGATTCGCCGGGAAGTAAATTATTAATGTTTAAGTCGATCATATTAGTTTTTATCTGCCTTTTTTCGGCAAGCGCTTTTGCCCAGAATGTCGCAACAGGTTTCGACCTTTCCAACTATGGCGTGCGTATCGAACCGGACAAGCGCGTGATGATCGTGTTGGCGACACTGGAGGCGGCCCGGACGACAAACGCGGCTGGCGAAGACGTGCCGGTTATCAACACCCCGCTCTCGCCCGAGGGAATGAAATATCGCGAGCTGCTGAAAAACGATCTTGCCGCCCTTAACGCCGATCTGCGGCAGAAGATCTCGTCGTTCCTTATTCAGCATAAGGCCCGCAACCCGAAGCTTACGGACGCGGAGATCGTCGCCCCGTTCATATCGATGGCCTATGCGCTGTCACCCGCACCCGAGCTTGCCGACCCGATAGTGATGACGGACCTGCCGGGAAATCTGCTTGACGTGCTCGATTTTGCACCGCTCGTCCGCGATTTTTACCGCAGGTCGAGCTTTAGCGGCAACATAAACGAATACATAAAGACCTATCAAGCGACGGCCGACGGACGGCTTCGCGGTTCGGCTCGCGAGATGGTCAGCGAACTTCTCGGTTACCTAAATACGAAGCCACAGCTCTATTTCGCCGAAAAGATAAAGACCGAAACACAAAAGGGAAAAAGCAAATCGACGAAGCTGCGTCAGGTCGAAACCCGCGATCGCGAACGCCGCTTTAACATTGTCCCCGAACTGCTCGCACCGGTCGGCAATGTTAGTTTTATCAACATCAAGGACGATTATCACGCAGTCCTTCCGGCCGAACTTCCGGCCGACCGTGACCTGAGCTTCTCCGAAGTGCGTCGCGGGTTCCTGCAATTTGTCATTGATCCGTTGGTGAACGCCGCAAGTAAGGACATCGAAACGATCCGGCCCGCGGTCAAGAAGCTGCTGGAGGACCGGCGGAAAGTCGATCCGTCAACCTCGCCCGATGTTTATCTGACGATCTCGCGTTCGCTGGTTGCCGCTATCGACGCCAAGCAGACCGAAAATGTAAAGATCCGCACCACAACAGCTCAGGCCCGCCAGCGTGTTGATGCGACAGCCGGCGACGCCGAAAAGCGAAAGATCGTCCAGGAACTCGAAAAATATAAGAGCGGCTTGGCGGACGAAACGGCCCTGCAGCTTTCGGAAGATTACGAACGCGGGGCGATCCTGGTTTTCTATTTCGCCGAACAGCTAAGAGGCCTTGAGGATTCGGGATTCGACGTGGCGTCGTCGATGAAGGAAATGATCCTGTCCTTTGATCCGCTCAAAGAAACGGATCGCCTAGCCCAATTCGCCGACGCCCGCAAACGCGCCATCGCCGCCCGCGAAGAACGCCGGAAAAACCCGGTCACGACCAGCCTGATCGAAAACCCGGTAACGACGAGGCTTATCGAGATCCAAAAGCTGATCGAAGCGAAAAACTACGCTCAAGCGGGCACCGAGCTAAACAGCTTCTTGCGAAAAATCCCAATGAATCGCGTATTCACTATAATATTGGCCGCATCGCCAGCCTTTCCGCCGAAAGCATAACCGACCTGGACAAGCAAAAAGCTGCACTGCTTCGAAGCGAAAACGGCGTATGAGAACGTCCTTAAGACAATGAACCGGAACACTGACCCGGCATTGGTTTCGCTGACGTTTGTCGCCCTCGCGAAGATCTACGAGTTCTACGATGAAAAAGCCTATGCCATCGCCCTCTACGACCGGGCCATCCAGATCGGCGAAATTCCAAACGGCGGCCACGCCGAGGCCATCGCCGCAAAGGCAAGGCTTTTGAAAGATCAATAGAATCGGCCACGGATCGACACGGATAATTGAATCCGGTTCGATTGATCCGAGTTCATCTGTGCGTATCCGCGGTCAAAATCTTCCTATGTGTTCACTGTACCTCTGTGGTGAAAAAACCTCTAATCTGCTAAGTTCTTATCAATGTCCAAAGACAATTTCCGCAGCGGTTACGCCGCTTTTATCGGCCGTCCGAATGCCGGCAAATCGACGCTGTTGAACCGGCTTGTCGGCGAAAAGATCGCCGCCGTTTCAAACAAACCGCAGACCACCCGTCATAAGATCCAGGGCATCGTCACCTCGCCCGAAGGCCAGATCGTGTTTGTCGATACGCCCGGCGTACATAAGCCGGGCTATTTGCTCAACCGGCGGATGATGGCGGCGGTACACGACGCGATCCTGTCGGTCGATCTGCTCGTGCTTGATGCGTGACGCCAGCGTTTCGACCGGCAACGGCGACAAGTTTGTGCTTGATCTAGTCAAACAATCCGAAAAACCGGCGATCCTTGTTCTTAACAAGATCGACAAGATCAAAGAAAAGGCCGAGCTTCTGCCGCTGATCGAATTTTATTCAAAAGAATATGAATTTGCCGAGATCGTCCCTGTCTCGGCACTTCAGCGGCGAGGCCGTCGATAATCTCCTGAAGCAGATCGCCAAACACCTGCCTGTCGGCGAGGCGATCTTCAGCGAAGACGAAATGACCGACCAGCCGATGCGTGTTCTGGTCGCGCGAAATGGTCCGCGAACAGATCCTCATGACAACCGGCGAAGAGATCCCCTATGTTACGGCGGTCGTGACCGAGGTGTATGACGAAAGCGACCCGGAATCGATCAAGATATTCTGCGCGATCTATGTCGAACGCGATTCGCAAAAGAGGCATCATCATCGGCAAAGGCGGCATAAAACTAAAAAAGATCGGCACCGAGGCCCGCGTCTCGATCGAAAATATTTTGCAGAAAAAGGTATTCCTAAAACTGTTCGTCAAGGTCGTCGCCGATTGGCGCAACAGCGGCCGAAGCCTTGACGAGGCCGGTATTTTCGAATAGTTCGTGCTGGCGCCGGCACTTCCGTCAAACCTTTCATATGTAAGAGAATACGGGTTTAGGTCAATAATACTGTTTGACTCGGACAATAGTATGAGCGAGAACGAAGGCGAGCCCACCCTTCAATTGCCGGACCAAAACGAAGACCGAACGCGGACCTTGCCGGGCGATATTTCGGTCACGGATCCATCACGGATCGTTTCGGAGGCTTCGCACGAGCGCCTCGAAACACGTGACGACCATTTCGATCTGGAACCAAGCCGGTCCAGGTTTTTTGTTGTCTGCGGGTTGCATGCCTTAATGGCCGTATGGCTCGTGTTAAATATTGTAAATATTCTTTCCGTTCAGAGTAGTGTTAACTTTGGATCAGCCTGGCTAAACAACAAGCAAACTATCATTTTTGCAGGCGACGACGATCCTTCAGCCCCACGCCTCGGTGACCGGATATTGTCCATCAACGACACTCCTGTTGACGCAAAATATAAGGTCCGCCAGATAGTCAGAAAGTTCAAAACCGGCGAACCTTACGTTCTTACGATCGAACGAAACGGAGAAACGCTCCAACTCCGTCGCACGGCCCAGCCGCTGCCCAGCGAATCGATCTTTTTCACGCTTTATCTCGGGGTCCTGCAGCCTTTTGTGTTTCTCATCAGCGGATTCGTACTTTTCTTGTTCAAACCCAACAGCAAGCTCGTACTCGTCTGTGCGATCGCATTTGCCCTGACCGCCGCATCGACCTCGCCGCTGCATTTCATAACGTATGCAGAAGCTCCGTCAGCGATCGTATTGATCTGGCAGGTCGGCTATTTTCTAAGCCTTCTCGGCAGCGCCGGTCCTGCTTCATTTCGTTTTACTTTTTCCCAAGCCTTCATTTATTGTCCGGCGTTACCCAAGCGTTCAATTCTGGATCTATGTTCCGTTTCTTCTCTACGTCCTTCCGACCGAGATCGCGCAACAGCTTTCATGGAACGGGCTAACATCGTTTGATGTCTTTTACGATAATCCGCTTCTTTTCCTCGGCGACTATCTTTATTCACCTTATTTGCTGGCTACACTGTTGGTCCTGGTATTTAGCTATCGCGAATCGGACGACCTGGAACGGCGTCGGATGCGGGTACTGCTCGCCGGTGTTACCCTGGCCGTTGTGCCGTTTTTGATGACCGACCTTGTTCTTCCCTTGCTTGAACAGTTCCTTGGCTACCGCGTTCTTCCATCCGCTATGTGGAGCGACTTTGTCGGAAACTCCCTGGTGACGTTTGCTCCGCCCATTTTCGGCTACGCGATCATAAAGCATCGGGTCATCCCGATGTCGTTCATCATCCGCCGGCGGGCTGCAGTATATCTTTGCGAAGAACGGGCTGCGGCTACTGTTCCTTTTGCCGTTGGGCGGTATTATTTTCAATATCGTTTCGGATCCGGATCGAACGCTAAGCGAGATAATCCTAAATAATTCCGTAGCATTTTATACACTCGCCGCACTTGCAGCCGCTTTCGGCCTATTATCCCGTTATCGCTTCAACGACTGGATCGATCGGCGCTTCTTCCGCGAACAGTATGACCAGGAATTGCTGCTACGCGGCCTGATCGAAAATGTAAAGGATTCCGATTCGATGTTGAAGCTTTCTCGGCTGGTCAGCAGCCAGATTCAGGCCGCGATGCATCCTTCCTGCCTTCATTTCTTTTATGAAGAAAAGCAAACCAGCCAGTTTTCCGTCGGCTATACAACAGCCGAAAATTCCGGGCAATTGAGGCTCGCCGCCGACTCGCCGTTGCTTACTTTTATGCAGAAAACGCATGAAACGGTCGATTATCCGTCCCGCGAGGCAGACGAACTGCCGCAGCGCGAGAAAGAGTGGCTTGGTGAGATCGGCGCGAGCCTCCTCGTGCCAATGCATGGAACAGACGGTAAATTGGCCGGGTTCTTTTCGCTTGGCGCCAAACTTTCCGAGATCGGTTATACGAAACGCGACAAAGAATTGCTGCAAACCCTGGCTAACCAGATCGCGATCGTCCACGAGAATTTGAGTCTGAAAGAGCGCATGCGGCGTGATCAAAGGATCCGGGACGAAGTTCTTTCGCGTTTTGACGAGGGCAATATCAACCTGCTCAAAGAATGCCCGCGATGCGGCAGGTGTTTTGATAGAACCGCTGAAAAATGCGACGCGGATAATTTTGAACTCACATTCAGTCTTCCGGTCGAGCGTACCATTGAGAGCCGCTATCGATTGGAAAGACTGGTCGGAAAGGGTGGAATGGGTGCGGTTTACGAGGCGACCGATCTGCGGATCAACCGCAGTGTCGCGGTGAAGATACTTAGCGGGGCAAAGTTTGGAAACCGCGAAGCTCTTCGGCGCTTCGAACGAGAGGCCCAAACCGCGGGTAAACTGAATCATCCTAACATCGTCACGGTTTTCGATTACGGGGTGCTTTCAACGCAGGGAGCATTCCTTGTCATGGAGTTTGTTACCGGCGAGGCTTTGTCCGGCATTCTCAGGCGTGACTCAAAATTGAATGCAGCAACGGTCATCGATTGGTTTGGGCAAGTGCTTGACGGGATCGAGGCCGCGCATAAGTCGGGCATTGTACATCGCGACCTGAAGCCCGACAATATTCTTGTGACGCACCGTGAAGATGGGACGGTCAGGATCTGCATCCTGGATTTTGGACTCGCGCGCTTCAACGAATCGCAGCTTGACGAAAGCGTAACAACGCCCGGAACCGTCATGGGAACTCTCGGCTATATGGCTCCCGAACAATTGCGCGGCGAGCGGGCCGACCAACGCAGCGACCTCTTTGCCGTCAGCGTGATGATCTATGAATGCCTCCGAGGCGAACGTCCTTTTGCAGGCCGAACCTATATGGAAATAATGCAATCGATGAGCAAAACAACCGGCTTCGGTAATTCGGGAAATCTCTCATCGTTCTTTGACCGCGGCTTGGCCCAGATACCGATGATGCGTTTTGGATCGGCCGAAGAAATGAAAAATGAGCTAACGAATCAAAGCCTATGATACCGGATCCCGAGAAAACATGGTGCTCCGTTTCTGTCGCTGTAAAGCCTGGGGCGGCAGAGGCGATCGAGTTCGCATTCAACTGCCTGGATTCGCTCGGAACCGAGATCAACGATATGCCGAGAATGCAACGCGATTCAGTGACCGTGCTCGGCTATTTCAACGACCCGCCCGACGACGCTGTTTTGCGGGATGAATTGAACAAGGCTCTGCGGATCTATGGGCTTCCGGCGGATTCGGTGCTTTCCGTGAAAACCACTGACGTTCAGAACGAAGACTGGCTCGCTGAGTGGAAAAAACACTGGAAGCCGACCAATGTCGGGCGATTTGTTATCGCGGCTCCTTGGCACGAGGTTAACGACGCTGACAAAATCGTCATCCGTATTGAGCCGAACATGGCGTTTGGAACCGGCACGCACGAAACGACTCAGCTATGTCTGGCAGCAATTGACGAAAACTACAAACCCAGTCAATCGTTTCTGGACGTCGGCACCGGAACAGGCATTCTCGCGATCGCTGCGGCGAAACTAAATTCCAAACTTCAGATCTCAGATCTTAGATCATTTGCGTGCGACACGGACGAAGAAGCGGTTTCGATCGCCCGCGAGAACGCCGATCTCAACGGCGTCGGAAAGCAGATAGAATTTGCAGTGGGACCAATATCAAAAGAGACTGCTCCTTTCGATTTTGTCTGCGCAAATCTTACTGCCGACGCTATTCTTCCGATCCTGCCGTTACTGTTAGAAAAAACCAATGAAACACTCGTGTTGTCGGGAATACTCGCAGAGCAGGAGCAACTTATCTTGAATGCACTGCCGGAGAGTTTGACGGACCAGTGCCGCGTAGTTCGGTCGGGCGAGTGGGTCTCAATTACGATCAAGATGCAGTAGCTCCGGCGAGCGGCCATCTGCCCGCTGCCTTCCGCCTTCTGCTACGGTTTCTCCTTCACCGGCGGCGTTGCAATAGGAATATCGCCGTCATCGGGCATCACGACCAGCGGCGTGCGGGGTTTGCGACGTCCGGTGGCCGAGCGGAGCACAGGCGGCGACGAAGACCTGTTTCCCGCAACTTTGAATGGCGCAAGCGGTTCGGTTCGTCGGAGTATTGCGCCGCCGCGGCCGCCGACCCAGATATCCGAACCGCCGCGATACGCCAACGCCTGAAGGAGTTTGCCGGTAATGTTCGGTTGAATTTCCCAGGTTTTTCCACCGTCGCCTGTAAGCAAGACCGTCCCAAGCTCGCCAACCGCGATCGCCTGTTCGCGCCCCAGCGAAACAACCGCAAATAGGTTCGCCCTCGAAGGCGATTCCACGTCACGCCAGCTGAGCCCCCCGTCCGCCGTCACCACGATCAGGCCGTTAGCGCCTACGGCAAAGCCGTTAGTTTCACTTGAAAAGCTGATGGCGTAAAGGTTTTCTTTCGCATTTGTTACGACCTTCGACCATGTCGATCCGCCGTCCATTGTCATGAGGACAGTACCGAGATCGCCGACAATGACACCCTTTGTTGGGCTGACAAACTTAATGTCCTCAAGCCATGCGCGCGTGCTCGATTCGACCCGCTCCCAGTACGCACCAGCCGACCGGGTCCGCAAGATGGTTCCGTTTCCACCGACGGCAAAACCGTTTTTCTCGTCCAGAAAATGAACCCCGAGCAAGTCGTCATTAACCCCTGGAATTCCCTTTCCCCAACTCGCACCGCCGTTTATCGTCCTCAACACCGTACCCCTGTCACCGACGATCCAGCCTTTTTCGACGGTGACAAAATGTATGGCGTTCAGGTTTGTCGAGGTATCTGAAAACACCGGAATCCATTGCCTGCCGCCGTCGTTGGTTATCCATACCCTTCCGTTCGAACCGGCAGCGACGCCGAGTTCCTTGTCGAAAAACGCAAGGTCGTTTACATCTTCGCGGCCTCCGTACGTAAGCCGCTGCCAACTGTAACCGCCGTCGTCCGAGCGTACGATCAACCCGTCCGGGCCGACGGCCCACCCTGTAAATTTGTCCGCAAAGAATATCGAAACGAGCTTCGGATTTGTCCGGACATTGAAGGGCAGCCAGGTGACGCCGCCATCGCCGGTAAGCCAAACCATGCCGTTTGCGTCCGTCATCGAACCCGCTTTTTCATCCGAGAAGGATACGGAAAGAAAATCAGCCCGGCTGAAAAGATCGATCCTGGACCACGTATCACCGGCGTTCTCGCTCCGCGAAACACAACCGCCGTATCCGACAGCCAACACCGAAGTTGTGCTCAAAAATCTTGCCGCCCGACATCAACGCGCTTCCACATGGATTCGCAGACTTCCAGGTTTCACCCCCGTCAGTCGTGATCAAGACAGTGCCGTTGACACCGGCGGCAACCGCATGCTCTGCGTCATAAGCCGAAATCTTCAACAGGTGCTGGTCCGTCCCCGAAGTCTTGACCGTCCAAACCTGCCCGCCATCGACCGTTTTCAAAATGCGCCCGTATGTGCCGACTGCCCAGCCGGTTCCAAAGCCCTCGCCAGTAAATGTAAGGCCGTACAGATGATCTTTCGAATCTATACGGACCTGTCTCCAATCGTTCCCTCCGTTATCCGTGGTCAGGACCGCACCGCGCGTTCCAACGATCACGGCATTCTTCCTGTCCTTAACAAAAACGTCCGAAAGCGTCACATCGAGCGGCGATATCTGCCGCTGCCAGCTATATCCGCCATTCTCCGTATGCAGTATCGTGTTGTCAGCACCGACGGCAAAACCGTTTTCCTTGTCCTTCGCAAAATGTATAGAAAAAAGCGGATTCCCCTGCGGCGAAGGATTCTGCCACTGCCAACCCTGAGCGCTCCGCTGCGCAGGAATCGTGATATAGCCACAAAGAAGCACAAAAAGCACAAAACATATCCTCGAAAATCTGTGTCTATCCGTGTTCATCTGTGGATAATTTTCTTTCTTGCGTCTTCTGTGCCTTTTCGCGGCCATTCTAAATTTCTATTACGCCGAGAGCCAACACGGCCTCGTCAAGCATTTCCAGATCGACCCGTCCGAGCTCCGCCGTCTTTCGCGCCAGCGTGTCGGCGACTTCCTGGACCTCGTGGCCCGAATGCCCCTTCACCCATTCCCATTCGATCTCATGCTTCGCCGCGGCACGATCAAGCCTTGCCCACCATTCGTGATTCGTCTTGCGTTTCCACGTCCCGCCCATCGTCTCGACGACATATCGCGAATCGCTGAGAACTCGAACCCTGCAAGGCTCCTTCAGATTCTCCAACCCGATCCGCGCCGCCGCGATCTCTGCCTGCTGGTTTGTCGCGTTCCCCAAATACTCGCCGACCGCCTTCCAGATCCCCTTAAAACCCAGCACGGCCACAGCCGCCGCACGCGGATTTCCCTTTCCGTTCCCGAGGCTTGAACCGTCGCAGACAATTGTTACATTTTTCATCAAGATCAAACTTTCACATTTCCGATTCGTTCGGAAACAGATCGGAATACAAATCCGAAAACAAAGCCAAAAAATGCAATGATAAAAACATTCAGGACCAAGCCTTCAAACCAATCAAAGGGAAAACCCCATTGAACTCCTCTATCCGGACCGAATCTTATTGTTCGGCTGTGGTACGCTCGATACGAAACAACATAGCTGACAATGTTTAGAACGGTGAATAACGCAAGATTGCATGCTACACCAACCTTGAATGCCTTGTTATAAATCCTGCTCATACTCATTCGCCAAGATGGATCTCATTATCCATATACCCTTCGAACGTATCATCATGCGATATCACAAAAAGCTGCTCGAAATATTTGATGCGTCCGATCTGCTCGGCGAGGCGTTCGCGGCGTTCGGCGTCGAGGTTGGTTGTCGGCTCGTCGAAGAACGCGATGCGAATGTCCGAGAGTCTGCTTTAGCAACGCGAGGCGCACGGACAATGCCGCCGCCATCTGCTCGCCGCCCGAAAGGCTCGTGAACGGACGGTCATAGCCGCCTTCTTCGAGCGAAATGCCGTAATCCTCGTTCCACTTTAACGAATATTCGGCATTCCCGCTTATCTCGCGAAACATCTGATTCGCTTCGAGCGAAACATGATGCACATAATTTCGAGCGACACGCGGAGCGGCCTCTTTCAACGTGTCGCGGATAAACGCCGTCGTCTCGCCGATCTTTTCAAGTCGTTCCTTTTCGGCAAACTCAGCCCGCATCGCCTTCCGCTTTTCGGCAAACCCCGCCACTTCGGCCGCCAGTTCGCTTTCACGGCCCTGCTTCGCTTTCAGCATCGCACCTAATTCTACATTACGCCTTTCCACGACAAGCAACGCGGCCTGTTCGGCCAAATGACGTTCGCGATCGTATCCCGAACCCGCATCTGCAAGGGCCTTTTCCGCGTTCAAGACATCTGTCCGCAACCGAGTCAACTCCGCCTTCGACTCCTCAAGATCTTTTGTCCTCTCGGTCAATGACTTTGCCAAGGCTTCATTTGCCAGATAAACGCGGTGTGCATCCGTAGTCGAGTCACGTTCGGCCGAAAATTGCGCCCATTGCGGATCGAGGTCCTTATACTTCTCCAGTCCCTCGACCGCGAGCATCCTGTCCGATTCGAGCCTTTCCAGATTGCTCTCGATCTTCGTGATAGCCTCACGAAGCTCAAACTCGCGCGCCGCTTCCTTTTCGAGCAGCGTTAACCTCGCTTTCGGATTATCTAAAACAGCAAGCCGTGATTCGATCTCAGCGTATTCTTTTTCGAGCTCGGGCAAATTCGCGGCGTCCTTGCTCAAAGCTTCCTGCTCGGCACGAAGCTGCGATCCCTCGTCCTTGATCTCAGCCAGGCGGCTTTGCAGCGATGGGATCGCGGTAACTATCCTATCCGCTTCGCGCGCCGCCGCAAGGCCTGCAACGACCACGTTTTGCTCCGTTTCGAGTGCAGCAATGCCCGTCCGTAATTGCGGAAATTGGCTCGACACAAAACCTTCGAGCGTCTCGCCTTCTTTCAAATTCAAACATCTCTGCGACAAGATCGGGCACAGGCCGTTCTTGATCTCGCTTTGAAATCTTTCGTCGCGCTCGAGCTCGGCCTTAAGCTGTGCTACCTGTTGAACGATCTCGGCATCGCGTTTTTGCAGGCCCGCAAGCTCATCGGCGGCGGCCCTTCTCGATTCAGCTTCTTTAAGCTCCGCCTGGCTCGCCGAAAATCGTTCGCGCAAACGTATAAGATGTTCCCCGACGCTCACGGCCCGGTTCGAAGCCGCCCGAGCGGCCGCGAGATTGTTCCGCAGTTCGTTGGCCTTATGCTCAAGTTCGGCCTGCTCCGCGGCCTGCGGCTTCAATTTCTCTATCGTCTGATGTGCGCGCGCGGCATTTTCCAGGTCGTCCTTGACCCGTTTTTGTTCGGCGGTGACATTGACCAAAGCCGTCTCGATCTTCGACAATTCCGCACGCTGCTTGTCCCGCTCGGCCCGTTCGCGTTCAAGCTCGTGCAAGCGGGCAAGTGCGGCTAGATGCTTCTGATTGTCGGCTTGCGTTTCTTTTACCTTTTCGGCCGCAACAGTCGCCCCCTTAAGATCGCGGTCTTTCTGCGCAAGATGTATTTCAAGTTTTGCGGCATCCGAATTAAGCTTCTCAAAATCAATTCGAAGCGTTTCAAGACGCTGAGCAACCGCGTCGAACTCCTTTACCGTCTGCTCTTTAGCTGACACGTCCGCCTGTGTCGCCTCCATCTGCTTCGCAAGTGCCGTCGCTTCGGCCGCTATGCGTTTGTGCTCCGACTCGATCACTTCGGCCCTCCCAAGTTCGCCTTCGCTGCGCGCGATGTTTTCGCGGACGCCGGCAATCCGATTGTCCAGATACCGAGAGGTCTTCAGCAGCTCGTCAGCACCGCGTCGGTATTCCTCGACCTTAAGCAGCGAGTCGAACGTCCGCTTTCGCTCGGCTGCCGGAGCCAGAAAAATCGCTGTAAATGTCCCCTGCGGAACACCGATCGCATGATTGAAAAGCGACGCTAGATCGGTTCCCGGTTCGACGCCGAGGTGCTGCCATAAGAATCGCGTCACCTCTTCCTTTTTATCCGCAATGCGCGTTTTCAGGCGCGGATCGTACACGTAATAGCCGGTTCCCGTGTCCCGATAGACCGTGTATTCGCGTTCGTCAAGCCCACTCTCAAACGTCACACGGACCGAGCCTTTCTTAGCCCCACGGCGGACAATATCGTCTTTTTTATATTCGAGCGTATCGAAAAGCGTCCACGCGATCGCCTCGATGATCGAGGTTTTCCCTGCCCCGTTCTCACCGGTGATCGCGGTCGTCCCGCTCGTAAACTCGAATTTTGAATCGGCATGAGACTTAAAATCCTCAAGCTCGATCTTTGTGATATGCATCCGCCTTTTTGAGATCTGAGATCTCAAATTCGAAATATTCGCGTCAATTAGATATTAGAATAATTGGACGCAAAACAGGAATCTGGACTTAAGGGCATTTTTAACGCAAAGTCGCGAAGTTCAGAAGCCCGCGCGTGAGCAAGCGCGAAATATCAATGTCGCGCGTTTCGCCCTTCCTAACGATCGGGCTTCTGCATTAGCCACAGAGACGCCAAGACGCAAATAGAGTGAGAGCAGTTTGTTGATATTAGTTTCCGGTTTTTTTTAGGAAGCTTGGCGCCTTCGCGACTTTGCGTTAAATTCATGGGTAATGAAAATTGAAAACGGCGAGATAGTAATGTTGGTCCTTCACACTCCGCGGGAGAAACTGCTGGGCATCCTGGATGAGATCAGCCCGGCGGGTATCTTTGTTCGCGGTATCGATCTTGGGTATTTTGACGATTGGTGCAGTTCTATCGCCAACGACGAACCGTTCCTGCCAATGAGCGATTATTTCTTCCCGATGTGGCGGCTTGAACGAATGGAGCGCGACGAAGGCTCGCCGTCGATGGCCCAGCAATTCGAACAGAGGACCGGCAGAAATTTAGGGGAATTCTAAAGGTTATTTAGGCGGCTATTGCTGCTTGCTGATATTGATGCTGCCGCTGCTGGTCGTGACTTTTACTGTGTGCGTCGCCAGCCCCGATACTTGCTACGAGGCTCTTTCCGCCTTCGGAAACGTTTTCGGTTAGGATCTTTAATGGAATCGTATAGTTAAAAGTCCCGAAGCCGTACGAAGCCCAAAATCTGCACGAAGAATCCGACAGGCAAGCTCAGCCTTATTGAGCCGTTCGATGTTTTGAAATTGTACAAACCGCCGGCGAGAAATTTGCCGCTGAATCCAACCGAACCGCTTACCGAATTTGCATCGATCTGTCGATGATCGACCTTTTGAAGTGTGATCGTTCCGTTTGTCGTCTTGGCCCGAAAGGTATCACCGATCTTTCCGGGGCTTACCTCAAATGCAACGACATTTCCGGTCGAGGTTTCAAGAGAGATCTGTCCGCTCGAATTTTCAACCGTCAGATCGCCCTCGAAGGTAACAGCATTGATCCCGTCGGGAATGTTCCGGAGCGATACCTTGCCGCCCAGGTTCTTAATATCAACCTTTCGGACCGAATCGATCCGTGTTTCAGTTTCGCGGCCGCTGATCGTCAGAGTTCCCTTGATCGGCACGTCGATCTCAATCCTTTCGCCCGAAAGACATTCGGACATCGGAGACCGGGACGAATCGGCGGCAAGATTCGTTATCAAAACCCAAACAGGCTTTCCGCTGACCGGGTCCTTTTCGTGTACGCGAAATGCGACTTTGCTCCCGTTCTTGATAAATACGCGGATCTCGTTCCTTTCCCACCCATTTATTGAAACTCTTGCCTGAGAGATGCAAGGAAGCTTGATGTTGACGTTAGCATCGACCGCCAAGGCCTTTTCGTTGATATCCTCGGCTCCGAAACTCGCGGCCAACCGGGTCGGCTGTCGGGGCGGGCGAAGGAACTCCGACCTTTCCAGGCGGTTTTGCCGGTTCCTTTGACTTAGGTGTCTGCCCAAACGCCCCGACGGCGGCACCCATCGTAAGGCACACGAATATTAACCATCTATTTACTTGTAACCAGTTTCTACTCATTTACTTCACTAACAACAAATGGCTATCTAAGGCTAACCATCAGCTCTTCGCGTTCGACGACCGAATTCAAAAGATCGATCTTGTTCTGATACGAAGAGTAAAGAACCTGCTTGGCCGATTGATTCTTGGGATTCTTCTTAACCACTTCCTTCATTTTCTTGATCGCATCGTTGACCACGGCCATATCGCGTTCGTAAGCGATCCGCGACGAAGGATTCATTATCCTGTCCTTTTGCCCGTCAACGTTCTGTTTAAGATCCGAGATCGTCCGCACATAGCTTTCTTCGCCGGGCAGATACTCGTCCACGGGCGTTCTGATGACAGCCGGCTGTGGCCTAATAGAATCTGTCGCAGGCTTAAAGTTTGCATTCGTCGCCAGCTTTCTCAGTTCGGATGCCGTCAGTTTCGAAACCCCAACTTTCAGGCCGTTTTGTGGAGCCTGGATCGGCTCAGTGCCGCCAACGATATCGACCACTTCCGTCCGCGTCGGCTGCTGTGAACTCACCACTTCCGATCCAACCGTATTAGTCACGCCAACCGGCTTCAAATTCCACACACCCGCAAATATCCCAAACACAAGCAAAACGCTCGCCGCGACCGTGATCGACGGATTCGCAAACAGTATAGACACCGAAGACGCGGACTTTATCCCAAAATGAGGTTCGGTTTTTTTCGTAGGCAAGAGATTCATTAATGCTCGTCCACAAACGCTGCGTCGGGACCATCGAATTAAACTCCCGGTCGAGAACCGAAAACACGAGCGAGCTTTCTTCCTCCGCCTCGGCCATCGCCCTGGCGCAGTTATCGCAATCCGCCATGTGGCCGCTTATTTTGAACGACAGGTCCGGCGACGTTTCACCGTCTAAAAAGGCCTGGATGATACCAATTTCAAAACAATTGTCGTTCATAACATTTCTCTCCCGATCTTACCGTAAAACCTCAGAAACTCCTGTCTTGCACGGGCAACAAAAGTGCCTATGCTGGATTCGTTGAGCGAAAGGCTTTCGGCGATCTCCCTGTATGAAAGGCCCTGCTGCTTTAGTACCAGGCAGCTTCTGAGCGGCTCTTTCACCTTGTTCAGCGCACGGTTTATTTCGTTCACTTCGGTCTGCTGTTCATATTCGCTTTCGACCGAATACACGCTGCTTTCCACTGTTTCTTTGACGTAATTTTCGTCCCTTGTGTTCGCCCTTATATTCCCCCGCAGCGTGTTGCGAGCTACGTTCAAAGCGACCCTGATCAGCCACGGACGCAGCATATCAGCGTCCTTGATCGAATCCATATGGTTGTAAAGACGGATGAACACTTCCTGCGTCACGTCCTCAGCCAGGCCGCAGTCCTGTACCACCGATCGGGCCGTGCGGAAGACAGTCCTATGGTGAAGCGTAAAAGCCTCATCAAACTCGATTATCTCTTTCGCGGCAGCGGTCGCTGTTTGTTCGGACATTATGTCCACAAATATTTCCGTCGTTTCGCTCATTTTCAGCATCGATCAATGCTTTTCATATAAAATACACCACGAACGCCGATTTTATGACAGTTTTTGTCCGGAACGCGGACATTCCTGTCCGCCCCTTATTTGATCAGAACTTAACAAGGCTCACATCCTGATCGAAACTCCCAAAATCCAGCTCGGCACTCGTTAGCAGTATATTGTGGCTATTTTCTGTCTCTTCGAATACATCGCCTATGGTTTCGAAGGCAGCGACAGGAACGTTTTGGTCAAAAAGCGACGGCTCGATAACAGCCAAACGCTTCAAAGTATCGTGCAAATGCCGCGTCCCAGTTCCAAATTCGCCCTTTTCACCGGCGGTCACAAGCCGCACCTCAGCCCTTTCATTGCAAAAATACGCGACTAAAGCGGCGGTTTGACTGACTCCGTTCTCAAACCTTTCGGACTGCACAACGCTTTTACCCGCGTTTTCAGATTCGATCTTTTCACGAAGCGTCAGCACCTTCGTGCCTTCTGATGGAACCTGCGTGTCGAAATAGATGGTCACCTTTTTCTCGTCTTCTGCTGAAAACTCCCGCACGATCAAATGCCGAGCCCGGGCCGTCGCCTTCCAGTCTATCCGCCGCAGGTCGTCGTTTGGCTGATAATCACGCAATGCGAGCAGGTCCTGTCCCGAACCGCGCTTGTTTGCGACAAGTTTTCCCGTTTCCAAAGGCGATCCGTCCAGGTCACGCTCGATAACATCAAGCTTCGGAAACACGATCAACTCCGTCTCTCTCGCCGCCAGCCGCCGCCGGTGCCGAAAAAAACCGAATGGGAATTTGGTCGAAAGCTCAAAATCCTTGATCAAAAAACGTCCGCGATGGGCAAAGGTATGCCCGCTTTTGTTCTCGGACGTTTGATTTCGCGGCACATGCACGAAATAACTCAAGGTCCGCCGCACTATCGGCGCCCGGGCAAGCCTCTCGGCCAATCGCTTCGGCAGGATCTTCTTCAGGTCATCGAGAGCGATCGATTTCTCTCGTTCCTTTCCGCGAACCTCTGCAACGACCGAAAAACTCGGAAACAAGCGTTTTCGATTGTGAATGCTGACAAGTATAGGCGTTTCCTGCCCGGCAAAGATCGTTTCAGGAAAACGCATCTTTACATCTAGCTTTTTGAGACATAAGCTCCCGGCAAGGAAACCCACGACCATCGAAGCGGTCAGGAACGAAAGCACAAGAAAAAGCAGGTTATTGCCGCTGTTCCAAGCCGAAAAACCGACGATCACGATTAACCCGAGCATTACCGCTCCGCCCGCCGTAAACTCAAACGGCAGATTCAACTGCGACGCCTCTTTGCTCGCGTTCCTTGCCAGCGGCGGGACGACAAAGATCAGGATCAGAAGAACAAAAACAAGCGAAATTCCCGCCGAGATCCCCGCCAGCCGTGGTTGCTGTGTCAAATGTGCATAATAAGTAAGCCCGGACAGCCCGATGCCGCCGAAAACAACAGCAAACCCCGTCGCCGCATTTCGCAGATCGCGGAGGCTGAATAGTTGTGTAAGTTCCCGAAGGTCCATAAAAACCTGTCGAACGACAAGCTAACGAAGGAAGTAATCCTTATTACCGACTTCGATAAGCCTCGGTTCTCCGATATCTAAGATTTGCCTTATATGGATGATTAATTTGTGACCTTCGAATCGTCCAAATTCAGGCTTGTCCGAAGCAATAAAGTAACCTTTCACTGTGATGGGTGTTCGTAAAACGCAGCAATACCTCATCGAAAAACGCTCATTCGGGTGCTCCTTTTCGATTGCGGCGACCGGCTCAAGAGCGGCCCAGAATTCGTCGCGTATAGCGGGTTCATTAATTTCCTTGAAATCCTCGTCGGTGGTGAACGCGATCGCCTTGGAGCTAGAACAATCTCGGGTCGGCCAAAATGCCGAGCCTTCTACGTGCGCGTCCATTATTGCGGCTATAGATAAAACCTTCTTATGGTATTTTTTTGCGTTTTTTATCAGGTCACAGGCGGAAATCAGCGGTCCGCTCGGTGTTTGTGCAAGTGCCGCCAGCGGGGTGAATAGGCAAATGAATGTAAACGAAAAAATGAGAGGAAGCCGTTTCTGTCTAAGTTTAATAGGATCGGTCCTGCACATGTCGATTCTAACTCTCTTTTTCATCAACGGGCTTCGATTTCAATTGCCACAGGTTCGGCTAGTGGTTAGGATCGAAGAAAACCAGGGCTTTAGCCGAACTGGAAAATGGCATTCCGAATGGCTTCAGCCTAAATCTGGCTAAAGCGCAAGGAACATTACCTGAATATAGTTCGGCTAAAGCCCTGGTTACGAACTCACTCGGTCCACTAGCTAAAGCTAGTGGCAATTGATACTAGATCGGCACGGTCAATTTCTGCAAAATGTCGCTCAAGATCTGCTCCGCCTCGCGTGTCTTATTCTTCAAACCCGCAGAACGCGAATTTACGATGATGCGGTGGGCGAAGCAGGGGACGACGAGGCGTTTGATGTCGTCGGCGATGCAGTAATCGCGGCCTTCTATAAGGGCGAGGGCTTGGGCCGAGCGGAAAAGGGCGAGCGTCCCGCGCGGGCTGACGCCGAGTTCGAGCGAATCCGACGCCCGTGTTGCGGTGACGATCTCAAGAAGATAATCGAGGAGAGCGTTATCAAAGCGTATCTGCGACGTAAGCTTTTGCAATTCGAGAATATCATCCTGCGACATCACCGGCTGGACATAGTCGAGCGGGTTTACCTCGGCTCGGTCGCGCAAGATCTTTCGTTCGTCATCCACACTCGGATAGCCCATATGGAGCCGCAGCATAAACCTGTCCAACTGCGATTCTGGCAGAGGATAGGTGCCGTGGTGCTCGGACGGATTCTGCGTCGCAACGACCATAAACGGCAGCGGCAGCCCGCGTGAGATGCCCTCGACCGTAACTTGCTCTTCGGCCATTGCTTCGAGCAGGGCGGACTGCGTTTTCGGCGTTGCACGGTTTATTTCGTCGGCGATGACGATATTCGAAAAGATCGGGCCCGGCTTCCATACAAAATCGCCGCCCTGCTGGTCGAATATCGAGAGGCCGATGACATCGGACGGCAGAAGGTCGGATGTAAACTGAATACGGTGGATCGAAAGGTCAAGCGCACGAGCTAAAGCGTTGGAAAGAGTGGTTTTCCCGATGCCAGGAACGTCTTCGATAAGCAAATGCCCCTTCGCAAACAACGCGACGAGGGCAAATTTGACAGTATCGGCCTTGCCGCGGATGACCCTCTCAACCGCAGCCTGCAGCTCGGCTATCTTCGCGGCGGCGTCAAAGCTGAGAACAACGTCATCGGTCCGGGTTGTGGTTTCGCTTACTATCCAATCTCTCATCATTTGGCTGGATTTCGACATCCCTTTTTATTTTACAGGATAATAGATGCCGTTGGCATCATAAAATTTGCAATGCATTCGTGCGACAGGCTGCCAAGCCTGTCGAATTGGCGTAGGGGCACAAAAGTGAACAGGCTCGCAGGCTGCTCTATGCCGCGCGTTTGCAAAATCAGCCCAAAACCAACTAAAATTTTGAAACTTCCCTCGGCGAAGTACGTGAACATATCCGTAGGAGCTTTCTGCAATAATATGAAGAATTTACGAAACCGCTTTAGAGATCAGCGCGGCTTTAACCTGATCGAGTTGATGATCGTTATCGCTATCATCGGCATTCTCATTGGCGTCGGCAGTTATGCATGGAGCGCCATGATAAAAAGTGGAAATGAGACTGCGGCACAGCAAACTCTTCGCAGCATCCAGACATATCAATCTCAGTACGCCGCAAAACACAGGGGGCGTTTTGCGAATTTCGACGAGTTGATCAAGAGTGTCGAACTCGATCAAAAGTTTGCTGGCGAAAGTCCCGTTGTTAACGGCTACGTTTTTACATTGATAGTCGAAGAGCCAGGATCGGCAAAGCCGGCTAAGTACTCAGTAAGCGCCAATCCGGTGACGCCCGGTGGCGGTCAATACTATTACACCGATTCCTCTATTGGAACGATCAAAGTTAACGACAACCAACCGGCAACCGCGACGGACCCATCGATGTAGGGCGTTCCAGCAGGCCGACTTAGCTCAGTGGTAGAGCACTCGCTTCACACGCGATAGGTCACAAGTTCGAATCTTGTAGTCGGCACCAGTGAAAATCAGAACTTTCCTGCGGCCGCAGGTGTGCGGCCCTTTCCGAGCGTTTCGCTTCTTTGCGGGCTTGGCGGCTTTGCATTTAGAAAAAAGGTCGATTTCACGGGAAGAAGCAAAGATCGTGAAGAAAACGCCAAGACAAGGCTATACCCACCTTCCAAACAAGTTTTTTGCCCGAAACTAATTCAATCCAGGCGACGTACTAGTAGTCGTCTTAACGATCAAATAAACAGGAAAAAATTCGAATATGAAGCTCGTAATATGTTTCGCGCTTGCGGTGATGTCGTTTGCGTCAGTCTCGTTTGCGCAAGATTCGGCATTGTGGTTAAGGTATCCGGCGATCTCGCCTGACGGACAGTCGATCCTCTTTGAATACAAGGGCGACATCTGGTCGGTGCCTGCGGCGGGCGGTTCGGCGATCCCTTTAACAATGAGCGAATCGTATGAATTCGCACCCGTTTGGAGCCACGACGGGCGATCGATCGCGTTCGCGTCTGACCGATACGGCAATTTCGATGTCTTCTTAATGCCGGCGACCGGCGGCGAGGCAAAGCGATTGACCTATAATTCAGCACGCGAGGTTCCGAGCACTTTCACCGCCGACGATCGCGCCATTTTGTTCAACGGCAACCGCCAGGACCTTGCGACCCACGTCCAATTCCCGACCGGCGGCATGGCGGAGCTTTACAGTGTACCGGTCGCGGGCGGCCGCGTGTCGCTTGTGCTGACCACGCCGGCTTTCGACGCGACAGTCGATTCGAAAGGCAGCAAGATAATTTTTCACGACTACAAAGGCTACGAGTCGGACTGGCGTAAACATCACACTTCAGCGGTAACCCGTGACGTCTGGGTTTACGACACCGCGGCAAAAAAATACTCACAGCTTTCGGGCTTCAAGGGCGAAGACCGCAATCCGGTTTTCGATGCCAACGACAACGATTTTTATTTCCTGAGCGAACAAAGCGGCACTTTCAATGTCTATAAGAGCAGCCTCACGCGGCCCGAACGGTCTACGGCGGTTACCAAGTTCACAAAACATCCCGTGCGGTTCCTGACTCGCTCCAAGACCGGAACGCTGGCCTTTAGCTACGACGGCGAGCTTTACACAATGAAACCGGGCGGCGAACCGTCGAAGATCAACGTCCGCGTCGGCGCCGACGGCCGCGGATCGATCGAGCGGATCGTGCCTGTAAACGGCGGATTTACGGAGGCAGAACTTTCGCCGAACGGCAAGGAGTTCGCATTCGGATTCCGCGGCGAGATCTTTGTTTCGAGCATCGACGGGAAAATAGTCAAACGGATAACGAATACGCCATGGCAGGAACGAACCGTCAGCTTCAGCCCTGACGGACGCTCGCTGGTTTATGCGGCGGAACGCGACAACAACTGGAACGTTTACACGATCGTCGATCACACGCAAACAGGAACCCTACTTTTTCACCTCGACCGTCCTGAAGGAAGAAGCGGCAGTTGCGACCCCGGCCGAAGAATTTCAACCGGCATTTTCGCCTGACGGAAAGGAGATCGCCTATCTCGAAAACCGGACGACACTGAAGGTCTACAACATCGCTTCGAAACAATCTCGGGCCGTGCTTCCTGCGGATAAGAATTATTCATACGCTGACGGAGATCAGTATTATTCGTGGTCGCCCGACAGCAAATGGCTTCTTGTTTCTTTTGGAAACCCTGAAAGAATGTTCACGCCCGAGGTTGGCATCGTGTCGGCCGACGGCAAGGAATTTCGTAATCTGACCCAAAGCGGCTATGACGATGTGCAGCCGAAATGGGCAATGGATGGCAAGGCAATGATATGGGGTTCGACCCGCGAAGGTGCGCTGAGCCAGGCCTTGAACGCGACGTCGGGCGACGTTTTTGCGATGTATTTCACCAAGGCGGGTTACGACCGTTCGCGCCTTTCAAAAGAGGAAGCTGCCCTGGCGAAAGAGCAGGAAGACAAGGACAAAAAAGAGGCTGATGAAAAAGCGAAGGCAGCCGGTGCAACCGCAACGCCGTCTCCTTCACCCTCGCCAAAACCTGACGACAAAAAGCTGCTTACGTTTGATTGGGACGGCCTTACCGACCGCAAATCGCGGCTTACGGTCCACACCTCGGCTATTTCGGACTGGGTACTTTCCAAAGACGGCGAAAAGCTCTTTTACCTGACCAATTTTGATAAGGGCAACGACCTTTGGGTGACCGAGATACGCACCCGCGACACCAAGCTCTTCAACAAACTCGGCGCCAACAATACGTATATGGAACTGTCCGCGGACGGAAAGTTCCTGTTCGTTATTGCCGATGGGCGAGCGATGAAGGTCGATGCGGACAGCGGCAAAACCGAACCGATAGGCGTCAACACCGAAATGGTGCTGAATTACAGCGCCGAAAAAGAGTACATATTCGATCACGCATGGCGGCAGATGAAGCAGAAGCTGATCTTCCCTGATCTCGGCGGCGTCGATTGGGATTCGTACCATGCGGCCTACAAGCGTTTTCTGCCGCATATTAACAATAATTATGACTACGCCGAGATGCTCAGCGAAATGCTCGGCGAAATGAACGTCTCGCACACCGGGGCGTATTTCAACCCGCAATTCCCGACTGGCGACCAGACGGCATCGCTTGGCGTGCTCTACGATTATTCCTATGACGGGACCGGCGTGAAGATCGCCGAGGTCATTCAGGGCGGCCCGGTCGACCTGGCGGCGTCAGGAGTTCGTGCCGGTCACATCATAGAATCAATCGACGGCAACGCCATCGATGCTTCGATGGATTTCTATAAGCTGCTCAATCGCAAGGCGGGCAAATACACGCTGATCTCGGTTTATGACGCGACGGCCAACAAAAGGTGGGACGAAAGCGTAAAACCGGTCAGCCGGGGCGAAGAGAACGAGTTGCTTTACAAACGCTGGGTGCGTCAGCGTAGAGCCGAAACCGAAAAGCTTTCCGGCGGAAAGATAGGTTACATCCACGTACGCTCGATGAACGACGCGAGCATGCGTGCGGCCGTCGACGAATCGCTTGGGCTGAACATCGGCAAAGAAGCGATCATTGTCGACACGCGGTTCAACGGCGGCGGCAGCATTCACGAACAGCTCTCCGATTTCCTGAGCGGCAAGAAATATTTCGACGTTTTACCGCACGGTCAGTATATCGGCAGCGAGCCCTTCGATAAATGGATCAAACCGTCGATCGTTATCATGGGCGAAAGTAACTATTCGGACGCTCATCTTTTCCCGCTGGCGTATAAGGCGAAAGGCATCGGGCAGGTCGCTCGGAATGCCGGTCCCGGGGACGGGAACATTCGTCTGGTGGGAAAATCAGATCGACCCGACGATCCGCTTCGGCATCCCGATGGGCTGCTGGCGGTCGCTTGACGGAAAGTGCGGCGAAAACAACCAGATGGAACCGGACATACTGGTTCGAAATGAACCCGATGTTATGGCCTCAGGCCGCGACCAACAGATCGAGGCGGCCGTGAAGGAATTGATGAAGCGGAAACCTTGATCGCTTATTGCGATCGGGAGATCTCGTTGATAGCTTCGAAGCTTATTTGGATCGATGCGGCAAAGGCTAAGGCCTTTAGGGGCTTTTTCGTAAAGCCCCTAAGGCTTACCCTATATCACCGCCGCAACTCCTGAAACACTATTGTGTTCGGTTCGCCCGGTTTCACTAGCCCGTAGCCCGCAATGTACTGTACCGAGAATCGAAACTCGCCGATCAGCACTGTATAGATACGGTTCTCCGGGTCAAACTCCTTCCAAGTGCCGCGGGAACCGTCTGAAGCTACGACTGAACCATCCGCTAGAAACCTGGTGGCGCCGTAAGAATTTACTTTGGACTCGTAGGTGCGGATGACCGGGTTGGCTCCGCTCCTGGCCTCGCCGAATTCAACATCGCCCGTAACCTCGATCTCATAGTCCCCGCCCATTCGAATCAGGTTTTGATTCGGAGGCGCAACGCTGACGAGTATTTTCATCCGCTTGTTCAGCTTTTCGGCTGTGAATGTTGCCTCAGATGTACTTGGGTTTGAGGTTACCGCCTTCGCATTCCGCCAGGTCCTTCTTTCGTCGGAGAGCGTGACCGTCACTACGGTCCTAAGTTGTGTGCCGTAAAGGGCCGTTGGTTGCCTGAGTCGCACCGTAAGGCGATTGCTCCCCGGCGTTGCATAGAAATACCAATAGTGAATCCCGACAAGGCTATCGGAAGTCCCTCTATTGATCCCCGGTTTTAACGGATCGGGATTCTCCGGCTTCAGCGATTGGGCCGAGACACATTCTGCTGCCAGAAAGATCGCTATCAATACAGCTAGGTTTTTCATTCGCAAGTCCTCCTGTTTGTGATAAGACGGAAACTTGTCAGGGTCTTTGCACAATTTGATCCTCTGGGCTGCAGGTAAGGAGCCTTGCTCAATTGCACGCAAGCGTATATGATTCGCGCGATACTTTTAGAAAAAGGGGGGACTACTATGCCACTTTCACAGAACGAAAAAGACGAAACATTACAAATGGTCCTGTTAGAGTTGGAGAAAATGTTTGGCGGGATCACGGAACACTACAATTCCGAGGCCAATCACGACCGAATGCTGTATCTGCTGGATATTGAAAAGGCAGTCAAAGACCGCCTGATGCAGGTTGAGCAATCAACTGCGGCCTAAGCGTTGATTGCGACTGGTCATTCAATTCAACGATGCCAATTCAACGAGGGCGAAACGCTCGGGATATTTCGCGCGCGTTTCGCCCTTGTAAGTTCGCCTGCGGACCAACGCCTATTGCGGAAACTGCACTGGAATGTCGGTTGATGTTCCGAGGGCTACAACCAGCGATCCTGCGGTAAAATCTGAAGATTTCTTGATATACCACTTACCTTCCGAGGGACGGAAATACGCTAGATCCGCCTTGGCGTCGCCGTCATAGTCCGCAGGAACGGGAAGGTCTGTTGCCGTTCCCCACTGCGTGACCGTGTATACAGTTCCAGTGTGTATGTACCAAGTTCCGTTGCGATAAACGGCTAGGTCGACCGAGCCGTCTCCGCCGAAATCGTTCGGAACCGGAACGTCGCCAGCCTGGCCAAAACTAGCTACGCGAAATCCCATTGTTGAGCCCTTGATATACCAGGTGCCGTTTCTGAATACCGCAGCATCCGTTCTGCCATCCCCGTCATAGTCAGCCGCCAACGGCCTGTCCGTCGAGATCCCAAATTGAAAAATGTCGAGATTACCTGTCCGGGCCTTCACATACCACATCCCGTTAGACGGACGGAAGACGACCAGATCCGACCGCCCATCGCCGTCAAAATCGCCAATTTGCGGAACATCTCCCGGTTCGCCCCACTGATGCACTTCGAAAACATTGGTCGTTCCACGGATGTACCAGTTGCCGTTGGAGGGGCGCCATATTGCCAGATCATTCCTCCCGTCGCCGTCGTAGTCCGCGGGCACGAGCTTATCATTAGCAAGGCCAAAAGCGCCGAGCGTATGATGCATGTATCCATTGTCACTTGCCGCGAACGTCCACGTTCCGTTAGACGGAGTAAAGATCGCCGGATCGGCCTTCTGGTCACCGTCAAAATCGTACTCAGTCAGTCGGCACGATGTCATCGGGCGGTCGAGCAATCGGCCATCGCTGCCGTAATTGATACTTCCGCTGCTGCGGCAGGGGCCCCCTACAACATTCGTAAAGACTACCGCATTGATGCCGGGCAACAATCCATTCGGACCGCTCAGCGTCGCAACTCTTGAAAAAGGATCGAGGGCCGTCATGCCGCCCGCACCGCAAGTCGGACAGGTGATTGCCGAAACTGTTGTTGTTACTGTTGGAGTCGAGCCTTCAGTGATCGCCATTGTCGAACCCTGGTTAACGGCACCGCCCTGAAGCGTGCTGGCGTTAACGAATACGCAGTTACCGTCCGGCGGATTAGGTGGGCCAGCGGCTCCGGCAAGTACTGTCACCTGCTGTGAGAACGCCGGGAATAGCGGAACGCTGCCAGGTTGGCTGACCGGGCTGATCAATGTCACCGTGAAGGTAAACGGTATGTTCAAAAGCGAAGGTGATCCCGCTATCTTACATATCTTCAGATCTGTGGGGTTGAAGCGGAAGCCTACTAAGTCAACTTCAACGGTCGGGCGTGCAAAGACCACAGCACGAGCGACATGCCCGGCAGCCGGTGAAATATCCGGATTTGGGCTGTATCCGGCGACGGCCGTGGTTGTGAACGCCGAGTTAGTGACCCGTATTCGTGATGCCCTGAGCTGACCTGGCTCCTGAGCAATGGTGTTATTGGGCGAAATGCCGTTCTCGACTATGGACACGGGTGTGCCGTTTACAAATGTTTGATGCGTGTCCCAACTGCCGTTTGGGTTTGGAGCACCGAAGCCCGGAATGAAATCACAGGATCCGCCCTGTGCCGGGTTGCCCGCACGAACGTCAAGCGTTCTGGTCACGCTCCCATAGTCTGCAAATTGTGGTGCCGCTGCGTTCAATGCTCCGATTCCCGTCACCGTAAATCTAAACAAAGTGTTGATCGGAATGCCGGGTCCCGCGATCTTGCAGACCTTGACACGTCCGGGGTTCGACCGGTTTCGAAAGACGATCTGCGTTTTGTCATTCGGTACAGTCGCCTCCACGTAATCGATCTCGGCATAACCACCGCCCGGATTGGTGAAAACGTTGAAGTCGGCGTCAACCCCCTGGCCGAGTTCCTGGCCGAAGCCGCGCCTTTCGGATGGAAATACATCAATTCTCTCAAGGAAGGTGCCGATGCGTCCCAGTTCGGTGACAACTACGCTCGAACGTCTTGGATTGTCGGCAGTTGGCGAAGTGCCCCCGCTGACTGCTATCGGACCGGTGCACTGTCCGACAGGTATCGTAAAGATCTGAAGTGTCCTGATATTCGGATTCTGTTGGTTGAGCACATACACGCCCTGTATCGTGTAGCGGAAGAATCCTGTTACGTCCGGGTCGCCACCACCTACCGGATTCGCTACGGCCGGATTGAAAACGCCGGGACCGGTCGCCGCGGCCTTGCATATTTCTATAAAGCCCGTAATGGTTCGACGGTTGGTAAACTCGAGTGTAATTTTCGTTGCTTCGCCGCCTTCAACGACGTTAACACTCGCGCTGCGTGTCGCGAGGTTAACCAGCCCAAGAGTCGAGGTCGATGCGGGTGTAAGATTGGCTACATTTGTAAGCTCAAAGTTGCCCAAAAACGTTCCGTCCGGCGGTGTTACGAGCGTGCCCGTGTTCAATTCGGTCACAGTCTGAGGGCCGGCCGCGACGTCAAAGGCGGCCGAACACGATCCGACCTGCACCCTTACGGGGTTGGCTGTTGTTCCAACGGTCACGGCACCCGTTATCACAAAATGAAAGATGTACTTGGATAGATTGTTTGCTGCCGTTACCGGAAGCTGCTGCCGTTTGCAGATCTCCATCGTGCCGGTCGTGGCACCCATCAGGGCACTGCCGCCCATTTCTACCTTGCCCAATGACAAGACACGGTCCGTAACGGTTGCTCCGTCACCGATCTTCGTGTCGCCTTTGGTCAGGATGTTTGCTCTAAACGACGCATTGTCGCCGATCACTGCATCTTCGGCTACGAAGAATACGTTGCCGCCCTGGGCTCCGTTCTCCAACCTGATGCTCGATCCTGCTTTCGCGTTCAATGTTCCCGCTACGCGGAAGATATAAACGCCCGTCGTGTCGCCTGCACTGTCCAGCGTTACTTCGCCGTTCAGCTCAGCCGAGTTCATGCAATATACGCCCGGAGCGAAGCTCTTGCCCGTTAGGTCTGAACTTCTTACTTCCGTGCAAGGCAGCTGTCTGATAGCATCGATCGAGTTCGACAGGTCTTTTGTCGACCGTCGTCCTTCTTCGCTGCGCAGTGCATCGCCTTTCTCGCCTCGTACCGTCGAGCCGCCCCGATCGGTCACTCCTCTTTCTGCGTAAACTGTGTAGTTTGATGCCGACTTCAGGTCCAACGCAAAGTTGATCATCGCCTGTGTCGCTACTTCCGGGGCTTCCACCGCGGCTTTCGCATCTCCTCTTTCCTGCGCCGATACTTCCGCATCCGGCAGGAACGTGTATCCCACGGCAGCCACTGCTACCAGGGCCGTAACTGCCAGTAGGAACATGAACTTTCCGCTTACCAGATCTTCATTTTGTGAATTCATAAAATTGTGTTCGAGCTTGTTTATCGTGGGAGCCGCGATCGAAACAATTTACTGACCAAAATTGAATTTTAACGTGAGATGAAGAAAGGGCGTGATCGCTCACGCCCCTTCCGTTGGTTATTCACCCTACCGGTTACCCGGCAGTCTGATCAACTCATCTACTGTGCAGGTACCGGTGCGTCACCAGCTTGGCCGAGGTTGACTGTGTCGTCTGCATTGAGACCCTCTGCCGCACTTGAGCGCTTGATATACCAGCGGCCTTCTGACGGACGGAAGATCGCAAGATCTGTCTTGCCATCGCCATCGTAGTCAGCCGGTACAGGTACATCACCCGGGTTTCCGCCGTACTGCTTGACCGTATAGGCCGTTGCACTCAGCGCAAACCACGTTCCGTTTCTGTATACAGCCAGATCAGCTGCTCCGTCTCCGTCATAGTCTGCCGGAACCGGTACGTCGCCGTTCTGTCCAAAGTTCACTACACGGAATCCAGATGTCGAGCCCTTGATATACCAGGTGCCGCTTCTGAATACTGCCGCATCCGTCCTGCCGTCGCCGTCATAGTCGGCCGCAAGCGGTGTGTCGGTCGTGATACCGAACTGGAAGATGATGAAGTCATTGGTCGTGGTCTTTACATACCACGTTCCGTTTGACGGACGATAGATGATGAAGTCAGCCTTGCCGTCTCCATTATAGTCGCCTGTCTGCGGAATATCTCCAGTTCTGCGCCCCACTGATGTACCTGGTACACGTTGGTCGATCCACGGAAATACCAATTACCGTTGCTTGGACGCCAGATAGCATAATCGGTCTTGCCATCGCCGTCGTAGTCTGCTGCGACTGTCCTATCGCCTGCTTCTCCACCAAACGTGGTCGAACGCATTTGATTGTTGTCGCTGGTAGCAGTCCATGCCCAGAGGCCGCTGCCCCTGTAGATGGAAGGATCCGATTTGCCGTCTCCGTCAAAGTCGAACCGGACCTGAGCCGGACGGTCACCAATATCATCGTTCGTGAAGGTCACGGCGTTGATACCCGCCACCAAGCCGCCTGGGCCGTTCAGAAGTGCGGTCCGAGCCGGTAGATTCGGGGTCAACCCGCCATTGCACGACGAACACGTAATCGCGGTCACGCTGCCGGTTCCGGCCGCTGCCTCGGTTATGAGTATCGTCGACCCGATGTTAAATGCACCTCCAAGCAGCCCTGTACCGTTAACGAATGTACAGTTACCGCCCTGAGCCGCCGGACCCGCCGTCACAACTACTTGCGTCGAGAAGGCCGGGAACAGAGGAACATTACCGGGCTGGCTGACCGGACTGATCAACTCGACCGTGAACGTAAACGGCAGACCCAAAAGGTTAGCCGAGCCTGCGATCTTACATATCTTAAGATCGGTCGGGTTGAAGCGGAAGTTTGTAAATTCAACTTCAACTACGGATGCTCGTGCAAACACTGCAGCACGCGCGACATATGACGATGTAAGGTCGATGGACGCACAATAAACTGTACCCACATCGCCAAACCCGTCCGTATCCTGAACCGTAAGCTGCCATATGCCGTTGACCGCTTTGCCGTCATAGGTCGCTAGCGATCCTTGTGGCTGAAATGGCCCCGCAAATGGCGACGCCCCAGCAGTGATAGGAGTGACCGCCTCGTCATCAAAGCGTGTTTGGCTTGCAGGAGCCGAACAGTTATTCGCACCGCTGCCGTAAGAGCCGGGACCAAGCGGGCCGTTACCGATCGAAAGGGGAACCACAGTACCATCCGGATGAACAGAACGGACGTTTACAACCGCCAGGAAAGCATGATCCATCCTGACCCGAACGTTGACGTCAGTAATTAATCCCGCACCCGGAGCATCAACCGGAACGCTAATGGTCGTATTATCCGCGGTCGGAACTGCAATATTACCCGACGTAAACGTCTGTGATGCCGTACCCGGACTCAGGTCCGGATTCGGAACTCCCGCACCGAAGGCCAGCGGGCCTACAGGAACGAACGACGAACCGAACTGCCTTATCCGTGAAGCACGGAGCTGTCCGGGCTGCTGCGGTATTGTGTTGTTCGGCGAAATGCCGTTCTCGACAATATAAACAGGCGTGCCGTTTACGAATGTCTGGTGCGTGTTCCAGTTATCGATCGGAGGTCCGATAGCACCGAAGCCCGGTACGAATTCGCAGGTTCCGCCCTGTGCCGGATCGCCAGCGCGAACATCAAATGTTCGTGTTACCGGTGCATAAATGTTCGACTGTGGGTTTGCCGCAATCGTTGCACCAATACCGGTGACGGTAAAGCTGAAAATAGTATTGATCGGAATGCCGGGGCCGGCTATCTTACAGACCTTGACACGTCCCGGATTCGAACGGTTTACAAATATCAGCAATGTTTCATTAGCCGATGTTGCTGCTTCTACAACCTGAACATCAACAAAACCGCCGCCGCCTTGGATTGGTGCATTTTCGAAAAGCACATCCTGGCCCTGAGGACCAACGCCTACGCCAAATCCAAGAATGTCGGGGCTGTTACGCCTCGAAGCCGGAATGACTTCGATGTTCTCGAGATAGAATCCCGGGCGAGCAAGTTCCGTAACGAAAGCCAACGACCATCGCGGATCCGGAGGACCGGGCTGCGGAGCCGGATCGCCCTTCAATACTGCGATCGGTCCCGAGCACTGTCCAACAGGTACCGTAAAGATCTGAAGGATCTTTTCGTCCGGATTCTGGGTGTTTACCGTGTAAACGTCTTCGATCGTGTACTGGAAGAATCCAATCACCTGCGGATCGCCGCCGCCAAGCGGGTTGCCGCTAGTCGGGGCAGGATTAAATACTCCAGGGCCGCGAGCTGCACGTTTGCAGATCTCGATGTAGCCGATAATGGCTCTGCGGTTTGTGAAGTAAAGCGTCAACTGTTCGTTTACGCCGCCCGCTACCATTGTTACTGCTACCGTACGCGTTGCAAGATTGACCAATCCCATGCTCGATGTCGACAACGGTGTCGCATTCGTCACGTCGATCAGTTCAAAGTTGCCAGGGAATCCTGCGGTCGAAGGGGTGATCAGGTTTCCAGTGGCCAATTCGGTCACTGTCTGCGGGCCTGCCGTCACGTCAAAAGGTGACGAGCATGAGCCTACAGGTACTCTCAGCGGGTTCGCTGCGTTGTACACCGATCCCGTGATGGTGAAATGGAAGACCCAGTTCGAAAGGCTGTTTGCTGCCGTTACCGGAAGCTGCTGCCGTTTGCAGATCTCCATCGTGCCGGTCGTGGCACCCATCAGGGCACTGCCGCCCATTTCTACCTTGCCCAATGACAAGACACGGTCCGTAACGGTTGCTCCCGTTCCGATCGTCGTGTCGCCCTTGGTCAGGATGTTTGCTCTGAACGACGCATTGTCGCCGATCACTGCATCTTCGGCTACGAAGAATACGTTGCCGCCCTGGGCTCCGTTCTCCAACCGATGCTCGATCCTGCTTTCGCGTTCAATGTTCCCGCTACGCGGAAGATATAAACGCCCGTCGTGTCGCCTGCACTGTCCAGCGTTACTTCGCCGTTCAGCTCAGCCGAGTTCATGCAATATACGCCCGGAGCGAAGCTCTTGCCCGTTAGGTCTGAACTTCTTACTTCCGTGCAAGGCAGCTGTCTGATAGCATCGATCGAGTTCGACAGGTCTTTTGTCGACCGTCGTCCTTCTTCGCTGCGCAGTGCATCGCCTTTCTCGCCTCGTACCGTCGAGCCGCCCCGATCGGTCACTCCTCTTTCTGCGTAAACTGTGTAGTTTGATGCCGACTTCAGGTTCAACGCAAAGTTGATCATCTCCTGTGTCGCTACTTCCGGGGCTTCCACCGCGGCTTTCGCATCTCCTCTTTCCTGCGCCGATACTTCCGCATCCGGCAGGAACGTGTATCCCACGGCAGCCACTGCTACCAGGGCCGTAAGTATGAACAGGTATGCTACCCGCCCGCTTACGCGATCTTTAAATGTCTTGGGGACATTTGTCGTGATCTCGTCCATCTTCGAATCCTCCATTGTAACCTCGAGTCCTTGTGTGTAGTGGGAGCCACCAACGCCCGAAGGCCGCTAATGTCCCAAAAGCTGCTACTGTCGATTGATAGGATCAGCAGCAACTTAAATAAAAGCGAAGCTCACGCTTTCAATTTAGGCAATTCAACCATCAAAGTAATCCAATTCTCTGCGTAATTCTGTATGCTGGAATACATCCAACGAGCTATTTCAGAGCGCAATAAGCACATTTTTAATAATCTCGCTAAATGTATTCCCATTTTCCATTAAATTCAAGTGTGGAGCGGGGCTAAAATAACGCGTCATAAATTCCAATGATTTCTCAATTCCAGGCGACTCATCTTCCTGCGAAGTGTGGAACACCAGGTAAGAACATTTTTTTCTTGTTATTATGAAGAAACGGCGGTATTATCCATTTGTTCTGACTGGCAATTTGGCAAGAGCGCTTGTAAGGAAATAGCGCATAAGACCTTTATTTAGCTTTTCACTCGCAAAATGCGGCCCACGAGGCCGCTACACCATAGTAGATCGGGTAAAAATCACAAGCTTCACATTTCAAAAGGAAGAGTTATATGACGAAACGCAGTATCGGATCATATTTGTCTATCGGTATCTTGATATTTATGTTCGCCACGGCCGCTTTTCCCGGGCCTCTGCTTGAGACTCCGAGCCGGGCGTCATTCGATTTCGATGGCGACGGTAGATCCGATATTTCGGTTTACCGCCCTTCAAACGGAACATGGTATTTCTTGCTTTCAAGCGATGGATTTCGAGCACGCCAGTACGGAGCTTCGACCGACAAACCTGCACCTGCGGATTTTGACGGCGACGGGACCACCGATATCGCCGTTTTTCGGCCGTCAAACGCGACATGGTATATGATCCATTCCGATAGTAATTCGTTCGCGACCAGATCGTTTGGGCAAAGCGGTGATATTTCAGTTCCGGCCGACTATGATGGCGACGGCAAGGCGGATATTGCTGTCGTGCGTCCGTCGAATTCCATTTGGTACACCACGACGCTCCCGATCCCGGAAACGACCATATTCTTACCGTTGACCGATAAGCCGATCGTCGGTGATTTTGACGGAAACGGCCGTGCCGATTTTGCGTTTTACAATGAATTTGCCGGAATGTGGCAAGTGCGCACAACATATGATGCCCCATTTTCCATAAATGAATGGGGCGTTCAGGGCGATATTCCGGTTCCGGCCGACTATGATGGCGACGGTGTGACCGATCGAGCCGTTTATAGGCCTTCAAGTGGTACTTGGTATATTGTTAATTCGTCGATCGGCATCACCACCCAGCGATGGGGCGAGGCGAGCGATAAGCCCGTTTCAGCAGATTACGACGGAGATGGGAAAGCCGACATCGCTCTTTATCGCCCCTCAAACGGGACGTGGTACATCATCAATTCGGCTCTTGGAATTCAGGTTCAGCAATTCGGCACGAGCGAGGACATCCCAACCCCGAATGCCTTCGTTTATTAACAAGATCTATCTCTACTAAATAAAAAAGGCAGCCCCGGTTTTCGGCGGCTGCTTTTTTATGATAAGTATTGGCGGCGTCATACCGCGAACGAATCGTTTTTGCCCAGTATCAACGAATATTCCATACTCGGCTTTTTTGGTTTATCGCCTTCGCGAGGCGGATTCTCGCGTGGCGGCGGCTTGTCCCCACGAGGGTTTACCGTCGGCGGCGGGTCCTTCGGCGGCGGCTTTTTGGGGTCATTCTTTTGGGCCGATACTCCCATCGCAAGCCCGACGACCACCGCAAAAGTAAATAGTACCTGTTTCAACGTGTTCATTTCAGTAACTTCCTCTTTCCTTCTTTTATATTACGCATCCGGGGAAGAGGGAAAGTGCGTCGATTATCTTTAAGGCAATACCAGTGCCATAGACCTATGTAAGACGCATTTGCACCGATTTAAGTTGGAAAGTGTTATTTGTCTGTTTCAACACCCTTTACAAAACTTTACGTTTTCGGTCATTGTCATACGAAATAGTGAATTTGCCAACCTTAAAACGGCCAATCCGCTCATTTTGACCGCATTGACTACGATTCGGCCCTTATCTACAATCACTTGCATATGACAGAAGCGGGCTCATCGACCGATAAACTTCGGGCTGTTCTGGTCCTCGCGGCCACCATCGGCACGATCGCGTTCAACTGGCTGGCGGCGTTCGGATATGTTAACGGCGTTACTCCGGAGATGATCTCCAACAAATATCCGACAAATATCACCCCGGCAGGCTACGCATTCGCGATCTGGAGCCTGATCTATCTCGGCCTGGTCGCCTTCAGTATATACCAATTATTGCCCGCCAATGTCGTTCGATTTCGCAACATACGCTCGCTATACATTATGAGCTGCGTCGCGAACTGCGGCTGGATCTATTTCTGGCATCATGACCAGATCGCGATGTGCCTGGCAATGATCGTTGGATTGCTTTCGGTGCTTCTACTTATCAACGTGAAGTTCCGCACTTTTGACTCGATCGCGGATTCGGCCATTCTGAAAACTACCTTCGGCATATACTTTGGATGGGTAACGGCAGCGTCACTTGTGAATTTCGCGATCCTTCTTGTATATCTTCGGATAGACCTCGGCTCATCGGCAACGACGGTCGGTGTGATCCTGATCTTATTCGCAGCCGCCCTTGGAGTGCTTGTGCGTGTCCGGCTCACGAATTATTTTTACCCGCTTGCGATTGCCTGGGCGTTAACGGCGATCGCCGTCAAACAAAGCGGCCAGACACTGATCGTATCGGCCGCCGCAGCGGGAGTTATCGCGTGCCTGATCGCAGCTTTAAGCTTCGTAATGACCCTAAACAGCTCCATAAATGAACAACGGTAAGATTTGCGTTTCGATCTGCGCGGAAACGGCGGATGAAATGATCGAAAACATCCGGCGTGCGGAGAAATTCGCCGACGTTGTCGAGGTGCGCTTTGATTGCTTGCGAACGGAAGAGCTTGATCCATTACTTCCCAGAAGCTGTCCGGGTCCTAAGAACGTGATAGTTGAGTCGGCAGCTAAACCGATAATCTCCACTTTCCGCCCAAAAGAACAAGGCGGCCACCGCGATCTTTCTATGAGCGAGAGGAAGAACTTCTGGAACAGTGGACACGAAACTGATTACTGCGATTTAGAAGAAGAATTTGTCGATGATTCGTGGTCCTGGTTGTGGGGAGCACGAATATGTTCGTATCACGATTTTTCGGGAGTGCCGCAAAACATCGAAGAAATATTCGACCGACTTGCCATAACTGACGCCGATATAATAAAAATTGCCGTCCGGGCAGATGAAATTACGGATGCTATTCCCGTTTGGAAACTGCTCGAATACGTGAAGTCATATAAACAGAAAAGCAGGCCAAAGGTCATCCCAATCGCGATGGGCGAGGCCGGAAAATGGACGCGCATTTTGGGCCTCGCACACGGAGCATTTTTGACTTATGCCTCGCTTGAAGGAGGCAGCCAAACTGCTCCGGGACAAATAACTGCCCAAGAGATGGTCGAAGTTTACCGCTCCAAAGAACTCGATCTTGATACAAACGTTTACGGCGTTGTCGGTGGCGATACGAGCTATTCACTTTCGCCTTTACTTCATAATGCAGCATTCAGATCAAACGGTATGAATTCCGTTCTCGCGCCCCTGCAAGTCGCCAATTTCGATACATTTTTCACCAGAATGGTGTCGCACAAAACGCGTGAGGTCGATCTAAATTTCAAGGGCTTTGCGGTCACAAATCCGCACAAGCAAACGATAATTCCGTATCTCGACGCGATCGACGAAACCGCATCGAGGATCGGTGCCGTAAACACCGTTATGATCGAGGACGGAAGGTTTTATGGCTATAACACCGACGCTGAGGGATTTATCCAACCCTTAAAGGCCGCGTACGGCGAACTGGCCGGGTCACGGGTCGCGGTATTCGGAGCGGGAGGAGCGGCGAGAGCGTGTATTTATGCCCTTCAAGCCGAAGCTGCAAATGTTACACTCGTCGCTCGGAACGAGGAGAAAGGAAAAATTCTTGCGGAAGAATTCGGCATCGCATATCGCAAGCCGTCCTCGGACCGTCAACTGCTATCCACCGATTTTGATATTGTCGTAAATACGACGCCGGTTGGAACCGCCGGCCCGTCGGCGGACCTCTCGATACTTCAGACGGAACAGCTAAACGGCATAAAACTTCTGTACGATCTTGTTTACAATCCGTCCGAAACGCTGCTCATCCGCCGGGCAAAAGAGGCTGGGGTCCCAACTATCGGAGGCATCGAAATGCTCATCGCCCAGGGTGCGAGACAATTCGAGATATGGACGGGATTGACAAGCGCCGATCGACGCAATGCGCACGGCGGTCCAGAAACGGTTGGGAGACTGATAAGAATTTATGCAGCCCGAAGCATTAAACTGTCCGAATTGCGGCGGAGCCGTTAGCAGCGACAAGACACAATGCGAATTCTGTCGCTCGCGTCTGAAGACGGTCGGCTGCCCATCCTGTCTTGGCGTAATGTTCCTGGGGAGCAAGTTCTGCGTTCACTGCGGTGAGAAAGCGGTCGCGGCAGAGGTCCTCGATCACGAAAATCCCGGCGAATGTCCGCGTTGCAAATTGAAACTTGAGATCGTACAGATCGACACAAGCAGGATCCGCGAGTGCACCAAATGCGGCGGATTCTGGTCAGGCATCGACGCTTTTGAGGAAATTTGTGCGAGCAAGGAACGGCAAGCCGCCGTTCTCGGTTTCATCTCCGACAACACCGACCGAACGGTAAAACCTGCGACCGTCTCGTACGTTCCATGTCCCGACTGCAAGCAGTTGATGAACCGCAGCAACTTCGCCCGCACATCAGGCGTCATCATCGATCTTTGTAAACAGCACGGCGTCTGGTTCGACCGCGACGAACTTCCAAAAATAATCGAATTCATTACTGGCGGCGGAATGCAGCGTGCCCGCGAGAAAGAGCGCGTCTCGCTCGAAGAAGAACGCAAACGACTCCGCGACGATCAGCGTCGGCAAACCGTTCAAGATCAGCGATACGGACTGAAGACTACCTGGGAAAGCGAGACTGAATCTCCGGTTCGAAAGTTTGTTAATATGTTCTTTGATTAACAAACTCGAAATGGACGAACGCTACAGTCGCCAAATACTCTTCCGCGAAATAGGTAAAACCGGGCAGGAAAAGCTTTTGAATTCCCGTGTGCTGATCGTCGGCTGCGGCGCACTAGGTGCGTCGCACGCGGAGATGCTTGCTCGTGCCGGGGTCGGCAGGCTGCGTATCGTTGACCGCGATTTTGTTGAATTTACAAATCTTCAACGACAAACCCTCTTCAAGGAATCCGACGCTGCCGAGCGTCTGCCAAAAGCGATCGCTGCAAAGGCCCGAATTGCCGAAATAAACTCCGGCATCGAGGTCGAGGCCATCGTAGCCGATGTTAATCACTCGAACATTGAATCATTGATAGACGGCTGCGATCTTGTCATCGACGGCACCGACAATTTTCAGGTCCGTTACCTGCTAAACGACGCTTGCGTCAAAAGTGGCACGACGTGGATCTACGGTGCTGCCGTTTCAAGCTACGGCACGACGATGACCGTCATCCCGGGCAAAACGCCTTGCCTTCGCTGTATCTTCGAAGAAATGCCGGACGCCGGAAGCTCGCCGACCTGTGACACAGCCGGTGTGATAATGCCGATCATCGCGAGCATTTCGGCAATACAGGTTGCGGAAGCGATCAAGATACTGGTCTGCGATAACGGGTCGCTTCATCGTTCGCTTGTGCAGATCGACGTCTGGCAAAACGACTGGCGAAAGATAAAGCTCGCGGCACCCAATCCTGATTGCAAAACCTGCGGCCAACGAAAATTCGAATTTCTGGATGCCGAATCGCAAGAATTCTCCGCCGTCCTCTGCGGCAGAAATGCCGTCCAGATCGCTCCGCCTAAACCAACGGAACTGGACCTGCACGCATTTGCGGACAATCTCTCGCACATTCCGGACGTCAAGCAAAACGAATATCTCGTTCGTTTCATTGAGGGTGAGCATGAAATAACGGTATTTCGTGATGCTCGGGCAATAGTAAAGGGGACGGACGATGTTTCGGTCGCAAGAACGCTCTATTCAAGGTTTGTCGGTTCATGAAAGACTCTCGTCAACCATGCTGCCCAGATCCGAAAAAGTGTGAAAGGTGATCTAAAGTCAGGTTCTTCTCCGCGTTAACCTGTGGAAGCAACGTTATGAAAGCGAAACCCAAAGTAGTGATAGTCGGCGGCGGATTCGGCGGATTGTGGGCGGCTAAGGCTCTTAAGAATAAGCCGGTCGAAGTCACGTTGATCGACCGCAAGAACCATCACACATTTCAGCCGCTGCTTTATCAGGTCGCGACGGCAGTGCTTAGTCCAGGCGAGATCGCATCGCCGATCCGCAGGATCCTTCACAACGCAAAGAATATCGAAGTTATTCTCGGTGAGGCTGCCGGATTCGATAAAGAAAAAAAGGTCGTAAACCTTTCCGACGGCCCCGAGGTCTCCTATGATTATTTGGTTGTTGCGGCCGGAGCTCGTCACGCATATTTTGGTCATGACGATTGGGAAACTTCGGCCCCAGGGTTGAAAACCATCGAAGACGCCCTCGAAATTCGCCGCCGCGTCCTGCTCGCCTTCGAGCTTGCCGAACGCGAGGCCTATCTCACAGGCAGCCACAAACCTCTGAATTTTGTCGTGGTTGGCGGCGGCCCGACCGGCGTCGAACTCGCCGGGGCGATCGCCGATATCGCCAGGCAAGCCTTAGCCAAAGATTTCAAAGCGATAGACACGACCAAGGCCCGCGTCCTCCTATTCGAAGGCTCCGACCGCGTCCTCGGCACATTTCACGAAAAGCTGTCCGCAAGCGCAAAGAAACAGCTTGAGGATATCGGCGTCGAAGTGCGGCTGAACAGCTTTGTCACGGATATCGAACCCGGACGCGTGAAGGTCGGCGGCGATTGGATCGAATGCGATGTCGTCCTTTGGGCCACCGGTGTCGCCGCCTCGCCTGTCGGCAAAGCGCTTGGCGTCGAGACGGACAAAGCGGGCCGTGTTTTTGTTCAGCCCGATCTGACGATTCCCGGCCACACAAATATTTTCGTCATCGGTGACATGGCCTCACTAAAGCAGGAAAACGGCGAGCCTGTTCCCGGTGTCAGCCCCGCCGCGATGCAGATGGGAGCGCTGACAGCAAAGAACATTCTCGCCGATCTAAACGGCAAACCGCGTAAGAATTTCCGCTACATCGATAAAGGCACGATGGCGACCATCGGCCGCAGCAAAGCGATAGCCGATCTGCAGGGCTTTCATTTCAAGGGCTTTATCGCCTGGATGATGTGGCTGTTTCTGCACGTAATGTTTTTGATCGGCTTCCGCAATCGGATCTACGTGATGCTCGAATGGTTCTGGGCCTACCTGACTCGCGAACGAAGCGCCCGCTTGATCACCGGCGACGCTGACGAATTGAAAGACGCCCTGCACTTTCTTAATGCTGCACCGGCTGCCGTCATTGCTGAAGAAACGCCAAAGGATGAAACCACAGCCGGTTACGTCAAGGCCTAAACCTTGCAGCCGATCGAAATGCGAGCTCGTCATCCGTCGGTGTCTTTTTGCTCCGTTTTGTGATTATATCTAGCTGTTTTTATTCGCTTTGCAATTGTCTACCTAAATGAAAAAAATCTGTATTTCGTTGATCTTTGCTGCCGTTTTCACAGTTTCAGTTTTTGCTGGGGCCCCTTCCATCTGGTCAGTCAACACTCGTGCCGATGTCCTAAAAGGGGACGCGCGGAACGTCTCCATTGACAGCAGCGGCAGTGTCACACTTGCTCCAAAATTGACCGAGGTCTATAAGACCGAGCAGCCATACATCTGGTCGAGCGTCGTTGATCAGAGCGGAAATGTGTATCTCGGCACGGGCGGCGACGGCAAGATATTTAAGGTCACGGCCGCCGGTACGGGCTCGCTTGTTCGCCGATCTTGTCGGAAATGAATGTGACGGCCGTTGCTCTCGGCCAGAACGGTGATCTGTTCGCCGCGACCTCTCCCGACGGAAAAGTTTACAGAATCGATACGGCCGGAAAATCCTCGGTCTTTTTCGACGCAAAAGAAAAGTATATTTGGTCGCTGGCGGTAATGAATGACGGAAGCCTGGCCGTCGGCACGGGTGAGAATGGCAAGATCTATCGCGTCCGGACGGCTAATGCCGCACCGGAAGCCTCGCTCCTTTTTGATACAAGCGATGCACACATCATCACGCTTGCCGTGGACAAGGCAGGTAATCTTTACGCCGGCACCGACTCGAACGGATTGGTTTTGAAATTTGGCGCGGACGGCAAACCTTTCGCTCTGCTGGATTCTCCCCTTCGCGAGGTCCACGAACTGGCGATCGGCCCCGATGGTTCGATCTATGTCCTTGTTCTTGGCGAATCCGCCTCCGCTGCTGGTCCCTGCACCGGCCACGCCCGCGGCCCCCGAGAGCAAAACGGTTTCGGCCAACAAACCGCCTGCTGGTCCTGAGCCGCCGCCAAAGAGCCGCTATGATCTTACCGGCGCAAAATCCGCCGTTTACCGGATCTTGCCGGACGGCGGCATAGACGTGCTTTGGGCTTCGCCGACAGTCGCGGGATTTTCGATATACGCACACCAGACGGGCAACGGGGTTTTGATCGGCACGTCAGATAAAGGGCGTATCTACAGTATTCACAACGACGGCCGCGAAACGCTCGCGCTTCAAACCGACGCCAGCCAGATCTCGACGATCAAAAGCGTTGGTTCAAATCTTTACGCGACATCGAGCAATCAAGGGAAGCTCTACAAGATCGGCCCCGAAACCGTCGCCGAGGGAACGTACGAATCGGCCGTCCTCGACGCAAAATCCGTCGCGTCGTGGGGCCGGATCTGGTGGCGGTCGGCGGGAAATGTGCAGATCCAGACCCGCTCCGGCAACACCGAACGGCCCGAAGAAACGTGGAGTGCCTGGAGCACCGTGAACGGCTCAACCGGCAGCGGCCAGATCGCAAGCCCAAAGTCGAAGTTTCTGCAATGGCGTGCCGTTCTCAAAGAGCGGCGGCAGCGGTCCGGCGTTGAATGAGGTCAGCGTCTCGTTCCTGCCGCGAAATATCGCACCCGAAGTTTTGTCGATACAAGTTCTGCCGACCAATCTCGGCCTGCTTGCAAATCCGCCGATCCAGATCGATCCGAATATCGAGCTGTCGGGACTCGATCCGCAGATGTTCGGCATACCGAACGCATCGGTTCCGCCGCGGCGTGCTTTTCAGCGGGCGGCTCGCGCATTCCAATGGACCGCCGAAGACCGCAACGGCGACAAGCTCGTGTATGACGTCTATTACAAAGAGGTCGGCGAGACTGCCTATAAACTCCTTCGCGATAATATCGCCGAGAATTTCTTTACGATCGACGGCCAATCGCTCGCCGATGGACGCTACACGGTAAAGATCGTCGCAAAGGATTCGCCGGATAATCCAGCTGGCCAATTTCTGTCCGGCGAAAAGGTCAGCGAGCCATTCGATATCGACAACGGCCAGCCGGCCGTTGCCGCGGTCGGCTGCACCGCAGATCACAGGTGATAACGCCCGTGTGATCTTCGCCGCGTCCGACAAGTCAAGCTATCTGAATCGTGCCGAATACAGCGTCAATGGCGGCGAGTGGCAGGCTGTTTTTGCCGAAGACGGCATTTCCGATTCGCCCGATGAACGTTACACGATCGAATTTGCCGTGAAGGCCGCCGGTGAATATGTTGTGACGTTGCGAGTTTTCGATGCCAACGGAAATGCCGGGAATGCACGTGCGGTGGTTCGGACGGTGATCGTTTCTGTTATTAGGTTCTCATTTGTTCCGGCAAGTTTTCGCAAATTTATGGCTCTAGATAGCAAAAGTGTGGCAGTTATTACCGGTGCGGCATCGGGCATCGGGCAGGCCCTGGCGGTTCGATTTGCACGCGAGGGTGTCGCGGGCGTCGCTATTTCAGATGTAAACGAAGCGGGTCTGAACGAAACCGCTGATCGTATCAAAGAGATCGGCGTTCCCGTTTCGACCCATCTGGTCGATGTTTCAAAACTCGATCAGGTACAGAAAGCTTGCCGATGACGTCATTGAGCATCACGGCCGCGTAACTCATCTTGTAAACAACGCCGGTGTCGGCCTGATCGGCACGGTTCGACCAGCTTTCGATAGAAGATTTCGAGTGGCTGATGGGTATCAATTTCTGGGGCGTGGTCTATGGCTGCAAGGTTTTTCTGCCGCTGATGATCGATCAGGACGAAGCCCACATCGTCAACATTTCCAGCGTCTTCGGCATTATCGCCCCTGAAGAGCAAAGTGCGTACTGCGCGTCGAAATTTGCCGTCCGCGGTTTTACCGAGAGCCTGCGTCACGAGCTCGCCGAAACCAACGTGTCGGTCACCTGCGTCCATCCCGGCGGCGTGAAAACGAATATCGTCAGAAATTCGAGGGTCGGAGAACACACACCCGATGAATGGAAGCAGCAGGGCACAAAACTCTTCGACAAGATCGCAAAAACTTCCTCCGAAGACGCCGCCGGAGATATTATCAAAGCGATAAACACAAACAATCCACGCCTTCTGATCGGCAAAGATGCTCGCGCCATCAGCCACCTTTCGCGGCTTTTTCCAAGAAACTATTTAAGGGTGATCGAACGCCTGAACGGGCATAAGATGAGTTTGCGAAAGAAATAACTATTTCTTCGGCAGGGTCATCGTCTGTCCTTCGGAATCGAGTTCGAGGAGATTTGTCGTACTGTCCGTTACGCTTGGCGGGGCGAGATCGCCGGTTTTGTAGCGGGGATCCGCAGGCGAAGTGTACTCGGTTCGCGACGGAGGCAAGCCGGGATTTATCGGGGGCTGATTCAGTGCGGCTGGCGACATTTGTACGAAACCGTTTCGCGACGCTTCCATTTTCCTGGATCTCATCAGGTCCGAGATGCCCTTTGCAAGAAACGTAAACGCCGGAAAAAGCATTGCCCAAAACCAGGCCCTGCCGCCTGCGACATTCGTCGTAAAAAGAACGATCGACACGATCAGGAATCCGACGCCCGAAAGAATGCTCTTGATCGAGTCAGCATAGACATCGTGCGGGTCTTTGCTTCCTTTCTTCTTGGTGGATGTATCGCATGATTCAAAACTGCCTAGCGGCGCCAGGGTTCCGCTCATTGCCGCCGAAACGTTACCGAGATCAACGCCGCAGCTTCGGCAAAACTTGCCGGTTTCAGGGTTTTGAGTTCCGCATTTTGGACAAAACATATCTCGCTGGTAACCTCTCAACAGTGTGCCTGCCTACTGCCTACTGGTTCGCTGCCTTTTTGCTTCGAATAAGATTACGCCCGCGGCGACCGAAACGTTCAAAGAATCTATTCTTCCATACATCGGGATTTTTACCAACACATCGCAGTTCTCCGCAACAAGCCTGTGCAGCCCGCTGCCTTCGGCCCCAAGCACCAACGCCGACGGCTGTTTCCAATCCCATTCGTCATAGTTCATTTGCGCGTCGCCGCTTGTGCCCACAACCCAGATCTTCCGTTCTTTCAACTCGTCGATCAAACGGTTCAGATTCGTAACTTTCGCAACCTTTACATACTCAGTTGCACCGGCCGACGATTTGGCGACCGTGTCGGTCAGCCCGACAGCTCGACGATCCGGGATGAACACTCCATCCGCACCGGAGCATTCCACGGTTCGTAATATGGCACCCAAATTTCGCGGATCTTCTATGCCGTCTAACACGACAAGCAAAGCCTCTCCGTCAACACCGTCAAAGATCTCATCCGCCGAAACGTAATCCGCCGCCGCCGCGACCGCCGCCACGCCCTGATGATTTGCTCCAGAGCCGACCAGCCGCGAAAGGCTTTCGCGAGACATGCGGTCGATCAAAACACCGTGATTGCGAGCAAGATCAAATATTTCGTTTAGACGATGCTCTTTTGCACCCTCCGCGATAACGACCTTGTCTATCCGCCTCGCATTGGAACGCAATGCTTCGAGCACAGGCAAAACGCCGTAAATGAGTCGGGAGTCCTGAGTCTTGAGTTTTGGATCTTTCTCATTCATCGCTCTGGAATGAAGACGCTCTCTCTTATCCTTTCCGACTCTCGACTCCGGACTCCCGACTCTAGACTTATTCATAATAGATGCCGCTGCAGCCGCGAGTATTTTGTAAATTGTGCCAGATTGTTTGTCCTTTCGACATTTGCGAATCCTGACTTTCCAAACCCGGTCCGCCTCATCCCCTGAAAATCCTTCTGCCTTTCGATCTCCCAGATAGTTGAGAGCGTGTTCATATTTGCGGCGTACTCGTCCACCAGTTTGGCTTTGGGCGAAAAACGCAACAAGGCCGTTTTGAGGCGTTCGATATTCACCGCCGCAACCAACCCTTTCTCGTCGCCCAGACACGAAAAATCAAAACCTTTCGACGGGATGCGAAACCCGGTCTTGTCACTGCTCGAATAAATATCTATCAAGCTCTCGTCAAAAGCCGTAGCCGATTCCTGCAGCAATTTTGTTTCCTTTTTCTTGCGTTTCTCGACGGTCTCGGTCTTTGATTCGGTCACTGAACCCATAACGATCAGCACAAGTTCATCACGTCCGATCTCGGTTTGCTCGCCTGTGTTAAACGCCCTCACAATCATAGACCCATCGAAAAACTCGATCTCGCGAAGGCGGGTCGGAAACTGCTCGACGTGCAATGCCTCGTCGGCGACGACGGATGCCTTTAGCCCAAATCGTTCTAATTGTTGAATAGCGATGAGGGCTTCAGACTCCGATTCGAGCCGGGCCATCGGAAGGGGTGTCGTCGCCGCAAGCACCTGTTCCAGCAATTCGGGATCGATCGACAAATAGGTGGCAATGCTTGCGGCATCGGGCCGATCCGCCGGAGGCAGAAAAACTATGTTGTGGCCCTTTTCCCAATTCTCCAGCGGGCGAAGGTTTAGCCTTGCTTGGCGCTTTCGCTCTTCCGGCAGATCTATCGATTTTGCGCAATACAGGCAGCTCGCACGATTTGGCGGATTCATCTTCCCGCATTTCGTGCAGGCGATCATCTCATCCGCTTTGAACGCAATGTTCTCAGTCTGGATGGGCATTCCATCCAGCCATTCTCCAACCGGAGCTGTGTCATTCTCGTTTCCCATACAATGCGGACAGCGATCAAATTTTATCACGTTAACATCTGAAATTGCTTGACCGATTCAGTTTGTCGAGGCAAACTGAAAGCTAAGCTATTTTTGAAAATAAGCTCGCATGAGAAAACGAAGCTACTGATTTTTTTGACACTTTTTTTGATCACACTTGATAATTCATTCGCTTTGCATAGTTCCAAAGTTTTTGACTGATCACGATTTAGCATAATTCCATAGGCTCTGCTTTTCGATTTCTCACACGCCGGCACAGTTTCCAAAACTAGCCGCAGACCACATAGGGCGAGGTTAGAAAAATGCAGTTTGACACGACTACAAGCTCCTCCTGGAAGTTTGGGCATCGCGGTCGCGTCGCGGTTTTTATTGACGGCAATAATCTATTTCACGCGGCCCGCTTTCACACGATAGACATCGATTACAACAAGCTTCTCCGTATCCTTTTGGGTGACGGACGCCTGCTCCGCGCATTCTTTTATACAGGAGTTGATGCCGGTGCCGAACGCCAGCAGGGATTTCTTTTGTGGATGCGGCGAAACGGTTTCCGCGTCGTTCAAAAAGAGCTGAAGACTTTTTATGACGGCACGCGGAAAGGCAAATCTCGATGTCGAGATCGCCGTCGATATGCTCAGCCTTGCCGGACGGTACGATACCGCCGTGCTTGTTTCGGGCGATGAGGATTTCGTTTACGCCATCAACGCCGTTGCATACAAAGGCTGCCGCGTCGAGGTTGCAGGCTTCCGCTCGAATACCGCGCCGAGGCTGATCGACGTTGCCGATTTTTTCATCGATCTCGGCGATATTGCCGAGCTTATTCGAAAAGACATCACGCAGACGGGCGATTACGATGTGCCGTCGTTTCTTCCGCCCGACGAAGTTGTTCCAATAGGCGGGCTGAGGCCGAATGGAAAGGAACAGCCGCCGCGTACCATGAGCGTTGAAAGACATTTCAACGACGAAGACGACGAAGGTGCAGATTTCATTCGTGTCAGGGACGAGAGATGAAACTTTTTACGCTTTCCGAAGCCAACGAATTACTGCCCGGCGTCAGCTTGAATCTGAAAAAGATCCAACAGCGTTACGCCCGGATCGATACGTTTCGCGACGCCGCCCGGCTCGCCGCCGTGGCGTCCGAATTCGGCGGCGGCATGGAGGGCGGATCCGATTACGTACGATCGCTTTACGAGATCGGCAAGATCACGACCGAACTGCACGACCTCGGCATCCAACTTAAAGATTATTCCCGCGGCCTGATCGATTTTCCAACCATGCGCGAAGGTCGCATCGTCCTACTGTGCTGGCAGCTTGGCGAAAACGAAAATATCGAATGGTGGCACGAACTCGAGGCCGGCTTTGCGGGCCGTCAGCCGCTTTGAATTTGTTGGTTCCCTCATTCTGCCAATGGAGTATGCACATTCATGCTTTCCTGCCGCACGACGCTTTGGTGAGGCTAAACAACCCATAGTTTTGGATGAGGTCGTTTTTCGCAATTGGGCGATTTGCATTCCCGTACAACAAGTATACGTCCCAGGCCCAGCGGCCAACCTGAGCACCGTGGACATCCTTCACCTTGGCTCGATATTTAAATCTATTACCAAATTCATCCGTCCGCTTTGATTCCTTGTACTTGAGGTCAATCTCCGCCAATCCCAACTGGCCAAGCGTTTTCATCTCGCTTAATTCCGAGATTCCGTTGTGGTTACCGTCCTGCCACAAACGTAAATCGCCAAAAACACCGTCCTGAACAGCTACCTTGCCGTCCCCGTTGCCGCCATTCTCCGCCTTGTCGTATTCCGCGAGAGCAAGAAAGCCGTTACGAAATTCTCCCGGCGGGGGCACCGGCTGTGGCGTGAAGTTCCCGAACAACTCTTCTCCGTCATCAATCAATCCATTTCCATTCCGGTCCAGCACAATCCACGCATCATCGGATCCTGGCGCTATCCATGCTAACCCTTCCTTCACGCCATCCGCGTTTAGGTCGAAATTAACTCCGCCCATCGCGTCCGTAAGCCCAAATCCATCGCCATCAATATCGATGACGACGGGTGATAATTCACAAGGTCCGTCTTCGGTGTACATACAGCACTTAAGGCAAATGTTCGTGTGCCACGCCGGAAAGTCACAGAACGGTATTTCTCCTTCTACGCAACAAGCGTCGTCATCGTCTATCGCGCTGCTACAGTCATCGTCTATTCCATTGCAAATCTCTTCAGCGCCGGGATTCGTATAATACCCTTCAAACTCGTCGTCATTACAATCACCGCCGCAGTAACCGTAGTTACAGTTATCGTAGCACGCTGTATACATATCACCGTCCAGATCCAGGCAAACAGGTGTCGGGGTTGGCGTCGGAGTTGGTGTCGGTGTTGGCGTCGGCGGTACGCAGCCGTTTCCCGCACCCTCAACCCATCCTAATTGAGTCTCGGGAGTGCAAGTTGTACAGCCCGTGCCCTGATCGAGGTAGCAAGTATATTCTTGATCGTCTTCGAAATGCCCAATAGTACCGCCCATTTCATTCGTGGGATAGATATTTGCCGTACCTACGTACTGATCATCCTCATATACGTAGTATTTACATACCGTTCCCTCGGGTTCATCCGGAATACCACAGCCTTGGTCATGGGCTATACAGTCGCGCACTTTAAGTCCAGTTAACCAAAAACATCCTGTGGGAGCGAGAGGGGCTTGGCTTCTTATCTCATAAAAAAAACTACTCTCACGCGTCAACAAAGAGGCTAAGAAAAATTCTTTTCCTTTCACTAATCTATTTGCCAAAAAAAAATCTGTAACATTACGCCACAGATTTTGGGATACTGGTTTCTTGCTATCCAATGGAATATTTCTTTCCCGGTTCGTAGGATCACGCTGCCACTCCCAACCTAAAGTCCAACCAGTGTCATCGTCAAACTGGACTTCGAAGACCTGTACCGTAACACTTTCAATATCATTCGAGCCGGTCTTCTTGAGAGACGCAGTAAAGACCTTCATTTCTTGCTCGCCTACGGAAACTACAACCGTCTCACCCGGTGACAGAAAGGTTCGTTTCCTTCCGGCCTCGTCTTTAAGGTTGTCGCGACCCGAAACAAAAAAGACAGCCCCAAACCTTATGGGAAAAACGACCCGCGATGGGTGTCGATCATTCTTCGGCACAACTAAGTTGATCTGAAAAAAGCCGATCCTCTTTAAAAGAAATGTTCTTTACGATGAACTTTAGATTCTTAACCCAGTCGGGTCCTGCCAAAACAGTTCCGTCGTCCTTTACGTTTTCGCCACCAACCTCACGGCTGACAATCTCAATCGGCTGATTAGCGTGGGGATAGTTAGTTTTGTTTAATGTGCGGATCTTGTTCTGCGAGTAACACAGCAATGAAGCAAATAGGAACAGAAAAACGAAACAGAAAATACTACCAGGGTGAAATTTCATCTGTTCTCCTCGATGCTCTTCGGGAGCGGAATGCAAGGGCGGAGGATCGGTTTGCGAGGCGAAACGACCGTGAAATGCTGCGCATCTAGCCAACTGTCTCTGAGGTACACGCAATTTTACTCCTTACCGTTCCAACCCGTCAACACTATTGTCAGGTTTGGGCTTTCCTCCTTCGCAAGAAAAATGAACGATACATGACCGGTATTCGGAAGTATCCGCTAGTTCACTTCTTTCCTTCGATTTTGAATAGCTTTTTCACGCAATCGGAAATTGGTAAAGCTCAAAGTTTTCTGCGCTTTACTGTTGACTAGTTAAAGTAACTTCTGATATTATCTCCGTGTTTTGGCTCCTTTCTCGCGCGAAATAAATAAAAATCAGGATTTTTTGAAGCCTTATGATGTGCCCCGTTTGTAAACGAGATCTTGCGCCCACGTTGTCCATTTGCCTGACGTGCGGTGCGATGATGAACGATTCGGTTCGCGAAGAGCTGCAGTCGAAGGTCTCTTCAGCCGTTGATCCCGCAAAGACTGAGCTTTACACTCAGGCCGATAAACCAGCCGCGATCCCCGAGCCGATACCCGCGATCAAGCGGCCCGCGGTAAGGATCGACACCGCAGATCTGAGGATCAAGAAAACGAGCCCGACATTGGCCGAATTTCGAACCAACAGCGCCACGCTTCCGGATTGGCGGCTGCAGCTTCAAAACACTATCCGCCAGCGAACCGGCCGTACCGACAATCCGACGACCGCGGACGCGATCTCGACTCAGCCAAAACTGCAAACGAGCGGGGCAAACGCATTGAAGGCCGAGTATCTTGAAGCAACCGGCCCTGCAGTCTGCGGTAAATTCAAAAGTCGCAAACGCCCTCAAGCGTATTGAAGAATCGCGGCGTGCATTTCTTCCCGAAGAAAAGAAGAAGGCCGAAACAGCCGCGCCCGCTAGAACGGCAAAGAACTTCCCTTTCAATGTTGTCTCGCGTTCGGACGAGCTGCCGCCAAGGCCGGCAGGTCCGTTTACCGAAACCCCGGCCACGACCGTTAGGCCAAAGCTCGTTTCTTCGCTGCGGATCGAAAAACGCGGAGTTGATACGAACAAGCTTGTACCGATCCCGGAAGCGGCAAGAATGGCATCCAGTTTTGAAGGTGTGGAGGAAGCTCCACCGAAACCAAAGCAGCCTTTGAAAGAAGATTGGTCAAAACGGATCGAGATCAAGGAAACAAAGACAGAAGCCGAGGCGATCGAACCGGAAACACCCTTCGTCGAGGAAGTCGAAACAGATGATATCGATGATCTTGCCCCTGTCGCGATGCGTTTTAACGCCGGGCTCTTCGACATGATTATCGGGGGGTTCGCCACACTGATCCTGCTCTCACCTTTCCTGTTTGCAAGCGAAGGCTGGATCTCGTTCTCAGGCTTCTTTGCGTTCACCGCCGTGTTGTCAATCGTGATGTTCGCCTATCTTACGACGTCGATCAGCTATTTCGGGCAAACCTTCGGCATGAGGATATTCTCACTGGAGCTTGTCGATATTGAGCAAAGTGAATATCCGACGCTGCATCAGGCCGCCGTCAGTTCGTCGGTTTACCTCCTTTCTCTCGCATTTGGCGGCCTCGGATTTGTCCCGATCTTCTTCAACGAAGAAAGGCGCGCGGCTCACGATCTCGTGTCCGGAACGATACTGATCCGAGAATTGTAACGCTTCAAATTCGGTTTATTATTATGGGTCCAACGCTCGATACCTCGGCGTTGGACTTTTCGCAATTAGGGCCATAGACTGTATCTGTGAACGCATCTACGCTTGAAAGAATAAGGCTTGAGCTTGAATCTGTGCTGGTCGGCCGGCGTTTCGGAAAGATATTTCAGCTCTCGCGTTTTGAGTTAGCCGTCGATTTTCGCCTGGCAGACTCGCGATATCTTTTTATCAGCTTTGAGCCCTCGGATCCACGCATCTACCTGATAAGGCGTCGGATGAAGGACCTTGAAAAATCCTCCGGCAATCCGTCGCCCTTTGCTCTTTCGATGCGAAAACGCCTGTCGGGTGCGACCGTCGATTCCATCGGCCGTGTGCCGGGCGAACGGGTTCTCGACGTTTCACTTTCGGTGGACGACGAGTTTGGCGAGACCCATCTATATCATCTCATCACCCAACTTACGGGCCGCTCCGCGAACATCTTCCTGCTTTATTCAAATCGTTCGATTATCGACGCTGCACGCGAAACGGCCCGCGACGGGCAAGCTATCGGCGAGATCTATTCCGTTCCGATTGCCGAAACGACCAGGACAACTGACGAGAAAGGCGATGCCGAGTCTATCGCCGATGGCGAAAGCCCATCTGAGATCCTTGACAGCTTCTATATCGAGAAACAGGCTGAGCAGCGATTTCAATCGCTGGCGAAAGCCGCACGAAGCAAAATAAATACCGAGATCACGAAACGCGAAAAACTCGCGCGCAAACTAAAAGCAGACCTCGCAGGCCACGGTACGGCGGATAAATGGAAACGCCTCGGCGACCTTCTGCTTGCCAATACCGCGACCGCACGTCGCGAGGGCGGCAAGATCTTTGTAAAAGATTATTTCGACGATGAAATGCCCGAGATCGCGGTCGAGGTTGACGAAAATACGTCCATCACCGAAGCAGCGGAAAAGTTCTTCAAACGATATACAAAGGCCAGAAATGCCGGCGAAGAGATCGCCCGACGCCTTGAAACTCTCGAGTCGGAAATTAAAGCTCTCACCCATCAAAAGGAACGTATCGAGCAAGCGATAGAGGAACGCGACGAGGGCCAACTCGCCGAATTTGCCTCCGATCAAAAGCGAAAGCCATCCGAAAAACCCCGCGGCAAGCCGCTCGAAACAAATTCGGGTTCGCGAAGTTTCGTATCTTCGGACGGATTTGAAATTCTCGTCGGGAAAAAGGCGAAGGACAACGACTTTTTGACATTTCGTGTCGCTAAATCGTCTGATCTGTGGATGCACGCGGCCGATTATCCGGGCTCGCACGTCGTCGTCCGCAATCCGAACCGCAAAGAAATTCCGCAGCGGACGCTACTCGAAGCCGCTCAACTTGCAGCGTTTTACAGCCAGGGAAAATCCCAGCCGAAAGCGGCTGTCCATTACACGCAAAAAAAATTTGTGAATAAACCGAAGGGTGCCGCAGCAGGTTTGGTTAGTTTGGCGAGTTTTAAGACTATCCTTGTCGTGCCGGAGTTCCCGTCTCTGCCTGATGCTGCTGCAGGCTCAGGCAGTTGATCATAATTGCGATTCTTCAACCAGTTTCGCGACAACCTCTTCCATTTTCTTAATATCCGCCGCGTTCGCCCCGCGAAAAACGCCACGCAGATTCCCGTCCCGGTCCAAAAGAAAACTCTGCGGAATTCCCGGAAACTTGCTGATCTTAAGCAGCGAAGACTGGAGTTTAGTGTCAGCGTACGCGATCGGGTAGTTGAGCTTCATTGTTCCGGCAAACTCATTTATCGACTCAACATCCTCGTCGTCCGTATTAAGCCCGATCACTTCAAAGCCCTGGTCCCCATGTTTCTCCTGCATCCTGACCAGAGCCGGCATCTCAGCCCGGCACGGGCCACACCACGTAGCCCATAGATTAAGGAGAACGATCTTCCCTTTTTTGTCGTTTACGGTGAACAAAGTTCCGTCCAGGCTTTTTATTTCAGCGGTTGCAACTGCGGACGCGATTGGCGGATATTCCGACTTCTTCTTAACGGTCTCGCCATTTTTGGGTGAATCCGGAACGCCGGCAACCGGTTTCTCGTCTATCGGCCCCTGTTGTGAGTTTGCCGTGCTTGTACATGCCGAAAGTCCGGAAAAAACTATCGTCAAAGCCGCAAACAATACAAAATTCAAAATAACTTCCTTCATCAGAACCTCTCTAATTATCCTTCAACCGCAATACGATCAGCGTCGCTATCACCACCATTCCAAACATTAGCATCAATACGATCTGATTTAAAACTTCGTTCATCCACGGATGAAGAAATGTTACGTACCCGCTTAGGTCGTCGGGCACCTTTTTGATCGAAACCGACGGCAAGACCTCGGTGGCCCGCTGCTCATCCTGGTTTCCGCTTTCGTTGCCGTTTCGATAATCTTCAAAATCCTGCTTGGCCTTGGCAACGGTCTTTTCGTTCTCAGCTTCAATGTACTTATAAAGTCCCAATCCCTTTGTTTTCCCTTTCGGATTCGCACCTTCGGCCTCCAGCGTATCGAGCGTCGAGAAGCGCTTCATCGTGTCAAAAGACCAGGCGGCCGGCATCGTCATACTCACTACTTTATTAGTGATACCATTTGGCACGCCTACTAATCCCGAAAACAAGATCTGCGGTATCAAGATCAGCGGGACGAGGCTCGTCGCCATCTCCGACGTACGCACAAGAGCCGAAACAAACAGCCCCACGCCCATGCCTACACCCGCCGTCAGCAGCATCGTCCAAAACTGGGGAATTCCCAGATATTCTCCCGGCATCGGCATCAGCCCGGCCAGATCGAACAGCTTCAGCGGGACAAACAGGATCACACACTGCACGCTTACGATGATGCCAAGGACAAAAAGTTTGGAAGCTAAATACGGCAGGATACCGACGTTTACCATTCGCTCACGTTTGTAGATCGGCCGTTCGCGAACGATCTCACGAGCCGAAACTGATGTTCCGAACCACACGGCCACCAGGGCAAGGACAAAGTAAACAAAATCACGCGGTTGATCGGCATCCATCACAAAATAGGTCATCAGCGCAATGATCGGAGCCTGGGCGAACAGGATGAAAAGCGTTAGTTTGTCCTTGAACAATACCTCGAAGTAACGCCGGGAAAGCGTAAACCACTGGCTGAACGCCCCGATCAACCCGAGCCGCCGCTTCTTTTGCTTGCCGGCTTCGGCGATCGAACCAAGCTCGGCGAGCGGCTTTTTCACATAATTCTGATACTGTGACGATGCGAGATACTTTTTCTTCCATTCCTCGGCCGCACGCTCGGTCACCTGGCGTCTGTGTTTTTCGCCGCTCTCTCTTACGCCGTCTTCGACCGGCCGCTCAAGGCGGTCGTAAAGCTCCTTAAAATTCGCCGCACCCAAATGAGCAAGGGCTTCGTCCGGTGGCCCGTAGAAGACAAGCTTTCCGCCCATCAACACAACGATCTTGTCGAAAAGCTTTACGTTTTCCATCGCGTGCGTGGTTAGAATTACGGTCCGGCCCGATTCCGCGATCTGCCGGAAAAGCTTCATTATCCGCTCTTCCGCGGCCGGGTCGAGCCCCGATGTCGGCTCGTCCAAAAATATGATCGATGGCTTTGTTATCAGCTCGACCGCGATCGAAACACGTTTGCGCTGGCCCCCGGATAGTTGATTGATCGGCACATTACGGCGTTCGGCAAGGCCGGTCACGTCCAGCACTTCATTGACGATCTGTGCCAACTCGGCCGAAGACACGTCGCGCGACAGTCTAAGTTTCGCGACGTAATAAAGGGTGCGGTAAACAGACAGTTCGCGATGGATGATATCGTCCTGCGGAACGTATCCTATCGATTGTTTGAGCGAATCGAGATGCCGATAGAGATCTAGGTTGTTAATTAGAACACTGCCGCTCGTCGCCGGACCCATGCCGTTCATTACGTCCATCAGCATTGATTTGCCCGCGCCAGATGGCCCGAGGATCCCAACAAATTCGTTTGGCTGGATGGAGAGCGAGATCGAATCCAGCAAGTTCAGTGTCCCGCCTGCATGGCGGTCTTTTACCTGCCGGGTGATATTAACGGCGTCGATTCGCGTCTTTGATCTCGTGTCAAAAACATTCAGGTTGTCAGCCGAATCTACGGAAACAAGAAATGCTCCGATCTGCACCGCGTCGTTGGGCCGTATCGCTTGCCGGCCCACCCGCTTGCCGTTAACGAACACGCCGTTGGTCGATTTCAAGTCCTCGACAAAAACGTCCGCTCCGGAGCGAAAAAACCTTGCGTGGCGTTTAGATATCTGCAGGCCATCGAGCCGAATGTCATTCTTTTCATCCCGCCCGATGGTCAAATCGTTCTTGGCACCGAACGTAACCGACACTAATAGCTGCGGCCGGGCCGCCGATTTTGCGGGCGCGAACTTGTCAGCGGCGTCCGGATTGAAAACCATTGTCTTCGATCCGATCTGTTCCGAAATTCGACCAAGGTTTGCCGACTGGCCGGTTGCGATCGCTCGCTGGCCTGACAGGCTCGCGCCTTTCGGGGCGACCAGGCCCGGAGAATTGAAGATGAGCACCGGGCCGCCAACGCCGAGCCGAATCCGGTCGTTGTGATACAAAGGCGTCGGTGCCGAGATCCGCTGTTCGTTTACAAGCGTGCCGTTAAAGCTTTTACAGTCTTCGAGAATAAAATCACCGCTCTCCGATCGGATCACAGCGTGCTCTCTGGAGACCATGCCCGCACTGCCCTCGATCACAACCGAGCATTCGTGGCCGCGTCCGATCGTAATATGAGGGCTGTTGATAACGAACGGCTTGCCCGTTTCGGGACCTGCGAATTCAAGCACGGCCGTTTGGACGGGAGCAGACGGCTTCTGCGGAATCGGTTCCGGTGCTCTTGGCGCGGCCGATTGCTGCGGTGCGACTGAAGGAGGAGGCGACGGTCTTTGTTGATCGGCTACTGACGGCCCTGCCTCGAACCAGATCACAATAAGCTCCGGCCCGTCGGTGCCGAACTGAATCGAGGTTCCGGCCGAAATAGGATGCTGCGATGCGATCTTCTGGCCGTTTACAAATACCCCGTAACTCGAATTCAGATCCGTAACAAACCAATTTCCATTTTCATTTCGAAGCTCGGCATGCCTTCGGGAAACCATCGGATACTGCGTCTTGTCGAACGCGATATCGCATTCGATCGCATCGCGGCCCACGACGATCAGAGGCTTGCTAAAAGACAACTCGCCCTTTTGGCCGCCGCCGGGGTTCTTCTCGACTAAAGTAATGGTCATTTGATCAAGGGCCGAATTGGAAATGTGAGTGGGGCCTGGTAATTGAGAAAAGTAAAAAGCGTAAGAAACGGCTCCCTACGCTTTCAAGTACTTCAGAGTGGGAAGCCTTATTCCGATCGAACTAACCGGAATCCCACTGTTTTTTCTTTCTGGTCTGCCGCGACATCGACACGAAATGCGGCGTTTATCTTTAATTTTACCGCGTCCTCATGGGCAGAGCCGCCCCGTACGACGATCCTCTTCCCGGGCTTTTTATCGACCCCGACGGCATTATTACCCGGATAAGGAGCGATCTCCGAGCTCGTCCATTCCCAAACATTGCCCATCAAGTCCATAACGCCCCAGTCGTTTTTGCCCTGCGGTTTTGAGCCGACCTGGACCGGTTCCGAGCCGGCGACACCCATCACGCACGAGGCGGCGTTCCAGCTATTGCCCCATGGGTACAAATTATCCTTGTCACCGTTTCGCGCGGCATACTCCCATTCCTTCTCGGTCGGAAGCCGGTAGGTAACACCATCTCGTTTTGATCGCCATTTCGCGAACGCCTCGGCGTCTTCAAACGAAACGAACCGGACCGGTTTCTTCTCGGTCCCCGGCAGCGGCGCTCCGTTGACCCAGTGGCTCGGCGGAGCGTGTTTCGTCGCCGTTACGAATTCGAGGTATTCCGCGTCCGTAACCTCGTTCTTGTCCATGAAAAATCCGGCAACATCCGCCGTATGTATCGGCCCGTTCACCGAATTTGCATCACCCTGGCCCATCTGGAACGATCCGCCGGGGATCTGTGCCATGTCGGCCTTGATCGAATCCGCGGGCGTGGCCGCGGGCGTTCCCTGCGGAGTCGTCGCAGCCGGCGTAGGCGTGGCAGTTGTCCCAGGGTCCGGTTTGCCGAAAAGGCCTGCCATATAGGCGCCGCCAAGGCTGATTCCGCCAAGTCCGATCAGCGCGACAAGCGCGATCGCACCAAGCACTAACGGCGAGAAAAAGCCCTTCTTCTTCGGCGGGATCGATTGAACCGCAATATCCTGATTGCCGGTGTCCCATACCTGCACCGACGTCTTGTTCAGGTCGGCGCGGTTGTCCTGCGTGGACGAAAAATTATGCGGCGTGTTGTGCTGTGAGTTAACGTTGAAAGCAACCGTCGGAGCCGCCGGCATCGGGATCTTCCCCGAACCTGAACGCAATTCCGCGATCACCTGCTGCGGGCGGCCGTCACAGACAACGTCGCTTTGCCAATCATCAAACCCGTCGTGGCTGACCCGCAGGAAATGATTGCCGCTTTGAATTCCGTTTAGTGTGATCCAGCCGTCGTCGCGGCTTTCGCCGACCGGGACATTATCAATAAAGACCTTTGACCGTGCCGGGTTAGTGTGAATATTAATTGCGGCCGTCGGCAACGCCCCGCTGGCACCGGTCGTGTGAATACCTATTGGGGTCGGCTCGATGGCGGTTTTCAATTCCGCGATCATATGCTCGACCGAGGCCGTCCGCTTTTCCTTTTCTTTCGCAAGCGTATGCCGGACCGCCTGCTCCAATTCTAGCGATAGCGGAATGTTCAACTCGGCAAACGTCGGCGGCGGGTCGCTGATATGCTTCTTCATGATCGCCGGTATCGACGACCCCTTAAAAGGCACGTCGCCCGTGAGCATCTGAAACAGCATTACGCCAAGCGAATAAATGTCCGAACGCGAATCGGGCTCGTCATCGGCCCACTGCTCCGGCGCCATGTAGTACGGCGAACCCATCAAACCTAGTCGTCTGCGCCTGAATGAACGAGCCAAGAAGCTCGCCTGACTTGATCTTTGCCAACCCGAAATCGAGAATTTTGACCGCCTGCGACATATTCGGCTTGTCGCTGCAGATCATAATGTTGAGCGGCTTGAGGTCGCGGTGGACGATCCCCTGATGATGGGCGGCTCCGACACCCGCACATATCGCCGATATCAGTTCGAGGGCCCTTTCGGGCGAAAGCGTCTTTTCTCGCGTCAGCAGGTCATGAAGTGATTCTCCATCGACATACTCCATCACGAGAAACGGTATCTGGCCCTGGATCACGCCGTAATCGGTCACGCCGACGACGTTCTGATGCCTGATAGCCGCGGCGGCCAATGCTTCCTGTCTAAATCGCGTGACTAGTTGGGGATCGTTACCGACCAGATCCGGCAAAATGATCTTGATCGCAAGCTGTGTCTTCAGGAACGCATGCCTTGCCTTGTAAACCACGCCCATTCCGCCTTGGCCAAGGCGGCATTCAAGGTGATATTTGCCCTCCAACACCGGTTCACCAGTGATGGTGTGCATGGTCGGCATGCCGTCTTTCGGGCATGTCGCGACCTCGTCGGTGTAGCAGTTTTTACAAAGCTGGCATTCTTTCATTTGACGCCTATATTACACGCGTTGGATCCGGGAGACATTTGTACATATGGTGACAGAATATGTGCGGCCTTTTTGCGGCTTCTCCACCCGACAATTCTAGTTTTTTTATGTATTTCAAGCAAGGATAAAACGAGAAACCGCTAATGACGGCCCTCGTTAACCTTTAACTACGATGCTGACCAGCCGCTTCGGGACAACCACTATTTTTACGATCTCCTTCCCAGCAACATATTCCTGCACTTTTTCGTCCCCAATTACCGTTTCTCGCAGATCATCGTCCGAGATGTCAGGCGAGACCATTATCTTGACGCGCAGCTTGCCGTTCACCTGAACGGGTATCTCGATCTCATCGCTTTTTGCCAGTTCAGCGCTGAATTCCGGAAAGCGGGCGCCGTTTGCTACCAAACCGGCCTCATTCCCGGCTACGACCGAATACAATTCTTCGGCCGTGTGAGGAGCAAATGGCGTCAACATCAAAGCCAAACTTTCGATCGCCTCGCGGACCGCGTAAGCATCGCCCGCGGTTGCGGAACTCGGCTCGACCTTAAATTCGGTCAAGGTATTCGACAGTTCCATCAAAGCCGCCACAGGCGTGTTGAACTGCAAGCTCTCGAAACTCTCACCAACTCGTTTGATGGTCTTGTGCGTCTTCTGCCGCAGCTTGCGAGCGTCGTCCCCGTACGACAGGCTGTCAGCCTGTTGCTGCGGACTGGCAGTCCGCAGTACCCCGTGCCACTTCCAAACGACCCGCCAAACCCTCTGCAAGAATCGAACCGCGCCTTCGATCCCCGATTCGTGCCAGACCAACTCGTTCTCGATCGGGGCTGCAAACAGCACAAAGATACGAGCTGCATCGGCACCGTAGATCTCGATCATCTCATCGGGATCGACGCCGTTGCCCTTCGATTTAGACATCCGCTCGATCGCATGTCTCAGCGGTCTGCCGTCATTCGACGTCGCTTCGACGATCTTCCCTTTCGCGTCACGCGTTACGGTAACATCCAACGGCATGTAATATTTTTTCTTGCCGCTTTCGTCAGCAAAGAACGTCTCGCCAACGACCATTCCCTGTGTCAGTAGCCTCTTTACCGGTTCGTCAAACTGGACCAAACCGATATCGCGCATCACCTTTGTCCAAAAACGCGTATAGATAAGGTGCATCACGGCGTGGTCGTCGCCGCCGATATACTGATCTACCGGCGTCCAGTATGCCGCGATCTCGGGCTCAAAAGGCTGTGTCGAATTCTTTGGGTCAAGATATCGGAAAAAATACCACGATGAATCGACAAACGTATCCATCGTGTCCGTCTCACGTTTGGCCGGACCGTCACACTTCGGACACGTCGTCTCGTAAAACTCCGGCACTTTCGCCAGCGGCGACTCGCCCTTGCCCGTGAACGGTGCATTCTCCGGCAATTCGACCGGCAGGTTCTTGTACTTCTCGGGTACAACCCCGCACGAATCGCAGTAGATCATCGGGATCGGCGAGCCCCAAAACCTTTGCCGGGAAATTCCCCAGTCGCGCAATCGATAGGTTGTGGCCGCCTCCCCAAAGCCGTGTTTTACGGCATACTCCGCCATTTCTGCTTTGGCTTTCTCGCTGGTCTTGCCGTTCCAGAAATCGGAGTGGACGAGAATGCCGTATTCGCCAAAGGACTGTTCGAGCGCCAATGCCTGCATCGTGTGATGTTCGTGAACAAGATGCGGTTCGGAGATGACCTGGCGGATCGGCAAGCCGAACTTCTTTGCAAATTCGAAATCGCGCTCGTCGTGGGCCGGCACACTCATTAATGCCCCCGTGCCGTAATCCATCATCACGTAATTGCCCACCCATACGGGCACTTCCTCACCGCTGAAAGGATTAACCGCTTTCAAACCGGTGTCGATCCCGTCTTTCTCGATCTCCTCGTCTCGGTCTTTTGGCTTAAGGTTCTCCGCAACGATCTCATCGATCTTTGTAACCACGTCCGGCGAGAATGATCCTAGATTCGCTTTTACGATCGGGTGCTCGGCGGCCAGCACGATAGCGTTGACTCCGTATATCGTGTCGATCCGGGTTGTGAAAACGCGAATGACGCTTTCATTCCCATGTTCGATGTGGTGGCCGGTCAAAACTTTGAAATCAACAAACGCCCCTTCCGACCGGCCGATCCAATCCTTCTGACGCTTCAAAACATTCTGCGGCCAGCCGGCTTCGACCTCCGCCATATCGTCTAGCAATTGATCCGCATACGCCGTCGTCTTCAAAAACCACTGCTCCAAGATCTTTCTTGGTCACCGGATTTCCGCAACGCCAGCACAAACCGCCGCTCGCCTGCTCGTTCGAAAGCGTCGCCTGATCCGTCTCGCACCAGTTGACCTGGGTTTTCTTCTTATAGGCCAAACCCATTTCATACATTTTCAAAAAGAACCACTGGTCCCATTTGTAGTATTCGGGCCTGTGCGCGGCCATCTGCCGCGACCAGTCATAGCTGATGCCGAGCCGTTCCAACTGGCCGCGCATGGCATTGATATTCTCTTCGGTCCATTCGCGCGGATTGACACCCCGTTTGATCGCCGCGTCCTCCGCCGGTTGGCCGAACGAATCCCAACCGATCGGATGCAGCACGTTAAAGCCCTTCAGCCGCTTGTACCACGCGACCGCATCGCCGGCCGAGTAGTTCCGTACGTGCCCCATATGCAGGTTGCCCGACGGATACGGCAGCATCTCAAGCTGGTAAAATTTCGGCTTCGCGTCATCGATCTCGGCCTCAAAAGCGCCCGTCTCGGCCCATTTCTTCTGCCACTTATCTTCTATCTTTTTCGCAAAATATTTCTCGTCCATAAAAAAATGTATCGCCGCCCGTGAAAAGGGAAATTTTAGCGGATAAACATATATCTATCCAACCGAATAACTAATTATTGATTCTATTTGATTTGCAGGTTAAGCCACGTCGCAAATGAGTATCGCGAGTGGCTAAATAAGGGCGAGGCTGGTCACGCGGAAATGTCATAAAGCAAATCCTTACCGCTTTTTGCCGTTTTTGTCGAGAACCTCAGTGTCATGAGGCACAACTTTCTTTCCTTCTCCTCCTTTGCGGTCTTCGCGATCTTGGCGTTAAACTCTTCTCCGGAAAAGACGATCTCACGCGAAGTTCGCAGGGAACGCAAAGTCAGAACAAGGGAAACCCGATCAACGCTTTTGTGTCGAATTCCTTTGCGTTCAAAAACATCGATATGCTATATTAACAGAGCATTACATTGAGGAGTTTTTACAAGTATCAATAGCTTGATGATGAGAAAAACCAAATTGCGGACGGTCGAGACTTGATCTAACAAAAGTTGCGGTTTGACCGTCTGCCCCAGACAAAAGGAGGCACGAAAATGGTCAAACGAAACCGTACAACTATCGCCCGCGAAATCGATAAAACACCTCCCGGCCACGCCTCAGCACGCAAATCAGCTAAAAATGAAAAGTACGCAACCGACGACATAATACTGTCGCTATCGAACGCGCACGAAAACCGGCGTGCCCGTCAGGTGTTCGAATGGGAAAGCGTACAGCCGCTGAATGTACAACAAGCCGTATGAATGTCCGGCGAACCTTAGTTTGTCGTATCAAAGCCCCCCTCCTTACGAAGAAGGGGTGGCGGCGTTTCGCCGCCGGGGTGGTTCTCTCTTTAGCCACACTCAACTTTGCCCATTCCCTTTCTGCTCAAACACCGGATCGGTCGAATTGGCCTGAGATCGAAGCCCGCTTAAATCGCCAACTCTCCGGCGACATAGAACAAAGACGATCAGCTTTGTTTGAGATCAGAAACTTCCGGACCGAACAAGCTTCTCGTCTCGCAATTCCCGCGTTAAAAGATACGAACGAGATCGTCCGTGCAACCGCGGCGGCATCGGTGATATTTTTGCCGAAGGCTGAGGCAGTAAGCGTTCTAACGCCGCTCCTTGACGATAAAGCCGAGTTCGTTCGCCGCGAAGCCGCCTATGCACTCGGAAATGTCGAAAGCCAGACTGCGGCAGCACCACTGCTCCGTCGGCTCCAAAAGGAAAAACTCTTCGAAGTACGCAACGCATCAGTTATCGCTCTCGGCCAGTCTGGTGATCTCTCTGCCATCGATGCTCTTGTCAAAATTCTGGAGAAGTCGCCGAAAGAAGACGAAGAATTCCTTCGCCGCTCCGCCGCACGCTCCATTGGCCAGATCGCCCAAATAATTCGCGCCGGAAAAAGCGGCGTTCTAACACCGCAGAATTTTCTGCCGGACAAATTTAAGGACACACGTGCAGATACAGCAGCCCCGCCGGCGACATTTACTCCGGCGATCGCGGTGTTGACCCGTGTTCTGCAAAACAAAAACGAATCCGCCGACACTCTCCGCGAGGCCGCCTATTCCCTTGGGGCCATAGGCGACATGTCTTCCGTGTCCGTATTGCGATCGAATCTAAACGGCCCCGATCCGTACCTTGCCGAGATCTGCAAGGAAGCTCTCCTCAAGATCGAAAACCCGAAATAAATTCGCGGCCTGCCGTGATCTAAGATGAAAGAATCTTTTGCCTTTCGCCTTGGATTTGTTTTAATAAGCTTATGCAGGCAGCACGATCATTGACCGGCGAACCGGAGACTCTTGCGGACTATTATTCGCGCGTCCGCGCCTATACCGAACAGCTTTGCGAACCCCTTGAGATCGAAGATTACATTCCGCAGCCTATAGTCGATGTCTCGCCGCCAAAGTGGAACATCGCCCACACGACTTGGTTCTTCGAGGAGATGATCCTCAAGAACTTCGTCAGCCGGATTATGAGGTATTCGACAAGAATTTCGGATTTCTTTTCAACAGCTATTACAACACGATCGGCGAACGAACCACCCGCGACCACCGCGGTGCCCTCAGCCGCCCAACGGTAAAGCAGGTTTTTGCCTATCGGAAATACGTGGATGAAAAGATACTTGAATTGATTGGCAATACGGGCGGAAACGCGAGTGTGAACGAGCGTGCCGATCGCGTTGACGAAGGCACGCTTCTTAACAGTCGCGTATCTGCCCGGGATTTCAGTGACCTGATTATCCTCGGCCTAAATCACGAACAGCAGCATCAAGAGCTTTTTCTCACAGACCTAAAATATACGCTGAGCGTAAATCCGCTCTTCCCCGCTTATCGCGAAGGACACGCACCCGAAGAAATATCTGAATCCGGTTCGGCAAGTTTCATCGAATTGAAGGAAGGCATTTACGAGATCGGCCACGCGGGCGACGGCTTTTGCTTCGACAACGAACTGTCTCGCCATAAGGTTTATCTCCGCGATTTTGAGATCGCGTCAAAGCTCGTCACAAATCTGGAATTTCTCGAATTTGTTAATGACTACAGCTATCAAGACCACAGGCTATGGCATTCCGAGGGTCTGGATTGGGTCAAACAGAACCAGATCAGTGCCCCGCTGCATTGGCACAAGATCGATGGCGAATGGCATCAATACACGCTTGGCGGCCTGCGAAAATTAGATTTCGACGCTCCTGTTTGCCACATCAGCTACTACGAAGCGGCGGCATTCGCCGAATGGAAGGAAATGCGGCTACCGACCGAATTTGAATGGGAAGCCGCGAACGAAAAATTCGACTGGGGCCTGCGTTGGGAATGGACCAACTCGGCATATCTGCCGTATCCGGGCTTCAAGAAACCAGGCGGAGCGGTTGGCGAATATAACGGCAAATTCATGATCAACCAAATGGTCCTGCGCGGTGCGTCGGTCGCAACACCGCCCGGCCACAGCCGTCGGAACTTACCGGAATTTCTTCCATCCGCATTTGCGATGGCAATTTACCGGAATAAGACTGGCAAGAAAGTAATTTAACAGGATGCCCAGGATAGACAGGATTTCTTTTCGCCAAAACGATCCTGTTTATCCTGTCCATCCTGTTTAAGTAACGTTTATGAACACATCGACCTCACAGGAACTAACAGCCTTCGCCGACGACGTTCTGCGCGGTTTATCTTCGACGCCCAAACAGCTTTCATCAAAATATTTCTACGACGACGAAGGCACAAGGCTGTTTCAGGAAATTATGAAGCTCCCGGAATATTATCCGACGCGTGCCGAGTATAAGCTGTTCACCGAACAGACGAATGAGATCGGCCGCGGCATTCACGGACGGGGCCCAAGCGATCGATTTAATAGAGCTTGGAGCTGGTGACGGGACAAAGACAGCGGTTCTGATCGAGCACTTCTTGAAACAAAATATCGATTTCAACTATTCGCCGATCGATATCTCAAAAGAAGCGTGCGACGCGCTTTTGGCGAAATTCAACGCAAAGTTCCCCGAACTAAAGATCCACCCGCATCACGGCGATTATTTCAAAATTCTTGATTCGCTAAAGAACGGCAACGGCCGCCGGAAAGTGATTCTGTTTCTGGGTTCGAATATCGGTAATTTCAGCCGCGAGCAGGCCGTCGATTTCTTCCGTCATCTTCGCTTGGTAATGAACGAGAACGACCGGCTGTTCATCGGCTTCGACATGCAGAAAGATCCGCGCGTGATCGTCCGCGCATACGACGATGCAGCCGGTGTGACGGCCGCCTTTAACCTCAATCTGCTTCGCCGCATCAACCGCGAACTCGGCGCCGATTTCGATCTCGAAAATTTCTCGCACTACGCCCAATACCGTCCCGGTCGAATGTGCCGCCCGCTCATTCCTGATCAGCCGCGAAAAGCAGACCGTCCACATCGCGGCTCTCGACCGCAGCTTCGAATTCGAACAGTGGGAACCGATCTTCATGGAGATCTCGCAAAAATACACCGCAGCAATGATCGAAGAACTCGCCGCCGAAAGCGGCTTTGAGATCGCAGTCACATTCCAGGATAAGGAAAATTTCTACTGCGATTCGTTGTGGCAGCCCGTATGACAGGCTGTTAGCCTGTCACACCGGCTACAGATGAGGTCCCGTTCCGCTAACTATTCAGTTGCAACGGCTTCAACAGGCTAACAGCCTGTCGTACATATGAACATCAACGTCCTGACCTTCGACACGCTCGATTCCACCAACACCGAAGCGCTCAAACAGGCTCGCCTTGGTGCCGACGAAGGTTTGTGCATCGTGGCAAGTGAACAAACAGCGGGACGCGGCCGTCATGGCCGAACCTGGGTTTCCGAAAAGGACGCCGGACTGTATTTCAGCATCGTTCTCCGCCCGAAGCTCGAAACAAAATTCCTGCCGCTCATCACGCTTATGACCGGCGTCGCCGTCCACGACACGCTGCAGGAATACGGCCTCAAGCCGGACATCAAATGGGTCAACGACATTCTCGTAAATGAAAAAAAGATAAGCGGCATACTCGCCGAAACTGCCGAGACTTCTAGAGGGCTCGCCGTAATAGTCGGTGTTGGCATCAATATCAGATCGGCAAATTATCCCGACGAGATCGCCGACACGGCAACCTCGATCGAAGAGCAATTGCAGAAGCCCAGCGCGTGAGCAAGGAGGTGGAGGTTACGCCCTCCCTGACGGTCAGGCTTCTGCATTAGCCGAGTCACTCACGAAATACCTCACCTATTTTTACAACATCCTTAAAAGCAAAAATGGCCCGACCGAGATCATCAACGAATGGCGCCGCCGCTCAACTTATTTTTCCGGCAAGAGCGTCCGCGTTATCATGGAAAACGAAACGATCAAAGGAACCACTGACGGCCTTGAAGAAAACGGCGCTCTGCGGGTAAGAACAACGGATGGAGCGATAAGAATAATTCAGGCGGGAGATGTAGAGCAGTTGAGACCGACCGAAATGCCAACACACAACGGATAGCGTCCTCACTACTTGTCTTTTGTTGGCCCATCCGGCTCCAAATAATTTCGCGTTACCTTATATAGCATCACAAACGAGAAGACGGCGATCGCCATCCCGATCCAAAAAAACACAAAACCGGAAGAACCCGAGCCGGCATCCTGAAGGGCAACGCTTATCGCGACGGCGAGTCCCGCCAAAAACCCCGGCAGAAACATCACCCAAACCCCGATCAGCACGATCGGCTTCGGCCTTGCTCGCTGCGGCTTTTGAGAATACTGCACCTTCGCTTCGCGCCGTTTGGATCGGGTCGAGGTTCGAAAAGGCTGCCGATCGGTGCCATACACTTTGGACATAGTGTCTCGTAAGCAGCAAGGTTCGTTCCGCACGAAGGGCAAATGACGCGAAAATCGTCGGCTTTATCTTCCGCCGGCCTAAGGTCAGTGTCTTTATCTGTCATCTTTGTCTATGACCGAATTGGAGAATATCGGATTGTGATTCTATTCACTTCTCTCTACAATTGCAATCAGCTTTATGCGCAAACGCCTTTCCGAGATCCACCCCGTAATTTATAAAACGCGGATCAAGCAAAAACGCCTTTTCCGTCGGCTGGACGATGCGGCGAAAGGCAAGACTTTCGCAGACGAAAAGACCGCTGACCAGCTTCCCTTCACCTGCAAGAAACATCAGTCGTTGTTAAGAAGAAAGCTCGGAAATTCCGACCCGCAGCTCCAGGAAAACAAGGTCGAGAATCTCAAGATCGCGTGCCCGACGATCGACGGCATCCTGATCAAGCCCGGCGAAACATTTTCGTTCTGGCGGCAGGTCGGCGAAGCGACCGCTGAAAAAGGTTATTGCGAAGGCATGCAGCTTTCGCGCGGCGAAGTGGTTCGCGGTGTCGGCGGCGGTTTGTGCCAACTCGCGAATCTGCTCTACTGGATGGCCCTGCACACGCCCCTTGAAATCGCCGAGCGGCATCACCACAGCTTCGATCCGTTCCCCGACGAAAATCGCGTACTTCCATTCGGCAGCGGAGCAGGCGTCTTTTACAATTACATCGACCTTCGATTTTTCAACCCGACCGAGCTGACATTCCAGATAAAACTCCGGCTGACCGGGCAGCACCTAAAAGGTGCGATCTTGTCCGACAAGGAAACTCCGCACAGCTATCACGTCTTCGAAAAGAACCACCGCTTTCTTCAGAAAGAAGGCCGGAATTTCCGCGAAAACGAGATCTGGCGAGAGATCATCGACCGCCGCACCGGCAACAAACTTGCCGAGGAATTGCTCGTCGCGAATTTCTCCGAGGTCAAATACGAACTCGACGATTCGCAGTTCACGGATGAGCGGCTTGAACATTGCCGCTCAACGGTGTAACTTCTAAATACGCCTTTTAGGATTTTATGAGTAACGAGTTTGATCCGACAACCGAGTTCGATTTCGAAGACGACGACTTCACCGATGAGCTTGCCGAATTCGAAGATTTCGACGCCGACCTTGATGATGTCCTGGTCCGGACGGCCGTCCTGCAAAAGAACAACATGGTCGCCCTGTTGTGCATAAAGAGTGCAACGGCTGGCGCCGCCATCTGCCGCGTCGATCCGCGTGAAAATCATCCGGCAGTCCAGCTGTATGACGACCCGACGGCTGCTCTAGAATGGTACACAAAAAGCCTCCGCACAAGCCGCCGCAACGGCTGGAACATCGTGTATGACGGGCTTCCGCTGCAAGGCTAACCTGAGTTTACGGCAGACTGTTAGTCTGCCGAAGATCGACAGGCTGGCAGCCTGTCGTACAACCGGATGCTTCTCGCCATCGACATCGGCAACTCCTCGATCAAATTCGGTGTTTTCGAATCCGACACTCTCGTCGATAAATTCCTGATCCAAACCAAGCGCGATTACACGGTCGAAGAACTTCTGTTCGATCGGCTCCGCTACGTCGAGGAGCGTTTTTTTAGCATCGACAGCGCGTGCGTTTCATCCGTCGTGCCGGAGATAGACGATACGGTTCGCGAAGCATGCAAGAAAATGCTGCACGTAACGCCGGTATTTGTTGATCACACTTTCGATTTTGGCCTGAAGATCAAATACGAGCCGGTCACAGCCGCTGGTACCGACCGGCTCGTCAACGCCGCCGCCGCCGTGATGAAGTACGGAAAGCCCGTCATCGTTTGCAGCTTTGGCACCGCGACGACGATCGATGCTGTAAATGCGAATGGCGAATATCTCGGCGGTACGATCGCACCCGGAATGAACACGCTCGCCGAAGCACTTCACCTAAAAACCTCAAAGCTCCCGCACGTTGCGATCGAAAAACCTGCCGGCGTCATCGGACACACAACGGTCGATTCGATCCGCTCGGGGGTCTTCTTTGGTTATCTCGGTTTGGTTGAAGGAATTCTTCGCAGAATGTTCGATGAACTTGGCGAAACCCCGACTGTCGTCGCGACCGGCGGATTTGCCAAAACCATTTCCGAGAATTGCGATCTGATAAATATAGTTGACGAAATTCTTATGCTCGACGGACTCCGCATTTTGTTCGAAAGACAGCGCTGAATCCTGGATCAAAACATTCGTTACTTGCACGCTAAAATTGATGCAAATCGGCCGACAAATTCGCTCCTATTTTTTGATCGAGAATTTGCCGTTTTTCCATTCCAGATCGTAGAGCTTTTCGCCCTTGTCCGACACTTCGTAATCGTCACCTTTTTCGATCACCTTTTTTGCAAAAACTTTTACCGTCGTTCCGACGCGCGGAAGTTCATAAATATTTTTTTTGCTGAACTGCGGAACGACATCGTTCGAAACGTCCGTCCATTTTCCGTTCGCGTAGTCGAGAAAATAGTAGTCGTTCATCATCTCGGCCGACGTCGCGACACCGACAATATACGTTCCGTCAGGACGTTTAAATATCGCCATTTCAAGACAACTTTGCGCACCGTCGCAACCGCCTTTAAAATATCCGTTCGCGGTGTCTTCGACGTCGGTAAAAGTTTTCAAATAGTCGAGCTTCGCTTTCTTGCAGTCCTTGTCATTTTCGCGAACGCATCCTTCAAGCAAAAAATATTTTTCCGGAAGGAGCATAAAAAACTCACGGATAGTTTTTGGCGAATTCGCATCGACGCTCCCGGTTTTGTCCGCGGGCGTGTTTGCGGCGTCACTCAATAACCTGTTGCCGGCGTTCGCCTGACCACCATCGGTTGTGGTGACGGAATTGCTCGTCGTTGCCGTCTGCGGTTTGCATGCCGCAAAGCTCACCGCTCCGAATAGTACAAAAATGAAAATTGCCGATCGCATGTTCTGTCCTCCGCGTGAAAAATATCCCCTTCGCATTTTCTAAATGTAGTGACTGAAATGAAATTTGTAAATTCGATCTTCGAGAATTCTGCGAGCGCGCATGACACAAGAATTTGCGCGCATTTTGCGGTCATTTGTTTTCCATTTTCGCGTCGAAGATTTTCTCTGGTTTTTGCGCGCAAAATTCGCAATTATGCGCACATTTTTCCGATTATGAAAAATAAATGAAAAAAAAATAAAAAAAGATAATGAAATCGCGCATATGCGCGCATTTATTGCTTTGCTTTTTTTTTTTTTTGTTAAACTCATTGCGGTCAGAAAAAACTTTGGAGGATTCGTATGGCAACAGCAAAGAAACCAGCAGCAAAAAAACCCGCAGCAAAAAAGGCCGCACCTGCTAAAAAAGCAGCAGTAAAAGCACCGGCAAAACCCGCAGCAAAAAAAGCCGCTCCGGCTAAGAAAGCAGCGGTGAAGAAACCGGCCGCAAAACCGGCAGCAAAGAAAGCAGCTCCGGCTAAAAAAGCAGCCCCCGCTAAGAAGGCAGCCCCGGCAAAAAAAGCAGTAGCAAAGTCGGCGGCAAAACCCGCAGCTAAGAAAGCTCCGGCAGCAAAAAAACCCGCAGCAAAAAAACCGGCCGCTAAAAAGCCGGCAGCCAAAAAGAAATAACCTAACACGCAGCTAAACCGGCAAAGGCTTCGGCGTCCGCGTGCGAGGCCTTTGTCGCCTTTTGCATTTTCACCGCCCGTCGCTTCCCGATACCACCGAACGCATTCACCACAACCCGTTCCGCAAAACCGCGCTCACCGCTCGTCTAGTTTCTACTGGAGGATCGCGCCGGCGCGGCCGGCGGAAAGATTATGGTGATTACAATTTCAGCGGTGATCGCGGTCGTCGCGGTATTGTTGTTTGTGTCGGCAAAGGTGCGAAACGACATCAACGAACGAGGCGGCTGCCCGGAGTGCGGCACAGAGGTTCCCGGTTTCCGAAAGCCGACCTCGCTCCGACAAACTCTCTGGGGCGGCTGGACGTGCGCAAAATGCGGCACCGAAATGGACCGCAGCGGACGTGAGCTTTCCAAGAGCTGATCGTCGCGGTCGTATCATACTTGCAACGTAATGTAACATATGGCACAATATCTGTAACGTTCGTTTTGAGCGGGCGGGACATGATATGGACGAAAACGATCATTACGACGCAGACCGGTACGATTCGGTCACGGGCTGGGAGCCGAAAGACCCGTACAAAAAACTTAGTCGACCGGGCCCGCAAAGAGTACGAGATGGAACCCAAGCCGTGGGAGTCGATGCTCGAGGTCCGGCCGGCGAGCAAATGGATAACGCGTGCTGCGAGTTCGCCGGAGCTTTTCGGTCCGTTGTGGCGCGAAGGCGAAGTAGCGGTCCCCTTTGGCGAAAGCGGCGTCGGCAAAAGCCTCCTCGCCGTTCAGATCGCCGAATCGATCGCGCGCGGCACATGCAAGATCTCCGCCAAAAAATCCAAACCGCGGCCGACGCTGCTCTTCGACTTCGAACAAACCGCGCAGCAGTTCACGGAACGTTATTCCATCCCGTCGCCCATTCCGGGCAAACTTCCCGCACACCAGCGCTTCAAGTTCCAGCGGGCCGGAATGGCCGAGTTCGACGACGTCCCGAAAGCGTTCAAGGGCGACCTCGGCAAATTCATGTGGCACTCGATCATCAACAAGATCTCCGACTCCGATGCACGCATCATCATCATCGACAACATCTCATATCTTGCAAAAAATATCGCGAGCAATTCGGAATGCGGCCGCCTTATGAAAACGCTAAAGTTTTGGGCCGCCACCAAAGGCCTCTCGATCCTCGTCGTCGCCCAAGCCAAAGCCCGCCGCCGCCCTAGCTCCCCTCCTGGTTTGAGGAGGGGTGCCGACGCCGCGTCGGCGGGGTGGTCAGGCGGACGGGGTGGTAGGAGCACTCCTCCAATAGAACTAACCGACATCGCCGGCAGCCGGCACATCGGCGAAATGGCCGACACAGTTTTCGCCCTCGGCCGCAGCACGTTTGCCGAAGACTTCCGCTACATCAAACATCTCAAATCAAGAAACACAACTTTGGAGCATAACGAACAAAACGTAATCACCTGCCAACTCACCTGCGAGGCGATCATCTCCCCATCTCCCGTCTCCCGGTCTCTCGTCTCCGCCCACTCCCTTCCTTGGCTTGACCTTCCTCGGCCCCTCGACGGAAACCGATCACCTCCGCGACTACGCCCTTGAGGCCCGCCTCGCAGAAGCCCGCGACCACGACGAACTCCGCAAACTCCGCACCCAGATCCGCCAGCCGCCGCCCTCCTCGACGGCCTGGCAGACGGCCGCTACGCCCGCTACCTAAAAAGCTACTCGCCTCCTGGATAGGAGATACTGTCTTGAAAATCAAATGGATCAAGCCAGGTTTGGGTCAAAGGGGCGATTAGTTTTGATGAACCGAAAGCGATATGGAGCAATTTTCTCGATTGATGCGCATATCACCTGCATCGGGGTCTTGCCTTTTATACTCAAACGGCAGGCGAGCTGTTTGATAATTTGGTTGTGCTTGACGGCAACCATCGCCGGGAAGTACAAAGCTTTTCGGATTCGGCCATTGCCGAGTTTCGACAATCTGGTCCGGTTAAGGCTTGTTCCGGATTGATCCTTTCGCGGGGTAAGGCCGGCATGTGCGGCCACAGCTCGTGCCGAAGTGAACCGCCGGGAACTCGATCTCACCGAGTAACAGTGGTGCCGTCTTTTGTCCGATCCCCGGAATACTCTTCAGCAGATCGTTTTGCTGTTTCAGGTCAGGGTGATTGTCGATATGTGCTTTGATCAGACACTCGACGTCCCTGATCTCCGTTTCGATCGTTTTGATCATCCTCTTTACGCTCGTGCGGACCTCGCGTGAAGCAGCTTCCAGACGGTTCCGCTCGGCGATGAGCATTTGATTCAATGCCTCGATACGGCGTGTAAGTGCCTGAAGGTGCTTTACTTCGGCTGGCAGAGGATGCCAATCTTCCGGATCTTTCACCAGGCAGAACTCGGCAATAAGCCGTGCGTCCGCCGGGTCCGTCTTGTTCCGCTGCAGGTCAGACTTTGCATATCCCTTGATCCGCAAAGGATTGACCACAGAGACCCGATGGCTCCGCTCGAAGAGAAACTCGGCTACCGCTTCGCCGTATGTGCCGGTCGACTCAAGGCAGGCGTGTACCCGTTCGATGTGCAGAGACGCAAGCCATCCCTGCAGCAGTTTGAAACCACTAGTCGCGTTGTCGAACTTCCGCACCAGCGTCTTTCCGTCAAACATGAGTGCAACATCCAATTTCTTTTTCGCAACATCAATTCCCAAGATCGCTTCTGTCATCATGCTTACTCCTTCAGAAAAACATTGTTCCCAGACCAACCTTGTGCATACAGACTCTACGGTCATACGATACTGTCCGGCCTTTCGGAACAATCGAAAAACGGAAAAGAGGTCTTTATCTCCTATATAGACTCAAACGTTCAAGGGGTGCCCCAGACTCATCTTTTCCACCAACTAATAAGCGTCCTTATCAGTCATTTACCATCTAATTGTCAAGATACAAGGGGTGGCCGCGTTTCGCGGACGGGGTGGTAGACACTGACGGGGGTTTACACAATTCTGCATTACTCATTACGCAACCTTTCCCACACTTCCCGCTTCAAACAAAAACGAAAAGATCGCTTCCGTGATAATTTAAATACGATGAAAATAAAACCCTCGATCCTTCTGATCGCCCTCTTGCTTTGTTCAATCGCCGCCTTTGGACAAAAAACCGCTCCGGCAACGTCCGATGCTGATGTTGCATACAATGAACTGGTCAATAAAATAAAAGCAGGTGATACCGCCATCGACTTCAAAGCCCTTCGAATTGCGTTTTCAAAAACAAAGGATTTCAGCCCGTACGGTTCGTCCGACTCAACAAAAGCAGCCTTTCCCTTGATAGATCAAAAGAAATTCAAAGATGCTGTCAAGAATGCCGACGAAGGTCTAAAAGAGAGCTATGTCGATATGGACGCCCACGTCGCAGCCTCTGTCGCCTACAGAGGACTTGGCGATACCGCCAAAGCGGATTTTCATAAAGCGGTCTACCTCGGGCTGGTAAATTCGATCATCTCAAGCGGCGACGGCAAAACTCCGGAAACTGCTTACGTTGTCATTTCGACGAAAGAGGAGTACATCACCCTCCGCGCCCTCGGCCTACCGCCCATGGGCCAATCGCTAAATCACATCAACGGCCATTCGTACGACATACAAAAGTCCGTCGACCCCAAAACAAAAGCCGAGATGAAGATCTATTTCAACATCGACATAGTCTGGAAAGCGGCAAACGAGATCTTTAAGGACTAATGCTTTCTCAGGGCTTCGGGCAGGCATCCTCGGCAAGCTGTACGTTCGCTAGGTGGGGCGCGATCCTCTCCGGGATGTCGGTGTTCGTGCAGACGTAGAACCGCTTAACAGCCATAAGTGCGGAATCGGCCGTCATCGAGCCGCTCCGGAGCACGCCATTTTCATCGAGAGCAACGACCAGATCGGGGATGCTCCTCTCGAACGACTGCAGAAGCATAGGCGCCTCGCCCATTTTGATCTGCTCCGCGTACATTGCTGTCAGGCCCAGCTCACCCGCGAGATACATCGCCACCCATCGCTCGTGAATGTTTTTCATGGCGTATGCCCCTGCCGCCGCACCGCCAACCGCCCCGACGCCCAAACACAGAATGCACAACAACACCTTTTTCATAACTCACATCTCCCTCCCGAAACAATGCCACGACCTTCGCGAGATTCCAAATCCAAGACGATCCGGAGGGCTGGCGATTCCGGACGGGGTGGTACGCTGACGGGGTTTCAACTTCATTCTCCATTCCATTCTGCATTTCCGGCTCCCCTCCGCCAATCACATAATATTACAATGTTGTAATATTCTTGCAAATGTCATACAATTCTTTTGCGAGGCATTATGACCGGGCATCAACTGGCTCAATATCGAAAGGAAAAGAAACGAACGCAGGTGCAGACCGCGCGGGCTCTTAGGGTATCGCAGACCTATCTGTCATTGCTGGAATCCGGAAAGCGGCCTCTGACGGAGCCGCTGCAAAGAAAGGCGGCAGCATTCTTCGATCTTCCTCCGACCGAGTTTCCTGCCGAATTCACATCCGGCAAACTGCCGCCCGTTACCGACGATCAACTCGCATCCGACCTCGCCGATCTCGGCTACCTTGGCTTCTCTCATCTAAAACGTAAGCGGCGACGCCGCAAAAATCCGGCGGATGTCCTGCTGAGAGCGTTGAATGCTTCACAACGCGACGCCCGCCTCGTCGAAGCTCTTCCGTGGCTTGTGCTTCATTATCCTGAAATGAAATGGGGAGATGTGGCTCGCGTTGCGAAAACGTACGATCTCCAAAACCGGCTCGGCTACGTCGTCAGCGTAGCCCGTAGTTTTGTCGAGGGACGTAACGACAAAGCCGCGGCTGAACTGCAACGGCGAGAGACCGAACTCGAACGCTCAATGCTTGTCCGTGAAGATACACTTTGTAATGAAACTATGACCAACGCGGAACGCCGCTGGCTCACCGCCAACCGTCCGGCAAACGCCAAGCGATGGAATGTGTTGGCCGATCTTCGTCCGGAGCATCTCGATCATTATGAATAAGAATCAATTGCAAGAGCCCTGGTTCCCATTCCTTAAGGATATCGATGAACTTCTCATGGAAGAAACTCAGGTCCACTGCCTCGGCGGATTTGTCGTGACGGTGGTCTACGGTGCTGACAGGTCAACGGTCGATCTCGACGCACTTTCGCTGGTTGATCGAGATTCGACAATTTGGGAGTTCGCGGGCCGTGGCTCCAATCTGCATAAACGGCATCGGGTATATCTCGATCGCGTCGGCATCGCCCCGCTTCCCGAAAATTACGAAGACCGGTTGACCCAGATCTTCACCGGCCTATTCAAACGCCTCCGCCTCTTCGCCCTCGACCCGTACGACGTGGCCCTCGCAAAGATCGAACGAAACTCCGCCCGCGACCGCGAGGACGTACAACACCTCGCCCGCGTCGTCCCGTTCGATCTCGAAATTCTGAAACAGCGATACCACGACGAACTGCGCATCTATCTCGGCAATCCTGAGCGCGAAGACCTGACTTTTAGGCTTTGGATAGAAATGATAGAAGAAATGCGTGGCTTATAGGCTCCAGTCTTCCGTCTTCCGTCTCCTGTCCTCCCGTCTCCAGTCTTCCGTCTTCCGTCTCCTGTCCTCCCGTCTCCTGTCTCCTGTCTGCCGACTGCCCTTCCCCGGCTCCGCCGCCCGATGTGCGGAAAGGCTATGCCTTTCCGTCAGTTCCTAAAAAGACTCCCGAGGCTCCGCCTCCGTCGGCACAAGATCGGACATCGAGCCCTTGAACCGAATCTTCCGCTCGGCAATTGCCGGTTGATGCGGAATCTGTACGAGATGGATTATTTTTCGACGATAGAAAATTCGCCTATAATTATCGTCCGGGCATAGGCAACTTCTTCTCATGTGGAAATGGATCAAAAAAATACTTTTTCTTTTTTTCTTTGTCGGGGTGTTGGTGAATCTTTTGAGGCCTTTCCGCGAATACTTGCTTCCGTGGGTCTTTCTACTTAAGTACATCGCGTTGTCCATTGGGGCCCTTTTGTTCGCGATTGTTTGTTTCGCTGCATATCGCATCGCAAAGGTACGGGCCGGCCATCGGAAACGCGACGCCAGAAGGCGTGAACGGATAGCTCCGCTTCTTCAAGCCATCGACGCTGGTCGCTCTTTGAGACCGGAAGAAATACTTCCCTATGCCAGGAATATCGCAACCAGGTGGGACACTTTCGATCTGCTGAGGATGGAAGGACTGACCGATCTATTTCCCGAAGAATTCAACACCGTACAGCTTGCCGCCGAAGGCAAGCTGGTTGCGTGGCTCGAGGCTCCAAATGAATTGGGTGCCATTCCCGACGAGATCGAACATGCCGAGGACGTAACGATCGAGGAGAACGGAGCGACAGTCTTCTATTCCGTATTTAAATTCCGCGTTTTCGAGCCGCACTGGGCCGCCCAAAACGGATGGATGTTCGGCGTGGTCGGTCCGTATTCTGCCGACAGCGAACCCTACGACTGGCCCGATGTAACATTCAGCCCGCGGAGAAGTGGCACCGTTTCGTGACAAGGTGGTGGGAGCGGCTGACGGGTGGTCGGATGTCCGAGTTGCGAATGCAAAACCTCCATGAAGGAAACTGAATATCTGCACCCCTCGAGCCGTTTCTTGCGGTAGTCGAGCACTTAATGTTACATTCCGATCCGGCTCCGACAATCTCAATCATGCGACTCAACGTAAAACGAAAGGTTCGAGAAATCAACCTTAACCCGGGGGAATTCCTTCTTCCATTATACGAAGTTGTCGTGAATGCAGTTCATGCGATTGACGACAGCGGTAGGAAAGACGGCAGGATAGAAATTTCGATTGACCGCGACACATCGCAGATTGTTGTTGCCAGGTGCTGAAACTTCCGTCTGCCCGATTAATTCAATCACCGTTGCAGACAATGGAATAGGCTTTCATAAATCGGCCTTCGACGCTTTTAATGATGCCTATACCGAATACAAACTGGAACGCGGCGGAAAGGGCGTTGGGCGTTTTTACAGTACTATCCGCTTTTGACCTTATGTCGGTCGAATCGGCGTTCGCGGAGGACGGCGACCTGAAACATCGCTCATTCAACTTCTCATTAAATGAGGAACTGGTTGAGATCGATGCTCCGATAACCTCCCTTACATCGAGTGGGTCGCACGTCACCCTTCACAATCTTCGAAGTCCATTTTTCCAGAAGTCTGCTATATCTACTGATTCCCTTTGTGAGGAGATCGTGAATCACACGTTGCTCTTCTATCTCACGGGCCATATGCCCGACACGTTCGTCATTGATGGCGGAGTGACATACGATTTACGTGTGTACTTTCGTCGATTTTTAGGTGATAAGTCTCAGACTACCGTTCAGGTCGGCGAAGAAAAGTTTCAGCTATATTTTATCTCTGCGGCTCGAATGCTAAGGGCGGGCATCAAGTTCATTTCTGTGCCCACAATCGTACCGTTCGATCTGCGGCCGTGAAGACCTTGGTTCCTGCTCTTTATAAGCCTCTACTCCAAAACGAACAAAACGCCTGGTTATCACTTTACGTAACTGGGAATTACCTGGATCAGAATCTCAACGAGATTCGCAACTCTTTTACGTTTCCGAATCGGATGAGCGAAAAGCCGATCGGCCTGAGTGACATAATTTCGATGGAGGAGATTGAACGTTCAATCATATCAGCCATCGAGAATGAATATTTAGACGAAGTCGCCGCCGCCGGAGTGGGCTGATGCAAGGATACGTGAATTCGTGCTTAGTGACAAAGGGCTTGAATATAGGCATCTACTTGATCAAACCGAGTCCTTAGCTACCATTGCTCCAGACGCCTTATCAGACGATAAACTCGAAGCTGAATTACACAGAATTAACTATGATCTTGAAAAGCAACACCGAGGCGAAGTCTCAAAAGTGCTAAGTAAAAGCATTGACAATTCGAATGAATATCGGGAGGAATTGCGGAAAGTCATTATCGATGAGGGTAAGTTTAGCCAGAGTAAACTTGCGAACTATGTGATTCGTCGCAGAGTTATCCTGTCAATCCTTGACAAGTTCAGAGGCTGGGACGATCAAGAGAAGTTTCGCCGGGAACACGAGCTTCATAACATCATCTTTCCGATGGGGGATGAATCGGACACGATTCCATATAACCAGCACAACTTGTGGCTTTTGGATGAACGTCTCACGTTTCATACCTATGTTGCATCTGACAAAAAACATTCGTCGTTGAGAACACGCGAAATCGATTCCTCAAAAGAAACCGATTTAGCGATCTTCAATACGAAATGGGTTTACTCACCCGACGACGATTTTTCATCGCTTGTTATTTTTGAGTTTAAGCGGCCAGATTTCAATGGAAGCAAGGAGATCGACAAACAGATCATCGAATATTTTCAGCAAATAATGGCGGGTCGTACTCGAACGTATCGTGGTCTTCGAATTGAAATAGACGACACCACGCCGAAATTTGGTTATATCGTTTGTGAGACTACAAAAGAGGTCCGTGAAAATCTAACTAAATGGCAAGGATATCGGCGTACTTCCAACGGAACGCTCTACAAGTATCTTGAAGAAACTTGTCTTTACATCGAGATACTCAATTTCGATACCATACTGAAAGGATCAACCGAACGACATCAGGCATTTTTCAAAGCTCTGAACATGGTTACTTAGGATTGGGGGGCGAGAAGCGCCTTTTAATCAACCTTTTCGATGGAGGCAGGGCCCGACGTGTGAGATTATTATGGAGCTAATAAATCTAAAGCATGTTTAAAGCCGGGAAGAGAAACAAGTCATCGAATTCATTAAGGAAAAGCTGTTTGTCGATAGCGGAGAGATTGTCTCAAAGATCACAATCATTGATCCATATTTTTTCAGCAAAACGCGTTTTTCATTCGCCGAAGCCACCCTCCAAGAAATAATGAAGGCCGCTCCGGAGACCTTAGAGACTTTGGAGGTCATCACTTCACCGAAAAATTTTGATGCAACGGTTTTTAAGGCTTTCAGAAGACTTCTATTACCTAGCATCCCGGTTGAAGTCATCAAGAGCGTCTGATTTTCATGACCGGTTTTGGATAGTCAACGAAAGGCGAGGATTCGTGGTGGGCACCTCAATCAACAGCTTCGGCAATAAGCATTTTTTCATTCAGGACGACTTCCTGTCTGATTTCGATATCAAGCGCCTAATCTCCTTCTATCGATCTGAGAAAACGGTTCATTTATGACGAAACTCATTAACCTCCGTCTGATTAAAACAAGAATTTGGTCCTAAGTGTTGCTGAGCCGTACAGGAGACTTTCCAATGATAATGCTCGTTATCTTCCTATCTGGAAACATCACTGTTTCCGAGGTCGCAAGCCGACTCTCAATAGCCGAAAGAATTTTCCGCCGAATACTAAGGTCATTATCGATATCATAATTGTCAAAGCTGCTCTCAAGGTAGTCAAGAATATCTGCTTTATCTTGAACAACGATCTCGACTTCATATAGTGAGTTCTTAACAAATTGGAAATATTCGCGCACAAGGGCAGAGGCATTCTCTGAACTAAAACTTGAGTAGCGGATGTCAGAAAAATTGGCCACATCATTCTCTGCGAGCGCAGTACGAAACACTTCGCTGATAAATGGCAAGTTCTGATTTGAGTTTGTAGTAGCAATGAAGATCCCGTTATCGTCGAGATAGCGAACGGCATTCTCGAGAACCGAAGAAACATCAGGCAGATGGTATAAAACATAGTTGGCGAGAATAATATCAAAGGTAGCTCCTTGACCTATCATTGCCCCCTGCAGGTTCCCGATATCAGCTTTAACTAACTTTATTCCAGCAGCCCGCCAGCATTTCGGCATTGTGCTCTACAATATCCACTCCAACGAGATCTCCACCAAAAGCAAGGCTTTTTAACTTCATCAGGAAACTGCCGTCACCACAACCTAGCTCTAAAACATTCTTGATTTTCGCCTGCTCTCCAAAGTGACTGTGGATCTCACAAATGATTTCGGAGCTGATGTCTAAATTACGACCGTACTTTTGATGAAAGCGGATGCGTCGTTCGAGATTTGCCGGGTCGCGATACGATTCTTCTATGCTCTTCGCGTTGTGTGTAATGCATTTTTCTGCAATCCGATCACAAGATCGAACCACGGAACTCAGCAAGATTGGCGTGCGTGGATGTAGATTTGAGATAGCGTTTTTAGAATCAGCGTACACCAGCCGTTCCCGCAGGCTCTCTTTCCGGAGAAAATTCTGGAAGTTTAGACACCCTGTTCTAAGATCAAGGGCATTGTTGTCAAAAAGGACTTCGAAATTTGGTAGGATCAGATTCTGATACATGCCAGCAACAAATCGTCCTTCCCAATAGAAGTATGCTGGCAGTTCGCATATTTCCAAATCAGCTTTGGTTTTTCCAAATGCGATATCCTCCTGAAACGTAAGGACCTTCCTAGTGATTTTTGATTCTGATTCGGGAACGGCAATTCCACCAAGCGTATGGCAGATCATGAAGTCCTGCACCCGCGAATCGATTCTTAAATCAGTTAGAGCAACCGGAGGATCATTCGAAGCCGTCCATTCTTGCACACTTAGGGGGTTTGTTAAGCACGCAAAAGCGTCTTTTGATGCGAAGTGGACACTGAGCGGAAAAGTGAATCTCGGTTTTTCAGCCTCAAAAACCTTCGCCACTTCAAAATCAAAGTTAATGTGAAACTTCTTCGAGAGAATAACTCTATTGTGCGTAAGTTCGCCGTGGGCCCGAAGGGTCAATAGGTATTGACTTCCGGTTTGGATTAAGGGAAACAAACCAAATAGCAATGCCTTGTTATCCACGGGCGGGCTCGCGGCGTTCAGCTCTCGATCATGCTCAGCGGTCTTAGAAATCGCCTCGAACTGACTCCGCCAGAAAGGCGTTTCGGCGAGGCTTCTCAGTTTTTCGAGATCAGCAACAAGCAGCAGATCAACGTCAGAATTTTGTTGCCAGTTATCAGAATCGAAGGATTGGCGTAAATTGAAGAATTTCCCATAAGACAACGATCCGCCCAACATACAACCGATATCGAGAAATTTTACATATTGAGCGTACTTAGTTATCAACTCGTATCGCACTAAAGTGGACAATACAGCTTCCGCAAAATGCGGTTGAGACTTATTCACAAGGTTCGGCTGAGGCGATAGACGATTTTCCCCAAAATGTTCATCCAAAGTATCCTTGTTTTGCTTTATCCACTGGTACACCTCAAGTGAAAAATCAAGCAGTTGATCGAAGGCTGTTGGGGCTGATAGATCGGGCACCCTGTCTTTCATTATCTCAATTAACGCATCGGACATTGGCTCCTTGCAACGAAACCGCTCAACGCTTAGCACGTGCGTCTGTCTGAGCGACCGGCGCAAAGCCCGATTGAGCACATCACGAATTGAGTACTTTTCGAGTCTAGCTTCTGATGACATAGATTTTCCCACATATTAACACAAATGGCCCCGGCGAACCGAAGCCATTTGATTATTCAAATTGCCTGCTAACTACTCAGCCACAGCTATTTCCTTTTCTTTCTTCTCGCGTTTGGTGCCGCCGAATGGGTTCGTGATCGTTATTCGTGAATCGTAAGTCGTGAATCGCACAAAAATCCGCGTGCCAGCCCGTCTACCGATCAGCAGACAAACTCTGGAGGCAGTCATCAAATGTTGACTTTTATCCTTAGCATCATCTATTCCGGCGACAGCATCTTCACGTGGGACAACGCCCAGGAGATCAGAACAGGGCGGTAGGGTCGTGAAATCGTGAAATCGTAATTCGTGAATCGTAAATAGAAAAAAGCTCGCGATCGCTCGCGGGCACTTACTATTCATCTAACTTCGAGAAAGATTCGCGGATCTCATTTCTAAACGCGGGCGGAAGCACGATGGGCTCGGCGAAATAGTGATCTTGCGTGTCGTCATCGATGGGCTTGTATCCGACCACGACCTTGCTCGTTTTTGCCCGGTACTCTGGCGAAGTCGTAGGGAGAAACCATCATTTCGACGGTATCTCCAGGCAGGATCTCATAAATGGACGTTCCGTTCATACAGACCCATGCCTTGGCATCTAGTCCGTTGAGGCGTAGTTCAGGCGACGCACATATCCCCGAATATCCCAGGCACGACACTTTCTCTGTCGAACCGTTATAGATGAGGAATCGCAATGTCGAGTCGTTAACGCCTATGTACGAAATACGAATTCCGGTAGGAGCCTTGGCGACTTGATCAATAGGCTCGTTAAATCCGGGCTCGGGTATATCCGCAGGCAGCGAAAATTGGGCAGTGACGTTCGTGACGAAAGCCGCCACCTGAATACCCACAAAAAGCGCCAATAAGAAGATAAGTACTCCGATGATCGTCCTGTTCATGCTTACTTAGACACCGCGACAAGGAAAAAGTTGCATTCACGGGGTAAGAACGTGAATCGTCATATCGTGAATCGTGAATCGTGATTCGTGAATTGTGCATTTGCATTGTGCATTCTGCATTTGTGCATTCTGCATTGTGCATTCTCCATCGTGAATAGGAGCGTCCCTGAAAGGGACAAAGTTAATAGCCCAGGGTAAGGCTGATAGGCCGCAACCCTGGGAACAGACGAGAAACATGTCCCGACCCTGAAGGGGTCGAACAATCGCCGTGGCGTGTTCGACCCCTTCAGGGTCGGGCGTTATTCCGGTTCGTTCCCAGGGGTTTCACCCCTGGCTATTGGCTGTTTCCCTTTCAGGGAGAAGAAGGATCCGGGCGAACTGTTTTCTTTCGTGAATGGTAATTCGTGAATCGTAAATCGTAATTCCTTAATGGAAGTATGACTTGCATTTTTTGCGGGTGGTGATATGATGCGGACGCAAAAAAACAAAAGGAGGTATTTTTTGTAATGGCAACAGCTGCTGCTCCTTCGGGGCGTAAATATATTGATTGCAGTGAGTATCCGAGCGATAAGAATTGCACGCTGAAGATCTCCGGGACCGAGGACGAAGTGCTCGAGGCCGCGACCGCACATGCCGTCGCCTCACACGGCCACGAAAACACGTCTGATTTCAGAGATCAGCTGCGCGGAATGCTCAAGGACGAGTAATGAATCGTGATTCGTAAATTGTAAATCGTAATTCGTGAATCGTAAATAGAAGAGGCCCGCGATCGCTCGCGGGCCTCTTCTGAACTGCTGACTTCTGGCTACTAACTACTATTCCGCCACTGCCATTGATTTGTCTTTCTTTTCGCGTTTGAGGCCGCCGATCTGGATCATGGGTTCGGCTTTGATGCCGGCTTTTTCCATTACCATTTCGTTGTAGAGCTTGCGCATCATCTGCATTTCTTCGGCGGCGGTTTTCGGGCCTTCCATTTCCGGTTTGTTCGGACGGGCCAGATCGACCTCGTTCAGAATGAGGCTGTGCGAATTGTCGCCAAGCTCGACATTCTTTCCGCGAGCGAAAACGTCATGACGGCCGTGCTCTTTGTACCACTGTGCGACGGTCGCATTTTGGTGCATGTGCTCGATGATGTTACGCCATCCGATGCCGGTGTTATATGCACAGAACGAAATTTCGCCTTCCTGCGTGCCGTACGGGATGATGCACATCTCGGTGCGGCGGAAATCGTAGTTGAAGAGATCCTGGAACCACATTCCGGCGATAAACAGGAAGTTCCACGGGTCCTGACGGCGTTTTTCGATATCTTCGATCGTGCGGTCCGGTCCGACCTTGCCGTAATCTTTGCCCGACAGGCCAAACGACTTGTCGAACTTCTTCAGGATGCCGCCGAGCGTCAAACTTTTTGGTGCGCCGTACGGGTTGTAATTTTTGAGCAGCGCGAGGCCCATCATGATGTTCGAGAACCACTTGCCGCGGTTCGTATCGGTGATGTGCTGCATGTCCTTGACGAGGCCCGGGATCGAAAGGAACTGCGGCACAGGTGCCATTTCCTTTGTTTCCTTGTTGACCATCACGGCCGTGCCGACGCCGCAGTTCGGGTGGCAGCCGCACGAAACCTGTCCCCAATCGGACTCGGGCCCGTGGACAACGTCAGCGAAATCGGCGAACGCTCCCATCAGGCTGAGCGGGAACCAGTCGCGTGTCGGCTCGGTAATTCCGACCTGATCCTGAACGTCGTGTGCAAGGTGGGCCAGCGTGTAACGCTGCTGCAGACGACGCTGTTCGGTGATCAGCTCGTCGCGGCCCGTAAATGAGACGGGCTGGAACGCGATGAACGAGATCTTCTTCGGATTCTCGAGAGCAAAACGGATGATCGTGCCGACCTGATCGTTATTGACGCCGTTGACCAGCGTTGTAACGAGGATGATGTCGACGCCGGCTTCGTGCAGGTTGTTGATCGCACGGAGTTTGACGTCAAACAGGTTGCCGATCTGGCGGTGCGAGTTGGCGTCGTTGCCGATGCCGTCGAACTGGAGATAAACGAATCTCAGTCCCGCTTCGGCAGCTTCCCGGCAAAATTCTTTTGATTTTGCGAACTCGATTCCGTTCGTCGCGGCCTGCACCGAGTTGTAACCAACTTTACGTGCATAACGGACCGCATCCAGGAAGTAAGGGCTGAGCGTAGGCTCGCCGCCGCTGTATTGAACCGACATCTGACGACGCGGTTTGATCTGGATAGCGTTGTCGAGGATCTCGCTGACGTCTTCCATGCTTAATTCGTGGACAAAACCGACCTGGTTCGCGTCCATGAAGCACGGGTCGCACATCATGTTGCAGCGGTTCGTCAGATCGACCGTCAAGCACCGCTCCGCGGCCGTATTTGACCGACGAAGTGCCGTGATTGTGAAGCTTTTCGTCATTGTGCGATTCGATGTCGCGGCCCGGGAACAGCGATTCCACGTGCTGCAAAAACTTCGAGTCGATCGCCATCATGTCTTCGAAATGGCCGTGCGTCGGACAATCCTTGATCATCCAAACCTGCCCGTCACGCTCGATGATCTGCGCCTTGATCTCGCCGACATTCTCATTAATAAGCGTAGCCACCTCGCGGTCGCCGCTGAGGATCTGCTCACGCGCTTCGATAACACAATTTGGGCACAGACTGTCCGTCTGCCGCGGAAACCCAAGCGTCGGCTTCGATTTCTGCCACGACTTCAAAAGCGGCTTGTCCGACCATTTCGGCGTAAACGACGGATTTGGCTTAAACTGATTCACCGACTGAACAGCATTGAACGCGCCCTTCGCGATATACGTCAATCCCTTTTCGAAATGTTTTACTGCCCTCATAAAATAGTCTTCCCCATAAAAAAGTTATACTCGGTATTACTGCTTATGCTCTAAATTGCTTGTGCTCTAATATGGTAATCGATTGGAAACAAACGCGGTTTACTCTGGTTTCGATCATAAATACGTCGAGCAACTTTCGTGCCATCACGTCCAAATCCAAAGATACCCTGTAAACTATTGATTTGCATAAATTTAGCTAAATACTGCGGCTAATTAAGCCCGCTCCCGGCTTGAGTCATAATGCGACACCGCGAGATGTGGACAGCATGGCGGGGCGTTTTGATACAACGTGCTTTTCAGCATGAATATCCGGATCTTTGCCGCTGTCCGTCATAAACTGCTTCGCTTAAACTACCGCTTAAAATCCAAAGATGCTCAACATTATTTTTGCTTTCGATTGTGAGTGCATTTATACGTTTATGCGTTCGCTTGCTTAAGAAAACTTAAATTCGTTCACTATACGTTCGCTTTTAAGCGCTCGATTTAACTTCTACCTTAGAGATGCGAATGTAAGTAATTACAAATAGGGGATTTATGTTGTTGCTGAAAGTTCTTTACACGCCATATTTTGTGTGCTAACTTTTCACATCTTCAAGGGAAATCGGGTCAGTTTAGAGACATACTTCGTTAGGTACTCAACATTCAACTTAATATCGTACTGGAAAGTATCGTTAACTAAGGTCAGCTTTCGGCAGGATTCTCGGTATTGATATGTATGTCTATTCGTTTCGGCACCTCAGGTTGGCGGTCGGTAATCGCGGACGAGTTTACGTTCGAAAAAGTTGAAATTGTTGCTGAGGCAATTTGCGGGTCTTTGAATATTTCGAGTGTGATGACTGGCCGCACGCTGATCATCGGACATGATTCGCGGTTCATGGGTGAGAAATTCGCGGCCGTTGCCTCCAAGATAGCGAAGCGAAGTGGGTTTCGCGTTTTGCAATGCGATGGACCGACGCCTACGCCGACGATTTCTCACGCGATACGCAGCAACAGGGCTGCCGGGGGGATTAATTTCACGGCCTCGCACAATCCGCCTGAGTATCAGGGAATTAAGTTCTCGACATCGGACGGGGCGCCGGCGATGCCTGAGGTCACAAACCGCATCGAGTCATTAATTGCCGAAGGATACCGTTCGCCGGGGCATGAAGGCGGAAGCATTGAGATCTTCGATCCACGGCCGGCTTATCTCGACGACCTGCAGTCAAAGATCAACTTTGAAGCCATTGCGGCGGCGGGCGGACGATATGCATATGATCCGCTGTGGGGGACGGGCCGCGGTTATCTTGACAAGACCCTTCGCGATCGCGGCCTTGATGTCGAAACGCTGCATGACTGGCGGGACGTAACATTCGGGGGCAGATCGCCGGAGCCGGGCGAGAGCCAGATGGCTGAGATCAGGGAGACGGTGGTAAGCAAGGGCCTGACCCTTGGGCTTGCGACGGACGGTGACGGTGACAGGTTCGGGGTAATTGACAGCAATGGCGAGATGATATCGCCGAACCAACTGGTCGCATTATTGACAGATTATTTAGCGGAAAGCCGGGGATGGACGCAGGGTGTGGCACGCAGCGTGGCGACATCGCACCTGGTTGACAGGGTTGCAAAGGAGCGTGGTTTGAAGCTCCACGAAACGCCGGTCGGGTTCAAGTTCATCGGCGAATTGATAAACAGCGATCAGATAATCCTTGGCGGCGAAGAGTCGGCGGGGCTATCGATCCGGGGGCACTATCCCGAAAAGGACGGCATCCTCGCATGCCTGTTGGCCGCCGAAGCGGTCGCGGTAAGGGGAGCGAGCTTGACCGAGCAGATGAACGATCTTTATGCCCGCGTGGGCAAGCTGGAGTCGGGCCGTATCGGGGTTAGATTAACAGACGAGATCGCCGCAAGCCTTGCGGAGAAATTGGCTCGCGAGCCCAGCGAAATTGGGGGCCGCAAGGTTGAAACGATCAATCGCATGGATGGCGTTAAGTTTATTTTCGCCGATGAAAGCTGGATGTTAATGCGTCCGTCGGGGACGGAGCCACTTGTCAGGATCTACGCCGAAAGCGAAGACAAAGCAGATCTGGAGAGTTTACTTGAAGATGGCCGAGAATACCTTTTCGAAAAGTAAAAACGTGACCTCATCAAAGAACGGCGAAACGGTCTCACGACACTCGCGTATGGGGACGGGGAAAACGAAGTCCAAAAACAAACAGCAATGGTGGGCATTCGGCATTGCGGCAGTATTGACGCTGATGCTTTGCCTGACGATAAATTTCCGGGCCTTCTCCGAATTAAGCCGGGAAACCGAACAGAATTTAGCACTTGAGGCCAAGATCCAGGACCTCACGACCGAGAATCTTTCGATCCAGGAAGAGATACATTATTTAAAGCACGACCCAGGTACGGTCGAGCGCGAGGCCCGAAAATACGGGCTCCGGCGTTCAAATCAAAAAGTTCCCGTGCCGGCAAACAGATAAGCGGAGAAGTTTGTTTGCCAGCACATTTCCGTCCAAAACAATCCGCCTTTTGCCTATCCACTCCGCATAGCCTACAGGTTAGCCTTCCGTAAAAACATCGCGGCTTGTGTTTCCAGAACGCAAGCCGCACCACCTTTTAAAGTCGAAATGCCGATTCATTTGCTCACAATAGCAAACCTTAACGGCACCTTGTTCCGGATCCGCTTAATTTGCTTTCTTGCTTCCAGGTCCAGCTTGACCCATTCCATATGCCATTCAATGGAGCCTTCGAACTTTGTTTGGTTCTTATCAAAGTCCTCGATTATCGCCTTCAGAATTTCCTTATGCGTTGATTCGCCGTTAGTTTTCAGGCATTTCAAGAGTGGCGTTTTTACAACCTCATATTTTCCCTTGTCCATGCTGACGGCTTTCTTCCCGGCAGGATGCGTCAACTTAATTATTTGTTCCATAGTGTTACTCCTTTTGTCCTAGTGAAAACCAATTTCCTGAGTCGTCCTTAAAAAGGGCCTCGTAGCCATAGAATTCCTTGGTCGGCGGCTTGCTGAATTCGACGCCCTTTGCTTTGAGCTCTTCGTATGTCGCGAGCAGGTCGTGGCACTCGAACACCCCGAAACCGAAGGTCCCGTTGCGAACGAGGTCACGCATCTGTTCCGCTGCTTCCTTCTTGAACATCAATCCCTCGTCGATCGCCATGAGCGTGATCTCGAGGTCGGGCTGTTCGGGCGGACAAACGGTCAGCCACCGCTTTCCGGGCCCCATTTCCGCATCGGTGTTAACTGCGAATCCGAGCTTGTTGACGTAAAAATCATACGCACTTGTTTGGTCCAAAACGAAAATACTGACGTGGTTCAACTTTGTGATCATAGTAACTATGATATTGAGAGATGCTCGTGCCCGCGTCAATAGTCTTGATTTCTCGAAAATTGCTATTTTGCCCAGCCGCGTTTTTCGACAAAGCAATTAGGGACGAATTTCAGCGGGCGGGCGGCGATCTCATCCCGCCGCTGCTGTATGTTTCGTTGAAAAGCAGCAGGCGTCTGGCCGACGCGATGGCGGAAAAGTCCGGTAAACGAGCTGAGACTGTCAAAACCGACGGCGAAACACGCGTACTTAACGGCTGCACCGTCGGCCAACATTATTTTCGCGCGATTGACCCTAACATCGGTCAGATATTGGTGGGGTGTTTTGCCGTAGCTGGCCTTAAACAATCGGATGAAGTGAAATTTTGAAAAGCAGGCCTCGTCCGCGATATTGGAGAGGTCGAGCGCCGAGGCGTAGTGTTCATCGATGTGAAGCTTGGCCCTCAAGATCCTTAGATAGAGATATTGTTTCGGATACGTGTCCATAATGGAGACGGCTTACGATCACCAACCCGTTTTTCAAAAAGATCCGGGCGATATCGAGGAAAATGATTATACCTCAAACCCGGCAACGCATCGTCAGTAAACAACCACATCACCGCCGCCTTTCGATCTGAGACGCTGTCCCGGCCCGGGACACTTGGGGGACAGGCTAATTATTACGTCCACATGACTTAAGGCTATTTTGTCCCGTGTCCCGGCGATTTTACTGCTAAATGCCATCTTCATGACAGGCTGCGGCGTTAAGTTCCCTATACACATCTGTTTACGCTGTCCCACTTAAGTGTCCCGACGGGCGTTTCCCTGAAACAATGTGTGACGAAACACGATCTCGTTACAGTATCGGTCGCTCGATACTCATTCCAGATGGTGAGTCTCGAACCTTGTTACGACCTAGTGCTGTCTCACAAACTGTCTCATTTTGCGGAAAGTGGGACGGGCTAACTATTGCAGTTACTCCGCTTAGCCGGACAAATCGTTCCATTTCATGTAGAGACAAACGCTTAAGTGGAACGATTTGCCGTAACGTCAACTATTTCAATAGTTACAGTGCCGACGCAACTCCCGACGCGACCACTGACGCAACCTCGGACATTCCTCAAGTGCCAAGCGCTTCGCAAGGAGGTTGATGCTCGACATTGGATCTTGCACCCTCTTATTTCATCGACTGGTTTTCAAAGATCATTCCGGAAGGCGAGTGCGCACTGCCGATCCGCGGACAGATACCGTCCGTGAGAATTATCGCTCGTGTTTTCTTGTTTGGAAATATCAGATCGCGCGAAATATGCGGGATGGAACGATTTGGATGATTTGGATGATTTGCACGATTTCGATGCTCAGGTCGAGTACAGGTGCGGCTATGGCGCCGCCATCAGGTCCAGGACACCCTCCCTTTGACGGCACCGTCTTTGCAAATCCGGGATAAGCTATACTCAGGGCAACACTTCTATGGACGAAGCCACGACGCCCTTCTGGAAAAGGCCAAAACATCAACTGATAGCGGCGGTTGTTGCGGGCCAGTTTCTTTATTTCGCTCTCGCCGCCATCGCGACGCGGAACGCCTATATCTCAAGCGTGCTTGCGATCGTGTTTACCTTCGGTTACGGCCTCGCCATCCTTGGCTGGTGCCGTTTGGACAGTCGCGAACGCGGATATCCTTTGTCGCCCCGCTTCGCTTATGCTGTCGTCATTTTCGGAACGCTGTCTCTGATCTTCTACCTATTTCGCTCCAGAGGATTCGCCGGCGGGATTCGGGCGGCAGCTCTCTTTTTCGCATCCGTGATCGGGTTATTCATAATCGACAGCATCGTCGCCGTGATCGTAATTATTCTCATGTCTGTCATAACCGGAACGCCGTTGCCGGAATGACAATAGCGCCGGGACCGATGCAGCGGGGATTGAAGACAAAGTCCTATATCCGGCGGTCTATCATCAAGCCTGCAAATTCCTCTAAGCGAACGGATGAATGTCTCTTGTGAGGCGGCTCCAGCCGTCTTTCCGCGTTTCGCGGCAAATAGCCACGACCTTTACGGCGTGGTTAGTTGTTCTAAATATCGACAGGGCGTTTTAACGTCCTTTGCGGCTCGGGCTTTAGCCTTCGTCGTCGGAATGCTTTTCGAGTCCTCTTTTTGTGGTTAATACATTGAATTACTCTGGGCCGGGTAACTGACCTTTGAGCGGAGGACGGCTTCGATGTGTTTGTCGGTGTAGTGATCGAACATCTTCCAGATCTCTTCGTTCGACTTCCCTGCAACCTGTTCGTATGTCAGCAGCGAGTTCACCGGCCAGCGGGAATTGCCCACCTTAACCCTGGTCACGGCCATCAGCCAGACGAGCTTGCCTTTATGGACGGTTGCTAAATGCTCGACGGCCTTTTGCAATCCGTCCGCCGCCTTCGGATCGAACACCGCCGTCAGGTCTCCCGTCACTTCCAGCCTGTCATAAATATGTCGCAGCATGATTCCCAACCACCTCAAGATGAATTTTTAAGAGTGTTGAGTCTATCATACGTTGTGCGATGGATGCAACGCTGATATACTTCCCTTCCCATGACACCTCCCAAAGTCGATAAGGTGAATTACATGATCGCAATGCACGCGTTCAAATATAAAAAGTGCCGCTGCGGGCGGCAGAAGGTCCGCGATGTGGAGGCGATCTGTAAAGAGTGTTTTGCAAAATTGCCGGAACCGATGCAGCGGGGATTGAAAGACAAAGTCCTATATCCGGCGGTCTACCATCAAGCCTGCAAATTCCTCGCCATCTGGTAAAGCGTCAGATGAGGTGAACTCTACAAGATGGTCGGGATTTGCAAATATGCCGACATAGAGCAGTCGCCCCCCCCCCACTTATTCGCACTGTTGTTTTCCATCGCGTCAGCGGCGGATGAAATGAAAGCTATTCGAAAAAACTCCTTGACAGATAGCAACTATATTTGCTATCTTCGCTATAGCTTATCAGGGAGTATAGCGGCTATAATAGAGAGATAGAGGAGAGAAATATGAAAAGCGTAGATATAGATTTTGAAGTATATAAGGGACTGACGAGCCTCCTTGTGTCGGAGGATGATACATATAACGATGTAATTCGCCGGCTTTTGAAACTGCCGGCACCGGTAGCCAGAGGAAGAAGAATGGGGTCATCGAATGGATGACCAAGGGGCGCGGATTTCCAGAGGGGAACTAACTTTAGTGCAACCTTTAACGGTGAACAATATACCGCTGAAATAAAGGGCGGAAAATTTGTCTATAACGGAAAACCTTTCAGGTCATTTTCAGGGGCAGCGGCGCGAAATCACAGGCAGTCAGCGTAATGGCTGGGATTTTTGGGAACAGATACGTCCGGGCGGCAACGCTTGGATAAAACTATTTAGGAATCGCTTGCTAACTATCAGCGGTGTAATCGAATTGCTGGGTATAAACATAAGCCGCATTGTTAAGGAAAAGCTGGTCGAAGAATGGGCGACTTGGGAACCAAAGTCATGATCCAGACGGATCTTGACCGGTTCCCTTTCTTTTCTGCGATCGTTAGAAAAGGATCGAGGGCAGAAACGCTCCGCGCGGTTCCTGATAAATTCCCCGGCTCATCAATGTCATTGGTTCAACTATCTGCAAGCCGTGCTCCAGGCACCACCGCATCAGTTCGCTGTTTCGGGTTGGAAGGAGAAACCCCGGGCCGGCGAAGCTTTCCGCGGCACCGATCAGGGCTTTGAGATCTTCGTTTGATTCACCGACCGCATGGCCGAAGAATCCGAGCACGGTCGAATATCCCGTGATGCGTCCGTCGCGTTCGACGACCATCGCGCCCTCCCTGAGCGAGGGCGCCGACAACCTCGTTATGCCGCGTGTGCCCATGGACGCTTAGAGCTAGTGCATCCGCTCCGGCGATGTCCTCAGCGGCCATTTTGCGCACGCTGCAGCCTTCGATATTTACATTTGGCGGCGTGCCCTGGATAAGAGAAAGCGGCTCGACCGTGTTGAAACCCAATTTCGTGTAGAGCGAAAGCGAGCGGTTATGGAATGCCGCCTGTACAAGCCTGACGGAGAGAATTCCTTTTTCGTCCGCGTGGCGGAGAACGTCGTTCATCAACGCCCTGCCGATCGCGGAATTCTGTGTGGCCGGATCGACCGTTATTGGCCCGACGCCGGCCACGGCATCACCTTCCCAGAGGAAGTTGCTGCCGACGAGCTGGCCGCCGTTCTCGGCCACAACGGAATAAACATCGGGCTGGGAAAGCAGCATCGAGACCAACCCGATCGCCTCCTCAGGCGCCGGAAAGTCCGGCGGAAAGCCGTGTTTTTCGGATATCGTCTTGAATGCGGTGAAACAAATATTTCCCAAAGGTTCGGAATCGCTGCTGCGACCCTCACGCAAAATTAATTGGTAGCGGTTTGTTGTTTTGCTGTATTCATAATTTTCTGGCCTCCCGACATACACGCGAAATTTTAATATGACTTGTTTCAACCAGTACGAAAAAAAAGATGTTGCTTTCCAAATCTGCATTGATACGCGAAGAGATCAGCATCCGGCTTTGAAGTACTCCGTTGCCGCCGCTTACATTGGTGTTCTGCTCGTGGCTGCGTTCGTCTACCACCCCGCCTTCGAGACTCTCCTTATCGAGGAGGGAGTTTGGAGGATCTATTTGTTTCTCTCAGTATTTCCGGTTTTCCTCCGGATAAAGGTGTTCGAGGGTGTCGGGGAGTTGGTCGAATTCCATCTCGCCTTCGTAGGGGCGGAGGAGGGCTTCGTCGCCTTCCATTAGCCAGAGTTTTTGCTCGTCGATGTTGGTGAGGATGACGGGCATGGCTTTTTCGTGGATCGGGCGCATGAAATCGTTTGGCTCGGTCGTGAAGGTGGTGAAGGAATATCGGGTTTCGCTCCCCTCGAAATAACGGCTCCAGAGACCGGCGAGCGCGTACGGCTCGCGGCCCTGGACAAATATCTCGACCGGCGGCAGGCCTTTGCCCTTTATCGGCCACTCGTAAAAGCTATCGATAGGAAATATGCAGCGTTGGCCTTTTTTCAAAAGGTCGGGCCAGAGCTTTTTTTCGTGCATCGTCTCGACGCGGGCGTTGAAGGTCGGGTACTTTGCCTCGAATTTGCCCGCACCGTCCCACTGGCACCACCAGCGGGCCTCAACCGTCTTTATCAACCCGTCGCCACGCCGGGCGACGATCCACGCCGGCTCGGTCGGCCGAAGGTTTCGCCGCGGAATAAACAACTCGGGGTGCAGCCATTCGTATATCTTTTCTTTATAGGCCTTGATCTCGGCCTGTGATGCTCTTCCGCACATAACGAAAGAATAAAGATAAATGCCAAAGGATAAAGAACCGGTGATCATTGGATTCTGCATATCGCGAAAATCGTTTTCAGTTCAGACTTTTGAATTTTGTGTTATTGTAATGGCAATTACACGCGGCTATACCCCGCTAAGGATTATTCGCTTTCGTTCTGAGCATCTGAGCCCGCCATTACCTCTATGCCTATGTCTCAGGGCAGCACGATTCTTACGACATTTCAAGGCGATACTGGCAGGACATTGCCGATGAACTGAAAACCACTAACTACAAAAAGGTTTTGGTCGAAGAAGACATTATGGAGGCCGCCCCGATGGGCGATGTTTTTCAGCTTTTGTCCGAGCTGGTTTCGTATGGCTTTAGCCGAGATAAAGATCGCTTTTTTCGACCGGCAGATCGAACACAGCGAACTTAACGATTTTGGATCGCTCGTCGGGTCGAACCGCGGCCTTTTTGGGCTCGCTTTTAATGATTTCGAGAAGGCGGAAGACTGGCTTTTGTCGGATCGGAAGTAAGGCGATAATGCAGCCGCAAAAACTCCCCTCCGTTTTTTGAATCGGATCCTGAAGATCCACTTTGCAGATCTACCACCCCACCCCAACGGCTTGCGTTTCGGGCCGATCCGGTGTTTAATTTTTGTTTGCTCCAAGATGAGCTATTCCAGCCGAAAGGAGGTGAGAAAATAAATGGCATATATTTCAGTTAATAATAACGAATCGATCGAAAGCGCTTTGCGCAGATTTAAGCGTAAAGTGATCAGCGAAGAGATCATCAAAGATCTCAAAAAGCACGCTCACTTCATTCCGCCGGGACAAAAGGCGAAGCTCAAATCGGTAAATGCACGCAAGCGTAACAGACGCCGTTTCCGCCAGCAGAGGCCGATGGGAGCCGGGGCAGGTGCCGGAGCAGGTGCACCGCGGCCGGGATTCGGCCGATAAAGGGTAAAAGTGAAAGAGTGAAAAGGTAAAAATGTTCGCAGATCTTGCGTTCAGCCTTTTCACTTTTTCTTTTTGAGTCGGCATGGTTCAAACGATTGATACTAATGCCTTTGACACTATTACAGTGGAACGACCTCGAATTCTTATTACAAACGACGACGGCATTCATGCTGAAGGAATTATCGCGCTTGAGGAAGCGGTGCGGGAGCTGGGCGACGTATATGTCGTCGCACCGGTCTCGGAACAGAGCGGTGCGTCGCACAGCCTGACGCTGGCACGGCCGCTGAGGATCAGGCAGATCGACGAGCGGCACTGGACCGTGGACGGCACGCCCACCGATTGTGTCACGCTCGCGCTCAACCGCATCCTGCCGGCCGAAGAACGGCCGCACATCTGCGTTTCGGGCATAAATCACGGCGCGAATCTCGGCGATGACGCGACGTATTCGGGCACGGTCGCGGGTGCTTTGGAATCGACGATACTTGGCGTTCCGGGCTTGCGTTTAGCCTGGTCGCAAATCGGGATCAGAATTTTACCGAGTCGATCAAGGTCGCGACGGAAGTAACGCGGAAGGCTTTGGCCCAGGGAATTCCCGACGGGACGCTGCTGAATGTGAACGTGCCGAAGGGCGTACCGGTCGGCATACGTGTTACGAAACAAGGATTCAAGACGGCGCGGCCGGTGATTTCAGAACACATCGACCCGCGCGGGAAGCTTTATTACTGGATCGGCGAAGAGCGTGTCGGATTCCGGGCCGAGGGCGGGACCGATTTTGAAGCGATCGACGAAGGCTATGTTTCGGTTACGCCGATGCGGAGCGATCTGACGAATCATTCAGCTCTCGAAGTAATGAAAGGTTGGGAAATGAACTGATTTTGGGATCTAATAATGGACGAATTTCAAATCCCGAGATTGCGAATGGTCGAAAGGCTGCGGGACCATTATAAGATCGCGGACCAGCGGGTTTTGAACGTCATGAATACGGTGCCGAGGCATCGATTTGTCCCGGAGGCACTTAGGTCGCAGGCCTATAAGGACAACGCTCTTCCGATCGCAGCCGGCCAAACGATCTCGCAGCCGTACATTGTGGCGCGGATGACCGAATTACTGGAACTGACCGGTAAGGAACGCGTACTTGAGATAGGCGCCGGGTCGGGATATCAGTCCGCCGTGCTCGCAAGTATGGCGAAAAAGGTCTATGCGGTTGAGAGGATACCGAGTTTGGCAAAAGACGCGTTGGAAAAGCTCCGGGGCCTTGGGTATAACAATGTCTCGATCCGCAATGCCGACGGCACGAACGGATGGCAGGTCTACGCTCCTTTCGACGCGATCCTTGTCGCGGCAGGCGGGCCCGACGTTCCGAAGCCTTTGTTGAACCAGCTCGAGATCGGGGGCAAGCTTGTCGTACCGATCGGTGAAGATCAAAAAACGCAAATGCTGGTTCGGGTGACCAGAACCGCCGAAGGATTCGCGAGCGAAGACCACGGGCCGTGCACGTTTGTGCCGCTCATTGGCGAACATGGGTGGAAGTAGGTGCGGCCAGAACGATAGCGTGCTTCTTCCACTGAAACCCGGCACCCGATTCTGATAAAGCTATTATGGATTCCATTGTTGAATTTTTATACGCCGTAAAGGAATTTATTAATCCGAAATTCCTGATCGATTATTTACTGAACTGGCTCGGCGTATGGGTTTATTTCGGGTTGTTCTTTATCGTTTTCGCCGAGACCGGACTGGCGGTCGGGTTTTTCCTGCCTGGCGATTCTCTGCTGGTGGTTTCGGGTTTGATGGCCGCAACGATCCCAGACAAGCTGAACGTCGTTCTTGTTATGCTCGCTTTCTTTCTCGGTTCGGTCGTCGGCGACAACACCGGTTATTGGACGGGCCGTGTTATGGGAAAAAGGCTCTTTAATCGAGAATCTTCGAGGATCTTTAAGCCGAGCCGAGTCGAGAAAGCTCATGCCTTCTTTGAGAAATATGGTGTAAAAACGGTTGTTCTCGCCCGATTTGTGCCGATCGTGCGCACGTTTGCCCCGCTTGGTTGTCGGGGCCGCCGAGATGCCGTATTACAAATTTTTGACATTCAGCATCCTTGGCGGGGCACTCTGGATATCGAGCATGGTTCTGGCCGGGTATTTCCTCGGAGGATTAGTCGAAAACGCCCTTGGGATCAAGCTGGAGGATCACATCGAGAAAGTCGTGATCGTTGTCGTTTTCCTGTCGCTTCTGCCGCCGATCATCGAGTTCTTGAAACACAAATTCGGAAAGAAGCCCGTCGACGCTGACGTGGTCGAAAACTAAGACGCAACTTTTATTTGACTTAGAGGGATTGGTAGCTTAGACTCAGATACTTGAGTTCACGGGGCGTGGCTCAGCCTGGTAGAGCGCACCGTTCGGGACGGTGAGGTCGGAGGTTCAAATCCTCTCGCCCCGACCATTATCACAAGTGAAGGCTTTTGAGTTATGCTCAAAGGCCTTTCTATTTTGGTTCAAGATGAATGCGGACGTTATAGTTATCGGATTGGGAGCTATGGGCAGCGCAGCGTGCTATCAGCTTGCAAAGCGCGGTGCAAAGGTCGTCGGCATTGACAGGTTTTCCCCACCACATTCCTTTGGTTCCTCACACGGCGAGACACGCATCACCCGACAGGCGATCGGTGAAGGAGAGCAGTTTGTCCCCTTCGCCCTTCGTTCGTACGAGATATGGCGCGAATTGGAAAGCGAATCGGGCGCCGATCTGTTGACCATTACCGGCGGTTTGATAATGTCGGCTGCTTCGGGTCATACGTTGCATGGAAATGCCGATTTTCTTGAAACCACCATTGCCGCCGCGAGGAAGTTCGGCGTCAAGCACAAAGTATTGAATGCCGGCGAGATCGCCGACGAATTTCCGCAGTTTCTCCTGGGCGGAAGCGAACGCGGCTATTTTGAGGACGCGGCCGGATTTCTGCGTCCCGAATTATGTGTCGCGGCCCAGCTCGATCTGGCAGAGAAACGTGGTGCAGCATTGCGGCGGAACGAACAAGTGTTACGCATCGAACCGAAAGGCACGGGCGTCACGGTTGTTACCAACAAAGGCAGTTACGATGCGGCCGCCGCAATAATTTCTGCCGGGCCATGGGTCAACGAGTTTGTCCCCAGTGTTGGTGAAGGCGTTTTTCGGGTTTATCGGCAGGTGCTCTATTGGTTCGATGTTTCTCAGGTTTTCGAACAATACGTCCCGGGAAAGTTCCCTATCTTTATCTGGTCGTTCGGCAGGTGGCGAGATGATTATGTATACGGCTTTCCTGCAATTGACGGCCGCGACGGCGGACTGAAAATCGCGGCGGAGGATTATCGTGAAACAACTCCCCCGGACAAGATCGATCGGACGGTTGCTGACGAAGACGCTGTCGCTATGTTCAAGACGTACGTTTCGGGTAAGCTTTCAGGGATCGGCGAGACCTGTGTAAAGTCAGCAGTTTGCCTTTATACCGTTACGCCGAACAGCAACTTTGTTATCGATCATCTGAGCGAAAGGGTGATCGTGGCTTCTCCTTGCTCGGGCCATGGGTTCAAACATTCGGCGGCGGTAGGCGAAACGCTCGCCGAGTTGGCCCTGACGGGAAAAAGTAAAATCGATATCTCACCATTCTCATTAGGTCAGTTCTCCGAATAAAAAAGGGCAGCCAGAAGTATCGGGCCGCCCTTTTTTAAGTTGACCGGAATGTTCATTTCTTCACGGGCATCCCTTCCACATCAAGGATGACAACTTCACCCAGATTCAGTTCACGAATTCCCGCCTCGATCTTGGATAAATCGCCGACGAGCAGGATCGACGTTCCAGCCGGTGCGGCGTATTTCGCGGCGACGGCGTTAACTGCACCGATCTGCAATTTCCCGATCTCATCGGTTTCGGCCTGGAGGTAGGTCATTGGCAGGCCGAAAAGCCAGAGGTCAGTGATCTGGCCGGTGATGCGGCCGTAGGCTTCGAACTGCTGTGCGTAGCCGCGGATCTTCGCAAGACGGGCCTGCGAGAATTCCTTTTCACTGATCGGTTTCTCACCCGCGATGCCTTTCATCTCCTTCATAAATTCGACCGTTGACTCTTTCGTCTTGTCGGTCTGAACACCGCCCGACGCGATCCAGGTCCCCGCCTTTGTGTTGTGCTGCGGAAACGCGAATACGCCATAGGAATATCCCTTGTCCTCGCGGAGGTTGAGATTAAGACGCGTGCCGAAACCGCCGCCGTACACTGCATTAGCGAGCGCCAACGCGTAATAGTCGCCCGACTTTCTTTCGGGTGCCGTCAGAATATGCGAGATGATCGTCTGTGCCGAACCGGGCCGGTCGATCAGATACACCTTTCCGGTAGGCATCGGTTTGGCCGCGGCAATATTGACCGCGGGAGCTGCTCCGCCCGTCCAAGAACCAAATTGCTGACGGGCAAGCGCAGTCGCTTCGGCGAGCGTTATGTCGCCGACAAAAACGAGGGCCGAACTTCCCGGCTTCCAATAAGCTTTGTGAAACGCGACGAGATCATCGCGCGTGATCGCCTGGACAGTTCCCGGCAGCCCGCCGGATGGTTTTCCGTAGGGGTGATCGGCACCGAAAGCGATCATGTTAGCGACGCGGTTTGCCACGGCGTTCGGGTTATTCGCGGTTTGAGTCAGATTGTCGAGAGCGAGTTTCTTCTCGCGGTCGAATTCCGACGCAGGAAACGAGGGATTGACCACAACGTCAGCCATTACGCCGACCGCCGGAGCGAGATTCCGCTTCAGTACCTCAACGCTAAACGAAGCGCTTTCCTTCGCCGCTCCGCCGCCAAGCGCGGTTCCGAGATTGCCAAGTGTTTCGTCGATCTGGATGGCGTTGCGCGTCGTCGTACCGCGTCGCATTATTCGCGCGGTCATGCTCGACAACCCGGCCTTCCCCGGAGAATCGGCAACGCTTCCCGCGCGGGTTGCGAGCGAGACGGCAACCTTTGGCAATTCCGGCTTTTCGACAACATAAATGTCCATCCCGTTTTCGAGCTTCGCCGATTTAACGTCGGGAGCCTTGAAGGGCTTATCGCCGCCGAGAGCGGGTTCCTTGGAGCGGTCGAGCGCAATATCGGACGCCTTGCTCGACTTTTCGGGCCGGAAACGGACAAGCAGGCGATTCTTTGTGTTCAGATATTTATCGACCGCGGCACGGACACTTTCGATTGTCGCGTTGTTGTGGCGCAAAAGGTCGGCCTCGAATTTGCCGGGATCGCCGAGGAAGGTATTGTACTGATTTAGCAAGTCAGACTTTCCGCCAAAACCACCGATAGCTTCTAGGCCGGAAACAAAGCCGAACTCCCATTTCGTTTTTGCGCGGTTCAACTCGTCCGCGGTCGGGCCGTCTTTGGCAAGGCGGGCGATCTCGTCGGTAACGACCTGTTCGATCTGCTTCAGGTCGACGCCGGGGCGGGCTGTCACCCAACCAGCGAAGAACCCGGAAAGCGGCTGTCCGCTCTGAAACGCGGTGATGTTAGATGCAAGCTGGCGGTCGTAGAGCAGTGCCTTGTTAAGCCGGGCCGAGAGACCGTCGGTTAATATCGTCGCAGCAAGCTCCAGTTCTGCATCACCGGCATCAAAATATGCGGGCGTGTGCCAGGCAAAATACGTCCGCTCCTGCGGCACACGGTCGGCAACCTCAACGATCTTTTCGCCGTTCAATTGAACAGCCGCCTTGGCCGGACGGTCGAGCGCAGGACCGGGCGGGATCGTTCCAAAATACTTCTCGACGAGCCGCTTTGCTTCGGCAGGATCGAAGTCACCGGCGATGACGAGCGATAGATTGTTCGGCGAATAATACGTGCGGAAGAATTCTTTGACGTCCTCCACGTTCGATGCTGTCAGGTCTTCGTGCAGGCCTATGACATCCGTATTATACGGGTGGCCCTTTAGAAACATGTTTTCCATGACGAGCTTGAACCATCGACCGTACGGCTGATTTTCCAGCCCCTGACGGCGTTCGTTCTTGACGACCATCACTTGATTATCAAATTTCGCCTTGTCGAGCGCATCGGGCAGAGTCGCCAGGCGGTCGGCTTCGAGCCACAGCAGGTTCTCCAAATTGCCCGAGGGGACCGTGGCGAAATAATTGGTCCGGTCCTGATTGGTCGTGCCGTTGACCCCGCCCTCGAGCAGATTCGCACCGGCCGATTCGACGTATTCGAAATATTCTTTGTTGGCATTTTTCGAACCCTGGAACATCATGTGTTCGAACAGGTGTGCGAAGCCACTGCGGCCAAGCCGTTCGTTTGCGGAGCCGACGTAAAACCACTGGTTGACATGGACGACCGGAAGCTTTTTATCGACGTGCAAGATGACCTGCAGGCCATTTGACAATGTATATTTCTCGAACTGGATCTTTGGAACTGAACTCTGTGCCTGGGCATGGACAAACGTGTTTGGCACGAAAAACATAGCTGACAAAACAAAAAAGACGACAAATTTCTTTGTAAACTTGCTCATTGGGACTCCTGTGTTATATCGGAAATTTTAGATCCTAGGATATTAAGTTATGGTTGGTTACGTTACAAACAATGATTTGGTTCTGTGAATAGTTAAATGACAGGCACATCCGTGAACATTGAAATCAGGAAGGCAGGTGACTCCGACGCCCGGTTGATCTCCGTACTCGCAGCGACGACGTTTTATGAAGCGTATTTCGAACAGGACACGCCTCATGATCTTGCGGCTTATATTGGTGAATCGTTCGATCTTGATGTTATCAAGACCCAGTTGAGTGATCGGGATTCGACATTTTTGATCGTTTTTCTCGATCAAAAAGCCGTCGGTTATGCGAAACTCATCGCCGGTTCGCGCGACCCGAGCATCGCGAGCAAGCGCACGATCGAGCTAAAGCGGATCTATATTCTGGAACGGGTCTGGCGAAAAGGTGTGGGTGAGAAACTTCTCGAACGTTGCGTGGAAATCGCGCGGCAACTTGGCAACGATTCCATTTGGCTCGGCGTTTGGGAAAGGAACGAGCGAGCCTGGGCGTTTTATAAAAAACAGGGTTTTGTTAAAACCGGAACGCTCGAATTCCCTTATGGCGATTCGGTCGGAATCAACTATGTGATGGAAAAGGTGCTGTAAGTCAGCCAATTTTCTTGTTCTCTTGTTCGTTCTTGTTCCTTCTATTCTGTGATAGAAATCCGAACCACGGGATAGGAGGAACGAGAACGAACGAAGAAAGAGAGGAAATCAGAATTTGTATCTAAATTGAGCAATAAAACTCCTGCCGGCACCATCGATCCCCCAGCTTGGGTTGCGGTAATAGCTGTCAAAAATATTCTCAACCGCCCAGAAGATCTTTGCGTTTTCGTTAATCGCAATACCACCGCGAAGATTAGCCAATGCGTAGCTTGGCAGTGAATTGAAAAGATTTGAGGACGGGAATCCGGGTCCTAAAACGCGTGTCAGGACCTGTGTAATATTTTCGCCGGTCGGAAGCAGCGTGTACGTACTAACGTTCGCGTTACATGTTCCGGCAGCGTTGCTCGTCAAACGGTGGACACATGCTCCGCGTCGGAAGAAGTTTTCGATCTGCTGCCCGCGTACGGGCACCTCCCGTACGCCGATCGCCGAGATCGAGCGTTGAAAGCCGGTCCTGTTTTGCGGCAAGCGTCGAGTAAGCCTCGACCCAAAATCGCGACCTGTCGTAGCGAAGACTGAGAAACCCGGTAGGCGGCGGTGTTCCGCCCTCAATATTCGGCGGCAGGCCCGTAGCTTTATCTTCCGCACGAATGTACGTGAAATTTCCCTTAAAAGTCAGCGGCGTCATCAATCTTGCTTCAACTTCGTATTCGATGCCGAAAAGCTTGGCCGCGGTAAAATTCGAACGGACAAGAACGGGATTGGTCGCCACCGCAACGAAGACAGCCCCACCCGCCGTGCGGCTGGTTATTGGCTGGCCACCGACCGACGTAACGCTGGCCGGCAGGATCAACGCCTGCTTGGTGATCGCATTGTCAATATCCAACCGGAATACTGTAAATTCGGTATCAAACCGCTTCTTGTGATAACGCAGACTGAAGTCGTAATTGTTGCTGAACTCCGACTCCTGTTTGGCGACCGGCAGACCAGTTGAAACTGCATCCGCCCCGGCGGTCGTGCCGATAGTTCCGCCAAGATTTATCGCGGAAGTGTAATCGACCTCAAAGCCGTCACCTGTTAGGCCAAGCGTACCGAGGTCGGTGATGCTCGGATAGCGGAAACCGCGGCCGTAATTGAACGCGATGCGAAAATCGTCTACAACCCGAACCACGGCTCCGATGCGGCCGGAGAAAGCACCCGTGCGCAAGCTGTCGTCGTTCCAAAGAGCTTGATTATTTACGAGCGGACTGTCGGACGCCCGCACTCTATATGCGACCGCGCTGTAACGCAATGCTCCGGTTATGCGAAGCCTTTCGGGGATCGCCTGCCACGCATTTTGGATAAACAAGCCGCCTGAATCGAACCGTGCTTCATCGGGAACGCGCGGACGCGAAATGGTTGTGACGTTCGTCACAGGATTGACGATAAACGCCGGCGAATTGACCTTTTCGTGGTAAAAATCGCCGCCAATTAGGAAGGTATTGTTAAAAGGAAGTTGTTTATCAAGGAAAAAGCTGAAGCCCGCGACGGTCGTGCGCTCGTATTGATGGGTGATGTCGCCGAAGGGATTTCCCTGTCCACCCTGGTTGACGCGTTCCTCGCGTTGGCTATTGTAAGAAACGGTGAACGAAGCGCTGTCAAAGCCCGCAAACTTCTGCTTGACGTATCGAAGGTAGCCGAAATCTAGCATCAGGTTTCGAAGATCGGCGATTAGATTGCCGTCGCCGCCAAGAAGCTGGTCGAAGCGTTTGCCGCCGTCCTGCTGACCACGCTGATAATAAAACGCGAACTGCTGGTCATCGCGCGGAGCATAATTGAGGCGGGCGGAGCCGCCATACTGGGTGAAGGCTGTTTCCGGGCTCCTTTCGTACAAAACGCTCGAAGGCAGGCCGAGAAATCGTGTGATCGCCGAATGAGAATCGAGCCCATTCGCGGTCCTCAAATTATTGATCCGCCGGCCCGCAATATTGATCGAACCGCCAAGCTTTTGTGTGCCGTAGCTAAGAATCGCCACGCTGCCGAAGCTCCGGTCTCCCGTTGCGAAAGAAGGGATGATCTCACCGTGAAACTCAGCTTGGTTCGATCCGAATCTTGGCGATCTCGTCAGCATGTTGACTGTCCCGCCCAACGAATCGGACCCGTATTGGGCACCGTTAGGGCCGCGGAAAACCTCGATCGCCTGAAAATTTGAAGGTTCGTTGAGATTGAAAAAAGTGTTAATTCCGCCGCGCTGGGTGCCGTTGGTATAGCGGACGCCATCAACGTAATTTACGACGTTTTTCCCGGTCAGGCCGCGAACGACGATTGCACCGATGGTCGGACTTGTTTTTTGAACGTTCAGGCCAACTTCCTCTTTGCCCACTTGTGCGAGGACCGATGTCGCCCGCTCCAGGATTTCCGACGAACCGATAATATTAACGGCCTGCGGAACATTTTTTATTTCTTCCGCCTGGCCGGTTTCGGCCGTCACGGTAACGCGGGTCTCACCAACCGCGATCGTGAAGTCGACGGAGGCTGCGGCACCTGAACCCAGGTCAATGGGGCGGGTTTCCGGCGAAAAACCTTCGGCCAGCACGCGGATCTCATAATTGCCCGCCGGCAGGTTTTCGAATGAAAATGATCCTGCGGCATTGCTGGAGGCGGTACGTTCAAGCCCAGTGCGTGTATTTCTAATCAAAACACGCGCCCCTGCTACAACAGCCTGGTTCTCATCGCGAATAACGCCGGCGATCTTCCCCGAATCGACGCCCTGCGTAAACGCGAATCCCGCAAATAGAAGGCAGATCAGCACGCTAAAAAATAACTTTTTCATATCAATTCCAAATCACCGCGTCCTTTTAGAAAATGGAATAGGGTTCGCAAAACTATAAGGCACAATATGTTTGATTTCAAGGGATATTTTGCGCACCGACAGTATAATTGCTCACGGATCAGTCGATCTGATATGTCGCAATGCTCGTCGGCGTTTCGAAGCAGCGGACCTTGTAAACCCTAACCCGTTCATCGTCGACCCGTGACGCAATGTAATCAAGAATGAATTTGGCCAGATTCTCGGCCGACGGATTAAGCTCTTCGTCAAACGGCGGGAGCTCGTTGATGTTGCGATGGTCGAGGTATTTGACGATCTCATCAGCGGCCGCCTTCAGATCGACAAAATCGATCAGCAGCCCGATGTTGTTCAATTCCTCGCCTTTGGCATAGATCTCGATCTTGTAATTATGCCCGTGCAGGTTCTCGCACTTCCCCTTATACCCGCGCAACTGATGCGCCGACGAGAAATTGCGTTCGATCATTACTTCGTAAAATGATGGCATACTCTCAATATTCAAAATATCCATACTCGATTACCTTAATCACGGTAACTGGCTGGCCGTCTTTTATCTCAGGATCGAATTTTATTCTCTTGCCAGTGCGCATCGCTTCCTTATCAAAAGCTGAACAACCCGAACCGCGGTAAATCTCAGTTTTTGTAACCTTTCCGGAACTATCAAATGTAACATTGATCTGTACCGACATTCCGCCTTTTCGCTGTTTTTCATTGCAATTACCAAAAACAGCACGGTCGGGACCGGGTCTCGACTTAATTTTTAAGGACCGGTCTTTTTCCTGTTTAACGGAGGAATGGGGTGACGTATTTGTTTGTCCTCTTGATTCAGAGGTAACCATGAAAATAAGGAGTAGACTGTAGCGGATTAAAACGAATAGTTTCATTTGTTTTCAAATCAGCACTAAAGTGTGGCAATAATTTGGCTTGTGGTTGGCCATAGGTGCAACGCCATGTCAAGAGTTTCGCTTTCCTGGTTTTCGATGTGAAGCCAGCTTGAGGGCAATTGCTTTCACTCAACCATAACTACAGTTTCGATGGCACCTTCAGAATTATCTCGCGCCTTTTTCGCCAACCCATTTACGCGAAAAACCATATAAACACCAAACACGGAAAGCACAACCATTAAATAACCCAAAGTGTTGTAATGCTCAAGCGGGCTATAATTGGTTTTCTGCACCACAATCATTCCACCCACAATTGCGGCCACACCCCCGGCTATCTGCTGCAACGATGAATTTATGCTCATGAAAGCCCCGCGGTCCTGCATGGAAGGTAAGACGGATATCAAGGCCATAGCCGGTACCATTCGGCTCAAAATACCGATCATAAACAGGACGTTTAATATCAGTATCAACCATAGGGGGATCGGGGTCAGATTCGTATAGACAACGACCATTACCATAAGCCAAAGCGAGGCGATCACAAAAATCCGCAGTTTGTCGACGCTGTCGCTGAGACGTCCGACGACAGGCATTACAACCAATGCGGCAACTCCCGAAACCATGAACAAGATAGGCAGTTGCTCCGGAGTGACAAGCAGATTGTTGATCGCAAACGCACTTCCCCAGGGCATCATCATAAAACCACCCAAGGTTAGAAGAGCGGTCGCCACAAAACCAAGCTGATATCGTCGATTCCTCACGGTGTCGATTAGATGCCTAAATGGGCTCTTATCGCTCTTGACAGAAAGATGCTGGTTGACCGGATGCATCCGTAAGGTGATCGCCAGCCATATGGCGGTAGAAATAACGACGATCGCAAGAAAAGGCGACTGCCACCCCCAGACATTAGCTATGAACAGGCTTATAGGTATGCCCAATATCTGGCTCGCCCCAAATCCCATCTGCATGTAGCCGATCACGCGTCCGCGTTTTTCTATCGGAAAGAGATCCGCAACGATAGCCATTGAGACCGATCCAATAACGCCGCCAAACAGGCCGGTTACGATGCGTGCCGCAATAAGCATGTAATAGGAATTTGTAAGGCCGCAGATGAGTGTGCCAAGAATAAAACCGACATAAAAGAAAAGCAAAAGCTTCTTCCGATCAAACCGGTCGGCAAAACCCGCGGTCAGCAGCCCCGAAATTCCGGCGCTAAACGCGTACGCCGAGACCGCAGCACCAAATTGAGCGGTTGTTAAGGCCATCGATTTCATCAGAAGATCGCCAAGCGGCGACATCACCATAAAATCAAGGATCACGGTGAATTGGGTCATCGCGAGCAGAAAAATAACCAATAGCTGCTGCGAGGAAAACTTTTCCGATATAGCCCGGTCGTCAACGCGCTTTTCTCGCTTTTCTAGTGACATACGCTTTTGATGCTAATTAAATTGGCGGCTTGATGCGAATCGGCCCTTTACAAACCGAGGATCTCGGCCGAGTCCGTCATGAAAGCGTCAACCTCCTCCAGGTCACTCGTTATCCGCATCCTCGGCAAGCTGCTTAAAAAATCTTTGCCATACCGTTTAGTTCGAAGCCGAGGGTCGAGGATGGCGATGACGCCTTTATCGGTGGTGCTTCTTATCAACCGGCCGATTCCTTGTTTTAGCGAGATGACAGCTTGCGGGACGCTGTAGTCGAAGAAGGAATTGCCGCCGTTTTCTTCGACAAAACGAGACCGTGCGGCAACTAGCGGATCGGTCGGGACGGCGAAGGGGAGTTTATCGATGATAACGCACGATAACTGTTCGCCCTGGACGTCTACGCCCTGCCAGAAGCTCTGGGTCGCGAACAGGACTGCGTTCGGCGTTTCGCGAAATTTTTCGAGCAAGCCGGTTTTCGACATCGAACCCTGGACAAAACACGGAAAGCTGACGCGCGAGGAAACCAGCTCGAACAGCGCTTTCATCGACGAATTGCTCGTCGCCAGCACGAATGCCCGGCCGCTGGTGATCTGCAGTATTTTGACGATCTCGCCGGCGGCAAGCTGTGTGAATTCAGGCGAACGCGGATCGGGCATCGCTTTTGGCAGGTAGATGATCGCCTGCTTTTCGTAGTCGAAGGCGGATGGCGCGACGAGGCCGGCCGTCTTGCCGGTATCAAGGCCGAGACGCTCGCGGATGAAATCGAATTTGCCGCTGCTCGAAAGCGTTGCTGATGTCAGGATGCACGTCTCGACCTTTTCAAACAGCTTTTCGCGCAACAGCTCCGACACATCTACCGGCGATGCCCGAAGGAACATTCCCTTTCCGCGTTTTTCGAGCCAGTAAACGTAATTTCTTTCTGCCTGCGTGACCACAAAATCGAGATCGAAACGTGTTTGCCGGGTCCGCCGAACAAGACTTTCGGCTTCGGGCAACTTTTCGGCAAACGCGTCGATCTGTGATTCGAGCCGCTGCAATGCAGAATCGAGCGCAGAATATGCCTCGCCAAGAGCAGTAGGCTGACTGTTCTCCGTTTGTCGAACGATAGGCGAAAACATCGGGCTGCAGCGGAAACCGCCCTTCCGAGCGGGCCTGCACAAAACGGATCCAGAATTGGTCAGCAAGCCCAGATACTTTTGACGCCGCTTTGTCGATATCGCGGGTCGCAACCGCATCGGAGATCGGAAGCGTGGCGGCGTCGCGAACAAGCTCGTCGATCTGAAAATTCGAAACTTGAAAGCCGAAATAATCCGCGGCGATGTCTTCGATCAAATGGGCCTCATCAAAGATGACCGCACCGTAATCCGGGATCACCTTACCGAACTGATTCCCCCGCACATTCAGATCGGCGAAAAAGAGGTGATGATTGACGATCACGATATCGGCGTCTTCGGCACGCTTGCGCATTCGCGTGATAAAACATGGCTCAAAGTCCGGACATTTTTGGCCGATGCAAGTGTCGCCTTTAGCATTAATGCGGCCCCAGAACGACAGGTCTTCGGGGAGATCGACAATCTCGCGGCGGTCGCCTGTCTCGGTTTCGCGGCTCCAATCGCGGATCTCGTCAAAGTATCGTTTTTGGTCCAAACCATCTAAAATCGGCTGGTTATCGGCCTTTTGTATGCGGTAAATGCACGCGTAATTCGATCGGCCTTTCATATACGCCGCAGTAAACTTTTTCGGCAGCACCTTTTGCAGGAACGGGATGTCCTTTTCCATCAGCTGCTCCTGCAAATTTTTCGTTCCGGTCGAGATAATTATCCGCTTTTTTGTCTGTAACGCCGCAGAGATCGCCGGGATCAGATAAGCTAACGTTTTCCCTGTACCAGTACCGGCTTCGACGATCAAGTGCTTTTTGTCCGCGAACGCCTGGGCGACGGCTTCGGCCATTTTGATCTGCCCGCCGCGGTATTCGTAATTTTCGTGAAATTTCGATATCAGGCCGCCGGAGCCGAAGACTTTTTCGATGTGGTTATCCTGCATTCGGAAATCGGAAATTTATTGACTTTCGGCGGTAATTTTGGTACAAACAGGGTTCGGAAAACGACATAGGATTTGGTATAAGTATTATTAGGACATCTCCCAAATTGCCTGGTGCGTCCAACGAAATCATAGCTGTTCAATTCATATTAAATAGTAATTGCAAAACGCCCCAATGTCGATGGTTTGGTGCGCATGCATGATTTAATTGGGAAAAAACGTCCGATTGTTCGTCTAATTAGTAATGTATCGAGCTTACTGAATATTGTTTCGGGTCAGCTTTCTGGAGGAGCGAAGTAAATGAGGGTTATTTTTGTCGCCGAATCTCGGCGGAGTATTCTGCTGAGTTTAGGTGTTTTGGCCATTATTACGGCGATATTTGTGCTGCCGTTCGGCCTGCGAACAAAAGCGGGAGGCAAGGCATCGGGCGACGGCCTTTTTACGCGAACCGTCAGTGAGAAAGACGATCTTCCCAATTACGACATTCGATCAGATAAAAGCGCGTTTGAAAAGATAGCCTCTTTTCGATCCACCCTGAATCGCAGTGCGGTTGAGATAGCCGATGTGCGGGATTCGTTTGTTCGTGCGGAAAACAAGCTTAAGTCAACAGTCCCAACACTAAAAGTCGAATACAACCCTGAGATCCGAACGCCGGAGATCATTGCCCCTGACGTCACTCTCGGCCGTGCATTTCTTACCCGCTCTACCCGCGAAAAGAAGTCCGACGCTCTGGTCGGGTTTCTAAAGGAAAACAAAGGACTTATCGGTGCAACAGATGACCAGTTGGACGGCCTGAAACTTTTTTCGGAGTACAAGAATCCCGACGGAAACCTTTCGTTTGTTGAATTCAATCAAGAGATCAATGGAATTCCGGTGTTTCGCGGTGAAGTTAAGGCGGCGTTCACAAAAGACGGCTCGATCATCCGGGTTATTAACAATTTTGCTCCCGGATTGGATTACGCTCGGCTTTCCGCCGATTTTAACGATCCGGACGCCGCCGTCGCGGCTGCCGCAAGATCGATAAGACATGAATTGAGGCCGGGGGACCTGTCGCGAAATTCTGCAAAATCGGATGAGAACAAAACAGTTTACGGTGAAGGCGATTGGGCAACCTCGGCCGAAAAAATGTATTTTCCGACCGAACCCGGCGTTGCTGTCCCGGCCTGGCGAGTGCTTATCTGGCTGCCGCAGCGCGCGTTCTATCTCATGGTCGATGCCGAAAGCGGAACGGTACTATGGCGCAAGAACATTACCGAAGACCAAACTCAGCCTTCGACGTATGAGGTTTATACAAACTCGAACAACATGATCAATGTTGCCGACAGCCCTGCCCCGGCATTGCCGTCGGTCTTCGATCCGAATCTGGGAACACAGGGTTTTGTTATTCCCAGGACAAGCATTTCGAGGATCGGAAACGAAGCCCCGTATACGTTCAACAATAACGGCTGGATCACGGACGGGACGAATACAACGGATGGGAACGCGGTCGAATCCGGGCTGGACCTTGCGGCTCCGGATAGTGTTGACGCGGCGTCGCCGGCCGAAGGTTCTCCGCTCAGAACATTTACGTCGGGCTGGAATCCCCCGCCCGGCATCCCCAGTGGTCCTGGCGACGCGCCCACTTCCGCAGAAGCCCGACGCGGGGCGATAATACAACAGTTCTATATTATGAACTGGTACCACGACGAAGTTTACCGGCTCGGTTTTACCGAAGCAGCCCGTAATTTCCAGACGAACAATTTTGGACGCGGCGGCGTGGGGAGCGACCGGATCTCAGCCGAAGGACAAGATGTTTCGGGAGCGAACAATGCAAATTTCGGCACGGGACCGGACGGTGTACGCGGAAAAATGCAGATGTACATTTTTGACGGACCATTCCCCGGCCGTGACGGTTCGTCAGACGCTGAAATAATGATCCACGAAGCGTCACACGGCACGTCAAACCGTCTGCACGGCAACGCAAGCGGGCTTGCGTCAGCGATGGCACGTGGGATGGGTGAAGGCTGGAGCGATTTTTTCGCACACTGCATGCTTTCCGAGCCGGGCGACCCGATAGCCGGTACGTATCCTATAAGCGGATACCTTACGCTCAATAGTTTCGCCACGATCGGGACAAAGAATTATTACTACGGGATCAGGCGGTTTCCGAAAGCGATAATGTCGTCGACCGGCGGACCGAACAATCGGCCGCACAATCCGCTGACTTTCAATGACATTGACCAGACAAAAATCAATTTGACGGATGGAGCCTATCCGGCGATGAGCGGCCCCCATATCGCGACGACCGCCGATCAGGTACACGCCGCCGGCGAAATATGGAGCAGTGCTCTCTGGGAGGTCCGTGCCCGCATGGTACAGCGGCTTGGGTGGGCAACCGGAAATCGAAGGGCACTGCAACTGGTGATGGACGGAATGAAGATCTCGCCATTGAACCCAACATTTTTGCAGGCCCGCGATGCTATCATTGCGTCCGCCATCGGAAGCGCGACGACGGGGGCACAACTTGCAGATGCATCCGATGTATGGGCAGGTTTTGCGATCCGTGGAATGGGTGTTGGCGCGAGCATACAGAATATCGGATCGGGACTAGGTGAAACCCGTGTAACGGAAGCATTCGACCGACCGAACCTACTGCAGCTGCCCGGCTTTACAATTTCTGATTCTCAGGGCGATAACGACGGTATCTACGAACCCGGCGAAACGCTCTCGCTGACGGTTGCACTGACGAATATCTCGGGCTTGCAGGCGACAAGCACAACGGCCGATATCCCCGGTGCCGGTGCCGCAAACTACGGTAATATCACGGACAATTCTACGGTAAGCCGACAATTTGCGTACACGATCCCGGCCAACTCCCCTTGCGGCGGCTTGCTGAACCTAAGTATGAATGTGAACAGCAGCCTCGGAGCAAAAAGCTTTACGCTGCCGATCGCGGTTGGGCTAAAATCTGTCACGCTGACGGAAAATTTTGACTCAGTTTCGGCACCGTCGATCCCGGCGGGCTGGAGCGTGACGACGTCAGCAAGCGGGATCGCGTTCGTTACCTCGGTGAATTCTTCGCACTCGATACCGAATTCAGCCTTTGTTGCAAACTCTAACTTTGCCGGCGGCAGCGAACTGGTGTCACCATCTATCCCGGTCAATTCCGCAGCTTCGACAGTCACGTTTAGAAACAGCTATTTCACAGAAGGTTCGTGGGATGGCGGAGTGCTTGAGATAAGCATCGGTGCCGGGGCTTTTCAGGATGTGATCGCCGCGGGCGGCTCGTTTATCGAAAACGGCTATAACGGAACTCTTGGAAACGGAACGAACAATCCGATCGCCAACCGGCCGGCCTGGACCGGGCATTCCGGCGGGTTTATTCAATCGACCGTACAGTTGCCGGCAGCCGCGAATGGGCAGAACATAAGGCTTCGCTGGCGTTTCGGTACCGACAGCAACACCGGTACGGATTCGGGATTTGTTGGATGGAATATCGACTCCATAACCGTACGAGCGACAAGTTCATGCTCTTTCTTACCGACGACCGTAAGGTCGCGTGCGGATTTTGACGGCGACGGCAAATCGGATTTCTCGGTGTTCCGTCCAGTTGAAGGAAATTGGTATGTCAAAACGGCAATTGGCGGCATAACCGTTCTGACATGGGGCGTTTCGACGGATGAACTGACGCCGGGCGATTTTGACGGCGATGGCAAAACGGACTTTGCCATTTTCCGTGCCACGCCCGGAGACACGCCTGATTTCTTTATCATTCAGAGCAACGGTTTTGTAATAAGCAACATTTCGTGGGGCGATCCGGGCGACAAACCGGTCGTTGGCGATTACGACGGTGATGGAAAAGACGACCCGACAATTTATCGGGCGTCGAATAACTCGTGGTACACGAGAAAAAGCACGGGCGGTATCGAAGTAAATTCCTTTGGTCAGGCCGGCGACGTGCCGGTGCCGGGCAAATACGATGCCGACGCCAAAACGGACCGAGCAATTTACCGGAACGGTGTCTGGTATGTCTCAAACAGCACCGGCATCGGAATGACCGTCACGAATTGGGGTGAACCCGGCGACAAGCCGACACCGGCGGATTTCGATGGCGACAACAGGGACGATATGTCCATTTGGCGGCCATCGAACGGATCCTGGTATATCCGGCGCAGCACTAACTCTTTCTTCGATGTTATTCAATGGGGCCAAAACGGTGACATACCGGTTCCGGGAGATTATGACGGAGATGGAAAGGATGATCAGGCAATTTACCGAAACGGTGTCTGGTGGCTCAGGCAGTCGACGCTCGGAATCACGGCCAACAACTGGGGCGTACCGACCGACATTCCGATTCCGTCGAAATACATACCATAAGGCGTACGGACCTTGAAAAGCAGGCGGCTTTGGCCCACAAAGCCGCCTGCCACAATTTGAATTTATCAGACTTTTCCAAAACTTCCCCCATCAAAACAAAGAGAATTTCTTGCAATTCACAAGGAGGTTCCCGCGATGAAACGATCTTCCTCAAAGTCAAAGGTTTTGATCCTGTCGGCGGTGCTTTTGGCGGCCATCGGAGCCTTTTATCCGAGCGTTTCGAAATTAGGCAAAACAAGCGCTTCGGCCTCGGGGCCGTCACCTTCGTTTACCGGCGCTCCGATCGAGAATAACTGTACCGCGTGCCACTCTACGTTCCCGGTCAACAGCGGGTCAGGAAGCGTTGCGGTCTCAGGGCTTCCGGCGAACTATTTACCCGGGCAGCAAATACCGCTAACGGTCACGACGACCGATTCAAGCGCCGTGATTTACGGTTTTCAGATGGTGGCTATTAACAATGCGGGCGAGAACGCCGGAACTTTCACTTTCCCCGCGGCAAACCCGCAGCCGCTTCAGGTCATAAGCGGGTTTGTGAATGGTAACGAGCGCCGGTACATCGAACACACCGTCAGCGGCGTAACCCCAACGCAGTTCGGCAGCAAAACTTGGAACTTCACTTGGACAGCCCCGGCTACGCGGATCGGCAAGCTCAGTTTCTATGCCGCCGGAAACGGGGCAAACAGCGATAGCGGTTCGAGCAACGATCAGATCTACACAACATCGACGGCCACATTATCCGGTTCGGCGATCGCAAATTTCGACTCGGACTTTCGGAGCGATATTTCGGTTTACAGGCCTTCGACCGGGTTTTGGTACGCCCTGACGACCGAAGGATTTGAAGTCGTGAAATACGGCGAACCAGGAGACCGGCCCACACCCGGCGACTTTGACGGCGACGGCCAGACCGATTATGGAGTCTTCAGGCCTTCGAACGGGACCTGGTACATTCGTACCGCCACGGGAAACTTCATACAACGCGAGTTTGGCACCGCGGGCGATATTCCGGTCCAGAGCGATTTTGACGGCGACTTAAAGACGGACTTCGCCGTTTGGAGGCCGTCCAACAACAATTGGTATATTCTGGGCAGTGCCGGGACATATAGGGTAGTTCAGTTCGGCGAATCCGGCGACAAACCGGTACAGGCTGACTTTGACGCTGACGGAAAATCCGAAATCGCCGTCTTCCGGCCGACCAACGGCAATTGGTACATGCTGACAACCCTGGTCCCGGGATTTGCCGTTACAAGTTTCGGCGTAAACGGCGACCTACCGGTGCAGGCGGATTATGATGGTGACGGCAAAGCCGATTTTGCGGTATTTCGTCCTTCAAACGGGACCTGGTACTTTAAGAACTCGCTTGGGTTTTATGCCACATCCTTCGGCGTCGCGGATGACAAACCCACCCCGGCCGACTTCGATGGCGATGGGAAAACCGACATAGCTGTTTTCAGGCCGTCGAACGGTACTTGGTACATTCAAGGAACTGATGGACCGACCTACAATGTCAGGTCGTTCGGCGAGTCCGGCGACATTCCGGTCCCGAGCCGATATATTGCTGAATAGCGTTCGCTTTGGATTTGGGTTCGATTTGGTTTTTTGATCTCAAATCTCCGATCTCAGATCTCGGACTGCTACGTTCAAAGTCCGTGATCCGCAATCGCGATCCACAATCAAAAAGGCCCGTCAATGCATTACGCACTGACGGGCTTTTGTTACGGAGGAAGCGGAGTGCCGCACTCTTCGCACGGTGTTCTCCATTGCCATATCCGCGGTTAAGCTGGAGATGGGTTACGGTTTGGTCGGAGTACCCGACGGCGGGTTTCCGGGAACTGGTACCATCGGAGTCTGAACCGGCGTAACCGGGTTCGGATCCGAGTTCGACGCCGGGTTGCCAAGCGGAACCGGCTGGATTATCGTCGTGTTTCTCGGACGATCCACGCCAGTATTGTTTCCGGCAAAATCGGGCCGATAGATACGCGGCGTGATAAAGAACAAGATCTCGCTCGTATCGCGTCGGGTGCTCTTGCGTTTGAAGAGACTGCCAAACAGCGGGATCCTCGAAAGGCCCGGTGTGCGATCAACGCCTTCGCGTTCGTCATCGGACAACACGCCGCCAACGACCGTTGTTCCGCCATCCGGCACGGTAACCTCTGTCGACATGCTCTGCGTGTTGATGTCAGGAGCGACGCCGGCTGTGATCGTAGCTGTCGAGCTGTTTTCCGCAACGACTTTCAGGATGACTGTTCCCACATCTGTGATCTGGGGTGTGATCGCCAACCGAAGCGGTACATCTACATACTCGGTGGTTGCGACCGCAAATCCGCCGCCAGTGCCGCCTGAACCGCCGCCACCCGGCTGGATCGTCGTGATCGGGATCTTCGATCCGCTCTTGATCTCGGCCGGACGATTGTTCAGGGTTGTTACACGCGGCGTCGCGATTACCTTTGCCTGTCCTTTCTGTTCACCGGCGGTGATCAACGCACTGATCTGGGCTGTTCCGAAAATGCCGGTCGTCAGGCCGATCGCCGTATTGACCAACTGCGAAGCAAGTCCGGTCGGGTTTGCCGTCGGGATATTTGTCGGAACGTTGCCAACAGGAAGTGTCCCACCCGCCGCACCGCTGCCGCGAGGGCCGGTGACCAATGCCGCGAGCTGAATACCGATGTCACGGCTGAAGTTGCGGGTCGCAACTACGATGCGTGCTTCGATCTCAACCTGGGGTTCCGGTTGATCCAATAAAGTTACCAACTGGCGGATCGCGTCGATGTTCTCGCGAACATCCGTGATGATCACGGTATTTGTCCGGCCATCTGTCTCGACCGCGCCGCGTCGCGAAAGGCGCCGCTTGATGATGCCAAGAATTCCCTGGTCACCGCCTTGCGCTCCCGATGCACCGCCGCCGCTTGTCGTGCTGCTCGCTCCTCCGGTCGTTCCGGTCGTGGTCTGGCCCGAGCTGCCCGCGGCATTGCTCAGAGAGCCAATTGCACGGGCGTAGTTGAGCCGTATGAATTCTGTATAGAGCGGTGACGCATCGATCGCATTGTCACGCTGCTGGCGGAAGATCTCGCCCTCGGATGCAAGCGTTTTCGAATCGGCGACCCGAAGGATGGTGCCGTTGACCTGTATACCAAGTTCCTGAGCACGAAGGATCGAATCAAGTGCTATGTTCCAGGGAACCTCGCTTACGTTCACCGTCACCGGAACCTGCTTGACCGATTTGTCGATGACAAAATTGATCCCGTACTGTTCCGTGATGTAGTTGAGAATGTCGCGAATGTCGGCATTGACGACGTTTAACTTGATCGGCTCGCCGCGAAAACCGGGGTCGCCGTATAACCGTCCCTGAGCTAGCGGTTCAACCCTTTGAGCCGCAGCCGCAAGGGCGAACGTGAATATGATCATTAATGCGATAAGTGCTTTTTTGCCGATACCGCTTAATTGTTGAAGAGAAGTCATGTTTCCTCCGTTACAAGTTACATCCATACTCTTTGTTCAAGAGAAATGGCCTGAGTTGAATTGCTGCCTTATTGTCGATGCGGATGGTAATGCTAACCGCCTCTGAAAACTTGTGGTTTATTTGTTCTTTGCGACCTTGACCGGTTTTTTTGTACCTTTCGCGGCTTTTTGTTTCGCTTCGTCTGATTGCGGGACCTGCTTGTTCATTTCGTCAAGCGGCGAAACGATCGGTGCCGGTGGGCCAGGCTTGACGGTAGAGCTGTCGGGTGCCGGCGGCTGATAGGTGGCTACCGTTTCGGGCGGCTTGCCATCACTTTGGACCGGCGCGGTTCCCTGGACCTCTTCCTGCGTAGAATACTTTCGGAGTGTCTTATTTTCGACCGACGCGACAAACTTGTCCTTACCCATCTTTGTCACACGCCTGAAAACAAGCCGGTTCTCTTCGACCGCGACCAACTGTCCGTCAAAGAATTTCTCGCCAGGGTAGATCGTGTATGAGAGCTTGATCGGCGTCGCTTCGACCATCGCGGCATAACCGCGGGGCGTTTGAAATATGCCGGTTACGGCCATTTCGTTGAGCGTAAGCACGCTTGTTACCTTTGGCAGGGGCTGGCCGTTCAGGGCGGCATTTTCACGCAGCCGTTTGAAGAATTCGATCCGCTGCTCGATGGCCGGGACACCAAATTCGACCGGAGTACCTGTCGTTTTTTTGACGCCGGCCACGCCGCCCGGTTTCACGTCGCGCGTCTTTGCCCAGCCCGGCTTTGCGAACGGGTCACGGGCCTGGCCTCTGGCTTCCATTAAGCTTCCGCCGAGAAGCACCGCGCCGGCGAGGACAACATTAAGGGTGAGGAATCTTGCGATTTTTGATGTGTTGATCATTGCTTTTTCTCTCAATTGCGTATAGATAGCCGTGTTCTATTTGGCGGCCGGAGTCTGGACGACAGGAGCTGCCGGAGCGGCGGCAGGCTGGCCGGGGACAGGCGGTGCGCCAGGTGCTCCCGGTTTCGCCGGTGCCGGCTTATTCAGCGCGTCAGGATCGGCATAGTATGCCTTTAGGACAAACATCGCGTGAACTGTTTTTTCGGCTGTCTGTTTGTCAAGCTGGTTGATCTTGAAATCTGAGATCGAAACGATACGGGGCAATTTCGCCATTTTGTCGAAAAATGCACGCAAATTCGTAAAATTACTGTCGACCTCGACCTCAACGGCCTTTGCGGTGATCGCGTCTTGCTCGGTGTCGTCTTTCGGTGAAAACCGCATAACGATCATCCGTGAATCGTTAGCATTGTCCTGAAGGCCCTGCAGCACGTTGGTGATCTCACGCTGTTCGGGCAAAAGCACCTTGAGTTCTTCGTACTCGACCGCCTTGCTGGCATAAAGGGCACGGAACTCGTTTATCCGCTGTGTCGCAATGCGGGCAGCTTCGTTCTTAGCCTGAAGCTGAGAGATCTCATCGTTCAGCTTGGCGATCTCAACGCGGGTCTCGCTGGTGATAAAATAATAGACCGCAAAATAGAGTCCCGATGCGATGCCAACCATCAGCAAAAGCTGGAATTGCCATTTTAGGTTTTTGAGTTTCTCAATCATTTTATTGTCCTTCTATTTCGTATAATCGGTTGGTGATCGGTGTTCAGTTTTTTGCGACCTGTACAGGAGGCGTCGACGGGTTTGCTGCCGGCGCACCCGCGGGTGCCGCCGCTGCTGCTGTGGTCGGTGTCATGTCAGGTGCACCGGCTGCCTTAGAAGGCGTGTAGGCCGTAGTGATCGTAAAATTCACAACGTTGACCTTAGGAGCTTCGCCCCCGCCAACAGGAGCCGATACTTGCTGGTTGACCATCTCCTGCCGCTGCGTTTCAATATTCAAATTCGAGAACAGGCCGTTAGAGAATTCGAGGCTTCGGCCAAACTGTGTGACGACCGATTCATCCGGCGAATTGCCCTTGATGGTTATTTTGTCGCCGGTCTGTTCGATGGCTTGCAGGTAAAGACCCGGGACCATCGCGATCCTTTCGCGCATTGCTTCAAGTACCGCGACGGGGCCGGCCTGGGACGATCGGAGCCGTTTTATGGCCTCGATACGTGCGTCAATGGCCGCGATCTTTGTTTCGAGTTCCTTCTGCTCTTTCATTACGACCTCAAGTTCGGCCGCTATCTGCTTTTGTTCTTCGAGCTGGCGTTCAGCTTCGGCCTTCGCCATCGTCGTACTGATAACATCCCAGCCGATAACTGCCGCGAGAAGAAACGCGACGGCAAGCGACATCATCAAAAGACGCGTCGCAGGGCTACTGACCTTTCGATCGACAGCTACTACCGCACCGCCTTGCCTTTCAGTGACCGAATTTAATAAGTTAATCTTGATCATTTTAGTTACACTCCCCTCATTGCCAGCCCAACCGCAACGGCCATTTCGGGCATGATTTCGCTTAGATAATCAGGGTCAAATTTACGTGAATCCACCTTAATATTTCGGAACGGGTCCATGACTTCGACCGGCAGTTCGAGCCGCGTGGAAAGATCCTGGGCAAGGCCCTGAAGCTTCGATCCGCCGCCTGAGATGAGAATTTTCTGGACCACCGTTTCGTTGTCCTCGGACGTGGCACGGTAGAAATCAAATGTCTTCTGAATTTCCATCGCGACGATCTCGGTGACGTTATTCATCAAGGGCTCGATCGATTTTTCTTCGACACCCTCGACTGCGTGACTGACACCGCGTTTTACGGCCTCGGCCTGCTGAAAGCTAAGCCCAAGGCTTCGTTGGAGCACGTCCGTGAACTGGCTGCCGCCAACCGTGATGTCACGCGTGAATAACGAGCGGGTACCCTTGACGATATTGACGTTCATTGTCGAGGCACCTATGTTCAGCAGGGTTACGACCTGTGATTCGTCCGGCTGATAATTGTGTTCGTAGCAGTTTTGAAGAGCGAAAGTGTCGACGTCTATGACGTATGGCTCTTTGCCCGCAAGCTGTACGGCCTGGCGGACATTGTCGATTCGCTCGCGTTTGCAGGCGGCGATCAGGACATGAGTTGAATCACTTGTTGTTCCGGTGATCTGGTAATCAAGACTGACGTCCGCCAGATCGTAAGGAATGTGTTCTTCGGCGTGCCAGTCGATTGATTCTTCCAGCTCGTCGGCACTCATCGCCGGCAGCACGATGTTCTTTATGATCACCGAGTGGCCGCTGACGCCCGTCACAACGTGGTCCGCATTTACTTGATGGCTCGTGCAGACATTTCGAATGACGTCGGAAACTACGTTCAGTTCCATGATCTGACCGTCAATGATGGTGTCGTCGGGCAGATTCTCGTATCCGAGGCTGACCAAGCTTAAACCGTTTGCTTTACCGTCAAGCTCGACGATCTTTACCGAACTCGAACCGATGTCTAAACCGGCAACGCCTTTCTTTTTACCGAACAGCATTTTTTTCTCGCTCCTTAGTAGCTTTCACGCCAAATATGTTTTTGATTGAGTTTTCTGATTGATCGAATGTGCGGGGTTTTGGCTCGGAAGATTTTTGCCACCTTCTTAGAATTTGCTTTATTGACAGGACATCGTATTGACAGGCCAACTGAATGCAGCGCCAAGTGCCCGCTCCGTTCGAGAGATTCCAATTGCTATCTCTAGCAATTCATCAGGTTGTTGTTTTTTAGAAAACTATTTCGCATCGGGTGGCGAAGGGAAACGTCTCTTGGTAGAGCCGTTACTCAATTAAGTTAACCTAATGTAAAACATCTGTCAACATTTATTTGTCATGTTGAACACTTGCTGAATGGAAGTCGGTCAAATTGACCTGGCGGCTATTCGGCCGCGTCGATGACCGATTGGATCTTCGCCGCGCGTTTCTTTCGGGCTTTCGAACGGGAAAAGATGTGATCCGGGAAGGAAATGAAAATCGATGGGGAAATGCTTTTGCATAAAGCTAAGGCGTGCCTGCCGCGCTTCGTGCGACCGGATGCCGCCGATGTAAGCTGTCGGGACAGTCAGTTTCCCTCTTAACGACGGCAGGTCGTGCGGGAGATTGCGATAGATGGCAGCCTCGATCTGCGGGTCGAAAAAGAGACGGAAGCCGCCAGCCGTTTCTACGGTGCCATACTCTATGTAGTCGCGGAGCACATCGTCATCGAAGGCGGCGAATTTTGGTTTGGCCCTGAAATGCTGCATACGCTTCTTCCCTGCTCTTCCACAAATTGCGGCGTGACCTGGTCATTCGAGATGGTGAAAATCGGTCCATCAGATCGAGCGCTTTTAGAAATCGAACGCCGCTGCTGCTTCGTCGGCTGATGATCGGTGCGTCGAGAAGGATGAGCTGTTTATAGAGTTTCGGGTTTTCGACGGAAACGAGCAGATGCAGAATTCCGCCAAGCGAATGCCCGAGGCCAATGACCGGCTTCGCGAAATCTTTTTCGATGGAAACCCGGAGTTCGTCTTTTAGTGAATGCCATCCGTCGGTGACCGGGAACGCCGGATCGTGCGCGATGGCGTTCGAGATAGCGGATATCGAACCGTGGTTCGAGAAAGGAAAACAACTTTGTGTAAGTTCTTGCCGGGAAGCCGTTGGCGTGGGCAAAATGGACGATCTGTCTACTCATCGAGCGAAGCTATTATCAGTAATATTATTAGGGCGTCTTTCCTCTTTGTTTCGCTCTGAGATCACAAAATGAAGAAAGGCTCCAACCAATAACCATTGCACGGTGACAGACCCAATTGCAGCCACTAAATATACGAAATTCGCCCAATCACCGGGGCTAAATAAGTAAATGATCGGTTCCGAGATCAGATTGGTAAGCAAAAGGGCGGGAAGATTCAACAAGACTAAGTACTGCCAAAGATCTGTATGAGCTTTGGATAGGTTGAAGCCGTAACGAGGGTCTGTCGCATCTCCAAACATCGCAAACAATACAACCATCCAATGTACGAACGCGATAGCAATGCCGACAGGGTTCAGAAGAATGTAACGGATGGCTTTCACTGGAGTTATTTTCTCACACCAGACCCGAATCGTTAAGAATTTCTAAGCTCCATTTTCGCGATCGATTCAAGATGAACCTCATCCGGGCCGTCGGCCAGACGCAGGGTGCGGGCGTAGATCCAGAATTCAGCGAGTGGAAAATCCTGGCACACGCCGCCGCCGCCGTGGACCTGGATAGCGCGGTCGATTATCTTCAACGCCATTTGCGGAACGACGGCCTTTATCATCGCGATCTCTTTGCGGGCGGCTTTGTTGCCGACGGTGTCCATCATCCAGGCCGCTTTCAGCACAAGGAGCCGTGCCTGGTCGATTGCAAGGCGGGCTTCGGCGATCCACTGGCGGACGACGCCCTGGTCGGCGATAGATTTGCCGAATGCTACTCGAGATCGAGCACGTTCGCACATCATCTCAAGCGAGCGTTCGGCCACGCCGATCAGCCGCATGCAATGATGAACGCGGCCGGGCCCAAGGCGTCCCTGTGCGATCTCAAAGCCGCGGCCTTCGCCAAGCAGAAGACTTGATTTGGGAACCCGAACGTTCGTAAACGAAATTTCGGCGTGGCCGTTCGGCGCGTCGTCGTAGCCGAACACGGTCAGCGCTCGTTCAACCCTTACGCCCTCCGCAGCCATCGGCACGAGGATCATCGACTGCTGCAAATGCTTGGCGGCACTCTCGTCGGTCTTGCCCATAAAAATGGCGAGTTTGCACCGGCCGTCGCCCGCACCGGTTGACCACCACTTGCGGCCGTTGATAATGTAATCGTCGCCGTCGGCCTTAATAGAAGCGCGGATATTTGTCGCGTCCGACGAGGCGACCTCGGGCTCGGTCATCGCAAAGCACGACCTGATCTCGCCGTTGAGAAGCGGCGTCAGCCATTCGTCCTTCTGAGCGTCAGAACCGTAAAGTTGAAGGACCTCCATGTTACCGGTATCCGGTGCGGAGCAATTGAATGCTTCGGATGCCCAGACGACGCGGCCCATTGTTTCAGCAAGCGGCGCGTATTCAAGGTTGCTGAGGCCGGAAACGCCGGGCAGGAAAAGGTTCCACAAACCTTCGGCCTTGGCCTTTGATTTCAGCTCCTCAATAAGTTCCAGCGGCTGCCATCGGTCGCCAGAGTTTATTTCGGCATGATAGCGATCTTCGTTCGGAAATATTTCGGCATCCATGAACCGCTTCAAGCGGCCCTGTATCTCGACGGTTTTTGTCGAAGGGTTAAAATCCATCTGCTAAAAATATCACAGATAGCCGCCAGTCGTTTAAATGCAAAAAGCGGAAGACCGCCCACCGGTCTTCCGCTCATCAAGGATTCAAGCTTTTCCTACCAGGTGACGTAGCTAACGCCCTTATACATCCACTCTTTTGCTTCCACGCAATAGTCACGCCAGTTGGGCGAATTGATCTCGGCCGTCGTGGGCGTTTTGCCGTCCTTAATGACGATGCCCCTAAAGTACAACTCGACACCCACCTTTAGCCCGGTCTTGAACCCGCCCTGCGGATCTGCTCTTCTGGGCCCCGAAATGCCGAACGTGTCCTGCAGGCGGTAGTCCGTGCCTTTTTGGTCGTTCGAATAAAAATCCATGATGCCATCTTCCCATTTGTACGGACTTGAACGGTACCCGAATTTCTCAACCGAGTTATCCGGCATTACTTCGCCGTCCTCCGTAAACTGAAGGCGGCTCAATCCGCCCGGAACCTTGATGTAGTCATTCTGCTCCTGCTCTCGGGTTCCGGCTCGCGCTTGCCAATGTGTGTTATTAATTGGATCACCGAAATAACCATCGTGAACAAACACACGGCCCTTTATGTACTGGCGATATTCATATTGCGTCGGGTCGGGCAATTTTTTGTCCATGAACACTTCGACCTTGAAACTGCCCTTCATGATCCAGCGTGCATTGTTGACCGGGTCGGGCCGAATGTCGAGTTTCGTGCTCGGGTATTGGAAGAACGAGATGACCGGCCGGTCCACAGGATCAGGTTCGTTCTTTACGATGTTGCCGTATTTGTCCTTGTGTTTGTATCGGGCCAGAAAATCGGCGTCGGCATCATGGCCGTTGATGGCCAATTCCTCGATAAGAATACCCAGCGTGCCGGGGCCGAACTTCCCGTCTGCCGTGAGCGGCCGCAGCCGCATTACGGATTTCTGCCAGTTATAAACGGCGGTAATGCTCTGGAAATCCCATACCCCGGTTTCGGTAGCTCCAATCCGCTTCTGGATGATCCTGATCGCTTTGCCCGAATAGTATTTTTTCTGGTTGTAGTCGATCGCCGAAAGATAATTTAATGCGTTGATTACTTGTCCTACTCCGATCATGGTGAAACTCCTTTTTTATTGGTCTTTTTGCCGATCGACTCAGGTTTTCACCAGGTCTTTCGTGCTTTTGACTACTAATGCGGAGCTTATCTAAGAAAACTATCATCGGCTGTATATTTTTTTTATTTTTTTTCGGGTCGTTGTTTTTAGCGTTCGGCTCCATCAAAACGGCAATCTTTTCCCGCCGTCATTCGTGTATAATTTGTTAGAAATTCGTAGTGACCAAACGCGATGATTGAAACTACCGCTGCCAGAAAAGGCGAAGAGTTGGACGGCGACCGCCTTCGCTCTTTCCTGGGTGCCCGATTGAATCTCAAAGCATTTGACATTGAGGTGCTTCAGTTCCCGGCTGGAAGCTCGAATCTGACATATCTTATTAAGGTGGGCGAAGATGAATACGTGCTTCGCCGCCCGCCTTTTGGCAACACGGTGAAGTCGGCCCACGACATGGGGCGCGAATTCAAGGTATTGTCGAAACTTTCGGCGGTCTATCCGCCCGCCCCGAAGCCAGTTCTCTTTTGCGACCATGAGGAAATAATCGGCTCGGAATTCTATCTGATGGAACGCCGCCGAGGGTTGATCATTCGCGGCCGAGCGCCTGACTTGCTAGAGAATTCCCCGGAGCTTCAACGACGAGTTTGTGAAAGCTTTGTCAAAAACCTAGCTGACCTGCATGCTCTTGACTACGACGCTGCCGGCTTGGGCGATCTCGGCAAGCCCGAAGGATACGCTAGACGACAGGTTGAAGGCTGGACAAAGAGATACTTTGCGGCGAAAACAGACGAGTGGCCGGAGTTGGAATCGGCCATCGTCTGGCTGAATGAAAATATTCCTGCGGAGTCGGGGGCATCGCTTGTTCACAACGATTACAAATTCGATAACGTTATGCTCGATCCGCATGACCTCACAGAGATCACTGCTGTGCTCGATTGGGAAATGGTGACCGTCGGCGACCCGCTGATGGACCTGGGCACAACGCTCGGCTACTGGATGTCGCCGGACGCGGGCGAGGATATGATGAACATGCCCTTCAACCCAAAAGTCCTGATGGCAAACATAACGCGGACGGAACTTGCGGAAATGTACGCGGCCGCGTCCGGACGCAACATTTCAAACCTGCTGTTCTATTACGTATTCGGCACGTTCAAGATCGCTGCTATTTGCCAGCAGATCTATGCTCGATACGTAAAAGGGCTAACAAGAGATAACCGCTTCGTTAGTTTCGCAGGGTTCGTAAACCGGCTTGGAAAGATCGCGGACGGAGCGATCGCCAGCAGGCGAATTTGATATACTTTCTGGACGGAGTTTCCCTCAGCCGCCGCTACCTGTACAACAAAACATGAAGAATCTGAAGAAGTACGCCGCCCTCGTTTCAATCCTGTTGCTAGCGGCCGGAACGCTTGTGGCGCAGACGAAGCCGGTCTATTCGTTTGCGGCCCAACGGATGTTTATCCCATCCGACCTCGGAAAGGTCAATCTGGGAATCTCGATAAAAGCATTTGCGAAAGAGATCGATATTACTAAAGGCGAGATAGATGACCGCTTCGAAGGCCTCGCGATTGAAATACCCTTTACAAAAGGGAATATTTCAAGTCTGACGGTAAGCGTTGCAGGTTTGGACGAGGCGGATCGGGCGGCGTTGATATTTGAGGAAAATGTCACGAAACGAGGTGATCTCGGGGACTACGAAACCACTGTGAAACGCATACGCGCGCGGACAAGTTTTCCGAGCGTGGGTTCGTTTACGCCATATACATTGGATTTAGAAAGGAGTTCGATCTGAAATCTTGGGTGCTGAAAACATTTGGCAAAAATGGAACAGTGCGAAAGTCAGATGACAAGTTCCGTTTCTTCGATATCGAATGGACCAAAAAAACATCGGACAATTTGCTTTGGTTGATACGATCGTTTCACGAGGGAGAAGAGCGAAACTTGCAGCTGCTTGGCCGGATTGCCGGTACCGAATGGGGTTTGGACGGGATCCAGTGACTCGCGTCAGCGTCTGAGCCGGATATTACACAATGATCATTAGGTTTGTTGCCCTGCTTGCGATCCTAGGTGCGGCTGCTCTGGCGGCGTTCGCTCAGGACGTGCAGATACGGATCAATCAGGCTGGATATCAGGCGTCCGATATTAAGAAGGCTGTCGTCTTTTCGAAAGAGCCGTTGTCCGGCTTCGTCGGTGCGGAAGACCTTAGCACGGGCAAGCCGACGCCGTTGCGGATGCCGCTTCGTCCGATCCTCCTTCACCGTGGGGCGGAGAGTTTAACAATTATTACGAGCTCGATTTTTCTTCGTTGAAGGCTCCGGGACGATATCGACTTCGTTTGGAAGCCTCCGGCGTGGCCTCCCGCGAATTTACCGTCGGCCAGTATCCCGGCTATCACGAGGACCTCCTCTTTTTCATGCGGCAGCAGCGGTGCGGCTACAACCCGTTTCTCGATATGGCCTGCCATCAGCGTGACGGTCGTTCGTTTTACGCGCCGGTTCTGGACGAGACGTTGGTCGATGTAAGCGGGGGGTGGCACGATGCCGGTGATCAGTTGAAGTATCTGATAACAGCAAGCAACGCGACGGCGCGGATGATGTTGGCGTATGAGCTGCAAAAATCGAAGTTCGGCGACTTCGTCGATGATCTCGGGCGCGAGAATCGGCCAAACGGGATCGCCGACGTTTTGGACGAAGCAAAATGGGGACTCGATTGGATACACAAACTGCATCCGGCGGCCAACCAGCTTTTCCACCAGGTCGCGGATGACCGCGACCATCGTGGTTTCAAAATGCCGGACAACGACAACGCCGACTACGGCTGGGGAGCGAACAGCTACCGGCCGGTCTATTTTGCAGACGGAAAGCCACAGGGATTGAGCCAGTGGAAAAGCCGGTCGACAGGAGTGGCAAACATTGCAGGCCGGTCAGCGGCCGCGATGGCGATGGCGTATCGCATTTGGAAGACGGACCTGCAGGACGGAGAGTTTGCTGCACGATGTTTGAAAGCCGCCGAGACTCTGTACGCGATGGGAAAGCGGCAGGAAGGATTTCAGCAAGGCAACTCGTTCGGGGCTCCGTACCGATACAACGAAGACACGTGGGCGGATGATATGGAATGGGCGGCAGCCGAGTTGTTCAAAGCCACGCGAAAACCGACCTATCTCGCCGACGCGAAACGCTATGCGAAGCTTGCCGGCACGACATCGTGGATGGAATTCGAAGACTCATCTATGGGCGAGCAGATGTCGCGGCATTACCAAATGTACCCGTTCACGAACGTCGGACACTTTGCGCTGTATCCGCTTGTAGACGCAAAAACAAAACGCGAGCTGGCGGGGTATTACCGGAGCGGCATCGAGAGGATCGTCGCTCGTGCGAAGGCTAATCCATACGGGGTCGGCGTGCCGTTCCTCTGGTGTTCGAACAACCTCGTCGTCGCGTTCATCACGCAGGTTCATCTGTATGAACTGATGACCGGGGATAAGAAATATCATGCCTCGATGCTCGCACATCGCGACTGGCTGTTAGGGAGAAATCCTTGGGGAACGTCGATGTTTGAAGGCCTGCCCTCTGGTGGCGAGTTTCCGGAAGACACGCACTTGCCGACCGTGCAGCTTTTGAAAACGCAGGTCCGGGGTGGGCTGGTTGACGGTCCGATCGCGTCGATCACATACAAAGGCCTTATCGGCCTGACACTGACAAAACCGGACGAGTTCGCTGCATTCCAACCACGAGATGTCTTCTATCACGACGATGTCGGAGATTATTCGACAAACGAACCGACAATGGACGGTACGGCCGATGCAATCCTCGTAATGGCCCTTTTTAGCCGCTCAGCCGTCCGCGATCGGTAAAGACTGGCCCGAAGTCTGGTGCGGAGTACGAGCACGACGGCATCATACGCGGCGACAAAGCATCGAAGCGAATGTCCCTGGTCTTCACGGGCGACGAATTCGCCGAAGGCGGATCGGTCATCGCCGACGCCTTGCAGAAACACAACGTTAAAGCTTCGTTTTTTCTAACAGGAAGATTTTACCGGACGCGGACAAACCGCCAGATAATTGAGCGACTGAAAAAAGACGGGCACTATCTCGGTGCTCACTCCGACCAGCATTTGCTTTACGCCGACTGGAGCGACCGAAACAAAATGCTCGTCACCCGCGACCAATTCGAACGCGACCTTACCGACAACTTCGCAGCTATGCGTCCGTTCGGCATCGACCGAAAACAGGTTCCGTTCTTCATGCCGCCGTATGAATGGTACAACGAGCAGATCGCCATGTGGACATCGTCGCTCGGTTATCAAATCGTCAACTTTACACCCGGCACACGCTCAAACGCGGACTATATGACCGACGATGACAAGAATTACATTTCGAGCGATGCGATAATGACGCGGATCAAGGAATTTGAAATGAGGGACCCGAACGGCCTAAACGGGTTTATCCTCCTGACCCACATTGGCTCGGGTCCGAAACGGACTGATAAATTTCACAACCGCGTGGATGAATTGATCGGATGGTTAAGATCCAAAGGTTATCAACCCGTTCGAATCGATGAAATGCTGGGCAGTGAGAACTAGAAGCTCTCAGGCCTCGGAGCTTCGGGCCAGATCTCGTCCGGGCTTACCGGTTCGGGTTGGTCGGGGCCGAGGTGCGAGACATCGATCTTTGCGACGATAAAATTTTCCGGTGCGACCGGTATTTTAGCTAATCGCCGAAGCATGGCAAGCTGCCCGGCATGCGTCATCGCGTCGGAGAACGGCCCCTGCAGAAAACGCTCTGCTGTCATGTAGCCCTGAAATGGCGTTCCCTTTTCAAGGTGTCCCGACAGATCTTCGAGCATTTCGTGAAATCGCGTTATTTCTTCGGTAAGCGTGGGAAGGGGTTCAGGGCGGTACTGTCCGCCGACAAAAAACGTCCGCGGATAGCCAAGTACGCTCGTCATATGCCGGACCAATTCCGCCGGGGTGCGGGTTTCATTTCCGGCGTTAAACGAGGGAAACTTTCCGGCGCACCGCGAAGGGCCTTCTGCGTTCGATAGGCCAACGCCGCGAGGAAATGGCGGAGCATGGAGGATCTGTCGTCCATCGTCATCGAGATGTCATCGGGCGAAGCCCCCCCCAAACTATTTGTGCGCCAAAACAAGCGACTATCATCTCGATGCAGCACGGGTAAGGGCTAATTTTCGTTTGCCGCGCGTGCGTATCTCTTCTAACTCTGGCTCAGGCTGCTCGCTTCGTTGTCTTGTCATCCTTTCGCTCACAGTGTATCGTCGTCCATCGTGAATGGCTCGCTCTTGCTATCTTAAGCGTAGTCTGAGAGGCGGAGCTCAATCTCTGTAGTCAAAAATCAGGCGTCGGGAACGAAGCTTCGAATAGCTGATCAAATAAGCGGTGGTCTATATAGTTCGGAAAAGACGTGTGAAGGAAACATCGAAGTTTGCGCATTAGACGAATATACTTAAATCTCGGGCACCTCCGGAAGTTCGAGCTAATCTTTCTTTTCCCGTGACAACGCCTCGCGTGAAGACTAGAAAAGGATCACTTTCGGCGTGGGATCTCGCTAATCAAAAATAGGAAATGGTCGTATGTCATCGCAAGTTCGTAAAGGCGGAAATCTACTACTGAAAGAAAAATCGGAGGCGATCCGCTGTCGTATAAAAATGATGTAGAAAGGTATAGAAAGAAGGCGATCGATCATAAAATTCGTGTCGAAGTGTTGGTGGAGCACTGCGAAAAGCGCTAAGAACGAGAGAAGAAGAGAGAAGTAGATTCAGTAAGTCGATGAGTCGATGCAAAAAAAAAAGGTGCGTTCTCGCCACTCGACTACGGGCCGCCTTCGTCAACGCGGATCATCGAGATCGCACCGGGCGATGGGCACACCAGTGCACACAAATTGCAACCGACGCATTCTTCTTCGATCACGATCGGATAACGCTTCCCGTCAACTTCCTGAAATTCGAAGCTTTGGTGGGCGCCATCTTCGCAGGCGACATAGCAGAGGTTGCAGCGGATACAGTGCTCGTTATCGACGTGGGCCTTGACGTCGTAATTGAGGTCGAGGTTGCCCCAATCGGTGACACGGCTTACGGATTTGCCGATGATGTCACTGACGCTAGCAAAACCTTTCTCATCGAGATAATTATTCAGCCCGTCGATCATATCCTCTACGATGCGGTAGCCGTAATGCATCACTGCCGTGCAGACCTGAACATTGCCAGCACCGAGCAGCATAAATTCGACCGCGTCACGCCATGTGTTGATACCGCCGATGCCGCTTATAGGAATATTGAATTCAGCGTCGCGGGCAAGTTCTGAAACCATGTTCAAAGCGATCGGCTTGACGGCGGTTCCACAGTAGCCGCCGTGGGCTGCCATTCCGTTGACATTCGGATAAGGGATCATCGTATCGACATCGACCCCCATCACGGAATTGATAGTGTTGATGAGCGAAACCGCATCAGCTCCGCCCTTTTGTGCCGCTTTGCCGGGTGGGACGATGTGCGTGACATTCGGCGTGAGTTTGACAATGACGGGGATTTCGGCGACCTCCTTCACCCACTCCGTGACCATGCACGTGTATTCCGGCACCTGGCCCATCGCGGCTCCCATACCGCGTTCTGACATGCCGTGCGGGCAGCCGAAGTTCAGTTCAAAACCATCGCAGCCTGTATCCTGTGAACGCTTCGTGATCTCTTGCCAGGCTTCTTTTTTCGACTCGACCATCAAGCTCACGATGACCGCGTGATTCGGGTATTTCTTCTTACACTCCGCAACCTCTTTCAAGTTCACTTCAAGCGGGCGGTCTGTGATGAGCTCAATATTATTCAGTCCGATCATTCTGAGTGCGCCCTGATCGAGCCGCCGCCAGCCGCGACGACACATTGACGATCGGCTCACCCAGCGTCTTCCAAACCGCCCCACCCCAACCGGCATCGAAAGCACGCTCCACCATCGACCCCATATTCGTCGGCGGCGCAGATGCGAGCCAGAAAGGGTTCGGAGATTTTATTCCTGCGAAATTTGAAGTTAGATCTGCCATTTAAATCAAACCATCCAATTGTTTAGGAAATTAGTTACGCGGCCTGACCTCAGTCGCGTGTTCCGCGACCATTTGCCAGCGCCCCTTGCGTTTTACGAATACGGCTGTACATCTCTCAACAAACGAAAAGGGCTTGCCGTTACTCATCCCTTTGGCTGTGAATCTTCCTGTAATTACAGCCGTGTTCCCGTAAACCTTGACTCGGACATCGTCACTCTTTCCAGATTCAAATGGTGTAGAGCTGCTGCGGACGCGGGCGATCTCTTTCGCCTTGTCCGAGACCGTCCCGTCGAAACTAGTGAAGATCAGGTCGTCAGAATAGATCCGTTCATAAGCCGTGAGATCTCGTGCAACGACCGCCCGATCAAATTCTTCGTTCGCGGCGAGCACCTCACGCTCGGCCCTGGTGGTCGATTGCGCGTGGACAGAAATACACCCGAGAATCGCGAGACAAATAAGCAAAAAGAGTTGTTTCATAGCTGTTCAAACCGCACCAGCAAATATAACCTTTTCACCCGACAAACTAAAATGAATTCCCTGAGCGGCGAGTTTGCCCATTTGAGCCGCGTCAACCGCTTCTTTTCCGCCGTTGGCGGAGTCGCCGCCGGAGAATATTTTTGGGTTTGAGGTCTGCATTTGGTCGTTTACAACGACGCGGCCTTTGTCGTCGGTTTCTACGCCCGCTACTCTTTCGAAAAAGTGCCGCATTTTCTGTTGGCCGACTGCTTTGACAACCATGTCGCACGGGATGTCGAAAAGCATGAGCGCACCGTCGGTTTTTTCACACTGCAGGCCAGTAACATAGGTGTAATCGGGATCCGACAAAATGCCTATCGGTGCGGCTTGCCAGATGAATTCGACGCCATCCTTTCTTGCGAGTTCGAGTTCGTAGGCATAAGCCGAGGCGTCCTGTTCCGTGCGGCGGTAAACCATTACCACTTTTTCGGCACCGAGGCGTTTGGCTTGCGTGACGGCGTCGATCGCTGTGTTGCCCGCGCCTATTACGACGACCGTCTTCCCAAGCGGAACGCTTAGCCAGTCGCGCGTTTTTATCTTCTCGATAAAATTGAGCGCGTCGTAAACACCGACGAGTTCTTCGCCGGGTATGTTGAGCCCGTTCGTATCACCAAGTCCGGTGGCAAGAAAAATGGCGTCGTGCCACATTTCGAGGTCCGAAAAATTAACCGTCTGAACAGTTTCTGAATTAGCCACGCCGTCTGCCGCAGCGGCCGGCACCGCTTGGTCGGACGCGGTGAAGCCGGCACTGTCCTCGTGCGGCGGCACGCTTTGAGAACCGATCTCGGTGTTGAGCAGGAACTTTACACCCATCGCGGCGATATGCTCGGCCTCGGAGAGCGAGACGCTTTGGGGCATTTTGTACTCGGCCATGCCGTAGGTGTCGAGACCGCCGGCGAGCGGTTTGCGTTCATAGACCGTCACATCGTAGCCGAGACGGGCGAGATATGCAGCACATGAGAGCCCGGCCGGGCCGGAGCCCACAATGCCGACGGACTTGCCGGTCGATTCGCCCTTGCTAAATATCTGTCGCTCGCTTTTCAAAGCATGGTCGGTTGCGTACCGCTGCAGCCGTCCGATCTCGATCGGCTTTTGGAGCAGCGTTTTCTCTACGCAGGCCCCTTCGCACAAAACTTCGACCGGACAAACGCGGGCGCAGGTCGCGCCGATAGGATTCGCGTCGAATATCACCCGCGCGGAGCCGTGCAGATTGCCGCTTGCGATCTTTTTGATAAAACCGGGAACGTCAATATGCGTTGGGCAAGCGTGCATGCACGGAGCGTCGTAGCAATACAAACATCGATTCGCCTCAACTCCAGCTTCGGCAGCCGTCATCGCCGGGTTGATCTCAGCGAAATTCTTCTCGATCTGGGTGATATCGAGTGGAGTGCAAAAACCGTTTTTCATATATCGACAATTCAGCTCAGATTACTTTGAAAAAATAGGAACCGTTCAAGCGATAGGTTATGAACCTCGTTGTGACGCGGCCTTGCGGTGTTTTCTCGTCTTCGATCACAACAGGAAACCGAAACTCTTTTCGAGTTTCATCGAATTCGAACAACTTGATCGGTCTTTCAGCGTGGTCAACCACGGAAAAGAAATCGTAGCCGAAGCTAATCGAGTCGGTAATCCCCTTGCTTGTCTGTATCATCCTTGCTCTAGTGTTCAACTTCTCGCCGTTGATCTTAACCGTAGAAATTGTCTGGCTCGCAAGAGAAGTCGAGCCTATAAAGGTAGATACCGTAAGGTAGATTGGACCTGATTTTGTGCTTGTTTGAAAAATCTGGTGCACAAATCCTCCCGCCCTATTATTGCCGAGATCGTCGGAGTACGGCGGCGCCCACGAATAAGCCTTGCCGCTTTGCCCTTTGAATTGATAGACAGTGATATAGTCATGCATCGTTCCGCCTTCCTCCGTATCCCACGAATAGGCACGAAACCGACCGTCCTTCGAAGTTGTCAAAAATATTCTCTCGGCAAGCTTAGAAAATCTGCACTCAAGAACATCGGAACGACTCCCATACTTTATCAAGGCATTTCTAAGGAGCTTATTCTCTTTTGCAAGCAAAGCATAATCAGAGCCTCCACCATAATTTGACGCCTTCTCCAGTTTTTCGACGTGTGCTAGCAGCTCGTTTTCGATTGCTGCCAAAGATTGAGCCTCGGTGATCGAGACGGAGAGCGTCAGCAGGAAAAAGAGTGAAAATATCTTCAACATGAAGTTAGGATTGATCTAGTCCGCCACGATCGGCCCGTATGCATCCGGACGGCGATCTCTAAAGAATTGCCATGTGTTGCGGACCTCGCGGATCTTGTCCATATCGAGGTCGGCGACGATCAACTCGTCTTGATCGCGTGTGCCGACGGCGAGCATCTGTCCCCGCGGATCGCAAAAGTAGCTTTGGCCGTAGAACTCGCCGATGTTCCACGGTGCCTCGGTGCCAACGCGGTTGATGGCTCCGACGAAATAGCCGTTAGCGACGGCGTGTGCGGGCTGTTCGAGCTTCCAAAGATATTCGCTCAAGCCGGCGACCGTTGCCGACGGGTTAAATACTATCTCCGCGCCGTTCAGTCCCAAACATCTGGCGCCTTCGGGAAAATGTCGGTCGTAGCAAATGTAAACGCCGATTCGTGCAAAAGCCGTATCGAAACACGGGTAGCCCAGATTGCCCGGACGAAAATAGAATTTCTCCCAAAAGCCTGGGGCGACGTGCGGAATGTGTGTCTTGCGGTATTTGCCCAGATACTTGCCGTCGGCATCGATTACCGCAGCCGAGTTGTAATAGATGCCGGTCTGCTCTTCTTCATAGATAGGCACGATCATCACCATGCCGTGCTGTTTTGCCACTTCCTGCATTAGCTTCACTGTCGGCCCATCAGGTATCTTTTCGACCGCTTCGTACCAACGTGTCTGCTGTTCGGCGCAGAAATACGGCGTGGTAAATATCTCTTGAAAACAGAGCATCTGCACGCCCTGCCTCGCCGCGTCTTCGACAAACTTCATCTGGTAATCTATGTTCGCCTTTCGGATCTCGGGTATCGGCGCGTCGGCCGGTGCCTGATTGTGTGCCTGGATCAGGCCGCATTTTACTATTCGTGACATTAAGACACTCTCCCTCAGTTAATTTAATACCGACGGCTCAACAAACTTCGCGTCCTCGATCGGAATGTTATTTTTGATCTCGATCACCTTTAAGGTCCAACTGATGTTCGGCATCGCATAATGCACAGTGGCCGGCACTTTTACACCGCCAAACAACCGGTAATCCGCGTAATCCACCTGATAAACAAAATTACCAAATACCGTAGGCGTCGAGGCCGAACGACGAATCAGAAATCCTGCCAAAACGTCAAAATACAGGCGTTCGCGTACATTGCCCGCCGTCGTGGCAGTAACAAAATAAACTTCACGCCTGTTTATCCTCTCAACCGAGCGAAATTCCATTCTGGGGTACACAGTTTTTAGATTCGCGGGCGAGAACAGTTCGGCCTCGCGCTTTAGCTGTTCGGCTTCGTCTGGTTTCATGTAAAGCGCAGCCTTGTTGCCCTGCTTCCAACCTTTGGTGCCGTCAAAACCCTCGGTAACAATCGCCGTCCCATACAATGTCTCGGCATAGTACTTGTTAGCCTTAAACCATTTTGTTTCAGACTCGGTCGTTTTGCCGTCCGGCTCAACGCGAGTTGCTTTCACCTGCCTGGACGTTATCTTTTCAAGCTTGGCTTTTCCGCCAAGCGCGGCCTCGAATTTCGCGATGATCTCATCGACCGTCGGTTTCTTTTCCGGCTGCTTTGGCCGCGCTTCCGGCGCTACCGACGGGATCAGCGGAAAACTCGGCTGTGGATGCGAAATGCCGTGATGGCATGTGTTGCAATTGATCTCGGGACGCCCGTTGAACTGACTTTTGTTGAGGTCAAAGACCATCTTCATCATTTTACGGGCCATGTCCTTGTGTTCGAATCCTTCCTTTTCGAAATCGTCATCGTTCGAAGCGTGGCAGAATTTGCAGTCAACGCCGAGCGACGACGAGATCATATTCATAACTTTGCCAAGTTGATCAGCGGGCATGTCATTCAAAACCTTAATGCTCTTGTAATGCTGCCCGGCGGTTTCTACTTTTGTCTGCGTACCGCCTTTCGACACAAAGAATACACATGCAAAAATTGCGAATGCAGTGATGGCGGCAATTTTGATCGTTGTTTTTCGGTACATAGTTATCATGCGGCCGATCGGTCTGAACAACGGTGGCCAAGGGTTCCTTGTTCAATCTCAAATCCATGGTCTAAAATCCAAAACCGACTAGCTCATCCAATTGACGCCGGCCTCGGGGTTCCATTTGATCGTCGTCTTTTTTAGTTTTGTCCAGAATTCTATTGAGCTTCGACCCGTAATGTCGTTCGCCCCGAAACGTGATTCATTCCAGCCGCCAAACGAGAACGGTTCACGCGGAACCGGTACGCCGATATTAACACCGATCATACCAGCGCTCTGCGTGTTCCATGACATAACGGGCGATGCCGCCGCTTTGGGTGAAAACCGACGCGGCGTTTCCGTATGGGTTGTCGTTTTCGATCTTTATTGCTTCGTCAAGTGTATTCGTATGCATTATCGAAATGACCGGGCCGAAAATTTCTTCGGTCGCGACCGACATATTCGGCGTTACTTTATCGATAACGGTCGGCCCGACATAGGTACCGTTCTCTTTGCCTTCGACCGTAGCTCCGCGGCCATCGACCAGAACCTTTGCTCCGTCGCGTTCGGCCTCCGAGATGTAGTTCTCGATCCGTTCCTTGGCATCTTTTGAGATCACTGCACCAAGATTTTTGCCTGGCACGATTTTGCGTGCTTCTTCGCAGATCTGCTCGATGATCCGGTCGACGTTGCCGACGGCGAGCATAGCCGAAGCCGCCATGCACCGCTGCCCTGCACAGCCAGACATCGAAGCCGTTACGTTTGTTGCGGTCATCGACGGGTTGGCGTCAGGCAATACGAAAAGATGATTTTTGGCACCGCCGAGTGCGATGCAGCGTTTTAGCGTGTTCGTGCTTCGCTGGTAAACAAGTTTCGCGACCTTGGTTGAGCCGACAAAGCTGACGGCTTCGATGTCGGGATGATCGCAGATAGCTTCGACTATTTCCTTTCCACCGTTAACGACATTGAATACGCCGGCGGGAAGGCCCGCTTCAGTCAGCAATTCCGCCATTCGCTGGCACGAGATGGGAACAAGCTCACTTGGCTTCATTATCATCGTGTTGCCAAGAACCAGGGCGTTCGGCATGGTCCAGTTCGGCACCATCAGCGGAAAATTGAATGGAACGATCGAAGCGACAACCCCTAGCGGAAAGTGCTCCGTGCGGCACTCGACACCCTTGGAAACTTCCAGTATCTCGCCCGAAACGAGCTGCGGCATCGAACAGGCAAATTCGGTCAGCTCAATGCTTTTCTCAACCTCGGCTTTCGCCTCGTCCCATGTCTTACCGTTCTCCTCGGACACAAGCGAAGTCAGTTCATCAAAGTTTTTCTCGAGCAATTGGCGGTAACGGAAAAATACCTGAACGCGCTCTTTGATGGGCGTTTTGCTCCAACCTCCAAAAGCTGCCTTCGCAGATTTGACCGCGTTGTCCAACTCGACCGATGTGGACATAGGCACCTGCGAAAGCAGATTCCCGTCGAGCGGCGAGGTGACATCGAGCGACTCGCCCGAACCGCTCTCGACAAATTTGCCGTCGTAATAATTGCTTACCTTGCTGTATTTCATGGTTGCTGCCGCTGTTGTCATCTTAAGTTATCTCCCCCGCCGTTGATTCTCTCTTAATGGGCGGCATCGCTTTCATCAGGCCCCAATGAACGAAAAACGCAACCCCGAACCCAACAAACCAAGCGTAATCGTAGAGTGGCCGCAGTACAGGAATTATCAGCCCGATCCATGCGAAAAAGCAACCCAGTACGGTCGCCGCGACCGCCCGCCAGTTCCAGCCGCCGTACTCGCCTTCGCTTCGATAAAGGTCGGCAAGATTCAGTCCTTTTTTTCTAACGATCCAATAATCGGCGATCAGCACCCCCGCGATCGAACCGAGTCCGCCACTGTAGCCGACGAGCCATCCGAAGATATAACCACTAGGATCGGCGAGCAACTTCCACGGCATCATTAGAATTCCGATAATTCCCGTGATAAGGCCGCCCGTTCGGAACGAGATCAATTTCGGCAAGGCGTTGGCGAAGTCGTTCGCGGGCGAGACGACGTTTGCAGCAATGTTGACCGACAGAGTCGCCACGACAACCGTGAACATAGAGATCGCAACGACGACCGGCTGCGAAAACTGGCCGACCAGCTTAACCGGGTCCCACGCATCGGCGTGGGGCATATTCGGGAAAACAATTACCGCAGCCGAGGTGATCAAAATGCCCATCGCGGCAAACACCGTCATTGTCGTCGGCAATGCAACGACCTGTCCGATCGCCTGTTCACGCTGACTCTTGCCGAAACGTGTGAAGTCGGGCATGTTCAGGCTGAGTGTTGCCCAGAAGCCAATCATCGCCGTCAGGCTCGGAATAAACACCGGCCAAAACTCGCCAAATGTCTGAAACTTGCCCGGCTCGTGCAGCAAAAATCCGATGCCGCCCGCCTGATACAATATCCAAGCCAGCAGCAAACCGGTCATCACTAACACATAAGGCGCGGCCCAGTTCTCGACGATCCGCAGCAGATCCATGCCGCGATAAATGATCGCAATGTTTAGTCCCCAAAACATCAGGAACGAGAGCCATTCGGTTGGCGTGTGCCCGCCAACCGGCCCGCCAAGCAGCGTCGCCCACCCCGGAATAAATGCGGCAAAGAAAGTCTGCAAAGCCTGGCCGCCGATCCAGGCCTGGATGCCGAACCAGCCGCAAGCCACGATCGCACGCATCAACGCTGGAAGATTCGAGCCGACCGTTCCATACGCTGCCCTCGCAAACACTGGAAACGGAATGCCGTATTTCGTGCCCGGATGCGAATTGAGCAATATCGGCGCAAGCACGATCGTGTTGCCGAGCAGGATCGTAAACAACGCCTGCCACCAGTTCATCCCTGCCGAGATCAGCCCCGACGCCATCATGTACGTCGGTATGCAATGCGCCATCGATATCCAAAGCGCGGCGTAGTTATACGTGGTCCAATTACGCTTCAGCGACCGGAACGGGAGCGAGGTCTTCGTTATGAAGCAACGATGAACGGATGCTCTCCTCAGCGTCGGCGTTTAGCTCGACTCGTCCGTCGGCGTGTTGAATGGTGTCGATCATAAGCTCATTCCGCCCGCATTCAGGGCATCGTTTCATTAAGTTTTATTCCGGCAAACCGATGCGTTTCATCAGGCCCGTAAATCTGGGATCTGTTCGAATTGGATCAAATCTAGGCTCTATATTGGGTATTAGAGTAAAGTGATGAGCTTTGTAGGCCCTTTCGAGATAATCGAACGCCTGATCTTTCTCACCAAGTCCTACTAAGACTGTCGCGATAAATCCGTCTGAAACAAACCGTTGCTTTGATATCTCTTTTAGTTCAGCGACGATTCCTAACGCTTCCTCTCGGTGCCCATTTGCGGCAAACGCGTGACCCAGCGCCGTCAAATAATGTGGCCTGAAATCGGGAGATAGTTTGATCGCCGTTTGAAGGGCAGTAACTGCTTCCTCCGGCCGGCCTTTCTGTTCGTAAGCTAGTCCTAAACCGTAGTATGCGGAAGGCTCCTTTGAATCATCACGCAGCATGCTTTGAAAATGACCTATCGCTTCGTCATAACGTCGCGCGGAATAAAAGGTAAATCCGATATTCCAATCAATATTTTTTATGAACGGATCTAACTCAAGAGCTATTTTGTATTCTGACAATGCCTCGTCAAATCGCCCGAAAGTCCTTAGAAAGTTGGCGTACCACTGATGGGCCGCCGGATAATTACGGTTCAGATCGAGTGCGCGTTTGTATTCCGTTTCCGCACCGCCCCAATCCCAGTCAAAATTGGACCTTACAAACGCCAACGAAGTGTGTGCTTCCGCTAGCGTGTCATCTATGGCCAATGCCTTACTCGCGGCAACTCTTGCCTGCGGAAATGCTTGTTCTGGAGAAAGGCCGCCATAACCAGGGAACAAGTTATAGCAGTCAGCTAAACCCGAAAATGCGAGTGCATAGTTAGGATCTTTTTCAATTGCCTGATTGAAATACTCAATAGCTTTCTTCAAACCTTCTTCTGTTCGCTTGTTCCAGTGATAGCGGCCCTTAAGGTAAAGTTGATAAGCCTCGGTGTCTGCCGTGTAGTTTTTTGCCAGCCTTCGCTCATCGGTCCCGGAAAGTTTCGTTCTTAGATTTTCGGAAACGTCTCGCGCTATCTCGGTCTGCAGAACAACGAGATTTATCAGCTTTCGATTGTATTGCTTGCCCCATAACTGATTTTCAGTCTTGGCGTCAACGAGAGACAAATACAGCGTCAGATCATCGCCGTGCTGGACAACCCGTCCGTTTAGGAGAGCCTGTACGTTTAACTCTCTGCCGATCGTCTGCGGGTCCGTTTCCTTTCCTTTGTATCGAAATGCAGATGAACGGGCCTTTACCTTAAGATTGGCCAGTTGTGACAGGCTATTTGTTAGCGATTCAGTCATTCCGTCCGATAAATATTCGACATCGGCATTTCCGCTTTCGTTGGTGAAAGGCATAACGGCAATTGATTCGATCGATCTTGAGTTTCCGGACAAATAATACTTGTAGATCCCAACCACTCCGAGAATAACTACGACTACAGCCAGTGCGATGGCAGGGAGTTTGTTTCGTCTGGCTGAAAATTTCGATGATGCATCAGCGGCTGTTTCTCGCTTCGAAGGAACGGGGTCATCTGCCGGATCGAGTTGTTTGGTCGCGGCCTCGCTTGGAACCTCTCCCTGAGGTAAAAATGCGGTTATGGCTCCGCCTCCCGGCCCGTCGAGCAGTACATTCCCATCATCGAGACAATACAACAGCGTATCGTCGTAATAATCCCGTCTGCATTCAGGGCAGCGTTTCATATCTTCATTTCTTCAGCAGCTCGGGCCAGTTCAGGATCAGGGTCGGATTTGGCGGTTTGGTGTCGCCGATCAGCGTGCCGATCAGGAACCTCTGGCCGTCGGGCGAGACATCGTATTCGTGAAAAATCGCACCCTCTAACGACAAGGTTCGCGTTTTGAAAAGCGGCTTCTGGTGTCGTCGAATTGAAATTCGGTTCCGCCGCTTCTCACCGAAGCAACCATCATCTGGCCGTCGGCAGCGATAAAAAAGAGTTCGCCGCCGTCGCGTCGCCAGATCGGAAGCCTGCCGCCTGTGGTCGAGATGAGCTTTTTGTCAGGACCCAATTTGCCGTCCGCCAAAAACGGCTTGACGTAGACTTCGGGAGTGCCCGTTTCATCTGATGTATAAGCGAGCCACCGACCGTCGGGCGAAAGCTGCGGGTTTTGCTCGTCGAACGCCGAATTCAATAACAGATATTCTTTTTTGTCGCCGAACAACGGCAGCGCCCAGATATCCATCCGCGTCTTGACGCCGCGTTCGGTGTAAAAAATGAAACGACCGTCGGATGACCATGCTGCGGGAAAAGCGGTTCGCGGCACGAGAGTCTCCGGATCACCCGAGCCGGTGGCAGATCTCACAACGATGCTGTTCCCGGCGTTATGCAAGATGCGGGTTCCGTCCGGCGACCAGACGGGCATTTGACTGAACGTATTGGTTAATCGAAGTCCCGTTCCCCCTTTTTCGAGATCGACGACCCAGATGTTTGAGTTCGCACCACCGGCCGCGCCGGCGTTCACCCCTGAAGACAGTATCCTTCTCACGACAAGGCGTTTCCCGTCAGGTGAAATCATAGGACTTTGACCGACGGCGGTCTTTATCGGAGCATCTATCGCTCCCGTCCGTTTCCCCTCACGGTCGTACCAGATCAACTGATAACTCGGCTGCCATTCTCCCACCGAAAGAAAAACGCCGTTGTCCGAAACAGAAAACCGCCGGGCATTGGGAGGGCTTTTCACGCCTGTTAAAAGCGGTATCGGCTCGCCTGTCACTGTGAGTGTTCCCGCGTCAAAAGCCTGGGCCATCATCACGTCGTTTCGAAAGAAGATCAGCCAGCCCGGTGGGGCGAATACGACCGGTCCGCGTTGTTCCGCCACGATTTGCTTGATCTCCGGTGAATCCAGCGAGCCTGCGAAAAGGCCTCTCTGCCTGAGGAAAAATAAAATGGCGGCCGTCGGGCAGAAAGTATGGATGCCGACTTCGCACAGGCTCTGCGGTGTTCAAAGGGGTCGGCTCGCCACCCTTCGCCGAAACCTGGAGCAGGTCTTTGTCGTAATCGGGCCCGAAAATGATAATGCCGTCCTTGCCCCAGGTTCCTCCGACCAGTCGAGCGGAATCGCACAACACCTGCTGCTCGTGCCAGTCAGATCGGAGCGCTTGAGCTTCCCGTTTGAGCCGTAGGCTATTGAACGGCTGTCCGGGGACCAAAATGGCTCTAACGCATTCTCGGATCCCGGCAGAAGTTTTACTTCCGTCGAATCGAGGTTGCGGATGTAGAGCATGCTCTTTCCGTCCGCCGAGGTTGCGGTAAAAGCGATCTTTTGCCCGTCCGGTGAGATCACCGCCGCGTCCGGCTGAGTGTCGTTGAAAGCCAGTTCGGGCGGCGGCTCGAACGACGCCATTACCGGTCTCGAGATACCATTCGAAGAGCTCCTGAAATATCCGTATGCAAACGCAACGGCGACGAGGGCGAGGGCACCCGCGACTGTCCACGGCAGCTTTTGTCCCGAAAGAAATGCAGGAAGGCTGAAGGTAACGGATCTCGAACGCGGCGCGGTGCCGTCGGCTTTGAGATGTTTCGTTAGCCCTTCATCCGAAACCCTTTCACCCGACAATATCGCCGTCGCAGGCTCCTCCGATACGCTTCCCTGAACGAGTGCAGTTCCGTCGTCGAGACAATACAACAACTATCGTCAACGTAATCTTTCCTACATTCAGGGCAGCGTTTCATATTTATCGATTCAACCCAGCGGACCAATTCAGGATCGCGACGATCGGCGGTGAGACGGCGTCGGGACCGCGGCTGATGAAGAGCAGCCGCTGGCCGTCGTTTGAGACGGCAAAATCACCGTTTCGTGGGCTACGCGTCATTGCAATGTCAAAAAGCGGCTGTGGGACGCCAACGCCAAGCGGATCTCCGGCCTTGATCTCGACAGACATCATCTTCCCGTCACTCTCAAGGTAAAACAACTCGTGCCCTTTTCGCGGCCAATATACACCGACCCCGCCGTTCGTCGAGACCGGCCATTTTTTTTCAGACGCGGGGAATGTCTGGATATAGATCTGGTTACTGCCCGACTCGGACGATCTGTAGGCAACATATTTGCCGTCCGGCGAGAAGACAGCAAACGTGTCGTCAGCAGGCGTTTGGATATAGGGAAAGGGCTGGCGATCGCCCTCAAGTGGCAGCACCCAAATGTCCTGATTCCGGTCGGCGGACCGAGTGTAAAGAATGAACTTTCCGTCGGGGGACCAGTCCGTCGGACTTACGTTCGCGTCTGGTTCCAGAAGCACCTCAGCCTCGCCGGCGCCACTCGCGAGCTTTCTCATTAACCGACTTTTTGAACCAACGCCCTCCTGCCAGGCAACATATTTCCCATCTGGCGACCAGATGCTCTCGGCGTTACGCCGGGAAATGATGCAAGACGAGAACTCGCGCCGCGGCCGATGTCTGCGACCAGCAGTCGTTGATCCCCGTCGTTCCCGCTCGACTGCTCGTCAATCATAGAGATCTCTCATCCGGCGACAGCCTAAAACGAGAGATCAGCCCCGGCTTGCCAACGGTTTCGAGCGGTTTTCCCGAACGGTCGTACCAGGTCAGTTGACGTCCTTCGTCCTCCTCCGTGTTCGATCGTAGACAAGCGTGCCATTCTCCGCCACCGATACAAATGCCCTGTAGTTGGCATTAACACGAACTCGCTCGGCGACCTTGAAAGGCTCACCGATCAAAGTCTGCGTATCTGGATCGAACACCCGGCGAGCAGAGCGGTTCCTTGCGTAAACAAAGGTGGCCGCCTTTACCGCTTACCGAAGGTGAGTAGATAGCGTTCGAATCAGCCGCAAACAAGAGTTTCCTTGGCAATCCGTCGGTCGATCCGACAAACACCTCGTGCTTCATTCTATCGCTGCTTGTTTCCAAAAAGACGAAATGCTTCCCGTCGGCAGGAAACTGGGCCACCGAAAGAGTTCGCCCTCCTGCGGTTCATATCCCGCGAGGGGTTGAGGAGTGCCGCCTGACGCCGGGACCTGTGCAATACCGCCGGCGTGGTTTAGCAAGATCGTTCCCTCGCGTTCAGGCCACCGAAGCCCCCGCCGCCTAAACCAGCATCAGTAATCTCCCTGATGGTCCCATCGACAAGGTCTATCCTCTTTATCTTGTTGTTCGCGGCTAAGAATCCGATCGAACGGCTGTCTGCCGACCAGAACGGAAATCCGGCCACGCCTTCGGTTCCTGCGAGTGGCCGCCCCTCGAGCGAATCGACGGGCCGAGCCAGATGTAGCTCCTTCCTTCAGCGTCTCGCGGTGACAGCGATGTTCTTACCGTCGGGCGATACAGCTATTTGGCCAAAACCGGCTAAACGCTGAGGAGGCTGAATACCGAAGGTGGTCTTAATGAGTTCGTTCGTCGCCACCGCGGTGAACTGCGAAAGCGTATGCGAGTGCCCCGATCAGACCGATCGCAAGAATCGCACGAGTATCCACGGCAGCCTTTCCCATGAAAAGAATGAAGGCAGCCGCAGCGTGACAGGCCGCTCGCAATCGTGCCCCCGCCTTCAACGTTCCGTCAGGTCGTCACCCGAACGCGATCACCCGACAATATCGCCGTCGCCGGCTCGTCCGTCACCGCTCCCTTGCACAAGCGCGGCACCATCATCCAGACAATACAACAGACGTATCGTCGAGATAATCCTTTCTGCATTCAGGACAGCGTTTCATATCGCAGCGTTTTGTCCTCCACCAGGACTTCAGCCCAGTTCCGCAGCAATTGCCTTGAGTGCGTTGTCAATATTCGCCTCCGTATTAAAAACATGCGGCGAGATCCGCATTCCATTGAACCATCGTTTTTCGGTCTGTTTCAAAACAAGCTTGTATTTTTCCCGCATAATACCACGGAATTTGGAGCTGTCTATCGCGTCCGGAAGTTTGAAAGCGACCAATGCGGTCGCGAGCGGGCCCGGCGGGGCGCTTACAATGTGCACTTTGGCGATCTTCCTCAGACCATCATAAGCGCGGTTGCGCAGGCGAAGGTTTTGGGCTTCCGATTTTGCAATGCCCCGCTTTTTAGCCGCCTCGATCGCGGTACCAAGACCAACAACTAGCGGCAATGACCCCATCCCCGCCGATCCGAGGACGTACGTCTTGCCGTCAACCCACTCGACGGGCTGTATCTGCGATGCCGCCTCTTTCCGTATATATAGAAAACCTGTCCCTTTCGGAGCCATCAGCCACTTATGTCCGGGCGCAGCGTATGCATCGCAGCCGATCGCTTTTACATCGACCTCGATATTTCCAACCGCCTGAGCGCCGTCAATTACCGTCAGGATGTTTCGGCTCTTTGCCAATGCGACGATCTCGCCGACCGGCATCCTCAGGCCGGTTGAGGTGATCACGTGGCTGACGCTGACCACTTTCGTCTGTTTTGTTATCGCACGTTCGAAACGCTCGACGATGCCTTTGACATCATGGTCCTCGGGAGCTATCACGATGCGGTCTATAACTATGCCGCGCCGCTTCTCAAGGTGTTTCCAAACGGCACTGCCTCCTTCGTGTTCAACGTCCGTCGTCAAAACGCGATCGCCGCGAGACAGTTCGACCCCGAGGCCGGCAGTAGTCATCGCGTTGGTAGTGCTGCGTGTTAAGAGTACCTCGTCCGCCGAACAGCCGATGAGACCGGCGACCGCGTCACGCGTCTTGTCGGCAAGCGTATGGGTTGTGCCGCCGTACGCCTTATTCACCGGATTCAGTTCAAGATCGTTCCATGCCTTCAACACCGCGTCGAGAATTAAGCGAGGAGTCGGCCCAAGCGAACCGGTATTAAGATAGATCAGCCCGGGCTCAAGCATGTACTCGCTGCTCTCCGCCATTGCCGTGTTGCCTTGCGCGAGGTACGCCGCACTAAGCGTCCCGGCAATCCCGGAAAGCACCTCGCGTCGCGAAAGTTGTGTCATTGCGTCATACTCCTATTCCGGTAAACCTATTCGCCGCGGGGTCGTCGGACAATACACCAACGTGTGGTCGTAACAATCCCGCCTGCATTAAACGGCATCGTTTCATAATGTCTATTTCGGTGGATCGAACTTTTTCAGCAGCTCCTGAAATCGTGAATCGTCGCGAAGCGGCGCGTACGCTGGGTCGTATTTGACCTGAAATAGCCAGAACTCGCCTTTCGCCGCCCCGTGTTCGAGCACCGCAAGGGCTTGGTCGTATTCCCCGAGCAGTGCATACGCCGACGCGGTCCGCATCCCGCCCGTCACGCCGTCCGGATTCACACCCTGACGGATCATTTCGCGCAAGAAACCGTCCCGTCCGCCCTTTGCAAAACTTTCGCGGGTAAGCCTTGCGTTCTCAGTCTCGCCGAGCAGCTCCTGGGCTGTGGCGCGCTCCTCCGCCGCCCCGGCGTAGTTGCTCTTGAAACGGTATGCAACCGATAGCTGCGAGTGATGCCAGACAAACGTCGGATCGGCTTTGATCGCGTTCTCGAGGTACTCTATGCCTTTGTCGAGTTGGCCCGAAGCGACGAGGCAAGCCCCATAAATGAAATGTACCGGCGCCGAGTTTGGATCTATCTCGAGTGTCGCGGCGGTATGAAGCAAGTGCCTCGTCATATCGCCCGAGCATCATCAATCTCTGGCCGATCCATCGGTGTATCTCAAGATTTTTCGGATCAAGCTCGAGCGCCCGCGTCATGTGTTTCTCCGATCGTGCCCAATCGTGATCCAGCATGTACTGGAAGCCGAGCGTTCCGTGGGCCTCGGCCAGATTGTCGTCGAGCGCGAGCGCCCGGTTTACACTTTCCTTTGCCTTGTCGCGTTCGCGGTCGCCGTAGTAATCGGCAAGCCCGACATAACCCAGCGCAAAGTTCGGGTCCTTCTCGATGGCCTGCCGGAAGTAGACGGCTGACTTTTCGAATTCCTTTCCCGCTCGCTTGTTCCAATAAAAACGGCCCTGCAAATACAACCGGTATGCTTCGGAATCGGTCGTGTAGTTCTTTGCGACTTTTTGCTCGTCGGCACCGGTCAGCTTGAGTCTCAGCTTGCTCGAAACGTCGCGCGCGATTTCGCTTTGCAGATTCACAAGGTCCGCCTGTTTCCGGTCGTATTGTTCCGACCAGATCACGTCCTGCGTTTTCGCATTAACGAGCTCGAGATTTACCTTGATATTCTCTCCTCGCTGGACAAGCCGTCCGAGCAAAACGGCCTGCACGCCCAACTCGTCGCCGATCTGTTTCGCCGAAGCCTGACGGCCTTTATACGAAAAGACGGTGCTCCGCGCCTTGACTGAAAGATTTGCGATCTTTGAAAGGCTGTTGATCAGCGTCTCGGCCATTCCGTCGGAGAGATATTCGACATCCGCATTTCCACTCTCATTAACGAAAGGCATCACCGCGATCGACTCGATCTGCTTGCCTGCGCCGCGGCCGTAGTACAAGTAACTGCCTACCGCCAGAGCAGTAACTAGAAGTATGCCGAGAACACCCGCTATCAAAGAATTCTTTCTCGATACGAACCGATCGGCGGCGCCCGTTGGCAAGACCGCCGTTTGGTCGGTCCTGTGTATCTGAGCCCGCGTTGCCGCCTCGCTTGGCGGCGTAGTAGCGTGGAGGATGGCCGTCGCAGGTTCATCGATGGTTGACGGCCCCTCAAGCAGCGCATTTCCATCGTCCAGACAATACAACAGCGTGTCGTCGTAATAATCGCGTCGGCATTCGGGGCATCGTTTCATAGATCAAATTCCGAAAGAGTTCCGCTTTCACGCCCTGTCTAATCTTCATTCTTCTGACGCCTCTTTCAGTAAGCGGTCCATCTCGCGCTTCATTTCGTCGACTGTCCTCGCGGCGGCGGGCAGCCTTATCAGATTCTTCAATTCGTAAGGATCGGTTTTGAGATCGTATAGCTCATCCATCCCTTCGAGTTCCAGATAATGAATGTATTTCCAGTGCTCGTTGCGAACGGCTTTGTAGCCCATCTGCAAAACGCGTGGGAAGACCTTGTCGGAATAGTATTCCACTAGGAACGAATTGCGCCACACGGGCCTTTGGCCTTTTAGGAGCGGGACGAGCGAATGTCCTTGCATCGTACCCGGCAGGCTCGCTCCCGCGAGTTCCAGCACGGTTGGAGCGAGGTCAATATTCAGTGCGAACTTGTCGCTTATCGTGCCTGGTTTGATGGCTTTCGGATAACGCACGAGCAGCGGCATCCGAATGGACTCTTCATAGGCCAGCCGTCGCTCCACGCTCAGGCCGTGTTCACCGTAAAAATACCCGTTATCGCTGGTAAAAACAATGACCGTATTGTCCAGTTGACCGGTCTCTTTCAGGGCTTTCAATATTTCGCCTACGCCGTCTTCGATAGCCATCAACGAACGTTGGCGTCCAAGAATGGTTTCGTCCCTTGTGGCGGTAGCGGGGCCTAGCGGCGGAAGGCTGCCGATTTGCCGGCGTAACGCAGGTTTACCTTCCGGCGTTCGTTTGTAATTCGGCCTGTGTGGAATGACCTTGCCCGCATAAAGACCCTTATGACGTTCAGCCGGAATAAAGAGTTCGGAATCAGCCAAATTGACGCTGCCATCGTCATTTTGCTTGATCTCGGGATGGATCGCCTTGTGTGCCAACCAGACCAAGAACGGTTTGTCGTGACGCTTCCTGATAAAATCGACCGCGTAGCCGTTGAGAATATCCGTGATATAACCAGCCGGCTTGACCGGCTTGCCATCTTCGTTAATTTCCGGATCGCGATACGTGCCCTGCCCCTTGAAACTGACCCAACGGTCAAAGCCTGGACGCGGCTTGTCGTCATTGCCCATGTGCCATTTGCCGATAAACGCGGTCTCGTAGCCGCTGTCATGCAAGATGCGCGGAAAAGTGACCAGTTGATGGCTCGCTACGGAACGATCGACGTTGTCGGTGATCCCGTGTCTATTGGCATATTGTCCGGTTAGAAAGCTCGCGCGCGATGGCGAACACAGCGGCGTGGTCATAAATGCATTGCGGAAAAGTGCCCCTTCCTTCCCGATGCGGTCGATATTCGGGGTTTTGATGAACGGGTGACCGGCGATGCCGAGTTCGTCCCAACGTAGATCATCGATGAGAATGAAGACTATGTTGGGCCGCGCTTGGAGGACCGCGGCAGGCTGGGCCATGCAAAGAAAAGTCAGAAACACCAGGTTGATCGCGGCCGCAATTAGGATGTATTTCCTCATTTTGACTTCCTCAGCTCAATAAACGAACTACCAACAGGCCCTTTTCGTCGTCAAGACAACAAAGGAGCAAGTCGTCATAGCATCTGCATTCAGGACATCGTTTCATAAAATGGTCACATTGCGTCGTCGAGTTTCCACAACGTTTGCAACAGGACGTTCGCCCCATTGGTAATATCCTCGGGACTTGAAAACTCACGCGGGCTGTGGCTGATGCCGTCGCGGCTGGGGACAAAGATCATCCCGATCGGGCAGATGCTTGCGATCTCCTGTCCGTCGTGGCCGGCACCGCTTGGTAAGAGCATCGTCGATAGTCCCATGCCCTTTGCCGAATCGTCTATCGCGGCTCGAATTCGCATGTCCGTCAGGGCCGGCTTACTTGAAGTTGTAGGTTTGAATTCGAATTTTGTTCCCGTGGCGGTTTCGATCTGCTTTACCTCGGCCATGATACGATCAAAAACCAACTTGATCTTTGCCGAATCCAGATCACGAACGTCGAGGCTGGAAGTTACACGCCCCGGAATAACGTTTGTAGCGCCCGGAAACGCCTGTATCTTGCCGACAGTCGCCACGTGTCTTCCCGGTATCGATCGTGCGACACGATTCACCGCCTCGACATATCGGGCGGCCGCGAGCAAAGCGTCACGCCGTTGGTCCATCGGTGTTGTGCCGGCGTGGTTGGCAAATCCGTCGATAATCACATCCCACCAGTCGAGGCCCACGATGCCTTCGACGACGCCAATGTTTATTTTTTCGTTATGCAGGCGTCCGCCCTGTTCGATGTGCAGTTCGACGTATGCAGCCGCATCGCCTTTCTTCCTGATCACCGTCGGCAGTTTGTTAGGGTCGCCGCCGAGAAACTTGACACCCTCTCGTATCGTCTTACCGCTGTTCGTCACGACATTCAGCCGCTGCTCGCTCAGACCTTCTGCGATGGCGGTACTACCGGTCGTGCCGCCCTCTTCGTTTTGAAAGATAACAACCTCAAGCTGATGACGCAGCCGGGTATTCTTCTCGGCAAGCGTTTGGGCCACCTCGATCGCGCCCATTGATCCAACCTGTCCGTCGTAGCTTCCGCCTTGCGGTACCGAATCGATGTGCGACCCGATCATCAATGGCTTCAGCGCCGGAACGCTTCCCGCACGGCGCCCGATAATATTACCCGCCGCATCGATGCTGACGTCGAGCCGAGCCTCGCGCATCAATCGCATCGCGTATGATCGAGCCTCGAGATCGGCGTCCGAATAGGCCGGTCGATGCGTGCCGCCTTCGGGTGTCTTGCCGAATTGGGCAAGCTCGGTCATATGATTGTTCAAACGCGACCCGTTCACGCGAAGCGGTGATTGGGCGTAACGCGCAAGCGGAGATATCGCCGGAAGTGCGGCAAGCAAACTCATGCTGAATTCTCTTCGATTCATTTTTTACTTTACTTTCCCCGGTCCCCAGAGTGCTCGGCCGGAAAACTTTCCTGTGTGCTCGCCGTTTCTTAACATCTGAACGCCGTTCACGAAGACATCGCGCACACCGACGGCAAACTGGTGAGGCTTTTCGAATGTCGCCTTATCCGCAATCGTTTTTGGGTCGAATATAACGACATCAGCGAAATAGCCATTCTTCAAAAGGCCGCGTCGATCAAGGCCCAGATTTCCGGCCGGCAAAGACGTTAACCGCCGGACAGCTTCCTCGAGTGAGATCACTTTTTCTTCGCGGACATATTTGCCCAAAAGGCGAGCAAAATTTCCGTAAGCTCTCGGGTGCGGATTTGATTTTAGGAAGGCTCCCTCCGGAGCCATCGATTCCGCGTCGGAGCCGAACGAGACCCATGGATACTTTATCTGCTTCTTGATGTTCTCTTCGTCCATCAAGAAATAGACCGTGCCGACGCGGGATTGATCTTCGAGAACAAGATCAAGGATAGTGTTCTCCGGATCGGTGCCCCGCATTCGTGCGACCTCGCCAAGCGATTTGCCTGTCAGCGGCTTGAGCTTTTCGCTCTTAAATCCAATGAGCAGCACTTTGTCGGCAGAACCGGCGGAAAGATAAAGATTCTCCCACTTGTCGGTAGGCGTGCGTATTTCCTCGAGGATCTTTTTGCGCGTAGCCGGATCCTGAATTCGCTTATATAGTTCCGAATACCCGCCATCGAGCACCCAGGGCGGCATCGCGGCGTCTAGCCCCGTAGCACCGGCCGGATAGTTGTACATATCCGCCGTGATCTTCATCCCGCTTTTGCGGGCGGCTTCGACCTTAGCGAGTACCTTGTCCATCTTGGGCCAATTGTTTTTGCCGGCAGCTTTCAGATGATAGATCTCGGCTGGAATATTCGCTTCGCGTGAGATGCGGATGAGTTCATCGACAGCTTCTTCGAGCCGGTTGCCTTCGCTCCGCATATGCGAGATGTATTTGCCTTTATACTTGGCAGCGACCTTGCACATCTCGATCAGCTCTTCTGTCTTTGCATAAAAAGCAGGGGCGTAGATCAGCGACGAACCGATGCCGAGAGCACCGGCCCGCATTTCTTTTTCGACCAGGTCGCGCATCTGCTGCATCTGATCGGCATTCGGCTGCACGTCGGCTTCGCCAAGAACATATGTTCGGATCGTCGTCGCTCCGATGTACGACGCAACGTTTTGCGACACACCGCGTTTCTCGAAATAGTTCAGATAATCGGCAAGCGTCGTCCATTCGATGTCGTATTTCAGGTCGCCCTGATCGTCCTTCATTTGCTTTTTCATTCGGTCATTGAGCGGGCCCATAGACCAACCCTCCCCGAATATCTGAGTCGTTATGCCCTGCTTCAATTCACCTAAGCTTCGTGGATCGACTATCAGCGACTCGGTCGACCACGACAGCATATTGATAAACCCGGGCGCAACGGCCATCCCGGCTGCATCTACGACCAAAGCGGCTTTCGCCTTGGTGAGATCTCCGACAGCAGCCACGACATCGCCCTTGATCCCGACATCGGCCTTGCGGGGCTTTGCACCGCTACCGTCATAAACCGTGCCGCCGCGGATGATCACGTCGAACGTGGCCGGAGTTTTGGTTTGCGCTACTGCGAGAGAAAAGTTAAGGCAAAAAAGTAACGATAAAAATAGAGTTTTTTTCATAGTAATATCCGCCAGATCGGCCATCATTGAGCCGGCTTGGTTTCTTCCGGTCTTTTTGGTATTTCCGGCTTGCTGAAATCGGGCAGCGGCTCGCCGAAGATGTAATGGTTGAACCACGCAAGGTTGTGCATCATCACCGCCCGCATCGATTTGGGCTTTGTAATGCCGTGGCCGTAGCCTTTGTAAACCACCATTTCAACCGGCACGCCGCGGTCCTCCAAACCCTGCCGCAATTCGTAGGCGTTAGGGATCGGAACACGTCGGTCGAATTCGCCGTGTTGGATAAGCGTGGGCGTCTTGGCTTGTTTGATGTAGGTCATCGGCGAGGTCTTGGCATAGATCTCAGGGTCGTCAGCAGGGTCATCGCCGAGGTACTGGATCGTGAACGGTGTAATGTCGGTGTTGTAATAATAAGTAGCCCAATTTGAGATGCCCGCACCGACCGAGATCGCCTTGAAACGGTCCGACGATGTCGTCAAAAACGCCGAAATGTATCCGCCCTGGCTCCAGCCCATCGAACCCATTCTTTGCGGATCGACCCATCCCTTTTCGATCAAATGATCGACACCGGAAAGCACATCCCAAGCGTCGCCGACGCCGAGATTGCGAACATTGAGCTGCCGGAACTTCTCGCCATAGCCCGCGCTGCCGCGATAGTTTACCTTTAAGACCAAAGCTCCCTTGGCGGCCCAGATGTCGGCCGGATAGTAGCGTGCATCAAGCAGCGTGGGCCGGTCGATACCAGTCGGCCCGCCGTGGATGATACACAGAAGCGGATACTTCTTTGTCGGGTCAAAATTGGCCGGTTTTATAAGCACGCCCTCGATCTCTGCGCCGTCCTTGCTTTTCCATGAGATAACCTCGCGGGTCGCCAGCGTCATCGCCTTTACCTGTTCGGTCATTGCGGTCAATTTCCTCGGCGCAAAACTACCTGCCTGCGAGATGTAGATCTCACTTAGCGATGTCGCCGACGGCGATGTAAATGCAACCTGCTTTCCGTCTTTTGAAAAGCTAATCGCACCAACGATCATGCTGTCAGGCGACGTCACGCGAGTGATCCTACCGCTTGCTATGTCAAGGCGAAACAGGTGCGCGGCCGTCTTTTGCGCGGCGTTGAAATATAGCCCGTCCGCGTTCCACTCGACAAAGCCCGGCTGCTCGTCAAACGAATCAGTCAGCGAGCGGGGCGTACCGCCCTCAGCCGAAACGACCGCCAGCCGCGAATTGGAATGAAAAAATTTAGGATTACCCATCGCGGACGAAAAAACGATCTGTTTGCCGTCGGGCGACCAGTGCGGGTCGTTGTCGGGCCCCGGTTGCGAGACAAGTTTCCTGACCGTGTTGTTTGCAAGCGTCAACGAATATATGTCCGATGTGCCGCCATTTATCAGGTCGCTGTTTACCGAGGCCGCGAACACGATCTGACTGCCATCGGGTGACCATTCAAACGCGCCGATCGTAAAATCCTTGTTCTTCGTTCGTTGCGTACCGGTTAGAGGCTCGGCCAGGGCTTTCGCGATCTCAAAGGTCCATAGCTGGGCAAATGAGTACTCTTTTCGTGTTACCTCAAAACCGCCGAGATAATCTGTGCGTTCCTTGGCAGCTTTGCTGTCCAGATCGCTTGTCGTATATGCGATGCTCTTGCCGTCACGCGACCACTGATATCCATTTACCGCATTCTCGGCCTTGGTCAGTTGAACGGCCTCACCGCCGGCTGGGCGGATCGCGAAGATCTGATTCTTATCGCCGACGCGGTTGCTGGCGAAGGCGAGCAATTCGCCGTCGGGAGACCACTGCGGATTTCCCGCCGACTTCTCGCCCCGCGTCAACTGAAACGACTTGCCGCCCGCTGTATCGACTATCCAGATCTGTGTCACAAAAGCGTCCTGTTTCCAGTCGGTTTCGTTGACCGTATAGGCAACCCATTTGCCGTCGGGCGATATTCGCGCTCCGCCCAGCGATCTAACGTTTAGCAGATCGTCAACGGTCGGCACACGGTTCTGAGACCGAGCGGTGATCGAGGCAAAAACGACAAGTAAAAAAAGAATGACAGTGCGTTTGGTCATAATGATTTCAGCCTTTCTGATGCTTAGTTATTTACTTTACTCAATCCCAACAACAAAGCCCTGCACGGAAGCTTTTTCCGGATGCCCTCCACGCTTCAACTTCATTGCTGCCCAAACTAACTATTTCGCCCGGCGAAAATGCAGGTCCTGAAAATCGAAGCTAAAGTCGGTCAACGGCGATATCGCACGCATCGTAAACCCGGATGCTTTGCCCTCTTCATCCAATGTGAAATTTACGAAGGCATCAGCCGGCATAGCGATATCCGTCCATTTCACAACGAACGTGTTGCCTTTGTAAGCGAACATTTCGCCTGAAAGTTTCGCGGACCGTTTTGCCTCGAACCACGGCTTTCCGTTCTTGACGGAAATAGTAACGTCACCTAACCAGGTGTCCGTGTACCTGCCCGTAAACAAATTGATATCGGCGTTACTCTTATCCGACGCACGAACCTTTTCGATCTCGGCCCAAATACCGTCCGTTATAGTCTTTGCCTGTGCCAAAGCCTGTTTCCTCTGAGCCGACAAAGTGGTCACCCAATCATTTCCGGACTTTCCTAAATATCCGTCCTTGATCGAATTCGTGATCGAGACAAACGCAAGCCCTTCCATCTGGTTTGTCAGCACGACGATGCCGAGATCTAGCTCCGGGATCATCGTGACCTGCGTGACCATTCCCTCGATGCCGCCGGTATGTGAAACCTGTTTATAACCACCAACGTCGCTGAGACCGAACCCAAGTCCGTAGGCTGAGAAGTGCGTGTTATACGGGCCGGGGGCGTTTACCGGAAGGATAGTTTGGGGTGTCCAAAGCTCTTTATGCACTGCCTCGGAAATCACTGTTTTCGAATTGCCCTCGCCGTACTTTCCCTTGGCAAGCAGCATCTTCACCCATTTCGCCATTTCAGAAATATTCGAATACATCGCACCTGCCGCCGCACCAACTTTCAACGGATTTCTGGCGATCACCTGTACCTTTCCATTGACCTCGGAATGCGGATCGGTCGTGTTACTCGTGTCCGTTATGCGGTCGTAAGTAGATCTCGTTGCGTTCATTCCCAAGGGCCGGGTTATTCGCTCCTCAACAAACTCTTCCCAGCTTTTTCCGGTCACGCGATCGATCACCTCGCCGGCGACGATGTAGAGCAGATTGTCGTAATCGAATTTCGAACGAAAGCTCGATGTTTGTTTCAAATAGCGAAGATTGTAGATGATGTCTTTTCTCGTGAAATCGACGCCGTCCGGAAAGATCATCAGGTCGCCCGCTCCAAGGCCTAGCCCGCTACGATGCGTGAGCAGATCGCGGATGGTGAATTCCTCCGAGACATAAGGGTTGTAGATCGTGAATTCGGGAATGTTCGTTCGCACCTTGTCGTCCCATTTTATCTTTCCTTCATCGACAAGATCCCAAGAGCAGCCGTCGTAAACGCCTTCGTGTTTGAGCCGATGCACACCAAAGTATTCTCGTCCATTTTCTGCATCGTCTTTAGCGACCGAACGCCATGACCCTTCGCATAAATGACCTTGCCATCTTTGATCACGCCCACGGAAATGCCGGGCACATCAAATGCTGTCATGGATCGGACAACAAGCGCATCGATGGCGTTGCTATCCAAGGCTTGAGCGTGCAATATATTGCACGCTGCAAGTAAGAGCGAGAAGAACACGATATTCCTGACGTATTTCTTATTCATAACTAAATGATCCCTAAGCGCGGATTTGTATCCGAAAACCGAAATTGGGAAGTGCGTTAACTTAGCCTGACATTATCGTGTCGATGGATCCCGCTTGAGCACGGCTCCGCTCAGAGTGAGCGAATCGACCTTGCCCGTGATCGGGTTCAATTGAAATGACATAAAATCTTCGCCCCACCAGCGTTTGCTCCAAACGACCTGGAACGTTTCATGCTGCCAATGTTCAAGAGAGGCGGTGAGATCCTTGGCCACCTTCAAACTCAATTTACCGTTTGTAACGGTCACTTCCAGCAAGCCGTAGAACGGATCGGAATAACGACCCGCGTACGCTTCAGGCGGCAAACTCGGCCGCGTGTTCTGGATACGCATTGCTTTGACCGAAGCTAATTGTTTTTCGCCGGCGTCGGCGATCCCGTCGTACAACGTCTTGGCTTCCGTACTCCAATCGCGGCTGTTGTCGCCAAAGACGAAAAGGTCGAAGGCCTTGAACATCAACGCATGCCTCACTTCGGCATGGTCAATGTTTCCGAAGATGTATATGCCAAATTTCTTGTCGGGAATAAGCCCGACGATCGCAGTTCGGCCCGCGAGACTTCCGGTGTGCATCTGGACCATCTCGCCGCGATAATCCTGCTGGAACCAACCGAACCCGTAGGTCGTCCAATGCGGCTTGCTCAGGCGCGTCGTCGGATAGAACTGTCCCGCCGGGACCACGATCTGGGGCCGCATTATTTCCGCAAGCGTCGCCGGTTTCAGTATCTCTTTACCGTTGACCGTCGTATTGCCGAGATTGAAATTCATCCATTTCGCAATATCATCAGAAGTAGACCAAACGGCTCCGGCCGCGGCGATCGAATCGGCCTCCATTTCAGGGATCACCTCCACCTTCTTTTCGATCTCGTAATGCGATTTCGAACGATTTTGGTAGGCTCTGGAGAGCGTCAGATTTGGAAACGTCGCTTTCATCTCAAGCGGGCCGAAAACGCGCTCAGCCATAAATTTCTCCCACGACATTCCCGACACTTTCTCGATCACTTTGCCCGCAACGAGGTACATCACGTTCTGATAGGTGTAGCCGCCGCGAAATGAGTATGCCTGCGGAGCGTACTGCATTCTCCGCGCGATGTCGGCGGACGAGAGTTCAGGCGTCCACGCCCAGAGAAAATCGGCGTTGCCGAGGCCGGCGTTATGGGTGAAAAGATCGCGAACTTTCAGTTCGTTGGTCACATACGGATCGGCGACGCGAAAATCCGGGAGGTGTTTCAAAACTTTGTCGTTCCAACTCACTCTTCCTTCGTCAACCAGCATTCCCATTGCGACCGCAGTCATCGCCTTGGTCGTGGACATCGCACCGAATAATGTCGATGCATCGACCGGCTCGTTCTTCCCGAGTTCTCGCACGCCATAACCTTTCGAGATGCACGACCTTGCCGTCCTTGACGATCAGCGATCGACATTCCGGGAACGTTCCAGGCAACCCGTGACGCTTCGGCATATTTGTCGAATGCGTCGATATTCGCCGGCTGGGAATTTTGTGCGTAAAGCCCTACCGCCAAAATGGTGGTCAGCAGGAAAGATCTTGTAACTGCAAATTGTTTTTTCATATTTTCTTAGTTTATCGCCTTATTTAGGGCAGGGTTTCGTAAGTTTCTATTCCGGGATCCCGACTCGTTTGACCAATTCCTTAAATCGCGGGTCGTCTCGCACGAAGTCCCAGGTTTTATTGACCTTTAGTAGGAGCAACTGCCTTTCACGCTCGTCATACGCTTTGTTCAGATATTCGATCGTCTTATCTTTGTCTTTGCCCCAAGCATATGCGAGGGCAAAATTCATTCGCTCTAACATATACATTGGGGGCTTTTCCGTGTTGAGCATTCAGTTCTTCGATGCGTATGTCCTGACGCAATCGCCTGTAGCCATCCCATCCGCCTTTTTCGTAGGCTTCTTTCAATTTCGCAATATTTTCGGGTTTGAAATCCTTATTTGCTCGAAAACTACTCAAGTATTCTTCGACTGCCTGATCATATTTGCCTTGATCGGCATAAACATTACCATTGCGAAGATGAAAACCTGCTTCATTGGGAAACAGCTCATTGAACTTCTTGTTTTGTAAAAGTGCTTCGTCAAATCGTCCGGCACGGAGCAGTTGAATGGACAAAGAAAGATTGATCGCAAACGAAAACGGATCGAGTTCGATAGCTTTGGTTATTTCTCTGATTGCTTCGTCATCCCTGCTACTCCAAGACAATAGTTCGGCATACCATTGATGAGCCGTCGCGTAATTCGGATCGAGTTCGATCGCTCGTTTGTATGATTTTTCCGCACCAGCAAAGTCATAATCATAATGAAAAACGATTTGTGCCAGCGACGTATGGGCTTCCGCCAAGTTCGGGTCAAGTTCGAGAGACTTGAGTGCCGCTTGCTTGGCTGGCGGAAAATAGTCTTTAGGTCTGAAATCGCCGTAGGTGGGAAACTGGGAATAACTATCGGCTAATCCGCTGTATGCCAAGGCAAAGTTCGGGTCCTTTTCAATGGCTTGTTTGAAAAACACGATCGCCTTTTCAAATTCAGTTGTCCCCCGCTTGTTCCAATGGTAACGACCTTGCAGATAAAGCTGATACGCTTCGTTGTTGTCGGTGTATTTCTTCGCAAGCTTTTGCTCGCTTTCGCCCGACAGTTTCAGCTGCAGTTTGCCCACGATCTCGGTGACGATCTCGCGTTGGGTGGTCAATAGTTCCGAAAGTTTCCGTTCATACTGCTCGCCCCACAGCGACTTGTTGGTGCGGGCATCTACGAGCTCGACCGTGATGTTCAGATTGTCGCCCCGCTTGGTAAGGCGTCCGGTCATCACCGCATCGACGCCAAGTTCGGCGGCGATCTTGGCAACATCAGTCGATGCTTCCCTTGTAACGCATCACCGAACTCGTCGGGCTGACCCTCAGATCGGGGATCTGCGTCAGCCGAAAGATCACCGATTCCGCCAAACCATCGGACAAATAATCGGTATCCGCATCAGAATTCCTATTCTCAAACGGCATCACGGCGATGGAATTGATCTGTTTAGAACCAGACGCTGAGAAATATCGATAGCCAAAGAACCCGCCAACGAGAACCAGAACGGCCACGACCAACGCCGCCAGCGGCTTTGCTCGCCGAGCGGAAAAGCTCTGCTTTTCCGAAAGCGACACCCAAAGACTCCCGAGGCTCCGCCTCCGCTCCTGTGCTTAGAATGGCGGTCTGTTCCGTAGTATGAATCTGCGCACGAGTCGGAGCTTCGCCCGGAGCAGCGGTCGAGTGCAAGATCGCGGTCTGTGGTTCGTCGGACGGGAACCCAGTCGCTATCGCTCCCGGTTCTGACACAGTACCCGTCGCTGGCCCTTCGAGCAGAGCATTGCCGTCGTCGAGGCAATACAGCAAGGTGTCGTCGTAATAATCCCGCCTGCATTCAGGGCATCGTTTCATAAGGTAATATCTTACAAACCGCTAACGAACTAAGGGACTTATCTTATCCTAAGGAGCCTGAACCATGCTGGCATCGTGTGCAGATGATCGACATGGTCCGGCGCGGTATTGCCCGCATATCCGCGCACGTGAAGCCCTTTCGCATCGAATATGCTTAACTGCCGCATTCCGATGGGCCGGTTCATAAGTTCGGTCCTTCGTTTAAGATCGAGAGCTGTTAGCACGAAGTCCACGCACTCGGTCGTACTTGCGTAGGTGCCGGGAAATATCTCCGAATGCGTGAGCACGAAGGATTTATTGCCCGCGACGGCCTCACGAGCGAATCTGACGAACGAATCCAAGTCCATCGCATTGACGGCTCCGCCCTCGGCCAACTTCACGCCCTCGGGTGAATAGCCAGCGTGGATACCGTCGAGCAACAAGACATTGTTCACCCGGGCAAAGTTTTCATTGTTGCGGAGGATAGCACGCACGGCCCCGTATCCGGCGGAAAAGGCGGTCAAGGTTATCGATGACCATTTCCTCTTAAGGCCCAACGCCTGGCCAGCCTCTTCAACAACGGAGTCAAAGGCTTCCGGTTTACCAAAAGGGCGCCCATAGACGCTTGACCCGGTGCCGAGTTGAACCGTGATCAGAGCCGCCCGAGGAAAGTGTTGGGCTACGTGATGCTGGATAAGCCACGGAGCCCCATGAAAATGAATAACTAGCGGCACGCTCTTGTTTGCCTTTACACCCGGGCCCAGGAAAAGAGTCGCTCCCGGGAGCGTTTTTAGATCGATTCGTCGGCCCGGTGTTTCTGTTTGTTCGATACGCGGGTGCGATCGGGACGCGTCAGTTACCTGTGAAGGATTCGGCGACGGTTGCTGGGCCGATAAAGAGATAACCGCGAAAGTCTGGATGAGGCCAAGGACCCATAACGACACTGGTCGAGACCCGCGCGGATTCGACAGATCTCCGATCGCGCATTTAGTGCGATGTTTCATAGAATGATTTCCTATTGAGGAAAACCGATCAAACTGATCAATCGCTGAAATCTTGGCTCCTTTCGAATGTCGGCGTCGAAACGGGGGTCGACATTGAGCATCACGACATGGCCTTCCCGTTTTTCATAGGACAGTTCAAGGTGCGTTAGCGCAGCATCATTTTCGCCGAGTGCCGCGTGAAATATTGCCTTTATGTAAGACGTAATATCACCCCGGGTCTCCTCAGATGTCATCGCCCGCAAAAAGCCATTCCAACCGTCCTTTTCAAATGCAGACCGACCCAGCACCGCTACTTCGGGCAGGGCGCACAACTCCAGAAAACGCGTATACGTTTCGACGCACGCGGCGAAATCCTGCTTCATTTGATAATTGAATGACAAGACCAGAACTGCGGCTGAAATATTTGGGTCGAGCCCGAGTATGACGCTGAGCTGCTCGATCGATTCGTCATACCGTTGAGCTAAGAACTGGCCGAATGGATACAGCCAGTTGATCAGTGAGAGAGGATCGAGGGCCCGGGCTGTTCGAAATGTGACTTCCGCCTCTTCAAAGCGCCCCATTTGGGCGAGAAAACCGCCGTACAGCTGGCGAGCCATTGCGTTGTTTGGATTGAGCTTGATGGCAAGTTTGTATTCAGCCTCAGCTTGCAAGAAATCGTTGTCGAACTCCTGGAGCACAAGCGCGAGCGACATGTGCGCCTCAGACAGATCCGGATCAAGAGAAATGGCCTTCAAAGCCGCCTCCTTCGCACTCGGCATACCCTTCGTGTGGCGGCACCGGACCTAATTCGGTTAGCCAGACATGAACGTCAGCAATTCCCGCATAACCGGCCGCGTAGTTCGGGTCGATCTCGACCGCCTTCTGAAAACACTCCAACGCCCGGTAATAATCATCCAGCGTAAATTTATTGAAGAAATATCTGCCGCGAAGATAAAGTTGATAGGATTCGACATCGTGGGCATGGTGCTTTAACTCTTCGATCAGCTCCGCCATTTGCTGGCCCTCGGTGGGCTTCCCGAGGAGCTTGATCTTCAATGCGTTAACAACGGCCAGAGTGATCTCGTCCTGGACATCGAACAGATCACGCATCTCCGTATCATATTTATCCGACCAAATATTGTAGCCGTCGGCGGTGCTGATGAGCTGAACGTTGATCCGCATCCGCTCACCAAATTTACGGACGCTGCCCTCGACCACATTATTTACATTGAGTAAAGAACCTATCTGGGCGATATCGACATTCTTTCCTTTGAACGAGAACGCCGTTGTCCGGGCTACGACCTTAAGGTCATCGACTCGCGACAATGCATTTATCAGTTCCTCAGCCAGTCCGTCGCAAAAGTACTCGTCGTCGGGATCATTGCTCAGATGGGCAAATGGAAGAACAGCGATCGAATTCGGCTGATAACCCGACATCGATACGGTCATCGCGTCCGGATCCGCCCTAAATATCTGCGTGGGCGGCTCGGATTGGAATAAGCCGCGGCTGGGGAGCACGGCCGTGGGGTGTTCAAGTGTAGCGCTCTCGCCAGCCAGCCAGGCTCCATCGTCGAGACAAAAATTTTGCGTCTCGTCCGCATAGATGCGAGAGCATGTCGGGCAACGTTTCATAGGTTTGGAGCTTTTTGGAGAACAACATGATATTAACTCAAAAGCTGCCATTTCGTTCGCGTATAAGCGATGCTAAAGCCATTCCGCTGGGCATTTTTCTGCGACGGGCCACCTGGCGATGCGCCCATACAGGCAAGCGTACAGCCAAGTTGGACCGCATGTGCCAGTCGAGCCTGAAGGAGCGCATTCTGAGCTCCCTGCCTCCGGCCTTCGGGAACTGTGCTCGCACCGGCCAACACGGCTACATCGCTGTGAACGAACATCATTCCGGTTGAGATCGCTTTGCCGTCGAGTTCTGCAATGTAAGGAAATGCGCCGTCACATCTCGCACTGATCTTGCCGAAGTTAAGCATAAAATCCGCTAGGCTTTCGTGCTCGGTCGCCCAACCAGCGGCGGAGGTTTTTGCCCAAAGATCGACCTCGTCCGGTGTAATTACTCTTGTGGTGATCGGCGAATTCTTTTGCTCTATTTCGACCGCCCCGATCTCACGAAACATCACACTCGACAATTCGATCGGGTGATAACTGCGTTCGTTGAGCAGCGCCATCAATGACGGGTCCGCCATCGGGCTGACCTCATGAAAAACCGGCGCACCGCGCGTCCTAAAGAACACCTCGATATCGTCGAGATGCTGGTCTGTGATCTCATCAAACATCCCCAGCCCAAACGTCTGCGTGCACGGCGAATCGACGCCGTCAAACATCGCATAAACCCCGCCTACTTCGATCCATGTCGCGCCGACATCGGTGTTAACGCGGGCTCTCGATTCGACAAACGCGGCATTTGAACAGGCCTCTGCCCGTTCCAGTTTCTGGGAAAGTTCTTTGTCTGAAAATATCATCCTAATCTTCTGTAGATCTGGTGCCGGACACATTTATAGAGGCACGCCGGAGTTCGTCGGCCTTTTGCGGATTGTTCGTGATCAGGACGACCGAGATGACTTTCAAATCGGCAAGGATCTCCGCTGCCGGCCGAAAGCTCCTGGCATCCGCTTCGAAGCCCACTTTCATGTAAGCCTCGGCCTGGGTCAGCCCCGCTTTCTTGAACGGAATACTTTTCATCAAGCGCCAAATGCCCGTTACCCTTGCCTTCCTGATCGAGATAAATAATTACGCCGCGTCCGACTTCGGCTACCATCGCTTGAGCAGCAGCCATCTCGTCGGCACATTTGCATTCGACACTATTAAAAATATGCCCGCCGATGCAAGCCGAATGGATACGGCAAATGACATGCTCGCCATCGCCCACATCGCCCATTACAAGAGCGATCGACTCTGCTTGGCCGTCGTAGAACAGTATCTCTTTAAATGTGCCGAATCGCGTGTCGAGATCTCTTTCGGCCAATCGGACTATCATATTCAATATCTATCTACCGCATCCCGGTACGCTTCTCAAGGTCAACGAACTGCGGGTCGTTTCGAAGCCCGTCATATTCATAACCGGTGCGAATAAACCGAAGCAGCAAGTCGCGTTTTACATAGGCACGCTCAAGTAGTTCCATTGCCTTGTCATTATCATTCAAAGCAGAATAAACAGCAGCCAGCAATGCCGGTGAGACATACTCGTTCATTGCCTCGATCTTCGCGAGGATCGCCCGTGCTTCGGCTCGCTTTTCCGGGATACCGGCATAAGTCGCGGCCAGATAGACAAGCGGTTGGCTATATTTTTCTTCGCCCCCCAGATCGGCTACGGCCTTTTTGTAATAGGCTATTGCTTCGTTCTTTAACCCCTTGCCGCCATAAGCATAACCGAGGGCAAACTCCGGAACAGCGTTGGCCGGTTCGACCGCCTGGGCCTGCTGGTACGTCTGCAAGGCCTCGTCAAAGCGTCTAGCCTGTACAAGAACAATACCTTTTTGGAGAAGCAGCAACCTGCGATTAAGCGGATCGCGAAGGCGTTGTTCTTCAAGTTGAGCGATAGCTTCGTTCTGCCGATCCAGTACGGAGAGGAAGAACGCGTAATTATTCCGGGCGAAATCAAGGTTAGGACTTAGCTCGATGGCCTCGCGATACTCAAGTTCGGCCTTCGTCCAATCAAATTCATATTCATAGATCATTGCCCGCACAACATGGGCCTTCGCAAGGTCGTGGTCAAGAACGAGAGCCTTTTCGGTAGACGCCTTTGCCTTTGGCATCAGGATGGCCGGATCGCTACTTGCGTTCGCTTGTGACAAATATATCCAAGCGATCTCAGCCCAGGCAAGCGCGAATTCAGGGTCGAGTTCGGTCGCTTTCTCGAAATAGGCCAGTGCTTTTTTACCGCCGATGTCATTGCCGTTTAGCATTACAAGACCGTTCAAATAGTATCGGTACGACTCCGAGTTATCGGTAATCCTTTCGGCGATCCGTCGCGACTGGCTGTCGGTAAGCGTGAGCCTGAACTTTTCTATCGTGTTCTGGGCGATCTCGCTTTGCAGACCGAGAAGGTCGCCGGCCTTGCGGCGATACTGGCCGCCGGCTAATTGGCGATTCTCGACCGCATCGATAACGTCGACGCGGATGACGAGTTCATCGCCGACCTTTGACACCCGACCGGTAACGATCGAACGAACACCAAGCTGCGACGCGACCGAATTGAGATCGACGTCGGGCCCGCGGAACCTGAAACTCGAGTTTCGGGATATGACCTTCAACTGGGGAAGCTGGGCAAAGCGGTCGATCAGGCTCTCGCTCAAGCCGTCCGAAATGAATTGCAGCTCAGGATCGCCTGCATTGTCGAACGGAAGAACAGCGATCGAGTCGATCTTATCGCTACGAAAGGCCTTGAGGGCAAAATAAGCGGCGAGCGAAACAACACCTATCAAGAGCACCGCGGCCAATGCGGCCCGTAGCTTATGCGACCGAACCTGACTGACAAACGTCCGGAAGCTGGGAAGCGAACTTAACTGCTGCCGGTCGGTCGTCTCGCGGCCGTCGCTGGTCGGCCGCGGGGTACCGGCATCCGTCGTACCGGGAACGTCAGGCATGATCGCCGTATTTTGGGCAGCCTTGTCCGCGGACAAAATCTCCGATGCGCTCGTCGATGGATGGTTCGATCCCAAATACCCTTTGATCTCGTCCAGTTCGGACTTAAACTCAGCGGCCGTCTGAAAGCGGGCTTCGGCCTTTTTGGCAAGGGCCTTGCCGATCACATTCTCCAATTTTGGCGGAAGGCCCTCGACCGATCCCGAAAGGGGCGGGGGCTCGCCGCCCAAGACGGCGACTATTACGTCAGCGTGCGTCTCGCCCGTGAACGGACGGGATCCCGCCAGCATCTCGTATACGACCACCCCAAGGCTCCAAATATCGGTCCGTGAGTCGATCTTAAGGCCGCGGGCCTGTTCCGGCGACATGTATGCCGCGGTTCCCATCACGGCTCCGGGCTTTGTCTGCTGGAGGGCGATCGTTGGGTCCTCGGAGCCGGACTGCGTTTGCGTACTCTCTTCACGATGGGCGAGCTTCGCAAGGCCAAAATCCAGCACCTTAACGTAGCCGTCCCGCCTGATCATTATGTTCTCGGGCTTGATGTCCCGGTGCGTTATCCCGGCCTCATGCGCCGCGGCAAGCGCTGACAATGCCTGGCCAGCGATCTCGAGGGCCTCAGCTAGTTTCGGCCGTGCCGCATTGAGACTCGAGCGAAGAGTTACGCCGTCGATAAACTCGGTGGCTATGTAATGAACACCTTGGTATTCGCCGAATTCATATACTGTGAGGATATTCGGATGGTTGAGTGCAGAGGCGGCTTGAGCCTCGCGTTCAAACCGCATCAGGCCTTCGGCGTCGTTCGCGATGCTCGCCGGGAAGATCTTGAGCGCGACATTGCGGCGAAGACGCTCGTCCGATGCAAGATAGACTTGGCCCATTCCGCCTTCTCCGAGCAGCCGCTGGATCGCGTAATGGCCTATCTTGTCGCCAGCGGTAAAGTCAGCAGCGGCTTCCGTGAATACAGCCGCGGCCAGTAATTCCGGCGGTGAATCGATAAAGCTGGCGTCTTTGTCATCAAAGCGCAGAAGCGATTCGACCTCGCGGCGCAGATCCTCGTCCTCGCCGCATGACTCGACGACCAACTTTTCACGCATTTCACGCGGGCCGTCAACGACAGCCATGTAAATGCGTTCTACCTGTTCAAGCCGAAGCTTTTCCATCATCTACTGTCCATAAACGGAAAACCGGGCAAAAAAGGCTCATTCGTTTGGCTCATCAAGTTCGCGAAGCAGCCAGGTGCGTGCAAATCGCCAATCCCGTTTTACTGTCTCAAGCGAAACCTGCAGCACATCTGCGACCTCCTCGTTGGTAAAACCGCCGAAATATTTGAGTTCAACAACATCGCCCTTTCGCCGGTCGAGTTTCGCCAACGTCTTCAAAGCCTCGTCGAGAGCGACCACCTGCTCCGACTGCGTGGCCACCGTGGCCATGGTGTCGGAAAAAGAAAGACGGTCGCCGCCGCCGCGTTTCCCAGCATGCCGAGCGCGGGCATGATCTACCAGAATGTGCCGCATAGCTCTCGCTGCAACGCCGAAGAAATGGGAGCGGTTCTTCCAGTTTCGGTCTTCGTTACGAACGAGCTTAATGTATGTTTCGTGGATCAGATCGGTCGTCTGAAATGAGTTTCCGGCGGGCCGGCGGCGAATATAGCCCCTCGCCATCCGCCGCAGCTCACCATATACTACGTTCATAAGCTCGTCCGCCGCCCGGTCGTCGCCCTCGACCCATTTATCCAGCAGGAGCGTAATCTGATGCGAAGGATCACTCTTCATCGATGTTATCGGTATCGTTTTGCCCGACCGATTATAAGGCAAAACGGGCAGGAAGCTTAATCTATCTGCTCGGATGAGCTTTTTTCGCCGTGATTCTCGTTTAAGGTTTTGAAGCCGGACTTTTTTAGCCTATATTGTGGCTGTATTTGTTGGTCTTTTTTCTCCTCCCTACATTTATCCGATCGATCAAAATGGATACAAGGGCAATCACAATCCGCATTCCGTCTGGAGGCCGCGTAAATGAACAATAAAGAATGGACGATCATGATCTATATGGCCGGCGACAACAACCTTTCGGTCGATATGGCATACGCTCTGGAGCAGATCAAAGGTGTGGCCGGCGACGGCCCGGACAGCCCAAACCTTTTCGTTTACTACGACGGAAATTCGCCGTCGATACCGACGATGTACTGCGACTTCTCGGAACCCGGAAAGCCTCGCTACGTCCGGTCGGTCAATGTTCCAGATAAACTCTGCTGGGTGCCCGAGAAACTCAATGAGAATGCGGCCGACAAACGGGCGATAACGAACTTTGTCCACTGGTGCGTAAATCAGGTCGAGGTCGTCGGCCCCGACGGCGAGATTACCTACGGCAGACGTGCCAAGCGATACGCGATGATATTTTCAGGACATTCGCTGGGTTTTCAGGACATAGGCCTTTTCAAGGACGAATCTACGGGCAAGACGATGAAGATGAAGGACCTGTACTACACGCTGCAGGACCTCGTAAGCACGGAGGAATATCTCCGTGAGCAGGCAAAAGCAAATAAGATCCCGGATGATCAAATGGAACAGCAGACGAGAGTGCTGATCGGGCAGAAGCTTGATCTCCTGGGCTTCGACGCTTGCGTGATGGGCATGCTGGAGGTTGGGTATCAATTCAGCTATGTCGCAAAGACGATAATCGCCTCGGAAGGCAGCGTGCCGAGCGCAGGTTGGACATACGCAAAGATACTTGGAAGTCTTGCCGGAGGATCTACCGGTAAAGCCGATGCAAAAGCGGTTGCCGAGCGCTTCGTCCGCGACTTCATCCGGTCGCAGGATGCATACATTGTGGGCGGCGTTTCGGTCGATATGGCCGCGTGGGACACGGAATCCCTCAAGGATGTTGCGATACTTTTCGATTCGCTGGCGATAACTCTCCTGGATTGTTTCAACGACCCTGAAAGCCGTATATATCGGCAAATGCAGCGCGTCATCCTGCACGTGCATTGGCGGTGCCAGTCGTATATGTACGACCAGAACGTCGATCTGGGCGACTTCTGCGAACTGCTGGAACGAGAATGCACCTCGCTGATCGTCGAACTTGGCGGCGGAGAAGACACGAATATTCTCAAAGAGGTCTGCGACTGGTGCAGCAAGGTGCTCGAAGCGATCCGCAAGACTGTTATCCTTAGCGGCTTCAGCGGCGGTGAGTATCAATATTCCAACGGCATCTCGGTCTTTTTCCCGTGGTCGCGAGAGGGATACGAGGTATCGAAAGAGAATTACGAAGGGCTGTTCTACGGCAAAGACGTCGGCCGCGCCAAACAATTCTCGTGGATCGGTTTCTTAAGAAGGTACCTAAGCGAGGTCGCCCTGCGGAAATTCGAACCGCTGGATTCTGGTTCGAAATACCGGTACGAGTCGGGCGTTAAGTTCTATGAAGATGCGTTTGATGAGATCATTCTTGATGAAAATGGAGCAGTTGACGCCGACGATAAGCTCGCCGGTCAAAGGGACTCGAAACTAGCTGGTCAGCAAGACTCTAAGTTGGCCGGCCAGCGTGACTCAAAGCTCGCCGGTCAAAGGGACTCGAAACTTGCAGGCCAGCTTGATTCAAAGCTCGCCGGTCAAAGAGACTCGAAACTTGCAGGCCAGCGTGATTCAAAGCTCGCCGGTCAAAGGGACTCGAAACTTGCAGGCCAGCGTGATTCAAAGCTCGCCGGTCAAAGAGACTCGAAACTTGCAGGCCAGCGTGATTCAAAGCTCGCCGGTCAGATGGGTTCAAAAATGGCAGGCGGTTCAAGTGCGTCCAGCGCCTTTTTCGACAATCTTCAGCTCTTCAAGAATATCGAAACTCCGTGGAACGTGTCGGGGTTTTCAAAGGATCCGAACGACATCACCGGATAAGAGCAACTGACTAGATCCTTACGCACTCACCGCGTTTGAGAAATTGGCCGTCGGCTCGTTTGCTGGTTTGATCGCCGTTTCGAAACGGCCGCGGGAAAGGACGGTCTCGTTCCTTTCATAAACAATATCCGCTCAGACAATATGCGCACCTTGGACTTCTTCACATAAGGCGTACAAAGATCTGCTTGCCGTCATAAACAGACGATTGCGTTTTGGCCCGCCAAAGCTGTTCGGAAAGGAATTTCAACTCGGCCGGCTGACCCAGCTTCAGGTCATCCGCCCGATAGACCTCGCCCATCCCGCCGCCGCCGAGGAGGCTCACCATGCGATAGCGTTCGGCCAGTATCCCCCGGTGCGAAAGTTTCCGACGTCTGAGGATTCAGTTGTGTGGATCGACGGTGGGTCGCTCGCTTCGCCCAAACGGCTCCATCATCTGCGTCGCCGAGTCAAGGGAAAATCCACATGCGGAGCAGGAAGCGACTCCGTCAGCAATGTTTTCTTGGCATTTAGGGCATTTCATATTTCGCTACGGTCTGCGAGCGGCGCCTTTGTCGCCGGACTGCTCCCTTTCTCTGTTCAGCTCGACCATATCGACGCTCGATGACGAGTCGCCGATCAGGTGTTTGGCGAAATAATCCGCCCGCACCCAGAAAAAGTAGTTGGTCGCGTCGGCATAACCGTGACGTTTGCCGGGGATCACCAGCATGTCGAACCGCTTGTTCGCTTTGATCAGCGCATCGACCATTCGGAGCGTATTGGCCGGATGGACATTGTCGTCGATGTCGCCGGTCGCAAGCAGCAGATGGCCCTTTAGATTCTTGGCAAGTTCGGAGTTTTTATCGATATCGTATTCGAATTTGATATTGCCGTCCTTGTCGGTCACCTCTTTGACGCCGTCGTGTTTTTCGCTCCATTGGCGGTTGTAGATGTTGTTTTCGTGGTTGCCGGACGATGACACCGCAACCTTGAAAAAGTCCGGATAGACCAGCATCGCCGCTGTGGACATAAATCCGCCGCCCGAGTGTCCGAAGATACCGACCTTATCAATATCGATAAATGGCATGCGGCGTGAGAGCTGCTCGATCGCGGACTTCTTATCCGCGAGCCCGTAATCGCGGAGGTTGCCGTAACCGTAATTGTGATACCACTTCGACCGCTGCGGATGGCCGCCGCGATTGCCGACCTCGATAACAATAAACCCGAGCTGGGCGAGCGCCACGCGGTCATTTCGCGGCGTAAAGGTCTTTGTCACGCTCTCGGTCTGCGGGCCGGGATAGACGAAGGCGATGATCGGATATTTCTTGTTCGGATCGAAGTCAAAGGGCTTGTACATCACGCCGAAAAGATCGGTCATGCCGTCGTCAGCCTTGACCTTAAATGGTTCCGGGAATTTATATCCGGACTCCATCATCGCGGAAAGGTCGGTGGTTTCGAGCGGCATCAGCTTTGTTGCCCAATTGGTCATACAGCACCGATTCGGGTGCGGTATTGACGCGCGACGAATTATTGACAAAATACTTGCCCGAGTCCGACATCGAGACCGCGTGTGAAGCGTCACCCGGATCGAGCAGCTTCATTCCATTGCCATCAAGGCCTATCTTGTAGGCGTGTTCGTAATATGGATCCTCATTGGGTTCACGGCCATTCGCCATGAGGTAAAGCGTGCGGGTCTTTTCGTCAATGCTCTCGATCGAGTCCGCATAAAACTCGCCCGATGTGATCTGATTTTTGAGCGTACCGTTCGCGTCGAACAAATAATAATGCCCCCAACCGTCACGCTCCGACCAATGAACCAGTTCCTGCCCGTTATTGATCAGCCAAAGCGGCTTGAATTCGATATACGTGTTCAACCGTTCCTCGATCAGCGTTTTGACCTCGCCGGTCGTGGTGTCGGCGACGCAAACATCGACGCGGTGCATATCGCGGCTGGTGCGGTTGAAATAAAGTTTGTCGCCCGTGTCGCTGAGCCACCTGGGCTCGACGCCGGCAGTTTGCGGGCCACCGCCCTGCTGCTGCTGCTGTTGCTGCTGCTGGTCCTGCTCGCCCGTGCGGTCGAGCTGGATGACGCGTGCCCGTTCGCGTTCGAGATTTGAGACCGGTGCGGTGTAAATGGATACTTGCTGGTCCTTAAACTTATCGCTTTTCATCTTGACGCGGGCCTTCGTGCCGAGGTCAAACACTTCGATCTCGGACTGAGGCTGATTTACCTCGCCGGGCATGCCGTAGCGATAGGTCTCCAGTTTAGGACGCGGATTGGAAAGCGAATTTATCACCCACAGGTCGGCGACCTTGCGCTGGTCGACCTTGACCACCGAGATCTTTTTCGAATCCTTCGACCAGATCACGCGGATCGACGGCACACGTGGCGTTTTGTTCTTTTCGCTAAATCGATAGGGTACCTTTTCTTCCTCGGTCAAACGCCGGGCATAGCTGTAGAACTCTTCGCCGTCGGTGGTAAGCTGCGTTTCAACGATCGTGGCATCGTCATCTTTCTTGAGAGCCTTGGCGTAATTGTCCGCGTCCATCATGAAAAGGTTTTGGCCGCGTGCGAATATGACCGTCTTTTCGTCCGGCGAGACCGACGCCCACCGGGCCTTTCGCGGAGGCGTGTAATCAGGCAGAAGCTTTAGCTGTGCGCTCGCGAGGTCGTATTCAAAATAGATCGTCCTGTTTCGTCCGCCCGCAGGGCCTGGGCCGGCAGCCTGTTCGCCGGTCTGTCCCGTTCCGGCGCCCGTCGCACCCGCGGTTCTTGCCGGCGGCTCTTCGGCCTTGAGCCCAGGTATGACGGCATCGCGAGGAACCGAGACATCCAGCCGGATCGCCGTGTCGTTCTTTGTAAAGTGGATCGTAGTGATCGGCAGGTGAAGAGCGTCATACGGAATGCGCGTCAAGGTGGTCAGCATCGCCGCCATTTTGGCCGCATCGAACACCGGCGTCTTAGTCTTTTTCAGCGGATCGACCAAAACGAACCGCTTACCCGAATTCGTTTCGTAGCTGTACCAGAACCGGTCGCCTGTCTCGAGCCAGTGCGGCGTGACCGACGTGTCGAATAGCATTTTGCCGACCTTCGCGGGCGTCCACCGCGAAGCCAGCTCATAATTTGCTTTTTGCACGCGATTGTCCGGTTCCGGCTTCGCACCCTTGTCCTGTGCCGGGACAATAGACGAAAACGCGATCGCCGCGACACCGAGGCACAGCGTCAATCTTTTAAGCTGGCAGAAAAAGAGCATACATCCACGTCGAAGCTGCATGAAGAATTCCTCCTGAATTTTAAGAACGATGATTTTGGTACTGCGACAGAACTGTAGCATTGAAGTGGAGAAAAAATCCAAATCGCCCGCAACCCTAACGAGTAGAGACTATTTAATCCGAATGATGCTGATCATCTTTATTGGTGGTCTCAGGCTCTGTCCCTCGGACGGTGATCGCTGGATCTTTTTGACGACCCCCATCCCGCGGACGACCCTGCCGAAGGCGGCAAATCCCTGCCCGTCGGCATTTCGTTTGCCGCCAAAATCAAGCTCAGGCTGGTCGCCGATGCAGATAAAAAAGTCTGACGTAGCTGTATCAGGCCCCGACCGTGCCATTGAGATCACACCATTCTTATGAAGCAGCCCGGTCAAATTCGTACGCTCAAGTTTGATCGCCGAGAGATCTGTTCTGGCTTTGTCGGGATCAGCACCACCCTGCACAACCTCGATCTTGATCGCGTTGTTCGGCTGGTTGTCAGGATCGAGCTTTACTGTACGGTGAAACCGCCCGCCATTATAATGCCCCGCATCCACATACCGAAGGAAATTCGCCGCCGTTTCTGGTGCGAGCTTCGCATTGATCTCGATCTCGATCTTGCCGAGTTCGGTTTGTATCGAGACTCGTACCAGACCACCCGATCCCTTTGGCTTGGACTGCCCATGCGCTGCCGAAAACAACGCCAGACAGACGCAAGCCAATAACACTAAACGTAACACCCATAGGGCTTTATCTGCGTTTTCACGATCATACGTTCCTGCGAAAATATAGTAAGTGGGCGAATCTACAACTAATTAGGCTGTCAGTCAGAATGTTGCAGTTCAACAATAACTTCGGCTGTTTTTGGTGATTAGCTCGATAGACCTCGCCCATTCCGCCAACGCCGATCAGCGAGCGGATCTCGTATCTTCCTAGTTTTGAGCCTTCGGTTAGTGTCATCTCTTTGTCACGATGCTTTGCCAATTTACGAGTACGGTTACGGGTTGGGTGTCGGCTGCGGGGTCTTTCTTACGTTCGGTCACAAAGAAACGCGATCCGTCGCGGGTTGCGTCATAGCTCGAACGGGTTCCAAGTCCGCCTCCGGGCTCGATCATGGTTTTGAAGAGAGCCTTTGGCGTCCCGGCCTTAAGTACGCCGCCCGTTTCCTCGACCGTGACCGCCATCAGGCTGCCATCCGGAGCGACAAAATATAGCTCGCGTCCATCACGGCGCCATCGCGGCTGGACACCGCCGATGTCCCCCGAAATGCGTATTTTCTGCCCGCCGTTCGGAAAGGCCTCGATGAAGACCACCTGATCGCTGTCGGAATTCCCGGAATAAACGTAGGCCAGCCAACGCTCGTCAGGCGAGAGTGCGGGCTGTGTTTCGTTCCCCGTTGACTGGGCGAAATACGCATCTTCACCCGTCGAGGACCGGATCCAAATATCCCGGTTTCCATCCCTTATTCGGAAACCGAGGGCCCGGCCGTCACTGATCATCTGGGTCATGAAGGGGAACCCCCCCTTTGCTTGAATAACTGTTCTTTCGGATCCACCGTCCATAGGCTTCTCAACCAAGCCCACCGACTGCCTGATAAACAGAACCGCACTTCCATCGGATTTCCACATAGGGTTATACACATTGGTCGGCTTTCCCGAGGCGTACATTCGCCCGGTGCCGCGCGACTGTGTCAAACAGCCAGATGTCTCCGCCCCGTTGGAGCGCGATCAATGAATCATCAGGAGAAAATAACGGGTTGCTCGCGACGCCGGGTTCACCGGCTACCGTTCGCGTGCCGTCGCGCGAGTACCAGGCGATCTCCCGTACTCTCTCGGACCCGCTTCGAAATGCTATCAGCCCATTCGCGGACACGCTGAAATTCATACCAGTGGAGCCAGTGTGTCTGCCGATGTCGGCGACCGGTACGGGCTCGCCCGAAAGCTTGAAAGAGCCGGGGTTGAAAACTTGAGCTTTGATCCCGCCATCGAGAACGAAAAAGAGATAGCCGTCGGCGTATTTAGGTTCAGACCCGTCAGCCCGGATATCTTTGGTCTCATCAGTCGTAAGATCGCCAACCTTAATGGCCTGCCCGCTTGCACCGAACTCGCCGAATCCCGAAAACAGGAAATGCCTGCCGTCCGGCAAAAAGAACGGCCTGAATCCTTGTTGCGGCAGATCCGCCGGGGCCGATTTGCCATCCGCGTTGACGCGGCGCAGCGGCACGCCCGATTCGGTCGCAAAGATGATCACGCTGCTTGAATTCCAAGTGCCTCCCTTGCGGAGTCCTATGACATCGCAGATCACCCGCGACCGCCCCGTAGCGAGGTTGAACGCTCGAAGACGCTCGGCCGTAAAATAGGCTATCTCGGCCCCGTCAGGCGACCAGAACGGAGCGACGGCTTCTTCTGAATCCGCGAGCATCTGAGTCTCACCGGTAGCCAGTATCCGCAGCCATAGATGGGGTTTATCCTTTTCTTGTTCGGCAGTAAAAGCCAGCCGCGAACCGTCCGGCGAAAGAGCGCTGGTCGGGTTCGTCGTCCATCCCGGCGGAGCCGCCACATCGAGTGAAACAAACGGCGGCGGTGCCGGTGCCGGCCTGAGCAGTGACCACGCACCAAATGAGATCAATGTCAGGGTCGATGACCCGGCGGCGATCCAAGGAATCCGCGCTTTCCAAGGGGACTTATCCGTTTCAGGGCCGATCGCACTGACCGCCGTCGTCATATTCGCCCCGGACGAGATCGTCGGAGCCGACAGCGACTCAAGTGCAAATCCTAAGTCAGCCGTCGATTGGAAACGCCTGTCCGGTTTCTTCTCCAGACACCGACGGACGATCCGCTCAAGCGACGGGCTGATGTTCGGATTCGATTCCGTCATCTCCGGCGGCTCTTCTTTGACGATCGCCGACATCGTCTCAGCCAGCGATTCCTCCTGAAACGCCCGCCGGCCCGTGATCATTTCGTACAGGATCAAGCCAAATGAAAAGATATCCGAACGATGATCTGTCGAACTCCCGCGAACTTGCTCCGGCGACATATACCCGACCGTGCCCATCACCACGCCCGGATCGGTCATCGCCCGCCGCGTCGCGTCCTCAGAACCGTGGATGTCTGGTACTCAGGCTGTCGCAGCTTAGCCAGGCCAAAGTCGAGTATCTTTACCCGCTCGTCCTTTGTAACAAACAGATTTTCCGGCTTCAGATCGCGATGAACGATCCCTTTCTCATGCGCCGCCGACAGCCCGCTGACGATCTGCTGAGCGTATTCGGTGACCTTGCGAAGCGGGATCGCACCTTCATCAAGACGCTCGCGCAGTTCCATCGCCATCGAGCAGTTCGGCAACGATGAACGGCGAGCCGTCGTGTTCGCCGATGTCGTAAACGGTGAGGATGTTTGGATGATTTAACGCGGACGTGGCCTTTGCTTCCTGCTCGAAACGCCGCAGACGATCTTCGTCTTTTGCGAAATCCGCCGGCAGCATTTTGACAGCCACATTACGATCAAGGCGTGCGTCATGTGCAAGGTAAACTTCGCCCATTCCACCCGCTCCGATCTTGGAAACGATACGGTAATGCCCGATCGACGAGCCGACCTCAATTACTTCGCCCATATTTTCTTGCGGGAATCTTAGTCGCTACAAGTTAACACAGGTTCCGCGTTTGATGAACTGCCCGTCGCCTTGCTTTCCGGTGTGTTCGCCGTTTTGGATAACGACGCGGCCGCGTGAGAGGACGGTCTCGACCTTGCCTTTGATCCTCCAGCCTTCGTATGAGGAATAATCGACGTTCATGTGTTCGTTTTCGACGCCGAATGTCGTTTCGCCATTCGGATCGAAGATCACGATGTCGGCATCCGAGCCGACCGCAATCGTTCCTTTCTTCGGGAACATGCCGAACATCTTTGCCGCGGCAGTCGAGGTCAGTTCGACAAATCGATTGAGCGAAATACGCTTCTCGACCACGCCGCCGTTGTAGATGAGGTTCGAGGCGATTCTCGACGCCGGGAGCTCCGTTTGGGATCTTGGTGAAATCGTCCTTGCCGAGTTCCTTTTGCTCTTTCATACAGAACGGGCAATGGTCGGTCGAGATGACTTGGAGGTCGTCCATCTTGAGGCCTTTCCAGAGCTCGGCACAGTTGTGCTTCTCACGCAGCGGCGGCGTCATCACGTATTTCGCACCTTCCCAGCCGTCGCCGTAATCGTCTATCGAATGGAAAAGATATTGCGGACAAGTCTCGGCAAACGCCGGAATGCCGCGATCTCTCGCCTGCCGAACCTGATTCAAAGCATCGGTACACGAAAGGTGAACGATATAAACCGGCGACTCAGCCATTTCGGCGATGGCGATCGCACGATGAACGCCTTCGGCCTCGGCGATGGTCGGCCGCGTCAAAGCGTGATACTTCGGAGCAGTCCGTCCGTCGGCGAGAAAGCGTTTGATGATCTCGTTGATGACGATGCCGTTCTCGGCGTGCATGCAGATCAGGCCGCCGCGTTTGCCGGCCGCCGACATCGCACGAAAGATCGTCGCGTCGTCCGCCAAAAACACGCCCGGATACGCCATGAACAGCTTGAACGACGTGATGCCCTCGTCCATCAGCTTGTACATCTCTTTCTCATCGCCGTCCTCAAACTCGGTCGTGATGAGATGAAACCCGTAGTCGATCGCGGTCTTGCCCTCGGCCTTTTTGTGCCACGCATCGACGCCCGAGGTCATCGATTCGCCCTTCGTCTGCACCGCAAAATCAATGATCGTCGTCGTCCCCCCAAACGCCGCCGCCCGCGTCCCGGTAAAAAAATCGTCGCTCGACGAAGTCCCGCCAAACGGCAGCTCCATATGCGTATGCGGATCGATCCCGCCGGGAATGACGAGCTTGCCCGACGCGTCGATCACAACATCCGCCTCCATATCCAGCGTCTTGCCGATAGTCGTCACCGTCTCGCCGTCAATAAAAATATCAGCGTGATAGTCGTCAACCGCAGTAACAACCCGTCCGTTTTTAATTAGTGTTTTCATATACTTATCCTGAAAATTATTACTCCCGAACATTATGCATCGCCAAAGAGCGGGCGATTCGCCGTCGAAACTTTAAAGCCATAGCCGAGCAGTAACAGGATCAGCCCTAGCGTCACGAACATCGGCGTTGCATACCACGCGGAAAAGTTGAGTGTGAAAAGAGTTGAAAGCATCCAGGACTGGACCGTTAACATAACGATCGTTGCCACCAATCCCAGACGGCTAACGACCAGACACATGATACCGATGCTAATTAACATAAAGGGCAAATCAACCAATGAATGACTGAAAAACAAGCCGGAAATTGTCGCGATGACGACAAAGAGAGCGATACCTGCGTATAGCCTGCGCCGAAGCATCAAAAACAAAATGACCAGCAGACAAACAAACGCAAATCCGCCCATGATGCTGCCGCCCGAAACGCTCAGAATTATTGACATCGGACTTCGCAAGCCGATCAGGGCATTGGAGTCAATATACGTCTTGTAGTCATTGTAAAAAAAACGTTCGGCTAAAAGAGACAGATAAAGCAAGGTCACTTCCGCGACGGCGCACAATGTGCCGAGCAAAACGTCGCGCCCGACAAGAGGGTCGCGCCAGTCGCCCGCCAAAAGACGATTCCACGAAACGATCAGTTCGGGCAAATTGCGGCGGACAATCGGTTCGAGCGCGAGATAGAACAGCCACGTTGCGGCTGCCCAGTATAGAGCGATCCGCATTGAGTGTGAAAAGCGGGTCAATTCGGGGAAAAACGCCGGAACGTGATTCATACTCAAAAGCCAGCCGCTAAATGTTAAGCCCAAAACAACCAACGCGGTTTTGAACGCTCCTTTGCGGTCGCCGCTTCCCGATCTGACATTTTTTCGCGCCAGAAAAATCGCGGTAATGAGAATTCCGATAATTATTCCGGCGAAGATAAATATCGCGATCCAATCGCGGGTTGTGAAGGAATCAAATCGGGTAACATCGGCCTTTGTCCACGGATAGATAAGTTGGAAATAGACGATTTTGCCTTGAAACGCCGCGGCTTCGACGCGAAGAGGAATCTCGGGATGGTCGGGCAGAACGCCTTCCCAAGCCTTGCGCGTATCAGAGGCAACGGGCGGAGTCCAATTTGGCGCAGTCTCTTTGAATTTGGACAAATCGAGTTCGGCGGCCGAAAATGCGGGCGTGAAATCCGCATTTGTTTGTGTGGTTGGGCTTTCGGTAAACTGCGGCGACACCGCACTGAATTCGACCAATCGTCCGCGCGTGTCGAGCGAGATTGTCTTCATTCCGCCCGTCGTCTGGGGCAAAAACGTCCAAAATCCGCTGCCCATCATTACAATATCGAAATAGCGCGGGCTTTGTTCTTCACCAAAGGCAAATATCAATGGCTGACCGCTCGATATTTTCTCCCAATTCCCGGGCGACGGATTTTCGCGAACATATCTCTCATATGTATCGTCGTAATAAAAACGATAACGTCTTTCGACCGGCTCATCAGTGTAACCAAACTTTGAAATGATCTCGCTTGTTCGTTCGGCAAGAACTTCGGGCGATTTGGTAAATGGAATTCGGTTTTGCGGCCCGATCTTCATCGACGCGAACAAACAGATGCCGATCATCACAACCGCCCCAATGACACAAGCTAAGGCAACTGCGGGTCGTAACGCTCCTTTTTTTGGGGATGCAGCGACCATCTCCGGGCTACGGCGTTTGACCGGCATCGAGGGCGATCTGCAGCGGATTACCGCCCGGCAATGCCATCGCGACGTTAACGCCGATCGCGGACCTTTGACTCGGATCTTTTTCTAGGCAACGCGTAATAACATTCTCGACCAACGGGTCGATGCCGCTCACGATCTCAGAAGGATTTTTAGGGCTTGTTGTCGCCTGTTTGATCTGTAGCTCATGTACCGAATCGCCCGCGAACGCCTGCTTTCCGGTGAAAATCTCGTATAACAGCAGCCCAAGCGAATAGATGTCGCTTCTCTGCGTTACCTCCTTCCCGTCGATCTGTTCGGGCGACATATACGCCGGAGTTCCGACCCGGATTCGTTTCCCTGAACCTCAGCCTCGAGGCCCGCGATACCAAAATCGGTGATTCTCGCTTCGCCTTTTGAATCGATGATGATGTTGGCGGGTTTAAGATCGCGGTGGAGTATTCCCGCTTTATGGATCGCGGCGAGACCCATGCAGATCTCGCGAGATATCTCGACGGCTTTATCTGACGGCAGACGCCCGATACGCCTGAGCAGCATCGACAGGTCGTCGCCGTCGATGTATTCCATCGTTATGTAATAGTGTCCTTCGGTCTCGCCGATATCGAAAACGCGGCAGACGTTTCGATGCGAGACCTGCCTTGCATTGCGTACCTCGCCGCGAAAACGGCGAGCAACTCATCGTTCTTTGAGAGTTCTTCGGGCAGGAATTTGAGAGCAACGGTCTGATCAAGTTCGAGATCGTCTGCTTTATAGACCTCGCCCATGCCACCTTTGCCTATCAGTCCGACTATTCTATAACGCCCGGCGAGCACCGTTCCCGAGATAAATCGAGCACCGCCGCCGGTAGTCGCGTGAGTCCTGTTTCGATCGGACGGATTTGAAAGCTTTGTAGGTGTGTTGGCGTGCGGATCGGCAGGTAGGACCGCGGTTTCGGCCGACTCTTCCCCGATGCTCAAACCGCAAGCAGGACATTTTGTTTGCGTCGTCGTTAACTCAGTTGAGCAATGCGGGCAATTTTTCATTTAAGATCTTTCTCAGGAAAAAAAGGACCAGATCAAATATATTGGACAAATTTGACTGATATGATATCTTGACCTCATTAATTCGCGAAATTGGCGTTATCCAAATTCATTCATAAAGCAATCATTCCATAACCGCTTTAAGAAAGGAGAACGCCAAAGATGAAAGGAACGTCTGCTCTTGCCATCGCAGTTTGCATTGTTTGTTTTTTCATCGGATATCTGACTTATCTGGGAACCATGTTTTTTGTCGATTTCTTGATGAGCCGTTTTGACCCCTGCCAGAATTCGATACAGGTTTGTTCACAGCAAGAGAGGTCACCCAAAGAATAACTATCGCCGGCCTACCTCTCCTGCTCACCCAACCCCTCGCCTTATTCGGGATGAATGTCGAAAATGTTGATCTTTCCATCCTTGCCGACGCCGATCTCAACGCCCAGCGTCATACTCTCGAAAACCAGTTGGTACGTATAGAGAATGCCGTGACCCGTATCGGCTCTTTCAATCAGGGCGTATCGTAATGTTCGACCACGCTTCCGGAACATCTCCGAGATATTTGCCGATCTTTTCGTCGAGCGCGATCTTTCCCTCTTCCACCAAAAGCATTACTCCAAATGCGATGAACTGCTTTCCGACCAATCCGGATTGAAAAACAGTATCGGGTTTGACCGCAACCTGATGTTCGAGGTTCGCGAATCCGTATCCCTTTACCAGCAACGGCTTGCCGTCCTTGACAATAGCAAGCGAAACGCCCGGGATCTTCTGCCTCGCCATCTCTTCCGCGATAAATTCGTCAACGTTCTTTACCGCATCCTGAGCGATCGAGCAGGACACGAACGAAATTATCATTAAAGACAAAACAATCTTTCTCATAACTTTGAAATCGTCAGGAACTAGCCGCCTTCGGTCGGGTATCTCGGCCATCTCCGACTCCCATTTGTTGAAATCATCGCGGAGACGCTTAAGAACGGCCGGCTGCGAGGCGGCAAAATCGGCTTGCTCGCGCTCATCAGTTGACAGGTCAAAAAGCAACTCTTTCGTTCCCTCGCGAACATATTTCCATTTACCGCTGCGCACCGCGCCTTGGAGATAGGTTCGCCAGAAAAAGGTGCGGTCGCGGATCGGTTCCTTTCCCTTCAGCATATTCGTCAGATCCACACCATCCAGCGAGTATCCCGGATCCGGTTTATTGCCCGCCGCGGCGATCATCGTTGCGGTCCAGTCCATAGTGATCACCGGTTGGTGGCTGACGCGCCCGGCGGCCGTCACGCCGGGCCATCTGACAATGGCGGGAACGCGCACCCCACCTTCGAACAGATCCATCTTCTGTCCTCTGAATGGCCAGTTATATGAGAATCGTTCGCCGCCATTATCGCTAGTAAAAATGACGAGCGTGTTTCGTTCAAGCCCGGCGGCCTTCAGCGCGTCCAGCACCCGGCCGATCCCGGCATCAAGACTTTTCATCATTTCGGCGTACGTCTTTAAGGAGCCTCCGGCGGAAAGCCGACCGGTCCGTATCTCATCGCATCGCTAACGGTGTGGTCTTTCGGTCCTTCCCACGGCCAGTGCGGAGCAGTGTAGTGGAGACTCAAGTAGAACGGTGCCTTATGTGAACGTCGAAGGTATCCAACCGCGCGCTCGGTCAGCAGGTCGGTCATATATCCGACCTTCTCTACCGGCACTTCACCTTCGAAAAAATCAAGGCTGTCGGTCATGTCCTTGTGTGTGAAATGATCGACCGCTCCGCTCATGTTCCCGTAGAATTCGTCAAACCCGCTCTTTAACGGGCCGAAATGAGGCAGGTAGCCGAGGTGCCATTTGCCAACCAGGGCCGTTGAGTAGCCGGCCGCTTTGATAAGCGAGGATACAGTGGGATGTTCGTGCGGAATACCTGTCGACTTAAGCTCGTCCGGCGATAGGGCTTTCCTTTCATGGATCGGCTCTTCGAGCCCGACCGAAAGACGGGCCGGATATCGTCCGGTGTGAAATCCACGCGAGTCGGAGTGCAAACCGGTGCGGCCGAGTATGCGTTCGTAAACTTCACGCCGTCCCTGGCAAGGCGGTCCAGATTAGGCGTTTGATAATCGGGACGGCCGTAGCAACTCAGGTCGCCCCAACCCAGGTCGTCGGCCATTATGAACAAGATATTTGGACGAACCGCCGAGAGTACCGACGGAACGTGGCCAGCCGTTCCGGCAAGCATCGCTCCTGTTGCTCCCGCGATGAATTCACGCCGATTAATATTGCTCGATTTCTTCGTAGTCATGGCATGTTCCGACTTTTTCGCGATACGAAGGGCTCTATCCGCAATTCTTCCGCATTTCCACAAGATGTCCCGAAAACCCGGACTTTTCGTAAGCCTTAACGGCTCCAAGGTTGGCAGTGTAAACTTCGAGCCGCATTTCCGTGACGCCTTTGGCGAAAGACCACGCTTCAAGCTCTTCAATGATCACCTTATTTACGCCCTTTCCTCGGTGCTCCGGCACAACGTACATAAACCCGAAATAGGAATGCCTGGAGTGTTTCAGATACGCTTTAGAATTCTCAATGCGTGCATACCCACAGGCGATGATTTCACCGTCCGTTTCGGCAACGACTAACTCCGTATCAACCGACACTATGAGCTGTTCAAGATCATAATAGCGCACGTCTCCGCCGCCTCGTATCGAGATGTCGAAGGGACGCTCCGCCTCGATCATTCCCTGCTCGAATTTGAGAAGGACATCGAGGTCAGATAATGTCGCAGGCCGTATGACGATCTCTCCCATCACGCTATTTCCGCACCCGCTCGAACAGCATGTCGCGCATTCTGCGAGCCGCCAACGTGCATTTTGTCGATCTTCCCGGAAGTGTCGCGCGTTACCCAGAGGACGTAACCCGGAGCTCCGAAGTGGTCCTGATAGAGCGGCTGCAAAGGAAGCTTCAAAACAGGTACTTGTTTGATAAAGGCCTTATCGCCTTCGATGGCGAACGTAAAGCTCGCCCTCGCCTCTTCGCTGTACCACTCGCCCGCGAACGAGGCGAACTCGGCCGCCGTCGGTTTCCACTCGGATACCTGAGTCAGCCGCGTCACAGATCCGTCCGGATTCGCTATCGAGGCCGTTACCGGCGTCCCATCTTTGAATCTCAACTTCCGGTCACCGAGCATGAAAGACCCGTCCGCTGCCGGTTTCAACGCCGCCTCCGTTGATCTTTAACTCGCCTTTGTCTAATGCTATCTGGTTGGCGTTTCGGGTCACGTCATTTCGCCAAATTCCGGCGAATTTCTTTAGCTGGTCTTCCGACACCGTCGGGCCAGCCACCTGCTCCGGCGCCGCTGGGAACGGTCCGAAGATCTCATCGACAACGCTGTACACTATGTCACCCGACGATGGTGGAAAACCATTGCAAAGCGCGGTCACAGAAAGTTTCTTCTCGGGAAATCGGGCGAGATAGGTCTGATAACCCGCTGTTCCGCCACTGTGCGCTATTTCCTTGATGCCTTTGTAATTGCCAACCTCAAGGCCGAGAGCATAGCTGATCTTTCGTCCGTCGTTGAGAATTCCCTGGGTTTCAAGAGCTTCGACAAAGGACGCTCCAAACGTTTTTGCATCGAGTGCGGCATTCCACTTCAGCCAATCACCAACAGTTGTCAGCATTCCGCCGTTGCCATACACATTCATTATCGGCATGTTCAGCATCCACGCGGCGTTCGCACCCGGCTTCGAGTAGCCCTGGGCCCGTCCCGGCACGAGACGTCGATAGTCATCCCGCCAAGAGCTGTTGGTCATCCCGAGTGGCTTGAAGATGCGGTCGTCGACGTGAAGTCACCGAACTTTTGGCCCGAAACTCGTTCGACGATGATCGCCGCGAGATTGTAACCGCTATTGGAATACGAATACTCAGCCCCAGGAACGAAATCAAGAGCCCTCTGCCGTGAGATCACGTCGAGAGCGATCTCCTGAGTAATAACCCGGTCACCACGGCCCGCTCCGGTAAGTGACATCACCGAACCCCAATCCCGCAAACCCGCCGTATGACTGAGCATATGGCGGATCGTCAGCGGCTTGCCGTAATCCTGCAGTTCGGGAATGTACTTCCGGACAGGATCGTCGATGTTCAGCTTTCCGTCCTGTTGAAGCAAAACCAGCGCAGCTGCCGTAAACTGTTTCGCTACGGAACCCGATTCGAATATCGTCTGAGGCGTGTTTGGGATGTTGTGCTCCATCTCCGCCATTCCGAACGCTTTCTCAAACACAGACTGTCCATTCAGCGAAACGCCAACGGCACAACCCGGGGCAGGCATGGGATTGGTTTTCGCCGCTTTTTCAAACGCACGTTCTGCCCCCGCGATGACCTGTGCACGGTCCGGCACCTGAGCGACCGAACCGAGACTGCAAACGGCGATCGAGAAAATTCCAAATACGATCCTGACTTTCATAAAACACTACTCCTTTGCCTTTGAAATTCGGACGAACGGCATGTCCCGCATCCGGCCCTCACCGACGTGCATCTTCACAACTTTGCCCGACGCGTCGCGGTCAAACCAAACGATCTGCCCCGACCCCGCAAAGCAATCCTTGTATAGCGGCTTCAGCACCATTCGGGGCGAGTTTTTGATCAATAGGAACGCGTTCGTGCCCTCGGCCGTAAACTTGACGCTGGCCTCGGCGTCATCGCTGTACCATTCACCTACGAACGCTGTAAGATCGTTCGCGTCCGGCTGCCATTCCGCCTCTACCGTATAACGGGTTATATCGCCGCCTGCATTGGCCTCGAACGAGATGGGTTTTCCGGCACCATCATTTTTGAAGGTGAATTTTGTCGTACCGACCATCACCGCGCCGTCAGAAGCCACTCGGACCGGAGTGTTATTGAACCTTAGTTCGCCATTGGTCACAGCAAATCTGACCGGGGCCTTTGTCTTTTCGCTCTTCCACAATCCGACATACTTATCAGCCTGCTCGATGGGCAGTTTTGGTAACAGGACAGTCGTCTGCTCGGAAAACGGGCCTAGTATTTCGTCGGCGATGCTGTTTGCCAAGGCGGTGGAATCCGGAGCAGTTCCGTTGCAGAGTACCGCTATCGAGAGCTTTTTATCAGGATAGCGCGCCAGAAATGTCCGATATCCGGCTGTCGCACCGCCGTGGGCAACCTGCTTGTTGCCTTTATACGAGCCGACGCTTAGGCCGAGTGCGTAACCGATCTTTTGTCCATTGTTCAGGACGCCTTGAGTTTCAAGAGCATCAACCAGCGCAGCATTCCAGGTCTTAGCCTCGAGCATGGCGTTCCACTTCAGCCAGTCTCCAACGGTTGTCAGCATTCCGCCTCCGCCGTGGGCCGTCATCATCGGCATGTTTAACCGCCAAGGGCCATCGCCGTTTTTCGAATAGGCCTGAGCGCGGCCCGGCGTGATCCGCTGAAAATCGTCGCGGTAGCCGGTGTTTTTCATGCCGACAGGCTTCAATAACCGCTCGGCAACAAACTCTGGCAACTTCTGTTTCGAAACTCTTTCAACGATCATCGCCGCTAATTGATAGCCGCTGTTCGAATACGAATACTCCGCGCCCGGCGTAAAATCCAGTCCCTTCTGCCGCACGACGGTGTCGAAGATCAGCTGTTGCGTGACAATATGTTCGCCTGCCCCTTCGCCGCCAAGTGCTCGAACCGAAAACCAGTCGCGTAAGCCCGAAGTGTGATTGAGCATATGTCGGATCGTCAGTGGCGAACCATAATCGGGCAATTCCGGAAGATACTTCCTGACCGGGTCGTCGATACTAAGCTTCCCGTCCTGCTGAAGCAAGACAAGTGCCGCCGCGGTGAATTGTTTCGCAACGGACCCCGATTCGAAAATAGTCTGAGCCGTATTCGGAACATTATGCTCCATCTCAGCCAGCCCAAACGCCTTTTCAAAAACCGATGCGCCGTTGAGCGAAACGCCGACCGCACAACCCGGAGCCGGAGCAACATGTGCCTTTACGATTTTTTCGAACGCTCGTTCCGCGCCGGCGATAACTTTGTCCTTGTCGGGGACCTGAGCAACAAGGCCGCAGGCAAAGAGAAAAATAGCTGCTACTCCGAGCTTCTTTCGCCTCAATGTAATTGTCATGATGTTAATATCCGTCGTAACGATAACTTATGGTGAGTCACGTACAGCGCGCTCTCCAATTCGCTTATCGAAATCCCGCCCCTGTCTTAATATATGAACCTTATCCGAAAAATACGTCCCTGATAAACTTTAGGTTCCATATTCGTCAGCTAGAGTTGCTGTCGTCAATCTCTGAGCATGACCAAGGCGACGCTCACGATTTCAGAGGAAAGAACTTCACCGGGTCAAGGTCGATCCTGGTCGTTGACAACGGCTTTCCTCTCATAAATTCGAGCATAATATCCTTTATTCTCGGCGAAGAAAGAAATAGCGGATCGCTGTGCCAGGCGCCGTTAAGGATAAGGTGCTGGCCGTTCGGAAAATACTTCATCTCGGCCTCGGCATTGCTCACGGGCGTCCGGCCGTCCAATGTTCCGCTGATGAACAACACCGGAACGTTCGACTTCGCCGGTTTGCGAAAGGCATCGCTAAGGTCCGGGTTTCCCCACGCGTCGCAGACATCAGGGAAAACAATGTTCGCGTGATTGCCAAGCATCGAGCTTCTTACTTCGCGTTCGATGCGGGTCATTCTGGCCTTTGTTCCACCGGAAGCACAATCCATTACGAAAGCCATTGCCGTGCCTAGATTCGTCCGCGAGAAGCCGAGCCAGAATGCGGCGACCTCCGAATAATCACCTTTCGACGCGGACAGAAAGAAACGTGGATATCGCGTGATATCGCCCGTTCCGGTCGTCGCGGCGGTAAGGAACTGCATCACGAATTTGTTGATGACTACCTTTGTTGGCTGCCTTGTCCGCGGATCGGGCACCTCGACAGTAACCGGATTTCGTTCAAGGCTTTCAAAGACCGTCCGCATCAACGCTACAAGATCCGGGATCTCTTTGCTCAAAACTGCGTCGGCCTTTACGTGGGCGGCTATATCGGCGAGGTGCTGCTGAATATCTGACGGCAGTTTATGAGTGCTGTCGAGCCCTTCGCTGCCGGCAAGGATCGCCCGGTCGATGTTTTTGCCGTGACGCTTGATGGTCGCAAACGAAAGGTGCGTACCGTAACTGATTCCCCAAAGACTGACCTTCTTGACACCCAACGCCACACGAAGTGCCTCGATATCGTCCGCACTCTCATTCGTCGTATAACCCGCAAGATCGGCACCTTCTTTTTTCAGCAGTTCGACGCACGCACGCGATCGTTCTCTCGCGGTTTTTAGGAAAGCTTCATAGGACGGAGCGACATCGGCCGGCAATTCGTATGTTCCGGGACACATAACGGACGGTTTCGATTCGCCCGTGCCGCGTTGATCAAGGGCGATAACGTCGCCGATCTCGCGCATCGCCATAAAGAGCGGAAAGCGGCTGCCGCGGGCTGCGCCGATCCCTGATCCGCCGGGGCCGCCCGCAAGGTAGATTATCGGTGATCCAGGATTTGCGGAGGTCGATTTGAATCTTACAAAAGCCAGCGACAAAAGGCGGCTCTTAGGATGGGCTCGGTTTTCCGGTACATAAAGCCGGCCAAACTCCGCATCTACCTTTTCCTTTCTGGAGTTCTCAAAAACGTATGGCTCGATCTTCAGATCGCCGGCCTTATCCTGGCTGTGTCCGGACATCGCCGACGCGACAAAGATCAAGATGGCAAAAAGAAAATGTAACGCAGGTTTCATGTTTTTCTCCTTGCCCTTATACGCAACGCTCCCCCAAATTGATTCACCCGCCAAACGGCAGTTCCATATGCGATGCGGAGCGATCGGGCCCGGAATCACAGCTTCCCCGACGCATCATTAACAACAACTCCCCCGATCCCGGTCCACCGTGTTTCGTTTCACAGCGCGTGCCACTTTTTGTTTCAGATGAAACAAACTGAAACAGATCCTGTGACGCTGTCCCAGCCGGGACACTTTGGGGGACAGGCTAATTATTACATCCACACGACTTAAGTTATTTTGTCCCGTGTCCCAGCGATTTTCCGGCAAAATGCCGTAAAAAACCGTTTGACGACGTTAAGCTCGCTATACACACCGGTTTACGCTGTCCCACCTAAGTGTCCCGGCAGGCATTTAACTGAAAAAATGTGTGACGGGACAAGGTGTCCTCGAACGTCAAACAAGGTGTTTCTGAGTTCCGAATGACCGAAAATCTTGTTTCATCGTGTTTCATCGACTTGTTTTCAAAGAGCATTTTGGAAGGCGAGTGCTCACGAGTCGATCCCGGGCACAGATACCGTCCGGGAGAATTATCGCCCGAATTTTCTAGTTTGGAAATATCAGATCGCGCGAAATACGCGGGATGGAATGATTTGGACGATTTGGATGATTTGGATGATTTGAATGCTCAACCGGGGCAAAGACCTATTGAACGGTCGAAGAATCGAACGCCTGAACCATAAATTCAGTTACTATTTGATTCCTCGATGGTCGCAAGCATTTTATTCAACGCCGGCCTCGACAAAAACCGTCCGTTAACAACAACCCCGGAAATCTTCTTAGTATTCGAAATATCTAAGAGGGGATTTGCGTCAAGCAAGACCAAATCGGCCATTTTACCTTTCTCAATCGTTCCAATTTGGTGGTCGATACCAAAAAACTTTGCGGGGTTAATAGTCGCCGTCTGCAGGGCTTCGAGCGGCGTGAGCCCCGCTTCGACGAGCAAGGCAAGTTCATCGTGAAGACTAAAACCGGCAAAAACATATGACGTTCCGAGGTCCGTGCCGGCCAGGAACTTCACTCCGACGCGTTTCATTTGACCGACGATCTCGAGCAATTTTGGATATCGAGAGCTGATGACGTCAAACTGTACCCGTCTGCCCCGGCCGTCAACGCTCCACTGTGTTCGGTCTTTGGCCGAAACGTACTTCAATCGCGGGTCTCCGAGCAAATTAGGGTCATTTGCGGAAAGCGACAAAACACGATTGGAAACGAGTGTCGGGGTCTGCCACGTCTTATTCTTCGAGAATTTCCTGATTAGCGAATCTGCTCTCTTCTCGTCGTGATCTCTGATCACTTGTTTTCTTGCAGTAAGGACCTTTTCCGAATCTTCTTCGGTCGGCTGCTCCTTGCCGATGAGTATCTTTGTGAGATCGATCAATTCCTGTTCGCTCGTCGAGGAGCCCTCCAAAACGCCGGTCAGATGCTCAATACTTTTCTGGCCCAGATCGGATACCTCAGCCGCCTTGACCGTTAACGGGACGTGACCGACAAAGGTCATTTTTAGCTTTCTACATTCGTCCGCGATCGCGGACAATTGCTCTTCGCTAAGCCGATTGTAGACCTTGATAAAATCCGCTCCCTGCTTCTTGAGCGACCGAACGGCCTGGCGTGCTCCTTCAACAGTAGCAACACTAATAACGCTGGCACCCAGCGCACGAGCCGGACGCGGTCCATCGATCAACTGTCCGGCCGCATAAATTCTGGGCCCTATTAGCTTCCCGTTCGCTATTAACAAACGTATTTGATTGATCCTGTCAATAGAGAAATCGCCATTCATATCGCGCACGCCCGTCACGCCGTTTGCGATGAGTAATGGGAAATACTGCGCCGGCATGCCTTCGGAAAAGACGTGAACGTGCATATCCCATAAGCCCGGGATCAGGAATTTGCCACTGCCATCGATGGTCTCGACGTTTTTCGGAATCTTCACTTTGCCGGTTCTGCCAACTACCTCGATACGACTACCCACTACAACCACAGTCATATTCGGCCTCGGCTGCGAACCCATTACGTCAATCACCGTAACATGAGTAAAAGCTATTGAGCTGGCTTGGCTGGGTCCGTCGTTTTGCGCAGCAATGGATGTCGGCAACAAGGCCAACAACAATGTAATTGCTGCTTTCATGCCGCTAACAAAGCGCCAAGCCTGCATCCAGTGCCTCAATTACCTTGTCGATCGAATCAGTTGTCGAATTTAGCATCACGCCCGTGCGGATGACGTTGCCGTAGAGGCCGCCTTTGCCGATGAGGACGCCCTGGCGTTTGGTTTCTTCGAAGACGCGAAGGACGAGGTCGGGGGCCGGTTCTTTTGTTTGGCGGTCCTTGACGAGTTCGATGCCCTGCATCAAGCCCATGCCGCGAACGTCGCCGATGCAGGCGTATTTTTCCTGCAATTTGAGCAGCTCGTTATGGAAATAATCGCCGACGACGCGGGCGTTTGTGCGGAGGTCGTCTTCCTCGATCACGTTGATGACCGCGAGGCCGACGGCCGACGAGACCGGATTGCCGCCGAATGTCGAGAACGTCAGTCCCGGGAACGCATCGGCAACCTCAGGCGTCGCGATCGTCCAGCCGATCGGCACACCGTTGCCCATGCCTTTGGCCGAAGTGATGATGTCCGGCTCGACGCCCCAATGCTCGATGCCAAACCATTTGTCACCCGTGCGGCCCCAGGCGGCCTGCACTTCGTCGGAGATGAACAGCCCGCCGTGGCTGCGTGCGATCTCGGCAACACGCGGGAAATATTCCTTCGGCGGAATGATAAATCCGCCGACGCCGAGGATCGTCTCGGCCATGAACGCGGCGATATTGCCGGTCGTCGTCGTATTAATGATCTCCTCGACATCGTCCGCACAGGCGACGCCGCACGACGGATATTCGAGTTTGAACGGACAGCGATAACAATACGGCGCCGCCGCATGAACAACACCCGCGACCTGCGAAGCTATCGGCTTCCAGGTCTTATGCCCGATGGTCGACAAGCGCCGTCGCCTACCGTCCCGCATAGCTGTGCCGCAGCACAACGATCTCGTTATTCCCCGTCGCGATCTTCGCCGCGAGAATCGCAGTATCGTCGGCCTCGGTGCCGCTGTTCGAAAAGAACGATTTCTTCAAATTGCCCGGCGTGATCTCAGCCAACTTCTCCGCCAGATCGCCCTGCGGCCCGTTGGCGTAGAGCGTCGAGGTGTGAGCGATCGTATCGACCTGATCTTTCCACGCCGCATTAACACGCGGATTGGCATGGCCGACGCTCACCGTCAGCACGCCGCCAAAAGCATCGAGATACTTGTTGCCCTGGTCATCCCAAACGTATTCGCCCTCGCCTTTAACAAGTGCCAGCGGCTCCTGGTAATAGGTCGCAACGGCCGGGAACAGAAATTCCTTGTGCTTGCGAACGGCTTCTGACACGGTAGTTCTTTGTTCTTGTGGATTCATATGTTTCTCCAGCCTCTATTCCGGGGGTCGGATCACGTGGTCGCCCGAAAGCAATATTTCGACTCTACGGCAAAGCGAAGGCTATTTTTACAAGGCATTGCGGATAATACCAAAAAAGCACGCCAATTAGAAGAATTCTCGTGCGCAACGAAGTCCTGACAGCCGGTTGATCATGCAACCTGATTCTATTTGTTGAGGCACCGGCTCCAAATCTAATCTATACTTGTTAAAGCGTACCTTTTCTGAACTCTAATTTCACAATCGGAGGATCTGATGCCGCACAATTGTTCCCGCGTTTTCCGACTTGCATTATTCTCGATCGCCCTTCTCCTGATTTCCGTTCCGTTCTGTCCGGGACAGGCCAACGCACCCAGTGTCTATGAGAGTTTAAAGGCGTTTGACCTCGGAGGCGGAAAAATCGACGTTTCGAACCTGACGATAAAGTGCGACCGCGTCGTAATGACATTCACCGGCTCGTTCTATCTTAGCGCGCCGATCGGCGGAAAGGTGACAGGTGCGGTCTTTGTCGGCACGGGGACGTTTAATGCCGAAGCTCCGCCGAGTGATTTCGAAAAGGCAAACCTGAAGCGTCTGCTGAAGGTAGATAGCATATCATCGGATTTTTCCAACGCGTTTTTCCGGTTCACGGATGATACGGCGGCGATGATCGGCAAAGATGCCCAGCCCGGTACGGCAAGTCCGCAAGCATTGAAAATCGCAGCCGAAGCCAATTCGAAGACACTGCGGGAAACCGGTGCAAACATCGCCGCGCGTATCGCTATTTCGCTTTTGAACAACGAAAATCCCGGGTTCTTTTTCGCCACGTTCGATGGCGGCAAATTCGGACGATTCAGTTATGTGCTCGACCATCAAAACCGCATTCCAACATCATACTTCGGCATCAACGGCGGCGAAAAAGGGCTTATTTATTCTTATAAGTCCTCGATCCTCAGCACGGAAGTGGCTCTTGCTTTCTATTCAGAAAGTGACTACGCACAGCGGGTCGCGGCCTATTCCGACACTCACGACCTGATTGACGTCGAACACTACAACATGGATATCGACCTGCGGTCGCCGAGGAGCAAATTGGGGCTGCGGGCAAAATTAAGAATTAAGTCGCTTACCAACGGGCTTTCTGCGATCCCATTCGTTATCGGGGAATCTTTGGGCGAATACGAGGACGCGAGGCTCAAGCGACAGATGCGGGTAAAGGCCGTGCGTCAAGGCCAGACTGAGATCCCATATATTCAGGAGGATTGGGAAGGCGGGTTGACGGTCGTGCTTCCAAAAGCACTGGCGGCAAATGAAACGGTGGAGCTTGAGTTCGATATCGAAGGCGATTTCCTTCGCGATGGCGTAATAATCTCGAACTGCTCGTACCCGATCTCGAACACCGCCTGGTATCCGCGACATGGTTATCTGGACAGATCGACCTACGACCTGCGGTTCCTGCACGCAAAGAAACTAAAGATCGCGACCGTCGGATCTCGCATAAGCGAGGCAGAATGGCCGGAGGACAAGAACGTAACGGCAACGCAATACAAAATGACGCAGCCCGTTGCCCTCGTCACGTTCGCGCTCGGGCCCTGGGAGCGCCATTCCGAAACGGTAAAGTTCGAAGGCACCGATAAATCGATCCCGCTTGAGTTCAATTCCGTCACCGGGGCGGCATTGCCTATAAAAGAGAGTTTTATTCTTGCCGAGCTGAACAACAATGTGCGTTATTTTAACGCGATGTTCGGTGCTTATCCCTACGACACATACAGCGCTACGTTCCATCCATTCGGATTCGGCCAGGGTTTTCCGTCGATGCTTATGATCCCGCCCGCGGACCGGACCAGCAAATACACTTATGCCTTTATTTCGCATGAAACGGCCCATCAATGGTGGGGAAATATTGTAGCCTGGCGATCGTACCGCGATCAGTGGCTGAGCGAAGGCTTTGCAGAGTATTCCGGCGTTCTTTACACCACGGTTCGCGACAGCAAGGGTGCCGGACGTTCGCTGATCGACGAAATGCGCACTTCACTCAAGGAAGCGCCTAGGACCGTTACGGGTGTTGGATCCGGAAAATTGAACGATGTCGGCCCGATCATTCTCGGGCACCGTCTAAACACGTCAAAGACGCTGGGCGCGTATCAGACCCTTATATATAACAAAGGTGCCCTGGTGCTGCGTATGCTTCACTTTCTGCTCAGCGACCCGGCGACCGGCGACGATAAGGCCTTTTTCGCAATGATGAAGGATTTCGTCGAAAAGTATAGAAACGGCTCTGCATCGACTGACGACTTTAGCTCGGTCGCCGGCACCCATTTTGCCAATTCGCCGCTCGGCCGCAAATATGGCCTCAAGGACCTCAACTGGTTTTTTAGCCAATGGGTCTATAACTCCGAGCTACCGTCGTATCAGATCGAATATTCCGTTCAGAATAATCCGGACGGAACATTTCTAGTCACCGGAAACGTATTGCAGTCGAATGTCAGCAACACATTCTTTATGCCAATCCCGGTGACATTCAACTTTGGCGGTGACCGCGTGGCAAACGGCACGATTCACGCATACGGTCCGTCAACACCTATCCAGCTAAAGTTCCCGATGAAGCCTGAGAAACTGGAGATCGACCCGAACAAGTGGATATTGACGGAGAAAGTATCCGTTAAAGGAACTTAGGGCCGCCATATACGGCGACCCCGAAAATTAAGGCTTAGGATCAGAACACGATTCACTAGAAGAGCGAGCCCTTATCATCTCTGCCCAACATCGCCTTGCGAACCATCGGGATCGGCGGGCCTCCGTATGACAGGAAGGTGTCGTGAAATTGCTTCCACGCAGCGCGGCCTCCGTGGGTGGCGGTCCAGTCCTCGCGAAGTTTTTTGATCATCAGCTTGCCCATCGTGTAGTTCAGATATGCCGGGTCGAAGGTTCCGCGATTCGCCTGCTGTTCAGCGTTCCCTTCGTCCTGCAAGCCCTCTTCAATAAACATCTTCTTAGACTGCTCGACCGTCATTCCTTTTGTATGCAGCCCGATCGCGGACATGAACCGCACATTTCTAAGTAACGCTTCCTGAAGCTGTCCAAGGTGCAGATCCGGTTCGCCAGCCCCCAAGCCGGCGTCGTACATCATCTCCTCGGTGTAATGTGCGTAACCTTCGGCAAACGCGTAACCAACAAAGACCTTCCCGAATTTCGACTTTGCCCGATTTGAATGCAGGAAATTCAGAAAGTGTCCCGGATAGCCTTCGTGGACGGATGTGGACAACAAACTGCCGCGGCCCGGAATGTAAGCTTCTTGCTTTTCTTTGGACCATTTCGGATCCGGCGGAGCGATGTAATAAACCGAAGGCAGATTATTTTCATAAGGGCCAGGGATCTCGATGTATGCAAAATTCCATGACTTGTAGGGCGGAGCCTGGGCGACCTTGCATTCCTCGGTGCCCGGAACGGAAACGATGTCCTTATCCTGAACGAACTTGCGCAGTTCTGCTAGCTGTTTGGTCGCCGCCTCGATCAGGTCTTTGCCCTCCGCCTTAACGGCATTTGCTTTGTCGTTGCATTCGATCAATGTCTTTCCCGGAGCATATTTTTCACATTCAGTCTTGAATGCGGAAAGGTTACGATCGAGATCGGCCCTCGCGATCTTCTCAAGCTCGGCGAGATCTATATCGACGCCCTCGGTCTGCTTGAGCATCTGTTTGAATTTGTCCGGCCCTAGCGCAAAATCATCCGTTGCGGCCTTTTCCTGATCTGCCAACCACGAGTCGAAAGCTTTTACCGCCTTGGCCGCAGCGGAGTTTGCTTCGACAAAATCCTTTTGCGACTGTTCGTCCTTCACTTCTGAGAACACCTTCGCGATGTCCGTTTCATAAGAACCGGCAAGGCCGCCGATCGTTGTTCGGCCTATCCGTACCAGCGGCTTTGCAAGCGGCAGTTTGAGATTTTTCTTGACCTGTTCGAGAGCCGCCGGGACGTTCTTCGCATATTCGGTATATGCCTTGATCCGCGTTTCGAGCGGCGCGTAAGGACGCGATACGTACACATCCGGATCGAGAGCCCCGGCATAGAAATACGGGTTCGTGTGCGGCAGGTCGGCCGTCTCCCTCCAAAACAGATCGCCGTCGATCTGCGAGATCAGATAATCGCGTTCAAACCGCTGCCGCTCGTCGAGCTGATCGTCCTTGAATGCGGCGGCCTTTTCGCGTTGACCCTTTAGGAAATCGATCTGCTTCTTCAGGCCCTCTTCCGACCAGTCGGGCAGTTTTCCGTCAAACTCGTGTTTGCCCTGATAAACCGCAAATGTTGGGTTTGCAGTAAAGTACTCGTTCAGATATTGCTCGACGTGGGCGTCCCATTTTGCATTTGACGCGGCGCCCGCGTTTGTATTCGCGGTCTGGCTCGTATTGGCTCCGGGTTGCTGACAGCCAGCCGACACCAAAACAAATAAAAGCGTAAAAATTAATGCGTACTTCATAAGATATATCCTCAACTGATCAATTACGGTTTCTTTGGCGGGCCGTCGGTGCCCGGGCCATCGGCCTTCGGTATGGTCATCTTCCAGTCGCTGCCTTCCTTTTCAAAGTCCATTTCCTTCCATTCGCCTTTTTCGTTCTTGTACTCGAGGATCGCCCTATTGCCCGTTATCTTTTCGTTGCGCGTTTCGTTTGTAGGGCCCTGCGGTTTTTCTACAAGTTCCTTCAACATGACATCGAGCGATTTTTTCTCGATCTTGCCCATTTCCTCGAAAAACTCCAGGACATCTTTCGACATCACCTTTTTAAGGCCTGCCGCATCCTTCCGTTTGCGAATTTCGTACGCTGTTTTGTAAGCCTCGGTCGGAGTCGCCAACGAGCCCGTCGATTCAGTGTCGCTCGTATTTGCGGGTTCGACTTTGTTCTCTACCGGTTTGTTGGAGTTTTGATTAACGGCCGCATTCGTATTGGCGGCGTTGTTATTTGCGACTTTATTTGTCGCTGTATTCTGGCATCCCGAAATGACGACGACTATCGATAAACAGAAGGCGGATGACATCGATAAAAAATGTTTGTTCACACAAGATCTCCTTTGTATCGTTATTGAAAAAATGCTCTGAAGCGATTTCTCAACATTTTGACCACCGCCGCGCTGTTTGTCTATTCAACTGAGCCAAATGTGTTCGAGACCTATTACTCAAAGGCCCGCAGATTTGTTTCAAAACGCCATGCCTTACGGTGTCAACCTGTTTGATTCGCGTGATTTATTGTAGAATCAGAGTTTTCATATGAACAGGAAACTTGGAATCGCGATAGTCGGGCTTGGCGGCGCCGTCGGTACGACGATGTTCGCGGGTATTGAACTCATCAAAAAAGGCCTTATCGGCAAACAGGGCCTGCCGCTGGCCGAATTGCACATTCCCGGTATGGCGGAATATGAGGACATCGTCATCGCGGGCTGGGACATTTTCGGCAATCACCTGGCTAACGCAGCCGAGGAGCACGACGTCCTCACGCATAAGCAGTTCGTCGCGGTCGAACCGGAACTTCGCCAAGTCAGACCGTGGCCGGGTGCAGGAAACGTCGATTTTCTTACAAACATCGATGGCGAAAATCAAATTTCGGCCGGCACGCACCGCGAGTCTATCGATCGTATAAAAAGCAACATCGAAGAATTCAAAACGCGCTGTGACTCGGTCGTAGTCATCAATCTTGCATCGACCGAAAAGCTTGCGGTCGAAGGCAATGAGATACTCAATACCCTGGCTGATCTTGAACGAGCGTTGGATGAGAATTCGGCCGACGTTTCCCCGTCAATGCTTTATGCATACGCCGCGGTAGCGTGCGGCGTACCGTATGGAAATTTCACGCCCTCGGTCGCAGCAGACATTCCGGCGATCATCGAGTTTGCAGAAAAGCAGGGCGTGCCGATAGCTGGAAAGGACGGTAAAACCGGCCAGACGTTTATCAAATCGGTGCTTGCCCCCGCATTTCGAAGCCGCGCTTTAAAGGTCGAAGGCTGGTTCTCGACAAATATCCTTGGGAACCGAGATGGCTTGGCACTGAGTGATGAAGATTCACTCGCTTCAAAAGTAAAGACGAAGAGTTCCCTGTTGGACGATATTTTGGGCTACAAGGTCGAAGACCATCTTGTCGATATACGATATTATCGTCCGCGCAAGGACAATAAAGAAGCTTGGGACAATATCGACCTGACCGGATTTCTTGGCCAGCCGATGCAGTTGAAGGTCAATTTTCTATGCCGCGATTCGATACTTGCCGCTCCGTTGGCGATAGAGATCGCACGCTGTCTCGATCTGGCATTGCAACGTGGCGAATTGGGTGTCCAGGAACAGCTTTCGGTATTCTTTAAAATGCCGATGTCACGCGGTAAAAAACCGGAACAGGCCTTTCATAAACAAGAAGAAATGCTTCTGGCATGGCTCAGATAGTTGGAGTTTACGCGCTCGCAAGGCACTGGCGGCCCAAACTTACTTCTGAACTCAGAAGACTATTTTCTTACATACAATGCGGGGAACTGCTTTTTGAGATTCTCAAGTTTTGGCAGATCGTGATAAATGATGTACGGACTGTCCAGATTTCTGGGAAGATAGTTCTGATGGTACGCTTCGGCGTCGTAAAACTTTTCGAGCGGAACAACCTGCGTAACTATGGGTTTTTTGTAAACGCTTCGAGCTGCACCGAGCTTCTCAATATAATTTGAAGCCGCCTTTTTCTGACCCTCATCGACATAAAATATCGACGAGCGGTATTGCGGCCCTTCGTCCGGGCCCTGACGATCTAGTTCTGTCGGATCATGCGCGACCTTAAAGAACACGTCAAGAAGCTGCTCGTAAGTAACCTTCGCCGGGTCAAATGTAACCTGGACCGCCTCGGCGTGGCCAGTGATCCTCCGCTCACTGCATCGTAGTTTGCGGTTTTTGGCGGTTCCGCCGGAATAGCCCGATTTGGCATCCGATACGCCTTTTACGTGTTCAAAAACCGCCTCGACACCCCAAAAACAGCCGCCCGCAAATACCGCGACCTGCTTGCCGGCCGGGATCGCATCTGCGGTATCCGACGTTTCGTGTGGTGCGGCGGCCTGTGGTGCGGTTACACCCGAGGAATTGACCGAACTGCACGCAGCCAAACAGGCAAACGCGACAACAGACAGCATCTGGAAAAGATATGAAACCATAATTATTACCTCAGACGACAATGCCGGGTCGTTCAGAAAATATTCCAGCGAAAAGAATATTCGTTACTTATTTCGTCTGGCATTGATCCATTGGATGCATCAATCGCCATTTGCATCATTAAATACCGCGGACGCTTGTCGAGTTCGATCAACGCTTAACTGCAAGACATCGGGCCGGGAGTAATGCCCGACAGCATCGAAATTCTGCCTTTCCCCGCGCACTTTGCGATGATCTATCGTCGTTATCAACACTTTTTCCTCGTTACAGAATGGTTCGACGATCCATTCGCCATCAGGCCCAGCGACGCAGGAGCCCCCGTCGGCCAAAAACTCGGATGCGTTCTCGAGTATCGTTTCGATGTTATCCAAGTCGGCCAGGAGATCGCTTTTTCGCATCAGGCAGGAAACGGACGCAACATACGATCGAGACTCTCTCGCAACAAATCGCGTAATGTCCTGCGTATTTCTGATACTTCCCGGCCAGACAGCGATGTGCAGATCTTCGCCCTGAGCATATAACGCTGTCCGCGCCAACGGCATCCAGTTTTCCCAGCAATTTAAACCGCCGACTGTGAACAAGCCAAGTTCGTGAACGCGCAATCCATGTCCATCACCGGGTGCCCACGTCAGCCGCTCGTCATAGGTCGGCATCAACTTTCGGTGCACCGAGCCGATCATCCCGTTTTTATCAATATAAACGAGAGATGCATAGATACTCTTTCCTCCGCGATCCAGCGGCCGCTCGATCATTCCGAGATAAACGGCGATCCCAGATCTGGCGGCCAGATCGCAAACGGCCGTCAGGTGCCCACGTTCGATGCAGACAGCCTGGTTCATATACTCAGCGTGAAATCCTTTATGAAATTCCGAGTCGAACGCCGTGACATTCGAATACTCGAGCCAGAAAGGATAGCCCGGCACGCAGGCCTCGCCAAAAGCGATCAAATCGCAACCAACCGAGGCCGCGGCAGCAATACGCTCGCACACTTTTTTGAGCGTCGCCTCGCGATCGAACCAGGACGGTGTGATCTGGGCCAAAGCGATCTTCAATTCGTCGGAATTTTTCATACAAACTGTTGGAAAGGCGCTCCCTACAGGTCGCGTTGGTCTACCGGTTGAGTTCGACCTCAGCTGCGACATATCCGAAGCTCGACCATTGGTTGCCTTCCACGATCTTCCTGAAGATCGCCTGCGCTTTTTCCCTATCGCCGTTGTAAAGAAAGTAGTTTCCGATCCCGTAACCAAGCGATGAGCTTTTCAGTGTGTCTGCATCGCCGCGGATCTCGGTCAGCAGGTTTTCCGGACGTTCTTCGCCGCGGTTCAAGCGAATCAGTTTCAGATAGTCAGCATTCTCGATGATCTCGATGTTCCCCCGAAACGGTTCAAGAACGTCCTTCGCTTCTTTTTCCTTACCCATCCGACGAAGTGTCATGTAATGCCAATAAGCCGTTGCCACGCGCATATCGTTATTCTTTGATACTTTTTCACATTCTTTATATGCTCGCAACGCATTCTTGAAATCGCCCTTCAAATAGTAAGCAAGCCCGAGGTGATACCAGATGTTGGACTGCAGTGTACTGGTCGGAATGTTCTTCGCATTGGGCATTCCGTCCGGTTCTACTTCGTCCGGCTTGCCCTTGATGAGCTTCGCTGCTATGCGGAAATCGCTAACAGCATCGTCAAAACAACGAAGAGTGATGTTGCGGTGCCCCCGGTGTCTGTAGAGCCGAGCATCATTCGAGTACTTTTCTATTCCTTTGGAAAAGATATTGATGGCTTTCTTATACTCGCCGAGATAGGCGGTCCGGCGCCCGAGCCAGATCATCGATTCCACATCGTCCGGATTCTTGGCTGCAGCAGACGTCGCTTCGGCGAGTTTTGTTGCGTAAGTTTTCTCGGTCTCGGCCGACAGCACAGGTTTGACTTCCTTGGCATTGGCAAAGCACTTTTGCGCATATCCGGTCAAATCGAAAGCCATCAACAACGCAAAAATCAAAAAGGCTTGTTTCATAGACGGAATTTTAACAAAGATTCCTCGTAAATCACTAAGGTTTGTGCTTCTACCTTAATCTTTCGTGTGCTAAATTAGCGTCATGTCAAATTTGATGACGTTCGTGCTGCCCGAAAAATTGAAGCAGTCCTATAAGGCGGAGATCCAGAAAACAATCGAAGATAAGCGCATTTCCCGGATCTGGGAGAAGGACGCCTCGGTCTGGACCGGCAACGACGAAGCAAAATGGCTCGGCTGGCTGGATATTGTCGGCGAGGAATTGCAGAACGTGCAGCAATATCGCGAACTGCGGCAAGATATTGAATCGGCGGGTTTTAAGGACATCCTGCTAATGGGAATGGGCGGTTCATCGCTTTGTCCGGAAGTGCTTGCCATGACGTTCGGCGTCGATAATTTTTACATTCTCGATTCGACGGTTCCGGCTCAGGTGATTACCGTCGAGAGCAAACTCGATCTCGCAAAGACACTTTTTATCGTTGCCAGTAAAAGCGGATCGACTCTGGAACCAAATTGCTTCAAACAATATTTCTTCGATCGGGTTGCGAAGGCGGTTGGCAAAGAGAACGCAGGGAAGCAATTTATCGCTATCACCGACCCGGGTTCAAAGATGAAGCAGATCGCGGAAGCTGATGGATTCCGCCAGATCTTGTACGGCAAACCGGAGATCGGCGGCAGATTTTCGGCACTTTCAGCATTCGGATTGACCGCCGCCGCATCGATGGGTCTGGACGTTGAAAAATTGCTCAATAGCGCCGCCTCGATGGTCCGCTCCTGCAAAGCAACGAATCCGAACGAAAATCCGGGTGCGATCCTCGGAACGATCCTCGGAACTTGTCACCGAAACGGGCGCGACAAGCTTACCATCTTCACGCCGACCGAATTTTACGACCTCGGGGCCTGGCTCGAGCAGCTTATTGCCGAATCGACCGGCAAGAACGGCGTTTCGATCATTCCCGTCGACCGCGAGCCGCTCCAAATGGTGGATGCCTATAGCGACGATCGCATTTTCGTTAACTTCACGATGAGGGGATCCGAGATCGATGAAGATACATTGGCCGATTTAAAGGACATAGAAGACTCGGGCCACCCGATGATCAACATCGAACTTGAAAATCAGTATGGCCTCGGGCAGGAATTTTTTCGGTGGGAATTCGCCACGGCAGTCGCCGGAGCGATCATGGAAATAAACCCGTTCGATCAACCGGACGTTGAAGCGGCAAAGATCGAGGCACGTAAGATCACCGATGCCTTCGAACAATCGGGAGCACTTCCCGACGAAGTGCCGTTTTTTGAGGAAAACGGGATCGGCCTTTTCTCAACTGTCGAATATGCCGGTGAGTTGGGAAAGGTTGTTGAAGAAAAAACGATCGCAAGCTTTCTCGAAGCCCACTTATGGAATATCGCCGAGAAAGATTATTTCGCAATACTCGCTTACATCGAAATGGATGCGGAGCACGAACAGATTCTGCAGCAAATACGGACGCAGGTGCTGGAGCATTACAGCGTGGCCACCTGCGTCGGGTTTGGCCCTCGGTTCTTGCATTCCACCGGACAGGCTTACAAGGGCGGTGCGAACAATGGTGTCTTTTTACAGATAACTTCGGGCGATGAGGTCGATGTGCCAGTTCCGGGCCAAAAATATACGTTCGGCGTGGTCAAATCCGCCCAGGCACGCGGTGATTTTCAGGTCCTCCTCGACCGCTCACGCCGCTCCCTACGCGTTCATATAGCCAAGGATGTCGAGAGCGGATTGCAGACGATCCTCTCCGCAATACATTGATTCGGTTTTCGTGTCCGTCCCGTTCGTTCCTTCCCATTTTTCAGCATTAGGCAACACGACAGAAAATAGCACTAGCTGAAAGCTTCGAGATATTTGACGCCCGCACCCGTGTTAAAGATGACGACGGACTCTCCTTCATGCACCAGATCATCGTCGATAAGCTTTCGCAATGCGGGGAGACAGGCCGCTCCTTCGGGAGCTGTAAAGATGCCTTCGGCCGCTCCAATTTCCGCGACGGCTTCTATCAATTCGTCGTCAGTCACCGAGATCGCAGTACCGCCTGATGCGCGGATGGCGTCGAGTATAAGGAAATCCCCGATGGCTTTTGGCACTCGAAGACCGGAAGCGACGGTCGCCGCGTTTTCAAATTCGTCTGCAAACCTTTCTCCCGCGTGAAATGCCCGAACGATCGGCGCGCAGGTTTCGGATTGCACCGACACCATTCGCGGACGCCGCGAATCGACCCAGCCCATTTGTTCCATTTCGTCAAATGCCTTCCACATTCCGATCAGACCCGTCCCGCCACCGGTTGGGTAAAGAATGACGTCGGGCAAATCATAGTCGAATTGTTCGGCAAGCTCGTACCCCATCGTCTTTTTCCCTTCTACGCGATACGGTTCCTTTAGAGTCGAAACGTCAAACCATCCTTCGGCTTCCTTCCGTTCCGCAATGATCTTGCCGCAGTCGGTGATCAGGCCGTCGACGAGTTCGACAAAAGCCCCTGTTTGACGGCATTCGACCACGTTCGCCTTTGGCGTATCGAGCGGCATGAATATGTACGCTTCCATCCCCGCACGGGCTGCGTATGCGGCCAAAGCTCCAGCCGCGTTCCCGGCTGACGGAACCGCGACCTTTTTAACGCCCAGCTCCTTTGCCATCGATATAGCGGCAGTCATCCCACGAGCCTTAAAACTTTGGGTCGGGTTTTGGCCTTCGTCTTTTATGTAGAGTTCGAGTTTGACCGGCAAGGATCGGGCGAGATTATCTGCCCTCAGTAACGGCGTCCATCCTTCACCGAAACTAACGACATTGTTAGCATCGTCAACGGGCAGAACCTCGCTGTAGCGCCAAAGTGATGATCCGCGGGTTTTCAAAGCGTCTCTGGTAAGGGATTCCACGGCCTTTGCGAGATCGTACCGGACAAGAAGCGGCTTTCCGCATTCGACACAAAGATTCTGAAGCGTTCGAGCTTCGTGCCGTAGGCCGCACAGGGCACATTCGAGATGAGTGACATTCATAGAAGTAAGAGTTACGCACTTACCCGTAATTTTCATCTAGAGTATCACGCGTAAAGCGCAGCTCTAACCCTATTTCTTCCAAATAAACTCCTTAACAAGATTAAACGCCGCGTTCAATCCAAGCGATACGGTCCCATTTTTCAGGCCGTCCTTGTAATCGTACCGACTCGGATACCAGGTTTCGGCGGCGACGATGCTTCCGGTGTATGTGCCTATGATTCGCGGAAAGCCAAGGACTCTTTTACCTTCTTGGTTCCGTGCGGTTACGGGCGAGAGTAGTGCGTTTCCGACTCGGGAAGCGACACTCTTATTCTTGCTTCTATAGTACTGGCTGTCGAGCTTAAAGGCCTCGTCCAGCCCGTACATCGTAGTATTCTTGATCACACTCTTACCCATGCTTGAAGCAAAACGTTTTCCGAATCCTTCCCACTTGTCGCCCCACTCCTCAGGTGAGTTCCGCCACGTGGCATATCCGGCACTAAGCACGCTCTTACCCAACGCCATCGGCCCGAACATGCTTTTTACATAACGCTTAAATCGGGTCTTGGAATCTGGGCGGACATAGTCACTTCGAGCGGATCCCTTCGGGCTTACCTTCAAAGCGGATTCCGCTGAATTGCCATCAGCTTTTATCGCATCCGAAGGGACTTGACCCTTGACGCAAAAAACAGCGGCGAACAAAAAAGCGGTCACTAACAGTATCGATTTCATACGTTCTCCCTGTGTTCGTTCATCTTAGGAGTGATATTCAGGCAATTTTCGAGCCAATTATTTGGCACCTATCAGCATCGGTTTGAGCGATTTGTAAACATTGTCCGTCATTATCTTTTCGCCCTCGGCATTCGGGTGAATACCGTCGGGCTGGTTCAGTTCCCTTTTTGCGGCAACGCCTTCGAGCAGGAACGGTAGGAATTCAACCTCGTGCTCATCGGCCAGATCCGGAAATGCCATCATAAATTCGCGCTGATAGTCTGAGCCGGCGGTAGGAGGCGCGAGCATTCCGCATAAAAGAACCTCGATATTCTTCGCCTTGGCTTTGCGGATTATCTTGTCCAGATTTTCCTTCATTTTCGCAGGCGGGAGGCCGCGTAACAGATCGTTCGCACCGAGCTCGAGGATAAGAATCTTGACATTTTCCTGCTCAAGCACCCAATCGGCCCGCTCGAGTCCGCCAAGGCTTGTTTCACCCGACACACCGGCATTGATCACTTCGTAATTGTAGCCGTCAGCTTTCAGCTTTTCCTGGAGCAGATAAGGGTAAGATTCCTTTTCGGAAAGGCCAAAGCCGGCGGTCAGGCTGTCGCCAAACGCGACTATCTTTGGGTTCTGCGATATCGCCTGAGGTGTGACAAGCGGCTTTGCAGCCGAACCGGGCGGCTTCTTTTCAAATTTTGTCGCGCCGCACGCCAAAGCGAAGGCCGTAACAAAGATGAAACTTATAAGTGCCGTTGTTCGAATAACATAATGCATAATCAATTGAAACTTACTACGTCGAAATGTTCAAATAAGATGCAAAACCATCATAACTTGTTTGCGTTTATTTCAATCTTGCCGATAAGTACTTCGTGATTTTCCGGCCATTTCGATTTGAAGGCCGCGCTTTGCTATCTTATTGAACATGATCCGTTTACAGAATGTAACTAAAACCGTCCGTTCGGGAACAGAGGACCTTACGATACTCGACAAGGTTTCGATCGAGATTCCCGACGGCCAATTCGTGGCCCTGACCGGAGCCTCGGGCAGCGGCAAATCGACGCTTTTAGGATTGATCGCAGGGCTTGATTCACCTTCATCAGGCACAATTACGATCGATCGACGACGACATTACGTCAATGAGCGAAGACGGCCTTGCCGACATCCGGAGCAAAAAGATCGGCTTTGTTTTCCAATCGTTTCACCTCATCCCGAGCCTCACTGCCTTCGAAAACATTCTCATCCCGATGGAGATCCGCGGCCTTCGCGACGCGAGGGAAAGGGCGAACAAGCTCCTCGAAGACGTCGACCTGACGAACCGCGGCCACCACTATCCGACCGAACTTTCCGGCGGCGAACAGCAGCGCGTCGCAATTGCCAGAGCCTTTGCGAATCAGCCAAAGATACTGCTTGCCGACGAGCCGACCGGCAATCTCGACTCAAAGAACGGCAAACACATCTTCGAACTCATGACCGGTTTGCATACAAAAAATAGCGTAACACTTGTGCTGGTTACCCACGACATCGAGCTAGCCGGACAGGCGCAGCGGCAGATCGTTTTGAAGGATGGGCGAGTAATAAGTGATGAAGTTGGCCACCGAGATGCAGAAACACAGGTTGCATGAAATTCATATTTAACTTGACCCGTCGCGAAATACGTTCGTCGTGGCGGCGCTTGCTCTTCTTTTTTCTGTGCATTGCGCTGGGCGTCGGATCCGTCGTTGCGCTCCGGTCGTTGATCCAAAATCTCACGAGGGCAGTCGGCACGGATGCTCGTGCGCCTGATGACGGCCGATCTGGAGGTAAGTTCGACCGCAGATTTTTCGCCGTCGGATATTGCGAAGATCGAGAGTGTGATTCAGACTTCTTCAATTGTCGAAGAAAGAAACGAGGCGATAACGACCTCGGCGATGGCGAGCCCGTCGGACACGGCGAATCCGAAAACAAAGCTCGTCGAATTGAAGGGCATCGAGCCGCCGTTTCCGCTTGTCGGCACGTTTGAAATGGCAGACGGAAAACCTTTCGATTTTAGCCTGCTCGAAAACAGCGGTGCCGTGGTTGCCAAGATCCTGCTCGAAGATCTGAACGTCAAGGTCGGCGATAAGATACGGATAGGCGAGGCCGAGTTTCAGATCCGCGAAAGCTTTGACGAGGAACCGGGAGGGACGAGCGGTTTCCGGCTCGGTGGCCGTGTTTTTGTCTCGAAGAACGCCTTCGATACGGCGGGTATAACCAGAAACACGAGTCGCGTTCGCCGCCGCATTCTCTATCGTACATCCGACAACCCAACGGAACTTGTCCGGCAGCTCCGCGAAGCCCTGAAAGGCACAACGCTGACGGTTCAGTCCTACCGCGAGACGCAGGAAAATATTGGCGAACAGTTTACGCGAACGGAAAATTACCTTTCGCTGACCGGTTTGCTGATCCTGGTACTCGGCGGTGTCGGGGTTTGGAATGTGGCTCGGGCGTTTGTCGAGCAAAAACGCAAATCAGTCGCCGTGCTGAAATGCCTCGGAGCCGGCGGCACGCGGATCATAACCGTCTACCTGCTTCAGATACTTACTCTCGGATTCGCCGGAAGTATTTTCGGCGTGCTGATGGCACAGGCTGGATTGTGGTTTGTTCGATGGCGATTTCTGGAAGCTCTGCCCGAGAAAATGACCTATTCGGTTAATCCCTCGACGGCGGCCCAGGGCGTTCTGTTAGGCGTTGCAATTTCGCTATTGTTCTCCGCGTTGCCGCTGCTCCAGATCCGCAATATCAAACCGAAACTCCTGCTCCGGGACGAGAACAACGTCAGCCTGCGAAGGCTCGACCTGACGAAATGGCTGTTTGGCGCGGTTTCGTTAGCAGGGCTTCTTGGGTTGGCGGTTTGGCAGGCAGGCTCGATTACAGTTGGGGCTTTTTTCCTTGGCGGCCTTGGCTTGACGGCGGCGGTGTTGTATCTCGCTGCGGTCGTCTTGACATGGCTGCTGCGGCGGATGAAGGTGATCGGCTCATTCGCAATGCGGCAAGCAGTGAACTCGCTCTACAGGCCGGGCAATCAGACACGCATAATATTGCTTGCTGTCGGGCTTGGCGCGTTTGTCGTACTTGCCGTTCAGGCGTTGCAGACGAACCTTGTACGCGAATTCGATTTCACCCGCAACCAACGTTTGCCGAGTTTGTTCTTTATCGATGTCCAGAAAAGCCAAATCGGAGAACTTGTCGAAATGGTCGAGGAAAAAGTCGGCGAAAAGGCCGAAACGACGCCGACCGTGCGAGCCAGGATAGCCTTTGTCAACGGGGAACCATTCGATTTTCAGCAGCGTGAGGTGCGCCAGCAGCAGGGCCAGATCGGCCGCGAGTTCGCGGTCACTTACCGCGGAAATTTGGACGAGAACGAGAGTATTCTGGACGGTGAATGGTGGAGTGAAAGCGAGCCTGCAGAGGTTCCGCAGGTATCTGTCGAAGAAGAAATGGCGAAGCGCCTGAAGATCGGCGTTGGTGATTCGATCACCTTCGACATTTCGGGGCGAAAGATCACCGTTCAGGTTGCGAATATTAGAAAACTCGATCTCCGAAACACCAGAACGGCATTTGTGTTCGTTTTTCGCCCGGGCGTTCTCGACAGTGCTCCCCAGACTTTTGCCGCAACGGTCCTGACACGTGTTCCGCCAACCGAACGCCAGCGGCTTCAGCGTGATGTGCTGGGCAAATTTCCGAATGTGCAGATCTTCGATGTCGCCGACATAGTAGCGGCGGTTCAGAAACTCGTCAGTAATTTCGTTCTTGCGATATCTTTTGTCGGAAGCTTTGTCATCCTGAGCGGAATTCTTATTCTCATCGGTTCGATCGCGTTAACGAAATCACAGCGCATCTACGAGAACGCTATCCTAAAAACCTTGGGTTCGAGACGGCTCACGCTTGCCGCCATATTGCTTACGGAATACGGCCTGCTCGGGATTCTCGCCGGTATTATCGGGTCGGGTTTTGCGGTAATTCTATCTTGGGCGGTAAGCCGGTTCGTGCTCGAGATCGACTGGGTTTTTGATCCCCTACTTGCCTTATCGGGGATTTTAGTTACAGCTCTATTGGTAATGCTGGTGGGCGGGGCCGCGAGTTTCGACGTCCTGTTCAGAAAGCCACTCGCGACGCTTCGCTCGCAATAGCTTCCTTACTTTCGTTCGACAAATGGGTGTGAGCCTAGAACGGTGCGCATGTTGACAAGGCTGAACAAAGTCTCGAGATAGGCCCCAAAACGATGCAGTATTGGGACGAGATCCGTGTTATCGCTTGTCGCCACGATCTCCTCACTGAACCTTTCAAGCGTCTCTCGGTCCTTAAAGAACAAGTAACGCACGGGCTCATCCATAAATCCCGTGAGCTTCTTCTTCATATCTTCAAGGAGGCGTTTGTCGGGAGTTTGCTCGGCTGCCTGAACTGACTGAAGCACCTTCCACAAGTAACTCCGCAAACTCAACGATTGTTCCAACTTCAGCTGCACGCTTGGAAAAAGCTCGGTGACGACCAAACCAGGATCGATCAAGCGTGCAAAGCCCGCAAGTATTTGTTCGAAGCTATCGTTAAGAAGCGAGTAGGCGGTTTCCACTTTCGCATGGATCGATGGGGCAGGCCTTATAGCAACCAGTCCGGTCAATTCCTGCTGGTATACCTTTTTTAGTTCCAATGATGCCGTATAGGACGCGCTATCGAGGGAAGCAAAAAGTTCCGCGCCTTCGTCTCTGAACCGCGTGAGCCGGTTGTCCATAAAACTGATCAACTCCTGCGTGTGGCCGTAAACCTTTGCGAAGATCAAAACCGACGGTTTGAGCGGCTCATCATTACGGAGCATTGTCCCGACAACCGCCAGAGACCTCATTATTATTGCGAAACGGGCGAGAACGTCTTGAAGATCGGCCCGGTCAGAAAACTGCAATTGCTTGCTCGCCAGGAGTTTTTGCAAGTCTGTCGGCAGTGAATCAAGTCCTCTTCGGTTCGACGACGCAACAAAGCGCTGGATCGTTGCCGAGCCGCGAAGTCTTTCAACAAGCAATGAACGCCAGGCCTTCCACGCGTCAAAGTTCAGCGGACCGTTCTTAATAAAACTTCTATTTAACGAAATAATATCGCGAAGAATGAAGACGAATTCATCGCTGTCTTCAACCGTGATCTCGTCTAGGTCTTGGGCAACAATCCGCGAATTCTCGGTCGTCTTAGCTCTCTTTCCGCTTATTGAACGTCGAAGCTCATAATTGAGGGCCGCGCAGATCAATAGCGACGAATATGTAAGACGGAACTCCTTTATCCAATCTATAGCCGGCTCGACGCTCGGCTGATTGTCCCTCGAGATCTGCTCCCAGCCTTTCAAAAAACACTCCAGCCCCGACAGCCACAATCCGAGCTCGAAGACGAGCTCATCCCTGTCTCGCATGGGGCGCACCGGCAGGGTCAGATCAGCCGGGCGTTCAGACTCGTAGCCAATGGCGGGATCAAAAACAGACGCTTGAGTTGAAGCTATTTCCAAAAGGGATTTTCCTCGCAAGAATCGATCGTAAAAGGCGGGCGGCGGATATTCCGCTATATCCTTTATACCCTTTACCACACCTGTTTGGCAATGAAAATTTGAACGTTAGCTTCAAATGAGATTTCCTTCTCGCGGCGACGAGGCGCTTTTTAGTTCCGGGCATGGCTATCCCGTGAATATCTCGTCTTGATGATTTCAACGGCAAATTCGAAAACCTTTTGCATTTTCAAACCGCGATGGAGAAAATGATAAGACCGAACCATGCAGAATAAACAAAGCCTTCTGATCGCCACTGGCAATGCCGGGAAAGTCGCTGAAATGCGATTGCTTTTGGGCGACTTACCATTCATGTTTCGCAGCCTTAGTGACTTCCCAGACATCTTCGAGGTTGACGAAACCGGTTCGACCTACGAGGAGAATGCGGTTCTTAAGGCCCGCGGTTACTCACAGCAAACCGATTCGATAGCGTTAGCCGACGATTCAGGGCTTGAGATCGAAGCTCTCGGCAATGCGCCGGGCGTTCTGTCAGCGAGATACGCGGGCAATGAAACACCCTTTGACGAAAAGATCGCCCTTCTCCTGGCTGAACTTGCAAAGGCCGGTGATGGCGACCGCAAGGCTAGATTCGTCTGTACGATGGCGCTTGCCGACCCACGAGGGCAGACTTTGATCACGTCAACGGGAATATGTGATGGAACCATTGCGCTTGAATCGAGTGGCCTTAACGGATTCGGTTACGATCCGATATTCGTTCCAAACGGCCATCGGATGACATTTGGCGAGCTTGCTGACCCGATAAAGCATGAAATAAGCCACCGAGCACGGGCATCGCGAACAATTATTCGGTATTTACTGGATTTTATGGCGGTTTGACTTGACCAACCCATTTTTCGCCTGTAAAATTCGACACTTGGTGATGTTGGATCAGATCAACACGGGGCGTAGCACAGCCTGGTAGTGCGCACGGTTTGGGACCGTGAGGCCGCAAGTTCGAATCTTGCCGCCCCGACCATCCAAACCGGCTTGACCCAAGAGTTTTTCACATCTGCTGTTTTTCCCAGCAGGCAAATCAGTTAGTTAAAAGTAGTACTAATATTCACACGTTTACATTGGAGGACTAAAATTATGGCTCGTTTGACACAAACGGAAATCGTAAGCAATTTGGCTGAATCGACGGGATTGAAAAAGACTGAGGTAAAGAGCTTGTTTGATGCGATCTCATCTCTTGCAATTGGGGAAGTTAAAAAGAACGGTGAGTTCACGCTTCCGGGCTTTGGTAAACTGGTAAAGGCGACTCGGAAGGCCCGTGAAGGCCGTAATCCCGCGACCGGCGCCACTATCAAGATCCCGGCAAAGACAACCGTTAAATTCCGTCTCGGAAAAGCAATGAAGGATGCTGTCGGCGGCAAATAAGATCCTATTTTTATGTTTTGAAGGTCGGCCGGCGAACCCTGAGTTTGGCGGCCTTTCTTCTGCCCCGAATTACGCAAGAAAATTTGGCCCTTGGCGAAAAAAAACCGTGACAAAGCAAAACGTATTTGTTACCATTTCATTACAGAGTTGATTACAGAGCTGAATTCCCCTATTTATTTGCAACGGATCGGTTGAAATCTTCAACTAATCGACATGGAAAAGTGCATGAAATAAGCACTTCGGCAGGGGTTCAGTGATTTTTGAGATTCTTATTTTTTTGAGTGGGTAAATATTCTTAACCGAGGAGAGTGAACAAAGTGGCAGCAGCTAAACCAATGACATTGCAGGATCGCATCTTGCAGATTGATCATATACAGGCTCGTCGTTTTTCGAAACTGAACGGCGATGCGATAGATATTGCGACCGAAGGCATAATCAGGCACCTGAGGGCTTGTGTCCGCATGGAAGTTAATCCTGACGCATCCGCCGTTCGTGAGATCATCGACGACGCTATAAATGGCAGAAGAGTTTTTGCCGAAACTTCGAACGACCTTTTAGCAGCTTAGGTAGTATTTATATTTTTTAGCAATACATATGGGCCGCCCTTGAGGCGGCCTCTTTTTGCGTCGAATTATTGAGAAACGCGGAGTCTGACGCGATAGATCGTGTACTTTCCGACGGGTTCCGGTTCGTACCGCTCGTACCATTTGTCGAGCACCGACAGATCTGATTCCGCCTCATTATTTACCACAATATAAGACAAGAGGGGGTTCGAAGCCTGTTGCCGGCCAAATCTTGCCCGGTAAGCTGCATATTTGGCGACTTCGTTACTTACCTCGCCGTAAGTCAACGGTTTCGAGTCGCTGCTGAGCCTGTCGGTGTGCCGGCCCCAGCCGAATAATGCGATCTGCGATACAAAATCGTTCTTGAGCAGGTAATCAAGGACTCTATCATCGATGTTCGAATAATGCAGATACTGGTAGTAACGCTCTTTGCTCTCTTCCCATGATAGCCCCGCAAATACATGCTGATGACGCGCCCAGAGAACATTTTGCGGTGCGACAGTCGGGAGGTCGTCCGACTGGATCATGTCGAATGCGAGTACCGTAGTGCGATGGGGATCCTGATCGCCATTCGCAAGTTCTTCAAGCCGCTTGGCCACGGGCAAGCCGGTATCTCGTTCGATGTTTGCTTCATCAAGCACGCGGACGGTGTAGTGGCATTCGACAAAACCCCAACAAATTGCAACGATAGCGATCAATGTGCACGCTGCTTTCGCAGCCGGATTTCCCCTTTTGAAAGTCTTTTTCCAAAGGATCCCGATCGTCGCCATCAATGCCGCCAACGAAACATAGTTGCCGATGAACACCTGATAATGTATTGGCTGCAGTGAACGTCCTGTTATCAACTGCTGATTGAATACGGCGAACGGGACCAGGGCCAACGAAAGAGCAAACAGGGTCGAACGGTCCGTCATCCCGATCCGTTTTGTCACGATCCCGGCGATCAAAAACAATAGCACGGCGAACGCAATGTACTCCGGTACTCGGAATAGGTCAGGTGCCCGCGTATGGACGAGAAGCTGAACGTGGTCCATGGTGTCCGAACGTTTGGACAGCAAGTATGCGTAGGGCAACAGGGCCACCGCCATGCCCGCAACAACGCCGCCAAGCACCTTCACGTCCTTTCGCCAACCATCCGGCCGCACCGCAAGCGTAACGAGGATCAGACATCCCATCCAGGCGGCGGCAGTCGTCCAGATATAGAAATACGAATAAACTGTGTAGGCGAAGCACAGGACAGCCAGGCCGCTGTAAACCCATTTGCGATCTGCGATTTGGGATTTGGGATCTGCTTCTTCTGCTCGCTTTGTTCCGCCTTCTCCCAACATCTTCCAAACAAATCCGAACATCGCAAAGATCGCGGGAATTGCCATGGCCGGTATGTACCGCCGAAAGCCCGGAAAGTACGGGTAGGAGAACCCATCAAACAACAACTCTGAGATCGCTCCTTCGCCCGCCGCAAGCGCTCCTCCGGCGAATATCACAAGCGATCCCGCCATCGCATACCAGGAGTCACCCGTCAGCCGCCCCAGCAGCCAAAATCCGGCAATTGCAGCGAGGAATCCCGCAACGCTCCCGAAAGCGTCATCGCCCACGGGGTGCCAATGCCGAGAATCCGAGCCGGAATGGCGATTGAATAAGGTGCGGCAAATTGTATGGAGAAGAGCGATTCGGGCTGGGGCGTTTGCGGCGCGTCATCACGTCCGCTATAAGGATCGTTCTTCCGAGGCCGGCCGTCGATCAAAGCGCGGACATAGGAAGCGTAGGCAACCTCGTCGATATCGTTGTATGCATAATGGCCGTTCCAATCGTCACCGCGCAGATACAACATCTTGAACTGCGGGTAAAGCGTGAAAATTGCAAGGAATATCGCGGCGATAATGCCAAATTGCCTGCGTAGTTTCATATGGAAGCTGACAAAGGACATAAGATTGGCTTATTTCCACTTTCCATTTTCCGTTGTCCATAACGCTAATCTATCTTTTAGACTGCGAGAGCTGGGACTGAGGCCTTTTCAGAAGTGAATGTGAAGTACTGCTAAGAAGATTGAGATCAATGCAGAGTTTATTTGTGTTGGTTAGCGTGTTTCTGATGTTGTCTTCGTTGCTGCCTTTTACGGTCGAAACAGTTAACCGCCGTGAAGGATCCTCCGGATTTATGGGAGAAGATCGTATTCGCACCGACATGATCGGTCCAAAAGAGGCAATCGGAAAGCGGTTTGGGCGGCGATGTCCGGGTTTCTGTAATGACTCGACGCGGCAGGAAATGTGACCGAAGTTCGGAATGTTAGCGGGCCGACGCCGGTGTGCCAGCAGGTCACTCGGCCCGACGTGCTCGCCATGCGATGCAAGTGCGCAGAAGCCGCGAAGCTAGAAAAAATTTATGCCGCGAGCCCGCGGAGACCGCCCGGTCGCTTTGGCTGTCATTTTTAGATTTCCCGGTTACTAAACAAAGATAGCTAACTAGTGTTTGCGGCCGCAAACGATTTCCCGTCAACGATTCTAATAAACGGAACCTATTGCAAAGTTTGGACCGGTTTCGGGCGGTGTGCTGGATGGTAAAGGCTGAAAGCCTGCCTGAGCTCTCCCTATCCGCCTGCCGCACGTGCTTTCAAGAGCTTCCGGATCTGTAGGTGTTCAAGTATTTATCGACGAAAACGGAGAAATTTTCTCGGCCCGGGCGGTTTTAGGCCATCCGCTTCTACGGTCTGCTTCAACTGACCGCCGCATGCGGCAGCCCAGTATTTGCCTACCAGACTCGATGGGGCGTCGATCAAGGTGTCTGGAATCATCACGTACAATTTCGTTCCTTAATCGCTGATATTAATCGGAAGGAAATTCATTTCCATCCGCTGATTGACGGTTGAACGCGAGTTTGCCGTTAGCTTCGACACGGCTTTTAGATTAGAACTATGAGCTTAAACGAAACAATTATCGCCGACCTTACCGATGCGATGCGGGCGAAGGATGCTGAGCGGCTTTCGACTTTGCGGATGGTCAAGGCCAACCTGATGAACCGGAAGATCGAGAAGGGCAGCGAATTGACGGACGAAGAGGTCGGCAAGGCGTTACAGAGCCTTGTGAAGCAGCGTCGGGATTCGATCGAACAATACGAAAAAGCGGGACGCGACGATCTTGCGGCGAAAGAAGCCCTAGAGATAACGCACATCGAGGCCTACTTGCCTCGATCCGCAACGCCCGAAGAGATCGAACAGGCCGTAGCTGAGGCGGTCGTCGAAACCGGTGCGACATCGATGAAAGAAATGGGCTCTGTGATGAAGGCCGCTCAGGCAAAACTGGCCGGGAAGACCGTTGATGGCCGAATGGTGAGCGAATCTGTGAAAGCAAAGCTATCCTGACCGTGATGCTGCCGCTCAGTCTTTCCGAAAATATTTCTTACCTTTTCGATAAACGACTCGTCGTTGAAATCGGTGTCCTCGACCTCCGCAAGCTTCTCAAGCAGTTTTCGCTGCTCTTTGGTGAGCGTTTTCGGAGTTATTAGCGTGACGGCTACGAAAAGGTCACCTTTGCCTCGGCCGCCGAGTGCGGGCATTCCCTGTGATTTGATGCGGAAAACGGTTCCGGTCTGCGTGCCGGCCGGTATCTTCAGATCTTCTTCGCCGTCGAGTGTTTTTACCTTTAGCTCCGTACCGAGAGCCGCCTGCGCAAATGTTACGGGCACGGCAGAATAAAGATTTGCCCCCTGCCGCTCGAAAACTTCGTGTTCCTTAACATGAAGCACGACGAATAGATCGCCTGACGGGCCGCCGTTCGGGCCTGCTTCTCCTTCACCGGAAACACGCAGTCGCGAACCGGTTTCGACACCGGCGGGAATCTTCACCTCAAGCGTTTTTTCTTTTTCGATGCGGCCCTGTCCCGCGGCATTCCTTGCACGGAGTCCGGATGATCTGGCCGCGTCCCGAACAATTCGGACACGTCCGCATTACGCTGAAAAAGCCTTGCTGGTAACGCGTCTGGCCGCTTCCCTGGCAGGTGATGCAGCTTTCGGCCTTGGTCCCTTTTTCGGCACCGCTGCCGTCGCATGCGCCGCAGCCTTCAAGCCGCGGGATCCGCAGCTTTTCTTCTTTTCCGTTCGCGGCGTCTTCGAGGGTGATCTCGAGATCGTATCTCAGATCCGAGCCCCGTTGAACCGTACGGCGGCCGCCGCCGCGCGATCCGAACATATCGCCAAAACCGAACATATCGAAGATGTCTTCGATATTGGAGAATCCGGGATCGAAACCGGCTCCGGCACCCGCCGCAGAATGCCCGAATCGATCGTATGCTGCACGCTTTTCCGCATCGGAAAGCACGGCATAGGCTTCCGCACATTCCTTGAATTTGTCCTCGGCTGCGTGATCGCCCGGATTTTTGTCCGGGTGATGCTGTACCGCCAATGTTCTGTAAGCCGCGTTTTATCTCAACTTCGGTCGCGGTGCGTGTCACACCCAAAACTTCGTAATAGTCCCTCTTTGCCATATGTCAGTGGTCAGTGGTCAGTGGTCAGTGGTCAGTGCTTTCGCAACGAACAACCGACAAATAACGAGTGACAAATAAAGCGCCAGCCCAAATGTATGAACTGACGCTTTATATTATCTTGCGATAAAACTCGGAATTTCTCAAGTTCGGGGCGCACCGAGGCTGTGCAGTAAAACTTAGACTGCCGTCAGCATTGCCTCGGTTATCTTGCTCGATGTCGCTTCGACGGTAACAAGAGCACGGGCGATCTCGTTGATGTCTTCAGATTTTACCGATTCTTCGGCGGTACCCAGAATACCGTTGACTTCCATCTGGAACTCAAGCGGAAAGGCCTTGCCGACCTCTGCCATCGCTTTGCGGGCGTTCCTGATAAGATTCTCGAGCCGGTTGCGCTGAGTGATCATCTCGCGCTCATCCCGGTCCCTTTCGACCGAAGTTTCGGCTTCCATAATAAGGCGGTCGATCTCGCCCGGAGCGAGGCCGGACGACGGCGTGATCTGCATGGCCTGCTCAAGGCCTGTCATCTTGTCCTGAGCGGACACGTTTACGATGCCGTTGGTGTCGATCTCGAACGTGACATCGATCTGAGGCACGCCACGTGGAGCAGGCGGGATGCCGACCAACTCGAATTTGTTCAAACTTCGATTTTCGCGCGCGATCTCACGCTCGCCCTGAAGAATATGGATCTCGACGGTCTGCTGGTTATCAACAACGGTGGTAAACGTCATTGTGTTCCTCAGCGGTATCGACGAATTGCGCGGTATCAGTTTTACAAACAGTCCGCCGCGGGTTTCCAGCCCAAGGCTAAGCGGAAGGACGTCCAGCAGAACTATGTCCTTAACGTCGCCCGTTAGGACGCCGCCCTGGATAGCAGCACCCATCGCGACAACCTCGTCCGGATTTATCTCGGCTGACGGCTCTTTGCCAAAAACATCTGTGACCGTGCGTGTGATTATCGGCGAGCGCGTCTGGCCGCCGACGAGTATTACTTTGTCTATATCTTCAGGCTTGAGCTTTGCGTCCCAAAGAGCCTTTTGGCACGGTTCCACGGATGCGTCAACCAGATCCTGAACTAATTCTTCGAATTTTTCGCGTGTAAGGGTCGCGTTGATGTGCTTCGGCCCCGTCGCGTCGGCTGCGATAAACGGAAGGCTAATGTTTGTCTCAACAACGCTTGAGAGCTCGCATTTGGCTCGTTCGGCCGCTTCCTTTAACCGCTGAAGCGCGAGACGATCGCCTTTTAGATCAACGCCGCAATCTGCTTTGAAAACGTCAACCAGCCATTCGATGATCCGCTGATCGAAATCTTCCCCGCCGAGGAATGTGTTGCCAGAAGTCGAAAGCACCTCGAAAACGCCATCGTTGATCTCGAGGATCGAAATATCGAACGTACCGCCGCCAAGATCATAGACAGCGATCTTTTCACTCTTGTTCTTGCCAAATCCGTATGCCAACGCGGCAGCCGTCGGCTCGTTGATGATCCTTTCGACCTCGAGGCCGGCGATCTTACCGGCGTCGCGTGTCGCCTGGCGCTGCATGTCGTCAAAGTAGGCGGGAACCGTGATGATCGCTTCCTTGATCTTGTCACCAAGAAACTCCTCGGCCGCCATTTTTAACCGCTGGAGTACAATGCCGGATATTTCGGGCGGGCTGTAAACGCGGTCGAGCACCTTGATATGCGCATCGCCATTCGGCGCTTCAACGATCTCGAACGGCACCGTTTCGCGCATTTTCTCCACTTCGGGAGCGTTGTATTTGCGACCGATCAGCCGCTTGACGGCATAGAGCGTATTTGCCGAATTCGTAACGGCCTGACGTTTGGCGATCTGTCCGACCAGCCGTTCGTCTTTGTCCGTAAAACCGACAACAGAAGGCGTCGTGCGGCCGCCCTCTTTGTTGGAAATGATCTGCACGGTTCCGCCCTCAAGGACGGAAACGCAGCAGTTTGTTGTTCCCAAATCAATTCCGATTACTTTGCTCATATGCTGAGTTCCCCTTAACGTTTGTCTAGTGGGAGGAAATGTGTGGCCTTATTCGTCTTCAGACAGGACGGGTGCTTCGTCGTGCTCCGGTTTTCCGGCCTCGACTTCGGGCTCCGGTTTGTCGGCCTCGTCGGTAAGATCGGCGGTAACCGGATGGTCGGGCAGTTCGTCCAATTCGGTCTCATCCCCACTTTTTTCCGGGTCTTCGCGTACGTGGGCCGACTGCGAGACCTTTACCATGGAATGGCGGATCACCGTATCACCAATGCAAAAACCACGCAGAAGCTCCGCTGAGATCGTGTTCGGAGGAAAATCGACCGTTTCTTCGACGGCCACGGCTTCGTGGAAATGCGGATCGAAAGGGTGGCCCACCGTTTTTATCGGCATAATTCCCATCCCCACCAAAACCTCGTTTACCTGCTGATTCACTAGAACGACGCCTTCAAAAAACTGGCCAAATTCGTTCTGTACTTCCGCCGGTAAGTCGGTGGCAAACTTCAGTGCCCGGTCAAGATTGTCCAGGGCCGGGAGCATCTGCGTTGCCAGATTACTTAATTGCTTTTTGAACGTGTCCCCGCGCTCGCGTTCGGTGCGGGCCTTGTATGCATCAAAATCCTTCGACCGACGAAGCGATTTTTCGAACATCTCTTTTCGCTCGGTCTGCATTGTCGATATCTTGCCGCGGAGTTCGGAGATCTCGCGTTCGAGCTTCGCAACCGCCGCCCGATCCTCAGCCGCTTTCTTCTCCGCTTCGGCAGGCGACACGGCCGTCAGTCCGTTTTCGCTAATATCCGGTTTCAAAAAGTCCGGAAGCTCGCCGTCTTCAAAATCAGCCGCCAATTCGATAAACGTCGTCTCGGACGTGATATGCAGATCCTTCTCTTTGGCCTCAAGTTCCTTTATGAATTCATCGACCGAACTTGATTCGTCGGTCGCTTCATCATCCGCGAGTTCAAAGAAATATTCTGAATTTTCTGTTTCTTGATTTGGATCCATTACAAATCAGTTGGACGGTTATTGTCGGATTTTTGTAAAGCCGAAATGCTTGTGAGTTGGCTTTGTTCGGAATTTGTCCCGTTAGTTGTTAGAGGCGTCTTTCGACATCATCTTTTCGAGGACGCGTGCGACGTAAGAAACGATCGAGATCATTCTTGCGTATTCTATCCGCGTCGGGCCCAGCACGCTGAGGGTTCCGATCGCTGAGCTGTTGCCTATCCTGTAAGGTGCGGAGATAAGCGTACAGTTCTGAAATGAGGGTGTGCGGTTCTCGGTGCCGATCACCACCTGAACGCTGCCCTGAGGTGAATGATCGCGGGCGATGCATTCATTCAGGATCTCGATCAGCCGTGATTTTTCGCCTATCGTCGAGAGCAACTCCCTTAATCTTTCAAGATCGGCGAAATCGCTTTTCTTTAAGATATTTGACGCACCATCGACAAAAACCTCGCCCAGATTGTCTTCTTCATTCTCGATACTCTGTGAACAAAGAATAACGGCTGTCTGCAGCAATTTATCAAACAGGGCCTTCTCTTCGTGCATCAATTTCATTATATCCGCACGAATTTCAGATAGGCTCTTTCCGGCAAATTCCGCATTGAGGTAGTTAGCCGTGCGTTCGAGTTCTTCTTTGGTAAAGGTGACATTCAGCCGAATTATCCGGTTATGGACAATGTTCGGTTTCGAAACCAAAACCACAAGAATTCGATTCTCGGAAAGATTTACGAATTCGATATGCTGCAGGCGGTCGCTGGCCAGGCTTGGCGAAACCACGATACCCACATTATTTGAAAGAGCTGACAGCAGCTGCGAGGTCCGTTCCATCAATCTGTCCGGTGCCGAAGAGAGGTCGTTTGCGTTCAATCCGAATTCACCCCCAATGCGATGAAGATCATCGTTGGAAATGCTTAGGACACCGAGCAAATTATCAACAAAAAACCTGTAGCCGCGGTCGGTCGGTACGCGTCCGGCTGATGTGTGAGGCTGTTCCAGAAGCCCCAGGTCTTCAAGTTCACCCATCACGCTGCGAATCGTTGCCGAGCTTAAACCCGAAGCATTGGCAAATTTTTCCGCAACCGTTTTCGAACCGACAGGTTCACCCGTGACAAAATGTTCGTTGATTATCGCTGAGAGGATAGTTTGTCCGCGAGAATCGGGAAAATTCAAGCTTTTCTCGACCTTAAGGTTTGATTCGAGGACAGGCATCTTATCACGGTGAGTTTGTCGCACACCGCGCTGTAGCGGTATGCTTCCCTATAAAAGAATTAGCATTTTGGCGTGCTATATGTCAAGAATTAATAGTTAAACTGTGATTAACAACTTTAAGCCGGACGATATGTCCGCGATAAAGGAAAAGTACCGCGAAGCGTTCCACGCAATGGACAAGGACCGCGAGGTACCGGAGATCGACGTAAGATTTTACCCGTATATCGGCATAAATCATACGATCCGTGTTCGCGACGGCAAGGTGTTCGTCCGAATTTCGGAGGTATGCCGCGATATGGATCTGCTCGGCCATCAGGCACTCGCGTATATCCTTGTGGCTAAACTATTTCGCAGGCGGGTGCCGAAGCGGGCGCGTGAGGTCTATTCAAGCTTTATCAAAACCGCCGAAATGCGAGAGCAGGTGACCGAGAACAAACGCACGCGAGGGCGAAAGGTCGTTTCGACAGATAAGGGTGCGGTCTATGATCTCTCGGCAATTTTCGACTTACTGAACCGATCGTATTTTCGCGATTCTCTGCAAAAACCGGTGCTAACATGGTCGGCCCGCAAAACTTACCGTATCCTCGGCCACCACGATGCAACGCACGATACGATCGTCGTAAGCAAGTCACTGGATTCACCCGATGTGCCTAGATACGTGGTCGAATACATCGTCTTCCACGAAATGCTCCACATCCACCACCCGACCGTCCACCACAACGGCCGCCGCTACAACCACACGCCTGCTTTCCGCCGCGATGAGGAGAAATTTGCATACTTCGAAGAAAGCGAAAAGTGGATAGAAAACAATGTGCGGAAATTGAAGCGGAATGCTAAGAAGAAGAATTGAACCGCCGAGACGCCGAGACGCGGAGAAGAAAAAGAAACCCGGCAGCCTCTGGCAATAGAGATTGGTGTTAACACATCCGCTTTTGTTCAGCGGTTAAATTTCTCCCCTGCGTATCGGCGTCTCGGCGATTAATCATTCTTTCCCGATCTGCCCGATTATCAACCCAATCAATCCAAAATCCGATACCGTGCGGCGTTCGATGCCGTTTTGATTAAAGCGGGTTTCGGTAACGATGCCCGAAGGTAGGGGTTCGATTTCGTTATACTTTTCGGTCAGCGTTTCTACGAGTTTTGGAGCGGATGCGAAGTCAGTTGCGACCGTTACTGCGACTGCATTACTGGCCGAGGCCATTTTAGATATTTCGCCTTCAGTAAATCGATGTACTGTCACGCCTGCCTGTAAACATTTCAGAACGCTCTCGGTCTCGCCGAGGATGATCTTCTCTTCAATGAAAGCCGCCGCTATTTCACCATCGACAGACCGCCAGAGATCGACGTTTCCCTGCTTCTCCGGGGCTTTTGAGAAGTCAATCTCTTTTGCTATTCCTTTCTTTATTTTTGTCATGTCTCTAACACTTGCGATGACGACATTATTATCGGCTTCGCCGTCGAATCTCGCGGTGATAATCTGAGGACCGATCGCACTCAGGAAAATCTCGGCGTCCTCGACACCATACGGCTCCAATAGGCTACCCGAAAATGCCGCGATCAGATTCCCGCTGAGCGTGTCGGTCTGTTTTTGGGCGATCAAAAGAACGCTGCGCCAGGCTATCTGTGGGTTGGTGATGCTATACCGCGTAACGGAAGTGGTGACGGAAAGAGGCAAGAGGTCCGCCAAATTTTCCTGTGCGGCACTCGCAGGGGAAAGTGTTTCATTAAAAACCGCAGCAACTTCCCGATTTGTCTCAAAAACGTAAAGGTCTTCAATTCCCTGCTCGGTTTTCCGGGCCGTCCATGTCATTTCATTTATCGATTTCCGCAGGATTTCCGGCAGGACGCGGGCAACAAAACTCTTTACTTCGCCCTCTTCGCTGGCGCCCATGGCGAGCGAGATTCCGACGATATTTGCTATCTGGGCGACGCCGTCAGTCGAGACATAGCCTGAGGCGAGCGAATCGGCGGGCAGAGCGGATACTTTTGGGCTTTTCGAAATGCTGTCGGCTTCGCCGCGAGCCACGTTGACGCATTTCTCTATTGCAGACTCGTCGTTGCCGAAAAATATCAGGCTGCCGCGTACGAGCGCATAGGCTTTTCGTCCGTCCTGAGAAGTCCATATGAAATACTTTCCATCGTGTTTGTCGGATGTCTCAAGCGTGACTTCGCCGCCGTAAGTTTCGTTGATAAATTCGCCGAGTTTGTTCTCGGTAAAACTCAAAGCCTGGAAATTCCAGGAATTCGTTTCGGCGACGGCGACGAAACGCGGCTGAAAATTAAGAACCGAATTTTCATCCGTAACCGCTTGTTCAGAGGTCTGAAACCCTGTAACCGCGACGGAAAGCTTGATTCCGTCGATTGCGGACGTGTCAGCGCTGCTTTTTCGCGAGCCGGCGAAAGGAACCGTTATCCGTGACGGCCGCGACAGCCCTGCCGAGGTCGGCGGTTTCCAAATAAACAAGCGAGTCGGCGGGAATGACAGTGCGTAAGTCAGTCGGCTTCGATCCGCAAGAGGAAAGAAGAATGATCCACAGATGAACGCAGATGAACACAGATGAAGAAAGCCCACCGCGAAATCTCTCGGAGCAACCTCTTAAATAAAAATCTGTGTTTATCTGTGTTCATCTGTGGACCAACTTCCGTGCTAAAATCCGAACTCAATATGAGTAACATTTTCGCAGATAACATCTTGAAGGGTAAAGTTGCGTTTGTAACGGGCGGCGGCACGGGTATTACGGGGGGCGTCGCACGGGCGTTCGCCGAGCATGGGGCTAAGATCGCCATTACGAGCCGCAAGCCAGAAAATCTGGAAGCGATGAAGAAGGTCATCGAAGACGGCGGCGGCGAATGTTTTGCGGTTGCGGCCGATGTTCGGGATTTCGAGGCGGTGCAGAACGCCATCGCTCAGACGGTTGAGCATTACGGCAAGATCGACATTGTTGTTAATGGAGCAGCAGGAAATTTCCTGTGTGCCGCCAATGAGCTATCACCAAACGGTTTTGGAACTGTCGTCGATATCGATACGAAAGGCACTTTTAATGTCTGCCGGGCGGCTTTCGAAGAATTGAAGAAATCGCAGGGACAGATCCTGAATATCTCCGCGACGCTCCATTATCTGGCAACGCCGATGCAGATACATGTTTCAGCGGCGAAGGCCGGCGTGGATGCGATCACGAGAAACCTATCGGTAGAATGGGGCCGCCACGGCATTCGCGTCAACGGCATCGCACCCGGGCCGATCGAAGACACCGAGGGAATGAAGCGGCTTTTGCCTGAGCCGTTGAAGGAGAAAATAACAAGGCGAATTCCGCTGGGAAGGTTCGGCCGGATCGCGGATATAGAGAACGCTGCGTTGTTTTTGGCGTCGGACGCCGCAGACTATATAAACGGCGTCACGCTCGTCGTCGACGGCGGGCAATGGCTGCAAGGGACGAGTTTGGGGTAAGTGGCCCCCCGCGGAAAGATTCAAAGAACCACCCCGTCGGCGCGAAGCGGCGACCACGTCTCCTTCGTAAGGAGGGGAGCGTTTTTTGTCCAGCCTATTTTTCGATAGAGATCTCGGCTTCCTCGTTTTTGGGTTTTTTACCCTCGCCCAAAACGGCCCGTAGGATCATCATTTTCGCCAGGATCCGAACCTCGGAGCGGTCAAAGCGGTTGGTCAAATCGCGCGTCTTTTTGAAATCCGCTTTTGCCAACGTCCGCAGCGTTGCGTCCGCCATACCGAGTTCGCTCGTCAAGCCTCGGATCATGGAACCGCCGAATGCCCCGACCTGAACTTCCCCCTCGTCGATCATCTCGCCTGCCACATCAATAAACTCACCAACCTTGATAAATGCCGCCAGCGTGTCATTCGCCCGCATTATCGTGTCCTCAAGCAGCGGAAACGCCTTGTCCGGGTCGGCTTCCGCATAGCCGCTTGCAAGCATCCACGTGAGAATAAAATCCTGGTAATTCTTCGGAAACGGACTTATCAGGTTTTGCGCGTCCTTCATTATATCGGATGCGAGTTCCTTGTCGCCCAGTTTCGCAACCTGAGCGGCAAGTCCACTCAAAGCAACGATCTTTTTGTCTTTGCCCGGCGTCAGCAAGATGATCTTGCGGGCCTGGGCAACGATCTTTTCCCGCTCCTCTTTCGGAAGCTGTTTGTCGGCAAGTTTTGCGACATCCTCTTGAAGCTGCTTTTCGGCCTTTTCGCGATCCTGGCGTTCTTTTTCGGCAACGGAGTTCGCAGATGAGCCGTTCGACATCGCATTGGCACTGTTCGAAGCGATTCGCACCGCATTCGAAGCGTTATTCGCATATCCGCGTGAACCGCTTCCGGCGCCCGTGCTTTTGAATTTCGCCCGGATCTGGGCTGCCCGCGACGGATTGTATTTTTCAATCTCGTTGGCAAACTGGGCCCCGCTCGAGTGTTCCTCGTCAGTGTTACTAAGGATCGCCTGGGCGAATACGTCGGCAAGGTCACGAAGCTCCGCCTGGCTGAGCATCGGCTTTTTGCCGCCTTCCGTTTTTGTTTTTTCAAAGGTTTCGCCAGCGGTGCTCAAAAACGAACTCACTACCCAATAGTCCTTACCTTCCAGCTTGTCAGCTTTTATGCGGCCAAGGATGGCGGCAGCGAACTCCGCTCCTTTCTCCGGGTCCTTGGCGTACAGCTTCTTGAGCAACTCCAGATGCTGGTAATTTACGCCCTTTTCAATAGATTTAACGGCAAACTGCGTTGCCTTGGCGGCATTTGTTTGGGCGATCAAGGTCATCAACTGTGTTTCAAAATATTGGTCGCGATCTTCCATCTGCTTGCGAAATTCCGGGTTGGTCAAGGCCTGGAGGCTCTCGAAATAAAAGCCAAAGGCGAGTTCCGGATCGTGTTCTGCAAGGCTCATCGAGATCTGCTGGCGTACCTGCATAGCAGTTTGAAACCTTCGTGAAAGACGCGACCGCTCGGTCACATCGCCAAACATTCCGCCGCTATATCCTTCGGTTCCGTCGGGTTCACCGATCTCGTTCATCCGCAGGTCATACTGCGTCAGCAATTGCTTAAAGTCGCTAAAAGCGGCAAGGTACATTGCCCTGGCTTCCTTTTCGTCGTGAAACCACATCAGACTGGCAAGCTCGGCCGAAAAGCTTATGCGGTTTTCGAGGGTCCGAAGGTTATTGACGTCGGCCATCGTCTCACGCAGAAACGCGACCGCGTCTTTTTTCAATTTCGCGGGGTCATCCGTCGGCTTCTTCTCAGTTGCGAGTCTGCGCGTTGGTGACCTGAGCAAATAGAAGTAACAAAGTTAGGAGAAAAGCTCTGTGGGACAATTTCATTCGGCCTCCGTTGATCAACCCGATTATGATAAAGTGATTGCACCTATTAGTAAATAAGAACGTTTTCGTTCAGAGCCTTTGCATTCACCAAATTGATAGATGCTGCTAGTTGTCGATAATTACGATTCATTCACATATAACCTCGTCCAGTACCTCGGCGAGCTCGGTGCTGCGATGAAGATCTTTCGCAACGACGAGATCACTGTCGATGAAATAGATAACGAACTGAAACCGGAAAAGATCCTGATTTCACCCGGTCCCGGCACGCCCGATAATGCCGGGATCACACTTTCCGTGCTCGAAAGGTTTGCCGAGCGAATACCGATTCTCGGCGTTTGCCTGGGTCACCAGGCGATCGGACAGCATTTCGGCGGAAATGTCGTTCGGGCACCCGAACCGGTACACGGCAAGCCGGTTACGGTCCGGCACGACGGAAAAACGATCTTCGAAGGCGTGGCTGACCCATTCGAAGCCGGCCGGTATCATTCGCTGGTCGTTGAACGCGCGTCGCTGCCGGAATCGCTTGAGATATCCGCCGAGTCCCCGGACGGCCTGATAATGGCCCTGCGACACAAGACGCTAAAGATCGAAGGAGTTCAATTCCATCCGGAATCGATCCTGACAGAGCACGGCAAAAAACTCCTCCAAAACTTCCTTGAACTTTAGATGAATCTCCTGTCGCCATTCGGATGGCTCTACGGCCGGGCCGCAAACGTGCGAAATGCGCTTTACGACCGGGGCACATTCGCTTCGCATTCGCTCGGGGCAAGGACGATCAGCATCGGCAACATCACCGCCGGAGGAACGGGAAAAACACCGCTTGTCGCGTTGGTAGCGGAGACCCTGTCGGCTGAAGGAGAAACGGTCTGCATTCTGACGCGGGGTTACGGCCGCCAGAATCCGAAAGAACGCGTTTTAGTTTCAGACGGTTTAAATGTTTTGGTCGATGCACGAACGGGTGGCGATGAGCCGGTTGAACTGGCTCACAAGTTGATCGGAAAAGCTGTTGTGATCGCCGATGCAGACCGGGTCTCAGCAGCAAAATGGGCTTTGGAAAAATTTAGTGTAACCGTATTTGTTCTTGACGACGGATTTCAGCACCGGCGGGCAAAACGCGATCTGGACATTGTCTGCATCGATGCGATGGTTCCGTTGGACACCGCCGAAATGCTTCCGGCCGGGCGGTTGCGCGAACCGCTTGAAAATTTGAAACGGGCGGATGCTCTTGTAATAACAAGGTCGGACCTTGCAACGAATATTGAAGATCTGAAATCTCAAATTTCAAATCTGAATATTGCTGCGCCGATCTTTTTGTCGGAGAATCGCATCATTCAAGTACAACCGTTAGAAGAATTTCACGCAAAGACGCAAAGTTCGCAAAGACGCGAAAAACAAACGGAAAGTGGGTCCGGTTGGGAAAGATTGCGTGCAGAGGGCGAGCCGGAAAATGTCGATGAGGAAGTCAGCTTGATGGCCTTTTGTGCGTTGGGGAATCCGGATAGTTTCTTCTTTATGCTGGACGATAAATTTGAAGAGGAGCCGATGGACGAATTCGATCTAGGCATTCGAAGGAAATTTCCCGATCATCACATCTATAGCCAACAAGACATCGACCTTCTGGAAAAGCAGGCAAGCGAATGCAGGACCGATGCCTTTCTAACCACCGCGAAAGACGCTTTTAAATTAAAAGATCTGAAATTTGAAATTCCCTGTTATGTGGTTGAGATCGAAACGGTAATCTCCGATCACGATCAATTTCAGGCTCTCATTACCGCTTCTTAGTCGGAGGCTCCTTTTTGTCGCCCCAGTAAAACGCCCGCACGACGAGTACGTAAACAAGAATGCTCAAGCCGAGCAGTATGAAAAAGAAAACTACTAACCACGCAGTTGGTGACATCAGATCGGGTTCTCCTCTGTAATGCTGGGTGTCGGTTCAAGCAGTCCGGCAACCAGCCCTTTACCGCCTTTGTGCTCGATCACATGTTTGTAGAATACGGTGACGATCGCGACTATCGGGATGGCGAGAAAAACGCCGGGTATCCCGGCCACCTGCTCACCGGCGAGGACCGCCAAAATTATCAACACCGGATGCAGATGCAGCCCGCCGCGGACAATTCGCGGGTAAGTGACGTAATCGTGAATAACGCGAAATACGATGAGGAAAATGAAGACATAAAGCGCTTTCCACGGATTATCCGAAAAACCGGCAGTTGTGATCACGATCAGACCGATCGTCGCCGGACCAAGTAACGGAACAAACTCAAAAACACCGGCTAGAATTCCGAGCAGCAAAGCGTATTTTAAGCCTATCACGTAGAAGCCGATCGTGCAGATCGTCCCGATCAGGACGCAGGAAATGAGCTGGGCACGCGTGTACGCTGCTAGTGTTGTATTAACATCCTGCATAACCGCTTCGGCCCGTATTCGCCAGGGCCCGGCGGGAAACACCCGCAGGATCGCCAGACGGATGAGGTTGACGTCCTTAAGGAAAAAGAATGCCAGGATCGGTACGAGAACCAACCAAGGCAGGTACGTGACCAGTGCAAGCAGGAAATTTCCGAAACCGGCGGTTATACGTTCGCCGAGCGAAACAGCCTGTTCGTTGATCTTTGTCTGAACGTCCTCCGGTATCCGCATCCGGTCAAAGCGCCGGTTCAGATCGTTAAAACTCTGCCGAATTCCCGCTGCGTAATTCGGAAGACTCGCCCCGAATTCCTTTCCCTGCTCAATTACGACCGGAGCCAGATTTGAAATGCCAAGACCCAGCACCGCGAATACGATCACGTATGCGATCAAGATCGCGAATGACCGCGGCATGAGCTTTTCGATCTTTTTGCCCTTGAATGGCTTGCGGATCAGCTTGACCAGCGGCGAGATCAGGTATGCGAAGAACACGGATAACACAAGCAAAAAGAACAGATACGTGAGCGAGGAAATGATATTGGCGACAAAACCGGCTACAAAAAGCAGAAGAAGGGTGACAACAACAACGCGAACGATCGAACTTACCGAAGGTGTCGATTTAAGAAGCTCGATCCGAAGCGGCGGCGGTTTCGCGAGGCATAACTTGCGGAGCGTTGTTGGCACTCGTTCTATGGATGTCTTCGTCGGCCATCTATTTGTTCGGAACTGAATTCGATACAAGCGGCCCGCTGTCGGGCTTGGAATAATTCTCCATGGTAAACCGCTGAGTCATCTTTTCGAGCATGTCCGGCAAAAACGGGAAGTTCGAGCCGACAATTATCGCTTTGCCTTCGTCGGCAAGACGACGCCGGTTTGCATCGTACGGTGTGTTCATCTTAGCAAACGCCTTATCTTCGGCGGACAGGATTGCCCCGTCCTTTCTCCGAAAAACAAGAATAAACTTGAAATCGGCATTCCGCATCGATTGCAGGTCGCTTTCGAAACTGCTGATCACAGGTGCTGAATTTACCGGAACCGGCATAGGAGTTTCAGCCGAGTTAATTATCCGCTGATTCGGCGTGCATGCAGCCACTGCGACGGAAAGCATCGTACCGGCAATTGTAACTTTCACCTTTGTCATTTTTCCTGGTCGTCGTCTGGCGAATCCGCATTCACGTTTCCGGCGTTTTCTTCTTCGTCGAGAATTTTCTTCTCTTCCGGTGTCTCAGGAGCGTCATCGACCGAATCCTTTGCCGGCTCGCCCTTTTCGTCGCGGATCTTGAGAATTCGGGCCTCGTCGTCTTCATAGATCATTTCAACCCATCCGCTTTCAAGCGCCTTTGCGATCATGTCCTCATTCTCTTTGGCGTCGGCAAAGATATAGGCCGCGCCGAACTTTTCGCGGATGACCGGACCCGCGTCCTCGGTTTTTCCGCTTGTTATGTCGAGCAAAAGCTTGTACAGGTCTGGATTCTGAGAGTAAAGATAGTTCGGGTCAAGGCCGTAAATATACCGGTGCTTTGTGTTGAAAAAGAACAGTTTCGGAAAATCGTCCCAGTTTGTGTTGAATATCCTCGCTCCCGCCGGCATATTCTCCACGCCCTTTGCGTCAACGCCGGTCGCCCAGGCCATGGCCCGCTGGTACCTGTCGTTCGGTTCATTTTCCGCGATCGTGTTCATCAAACCCGGCTGGTCGATGCCCAACCGGCCAAGGCCAACAATATTAACAAAGAAATATAATGACCAGCACGATACCGAGCGTCCAAACGGCTGCCTGCTTCCCTGCTCCCCACCATTCCTGTTTCTCCGTTTTTTTGTCGGTATCAAGGTAGGGTTCGATCTCCCGTTTGAAATCCTCGGGAAGCTGCAAAAGGCTCGGTATCTTGAACGCCTGCCAGCTAAATGCCGCAAAAAGGACGGCAAACGGCGGAAAATATTCGGCAAAACGCTTTGAGCGGAACTGAGCGGCAAGCAAGATCGAAACGAACATCAGAAAGAACGTAGCCTTTTCAGGCAGCTTTCCGTTCTTGGGCATAAAAAGGATATAGCCGATCAGCATCGCCAGCATCGCCACCGGAAAATGGGTCAGCAATTCCATCCCGGAATACGGATACCACTCGCCGCCGACCGCCACCGCGAAATCGCTGCCGACTTTAAATTTCGTAATGAAATGCTCCCAGAACAGCAGCAGGTTGTTCGGAAAATATGGATTGATGATATTCCCGGCAACCATACCGCCAAACGTGTAAGCGATCGGACGCCATTCAAAGCGTTTTTCGTTCCATGCGATGATCGACCGTCCAGATCAACGCCGCAAAAAGCAGCAGCGGGAACAGGCTGTATGTCCAGACAAATGCGAACATCAGCGGAGCCAGCCATACGTATTTGCGCTCGAAAAGCAAGTAAATGCCCGCGATCGTGATAATTATCGTCAGCGGCGGGGCCTTTGCCATGTTCATCCGGTAATAGAACATGTTCGCACAGGTGAAGATCGCCGCAAGCCAGATCAACGGATATTCGATCTTGTAATGATGGATCATCCAATAGACCGAAAAGATAGCCAGCGTCGCGAAAACCACCGCAGCCACCTTGGCGGCCATCACTGGCTCAAAAAACCATAGGAACGGTATCTGTAACAGATGGAAAAGAAAATGATGGTCGTTGTAATGCTGCGGGTTCAACACCGTCAGCGGCAGCCATTCGAAAGTCGGCAGCCACTTGCCTTGTGAAAAATTTTCCCACAGCAAACTGCTCCATTTGATGTGATAGTAGCCATCCCAATCTCCGCAGCAGATCGCTTTTGTCCGGAACTGCAAAAAGCTCATCACCATCGCGATCGCTACAAACGCAAAGATCAGGTAGACAAAACGAGTCGCGTCGTCCGATTCGAGATATTGGCGCCATGTCGGCTTTGCTTTTACGACATTTCCGCCAGGCGTTTCGACCGAAATCTCGTTAGCGGGCTGGTCTAAAATTTCTTCCATTATTCGGTGATAAATACTGCAAATTAAATAAAGAAAAGTATCACAAACCTAATGGGATTATCCAAACAGCCGTTTTGTAGAACCGCACGAGCCCGAGTTTCCACCTTTCGTTTCGACCGCCCAGATCATTTTGCAAGGCGAAATCGTCCCACTTGAGCACCGTTAAATGCGGAAAGTGGGACGGCTTAAATATCCCATTAACAAGCAGTTACAGCCAAAAATCGTTCCACTTCGTGTGCACGTTAACTCTTTAAGTGGAACGGTCGCGATCTCTGTCAACCTTTCCACTCTACGTGCGAAGTGAAAAGACTTAAATATTGCAGCTAAGCTGGTTACAGCGAAAGATCCGTTCTTTGTTCCTTCTTGTCCTTCCTATTCCTTGGTTAAGGACTTAAAAACCACTGAATAAGAGGAACAAGACGATCAAGAGACCGTCATGGACCCACAGGGAAGATCAGAGAAGATATAACTCATCCAATACTCTCGAATTATCAAAGATCCGCCTCAGGCCAGCCATGCGTGGCTGAAATATTATCCTATAGATGCAACGCCGTGTCAAGAGTTTCGCGGTGGGTCAGTTTCAAATTGCCGAATCCTTTCCGGGAACAGTTTGCGCATTTCCGTCGCAAAAATTAGAATCAGGAGTTCGTTATGTACCCGAAAGGCAATCTTCTTATACCGGCATCGCACGGCCACTTGGAAGCGATCATAAAAGAGCCGTCCGGCGAGCCGAAGGGCGTGGCGTTGGTCTGCCATCCGCACCCGCTCGGCGGCGGAACGATGCATAACAAGGTCGTGTTTCGTGCGGCGGCAGGATTGGTCGATGCGGGGCTGATAACGCTCAGATTCAACTTTCGCGGCGTCGGCTCATCGACGGGAGTTCATAACGAGATCGAGGGCGGGATGGAAGACGTGAGCGACGCGCTGGATTATATGTCCGCAAACTATCCGGGCCAGGATTTGACGCTGGCCGGGTTTTCGTTTGGTTCTCGGACGGGAATGGCCGTCGGGATGAAAGACGACCGCGTCGCGCGGCTGATCTCGATCGGTACGCCGGTCGATAAATATGGAGATTATGAATTCCTTATCGGCTTGAAAAAACCGATCTTGTTCATCCAGGGCGACCGTGATGAGTTTGGTTCGATCGAAAATGTACGAAAACTAGTGAACGAGGTATCAAAATCTGCCGATACGGAATTGGTGGTATTCGAGAATTGCGGGCATTTTTTTGACGAGCATTTGAACGAATTGCGGGATGCGGTTAGTGCGTGGGTGGAAAGGTTAATTCAAACAGGATAAGCAGGATATACAGGATTTAGGAACATTCTTCCAAAGTTACTGTTTCTTATCCTGCCGATCCTGTGCATCCTGTTAAAATTCTTTCTTATGGAACATCCAATTCGAGATGCCGCGATCCGGCTGACGATGATGCCGCGTGACACGAATGCACACGGCACGGTTTTTGGCGGTGTGATCTTGAGCTACATCGACGTCGCCGGCGGCGTTGAGGCCGTTCGCCATACAAAACACGAGCGATTTGTGACCGTGGCGATGAAGGAAGTCATCTTTCATGAACCTGTGTTTATCGGGGATCTGGTTAGCTTTTATGCGACCACGCTTCACGTTGGCAAGACATCTATCACCATCCATGTCGAGGTAGAGGCCGAGCGTTTCGGCAACAAGGGGCAAAAAGTGCGGGTCACATCGGCCGATATCACGTTTGTCGCGATCAACGAAAATCGCGAGAAAGTTCAGATCGGGAAACAAAACTAGCCACGAATTACACGAATATCACGAATGGCATTTTCCCCTCCGAGAATATTCGTGCAATTCGTGTAATTCGTGGCAAAAACTCTTATGCCAACCTGGAAATTAGAACTCGAATACGAAGGAACGCGATACCGCGGCTGGCAGATGCAGCATAACGCCAAGACCGTGCAGGGCGAGATGCACGACGCAGCTCGGCAATTATTTGCGGGAAAATTCGAGATCTATGGCGCGGGACGTACCGATGCGGGCGTGCACGCCATCCGGCAGGTCGCACATTTGAAGGTCGACGATCTGCGGGCAAACATAACGCCGAAGCAGATCCAGTTCGGCTTTAACGACCTCCTGCCGCACGACATCAACATCTTGAAGGTCTCGAACGCTCCCGACAGTTTTCACGCCCGCCACGACGCCGTCGCACGCTATTACATCTACCAGATCTCGACGCGGCGGACAGCAATGGCAAAGAATTTTGTCTGGTGGATAAAGGATGAGCTTGATGCCAAGGCGATGGCCGAGGCCGCTAAGATGCTTATCGGCAGGCACGATTTTCGCTCCTTCTGCGAAACCGAAGATGGCAAGAAACAATCAACGAAGGTCGATGTCGTCCACGCCGACGTTTTCACCGACGGCGATCTGATCTGCTTTCGCATCGGTGCATCGCATTTTCTATGGAAAATGGTGCGGCGGATCGTCGGAATGCTGGCCGAACTCGGACGCGGAAATCTGACGTTCGACGCGTTTGAGAGGCTTCTGAAATTCCAGGTCGAAACCGCGAAATTCACAGCTCCGCCATCGGGGTTGTTTCTTGAACAAGTCTTGTACAAAGGCGACAAACCCGAGATCGCCCGAAAAGCGATCGTTTCAGTGGGCTGATCGTGGCTAACTTGCGTTCGTTCGCCAGTTATGCCAAATTCAAGTTAAATAAGTTCTACGAAATTTGATCCTGGGAGACACTTTTTTCATGCCGCGAATTACAGCTGAAACCGCCACTGGCACTGTTGCTTTCGATGCCACCGAGGGCCGGAAACTTGTACTCGAGATCGAAGATAACGGGATCGACATCCTTCACCGCTGCGGCGGAAACGCACGCTGCACGACATGCCGCGTTGAGATATTGGCCGGCGATGCGGGCGAGATCCGCGAGCCGGAAGCTGCGGTTCTTGCGACCAAGACCGATCTGAGCGACCATACGCGGCTTTCGTGCCAGATCCGCGTGCATGACGATCTGCACATCAAGGTTATTAATCAGGCGAGCGTCGCCGGGATCGATCCGGGTACGACGCCTGTGGAAGAAACAACCCCGTAATTCAAACGATCTTTGATCTCGAAACGACCAATGCGTAACTATTATTGGAGAAAATACGAATTATGTTCGATACACTGAAAAACAAACTTACAAATGATCTCGAAACGGCCGAAGCCCACTGTGACGCTCCGTGCGGCGTTTACGATCCGGCCTCGGCACGGATCTCGGCTGAGGCTGTGCTTTCGATGACCAAGAAGATCCTCGATCTTAAGGCACCGGACAGCGGCGATGCCAAGGCGACCGCAAATTATCACAACACGCTGACGCGCTACATCATGGTCAAAGAAGAGCAGGCACGGGTAGCGAAGGACGAGATCCTGATTCTATGGACGGACTATTTCAAGCCTGTTCACCTTGAAAAATACCCGAATCTGCACGATACATTCTGGAAAGCAGCAAAGCTTTGCTCGGCGGCAAAGGTCGAGGTCAGCCTCGAACACGCGACCGAATTGATGGACGCGATCAAAGAGATCCACGGCATCTTTTGGGGCAGCAAAGACAAAGATGTCGCCTGGTACACGGCGTCATAACCCTGGAGTGATTTAGAATGGATGGCGAGAGCGTTTCAACGCTTTTGCCATCCATTTTCGTTTTTATGTCCAGTGAATTGCCGATCGCATCGTGGAAGGACCGACTGCTCTGGCTTACTCGGCCGACGGATAGGCTTTGAGGTCAGCGGTGATTCTATGCTGCCGACATTAAAGACAGGCGATCGTGTCCTTGTCGCTCCGCGTCAAACTCTAGGTCGACGGGCGATATCGTCCTCGCAAACCACCCGTACAAAAAAGGCGTCCGAATGATCAAGCGTGTTGCTTCGATCGATCCGGACGCTAATTTTTTTCTGATCGGAGAAAATAAGACCGAGAGCACCGATAGTCAGACATTCGGAGCGATCCCGCGAAAGATATTCTCGGAAAAGTCGTCGCGCGATGCGTGAACTGAAAACATCGGTATCTAGTATCTCGGCACTGACTCGATCGACCTCGTCGGACCATGCTCCGATCCCGCCCTTTAGATTGATCAACCGGCCCTCGAAACCAGCGTCTTTCAGATAACCGATCGCCTTGGCACTTCGAACGCCGCCCTTACACTGCACGACCGTGGTTCTGTCCTTTTCGATCTCACAAATACGGTTAACGACCTCGCCGAGCGGGATGAGCTTTGCGTTCGGGATGCGGGCGATCTCGTATTCGTGCGGTTCGCGGACATCAATGAGTTGAAAATCTTCTTCACGGTCGAACAGGGCCTTCAGCTCGGTCGCCGATATCTCTTCGATCGCAGGCTTTTCTTCGACCGGGGCTTTCAGGCCGCAGAACTCTTCGTAGTCGATCAACTCTTTGATCGTCGGGTTGTCGCCGCACAACGGGCACGCAGGGTCTTTGCGCAGCTTTAGCTGACGGAATGTCATCTTCCACGCATCGAACAGCAGCAGGCGGTTCAATAGAATTCCCTCGGCACCGAGGATCACTTTGATAACTTCATTCGCCTGGATCGTGCCGACGATGCCCGGCAGAACGCCGAGAACGCCGCCCTCGGCACAGGACGGCACAAGGCCGGGCGGCGGCGGTTCCGGGTAAAGACAGCGATAGCACGCTCCTTTCTCAGCCCAGAAAACGCTTGCCTGGCCTTCGAAACGAAAGATAGAGCCGTAAACATTCGGCTTCCCGGTCAGGACGCTGGCGTCATTAACGAGATACCGGGTCGGAAAATTGTCAGTGCCGTCCACGATAACGTCGAACTCCTTGAACAGCTCCAAAGCATTCTCGCTCGTCAGCCGCGTTTCGAACGCTTCGATATTTGTGTTCGGATTTATGTCCTTGAGCCGGTCGGCCGCGGACGCGATCTTCGGACGTCCGACGTCCTTGGTGCCATGGATGATCTGCCGCTGAAGATTCGATTCATCGACAACATCGAAATCCACGATGCCCAGTGTGCCAACGCCTGCCGCGGCCAGATAGAGCCCGAGCGGCGAGCCCAACCCGCCCGTGCCTATCGTTAGCACGCGGGCGGCCTTAAGTTTTTTTTGGCCCTCGAGTCCGACCTCCGGCAGAATGAGATGACGCGAATACCGGGCGATTTCCTCATTGGACAATTCCACCGGAACGCGGACATTCGTGTCCGCCTCTCCTGTTGCGGACAGGAATGTCCGCGTTCCGGCCGAATTGCCACCCGCGATCGAGGGAACGATCATTATCGTCTCACCGTCTTTCACGAGCGTCGCCGGGCCGTCAAGATGGCGAATATCTTCATCCCCAACGTAGACGTTGATAAAATTGCGCAGATTATTCTGGTCGTTATAAAGGTGCTTGCGAAGCTCTGAATGCGTCGTGGTCAGCTCCAACAAAGCGTCGCCCGCTGTGGACTGCATTCACTTCGATCTCCGAACTGCCGCCGGCAAACTGGCGAAGCGGCGTAGGTATTACAATTGTTACTGACATATTATTGCTCCAAATTATTTTTCATCCGCAGATACATACTGTTAAAGGTCAAAATGATCTGTGTTCATCCGTGTGCATCTGTGGACAGTTCTTTCTTCTGTATATCTTCTGAATTAAATCTCGATCGGTCGTTCTCCATTTCCCAAGAAAATATGTCGACGACTTTCCCTTTGATCACCGATGCGATCACGTATGACCAAACCGGTAGAGCGTGGTCAAGGTCATATTGAGATGGTACGGCCGGCGACTCGGGGTGCGAATGGTAATAGCCCACGACGTCGAGCTTGTTTTCCCTGGCGTATCGCTCGGCCCGCATGACATCCTTTGGAAGAATGAGTACGCGATTGTGACGCGCCTCTTCTTCCCGTGAATTCTCAAGCGGAAACGTCTCGGCCACCGTCTTACTTCCGTCCGCCGCAAAATGTCCGATCAGCATCCCGCCGCATTCGTGCGGGTAATCACGCTCGGCATGAGCGGTGATAGAACTGATAACTTGTTGAGTTACTTGGATCATCTTTTTACGCAGTGACCGCCTTTTCGTAGGACAGGCTGTCAGCCTGCCGAGGCAGACTAACACTCTGCCGTACAGCCTGTTCAATATCCGCCAGGATATCGTTCACGTCCTCTATGCCGACCGAAATGCGGATCAAGCCCTCGGTTATTCCGATCGCGGCCCGCTTTGCCGGTGAAAGTTCGCGGTGCGTTGCGGTTGCGGGGTGAACGATACCGGTAAACAGATCGCCGACGCTCGCGGCACGAGTACACAGATTCAAAGCGTTCAAAAATCGATAGGCCGCCTCTCGCGTGTCTTCATGCAGCCGGATCGAAACGATCGCTCCATACTCCGAACCATGAAATGCGCCGTCCAGGGCTTCGGCCTGGGTGCCCTCGAAAAACTTCGGATAGATCACTTCGCTGATCTGCGGTAGTTTCTGCAGATAACCAGCGAGCCGCTCGGCGTTCGAGCATTGCTTTTCCATCCGCAGGCCAAGCGTCTTGATCCCTCTCAGGATCGAATGAGCTTCCCAGGGCTTAGCACGCCGCCCGCCAGTGTCAACGCACCGAGCAATGCAGGCTTGTCAAAATCTTCTTTAGCAATAACAACTCCGCCGGTCGCATCGGCATGGCCACCCAGATATTTGGTTGCACTGTGCACGACAAGATCTGCTCCAAGATCGATCGGCCGGCAAAGATATGGCGTGGCAAAGGTGTTGTCAACGATCAGTTTTGCTCCGACCTCGCGGGCGATAGACGAACACTCCTCAATGTCGCAAACCTTTAAAAGCGGATTCGATAGCGTTTCGCAGATCAACAACGCTGGTTTGACCTCAAATGCCTTCGCCCGCAATGCCGCGACATCGGTAAAATCTTCGGTCACGGTCTTGATGCCAAACGCTCCGAAAACCGTGTAAAGAAGCTCGAGCGTCGAGCCGTAAAGATCCTGCGAAGCGAGCACCACCGAACCAGTGGTCAGTTCGCAGGCAAGCAAAGCCGCGTGCAATGCCGCCATGCCAGAGCCGTAAGCAACCGCAAATTTGCCGTGTTCGATCGCCGCCATCGCTTCTTCAAACGCCGCGACAGTCGGATTGCCGTAGCGGCTGTAAACGAAACCGGTCGTCTCTCCGTCGACGATGCGGTCGATATCCTCTACCTTTTCGTAAATAAACGAGGACGATGCGTAGATCGGTGTCGAAGCGGGAACACCTGCGGGTGCGTTTCGCCGTTCGCCGGCGTGAACAAATTGAGTTGCAATCGATAAGTCGGCCATATTTTTTCTCCGACAACCGCCAAAAAGAAAAAAGCCCTCGTGCTATTTAAAAGCACGAGAGCTTCTTATGAAATCTCTTTGCAGTTGTTTAGCAGTTTTTTTAGTGGAGCAAGTTAACCTTAAATCGCCACTGTCGTTGATTTCTTCGAACGAAAACTTTCTAAAAGAACTTGAGGCAGAATAAAGGACCTGGCGGCGCCTTGTCAAGGCCAATGCTAAAATATTGGTTCGCCGAATCTGTGAGCTCTATGATCGAAGAAAAGGTACTGATACAAAAATTTGTAAACCGGAAGAACCGCGAGCGGCTGAAAAAACCGGACTGGCTGAAGATAAAACTAGGCGACCCGCGCGAATCAGAATGCCGTTCTGGAACTGATCGACGGACTGAACCTGCACACCGTTTGCCAGGAAGCGAAATGCCCGAATATCTTTGAATGCTGGACGGACAAGACAGCGACCTTTATGCTTGGCGGCGATACATGTACGCGGCACTGCGGATTTTGTGCGGTCAACAAAGGCACGCCTATGGACCTCGACCCGATGGAGCCGACGCACGTCGCCGAGGCAGTCAAGCATCTCGATCTCAAACACGCGGTCATTACATCTGTGAATCGCGACGACCTGCCGGACGGCGGTTCGATGCATTGGGCGGAGACGATCACGAAAGTTCGCGAGATGAATCCGGAATGTAAGGTCGAGGTGCTGATCCCTGATTTCAATGGCGACGAAGAAGCGTTGAACAACGTTCTGATCGCCCGGCCTGATGTGCTCAATCACAACACCGAAACCATCGCCCGGCTCTATCGCCGCGTTCGCCCTGATGCGATCTACGAACAGTCGATGGAACTGCTCACCCGAGCTGCATTCTTCCGCGACACGCAGATGCCGTCAATGAAAACTAAAAGCGGCATCATGGCCGGTCTGGGCGAAACATTCGAAGAGGTCGTTGATCTGATGAAAGATCTTCGAACGGCGTCGTGCGACATCATGACCATCGGCCAATATCTGCAGCCCTACGAAAAACGCCTGCCGGTCGAGCGTTATGTTACACCCGACGAATTCGCCGAATGGAAGAAGATCGGCGAAGCAATGGGTTTCAAACACGTCGAGTCATCGCCGCTAACACGGAGTTCGTATCATGCTCGACAGCAGACGGAAAGCGGAGAAAATGCCGCTGAATGAGATTTCTGCAACTCAAATTCTTATTCTTTTTCGTTCTGTCACTTTCAGCCATCCTATCTTGTTCTTCAGATCGCTCCCGTCGAGGTTGGTCGGAGACTACGAATGATGGACGAACCTTCTTGATAGTGGACGATCCTGACGGCAGCAACTGCCCACCTATTTTCGTAGATGGTCGAGAAGTGACAGTGGGAATTGGCGAAAGGTTCGAGATCGTGCCTGGAGAACATTTGATCACTTGCGGAACAAAGGCAGATAAGAAACAAGGGGTTGGATTTGTAGTTGAAAAAGGCACGATATTCCATATAGATTATTGGGGGCCGTAGTATGGTTGTTAAATTCGCACCAAATTTGACAATCGTGTTAGAATATCACTATGAAACTCACACGCGACATCCAGAGCCTAAGCGTCTTCAAACGCGACAGCGCAAAGTTCATTAGACAGATGAAAAAAACCGGTGAGCCAATTGTGCTGACTGTTAACGGCAAAGCGGCCGCCATTGTCCACGATCCTGACAGCTACGAGGAATATGTTCGGGACAAAGATCGTCGGGATATGATTGCGAGCGTGAAGCGGGGCATTGACGACATGAAGGCTGGGCGAACCAGACCCGCTGATGAGGTATTTCGTGAGTTTGAGAAGAAATACAACATTTCCTCTTAAATATGTCAGATTACCAAATCGAATTTACCGAAGAAGCAATTGATGATCTCGATACTTCATTCGATTGGGGTTGTGAAAAATGGGGAACGATCGAAGCGTCAACTTGGTATGTTACAACACGTGACTCGATCTACAAGTTGTTGGGATCGTTTCCCCTGGCTCATCCGATCTCACCCGACGATTGCGAATATGAACTTGAAGTCAGGCAATTGATTCTCGGGCGTTATAGGGTCCTATTTAATGTAACCGGCAATGTCGTGACGATCATTCACATTCGCGGTCCTTACTCAGGAAGCTAGGGCATAGTCTAAAATATGAACGAAACCGAAAAACAGCAAGCTATCGAGATCTTAAACAAGATCATGGAACTGGAGTTGGCGGGCGTGGTGCGATATACGCATTATTCGCTGATGGTGTTTGGGTACAATCGCATTCCGATCGTTTCGTGGCTCAAGAGCAACGGGGACGAGAGCCTGATGCATGCGCATAAGGCCGGGGAGTTCGTCACGATGCTGGGCGGGCATCCAAGCTTGAAGATAGGGCCGCTGCTCGAAACGCACCAGCACGACATCGGCGACATTTTGCGAGAGAGCCTTGAGCAGGAGCGATCCACGCTCGAAGCATATTATGAGCTGCTGGCACTGGCCGAGGGCAAGTCGGTCGCGATCGAAGAATATGCCCGCGAGATGATCCTGCTCGAAGAAATGCATCTAGACGAAGTGAACAAGATGCTCCGCAGGCCGGGCGAGATCCAACCGTTTCATGAATAAGCAGTGAAGATACTGGAAACCGAACGGCTCTTACTTCGCGAGATCACGCGTGATGACGCCGATTTTATTCTTGACCTGCTCAATCAGCCGTCATTCATAAAGTTCATCGGCGATCGCGGCGTTCGTACCGCCGAGCAGGCTCAGAGCTACATCGATTCGCGATTCACCAAGAGTTATCGCGACAATGGTTTCGGCCTTTATGCGGTTGATTTGAAGGACGATGAAAGCTTCGCCCTTACTAACGTGCGGGCTTCTGCACCGATCCGGATCGGCGTATGCGGATTCGTAAAGCGCGACTCGCTGCCGGACCCCGACATTGGCTTTGCGTTGTTGCCCCAATTCGAAAGAAAAGGCTACGCGTTTGAATCGGCTGATGCCGTAATGCGGTACGCCAAAGAAACCCTGAAACTGCCCCGCGTGCTTGCGATCACCACGCTCGACAATGAGAGTTCAGGCAGCCTGCTCCATAAACTCAACTTCGTTTTTGAACGTGAGATTCAACTCGGCGACGAAACGTTGAAGCTGTTCGTCCGTAACCCTTGACCCCGACGGTTAATTTTTCTCAAAAAAAACATCCACTTCTTCGCAAAAGCTCCCTCGAAGTCCGTCTTATTTCGTTTGCAGTTATTATAATTTGGACGGAATAATAAAATAAATGAATAGTTTCAAGGATTTCAAACACAGTGTGTCGCTGAGCGGTGCAGGGCAAAAGAACTTCAAGCAGTGCTGGTTGGCTTCGTACCAGATGATGTACAAATACCACACGGTGCCGCCCGACGGGATCGAGGGAAAGCTGACGACCGGAAATATTAACGTAAAGGATGCAAAAGACAATGGTTTGCTGGATACAAACTTTCATGATGCCGGAACGGCCTTAGAGATGACGATGTGGTCGGGCGAAAAGTTCAAGAAAGAAGCTAGTTGGTACGACGTAGGATTGACTGACGGTTGCGAAGCGTTCATTCAGGAACTTGAAAAAGGGCCGCTCTGGGTTTCAAGGTACATTGAGGTCGGCACCTATCACATTGTTGTCGCGACCGGATTCAAATGGGGTTCATCGGACAAGGGTTATATCATTTTCAACAACCCGTTTCCGGGTCCGAATGACGCCGTTGAGGTCAGCGACCTGCTGGCCAACGTATTCGTAAAGCACATCACCAGTGCACGCGGATCGGTCCAAGCCTATCGAAAACCGAAATCATCATCGTCTTAAGAAACGCGAGCCGCAGGCGAGAAAAACCTGCGGCTCGTTTTCTTAGTTTCCCTGCAACTCACGAACAGCCCTGTCCAATTGCGAATCCTTTCCGCTTAGCGATTCGCCGATCGGCCGTGTAACGGCGGCATCGACCTGCCTCGGATTCAACTCCATATTCTTGCCGTCACTGCCCAATATCAACTGCCGTGGCAAGCGGAAAGTCGTTCCGTCAAATAGCTGCGTGTTCCATGTGTAAATGATCCAGCCGGAGGTCGGTTCGCCAACCACCTTCCCGAGCTTAAGCGTCCGGTAGCCTTCGGTCATATCTTCCGCGTCGGACAGCGAATGTTGATTTGTGACCAGTACGGTCGGCTTTTCCAATGCTCGCTGGCCGAGAGCGGAACGTGCGGGAACGTTCCATAGGCCGCGTTCTCTCATCGTCAGATACCCGCGGCGAGCGAGCACATCGATGACATAAACATTTATGAAACCACCGTTGTTGTTGCGGATATCGACGACTACTCCATCTTTCGCCTGGTTTTCAACATCCAGGTCCGCGTAAAGCTGCGTCAGCGAATTTCCCGACATATCGGGAATATGAACATAACCGATCTTGCCGCCGCTGATCTTCGCAACATAAGCTCGGTTGTCCTCGACCCACTGGCGGTAGAGGAGATTTTTTTCGGCACCGGTTGAGACGGGCTTAACGATAACTTCACGCTTGTTTGTGCCATCGGATGATGAAGAGAGGCTAAGGACCAGCCGCTTGCCGACCTTGTTCTCCAAAAGCTCGTCGAGGTTCGTTCCGGGCTTTATCTGCGTCCCGTCTACGCTCAATATGAAATCGCCGATCTTAATTTCCTTCACAACGGCAGCGGGACCAAGTGTAATGATCTCAGTAATTTTGAGCCGACCATTGGTTTCGTAGTCCGCCCTATCGAAGCGTAGGCCCAGCTTACCGACCGGCGCAGCGGTAAAGGTGGGCTGGCCGCCAACGCCTAGATGCGAGGCGTTGAGCTCGCCGACCATCAGGTTCATCAGGCGGCGGACCTCGTCCATTGTCCGGGCCGATGCAACCAGTGGTTCATACGTAGCTCGAACGGCGTTCCAATCCGCGCCATGGTATTTATCGTCGTAAAAATTGTCCCGCATATACCGCCAGCCCTGTTTGAACACTTCCATTTTTTCGTCGGCGAAAGTGACATTCAGGTCGATGTTCAGATTAAGCGGGCGGACCTCACGCCGTTCGAGGCCAACGATATTTATCCGGCCGTTCTCGACGTAATAGATCTCTTTGCTGTCCGGCGAGAATTGGGCCTGAGATTTGAATCCGGGCGTGGATGTGATCTGTTTGGACGAAGTATCGGTCGCGAGGTCTTCAAGCGAACGAGTGTAGATATTGAACTGCCCTTCCGCCGAAGCAAGGATCAGCAGCGTCTTGCCGTCCGGGCTGATCGCCTGGCTGCCGTTATCAACGCCGGTGTTAATAAAGCTTGCACGCTTTCTTATGTCGTCAAAAACGATCTCGACCGCCTTCGACTCGTCCTTTTTCTCGGGCGAAGCTGACGGGCTTGGTGAAGGCTGGGCGGCCGGCGGCGCGGCGGGCAGGGGCGGGCGCGTGTCCCTCGGGTTCTCCTGTTTGAAAAGGTCACGGAACTGGTCTTCTCGGAATTTCGGAGTCCGGAGTTTCAGGTCGATCCGGGCGATGATGCCTTCTTCTGTCCGCTGGCTTGAATCGAAAAGTATGTATGTTCCGTCCGGGCTCCACGACAAGGAACCACTGTTCGAGTTGGATAAAAAACTGAGCGGACGCGCGGGCCCGCCGCTCGCCGGAGCAACGCTGACATTCACATAGGAGCGGTTCTCGGGTGAATTGGTCAGAAACGCGATCCATTTGTTGTCCGGTGACCATTTGAACGAATCGCCGCCGAGAAGCGGGGCGGAATCGGTGAAAAGCTTACAGATTTCCCGCTCACGCTTTGTCTCAACGTCATAGATGAACATCGCCCTTGCGTTTCGAATAAACGCGAGCGATTTGCCGTCCGGCGAGAACACCGCAGCCGCATCCATATTTCCGGTCGCGGTGATCGCCGTTTCCGTTTCGGTCGTAAAATCGTACTGGAAGATACGCATTGAGCCGTCGCGTTCCGAAGTGTAAACGACCTTCTTGCTGTCCGCCGACCACGAGACATAAGATTCCGCGGCAACGGTATTCGTAACGCGAACGACTTCTCCGCCGTCTTTTGCCGAGGCGGCAAAAACCTCGCCGCGGGCTATCACGGCGACCTTCTTGCCGTCCGGCGAAAGAGCAAATTCGCGGACCTGTGTCGAAAGACTCACTCGATCTGTCAACGGGCTCGAAGCAGCCCCCCGCAATGTTATCGGAATCTCCTGCGGCCTTCCGCCGTCGGCCTTCATCTTCCAGATCTTGAAATTCCGCTCAAATACGATCTCTTCGCCATCATACGAAAGGCTTGCAAAAAGCACGCGCCCGTCGGTGAAATTGGTGAGTTGTCTTGCCTGTCCGCCACGCGTTTGGCCCCAAATGTTTTGCGGGCCACTTCGGTCCGAAACAAAGTAAGTTTTCGCCCCGTCGGCGGTCGCCATCGGCCAAAGCTGTTTTGCACCGCGCGGCGTCAGCTCCTGATACTGCTCACCCGATTTTTGCCATAACTCCGTTTCATCGATGTGGCTGCGGCCCTTTCGCCACCACTGGTTTGACGAAATACCCCGGGCAGCAAATTGAATCGATCCGTCGGCCAACGGAGCGGCGGCGAATTCATTCGTATATCGGTCCGAACTAACTTGCATCGGCGTACCACCGGTTGCCGCAACGCGATAAATATCGTTCATGCCCGCTATATCGCGGCTCGTTGAAGAAAAATATATCCACTTGCCGTCGCGTGACCACGCATCGAGCTGTTCGAAAGCGTCGTCAAAGGTCAGCCTTCGAACATCTCCGCTATCGAGCTGGAGTACGTAAATATCTCCGCCGCCCGTACGGTTGGAGCCGAACGCGAGATATCTGCCGTCGGGAGAGAATAGCGGTCGAGATTCATTCGCCGGGTGTGCGACCAGCAGCCGTGCCGGCCCTCCCTCGCCCGCCACCGACCAGATATCACCGCCGGAAACAAAAGCGATCTCTTTTCGGTCAGGCGAAAGCGACGGCTCAGTCATATAGGGCGAAACCCGCTGTGCAAGCGAAATGGAATAAACAGAAGCAATAACGAACGCGAGGATGCCGAGCCTTTTGATCCGATTCATAAGTTTTTCTTTTGGTTTTAGAACTATCGCAAATTGCAGGATGCTGTACTTTGTACGCAACTATGCCACAGATTGTTCTGAAAACGGAGCCAGGTGCGTCGCCCGATGCAACCTTATGTCGTCAAAGCCGTATCTCAGTTAGAAATTGAAGAGGTATTTCCGATCATGAACCGATTAGCTTCCGTTTTCTTCATGTTGATAGTTTTTGCCGGTATGCTCGCGAACGGCGTTTTTGCGTGCACAACTTTTTGCCTGAAGAATAAGGGCGAAGTTTTGTTCGGCAAGAATTATGACTGGATGATCGGAGACGGCATCGTTTTTGTAAATCGACGCGGCGTTTCGAAATGGTCGACGCTTGAAAGCGAAAAGCATGTCGCAAGGTGGACGTCAAAATACGGCAGCGTAACCTTCAATCAATACGGCTGGGAATCGCCGTCGGGCGGGATGAACGAGGCCGGGCTGGTCATCGAGCTGATGTGGCTTGACGACACGAAATATCCGAAACCCGACGCAAGGCCGGCGATAGATGTGCTCGAATGGATACAATTCAATCTCGATACGGCCGCAACGACGGCCGAGGTGATCGCAAATGCCGAGACCGTGCGCATAGCATCACGAATAAACCTTCATTATTTGGTAAATGACCAGAAGGGCAATGCCGCGACGATCGAGTTTCTCGACGGCAAGCTGGTCGCACACACCGGCGAAAAGCTGGCCGTGCCAACGCTTGCAAACGATACTTACGAACGATCGCTGACCTATTCAAGATCGGCTTCGATCGATCACGCGAAAGGCGAAGGCTCGCTTGATCGGTTTACACGGGCGTCGATCAAAACGAAAGAGTTTTCTGGGCAATCAAAAAGTGAAAAGGACGCTGTCGATTACGCATTCGGCATCCTGGCTGATGTCGCTCAGAAAAACTCTACGCAATGGAGCATAGTTTACGATCAGAAGCGGGGCAGGATCTATTTCCGCACCCGAAGATCTCCAGCAGTCAAATATGTAGATTCGACCGCTTTCGATTATTCATGTGCGGCCCCGGTCAGGATGTTTGACATCAATTCTGACGCCGAGGGGAACGTGAGCCACCGTTTCCGCGAAATGACCCGGCAGGCGAACCGTGACCTAATAGAACGAGCGTTCAACGGGACCGATTTTCTTCGCAATGTTCCTTCCGCAGCCAAAGATCAAATTGCGGACCCTACCGGAAAAATTCCCTTGCGGCTCAAAGCAGCCGCTGGTAACGCCTGAGCCGAAACACATCGCAACGGCGGTTGCCGCCATCAGTGTTTTTGACGTGATATTTCCGTTAATTTACGTTTGCAAGAAGATCGCGTTTTCGTGATATTATAGCCCGCATTTCAATATACCCATTTACGCCTCGCAAAATAGGGCTGTAGGCTGTGCCCGAATGGTAATCAGGCCAACGGCGCCGCAGCATTCCTTTTGAGGCTGGCACAACTGCAACCATTCCCGATGGAGGTTCTATGAGATCGTCCCGCTTGTTGAATATTTTCTTCTCGATCGTACTGTCGACGCTATTGTGCGTCTCCCCTGTGTCGCTCCTATTCGCGCAAGGCCCGACCGCCCGGCCCGCTGGGGCTTCCGGCTTGACAAAGGTTACCAGCGTCGAGGGCATCACTGAGTATCGTATGTCCAACGGTCTCAAGGTCCTTATGTTTCCGGACCAAACCAAACAGACGATAACCGTGAACATCACTTACCTCGTGGGCTCAAGGCACGAGAACTATGGTGAAACCGGCATGGCCCATCTGCTGGAACATCTGGTTTTCAAGGGAACGCCGAAACACCCGAACATCCCGGCGGAGCTCACTTCGCACGGCGCAAGGCCGAACGGCACCACATGGTTCGACCGGACGAATTATTTCGAAACTTTCGGCTCAACGGACGAGAACCTTAACTGGGCACTCGATCTCGAGGCCGACCGGATGATCAATTCGCACATCGCGAAAAAGGATCTCGATTCTGAATTCTCGGTCGTCAGAAATGAGATGGAGTCGGGCGAGAACGACCCGTTCAGCGTTCTTCTGCAGAAGACTACGGCCATTTCATACGATTGGCACAATTACGGCAAAGACACAATCGGCGCCCGCTCGGATGTGGAGAACGTGCCTATCGACCGGCTGCAGGCCTTCTACAGGCGCTACTACCAGCCGGATAACGCGGTGCTGCTTATCGCCGGCAAGTTCGATGAGGCGAAAACGCTCGATCTCGTCCAGAAGTATTTCGGCCCGATCCCGAAACCCGAACGCAAGCTTCCCCCCAATTACACCATCGAGCCGACGCAGGACGGCGAACGTCAGGTGACCGTACGTCGGGTCGGCGACACCCAGTTCCTGATCAGCGGTTACCACGTGCCGCCATCCACGCATGCAGACGGGGCCGCGATGGAGATACTCAGTTCGGTGCTTGGCGAAACGCCGAGCGGCAGGCTATACAGGTCGCTTGTCGAGGCGAAAAAGGCAACCTCCATTTTCAGCTTCGGCTTCCCGACCAAGGAGCCGGGCTTCCTATTATTCGGTGCCGAGTTGAAGAAGGACATGTCCCTTGACTCAGCTCGCGATGCAATGCTTGACACCATCGAAAAGGCGGCGGACACAGCACCGACGAAAGAAGAGACCGACCGTGCCCGCGCCTCTTTGCTGAAGGGCATTGAATTAAGCCTTAACGACGCCAACCGCGTGGGCCTTGAAATGAGCGAGTGGATCGCACGCGGCGACTGGCGGCTGTTCTTCATTTTCCGCGACCGCCTGCGAACGGTCACCCCCGAGGATGTAAAACGCGTCGCGGCAACATACCTGAAGCAGTCGAACCGTACGCTCGGGATGTTCGTGCCGACCGCAAAGCCCGACCGTGCCGAGGTCCCGTTCGTAAATGACGACCAGGTAGCCGCGATGGTGAAAGATTATAAAGGCGACGCGATGGTCGCGACCGGCGAGGCTTTCGACCCGTCGCCCGCAAACGTCGAATCGCGGGTAAAAAGGTCGAAGATCGGCGGAATGGATGTGGCACTTTTGTCGAAGGAGAATCGCGGCGATTCGGTCGTCGCCAACATGATCCTTCGTTTTGGCGATGAGAAATCGCTGATGAATCGAGGCACTGCCGGACAGTTTGCAGGCCAATTGCTGATGCGGGGAACAACAAAACATACTCGGCAGCAGATTCAGGATGAGTTCGACAGGCTCAAGGCGCAGGTCAATGTTTTTGGCGGGCCCACGAGCGCGAATGTGAATATCGAAACGACGCGGCAAAATATGCCTGCCGTGCTGCGTCTGGTCGGTGAGATCCTTCGCGAACCTTCGTTCCCGCAACCGGAATTCGAGGTATTGAAGCGTGAAAATCTTACCCAGTTGGAAGGGCAAAAGAGCGAGCCGACCTCGATAGCGATCATCGCAGTCAATCGCCATTTCAACATTTTCCCGAAGGGCCACCCGCAATACGCTGCAACTATCGACGAATCGATGGCGGACATCAATGCCGTCACTCTTGATGAAATAAAACGCTTCCATAAAGACTTTTACGGCGCCTCGAACGGGCAGATCACGATCGTTGGAGATTTCGACGATAAAGAGGTCGCGGCGATCGTTCAGGACCAGTTCGGGACCTGGAAAAGCCCGGCGCCTTTTGCAAGGATCAAAGCGGAATATCGCGCGGTCGAACCGATCAACAAATCGTTCGAAACTCCCGATAAGGCGAACGCTTTCTTCTTTGCCCGGATGAACATAAAGATGCGGGACGACAATCCGGACTTCCCTGCCATGGTGCTCGGCAATTACATGCTAGGCGGAGGCTTTTTGAGCTCGCGTCTGGCCGTTAGGATCCGGCAAAAAGAGGGTTTGAGTTACGGCGTGGGTTCCGGGTTCAACGCCAGTTCGCTGGATGAGTTCGGTTCGTTCACAGCGAACGCGATCTATGCCCCGGAGAACGCCGAGAAGCTGGAGATCGCGTTCAAGGACGAGATCGGGAAGGTGGTCGAGGGCGGATTCAACGCTGATGAGTTGACGGCGGCGAAAAGCGGTTGGCTGCAAAGCCGGCAGCTTTCCAGGGCACAGGACCGCGAACTGTCCGGCCGCGTGAACAACTTCCTTTTCCTGAATCGCACCATCGCCTGGGACGCCGATCTTGAGGCGAAGATCAAGGCGTTGACGCCGGAACAGGTCAATGCGGCAATGCGGAAGTACATCACGCCGGACAGCATCACGATCGTAAAGGCGGGAGATTTTGCGAAAGCAAAGACCAAGGCCGTCCAGTAACGACTTAATTGACGCAGTCAGGTGCGAGCGGGGCCGTACAGCCCCGCTTTTTTGTGCGGCGGCTTTGGTTCGGCGGTCGGTCGGGATAGAATTCCATCAGCCAGGTCGAATTTATGAAATACGGACTGATCGCCGGCAATGGCGATTTCCCGTTTTTGGTGCTTGAAGGAGCCAGGAAACAGGGGGAATCGCTTGCCGTCGTTGCCATAAAAGAAGAGACCGACAGACGTATCGAACAGGCTGCGGATAAATTGGTTTGGGTGGGCATCGGCCAACTCGGCAAGATGATCTCTTTTCTTAAGCACGAAGGCGTGACAAAAGTGATCATGGCCGGGCAGGTAAAACATGTTCAGCTTTTCTCGGGTGCGGTGCCCGACGTTCGAATGTTGAAAATGCTTTGGCATTTGCCGCGCCGCAACACTGTCTCGCTTATCGGCGGTATCGCTACTGAGTTGGAAAAGGAAGACATCGAGCTGATCGATTCGACCTTTTTTCTACAGGACCATCTTGCGGAGGAAGGTGTTTTGACCAAACGCAAGCCGAGTGATATCGAACTGGACAACATAGAATACGGTCTGCACATCGCCGGTGAAATTGCCCGGCTCGATCTCGGACAAACAATAGTTGTCCGTGCAAAAGCCTGCGTCGCGGTCGAAGCTATGGAAGGCACCGATGCGACTATCGCCCGTGCCGGACAACTGGCGAACGGCAAGCTGACGGTTGTAAAAGTTGCGAAACCGGATCAGGATATGCGTTTCGATGTGCCCGTCGTCGGCATTCCGACGATAGAAGGAATGGTCGAAGCGGGCGCGACATGCCTTTCGATCACCTCAGGAAAAACGCTGATCTTTGACCGCGATGCAATGCTAGAACTCGCCGACAAAAACAAGATTTGCGTTATCGGTTCCTGATTCAGCCGAAACTATTTCGTTAGCATTGCGTAGTAATCTTTTGCTCTCAATTTCAACACAATTCAATTTTCCGGAGAAACCATGAAGAAAACAGTTCTTGCATTTATTTTGGGCGTATCCTTTCTGACGCCTGCAGCCGCCCTCGGCCAGACGATTAAGATCACGCCGGCCGAGAAAAAAATGGCCGACGAGATCACGGCGGGACAATTAAGCAATTATCTTTATTTTGTAGCATCGGACGCCATGGGCGGCCGTGACACACCCTCGTACGGCCTCGATGTTACGGCTGAGTTTTTGAAAATGAATCTTCAAAAATGGGGCTTCAAACCTGCTGGCGACAACGGTACATTCTTTCAGAAGATCGCGCTCACGCGTGAAAGCCTCGACCCGGACAAGATGTCGCTGGAGGTAGCCGGGCAATCCTTTAAGTTTGCCGACGATTTTTTCCGGGTAAGGGGAACGGGGACGGCAAGCGGCCCGATCGTTTTTGGAAAGGATGGCTGGTTCGTCAAATCGAAAGGCATCGACGCGTATGCGGGCGTTGATGTGGCGGGAAAGATAGTGGTCTTGTCCAGCCCGAATTTTAGCCAGCAGACCGTGATCGCCAGGCCGGCGGGTGTCACCCAGGACGATCTGAAGGGCGAACCGGGTGTCGACTGGGCCGATCCGATGACATATGCCAAGAAAAAGGGAGCTGCTGCTGTCATCGTGATCGCTCCGCCGCAATTACAGGGAATGTGGGGCCAGTTGCGCAACTTCCTCGGACGCGGAAGTATTGGGGTTGATAAGTTTCGTCAGTCGGCCGACACGGGAAACTTCCCGCCCGCATTTCTTGTTTCTGAAAAGGTGGGCAACGCAATATTCTCCGGCGAGTCCGGTGATAAAACATCCGCCGCTGCTTTTGAGACAAAAAAGACCGGCAAACTCAGTTCCGCCGGCAAGACCGAGAACCTTACGACTCAGAACGTCGTCGCCGTCTGGGAAGGCAGCGACCCTGTTTTGAAGAACGAGATGGTTGCCATCGGAGCTCACTACGACCACGTCGGCACGAATCCTAATGCTCCGGGCGAAGATAAGATCTGGAACGGTGCGGATGATGACGGATCAGGAACTGTCGCGGTTCTCTCGATCGCCGAAGCTCTTGCGAAAGCAAAAACGCGGCCCAAGCGCTCTGTCCTTTTAGTCTGGCATGCTGGCGAGGAAAAGGGTCTCTGGGGTGCCGAGTATTTCAATAAGTTCCCGACCGTCGATATCAAGCAGGTAGTCGCTCAGCTCAACATAGATATGATCGGCCGAAGCCGAAAAGCCGGTGATACGAATCCGAAGAATAAAGACCTGACAGGCGAGAATGCGATCTACGTTATCGGATCCGAAATGATGAGCTCGACGCTTGGAGCAATAACTAAGGGGACGAACGACTCGTATCTGAAACTGACATACGATTATCGTTACGACGATCCAAAAGACACTAACAGGTTCTTTTTCCGCTCCGACCACTTCCATTATGCGGTAAACGGAATTCCGATCACTTTCTGGTTTGATGGTGTCCACGAAGACTATCACCAGGCGGGCGACAGCCCCGACAAGATCGATTATCAGAAAATGGAAAAAGTGACCCGCACGATCTTTCTGACAATGCTTGAACTGACGGACCTTAAAGAGCGCCCGGCAATCGATAAAAAGCTTCCGCCTGAGCTGACTCAGAGGTAAATTTGATCGCAGGCCTGAAAAGTTGTGACCCTCGAATGGCGGCACCATGCCGCCATTTTTACTGCATAAAGACAGAAAAAGGCCCAACAAATTCGATAATGCTAAATCTGTCGGGCCGTGCACTCTAGGATCGTGCAACTGTAATTGTTGATGAAGCGACGCTCGATTGTCTAATGCTCTGATTCTGTTGACTTTGCGGATTCCTTTTCGGCGATCGCCTGGTCACACCTGTCAAGGAATTTCTGCATTAGGTCGTTTCGTTGTTCCTTGTAAGTAAGTCTCTTGGGCTCCGTCTTTGCAGGTCGTTCCTTTGAATCGGCCGCAGGCGCGCCTTTCGGATCGGATTCCGTAGGCGGAACATCTTCCGTGTCCTTGTTTTCGTCCGGAACATCGGCAGCCGGGTCTGCCGTCGCTGCATCCGCCTCTTCGGAATCGCCGCCCACCAGGTCCTCATCCTCCTCGTACATATTTTCGGAGTACTTTTCCGCGATCGAGGCAGCTTCCTTGTCATCCAGAATTTCCGCGATCTTTGTCATGGTCCGCCCGTTGGCAACGGTATCATTGGATCCGGCCCTAAGCCGTTCAAGCAAAAAGCCAACCAACCGCGGGTCACCCCACTTTTGAACGAGCTCTATCAATTCGTGGTCGCCGCGGATCTTCCTGGCCGCCTCACGCGACTCATCCGCCTTGGCAACGGGGCTTTCGAGCAGGATGTTGGCAAGCGTCTCCTTTTGGCTGACGGAAAGGATTTTCGCGAAACCGGCCGTGTCCATATCTGCCGCGGCACCTTCGCCGTCGTCGTCACCGTTCGCCACTTCGCTTTTTACTTCCTCGATCTCTTCAACCGCTTCGCCTTTTGCGATCTGTTCCTTTCGCCGTTTTGCGGCTTCTTCGCGCCACTCCATTTCCTGGAAGCTCTGCAGAAGCTCGAACGTTCCCTCCCAGCGTGTCGCCGGGTCGGTCGCACAGAGTACTAGCCAATCAACTATCTTTGCCTCGCTTATTTCCTTGCCCGTAAAGATCGCCGAAAGGTCGCGAATTCGCGCTTCGTAAACTCCGATCTGCTCGCGTGAGAGCTTTTTGATGCCATCGCGATAATCGGTCAAACGCGGCCCTTCGCCCTCTTCGCCGTTTTTTAGAAAGAGCAATAGCGTATCACCGGGCTGCAGGCCGGGGATTCCGTAGTCGTCATCGATCTCTTCGGATTCTGCAGTTTCGGTCTCGTCTTCGCCCTGCGGCTCGACATTCTTGTAGCGATACTCTTCGTCTTCGCGGACGAAAAACTTTCGGCTTTCGCCTTTAAGTGTTGACGAAATGCTGAAGTGCATTTTGACGTTTAATGTAGAATATTCTGCCGTGTCTTCGATTATTTCGCCATCGACGGTCTTGTCGAATGCGGCGATATATATCGCATCGCTGTTTCGATAAAGTGACAAGAGTGTTTCCGGCATCTTGACCGGACATCTGCTGCGGGCGGACACCCGAGCGGGCATGAAAAAGATCGGCAAGAGCAGTACAAAGATCGCGGCTGTAGAAAGAAGGGATCTACGCATATCTGAAACTCCTTCGGAAAATCATTCTAGGTTAGCGCGCTATTTTTCAGAGTAGGCAAATCCTGATTTCGTTGCTTGCCCCCGAAAAAAAAATCTCTAACCTTTAGACACCGGCGGAGGCGAAAAGTTCCGGATCCTTTCAACTGCCCTGCAGCATTCGATAGGCCTCTGATCTTTTGAGGCCGAACTCCCTCGCGGCGATCTTCAGCGCGGCCTTTTGCTCGATCCCTCCGCTCACGATCTCGGAAACTCTTGCGGCCAAAGACCGTTCGCCGGTCTCGGGCAACTCCGCCTTCCCGACCCTGTCGATAATAAGAACGAACTCGCCCTTTGGAATTGCATCGGAGAATCGTTGGGAAAGATCCGAGAGGTTTCCGCGAACCGATTCTTCGTGGAGCTTCGTCAATTCGCGCACGACGGCGGCCTGCCGGTCGCCCAATACTTCAAGACAATCGACGAGCGACTTGCCAAGCCGGTGTGGGGATTCATAAAAGACAAGGGTCGCCGGAACATACTTTACTTCAGCCAGGCGTTTGCGCCGGTCGCCTTTTTTTGACGGCAGAAAGCCGCCGAAAAACAGCGAATCAGCGGGCAGCCCAGACACGATAGCCGCGTTTACAAAGGCAACTGCACCCGGGATCGGAACAACGCCGGCCCCGATCTCCTGCGCCTTCAAGACCATAAGGTAACCCGGATCGTTGATCGCCGGCGTCCCTGCATCCGAGATAATGGCGATCGACTTTCCGGACTCAAGGAGCCGTGCAAATTCCTCGATTCGCTTTGTTTCGTTGTGTTCGTGGTAGCTCACCAATCGATTCGATATGGCGTGATGCGCGAGAAGCTTTCTCGAATGCCGCGTGTCCTCGCATGCAATAAGATCGACCTTCTTCAGTGTCTCGATCGCCCTGAGTGAGATGTCCTGGAGATTTCCGATGGGTGTGGCAACAAGGTAAAGTGTTCCGAGCATAAGTTTCGCGTACCAACTTCAGTTGGCTTTCTCTACTAAAACAATAATCCTGCTAAACCAGGAACTCCAAACGTCAAACAAAAAAGCCCAGGCCATTACAGCCCGGGCCCAAAACGATAATGCTGTTCGTCTAGTTAATCAATCCGCTATTAGAAAGGAAGCGGGAACGGAATGTTGTTTCTCCAGTTACCGTTGCGGTTATTGCGATTATTCCGATTCGGATTGCCGTTGTTGTAACCGTTATAACCATACGCATTCGCGATCATGTTCAGGTCCTGGCGGATGGCGTTCCATTGATTCTGAATGACGCCGTTGCCGCGGGTATTGTACATCTCGCGGTCGATCTGCGAAGCGATGTCCAAAACGCGTCGGGCTTCGTCAGCACTGTTGCCCAAGTTGCGGCCATTGCCGTATTTGTCCTCGAGCTTGTCTGCCGCGTTCTTGAACTGATCGGCTAGGTTCTCGAGCTGATCGCTGTTTCGGTTGTTTCCGTAACCACCACCCCAGCCGCCGTAGCCGCCGCGATTGTTGCGGTTATCGTTCTGGTCGTCATACCGGTCGACTGCGTCCTCAAACCGTTTTGCCTGGTTCTTAAGGCTCTTTACGTTTGATTTGATATTATAGCCGCCATTTCCGTAATAGCCGCCGTTGTTGTTGCCGCCGTAGCCGCCGTTCCATTGTGCGGAAGCAATCGCCGGTAAGCCCAAAATTAATAAAGAAAACGCACTCATTGCCACTAAACTTTTAATTCTATTCATTTTTGTCTCCAACATTTATTAGTCTCAGGCAATGTCCCAGCCATTGCATATCCGGCTTAATAGCAAAGGTCGTGCCATTCGATGAATTGCGGCGCAAAACACAAGAAAGCCCTGTGTTTACAGGGCTTTCTTGATCCGTCTAATTGTTGGAACGCCGCCTTGCGACGCTTTCGTTGGCGAACATCCACCAAAACGTCAGGCGGATGTTGCAGATGGTTTATCGGCCGATCCCAAGCGCCTTCGCGGCGTTTATGCGGCCGCCGCTGACTACTTTGCCGTTTAACGAATCGATCTTATCGACCGACTTCAGGATACGTTCGCGGAGCTTTTCCATCGAAATGTTAGGCTCATTCGCGATGATCAACGCAGCCACGCCCGAGACATACGGCGTCGCCATCGATGTGCCAGATGCTTCGCGGTAAGCATCGTTCAGCCAGGTCGAAACGATCTCGCGTCCCGGAGCGGCGACGTGTACGGTCTTAGCTCCATAGTTCGAGAACGAAGCGAGCGAATCCGTCCGGTCGAGAGCAGCAACACTGATAACGTTCGGCAGGTCGTAGTTCGAAGGGTAATGCGGACGCTTGTCGTTGTCGGTCGTCGCATTGCCGGCGGCAGCGACAAAGAGAATTCCCTGCTCGCCCGCCGCACGGATCACATCCTCAAGTGCCTTAGAATACGAGGTCGAACCCCAGCTTGCACTAATCACGCGGATGTTGACGCCTTTCTGTTTGCGGTCGATGGCGTAGTTGATCGATTCGATCGCGTCCTTGGTCGAGCCGAAGCCGCCGCGGCCGAGGAATTTGAGCGGCATTATCTGCACATTCCAGTTGATGCCGGCAATGCCTTCGTTATTGTTGCCTTCGGCACCAATGATGCCGGAACAATGCGTTCCGTGCCCGTTCTCGTCCATCGGGTCCGCGGCATTTACGTTCGCGTCGTAGCCCTGAATATCGTTGTAAGTTCCAAGTTCGTCATCGACATACTGCGGAACATTGTCGGGCCTGGTCCACATATTCGACGCCAGATCGAGATGCGTGTAATCAACGCCGGTATCAAGGACGGCTACCACAACCTCTTTGCTTCCTTTGGTTTTGGTCCATGCGTTCAACGCCTTAAGGTCAGCACCGGACTTGCCGCCATCCTGTCCCGTGTTGTTCAATGCCCATTGTTCGGCGAACTGCGGATCGTTCGGCAACGTGTCGATAGGTTCACGATCCAGAAGATCGCTGCGCGAGGCTTTTTGCACCGGATCGTCAAGCCTGATCTCTAACACCGGTTCGGCATAAAGTACGTCCGACATCTGCCGATACTGGGCCGCCACCGTTTCGGCGTCCGCGTTATCAAGATCGTCGATCGAAACAAGGCCGTTGACAGACTCGATCTCATCCTCAAGCCGGTCATTGCTGCGACCAGCAAGTTTCTTAATATCGGAAACCTTAATGCCCGGACGAAACCTGACCATTACTTCCGGCTGAGATTCGGCCAGCGAACGGGATTTGCTATGCGGTTTTTGAACCGGGGCCTGCTCGACCTGCACGTTAAAGAAAGGCTTTGACTGCCACCGGCGGATCTGTCCTAAGACCGCGGCGGTCACGATCAATATTCCGACTATCCCGATCCGTATCCAAATATTACTGCGATTCATAATTAAAACTCCTGAATCCGTGATTATTTAACCAGCTATGACGTGGTTCGAGCCCTGGTATCCCTTGAGCCTGATCTGGTATTTATCGGCCCGGTACTCATAGGTCTTGCCGTTTGCGCTCAGATCTATCTGCCATCCGGTCGAGATCATCTGAGCCGACATTTCATCCTTGGCGGGCGCGCCCAATGACATATCCGGAAAATCCCTTTTCGAAACAGCCTTTTCCGAGATATCGCTTTCTTTGACCTTTAGCCGCTTTGCGAGATCACTTTTCGCCCGCTCAACCGCACTTTCTTTTGTAAAACCCATATCAATTCCAATGCCTCTAATCTTGCTCTTTCTACGAACATAAGTCAACAAAAGTTCAGGTTGAGATAAGGCGAAACGCTCACATGCTGCGACCAGCTATCAGAAGCAAGCATTCTATGGAATAGGCTAACACCACGGGAATAGGACACTGCCGTTTTGCCGAAGTGGCGATTAGGCGCCGGTCAACATTATGCTGCCATTCGCCTGCGGAGGCTCAGGTTTCTGCGGATCTCCACTACGGCGGGTACGATGAAGGTCGCGGAGGCGACCCCGAGGATCAGGCCGGTTATGAACCGCGATAGATGCGTATTCTCCCAAATCCCGAATATCGTCAACGACCAGTCGATACCGATCGGGATGAGCGACAGGAAAAGCCATATGCGCGGCAGTGGCTCGACGTCGTCGATCTTTCGCCACAGCGGGTACGCGAGGAGGCCGGCGAAAAGGCCAAAGTAGACCCCAAAGCACCGGGAGCAGACCGCTAACGGATGGCCGGCAAGATGCAATGAGCGTTCCGGAAGCTGATGACAAATGTAGCCGAAAAAGGAATAGAGCGGCGAAGCGACGCCCCACGCATTATCGCGAGCGACCGGAGCAAGCACGATAGCGAAAACCCAAACGAACACGATCGCCAAGGTAATACCCCACGCGCGAAATGCCTGTGAACGAAAATGGCGTGAGATGTCGGTCGGGATGTAGGTTTTGGCCGGTTCGGTCATCGGTCCACCATCAAGTCCTTGCCAGTAAAGGTAAATCTGTCGGGGCTTATTACCCCAGGCTTCACAAAGCCCCGCTCGAGTCTTTTGGATCGCCTTCGCCGGCCGAAGGTGTCATGAATACACGAGGAAGCGTTTAAGCTATAGACGCAAGCCCTTTGCGTTCTATGAGCGAGAGGAGCTTGAGCGATGGCCCCGCAGGGCGCTTTTCTCCGCGCTCCCACTGGCTGATCGAGTCCTTAGAAATATTCAGATGATGGGCAAAGACGGTTTGACTGACCTGTTCACGCTCACGTAGGGCACGGATCTGGCTCGGGGTGAATTCGTGAATGGGCGTAAGGCAAGATTCGTCGAACTTGCGCATTGTCTGCTTGTCGATTATGCCCGCCTCGTACAGGCCGGCCGCCGTTTCATGGATGGCGGACGCCGCCTCGCTCCTGTAAGCCTTGGTTTTCTTCATGACTGTACCTCTTCGATCTCTCCCTTTTCCAACATGATTTCCACCTGCCGCTCCGTGGCTGAAAGCATCACCTTGGCCAATTTCTTAAAACCCTGAACATCCGCTTTGTCTATGTTCTCGGTAACATTCTTGGCAAAACCATATACAAAGAAGGCTTTTTCGCCTTTACGATAAAGAATAATGGACCGATAACCACCAGATTTACCTTCTTTCAGCCTGGCGATCCTCTGCTTAATAACGCCGCCGCCATAATCCGCGTCAATGTTTCCCGCATCGGCATCCTTCACTGCCCGAATCAACTCTTTCATCACTGATCTCCTCTTTTCTGGCGAATTTAGCAAACCATTTAGTTTTGAAGATTCTCATCGATGGCTCGTGTTTGCTCGCCTCACACGCTTTTACTGTAGTACTAAGTACTATAAACTGTCAAGACAAAATAGCGGGTTACTCAAGTCGTCTTCATGCTTTGGCGGGCGAGAGTTCTTGTGTGGCGGATCGGTTAAGCAGTTTCTCGGTTTCAAGAATATGATGTGTCGTCTGAATAACGGTGTCTGGGTTAAGCGAGATCGAATTGATCCCGCGTTCGACGAGGAACTCGGCAAATTCGGGGTAATCGGACGGGGCCTGGCCGCAGATGCCGATCTTTTTGCCGCAGCGTTTTGCGGCGTCGATGGCCATTGCGACCATCTTTTCGACTGCCCCGTTACGCTCGTCAAAGAGATGCGCGACCATCTCGGAATCGCGGTCGAGGCCGAGGGCAAGCTGCGTGAGATCGTTCGAGCCGATAGAGTAGCCGTCAAAAACCTGTAGAAACTCGTCGGCAAACACGACATTCGCGGGCAGCTCGCACATCGCATAGATCTCAAGCCCATTGTCACCCTGCACGAGTCCGTACTCGGCCATCAAAGCAATGACCTTTTCGCCTTCTTCGACCGTACGGCAAAACGGGATCATCGGCGTCACGTTCGTCAGGCCCATGTCGTCGCGGACGCGGCACAATGCCTGGCATTCTAGTTTGAAGCCCGGCCGGTAACGGTCGTCGTAATAGCGAGACGCACCGCGAAAACCGATCATCGGGTTTTCCTCGATCGGCTCGAATTCCTTGCCGCCGATGAGCATCGCGTATTCATTCGACTTAAAGTCAGACATTCGAACAATTACGGGTTTTGGATAAAAAGCCGCGGCGATCCGCCCTACGCCTTCGGCGACCGACCGCACAAAGAACTCCTTTGGGTCTTCTTCCAGGATCCGTTTCGAGATCGTTTCTACATCGGCGGGCTTTTTCAGATTCGGATAATTGACGAGGGCCATCGGATGAATGCCGATATGGTTGTTGATAATGAATTCAAGACGGGCCAGGCCGACGCCGTCATTCGGCAGACGCGAAACGGCAAATGCGTGGTCGGGATCGCCGACGTTCATCATCACTTTTGTTTCAGGCCGTTCGCTGTCGGTAATTTCGCGGCGGTCCGACCTCAAAATCGATATCGCCGTAATAAATATTGCCCCTGTCGCCTTCGGCACACGAAACGGTGATCTCCGAGCCGCTTTTCACGACCTCGGTCGCATTTCCGGTTCCGACGATGCAGGGAATGCCAAGTTCACGGCTTATGATGGCGCTGTGACACGTCCGCCCGCCGCGTTCTGTGACGATGGCGGAGGCCCTTTTCATTATCGGCTCCCATGCCGGATCGGTCATGGTCGTGACGAAGATTTCGCCTTCCTTAAATGCTGTTCAGTTTTGCCGAATCGAGCAATACGTGTGCAGTTCCCTGCCCGATCTTTTCGCCAACAGCGACACCGGTCGCGAGCGGAGCACCGTGATTTCCGGTCAACCGATAAGTCTCGACAAAATTCTGGTCCTTTTGCGTATGAACCGTTTCGGGGCGAGCCTGAAGGATGAACAATTCGCCGGTTATACCATCCTTGGCCCACTCGATATCCATCGGCTGATGCTGGCCGGCGAGTTTCGAATAGTGGTCTTCGATCGCGCAGGCCCATTCCGCAAGCTGCAAAACTTCAAAGCCGGCAAGGCACATCCGGTTTCGCTGCGTTTCAACGACATTGCGGACCTGCGTCCCCGTTCCGTCGTCGGCAAAGACCATTTTTACTTCCTTCACGCCCAGTTTTCGTGTAACGATCGGCCGGAATCCGAGCTTCAGCGTCGGTTTGAAAATGATCCATTCATCCGGGGTCGCCATGCCCTGCACGACCGCCTCGCCTAAGCCCCACGCGCCATTGATCACGACCGCTTCTCGAAATCCGCTTTCCGTATCCAGTGTAAACATCACACCCGAACACGCGATGTCCGAGCGAACCATCGGCTGAATGCCGATGGAAAGAGCCACATCGAAATGATCGAAGCCCTTTGCTGTGCGATAAGAGATCGCCCGGTCGGTCCAAAGCGACGCATAGCATTCATGGCAAGCCTCGATCAGCCTAGCCTTGCCGCGTACATTGAGGATCGTGTCTTGCTGGCCCGCGAATGAGGCGTCAGGTAGGTCTTCGGCCGTGGCTGACGAACGCACGGCAACCTCAAAAGTTTTCTTGCCGATCCGATCACCCAACGTTTTGTAAGCATTGTGAATTGCATCCTCAACATCTGGCGGAAAAGGCGTTTCCAGCATCAGCCCGCGCGCCTCGCTGCCGACGCGAGCCAGTTCGTCAAGATCGTTTACGTCAAGGCCTTTCAGAAGCTTCTGCAGTTTTTTGCGCAGGCCGTTGGTTTCAAGCAGCAATTCGTACGCATGACTCGTCGTAGAAAATCCATCGACCGCCCTTACACCCTGCGTCGTTAGTTCACGAAACAACTCACCGAGGCTGGCGCATTTTCCGCCAACCAGCGCAACGTCGCCGTTGCCGACCTGGCTGAAATCAAGAACGTAGGGTTTTGAGTCGGTCATATATTTTAGGCCGCGGCCGCCGATGCCAAAAACTCAGCCGGAATGCCGCCGTTGTCAGCCCTCAGATGCTTTAGCTGATTCGGCTTTAGCGTTGCTATAAGTTCGTCGCGGTTCTTTGTCTCGATCGGCTTGCCCATGTAGATCTTACCCATTTTCTCAAGCCGCTTTTCGCTCAATCCGCCGGAAAACATAAGCAGGGGATACGTAAAATTCGGCCCGTTCAGCTTTCTCAGCTTATACAACCACATCCCGATCGAACCAAGACGCCACGCTGTCGGGCCCCACCAACTATATTGGCCCGGCCGCAAGTTCATCTTCCAGCATTTCATCATCAGCTGCCACTGCAGGGACGTAAGCTCGCGGGTCTGCGTAACGCCCTTTTCCATCTCCATTCGCGTATCGTGGAGCGGCGTAAATATCGAAGGAATAAGAAAAGCAAACAAACCCCGCCGCTCCATTTCATAGATAAGGTCCAGCGTCGCCATGTTGTCTTCGTCGGTTTCGTCCGGATTGCCGACGATCAGCGTCATGGCCGGAAACCAATTGTTCTTGTTCAGCACGGCCAACCCTTCGAGGACGACACTTTGCCAATGATCGATCGCAAAAGGTACTGCCTTGCTCGCCATTACCTTTTTCGCCATCCGGACGGAGCCGGTCTCAAGACCGATGAGGGGCGCAAGGGCTTTCTTCTCCGGATGGCTGCTCAAATACGGGAAATGTATCGGGCTCTTCGGCAGCAGCAGATTCGACAGCTCTTCGATCAACTTCGGGTCGACAACCGCAGGTGCGATCGTCGCGTGGCTCAGTACGTGCTGGTCGACGCCCGGAGTGTTCACGATATCGCCGTAAAGATCGAGCAGCGCCTCCCGGTTCGGAAAATAGAACGGCGTATCGGTATGCACCTGGCCCCAAATGAACATGTCCTCGGTGGCCAAAGATATTTGCGTATTTCCTTCGCGGACATTCGCCCGGACTGCGTCCATTATCTTGTCCTTCGGCAGATCGATCTGCGGATTCAGATCCGGAACACAGAATTTGCAGCGGCGGCCGCAGCCGGTCGTCATCTCGACGACGCCAAACGTCGTCCGGGTGTCGGGAAACATTATTGCATCTCGTTCTACCGGGTGTTTCACGTTGATCTCTTTCGGGAGATCTTCGCCCTTGATCGCCTTTTCAAATAGCTCAAGCGTTTCGTCCGATTCGCTTCGGCCCTCGACAACGCAGTCGATGCCGAGTTCGTCATACATGTCCGTCTGGATGATCTGCCAACCGCCGGAACCGCCAACGATCACCTTGAAGTTCTCGCGATGCGGATTGCCTTTGATCTGAGCAAAAAGCTGCCGCGAGTAATGCGAATTTATCGGCATTTTCGACGACCCGAAGATCGACGTATAGACGCCGGCGGCAAATGTCACGCCGAGCGGATTGTGCGTCGAAACCGCAACAACCCGCGTCCTCGGGCCGATAAACTTATCAAGATCCTCCGGAAAACACGAAACAATATCGTCGCTGTCGTACTGGCGCAAGAGCGATTTTTCCACCAACCGGACACCTGCCGGCATATATTTTGCGGAACCGTCCTCATACCGTTCAACGTCACGCCATTTCGGGTATTTCCGGTTTAGTATGCCTTCGAGCCAGATCGGCAACGATGCCATTGCCATTTGTATAAAGTATCCGGCGTGATCAATTGCCTCCGTTAACGGGGCGGTAAGCACTATGAGCTTGCCGCCATCCTCCACGGCCGCCTCCGCGGCCACACTGCGTACAAAATCGTTCGAAAGAACGTTCGCGTTAACTGCCATCTCGTCTCCTGTAAATCAAAAGGGAATTTGGGGAATTCCGCAACACTTCCGTGTTACGCATTATTAATGATCTCTAGGTAGTAAGATTATATTGTTTGATCATCTCTAGAATCGAATCACTGCGTCGGGCCCTCCTTCTACGTGAACAGTGTCAACAAACCTGATATTTTTCGTGTCCGTGGTCATTACGACTGAATGTGTCCGTTTGCCGGCACCGAAAAACCGGACGCCGCGCAGCAATGCACCGTCCGTAACTCCCGTTGCCGCAAAAATTATCTTCTTCCCTGGTGCAAGGTCGTTCGTGTCGTAGATCTTGTTCGGATCGCTGATTCCCATTGCCCTTAGCCTTTCCTTCACTTCCTCAGCCGGCGGGACCTTCGATTTATCAACGCCGAGCCGTTCGGGATCAAAGATCAGCTTTGCGAGGATCTCGCCGTTCAGGCACTTCATCGCCGCCGCGGTTATGACGCCCTCGGGTGCACCGCCTATGCCCATCAAGGCATGAATATTTGTTCCGGCAACTGCCGCGGAAATACCGGCTGACAGATCGCCATCGGAAATTAGCCTGATCCTCGCCCCTGTTGCCCTGACGTCGTCGATCAGTTGTTTATGGCGCGAGCGGTCAAGACACATAACGGTCAGATCCTCGACATCACGCCCAAGCCGGCGGGCGATATTCTTCAGATTGTCGGCGACCGGAGCTTCGATATCGACCGAACCCCGGCACGAAGGCCCGACCACGATCTTGTCCATGTAGATGTCGGGTGCGTTGAGCAAGCCGCCGCGCTCCGCCGCCGCAAGCACCGCGATCGCATTATTCGCACCGAGCGCGCATAGGTTTGTGCCCTCGAGCGGGTCAACAGCGATATCAACCTCCGGAAATTCGAGCCGGGCCTCGTCCGAAAAGATGCCGCCGCCCAGTTCTTCGCCGATATAGAGCATCGGCGCCTCGTCACGCTCGCCTTCGCCGATAACGATCCGGCCGCGCATTGGGACGGTATCCATCACTTCGCGCATTGCCTCGACCGCGACATGGTCCGAATGCTTCCGGTCACCCTGGCCCATCGTCTTTGCCGACTCGATCGCCGCTGCTTCGGTCACACGCAAAAAATCAAGGGATAATTCGCGGTCCGCTTTGATGTCTTTCATCTGTTTTTCCTTTGTTTTCCGAACTATTTAAGATTTGGTATTGAAGGCATTCTACCACTTGTCTAACCTGATTTGACAAGTTATGCTCTGGGTATTACGGTTTTAGTTTGCCTTTTTAAGTCCCTGACAGGAGATGAGCGTTAATTAGATGACTTATATTGTTGCCGAGCCATGTATCGATTGTAAATACACCGATTGTGCGGCGGTCTGCCCGGTCGAGGCTTTTCACGAACTGCCGGACAAACTTCTTATCAATCCGGACACATGCATAGACTGCGACGCATGCATTCCCGAATGCCCCGTGGAAGCTATTTTCTCAGATATGTCGATCCCGGAAGAATATCTAAATTGGCTGGAGATAAACAAGGAAGCCGAAAATTACCCGATCATCAGCACAAAACAACCGGCGTTATTTGGTTCGAACTGTAAGGGACAGCCGGAGTAATGTAGAAGCCCGCGCGATAGTCAGGGCGAAAACGGAAATTCGTTTAGAGGCGGGCTTACCCCGCCCTTTTTGCGCCCGCAGAGCCGGCCGTTCGTCCCACGCACCAATTTGTTGTAAAATCTGCGCACAAATAATGTGCTCCGACAAAAGCCTATGATCGAATCAACCGACCCCAAAAACATCCAGAAGACTGCAGCGCGGTGCACCGAATGCGACCGCGAAATGGACCATTACAATGTATGGCTTGGCCCGGGCAATGAGGAACGCATCGTCTGCTGGGAGTGTAAGTCCCGCGAAGAAAAGGGTTTCTTTGCTCATCGCACCTTCCGCCGCGGCGCACGGAGCGGCTACATTCCCCGGTGAGATCAGCCACGAATTACACGAATGTCACGAATGAAAGAACCGGCTCTTAAAATTCGTGTAATTCATGGTGAAAAATCTTATGGCGATACGAAAGATCACGGAATATCCCGAAAAGGTCCTCGGCGAGGTCGGAAAACCCGTAACGGTCTTTGATGAGGAGTTGGAGAACCTCTGCCGCAGATATGTTCGACACAATGTACGACGCAGAGGGCGTCGGCCTGGCCGCACCGCAGATCGGCCTGAGCTTACGCCTCTTTGTGATGGACTGCGAAGGCTTAAAGCTCATCGCCGCCAACCCCGAAATAATCCACACCGAAGGCGAACAGTCCAGCCCGGAAGGCTGCCTTTCTGTCGGTAAGGTCCCCGCCGTTGTCGTCCGCCCGATGAAAGCCCGCCTCAAAGCCCAAAACGCCAAAGGCGAATGGTTCGAGCAGGACGCCGAAGGCTACGCCGCCCGCGCCTTCATGCACGAAACCGACCACTGTGACGGGAGGTTGTTTATTGATCACCTACCGAAGCTTCGGAGGGATATGCTTGTGAAAAAATTTAAGAAAGAAAAGAATTGGAAGTAACGATCTAACCCGAAAGTATATTTGTTCACATCGTAGATTCCGATTTGACGCGTTCGATTTTCAGGTAGACTCTTGTCGGTTTATTGGAATCTTTTTACGCTCACCAGGGTAACAACATCGTATGAGCAATCTTCTAGGTTTAGGTGAAGAAGTCCCAAACGCTCCCCTTGACACGGACCGTGTCGAACTCGAACAGCGAATGAAGGGCGGTGCAAATTGGTTTTATTGGATAGCTGGACTTTCGCTGGTAAATTCCGTTATGTTCGCCCTTGGCTCTCCGGTTTCGTTCCTTGGAGGTCTCGGCCTTGCTCTCGTTATGGATGTGTTTGTAGGCGAGATCGTCGAAAACGGAGGTCCCGCAATATTGAGGGTCATTGCGATCTTTTTTAATTTTGCGTTATTCGCCGTTTTTGCTTTTTTTGGCTACTACGCAGGGAAGCGATTCAAAGGGGTGTTTGTCGCCGGGATCATTTTATATTTGCTTGATGGTTTGCTTGTCCTACTTTTCGGCGACTATTTGATGGCTGGTTTTCATGCGTTTGCTCTCATCTTCATCGTCCGTGGATATCTGGCTTGTCTAAACCTGAGCCGACGGAACGTCGATCCGCCTAAACCAGCTTAGTGTGCTACCCGCTTCTCACCCGGTCGAAATCGAACTACGGCTTGTGAGTTAACGTCTGCCTCGGTAAACGCGACCTTTTTCATTTCACCTTTCGCGAACATCTCTGCCTGATCGGCGTGCCACGGTGACGTTGGCAGAGGGCTTTGGCCGTAAGAAAGTACAGAATAGGCATGCGGCGTGTCGCCGAATTCGACCGCCAGCACCCAGCCGTCGCCGGACATTCGCTGCGAGCTTGCCGTCAGCACCGCGAGCAAAGCTCAGTATTCGAAAGCAGCCTAGCTCATTGCCGCAGCCGCCGACCGGAACATCAACCCTGCCGCGACGCACGCGGTGAACATCGCCCCATGTGACATCAATGACTGCCAAAACGACGCTTTGTTTCTTCGACCGCCCATTTGAAAGATTCCACCGCACGCGCGGTATCGACCAAGACCGCGTGGAGTGTTGAACGGGTCATCGGTGTTCCAAACCTTTGCAAAATCGCTGAGCGTTCGGCAGAAGGACGTTGTTGTTCGGGCGAACGCCGGAATAATGGAACCACCATATCTCGAACAGCGTTGAGCCGCGGCTTTCGGCGGAGGCGGTGTTGTCCCAGCGTTCCAGAAGAGCAACGGCCGAAACCGCATCACCGGTCGGATTATCAGCCTTCACGGCTGCGATCAGGTCACCCTTAACGCGGTCGGCAAGCAGCATTCGGTAATTGTGTTTGAGCTTAACGACATCTTCGAGGCTGAATTTTTCATCGCCATTGATCAACTGCAAAGCGAGCTGGCTGCGAAGTGAAAGTTCCGGTTCTTCGAAGTTGGCGTATTTGTTTTTGATAACTGGCAGCCCGCGGATGTTCGTATAATGCGGCGAGCCGTTTTCGTTATGCACATAGCCACCCGCCGGATTGAGAAATCGGGGCAGGTCTTCGTAGGGAACGAACTTGGTCCAAACCTCTGACGCCTTGGTTGCGTGAACTGCGGCAAGATCGTCGCCCGGAGGATGGGGCAAGAGCGGCAAAGACGCGTTCCAAAGCAGCAGGATATTACCCGCACGATCGGCATAAGTGAAAAACGACGTCGGACGCGCACGCATCTTCATCGCGTCGTCCCATTCCTTTAGCGACCGTGCACGCATCATTTTCAGGAACTGTTCACCGCCTCGGTTTTCGCCATCGCCCGCGAATTTGAAAACGTAGATCTTCCCGTTCGCCCGATGAAAAACCGGCCCGAATTGCGTTGACCAGAATTCGCGGGTCTCTGTAGAGACACCCTCGCCGTTGCGAAACGGGACAGATAGGGATTCACGCTTGAGCGGTACCGATTTGCTGTCAAGCAAAAAGTGATCGGGTTCTTTAGGATCGACATCGAATGAATAGAAAGTGTCGAGATCGGGCGAATTGTTGGTCGTCGAAAAGCCGAGATCTTTATTGAATCCGCCGATAACGGCGAACGGTCCGCCGATCCGAAAATCTCCGTAGAAATCGATCACGCCCGGCACGGTCATATGCGCTTCATAGTAGCCGGCCGTCCACTGCAGGTGCGGATTGCGAAGCAAAATTGCTTTACCTGACTTCGTTCTGCTCGGGCCAAACGCCCACGCGTTCGATCCATCGTCCGGGCCTTCGCCTTCTTCATCCTCTGTGCTTGGCGGCGTTGGTTGATTGTTGGCCGGCGGATTCAGGCGATTCAGAAACAACCGGATCTTTCGGGTCGAAGGCGGTATTATCTCGGTTGCCTGTACGTCACTGCCCGTAAAATCCTTCGGCATCTTTTGCGGGAATTCCTCCGGGTGCAATTCGATATGTCGATTTACTCCCGCTGCGAATCCGTCGTACACATCCCGCACTTCTTTCGATAGCTTGGGATAATTTGCCGCCGTTTTCTCGCGTTCGCGGCGGATCAGAAAGTCGGATTCGATCCTTGCATATCCCTCAACCCACGCCCATCGCCCGCTGGCCTCGAGGACTTCCATTGCCGTCGTTGGACCGTAGTCTTCAAGTTGAAGCAGTGCCAGAGCATACCCGGCCGCACGCAGGTTCTTCGCACGAATATGCGGCACGCCGTGGGCGGTTCGGACCACCTCTACCTGCTTCCATAGCTCGACTCCGGAGAAGCGGGCGTCCTGCCCCGGCGTTCTGAAAGCAAGCGCGGAAACGACAACGAGGGTTGTCAACAATAAGTTAAGAGATTTTTTCATCGTTGATGCGAATTGCAGACAGAAATTTTGATTCCCGCTATTCTAACGCGAAATTGGCCGAATTTGTTTTATGACACCGCGTTGAACAGCGTGCGAAATACGGGAAGCCCCCTGGTCTCGACCGAGGTCTCGCGCTCCGTTTTAATGCTAAAGGGGTTTTCCGTGATCGGGATTTCAGCGAAACGCTTATCGACGCGAAACAGTGCGAACATCTCATCTGCAAGAGATTCGATGTCGGTTTGAACAAATACCCTTCCGTTCGACGACAAATGGCTCGCGATAGTATCAACCATTTCTTCGTTCACCATACGACGTTTGGCGTGCTTTTTCTTGAACCACGGATCGGGAAACTGGATCGTCACCGCTTGAAGCATTCCTTCCGGAATATCCTGGATCAGCTCTCCGAGCGAAAGCATCGCATTGCAAAAAACGTAGTGCAGATTCGACAGGCCAGCCTCATCAGCAAGCCTGTTGGCTTCGTCAACAAGCGGTTCACGGATCTCGACGCCGAGGTAATTCCAGCCTGGCTCGGCCTCGGCCATCTTCAAAATAAACCGCCCGCGTGCGCATCCGATATCCAAATGAATAGGCAGCGTCGGGTCGGCAAACACAGCAGCCGGATCGATCGGCTCGGGCGTTTGCCGGTAATACGGCGACAAAGGATTAACGTGCTGATGAACTCGGACTCGGGCCATTAATGTGGGATGTTGGGATCTTATTTCAAGATCAAATAAATACTGAAAAGTGATGTAGCTACATAGATTCCAACCGCAACCAGGCCAAATACTTGCGTAACCGATCCCGCTTCCCTCGGGTCGACATACTCATCCGAGGGTATTTGAAGTAACCCATAAACCGCCCCAACAATAAGCCCGCCTATGTGGCCGTAATTGTCGACAATTTGGTAAAGCACAAGCCCGAATACGAGGATGAACCCGATATTTATTAAAAGATTTTTTCGAAACTCAGGAGAAATGAACTTCCGCCGCCGAAACGAGTAGACGGCCAGATACGACACAAGCCCGACGATCCCGCCCGAAGCTCCCACGGAAATTCCCGCTGGTGACATTATCAATCCAAGCACGCCGCCGCCAATCGCCGAAAGGAGAAATGCGATCGCGAGATGTGCTCGGCTGGACAGCATTTCAAAAAGCCGCCCGAAGCTGTAAAGCGCGTATCCATTCATCGCAACGTGAAGCAGGCTGCCGTGGACGGCGGCTCCGGTCAAGATACGCCAATATTCATGTCCGAAAATAAAATCAGGTTTAGAAAATCCTGCTGCCAGGATCGACGGTTCGAGCCCGCGGTACAATTCGGCCGCCATGACCGCAATAATGCAGACAAGCAGCGTGATCGTATAAGCCGGGATCGGCATTGGAGCAGTTGCGGACACTTCGATTCCCTTTTCGGGGGAATTCTCGTCGTCGCCTTGGTATTTCAATGACATAAATTAGCGACCTACATCGCAAGGCCGCCGTCGGCTTGAATGACCTGCCCGGTGATATATGCCGCTGACTCCGAAAGCAGAAAACAAACAATTTCAGCGACTTCCTGCACGTTACCAAGCCGCGCCAGCGGGATCTGAGCAAGGATCTTTTCGCGGTACTCGGCATTCATCTCCGATGCCATTTCGGTTTCGACAAGTCCTGAGCGCCAAAGCGTTGACGGTGATCTTGCGGCTCGCGACTTCTTTTGCCAGCGATTTTGTCAGGCCGATCATTCCGGCCTTCGACGCCGAGTAATTCGACTGGCCAAGCATTCCGACAACGCCGCTGATCGAAGTGATATTGACGATCGATGCTCCGTTCTCGTTTCGCATCATCGGACGAAGTACAGCCTTTGAAAAATTCCACGCACCCTTAAGATTTGTGTCGATGACCGCATCCCAGTCCTCTTCCTTCATCCGCAAAATCAGCTGATCGCGCGTGATGCCGGCGTTATTGACCAGAAAATCAACGGTCCCAAAAGCCTCCTTTACCTGTCCGACAAACTCGGCAGCCGCTGCAGTGTTCGCCACATCGCACTGCGCCGCCAAAGCTTTCACGCCCAGCCCTTCGACTTCGGCCTTCAAATTTTCTGCTTCGTCGGCGCTCTTTGAATAATTGAATGCGACGTTCGCCCCACGCTTTGCCAATTCCAACACAATTGCCTTCCCGATGCCCCGCGTACCGCCCGTCACGATCGCCGATCTTCCACTCAAATTGTTTTTCGCTCAATGTTTTTATTCTCCGGTTTTAAGGTTCGATTTTAGTTTGAGCATCAGGGTACGTCAAAGCAAGTCGCTGATTAGGTTGGACGAAACCTTTGGCTTTCATTATGATTTCTGTAATTATGATCATCCGCCAAACCGTTTCGCGATTCCTGATCCTTTCGTTCATCATTCTGCAGACCTTTGTTGTCGCCAATTTTGCTCAATCCCGCTCGATCCTCATAAGAAATGCGACGATCATTGATGGCTCCGGAAAGCCTTCATTTCGCGGCGATGTTCGCATCAAGGACGGCAAGATCGCAAAGATCGGAACGATCAAAGCGGCCGCCGGCGATGAAGTTATCGACGCAAGCGGCCTTGTGCTCGCTCCCGGCTTTATCGATATTCACAATCATTCCGAATCCGGGCTGCTTCGCGAAGGAACGGCTGCGAATCAGGTTTCTCAAGGAATAACGACCGTTATGGTCGGCCCTGATGGCGGATCACCGTTCCCTATCAAGGATTATCTTGCAAAACTTGATGGCAAGATCGCCGTTAATGTCGGAGCGTTCATTGGCCACGCGACGGTCCGCCAACAGGTAATGAAAAATGATTACACGCGGAAGGCGACGGATGCCGAGATAGTTCAAATGACAGGGCTCGTTGAACAGGGCATGGACGAAGGAGCATTTGGCCTTTCATCGGGCCTTGAGTACGACGTAGGCTTCTCCGCCACGACCGAGGAGCTGATCGCCCTTTCGCGTCCGGCGGCGAAACATCATGGCATCTATATGAGCCACATGCGCGACGAAGAAGAAGGTATGCTCGACGCTATGGAAGAGGCGATCCGCATCGGGCGTGAGGCAAAACTTCCCGTTCAGATCTCGCACATCAAAATGGGCAATCGCAACGTCTGGGGCAAATCAGCCGAGGCGATCGCTCTTATCGAAGAGACCCGAAGATCGGGCTTCGACATCACTGCCGACGCTTATCCATACACTGCATGGGCATCAACCATTACCGTTTTGGTTCCAAGTCGAAAACACGAAGACCGGGCCGAGATAGAAAAAGGACTGGCGAACGTAGGCGGTGCCGAGAAGGTTTTGATCACAAGCCATGCGGCAAATCGAGCCTATGAGATGAAAACGATGGCGGATATCGCCGCTTCAAAAAATATCTCGCCTGTTGACCTGTACATCGAGATCGTAAAGAACGGCGGTGCGGGCGTGGTGTGTAATTCGATGAATGAAGACGACGTAAAAGCCTTTTACACGCGGCCGTGGGTGATGGTCTCAAGCGACGGCGGCATCGGCAGCCGCCATCCGAGAGGCACGGGAACTTTCACACGCGTTCTCGGCAAGATTTGTCCGCGAAAACAAATGGTTCAGCCTTGAAGAAGCCGTCCGCAAAATGTCTGCAATGCCGGCGGCGCGTTTGGGATTGAAAGATCGAGGCCAAGTCAAAAAAGGAATGAAAGCCGATCTGGTTCTATTTGACGCTGCAACCGTCATCGACCGAGCGACCTTCGCCGAGCCGCAGATATTTTCAGAAGGCATCAAAACCGTCTTGGTAAACGGAGTCCGCTCTGGGAAAACGGAAAGATCACGGGAAATACGCCGGGAATAATATTGCGGAAGAACTAATTGATCATCCAGCCAAAGCATTTCGCTGGATCTCAAAAAGCTTGGCCATTCCGATCTCGGCCAGGGCCAGCATCTCGTTCATCTGATCGCGGTTGAACGGCTCGCGTTCGGCGGTTCCCTGCAGCTCGATAAATTTCCCGGCTCCTGTGCAGACGACGTTCATATCGACGTCGGCGTTGGAATCCTCAGCATAGGCAAGATCGAGGATCGGCGTGCCTTCGATAATGCCAACGCTGACCGCGGCAACCTCACTCAGGATCGGCGAAGTTTTCACCGTTCCCTGTTTGACCAGCTTCCTGCACGCAAGAGCCAGCGCAACATACGCGCCCGTTATCGACGCACAGCGAGTCCCGCCATCGGCCTGGATAACATCACAGTCGAGAAATATCTGCCGCTCGCCAAGCAGTTTCGTATCGACAACGCATCTCAGGCTGCGCCCGATAAGGCGCTGGATCTCCTGCGTTCTCCCCGCCGGACGCTGGGTTTCCCGCTGAGTCCGCGTGTTCGTCGCACGCGGAAGCATTGCGTATTCGGCCGTCACCCACCCAATGCCTTTGTTCCGCAGAAAAAAAGGCACTTTGTCTTCGACAGAAGCGGTACAAATGACCTTTGTCCCACCAACCTCGATAAGCGCCGACCCTTCGGCGTAAGGCGAAATGTTGGGTGTTATCTTTGTGTTCCGCAACTGATCGTAGGTGCGGCTGTCTAATCTTTCGTAACTCATATTTTGTGAATCGTGAATCGGAAATCGTTAAATCGCGAACAGGTCTATCTTTTTCGATTCACGAGCTCATCAATTCCGTAAACTTCTATCGCTTCCAGCTTTGCCGGCTGCGATCCCAGGAATCTTTCGGCGACACTGGCAAATCGTTCGGCCGCATCGGTGACATAAAAATGGTCAAGATCGTCGCCGAGTGCCCTGCGACCCGTCGCCTGTCGGTTACTTGCCAGACCTTTGGCCAGCAGAAGTGCTTCTACTTCCGCCGCCGTGGCCTCGCCGGAATCTATTAGCTTAACATTGGCACCGACCGTATGCTGAATCACGTCCCGCAATATTGGGTAATGCGTGCAGCCAAGCACCAAAGCATCCGGCCCAAATTCAACGATCGGCTTGAGATGCTTAGCGGCGATCGCAAAGGTTTCCGGCTCGTGAAGCCAGTTTTCTTCGGCAAGCGGAACAAATAGCGGACATGCAGCCTGCACGATCTCTGCCGTAGCGGAAGCCCGCCGGATAGCTTCATAATAGGCATTACTGAGGACCGTTGCCCCTGTCGCGATCACCCCGATCTTCGGCTTGGGTTTAGCCTTTGTCAATTCGACCGCTTTCCTCGGCGCCCGGACCGATAACGCCGACAACATCAATTCCTATTCGCTCGCGAATTTTCGGGAGAGCAAGGGCCGAGGCGGTGTTACAGGCGACCACAAGGATCTTTATGCCGAGAGAGGCGAGAAACTGCGAGTTCTCTATCGCGTACCGTTCGACGGTCGCAAGCGACTTCGTTCCGTAGGGCACACGGGCCGTATCGCCGAGATACACGAAGTGTTCGTTCTTTAGACGATCATGCAAGGCCCGGTAAACCGTCAAGCCCCCAACGCCCGAGTCAAATATTCCAATAGGCAGATCACTGCTCACTTATGATCAATCCTTAGTCCGACAATACCGCAACAATAACCACAAAATCATACCAAACAGAATTGATAAGGCTATCGAACTTGCCGGATTTCGGCAACCGGCCACCGTCGCATATCGGCGGCAAAACCGTTAGCTCCGATGTTAAAAATTCCTTGTCAAGTATAAACAAGTTTGATAGAATTATCCCTATCTCGACGCGTTTGTTGCGTTTCGATCTTTCAGTCCACCCTGAAACATTACCAATCGAGCGAGCCCGGCCTCGTCAAACTAAATAACAAAATGAAAAAAGTGATTGTCTCGCTGCTTGCCGTTACGGCCGGCTGTTTAATCGTTGCAGGTTTCTCCCAATTCGGATCTCTAGCCACAGTTTCTGCCCAGAAAAATGACTCCACCAGATCGGCTCGAGCCGGTTTTGAAAAAGAGAAGGACAGCGAGATGGCCGCGGAGATCCGCCGTCAAACTCGACGCGACGCTGAAAATGTTAAGCAAACATACACGGCGAACGGAGTCATGCTCGATCCTGAGGGCGGTTTTCAAAATGTCGCGTTGGCACGTACGGAAAGTGACGGAACTCTAACCTCGGCTTGCGTTATGAGTCTTGGCGAGGCCAATGCTTTTTTTGGCCGAGATCTCGAAACGGGGCAAGGCGTTGCACGAACCGTCATGCCGAAGCGAGACACCGAAAAGCTTGCCGCCGATCACGGCATGTCAGAAGCCGAGTTTATCTTTTACAGCAACCTGATCGAAGAAGCACGGCAGCAGCGAATGATGTCGCCTGATGCGGCGACGATCAACATCGTCAATAACGACGGTGCAGGCGAAGGATTTAACGACGCGACAGCCGCGTTTGCTAACCCTGAAGGCGGAAACAACGGTGCGACCCGCGGTGCCCAGCGTTTGAATGTATTCAATTTTGCGGCGGGGATTTGGGGTGCGTTTCTCGATACAAACGTTCCGATCAATGTTCGTTCCCAGATGGACCCGCAAACCTGTTCAAGCGGCGGCGCGGTACTCGGCTCGGCCGGTGCGGCCAATGGATTTCGCGATTTTTCCGGCGGACAACTGGCCGGAACATGGCACCACGTGGCTCTCGCCAACAAACAGGCAGGCGTCGATCTCGACCCGGCGAACCCTGACATAAACGCCACTTTTAACGTCAGCATCGACACAGGATGTCTGGCTGCCGGAAGCCGCTGGTATTACGGCCTGGATAACGCGACGCCATCGCTGAGGATAAACCTCCTCGTTGTCCTCCTTCACGAAATGGGGCACGGCCTTGGTTTTTCGACTTTTGCAAACGGAAGCACCGGAGCTCTCGCCGGCGGATTCCCTGATGTTTGGTCGCGACACATGTTTGATAACAATACCGGCCTGTTTTGGAACACTATGTGCAACGCCCAGCGACAAGCCTCGGCCTTGAGCAACGGAGCGCTCAGATGGAACGGCCCTAACGTCCGTATGGCATCGGGCTTTCTGACATCAGGCCGAGACGCGGCTACGGGACGCGTGGAACTCTTTGCCCCGACTACGTTTCAGTCGGGCTCATCCGTATCGCATTTCAGCACGACCGCATCGCCGAATTTGCTAATGGAGCCAAGCATAAACAGCGGCCTTGCCATCGATGGCGATCTTACTCGTCAGCTTTTGCGTGACATAGGCTGGTACCGCGATACGACCGCGGACCAGGCCACCGACACGATAACGGGCGTCTCGCCGACCGGTGGGGCGGTCGTGATCGGACTTCCGCAAACCATCTTCTGGGATAATAACGGTTCGTTTAACCGCAATGTGCGTATTGAATTATCGACTGATGGCGGGGCGACATATCCGACGGTCATTGCAGCAAATGTTGCGAATACCGGCTCGTTCTCGTGGACAGTTCCGAACACGCCAACAGCGACAGCGAGGATCCGTGTTCGCGAATTCGATTTTGCCGAACCAGCAGGAACCTCGTCGGCGAATTTTACGATCAGCTCCGCACCGTCGGCTGGCGGTGCTACTGTCAGCGGCCGTGCTTTAACTACGGACGGACGGGCAATTCGCAGGGCGACCGTTATCCTGGCCAGCGGAAACGGCATGGTTCGAACCGCGAGCACGAACGCATACGGCTTCTTCGTTTTCGCGGATGTGCCGGTCGGCGAGACCTACGTTTTGAACGTAAGTCACAAGAACTATCAATTCAACCAGCGTGTCTTGAATTTGAGTGACGATCTGATCGATCTCGATTTTGTTGCGATGCAATAAGATCAGCGTTATTTATTGAAAAAGAGCGGCCGTCAAGGCTGCTCTTTTTTTGTTCAACGGCAACGTCCGCAGCTCTACTTCCCCTCAGCCTTTTGCTCCCCGAAGGTGTTTAAGAACGCGGTCGATGTTTCTTTCCACCGATTCTTCTGTTTTCAATGACCCCAGATATCGAAGTATTTCCTTTTTTCGTCCGGGCGTAAGCTTTTCGAATTGCTCCTTAACGGTCTTGTCGCGCTCTAAGTGCCTTTGCAAATTTCAGCGGCATCGGTGTTTGACGCGGCCGCGGGTCAAATTCGATCTCGACATTGGCCGTATCGCCAACATTTAAGCCCGACGCTTTCAACATCTCACCGTTGATATAAAGCCGCCACACGCCCCGATATTTGACCAGTGTCTGGATGAATTCGGCCCCATTCAGATGGCCGCAAACCGGGATCGGGCCTTTGTCCTTGCCTGCTTGTGCAAATAGTGCCGACAAAACCTTCCCCGGTGGATCAACCACGGGATTTATACCGATCTTGTAAATTGTCGCCGCAAATTTGACCATCGAACTTTTCCCGAAGACTGGACGTATTTTCTCAAAGCATTATTATAGGAAAATATATGTTTTGTCCTCAGTGCGGATCAACCCAAAATGATGAGCTTAAGTTCTGCAAATCCTGTGGTGCGAATCTTCAGGCGCTTCGGCAGATCATGTCCACGCGCGGGGCGGATGACAAATTTGACTGGAGCAAGACCTGGGTTGCCGAAATGTTAAAGTCTGGCGAAGATGCTGCACGGCATCAGGCCGAATTGGAGCGAATACAGGGAATCACGCCGGATGTAAAGCGACGGAACGAGATAAAGGCCGGTGTGATCACAGCTAGCGTTGGAGCGGCCTTGATGCTGGTGCTTTCGATACTGATGCAAGGGATAATCCTTGGCGGTGGAATTCCAGACCGGGCGACCGAGATCCTTAGCAGGATCTGGATCGTCGGTGTGATCCCTTTATTGGTCGGCGCCGCGTTTGATCTTTAACGGAATGGTGGTCAGCAAACGCACCGAAAGTAAGGCGGCACGGCACGAATCCGACGCTGATACAAAAGAACTTATCAGCCCGGCGGCCGATGAGTATGTAGCCCCGGCAGAAACAACTCAACTCACCTCGGGCGTGCCTTTTAGCATCACCGACGAAACAACTCAACACCTGGAAGAACCAATTCCTGTCAACCGAAAGACAGCGAGATAAGCACGAAAGCGGATCCTGGCTGTCATACCAAGATCCGCAATCCCAAATCCAAAATTAAAGTGGTGGAGGCGGCGGGAATCGAACCCGCATCCAAAGGTTGCGACCAGTGAAATCTACACGTTTAGTCCATTCACTTAATTTTCGCCGCTGATGAGCAGATGAACGGACAAGACCTCATCGGCGGCTAACCCGGCTGACTTTAAGCCGCGTCCGCAGGTGGAGAACGCGCCCGAGCCTGAACTGAGTTATGCCTTAGCCGGTCGCATCAGGCTGACTTCCGGTAAGACACTTCTGGTCTAGAGTTAACTAGGCAGCAAGAGCTAATTCTTGATTAGCATTTGTGTTTTGCAAGTTTTTTTAACGAGCTCACAAGCAAAAAGCCCGACGTGCATCCAAAGATCTATACAAGCCCCTGTCGAAGCCTGTCGCCCCCATAGAGGAAGGTCAGTGTACACTATTCAGATGAGAAATGGAACGGCTGAGTTGTCGGAAAACACTCCATCTGCCCGAGTTAGAGATTATCAAAACGATGTAAAAAGACCGCCAATCGCCTCATCGCGCAGCTATCATTCCTTTTCCACGTCGATGTAATAAAGATCGGTCGCGGCCTCGAAGTCGGCGGGTTTGATGTCGGTTTTTGACGATCTCCATTCAGTTGTCGGATAGATCAGCGTCCATTTATCTTTGGTGCCGACCTTAACTGGCATCGCGAACCCCTTTTCATCCGCTTTCCAGCGATACGAGAAGCTTCCGGCCGATGTGTCAAATTTCAGTTCCAGCTTCGGTATCGCCGTATGCCGCAGGTATTGATCGAAAACCGGAGTCAGGTTCATTCCGGTCTTCTGACTGAAATACGCGACGATGTCTTCGGTCATGATGTTCCTATACTTGAAATGCTGGTAGAACTCGCGCAGCATCGGCCACCATTTTTTGTCGTCACCCACGATGCTGCGGAGCGTGTGGATAAAAAGCGCACCTTTGAAATACTGGTCCTGCGGCGGTGTGGCGTTGACGCCGCGCGGAGCGATGATCGGCAGCCGGTTCTGTATCTTCTTTTTATAGCGCATTCGTATATTTCAGATAATCTTCGTGGCCGAAGGTGTATTCGACGTAAAGGCATTCGAGATATGTCGTCCAGCCTTCGTGGATCCACATATCAGCACGGTCGGCAGCCGAGACGCTGTTGCCGAACCATTCATGGCCGCTTTCGTGAATGATGATGAAGTCGAATTTGGTCGAAATGCCGACACCGGTCCAATCGCGTTCGAGATATCCGTTGGCAAAACGATTGCCATAGGTGACCGCGCTCTGGTGCTCCATTCCGGAATACGGGGCCTGGATCAACTTATACCCATCTTTTTTGAACGGATATTCGCCGAAGTAATGCTGAAACGCCTCAAGCATTCCCCGGGCCTGTGCGAACTGCTTTTTTGCTTTATCGAGGTCCTCCGGCAAGGCGTAAAAATCAAGCGAAAGGTCGCCGAGCTTTTCAGACCAGTGCTCATATTTGCCGATGTTTACGGACACGCTGTAATTATTTATCGGATAGTTCACCAGCCAGTCCCAGCGTGTATAGCCATCGCCAAGGTCTTTTTTGCCCATGAACTTCCCATTCGAAACGTCCACCAGATCATTCGGTATCGCAATGCTGATGGTCATGTTCTCCACTTCGTCGTGCCATTGGTCTTTGTTCGGCCACCAAATGCTCGCCCCTTCGCCCTCGCACGCGGTAAAGATCCACGGCCTGCCTGCCGGGTCGGTGCTAAATGTAAATCCGCCAAAACGGCCGATAGTCTTTGGCGTTCCTGAGTAATAAAAGTCGATGGAATATGTCCGGCCCGTCTTCAGCGTTTGCGGAAAGTCGACAAATACCGCTCCCGAATCTCGCGAATACTTGAGCGTGTCGGGGCCCATCGTTATCTTATCGACGTTCAGGTTGTCATAAAGATCAAGCTGCAGACGCGAATCGTCCTTCAACATTTTGAAACGGATCGTATTCTTGCCGGTGACATATTTCTTGACCGGATCTATCCGAATATCAAGGGCGTAAGACAGCAGATCATTGTTCGCCCGATACCGCCCGTATTCGCCGCGCAGCAAATCGGCATGGGTAGGCACTGTCTGTCCGGACAATGAGTGGGAGCATATCGCAAGGAATATGACCGTTACTAAGATAGGCACGCGTTGTACAGTTTTCATGGGCATGATGTCGGTGGCATGGCGAAGCACCACTCACAGCCTTTCAGGCGGATGCGCCATTGGCGATCAGCGTCGGGTATTTGCCGCTCCAGCAGGCGGTGCATGAAGTGCTGCCGTCAATACCGATGGCGGCGAGCATGCCTTCCTGCGAAAGGTAGCCGAGGCTGTCGGCACCGATGTATTCGCAGACCTCGGCGATCGTCTTTCGCGACGCGATAAGGTCGCGGCGGTGCGGTGTATCGACACCGTAGTAGCAAGAATGCGCCGTTGGCGGGCAGGAGATACGCATGTGGACCTCGGTCGCACCGGCGTCGCGCACCATCTCGACGATCTTTTTCGAGGTTGTGCCGCGGACGATCGAATCATCGACAAGGACGACGCGACGGCCGTTGATCAGGTCTTTGATCGGGTTCAATTTCAGCCGAACACCAAACGAGCGGATCGACTGAGAAGGCTCGATAAACGTTCGGCCGACGTAATGGTTGCGGATGATAGCCTGGCGATAGTTGATGCCGGACTGGCTGGCGAATCCGATAGCGGCCGAAACGCCCGAATCGGGCACAGGCACGACGATATCCGCCTCTACCGGCTGCTCGACAGCAAGCTGTTTACCCATCTTGTGCCGCGATTCGTTGACCGAGCGGCCAAAAATGGTCGAGTCGGGCCGCGAAAAATAGACATGCTCGAACGTGCAGACGGAGACGGGCTTTGCTGTAAACGGTTTCGAGGTGCGTAGGCCGGATTCATCGACGATGATCATCTCTCCCGGTTCGATTTCGCGAATGTAATCGGCGTCGATCAGGTCGAAGGCACAGGTCTCGGACGCAACGCACCACGCATCTTTCAACTTGCCAAGCACGAGCGGGCGAAAGCCGCGCGGGTCGCGAACGGCAATGAGCGATCTTGGCGTCAGGAAGAGCAGAGAGAACGCCCCCTCGGTGTCCTTCAGTACCTTTTCGACAGCCTGGATCACATTCGGGGCCTGCGTGCGGGCGATACCGTGAAGCAGCGTTTCCGTGTCGGATGTCGACGAGAAAATTGCTCCTTCCTTTTCGAGTTCGCGTCGGCGCGCCTCGGCGAAAGGCAGGTTGCCGTTGTGGCAAACGGCAATGTCACCATGCTGGCAGGTGACCGAAAAGGGCTGGACCTCTTTGATAGTGTTGCGCCCGGCTGTCGAATAACGCGTGTGGCCGATCGCACTGGAACCGGTCAGCTTTTTGAGTTCATCTTCGTTCAAAACGTCCGCCACAAGGCCTTGCGAACGAAACTCGTGCAAGTCGCAGCCGTCCGCCGAAACGATGCCGCAGGCTTCCTGGCCCCGATGCTGCAAAGCAAAAAGCCCAAGCTGCGTAATGGTCGAGGCCTCCGGATGGTTGAAAATGCCAAAAACTCCGCATTCCTCGTGAAATTTGTCTAAAACCAGATCCATGTAGTTCTATTTTGACACAAACGAATAGAAACCGCAGAGACGCAGAGCAGGAATTCTTGCCATAGATGAACGCAGATGATTAGTCATCCTGATCATCTGTGTTTATCTGTGTTCATCTGTGGACCATTTTTCTAATTTCGGCCAGATCCGCCGGCGTATTGAGATTAGCAAAGAAATGACCGGACCCGGCAAGATGCGAGTAGTCGGCCGGCTTGACGATCTTCGGCTTTAAGCGAACTAACGACCTCTCGCATCGGCGGCGGGACTGCGGTGCAAGCGATGATCTCCTCGATCACAGTTCGGGCCGCTTCAACGTTGTAAAACGCACAGAGCGGCTGCAGCCGGCCGTCGGTCTGTTCGGGAACGACCGCACCGAACTCGTCGGAAATATTCGCCGCAAGGAGTTGCAGCAGATCGGATGTGACAAACGGATAATCGCAGGCGAGAAGAAATATCCATTCGGTTTGTGCAGATCCGAGTGCGGCGTGCAGGCCGCCGATCGGCCCACGGCCTTCAACCAGATCGGAGATGAACGGTACATCAAGAGTAAGAGCTTCGATCGCAAACTGTGTTTCGCTTCCCGCGACAAAGGTGATTTTAGACGCAATGCCCGATCCGCGAACTGTATCGAGGGCACGCTGGGCGAGCGTCCGGCCGCCGAGATCGACAAACGCCTTGTTGCGGCCGAGGCGGCTTGAACGGCCGCCGATCAGGATGTAGGCCTCTATGGTCAAGTGGCACACTCGCTACCGCTCGTGTTTCCGCCCGCGGGTTTTACCGAAATCACGACACATTTTGAGGTCGGCGTGCCGCTTCGGCGAGCGATGCTGCCGAGCGGGACGAGCGGATTTGCCTCGGGAAAATAAGTTGCACAGCAATCGGCGGGAATGTCGTAAGGCACTACGGTAAAGCTCCTTTGCGTGCCGTTCGCCGTCATCCCAATGGCTTGTTATATCGACGACCGGTCCCGCTTCGAAGGCCAAGTTCCGCAATGTTCTTTGCGTTCATAAAGATCACGCGTCGGCCGCCGTCAATGCCGCGATAGCGATCATCGAGGCCGTAGATCGTCGTATTGAATTGGTCGTGCGAACGGATCGTCGTCATTAACAGCCGGCCTTCTGGCAGCTCGATCTTTTCGAGCGGATTTGCTCTGAAAAGCGCCTTGCCGATGGGCGTTTTGAACTCGCCCTTGCGCGGTGGATTCGGCATATAAAAACCGCCTTTTTCGCGGATCCGCTGGTTGTAATTTTCACAGCCGGGAACGACCCGCGAAATGGCGTCGCGGATATTGTCGTAATCCGCGGCCATCGCATCCCAATCGACCGTAGTATTTTCGCCAAACGCGGCTTTTGCCATTTGGGCGACGATCCACGTTTCGCTACGCAGATGTTCGGACGCGGGCTCGAAAATGCCTTTGGACATCTGGACATTGAGCATGGTGCTTTCGGTGGAGACGAACTGTTCTATTGGAGCGGGGACACTCTTGTCCCCACGCCGCCGTTCTTTGGCGGCGGCCTCGCCCCGCTGATATCCACCGCCGGAGATCACCCTCCGCTGTTCGCCCATCGGGCTCATGCGGACAGAGTGTCCGCACTCCAGTGCGGACTCCGATCGATTTCCGAGCGGCCGAGGCACGGCAGAATGAGCGAGGTTTTCCCGGGGTGAGCGCGGTCCGGTTGAGCTTTGTAATGACCTGAACGGTCAGGCTGCATTTGCTCAAGGCTCGCGTGACAGCATCCGTATCGGGCGACGCCGCGGCGAAATTCCCGCCCATCGCGAAGAACACTTTCGCCCGACCCTCCGCCATTGCCTCAATAGCTTCGACGGTGTTGAGGCCGTCATTCTCGGGCGTTTTGAAATCGAATTCTCGTTCAAGATTTGCCCGAAACACCGGATTCATCTGCTCCCAGATGCCCATCGTCCGGTCGCCCTGCACATTTGAATGGCCGCGGACAGGACATAACCCCGCACCCGGCTTGCCGATCTGGCCGCGAAGCAGATGCAGGTTTACGATGTCCTGGATCGTCGCTACCGCATCGCGGTGCTGCGTCACGCCCATTGCCCAGCACGTGATCATCGAGCGTGACGACATTATCATCTGGGCCGCCTCTTCGATCTGGCTTTTTGCCAGACCCGACGACGCGAGAATGTCCGCCCAGTTTGCCGCATCCAGCTCGGCTACGAACTCGTCGTAACCAGCCGTTTTCCCGTCGATAAATTGCCGGTCGAAAACCGTTCCTGGATTTGTCCGTTCGCGGTCGAGCATGAGCTTCATTATGCCTTTTAGAACGGCCATGTCGCCGCCGATGCGGATCGGGAGATGCAGATCGGCAAGCTTCACCGGTTTTCCCACTATCAGCGAGAATGGGTTTCCATGCTGCGGGTTCGGATCTTTGAAGTTCATCAGCCCGGCCTCGGGCAGCGGGTTGATGGCGATCATCTTCGCACCCGCGGCCTTTGCAGCGGCAAGCGAACTCAGCATTCGCGGAGCGTTCGTTCCGGGGTTTTGGCCGACAACTATGACAAGATCGGTCTTTTCAAAATCGTCGAGCCGTATGGTCGCTTTGCCAAGCCCGATCGATTCCGCCAAAGCGACGCTCGTCGATTCGTGGCACATGTTTGAGCAATCAGGCAGGTTGTTGGTCCCGAATTGGCGGACGAAAAGCTGATAAAGAAAAGCGGCTTCATTCGACGTGCGCCCCAGATGTGTAAAAAACGGCCTCGTCAGGCGAAGCGAGCGAAGTCAGTTCGTTTGCTATCACCTCAAACGCTCTGTCCCATGAGATCGGAGCGAAATGGTCCGAACCTTCTGTCAGGATGAGCGGCTCAGGCAGGCGGCCCTGGTCGTTGAGCCAGTGGTCGTCATGGGCGGCGAGTTCCGCGACTGAATATTTCACAAAGAACTCTGCACCGATCCGCTTCGTCGTGGCCTCGTCAGCCATCGCTTTGGCGCCGTTCTCACAAAATTCGGTGACGGTCCGATGGCTCTCCGGGTCGGGCCACGCGCAGGACGGGCAGTCGAACCCGCCCGACTGGTTGATCTTCAACATTCCACGCGTGCCGCGCACCACCCCCATTTTGCCAAAGACGCTCTTTGTGGCGCTGATCACAGCATCCAGCCCGGCGGCTGTTTTTTCGGGACCGGAGATCTCCAGTTGTTCTTTTTCGTCGGCCAAATTATTCACCAAAGCCGTCTGTTCCGTCGCGTCACAACTGTCCCATTCCGGGACACTCCTGGGACAGCTTAATTATTGTATCCACTTGGCTTACGTAACTGTCCCACTGTCCCAGCGTTTTTTCCGCTAAGCGCGGCCTTTAGGGCAGGTGATGCAAGCTAAATGCGAGTGTTTGCATAAGTTACGCTGTCCCAACAACTATCCAGCGGCTGCCGTTCCGGAAAACCGTGGGACACCAAGTGTATGTTGCCAAAAAGCCGGTCGCTTTGTTGCGACCACAGGACATTGTACCACAGACCGCACGCCCGGCGATCCTATTTTTTGACTGTCATTTAATAGGTGTTCACGCGCTGACGCTCTGAGTAGATATTGAATCTGTCATCCCGCACGAACCCGATCAGCGTCATCCCGAACTCGCGTGCCAGCTCGACTGCGAGACTGGACGGAGCACCGACCGCAGCGAGGATGGGGATGCCTGCCATAAGCGCTTTTTGAACCAGTTCGAAACTCGCCCGGCCGCTGACGAGAAGGATGCTTTCATTGAGCGGGAGCTGGCCTGCGAGCAGTTTTGCACCGATCACTTTGTCGAGGGCGTTGTGGCGGCCCACGTCTTCGCGGACAAGGTCGAGCGTGCCATTCCCGTCAAACAATGCGGACGCATGCAGGCCGCCAGTTTTCTCGAAGGCCTGTTGGCGGGCGAGTAATGCTTCGGGCATTCGATGGATGAGACTTGCGTCGATCTTCAGCCTGTCGTTTTCAATTCTCTTAGCACCCGTTTGCAATGCCTCGATCGAACTTTTCCCGCAGACGCCGCAGCTTGATGAGGTATAGAAATGGCGTTCAAGGCGCTTGAGGTCGATATCGACGCCTTCAGATAGATCGACGCGAATCGTATTCGAGTTCAGGGCCGCCGCCCGGTCGACCAAGCCCTTGGCCCTGCTGACCTTTAGTCCGCAGTGACGGACCTCTTTTATCTGATCGGATGAGGTTAGAATTCCTTCCGTAAACAGAAAGCCCACCGCCAGCTCAGCATCGTCACCGGGCGTCCTCATTGTGATGGAAATTGCTTTGTGAGTTGGTTTGCCGTTTTGATAAAAACCGACGCGGATCTCAAGCGGTTCTTCGACCGCGAGAACGTCGTCTGCCGCAACATCGCCATTCTCCACAGAAATGCGGCGAACTGTGGTTTTTGATATTTCCGGAGCGGCCTTCACAGTTGAATTTTAGCAGACAGGAAGAATTTAGCCACGAATTACACGAATGTCACGAATAGAAAGAAAAATCATTCGTGCCATTCGTGTAATTCGTGGCAAAGATTCTTTAATCTGCCGGTAAGATACGCCCGCGGCATTCGCCGAAGCCGATGCGGCGAAAGCCTTCGCGTTCGCAGTAGCCTTTCATGATGATCTCGTCGCCGTCTTCGAGGAAGCGGCGTTGTTCGCCGGATGGTAATTCGATTGGATCGGTGCCTCGCCAGCTTAGTTCGAGCATCGAGCCGCGTTCGCTCTTTTCTTTGCCTGAGATCGTGCCGGTTGCGATGAGGTCGCCGGTTTGGAGGTTGCAGCCGCCGGAAGCGTGGTGCGTTAGCATCTGGCCGATCGTCCAGTAAAGGTCTGTCATGTTTGAGCGGCTTAGTAAAAAAGGTTCGATGTTTTCGCCGCGCATCTTCGCGGTCTGGATAAATACCTCGAGATTGATGTCGATACCGCCGAATTTAGCGTTGTTATCATCGGCAAGATAATCGAGCGGTGCCGGATCGCCTGCTTCTCGTTCGAACGCCTTTGTGCGGAATGGTGCGAGAGCTTCCATCGTGACGACGAAGGGCGAGATCGTCGTGGCGAAATTCTTTGCGAGAAAAGGCCCGAACGGCTGGTATTCCCACGCCTGTATGTCGCGGGCGGACCAGTCGTTGACGAGGCACAGCCCGAAGATATGTTTCTCCGCCTCGCCGATCGGGATCGACGTGCCGAGCTCATTTCCCTGCCCGACAAAAAAGCCGACCTCCATCTCGTAATCGAGACTCTTGCACGGAATATACACCGGCGGAGCTTCCTGGTCGGTGCGATTCTGCCCCTTCGGCCGCTTGATGTCCGTCCCCGAGATCACGATCGACGAAGCCCGCCCATGATACCCGATCGGCACATATTTATAATTCGGCAGCAAAGGATTGTCCGGCCGAAACATCGACCCCACATTCGTCGCATGATAGATCGAGCAGTAGAAATCGGTGTAGTCACGAGTATACCAAGGCAACTCAAACTCAACATTGGAAGCGTGTATCAAGTACTTTGAGACTTCCTCCTGTCGCTGGGATTCTTCGCGAAACAATTCGCTTAATCGTCCTCGCAGATATCTCTGCACTTCTACGGGATATGTCGTTAACAAATTCAACTGTCGAATGTGCTGTACCAACCCGTCAAAATGCTGATCTACAAGTTTGTTGTCTTGGCAGAACGGCGTTAATTCTAATACTTGGCTTCCGATCATCACGCCGATTCTTTCGGTTGAATCGACACCGATCTTTCGATATGCGCAAAACGGCAAATTCTGTATCGGAAAATCCGTATTCGGATCGTTGGCGGATTCGACCCAGCTTTTGAGGTTCGGGTCGTGGGTTTCGTTAATCTCGTACATAAAAAATATTGTCCACAGATGAACACAGATACACACAGATAGGAAAAAAACAGTCAGATCTGTGTTTATCTGTGTTCATCTGTGGACGGTCTACCTTACAGCAGCCCGAGACTCTGCAGGTCGGCGACGGGCTCGTCGAATGAGCATGAGCCGAATGAGATCATTCCTCTTCTCCGCAGGCGTTCGAGGTGGCCGGCGGTCAGGAAGTGCTCGCCGCGCCAGGCGATGCCGTTGTCGCGAAAGGCAAATGCCTCGTCAAACTCTTCTTCCATCAGCTCTTCCAGCAGGGCGACGCGATAGCTCTCACGGGCAAATCCGGTCATCAGCAGCACGTTAAGAAACCCGTGCATAGTTCCCTGCGGTGCGTCCGGTGCGTAAGTCAGCGGCCGGAAACACCGCATCGGATGGTGAAGTCCGGCGGTCGCCTTGAAAGGGACGTTGGCTGCCATGCATGTGCGGGCAAAACGGATCACTTCGCGCGACGGCGGAAATTCATCGGTCGTGGTGCCGCCAGTGCGGACCTTTGCCCGCTGCCGTTTTAAGGCAAGCGTTGAAACAAGATCGACAAATTTTTCGTTCGGGGCAATTTCAAAATAGGCCGTCAACTCGCCGGGCAGAGCATTTACCGTGTTCTCGATCTTCGAAACCGTGTTTGCCTTTACCTCAAGCGAGTCGCATATGAAACGCGATCCGTTTTCCTGGTTGAACAATTTGATCTCGCGGATAGTCGCGTTTATGTCCTCGCCCGCAAGCACGCTCAGCCGCCACGGACTCTCGCCTTCGCCGATAACTCCTCCGGCGCTCTCAAGAAACTCTCCCAACCGGGCGACCGGCACGACAAAGCGGCCCAGCAGCCAGCCATGTTCGCCGTTCTTGTACTTCGAAAAATTCTTTACCGCATCCTGCATCGTTACCATCGATGGCGGAAAAAGCCCAGCGTAATCAATGATCTCGGAAAGCAGTGTTCGAACGGATTCTTTTGGCGGCAATGCCTCGGTTGGGGAACTCATTGTATGATCTTAGGGTACGGTCGTGACTAGAAAAATCATATGATTTATTCGCGGTTTTGACAAATTCGAGCCCCAAGCCGCGAGGGATTTGCTTTTGTGCAAAAACTTAAGTTATCTTGTCATAAATCACGCTGGCGCATTACATAAAATGAAAGTATTAGGAATCGACCCAGGCAGCGAAACGCTCGGGTGGGGCGTGGTTGACGGCAGCGGGTCGAAATATGCGCTCGTCGATTTCGGCACGGTCAGATCGAGCCCGCGCGATGCGTTTTCGACGCGGCTGATGAAGGTTTTCCGCGATGTTGAGGCGATTGTCGAACAGCATCAGCCCGATGTGCTTTCGATAGAAGAAGCGTTCTATTCGATAAACGTCAATGTGGCGATGAAGCTCGGACAGGTTCGCGGCGTCATGCTGCTGCTTGCCGAACAACGCGGGATCGCGATCGCCGAGTATGCACCAAGGCTTATAAAGCAAACGGTTGTTGGGTACGGAAACGCCGAAAAGCACCAGGTGGGTGAAATGGTGCGCGTCCTGTTGAAACTCAAGGCAGTTCCGGCTCCGCACGACGCCGCTGATGCGTTGGCCATCGCGATCTGCCATTTTCATCACGCAGGTTTGCAGGACAAGATCGCGAAAGCGAAGCGGACGGCAACGTAAACAGAGTCTGTCATTTTTCTTCTCGATATGAGACTTAGAAGCTTATATCTTTCAATCGCCTTATTACTTACTGTCAACGTCTGCGTAGATGGCCAAAAACGTGCCCGACCACAGTCCGCGAAATCTAAGCAGACATCCCTACAAAAGCCGAAAGAGATAGGCAGTATCGCCGTCGTAATGGACGAAACGCTTTCGGTCCTTCGAGTGAAGCCGAGCCTGTTCGCCGATTCGGTTCAACGAATGCGGCGCGGACGAAGAGTTCAGATCCAGGGGATCGCCGAAGCCGACGGTGTGAAGTTTTATAAGGTTATGGCTTTACCTGGGAACACGGGATGGGTGCAGGCCGACGCGGTTTTCGGGAAGTTTCGCGAGGGTGACGATGCAAGGCTGGCCCGCTTGGTTCAGGCGTCGAACGGCTTTGATCAGATCGAATTGGCCGCGTCATTTTTTGAATATTACCCGCAATCGCAGTTTCGCCCTGCCCTTTTATTGCTCTACGGCGATCTTCTTGAAGAGACAGCGGCAAGGCTTTCGAAAGATGCCGGTTCGCGACTCGACCGGCGTGAAATGGCCGCCTCCGCGGCACCGATGCACAGCTATTATCTGAATTTCAATATGCTTGATCGTTACCGTAAGCTCGGTATCGTGTTTCTATTCAATTCGGCAAGCCGGACGTTTCACTATGACGGAGCGAGTTGGAAAGAGATCGCGGAAAAATTTCCAACAGCGATCGAATCCGCCGAGGCACAGAAGCGCCTGATCTCGTTGAAAGAGAAGATGGAGCGGGGCAACGGAAACAAGGCAGGTTAACCCAAAGCTACAGCTATCTCTGCCGCAACCCGAGCGTTATTCTCAAGCAGAGCGATATTCGCCGCCAGCGTTCTTCCTTTACTTTTTTCCGACATTTCGTTTAACAGAAAAGGCGTTATTTCCTTGCCCTTGATATTTCTCGCCGTCGCCAGTGAGAGGGCGTCCCGCAGGATCGCCTCAAGCTCAGCCGTTTCGATAGCAAATTCATCAGGAACGGGAACCGTGACAAGAACTGAGCTTTTCAGGCCGAGTTCGTCGCGTGCTTTTACGATCTTCGCTGCCTCGGCCGCGTTCTCGACACTTTCATCCACCGCCAGCCCGCTCGACGTCGAATAGAACGCCGGCACTTCATCACACTTCCAGCCGAGCACGGTGACGCCGTGCGTTTCTAACCATTCGCGAGTCGCGGGCAGATCGAGCACGATCTTCGCCCCCGAACAAACAACAACCATCGGTGTGCGGGCCAGCTCCGGCAGATCGGCCGACACGTCGCTTTCATTTCCGCGATGGACGCCGCCGATCCCGCCGGTGGCGAAGACCTTTATTCCCGCCGCGTGCGCTATGAAGCTTGTCGTCGCGACGGTCGTGGCGCAATTCAGTTTTTTGGCAACAGCTATGGGAAGATCGCGTATCGAGATCTTTCTAATGTTCTTTCCTGTCGCAAGTGTTTCGAGTTGGTCGTCGTTCAAGCCGACTGCGATCTCGCCATCGAAGACCGCGATTGTCGCCGGAGTGACGTCTTTTTCACGAATGATGCGTTCGAGTTTGTAGGCGGTTTCGAGATTTTGCGGAAACGGCAGACCGTGTGCGATGACCGTAGATTCGAGGGCCACGACCGGGCGGTCGAAATGCAATGCACCCGATACCTCTTCGCTGAAATTCAGTTTCATTAATAAATTGCCACTAGCTTTAGCTAGTGGAAAAAGCAGAAGTAAAAATGGGCTTTAGCCCAATCACCTTTTGGCTAAAGCCCATTTTGAAATTGTCCATCAGATTTCGGCTAAAGCCTCAGTCCATTGAGACCACAGGCCACTAGCTAAAGCTAGTGGCAATTGAAAGAGGCCTATTTCACAAACTTACCAATGCGGCTAAGCCTTGGGTGCGTGAGGCAGCCGAAGGTGTCACCGTTCGACGCTCCGCGGTCGCAGGACCAGTAAACGAACATCGCCCGTCCGATGACCAATTCGCGCGGTACGAAACCCCAATACCGGCTGTCTTCGCTATTGTCGCGGCTGTCGCCCATCACAAAAAAGCTGTTGTCCGGCACGGTCATCGGTTTGCCTTGCACACCAAACTCGTAACCCGGGCGAAGCAAGCTCTTCCCCGATTGCGCATACTTCATCGTTTCTTCTGAATAATAGACGTCCCATTTCTCATCCGGTTTGCGCTCGGAGTTGTCCTTCGTTTCCAGGGCTGATTGGTCATTATCCGCATCGCCGATGATCCGATGTTCAGGGAGTAACTGCCCATTGACAAACACCTGGTTGTTTTTGAATTCGACCGTTTCACCGGGCAGGCCGATGACACGTTTTACATAATTGATCTGATATGGGATAAGTCCGCGCGAGCTGTCCTTTCGCGGATCGACCTTGTTGCCCGGATACTTGAAAACAATAATGTCGCCGCGTTGAATTTCTCGCTGGGGTAAAAAAGGCAGAGATTGGCCGCCCGGCGAAAAGATGAATTTGTTTACCAGAAGGTAATCGCCAACCAGGATCGTGTTCTGCATCGAGCCGGTCGGGACCGTGACGGCCTGCAAGATAAACGTCATTCCGAATATTGCCATCACCAGCGTAACGGCAAACGATTCGAAGTATTCCCGGAAAACCGATTTCGGGGGCCCGACGGGTTTGGTTTCCTCGTCGACTTTCCCTTTTGTGTCTTTTTCGTCTTTGCTCATAAATGCACAAACTACATACGCGCCGTCAAACTTTTCGTTTCGATACTTTTTGTTTTTGCAGCTCTTTCAATGCTTCGCTTGCCGCCATCATTTCCGCCGACTTGATCGAAGCACCCGTTCCGATCGACTTGCCGCCGCCCCATGACGCCTCGACAAGGAAAGTTCGTTCATGCGGAAGGCCTTCGGATTTAAGCAGCGAATATGTCGGCGCCGCGAGCTTTTCCGCCTGCAGCGTTTCCTGGAGCAGGGTCTTGTAATCCAGCGAGCCTTCCGGCGAGGCCTTTTTCAGTTGGCTGGCAAAGATCTTCCCAACAAAATCATTTGCGGCGGCGTAACCGCCGTCGAAAAAGACCGAGGCGATCACGGCCTCGAGCGTGTCGGCAAGGATCGCCGATTTTTCCCTGCCGCCTGTTTTCTCTTCACCACGCCCGATGCGGATAAATTGCCCAAGGTCCAACGATCTGGCAATAGAAGCCAAGGTCGTAGCGCTCGACCAAATGATGCTTCATCAAAGTCAGATCGCCTTCACTGAGCGTCGGATGCATCCTGTAAAGCCGTTCGGCGATGACCAGCCCGACCACGGAATCACCTACAAACTCGAGCGATTCATTTTGTGCTGCTCGAATTTTTTCGTCCGATTCTCCGGGAAAATTCTCGTGAGCCCAGGATCGGTGTGTTAGAGCCCGCGTTAGGAGTTCGGGATCGCTAAATTTATACCCGACAAGTTTTTCGAATTTACCGATATTCATCCCGCAGGCACAATATTATTAAGATTGGCTAAAAAAAGAAAGCCGGGCGTCGATAAACAAAACGCCCGGCCGATTTTTAGATTCAACGAGTTTCTTAGTTTCGGGTGCCCTTGGGTTTAGTCGTGGCCGTTGTTCCCGGTTTCGACTGGGTCTGGCCCGGCTTCGTGCCGTTGGCCGGCGTCGCGGTTTTTGCACCGCTTACACCCGCACCGCTCGGCTTGCCCAAACCGGTTCCATTTGCAGCTCCCATACCGCTTCCATTTCCAGCTCCGATACCAGTTCCGTTAGCAGCTCCGACGCCGGTCCCCGGGCCGGTGGTCGAAGTAGTAGTCACGACCGGATCGGGATCCGAGATCGGCTGTACTTCCGAGGTCGGGTTCGGGAACGGCTTTGCAAGGGTCGTTGCCACGTAAGCATCTAGGCCGGTTTCCTTTTCAAAACGACGCTTGTAAAGCCCCTGCATTATCTTATAAAGATTGTCCTTATAGGCCTTTGCAGCCGGGGTGTCGGACTTTGCAACCTTGTGGGCACGGCTGTAGGCATCAAGGGCACGCTCCGTATAACCGTTGAATAAAGCGATCAGAGCTTTAATACTGGCTTCTTTTTGCGCGAGCACTTCAGCCGTATCCTCCTGTTTACGACCCTCGATCTCAATTCTGATCTTTTCGCCTATCGGTCCGCCCTGCTCGACATAGTAGTCGCCGATCGTCCCAAAGATACGCGGGTCCTCTTTATAGCGGCCCGATGACTGGGAAAGCTCATAATAAATTGGAAGTGCCGTTTTCTTATCTTTCTTGCCGTAGTAATTGAGATAGGCGAGCGAATAGGTAAGTTCCTCGATCGCAACCGGCTTTGTGTACTCGTATTGCAGTGCACCGACGGTTGCCTCACCGGTTTTCTTATCCTTCTTAGTAAATTCCGCCCCGCCTTTGATTTTCGAAAGTGCCAGTTGGGAAAAACGAAGGCCGTCGTCAGCGTATTTGTAATTGTTGGCCGGGGTCGACAACTTCATTCCAGCAACGCCCATTGGAAAGATAATATTCAGATTTTCAGGCTGCCGGGCAAGGATCTCCTTGCCTGCGGCGTAGATCTCATCGCCGTTGTCATTGTTAATACCTGCGTCGAAACGCGCGAAGAACGGGGCCAATTCGAGCCTCGCCTTAAGGGCCGGAATATCCTTTTCGAGCCTGGCGACCTGCGGCTTGACGAAGTCGATCTGCTCTTTCAGCGGCTCACAGGCGCCGTATTTTTCAAGGAACTCTTTGCCAGCCGCCAAGGCTGTTTCCATTTCCGGAAGTGTTTTTTTCGCATACACAGCCGTAAACTTTTCATAAACGGCCGCCTGCCCGTCGGCATCCGCACACTGTTCAGGCTGCGCAAAGCTCGCGGTGGTAGCCAAAGCGAAAAAAGCCGCCAGAACAACGCCCATACCCGCAAATCTAAAAATCGTTTTCATTAAATCTTCCTCCAACCCGTACTATTCCACTACGCTTCGAACTTGCCGACCCGAAAATGTGCATTATCGAGTTTGCGAACATTCTGATGTATCGCCAAAAAAAATCGTTGCTAAACTTCCTTTTAAATTGCAGGATTTGCCTAAAATAATAATACCTGGCTACAAGAATCTTTCGGGACACATAATCTTATTAAGATTAGGGCAAAAATCAAAGCCGCATCGCAAAAAATACGCTCAAAATTTCGAATTGCCGAACATTATAGCCAAAGGCGACGGTATTTGAAAGATAAATAATCACGCAAGGTTCGTGGCTGTGTCAAGCGAAAAGCCGGAGGCCGACAACAAAAAGCACCGAACGATTCCGAGGGAATGGAAGGATTCGATGCTTTTGACAAAGCCTGCAACCGCAAAGCGTTTGTTTAGTTAGTTTTTCACGATGCGCGGACGTTTCTTTTCGGCAGCGTTCTTATCGACGGTAATGACGACGGGCGGGAATGTCGGCTTGGAATTAACTGTCTTCTGCACCAATTTCTTAACCGCCGGTTGTGCGTTCGAGCGGCTTCCGACAATTACCGGAGCTTCATCCGACGCTCGAACCTCTTCTTCGTCGCTATCCTCTTCACCCGCCGCCAAGTCGTCAGCCGACACGGCGTTTACCGGATTGATCGGTTTAGCCAGGCGTTTCGCCAGATCGCTATTCGGGTTCCGCACCACTCTTGAACGCAGTGCGTCATAAACCTTTCCGGCAATTGCGGCCGCATACTTGCCGCGTTCGCTTTGGCCACGCGTAATGACGACGACCGAGTACTTAGGATCTTCGACCGGTGCGATCGACGCAAACAGGCCGACCCATGAGCCTTTGCCGATGCACGAGCCGGTCTTCCCGGCAACGCCCATCGAAGCATCGACACCGCGGTGGGCCGTTCCATATTCGGCGGCGCCGATCATTCCGGGCAAGACGCCCTCGACATTTCTCTGCGGTACATTTATCTGTTCGCTGATCTGCTGCTTGAACACCGCTTTTTCGGAACGCATGCGTGGGATCTGCGGCACGACCTTTCTACCGCCATTCGATATCGCTGATACCATCACCGCAAGCTGCAGCGGCGTCACTTCAAAATCGTCACCGTGCGAATAGATCCGCGCGTTGTTGTTTCCGTAGGGTAATTTTCCGGCCGTTTCCCCCTCCGCGTTAATACCGGTCGGCTCGCCTAAACCCAGGCTTTTCGCGTAGTTGATCATCTTGGCAGAACCCATTTTCGTCCCGACCCGCTGAAAATAACCGTTGTTCGAACGGGCAATCGCGGCGTCCAACTTCAACCCGGAGGTTGAATCGCCGATACCGCCTTCCTCGTTAATGACATTCTCATTGATCCCGGCAACGCCGGTTACAAGCTTGATGGTCGAGCATGGCTTGAAGCTGCTGCGTATTGCCCAATCCTGATTGACGATCGTAAGGATCTTTCCGGTCTTGGCTTCCATCACAACGACAGTGCCCGCGTGAGAGCCAAGGGCATCAACCGCGGCCCGGCGCACCGGAAGGTCCTCGCCTTCGGTACTGTCATTTTGAATATTCTTTTCTGTTTCGATGCGAAGGCCGCGTTCGAAGGCGAGCCGGCGTTCACGCGCTTCGCGTGCAGCCTGCTCACGGCGGCGCTGCTCGGCCAAGTGCGGCCTGGCGCCGGGCTTCTTCAGCACGTTTCCGTGCAGCTTCGGCCTTTTTCGATTCGGCTCGGTTTTTGGGGTCGAGTTTTTTCTTGGGATCTTTGTCGCGGGCCTTTTCCTTTGCGGTCAGCTTCTCGCGTTTTGTATCGGCCTTCGAATTCTTGCGTTTTGCCGTCTCATTATCGCGGGCGGATGATTTGGCTTTTTTCGTGTCCCTTTTTGCGGTCCTCGAAGAAGCCGTATTCTTCTTCGAATCTTTTTTGGCATCCTTAGCCTGCCTTTCGTTCTTCTTAGAGACGGTTTTTGCAACCGGCTTTTTTGAGGCAGACGCTTTTTTTGTCTGACCGGCGATACCTAATGTAAATAGGCACACCACCAGCAAAAACGGAAAAAATAGCTTATTCAGACGCTTATCGGGACACATTAACTTCATGGTTTACCTCGGCCCAGCTAGAAATCTCGATTATGTTGTTGAGGAGACTCCGGAACGATTATCCGATCGAATTGAATTGTTTGTTCAAGAGTGTGCGAAAATGCTAAATCTGAATATATCATTCAGTCCGGCGTCTGTGCAAGGGAAAATAAACACTCGTTCACTTTTTGTCCAATAAATGCATTTCTTCAAAACATTCAGAGGCAAGCTTTTGCTGATCCTGGCATTGCTGATCATAGCCACGCTTGGCGTCCAATATTATCTGAATTTCGTGACCCAAAAAGAGAACGAGGAATTGCGCGACGCACAAACCCAAGCTCTTGTCGCAGGAATTGCCATCGGCACGACCGGCCTGACTTCGCAGGACGAGCGCGTGGTCGACTTGATCGACAGGCCGGGCCAGACATTTCTGGACGATGCCTCGAAAGCAAAGATAATCGACATTATTATCATCGACGACGAATGGCGGGTCAGCGACAGCCTTAACGAGGATTATTGGCCGACACGGGGCAATGACGAAAAACTCCAGTATCGAATGCTCAGCGATCTGACGGATCTTCCTCCGCTGATGGAGGGCGGACGGCTCGGCGACGACCTGCGGAAATTCCCAAACAAAAAAACTTCCAAGACCAGTGATAACGAAGCCCACGCAGTTCCGATAGAAACGAGCAAGGGCCGCTGGTACGTAATGGTCTTGCTTAGAAACGACAAAAGCGAAGCCGCGTGGCGGGCCGCACGTCCGCTGCTGGTTACGCTCGCCGTTCTTTCAATTTCTACCCTTATTACATTTCTGCTTGTTTGGAGATTTACGCGGCCCATTGCCAACCTTTCCGATGCCGCGCGCCGTGTGGCCGATGGCGACCTGTGCGTTCGCGTGCCCGACGAGGATCGGCAGGATGAGATGGGACAGCTTGCCCAACGCTTCAATGAAATGACGGCGGAGCTGGAGAAATCAAAGGAACTAGAGGCCCAATTGCAGCAGGCGGAAAAGAGCGCGGTCATCGGGCGGCTCGGCTCGGCGATCGCCCATGAGATCCGAAATCCGCTGAATTACATTAATTTAACGCTCGATCATCTGCGTTCGAAATTCGCTCCCGAAGAGCCTGAAAGGCGTGAGACGTTCGAAAAACTCACCTCGCAGCTAAAAGCTGAGGTCGCGCGGATAAACGCGCAGATCAGCGATTTTTTGAATTATTCGCGGCCGGCAAAAGCAGACCTGAAACCCATTGAAGTTCGCGCTGTGATCGACGACTCGCTGAGAATTATCGAAGCCCAGGCGTCGGAAAACGGCATCAAAGTAGGCGTCGTCGAGCACGAGAACGTGCCGAAGATAATGGGCGATGCGGAGTTTCTGCGTTCGGTCTTTAACAACCTAATGATCAATGCCGTTCAGTCGATGGAAAAATCGGGCGGGCGCTTGAACATCAAGATCACGCCGGATGAAAACGATAGCTTTGTGCGGATCGAGATCGCGGATACCGGAAACGGCATTCCGGAGGAAAATCTGTCCAAGATATTTGAACCGTATTTCTCGACCAAAGAAACCGGGACGGGTTTAGGCCTGGCGATCGTCCAGAAGATCGTCGATATTCATCAAGGAACGATCGAGGTTGAGTCGAAAACGGGCGAGGGGACAAGATTTACCGTACGACTCCCGAAAGCGAAAGGTTAGCCACGAGTGCCACGAATTGATGCCATTCCATTCGTGTAATTCGTGTAATTCGTGGCTAATTTGGTTTTATGTCAGAATCAAGCTATGGCAAGAAAATCGATATTGGTCGTTGATGACGAAAAGAATCAACGGGAAATCTTAGAAACGATCCTGGCCGGCGAGGGCTACGACGTGACGACGGCGAGTTCGGGCGAGGCGGCGATGAAGTTTGTCGAATCGCGGCGATTCGACCTCGTGCTGACCGATCTGAAAATGACCGGCATGTGCGGGCTCGACCTGTTGAAGGAACTGACGAATTTCGACAAGTCGATCATCGTCATTTTGCTGACGGCACACGGCTCGGTCGATTCGGCTGTCGATGCTCTGCGGCTTGGAGCCTTCGACTATCTGCAAAAGCCCTATGACAGCGAAAAGCTGCTCGATACGGTCGACCGGGCGTTGAAAAAGCTGTCGGCATTGGACACGGAGATCGTTTCGGTCTCGCCCGAAATGGACAAGGTCAAGAAGCTGATCCTAAAGATCGCGAAATCGAATTCGACCGTGCTCATCCGCGGCGAAAGCGGAACCGGCAAAGAGTTGATCGCACGTTCGATCCACAAGAACAGCCTTCGCTCGAACGGGGTTTTCCAGGCGGTGAACTGTGCGGCGATCAACGAAAACTTGCTCGAATCAGAACTGTTCGGCCATGAAAAAGGCTCGTTCACGGGTGCTGTCGCAGAGAAAAAGGGATTGTTCGAGATAGCCGACAACGGCACGCTGTTTCTTGATGAGATCGGCGAACTCGATATCGCCCTGCAGGCAAAACTGCTGCGGGCATTGCAGGAAAAAGAGATCCGGCGGGTTGGCGGTGTAAAGGAGATCGGCGTCGATGTCCGCGTGCTGGCGGCGACGAACCGCGACCTGCTGAAAATGACCGAGGAAAAGCGTTTTCGCGAAGACCTCTATTATCGCCTGAACGTCCTTTCGATCGAGATGCCGCCGCTCGGACACGGATCACGGACATTCCCGGTTCTGATCGAATACTTCCTGAAAAAACACACCCGCGGAACCGACCGGAAGATCGCGATCTCGCCCGACGCCCGCCGTTTGATGGAAAATTACAGCTATCCCGGCAATGTCCGCCAGCTTGAATCGGCCATCGAACGGGCGATCCTGCTGTGCGAAAACGACACCATCACCATCGAAGACCTGCCGCCCGAAATGACCCAAGGCTCAACGCCCGCCGCCGGCCGGCGACCTGTTCTCGCTCCCGCCCGAAGGCGTCAATTTCGAAGACGTCGAACGCAGCCTGATCATGCAGGCAATGGGCAGGACCGATAACAACATTACAAAGTCCGCAAAATTGCTCGGGCTGACTTTTCGGACACTTCAATATCGTCTAGAAAAATTCGGATTCAAAAAGGATGGGGATGGAACCGAAGAGGACGACGAATCGTAATCTGTCATGAGATCCTAAACAGGATGTCCAGGATGCTCAGGATAGGTTCTCCGACTACTATGTTAATCCTGTGTGTCCTGTTTGAAATTATTTGTTAGGAGGCGTTTAGATGGAATGGCTTTCGACACTTAAGTTTAGCTCTCGGCACTGCCTGGACATCCGGGATAAATCTTTACGCGACGGTTTCGGTGCTTGGGCTGCTGCAGCGTTTGGGCGGCGTGAAACTGCCGGGCGGGCTGGATGTGCTGGATAACTGGTGGATCATCGGCATTGCGGGGGGCTGTACATTGTCGAGTTTTTTGCCGACAAGATCCCTTACGTTGACAGTGTTTGGGACGTCATACACACATTCATACGTGTTCCGGCCGGTGCGATAGTCGCATACGCCGCGGTGTCGGATATGGACCCGACGATCGTCATTCCGGCGACTCTGATCGGCGGGGGTTTCGCGTTTGCTTCTCACGGAACGAAAGCGGCGGCCCGCTTGGGCGCCAATCTTTCGCCTGAGCCGGTATCGAACTGGACCCTTTCGATAATCGAGGACATTATCGCGTTCGGCGGTGTTTTCCTGGCCGTTTTTGCACCGCTTGTGATCGGGATCATACTCGTGATCTTTGTTATTTTCTTCCTCTGGTTTTTCCCAAAATTCGTCCGCGCGGTCCGCAGGCTCTTCAGCGGCATTGCCGCACTGTTCCGCGGCGAAGCGTTTTAAGAAGTAGCACGCAAGGCGGGATAGGTTCGTTCGTTCTAGGGTTGCAGAAATTATACCCTGGAGGAATCCTATGAACCGCCTAACGCTTTTTGCGATCTTTTCGGTCGCTCTCTTCTCAGCCTGCGGCAGCTCGTCTTTAAGTTCTAAAGCAGAAAACGCCACAGCCTCAAGCACATCTGATGCGCCGGCCGTCGATGATAAGTCAAAATCGGCCAACACGTCCGCAAGTTCGGCTAACACCGCTAAACAATCATTCCGACGTCCAACCAAAACGGGCAACGCTTTGGCCGGTCAGGTCACATCATTGAACCAGGCCCGGCAATCGCAGGACGCCCCTCTCACGTTCGACCGCAAAGTCATCCGGAACGCGGAGGTAAATCTTGAAACGGATTCACCGGAGGACGCACAGCGGACGATCGGTTCGATCGCCGAACGCAAGGGCGGATTCGTTGTCGAATCACAGCAAAGCAGCACTGACGATCGGTCAACAACCCGCGATACGGTAGTAATGAGCGTCCGCGTTCCTTCGGAAAGATTCGCCGAGACACTCGACGAGATACGCTCGACCGCAAAGCGGATCATTGCCGAAAACATCAAAGGCGAAGACGTCACTGAGGAATTCATTGACGTTGAAGCCCGTTTGAAAGCCAAAAAGGCGCTTGAGCAGCAATTTACCGAGATCATGAAACGGGCCAACAGTGTTGAGGACGCCTTGAACGTCCAGGCGGAATTGGCCGACGTTCGGGCTGAGATAGAAAAGATCGAGGGCCGAAAACGCTATCTTGAAAATCAGGCAAGCATGTCGACAATTCGGGTAAAGCTTCAAACGCCAACCGCATTTGCGGCCAGTTCTGACGGATTTTCGGACCGCCTTGCTGAATCGTTCGGAATCGGCCTCGATTTTGCATTAAACTTCGTTCTTGGACTGGTTACGCTCGGAATCGGTATACTTCCATTTGCACTCTTTATCGGCCTACCCGGCTATCTTATCGCTCGAGCCGTAATGAGGAGACGAAACCGCCCGATGTCGGTTTCCGAAATAGCAAAAGAAGAGATCAAGAACGAATAGAATATGGAGCGACTATTTCAGATACTGGCGGTGATCCTTGCCGGATTCGCCGCCTATTTTTTGTGGGCGGGCAATACCGACAGGGCTTTTGTTTCCGCGGTGCTGGGCTCTGTCTCATTCTTTCTGAGCGTTCGGTTTCAGGTGAAGGAGCGTAACCGCATTCGCGAGTTGGAAAGAGAGAAAGAGCAGGATCAAGAGGATGAGGTAAGCGAATGAACCGGTGTAACTCTTCGGTGTGTTAATGCAATTATGGCGAAGATAGTCCTGGCAACATTAGGCTCGCTTGGCGACATGCATCCGAAGATCGCGATCGGGCTTGAGCTAAAACAACGCGGGCATGATGTTACGATCGCCGGGATGGAGTTTTACCGGGAAAAGATCGGCATGACCGGACTCGGCTTCGCCGCAATTCGGCCCAACCTTGAACCTGACGATCGCGAAATGATGCGCGAGATGATGGACGCGAACACCGGCACCGAACGGATACTCCGCGACGTCATTTTTGGCAACCTGCGTCCCATGTATGACGATCTGATGGCGGCCGTAGAAGGTGCGGACCTGGTGGTTTCGGGCGAGATCGTTTGTGCCGTCAAATCGGTGGTCGAAAAGACCGGCATCAAATGGGTTTCGACCAGCCTTGCACCCGTCTCATTCTTTTCGGCATATGATCCGCCCGTGCCTCCACCGGCACCCTGGTTCGAACACTTCAGGTTCCTCGGCCCGTCAATTCACGAATTTCTGTTCGGCATGGCGAAAAACTTTGTTCGAAGGTGGTATGGCCCGTACCGAGAGTTTCGCAGGGAACTCGGACTCGATGAAAACCACGACCCGATCTTTGACGGAAAGTTCTCGCCCGACCTGCATCTTGCCCTCTTTTCGAAAGTCCTTGGTTCTCCACAACCGGACTGGCCCTCGCAGACCGTCCAGTCAGGATTTTGCTTCTATGACGGCCAGGCTGATCTGGGGACAATGCCAGCCGGACTCTCAGAATTTCTTGACGCGGGTGAACCACCGATAGTGTTCACGCTAGGTTCGGCGGCGGTGATGGACCCGCGCGATTTCTTCGATGAAAGCGTGAAGGCCGCAAAGATCCTTGGCCGTCGTGCGGTCTTGCTTTATGGAGTTTTCAACGAGCCGCCAAAAGGGCTGACGGATGATATCGTCGCTTTCGATTACGCTCCGTTCTCTCTCCTTTTTCCGCGTGCCGCGTGTGTCGTTCATCAAGCGGGCGTAGGCACGACCGGTCAGGTTTTGCGGGCGGGCGTCCCGCACTTGATTATGCCCTACGGACACGATCAGCCGGACAATGCCGCACGTTGCCGCCGTGCCGGAGTAGCCGAGATCATTCACCGCGATAGCTACAATGCCCGCACGGCTGCTGAGGCTTTGCGGCCCATATTGTCGGAGCCGAAGTACCGCGAGAATGCGGCGAACCTGAAGCGGATCGTCGATTCGGAATCTGGGAGTGTGGCCGCGTGTGACGCCATTGAGGGAATTGCACTTGCAAAAGCCCGCACGAAGTAAGGGCTTCCAACTCTCAAGAAGGCACTTACTTCGTGCGGGCTTCTGCATTGGGTGTTTGCAAAATGCGGCCACCTCACTTTTGCGTTAAGATATTTGCTGTGAGCACACTTGAACACCTTCTGGCCGGCAACAAAGCCTGGGCCGAAAGCATTAAACAAAGCGATCCGGACTTTTTTGAAAAGCTGTCTGAGATCCAGACGCCCGAATATCTTTGGATAGGATGCTCGGACAGCCGAATTACGCCTTCGACCAGCATCGGTCTTCTGCCGGGCGAGATGTTCGTGCATCGGAATGTCGCAAACCTGGTAAATCATACTGATATGAACTGCCTTTCGGTGATGCAGTTTGCGGTTGAGGTACTGAAGGTAAAGCACATCATAGTTTGCGGCCATTATGGCTGCGGCGGCGTTATAGCAGCACTAGATGACACGCGGCTCGGATTGATCGACAACTGGCTCCGCCATATTCAGGATATAATGCATAAGTACCAGGGCGAACTGAATACCGCCGCCAATTACGATGAACGGCTGGACAAATTGTGCGAGATAAACGTCATCGAACAGGTTGTCAGCGTCGGCGAGACCACTATCGTCCAGGACGCCTGGGACCGCGGGCAGGATCTGCAGGTGCACGGTTGGATCTACACCATCGCGGACGGAATTTACAGGGACCTGAAAGTGACGATCGACTCGCTTTCAAAACTGGATGACATGCGGAACAAGACCTTCCTGCACAGGGAGACGATAACTAATCGATGAAATTCCTCAGCACCAACTATCTTAAGTCGATCGGCCTTATGCTGCTGATGGCCTCCTTCTTTCTGCCGAGGGCTTTCGGCCAGATGTCGCGCAAGCCTACACCGACCCGCGAACCGGCCGGCGTGATGGACAAAAGGCCTGATTCCAGGAGGAATTCCCTGCTCAAGATCACGTCTCGGGAAGAGTTTGATTCGGTCGCCCGCGTTTACCACCAAAACACGCCCTACGCGTTACCGCACACGATGTTCGTCATCGACCGGCGGGCAAAGAATAAGGTCTATTTCGTAAATTCTCAACGGTTTCGTTTCCACAAAGATTTCCTGCTCGCGACTTATTTGGTGCCCCGTGGGGCCGACGTTTTTAAGCCGATCTACATCGACGAAGACCGCCGCTTTATCGTCGGAACGATCGCCTGGCAAAAACCGGTCGAGAAATTCACCTGGGAATTGTGGGAAGGCGATCTCGCACCTGCCGAGATCATTAAGACCGCAAACGACGCGATCAACGCTCACTTTTTCGAGAAGATCGCATATAAACCGAACTCGCTTCGCCAGGAAGACGCTTCCGAGTCTCTTGGTATCGAACGGATTCTCCCAGGACGAGCTTAATAAAAATCAGGAATATCTCGCGCTCAACACCGGAAAAGCGGTAGGCCGGATCCACATCATCGACAAGATGGACGACACGGTCGAGATCGGCGACAACGAGATCATCGTACTGAAAGAACTGCCGCAATCGCTGCCGCCCGTCCGCGGCATCATCGTCGCCAAACCGTCGTCACCTTTGTCGCATATTAACATTTTGGCGAAAGGCTGGAATGTTCCGAACGTTTACATAAAAGACGCCGACAAACTGTTCCGCGAATACGACACATTCGTTTACGAACTCGACGCCAGTCTGACAAAATATCAACTAAAACGTGCATCGCTCGAGGCGATCAAGCAGGATTTCAAATCGCCCGATCAGGTAATTCCGCCGGTCGATCTAGCGGTAAAACGCCTTGCCGGACTCCGTGAAATGCGAGCCCGAGACAGTATTCGCTATGGATCAAAAGCCGCGAATCAAGGCGAGATGATCCGTGCACGCGTTGTGGGGATCACCATTCCCGACGGCTTTTCCGTACCGTATTTTTGGTACGACCAGTTCATGAAAGCGAACGGCTTCGACGAACAGATCGCGAGGTGGCAGGACGAACTTGAATTCGTCCACAACCCGCGCGTCCGCCGTCAAAAGCTTGAGCAGTTTCGTGCGGAGATACAAAAAGCCCCGTTCGACGGCGCACTTCGCTCCGAAGTGATCAGCCGATGGCGGACGCAGCTTGGCGGCCGGCCGGTCTTTGTCCGAAGCTCGTCGAACTCCGAAGACCTTCCAAATTTCAGCGGTGCCGGACTTTACTCAAGCGTTCCTAATGTTCGCGAGGCTGATAAGCTAATCGAAGCGATAAAAAAGGTTTGGGGCTCGCTGTGGAAGTTTGAAGCTTACGAGGCCCGCGTGAGGAATTACATCAGCCAAAAGGACGTGTTTATGTCGGCCCTCATCCAACTTGGCATCGATATGCAGAAGGGCGGCGTCATGATAACGAAGGACCCATTCGATAAAGAGAGCGACGATTCGGTCTATATCAGCGCCGTCTGCGGGCACAATTCCAAGGTGGTCGACAACAGCGGCCTGCCCGAGCAGATATTGTTTAACCCGCGTTCGAATTCCGTGATAGTGATGACGCTGTCACAACAAGAGAACGCACTCGCTTTCGACGACGCCGGCGACTTGAAAGCCACCAGCGACAAATGCGCCAACGCACAAAAACGTGTCTTGTCCGACCTTCAGGCCCGAGCCCTCGCCAAAACCGCCATCCGCATCCGCGGCATTTTTGGCAAGAAGGAACAGGATATAGAATGGGGAATAATGAACGGCCGAATTTATATTGTGCAGGCCAGGCCGTATATTGATAAGAATTAAAGTTTTCGGAGATCAAGTTTTAACTTGCTCTTCTCTTTGCGTACTCCGCGTCTTTGGTGAAATCTCCTCATCCAGGCTTCTCACATGAAGATCGCTAAGAACGCAAAGGGAAAAATTAAGGAAGATACTGCAATGAAATTTACATTTACTGTTTTGTTGGCGATCGCGGCTGTCGGCTGCGCCGCCAACCAGCCTCCAATATCGCAGAACGCGAATTCGTCCAATGCTCAATTTGCAAGGCCGGAAAAACCGCAAACGGTGACGGCCCACACGACCGAGAATCAGCCGCCTAAACTTGCGAATTCCGATGGGCCTTCTTCGGCTCCGTATAAATCGGCGGCAATGGGTGACCCGATCGACACCGCGAAATTTGACGGCACCATCGCGGCGGCTGAGAAGATCCTCAAAAGCAACCCGTCCGACGAGGCCGCAAAGAAGACGCTCGCCGACGCGTACTTCGACCGCGGTTTCGCACTGACCGAAGCCCGCCAGTATGCCTCTGCCCTGGGCGATTACAGGCGAGCGTTGAAGCTTGACCCGAACCACGAAGAGTCAAAAAAATGGCTGAACCAGATCGTCAGCATCTATGGAATGCTGAAAAAGGACGCTCCGAAAGAAGGTGAAGAACCTCCGCCTCTGCCGTTCAAGAAACCCGCCTAGTGCGTGAACCTAAAGCCGCTGACTGGACAACATACGCCGGCAAAATCTAAACTATCTCTTTTGTGTTAAGGCACAGACGGAGACAATATAAGTTTTATGGCACTTTCAGCAAACGATATTAGAAAGGGAATGGTAATTGTGCACGAGGGCGTTCCGGTCCGCGTGATGGAATTTCATCACCACACGCCAGGCAATCTGCGTGCGATGGTTCAGGCACGTCTTCGGAATCTATTGACGGGAAACTCATTCGAATTCCGCTTTCGCTCAAACGACACGCTTGAACGCGTCGTGCTCGAGCAGCACAAGATGGAATACCTGTATTCGGATGGCTCGCATCACCATTTCATGAACCAGGAGAATTACGAGCAGGTTGCCCTTACCGAAGACGAACTCGGTGATGCGGCTCAATGGCTGATGCCGGGGCTGAAGATCGAGGTCGAATTCTATGACGGCACGCCGATCGGAGTATCGCTTCCCGCATCGATGGAATTGACCGTAATGGAAACTGAACCACAACTGAAAGGCGCGACTGCTTCGAATTCGAACAAGCCGGCAACGCTGGAAAACGGCGTCACACTCTACGTTCCTCCCTTCATCGCTCAGGGCGAAAAGATCCGCGTCAACCCGACCGAAGCGAAGTATATGGAACGGGTAAAATAAGTTTGGCATCTCGCTGATTGCCGTTGCCTTTAGGCAACGGATGGTGTATTCAGAATGTTTAATGGGCTTTAGCCCCAATATCAATGTTGGGCTAAAGCCCTTAGTTTTGGGGAACTGATCCCGTTTGGCTAAGCCAACGGCCATCAAATGTACTTTCTGTATTCCATTTGCTACACGCTCGCCTTCATCCTAATGCTTCCGGCATTTCTTTTTCGGCCGCGAGAAGTACGCGTCGGGGCTCTCCGAGCGGCTCGGCAACTATCCTCAATTTAAACATGACAAAAGAAAAGTGGTCTGGCTGCATTGCGTTTCCGTCGGCGAAACCAATGCCGCCCGCCCGCTCGTTGATCAGATCAACGCAAACTTCTCCGATCACCGCCTGATCATTTCGACCACAACACTAACGGGCCAAACGCTCGCCCAAAACATTTTCAAAGACAAGGCAGACGCCGTTTTCTACTTCCCTTTCGACTGGAAATTCAGCGTCCGTAGAGCTTTGAGAGATTACAAACCTGCGATCGTTCTGTTAATGGAAACCGAGATCTGGCCTCGATTCATTAGCGAAGCGAAAAAGAGCGGAGCAAAGATCGGCATCATAAATGGCAGGCTTTCGGAAAAGTCGTTCAAACGTTACTCGCTCTTCAAGAGCTTTATCTGCAATGTGTTGGGCAAAATCGATATTGTGTTGATGCAGAGCGAAGCGGATGCAAACCGAATTGCTTTACTCGGGATCGATCCGCAAAAGGTTAGGACAACCGGTAACCTAAAATTCGACCTGGACCTTGATCCTTCTGAAACGGCTATGACGACAGAATTTCGCGAGCGTTTCGGCTTTTCAGGCGAACGGCCCTTGATCGTTGCCGCGAGCACTCATTCCCCGGAGGAGTTGTGGATCCTCGAGGCGTTTGCCGAGTTTTTTTTCGAGCCGTCAAAACTGCGGCCGAGATTGCTGATCGCACCGCGCCATCCCGAGCGTTTTGACGAGGTTGCCGAACAGGTTGGATCGATCGGCGTTAGCCGTTTCCCTCAATTCAAACCTCTCTCCATGGTTCGCCGTTCGTCGACCGGTTCGGCTGAAGACAAAACAGCGGACGTCATACTTCTCGACAGTATCGGCGAGCTGCGGGCGGTCTATCAATTGGCCGAGATCGTGTTCGTCGGTGGCAGTCTGATCCCGCACGGCGGCCAAAGCGTTCTCGAACCCGCGGCAGTCGGAAAAGCTATAATTACGGGGCCTTATACACATAACTTCGAAGCTGTGGTGAAGGATTTGATCGCCAACCACGCCCTTGTTCAATTGCCCGAGGTCCGCGACGAACAGGTTGTCGATCGGTGTTTTCGATTCGATATCGGACCTTCTCGAAAACGCTGAAGAGCGCCGGCTTTTGGGGAGCATGGCCGCAAAAGTGATGGCCGACAATCGTGGAGCGACCCAAAGGACTATCGCTGAACTGGAGCCCCTGCTTCAGAAAAAAGATTAAGAAGCGGACGCAAGCCTCGACCTTTTCGCGTGCCAAAATGATCGTCATTTTCTACATTCTCGCCATCCTTCTTATCTATCTTAGCTACAAGTCCTTTCGCGGCGGGATCGATTATCTGAACTATTTCAAAGAGGAGCTGGCAAAGCCGCCATCGAACTACACGCCATTTGCGACGATCATCGCCCCTTGCAAGGGTTTGGATGAAGGCTTAAGTGAAAACCTGGCGGCTTTGCTGGAGCAGGATTATCCGGCATATGAAGTGATCTTCGTCGTCGATGATGACGACGATCCGGCAGTACCGGTAGTCGATAGTTTAGTGACTTCGGTTAATTTTTCCTCGACGTCTCCGCGTCTTGTCGGTGAGAATATCAAGCTCGTCGTCGCGCCAAAAGCAACGGATTCCAGCCAAAAGGTTGAAAATATTCGCGAGGCCGTGCTTTTTGTAAGCGATGAATCGAAAGTCTTCGTTTTTGTCGATTCGGACGCTCGCCCATCGAAGGATTGGCTGCGTCAACTCGTTGCACCGCTTGAGGACGAAAATATCGGTGCCGCGACGGGATATCGCTGGTTTATTTCGAAGCAGTCGACGCTCGCCGGCGAGATGCGGTCGATGTGGAATGCGTCGATCGCCTCGGCCCTTGGCGCGAATACAAAAACGAATTTCTGTTGGGGCGGATCGATGGCCATTCGGCGAGACATCTTCGAACGCCTAAAGATCCGCGAAAAATGGAAAGGCACGATTTCGGATGATTTCACGGTAACGCGGGCCTTAAATGTCGCGAACATGCCGATCTATTTCGTCCCGCAGGCATTGACCGCGTCGGTTGAAAATTGTACCTGGCGGCAGCTTCTTGAATTTACCACGCGGCAGATGAAGATCACGCGTGTTTATGCCCCGAAGCTGTGGCTGATGTCTTTTTTCGGTTCGGGCCTATTCAACCTGGTGATGCTCTGGGCTCTGGTCATCGTTATATTCAGCAAGCGTAATGACCCGGACTTGTGGCTTGCGACTATCACGCTGTTCAGCGTTTTAGTATCGGGCGTCGGCAAATCGTGGATTCGGCTCAACGCCGCAGCCTTAGTTTTGACGGAACACGGAGCATTGTTGAAAAAACAGTGGCTGCCGCAAAATTCCCTTTGGCTGTTCACTCCGGCGCTGTTTTTCTATAACTCGTTTGCTGCCTGGATCTCGAAAAAAATGACCTGGCGTGGCATCGGCTATGAAATGGTTTCTCCAAGTGAAACCAAGGTTCTCGGCCGGCCGCAACAGTAAAAATGTTAATATAGAACCGATAAGTCATTTTCAGGCAACTTTTGATGGCCGGAAAACAGCAAACAGTAATGAGATCTCTATTTGGGTTTAGATCCGCGGGCATTTTACTTTGGACATTCTTGGCAATTATCTGCCGCCTCGGCTCAAGTACCCGAGGGGAAAACTCCGATCATCATTATTCCCGGCCTGACAGGTTCGGAACTAGTAAACAGCAAGACCGGCGAGGAAGCCTGGTTCAAGGCCGGCCGGGCAAAAGACGATGACCTTCGGCTGCCGATCTCGCCCGTCCTAAGCCGTAACCGCGACAACCTTGTCCCGAGAGATATCATCCGCAGCATCAAATTTCTGAAATTTCTGCCGGAAACCGAAATATACGAACGGCTAGTCACCGCTCTTGAATCCCGTGGCGGATATAAGGAAGGCAGTTGGGAAGTACCGAACCAAAGGCGGCCATCAGGACACCTTTTATGTTTTTCCTTATGATTGGCGGCGTGACAATGTCGAAAACGCGAGGCTGCTTGTCCGTCGAATTGAAAGTTTGAAACGCAGCCTGGGCAAACCGAAGTTGAAATTCAACGTGGTCGCGCATTCGATGGGCGGGTTGATCGCCCGCTATGCGGCGATGTACGGCAATGCCGAGCTTGCGCCGGTAAATCCACGGCCGACATGGGCCGGAGCGAAGCACTTCGACAAGATCTTTCTCCTTGGAACGCCGAATGAAGGTTCGGTGTCGTCGTTAAATGTCCTATTGGACGGCTTTTCCTATGTCGGGGGCGGGCTGAACCTGCCGTTTATTCAGAACATTAACCGGTTTGATGTTTTTACCATACCTTCGATCTACCAACTCCTTCCTCACGAGGGCAGCCTTTTGGCCTATGACGAGAACCTCAAACCACTTGAGATCGACATTTATGACCCCGCGATTTGGGACAAGTATGGCTGGAGTATCTGGAACGACGACGATTTTAAGAAAAAGTTCACCCCTTTGGAACAAAGAAATGCCCGTCCTTATTTTCTGTCCGCGCTAAAGCGGGCGAAACAGCTGCAGGCGGCATTGAGCGCGGATTCGCAGCGGCACCGTGCCGGTTTCTTTTTATGTGGTCGGCGCCGACTGTAAAGAGACCCCGACGGCGTTGCTGCTGTTGCGCGACGAGAAAAAGGCACGGTGGGAAACCCGCTTCAAGCCGGACTCCTTCACTCGGGCGACGGGCGAGAAGGTCACGGCGGATCAGGTAAAAGCTCTGGTTGTCGGAATGGGTGACAGCGTTGTCACGAAGCGTTCGCTCTCTGCCGAATCACGCTCAGCGGGTGGGAAGAAACCGTTCCCGATCACTTCCGAGCTAATTCAGTGTGAGGGCCACAGCAAACTCGTAACCAATCCGGCGATCCAGGACAAGCTTTTCCTCTTGCTTAATCCGGTCGCGGCAAACTAGAATTGTGCGTCGTGCCGCGGCGATCGAAACTTCCGGCATGCTCCGCGAAACGTCATATGATCAAAAATCTTCTCGGCGACGATGACGATAGGCCCGCAAGCGTTCCGGAAAACACGCCCCCCGCCGCCAAGAATAATCGACACTTTACAAGCCTTTTTGACGATCTGACGGCGCTGAGAAGGCGGATAGGGAGAATTTCGTGTTATCGAGCATTGAGCCGGAGAGTTTTGCCGAAACAACAAGAAAAAGCGGACTCGCCTGGTCCGCCGGGATCGCCTTCTTTGCCTCGGTCGTTTTTATGATGATCATCGGCTGGGGAGCAGACCTGCTTTTCGGCAGTTCGCCATGGGGCCTTGTCGGCGGCATAGTTTTGGGATCGATCATCGGATTTGTTCAGTTTTTCAGGCTGGCCTCGCAGATCTTCAAGTAGTTGGGGCCTTGCGGCTATTTCTATGCAGAAGCCCGCACGAAGTAAGGGCGCTACCTGAACGTTTGCGCGTATCATCCTTACTTCGTGCGGGCTTGTGCATTTTTGAAAACGCCTCTTGGCCTTTGAATTTTCGCTGGTTCCTTTGTAAAATCTAAGGTTCGCAATGAGCGACGATCTCGAACCTGTTGTGACCGCAGAGCAAGCGATAATGCCGCTTTCGCACCGGCGAATTCTGGTCATCATGGCGGTAATTGGTTTGGCGGGCAGCCTTGGTGGTGCGATCTTTGCGTCGGCGGGATTCGGAGCGGGACTGTTTATCGGCAGCCTCCTCGCTTTTGTTAACTATTACTGGCTCAAGGTCTCGTTGAAAAAGATCTTCGATCTGGCCGCCGAAACAGGCGAAAGGCCTAGATTGCTTGCATTGAAGTATTTCGCAAGATATCTCGTTCTCGGTGCAATAGTCGCAATACTCTATGCAACCGGTGCAGTTTCGATCGTAGGCGTGATCCTCGGAATGGGATCGTTTGGTTTTGCGGTAGTTATCGAAGGAATATTAAGAATTTTTTCTAACCCTGTTAGCGAAAAGGAAATCTAAGAATGTTTTTATTTGCAGAAGGCGGAGAACATCATGTACCGCTGATCGTCGAGTTTATTAATCATTATCTGGGCGAGCCGGTTCACAAGATCCAGATGGCGACGACTCACAAATGGTGGACAGCGTTTTTCAAGAACTTCGACACTGACGCCGAAAAGGTATTTGGCGGCGAATACACGGCAGAGAACGCGATCCCGTGGTACACGATCATGTTTGTGATCGCGTGTATTCTCACGGTGATTATCATTCGCATTTTCAAAGGCAAGCTTTCCGAAGACGATCCTAAAGCCGGCCAGATGACGCTTGAGGCCGGTTTTCTCGCGATCAAAGACCTTGTCGTCCGCGTTATCGGAGAACATGGCTTTAAGTACTTTCCGGTTGTTGCCACTTTCGCCTGTCTGGTTCTTATCTCGAATTTGATGGGGCAGTTCCCGCTGTTCATGTCGCCGACGGCATCGGTGAACGTCACGTTTGCCCTGGCCATCTCGTCGTTCATTTATTACAACTACGTCGGCATAAGCGAGAACGGCATTGTAAAACATCTTGGCCATCTGACAGGCCCGAAATTGCCGCTGATAATGATGATCATTATCACGCCGCTGATCTTTTCGGTCGAGCTGATCAGTAACATGATCCGTCCGTTTACGCTTGGTGTGCGGCTTTTCGCGAATATGTTCGCCGACGAAAAGATCTTTTTGGAGATCACGAATCTCTATCCTCCGGTGACGCAGTTCCTGGTGCCGCTGCTGCTGACTACGCTGGGCGTTTTTGTTGCCTTCGTGCAGACGCTCGTGTTTACGCTGCTGTCGATGATCTATATAAGCGAGGTTTCGCATCCGCCGCACGATCATCACGAAGAGCATCATGCGGACGAGGCCCACGCCGAACCGGCAGCGGCTTAGAAGTTTGGAGTCCCTGCTTCAGCAGGCTCTGATCAGACGGGAGGCCAACTAAAGTTGGTACTCCGAACAGGTCCAACGGGATCGATCTTGAAAACTTGCGTTTTATAGCAGATATGCCCGCACGCAACAGGAGCCTTGACTCTACGGAGTATAAATCAAGAGCATACCGGAAGTGAGGCGAAATAATACCGAGCAAGCGAGCTTTCAAGGAACGATTCTCCTGAGGAATTCGTAAATAAAAGTAGAACAGGAGACATTAAAATGAACAAAATGAAATACGTTTTTTACGCAACGCTCGCGTTAGCGTTGATGGCAATTCCGGCCATGGCACAAGGTGCAGCTGATAACGAATCGTCGGTAAATGCAGCGAAAGCGATCGGCGGCGGTATCGGTTTCGGTTTGGCGGCAGGTTTGGCTGGTATCGGGCAGGGCCTTGTAGGTTCGCGTGCCGCCGAAGGTGCCGCACGTAATCCGGGAGCCGCGGGCACGGTTCAGACACTTATGATCATCGCCCTCGCGCTGATCGAATCGCTCGTGCTGTTTGCTTTGCTTATCGTCTTCGTTAAGCTCTAAACAGAAGCCTTTAGCTATGATGCGGACAAGGTTTCTGTAAACCTCGTCCGCATTTTTATTGGCGATCGGCTTGTGTTAAAAGTATGATGATCGGCAGCTCGAGCTTCTTTTCTTCCCTTTGCGTTCTTAGCGAGCTTTGCGTGAAGCATCTTTTTCTCACCTAAGTGCGCCAAGAAAGCAAAGAAGAATAACTTAGAAGCAAAGAGTTATTTTGCAACCCGAACATCTTGAGAACGTTCTAACTATTAATGGCCCCACAATTAACAGGAACAGTCATTGCGGAAAAGTACCGCGTCGATTCACTGCTTCGGAGCGGTGACCCGGGAGATTTTTATCGCGGCAGGCACCTTTTCATGGACAAGCCTGTCACCCTGAAAATTCTCCCACCGGCACTTGCTGTCGATGAATATATCCGTGATCTTTTTACAGCCGAGGCAAAAAACTCCGCCGCGTTCGCTCATCCTAACATTCTCGCGGTCAATGATTTCGGGGCTGGCAAAGACGAGGGTTACTATATTGTCTATGAAGGTTTCGACGGCGAACCCCTAAGCCAGGCAATAAGCCGCGGAGGACAGTTTTCCGTTGACCGTGTTTTGTCGATCGCAAGGCAGATCGCCGAAGCCCTCGGGGCTGCTCACGAAAATGGCCTTGTTCACGGCAACCTTTCGCCGGACAGTATCCTGGCTTCGTATTCACAAACCGGTGAGACCGTGAAGGTATTTGATTTTGAGGCCAGCACAGCCGAAGCTCGGCGGCGTGCAGATGACAAGCCATCTATTAACGTCGCTTACCTCGCACCCGAACAGTTTTCGGGCCTTCAAAATATTGACGGGCGTTCTGATATCTATAGCCTTGGAATAATCATCTTTCAGATGCTGACCGGAGAACTGCCGTTCAAAGGTGAAACGCCGATGGACGTCATGCTCAAGCACGCCGAGGAGCCTCCGCCTGAGCTCAAGGCGTTTCGCCCGGATTGTCCCGCCTCGCTCGGCACAGCAATTCAAAAAGCCCTGGCCAAGGCGCCGGACGAACGCTACCAAACAACCGCGGAGTTCATCGACGACCTGGATAAGATCGCGGTGGAAATCGCGGCTCCGTCGGGGAACCGGTTTTGGAAGACTGCCGCTATCGCCCTGGCTGGAATTGCAATGCTGGCGGTCGCTCTGATCTACGCGACTTCCTCAAAACAAACTATTCCGACAACCCAGCTTCAGCCGGACTTGAACGGCGTTCCTGTGCAGCCGATAAATCCGGCGACCGGAGCCGAAGAACAGGCCCTCGTGTCGGTGCCGGGATTTTTGCCGGGTGAAACCGGAAACACTAATTTGTCACAGCCGCCCGGAACTCTTCCCGGCGGCGATAACTATAACCCCTGGGCGACAGGAGCTCCGCCGCCCGGAGCACCGATGCCAAACTACGTTCCGCCCGGTGGCCAGTATTATTCGATCGACCCGAACACCGGCAGTCCGTTCATGCCTCCGGACAGCGGCGTCATCCTGGTTCCCGTTCCGGCGAACACGGACACTGCTGCCAAACCGACGCCGACCCCAAAGGCGGCGACGAACGTAAATACGGCCGCAACGCCGACGACGAAGCCTGCCCCTGAGCTTAAGGGCACGCCAGTCAAGGAGCCGCCCGCTCCCGCAAAAACGCCGGCGAAGGGAACAAAGCCAGGCAATGATAGTTCGTCGCAACCCTAGATCAGGGCTGCTGCCGTGTCGTAAAGGGTTTTTACGGAAAGCAGTAATACTGTTGCGACAAATATGCGCTTCAGCCAAACGTCGTTCATTTTAACGGCATAGTGGCCGCCCATGTAAGCTCCGATGAACATTGTCAGAGCGAGGATCAACCCGAGCTTGTAATCGATCAAACCCTGCCACATAAACACGATCGTCGCGACAAGCGATGAAAAGATGTTGATCAATTTGGTCGAGCCGACCGCCTCAACAAACGACATACCAAAGAACGAAACGTAAACCGCAGTCAGCACAGTTATATAACCGCCGCTGTACAATCCGCCGTAAATGCCAAGAACGAAAAGTAAGAATGTAGGTAAGGATCAGAGCTCCCCGCGATACAAGGCTGTTGGAAACGGGTTCCGATCCGCGTTTGAGAAACGTGAACACGACCATCGCGATCATGGCCAGCGAAACGATCAGCTTTAGATTCTGATCGGCGATCAGGCCCACAAGCAATGCTCCAAGGGTCGAACTGATCGCGGTCAAAATAATAAGCGGCGAGATCTTTCGATAGTCGATCAAGCCCTTTCGAATAAAAGGCAGGGCTCCGCCGATCGACATAAACGTCAGCCCGAACATATTCGTCGCAACAGCAACCTTCGCGTCTATTCCGAATTGAAACATCACCGGCACGGTGATAAGCGAATTGCTTCCCGTAACCACGCCGACGACGCTTGTGACAAAGAACAGAAGTATCAGGATAAATAGTAATGTAGCCGGCATTAGTAGGTGTCCATGCTCAAGCGTTCTACCGTCAATCCCGAAGGCTGATGTTATAAGTCTTTATCTTCGAATTGAGCGTTGTGGCATTTAACCCGAGCAGGCGAGCAGCGCGGGATTGATGGCCGCCGGTTTGTTCGAGCGCCCGCCGAATAAGATCGATCTCAAATTTTTTGACCTCATCGTAGAAGTTCACGCCCCGGGCAATATCGATGTCGGCCGACATTCCTTCGGTGCGTTTGATCATCTCGAACGCAAGTTCGGGATCGCGCACTTCGGGCCGTAGGCATTCGACCGTGATCTCATCCGTTGCTGCAATAACCACGGCCCGCTCGATAATATTTTCAAGCTCGCGGACATTGCCGGGATAATAATAATTCTCAAGCAATGACAGAACTTCGGGCGACAACTGTTCGGATATCGTTCGCTGATTCTCTTCGTTATATTTTTTGATGAAGTGCTTCGTGAGCGGCAGGACGTCTTCGGGCCGCTGCCGAAGCGACGGCAATTCGATAGGCACGACCGAAAGACGATAGTAGAGATCTTCACGAAACGTCCCCGTCTTCACCGCGTCTTTCAGGTCGGCATTCGTGGCCGCAATGATGCGGACGTCCACCTTTACCGGGGTCGTTTCGCCGATCGGCGTAAACTCGCGTTCCTGGATGACCCGGAGCAGCCGCACCTGAGTTTCGGGCCTCAGGTCGCCGATCTCGTCAAGAAAGATCGATCCCGTATCGGCAACCTCAAACAAGCCCTTTTTTGCCGCGATCGCGCCGGTGAAGGCCCCTTTCGTATGGCCAAAAAGCTCGGATTCGAGCAGGTCGGACGGGATATTTGAACAATTTACGACAACGAACGGATAGTCCGCTCGCGGGCTCGCCTCATGGATGGCCCTTGCAAGCAGTTCCTTGCCCGTTCCGCTTTCGCCGGTGATCAGAACCGTGGAACGGGCCGGAGCTACGCGGTCAACAAGACGGAAGATCTCTTCCATCTTCTCGGACCGGCCGACGATCGCGTCCCGCTTTACCGAACGCGTCATCACTTGGCGCAATGTCTGCCGTTCTTCTTCTTTCCGGCGTTTCTTGATCCCCTTGGCGACAAATGCCAGGATCTGTTCGTTCTGGAACGGCTTGCGAATTACACCGTTCGCCCCTTTCTCCCATGCCGAGATGGCCGTATCGAATGTCGCGAAAGCGGTGATCATCAAAACGACGGCTTCCGCATCGAGCTTTATCAGCTCCTCAAGGGCGGTCAGCCCGCCTATGCCGGGCATCGAAACGTCCATCAGGACGACATCAAAGGCCCGCTGTGAGTAAATTTCGAGTGCTTCCTCGCCCGTTTTCGAAAGCTCGACACGATAACCCGCCGTCGAAAGTATCGTCTCGAGCACTTCGCGCATGATCTCTTCGTCGTCGCAGATCAGAATTGAACCTTTCTTAGCCATAAAGTCTGAATAATATAACGCCGGGCCGCAAAGGCGCAAAGACGCAGGATTTCTGAGAATGAAAAGTCCTACAAATACAGCGCTTTACCAGCGCCCATAGGATCGCGTCTTGGCGCCTTCGCGTCTTTGCGTTAGATTCATTCGATGCCTGCAATTTACGACAAGCTCGCAGAACGCTACGATGCGGCCTTTTCACCATTCGAACGCCGATTCCTCGCCGCGTGGCGTGCGGAAACCCTAAGCCTTCTACCGGAAAATGTCTCGATGCTTGAGATCGGAGCCGGGACCGGTGCGAACTTTGAATATTATCCGAGCTGCAAGAGCGCCGTATCTAGCGAGCTTTCGATCAAAATGCTTGAGATCGCCAAAACAAAGGCCGTTTCGAACCTGCTTGTCCAGGCCGATGCGGAATCGCTTCCATTCGCTGAAAACGCATTCGATGCCGCATTGGCGACATTGGTTTTCTGCTCCATCCCAGATCCCGGAAAGGCATTTGCCGAATTAATGCGTGTTATCAAACCGGGCGGACGGGTTGTCTTGCTGGAACACGTCCGCCCGCCGAACCCGTTCGGCTACGTGTTCGATCTCGTTAATGTATTCTCAAGGCGGTTGATCGACGACCACTTCAACCGCGAGACCGCGAAGTTGGCGGAAGGATCCGGCCTGAGGCTGATCGAAGTAAGGCAAAAGGCCTGGGGCGCGGTGAATTTGATAATTTGCGAGGTGTTGTGACCAATGAACCTTTTCGGGTATTTGGCGTAATATTAGAGTTAGTTTGTCAGGGGATATTCTGATAAGTTATTTACATGGCAGCTTCAAAAACAACAAAAGTACTTTTTATCGGCGGCGCGATCCTGATCGTGCTCTTCCTGGTGGCCGTGATCGGCATTGGGCTGATCGCCAGTTCACTCAGCCGGCCAAACGTGGCGGAAAACAGCGTACTGATCTTGAATGTGTCCGGCACGCTGCCGGACTACACTCCCGAGGACCCTTTTGCAAAAGCGGTCGGGATCGGCCAGACGCAATCGTTTACCGGATTGCTCACACAGCTTAGAAAAGCGAAGGTCGACAAGCGCATCAGCAGCGTTATTTTGGACATTAACTTTCCGGGAATCGGTTGGGGAAAGGCCGATGAACTGCGAGATGCGATCGCGGATTTCCGCACGTCCGGCAAGCCGGTTTATGCCTATATGGAGATCGGCTCGAACAAGGAATACTACATCGCAACCGCCGCCGAGAAGATCTTTTTGCCGCCGTCGGGCGATATTTACATAAACGGTTTTGCCGCCGAAGCGATGTTTTATAAGGGTTCGCTCGACAAGCTCGGTATCGAGGCGGACGTGATCCAGATCGGCCCGAAATACAAGAATGCTCCCGACCAGTACACGAAAAAAGAGATGGGCGATGGCCAGAAAGAGGTCATCAATGCTGTTTTGGATGAATACTACGGACGGTTTACCACAGCTATCGCGGCTGCCCGCAAGAAAACTCCGGAAGACGTAATAAAGCTTGTTGACGATGCCCCGTATAACGCCAGACAGGCAAAAGACCTGGGGCTGATCGATGAGGCCTTTTACAAGGAACAGGTTTACGCCGAACTGAAAACCCGCTTGAATTACAAGGCAGAAGACACCCTGCGGACGATCCGGGCGAGCGAATACCGCGAGATCCCTTCGGATTCGCTCGGTCTGAACAATGGCGAACGGATCGCGGTTATTTATGCTTCCGGCGCGATCAACATCGGCAGATCGAACGAAAGCCCGTTCGGCGGCCAGATGGTCGGTTCGGACACGGTCGTCAACGCGGTCAATGATGCTGCCGCCGATAGATCGATCAAGGCGATCGTGTTACGCGTGGATTCACCGGGCGGTTCGGCCCTTGCGTCCGATCTGATGTGGTACGCGCTGGAGAATGCAAAAGCAAAAAAACCGGTCGTCGTTTCGATGGGCGACGTCGCGGCGTCCGGCGGTTATTACATCGCGTGCAATGCGAACAAGATCGTCGCCGAACCTTCGACTATCACCGGCTCGATAGGCATGTTCATGGGCAAGCCTGTCCTTAAGGGGTTTTATGATTGGCTCGGAATAACGAACCAATACACCACCCGCGGAAAAAACTCGGGCATTTTCAAGGAAACCGAACATTGGACGCCGGAAGAAAAGCTCAAGATGCAGCAACTGGCGGATAACGTCTATTACGGCAACTTCGTGCCGAAGGTGGCGAAGGGCCGCGGCAAGACGGACGAGGAAGTGAACACGCTCGGCCAGGGCCGCGTCTGGACCGGGACTCAGGCAAAAGCGAACGGCCTGATCGATGAATTCGGCGGGCTTGAAAAAGCTATCGAGATCGCAAAACAGCAAGCCGAACTGCCTGCCGATAAGGACGTGAAACGCGTAATTTTTCCCGAACCCAGGCCGTTCTTCGAAACGCTTTTTGGCGACGAGGAATCAACCGAGATGAGCACCGACCAGCGTGCTCAAAAGGCCCTGGCCGATTCGCTGCCGGCGGACGTGCGGCGTGCACTACGCTTTGCCGAGCTTTTCGACCGCATGAAACGCGGTGAAGCAATGCTGCTGCTGCCGTTTGAGTTGGATATAAAGTAGTACTCCGCTATTTGAATGATCTGAAGGCGGCGGACATGTTCGTCGCCTTTTCAATTTTATCCGAGGTAGTTTGCGGAGAAAACCCGATGCAGTTTCTCCTTGTATTGAAACCCGATTTACCATATTATACCGGCGTTCAACTCAAAGTATCACAACGATAATTCACCATGAGGCTAGGGGGAACTTACTGAAAAATCCCTTCTTCGCCTGGCGTCACAGCTCAAAAATTGGAGAAAAGGAGAATCTATGGTTCGAATAATCCTCGGTATTGTTGTCGGGTTCATTGCATGGTCGATCCTTTGGGTCGGCACCGATCAGGTCTTAATGTCGCTGTCGAAAGAATGGTATGGCGCGCACCAGCTTCAGTTTGAAAAGGCAATGTTCAACAAAACGCCTTTCGCGGCCGACATGACGATCCTCATCATGCATTTGGTGCGAAGCGTGATCATTTCGCTGATGTCCGGATTTCTTGCCGCTTTTGTTGCAAACGAAAACTCGAAAACTCCGCTTGCCCTGGGTGTCTTGCTGCTAGCGTTCGGCTTGATGGTTCAGATCATGGCATGGAACTATCTTCCGCTCTGGTATCACTTCCTCTTTTTGTTCCTGCTTATACCGGTAACGATCGCGGGCGGTAAACTAAGAAAATCCGTTTAGGAGAAAGTTATGATACGAATAGTCATTGCGGCGATAGTCGGTGGCCTCGTCATGTTCTGCTGGGGAGCCTTTTCGCACATGGTCCTGCCGTTTGCAGAGGCGGGTGTAAGAAGCGCTCCGAACGAAGCGGCCGTCACCTCTGCTCTTGAATCCAACCTAAAGGAACCGGGTTTCTACTTTGTTCCGGGCATGGCGAATATGAACAGCGCGACGGCCGAAGAGCAAGCGGAATGGGCAGCCAAATACGAAAAGGGCCCGACCGCGATCATCATCTACCATCCGACCGGCGAAAAGCCAATGTCACCCGCACAGTTCGGAAAGGAGCTTGGCTCGAACATCCTCGCGGCGTTATTTGTAGCTCTAATAATGAGCTTCAGTTCGGCCTCGTTCATTCGCCGGATCGAGATCGCAGCGCTCGTCGGCGCAGCCGGTTGGGCGTCGATAAGCCTCTCGCAGTGGAATTGGTATAGATTTCCGACACCGGTCGTCCTGGCTGAGGGCTTCGATCAGATCGTAGGATGGTTAATTACGGGAATTGTTATGGCGTTTCTTGTAAAAGGGAGGCCGACGGCCTAAGGGCGCGGTGCCGACTTAGAGCGATCGGCAGAGGCTGCCACTGCGTCGGCTGTCCGTAAGTTTGCCTATTTAATCCTTCAACGCGGCCTTCCTGCTCGGCGAGGATCTCGTCGGGCGGAAGGTCTTTCTTATTCTCATAACATGCGTGCTGAATGCAGGGCAGCGGCTTCCCCTCTTTGTGCACCAAGCAACCACTGCCTTTTTCAAACAGCGGACATGCATAACTTTTTGCGAACGTGTCGCCCTCAAGCGTAATGCCGTATTTCCCAACGGTTTCGTCGATACGCACGCGTATTTCGTCCAGCTTCGCATCGGGCAATCGTCGCAAAACCGTCTGTATCGCTGCAGCCTCGAGCCGCGTGATGTGAACATTCACAAAATGAGCGTCCAGGCAGCAAGCACCTTGCGTTTCGCACGTCAGGCAGCTTTTGGCCTTATGCTCGTATTGCGCTTTTACACGCTCGGCAAACCCGGTTTTTAGACGGTGCAGTTTCTCAAGAGCTTGTTTTTCGCTGATCAGTTTCATCTCGCCAACATTCAAACCATCGTGATACAATTTTGCAAATATTCATCTTAATAGACTTTGGAGGTTTATGCTAAAAGAAGGCGATAAGGCACCCGATTTTACGGCTAAGGATCAAAACGGCGACACCGTAAAATTGTCGGATTACAAGGGCAAAAAGCTTGTGTTGTATTTCTATCCGAAAGACGACACGCCGGGATGCACGAAAGAAGCGTGCTCGTTCCGCGACGCCGACGAGGTATACAATAAACAAGGCATAAAGGTTTTTGGCGTATCGACGGACAGTGAGAAGTCGCATCAGAAATTTATCTCGAAGTATCAGCTTCCGTTCGACCTGCTGGCAGATACGGACAAGGAAATAGTTGAAAAATATGGCGTGTGGGGCGAGAAAAGCATGTATGGTAAGAAATACATGGGAACCATCCGCAAGACGTTCCTGATCGGCGAAGACGGAAAGATCGCCAAAATTTTCGACAAGGTAAACGTTTCAGAACATGCCGATGAGGTCCTCGCCGCTTTCGGCGATTAGAAATTAGAAATTCGATTATGACCAAATTATTCATAGCCTTGACTGCCGCAGCCCTTTTCTTAGCTTTTTCCTGCGCTACGAAAACGGGCCCCCAGGCGAACGCCGGAAACGCGGTGGAGCCTGTTCCGGCGGTGACGCCCGCCACACGGCCCACCGTGGTATCGCCCGTCACCGACAGTGTCCCGCGCATCACGCTTGCCGAGGCAAAGAAAGACTTCGACGAAGGAACCGCTGTATTCATCGACACCCATTCGAAAGAACAATTCGCCGCCCAGCACATCAAAGGCGCGATCAACATTTCATACACCGATATCGCCGCCAACCTTAACAAGATCCCAAAAGGCAAGAAAATAATTGCCTACTGTTCCTGAGCGAACGAACACACCAGTGCCAGTTTGGTATCTGAATTGATCAAAAAAGGTTTTAAGAATGCGTACGCTCTCTACGGCGGGACAAAGGTCTGGGTCGATGCGGGCTATCCGATGGAGAAGGCAAAGTAAAACTTTTAGAATCTTCTCAAGCGCCGATACCGCTAACACATCGGGATAGAAAACATGCCGGAAAACTCTCTATCGATCCATGAGAATGCTGCGTCGATACCGAACGACAAAAGAGTTCCCAAAATGACCACGACAAAAAACCGTAAAGCCGCAAGGTTTTTTCTTTCGTAAAAGAACCAGACAATCCCGGCCCATACAAATAAGCGCGTGGAAACAAGCCAGGCATAATCGGCATAACTATTTGTGCTAGGTCCAGAGCTCACCGCTGTAAGCAGCAAGAAGCAATAGAAATCCTAACCCAAAACCAGTCGCAACACGGAGAATTCCGAACAAAAGTGGGTTGGGGCCCGCCTGATAAACCTTATTCAGAACCAAGCCGGCCACCGAATAAATTACGATCTTTGCCGGAAAATAGAAAACCGGATTTGGTAACGAACCAGGCATATCTTTAGAGCCGAACGATCTTAGCCGCACTTCCATTACGAATATCCAGCGACAGTGCATTTCGCGTATCGACGATCAACGGTGCAAGCTCGCAGATGCGTCGGTAATCGATATCTGTATGCTCAGTGCAAATGATGACGCAGTCGCTGTTGCGGATCAGGTCGTCGGTCAGTTCGCTATTATATAGCGGCTCGGCCTCGCCGATAGTGTAGGCATGATCGAACGTAACCTCGGGCACGAACGGATCGTGATAGACAAGGTCTGCGCCGCGAGCACGCAGCAGGTCGATTATCGACAAGGCCGGCGATTCGCGCATATCGTCGATGTCCTTCTTATAGGCGACGCCCATTATCAGGATCTTGGAACCATTCACAGCCTTCTTGACGTTGTTCAGGGCGGTCGAGACAAGCTTTACGACATAAGCAGGCATCCCGGAATTTACCTGTTCGGCAAGCGAAATGAACTGCGAATCAAACCCGTGCTGGCGTGCCTTCCACGACAAATAATGCGGGTCGAGCGGGATGCAGTGGCCGCCGATCCCCGGCCCGGGATAAAAGGCCATAAAACCGAAAGGCTTGGTCGCGGCCGCACGAACAACTTCCCACGTGTCAATGCCAAGCGTATTACAAAGCCGGGCCATCTCGTTGGCCATACCGATGTTGATCGCGCGAAACGTGTTTTCCCAAAGCTTGCAGGCCTCGGCGACGCGAGCCGACGAAACGGGATGCACTTCGTTAACAACCTGCCGGTACAGCATCGCAGCGACTTCGGTCGAATCGTTCGAAACGCCGCCGACGACCTTCGGAATATTGTGCGTCTGGTATTGCGGGTTGCCGGGATCGACGCGTTCCGGCGAGAAGGCAAGCAAGAAATCTTCGTCGAGCTTAAAGCCCTTTTCCTCGAACATCGGCAGAAGCACTTCGTCCGTGGTTCCCGGATAGGTTGTCGATTCCAGTATCACCAACTGTCCGCGACGCATGTATTTCTGGATCTCTTCGCCGGCTGCGATGATATAGGACATATCCGGGTCTTTCGTTTTTCGAAGCGGTGTCGGGACGCAGATGATGATCACGTCACAGATCGCAGAGCTCCGCGAAATCCGTCGTAGCCGACAGTTTGCCGTCGGTTACGCACTTCTGAACATTCTCGCTCGTCACATCAACGATGTAGGATCGTCCGGAATTGATCTGCTCGGCCTTTTTCCCGTCAACCTCAAACCCGATGCCCCGATAACCTTTGAGGCAAAATTCAACAATAAGCGGAAGCCCGACGTAGCCGAGCCCGATAACGCCGACACAGGCGTCTTTCTTAACTATTAAGTCAGTTAGTTCGTCTTTTATCATTAAAGTATGTAAGGCAGAAAACGCCGCGGATTTTCCCCCGGGCATAAGAAACTAAGTTATGTTACCGCTTGGCCTTAGTCAAGATAAAGGGCACCGCAGGCGAACCTCTCCCAAACCAGACCTTGCCGCAATAAGGGATATACGCCGAATAACGCCATTCCTTCGAAAATCAACTGCCTTTCTTTCTTTGGCTCAGGGACACCGTGCCATACGGTCGGAGCTACAGCGTATTCGGCGGTTTAAGGTTGGTCCCGATCTTTTTGTTCAGCTTTTCGATAAAATAACCCGACAGGAGCGGTGACTCTTTCTCTACATTCTGATGGACAAAGAAATTTAGTTCGGCAAGGCCCTGATTCTTCCAGACGGCGATCCTTTCGACCCACTCATCAAGGCGCGCACGATCGGACGCCGGTTCATTCGCCCCAACCCATCGGACAAAGGCCGCCGGCGTTGTTAGCCTCATATGCATCAGGTCCCGGCGGCCGGCTGTATCCACAAGGACGTTCGTGATCTTGTTTTTCTCAAGCAGGTCGTAAAGAGCGGATGAGATTTCTGGGTCGTTGTACCATTCGGTCTTGCGAAACTCCATCGCGAGCGGCATCTTGTATTGCTTCCAATTCTGGACAAAGTCAACGACCCGGTCTATATCCTTTGGCCCGAAATTATTATGCATCTGCAGAAACGGCATTCCGAGCTTTTCTTTAAGGTGCGACATATTTGTAACGGATATATCGACCAACTCTTCGACATCCTTTAACCGGCGAAAGTGAGATATCGACTGCGTTAGCTTAGGAAAGAATTTAAATCCTTCCGGGACGGTTTCATACCATTTTTCATATACGTCCGCCTTAAAAAGCCTGTAAAACGTCGCGTTCAGCTCGATGCAATTAAACTGCGTCGAATAATACCCAAGCTCGTCTTTTGTCCCTTTTGGATAAAAACCTTTGAGATCGGCCTTGTTCCACTTCGCACAGCCGACGTATATCTTGAGATCCTTGGTTTTCGATTTTGCCAGTACACGTTTCGTGTCAACGTGGTCGGCTGGTATTGTGAAATCGATCTCGTCGGGGTTTGGCACTTGTCCGAATTTCATATATTTCCCAGTGTACTACACGTCAAACGAGCTTAAGACCGATCTTCGCACTTGCCACAACCGGGCCGTTCTCGCTCCACGTGGGCTTTAGCACAACGCCGTTCAGCTCTTTAGATTCGGCTATCACAAGGTCGTTCTTCATCGTGAAAAGCGTGTCGCCATACTTCGAGTACGGATCGACGCTGGTGTAAATGCGTGTTGTTAATTCTTCGTCCAAGTAGAACTGGCCCGAAAACACATCCTTGCCATTTGCAAAGATCTTTAAGTGGATGTGAGGGCATCGTGCTTCGTACCAACCGGGAACGATGGTCGTAAACTCACAAACACCATCGGCGTCCGTCACTTGCGCGCCGCGAAGATATCGCTTGTCATTGATCGGGTCGACATGGCCAGGATCAAAATTGGTGAACCGCAACGAGCCCCAAGGATCGTGGGCGAGGTCTTCCGGATATCCACTATACTTGCCTTCGGCGTCGCAGTGCCAAATTTCGACCGTCGCTCCCGCGACTGGCTTGCAGTCGACCGTGTTTACAAACTTCATCCTCAGCGACATTTCCTTTCCTGCACGGTCGTCGCGTATGTCCTTACGCATTGCCGAACGGACAAAAAACGGCCCCTCGGTCTGCTCCGATGTAAACACACAATCACCGTCAAAACCCGGCGCCGTTCCAATCGGAATGCGCGAGTTGTCATTCATCATCACCAACCGACGCAGGATCGGATTCTTGCCAAACCAGATGCCCGCAGCACCGGCAGCGATAACGCCAAGAGACCCGAAAAGGAACTTCCTTCGATTGTTCATAGGTACACCTCAAAAAGATCGAATTATCTGAATGCGGTAAGCTATCACTATTCGTTGAGTATTTCAATTTACACCGATGCGAGCTTTATTTGATAGAATTGTTTCATATATGCAGTTCTCATTCGATCAAAACCTAATAGACATCGCATTTAAGGTCGACGACGGCGAGCGTTTGACGTTCGACGAAGGCCTCGCTCTTTACAATACGGACGACCTCAATGCTCTCGGTAAATTAGCGGACACCGTCCGCCGCCGAAAGCACGGTTTGACGACGTATTACAACGTCAACCGCCATTTCAACCACACGAATATCTGCGTCGCGGACTGCAAATTCTGCGGCTTTTACAAGCGTGCTCGTCAGGAAGGTGCGTACACGCATTCCGTACAGGAAGGTATCGACATCGCCCGCGACGGCTGTTGCCGAAGGTGCGACCGAGCTGCATATCGTCGGCGGCTTGAACAGCAAACTTCCCTTCGAGTATTACACCGATCTTTTCTCGTCCCTTAAACGCGAATTCCCAAAGCTCCACCTCAAAGCCCTGACGATGGTCGAGCTTGATTTCTTTGCCCGCTTTTACAAGATGTCCGACGAAGAGGTCATCGAAAAGCTCAAGGCCGCGGGAATGGATTCGTGTCCCGGCGGCGGAGCCGAGATCTTTGCCGAACCGACACGTAGCCGCATCTGCGATCATAAATGCGACGGCGACCGCTGGCTCGAGCTCGCCGGCAAGGTCCACGCCGCCGGCCTCAAGACCAACGCCACGATGCTCTACGGCCACATCGAGTCTATCGAAGACCGCATCGACCACTTCGTGCAATTAAGAGAGCAGCAGGACAAGACCGGCGGCTTTCAGTGCTTCATCCCGCTCGCGTTCTATCCGCCGGGCACGGCCCTCTCGACAGCTTCCCGGCCCCGACGCGATCGACAATCTCAAGACCATCGCCGTCTCACGCCTGATGCTCGACAACTTCGACCACATCAAGGCCTACTGGGTCATGCTCGGCAAAGCCACCGCCCAGACCGCCCTCCACTTCGGCGCCAACGACCTCGACGGCACCATCACCGACGGCGGCGAGCTCACCCACAGCTACTCCGTCGAATCCGGCGGCGAAGTAAAAATGACCAAACAAGAGATCATCGAAATGATCCACCGCGCCGGCTTCGACCCCGTCGAACGCGACACCGTCTACAACCGCGTCGCCGCAGTGTAAGTTGTCGGCGATTTTCATTGAATAGAACCACCGTCCACTTTGCAGTAATTTTCTTGGCTGTGACTAGATAACAGCCTCTTGTACCAGCTCGAATACTACGAAATTATCCCAGCAGAGAACCCCAGTTCCTTTAGGCCTAATCGCCAGTAGTTTTAGCCAACGGGGGTCTTATGGAGCAACTCACATATCAAATATGTAAACAGTCGCGCGAATAATTACGTCCTTCAGGTTGATCAGTTTGGTTTCACGGAGCCACTTATTCCTGACGTATTGAGCGTCGTTGATAATTTCAGGTATGATGATGCGCCCGTATTGCCGCCGAAAGCTGAACGGCTTTATCCAGGCGAAGTAGAAGATGTCCTGGTTTCGATTTGAACCGCGAGGGCGTGGCCGTTGGACTTCGAAAGGTACTTTTTGGTTGGGTAAACTCATTTCGATTCTTAAGACTTCAGGGAATAAGGCGGGACCGTTACGATTTGATGGGAAAATCGGAAAGGAGGGTGACCCAGAGCTAGATCTTCCGGTACCTTTCATAACGGGTTACTATGCAGAAAATTCAAACGGCATAGTTCTCGAATTGGAAAAAATTGATTTGCCCGTTGCGTGGTTTTGTAGATCGTTTGTCGCTTGAGAGCCGACGATAAGTGCGAAGCCACACGAGCGGTCACGAAGCCCTCAAAGTGCCGCACGAAGCGAAGCAAGTCGCTCACGAAGCCAAAAGTTCCTCACGAAGCGGTCAAAGTGCCTCACGAAGGACCTCAAAGTCTCTCACGAAGCCAAAAGTTCCTCACGAAGCGGTACAAATAGCTACGAAGTCCTAAGTTCTCACAAAGCGGTCGAAGTGCCTCACGAAGCCCAAAAAGTGCTTTACGAAGGGGTGAAAGTGGCGTATTATTCTCAGATCGCGACAGATTAACCTGCTTCAGCACCACTCGAAGCTCCCTATAGTAACAACAACCGGCCGAAACCCGGCCCGTCTTTGGGCCGCGTTAGCGGCAACCTGATATTAGCCGTGGGTTTCAACCCACGGAAAGGGTGATAAAATAGCCTCGTCGCGTAGCGACGATTGAATAACACGACCTGAATTATCAATCGTCGCTACGCGACGAGGTTCACTTGTTCTGGGCTTCCGTGGGTTGAAACCCACGGCTAAAATCAATTGATCGCTACGCGATCCGATAGAAATGGAATATACCGACATCGCCGCGAATACAACCACCTTAATTTCCGCGTTGAGCACAGCCCCCGGCGTGATCATTCCTCTGATCAGCGAGGTGCCGCCGCAGATACTGAAGCGTCGTCCGAGTCCGGCGAAATGGTCGGCGTACGAGCACGCCGTTCACCTGTCGCAATCGGACTTCGCGTTTCGAGCAAGGCTTGATCTGATCTTGTCCACCCCCGAGCCATTCATTGAGATGATCGAGAATTCCGCCGAAGACGAAGCAGGAGCGATGCTCGAGATCGATCTCGACGAGAGTCTCGACAGGTACGTCCGCGAGCGGGCCGCCCTCGTCGAACGACTAAAAAAGCTATCACCCGACGAATGGCAAAAGACCGCCGTCCACGAGGCGTTCGATCATTACTCGGTATTCATCATGTTCCGGCATCTGCTGAATCACGAGATGCTCCACTCCTACAGGATCGAAGAGCTACTGCTCAAAAAGGATTGGGACTAGGTAAGCTCTTTCTAAGGCAACGCGCGGGCTTCCGACGGTCGCCAAACTCCGCCGGTAACATACAACAAAAACGCACTCGAAAAAAAATAAAAAAAAGACTTGCGTAGTCAAATGACTTCATGTATATTCATGTAGTCAAGTGACTACGTAATGAATTTAAGACGAGACGTTTTCCAAGCTATAGCGGACCCGACACGAAGGGCGATACTTCTTCTTGTTGCTTCGCAATCGATGACCGCCGGGGCCATTGCCGCAAACTTTGACACGGCCAGGCCAACGGTTTCAAAACATCTGCAAATCCTCACCGAGTGTGAATTGCTAAGCCAAGAGCAAAGCGGCAGAGAGGTCCGCTATCAGATCAACGCAAAAAAAATGAGAGAGGTCGCAGACTTTATCGAACCATTCCGCGAGATGTGGGATGACAGGTTTAACAAACTCGAAGCGGTGATGAAAAAATATAAGAGCAAGTGAACCACATAGGAACATAGAACACATAGTAAAAGATTTAGAAAACTATGCGTCTATGTTCCTATGTGGTAAAAAAAACCAATGGAACGAAAAACAAAGATCGCCGCCGAAGATGGCAAACAGGATTTGGTGATCACGCGGGAATTTGACCTGCCGCTCGAACTGCTTTTCAAAGCATACGTCGAGCCTGAGATCGTCGAGCAATGGATGGGAACGAAGGTGCTGAAGCTGGAAAGTAAACAGCACGGCGGCTACCAATTTGAAACGAGCGATCCCCAGGGGAACGTTGTGTTTCGTGCTAACGGGACGATCCATGAGTTCATCCCGGAGGAGAAGATCACGCGGACGTTCGAAATGGAGAATACGCCGTTTCCTGTCCAGCTTGAGTTTCTTGAATTTGAATCGCTCAATGACGAAACGAGCCTTCTCACGATGCAGATCGTCTATAGATCAGTCGCCGACAGGGACCAAATGCTGAAATTGCCGTTTGCTCAGGGCCTAAACATGGCACATAACCGATTGGAGGAAACGCTAAGTAAATTGAGATAACACTCATGACAAAAACAAAGAAAATTATCTATTGGATCGCGACCCTCTGGCTTGCGCTAGGAATGACATCTACCGTGAATTGTGCAGTTGATGAAAATGAAGGATGATGTGGATAGAATGGCCCATCTGGGCTATCCAACATATCTTCTGACAATTCTAGGTATCTGGAAACTTTTTGGAGTTGCGGCAGTGCTTATTCCTAAATTTCCTTTGCTAAAAGAATGGGCATACGCAGGGTTTTTCTTTGCCATGTCCGGAGCGGCAATTTCGCATATCATAATGGGCGATCCCTTTAGTGAAATATTTCCCTCGGTGCTGCTTCTCACCCTGACTGCATGTCGTGGTATTTACGGCCTGAGAGTAGAAAAGTGAAGTTGCAGTTAATCAATAAGGTGAATATTATGAAAAAGGAATTGTTACTTGCAGACCGTGAAGAACTCCTAAACGAATTAAAGACGCGGTTTGAGGAAAATATGAACCGCCACAAAGGTCTCAAATGGGCCAATGTGCAGGCCAAGCTCGAAGCTAATACTGAAAAACTGTGGTCGCTAAGTGAAATGGACGGAACCGGCGGAGAACCGGATGTTGTCGGGTTTGATAAAAAGACGGGCGAATACATTTTCTATGATTGTTCGCCCGAAACGCCAAAAGGCCGGCGGAGCCTGTGCTACGACCGCGCGGCTTGGGAATCGAGAAAGGAACACAAACCTGAAAATGACGCGGTCACCGTCGCAACCGGAATGGGCGTCGATATCTTAACGGAAGAACAGTATCGAGAACTGCAGAAACTTGGAGAATTCGATCTGAAAACATCGAGCTGGATAACAACCCCGCCGGACATCAGAGAACTCGGCGGCGCGCTTTTCTGTGATCGTCGTTACGGTCGCGTCTTCGTCTTTCACAACGGTGCGGAATCTTACTACGCCGCCCGAGCTTTCCGCGGTTCTCTGCGCGTGTGAAAGTTTCACAAATGATATGATGGCCGGACGGACCGAGTATCAAAAGGCCCAACGCATTCATTAGAGGCCGACCAAACTCCACAAACATAATGCTCAGACTATTTTTTTTATCCGCGATCATTGTATTGATCGCCGCTTCCACATTCGGACAGGCGGCTGATGCTCCCGTTGATAAACAGATCGATCAGCTTTTTTCCAAATACAATTCGGCGACGCCGGGCGTTGCGGTGGCGGTTGTGAAGGACGGGAAAATCGTCTTCGCAAAAGGTTATGGCACAGCAAACCTTGAATACGATCTGCCGATCACGCCAAAGACCGTGTTCCAGATCGCCTCGGTTTCAAAGCAATTTACGGCTTTTGCGACTTATCTTCTGGAAAAGCAGGGAAAGATATCCCTTGATGACGACATTCGAAAATATATCCCTGAGATCCCGGATGTTGGCAAGACCATCAGGATCAAACACCTGCTCGCACACACCAGCGGCGTAAGAGATCAGGCGGCTTTGTTATCGCTCGCTGGTTGGCGAAGCGGTGACCTTGCTACAACTGAGAATGTTCTAAGATTTCTGAGCCGTCAAAAAGATCTTAATTTCGAACCCGGAAGCCAATTTCTATATAGCAATTCGGGCTACACGCTGCTCGCCGAGATCATCAGACGCGCAAGCGGACAGACCTTTGCCGAATTCGCAAAAAAGAATATCTTCGAACCGCTCTCGATGAACGATACGCAGATCTATGACGACCACGAGAAGATAGTCAAAAAGCGGGCTGATTCCTACGAACTCAAAAACAGCATATACAAAAGAATGCCCTTAAATGATTCCGTCGCCGGCCCTTCGAATCTCTACACTACCGTCGAAGATATGGCGAAATGGGTTTTGAACTTTGAAAAACCTGTCGTCGGCGATGCTGAGCTGATAAGGAGATTCAATGAACCTTCGCTGCTGAATAAAGGGGACCGCGTCGTTTGGGGAATCTCGGACGGCGATCCCGGCTATCATGCGAAAGGGCAAATTCAATGGAATTACAGGGGCTTGCGGCTGATGAGCCACGGCGGGCACTCTGCAGCTTTTCGCTCCTTTCTCGGGCGATTTCCCGACAAACGTTTAGCCGTCGTCGCACTCAGCAACGACGAGCATTATTCGAATTTCGACACCAGCATAAAGATCGCCGAGATGTATCTAAAAGACGATCTAAAACCGATGCCAGTCGCAAGTCCCGCGACCGCACCGCCGAGGCCCGCGACCGAACCAAACACGAATCTAAAAGACTTCGAAGGCCGTTTTTACAACGAAGAACTCGACACCGCCTACAACGCCAGGGTCGTAAACGGAAAACTGCTCCTTTCCCATATCCGCCACGGCGAGATCGAACTGGCCGATGCAGGAAAAGATAAGTTCTCCGGACGGATCGAATTTCCTGTCCAGATCGAATTCGTCCGGACCACAAACGGAGCTGTCACAGGTTTTCGGATCTCAAACTTTGGTGCAAAGAATGTTAAGTTTGATAAGGCCGCCAATTGAAAGGAACAAACCAGATGGCTGAAAAGAGATCAAAACTCGCCGAGATCAAAACAAAACCGACTGCTGCAAGCGTGGAGGATTTTCTCAACGCAATTCAGGACGAACAAAAGCGCAAAGATAGCTTTGTGCTTTTGGAGATGATGAAAAAAGCGAGCGGCGAAGAGCCGAAAATGTGGGGTGCTTCGATGATCGGGTTTGGCAATCTACGCTATCAAAGCCCGGCGACTGGCCGGGAAGTTGACTGGTTCGTGATCGGCTTCTCTCCGCGTAAGGCGAATTTCTCACTGCATCTCATCGTTGACATGCAGAAGCATCGAGACGCTCTTGAGAAACTCGGGAAGCATAAGACAGGCAAGGGCTGTCTATACATCAATAAGTTGGAAGATATTGATATTAAGGTTCTGAAAGAAATGGTAAAGGCGTCATTAAAGCGATCATGAGCCGGCTTTTTCCATTGCCGGATTCAGTCAAGCGAGACCCGGAAATCGAATTGTGGATGCGGGATCACACGGGCGAATTGGGCGCTATCGCAAGCCGATGGTTTGAGGTCATGCGCGCGTGCGGTGAAGATGTTCGCGAGGTTTTGCATGACGGCCATCCGACCGCCTGTGTAGGTGAGGCGGCATTCGGTTATGTCAATGCATTCACGGCCCATGTGAATGTCGGTTTCTTTCTTGGTGCTGAGATCGCCGATCCGTCGGGCTTGCTGACAGGAACCGGCAAATTTATGCGTCATGTAAAACTGCTGCCTGAAACCGACGTCGATGCAACGGCTCTAACGAAGCTGATAAAAACTGCATACGCCGATATGAAAGCTCGCATAAAAAAAGGCGGCTAATTTCTTAGCCACCTTTCTTGTTTCAAACCAGCAGCAAATTCTAAGCCAGATCGAACCGACCGAGGTTCATCACCTTGCTCCAAGCCGCGACGAAATCCTTTACGAATTTGTCACCGCCGTCCGCACAGGCATATACCTCTGCGAGTGCCCGAAGCTCAGAGTTCGAACCGAATACGAGATCGATACGCGTTGCCGTCCATTTCTTTTCGCCGGTGGTGCGGTCTGTGCCCTCAAAGATCTCCTGTGTTTCATCCGCTTTCCACGCAGTACCCATATCGAGAAGGTTGACAAAAAAGTCATTCGTCAACGCTCCCGGTTGGCTGGTGAACACGCCCGTGCTTGAACCGTCAAAATTCGCATTCATCGCACGCATTCCACCTACAAGCGCCGTCATTTCCGGAGCGGTCAAGGTCAACTGCTGAGCCTTATCGAGCAGGAGGCTTTCGGTCGGGACCGTGTATTTCGCCTTGAGGTAATTGCGGAATCCGTCTGCAGCAGGTTCCATGAATTCAAACGACTCGACATCGGTCTGATCCTGAGTCGCATCACCCCTTCCGGGTGTGAAAGGAACGGTCACATCAAAACCGGCGGCCTTTGCAGCCGTTTCGACGCCAACATTTCCTGCCAGCACGATCAGGTCGGCGAGCGAAACATTGCCGGCCTCTTTCTGTATCTCTTCCAGTTTGGCTATCACCGGGCCGACGCGTCCGTTTACCGCCCAATCCTTTTGGGGTTCAAGACGAACACGGGCACCGTTCGCTCCGCCACGCTTATCGCCGCCGCGGAAGGTCGATGCCGAAGCCCACGCGGCCGAAACCAGATCGGAAACAGATAATCCCGAATCTGCGATCTTAGCCTTCAAATTCGCGATCCCTGCAGCATCAAGATCGGTCGTTGAAGCCGGGATCGGGTCCTGCCAGATCAATTCTTCCGCAGGAACTTCCGGGCCAAGATAACGACCAATCGGCCCCATATCGCGGTGCGTCAGCTTGATACCATGCACGGGCAAAGGCATCGGCAAATGCCTGCGGGTTGTCATGGAAATTGCGCGAGATCTTTTCGAATTCCGGATCGAAGCGAAGCGTGAGATCGGTGGTTAGCATCGTCGGCTTGTGAAACTTGCCTGCGATGTGAGCATCGGGAATGATCTCTTCGGCGTCCTTTGCGACCCATTGGATCGCACCGCCCGGGCCGGTTGTCCTTTCCCATTCAAATTTGAACAGATTCTCGAAAAAGTTATTGCTCCAAAGTGCGGGCGTTTTCGTCCAGGTAACCTCGATGCCGCTGGATACCGTATCCGCACCAAAGCCGCTGCCGTAATTGCTCGTCCACCCAAACCCCTGTGCCTCTATCGGTGCACCTTCGGGATCGGGACCTTTGTGCGATTCCGGGGCAGCCCCGTGTGCCTTGCCGAAGGTGTGTCCGCCGGCGATCAGCGCAACTGTTTCTTCGTCATTCATTGCCATACGGCTGAACGTGACGCGGATATCCTTTGCGGCGGCCATGTAGTCGCCGCTGGCGTCCGGGCCCTGCGGATTTACATAGATCAAGCCCATGTGCGTGGCGCCAAATGGTGAATCGAGATCGCGGTCACCTGCGAATCGTTTATCGACGCCCAGCCATTCGATCTCAGCTCCCCAGTTAACGTCATTATCCGGTTCCCACACGTCCTCGCGGCCGCCACCGAAACCGAATGTCCTGAATCCCATCGACTCCAACGCAACGTTGCCCGCAAGGATCAGCAGGTCGGCCCATGAGATCTTCTGGCCGTACTTTTGCTTGATCGGCCACAACAGGCGGCGCGACTTGTCGATATTGACGTTGTCCGGCCAGCTATTTAGCGGAGCAAAACGCTGCTGTCCCCGCCCGCCGCCGCCTCGGCCATCCGTAACGCGATAGGTCCCGGCTGCATGCCAGGTCATACGAATGAACTGCGGCCCGTAATGGCCAAAATCCGCCGGCCACCACGGCTGTGAATCGGTCATCAGTTTGACCAGGTCTTTCTTCAGCTCGTCATAATCAAGGCTGTTGAATTCTTTTGCATAGTCAAAGCCTTCGCCCAACGGGTTAGACTTTTCTGAATGCTGTTGCAGCAGGTCGAGCCGCAGCCTGTCCGGCCACCAATCCTGGTTCGTCCTGCCGACGCCAGCTACGGTCGACTTTTGGGGCTCACCCGAAAACGGGCATTTGCCCCCACCATTACCATTCCCTGTGTTGTTTTCCATTCCTGCCTATTCCTTCCTTTTTTATTTTTTATTTAGTGCATTCCGGACACGAACCACGCAAAGTAAGCTCGATCGATTCGGGTTTGAATTTCGAACGCTTTGCTGCCGCGCGGAGCAATTCATCCGGAATATTCAAATCCAGATCAACGAGCTTTCCGCAGTTATTGCAAACCGCGTGGTCGTGCCGCGACAGTCTTCGGTCGTAACGCGACGCTCCGTTACCGAAAAGGACCTCGCCGATCAGGCCCTCCTGTTTCAGATAGCGCAGCGAATTGTAAACGGTCGCAAACGAGATGCCCGGCAAAATGCGCTTAGCGTCCTCAAAGACCTCATTCGCCATCAAATGCTGTTCCGATTCGCGGATCACCTGCAAAACGGCTTGCCGCTGCTTTGTTAATCCCAAACTTCCAAAATCATTCATCGAGTATCCGGCTAATTCACTTTGATATTAGAATAATTCTAATTATTGATGATGTCAAGAAACGTGGCACCGGAAATATATTATTGCCTTGTTCCTTGTATAATTGAACCTGAACCAGTTCCCGGCAAACCGGAACTTAACCGCTATGATCCGTCCTGAGAAAAGACCTGGCATTTCATTTTTTTATTTGCTTTTATTTCTCGCCGGGTCGTTTCTGCTCGGACTTGCCCAGGATCCTCGGCCGGCTTTTGAAGGCTCGCAATCGGTGCAGGTCGATACAACGTCCCGTCCGGTCGCGAAACAAGCAAAGCGAGAATTTTCGTTTGAAGCGGATCAGGTTTACTTTTCAAATCAGTTTGACGGCGCCCGCCTGACAGCGATCGCCAGGACCGGCGAGAACGCTTATACGATCACGATCACGCCCGAGAATGTACCGATCAACATGAGTCCTTGGTATGCATTCAAGGTCTTTTCGCGAAGTAAGAAGGATATTTCCGTGACGCTTGAATACCCGGAGTTTGCCCGACACCGCTACTCGCCATTGATCAGCCGGGACGGTCAAAACTGGAAACCGCTTGAAAGCGATCGCATCGAGGAGATCGGCAGTGACCCGGACGACAAAAGGGTTACGGCGCGTCCCAAAAGCATCAAAATGCGACTTGCCATCGGCAAAAAGCCGCTCTGGATCTCGGCTCAGGAACTGCAGAATTCTAGTCAGGTTTTTGCCTGGATGGGAAAGCTTTCGCAGAAAAAGAGCCTCAAGATCGAGGAGATAGGAAAGAGCACCGAGGGGCGGCCGATAAGGGTGCTGACAGTTGGAAACCCGAATGCGAAGAAAATGATCCTTGTCATTTCGCGGCAGCATCCGCCGGAAGTTACAGGCTATTTCGCGATGCAGGCGTTCGTCGAACGGATCGCTTTTAAGTCGAAACTTTCAAATGAATTCCGAAAGGACTGGGTGGTTTACGTCGTGCCGCTGATGAATCCGGACGGCGTCGACAACGGTCAATGGCGTCACAATATGGGCGGGATCGACCTCAACCGCGACTGGTCGGCATTTAATCAACCGGAAACGACGGCCGTTCGCGAATTTCTTAAACGCCGTGAATCCGGATCGGACGGGAAATTCTACTTCGGCATCGATTTTCATTCGACTTGGGACGATATCTATTACCCGATGGACAAAAAGTTCGCCGACACTAATATGCCCGGCTTGACCTGGAACTGGCTAGACGCGATCAAGAGATCGATCCCGAATTACGAGCTGAATATCCGTCCTAGCGACAACCTCGAACCGACGATTGTTTCGCGCAATTACTTTTTGAAGGCACACAAGATGGAAGCGATCGTCTTCGAGATCGGCGACAATACGCCTCGCGATCTTATCAAGAAAAAAGGACGCGTCGGAGCCGAAGAGCTCATGAAATTGCTGCTCTCAAATAATAAATGATCATGAACGCGAAAGATCGTCTCATCCGCATACTCCAGAACGCCCACGCCGGTGAGATCGCGGCGGCGTACGCGTACCGCGGGCATTGGAAATCGTTAAAGGAATCTCCCGAAAAGACCGAGATAAAAAAGATCGAGGCCGAGGAATGGGACCACCGCCGGCGGGTTGGCGAGTGGCTGGAAAAACTAGGCGCTGAAGCCAAGACGGGCGCGTGAAAAGGTCTTCTGGACGATCGGCCGAACGCTCGGCCTGACGTGTCACATCTCCGGTTGGTTTATGCCGATGTATTTCGCTGGACGCCTCGAAAGCAAAAACTCCGTCGAGTACGAGGACGCAGCCGCCTTTGCAAAAGAACTCGAAATGCAGGAATGCCTCGACGACCTTCTCGACATGGCCCGCGTCGAACTCGAACACGAAGTATTCTTCCGCACCGTAGTCTCCGGCCACCGCCTTTTGCCAGTCATGAAAAAAGTGTTTGGATGGAGTTAGCTCGTGGTTCCGTAAAGCTTCCCACCAAATTCCGTAAACGCATAGGATTCGGGCAAAGTTTAGACTATCGAGTCCTGGTTGATTTTGATCCTTACTCCTTATCTTAACTTTGCGTTCTTTGCGAGCTTTGCGTGAAACCTTCACAAAGTGCCAAAGAATCTCACGCAAAGCTCGCTAAGGCCGCAACGCCGGCGTCGAAGGCGACGGCAACGCATTGATCATGGCGTCGGGCCGCGGCAACGTCGATATTGTGAACCTGCTGCTTGATCGCGGCGCCGACATCCACAAGGTCGTCGCTGGCGATGAAAACCCGATCATCAAAGCTTGTGAGTCGGGTCAGCTCGATATCGTCAAACTACTTGTCGCAAGAGGTGCCGATATCAACTCGCGTGTCCTCGTCGACATAGGGCGGGGATCAAAGGATCTCGTCGAGTATCGAACACCGCTAAGCATGGCCCGAAGGGGCGGACATATTCCGGTTGTAGAGTATCTGCTTTCCGTCGGTGCCAAACAATAACGCCATCTGATGAAACTGGCTCACCGTAGAATATGGCGGCAGTTGACGATGTTTACACTCGCCGCTGCCGCCATTGGCTTGTTCCACTTCCCGACTTAAAACCCGAGCAGTTAATTCGATTTGACGAACTAATTTCGCAGAGTATTATGCTGTCATGGACAGTGCCGAAGTCTTTGAAGTTCAGCGTCTATACCCGCATACTTATTTGAAGGCACTCGCTGGCAGGCTGGGCGAAGCCGCAAATCCCTCATAAGAACCGCGTTCCTACCTTAGATCCCTATTGTCAGTAGCCTTCAAAGGTGACCTCATGTAGAGAAAAGATCTATCGTATTTATTGATTATCAATAATAGACTTGACGTTTATCAATAATATCTTTATTGTTATTCGATAAGGAAGGTAGTGAACTATGTCAAACCCAACCTCGTCATCCGCCGCTTTGCCGATCGCGCATGTTATTCTGCGGATCCTCGTCGTCGTGAACTGGTTATACGGTGCCGCTATTCTCGCTCTGCTGGTTGTCTCCATGGCAAACGAGCAGTGGATGATGTTGGCATTCAAACTCTCCCCATCGCCTGAGGCGGAGCGGTTGCTCATGGGCATGCGCCTGATCGCCTTGCTCGGAGTCGCCACGATTCCGCTCAATTACCTCGTCCTAAAGCGGCTGTGCGCGATCGTCGACACGGTACGCGCGGGTGACCCGTTCGTCGCCGCGAACGCGAGCCGCTTGCAGATGATCGCATGGGTGCTGCTTGCCGCTTAACCTTTTCAGCATCGTGATCGGTGTGATCGCCAACGCCGTTTCTACTCCAGAGCATCCGCTCCGTCTGGACGCGGGCTTTTCACTCAACGGCTGGCTTGCCGTGCTCCTCACGTTCGTGTTGGCCCGCGTGTTCGCAGAAGGAGCACTAATGCGCGAAGACCTCGAAGGGACGGTGTGACATGGCTATAACCATTAAGCTCGATGACATGCTTCACGATCGGCGGATGACGCTGACCGAACTCGCCGACCGGATCGGAATGGCCCTGGCCAATCTCTCGATCCTCAAAACCGGCAAGGCTCGCGCTATCCGGTTCTCAACGCTTGACGCGATCTGCCATGAGCTCTCATGCCAGCCCGGCGACATTCTTCAGTTTGAGCCGGAGCAGGCCGCGATCGCGCAGCCCGCACGGGTGAGCAAACCGAATCAAGCCGGTTTGGAAGAAGTGTTTACCGAGTGACCCCGGCATAACTTACGAGACCGTCGCCCGGGGATAACCCCCGGCTTGGCCGAACTGACGCCAAATATTGACGAATGGACCGATTTTCAATTACTGATCATAAAAAAGGAGTGCTTATCATGCGTAAACTTACAATTCTTTTCATACTCTTCGCTTCGGCGACCGCAATATTTTCTCAAGGGACCAAACCAGACAACCCGACGGGCCCGACTCCGGTGATACTAAAAAGGGGCGCGGCTCAGGAGGCGCCAAAGACCGTCGCCACGCCGTCTGCTGCGAAACAGGCCTTTGAAAAACTAAAGACCTTGTCAGGTTCCTGGCAAGGTACGATCATGAACATACCGATCGCCCTTACGATCCGGGCCGCATCCAGCGGGACGATAATTCATCACGAGGCAAATACGGCAAAAGGGCCGCCGGACCATGAGATCACTTTGTTCCACCTAGAGGACGATCGCCTGATCGCGACCCACTATTGCGACGCCGGCAACCGTGCCCGCCTCGAGGGCAAAATAACGCCCGACGGGAAAGGCCTGGAATTTACATTCCTCGATGTCTCCGGCAGCACAAAGGGCGGATTGGTAAGGCGTATGTTGTTCACCCCGATCGATGCCGACAAACACCTCGTCGAGTTTACTTTCGTTATGCCAAACGGTAAGCCGATCGAGCTGCGCGGCGAATTTGGGAGGACAAAATGACTAACAGCCCCGTCCACATGTTCACGGCTCCACTCTATCGTAGTCACTAAATATATAACGTCCGTATCCTGTGCGATTATTAACACCAGACAAGACAGGAATGGTGCCAAGACAAGAATGGAGGGCAAGAACACTGCCAAGGCCCGTTTATTTGAGAAAGCTAATTCTTGCGGCTTTGCCGCTCGATGTGCGGCCCATTAAGTCGCCGAAGGTGACAAATTCAATAGCCCGGGGTGAAACCCCGGGTTCGGTTCTAACGATGATTTCCGTCCCTGAAGGGGACGAACACGGGCGGCTATGCCGCCCAGGTCCGCATTCTGCATTTTGCATTCAGCATTTTGCATTGTGCATTTCTGTCCCGTCTCATCCCGATAATCAAAAGAAAAAGGCCTCGTCTCGGTTGAAGCGAAGCCTTTTGACTTAACCGAACTATCGCATAAACGCAGGCCTCGCCTAAGTTCTTTTCGGAAGCCTGCCAATAGAGACTGAATGTATAAAGCATTGTTCGGACCACATCAACGGGCTTGTCGTTAGCCCGGGCAGGCATAAACTTGATCTTTTTAACTGCCGCGACTACGTTTTGGGCTAAGCCTTATCCAATCGATCGTCAACGACTATCTTGCCGATGTCCCCGGTTGCAAGAAATTCGATGTTTACGGGGATCAACCCTTGAATACCTCGCCTCTGAGCGGAATTAGTATACGACGCCCTGGGGCTCTCCAAAATAAGGATATTTCTGGACAACTGATCGAGACTTAAAGGCAGCCATTGCAAAATTTTCGCAAACTTGATTTCGGGACTGGAATCTACGTTCCGGTTCTGAGCCGCTTCGATCTCGTTCGACATCGGTAGCTGGTCAAAGACTATCGATTCGCCATCGGCTTTCATGTCTTGCGCCTTAGAATCCGAACGGATGCGTGAGCCACCGAATCGAATTGTCTGCACGAATTGATTTAGCCAGCGATTGTCGTACGCGCCAAGCAAATTGATTTGAAAGTATTCTTTCTTAGACGCAGCGTTAAGGGATATACGAATGTCGCCGTTTCCTAGTGGCTTAGAACGTCTTCACGAATCAAGTAATTCGCCAACTTGAAATATTGAGTTTTCGTACCCTTCGACCCAATTGGAAGTTGGAGGCCCTTTACATATTTCATAGGGTCTCGGTCGAGTTTCTGCTTACTGACAGATATGTCAGCCCCTTTGAAAAAGGCAAAAAGAACCTGCCTTTTCGTTTCATTATTTTTTCTGATCAAGATCGGGCCAGGGGCCTGAAACCAGAGTTCATTGGACGAATCAACATAGTTTCGCCACTGATCCGGATCTTGCGCTGATTACGTTTAGCGAAGACGCAAACATGACGAACGAGAGAATGGTGATGGGAGCTAATTTCATATAAGCAGTAGCATTATTGCGAGCGAGTTTAGGACAACGTCATAGAAGACCCCAATCTTCCCAATAGGTCACTTCGGCGGTACCAGCACGATCGCATCCTTAATGTAGGCTTTTCGTTTTTCCCCATTTGGACCATCTGAGACTGTTGCGGTGAGCTTTCTCACGTTGTTCTCTTTTGTAACATCGGTTGACGTATATTTGATCACGAATTGCGACCGAAGCTCGATAATCAACGCTTTCAAAGCGTTAATGAGATCGTCCTTAGTAGATTTCTCTCGAAAAATGAAAGAAGTGCCGCCCGTCTCCGCTGCAAGTCTGTTTACGAACTTAACCACGGACCCCACGGTTTTTCTGTTGGGAGCTCGCTCCCAAAAGTTTCTTGGCAGTTCCTTCGTCAGTGTGATCGTGAAGATCTGAGCAGGACTAGTTTTCAGCAGTTTTAAGAGGTCCTTCTCGGAATAATAACTCTCGCGGTCCTCGCCGTCTGAGATCAGGATAAGGGCATATCGCTTATTCGGAGTTTGTTCACTACGCTTGATCAGTTCTTCTGAAGCAAGATACAGGGCATCCAATACGGCCGATTGGCCTCCCTCAACAAACATATCGTTCAATGCTTCGATCAGGGCGGCCCTGTTATTGGTCCAGGGCTGAAAAGTGTTGATCTTTTCGCTGTTTACAAACCGGATCAGCTGATGCATTGTCGTCCGCTCGCATATTGGCGACAATTATCTTGCCTATATTAGTAATGTCGTTTAACTGGGTTCTTACGGAACCGGTATTGTCTGCAACGATCAAAATATCCACAGCGTCTTCTAGCTGGATAATTGAGCTTAGTTTTTGTTCAACATCACCTTCAAATATCTTGATGTCGGATTCTTTGAGGCCGCGCGCGGCCTCCTTTTTCGTCGAGAACGAGAAGATTTGCTTTTACGTCAAATGTCGCGGAGGCCTTCTTTCCGTCTTGGGCCTTTATCGGCAGTAAGATCGAGAACAAGAGTATCAAGAGGGAGGCGAGGGCTTTCATAGTGAGATTATAGCAGCGATTCGCGGCTTTGCTTTCATCAAAAATAGTCGCTACGCTGCCGAACCATCGATCCAAGGATCGATGGTTCGCAGTAGTGACCCCAGCTTTCCACTTTCATTCAGTTTCACCCGTTCCACCGCCGGGCCGTTGCGATAGGCGTCGAAGTTTTGGATGTAATCATCCAAATTTTCCTCGAGCATGAGCTTATTTGTCGGTGTAATACCTTACCGCCTCATCACGTTCGGCCTGCATGTCCTCAGCTTTGTCGAATGCGATCCACATCACATACACATTAAACCGGGCCGTCGCATACATCATCGAAGCGCTCCACCTTTCCCGCGTTGATGCCCGCTATCTGGGCATTAAAGATGAATATCGCGCATCCGCCCGATCATAAAAATCAGGGTCGATCTTCAAGTGTTCCTCTCGTTCCATTCTGCAATCATCGCATTGGTTTGTGAATACGAAAGGGAAAGAATATTGAGAATCGCCGAATCCCAACGGTTCCAACCCGCAAGGCGGGTGGTGTAATATGGCCGAAACATATGAGAAAGTCGGTAATTGACACAAGTTTTGATTTCCGGACCGACGCGAACGGCGGGGATCCGGATAAGACGAGCCCGACATTGAGGAGATACCACCAACTCTTATGGAGCAAGCCGGTACCGGATGGCAGGCCGTTCGATCTCGATACCCGCTCGGGAAAGGGATATCTTTATCATAATTCAGAACTCGGCGAGTTTGTTTTGACGAGCGATTCAGTGCTGCCAACGTTTAATCGTCACAAGCGATACGCCCACGTTATCAGTCAGATACCACAAGAAGAGATCGATCAGTTTGACTACATCACGTACACGATTGGCGGGATGATGATATTCCCGGGCAACAAGATCGACGGCAAGATGACCATCAATGGTGCGAGGGGCTGCAACGGAAGAATCGCAGATCGATTCGATCTAACGCTCGAATGCATTAAATGGTACTATCGTGGCGAGGACAAGCCCCCTCTACAACGACCTTGCGAGGTACGGCCAGTTCTTTCGGTTGTTTATCGATTTTAAAGGTTATGTAGACTTCTTTCTGCTCCATGACCTGGTTTTCGATGACTATTCAACGGTACGTTTCTTTTCCCCGATTTATCGATTTTGATATGTCTCCGCGTCCGGAAGGCATAGAAGGTTACAAGGCATTCAGAGAAAAGACCATCGAGTTTGTCCATAGCCGCAACGCCCGCATCGCCAGTCTGAATGGATGAATGAAATGGAAAAATCACAGGCCTCGACCCACCAGCTTTAAGAATCGCAGAATCAGGCCAGAACCCATTTTCGATACCTTGGAAATTACTGATTGCAATCCGAGTACCCTGAGCAGGTACGATCGCAATCCTAGTCTTCAGGCAACGGTTGCTTCACCTGAGGCGTTTAGTGGTTCCGTCCCTGATGGTTTCAGAACCTCTAGGATTTTGGCGGGAAAGATTTCTGCGAGACGTCCATCCTCCGTCGAGAGTTTAATATAGCCTTTCAGATAAGCGGCGAAATCGTATCCTAGCTTTCTTGCGAAGGTCTCCACTACTTCTGATCCATCCAGTTTGGAAATACGCTCTTCAGATAGGTGTTCAACCGTAAGCCCGTCAATCAAGAATTCAAAAAACTGATTCTTCTTAAGTATTTTCTCTCGTCTTTCTAGGATCGCTTCCAACAGGGCCTGTTTCACCTCACCTTCCGACTTACCACTTAGCTTTGCGGTGAAGCTCTAAGTTCAACAAGAAGTTTTCAATACTGTACTTGTCTAAGTGGATGAACGTTTTCTCACCGGGGAATGGATTGCCTTCGTTATCGCCGTCAGTAATGAAGTAAGAATTGAGCCATCCGCCTTCCCGCTTCGAGTGTCGAAAGAGTGATCGCACGTTCGATGAGTTGCCGCATTGACTAATTGAAACATCGACGCCTAGCTCACGTGCCAAAGATTCTACAACTTCTTTATGGCGACCGTCTTCCAAAAAAAAGGTTGGTTTCGCAAGGTCGCCCATCGCGATAATTTCTATCGCATCGCCGGTAAGCTTCTTTTGCTGATCCGGCGTAAGTTGTTTTCCAACTTGAACCTTGCCATCCTCACCCCAGTACAAAAACTGGGATTTTTCTAGAAACTTCTTCTTGAAAATTGCACGACTGTGCGTAACTAAAATCATCTGCTTTTCATAGTCACGGCAGAAATCGTCAAGATAATCGAAGAGTTTCTCTTCTAAATGCCAGTTTAGATGAACTTCCGGCTCATCAATAATGAAGATGTCGTATCGATTTTTCGACGTGTAAAGATTGACCACAAGAGAAAGCATTTCCTGTTCGCCTAGTGAAAGGCCCTCCAACTGAACATCGCGATCCCCATTTTTGATCATTTTGATGTTTGGCGAGCCGGCACTCGGATTCCACTCAGAGACCAATTCGTAGTTCGAGAATAGCTTGCCAATTACGCCATTAAACTGTTCAGTGGCTTCTGTCATCTTTGCTTGCTGATCTCCGCCGTCCTTGCACAAATCGTCGTATACCACATAGAACAAGTCACCGAGAGAAGGGTAATTATCGAAGGTCTGGTCATTAATGCTACGCTTGTTTATTAACGCGTCTAACTTCTGATTTTTTTGGCGAAAGTCTGCAAAGATTGTACTAAACGCGGTCGCTCGGCATTCCGTTTCGGACTTGACCGCCTGCACTCTAAGGGGGCCGGCCGGTCCCTCGGAGACTACGAGTCTGGCTGGTTCGTTCTTTAGTTGCTGTAAAAGTCGGGTTTTCAAGGTGCCGTTTTCGCCACTCAAAATATTCAGTCCAGAGGAAAACTCCAGATTCCCGACGAGCAAATCGAGAATATTTACATTTGCAGAAAGTATTATCTTTGGCATAATATTCGACGGCCAAATAACGAAGGACGAAATTGAAGGCTCTGCCCGTTGCCGGACAGAGCCTCGTTAGTTAAGTAACTAAGCAGGCGTTAAGCTTGGGGATTTTACGTTCCCATGCCCATTCCGCCCATACCGCCGCCCATTCCGCCTTCGCCCTTTTGGCTGGGCGTCAGCGATTGACCTAAGCGCCCAAGAGAATCTTAGGATTCTTTCGCACAATTGACAAGAGTTTGAGGCTGGCGCCGGTGGGTTTTCCGTGGCCTTGTTCCCAGGACTGGACCGTTTTTGGCGAGATGTTGAGATATCTGGCGAAAACGGCTTGCGATACATTGAGCCGGGCTAAGGATGTATAACGGAGTAGAGAGAATTGCCGCATGACATACATGAAGAATCTTCCGATTTCTTTAGTCATATTGATGGTTGCCGTCGGCGCCGCTTCAGCCAAAGAATGGAACGGAATAGTTCCTCTCCAGTCGAAGAGAGCTGATGTTGAACGTTTACTGGGCAAAGCTAAACTGAGCTCGCCGAGTGCCTTGTACTATAGCCTCCCTAATGAAATAGCCGTCATTCATTTTCAGTACGGTACCTGTGATGACTCGATGGGGAAATTTGGGTTTGGTTGGAAAGTTCCCGCGGACGTAGTCGTAGTAATTCGGCATCATTCCTGAAAATACGAAGCTGGGAACGTACATTTCCACTGACGGCATCGAGATTGAGACTTTCAACGGAAACGTGACGCTTGTTAACTATTCGCCAAAGGCGAGTGAAGAAGCGGGCCGAAAATGTCCGATGGTAGAGAAATGTTGTTGGGATCTTTTTCCTATGATAGATGAGTTCGGACGGCTTCCGAGAAATCATGTATTAGGCCGTGTTGACCAATTCCTGGCCCAAATATACGCAGGAATGCAACGCGGCGCCGTCGTAATTTCGGGGCCTAACCCCTTGGCACGAAAAAAGCTTACTCAAAGGATTGATTCGGTCGTAAAACGACTCGCCCGATCCCGCAAGGTCGAACCCGAGCGAATATTCATCGTCGACGGCGGCTATCACCCCGAAGAACGAGTCAAGCTGAACATCTATGCTATTGGAAGCGAATTGAATAGGATCTATTGTATTCCCTGACCCCGATCCGACGCCGAAGGCTAATCGTTAACCGCGGCTTCGCTTTCGCCGGTTGCTGACGTTGATTGTGTCCTTTAGATCCAGGGTCAAATAGCCTTCGCGGGTTAGGCCGAGAAAGAATGGGGCCGCGCCTGCGTTTCTGCGCGATATTTCGGTCATCAGCCTGAGCCCTCGGAAAGGAATATCTCATCAAAGTGGCAGAAATCGGATCTTTCCGTTCCATTCCTCGGGCCGGCTGCATTCGGCGACCATTACGATCTCTTCGATGGCCGTGGCGATTGATACTTGCTGACGAATGATCAGCACTCCTGACATTGCACGACCGTCCGCGAGCCGAGCCTTGGCATGCGTTTCCATTGTCCGCACGTCATGGGTTAGCAGGATGCGGTTTTCGAGGGCGGCGAATTGGAGTATTTTCGGATCGGAAGCGGTACGAAGGCCGACGTCCTGTACACGGACGATGTCGAGATCTGGAAGGTGACGCCTAACGCCATTTAAGACGGAGCTTCTGAAGTGTTCGTCCGTTAGAAATCTTATTTCGGAGGCCAATTTGGGTCCTCGCCATTTTTTCTTGCCAACAGCATTTCCCGCGTGACGGCGGGCGGGAAGTCGCGTTCGATTCGCTTTTGGGCTTTTTCGTTTTCAGTTTCCTGTTCAACCAGATAGGCCTCAATCTCTTCCCTGTTATGAAGGTAATAGGCAATGGCGGCGTGGACCTCGGCGAGTGAGAGCGTATCGAAATCGCGTTGGATCTCGGCCGCGTCGGCTCCCCGCTTAAAATCATAAACTACTGAGTCGAGCGAAACACGAGACCGCCCTACGCGGAGAATACCGAATGAGTCCATTCGGACAGGCTTTGGAATTGTGCCGACTATCGCAGCCATGACATCATATTAACATGAATTATTGTGTGCGGAAGATGAAAAAGAGCCCAGCTTTTCCGCACATCGATTGGCAAAGCCAAGGGAAATCGCCGATTGACAGTCATTTGAACAAGTCTTGAATCGGTGGGGCACCGAAGAAAAAGCGACCTCATAACCTAACGGCTGCTTCGCTTTCGGCGGTTGCTGACGTTGATGGTTTCTTTTAGATCAAGGGTAAGATAGCCTTCGCGGGTTAGGCCGGGTTTGGCGAAGCGTTCGGTTTTTTCGATGAAGATGCCGTGGTGGCGGCAGAACGGCGTTATGTGGACGACGTAGTTCAGCCCGCCGCCTTTTGGTTTTACCTCGAAGCCGTCGGGGTCGTCCTTGTGGGTTGGCGAAAGGCCTATTACCGCTTCGCGTTTGTCGAACATCACCAGAACCAACTCCGGTTTTCCGAGTATCTCGCGTGTATAGCGGTTCAGCGTTAATACGTTCTTTGCGTTTATCGAGACCGAAAGCCGCCCGTTGCTCGGTTTCGTTTCTCCGCCTCTAAAAATGTCCCAATGTGTAGCCATCCTGATCTCACTCCTCTACGAATGTTGCATTTATGATACACCATTTCATTCCAGGATTCAAGGCTTTTTTTGGGTTGGCTGATCGGCGAAAAGGTTTGTTTCACGCAAAGATCGCGAAGGCCGCAAAGGAATGTCGCGATCATTGAGATTTCGGGCTGTTTCGAAGCGGACGATGCTAACCGCGAAACTTGCGGAGCGAACGAAGTGGAACGGAGCGTGCTGACACTTTTGCGATTTGTGCCGGTTCGACACAAAATTTGCCGTTTTTGTCATTTTTACACGCGGCAAAAATGCATCTTATAGCCCATTTTATGCAGTCTGAGGCTGATTTGCGGCACGAAACCATTCGACAAACTTCGGAATTCCATCCTCGATCTTTGTTTTCGGATCGTAACCAAGCAATTTTTTGGCTTTTGAGACGTCAGCGAAGGTGATCGGGACGTCGCCGGGCTGCATCGGCTGGCGGTCGATGATCGCATTCATATCGAGCGATCTTTCGAGCAAAGAAATAAGTTCCTTCAGTTCGATCGTTTGCGATTCACCTAAATTGAATACCTCGTGCTTAGCCCCGTCGTAGTCTATCGACGCCCGAACGCCCTGGATTATGTCGTCAATATAAGTGTAGTCGCGGCGTGTCGTGCCGTCGCCGAACATCTGGATCGGCTTGCCTTCGGTGATAAGCCGTGAGAATTTGTGTATCGCCAGGTCCGGCCGCTGGCGTGCCCCATAGACCGTAAAAAAGCGCAGGCAGACTGTGCGAATATCGAACAGATGCGAATATGTATGGCACATCAATTCGCCCGCGGCCTTTGTCGAAGCGTAAGGCGAGATCGGCTGGTGGATCCGGTCGTCTTCGGCAAACGGGACCTTGCCGTTGATGCCGTAAACACTGGACGATGACCCGAAAACGAACTGCGGCACTTCATAATCGCGGGCGAGTTCGAGCAGGTTCAGCGTTCCGTCAATGTTCGTTTCGGCGTAAAGCTTTGGCTGCGAAAGCGAAGGCCTGACGCCCGCCCGCAGCCGCGAGATGAACGATACAGTCAAACGCGGATTCGTCGAATAGGTTTTTTAGAGACTCGGCACAGCGAATGTCCGCCTCTACAAACCGAAACTCGCCCGATTCGCCAGCGGTCTTTAGGTTCGCCCGCTTGATCTCCGGCGAATAGAAATCGTTAAGGTCGTCAACAACCGTAACGTCCCAAACGCCTTCGCTCAACAAGCGTTCAACAAGATGCGAACCGATAAAACCGGCACCGCCGGTGACTAATATGCTTTTGCTCACAAGTAAGATTTCTGGGGGCGAAGAACTTTTCTGAAATCGAAAAGCAAAGTATCACGGTTCCCGCCCGGTTTGCAAAGCGCTTTTTTTGCTTGTCATTTTGAATTGACGTTCTCTATACTTGGAAAAGTTAGTGTTTAGTTAGCCGGAGATATTATTTTGCAACCAAAAGTTCATCGTGGGCGACTTACCGCAGAGGGCTTTCGCTTTGCCATCGTGGCGAGCCGCTGGAACGATTTTTTGACATCGAAGCTGGTTGACGGCGCGTCTCGACGCCCTCGAAAGCCTCGGTGCCGATGAAAGCTCTATCGAGGTCTTTATGGTGCCGGGTTCGTTCGAACTTCCGCTGACCGCGAAGAAAGTTGCCGAAAGTGGTAAGTTTGATGCGGTCATCGCGATCGGCGTCGTTATCCGCGGCGAGACCCCGCACTTCGATTACGTCGCCGGCGAGGCTGCAAAGGGTGTCGGCCAGGTTGGAATGCAAACCGGCGTTCCGGTCATGTTTGGCGTTGTCACGACGAATACGCTCGAACAGGCCATAAACCGATCGGGTGTAAAATCGGGCAACAAGGGCTATGAAGCGGCGATGTCAGCCGTGGAGATCGTCAATCTTTATCGCGAGATCGCCGATCAGAACGAAAAACAGGGCAGTAAAGAAAAGGCTTTTCCGCATGTCGTTTGAAAAATCAGGAAAGAATTCGGGAACCCGCCGGAAAGCGCGCGAATCCGCGCTGCAAATGATGTTTGCCGCCGACGTGATCAACGTTGAAAGCGGGGTTTTGACAGCAGGACTATTGGAACGAACTTGGCGAAACAGACACCGACGATAAGACCCGCGAGTTTGCAAATGGCCTTGTCTCCGGGGCTCTTGCTAACATAAAAATCATCGACGATAAGATCCGTACTCGGGCCGAGCATTGGCGGATAGAACGAATGGCGATTGTCGACCGCAACGTACTCCGTCTCGCGGTGTTCGAATTTCTGTTCGAAGATACGCCTCATACGGTTGTAATAAATGAAGCCCTGGAAATCGCCCGGCGGTTTTCTACGTTTGAAGCAACCCAATTTATCAATGGTATACTAGACGCAATCAAGCTCGATCTCGAAAAAACCGCAACTCCGGAAACCGTCAAATCAAAAAAGAAATCGCAGGCATCGTCAAACTAAGATATTCGCCCGAACTGCCTCGATCCTTCCAGAATACCCGATGCATGTTGTTTAATTCCGCAGCAAATATTCCTTCCCACATTACGAAATTGGCTGCTCTCCTTGCAGGACTCTTTCTGCCCGTTATTGCCGTCCCGCCTGTTTCGGCCCAAGAGCTTCCGTCGGAGATCCGTGGATACAAGGTTTATCAAAAGAAGACAGAGATCACGAATTCCTCAGGGTCGTTCGACGCCGCAAAAAAAGCAGAGACTTTGGTCCGGATCGGCCAGCCAGACGTTGTCGATGTTTCCCTGTCGGGCATTACGATCGCTGTAACGGCGGAACTCAACAATATTGACCGGAGCGGCGAGATCGATTTTCTGACATTTCGCGACTTCCGGGTCAATGATATGCCCGTCGAGATCGAGGACTATAACGTGCCGTTCAAGATTAGAAAGAACGAGAAGGTGTCGTTGCCCGCACCAGCCACGATGCTCCTTCCTACCGGTGGAGTCCTGAATGCTGCCTGGAACGAGATCCGCGGTTCAAAGAAAGAATGGCGGGTGACGGGCCGGGTATTTGCCTTCGGAAAATTCAAAATGTTCGGATTTTCATTCAAACGCGTCGTTCCGATCGATGTAAAACTGACGATCGACAATCCGCTCCGCTAGCTTCCCGACACGAACCCTTTGTCCTTATCTTTTCCCGCCGTTTGCGTTAAGATATTCTATTACAGCAGTTGAATTAGAAGGGGCTTGAGAACCAGGTGAGCGAAAATAATATCAATTTATCCAAGCATATTGCAGAACAATTTGGAGCTAACGCGAGTTATGTAGAAGGGTTGTTGGCCAGATTCCAGTCGGATCCGAATCTGGTTGACGAATCGTGGCGAACATTTTTCAGCGATCTGATCTCCGGCGACAACGGCCAGTCCGTGCAGGCGGAAACACGACCGGTAGCGACCGTGCCCGCTTCGCCTGAACGAACCGCACAGCCCGAGAAACCCAAGTCGGCACCCTCAGTCGTGCCGGCCGATGCGAATGCCAAAGCCCTTGTCGGCGCATCAAAGAAGATCGTTGAGAATATGGAACAGAGCTTAACTGTTCCGACCGCGACTTCGCCTACGAACGATCCCCGTAAAACTTCTTGAAGAAAATCGCGGAATAATCAATGCCCATCTGAAGGCGACCGGCCGGGGAAAGGCTTCCTACACACACCTGATCGCGTGGGCGATCGTCAAAGCCGCAAAGGCTATCCCGCATATGAATCAGGGTTACGGCCTTGTGAACGGAGCACCGTCGCGGTTGGAGAACGAGAGCATAAACCTCGGCATTGCGATCGACATCGAGAAAAAGGACGGCTCGCGCAACCTGCTCGTGCCAAATATCAAAGGCGGCGAAGCGATGAACTTTGCCGAATTTTTTGCGGCATATAATGAGCAGGTAACAAAGGCCCGCGACGGCAAGCTCGAGATCTCTGATTTTCAAGGCACCACTATTTCGCTGACCAATCCGGGAACAATTGGCACCGTAGCCTCGAACCCACGGCTGATGTCGGGGCAATCCGCGATCATCGCCACCGGTGCGATAGAGTATCCTGCGGAATATCAGGCAATGACCCCTGCGGCGCTTTCTTTGCTTGGGATCAGCAAGACGATCACGCTCACAAGCACGTACGATCATCGTGTTATCCAGGGGGCCGAGAGCGGACTATTCCTCGCAAAGATCCACGAATTCCTGATCGGCCAGCATTCCTTTTACGACGAGATCTTCGGTGATCTTGAGATCAATTTCACACCGCTGCGATGGGCCCAGGACTATAATCCGTCGCTGTTTGGCGGTGACCGTTTTAGCGAAACGGCCGAAAAGCAGGCCAATGTTCTGCAGCTAATAAACGCATTCAGAATTCGCGGCCACCTGTTGGCGGACATCGACCCGCTCAATATGACGACGTTTGCCGCCGCGGAACTCGACCTGGAAAGCTTTGGCCTGACGATCTGGGACCTCGACCGCGAATTCATCACGGGCGGCCTTCACGGTGAGAAAACGGCAACACTTCGCCGCATTCTGGACATTCTGCGAAAGGCTTATTGCGGAAAGGTGGGCATTGAATACCGCCATATCCAAAGCAAGACGGAGAAAGAATGGATCCGGCAGCAGGTCCGCGAGCAATTTGTTGACACGAAGCCGCTTGCTGTAGAAACGAAGGTCGAGTTGCTTCAGAAATTGATCGAAGCAGAGCAGTTCGAACAGTTCCTGCACAAAAAATATCTGGGTCAAAAGCGGTTTTCGCTAGAAGGCTGCGAGACCGTTATCCCGATGCTCGACCAGCTTGTTGAAGGAGCTTCCGCACGCGGAGTTGACGAGATCTACATGGGCATGGCCCATCGCGGGCGCTTGAACGTGCTTTCAAACATCGTTGGCGATCCCGAAACCGGAGATATGGCCGAGCGTATCTTCACAGTCTTCGAAGGCACATCGCACCCCGACTTCCCCGCTGACGAGGGCGACGTCAAATATCATCAGGGTGCCGTCGGTGTTAGAAAAACAAAGGCCGGCAAAGAGCTTCGGATTCAGCTTTCGTGTAACCCAAGCCATCTTGAATTTGTCGATCCGGTCGTCGAGGGCATGGCCCGCGGCAAGCAGGATGACCTTCGAAACGGCGAACAGATGTCCCGCGAAGAGGTGATCGACCTGGTAATGCCGGTGCTGCTTCACGGCGACGCCGCGTTTTCCGGCCAGGGCATCGTGATGGAAACGCTCCAGCTTGCCAATCTACCGGGATACCGGACGGGCGGAACGATCCATATTGTCATCAATAACCAGATCGGCTTCACGACTGGCGTCGAATCGGCCCGCAGCTCTATCTATTCGACGGATGCCGCGCAAATAACGCAAACGCCGATCTTTCACATCAATGGTGACGATCCCGAAGCCGCATTCCGCGTAATTCAGATCGCCCTGGATTACCGGACGCAGTTCGACAAGGACGTTGTCCTCGATGTCGTCGGATTTCGACGCCTCGGCCATAACGAGGGCGACGAGCCGAGCTACACCCAGCCGGTGATGTATGCACGCGTGAAAGCACATCCGGGAACGCGGCACCTATATGCCCAACAATTGATCCGCGAAGAGGTCATCACCGACGAGGATCTGACAAAGATGACCAACAAGGTTGTCGACAAATATGAAGGCATTCTTCAGCGGGCAAAGCAGATCGCCGCCGAAAAACCGAAGAAGGCAGCTTTGGCCGCTCCGCATACGGAAGAAGACGGATCGGGTGTTCTGCCAACGGGTGCCGACACGGAAGCTCTTCGCACAGCTTCGCGAGAAGATATCGCTCGTGCCCGAAGGCTTTAACATTAACCCGAAGATGGTCGGCCAGCTTGCCAGACGCGCAAAAATGGGCACGGGCGAGGTCCCGATGGATTGGGGATTTGCCGAAGCGATGGCGATCGGCTCGCTCGTGCTCGAAGGATATCCGATCCGGCTGAGCGGACAGGATTCCGGACGCGGAACGTTCTCGCAGCGGCACGCATCGATGTACGACACGCTGACCGGCGAGCGCTGGTCGCCGCTGACCGAGCTTGCGAAACGACGCGAATCCAAAGGCCCGATTTTATGTTTTCGACAGTTCGCTTTCAGAATCCGGCGTGCTTGGATTCGAATATGGCTACTCGGTAATTTGCCCGAATGATCTCGTGATGTGGGAAGCCCAGTTTGGCGATTTTGCCAACGGAGCCCAGGTGATCATCGATCAGTATATCGCCGCTTCCGAAGACAAATGGCAGCAGAAATGCAGGCTTGTAATGCTGCTCCCGCATGGGTACGAAGGCCAGGGCCCTGAGCACTCGTCGGCCCGTCTGGAGCGGTTCTTACAACTTTGCGCCGAGAACAACCTGCAGGTCTGTTATCCAACAACCCCGGCGCAATATTTCCATCTGCTCCGCCGTCAAACCCGGCAGGAAACGGTTCGGCCATTGATCGTAATGACGCCGAAAAGCTTGTTGACGGCTGCCGGCGGCAAGTTCGACGATGGATGAGCTCACAGATGGTGGTTTTTACCCTGTGCTGGATGACTCGAAGGTGTCGGATCGGGCTGCCGTAAGGCGAGTTGTTCTGTGCAGCGGCAAGGTGTATTACGATCTTGAAGCGGGCCGCGAAGGAATATCCGACCCGCGTGTTGCTGTGGTCAGACTTGAGCAATTCTATCCGTTTCCGGCTGCAAGATTGACGGAAATATTCGCTTCGTATCCAAACGCCACTCAGCTTTTCTGGACGCAGGAAGAACCGCAGAATATGGGCGGATGGCATTTTGTCGAATCTCGCCTCCGGACGGTCAAACCGCAAGTGGTCGAGCTTAGATATGTAGGCAGGTCTGCTTCGGCGTCCCCCGCAACCGGTTCTTATGCGATACATGAACTTGAGCAAAAGCACATAGTCGATGAGGCTCTTATCATCGACACAGGCGAAATATCCCCTGCAAGCGAACCTGAGGTTTCGGAAAAACTTGCTCCGGCCGGAGCCTGAAAACGCTGATTTCAACATTCACTTTATTTTATCGGCGAAGCGTGGTTTAATTCCGCTTCGTCAATTTTTTGTGCAAATGTCGACAATTTTTGCATCTTAGTACAGCATGATAATGGGTACGGTTCTGAAAATTCCTCAGGTTCTTCTTATTGCCGCAGCCGCGCTGTTTTGTCCCGGTTGCGACGCCCAGAATGTGACACCCCAGCGGACAAATGCGGAGAGCAGACCGACACCCGCCCCATCGAACGAAAATGTGATCACGATCGCAGCTGTCGGCGACATCATGCTCGGTTCTACGTCGATAAATGAAACTTTTTTGCCGCCCAACGATGGCCGTGACGGTCTGAAGGCGGTAACGCCGATCCTTGCGGCGGCCGATATCGCCTTCGGCAATCTCGAAGGTCCGTTGGTGGACGGCGGCACCTCAACAAAGTGCCCGCCCCCGCCGCCGTTAAAACCCGGTGAAGAACCTAAACCGATCCGCTGTTTTGCGTTCCGTTCGCCAACCCGATACGGCAAATATCTAAAAGATGCCGGTTTTGATGTTTTGAGCCTTGCTAACAATCACGCATCGGACTACGGCATAACGGGCCGCACCAGTACGCGAACGTCCTGGACAAATTGGGCATCGCCCATGCGGGCAGTGATCGTGGAAATTTCGCAATGACCTTCATTGAGACGAAAGGAAAGAAGATCGCGTTTATCGGATTTGCCCACAACGCGATAGTTCCGAACGTAAACGAGTTGAGCAACGCAGCAAAGTTGATAGATAGCCGCGAAAAAGAAAGCGGATCTAGTTGTCGTTTCCTTTCACGGCGGAGCGGAAGGAGAGAATGCACAACATGTGCCGCGAGAGACTGAGATTTATGTCGGAGAAAAGCGCGGTAATCTTCCGCTTTTTGCAAAAACCGTGATCGATGCCGGGGCCGATCTCGTCCTTGGACACGGGCCGCACGTGCTTACGCGGAATGGAGATCTATAAAGATCGGTCTGATCGTTTATTCAATGGGGAATTTCGCTACGTATGGAATGTTCAATTTAAAGGGAGCCCAGGGACTGACCGGAATATTTCGAGATCAGACTTGGGTTCGACGGTAAATTCGTTGGCGGAAAGATCCACGCGGGAAAACAGCCGGGACGCGGGCTGCCCGAACTGGACGCGACTGGCGAAGCAGTTCGCAAGATCCGTTCACTCTCGCAGGCCGATTTCCCATCCACTGCTCCGAAGATCGCTGACGACGGCACAATTTCCCCAAGATAAACAGCCGCTATCGGACGATCCGCTATTTCTTTTCCTTCTCAAGTTGTTTGACTAGTTTCCCTGCGTGATTGCGGGCAATAAGCGGCATGCGTTCGTCGTTAACCAACGATCGCAGAAATGGCGCCATCTGTTTCGGATCGGAGATCTCATTTCTCCGGATCATCGAAGCCAACGAATCCATCAGGTGGGGCGACTCCAACGGCTGGTTCTCACGAGCCAACAAAATATCGAACATCCAGATGAACTGGTTGCTGATCTTCCGGTACTCGTCCATCAACAATTTAGCGTCCTTGTTTTGCGTCCAATTAAAGGTCGCGCTCCGCGTTTTTCCGTCCCGGGTCAACCGGAAAATTATCGTTCCCAGGTGAGAAAAGTCTTTTTCGTACTGATAGTTCTCGTTCGAAGCGAGAAAATTTAACGCTCCCAGGATTTCGTTGACCTTCGCAAGCGTTTTGTCTGAAAGCTGGATCGGATCGGAAATTAGATCATCGTAACCTTTCTTCGTGAACGAGATCTTTCCCTTTCCCGCTTCGTCGTGCTCGATAATTATCTTTGAAATTACGAATTCCGGCTGGGTGAATTCGTAATGATAGGCCGGTACAATCGACTTTTCAGTCACCGGGCCAGCCGCCGCCGAACGATTATTGACTCTGTCTTGTGTGCCTTCGGGCCGTTCGTTCTTTTTTGCCGGAGGTTCGGCGGTTGGAACAATTTCGGGTGTCTCCGTTTTCGTTTGCGTGGAAGCAGGTGCCTTTTTTGGAGCTGCGGTTGGCTTTCGTTTCTGCGCAAAAACGAATTGCGAAGCAAAAACTAAAAGCAAGGCTAATAAGATCGTTGATACAAAGATCGTCTTTCTCTCCATGAAACGTATATGCAAAAACCGTCTGTTTAAGGTGAATCTTCAGTCTGACAAGGTTGGATGTAGGAATAAGCCGCAAAGTTTGCAAAAGTCGGGTCTGCCGCCGAGAAGTTAGTCGAATTTTACCGAAACGATCTTTGACACGCCAGGTTCCTGCATAGTCACGCCATATAATGCGCGAGCGGCTTCCATCGTTCGTTTATTGTGCGTGATGACGATAAACTGTGTTTTTTCAGCCATATCCGCGATCTTGTCGACGAAGCGGCCGACGTTGGCGTCATCCAACGGAGCATCGACCTCATCCAGCAGACAAAACGGCGACGGCCTGTATTTGAATATTGCTAACACAAGTGCAATAGCTGTCATCGCCTTTTCACCGCCAGACAGAAGAAGTATGTTCTGCAGGCGTTTGCCGGGCGGCTGAGCAACGATCTCAATACCGGCCTCGAGAATATCGTCCGATTCGAGAAGCGTCATTTCACCGCGACCGCCGCCGAAGAGCTCGCTGAAAAACTCGACAAAGTTGGCATTGACGGCTTCGAACGCCTGTTTGAACTTCGCCCGCGAACGCTCTTTTATTTCGCGCAAGGCTTCCTCCGCGGACTCAATGCTGTCAACAATGTCCTTTCGTTGGGCTGTCAGAAAATCGAGCCGCTCCTCGGTTTCGGCCAACTCTTCGACCGCCAGCATGTTTATCGCTCCAAAGCCGTCAAGCCTCTGCCGCTGATCTTCCACATCGGCTTTTGCCGTTTCCAGATCGAAATCCGGTTCGATTGATTCGCCCTCCAGGATCTCAACAAGCGGCGAGTTCAGTTCGTGAAGGCATTTTTCGTTCAGGTTTTTGAGGTGCGTAACGGCCTCGGTTTGACGGACCTCGATCGAACCCCGGGCATTCATCGCCTCGGCCGAACGCCGGTTGAGGTCGGCAAGGCTGCGGCTCGCTTCATCAGCCGTTTCACGCGCAGCATTCACGGCCTCAATTGCCTGATTCAATTCGGTTTGCTCGTTTACGACATCACCCTCAGCGGCGGCTATCCGGCCGGCGATCTCGGACACCGAAGACCGCATCTGTTTGATCTTTTCTTCCGTTTCCGTGATCTCAAGGTTCTGCAGACCAAGGCGCGTTTCCAGTTCCTTCGCCTCGTTTTCGATCCGGCGAAGGGCAAACTGAACAGAACGCCGGCGTTCGCCCGATGTTGCCGCATGCGTTCGCTTTTCGTTAAGCACCGCATTTTCGCTCTCGGATTCAAGCCGGGCCGCGTTCAGCTCGTTCGAAATAAGGGCCATCTCATCCGAGGCGGACGCTCGCAATTTTTCCGCACTCTCGCCGCTTGATGCAGCTTCCGCCAATTTTAACCCGACCTGTTCGATCTCCGACTTTATCTCGTTAAGCTCAGACGCAACGACATGGCGGTGGCGTTCGGCACGCTCGATCTCTTGATGATTCGATCTTTCCTGTAGTTCGATGCCGAGGATGCCTCGCTCGACCTTGATGATCAGCGACTGGAGATCGACCGTTTTTTCTTCCTTATCGACAAGTATCTTTCGGTCGGCCTCGCATTTGGACTCAGCCGAAGCGATCTCCCTGGAAAGCTTATCGACGGCTTTCCCGAGCCCCGCAAGCTCGCGTTTGAATGCAAGCAGCGAAGAGTTCTTCTCGCCCGAGGCCGCGTTTCCGCCAACAAAAAGCTTGCCGCCGACAACCATGTCGCCATCGTAATTGATCTGAATATCGGCTTTTGTTTTTCCGGATGCACCCAGGTCTTCTACTAATTCGGCAGATAACTCGCGGGGGAACACGTCCTGGAGAGATGAAATAAGCTCCTTGGAAATGCCGAGATGATCGGCAATTCGTCGAGCGGCCATTCGAAGCCGAATCCGCTTTCTTTTCCAATTTGGAGCGGCCGATCACGAGCGTGGCGATGCGGCCGGTTTCGTTCTCGGCTACCCATTTATTGACCTTGCCCGCATCCGAGATCGTTTCAACCAAAACCGTCTGGAGATAGCCCCCTAAAAGGCTTTCGACAGCTTTTTCGGCCCGTTCGTCAACGTTTAGAAAATCGGCCAGAACGCCGGTCAATGCGACGCCGATCTTACTTTGCTCGGAAAAAAGCTTTTGGATCTGCGGGTTGTAAACGGCCCGATTTTCTTCGAGCTCCTGCAAGGTTTCAAGCCTGTGCTTTTTGCGGGAAAACTCGTCGTGAAGCTGCTTCAGAGCATCTTCAGATCGGCGCAGTTTGTCGCGGGCCTCGGCTGAAACGACGAGTATCTCCTTTTTCTCGGCGTTCAACGCAACGAGTTTTTCGCGCTCCGCGTTCAACTCCGCAGCGATCTTTACCGCCTCCGCCGAATGTTCGGCGAATGTCTGATCGGCCCTAACTCCCTCACGCTCAAGACTCTTAGCACGTTCGTCCAAGCGTTCAAGATTGAGATCGAGCTGACGGCGGAGCTCATTGAAACGTTCGACCGCCGCCGTGTGTTGAAGAAGCGAACCGCGAAATGTTTCCAAACGCGTTTCAATGTCTTTCACAACCTCGATCTTCGCGGACCAGAGTTTTTCGGCTTCGACCAGAAGCAGTCGCGATGCGTCGGCCTCCGCATTCTCCTTCTCCTCCTCTATTTTTAGTCGCGCGATCTCAGAATCGGCCAATTTCAGCCGTTCTTCGACAGCGGTGTTTTCGGAGTGAAGAGTCTGCAGGCGATTGTTCAGGCCAACGATCGATTCCGACTGATAACGATGCTCACGGTTGGCGCGGTCACGTTCAAGGGCATTTTCCGCATGCTGCCGGCGGACCTGAGCGAGGCTTTCTTCGGCCGAACGAGCCGCCTCGGTCGCTTCGTGAAAAGACTCTTCCATTTCGCGCGACGCGTTTTGCAAAATCTTTCTCAAGCGAGGTTGCATCATCGAGGCCGTTCTTAAGAGCGTCGATCAAGTGTGGAGTAATGATGGCCTTCGGCGGCGAACAAATGCCGCAACCGAATGCGAAACTCCTCCTGTAAAGCTATGAACCGGCGTGTCTTACCGGCCTGCCGGCGGAGCGAGTTTGCCTGTTTGTCGATCTCGGAAACAATGTCGGAAATGCGGCCAAGGTTCGATTTGGCGGATTCGAGCCGAGCTTCGGCGGCTCGCTGGCGGGTGCGGAATTTTGAGATTCCCGCAGCTTCTTCGATCAGATTACGGCGATCTGAGGGCTTGGCTGACAATATCTGGCCGATGCGTCCCTGTTCTACGATCGCATAATGTGCCCCTGAAAGCCCCGTGCCTGCAAAAAGATCCTGAATGTCGCGAAGGCGGCAATTTTTTCCGTTAAGCTGATATTCGCTTTCGCCCGACAGATAAAGGCGGCGCGTGACCGAGACGGCTTCGCCCGGCGCAAAATCGAGAGCGACGGAACGCGGACGCCAGTGGCGTTTTGTTCTTATCGTGCGTTCGACGGTCTGGATCGACCCGACCTGCGCGGCCTGCACTTTTTCGACTTCGAATTCTTCGTGAAAGCCGTTCGTCTCAATAACAGCTGCAGGATCGAGGCCGTTGACTATTTCCGGAGGGTCGATCGAGTCCATATCGACCGCTTTTTCGTCAAACGCGTTCAAGGCCTCATCGATGTCGCCCAGTTCTTCTTCGTCGACATCGAAAAAATCTTCATCGCGGACCAGGTGCAGGATCACCTCGGCCATGCCGCTCGGTTTGCGGTTTTTCGATCCCTGAAAGACGACATCCTTCATCTCGCCGCCGCGCAGGGATTTAGCACGCTGCTCGCCCAAGACCCAGGAGATACAGTCCGAAACATTGGATTTGCCGCAGCCGTTCGGGCCGACAACGGCCGTTATGCCGTTTCCGGTGAAAACGATCTCGGTATAGTCCGCGAATGATTTGAAGCCGGTTATTTCGAGGCGCTGGAGCTTAAACATTCTATAGTGTTTCGGAGAGTCAGGAACACTATATTTTGGGGTAAAAGCGGTGTTTTAGTCAACTGCAAATTAGATCTCGCCGCCGACATTTCTGAGGCCCTGCTGTTCGGCCCTTTCATTATCTAGTTCGGTGAGCACGTCGAGAATGAAATTCGTGTTGCTGGTGCAGATGATAACGATCGGAAATTCGTGCTCTGACGTCGTGAATTCGAATGTCCCGCTGTTTATTTCGATGATCTCGCGGAAGCCGGCGACGCCGTTATGGCCGTTGCACTCGGCATCAACGATCTTGCCCTCGTTAAACGATACGTTCGCCAGATGAAGGTCCGATTTTATAAGGAGAAGGCCGGTCATTTTGCCGCTTTCGATCACCTGCACGGCGTCGAAAATGCTGACAAATGCCAGGTTCCCGGCAAAAGTCACATCGGTGCGGACCTTTTGGGGCGATTTGTCGCGATTTGTCGCAAACTCAGGGCGGCGGGCCCGGCGTATGGCCTCGAGGCCCGGAGCGACGGAAATACGCGGGTCAAGCAGTTTTGCTTCCTGTAAACGGTCGTAAGCCAGATCGAAATCTTCGCGGGCAATATAGAGGCTTACAAGTGCCAGGCACTGCTTCGCTGCCTCGGTTAAGTTCTTCTGTTTAATACAGATATCCCTCATTTTTTCACGGAGGGATATCGACCTCGGGCTTCGCTCGATCGAGTCGCGAAGCAGTCCATAGGCCTTTTCCGGCGAGCTGTATTTTACAAACAGATCGGCGTCGAGCAGTACGGATTCGATGGAAACTTCCGACACCGGCACGCCGGGCTTTTCGATCACTTGGTTCATACAAAGCAATGAACAAACTTGTTCAACACTTTAAACTAACATATTTTGGCCGTCTTCGCCATCATTTTCTTGCCGCTCAGGCGCTATCAATTCGGGGCAGAGAAAGCGTGGTTGACAATCGGTGGGCGGCACCTAAAATTGCATTGATGAATAAGAGGGAAAAACCAAAATGCGGATACTAGCGTCGGCCGTCCTCATATTTACTGCAATGTCCGTCTCCGCTCAATTCGGCCAGCCCAAAAAACTGCTGGTCGTTACCACGACGGCGGGTTTCCGTCATGACATCGAAACGGTGGAACGAGCAGGCTTAATGAGATCGCGCAAAAAAACGGAGGGTTCAAATTGGATTTCTTGCGGCAGCCCACGGGGCGTCCGGATGCACCGAAAAAACCGGAGGCGTTGAAGAACAGGGCGAGCGAAGAGGAGACAAAGGCCTTTGAGACCGCAACCGCAAAATTTCGCAAAGATGACGCCGTGTTTCAAGCCGCTGATGATCGATGGAGAAATACAGAAGCTTAAGAAGGTCCTTCGAAAGCTCAGCGCCGCATCCCTCGCCCGATATGACGGTATTATTTTCGCCAGCACCACAGGCGAACTTCCGATTCCCGACCGTCCCGGTTTCTTGAACTGGATCAGATCGGGCAAGGCATCTCATCGGCATCCATGCCGCAAGCGACACGTTTCATCACTGGCCTGAGTTCATCGAAATGCTCGGCGGTGAATTTAAATCGCACGGTGTACAGGTTGGGGTTGACTTACTGAATGTCGATACGGCAAATCGGGCAACGCGGCATTTGCCACCGCGTGTTCGGGTTGGCCCTCGAGGAGATATATCTTTTCAAAAATTACGACGCCGGCCGTGTGCATGATCTGCTCGTCCTCGACAGGCACCCCAACGACCGCACACCCGGACGCTATCCGATCGCGTGGACGCGGGATTATGGAAAAGGGCGCGTCTTCTATACCGCGCTCGGCCATCGCAAGGACCTTTGGGACACCGATCCGCTTCTAAAAGATCGAAAGAACCCGGTCGCTACGGCCGAGGCATTCCGTGCCCACATTCTGGGCGGGATCATATGGGCACTAGGCGGTGACGGCGAAAAGCTGTCTCGCTGACCCACCAAACGTATCATCCAAATCGTGCATTTCATTCGTATCGTGCAAATCGTGCATATCTTCCAAATTAGGGTTTCTTTTGAAGATTATTTTGTGCACGATCATATGGCGGGCATTTTTCCGAGGGGAACGGAGAAATGACCGCGAGCAGAGAGATCTTTGAAATCGTGTTCGATGACGCAAATGAACTAAACGCTTTCGAGAAATGACAGGACAGTCGCTGCCGATCTTTCAGGCTGATCGGCAAGGAACATGTGGCTGGCATTTTCGAGTTCGACGAGTTCAGCGTTTGGAATTGCCGCTGCCAGGTTTCGTCCGTTTTGGGGGACGATAAGCTGGTCGTTCATGCCGTGAAGGACAAGAGTTGGGACGCGGATTTGGCCGAGGCGTGCAAAAGTTCCTTGCCATGTGACGATGGCCTGGAGCTGGGCAAGATAATTCTGCGGCTTGAGCGAGTGTCGAAGACGCTCGTTAAGATCGTCTTCGAGAACGGAACGCGGAGTTGAGACGTCGTAGATGAACGGCGCCATGGCCCAAAACGCCTCCGTCGCGGACATCGTACCCGAAGACTGGAGGGCGAGCAGGACGTTCATTTCGGCCGGCACGGATTCTTTGCCGCCGCACATCGTCACCGAAAGTATCAGCGAGCGGACGCTTTCGGGATAATTCAGCACAAACTCCTGCGCGATCATGCCGCCCATCGATGTTCCGATCACATGGGCCGGTCCGACGCCTGCTGCATCCAACACAGCCTTAGCATCGCCGGCCATTTCAGCGATCGAAACCGGGCCGTTCGTATCACTGCTGCGTCCCACTCCGCGATTGTCGAGCAATATGACGCGATAATGCGCGGACAGCGCGGGCCAGAGCCGGCTCCAGCCCTCAAGTGTGACGCCGAGGCCCATTATCAGAAGTACGGGATCGCCGGTGCCGTGCTCTTCCCAGTAGATCTTCGTTTCGCCGTTCAGTGCAAATGGCATAAATTAATCGGGCGTCACACTTATCGTATTCGAAAAGTTGATACTAAAATACATTCAGCCGATATGAAACCTAAGATACCTCGCAACATAGAAAACGACTACACCCGCGAAGCCGCCGCGGGCCGCCGCGAATTTGCCGGCGAACAAACGGGTGCCGGATTGGACCACGTCTCACAATTTTCATTCGACCCATCGACCGTCAAAGGCAATATCGAAAATTTTATCGGCGTCACACAAGTGCCGGTCGGGTTGGCGGGGCCGCTCCTGGTAAACGGTGAACATGCGAAGGGCGAATTTTTTGTACCGCTCGCAACTACCGAAGGCACCTTGGTTGCAAGCTATAACCGCGGGATGAAATTGCTTCACGAGTCCGGAGGTGTGACGGTGACCGTCGTCGATGATGCGATGCAGCGTGCTCCCGTCTTTGTTTTTGCGTCGGCTCGTCAAGCGAGAGATTTCGGCGCTTGGGTAAAGGACAATTTTTCCGAGATCAAGGCGAAGGCAGAATCGACGACCAGCTTTGGCAATCTTCGCGATATTCAGCAGTTCCCTGCCAGCCGTTTTCTATACCTGCGTTTCAACTATCGTGACCGGCGACGCGGCGGGACAGAATATGGTCGGCAAAGCGACAAAGGCGGCGTGCGATTGGATCAAGACGGTTTATCCGGGCATCGAGCGCTATCAACTTGAGGGCAGTTTTGCGACCGACAAGAAAACTTCGTGGGTGAACACGCTTCACACGCGCGGGAAAAAAGTCATTGCGGAAGCGACGATTCCCGCCGACAAACTGAAGGAGATAATGCACGTCACAGTCGAACAGATCTTCGAAGCCCGGCTGACGTCACAACTCGGCGGCTATCTTGCGGGTGTCAATAACAACGGAGCACATTCGGCAAACGGCATCGCGGCGATGTTCATCGCCTGCGGTCAGGACGCGGCGAACGTTGCCGAATCGGCGGCCGCAGCCGTCTATGCGGAGATCACAAAAAGCGGGGATTATTATTTTTCCGTCACAATTCCAGCTCTTATCGTAGCAACTTACGGGGGCGGGACCGGCCTCCCGACGCAGCGTGAATGCCTCGAACTGCTCGGCTGCTACGGCGAAGGCAAAGTTAAAAAGTTTGCCGAGATCGTCGCCGCCACAGTCCTCTGCGGCGAACTCTCGCTCGGCACCGCCGTCATCGCCGACGAATGGGTCTCAAGCCACGAACAGCTTGGACGCAACCGCTAGAAATCGAACCGCATGCCTAGCCGGATATCACGCGGCCTAAAGGTCCGCGTCGGCACAAGGAAATCCGTTGAAATTAGCATAAGCCGTGATTTCGCTGCCGTCGCTGTGGGGCCCGGCGGACGGAAAATTAATAAACTCCGATCCGTAATTGAACACGACCGTATTGAGAATATTGCCGAACTCTATCGTTGGCCGCAATTTGAATCGTTCGCCGAATTTCCATTCGCGCGTAACATTCAGATCGAACAGATACACGATGGACCTGTTCCGGCATTTCTCTGCAAGTTCCGCTTCTCTCACCCTATCGGCTGAAGGCAAATTGGGTAAGCAGAGCATCCGAAGGAAGGTCGAACCGGGCTTCCTGAATATTATGTCTCTGAATATTTCCGGTGAAGCGGAGTCTGTCAGTGCTGAGGTCGTCGAGATTCCGGTCAATTCCGATCCCTGATCGAGGTTGAACGCCGCCGAGGTGCCATAATCGGAAAAGCGGCGAAAATCGGATTTGCCAAACCACGACGGGGTATCGAATGTTCCGGATAAGCCAACCCGATGACGTCGGTCCTGCAGATCTCGCGCCCATTCCGCGGCCGAAATCGCCGTTCATCTCGGCATTGGTCGTGTTGTTTAGGCCGTCGTCCTTCAGTCTCGAAAGCGTATATGCCATGCGGAAAGATGCGCCAAATCCGCTCGCCAAGCTTTCTGTATCGGCTGCGAAGCTCCAGGATCAAGCCCTGATAAAAAGAATTTCCACCTGAGCCGATCCTCGACGTTTCGGCCACTGTTTGATCCGGCCTAAACTGGGCGATGGCCGCCGGGCAATTCCAACCGGTCCGCCGGTCACATTGCCGTCAGTTCCCGCATTTGTGGAAGCCGGAGCGGTCGTCGTAGTACTGAACGAATTCAGATTGACAACGCAAGTGGCGGTGGCCGTGAAGCTGCACGTTCCGCTTACCCCGCTCGAACCATCGTTTGTGGCACCGAGAAAAAACTATAAGTGCGGATCGTTCCATTCTGATTTGCGAATGTGTATGGATTCGCCAGCAACCATGCCGTCAATCAGAAACCCGAAGGAACGACCGGGACGTTGATATTAAATTCCCGCCAGAGATCGCATCGTTCGGTTCCATGTGTAGTTTGCTTCGAAGACCCAGCCCTTGACGATCTCGCGTTCAAATCCCATATTGAACTGATAGCTTTCGGGTATCTTCAGATCCGGTCGACTGAACGGCAGCGGATTTCCGTGCTCACGAAAGATTGTCGACCGAAAATCCGGTGTTGGTAGTACATGGACGCAAGAAGCGGGAGCCGAACCGTCCGACAATTCGCCCCGCAATCAAAGCTTTGAGCACCGGCGACAGTCGGATAACCACTCGGAAAATCAGCCTGAATGGAGCAAGAATATATGTCTACGGTTATCAGAAGCATTGACCCCGATCGTGTTTGTGTCAAAGTTGACCAGCGATCCGTCGCTGTTTTGGATTGAATCGCCGACCGTTCGAAGCAAGACGCGATTGATAAAATACCCCGGCGCCGAAACGGACTACGCCCTTCCCGATCTTGAAAGGAGACCACGCTATTCCAAGCCTGCGGACCGAAATTATTATTATCGTCAACAGCTGTTTCTGTTCATATCGCAAACCATAGACTCAAGGTTACCTTCGATACGACCGCATCTGGTCATTGAAAGAAAACGCCGTAATATGTATTGCTTACATCTGCCGCGCGTGCCAAAATTGTGCCGGTAACGCGAAAATCTGATTGCTGCGTGAAGGAAGACGAACTTCCGAAATTGAAGGTGCCTGTCGCGTCACCTAGGCCAGTGACCTTTGACACTACACTTGAATATCAAAGCCCATTTAAAACTGTGATTCCCGACCAAATAGGTCAGCGAATCCTGGAACTGCCACCTCGTTTCGTTACGGGTTTCGGCAAAGTCTGTCGATGAATTCACCGTCGAATTGCCCGTAATCAGGCTCTTGATCGATTCGCTCACCGGATCGCGATAACCAATTATGACAACCGGATCGAAAGCGGTGGGGGCTTGAAAACTCGGCGCATATTGTGACCATTGAACGCGGACCTGATTTACCGACATTGGCTCCAAATACATGATTGTCCGTAAAATTGTACCGTCCGTGTTATGTTTTTTGCCTGGAAGGCATTCTTCGATCTCTTGTTGAAGCCTACCCTTCGTCCGTTTGTTCGTCCTCCGTCCGAACTGCCAGCCGAAAGTGAAGTCATTATCCTTCAAAAAGTTTGTGTCTATCTTTGCGGTAAAGACATTACTAACGTATTCGGCGTATCATACAGCTTATTGTACGCGGCGAAACGCTCCAACGCCGGTCCCGCATGGCGGCGGAGGGACCCGTTGCTACTATCGCAAGTCTGGTGGTTCCTGTCGGCGTCGGCAGCTGGTAACGCGCATTTGCCACAACCGGAACGATAAGTGTCTATCAGCGTAGTGTCCGCGGATTTGTCGTATTCATATGCGATCGAAAAAGAACGTTTTTTTCTTGCCGTCGTAGAATCCCGGTATGACGACCGGCCCGCCGAAATGTAAAACCTGGATTGTATTGCCTGTAAAGGGCAGCCGGGAAGTTATTCGGCATTGTTGTACCAGGTATTCGCGTTCAAGTTGTCATCACGGAAAAACATGAACGCCCGTCCGCGATATTTGTTCCCTCCCGCTCCGCGTCCGCATGATTTACGCGTCCGCCGGAAGCCCGGCCGTACTCGGCGGAAAACTGGTTCGGAATCACCTGAACCTCGGCCACCGACTCCAGCGAAGGCTGGAACCGGTCACGGGCGACGCGGTCGTCGTTATTGTCGAGGCCGTCGATGGTAATGTTGTTCGAATATGCAGCTCCGCCGGAAATGGAGAAATTTCCCTGCTTCAAGGGGTGTGCTTCGCGGATTTGCCGCCGCGGTCATCCGCCAAGATCTTTGCGTCGAAAGAGCTTCCTCGGAAGTTCCGCCAAGTGTCAACACCAGATCGAGCGGATTCCGGGAATTATTCGGAATCTCTTCGATCTCGCGTTCCGATATGGTGCCGCCCACAACCGTTCGCGTCACGTCAACCGGCGGAGCGTCGTCATCCGAAACGGTTACGGTAGTGTCGGCCTTGATGTCGGCCGGTGCAAGCTGAAAATCGATTTGCAGGTTTTGTCCGGAAACCGTTTGCAGGTCGGACCGTTCCTTTGTTCCGAAACCGCTTTGCGAGACCGCCACCTTATACAGGCCAGGCTTTAGTTCGATCAGACGAAAACGGCCGTCGTCATTGGTGACGACCGTGCGTTCGGCTCCGGTATCGACCAAAGTCGCTTTGACAGTCGCACCGACGATGGCGAGGCCATTCGAATCGGTCACACGGCCGGTCAGCGTTACGTCGTCAAGGTCTTGAGGGGATACGGCGAAGGCAAACAGAAAAATCGAAAGGATTGCAAGCGAGAGCCTTCCAATGCGGTTGTTCATGAACGTACTCCTGAAGAAGAAGAATATTATTGCTTGACTAAGAGAATTGGCTTATTTTGCCTCGTGAGCATGAGATTGTAAAGGAAAAAACGCCGCCGTTGCATGTTTGGCTTAGCGTCGTAGCCTACTTCAGACTTGCGGGAAAATATTATCTGCCCGGCGAGATTTCCGGCAAAGTCTCAAGGAAACTCCTGCAATAGAAGCTATTCGTCGTCGGTGACGACTTCTGTGTATTGAACGCGGCGATAGCGCGAGATCGGGATAAGGGCATCCGTCTGGTTAAAGGTCTGAACTTGTTGCGAAAATTCGCCGGCGTGGTTTTTTAGGTACTCGAAAAATCGCTCGAACTCTCGCTGCATTGCGTCCATCTTTTCGCGGATGTTGAGGATGATCTCGACCCCCGCGAGATTTACGCCGAGTTCGCGGGTCAGCGAGAGAATTATTTCGAGGCGTTCGAGATCGCCGTCCTCGTAAAGGCGCGTGTTGCCGATCGACCGCGACGGCTGCAATAGCCCTTCGCGTTCGTAAAGCCGCAGCGTCTGCGGATGGATGTCGTAAAGCTCCGCCACCGCACTGATCGTATATGTTTTGACACGCTTCTTCATTCCGAATTTTTACTGCAGAGACGCGAAGGCCCGGAGAAACATTCAAACAGGATGAACAGGATATGAGTGTCGAAATGCTTGTGATCGAGGCAGAAATATCATGGCTATCCTGTGCATCCTGTTAACACTTTTTCTCTCCATTTCCGCGTCTCGGCGGTTGCGATTATCTATTCCAGACCCATCACCCGGCGCGGATTTTCCGGATTTAACTTTTCAAACTGCCGCAACGCTTCTTTCGTCTCTTCAGAGATCACTCGCGGAAGTGAGATCTTTACCTCGATGAACTGATCCCCTCTCAACGAAGGATTACGCAGGCTTGGAAATCCGCGTTCGCGAAGGCGAAACTTTTGGCCTGACTCGGTTCCGGCCGGGATCTTTAAGGCCGCCTTGCCTTCGACAGTCGGTACCTCGATCTTTGCTCCAAGAGCCGCTTCAGGCACTGTGATCAGGCACAGTTACATAAATATTATCGCCCTTGCGGGTGAAAAATTTGTGCTTGCCGACATTCGTCAAAATAAACAGATCGCCCGGCTCGGCTCCAAGACGGCCTCCGTGGCCCTTTTTCGGGATCCGCACACGCGAACCGGTATCCACACCGGCCGGGATCTTTATTTTTACCTGCTCGGTTTTAGGTGTTACACCCTTGCCATTACAAAGCGAGCATGGAGTTCGGCGACGTCCTGTCCCTTCGCAATCCGGGCAATTCTGCGAAAACTGCAGCCGGCCGCCGGTCCGTGAAACCTGGCCGGTGCCTTTACAAGTCGAGCACGTTGTCACGGGGCCGCCCGTGTCACCTGCACCCTGGCATCGCGAACATTGCTCCGAACGGTTGACGGTAATATTAGTAGTAAGACCTGTAACCGCCTCTTCAAAGCTCAAAGCTAACGGTATCTCAATATCGCGGCCACGCTTTGGCATTGCACGCGGAGGCTCCGGTTCTGGACGAGGACCCGCGCCGCCGGCACCGCCACCAAAAAGATCCGAAAAAATGTCCCGAAAGCTGGAACTGCCACCCGAGCTTGTGCTGCCCGTATTGAAATCGAATCCCGAAAAATCAAATCCCGGCGCACCGCCCGCGCTCGATGCACCGGCACCATATGGCGAATCGGCGCTCAGATTATCGTTGTAATAACCAAAGCGGTCGAAAACCTTTCGCTTTTTGTCGTCCGATAGTACGTCATAAGCTTCCTGGACCTCTTTGAATTTGTCCTCGGCCGTCTTGTCATTCGGATTAACATCCGGATGGAACTTACGCGCGAGCCGGCGGTAGGATTTCTTGATCTCATCCGCCTTCGCGTCCTTTTTGACACCGAGAATTTTGTAATAATCTTTGTTTGCCATTTCGAATTAGGGCAAGTTTAGAGGGACAAGGGATGAGAGGCAAATTGAATTCCACTCGTCCCCCGTCCCCCGTTTCTTTTCCCGTAGTTACTTCTTGTCGTCTTCCTCCACATCGACATATTCCGCATCGATGACATCTCCGTCATCCGAGGCAGAAGTCGAACCACCATCCGCGCTGGCCGTGGCGGAAGATGCCTGTTCCGAAGCCTGTGCTTCGCCCTCGGGAGCGTTTGCCGTCTGGCTGTAGATGACCTCAGCCAGCTTGTGCGAAGCCGTCTGCAAGCGTTCGAAGGCGTTATTCATCGCATCCGGATCGCTTCCGGCCAACGCCGTTTTTGAATCGGCGATGGCACTCTCGATCTCACCTGCGGCAGCCGCGTCGACCTTTTCCTTGTTTTCGTTGAAGGTTTTTTCCACGCTGTAAACAAGTCCGTCCAAGCGGTTGCGGGCCTCGATCTCCGCCTTCTTCTTTTCATCCTCACCGGCGTGAGATTCGGCATCCTTCATCATCTTGTCGATCTCTTCCTTCGACAGGCCGCTCGAAGCGGTGATCGTGATCTTCTGTTCACGTCCTGTGCCGACGTCCTTGGCCGAAACATTCACGATACCGTTTGCATCGATATCAAATGTCACTTCGACCTGCGGAACGCCACGCGGTGCGGGCGGGATGCCCACCAAGATGAAACTTGCCGAGCGTTTTGTTATCCGTTGCAAGCGGCCGCTCGCCCTGAAGCACGTGGACCTCAACCGACGTCTGATTGTCCGACGCGGTCGAAAAGATCTCCGACTTGCGGGTCGGGATCGTCGTGTTACGCGTGATCATCTGCGTCGTTACGCCGCCAAGCGTCTCGATTCCGAGGCTCAAGGGGGTTACGTCAAGAAGCAGAATATCCGTCTTTTCGCCGTCCAAGAACACCGGCCTGGACGGCCGCACCGAGAGCAACAACTTCGTCCGGGTTAACGGATTTATTCGGCTCTTTGCCAAAAAAGGCTTTGACCATTTCCTGAACCTTCGGGATACGCGTCGAACCGCCGACCAGCACGATCTCTTCGATATCCTTTGGCTCAAGTCCAGCGTCCTTGATGGCCTGTTCGACCGGCGGCATCAGGCGTTTTAAGATCGGCTCAACCAACTGCTCGAATTTCGAGCGCGTCATCTTCATCACCAAATGCTTCGGACCGGAAGCGTCCGCCGTGATAAACGGTAGGTTGATCTCCGTTTCCATAGCCGACGAAAGCTCGACCTTTGCCTTTTCGGCCGATTCTTTCAGCCGCTGAAGGGCCATCTTGTCGTTGTGAAGGTCGATTCCCTGATCTTTTTTGAATTCGTCGATGATCCAGCCCACGAGGACCTCGTCAACATCGTCTCCACCGAGGTGCGTATCGCCGTTCGTCGATTTTACCTCGACGACGCCTTCGCCCACTTCGAGCACCGAGATATCGAACGTGCCGCCGCCGAAGTCGAATACCGCGATGACTTCGTCTTTTTTCTTGTCCAATCCATACGCCAAAGCGGCCGCAGTCGGCTCGTTGACGATACGCAGAACTTCGAGACCCGCTACCTTTCCTGCGTCCTTTGTCGCCTGACGTTGTGCGTCGTTGAAATATGCAGGGACAGTAATTACAGCCTTTTCAACCTTTGCTCCCAAATAATCCTCGGCCGACTGCTTTAATTTCTGCAGCACCATCGCAGCCACTTCCGGCGGGCTGTACTGCTTGCCGTCCACGCTGATGCGAACGTCGCCGTTTCCGGCCTTTTCGACCTTGTATGGCACCTGTTTGATCTCTTCCTGAACCTCGTCATACTTACGTCCCATAAAACGCTTGATCGAGTACAACGTGTTCTCCGGATTGGTCACTGCCTGTCGCTTTGCAACCTGCCCGACCAGACGGTTTCCGTCCTTCGTAAATGCTACAACCGAAGGGGTTGTACGTCCGCCCTCGGAATTCGTGATGACGACCGGCTCGCCGCCTTCCATCACCGCGACCACCGAATTTGTCGTTCCTAGATCGATACCGATAATTTTGCTCATTCTGTTTTCTCCACTTATCAAAATTACTTCGCTCGTTTATTAAGATAACTATAATGACTTGAGCCTTGAGAGATTATAATAGTTGAGTGTGTTGTTGTCAAGTTTATTTAGGAGGTATCGCGGGAAAGCAATAGTTCTTTGGCACAGCATATGCATTATGGTCGGTGTATAAGCAGTTTACGAGCATAAAACGGGAGGATTCTTTAAATGTCATTAATATACTGTCCTGAATGCGGACACGAGATCTCACAGGCGGCGATCGCCTGTCCAAGCTGCGGCCGGCCAATAAGCGCTCCGACACCAACGATCGAAAGGCCGGTGATCGTCCCGCGCCAGCGGGAAGAGGGCTTTCCGCCATGGGCTTTCGTGCCGATCGCGATCCTCGGCATCGGCCTGCTTTTTCTTTTGTTTTATGTAATGCGGAGCGATGAGACAGCGAATTCAAACCTCAATGTCAACGTGTCTACAACACGGGCATCGAACCGCGGCCGGGATGCAGACCGGGCCGGAGATTCGCAAACTATAACAGTCCCGCCATCAAGTACGACCGTTACGGCTCCGCCCGCGGATTCCCAAACAGTCAGTGTTCCCGGTTCGCAGACCTCGATACCTGCGGATACGACGAAGGGGCGGGTTGTGATCGACGCCAAGGTCGCGAGCCGCACCGGGCAACCGCAGTCGGTCAGGAACGAAAAGTTCTATCTGCTTGACAAGGACCTTGACAGCATTTTGAGTGACGCGAACCTCGATCCGATCGAGGGCCAGACGCTTGCGAACAGCTTCGGGCTAGCGGTCGTGTATCCGGACCGCTACAGTGACTTTCATCGCAAGGCTCTCGCGGCGATCAAGGATCACATCAAGTATTCCGGCACGACCGACGGATCGGGCAAAGCCCAACTCAGCAATATAGAGCCGGATAGCTACTATCTTTTCGGAATAACAAAAACCGGGGGCGGTTTTGCACTCTGGAGCAACCCGGTGACGATCCGGACCGGCGAGAATATTTTGAATCTTGCACCCCAAAGCGTTACCGAAATGGAAAGGGCGTCGGAATGAACGCCCCGAAGATCTAAATAATTAAAGAAGCTGTCGGAAAGGCAGCTTTTTTTTCGTTTCCTGGATCCTCCACGCTAACGTCTCAAACTCGCCTCACTTGCCAGTCCACTGGTCATAATCGAGTTGGGTAAGGTTAGTGAGTCGCGTACCAAACCCGCCTGACTCATCTTCACCTTAAGAATTATGCTCGCAAGCACCTCCGCCAGGTCGCCGCAGAAAGGCTTTACGAGATACGCATTCGCGCCCGCGTTGAGGCCCTTTTTTACGTCATTTTCGAATCCGAGAGCTGTGTAAAATACAATTGGGATCGAGGGCGAGTATTCCCGCAAATCGCGGCACAATTCAAAGCTATCACCGGTGGGGAGCAGCCCGTCCAGCAGATAAAGATCAAATGTCTCACTTTTCGCCAGCCGGGCCGCCTCTTTGGAAGATGTTGCCGTTGCTACCTCGATGCCCGACGAGCTGAGCAAAAAAGTAACCATTTCACGAGAATCTTTATCGTCCTCTAAATACAGAACACGCATCTTAATCGTCGTTGCCATAATCACTCCTTTTGGGTTAGCTGAAACTTGATGTTTTCAAACAACGTCGAGAAATATTACTATTTTCCGAACCATTCAACTTGAGAGAGTTCCAGGACTAGTACAAACGCATTATCCTCGACTGTTTCCTCTGCAACCAAAACTTCCAGCGCCGTCTTATGTCCAATGGGTGAGAAGTTTCATACGTTCCAAGTAACACTCCAAGCAGCAATTTGAAATAATAGCCCAGAAATTCAATCCGCGTCATAACCCCTATGCATGTAACCCTATGGCACCTGTCGTAACGGCGAAAGAAAGGATGGCTTCTGCACGTTTTCAAAAGCCATCCCTAAGTTCCCCAGGCCACCATCATTCTCATCAATCCGCCGGGGGCAGCCAGCCGCCTTTCTCTACCATCGCCCTTGTTCCCCTTGTCAGTTCTACTTAGCAGATAAAGGCGGCCGGCGATTTCGCTGAAAGCAGCTTTGCTTTCTTAAAACAATTTGCCATTGCTTAGTAATTGAGTTTGACCGTCCGATGGGATTTTGGAAATCGGGAATTTACGCAAAAGAATTAGGGAAAATCCCTACCCGGGTTCTGGACATCATTTATCCGGGAGAAGCCGAATTTGGTCTAGTTGTCCTCGAGCCATCCCTGGAGTATCGCGTATCGGACGATGTCGATCCGGCTCGAGATGCCCAGCTTGCGCATGGCGTTAGCCTTGTGAGCTTCAATGGTTTTGACGCTGACATCAAGCCGCCCGGCGATCTCCTTATTGCTGTATCCCCAAGCTATGAGACGTATGACTTCGGATTCACGGGCACTGATCTCTACTTTTTCGGCGTGGCTAAGGGCCGTCTGCCGCCGTACGTAACCGTCCATCATTTTTTCGGTTAATGACGGATCAACATACTTTTTGCCCGCGGCTACCGCCCGGATCGCATTGACCAATTCTGATGGAGCGCTTTGTTTCAGCACATAACCGCTCGCGCCTGCTTTGATGAGCTGCTGCAGATAGCCGTCATCCGTATGCCGGGTCAGAGTGAGTATCTTAATTTTTGGACTTACGTTTTTGATCTTCATCGTTGCCTTCAAACCGTTCAGTTCGGGCATTGAAATGTCCATTACGATAACGTCGGGCGAAAGCTCGCCCGCCTTGCGGATAGCGATCTCCCCGTTATCCGCCTCGCCAACTACCTCCATATCACTTTGAGAATCGATGAGCATTTTTATCCCGGCCCTTACTGTTTCGTGGTCTTCCGCTAAAAGGATGCGAAGTTTATTCTCCATCTGATACCTCCTTCATTTCTGGCTGGGATGCCGGGACCCGCACAAAAACCGTAGTGCCGATGCCCTTTGACGATTCAATTTCAAGCGTCCCGCCGAGAAGAGCCGCTCGTTCATCCATGCCGATCAATCCGAGTCCTTTGCGTCTATTGCGTTTAGTATTCGGGTCAAAGGCGATCCCGTCGTCTTCAATGATCAAGGTAATTTCGTTTCGCCGCTTTTCGAGCAAAATGCTTACATTGTTTGCCTTCGCATGCTTCTGGATATTGTTTAAAGCCTCTTGGGCAATACGATAGAGATTAGTTTCTGTTTTCGAATTAAGCCGCGTCTTCGCCAGGCCCGTCGCATGAAAATCGGCGACGATCGTCGAATATCGCGACCATTCTTTGACGTACGCAGCAAGAACGGCCGGTAACCCGGCCTGATCGAGGGCCGCGGGTCGAAGTTCTCTTGCCAAAAAACTGACATCGGCGTCCAGACGTTCTGCGATCAATTGGATCTCGTCGATCTCGTCGCAAAGCTCAGGCTCACCGCACATTTCCCGGGCAGACTTCAACTTCAACCGAAGGCCGGTCAATTGCTGTCCCATTTCGTCGTGCAGATCGCGGGCAATTCGTCGGCGTTCGTCTTCCTGTGTCGTGATAATTTTGTTCAGAAGCCGGGTTCGCTCCTTTTCGATCTCCAGCCGTTTCACATTTTCCTCGTTCAAGCTCTTGTCCGCTTCGGCCAGTTGGGAGGTGCGCGCGAGCACCACCTTTTCAAGGTCCAGTCTCGAACGGGTCAGTTCTTCCTCCGCTTCAACTAAATCGGTAATATCTGGTGAAACGCCAACGTGACCCAGATACGTGCCGTCTGGGCTAAACAACGGCTGTGCAAACGAATCGATCCACCGCCATGCCCCGTCGTGTCGTCGGATCCGGACGCGATGATGGAACATGCGTCGTTCGCGTCGAGCCGCATCGTAATTGGCAAGATAGTCATCCGCTTGCTCCGGGTCCAGGATCGGATGCCATCCCGTCCCTTGGATCTCGTCCAATTTCATCCCGCAAAAATCAAGATATCGCTGATTAACGTATCGGCAGGCGCCATTTTGGTCGTTAAACCAAATAAGAGCTGGTGCTGTATCGCTCAGGATCCGAAATTTTTCCTCGGACTCGCGCAATGCTTGCTCCGCCCGTAAGCGATCCGTAATATCGATCGCAATTCCGCCTACGAGTTCTGTCGCGCCGTCGGGCCCGCTAATGGGAAACTTACTCACAATCGAATGGTGTGCGACACCATCATCATGAGTCAGGGTCTCTATCGCTTGCACACGAGTATGTTCAGCGAGGGCTCGACCATCGTTCTCGCGGAAACGTGCCGCGACCTCGAGCGGAAATATCTCTGCGTCGGTCCTGCCGTAGAGTTTTTCGCGGGTAGTTCCAAACGCCGTTAGCACAGCCGCATTTGCGTAAACGTACCTGCCGCTCGTGTCTTTTATCCAGGCTAAACCGGGAAGATGGACCATAAACCGCGAAAAACGCTCCTCGCTTTTTCTTAAGCTCACTTCAGCCGCCTTGCGGGCTGTAACGTTACGGGCGATCTTGGATGCCCCTATGATATTTCCCGATTCATCCCGGATCGGCGAGACGGTGAGCGACACTTCGATCTCGGTCCCGTCTTTGCGCCGACGCACGGTTTCATAATGGTCGACGGACACGCCGTTCCTGATCCGTTCGAGAATGGACGGTTCCTCATCGATCCGATCCGGCGGGATCAACATCGTAACCGGCCTGCCTATCGCTTCGGCCGCAGTGTAGCCAAATGTCAGTTCGGCCGCCTTGTTCCAACTCATTATTATTGAGTTCAAGTCCTTACTGATTATTGCGTCGTCAGACGATTCCACGATCGCCGCCAGTCGGGCTTTGGCCTTTTCTGCCTGCTTGCGCTCGGTTATGTCGTGAATAAGAGTAAGAGCCGATGGATCGCCGCGGAGCTCCAGAAGTTCGGCCGACAACAGTCCCACGATCTCTCGTCCGTCTTTCATTCGAAAGCTATACTCCGCGTTGCGGATCCGCCCCACGTCCTTTACCTTTGAAAGTTCTGATTCGCGGTCCTCCGGCCTCATCCACAAGCCGAGCTCGTTGGTTGTGCGTCCTATCGCTTCTTCGCGTTCATATCCGGTGAGATTCACAAAGGATTCATTTACCTCAACGAGCTTTCCCGTCGTCAGCGACGTGACGGTAATAGCCAACGGGCTCGAGCTAAATGCTTTGGCAAACAACTCCTCCGACTCTCGAACGGCAGCATCACTCCGTAATTTTTCAACCGCCAGCCAGACACGCTCGGCAACGGTCTCCAGCAAATTAATATCGGCGTTTGTCCAATCTCGCGGTTCGCTATCGCTTACCCACAACGACGCGATCCATTTACCCTCTCGCATCAAGGGAACCGCGATGTAAGAGCGTTCCTCAGCCGGCAGATAGGTTTGTTCGTAAAGCGCGGCAGTCCGCGGATCGATCTTGGAGTCCGAATTGACGACGGTTTTTCCCGCCCTCATTTCGGCCGAAGTGATCTCGCTGTAATCGGTAATTCGGTGAACACCTGTTACGGATCCCACTCCTCTGCAGTAGTCGTAATAAACCGTTTCGAGGTCGTTTTCAAGATCGATCTCGTTAAAAAGACATCGACTGACTTTGAAGTGCCCGCCAACTGCATCGGCAACCGCCGACAATAGGCCGACGATGTCGTTTCGCTGGCGGATATTCTCGGCGATCTCAAACAGCAGCTTCTGATTTTTCTCTGTCTGTTTTCGTTCTGCAATGTCACGAAAGACAAGTACAACGCCGCGAAGTTCGCCTGCCTTGTCGCGGATCGGCGCACCGCTGTCGTCGATTGGAATTTCCCGGCCGTCCTTGGCCAGCAGCACAGTGTGATTGGCCAGACCGGCGATGCCGCCTTCACGCAACACCTTATCGACGGGAGTTTCGAGGACCTCCCGAGTTGTCTCGTTCACGATCCGAAAAACGCGATCGGCGGGCTGACCTTCCGCCTGCTCCTGGGTCCAGCCCGTTAGTGTCTGCGCCACCTGATTCAAGAACGTGATCCGGCCTTTTTGATCCGTTGTCATTACCGCGTCGCCAATGCTGGCGAGCGTCACTTGAAGCAGTTCACGATTTTCGTGGACCATCCGCTCTGTACGCACGATACTTTGTCCGACCACGGTGCTCGTCACAATGCCGATAATGATCAGCGCGGCCAAAAGAATTGCGGTCAGGGTTGTAATCGCACGAACATCACTAATGGTTGCGATCGTGCTGGCGATGTAGGAACCGCGGGCTTCAGCCTGTATCTCCTCCTCGAGGAAGCGTTCCAAATCCATCCTCAAGGCCGCAAGCCGCCGCCAGTCATCGGTACTTCGCGGACGATCGTCCGCGATCAATGTCTCGCCCAGTTCCCTAAGCGGCCGCCAACGCGTCGTGAAACCAGACGCTAGTTCCCGGTGGCGATCAGTTGACGCGAGTCGTTCGTATTCAGCCAGGTGTCGTTCCACGTCGGCCGCTTTTCGCAGGGCCTCGTCCCGGAATTGGCCATCACCCGTCTGGGCAAAAGTTCGAACTGCAAGAGCGAATCCGAGTGCGTTTATCTCCATTAACCGTGTTTCATATGCTCGGGGGCGGGATATATTACCCTGCTCTTCAAGACTGCTCTCGATCGCGCTAAGACGGATCGTAAGTGTTACGGAAAAGAGCAAAAGCAGAGCGGCCAGAGTCCCAAATCCCAATAACAATTTCTTTGTAGTGGTCATATACGGGTTTTCTACCCAGCGTCAAATCCGTCGGGCGAAGACAACATAATTTGAATTGATGTCGACCTGATTCAGGCACCCACAGTCAACCCGGATCGTCTCGTCAAACGTCCCTTAAATCTGACCCATGTTAATAATATAGGTACAGCAATCACCATCGATAAATCAAATCTCAGGACGGTTGGCCGTCGGAATTCCGGCTCCTGTTCAGCCGGCCTCACGGCTCGTTTCATCTAACTTCCGTTTGTCGGCAAAAAGCACTCGTGAATTTCGATCTGTAAGATTTTACCGGGAGCGACGAAGGATCTCGCAGACTGGGAAAGTTTCCGCAAGAGCTTTCGCACTTATCCCAGTGCAACGCTATGGTTAGGGATTTTCCCTAGAAGCATCTCCGATGTTCCTAATATTCTTTGGGTCTGCAGTGAACAAAAATTAGAAAGGCTTCATAAGGAAGGCGGATTGTTAAGGGCTCCTAGGCCTCGGTCATTGAGGCCCTCGGCAATCCCTGCATTTCGAAGGCGTTCATAGTCCATCAAACGAGCGAGGGGAATCAATATGCTTGAGGGCTCTATATTTAACTTTCCTGTAGAACGCCGCGTAGTCGCGACCGATCCGCATTTGACGAGTCCCGGCCAGAATGACGTTGTAATTACACGAAACGTCCGCCAATTTGTTGGGGACAATGACACGATCGAGATCTATGATCGTGCAAGGCGGATCTACGACCGTGCTAGACGAAACACGCATCGAAGAGCGGCGGGAATTTTCTAAAACAGAAACAGTTCAAACCTAATAAATAAACGCACTCGGCGTAGGCACGTCGCCGTCCTGGCCGAACTGCTGGACCAATTGTCCGATGGTCGTGCCGATCATGTACCAGGTTCCGGTCGCCGGACGGAAGATCGCAACATCTGCCTTTCCGTCTCCGTCGTAGTCCGCGGGGATCGGTTTGTCGCCCGCCTGTCCCCAGTTGACGCCGTCGAAACCGGCTGTGCTCAGTGCCCGGTACCAACGCCCGTTCGATGACCGCCACACGGTCAGGTCAGTCTTCCCGTCTCCGTCATAGTCGGCAGGTACAGGCACGTCCGTACCCTCGCCCCACGTCTGGACAAAGAACCCTGCTGTAGATTTGCGGATATACCAGTTATTGTTTGAAGGGCGGTAAACACCAATGTCGAACTGTCCATCTCCATCAAAGTCTCCGATCACAGGCTTGTCGCCCGCAACACCGAACGAAACATTCGAGAACGAGTTGTCAGACATCCTTCGATAGAACGTCCCGTTCGACTGACGAAACAAGACAAGATCTGCCTTTCCATCAGCATTGTGATCAGCCGGAACCGGCAGATCTCCATCAGCCCCCCAGTTGTAAGTCAGAAACGCTCCATTGCTGGAATTAACAACAAACCACGTTCCCGCCGAAGGCCGGAAGACAGCAATGTCCGTCTTTCCGTCGCCATCATAATCCGCCGGAGCCAAGAGATCGCCAGCCTGACCCCAGGTCATTGCGGTGTAACCCGCGGTCGTCCGAAGCAAATACCAAAGATCATTCGTCGGCCGCCGCACCGTCCGATCCGCCCGCCCATCGCCGTCGTAGTCGAATGCGGTCTCGGCTGCCGGAGCGTTGGTGTCGGAGTTGGGGTCGGTGTTGGCGTAGGAGTTGGCGTCGGGCCGCCTCCGGGAGTTGAGATCGAAAACGTAGTAAGAATAAAATCACCGGAATTCGTCCCGTCATTATTTGCTTGATTGCCCGCGGCGTAAAACGTTACCGGTCCAACGTCAGTCGCCGGTGCGGTCCAATTGACCGTCCAAACCGCAGTACCCTGCTGGCCCTGAAACGTTCCGACGCCCGTGTGTTCTATGTACGTACGCCCGCCACCGCTGATCGTTTGGGTTGTAGGGTTTAGGCTGGCAAACGAACCCGCCATTAAATTATCGGCAAGCGCCGTCATCTGAAATCCCCACCTTCTCCTCGAGGGGTCGAAGGTGGTGTGCCGCACCACAACCTGATACGTCTGGCCCGGGCTGTAGTTAGCCGGAGCAGTTATGGAAAACGGTGACGGGCCTTCGGTTTGTCGGCTTTCGTCAAGGTGACAAGCAGTGCACGTCTGTTCACCGGGAGCTCCCGTATGCCCGGCAGGCGGACCCGATATCAAAGCACCTACCGTAACGGTAAAGCGGTCCGGAATCGTGAAAACAAAAGCGGTGATGGCCGTAAAACATAATAGACAAATTAGCTTTATTCGTTTCATCATCAGTTCCTCGTTTGTCGGATCGTCTAGTTCCTGAATTGCCTAACGTACGCCCAAACCGATCTGATCTCTCTGGCCGTAAGCTTTCCCTTGAAGGTGGGCATATCGCCTTTTCCGTTCGAAATTATACGCATCGCTCGGCCTTCGTCCGTATTCCAATCCGTACCCGTGAAATCGGTTGCACCGGTGCGTTTTCCCTTGGCAGTTTTCGCGCGGCCATCCCGGCCATGACACTCGGCGCAGTGTTTGGCGTAAATTTCCGCCGACGCCGCCGAAACACTTCTCGACGGATGAGCCATTGAACCAACTGAATTAACCGCCCCGATAAGTACAAGAGAGCCGATCAAAACGACAAGCTTAATTCTGGTGTTTGACTGCTTCAACATACGGAGCGAGGGCGATTCAATAATGCGCCGCAAATTCCTTTAAGGCCCAATATTCCAAGTCTGTTTAGTCGGGATGGCTAGTCAAGACGTACCTCTAGCCGTTTCCATAAGTGCGGATACAGAAAAGGAAACAAGCAAAAAACGTGCCGCGAATCAGCGGATGCTATCACCGCATTCAGCAAGGGCTTTGGACGGAAAACCGGGCGGCCTAGCAGGTAGACCAAATCGCTTTAATGGATTTTATACAAATAATTGAATAAAACGGCCCCGCTGCGAAAAATCGATCATTTCCGATTCCCGTCCCGCTCAAAATCGTCGGGCCAAGTTGAAACCGATAACTAGTTTCCTCGGGGACAAGCCTAAATTGCTTGAGTTGTATCTGCTTGTTGTTGTCGTTTGCGTATTTGAGAACGTTAGTGCGAACGAATGCTTTCCAATATTCCTTTGAATTCCGAATCCGATTTCGGGCTCAGATTCGTTCCGGAATCCGATGACATTGAAATTGTTGTCGAACGTAGGGATCACACGGCCTAACTTAAATCCGGTCCTTGGTGTGAACTCGAACAACGCAACAATTGTCGGTGTGATCAATACGCTGGTGCCAAAACCAAACGAAGCCCCGTGGGTCGGAAGCCTGAATGTGTTGGCGATCGTTGCGGGCGGGAAAAACTCATTTGGCCGCGGGTCAAAGCGTCTTTGGCCGTTGGCATTCAAGTGGATCGCCGGTGAAAAGAACAGGTAAACCCGCTTTCCGAGCCTGGCCGACATCTTGGCCTGGAGATTGTATGTATATTCCTCGGTAAAGTTCCCGTTTCCCTCCACGCTTGCATACGCAGCAAGTGCGATAGGTGAATCCTTTTTGTGTTCAAGAAAATTGTACCCGAAGCCGACCTCGATCGTCCGACAGACCCCTCGCTGACAAAGGGGCGAGCGGTAGGCCGACACATAAAGTTTGTCTGTAATACCGTAAGTGACGCCGAACGACGCAAGGCCAAAGCTATCAAGCCCAAGCAAATTCCGCGCGCTTGTGCTGATCGGATCTACCGGCTGCGTAAAGCGATGTGTGAATGTAAGATTCCACGTCCCCTTCGGCACTTTCTTCGGCGTCGGGATATTGATCAAGCGGTAGTCATACGGTTCGTCGCCAGATTCGAAGTCGTAGGCACTCTCCTCCTGCGGGTCGGTTGCATCGGCATTTGCAGGCTTTGGTGTTTCTACTGCGGTTTGGGACACGCCCTTCTCTTCCAGAGAGTTTGCTTCGATCTGCTCAACCGATTTCTTGGTTACATCGACTCTGATCCGCTCGCCATTCGATTCGACGATCAACACGCCGGGCTTGGTTTCGTCGAACGTCACTTTCATACGGCCCTGGGTTTTCGTTGTTGCGATGGTTTGACCGGTAGTGGAGGTAAGATCCGCGGAGCCGGGATCCGGAGGCTGAGTAGCGGTTTGTGCAAATGAATCTATGCTAAGGGTCACCACGATCAACATAAATACGAGCACGAAACCGGGCCCGTTTGAGCTTGAACAAGTCATGAGCATTATCCTCCTGATTTTTGGGACGCGAATTGCCCCTTAGAATCGTAAAGTGTTCAAAAGGTTGTTTTAAGTGACCGATATTTCAATAAATGGCCGAGCATGATCACCTAATGCGTCCGCCGAGTTGAGGTGCCAAGCAATGTCAAAACTACACCACCGGGGACCAACATGAGTAGTATAAACAGGCAGTTTTCCGTACAATTGAATGCTTATGACAATTGACGAACAGCTTTCATATCTCAAAAAAGGCACGGTCGATGTGATCCGCGATGAGGACCTTCGTAAGAAACTGGAGCGGTCCGCGAAGACCGGGAAGCCTTTGCGTGTAAAGCTCGGCCTTGACCCGACCGCTCCGGATATTCATATCGGTCACACGGTCGTGATCCGAAAGCTGAAGGCGTTTCAGGAACTTGGGCATACGGTCATTTTCTTGATCGGCGATTTTACAGGGATGATCGGCGACCCTTCGGGCAAGAACGTGACGCGGCCGCCGCTCTCGCGCGAGGAGATAAATGTAAACGCCGAAACTTACAAAAAGCAGATGTTCAAGCTGCTCGATCCCGAAAAGACCGAGCTTCGCTTCAACGGCGAATGGATGGACAAGTTCACCGCCGCAGATTTTGTGAAGCTCTGTGCCAGGGTGACTGTAAAACAAATCCTTGAACGTGACGATTTTGAGAAACGGCTGCGCGAACATACACCGATCTCGCTTCACGAACTGCTCTATCCGCTTGACCCAGGGTTACGATTCCGTCGCCCTCGAAGCCGATGTCGAACTCGGCGGCACGGACCAGAAATTCAACCTGATGGTCGGCCGCGACCTCCAGCGGGAGTACGGCCAGGAACCGCAGATCGTAATGACAACGCCGCTGCTCGAAGGGCTGGACGGCGTAAACAAGATGTCGAAATCGCTGAACAATTACATCGGCATCGACGAAGCCCCGAACGAAATGTTCGGCAAGGTTATGTCCATCACCGACGAACTGATGTGGCGTTACTACGAACTGCTCACCGACGCGACGGTCGATGACATCAACGCACTCAAATTTAAGAAGCGAAGCCGGCGAAGAAAATCCCGCGCGATCTGAAGGTCAATCTCGCCAAGCAGATCATCAAAGATTTCCATTCTTGGGAAGCCGCAGAGAATGCCGAAGAAGAATTCAACCGCCGGTTTGTGAAGAAAGAGGTCCCGGATGAGATCGAGGAAAAAGTGGTTTCGATCACAGGTTTACAAGCTCGCCGAGCTGTTGGCCCAAACAGGCCTGGCAGCCTCCAAAGGCGAGGCCCGTCGGCTGATCGAGCAAGGCGGCGTAAAAGTGAATGGCGAAAAGGCTTCAGCGGCGAATGCCGATGTCGATGTTTCGGGCGAGGCCTTCCTTTTGCAGGTCGGCAAGCTGAAATTCCTTCGAGTAAAAGGAGAGTGACCTAGAGTTTTTACTTTGCGAATTTTGCGTCTTTGCGTGGAATGGTTTCACGCAAAGTTCGCCAAGAACGCAAAGATAGCTAATGATGTCATCACGACCCAAAGATAAGGTAGTGCTTCAGTTTCAAATCTCGTCATTTTTTTCTTTCCTTTGTGTTCTTTGTGAAGACCTTTGTTGCCTTTGTGTTAAAGGATTTCCTAACACAAAGCACACAAAGCTAAAGAAACAAAGTTCACAAAGAAATTCAAACTGATGTGCTGACCAAAGATAACGAATTCTTGTACTATCCGCTTGATATCTTTATACTTAAAGTTAACGAATGAGAGCAATCAGCCCGAAGCGGGTCAAATTATCCGATAGGTTCAACATGCTTGCGGCGTCCGACACGCCGTTGCGGCAGTTGGCCGGGGACCTTTCGAAGGTCGCAAAGTATGCGATGGACGAGGCGAACAGCCTCTCGCTCGAACGAGTCACGATCGAACTCAGCCGCCTTCCAAAGAAGCTTGACGGCTTCAAGGTCATACATTTATCGGATATCCACCATAGCCCTTTTACCGGACTGGAACACATTGCGCGCACCGTCAAGATCGCCAACCGATTAAAGCCGGACATGTTTATTCTGACCGGTGATTACGTTTCGCACGAAACGCGTTTCATCGGCTCCGGTCGCGAAAGTTCTGGGCGAACTGAAGGCCGAATTTGGCACGTATGCCTGTCTTGGCAACCATGATCATTGGACGGATCCCGATCTGATCACTGCCCATCTCCGCGATAGCGGAATAAATGTCCTGATCAACGAAGGCTTCCGGTTCGAAGGCCGCGACGCTTCATTCTGGCTCGCCGGCGTCGACGATCACATGGTCGGCAAGACCGACCTGCCTGCGGCTTTGCGCGGCTCGTACCCCGACGAGATGAAGCTCCTTCTCGCTCACAACCCGGTCATTTTCCGCCAATCCGTCCGCTATGGTGTCGACCTGACGCTGAGCGGCCACACACACGGCGGCCAGATCAAGATCCGCGACGACGAAAAACGCCTGATCAAACGCCGCAAACTCTCAAACGGTCTCCACAGTCGCAAGGATTCGCAAATTTACATAACCCGCGGCATCGGCACCGTCGTGCTGCCGGTCCGCTATCAGTGTCCGCCCGAGATCAGCCTGCTGGAACTTCGCTCCGTCTAATGAACAGCATTTTGACCATTCCGAATCTGCTGACGTTTTTGCGAATGGCTTTGATCCCTGTGTTCGCGAGCCTTCTGTTCTATGGCTACGGGGCGTCAGCTCTGATCGTATTTATGATCGCGGGTTTGTCGGACGGGCTTGACGGATTTATTGCTCGGCGGTTCAAACAGGAATCCGAACTCGGCACGATCATGGACCCGATCGCCGACAAGCTTTTGATGACGACCGCGTTCATCATTCTCACGATGCCGAACATCCTTCAGCCGGCCCGGCACTTGCCGGTCCCCTTTTGGGTAACGGCCGCGGTCATCGGCCGCGATATGCTTATTATTACGGTGGCTGCCGCAATAAACGTCATGACAGGCTTTCGCGGCTTTAAGCCGTCGTGGCTTGGCAAGGCAAGCACATTTGTCCAGATCGCCGCTGTCGGCCTGATCCTCCTTTCACCCGTCATCGGCTATAGCTTTTATCTTCCAACCGTCTACACCTTCGTAGCATTTTTCGCCGTAACCTCCGGCATCCATTACATCTTGCACATCGCCCGGCTGATGAAAGAAGATCCGGGGCCAAACCTGGAAAAATAAAGGCACACTCCCGGGTAAACTCGCGCCGATCGTTCCAGCTCAATACATTTTTCAGACCAAGCCATAGCTTCCGGAGTCTAAACTCGCGTTTCAGCGGTTTCTCTTCGTTTGCGTTTATGAGAAGACTTAAGTTGTTGATAATAGGAATCTTCCTTGCCTGTGCTGTCGCTATCTTTGCTCCGCGCTTCGTTTCGACGATCGCTTCGGGCCAATCTGGTCCTGCGGCACCTTCGGGCGTCAGTGCGTCCGACGGCGATTACTCAACCAAGATCGGCATTAACTGGCACGCGGTCCCTGGAGCCACGAGCTATCAGATCTATCGGAATACGGCCAATGATACGGCGACGGCAACCGTGGTCGGCACGACGGCCGCACCTTTCTTTTTTGATATTTCAGCGATCGTCGGTCAACCCTATTTTTATTGGGTACGAGCTTCAAACACTAGCGTGACAAGCTCATTCAGCGAGAACGACGGCGGACTTCGCGCAAATGGCGTTCAACAGGGTCCCGTGCCGCCGTTGGAGCCACCGCCAGTTCCGCCGGGCAACCAACTGACGGCGGCAAAGGCGACTCTTGGCAAAATTCTCTTTTGGGACGAGCAGCTTTCGTCAACCCGGACCGTATCATGTGGTACATGTCACCGTCCCGGAAACGGCGGTTCCGATCCGCGAACGATCATCGGCAACACGGCGTCGAAAAACCCCGGATTTGATTTGATATACGACACCGCAGACGACGTTGCCGGCTCGCCGGGAGTTCCGCTGAACAATTCATCGGGACTCTATGATTGGTCAAACAGTTATGGCCTTCTCGCCCAGGTAACGCCGCGAAAGTCGCCGTCTTATATAAACGCGGGCTATTCTCCGACCTTATTTTGGGACGGGCGGGCGACCGGTGTTTTCCGCGATCCGATTACGAATTTGATCATACTCAACAACGGAGGAGCGCTGGAAAGCCAGTCCGTTGGCCCGCCGCTAAGCGACGCTGAGATGGCACATACCGGCCGAAACTGGACGGAGGCTGCCGCGGAGATCGCTGATGCACGTCCGCTGGCACTTTCGCCCAATGTACCTGACGCCCTAAATGCGTGGATCGCCGAACGAAGCTACGCCGATCTCTTCAGTGAGGCTTTCGGAACGCCCGAAGTGACACCTTCGCGGATCGCGCTTGCGATCGGTACATTTGAACGCACGCTTTTTTCTGACCGCACGCCGCTCGACCTTGCAAATGGGGGCATAACACCGCTGGCCCAGCAGGAACAGCGTGGACGCAATCTGTTTGTGAACATCCAATGTGCCGTTTGCCATGCCGGCAATTTATTGACGGACAATGCTTTCCACAACATTGGCCTGCGTCCCCAAAATGAAGACACGGGCCGCTTTGCCGTTACGGGAAACGCCAACAATCTTGGCGAATTTCGGACGCCGAGCCTTCGAAACGTCGAGCTGCGGGCACCTTATATGCATAACGGCCGCTTTGCCACTCTCGAAGATGTGGTTGAATTTTACAATCGCGGGGGCGACTTCCCGCAGGCTCAGAATTTTCCGAATAACCTGATCCAGCCGCGAAATTTGAATGCCGGGCAAAAGGCGGACCTTGTCGCATTTCTCAGGCGTCCGCTGACCGACACACGCGTTGCGAACGAGGCCGCACCATTTGACAGGCCAGCTCTCTTTACCGAATCAAACCGCGTCCCGATAATAATAGGTACAGGAACAACCGGAACGGCCGGCCGCCTTCCGCAGGCAGTTGCTATCGAACCGCCGATCGCCGGAAACCCGAGCTTTACCGTCGCCGTATCAAACGCTCTCGGTGGTGCCGAAGCCGTGCTTGTAATAGGTGATACGGATCCGGGGAACACTTCGAACATTCCGGCCGCCGGTTCGTTCGCCCGCAATGTCGTCGTGCTTAACGGGTCGGGGGCCGGTTCCGGATTCGGCTCGGTCAGCCTTCAGATTCCCGACGACGCATTCTATGTCGGCCGGACCTACTTCGGCCGATGGTATATCGCGGATCCCGGCGCAGCTAACGGCGTTGCGGTTTCTCAAGCGTTTCGCTTTACGATCTTCGGCACGGCCGCGGATACGCAAAACACCGCTTACGATTTCGACGGCGACGGAAAAGCGGATATCTCGGTTCGTCGGCCTTCGAATGATCTTTGGTATTTGTTGAGGACGACGGCCGGATATACCGCAATGACCTGGGGTCAAGCTGGCGATATGCTTGCTCCGGCCGACTACGATGGTGACGGAAAAACAGATATTGCCGTTTTCCGGCCTGCGACGGGGACTTGGTATATCGTGAATTCCAGTAACGGGGCGTTTGTGACCTACAACTGGGGTGCCAATGGCGACCTTCCTGTTCCGGCTGACCACAACGCAGACGGGAAAGCCGATCTTGTCTTGTTCCGTCAGTCGGATGGGATTTTCTATCGGAGGATGTCCGATAACTCGTTCTCGAATGTCTCGTTCGGAGTCGCGGGTGACAAGCCTGTGATCGGAGATTTCGACAACGACGGGCAGTTTGATATTGGTGTCTATCGGCCTTCGAACAACAACTGGTACATCAGGAAATCAACGGCCGGGTTCTTTGTGCAGACCTGGGGCGAGGCTGGTGATATTCCTGTTCCTGCGGACTACGACGGAGATGGGCAAACGGACCTTGCTGTGTGGAGATCGTCGAACGGGCGATGGTACCGGGCGCTGAGCACAGCCGGATTCGACGGCGTCAACTGGGGTCAGGCGGGTGACAAACCGATCCCTGCGGACTATGACGGCGACGGAAAAGCCGACGTCGCGATCTTCCGCCCCTCGACCGGAACGTGGTACATGATCGGGACGACGATCGGCCAATTAGTCCAGCAGTTCGGACAGGATGGCGACGTACCTACACCGAGTGCTTTTATTTATTAGCGGCGGATGGCGGGCAAACTCGCCTCCGAAAGGCAGAATTTGGGTAGGATGATGTGGGCGTTCGTCTTGCGACTCGAGTTGAACGTCATGCAAATCATCCAAATCGTCCAAATCGTTCCATCCCGCATATTTCGTGCGATCTGATATTTCCAAACAAGAAAAACAGAGCGATAATTCTCCCGGACGGTATCTGTGCCCGGGATCGACTCAGTGTGCACTCGCCTTCCGGAATGCTCTTTGAAAATCAGTGGATGAAACACGATGAAACAAGATTCCTTGTCATCCGGAGCTCAGAAATACCGTGTGTGACGTTCGGGATGCCGATGTTTACTGGCTTCGACGCGAGGGATCCGGATTGTTTCAACTTGTTTCATATGAAACAAAATGTCGGCACGCGTTGTGAAACGAAACAAGAATTTGTCTCGGAATGCGGACCACGCTTTCGTAAGATCGGCTTTTTTCTCTCGAGTTCTACAAACATTCCGCTCCTCTGGAGCTAAGAACCAAATTTTCTGATCTTCCCGCCAGACTCTTAAGACAAGGTGAGTTAGGCCTATTTCGGAAGCCGCGTGATTGTCAGCGTTGCTAGGTAAGATGCGGCGTTGATATTGGAGCCTGCCTTCGGGTAGGGAGTTAGCGATGCTAGTTTTATTTCATGGCCTTCGAAGGTGATAAATTTGTCGGCCTGGTTGGTGTTCAGTTCAAATTCCTTCGCGGGTTTGCCGTTTTTGCGGACTTGTATGGTTACACGCGCGACGCCGGCCCAGATGCAGTTGACGCCTTCGGGGCAGCGGCGAATCTTCAAGCACGCTCACAAATCTTATCTTGATCGCGGTACGCGGAGCCGTTTTCTCCTGGTTCTGCCGCAGCGTCACCTTCTGCGGAGCCTGTGACCATCCGATTGTCGTGGTGAGTATAATTACGAATGAAAAAATTAATGCCCTCATGTTCGTCTCCTTCCGTGCCATTGCAGCGGCCCGGTGTATTATTTAGAACGGATCGAACCGGCCCGAGTTGCGTGCTTTTTCGTAACGGAACAATTCTGCCGGCCGATTGGAAAAAAATGAGATTACTAAGATCGATGTTAGCAGCAGCCATCATTATGGCAGCGGCCGTCCTGGTACACGGGCAAACGCAACTGCCGAAGTATGCCGACGACGGGTCGAAGGATTATGCAAAAGCCCTGGTCGCTTTTCACCAGGAGACCGGAGCGCGGATCGCCAAAAAGAAGGATACGCAGCCGTTTGCCGTAGCTTTCTTCAGCTGGAAGGCTATGCGCCTTACCCAATTGCCTTACAACGCCTACCAGGGAGCGCATATCGGATTGTGCTCAACTTTGATCGGGTTCTATGACCCTGAGATCACGGCGACGCTGAAACCAATGTCCGAGCGTTCAAAGAGCGTTAATGATTTTGTTACTGCGACCGAAGCCGAAAAGGCCGTGATCCAGCGATTCGCGGTTCAAAAATACACAAAGAAATATGTCTTCGACATCGATAATCTATCTGTAAATCCACGAAAGAACGATCCGCTTTCGGCCTGGAAATACGAACTTGGCTCGTCGCTCGGCGAGATCGGGGGAATGATAACGCAATGGTTTTCATTGCCGGACAACGCGAAATTTGACGCTTCTGTTGCCGAATCGCTGCGGGCCCTGGACAAGCGGATCAAAGAGGCGCCGCCGGGAGTTTCGCCCGAGCTAACAGCAAACCTCAAAAAGCTGAGTGCTTTCGGCTCGCAATCGCGGTATTCACTTGTCAATCAACACCAAATCGGTGCCGCACTGAAGGCCGTTCTGCTGGCGACAATGAGCTTTGTTGAATGACTGGAGCCGCGGAATAAACCTGTCAGTCGAAGCAGCAGTCACGCATCTTAATCAGTAGTGAGTCTACGAAGACGCTCCCCCACTCGCGGCTCCGACGATCTTCTCGATTATCGCGTTGGCAAACTCGGCGGTTTTTGCGGTGCCGCCAAGATCTTTCGTTCGGACCTTTCCTTCCGCAAAGACCGCCATCATCGCGTCTTCGACCCTTTTTCCCGCTTCCTTTTCACCGATGTAATGAAGCATAACTATCGCGGACATGAGGACCGCAGTCGGGTTGGCGATTCCCTGCCCGGCAATGTCCGGGGCCGAGCCGTGAACTGCCTCGAAGACAGCTCCGAGTTCGCCGATATTGGCTCCCGGTGCAAGGCCGAGGCCGCCGATCAGGCCCGCGCAGAGATCAGAGAGGATGTCGCCATACAGGTTTTCCATCACCATTACGTCGAACTGTTCGGGGCGCATAACGAGCTGCATGCAGCAATTGTCGATGATCTTGTCGTCGGCCTCGATCTCCGGGAAATCCTTCGCAACGCTGTAAAAACACTCAAGGAATAGCCCGTCTGAGAGCTTCATAATATTCGCTTTGTGGACGGCAGTAACCTTTTTCCGGCCGTTGTCGCGAGCGTACTCGAAGGCATATTTGCAGATCCGCGTCGAGGCTTTTTCCGTTATGATCTTGAGGCTCTCGACAACACCGGGAATGACAACGTGCTCAATGCCCGAATACAGGCCTTCGGTATTCTCGCGGACGATGACCAGGTCGAGTTCAGGATATCGGCAGGGAATATTCGGCAAAGCCTTAACGGGACGGACGTTCGCATAAAGGTCGAGCGCCTTCGCGAAGCCCGACGTTGACCGAAGTGAATCCTTTGCCGACCGGCGTCATCACCGGCCCCTTCAAAGCGGCTCGGTTCTTTTCGATCGACTCGATCGCCGAATCAGGCAGCGTCGTACCGTATTTTTCAAGTGCCTGTGCCCCCAGGATCTGCGTTTCCCATGCGATATCGACGCCTGTCGATTCAATGATGCGTACCGTAGCGGCAACGATCTCGGGCCCGATGCCGTCGCCGGGGATAAGTGTAATGGTGTGTTTCATAAGCTTTGTCTTATAATCAAATTTACAACGACCCGCGAACAAACGACAAATTACATTTTGAGATGAATCCTGAGGTCCTAATTATCGGCGGCGGCGTGATCGGGTTGAGCATTGCCCGCGAACTGCACATGCGAGGCGTGCGAAAGATCACGCTGCTTGAAAAAGGCAGGTGCGGCGAGGAATCATCGTGGGCGGCGGCCGGTATGCTTGGTCCCCAGGCTGAGGCGGACGTAAAAGACGCGTTCTTCGAAGTTTGCTGCGAATCCCGTGACATGTATCCTGCTCTGGCGGCTGCATTGCTTGAGGAAACCGGCGTCGATATTGAGCTGGATCGTACGGGAACGTTATCTCTCGCCTTCACCGGGGAAGATACTTACGAGCTAGATAAAAGGTATAGGTGGCAGTACGAAGCTGGCCTGGAAGTTGAGCTCTTGTCCGCAAAGGACATTTTGAAGACCGAGCCACAGGTTTCACCCGCGGTGAAGTCCGGATTGTATTTTAAGAATGACTGGCAAGTCGAGAACCGTAAATTGCTTACGGCATTGGGCCGATACGCTGAGTTGAACGGTATCGAGATCGTCGAAAATACTCGTGCCGAACGTCTCTTGGTCGAAAGTGGACGGGTTATGGGAGCCGAAACGGATCGCGGGGCGTTTACCGCGGATCAAACCGCGCTTGCAACCGGGGCGTGGTCGGCGCTCATCCAAATCGGCGATGCTCCGCCGCCGTTTCAGATCGTGCCGGTTCGCGGCCAGATGATCTGTTTGCAGCCCGCAATGCCTCTCTTCAAACACGTTATTTACAGCCGACGCGGGTACATAGTGCCTCGTCGCGACGGCCGTGTTTTGGCAGGATCGACATCCGAGAAGACCGGGTTTGAAAAGAGCGTAACACCGGAGGCGTTCGCGTTCTTGCAAACTATGGCTGGCGAGATCTCCCCGTTCCTTGGCGGCTTGGCTGTCACTGATCATTGGTCGGGGCTGCGACCTTGCGCGGAGGATGGAATGCCGATCTTGGGTATTTTGGACGGCATCGACGATCTCTTTATTGCCACCGCTCATTATCGAAACGGTATACTGCTCGCACCGATCACGGCAAAGCTGATATCGAAACGTATGGTTGACGGCTCGAAGTCAGAATATTTGGAGCATTTTAGTGTTGAACGGCTGAAGGAAAAGAGTGTCAAGGCGCTAGGGTGAGCCGTCAGTTTGGGATCTTATGCGATTTGGAATCTTCCTAATAATTTTAGTGCTTGTTACTGGCGTGCAAGCGCAGTCGCGTCGCGTGAATCCGAACCAACCGGTAAGTCCGACATCTTCCGCCACCGCCTCGACGAGCGGCCTTACGGTCAAGCAATTGTTCGATGAGGTGAATACGTACAACAAAACGAAATTCGCGGAATATGAAACAAAGAAGGTTCCGTACAGCGAACAGCTTAGGCTGCAGACCGAACGTGAGCAAAAACAGATGGCCGCCAAGTACGCGGCTATAGCGGCGACGCGAAATAATCTGACCGGCGAGGATCTCTACTACCTCGGGCTTCTGCATTGGATCGCAGAAAATCTGGATGGGACTTCCGAATTTCTTCGCAAATATCTCTCGGCCCAGGATACGGTCACCGAAAAGGCACAGACTGCGCGTTCGATCGTCGCTGTCATAGCCGCCAAGCAGAGGAAATTTGACGAAGCGTTGGGCCTCCTGGCTGAGTATTCGAAAATTCAGCCGGTAAAGTTGAGCGAGCGGACGCGAATGGAAAGCGAGATCGCAAAGGCATATATTGCGGAAAAGAAGATCGCGGACGCAACGCCCCATGCAGCCGAAGCGTTTCGTTTTGCAAAGACCGTGTTGCTCGACAGCGGCATGTCCCAGCGCGGGCTTGATGAGGTGTTGGACACGGGAATGGTGCTTTTCGAATGCCACCGGACGGCCGGTAACATGAACGAAGCGGACAGCGCTTTGGACGATCTGCGGAAGGCAGGGGCAGCAGTTGGTTCGGCCAGCCTCTACTTTTACGCCGCGGACAAGCTCATCACCTATCGAATCGAAACCGACCGAAAGCCGTTTGCGCTGGAGACATATTTAATTTCGTTAATCCAGGCCGGAAAGGAACTGCCATCGAAACCGACACAGGACGAGGCGATAAGGCTGCTTAAGAAGCGTGAAAAACAATACAAATTGCTGGGTGAAACTGCCCCGGAACTCACAAATATAGACCAATGGTTTCCGGGCAAGCCGCGCACATTTCAGGAGCTGCGAGGTAAGGTTGTCTTGCTTGATTTTTGGGCGACGTGGTGCGGGCCTTGTTTTGATGCCTTCCCGGCGCTTGCGGAGTGGCACACTGATCTCGCAAACGATGGACTCGTCATCCTTGGTGTAACGCGATATTATGGCAACGCCGAAGGCTTCCCGGTTGATAACCCTAACGAGGTCGCCTTTCTAAAACGATTCAAGACAAAGTACGATCTCCCGTATGATTTTCTTGTCGCAAGGGACCAGATATCGCAACAGGCATATTCGGCGACCGGACTGCCAACCGCGGTGGTGATAGATAGAAAAGGCGTAATACGGTATATCGAAAGCGGAACGAACCCGTCGCGGATCGAGGAAATGCGTGCGATGGTGTTAAAACTCCTGGCTGAAAAATGACCCCAATGGCGAAAAAGGCGACGGCCGCGAAATCGAAGACCCAGAGTTTTTACGACCGGATCGCCGACGTTCACAACATTGCGCTTAAGATCAACGGCTATCGAGCGTCCGTAGCCAAGTATTTTCGCTCACTTGACCTACGGATCGACAACGAGTCGATTGTTCTGGATGGCGGATGCGGTACGGGCATTGTCACTCTCGGATTTCGCGACGCCGGTTTCAAACCGAAACGCACTATCGCTTTTGACCTTTCGATCAACTCATTGAAGATCGCCAAAGAACAGTTTCGAAAGGAAAAAGGGATCAATGCGAAAAAGATCTCGCCGGTTCAGGGCAATATCCTCGATCTTCCCTTCGCGGACGATACGTTCGATCTGATTCTCTCCTGCGGAGTGCTCGAATATGTTCCGTTGGAAGAAGGCCTGCGGGAAATGGCACGAGTGCTGAAGCCTGGCGGGAAACTTGTGTTCTTACCGGTGAAACCATCGCTGGTCGGGTCGGTACTCGAATTCCTATACAAGTTCAAGATCCATCCGGTAAGAGATGTAAGGAAGATCTCGCAGCAGTATTTTGATATTGTCGGAAACCACAAATTTCCTATGTCCGAACCGATCGGCTGGTCTAAGTCCATATTCCTGCTTGAGAAAAAGCAACTTGCCGCAACCTCGTGAAAGGAATGCCCAGACCGCTGATCATCGGCCATCGCGGCGCGAGTGCTCTTGCCCCCGAAAACACGCTGGCGGCATTTCGCAGGGCGATTGACGACGGAGCTGACGGCATTGAATTCGACGTCCGGCTGGCAAAGGACGGCGTCGCGGTCGTCTTTCATGATCCGACCCTCAACCGGACGGCTTTGCGCGACGGAAACATCGCCGATCTGACTTCCACCGAACTGAGAACCATCGATATTGGATCGTGGTTCACCAAAATGGAGCCGCGGGAAGCTTACTCGAGTTACGCCGATCAAAAAGTTCCAACTCTTTCCGAGACTCTCGAATTTCTTAAGGACTTTAGCGGGCTCATCTATATCGAACTCAAGTGTGATGACGCCGAAGTCCGGCTCCTTGTTGACGCGGTCTGCCGGGCTTGCTCCGAATCTGTACTTTCGCGGCAAGTCATCATCAAGAGTTTTAAGATGGCCGTCATTCCGAGAGTTCGCCTGCTTTGCCCGGGCCTGAAAACCGCGGCACTGTTCGCCCCGAAGATAATGACGATCCTTCGCAAAGAAAAACATCTTGTTAAGATCGCCGAGGAATTCGGTGCAAGCGAACTGTCTATACATTTCTCCCTTGCCACGCAAAAGCTGATGGACAGGGCCGAAAAGCGGGGGCTGCCAGTGACCATTTGGACCGCCGACAACCCGCGATGGGTAAAGCGTGGAATCAAGCTCGGCCTGCATTCGATAATCACGAACAACCCCGCAAAACTACTTGAAAGACGCAACTCACTACTTTAGGCATTTGCGACAGGCATATGTGCACGACGGATCGGATGCCGTCGATTCAGTACGGCGGGCATTTCCGGAGTTGCAATTTTGCCGAAGGATTAAGATGGGTTTAAGATTATAACGTCATAAGCAACTGTTTATTGGAACGTCCATTTTCAAAATGAAATTTTACAGCGACATTATTGGGCTCGTCGGAAAGACACCGCTTGTTAAGGTCAACAACATTACGAAGCAGCACAAGATCAAAGCGGCAGGTCTTTGCCAAGATGGAGAGCCTCAATCCGGGCTATTCAGTCAAGGACCGGATCGGCGTTTCGATGATCGATTGGGCCGAAAAGGAAGGCGTCTTGAAAAAGGGCGGCACGATCATCGAGGCGACTTCGGGCAATACGGGTATTGGACTTGCTCTGGTTGCGGCTGTTCGCGGATATCGGTGTGTTTTTGTTCTGACGGAGAAGGCTTCGGTTGAAAAGGTCAGATATCTCAAGGGTTTGGGTGCGGACATCGTCATTTGTCCGGCGGCGGCAAAGCCCGGCACACCCGACCATTACGTCGCGACCGCCAAGCGCATCTCGCTGGAGACGCCGAATTCATTCTACCCGGATCAGTACAATCACCCCGAGAATCCCGCTGCCCATTACCGTACGACCGGGCCCGAGATCTGGGAAGATACAGAAGGAAAGATCACGCATTTTGTGGCCAGTATCGGCACAGGGGGCACGATCAGCGGAACGGGGCGTTATTTGAAGGAGATGAACCCGAACATAAAGGTCATCGCCGGAGACCCGTATGGCTCGATCTTTAAGATGTATAAGGAATCGGGCCACGTGCCTGAAGCTACGCCGTATTTGGTCGAAGGTATCGGGCAGAATCTGCCGGTAGGAAATGCCGATCTGAATACGATCGACGAGATCATCAATATTACGGACCGCGAGTCGTTCGATCTGGCACGCCAGCTTGGACGCCGGGAAGGTATCTTCTGCGGCGGCTCGACCGGAACTATTTTTGCGGCTACTTTGAAGGTCGCGAAGGAACTGGACGAAACCGGCATAGTCGTTTTTATCGTCTGCGACACTGGCGAGCACTATCTGAGCAAATTCCATTCGGATGAGTGGATGAAGGAAAAGCTACTGCTCGAACCGCAGCGTATTACGGCGGGTTTGATCGCGGAAACCAAAAATTCCGGCGCACCCGTCGAACTCATCTTTGTTTCGCCCGATGAATTGGTCAGCGCCGCGATCGCAAAGATGGACGAGACCGGCGTTACGCAAATACCGGTGCTCGAAGAAAACCGCTCGGTCGGGTCGTTACGCGAAAGCCGGATCCTGGCGAAATTGATCGGCGACCGGGACCTGCTGAATTCAAAGGTGCGAGATGTGATGGATGAAAGCTTCCCGGTACTTGAAGTGGATTCGAATTTTGCGGAAATAAAGGCAAAGCTTCGAAAACACCCTGCAGTTCTGATCGAGGACTTCAAAAGAATTACCGGGATCATCACACGTTCGGACGTGCTCGACCTGCAGAAATAGGGTTGTTTCTTCGGACTTTGCGTTCGCGGCTGTTTAAGATGCTGCACGCGAATGCAAAAAAATAGGTCATCGCAAATTTGAACAAAATGGTTGCTTTTTTTGGCAAACGGCAATAGGCTTTTCTCAAATTCTAAATTGCGGTAGGCGTTTTTTCCTATTTGCGGCGAAGTTGATAGAAACAGGCCCTCAATGGAGTGAAAAATTCTATGAGCGAAGAAGAAAAAAGTACCGGTGAAGCATCGGGTGCGGCCGCCGCTGCGGTTGAACAGGCGGGCCAGCCAGAGAGCGGCGACGAACACACAACAGCTCCAAATCCTCCGCAGAAGCCGGCCCAATGGACGATGCCGAAACCGGTCTTTAAGCAAACGAGCGGTTATCTGCCGCAAGGCTATTTGAAGGACATGCAGGAAGCGGCCCGGACAAACCCGGACTCTGAGAACACAACGCAAGAGCAGAGTCCCATGTTCGGCCCGCGCGGAAAGGGTGGACCAGACCTTTCGGCGGTTGATCTTACGCCTCGGGCGGCTGCGGTAGAACCTCAGCCTGAGTTGTCCGAACAACTGATCCACGACGAACCTGAGTATGCGGCCACGCCCGAAGTTCCGGCCAAAAAGTCCAGTCGAATATCAATGGCCCTTCTGGGCGTGATACTGTTTTTAGCCTTCGTAGCGGTTTTTCTGACTGCCGTCTATTTTTTGTTCCTGAAAGGGAACGGCGACACAAACAATTTCTAGCCGCAAAACAACCGCCATAAGCCGTCTAATCTGGGCAGATCGTGGCCGCTAATTTGGCGGGAAAAATGATTTGAGCCCGGTTGCGGTCTCGATGAAATTTGATCGCTTTTGCATCTGTTATATTAATAAACGATGCCGGATGTAAGGCTAAAATTCAACGGAGCGGAGTTTGCACCACGAGAAGGGGTGACAACTCTGGGCCGGACAGAGGACAACGATGTATCTTTTCCGGGCGACTCGAATGTTTCGCGGTCTTTCATGCCGAGATCGAGAAACGCGGCGAGGAATTTTGCATTATCGATCTGGGCAGCAGCAATGGCACCACCGTCAACGGAACGAAGGTTTCGGGCGAAACGTATCTACGACCGGGTGACCGGATCGTCTTGGGCGGTTCGAGTGAGATCAGTTTCGACATGGCCGGAGAGCCCCAGGAGGCCGAAGCCGAAAACAGCGATTCGGCCGGGGAGTCGGTAGATCTACCCCCGATCGCCGACGCGGCGCGGCAAGTTCCCGGCTTGACCTCGGCACCTGCCGTCTCATCCGGATCAAACACCATGATGATGGTCGCGGGCGGAGCGGTCCTTGTGGCAGTCGTGGTTGTCGTCGTGGCGGGAGCCGTATATTACCGGAGTGGTTCGTCTTGTAAAGCAAAAGCCGCGATCGTAAAGCCGGAACCGGGCGACACAATAATAGAGCCAGTCGAGATCGAGCTGGAAACTGAAGATTCGGAGTGTGTGGCAAAGGCGGTCTTTACGATCGACGGCGAAGAGATCGCCAGTTCGACGGAAGCTCCATTTGGCGTGACGCTCGACCCAAAAGAACACCCCGAACTGGCGGATGGCTTCGACCACAATCTGGGTATCGTGTTGATCGACAAAGACGGGAACCGAATGCCGCAGACCGCGGATATTTCATTGGCTTTTGAAACCCGAAAGACCGAAAAACCGCCGGATAAACCGGAAGTAACGCAGCAGCAGCAAACAACTCCAGGACCTAAAGGCAAAGAGGTTTCGCTGATCGAACTTCAGGAGATGACGAATAGGCTTGTCAAACAGTTTCCGGGCAGCCAGAAGTACAATGTTTCGAACCCGGAGTTTTTGCAGGAGGTCAAGAAAAAATCTGCCGAATATGCCCAGGAGGGGTACTTTGACCGGGCCTCTAAGTATCGCGATGCCATCAATGTCGCATATGTTAAGGACCACAATCTGCCGGCCGCTCTTGGGTACGCCCTCGCGATGAGCCGGAGCAAATTCAACCCTCAAAAGCAGGGTGCGGAGGAAGGGCTTTGGCGGATGAATTCCGAATTTGTTGCTTCTCAAAAATATAATGGAGTTTGTCCGACAGAGTCACTTTCAGACGAGTCGCAGGCGTGCGCTGCCAAATCGTCCGCCGTATATCTAAGCGCATTGGTCTCAAGTGTGTTTGACGGAGATGTCGTCTATAGTGCCGTTGCCTTCGGTAAATCTACTCAGGACGCGGCCATTTGGAAGGCAACTCTTCCGGCAAATCGCTCGGATGTTTGGAACACTGTCCGAACCGCACCCGAACGCGAACAGCTTGTAAGATTTTTTGCCGCAGGTATCGTTGCCGAAAATCCTCAGGCATTTGGGCTCAAGCGTGATCGGCGGATCTCCGAGTTATTCCCATAGGCAATATGCTTGAAGTCACCCTGACATATCCGACGCCGGAAGGCTCCCAGAAGATCAATATCGACGACGGGCGCCTGAGTTTCGGCCGCGGGAGCGAGGCCGACCAGCGATTTGCAGATGACGGCCTTTCGCGCCTTCACGCGACCATATACCGTGACGGTGACCGTGTTTGGATCGTTGACGAAAACTCGTCAAATGGCACATTTATCAACGGCGAGCGGGCGGCACCGGCCGGGACTCCGCTTAGAAACGGCGACGTCATAAAAATTGGCCATACGACGCACCTGAATGTAAGAATTGCCGAAAGATCAACGCCGCAGGTTTCGCCAACCGCACTTCCGGTTCAAGCCGCCGTTACCACTCCTGCAAGTACGGGGTTTGGCATTGTCCCGGTCGTATTGATCGCGTTCGCGATCCTGGTTGTGAGCCTTTCCGTTGTTTTTATCGGGATCAAAGTCCTTGGGAGCGGCCCAAAAGAGGTCGTCACAAACGAAGAATACGGAGACGACTCTGACGCACCGATCGAAAAGCCTGCGAAAGATCCGAAATCATCGCCGACGCCCAAGCAGAGCGGTACCGGAACATCGGCGACGCCGGGCATCGGCACAAAGATCGACGGACCGATGCCGCCAGTCGAAACAAAGCCGACGGCAGACATCCTGAAGGGCCGCAAGTACCTGGAAGCATCGGAAAGCGAGAAACGCGAATATCTTGGCGAGCGGGCGCTGAAGATCGCGGCGATTATCGGAAACAGCAGCAGCGAAGCGATCCCGGCGGCGGCCCTGGACAAAATTAAGGGATTCGCCGACGCTTACGCGAAGCGGATCAGCGTTAAGCCGCTGGGGGGCTGCAGGTTCGGCGACAATTTGCAGGTGACCTATGAGCGTGCGAGCAAAAACGCCCCGTTTATCGTCAGGGCATTTTACGAGAAGGGTACGGATCCGCGGATTGGCCTATATTTGGCGATGATCGAATCGGAACACTGCATCTGTTTGCAGAGCCCGACAGGGCCGCTAGGAATGTTTCAGTTCACCAAAGCGACAGGCGAGGCCCACGGCCTGAAGACGATCAAGGGGGCGTCGCCAACGAACCCGGACGAACGATGCGAGCCCGAACCAGCTGCACGAGCGGCAGCATCTTATATGAAAGCACTGACCGGCCGGTATGGCACCGACGCGTCGAGCGTGCCGCTTGCGATCGGCAGTTACAATAGCGGCGAGGGCGGCTTGAGTTCGAATCTTGAAAAAGCTCTTGCCTCGAATACCGGCCTGGAGCGCGATTTCTGGACCCTGATCGCGAACGGCGACAAGCTTTCGAAGCAATTTCAGTCCGAAAACTTTAAATATGTGCCGAAGTTTTTCGCCGCGGCTATCATAGGTGAAAACCCGCAGGATTTTGGCCTCAAGTTACTTCCGCTGTCGGCTTATTCGAAATGATGGGCCGGTGGTTTGTAAGTTATGTCCCGACTTTCGCTAATTTATAAGGATGAGAACGACGAAGAACGGCGCGTGGCTGTCGAAGGCGATATTTTTACGGTTGGGCGGCACTCATCGAACGACCTGACCGTTACCGACAGCCGCCTTTCGCGGGAGCATATCCGAATTGAACGCCTCGATGGCGGTGAATATGTTGTTACGGATAGCGGATCAAGTAACGGCACGACGGTCAACGGCTCGAAACTGACCGGCGAAATAAAGTTAAATGACGGCGACCAGATTGACCTTGGCGGCGGATTGCAGATAAAGATCGAACTAGCCCCAAAAGCGAGTGCGACTGCCGAACCGGAGCCGATCCCCGTCTCCGTTCCGGCGCCCGCCCCGGCTGCGAGTGTTCCGACAGCATCGGCTGCTCCTCCGGTCGGTGGAATACCGATGAGTTTCTTTATCATCGCGCCACTGATGGGGTTATTCGTGCTCTTGTTAGTTGGCGGCGTTCTCTATTTCTTCAGCGGAAACTCAAAACGGGCCGACGCCGGCAACGATTACGATTACTCGTCCAACGAGGATGAGGATAGGCCGGCCAAGGATGATGAGGACGATGACAGGCCGTCTAAAGTTTCAAAATCTCCGACACCCTCGTCGGGAACAACGCCTTCGATGGGCTCGCCCGGCACGCCATCGACGCCGGGCGGCGGCGGGAGCGACGTCCCACCCCCAAAGTCGAGTGAAACGGCAAAGATCGAACGAAACGGAGCGTCTGTTTCTGCGGCGTATGGCCCAAAACGACCCGACCGCGTTTCTGACGGGCGACCAGGCAAAACGAGTCGATGGAAAGATCAAGCAACTCGGCAAGTCGTCTGCGATCGCGGAGAACATCAATTCCGCCCGAAAGAACGCGTCGCAGATCAAAGCACTTGCCGCGTCAAAAAACCTTCAGCCGCAGTTTCTTGCCGTAGCGGCTATCACCAAACTAGGAAGCAGCCGGGGCGATATCATGCAGGCGGCCACAAGCGTAGCGGACGTTTATGACAAGTTGAGCATCCCGATCGGACACCGGCTGGCAGACGATTCGCTGCTTATGGTCGCGGCCTATGATCAGGGTGCCGCGGGCGAAACGTTGAAAATGCGAAACATGCTTCAGGCCCTGACAAAAGCAAATGAGGGGGCGAGGGAGATCCGCTCGATCTGGTTTCTTGAAAAGAACGGGAAGATAACCCAGGCCGAGTTCGATCGGGCACTGAGTTTTCTCGCGATCGGCACTATTGCAGAAAACCCAAAGGAATTCGGCCTAAATGCAGATGCGTTAACGCTTTGATTCCGGATACAGGCCACAGTTTCACATCTCCGGTTTACTAATTCGGCTAGTTCGTTTTACTATCTACGTCAAACCTGTTTATGAGCAAATACCGCAAAATAGTCTGGAACGAAGGGATGCTTTTGACTCCGCATCACTTTCAGCAGTCTGATAACTACCATGAAGAGCTGTTGAATTCGCGTGTTCGGTCGCTAATGCAGCATGAGTATGGGGTTATCGACTTGCAGGTTAGTAATGAAGCGGTTGCGAACGGGAATTTTCAGATCACGAATTGCAGGGCCGTAATGCCCGATGGGCTGATCGTAAACGTGCCGGATGCAGAGGCGGTTCCGGACCTAAGGCCGGTTGGAAATCATTTCGGTGTTGAGGCAGAGAAACTCGGTGTTCACTTGGTAATACCTGCGAACAAGCAGGGCGAGGCAAATGTCCAGTCAAGCGGCGGGGGAGCGGCAACCAACCTCAGGTTCCTGCAGGAAGGTGCTCTGGTGAAGGATGAAACCAGCGGAACGAATGAGCAGCCGATCGCATACGCGAAGTCCAATCTCCGGATCATCTTCGATGACGAACTTCGTGACGGGTTTACGTCGTTAAAGATAGCCCAGTTGGAACGGACGCCGACCGGTCAGTTAAAAGTATCAGATGAGTACATTCCGCCGATATTGAAAGTTTCGGCCTCGACCTGGGTCGCGAACATGCTTCGCCAACTGGTTGAGATCCTGATCACAAAAAGCGGCAGCCTCGGCGAACAGCGACGTTCGAGCAACGCCTCGCTGGCCGATTTCACAACATCTGAAGTTGCTGTCTTTTGGCTATTGAACACGATAAACGCGTCGATACCGACGATGGCCCATTACTTCCGTTCGCCTGTAATTCATCCCGAAAAGCTTTATACCGAGATGGCAACGCTCGTCGGCAAGTTGATGACATTTTCGCTTGAGAGCCATCCGAAGGACATTGTAAAATACGATCACGACGATCTTTATTTTACGTTTTTCAGCCTGTCGTCGCAGTTGAAAGACCTGCTCGAAACCGTTATACCGAGCCGCTGCGTGCCGATCCCGCTTGAAAAAACGAGAGACACGTTGTATGTCGGACGTATCGAGGACGAGCGACTGCTCAAGGAAGCCGAGTTTTATCTGGCAGTGCGGGCGCAAATGCCGGAAGCCAAGCTTATGGAAGGCGTGCCGCGGGTCGTAAAGATCGCTTCGCGTGATGTTATTGATTCGGTCATCGGCTCGGCCCTCCCGGGCGTTGTGCTGACCCTTGCAAGCCCGCCGCCGGCCCCGATACCGTCGCGAGTCGGGTTTCAAGTATTTCAAACTGGACACCATCGGGCCATATTGGAATGGGATCAACGGTTCGAAGGTGATCTCGGTTTACGTGCCGAACGATATTCCGGATGAAAAGCTTGAGATGTACGCGGTGAAACCATAAGGGTTATGAGCGAAACAGCAGCAAAGAACGATCTTGTAACTTTCGCCGGGCCGGTATTTGACTTGATATTGCGGGTCAAGGCGGGGATCGTCGTGCCGTCGAACGAGCTTCGTCCGAAGATCGCGGGGATGCTTGAGGATTTTGAGAAGCGGGCTGAGCGGTATCGGTTCAACCATAAGATCGTACAGGTTTCCAAATTTGCCCTCGCGGCTTTCGTTGACGAGACAGTCCTTACTAACAATTTTCCGCTCAAGAACGAGTGGGAAAAGAACCCGCTGCAGCTTGAGTATTTTGGCGAGCAATTGGCCGGCAATAAATTTTTCGACAAGCTCGAAGCAATGCTTAACCAGATGGAGCAAACGGCAGATGCGGTGGAGATCTATTATTTTTGCATGCTGCTCGGGTTTAAGGGTCGATATGCGGTTTACGACCAGGAAAAGCTCCTGGCCACCATGCAAACTACCGCGAACGCACTGGTAAAGGTCGGGAAAATAAAACCGGTCGAGCTTTCGCCGCATTGGCTGGCAAATGACCAGCCGGTGCCGCCGGAAAAGCGTGGCTTGCCAACTTGGGCAAAGATCGGAGCCGCGGCCGGCCTGGGCTTGGCGTTTATTGTTTATATGGTCATGTTTCTGCTGTCGTACAGTTTTTTGCAGGCTACGGTTAGAAATTTGACCTTTTAGCAAGGCGGGTTTCCCCGGAAAGGCTGGCGGTCTTCGCATTATGAATTTTCAGGCGAACCAATTGAAAATGGCATTCGGCCTTGGCGGCCTGATGTCGTTTTACGGCATTGTCGGGCTGATTGTCTATATGCTGCCACCGGGCGCGGGTGGGAGCAATCAGTACAAGATCGTTATTGTTGCACTCGTTCTTCTTACGCTTCCGTTCGCGCTGATCATAATGTTCATTTCTTCGCGGCGGGCGAAGAAAAAAGCGAAAAAGGAGCTTGAGGAAAAGGAGGCCGCTGCTGCTTCCGAAACAAGTCCGACCGCGACGGCTCCGCAAAAACTTGCTGCCCCGACCGGCAATTACGGAGACCTGACCAGCGGTACCGAAGAGACGGTGCAATTCTTGAAAACCTCTAATCTCGGCTCAAGCGGCCGGGATGCGGTTTACTCCCTTCCCTGGTACATCGTCGCTGGGTCTACGCGTTCCGGCAAGAGTTCGCTCGTGATGAGCTCGAATCTTAATTTTCAGACTCTTCCAAGCCAGCGACAGGCCGAACAAAAGTTTATTCGCCCTACCGGCAGCGTTGACTGGCGGGTAACAAGCGATGCAGTTTTTGTTGACACAGCGGGCCGATTTCAATCCGAGGGTATTGATGCCGAAGAATGGGCGTCACTGCTTGAAACGATCAAGAAATACAGGTCGAACCGTCCGGTTGACGGATTTATTCTGGCTGTCAATGCGGAAAGTGTTTTGAAATCGGACGACCGCGATCTTGAAGAGCTTGCTAAAGTGTTGCGTGCCCGGCTCGACGAAACGATCCAGCGGCTTAAGGTCCGCTTTCCGGTTTACGTCGTTTTTACGAATGCGGATTCGATCGAAGGCTTTCGCGACTCGTTTTCGAGCTCGAAGAATGAGGACAAAACTCTGGTTTGGGGCGCGACCATTCCGCTCGAAAAGAGCGAGAATGCCCAGTCTCTATTCGATGGCGAATATGAATTACTTCATAACTCGCTTATGAAACGCCGGCTTGTTCGGCTTTCTGCACCGTTTCCGCCGGTTCGGCAGCTTAGGATCTTTAACTTTCCGCTCCACTTTGGTTCCGCCAGACGTAAATTCGGCACCTTCGTAAATGCTTTGTTCCGCCCAAACCCGTTTAGCGAGAACCCGTTTCTTCGAGGTTTTTATTTCACTGCCGCACCGGCAGCCAAGTCCAGCGGTAATGCTCCACCTACAGTAGGCAATTCGTATTTCACAGAGCGATTCTTCCGCGATGTTCGTGCTTCGGGACAAGGACCTCGTCAAAACGTTTCTGGCTACGCGGCAACGGGCTCCTATTTTCGGCTGGCTGGTCACGCTTCTCGGGGCATTCGTCGTACTCGCCCTGCTGGTTATGTCCGGTATTTCACTGGCGACAAATAACCAGATGCTTAAGGACGCGGAAACCCGCGGCCAGAAGCTTATCCAGATGGTCAAAGCGGATGCCGGAAATAACCCGCTAAAGAAGAACGAGAAGGCTGTTCAGGATGAACTGAATACAACCGAGCAACTGCGAGTCCTGCTTTCCCGGCTTGACGACAACGAACGCGACGGAGCCCCTTGGTATATGCGTTTCGGGCTTTATTCCGGCAATACGGTCTATAAAAAGCATCTCCTTCCGATCTACCTCAGTGTTATCGAGCAAAGGTTCAAAGCACCGGCGGTTTCCAAACTTGAAGCGGACCTGCGCAAATTCGCGAACAGCCAGCCGGTTGCCAACGCGTCAAACCTTACCGAGGCCGAAGAGAAGCTTCTGGAAAAGAACCTCAATCTATTAAAAGCATATCTGATGCTGTCGGGCGAGCACTTCGAGAATGCGCAGGCAAGCCACGTCGCGAACACGCTGCGGGAATATTGGATCTCGGAATCAAAGACACCGCCCGAGATGAGGTCGATCGCAGAACAACAACTGGAATTCTGGGCCAAACAGATCGACCGGCCTGATACAGACGTACAATTCAATCGTATCAAGCTCGACCCGAAATTGGTTGCCGATGCGAGAAACAAGCTCCAGGCGTTTCCGGCACCGTACCGCTACCTTAGCCTGCAGGTTTCGAAAATATCTAAGGAGATCGACGACACGATCGGCCCGACCACTCTCCAGCGATTGCTTACCGACGGCGGTGCCGACGCGGGCTTAATGACCGGAAGTTACGCGGTACCAAGCGCCTACACACGGCCTGGCCTCGAGCTTATGAACGTGGCGATCACTAACGCAGACGAGGAGATGAAAAAGGACGACTGGGTGATGGGCGAGGCCGGGAAGGTCGATATGTCGAGAACAAAAGAGTCTTCGCAGATCCAGGACCGCTACCTGCGTGACTACGCAATGCACTGGAACCTTTTTGTTCGCGGTGTAGACGTTAAAGAGTTCAAGAACAGAAATGACGCCGCCAATGCCTTTCAGGCGTTTGCGGGGCCGAGCTCGCCGATGAGAATTCTAATCCGCGAGATAGCAAAGAACACGAACCTTTCGGCAAAGCCTGAAGTTGAGGATTGGTGGCCATGGATCAAGAGCTTTTTTGTGAAGCCAACAACCGGCCCCGGCAACAGTGAACCGGAGAAGGCGTTCAGGCCGCTGTTCACTTTTGTTGGAACCAAAGACCAAAAAGCGCCGGCGGAAACATACGCGTCCGAAATGGGCAAGGTATTTGCTTCTCTAAACACAAAGGCTTCGTCGGACAGTGCTTTGAAAAAGATCGGTGAGGAATTCACGTCGTCCAACGGAGATGACGATAAGCTCGAGATCAAGAAACGTGAAAGCACAATACTCGCCCTGCTCGGCCCATTTAACGAAACGGGATCAAGCCAGGAGGTTGCCGCACTTCTGCAGGAACCCCTGGACGTGCTAAAAGCGTTGCTCGGTGAGGGCGGGATAGAGCAGTTAAAGAAGGCCTGGGTCGATCAGATCTTACCGGCCGCGAAGGACATAGAAAAGGGTTATCCTTTCGATGACAGCTCTTCCGAGGCAGATCTCAAGAATCTTACGTCGTTCCTGGCTCCAGGCGAGGGCAAACTTTCGAAATTCTATGATGACAAACTGAAGAACTATTTTGAGGTTTCGAACGGACAATACAAACAGAAAGAGGGTGTCGGAGTGGTGTTTTCTGAGGAGTTTGTCACATATCTGAATAATGCACTCAATCTCCGCACGGCGCTTGTTTGGAACAAGCCCGACGCCGAAGTTCGAATACGATTTCGCTTTCAGTTCTGGTAAGGATGTGCTGGTCGAGATCACCATTGACGGGCAAAAGACCGATTCGCAGGGAACCGGATCGCTCAAGGGCACGTTTCCGGCCGCCGGTTCAGCCGAAACCGGGGTAGTTTTGAAGCTTGCTTCGAGCGCAGGCACCTCATCGCCTCCGTCAGATTCATCGAACGCAAACAAGGCCTCCGGAAGCACTAGCGGTTCGTCATCCGGTGAGATCAAGGAGCCCGGCACTTGGGGGCTGTTCAAATTCGTGGACCGAGGCGGCGCCCAAAAGCAGGAGAATGGCGAATACCTCCTAAAATATAATTTAGGCGGAAAATCCGTTTCTGCCACGATCAAGCCGAGCGGTGGGGTCGATCTGTTTGATAAGAGCAAGTTTAGGCAAGTAAAGGCTCCGCAAACAATGATCAAATAGGTTCTTTTTGCGGTCTTTGGGCCACGTCCCCCGCAAGAGATCGCGGCGACTCAAAATTTCATTTTGCGGGATTCAAGGAAAACAAGAATATGAATGAAGCGAAAATGCAGCTTGATAAAGGAAACCTTTCCGGAGCAGTTGAGGCAGCGCTTGGACTCGTAAAATCGAATCCGACGATATCATCGGCCCGCACGTTTCTGTTTGAACTATCGTGCTTTTCGGGCGACTGGGAGCGGGCTGAAAAGCAGCTCGACGTGATCGGCCACCAGGATGCTAACACGGCGATGGGCTCGATAATATACAGACAGAATCTCTCGGCTGAACGCGACCGGATAAAGTTTTTCGCCGAGGGTGGGCGGCCAGAAACACCGGACCCGGCGCCTGATTATGTAGAGGACCTGTTTAAAGCCAACGACCTGATCCACGAGGGCAAAACGGCTGAAGCCCGCGAACTGCTCGATAGCGTTGAAGAAAACAGGCCGGCGTTTTCCTGTACCGTCAACGGCGAGGGGTTTAGCGACTTTCGCGATTACAACGATTCGACGATGTGCGTGTTCGAAGCGATCGTCAAAGACTCGTACGTGTGGATCCCGTTTGAGCAGGTGGTGATGATCGAGTTTCTCGAACGAGCATCGCTGAGAGATGTTTTTTGGCCCCAGGCCCGGTTTGAGTTGACAAATGGAGCGAATGGAGAGATGTTCATTCCATCGCTTTATGCAAACACCTGGAAAAACAGTGACGACCAGGTTCGTCTCGGTCGTACTGTCGATTGGCGTGATGCCGGCGACGAAATATATATAGGTGAAGGAAGCCGACTGTACACGATGGATGGTAAGGATAAGTCCATTCTGGACATCAAATCCATCGAATTCAAACACGAATAAGCGGGCGGGATCTTTTGGGATGCTTTCTTGGGCGTTTTCGTTTAGAATAGTGCCCGCTTCCAAAATAATCAGTTTCAGACCACCATTGCTTTTGACGACGCGAGGAGTGTTTCCCTGATGAGTGATGAGCTGCGAATACCCCCGGTAATTGACCTTGAAGCCTTGCTTCAACCGATTTCGGAGGAAAGTCCGTCCGGCGAGAGCCTCCGTTACTCCGGCATCTACGACGAGATCGCCGAGGCCCGCCGCGCTGACGATGGGCTGGATCAGGGTGATTGGAAAACCGAACAAAAGGTCGCCGACTACGGAAAGGTGATCGATCTCGGCGTCAATGCCCTAACCTCCCAGTCAAAAGATCTGCAGATCGCCGTTTGGGTCTCGGAAGCCATAGCTCGAAAACACGGATTTGCCGGGTTTCGTGACGCCCTTTTGATGCTGGGCGGATTGCAGGAATCTTTCTGGGACACGATCCACCCCGAGATCGACGAAGGTGACATGGAAGGGCGGGCAAATGCGATCTCGTGGCTCGACATTCAGTTTCCCTTGGCCATCAAGGCAGCGCCGATCCTTCCCGCCAGCGGTTACAGTTACAACGATTGGGATGATGCGAAGAAATTCGAATTCCCGGACAATATGGACGACCTTTCGAGCGACGAAAGGGCGCCGCTCCTTGAATTAAAGGCCCAGGCAGAAAAGGAACGCCGTGTCACCGGGGCGATGTGGAACAAGGAAAAGTCCGCGACCCGAAGGGATGCTGTCGAACGGCTCAATTTTGTCATCGAGGAGTCCTGGGCCGCCTTCGCCGAGCTTAATCGCAGCATTGAAGAAAGGTACGACCGGAAGCAAATGCCGGGTCTTTCGAATTTGAAGAAGGCGCTCGAGGACATCCATACACGGCTAAAAATGCTTCTCCAGGAAAAGCGGCTGGAAGAGCCGGATCCGGTCGAGGAGATCGAAGAGTCGGCGGAAGACGGCGGTGAAGCAGGAGGGGCCGGTGGTGGAAAGGGTAGCGGCTCAGTGGGTGGAGCGATCAACAGCCGTAAGGAAGCCCTCAAGCGTTTGGCGGACATTGCCGGTTTCTTCCAAAAAACAGAGCCGCACAGCCCGGTCTCATATCTAGTGCAGCGAGCTGTAAAGTGGGGCAACATGGGACTCGAAACATGGCTGCAGGAAGTGATCAAGGACGAAACGGTATTGTTCCAACTCCGGGAAACGCTCGGGGTCGGAGCCGGTGGCGGCGGTGTTGGAGGCGGTGATGTCTCTTCGTCCGAAGCCGATTGGAGCGAACAAGGCTGACGGATCACGGCATTAATTTCGTGCCGGACAATATCGGGATTTTGGAATCAATTTAATAAGCGAAAGGAGAAAAGCCAATGCCAAAGAAGGAAAGCATACAACACAAGATAGACCGTATTCGCCCGCCGCGGGTCCAGATCACTTATGACGTGGAGGTCGGCGGAGCGATCGAACTAAAAGAGCTGCCGTTTGTCGTCGGCGTCATGGGAGATTTCGTCGGCAAGCCCGAGGAAGCACTCCCGCCCGTAAAGGCCAGGAAGTTTGTTGAAGTTGATCGCGACAATTTCGATCAGGTGCTCGCCGGCATGAAGCCGCGTCTCGCATATACAACTGAGAACAAGCTGCAGGATGACGGAAGTAAAATGGGCGTTGAGCTGAAGTTCAACAGCATTGAGGATTTCGAGCCCGACAATGTCGTACAGCAGGTCGACCCGCTGCGAAAATTGGTCGAAGCCCGACAGAAGCTTTCGGATCTGCTCTCGAAAATGGACGGCAACGATAAACTCGAATCGATTTTGAACGAAGTCGTCGCCAATGCCGATAAACAAAAAGAACTGAGCGACTCTCTCGGTCTTGAAGGAAAGGAGAATTAATTTATGGCTAGCCAAAAAGAAAAAGAAGCTGTCGTGCAAACGGCCGAAGCGCCGCAGGAAGGAAGTCTTCTCGACAAAATTTTGACCGACGGTCGCATGGACCGGGACGACTTTCAGAAAGAGCGTGCAAAAGACATGATCGGTGAGTTCGTCGGCCAGGTGATGGCCGGAACACTGACGATGTCGAAGAACATGGACCTCACCATCAATTCGCGCATCGCCGAGATCGACCGCCTGATCTCAAACCAATTGAATGAGATCATGCATCACGAGGATTTTCAAAAACTTGAGGGCTCATGGCGCGGACTTCACCAGATGGTGATGAATAGCGAAACCAGTTCGCAGCTCAAGATTCGTGTGATGAGCGTTAATAAGAAGGACCTGTTGAAAGATTTCGAACGCGCATTGGAGTTCGATCAATCCGCGCTCTTCAAGAAAATATACGAAGACGAATACGGTACGTTTGGTGGAGCTCCGTACGGTGCTTTGATCGGCGATTACGAATTCGGTAATCATCCGCAGGACATGGCATTGCTCGAAAAACTTTCCCAGGTTGCAGCCGCTTCGCACGCGCCATTCCTGAGTGCGGCCTCGCCCGACCTTTTTGGATGGGAAACCTTCTCGGAGATGACTGAAGTTCGCGACGTTTCGAAAATATTCGACCGCACCGAATATGCAAAATGGCGAAGCTTCCGCGAATCCGAGGATTCACGTTACGTCGGCCTGACGCTTCCTCACACATTGGGCCGCGTGCCGTACGGTGCCGCAACAAAGCCAACCGAAACATTTCGTTTCGAGGAAGACGTTGACGGAACGGACCACAAAAAATACCTCTGGAGCAACGCGGCTTATGCGCTTGGCACCCGCCTAACCGAAGCGTTTGCCATGCACGGGTGGTGCGTCGCGATCCGCGGCGTCGAAGGCGGCGGGCTTGTGGACGGGTTACCGACACATACCTTCGCGACGGACGAAGGCGAAATAGCTCAAAAATGCCCAACCGAAGTTGCGATCACCGACCGTCGTGAAAAGGAATTCTCCGACAACGGATTTATTCCTCTCGTTCATTGCAAAGGCACTGACTATGCTGCTTTCTTTGCGACGCAGTCCGCAAACAAGGCAAAGAAGTACGATACCGATTCGGCAAACGCAAACGCCCGGCTTTCGACACAGCTCCAGTACATTTTCGCTGTATCGCGGTTTGCTCACTACCTGAAATCGATGATGCGCGACAAGATCGGCAGCTTTATGTCGCACACGGATTGCGAGAAGTTTCTCAATCGCTGGATAAGCAATTATGTAACAACCGACGAATCGGCCGGACAGAACATAAAGGCCAAATACCCGCTGCGAGAGGCCCGTGTCGACGTTGCGGAAATTCCCGGCAAGCCAGGCTGCTATCGAGCAGTTGCGTTCCTTCGCCCCCACTTCCAGCTGGACGAACTTTCCGTGTCGTTGCGTTTGGTCGCCGATTTGCCGCCACCAGCAAAGGCGTAAAAAAAACTCTTGGAATTATGCAAATGATTCCGGATTTTGCGTCTGTTGAATGTGAGAAGAATGGTACTCGCGAAAAACGGATGGGAAGCAAGATCTTCCGGCGGCCTAGCGAGATACTGCTGGATTAAACTTTAGAATAAAAAAGCAGCTAGGGCTGCCAAGAAAAGGAGCGAAATAATTATATGAGCATGTCAGCACATTTGTTAGTGGACGGAATTAAAGGCGAGAGTCAGCACGAAGGTTATAAAGAGCACATGGACATCATGAGCTATTCGATGAGCGTTTCTAATCCACCGTCATTGACGGGAGGCGGTTTTTCGTCGGGCAAACCGAATGCCTCGGACTTTAACTTCATGATCGCGAAGGGCAAATCATCGACCTTTTTGAATAAGGCTTGCTTGATGGGCACCCATATTGCAACGGCGACGTTGAAGCTTTCTAAGACGATCGGTGAGGCAACGCTTAAGGATTATATGATTTATACCTTTACCGATTGCTTTATTTCGTCCGTGTCGGACGGCGGCAGTGAAGGAGAAACCGATTCGATCAATTCCGTTTCGCTTGCGTTCTCAAAGATCGAGATCACGTATGACGAACAGAAAACGTCGGGCGGCGGACTCGCAAACGCGGCCAGCCTTGTGTATGACTTTAAGTTGATCAAGCAAGGTTAGTCATCACAGCCTGGGATAGGCGTTCAGTGGCGAAAGCCTCCGGAATGCCTATCCTTCTAAAGACGAAACCCTCGTCTCGACTTTGATCAGGACGATAGAAAAAGGTCCGGCAGGAATCGGGATCGGCTTGATAGCTGGTTCCGATTCTTGCCGGACAATTCTAATATAACGTGTCGATCCGCTCCGATCTCGAAATCCGCGTCACGCCGTCTATCCTTGACCGGCTGCTCGACTATGATCCGAGTTCGTCGCAAGATCCGCCAAAATCAAACGCAACGTCTTTGGCTGAATTACGACAAGCCGTCCGGAGAGACCTTGAATGGCTTTTGAACACGCGGCACGGAGCCGAGAAAATCCCGGAAGGCCTGGAAGAAGTCAACCGGTCACTGGCAGTTTACGGCTTGCCCGACATCACTGCTCTTGGCGCCGATATTCAAGCTGAGCAAAAGCGGCTGGTGAAGGCAGTTGAAACTGCGATCAAGATCTTTGAGCCTCGGTTCCTTGACCCGAAAGTGACGCTCTTGCCGATCAGCAGCGTTGAGCGCGAATTGAGACTCAGAATTGAAGCCAAACTCGACGTTGATCCGGTTCCCGAGGCTATAAGTTTCGATACAGTTTTGCAGATGGGCAGCGGAGAATTTCAGGTTAAGAACGGTTGATCCGGGCACCCGCTGCGTAAGCAAACCCTTTAGCACAATTGCAGCGACCTGCTCGCACTGCGTCCCACTATGCGCGATGAACTACTAGGATATTACGAGCGTGAGCTTATCTTTCTGCGCCGGATGGGCGGGGAGTTTGCCGAAAAGTACCCTAAGATTGCCGCCCGTCTTCAGTTAGACGAAGAAAAGATCGAGGACCCGCATGTCGAACGCATGATCGAAGCGTTCGCCTTTTTGAGTGGGCGAATCGGGATAAAACTCGATGACGAGCTTCCTGAAATAACTGAATCGTTCATTAATCTTCTCTACCCACATTACCTTTCGCCGATACCCTCGATGGCGATCGCACAGTTTTCCTTTGGTTCACCGGACGATAAACTGACCGCGGTTCAGAAACTGGAACGCGGAGCACGGCTCAACTCACGCCCGGTTGATGGCACTCCTTGCCGCTTTCAAACCACGTATGACGTCGAGCTCGCACCGCTTGAATTGGAGTCTGCCGCGCTCGAGTCAAATGCCCCGAAGGACGCCCGAGGGCAACATGCAGACTGTTTTATACGCTTGAGCATGCGATGCTTTGGCGACGCGAATCTTCACGAATACACTGTCGGAGACACCGGAAAACCGCCCCAGTCGCTTAGATTTCATATTAACGGCGATCCGCAGCTGATCTTCCCTCTCTATGAGATAATTTTTAATCACGCAACTTCGGTCGAATTTCGCCCGAAGGACGCTCCTTTCGGAAACAAGACGCTAAAGACTCTGATGAACCTGAAGATGAAGCTTCCAGAGCCGGTTGTAATACCGGCTGGCGAAGCGATCAGGCAGGTAGGTTTCGAAGAAACGGAAGCCATATTACCGTTCACCAAGCGCTCGTTCATGGGATATCGGCTTTTGTCGGAGTATTTTGCATTTCCTTACAAGTTCCTGTTCTTCGATCTTCTCGGACTTGACAAGGCTATCGCTCAAAAGTTTGGAAGCCATTTCGATATTCTGATCCACTTAAAGGACGTAACGCCGCCGATCGCACCGGTCGTCTCAGACACATTTCGCATGGGATGCACACCCATCGTGAATTTGTTCCCGCGCCTCTCCGATCCTATATACCTCTCGCAGCAAAAATACGAGTACCAGGTGATCCCGGATGTACACCGGCAATCGGCTACTGAGATCTACTCGATCGACGGCGTCGTCTCAAACGATCCCCGTACCAATACAACTCGTGAATTTGCGCCTTTTTACTCGCTGAAACATGCATACGGGGAACAAATGGAGAAGGCCTTTTGGTATGCCGTAAGACGTGCCTCTCAGCGTCCGAACGATGAAGGAACGGAAATGTATATGTCGCTGGTAGACATGAATTTCAATCCCCGCGTACCGTCGGTCGACGTGTTGAATGTCAGAACAATGTGCACAAATCGCGATCTTCCGGCCCGGCTGCCTTTTGGAGGGAAGGAAGGCGACTTTGAGGTAGAGGGAACCGCTTTGCTTTCGCGTGTAAGGTGCCTGACCAAGCCGACCGAAACTATTCGGCCGCCACAAAGGAGGGCCGCCCAATGGCGGCTGATCTCACATCTCAATCTTAATTACCTGACGCTTGTCAGCAACGAACAGGCAATTCCGGAGGCCCTGCAGGAAGTTCTTCATTTGTATAATTTCAACGACTCGTCGGTAACAAGGAAACAGATCCTTGGCATTACCGGCATTGAGGCCCGCAAGGTTGTAAGGAAGATAGGCGGCCGGGTAGGGGCCGGTTTTGTTCGCGGCATTGAGACAACGGTCACTTTTGATGAGGAACAATTCGTTGGGAGCGGCATGTTTCTTTTTGCATGTGTCCTTGAGCGGTTCCTTGGGCTTTACGCGTCGCTCAACTCATTTAATCAGATGGTTTTGCGTACTAAGCAGCGTGAAGAGGTCGTGAAGCACTTCCCTGCCCGTGCGGGAGAACAGGATCTTCTATGATTTACTTCACCACGACGACACAGAAGCATCGAGAGGAATTGGGAATTTATGTATTGTTCCTCAAAGCTTTTTCCCCAAGTTAAAAAACTCGGTGTCTCAGTGCCTCTGTGGTGAAAATTCCTATGACGGATAAGCCATTAAATCAGATATTAACTGACGAACCATACCGGTTTGAGTTTTTTCAGGCCGTTCGGCTATTCGAGAAGATCTTTCCGGAAAAACGACCGGTCGGCCGGGACGCGATGCCGATGGACGAGATCGTGCGGTTTAGGTCGCGAATCTCGTTGGATTTTCCCGCCAGCGAGGTGCATGAGATCCGCGAATCTACCGATGAAAAGACCGGCGAAAGAAAGACCGAAATGCTCGTGAACTTCATGGGAATGGCCGGTGTCAGCGGTGTCCTGCCAGCGCACTATACGGACCTTATGCTTGACCGGATCCGGCATCGGGATACGGCCATGTGGTCGTTTCTGGACATATTTACCCACCGTGCCGTCTCCATGTTCTATCGGGCGTGGTCCAAGTACCGCTTTCCGATAGCCTACGAACGCGGGAACGACGACTTTACGGCGTATCTTTTCGACATCGGCGGCCTTGGTACAAAAGGTACGCGGGGCCGCATGAGTCTGCCGGACGAATCTCTTCTGCCGTATATTGGCCTAATCGCCCAAAAGCCGCACTCGTGCAATGCTTTAGAGAATATTTTGTCCGATTACTTTGGTACGAAGGCTAAGGTCAAGCAGTTTTTTGGCCAATGGATCGCGCTTGACAGCGCGGACTATACTAGATTAGGAAAAAGGAACAGTTCACTTGGCGAAAGCTCGATCGCCGGAACGCAGATTTGGGAGCAGCAATCCAAATTTCGGGTCCGGATGGGTCCGCTTTCGTTCAAGCAATTTCAGGCCTTTTTGCCTAACGGCTCTGCATACAAGCCACTGAAGTCGATATTGAAGTTTATGGTCGGGCTGGAACTGGATTTCGACGTTCAATTGCTGCTGCAGCGAAAGCAGGTCCCTGGTACGGTGTTGACCACTCGGGCGCAGCGCAAGCCGATGCTTGGGTGGACTTCGTTTCTTAAGACGAAACCATTTGGAGTTGACGACGAGCAAGTTATTTTACAAATGGATGCATAGAAGGCCGCACTTCCTCCGCTACTGGTGCGCATTCGATATGAGCGAAACCGAAGATCGATACGGGAGGATTCGTTTCGCGCGGTAGAAGGTTAATTTCTAAATTGGAGAAAAATAATGAATGTAAATCTGAAAAGTTTGGTCGGCAGGTTGAACGACGTATCGCGCGGAGCACTCGAAGGCGGGGCGGGCCTCTGTCTTTCACGGACAAATTATGACGTTGAGATCGAACATCTCCTCGCCAAAATACTTGAAAACGATGACACGGACCTGCACAAGATCTGTGCACATTTTGAGGTGAACATCGACCGGTTGTCGAAAGATGTAAGCGTTGCATTGGATCGCCTGAAGAGCGGCAATTCGCGGACACCGGGTCTCAGCGACCGCATCCCGCTTTGGATCCAGGATGCCTGGCTGTTGGCTTCCGTCGACTTCGGCGCCGCACGCGTACGGACCGGACATCTGGTTTTGGCTTTGCTTGCGAATGAACGTTTTGCCCGGATCGCGAGGGAGATCTCAAAGGAATTCGACCATATTTCGCTCGAGAAGCTACAGAGCGACCTGCCCACGATCACAGCCGACTCGTCTGAAGCTCGTGATGCAGTGGCACTTGGTGAAACGGCGGGAGTTTCAGATGGAACTTCAGGGATTTCCGGCGTTCCCGGAAAAACTAAGGCTCTCGACCAGTACACGGAAGACTTGACGGCAAAAGCCGCCGCAGGCAAGATCGACCCTGTTCTTGGTCGCGATTTTGAGGTCCGCCAGATCGTCGATATTTTGACCCGCCGCCGTCAGAACAACCCGATTCTTACCGGTGAAGCCGGCGTCGGAAAAACCGCTGTCGTCGAAGGATTCGCGCTTCGCATTGCGCAAGGTGACGTGCCCGATCCGCTTAAAAATGTTGCCGTCCGAACACTTGATCTTGGTTTGCTGCAAGCCGGTGCAGGCATCAAAGGCGAGTTCGAGAACCGCCTGAAATCGGTGATCGACGAGGTAAAGGCTTCGCCGCAGCCGATAATCATGTTTATCGACGAAGCTCACACGATGATCGGAGCGGGCGGCGCGGCCGGGCAAAATGACGCAGCGAATCTGCTTAAACCTGCCCTGGCACGCGGTGAGCTACGCACCATCGCGGCGACGACGTGGGCCGAGTATAAGAAGTATTTTGAGAAAGACGCGGCTTTGGCAAGGCGCTTTCAGGTGGTGAAGATCGAAGAACCTGACGAGACTGAAAGCCATCGACATGATGCGCGGAATAGCCGACAAAATGGAAGGCCACCACAATGTCCGTATTTTGGACGAAGCCATCGTCGAGTGCGTCAAACTCTCAAATCGATACATTACGGGCCGTCAACTGCCGGATAAATCGGTCTCGGTTCTTGATACGGCGTGTGCGAAGGTCGCGATCGGCCAAGGAGCGACGCCGGCATCGGTCGAAGACGCGACGCGGCGAATACAGAATTTGAGTTCCGAGATCGAGGCTCTCGAACGCGAGCAGGTTACCGGTGCCGGACATGAAGACCGGCTCGTCGAACTTATTGCAAAACGGACCGAAACAGAGGCGGAACTTGAAAAGCTGAATGAGCAGTGGACAAAGGAAAAGGACCTGACGACACAGATCAGGAACATTCGTTTGAAACTGGAAATGACGCGGCTCGACGGCAAGCTTGGCGATGCCGTTGCTGCCGCTGAAGCGATCAACGCGCCGGAATCCGCTGCGGCGGCCACTGCAGAAACTGACACAGCTGCCGGTGACGACGCCTCCGGAACGGCTGCGGCGACTGCGCCTGAAACTGCAAAACCCGTCGATACCGAAGTCCTTAAAGCTGAGTTGAAACGGTTGAATGCCGAGTTAAAGCAGATCCAGGGAGAGGATCCCTTGATGCAGCCGGTCGTGAACGGCCAGTCGGTCGCCGAAGTCATTTCTGGTTGGACCGGCATTCCTATCGGCAAGATGGTCGCGGACGAGATCAACGCGGTGTTGAACCTCCACGAGACACTTGGCGAACGGGTACTCGGACAAGACCATGCTCTCGAGGCAATTTCGCAGCGTATTCGGACTTCGCGTGCCGGCCTGACAGACCCGAAACGCCCGATCGGCGTCTTCCTGCTTGTCGGAACTTCGGGCGTCGGTAAGACCGAAACGGCGCTTGCCTTAGCCGAATCCCTTTATGGCGGCGAACGCAATTTGATCACGATCAATATGAGTGAATATCAGGAGGCTCACACGGTTTCAAGCCTCAAGGGGTCGCCTCCGGGATACGTTGGCTACGGCGAAGGCGGCGTTCTGACGGAAGCCGTTCGCAGAAAGCCGTACTCCGTTGTCCTTCTCGACGAAGTTGAGAAAGCGCATCCAGATGTAATGGAACTGTTCTTTCAGGTCTTTGATAAAGGAATGTTGGAAGACGGCGAGGGACGCGAGATCGATTTCAAAAATTGCATAATTCTGCTGACATCTAACGTCGGAACCGACACGATCATGAAGTTATGTGCCGACCCGGAAACGAAACCGGAACCGGATGGATTGGTCGAAGCGGTCAAACCCGAGCTTGTAAAAGCGTTCAAGCCCGCATTGCTCGGCCGCATGGTGACGGTTCCCTTTTATCCGATCTCCGACGATATTCTGCGGCTGATCATTAAGCTGCAGCTCGGCAAAATTAAGAACCGGATCGCCGACAATCACGGCGCGAAGTTTTCATACGACGACTCCGTTATTTCTACCGTTGCGGAACGCTGTACCGACGTGGACAGCGGAGCCCGCAATGTCTATAACATTCTGACCGGGACCTTGCTTCCAGAAATGAGCGGCGAGGTGCTGTCGCGAATGGCGAGCGGCGAGGGGATCAATAGCGTGCATGTAAATGTCGGGGAAAATGGCTCGTTTGTTTATGACATTACCTAACGGACCTTGCTGCTAACATGCGTGGCTCAATTGCGGGACCGCGTGACTTATTGCTCCGCCGCGGGTTCAATTTTTTATGTCCGTAAGCATAGTCGTAAATGACGCCCGGCTCGAGGGGAGGACACCGCTGTCCTCTCCGAGTTTAATGAGTTTGGACGTGGACGAGGCCACGCCGCTTGATTATTTCCTAAATCGATGCCGGTCGCTCGCAAATGAGCAAGGCGGAATTTCGACCCTCTACATAATCACCAGCACTGCGGAAACCGGATTCGCGGGCGATTCAAGCGAAGGCACTATCATCTTTTGTCAGGAGACCGTCCATACCGGCAATGTGAGCAGATTTGCCGCGCTTGCCGGGCACGTAGAAGAGATCGTTTTGATAATTTGTGCTCGAGCCGCTACGTCATTCGATATCGAAGCCATGAGAATTGGCGACCCGGAAATGTCGACTATCTTCCACGGTGACGGAGACGAACTTTGCCGGCAAATGGCTATTCATGCGAAGGCAAAGGTAACCGGCGCCAGAGAGGCCAGGTCATCGGTTGCGGAGGAACATTCCACTACGTTTGCCGGTTCCGAAGTCTATTGTGAAGCTGGGATCGTCGATTTTGGCGAATGGGAAGGAACGATCGTTCAATACGACGCGGATGGCCGATTATTCGAGGAATGGACAAATTCGAGCCCGTGGCGGGATTCACGTGGCATGTTCGCGGACGCGAGACTGCTGCCCACGCGATAGCACGCGGCAAAAATGGGGCCGACGCACCGTCTAGTTTTGCGGCGGAATTTGAATGATCGCATGACAACGATATGGCAATTACCCAAGACACACGATTCTTACAACTCTCGACACCTCTAACCAAGGACTTTTTCCTTATAAAACGGCTCCGCTGCAGCGAAGGACTTAATCAGCTTTTTCGCATCGAGGTGGACATCCTGCATGAAGAGAATGCGGAGGGTTACGAGCCGACGGTCGTCGATCCAAAGAGAGTGCTTGGCAATCCGATGATCGTCTCCGCCCATCAGGCAGGATCGACAACACGTTATTTTAATGGCATCTGCGTTCAATTCGTGCAGGGCAGCCGCACGTCTTATTTTTCACAGTACCGGGCAGAACTTGTCCCGAAGGTCTGGGCACTGACGCAGAATTCGCAGAGCCGGATCTTTCAAAACAAAACCATTCCCCAAATTCTCGAAGAAGTGCTCAAAGGCTACGACTTTGATAATGAGATACAGGGAGCCTTCAAGCCGCGGAACTTCTGTGTTCAATACCGGGAGAGCGATTGGGACTTTGCATCGCGGTTAATGGAAGAAGAAGGTATCTACTATTATTTCGAGCACACGGCGAACGAACATCGTCTGATCCTCGGAAATGTGCGCGAATCACACCGGCCGTGCCCGTCAAAACCAAAAGTCGCCTATGTATTAGACCGGTCGGAACTGAAGGAAGACTGGATCCCTTCGATCCAGACATGGCGAGTAGATAATAGGCTTATTACGGGCATATCCGAACGTCGCGATTTCCATTTTCAGTTGCCGCTGAACGATCTGCTGGCGACACAAACAAGCCGCTTTAATGTCGGGGGAAATAAAGAGATCGAAAACTACGATTGGCCCGGCGGTTACGCAAAGCGTTTTGACGGCATCGATCAGGGCGGCGGTGAAAATCCGTCAGCGTTGAACGACGTCTTTGAGGACCGCGAAAGAACGGTCCGGATCAGACAGGAAGAGATCGACGCCGGCTACAAGAATATACACGCCACTTCCGACTGCTGTTCGCTGACCGCAGGTTACCGGTTTGAGCTTGAGCACCATCCGGTAAAGGAAAACAACATCAATCATGTGATCATCAGGGCGCAGCATGAAAGCGTGCAAAGCCCGGATTATATTTCGGGTGAAGATGCCTCGATCCCACATTTGGTCAGTTTCTCGTGCATGCCCCATGGCGGCGAGCACGCACCCTTCCGCCCGCTGCGAATAACGCCAAAACCGGTCGTTCAGGGCAGCCAGACGGCGAAAGTGGTCGGCAATCCTGGTGACGAGATCTTTACCGACAAGTACGGGCGCGTGAAGGTTCATTTTCACTGGGACCGGTCGGAATATAACGACCAGCAAGCGTCAGCCTGGATCCGCGTCGGCACCATGTTCGCAGGAAACAAATGGGGCACAATGTTCATCCCGCGTGTCGGGCAGGAAGTTATCGTCGATTTTCTCGAAGGCGACCCGGACCAGCCGATCATTGTTGGCTCGGTTTATAACGCCGAGACGATGCCGCATTATGAGCTGCCGAAATATAAGACGCTTTCTTATATTAAGACGCACAGCACACCCAAACATCAGGGCTATAACGAGCTGCGCTTTGAAGACAAGGCGAAGAAGGAACAGGTCTTCCTGTATTCCCAAAAGAGGATGGATTTTCGCTCGCGAGGATCGCATTACGAAACGTGCGGCGGCAACCGGCAGGAAGTAATCGGCTGGAATATTAAGGACGGTGATGACGAAGACCACGGAGGTAATCTCGCGATCACTGTTGGCGGAAACTATGACCTTCACGTCGTTGGTGACCAGTATATCGGCATCGATAAGGATTGTTACGAAGTGATCAAGGGCAATCGCACCGAAGGCTTCGATGGGTATCACCACACGGCGGTAAAAAGCAAGGTTGAGATAAATTCGAAAACGATCACGCTTGAAGCATCGCAAAAGATTTCCCTGGTGGTGGGTTCGAGCTGCATTATCGTCGATATGATGGGCATTACGATCCAGGGCCCGATGGTAAAGATAAATTGCGGAGCCGTTGCGCCGCCTATTGTGCCGGCCAAGATCGGCAGTCCACTCGACGCGGAACACGCCGATACTGGCGAGCCGGGCTACTGTGACAAACCGCGCAAGGGTGGTGGCGGCGGAGGCCGCAAGTGGGGAACGACGAATCTTCAGCACGCTCCGAAGGTCACGAAGAATGCGGACGGCAGCTATCAGGTAGGTAAGAACATAAAGGTTAAGGGCAATGACGCGTTCGTCGGAAAGGCTTTAAATGACCTATCGACTATCTACAATACGCCGACAGGCAATAAGGTCATGACTGAGCTCGATAAAGGGAAGCATGAGACTACGATTCAGGAACTCGATATTGCGCGAGCACGAAGAAATGGTGCCTTGGCGGGTCCGGCAAGTGATGCCGACGCTCAGACTCCTGGGAAAGGAAGTCCGACGACGATCAGCTACAATCCGGATCTGGCTCCTGATAAATATGGCACACCGCCCAATGAGGTAGATATGCCGGTCGAATCAACTCTTGCACACGAGATGATCCACGCGTTGCATTCGTCACGCGGTACTGATCGCAATCATATTCCGGAAGCAGCCGAGCCTGGCAGCACGGAAGAAGAATCGCAGACGATCGGCATTCACGGCCACAAGAATGGCGATAACAATGACGGTCTGACCCAGAATCAGATATTGAAGGAAATGGGCAAGGACTTCCAGAGAACGGATCATGGAAGGGGTATTAAGAAGTAGGAAGGTGGCGGCATGAAGTTCCTGATAGTTTGCGTGATCGGTATGTTTGCATGTGGAAGCGGAGCTTCCCCGATCTCGTCAAACGGATCCGCGGCGAATGAAACGCCGTCTGCCGCGAATACTGAGGTGAACGAAACCGGCATCAAAGGAAAAGGTCCTGACGGTTTCAAGGTAAAGAATATGACGGAAGAAACAAATTTTAGTCAGCTTTCGCTTACCGCAAAAGCCGAGAAGACGCAGGATTCGCTGGTCATTGAGTACGAGGCCAAGAACAATACGAACCAGGTTTTGTATCTCTGGGACCGGATTCCGGATTATCCGGACGGTCCGCCCGTGATCAGCCCCGACTTAGCTTATGTTTTCTTCAATGCGCCGAAAACGCTCAATGTCATCCGGGCCAATTTGACGCTGCCGACGAAGATAAGGGTCGCCGTCAAAGAAATTCCATACGTTCGGGCGGTTGCACCTGGGACGACGGCAAAGGGCCGGATATCCCTGAAATTGCCGGTCGCCGAGTTCAGCCCATACTACGGATCACCGGACGAAGAGAATTCGGAAAAGGCCGAAGCTTCTGAAATACGACTCCTCATCGGGTGGACCGACTTCCGTGAAGGGATGGTACTCGAGGAAACGGCCATCGGCGGTGAAAAAGTTTTCGTGATCAGCGGAAACTGGCCGAAGCCATATCAGCGGATCGCGGAAAAGAAAATACCGATCGCGGCACCGGTCCTTGTCGCAAAGGACGATTTCGAAAGAACCATGCCGCTGCAATAGAGCCTATTCGACGGCACTGGTTTTGTGCAGATAACGCGGCGAGCGATTAAGTTAAGGAGATTCACATGTTTCCAGCAGCACGAAAAGGCGACCCTATATCACATGATTCGATAGCTCCGGCGGGCGTTGTAGGCCCGCCGCCGACGGGGCCATGCCCCCCGGGAATGACCGGACCGGTGATGATCGAAATGCTACCCGCGGCTCATGTCGGCTGTGCGGTTGTATGCTCCGGGGTGATTAGCGCCCCACCGGGGATCATCCACCCGCCGATCCCACCGCCGCCTGTCGGTCCGCCGAACATCATCATGAAGGGTTCGCTGACGGTCTTGATCCATAACATGCCGGCCGCCAGGTGGATACCGTCCGGCGATATGACGGTCCCGTGCGGAGTGTTTATCGGACTCACGGCGCTGGTGGCCACCAGAACCACCTTGATAGGCGGATAGGGTCGCACGGACGTAGCCGTTGGCGCGACGAAAATTTTATTGTCTGTTCTCTTCTCGCTCCAAGCTAAGTCTGGTGTGCCGCGCACGCCAGAAATCGGATAGGGGCGTTCTATTTCTTGCAATCGCATCCGATAGAGAATATTCTCATCGAAACACCCTTTAGATGAATTCCGAAACGATTTGCGCTTAAAACACGGTCGGTTTCAAGATTGCTAAGAACGCTGGCAACGGCTGTAAATCCGAATAATAGGTTGAAAAACATATGGCAGCTACTCAGGACCGTCGCACACTGCAGATCGCAACACCGCTTGGAAAAGACTATCTCCTGATCAAACGCCTGCGGTGCCACGAGGGGCTGAATCAACTGTTTCGGATCGAAGTCGAATTACTGCATGAAGAAACGGCGGAAGGCCGAACACCAACCGTGGTCGACCCGAAAAGCGTGGTCGGAAGCCCGATGGTTGTAAGCGTACAGCAAGCCGGCGACGTTCAGCGGTTTTTCCATGGCGTCTGCAATCACTTCACGCAGGGCAGCCGTAACAATTGGTTCTCCAAATACCGGGCGGAACTTGTCCCAAAGGTATGGCTGCTGACCCAAGTTTCGCAAAGCCGGATCTTTCAGCAAAAAAGCGTTCCCGACATTCTTAAGGAAGTGCTCAAGGGGTTCGAGTTCGATAACGAGATACAGGGTACGTTTGAACCTCGAAATTACTGCGTGCAATACCAGGAGAGCGATTGGGATTTTGCGTCGCGCCTGATGGAAGAAGAAGGCATCTACTATTACTTCGAGCATACCGAGAACAATCATAGGCTGATCTTAGCGAATACCCCCGCCTCCCACAGGGCGTGTCCGACACGGCCCAAGATCGCATTCGAAGCGGACCGAAGCGAACTGGACGAAAATTGGATCCCGGCGATACTTACGTGGAGGGTAGATTCCAGAATGCTCACAGGTAAAGTCGAGACCCGTGATTTCAATTTTCAATTGCCCACAAACAACCTCGAGGCAAAGCACAACAGCATCTTCGACATCGGCGGAAATACAAAACTTGAGCTCTATGAATGGCCCGGAGGCTATGCCAAAAAGTTTGACGGCATCGACAAGGGCGGCGGTGAAAGTGCAAGCGAGTTGAACAAGATCTTTGAGGACCGCGAAAAGATCGTGCGGATCAGGCAGGAAGAGATCGACGTTGCGTACCGGACCATTTATGGCACGGCGGATTGTTGCGCCATGACCGCCGGTTATAAGTTTGAACTGGAACACCATCCGAATGACGAAAACAACATGAACCACGTTCTGGTCAGCGTCCAGCATGAAGCGATACAGTCGCCCAGCTACATTGCGGGAGATACGGTTTCACACGCATACACGGCGAATTTTGCGTGTATTCCTCACGGCGGCGGGCGCGCTCCGTTTCGTCCTATTAGAAAAACGCCCAAACCGATCGTGCATGGAAGCCAGACGGCGTTTGTCGTCGGCCCGCCCGGGGAAGAGATCTTTACCGATAAGTACGGGCGGGTCAAAGTGCAGTTTCATTGGGATCGGCACGGTCTTATGGATTCCGGAAGCTCCTGCTGGCTGCGGGTTGCCCAATTGTTGGCCGGAAACGGCTGGGGCTCGATGTTCATTCCGCGTATCGGAATGGAGGTCCTGGTAGATTTCTGCGAAGGCGACCCGGACCAGCCGATCATATCGGGCTGCGTTTATAACGCCCAGAATATGCCGCCCTACGTCCTGCCGGAGCACAAGACTCGCTCGACCGTCAAATCCAATTCAAGTAAAGGCGGCGGTGGCTTTAACGAATTTCGCCTTGAGGATAAGAAGGGCTCCGAGCAGATGTTCATTCATGCGGAGAAGAACCAGGACATCCGGGTCAAAAACGACTGCATGGAGACGATCGTCCACGACAGGCATCTTATTGTCGAAAACGAGCAATTCGAGCTGGTAAAAAAGGACAAGCATTTGTATGTCAAATATAACCACAACGAGAAGATCGACGGCACGATGTCATTAAAGGTAGGGGTGGACCACCATGAAAAGGTCGGGAGTAATTACGCCGTTGATGCTGGCGTGGCGATCCACATAAAAGCCGGGACCTCGGCAGTGATCGAGGCCGGAGCGTCACTGACACTCAAGGTCGGTGGAAATTTCGTCAACATCAACGCCGGTGGCGTGTTCGTTAAAGGCACGATGGTCTTTATCAACAGCGGCGGGGCGGCAGGTTCCGGGGCCGGGGCGAGCCCGGAAATGCCAAAGCAACCAAAGGAGGCGGACAAGAATGATCCAGGGCAACGAATTCAATCGAAACAGAATAGCCCACCGCCTCAGCCGCCGGACTTTGCTCTTATGGCCATTTCGATCAGGGCGGTAAAGCCCGTAACTGAAACAGCGGAGCCCTCAAGCCCGGCACAGAGATCCGCGGCAGCAAGAACAGAGGTCCAGCAGCCGGCGGCCGCCCCTCCACCGGAAGCGGAGGCCCCCGCCAACGAACCTCATTCTACGCCGGATCCCCATGCGGGATCTGGCTATTCATCACCCGACGTCGAAGCCTATTCGCAGCCGGCCGCCGAAACCAGTGGTGCGACGCCCTATCTCGAATCGTCGCAGAATGGAACGCCGTTCATCGGAAACTGATCATTGGGGTTTATGGAAGTACAGAAACTGCGGGAACATTTATTCAACGACCGTACGCGGCTATTCTGCGTCCTTGACGGCGTAATGGTTCCCGATCTGCCGAACCGGCTGCACGAAGGGCGCGTGCCGAACCACTGTGTCGTCCAGGGTGAATTGGAGCCGGATTTAGTTTATGCCGCTCCGTACCTTGTCTATCTATCGCCGGACAGCAAGTTCGCCGACTGGGTGCTGTCCGAATCGATAGGCAAACATTGGGGAATTTTCGCCCAATCGCCACGGTCGATGCTTGAGATGCGAAGGCATTTTCGTGCTCTGCACCAGGCCTATGACGAACGGGGGAACCCGCTCAAGTTTCGCTTTTACGATCCGCGTGTGCTCGCCCGTTTCTTACCGACGTGTAACGCCGGCGAGCTAAAGACGCTTTTCGGTGAAGTCGAAGCGTTCTTTGCCGAATCCGAAGATGGTGCGAGCGTTGTTCGATACAAAATAGCTAACGGGAAATTGGAAGTTAAGGACCTGAGGCCGGAGCCGGAAGTTGCTGGCGGTTAAGGAGATCGTGGGAATGCTGGTAATACGAGATGCGCAAATTCAAGCCCTTATCGCCGGAAGCGATGACGATCTCGCTCGGCTGATCGAAGATGCGGTTCGAAAGGTAAATCCTTCTCGCGTTGACGGTCTCGCCGCGGAACGCGTCACCTCGATGGTCCGGATCGGTATCGAGCGGGCAAGAAAGGCTGGATTTCAGAAGGCGGAAGACCTTGCCGCATTTGTATCGCTGATGTTCGAAATATCCCCGCAGTTCAATGAACAACCTGCGATCGCCACGGTGCTGAACGACGCAACCTATTCGCCGCAAGATCGTCTCGAACTGCTCTTCGAGCGTGTCGGCGACGATGCCTGGGCCGAAGCGGTCGACCTTTACGACGAGAATATTTGGTTTGCGGAGCGAAAATAACGAAGAGACGGCGGCTTGAGACTTATGGAAAATGATCAGGAAAAGGCCTCGGTAAATTACATCGAATTGACCCTGAAACAGGCCGACGCCGTAGACGAGGCAGCGAAACGGCACAAGGAGTCACCCGGCAAAGACACAGAAAAGCAGATCGAGGTCGAGCTTGAAAAGCTCTGCTTTTATCAGGCCTCGGCCAAAGGAAACCCGAAGGTTCGCGCAAGACAGGCCTCGGAAAAAGCCCGGGCCATTGTCCTTGCCCGAGCCATTACGCCCGGGACCACCAGCTAATAATTAGGGATGCGTCATCTCCTCAGGTTTCACCAGCTCGTCAAACTTCTCGCCTGTTAACAATCCCAATTCAATTGCCGATTCTCTCAAGGAACTTCCCTTTTTGTGTGCGTTCTTGGCGATCTTCGACGCGTTATCGTAGCCGATGTGTTGATTCAGGGCCGTGACTAGCATTAGCGAATCCTGCAAATATCGATCGATCTGCTCGCGGTTCAGTTCGATTCCGGCGAGGCAGTAATCGACAAAGCCGTGACAAGCGTCGTGGATCAGCCGGACCGAATGCAGGAAATTGTGGATCATCACCGGCTTGAAAACGTTCAGCTCAAAATTCCCCTGAGAACCGGCAAACCCGATCGCGGCATCGTTGCCGAAAACCTGCACGGCGACCATCGTCATCGCCTCGCTCTGGGTCGGGTTCACCTTTCCGGGCATGATCGAGCTTCCCGGTTCGTTCTCGGGAAGCGAGATTTCGCCAATGCCGCAACGCGGGCCCGACGCAAGCCAGCGAATATCGTTCGCGATCTTCATCAAGCTCGCCGCGAGTGTCTTTAGTGCTCCCGAAGCAAAAACGACCTCATCATGTGCCGACAAAGCCGCGAATTTGTCCGGGTGCGACTTGAACGGCAATCCCGTTAGCTCTGCTATTTTCGCCGCCGCACGCTCAGCAAAATCCGGATGTGCGTTCAATCCCGTACCAACCGCAGTTCCGCCGATCGCAAGATCCATCAGTCCCGGCAAAACAATCTGCAATCTCTCGATGTCGCGGTCGATCAAGTTCGCCCAGCCGTTGAATTCCTGCGTCACGGTCACCGGCGTAGCGTCCTGCAAATGAGTTCGGCCGATCTTTACGACGCCTTCGAACTCCATCGCTTTCGCTTTGATCGCGTCGCTGACCTTCTGAACCTCAGGGATCAACGCCGTCAGCCGTTCCGCCCCCGCTATATACATCGCGGTCGGGAACGTATCGTTAGACGACTGCGATTTGTTTACGTCGTCGTTTGGATGCACCGGCTTCTTCGAACCCATCTCGCCGCCAGCGATCTCGATCGCACGGTTCGAGATGACTTCGTTGGCGTTCATGTTCGTCTGCGTGCCCGAACCGGTCTGCCACACGCGAAGCGGAAAATCCGCGTCCAGTTTCCCTTCTATAACCTCGTCAGCAGCCTGTTCGATAAGCTTCAGCTTGTCGTCCGGCAATTTGCCGAGATCCTTGTTGACGATCGCGGCCGCCTTCTTAAGTATCCCAAGCGCGCGGATCACCTCGCGTGGCATAATATCAAAACCGATATTAAAATGTTTCAGCGAGCGCTCGAGTCTGCGCTCCCCAATATACGTTCGACGGCACCTCGATCTCGCCCATCGAATCGGTTTCGATACGTGTTTTAACTACCGGTCCTGTTGCTTCTGACATATTTTTTTGACTTTGGTCGATCATGCACGGGGCAAGATAAAATTCTACAACAGTTCACTACCCGTCCAAAAACTGACGCTAGAAGCTATCGACTTCGACCCCACTTCTCGGGCAAGGTCACAAGTTCCGGATCAGATTATCCGTGCATCTTCGAGGCAGCGTTTGATGCGGACGAACGAGTGGTGGATGTCGTTGTCCAATCCTATTGAAAATCGCACAAGGCCGTCGCTGAGGCCCATTTTTTCGCGTTCTTCTTGTGGTATCTCGGAAGAAGTGCTGTGGCCGGGCGAACTGAACAACGTTTTGAAATATCCCAGGCTGACGGCAAGATAACCTACTTTTTCCTGCTGCATCCTTGTCATCAGTTCATTGGCCCGGGCAAGCGAACCCGCGTCGAGCCGCTAACATCCCGCCGTATCCATAGCTTGGATTCATCATTTCGGTCAGCAAGGCATGCTGAGGATGATCAGGCAGGCCCGGGTAATAGACGCGCAATCCCAACTCGGCGAACCGTTCGGCGAGAAACATCGCATTTGCGCTGTGCTGCGCGCATACGCAGATGCAGCGAATGCAGGTTCTTTAGAATACTCGCCGGCCGCGTACTGTCTAACACCGCGCCCAGCAGCATCGATGCCCCGGCATTTATATCGGTCAATCGGTGAATAAGATCGCTGCTCGCGCATACCGCGCCCGCGACGCAGTCGCTCGTTCCATTAATGAACTTGGTCAGGCTGTGAACGACCACATCCGCTCCGAGCCGAATCGGCGAAAGTATCATCGGCGTAAATGTATTGTCGACGACGAGCTTCAGGTCGTGCTCCTTACACACCGATGACAAACTTGGAATATCAGCAACTTCCAGAAGCGGGTTGCTGAGCGATTCACAATATATTACTCGGGTCCGATCACTGATCAGGGAACGCACTTTATCCAGATCCGCGAGGTCAACGAAGTGGACGGTGATGCCGAGCCTCGGCAGGAAGTTCTTAAAAAAGGCGTAGGTCCCGCCGTAGATAGTCCGCGATGAGATCACCTCGTCCCCGGTGGCGCACAGTTGCAGGATCGTCGACGAGATTGCCGCCATGCCGGATGCCTTGGCCTGCGCCGCTTCGCTGTCCTCCATCCGCGCCAAAGCGTCCGAAAGGAACTTGTTCGTCGGGTTCCAGTGACGGGAATATAGGAAACAACCTTCGATCTCGTGATCGAACAATTCCTCCATCCTGTCCGGGCTCATGAAAGTGAAAGTCGATGAATCCGTGATCGACGGGTTCACATCCCCGAATTCGCCAAAAACAAGAAAGTCCTGTATCGCGTCGCTGGGGTCAAAATTGGTGTGGCTCATATCTTCCTGCGGCAGTAACAGTAGACGAACTCCTGCGTTATGCCGAATGGCGTCTCGTGATTCTCGTTCAGGCTGCCCACCAGGCGGAATTGGTCGCCGAACTCATCGTGCATCGATTGGGGGCTGTACCTGACCACATCAAGCCCGCTGCACTTTTCCGGGCCTTTGATCCCGAATGACGCAATAATAATGTGACCTCCCACCTTAACCGAGCGTTCAACCTGCGCGATATACGGTCTTCGGGGTCAGTGAGAAAATGGAAAACTGCCCGATCATGCCAAACGTCAAAATGGTCTTGCGGCAGGTTGACGGTTGTAATGTCGGCCTCGATCCAGTTAACTTGAGCGCTTTTCTCACCCAAACGCCCTTTGCTCGCCTCAAGTGCCGCGCCTGAAATGTCCAGTACGGTCACGTCGATGAAACTGCTGTCAAGCAGATCGTCGACCAGCGTCGAACTCCCTCCACCCACGTCGATAATGGCAGCATCTCGCTCCACTTCGGTTTGCAATATCATCCTCAGAGAGTTATCCAGGTGTTCCCTGTACCAACTTACTTCGGTGTGCGGCTTAGTCGTATAAACGCTCTCCCAATGCGTCTTGCGGTCCATAACATCTCCTCTCAAACAGATCAACGGTCCTCGGGCCCTCTTATCTGTAGATCATCATCATCAATCTCGTCACGACGCCGACCGGCGTCACAAGCCCCGCGCAGTCAGGTCGAAAATCCCAACCGAGGCAGCACAACCAACTGCAGCAGCAGCCACCCGCCTAGTAAGGCAGCAACAATTATAAGGTCATCCATTTCTCTGTTTCTCCTAAAAAGGACGACCTCGTCCGCGTCCTTTACCCATGCCGCCTTCACTGCATCGTGTAAACGCAGGCAAATGATTGTCGCGTGAAGCGCTTTGCAGCCGGACAAAGATCTCTTTGATGTCGGGCTCCTTCACGAACACCAAAAACCCGTCATAGAGAGCAATGTTCTCCTTTTCCGCTGCGACACCTGCCTTACATGCATCGTTAAGGGACTCAGGTACCGCGATCTTTGCGGAGTCGAATTCATTCAACGGTACGGCCACTCCGTACTTTTCAAAGAGCGGCAGCAAGAACGATTCATGCCTTTTTTCAGCCTCGATTATGTTTACGAAAGGTCGGGCATCAGCAAACTTATTCAATATCGCCTGATAGGTCGCGATCGCGCGCCTCTCGTCCTCCAGAGCCGCGATCAGAGCGGCCTTGGTCCGTTCGTCGAGGCCGTTTTCAGAGTTAACTGCGGCACCGTTCACCATCGGAAGGCCTAACGCCTTCCATGCGGCGGTCCCGCCCTTGACGACGATCGCCTGCGGGAACCCGGCATCGACCAGAATCTGAGCCGCCTGCCTTGAGCGGTTGTCCGTCGCACAGATCAGATAAACAGGTTCGTTCTTTTCAAGTCTATCGAGATTGGCCAATAGCGTGTCGAGCGGAATGTTCCGCGCACGATATGCGTGGCCGGCCGCGTATTCGTCAGCCGTCCTGACGTCAATGAACTGCGAATATGCCGCCTCGACACCCGGCCTTGCTTCAGCGGGTGAGATCTCGCTCACGCCCGCCTTCGTCACCACGACGGGCGAATCCGCCGTTGCCGTCGGAGCCGTCTGACAGCCTCCGAAGCTAAGCCCTATCAACATCGTGAATAATATCGTTTTCATTTGAACCACCTATTTTGTACTTGCACAGGAAGTTGCCAAGACCTCCGTTTCAAGCCCGGCCGCCTGCCATGCAGCGGTGCCTCCTGTTACGTTGTAGATCTTTTTGAATCCCGCGTTCTCAAGAATGCTGGTTCCGAGGCTCGAGCGATAGCCGCCCTGACAGATCACATAAGTTGGTGTTTCCGGATCGAGCCTGTCAAACTCCGTCGCAAGCTTATCCAGCGAAATGTTCAGGGTCCTCACGGCATGCCCGTTAGCGTGCTCTGCCGGTCGCCGAACGTCTACGAACTGGAGGTACTTTTCCGTCTTTGTCAGCTCAGAAACTTCCTCGACCGGCACCTGTTCGACCGTCCTCTGCTTGGCGTTGTAGTCGCCGATCAGGATAAAGCCTTTGACGGTGTCATGCCCCACGCGGGCAAGCCGCATAAATGCCTCGTCGACCTGTTCGCGCGAACCGGCCGTCACCGCGATCGGCGTGCCGATCGGGATCATCGTCCCCGCCCACGAAGCGAACTGCCCGCCAAGGCCGATATTGATCGAGTTTGGAATATGCCCGCTGCCGTATTCCGCCGCATTGCGGATGTCGAGAACCACACCGTCGAAACTGTCGATCTCTTCGGTCGAAAGCTCTCTCGGCTTTTCCAGTTCGCCCAGCGCGGCCGAGCCTTCAAGGTTCCTCGCCGCGCTCTTCGGGAAATATGCCGGAACTTCGGGCTGGTCAGCTGCGACGATCTTGACGAACTGCTCCTTTGTCATCGGCTGTAGAGCGTAATTGAATCGCCGCTGCTCGCCCAATGTTGACCAGGTTTCTTTCGAGAGTGATTTCCCGCACAGACTGCCCGCGCCGTGGGCCGGATAGACTTCGGTGTCGTCGGGATAACCGAGAATATTGTTGTGCAGAGAATCGTAGAGCATCTCGCCCATCTGTTCGGCCGTAAAACCCTTTGATCCGATCAGGTCCGGCCGGCCCACGTCGCCGATAAACAGCGTGTCGCCGGTGAACATTTTTAGCGGAACATCCGGCGAGTCATCGTCCCTCGCAATGATCGTAATGCCCTCGGGCGTATGGCCAGGTGTTTCAAGAAACGTCAGCATTACGTTTCCAACGGTCAATTCATCGCCGTCTTTGACCTTATGGGTCGGGAACTGCGTGTTGGCCCGCTGGCCGTAAACGATCTCGGCACCCGTTTTCTCGGCCAGTTCGACGTGTCCGCTGACAAAATCAGCGTGCGAATGTGTTTCGATTATGTATTTGATACGTTGTCCGTGCTCAGCGGCTTCGTCCAGATAATGCTGGATGTCCCGCTGCGGATCGATGATCGCCGCCTCGCCGTCGGATCCAAGATAATATGAAGCGTGTGAAAGACAACCTAAATAAAATTGTTTGAATTGCATGATTCTTATTCTCCAAATAGTGTGTAAATGTTACCGATCTCAAAACAAAACCGCGAAGTTTTTCACGACCAGAAACAAACCGACGCCTAAAACGAGGATCGCAAATATCCTTTGCAACCGATGTGCCTCGATGCGATGCGAAAGTATCGTTCCGACGATCGCTCCGCCCACCGCCAGAGCCATAACTACGAACGTTAATGTCCAATCGAACATGTTCTGGCTAATATGACCAACGAGTCCCGCAACGCAATTAAGAAATATCACAAAAAGCGAAGTTCCGATCGCTTTTTTCATCGCTAGTCCGCCAAAAAATACAAGTGCCGGAACGATCAGGAAACCGCCCCCGACGCCAAGAAAGCCCGTCAGAAAACCAACCCCCAGACCGGCAAAAATGGCCTGTATCGGATGTGGCTTATGCTGAAGATCGTCGTTCGAGTGTTTCTTTCGCCACAGCATCGAAACAGCGACCACGAACATCAATAGTCCAAAGATCAGCAAGAGGACCGTTGGCGACACAAGCTTTGTGAGCGGCGATCCGAGCAACGCCCCCACCGCCCCGGCACCGCCGAAGATCAGCCCGCTGGTCACGTTCACGTTATCGCGGCGGTAATGCAAATATGAACCAAAAAGGCTGGTTGCCCCGACCACTGCCAGCGACATGCCGACCGCATCGTGCGGCTCGACGTCCAGAAAATAGACAAGGATCGGTACCGTCAATATCGACCCGCCGCCGCCGATCAGGCCGAGAGATAAGCCAATGACCGCGCTCAGGATCAACCCCAGGATGAATAGTTCAGACACAAGTTCCCCTTACTTTGACTGGACCGCCGGTTCACAAACTACGGGAGCCTTGTTCCATGGCATCCTCGCGAGCACCATACCCATTCCGCATGTATCCGTCAGTGCGGAAAACATCAATCCGAAGCCTACGAATCCCGACAGCATGTAAAGATATGGGCTGACGAAAACTCCGAGCAAAATACCCGCCAGTACAAACAGTCCGGCCGCGAACCTCACCTGCCGTTCTAATGACCAAACCTTTGATTCGCCCTTGACGATAGGGAGATTTGCCCCCGACCAGGCGGTCATTCCACCTTCGACCACATGAATGTCTGTAAAACCCTTTTTTACCAGGCGTTCCGCCGCTTGCTTGGCACGGTTGCCCGATCTGCACATCAAATAGACGGGCTTTGAATGATCGATCTCTTCTGCGTGCTTCTCGAAATTTGACAGCGGCATTAATTGGGCATCCGCGATCCGTTCGCTGTTGAATTCCGAAAACTCGCGAACATCTATCACCTGGCACTCGCCGCCGCTGTCCAAAAGCTCATTTATCTCATGTACCGTTGCTTTCTTAATTGTCATTGTTGAAAAACTCTCTCCAAAGTATTATACTCGATCCGTGAATAAGCATATAACTATATAGTTATATTGTCAAGTATGAAAAAGGTAATCCATCGCGAAATGTCGGGCGAGGCCATAAGTCTGGTAGCGGGAAGATTTAAGGTGCTTGCGGAGCCGCTTCGATTGCAGATCCTACAGGTACTTGAGGGCGGCGAATCAAGTGTAACGGCCGTAACAAATGCTGTCCGGTCAACTCAGCCTAATGTCAGCAAACACCTTAAGATACTTCAGGATGAAGGACTGGTAACGAAACGAAGCGAAGGCAATACGGTCTATTATAGGATCGCTGATGAGTCTGTGTTCGCCCTGTGCGACCTGGTGTGTGGAAGCCTGAAAGAGAAATTTACAGAGCGGAGTGTAATGTTCGGGTAGTCAGGCTTCGCTTCGAATATATTCAACTACAAAGCGTTTTTGCTCGTCTTCCTCATCCCAATATTCCTGAAAGTCGGTTTCGATGAGGCCGTTGTCCCCAAATCTCGTCAGGTCTTTTCGCGACAGCGGCCAGGGCAGTTGCGGCGTTTCTTCATCATCTTCGCGGCCGCGGGTGACAACAACTAACCGTCCTTTTTCTGCAACAAAAGCGGCGACCGCGTCTATCGTTTGCGGCTCGCATTTCCAACGGCAGGGGCTGGATGGTATAGATCTCAAGGACAAGATCGAACGCGCCAAGCCAGCCGCGAAAAGGCTGAAAGAGATCGGCGGTCTCGAACTGAATATCGTCATCGCCGTAAAGACGTTTTGCCCATTCGATCGCGGTCGGCGAGATATCGAAAGCCGTCACCTTGAATCCGAGATCGTGAAGATATTTCGCGTCATCGCCCAATCCGCAGCCGACCACGAGCGCGGTTCGGCCCTCGCCCTTCAAGCCACTCTTTTCCGCCCAGGCTCGGAAAAATCGGTTCGGCTGCATGTCAGCCCAAGGGATCTTTTCGGTATCGCCGCCCGATTCCTTGTACAGGGCCTCGAACCATCCCGTTGAGTCGCCCCGCCCTGCAAACTCCGCCGCGATCTCGCGTGTGCGCGCTCGCGGATCAAACTCGGCATCATTCATGCATACATTATAGCGCAGTGCAAACACGCTCCACCCGAGGCACGATACCGGATGATCGCACGAAAATCATGCCTAATTATTTCCAAGCGCTTTTTGGCATTTCGCGATCTTTTGTTTTAGCTGGTTAGGTTTGTCTGCGTCTTCGGCGAGCAAGATATTTTTTTGCGTTAGATCGTTCCAAACCGAAAGGCTTTGTTCATACCGGTTCATTGCTTCTTTCAAGTTTTCGAAGCGTTTGTCGATTCGCGCTTGAGAAAAATAGTAGTCACCAAGGCTTTCATGGATGTTTGCCGTCACCCCGCGGCTTTCGCCTTTCTCCTGCGCTTCGGCCTGAATCTTTTCACGTATACCGAGTGCCTTTAGATATCCAGCTAGAGCTGCCGCACGATCACCGAGTTTCAACGCCAGATCACTAACCTTCAAATGGTCTTCCGCGACGTTATCCAGGGTCGTCATGTTTGAAGGATCGGCCGCCGACAGTGCTTCTTCGATCTCGGTCGCCTTTCGATAGCTTTCAAGAGCCCCGCGCAGATCGTTATTTTTTTCCAGCATTTCTCCAAGATAGTAAAAAGCAACGCCAAGGTCGCCTCGTGATTCGGAGCTTTCCGGGTTAGCCGCTACCGATGCTTCGCAGAAAGCGATACATTTTCGCTGGCTCGCGATAGCGCCGGGCATGTCGCCGAGTTCCGCTTTGTTTCGGGCGATCTTGTAAAAGTCAACCTGAACGTCGCGGCGGGCCAAAGCATTTGACGGGTCCGCTTTTAGAAGTTCTTCGTCAAGTTGAAGAACCTTCTGCTGAATGTCCAACGCCTCGCGATATCTTCCGAGTTTAAACAAAACGTCGCCGATCCGGCCATATGCCGCGCTGGCGTCTCGTCTCGATTGAGCGTCGGTTTCCACAACTAACGGTTCCAACGTGGCCAGGGCCTCGTGTTGTGCCGTTAGTGCTCCGTCAAGATCGACAGCTTCTTCGAGCGCATCACCAAGTAAACCGAGAGCGATGCCGAGTTCACGTTTTAGATTCCCGGCTCGTCGATTCGGCTTCTAACAGCTCGGTAAATAACTCAACCGCCCTTCGAAAGCTTTCAGTCGCTTTTTTGGGGTCACCGCTCGCTGATAAAGCGAGCCCGAAGCGTGAATGTAGGGTTGCAAGGTCGCGTTTTACACCCGGGTTGCCGAGCGGCATCGAATCAAAAATTGCAAAAGCCTTATTATAGTTTTCGAACGCCGCCGGAATATCGTCCGTAACTTGCGACAAATGGCCGACCATCTGATAACTGCGTGCCAGATCGAGTTTGATCTGATCACTGGGATTTTTTTCGAACAATCTTTCACGGATAGAAAGCGATTTTCTGAAGCTTTCCAAACCGCCGCCATAATCACCAAGGCTCGATCTCGCGGGGGCACCCTGGACCTCACCGACCTTAAAATATGCCGTCGCAAGTTCGCTTTGAAGCGTTGCATCGTCCACATTCTCGGCGGCCAAATTGTCCAAATATTCCAGCGCATCTTTGACCATTTTCTCGCGCAGGCTGGTCGAACCCGGCAGCTTTGCGATACCGTCGTGATAATCGAACAAGACCGTGTTTGCCAGCTTCCGCACCTGAGTGAACCGCTGTTCGGCCCGGTCACGCTCACGCCTTGCAACGACAGCCTGCCAGGCGGTAACCGCGGTTGCGCACAAAAGCATAAAAATTATCACGCCGGCTGCGAGAACTCCCGGCACGATGCCTTTTGACGAATCTTCCCATGCGATACGAAGTAGTATCAGCTGTCGCCGTGACCGGCAAACCAACAAGGTGCCGGCGAATATCTTCGGAGAATTCCTGAACGCCGGGATATCGGCGTTCTGGCTCCTTGGAGAGGGCCTTTAATATGATATTGTCCAGATCGCCGCGAAGCGATTTCAGATTTTGCGGTACGGATCTTTGACCTTCGTCGCGGGCTGTCGAAGGCTTCCTTACGGCCGTCGGTTTCCGCGCGAGAGTTCGGCACCTTGAAGCTGATAACGGATGACGGCTTGACCGGCTCGGCAGTCAAAACGATCTTCACCACTTCGTCAGGCAAACGGCTTTCAATTTTGTAAGGCCGCTCACCGGTCAAAAGTTCGTATAGCACGACACCGAGTGAGTAGACATCGCTCGCCGTGGTAACCGGCATGCCGCGCAATTGTTCTGGCGAAGCATATTCGGGCGTCATGACGCGAAACATCGTCGCGGTCGCCTCATGCGTGTCGAGCGACCAGTCGGGGTGAAGCAGTTTTGCGATGCCAAAATCGAGCAATTTTGGCGTTCCGTCTTCAGTAACAAGAATATTCGAGGGCTTAATGTCGCGATGAACTATCAGGTTTTGATGGGCATATGAGATCGCTGCACAAACCTTTTGAAAAAGCCCCAATCGGCTGTCGGTGTCGAGGCCGTGAGAATCGCAGAATTTTGTGATCGGCTCGCCTGCGACATATTCCATCACAAAATAGGGGAGACCGTCGTGCGTCGTGCCCCCATCGAGCAAGCTAGCAATATTAGGATGTTCGAGATTGGCCAGGATCTGCCGTTCCATCACAAAACGCTTGAGAACGGCGCTTGTGTCCATTCCGCGTTTAATAAGCTTGACTGCTACTCTTTTATGAAACGATTCGTCTGCGTGGTCCGCTAAATAAACGATGCCCATTCCACCATGCCCGATCTCGCTTAGGATCTCGTAAGAATCGATGCGTTTACCGACAAATGTATCGGCCATATCGTCGCCGGCAAGACCAACCTCGACCATCGCCGGCTCATCGATAAAATCGATCGCCTCGTCATTTGCATTCAGTAGTTTTTCAACTTCCAGGCGAAGTGAAACATCGTATTCTGCGAGAAATGACGCGCGGTCTGCCCGTGGCAGATCGCATGCGGCGTTGAAGATTTCCTTGATTTCCAGCCAGCGCGCAGAATTCATAATTTTTCTCTACGAACAACGCGTAAACCAGGCAAAAACCGGCTCAAAACGGTTACGGATCACTTGATCTTTTCATACAGCCATGCACGAGCCATTACCCATTCACGCTTTACCGTAGCCGGTGAGATCTTCAGGACATCGGCCGTTTCTTCGATCGTCATGCCGCCAAAATAACGCAGCTCGACTATTTTTGCTTGCCCGGGGTCAAATTCCTCAAGCTCCCTCAAAGCTGCGGTCGAGTTCCACAAGGTCATAGTCGGTCGAGACCGGAATTTCGGCGACATCCTCCAGCGACACCTTTTTACCGCTTCCGCGTTTTTCGGAATTCACGCGGCGGGCGTTATCAACAAGGATGCGACGCATTGCCTGTGCCGAAAGTGCAAAAAATTGAGAACGATTCTTAAAATCGACGGAATGCTGGTCGATCAACTTTAGGTAAGCTTCGTGGACGAGCGCCGTGGTTTGCAGCGTCATGTCTGTTCGCTCTCGGTTTAGATAGCTATGAGCGAGGCGGCGTAGTTCGTTGTAAACGATCGGGAGCAGTTCGTCCAATACGGCACGGTTTCCATTCGCATACTCGTCGAGCAGTCTTGTGATCTCGCTCATACACTCCCGTATTCGGCCTTGCCGCCGTTAAGCAGAAAAATCTTTGAGCCAATTTTACTTTAATTGCCGCGTAATGCACAGAGGAAAAATAGACAGAATCCTCAGGGGCCATTTATGAAAGCATCGAAACTTATCTATCGGCAAACGGGGAAGGCAAAAAGTCGGCGACCTCGCGATGGCGGACCGCACATTGCCTAAGGCGGACTCAGGCGGGTACCCGATCCGTAAGCTCTTATTTCAAGATCGCACGCCATAGGTTGGAGATCTTGTTGAAATAACTGGGGACAAGGAGAATTTATGAAATTCAATATAGCTCTCGCGATCATCGCGTTACTACTCTGCATTTCTAATGGATACGGTCAGACCGAGCTGACCATAAAGAAGAAGACATCGATGAAGATCCCGGGAATGCCGGACATGCCTGCGATGCCGGGCGGTATGTCGGACCCGATGAAGGCTCGCACGTCGACGACCTATATCAAGGGCTCCCGAATGCGTACCGATATGCGATTTGAACAGATGAAGATGTTGGGCGGCAGAGAAACCGTCACCCAGACCACAATCATCCAGTGCGACAAGCGGCGAACGGTAAGCTACAACAGCAAAAAGAAAAAATTCTATCAGGAATCGATATCCCCTATTGAGACCGCAGCAACCACAAAGAATGCGAAAAAGGGCGGCTATATCACGATAACCGGCTCAGTGGTCGATACCGGTGAGCGTGCCAAACTCTTCGGCTTTGACGCACGGCATCTCAAAGAGACATACACGATGACCCCATCGAAAAATGCCTGTCAAAAGGAAGCGATGACGATCGAGATCGAAGGCTGGTATGCCGATGTTCCTGAATTCTCGTGTCCGATACAGCGAAAGCCGAGCGAGTTTCGAATGAACGATGAATGCTTTGACGATGTTGACTTCCAGATAAAGGGCAACGGCATATCAGGAATCCCGTTAAGAGAGATCAAAAAACTAAACATGGGCGGCATGTCGATGATCATGGAGGAGGAGACGATCTCGCTAACAAAAACGCCGATCAGCGATTCGATGTTTGAGCCGCCGACCGGCTACCGGGCCGCCAACACGCTGAAAGAGGTCGAGGATGACTCGCCAGATGACAGCGGTGGGGCGACTGAAACCACGCCGGTTGAATCCGCTCCGGTCTCGACGGGCAATCCTGCTCCGACATTTGCCTTGCCGGTGGCGGGCATTGACCGCGGGCCAAAGAAACCCGGAGCGATCCGGATTGGAATTGCCAAACCAAAGGTAACGACGCCCGATACCAAGAAAGACCCTGATGCGGGCTCCGACATCGCGGTCGCAGCGGCCAATTCACTCGTCGTGTACCTAAGAGATGAAAAAGTTGACGCGATCATCCTCGAAACAGATTTCCCGGCAAACGAAGGCGTCGAAAAAGGCTGCGACTATCTCTTCTTTGCCGACGTTACGCAGAAACGCGGCGGCGGCGGTATTTTCGGCAAGATGGTATTAATGGGAGCCGTTTCTGCCGCAAGTGTTTTTGTCCCCGGCATCGGCGGCATGGTCACCTCGACCATCGCAAGCCAGATCATGTCGCGAACGATGATGAAAAACGCCAAGGCGAAGGATGAATTCACGCTCGACTACAGGGTCGTCGACATGAACAAAGCCGTCCTGACCCAGGCTGCCACAAAAACGAAGACCGAGAGGGACGGCGACGATGTATTGACCCCACAGATACAACAAGCCTCGAAAACAGTTTTGGCCGAGATCGCAAAGAAAAAGTGACGAAATATGTTTCGCTCGCTCGACTGGACAGAAGGCTTCCCGTCTCGGACAGCGGATTTTTCTAGAGCTCGGAGGTATTAAAATGAAGACAACAATCATATTCGCGGTGATCTACAGTATCGCGTTGTTTACGATCGGCACTTACGGCCAGGATTTTACCCTGACGACGAGCGCAAAGAATATCATCTCGTCCAGAGCGTCGATCGGCCGGCCCGGTCTGGACGGCAATCCGCATGCGATCATCGTTGCCACGCCGCTGGGCGATGCCGATAAATATAATCCTCATCCGCTCGGCGCTTGGTATTATAAGGATAAATGGAACATATTCAACACCGACCACGTGGTGATGCCGGTCAATCTGCGGTACAAGATCGAGTACTGGCCAACACCGGACGAAAACCACTTTCTGCACATTCTGACACCGGGCAATATTGGTGACGACGGCTCGTATTTGGATCACCCGCTGCTGAACGGCCACCCCAATGCTTCTTTTAAGATCTTGCAAAACTACACGCCTGACGATCGGGCCGGCTATTACCTTAACGCCAATGAAGCGAAGGCCGGTTACAACCCGGCCTCACGCAAATGGTACATCGCCAACGTCAACGGCAAGCGGCTCTACCCAGGCACCGCATATAGCGTAGCGATATTCTCAGACGGCACCGAAAGCACCACACCAGTGCCCGCGGCAGAATCGCCGCAAATCACTAAGCCCGTTCCGACAAGAACCATAGAACCGATAGTGCAACCCGCCGCGTCGATTATGCCTATCGCGAAACTGCCGTCCGCGCAAGCATCGCAAAACGGAACTGGTCCTTGCACAAAGGAGATGGCTTGGCAGACGATCGGCAAATGGGAACCTCAAAAGAAAGCAGACGTCGCGATGGCCGACCGCACATTTCCGAAGACACAATACAAGGCCGTTCTCGCGAAAGCGCAGAAAGCGATCGATCTTTCCATGAAAGCAAACCCGGAGTTCGCTGGGATAGTGGCATCCGCGTACAGCGGGATCCGCGGCGATTCGATCATACCCAACGGTCCTCTGCCGTTTCGTGCGGACATTTGGTACAAGAGCTTCATCTGCGTCGGAAATGATACAGCCATTGTAGATAAAAGGGGCAAGATCATTGTCTACGGCAACTACGGCTTTACGGTCATCGAATTCAACAGCCTGCGAGATGTACTCGATACGGTAACAGAGAACGGCGTATTTTCGACCGTCGATGGCGACGCCATATACGAATACAAAAAGGACCTTGGCGATTTCAAGGGAATGACGATGATCGAGCCGTTCAAGCGGGACGGGGAGTATCACGAAGCCGTTATGATCACGACCGGCCGGCGCCTTCCGTACAAACCTGTCACCCGCGAACAATTCCTGCGGGCGAGGATCAAATTTAATCAGGTCGCTGGCATTACCGGGGATGTAGCGGGCCTTACCTCGGCCCTTGAAAGAATGTCGGCCACGGAACGGCAATCGCCGGCTATCGTCCGCGACTTCAACGCCTCGCCCGGCCGCGTGAAACTATTCGCGACCGAGGCCGAGGGCGGGCGGCACCTTGTGACACTCGATAAGAGTTATTTCAATCCGAAACTCCCCCGCGACACGATCCAGTTGATCACCGTTCACTGGCATTCGAGTCCGGGCGATCGACCGAAGGTCGAGATGATCGAGGCCTTCAAAAGAAATTTCGACTTCAGCGCTCTCTCGGCGATGATCGGACACTGAACCGGCGCAAGGGTAAATTATGAAAACGTATTGTCGAAAGATATTGAGGGCTGGCTCGCTATTCCTCTTCGCGGGGTGCAACGCCCTCATCCTTTCGGGTGATGTCGCCGCGCAGCCGGGAAAGGTGCGTCCGGCTGCGCCCAAGTCCACAAAAGTCGATCCGAAGCAACCGGAGCCTTCAAAGAAAAACGTCACTTGGAACGCTTCTTACACGGTCACCATTAAGGGCCACGGCGAACAGAAAGGCGAGTTGCAGGGCGAGCCTGACATCAAGTGGTGGGTCGATCGCACCTTCGTGGGCAAAATGTCGCTGATGGGCCCCACCCAGCTTCGCAGTGGCGACAACAAGGTGGTTCCGGGATGGGAAAGCTATGAGAATTACGGCGCGAAGGCAAATCCGCCGACAGTCAAAGTGACCATTAAGGATCGGCTCGAAAAATTCCTTGAAGGCCCGGGAGAGATCGGGACACATGAAAACAGAACCGACATTACTGTCTGGGAAGGAGACCCTTTGGTTACGGGTGGAGCCGAAGACCTGACCGCTTTAGCGATCAACCCTGAAAAGCGAACCTACTGGGTCGTGCTGGCTGTCTTCCTACGGAGCCCGAAAAAGGACTTCAGGATGGCTCGGTACTCGGTCATCAACCGTTCCGCAGAAGGCTATGGCGGAAAGCCAACGGATGAGGTGTCGAAACCGATCGAGGATATGATCTCTCTCGCGGACATTCCAATGCCGAATGGCGATCACTTGATGAGAGGCAGAAACATGTTGACGATAATATTTCCAAACGCGGTAACGCGCGAACACCCGGACAGTCCGCTGCCCGCGTCTTACCCATACTTGATCGACTTTCCAAAGACTTGTTTTAAGCCTACTGAGCCGTTCTTCCAGGGGATCGAGGATACAAAAACAAAAGTCGATATTTGCGTCGAATTTTCGTTCTTTAAAGCACCGCAGTAGACGTTCGTGTCCTGCCGTGCTTCTTCTTGGAGCTATGATGAAACATACATCTTTGATTACCACGACACTTCTGTTTGCATTTGTTTTCGTTGTCCAGACCGCTGCCCAGACCGAAAGTCTCGGCCCCATCAAATACACGCCGCCGAAGGGCTATGTGAAAAGCGCGAAAGATCACGCGATCGTCTTTAGCGATCTGAATCCGGCCGAGGGCGGCTTTTGCTTTATCACGCTGTATGCGGCGGGTGTGAGCGAAGGATCGCCGCAGAAGGATTTTGCAACAGCGTGGAAAACGCGCGTGGTCGAGCCGTGGAGCGGCGAGGCAAATCCAAAGACTGTGACGGAACCGGACAACGGCTGGACGGCCATCGCCGGCGGTACGCAGATCGAGTTTCAGGGTGGTAAGGCTTTCGCGTTTTTAACCGTCGTCAGTGGATTTGGAAAAACCGTCAGCATATTGGGAATCCTGAACGATAATTCGTATCTGGCTCCGCTACAAGCGTTCGTCGAAAAAATTGATATCGACAAAACCATCACCGCGCCTGTTCCTGCCCAATCTACGGCTGCGGCCACGACTTCAGCGAGTGCGGCAACTTTTGAACGCGATGCATATGACCGGATCATCATTCCGCCGCCGACGCGGCAATTGACGCTCGCCGATCTCGCCGGGAATTGGGGCGAGGCGTCGAGTTTTCATCAGCGGTACGTTTACCGCAGTTCGGGCAACTATGCGGGCTCAGATTCGCTGACTATGAAATCGAAAATGACGCTGACTGCTGACGGCGGTTTTTACGATGATTTCTATATGATTCAGAACGGTAAATTGATCAAAGAAAAGACCGGTGGCTCGTTTGCGATCAGCGGTCGAATACTCGGTATCAAGATCAAGGAGGGCAACCTGGCGAAATATGTCATACGCGGCTGGCTCGAACTGCCCGACATGACCGTGCTCGAGGTCTGCGGCCCATGGTATAACGACAACGTAATTCCGGCCGAGATATTCAGCAATCCAGTTCAGGGTGCAAATCTCAACCAGCAATGGGTCCGTAAGAAATAGGGGCCGGACTCACTGTTCCAGACGTTCCAGGCGTTCCAGGCATTCCGGTTGTTCCTGTCCCGGCGGAACGGAACATACCGGTGCTCCCGCCACTTCCAAATGCGTCGGCCATCGACAGTCACATCGATGGCCCATCGTCTGCCGCGTGTCGCCACCGTCAAAATCCGACTCATCCATAAAAACCTTGCTTGGATTGCAAATAAGAGTATACTTCACGCGCACCAAAGGAAAAAGAAATGCGTTTCCATAACTGGCTCTCCAGCAACTCTTAATAAAATCATGAAAACATCCAAGGTTCGCCCCGTGATCGGGTTTCTCTCCTCACTTCTTCTATGCCTGATCATCCCGCAATCAGCAATTTGCCAGACGGAAAAGCTAGGCGTCGTGAAATACACGTCGCCCAGGGGCATGACCAAACTTCCGAAGGAAAACACGATCGTATTTAGCGAGTTTGACCAGGCAACGGGAAAGTTCTGCATTATTACGCTTTACGGAGCCACGCCAGGGACCGGAAACGCCAAGAGTGATTTCACCCGCGAATGGAATAATCTCGTCCTCAAAAACTTTACAGCGGCGGAAAAAAATCCAACGACCGAATCGACATCGGAAAACGGCTGGACGGCCACCGCGGGCGGAGCCGAGGTCACTGGCGATGTCGGCAAAGCCGTCGCGTTTCTGACCGTCATTAGTGGGTATAAACAGACGGTCAGCATTCTCGGCGTTTTTAACGATCAGTCCCACGCGGCAAAGCTTGATTCTTTTCTCGCTGCCGTGGAAATGGACAAAGTAAGTATTCCTGCGGGCCCTGCAGCCGGAAATAGCACGTCGGCGTCCGGAACTGCGGCGTTCGATGCCGGGGGCGACCTCATCATCCCGCAGCCCTCGCGCCAGCTCACCACGGCCGATATGGCCGGTGCGTGGATCGATGGCCCCAATCGCATGACGACGGAGTATGTTTACAGCGGAAGTGGTAAGAGCGCCGGCAGGGACACGACCGCCTTTCAGGTCAAGACGACGTTCAAGACCGATGGAACATTCAGTAGCTTTTTCAACTCGGTACGAAATAAATACGAAACCGAAAGTGATACCCAAACAGGCCCATACTCGATCAACGGCCTGCTTCTCTCGATCCAGGGAAAAGGCTACTCGGGAAAACCCAGGACGACAAAATAGGTCATCCGCGGCTGGCTGGAGCTGCCCACGATGACCGTTCTGGAGTTGGCCGGCCCGTGGTATGACAACGACCCGATCCCCGAGGTCAACTTTACCGACTTCAGCGCCAACAGCAAATACAGAGGTGTTACAAAATGGATCCGGATCAAATAGGCTCAGTTCTGAAGATCTCGACCGACCGCTTCTCATCGGCGCGGATGAACTAGCCAAGATGATCCGTTAGAATCCGCTCTATCCGCGAAATTCGCGTTCAAAAACTCATTCTATCGGTGCTCCGGCCTCTTCCCACGCATGCCAACCGCCATACATTGACCAGACGTTGGTGTAGCCCATCTTCTGCAGGTTGTCGGTGGCCAAAGCCGAGCGAAATCCGCCGCCGCAATAAAGGACAAGCTCCTCAGCCTTGTCCGGATGCTTAGAAACAATGTCGCGCTCTATCACCCCGCGGCCGATATGCTCGGCCCCGGCTGCGTGCCCCGCCGCAAACTCGCTGTCTTCCCTTACGTCAATCAGCGCCGCCCCGGCCTTCTGGCGCTCGAGGGCCTCCGCCACTGAAACCTCTTTCACGCGCGGCATCGCGTCCGCCACGATCTGCAAGAACTCTTTCGAATGATCCATAAGCCACATTCTAAGTAGCGCCCACTATTTTCGCCAATCCAAAAGCTGCCTATTTTTTTGTTGCACGCATAATACTATTGCCATTCCACGCAACGCGCGCTATGCTTATTGTGGGCGTTTTGATCTTTGAATATGGCCGAACGCGCTTTGAACGCCTTGTTTTTGCTTAAGTGAAGCAAATAAGAAGGTTAACCTAGATCGTTCCACTTAACGGTTAACACTCTTTAAAGTGGAACGATATTTCGCGGTAAACCTCATAACTGCAGCATTTAGACCGTTCCACTTTCCGCAGAAGTGGCATCGAAGTGGAACGCTTTCCGGTGCAGGCCGGGCTTGTTGGCACTCGCGGCCGATAACCTTTATAATTATTGTTTCGCTCTTATTTAATACTTCTAACTGACGAGGATAAAGCATTGGCAGAACAATTTGACGTAACAATAATCGGATCCGGCCCCGGCGGCTATGTCGCGGCGGTGCGTGCGGGACAGCTTGGATTAAAGGTCGCGATCGTTGAAAAAGAAAAGGACGCTCGGCTCGGCGGCACCTGCGGGCTTCGCGGCTGCATCCCAACGAAGGCTTTGCTGAACGCGGCCCATTTGTACGAAAAGGCGGGACATTTTGAGAATTTCGGCCTGAAGGTCAAGGATCTGTCTTACGATTGGGCCGGCGTTCAGAAATATAAATCCGACGTTGTAGCGAAGAACTCGGCCGGTGTCACATATTTGATGAAGAAGAACAAAGCCACGATCTTCAATGGCTTTGGCAAGATCGTCGGGAAGGGCAAGGTAGAAGTCGCTCTCGCCGACGGCAAGAAAGAAACGATCACAACCAAGAACATCATTATCGCCACCGGCTCCGTCGTGCGTCCCATTCCGGGCTTTGAGACCGACGGAAAACAGGTCGTCAATTCCGACCACATTCTCGAACTTAATCACGTGCCGAAGTCGATGATCGTCATGGGCTCCGGCGCGGTCGGCGTTGAGTTTGCGAGCGTCTATCATCGGTTCGGCTGCGACACGACGGTCGTCGAATTGCTCGACCGCATCGTACCGATCGAAGACGCCGATGTTTCGAAGGAACTCGCCCGAGCCTTCAAGAAACAGGGCATCAAATGCGAGACCGGAATTAAGCTCGACAAACTGACCAAAGACAAGAAAGGCGTTAAGGTTTCGGGCAAGAACGCGAAAGGCTCTGACGTGACATTCGAAGCAGAAATGCTCCTCGTCGCCGTCGGTCGCATGCCGTCGATCGAAGGCATTGGCCTTGAAAACACAAAGGTCGTCGTCAATCCCCGCGGCACGATCAAGGTTAACGAGTATTGCGAGACCGGGGAACCAAACGTCTACGCCATTGGCGACGTCATCGACACCGCATGGCTCGCTCACCTCGCCTCAAAAGAAGGCATCCTAGTCGTCGAAAAAATTGCCGGCAAAAAGGTCGAACCCATCAAGCAAAACCTCGTCCCAAACTGCACCTACTGCGACCCCGAAGTCGCCAGCGTCGGCCTGACCGAAGAAAAAGCCAAGGCCGCCGGTTACGACGTAAAGGTCGGCAAATTCCCGTTCTCAGCCTCAGGCAAGGCACGCATCCTCGGCGAAACTGACGGCTTCGTCAAGATCGTCTCCGAGAAGAAATATGACGAGGTCCTCGGCGTCCACATCATCGGCCCCCACGCCACCGAGCTCCTGGCCGAAGCCTGCGTCGCCATGGCCCTCGAATCCACCGCCGACGAACTAGGCCGCATCATCCACGCCCACCCAACAGTCTCCGAAGCCGTAATGGAAGCCGCCGAAGGTGTGCATGATCTGACGATACATATGTGAACCGCGTCCTTTCGCACGCTTTTTTCAAACGAGAGGCATTTCCGTCTCTCGTTTTTTTGTACTATTGTGATGCTGAAATTCTGTCGCAGCCGGGAAGCATACCATGGACAAATATAAAAGCCTGCACAAATGGATGATCGTTCCTCTGGTCATCATGCAGTTGGGTATTGCCGCGGACTACTGGGGCGATCTGACGCTAAACGCTTGGTCGGTGCATGTGCACTACTGGACGGGAACGGCCTGGTATCTTTTCCTGATAATCCAGCCTTACTTTGTGACGCACGGGCAGATCGCGAGGCATCGAACCGTGGGGATCGTCGGGATGTTCCTTGCCGGCGGCGTGTGCCTGACTGCCATTGGCATGCTCCACCGGGACATCATTTCAGCTGACCGATCGCTTGTCGAACGCGAGCAGTTTGGCCCGTTTGAGCCATGGTTCTTTCTCGGTGTCGCGGCGGTCGAGATCGTGATGATGACGGCGTTCGGCTATGCGGTCATCCATGAGCATCATCCACCGCAAGGAGATCGAGAACCACTCGTGGTGGCTCATCTCGACCGTTTTCCTGATCATGATGCCGGCCTTGGGACGGGGCCTGCAGTTTGTTTATATCGGGATGAATTTTGCTTCGTGGCCAAATGTTGACATCGTTGCGCCGCTGTATGTTTGCCAGGCAATGATCATCGGTATGATCCTTTTCGCCGCATGGAAATTCGGCACGCTTCGCCATCCGGCGACCTATCTGGCGTTGGCAGTGAACGTTTTCGTGCTGTTTCTCGAGCCGCTCGGCCGCTCTGCTGCCGTCCAGGCCTGCATTCGGGCGCTCATCAAAGGATGATGTTTTACGGGATCGACGTCCTCGCTTCCGTCCATTTCCCTCTAGTAAAATCAGGAAACATGATCGGCATTGAGCCTTTGGCGACGGATATTTCGCTCAACGGGCCGGGGGCGCTCCAGGCGGCGGCGTCGTAGACGTCCATGTCGGGGACGAGGCCTTCGCGGAAGCATTGGACGAGGCGCCAGCACATCAGGTAGTCCATGCCGCCGTGGCCGCCGAGTTTGCGGGCTTGTTCGCCGACGACGCGCCAGAGGTTGTGTTCGTATTTTTCCTTGTAGGCGTCGATCGGCTGCCATTGGTGGCCGCCTTTGTCTTTTTCGATGTAAATGCGCGAAGGGTAATCGCGAAACACGCCCTTTGTGCCCTGGATCAAATTAATGCGGTCATACGGGCGCGGCGTCGATACGTTGTGCTGAACCATGATCGTGCGGCCTTTCGCGGTTTTGATGAGGTTGGTGTTGTAATCGCCGCATTTGTAAACTTCCTTCTGACGAGGGTCGTCAGCCGCCAGCTTTTCCTTCCGATATTCCTGCAATCCTAAACTGCCTGAGCTCATCGCGACCATGTATTCAAACTTATCGCCGCGATTAATGTTCATGTAGTTTGCGACCGGGCCGAGGCCGTGGGTCGGATACAGATTGCTGTTGCGTAATGTGTGGTGAGCACGACGCCACAAACCTTCGTCGCGGGTCTCGAAAAGTATCTCTCGAAGGTCGTGGTTGTAGGCGCCTTCGCCGTGGACGATCTCACCAAGCAGCCCGGCACGGACGATATTCAGGATGAGCAGCTCGTCGTAATCGTAGCAGCAGTTTTCCATCATCATCATGTGCTTGCGCGTTTTCTCGGACGTATCGACGAGACTCCATATATCTTTGAGTGTGTATCCGGCGGGGACCTCCGAACAGACGTGCTTGCCGGCGTGCATCGCGGCAATTGCCTGTGGGACGTGCCATTCCCAAGGTGTTGCGATATAGACGACGTCGATATCGTCGCGTTTTAGCAACTCCTCATAGCCGCGATCGCCTTTCACATAAACCGCCGGGGCCGCATGTCCGGCCTTCTCGATTATCGCCTTCGCTTTTTCGGCTTTGTCCTGAACAACATCGCAAATGGCTGTGATCTTAACGTTAGGAATATTCACAAATTCGCCTACGATGCTGCGGCCCCGCAGGCCGGTGCCGATCATTCCGACACGCACCGTTTCGCGCTTTTCAAACGGCACGCCGATCATCGTTTGCCCGATCGGTGCGGAACCGGCGATCAGTTCGGTAAGCAGAGATTCGCTATTTTCCGCCGCCTCGACGCGTCCGCCGAGTACGCTCATCCCCAGGCCAGCGAGTGCCGAGTTTCGTATCATTTCTCGCCGCGACATTTTATTATCCCTCATAAATTTCCTCTCAAGATAAGCTTAGGTTGAGTAGATATTATTCAAAGAAAGCGGGGCTGTAAACCTGAAGCAACCCTTTCAGCGTCTGCCGATACTCAGCCGTTACTTTTCTGATATAATTACCGCTTTTATGAGAGCGACAAAGACATCGTATCCGCGATCGAAGATCAAGGTCCTGCTGTTGGAGAACATTTCCGATTCCGCTGCTGCCGAACTTAAAGCGGGCGGTTATTCGGAGATCCAGCGGATCAACGGAGCGATGAGCGAAGCCGATCTTATCAAGGCCGTAAAAGGCGTCCATTTGATCGGGATCCGTTCGAAAACACGGATCACTTCGAATGTTATCGAGGCCGCCGACAAACTGCTGGCTATCGGGGCGTTCTGCATCGGCGTAAATCAGGTCGATCTCAAAAGCGCCACCGAAAAAGGCGTTGCCGTTTTTAACGCGCCGTATTCGAACACGCGTTCGGTTGCGGAGCTGATCATCGGTTTGTCCGTGATGCTCATCCGAAAGATCGCCGACAAAAATGCGGCGGCACATCGCGGCGAGTGGCTGAAGGACGCGACGGGCAGCTTCGAACTCCGTGGAAAAACACTCGGGATCATCGGCTACGGCAATATCGGCTCGCAGGTCTCAAACCTGGCTGAGGCGATGGGGATGCACGTTATTTACTACGACATCGCGACGAAACTGCCGCTTGGAAATGTAAAGCAGATACGCGATCTGAAAGAGCTGTTGAAAGAATCGAACATCGTTACGCTGCACGTACCGTCCGATTCGACCACTCGGAACATGATCAACGCCGACACGCTCAAATCGATGCGCAAGGGGAGCATTTTGATAAACCACAGCCGCGGCGACGTTGTCGATCTTGACGCTCTTCACAAAGCCCTCAAATCCGGTAGACTCGCAGGCGCCGCAGTCGATGTTTTTCCTGACGAGCCGGAAAAGAACGGCGATAAGTTTTCCACCGTTTTGCAAAATCTGCCAAACGTCATTCTAACGCCGCATATCGGCGGCTCGACCGAGGAAGCTCAGGCGAATATTGGACTCGATGTAACGGCAAAGCTCATCAAGTACCTCGAACTCGGAACGAGCGAAGGTTCGCACACGGTTCCGCCAGTGAATCTGCCGCCGCAAGCCGGAACGCACCGCATCCTTCATATTCATAAGAACATTCCCGGCGTGCTTGGCGAGATAAACTCGCGTTTGTCGAAACACAACATCAACATCGTCGGGCAATATTTGAAGACAAATGACGACATTGGTTACGTTATCCTCGATGTCGATACCAAGATATCAAAAGAGGCGTTCGAGATATTGAAGGACATAAAAGGGACCGTCAGGGCGCGAATGATCTATTAAAATGAAAATCGTTATCCCAGGCGGGACAGGACAGGTCGGAACAATACTCGCGCGGTCCTTCCACGCAAACGGTCATGATGTCGTTGTCCTCGGCCGCGATCCGGAACCGACTGAATGGCGGGTCGAACGCTGGGATGCAAAAACGCTTGGCGACTGGGCCGGTGAATTCGAAGGTGCTGATGTTGTAATAAATCTCGCCGGGCGAAACGTAAATTGCCGCTACAATACTGAAAACCGGCGGCAGATAATGGATTCGCGTGTAGATTCGACGAGGGTTGTGGGTGAGGCGATCGCTGCGGCATCGAGTCCGCCAAAGGTTTGGCTACAGGCGAGCACGGCGACGATTTATGGCCATCGTTTTGACGCCCCGAACGACGAACTAACCGGCATCATCGGTGGCTCGGAACCGAATGCTCCCGACACGTGGCGGTTCAGCATTGATGTTGCGAAGGCTTGGGAACAAGCTGCCAACGATGCCGTCACGCCAAAAACCCGAAGAGTCTTGATGCGTTCCGCGATGACAATGAGCCCGGATCGCGACGGCATTTTTGACGTCCTCCTCGGTTTGGTAAAGAAAGGTTTGGGCGGCACATCGGGCGACGGTAGACAGTATTTGTCGTGGATACACGAACAGGATTTTGTCCGTTCGGTCAATTGGCTGATCGAACACGAAGAGCTTTCAGGCCCAGTAAATCTAGCGTCGCCGTGTCCGATGCCAAACAAGGATTTCATGCGGATCCTTCGCGAAGCATGGGGAACGTCGATCGGACTGCCCGCGACGGAATGGATGCTCGCTATCGGAGCTGTTTTGATGCGAACAGAAACTGAGCTCGTGTTGAAAAGCCGCCGCGTTGTTCCGACCCGTTTGCTCGAATCCGGTTTTGAATTTGAGTTTCTGCATTGGGAGAAGGCTGCTCGCGATCTCTGCCGAAAGTGGCGTGCGATGCAGTGAACGCAGAATGTATGATAGAAAACTACCCTGGCTGAACTGGAGGCTCTCCGGAATGCCTGAAGCTAAGAAGTGCTAACTAAAGAATTATGAGAATTGGATATATCGCAGCAGCGGTCGTGCTCATGTCCGTGACTGCGTCCGGCCAGTGGGCCGCACAGCAAATAAACACGACGGCCAGTTTTCGCGGACTGTCCGTCGTCAACGAAAAGGTGGTCTGGGCCAGCGGGACAGGCGGTACCGTTATCAATACGGCTGACGGTGGGAAAACGTGGACGATCGTGGCTGTACCCGGTGCCGATAAGCTCGATTTTCGCGATGTCGAGGCTTTCGACGCTCAGACGGCCTATATTCTCAGCATTGGCAACGGCGAATCTTCGCGTATTTACAAAACCACCGACGGCGGCTCGTCGTGGAAACTTCAGTTTACGAATAAGAATGAAAAGGCGTTCTTCGACGCCATCGCGTGTTGGGATGCGGCAAATTGTGTCGCGATGTCCGATCCGGTTGACGGCCGTTACCTCCTTATTTCGACGACTGATGGCCAGAACTGGACTCAGCCGGGAGCGGACAAAAAAGTGGTTACGCCTCCCGCCGTTGAGGGTGAGGCCGCTTTTGCCGCAAGCGGGACATGTTTGATAACCCAGGGGGCGACGGGATTGTTCCTTGTGTCCGGCGGGAAGGATGCGCGTGTGTTTTCTTCGAACAATCGGGGATCGAGATGGTCCGTTGCCGAAACGTCGTTTGTTAAAGGAACCTCGGGAAGCGGCATTTTTTCCATCGCAATGCTTGATGAAAAAAACGGCGTGATGGTCGGCGGAAACTATGAAAAACCGGACGACGCCGGCAATAACCTTGCGTACACCATAAACGGCGGCTGGAACTGGACTTTGGCCGAAGGCTTGAGCGGTTATCGTTCCGGAGTCGCCTACATAGACGATAAAACGATCATTGCCGTCGGGACCAACGGGACAGATATCTCATATGATCGCGGAGCCGTTTGGCGGAAAATGGGCACGGAGAACCTTAACGCGGTTGCCGCAAAGGGCAGAAAAGCTGTCTGGGCGGTCGGTCCGAAAGGCTTGGTCGTCAAACTGAAATGAGCTTTGCATTGTACGACATTCTGGGCACCGCCGGCGTTGGGATCATTATAGTTACCTATGTTTTGCTCCAGAGCGAACGTCTGCGGAGCGATAGTCTTTATTATTCTCTCTTAAATGCCGTCGGTGCCTCTCTGATCATCGTTTCGCTATATTTCAACTTTAATTTTCCCGCCTTTATAGTTGAATTTTTTTGGCTGTTGATCAGCCTGTTTGGTATTGGAAAATATCTTTCAAAACCATGAGAACGAACCGCGTTTTGGTCCGTGAGTGAAGAGACGTATTCGGAGAAATGCCGAAAAAGCGAAGCATACGACTTACCGAGGCGTTCAAGGATTTTCTTGAGAACGAACGGGCCAGCGCGGTCATCCTGATCGCTTGCACAGTGATCTCGTTTGTCATCGCAAATACGGCCCTTGGTGCGGGTTACCTTGGATTTTGGCGTGGTTATCTCGGACCATTAAGCATCGAGCATTGGGTTAACGACGGTTTGATGGCGGTCTTTTTTTTACTGATCGGCCTCGAGTTGGAACGCGAGTTGTACGCCGGCGAACTGTCGAATTTCAAGAACGCCATGCTGCCGATCTTCGCGGCCTTTGGCGGCGTGATCGTCCCGGCCTCGATACATTATGCTTTCAACATCGGGACTTCGACCCAAGCGGGTGTCGGTATTCCGATGGCCACGGACATTGCGTTCGCAATCGGAGCGCTCGCTCTTTTGGGCAATCGCGTTCCGGCCTCGCTAAAGGTTTTTCTTGTAGCTCTAGCGGTGATCGACGATCTGGCCGCGATCAGCGTAATTGCAGTGTTTTATACGTCGGAGCCTTTCTCTGATCTATTTAGGTCTGGCATTGGGTGTTTTTGCCGCCATGCTGGCAGTGAACCGTTCGAACGTGATGTCGCTCTTCCCCTATCTAGTCGGCGGAGGACTAATGTGGTTTTTTATGCTCAAATCCGGCGTTCACGCAACGATTGCCGGCGTCCTGACCGCCTTTACGATCCCCTTTACCCATAAAACGGCTGGTGAACAGGCTCCTTCGGACTGGCTGGAGAACTTGCTGCACGGACCGGTCGCATTCCTGATTCTTCCTATTTTTGCTCTCGCCAACACGGGTATCATGATCGGCGGCGATTGGGCTGCCGAGCTTGCTTCGGCTAACGGCATGGGCATCATTCTGGGCCTCATTGTCGGGAAGCCGGTCGGCATAATGCTCCTTTCGTTCGTGGTAGTATCGATGGGAATTTGCCGTCTGCCGCTCGACCTCAGCTGGAAACATATTGCTGGAGCGGGCATGCTCGGCGGAATCGGTTTTACGATGTCGATCTTCATCACGAACTTGGCTTTTGCAGAAAACGTTGGGGAAATAAACGCGTCAAAAATGGCAGTTCTGCTTGCATCCCTAGCCTCCGGCACAGCAGGGTTCGTGTGGCTGAAATTGCTCGGCAAACCAAAAGAGGACGATACTGACATGGACACCATGGATTTTGACGACGATAATGGCGATGAGGCCCAATAGGAAATGAACTCAGGTTTTACAAGCGTACCGTTCAAAACTGAGACGCACCACGGACTTTCATCGATAAACGGCGTCGCTAAGTTTTCGGCTGCCGGGATCGTGCTCGAATTTGAGTCGAAGCTTTTCGGTTTGATCGCAGGCGGCGTGAAGGAAGTCCGCCTGCCCCTTGCGGATATCCTGGATGTAAAATTCAAAAAAGGCTTATTCAAACGCGGTGCAAAGATCGAAATAAGAACGACGTCTTTTACCAAACTTGCCGAGCTTCCGAACCACGACGGTAAATTGACACTCAAACTCGTCGCAGACGATTTCGAAAGGGCTCGAAGTGCCGTCGAGAAGTTGCAACGAGATATGGCCGAAACCGCAGCGTCATTGCCGCCTGTCCAGACGCCTGTGAGTCAGTTGTTTGAGGACGAAACAGAAGAAGAGACCAGGCAACTGGGAAAATGACCGACAACTCGAATAGAGTTTGATAGGGTTCCGCACACTCCCCCGCCGGTAGTATTTCCGCCTTTGATTCTCCCCGCACTTTGTGATCTCCGCACTGAAAAGCTGAACAACACGAAGATCATAAAGGACAGAGAACTTATTGACTCGCGGGAGCCAACCGCGGATCGGTCTTTGGCACCAGCTTATATTCCTTCGGCGGCTTTGCTCCCATCAGATTTTCCACGAAGTAATCCCACCGCCGACGCATCATGTAATAGCTTTCTGCACCGTAACCATGTCGGGCGTTCGGGAAAATGATCAGGTCATAATCCTTGTTCGCCTTGTTCAGTGCGTCAACGACAAGCCACGTATTGTACGGCGGCACGTTGTCGTCCATGTTGCCGTGAGCGAGCAGCAGCTTGCCTTTCAGGTCCTTGCCATATACCTGGTTCGCCTGAGTTTCGTAATTGTCCATGCCGCCTTCGCCCTTGGTCAAAAGGCCGATATAGCGTTCGCCCCAGTCGTCCTCGTAATTACGGTTGTCGTGGTTGCCCGATTCCGAGATGCCAACCTTGTAGAAATCGGGGTGGATGAACAACGCGGCCGCGGTCGCAAAGCCGCCGCCCGAATGGCCCCAGATACCAACGCGATTCAAATCCATGTAAGGATGCTTCGCGGCTAATTCTTTAAGCCCCGCGATTTGGTCCAGCAGCGTATTGTCCGCCATTTTTCCGTAACACACGTCGTGGAACGATTTGGACCGGTCGGGGTTGCACGTGCCGTCGATGATCACAACGATAAACCCGAGCTCAGACACGGCCTGATGGTCCGACCTTGACGGCCCGAATGCACGCGTTCCGACACCGCCGCCCTGCGGACCGGGATAGATGTAATTTACGACCGGATACTTCTTGCTACGGTCCAGATTGGACGGCGTGAACATAAGGCCGTAAAGGTCCCATTTACCGTCACGCGATTTTACCTTGATCGGCGTCGGCGGTTTCCAGCCAGCCGCGACCAGACGCGATACGTCCGCTTTTTCTAAGTCGGCGATCAGCTTGCCGGCCATGTCGCGATAAACGGAAACGGTCGGCACGTCCGGCTTAGAATAGTTGTCGACGAACCCGCGGCCATCCGTCGACAGCGTAACTTGATGGTGACCGTCCTCAGGGGTTAACAATTTGAGGTTATTGCCGTCAAAATCTATTTGGTAAAAATGGGTGAAGTAGGGATCGCGTCCCGACTCACGGCCATTGGCCTCGAACCAGATGACGCGGGCCTTTTCGTCCACTTTCATTATCCGGGTCACGACCCAGTTCCCCTTTGTGATCTGGCTCTTCAGCCGGCCCGTTTGCAGGTCGTAAATGTACAGGTGGCCCCAATCGTCGCGTTCCGAATACCAGATCGCTTCGTTGGAGGCGGGGAAATAGCGCCAGTTGATCTCGCCCTGGCCTGATTCGTATTGCGTAGCGACCTTTTCCTCGAATACGTCACGGACATCGCCGGTAGCGGTATCGGCGATCCTGAATTTTGCTTCTTTGTGGTCGCGAGTGCTCGAAACAAATGCCAGCGTCTTTGTGTCCGGGCTCCACTCGTTGTCGTCAAAAGCACCAGAGCAGGCGATATCGTCGCACAGCGTTCCGCGCCGGTCGTCGGGGCCCATTTTGAAGCGGACCATCTTGCCGGTTTCCACGTCGATGATCAAGCGATGAATCTTGATGATTTCCTTGTCCTGAGGGAGCGGGTATTTCCATGCCTCCAGTTTCGGAGCGCCCACATTCGTCGTGACGAGGTACATATCGCTCACGTGCCGCTGGTCCTGCTGAAAGGTCGCGACCTTTTTCGAATCAGGCGACCAGAGAACGATCGCCCTGTCGCTGTGCTTCCAGCCGGCATTGTCGGTCGCGTAACCAAAGTCTTTTATGCCGTCCGTCGTAAGCTGTGTTTCCTTTTTCGACTCGACATCCCGGACCCAAAGGTTCCACTCTTTGATAAACACTTCGCGCTTCCCGTCGGGCGAGCGAACGGCAATACCGCCGAAGCGGCCCTGGCCTCCTGGCGCCGGCGTTGTAACGCCGATCTTGGCGGGACTTTCACCAACGGTGCGTGAACCGTCGACGGGATTGATCCGGACATATTCACTTCCCGTCGGCGTCAACACGCGGTACCAAAAACTCCCGTCAGGTAGAAACGTCGGACGCACGCCCGCTCGATCGACAAGCGGTGCAGTGCTGTACGAAAGCATCTTTTCTGCGCGGGCGTAGTCGGCATCAGTTATCGTCGAGGGCGATTGGGCAAGGCCAGCCCCAGCCGCCAAGGCAAAAAGAAATACAGTTCGGAGAATTGAAGATTTTTTCATATGTTGCGTGTATTTTAATGGAAGAGGGGTCAAAAATCGAGTAGCAGGCTTGGAGTTCGGCACCCAGACATCTTATTCTCAGGTTTTAGCCGCCTATTGGTAGGACAGACCAAGCTTTCAAGGAGTAAATTCGTATGCCTAAATATGTTATCGAGCGAGATATTCCCGGTGCAGGGAACATGTCACCGGACGAGTTGAGCGGAGCGTCTGCAAAATCGTGCAGCGTGTTGCATAAACTTGGAAACGACATTCAGTGGATCCACAGCTACGTAACTGACGATAAGATCTATTGCGTTTATACAGCGCCGAGTGCGGACCTGATCCGCGAACACGCCGAGCAAAGCGGCTTCCCCGCCAACAAGATCTCTGAAGTTAAAGCCATCATCGACCCGACACGGGCGGCGTAGCATCGGAAAATAGTGCCGGATCCTGTCAAAAACCTTGGTAAGCTTTTGAGCACCCATGGAACGTCACCTGTTTATCTTCAAAGGGCGGCGATCATCGCGTTTCTGTCGTTTGTATTCTTTATTGCTATGCTTGTTGCGTTTTACGTACGCCAGCACATAGGATACTTTGCCGCTCTCGACCGCATTCCTCATTGTCTATGTCCTGACACTGATAAGCTGGGTCGTCCAGAAGCGAAGCCTTGTCAGGGTTTACGAAAACGGCGTCAAATACAAGAAATTCAACGGCTCGTGGGCTGAGATCGAATCGGCCCGCGTCGTCGAGGAAGGTGCCGGACGGCGGCATATCGAGATCCAAAAAAACAAGCGCGAGAAGATCGCCATCCCATCCTCCATTCTGGGATTTGACCAGATAGTTGGAATCGTAAGGTCAAACGTTAAGACGTCTTCATAGAGCGTTGGGGCTCATTGGTGGGTTCCCGCCGACGCAATGTGCATCCTTTTTTTTCCTCCGCGTTTCTTGTATTCTTATCAGTTGATAGTTTCTATTTCCAGAACGGAGATCTTATGAGCGTAGATGTCGTAATGCCGCAAATGGGCGAGTCAATTACCGAGGGAACGGTTTCGAAATGGCTAAAAACGGTCGGCGACAAGATCGAGAAAGACGAGCCGATCCTCGAAATATCGACCGACAAGGTCGATGCCGAAGTTCCAAGCCCGGGAGTTGGCATTCTGCTCGAAATACGACATGAGGAAGGTGAAACTGTCGAGGTCGGAACGGTCGTTGCCGTGATCGGAGCGGAAGGGGAAAGTTCAGCGAGTCTTCCGAGTTCAGCGAGTCAACCTGGTTCGGTCGCAGAAACGGCCCCGGCTGTAGCCAATGCACCTTCCCCCGAACCGGTCGTTGCGGAAAGCCCTTCCAACTCGGCCAACTCTGATAACTCAGCGAACTCTACAGAGGTCGTAATGCCTCAGATGGGTGAGTCCATTACAGAGGGAACTGTTTCAAAATGGCTGAAGTCGGTTGGCGACAAAATCGAGAAAGACGAGCCGCTGCTGGAGATATCGACCGATAAGGTTGATGCCGAGGTCCCTTCGCCCGCCGCGGGAATCCTTCTGGAAATAAAGGTAAATGAGGGCGAGACGGTCGAGGTCGGTTCGGTAGTTGCTTTGGTTGGAAGTTCGGTTGGCGGTGTGCAGGTGGCAGGCGGCAGTCAGCCTTTATCCCCTCCTGCTCCAAACGCGGCAACGCCTCTGCCTGAACCGCCAACTCCTCCGGTCTTGGCTGTTGCGGCCGGTGCAGGAGCCACAAATGGCGGTACGAACGGTGGTGCTGATGTCGACGAACTTCGCCGGACGAAATCCAGCCCGCTCGTCCGTAATATTGCAAAGGAACACGGGATAGATATTTCGCGCATACGCGGCAGCGGCATGAGCGGACGGGTTACCAAACAGGACATAATGTCCTTCATTGACAGCGGCGCCGCACTGCGGCCGCAGGATTTAATGGTTCCGGATGTTTCAACCGCCAGTACTCCGGCGGTTGTAAATGCTCCTGCCCAAACTTTCACCGTTCCGCCACCAGGGGTTGCTGCGGTTGGCGACCGGGTCGAGAAAATGTCAGTTATGCGCAAGAAGATCGCCGAGCATATGACGTTTTCGAAGCAGACCTCGGCCCATGTAACCAGCGTTTATGAGATCGACATGACGAATGTCTCCAAGTTCCGCGACAAGAACAAAGCAGAGTTTCAATCGCGTTACGGCACGAAACTGACGTACATGCCGTTCATATTCCAGGCCGTTACGAACGCGATCCGTAAATATCCGGTCGTAAATGCGCAGGTTTCCGGCGACAGCATCCTCTATAAGGGCGATATCAATCTCGGCATGGCGGTCGCTCTGGATTGGGGTCTGATCGTGCCCGTTATCAAAAAAGCCGACCAGCTTTCGCTTTCGGGACTTGCCCTCGCGGCGAACGATCTTGCAGACCGGGCGCGGTTAAAGAAACTCAACCCTGACGAGGCATCCGGCGGGACATTCACGATCACGAATCCAGGGGTTTTTGGCGGCCTTTTTGGGACGCCGATAATCAATCAACCGCAGGTTGCGATTCTATGCGTCGGCACGATTGAGAAACGCCCTAAGGTAATCACATCACCCGAAGGCGACGATTACGTTGCCGTCCGCACGATGGCTTATTTCGCATTGACCTACGATCACAGGATCGTAGACGGAGCCGATGCGGAACGCTTTCTTTCGTATATGAAGGAATTTCTCGAAACAGGCCAATTCAGCGTCTGAGAATCTAAATTTGACCTCAAAAAAGTGTTGGAAATGACGGTCATTTTGTGTATTCTTACGCACAGTACTTTGTTCTTTGCTTTTCGGCGTCCTTACGCTCATTCAATAATGTACGAAAACGGGACACACTAGCCGCTTTGGTTTAGTAAGTGTATCCAATACAGACATCTTTGCTGGTCCCAATTTTGCTACAAGAGGCGCATAACATTCTCATTTGCAGCGATTAGCCTTCCCACTTTCAGATATTGTTATTCTGGCACACAAATTGAATATAGGCTCGTGGGTTGGATAAAGTTTAGCCTTAAATGGCCGCTTTGATAGGTTGTATTCAATTTTTTGCATTTAATTAGGTTTGAGGAAGGAGTTCAGATTATGTTTAAGAAACTATCAGTTTTGGTTTTGACCTTGATGATCGGTGCCGCAAGCGTTCTTGCACAAACCGGGCAGGTTCGCAATCTTGCACCGGGCCAGAAGTACAAACTTCAGGGAGTCATCGTGTCTCAGGACGATTCGAGCGTCATTATTCGTGATTCGGTCGGTGTTGAAACAAAGATTGTCATCGCACCGACAACGAGCATCAAGACGAAAGGCGGCTTTTTTGGCGGCGGCGACAATGTTGCTGCGACACAGCTTGTTCGCGGATTGAGCCTTGAGGCTGAGGGCCGTGGAGATGCCTCGGGCGGTTTGGCGGCGACCAAGATCCGATTCGGGAAAGACGATTTCAAAGTTGCTCAATCGATCGACAGCCGCGTTGGCCCCGCAGAAGCAAGATTGACGCAGGCTGAAGAGAATGCCCAGCGTGTCTCGGGCCAGATCGACGAGTTGATGGCGATCTCAAATGCAGCAAAGGGCGGCGCAAAGGCAGCTCAGGACACCGCGGATGCGGCAGTTGCAGGCGTGAACGCGACCAACCAGAGAATTACAGCGTTGGACGATTACGTGGTGCAATCTACGGCGACGGTGAATTTCAAGGTGAACAGTGCGATTCTTTCGCCGGAAGCGAAAGCCTCGCTAGACGAGGTTGCAGCGGCCGCGATGACGATGAAGGGTTATTTTGTCGAGATAACGGGTTTTGCGTCGGCCGAAGGCAGCACAGCAAAGAATAAGGCATTGAGCCAGCGTCGTGCTCAAGCTGTGATCGACTATATGATAGAGACACACAACGTGCCCCTTCGCCGAATTGGGCAGTCCTACGGTTTTGGCGAACTTCAGGCAGTTGCTGATAATGCAACGCGTGAAGGCCGTGAGCAGAACCGCAGGGTTGAAGTTAAACTGCTTGTCAGCCGTGGAGTGAACCAGAACGTAGAAGTTCGCTCGGTTAACGACAACGAGTAGTTTCTACGTAATGATCGTTGAGGGCAAAAAAGTGAAATCGGGGAGAACCTTTTTCGCTCTTTTGCCCTCTAACTTCTTTGAGGCCCTGAACTCTGGAACGCGAAATCATTTCTGTGTATCTGACATGAAACCTCACACGATAGTCTCGCTGTCACTAAAGCCTTGCCTGCTGTTGGCAGCGGCTGCCGGCACTTTTTCACAAACCGTCGCACCCACGCCTCCGGTCAAAGAAGAGGACCAGGTCATTAAGGTCAACTCGCGGCTGGTCGTCGTACCGGTTTCCGTCGTCGATCCGAACGGCGAGCCGGTTGTTGGACTCAAAGTGGATAGCTTTAAGATATCTGAAGAAAATCGCTCTCAGGCTATTGACAGTGTAGGCGATGCCGAGAAAGTGCCGCTTGAAATCGCGCTGTTATTTGACGTCTCAGCCAGTACGGACGCGATGTTCCGGTTTCAACAGGAAACAGCCGCTAAGTTTCTTAAGGAAGTGCTTCGGCCCGAAGACAGGGCAATAGTTTTCACTGTGGGCCAGAAGCCCGTTCTCATACAGGCACGCGATACTGCAGAACATTCCATCGCGAGCGTGATTTCAATAACCCCGCAGAAGGGGGCCACCGCGTTTTACGATACGGTGCGTGAGGCGGCGGATTTTTTGAGAATAAACTCGCCGCAAGGCCGCCGCCGAGTGATACTTGTTATTTCCGACGGGGAGGACAACTTCAGCAACGGCGTGCAGCGGGCCATGCGTACGGCCGAGCGGAACGTTGTGGATAAGGGACCGGACCCGGAGTATAAAAGACTTGGCAGCCTGGTATTGCAAGCACAACAGGCGGCAAAGGTCTCAGAACGGGCAAGGGTGTTGAAATCATTGCAGGACGGCGACATCGTCCATTATTCGATCAATCCGGGCGGAAGTTCGTATCTGCTTAATAAAATGAGCGTTTTCGGCCAGGAGAACATGCAGGTATTTTGCGGAGGAAACGGGCGGCACTGCGTTTCTGCCAAAATTTCAGCCGATCGACACCAAAGATCCGAGGGCAAACTCGGTCAATATTCGAAAGAACACCGAAACCCTTGAACGGATCTTTCGGCAGTTGGCAAATGAGCTTCGGGCCCAATACCTTGTTCAATATTATTCGGAGTCTGATTTCCCGATGAATAAGTACGTAAAACTCGAGGTGGGGCTGCAGGCACCGGGAAACCTTCGCATTCGTGCAAGACGCGGTTATTATGTAAAGAACTGATCGAACCAAGATAGGGAAACAAAAAAAGCCGCCAGCTTGCTGACGGCTTTTTGCATTCGCGTATATAGATAATTGCCAGAACTATTCCGCGAATTTCCCTGAAGGCGTTTCCATTGGCCTTGCCGGCTTTCCGACCGTCCAACCGTCGGGCTTGTTGTCCGGTGTCGCCTTTGGCGTTGGGCTTGGAGTCGGCATTGCGATCGCTCCCATGATCACCGGCCTGGGCGTCGGCGTTACAAAAGGAATATTGAATCTTCGCACAACCTCCGCGTTTTTCCGAATCAGCGAAACAGAAAATATGCCGCCCACCAAAGCAATGATCAGCGAAAAAATAGCGGTCGTGCAAACGGACAAACGCTGCTTGACCTTCGCCCAACCAACCGGGCAATCTGCCGTCAAAACTGTTCCGTCGCTTCGCTGAAAGTATCTCACACAAACACGTCCTTCGGAATTTGCAAGCAGGTTTTCCGCGTCGTATTTCGTCATTCCTGAAAGGTTGTAAACATTGAGTTTGCAATCACCGCAAAAACGCTTGCGTTCGTTACCGTACATCTCCTCCCAATTGGCGGAACATGGGCTGGCGATCTTTATGTTATTCAGCGGGCTATCGAATTTAGACATAATAAAACTCCGAAAAATATAACTTCAGCAATTGCTGATGAGTATTGAACGGAATCTGACTGACTTCTTGCAGAAAGAATGCTGTATTCAACCTCGAACTTTCGACGAGCACATGGGCAATCTGACCATGCTAGTTGGCGGCACGTCGATATTTATGCGTGATCGGCCTTCGCCTTCCCACACCGATGGCGTTTTTCGATACGATCAGAGTTGGCGGAAGCTGCTGGCGTTTGAATTCGTTGGCGGGGTGTTCGACCTTGTTCAGCAGGGTGTAAACAAGCTCAGGGTCGTTGCCAGCAGCGATTATCTCTTTTGGCGATAGCTTTTGCTCGAAATAGAGCTGGAGGACGGGGTCCATTAACTCGTATGGCGGCAGGCTGTCCTGGTCAAACTGGTTTGGGGCAAGCTCAGCCGACGGTTTTTTGTCGATTATCTTTTTTGGGATTATCTCGCGGCCAGCCCGTTCGTTGATGTTTCGAGCGATCGCCCAAACCTCGGTCTTCAACACGTCTCCAAGCACGGCCAGTCCGCCGTTCGTGTCGCCATAGAGCGTACAGTAGCCGACGGCAAGCTCGGATTTATTACCGGTTGAAAGAAGCAGGCGGCCTTCAGCATTGGATATGGCCATCAGGATCACTCCGCGAAGTCGCGACTGCATATTTTCGGCCGCGAGGCTTTCGCCGCCTTTTGTCGGTTTATGCAGATTCATCTGCGCAAGAAGAACTTCGAATGTCGCCGAGATCGGTTCGATGCGGCTTTCGCACCCGAGGTTTCTAACCAGTTCTTCAGAATCCTTGATGCTGCCTTCGGACGAGAATGGCGACGGCATCAGAACACACAGAAGGTTCTTCGGGCCCACGGCCTCGGATGCCAAAGCTGCGACAAGCGAAGAATCGATGCCGCCTGAGAGGCCAAGCACGCACTTGCTGAAGCCATTTTTACGTGCGTAATCGCGGATTCCCAAGACCAGTGCCTGCCGTATCGATTCCGTCTCGCTTCCTGTTATGCCCCGTGCATCCGGCTTACGGACATCCAACTCAACCGTTTCGACAAATTCCTCAAATGCCGCAGCCTGAAGAATAATGTCTCCCTCCTCATCGGCGACAAGGCTCGCACCGTCGAATATGATCCCGTCATTTCCGCCGACAAGATTGACAAAAACGATGGGCACTTTATTGGCCTTTGCCCGATGGGCGACCATGTCACACCGAAGCTTTATCTTGCCCTTGTTGTAGGGAGACGCGTTGATGGAAACGATAAGCTCGGCTCCGCGTTCGATCACCACGTCGGTGGGATCGCGGTCGTAAAGCCGTTCCTTCCAGAAGGTCTTGTCGTTCCAAAAATCCTCACAAACAACGATACCGATCCGATGCGGCTTGCCGTTTCTGTCGGGGATCTCCACGATTCCGTCCGGATTTTCATCTGGCTCAAAATATCCGCGGATCATCAAAAACGTCATACTCCGGTAACAGGCTTTTATCGACGAAGCGCACCAGCTTCGCATCGGATACAACAGCGGCACAGTTGTAGAGCCGCCGTCCGTCTTTTTCCGGATTTGCGCGAATTGTGCCGATGACGGCCGTGATGCCTTTTGTTACAGGTATTATCCTGTCCAGAGGTTCAAGGGCGTGCTCAATTATGTCAGAATCCTGAAACCAGTCTTGCGACGTGTAACCGTGCGTGATCACCTCTGGAAATACAACAATGTCTGAGCCATCGTCTTTTGCTTGCTCAATTGCCGCAATGACCTTCGTAACATTGCCGTCAAGATCGCCGTTGGTCGAGTTGATCTGCGCGATCGTTACTTTCATATAGATTATTATAAACGCGCCAAGGCATTGATACATCTGGGAAAGCCGGAATTCTTTGTGAACAAGAAGCTTGTCTCCGATCGGTCCGCGGTTGGTTACGAATTATGGATTCAAAAGCACATATCCGTCATGATTATTAAAATAGACGGAGCGAAACAGATGCATCGGCAATAGTCCGTCTTCGGTTCGCTCGATTCCGCTAAGCAGGACGACGGACAATCCGCGAAACTCTTTTCGCCAAACTGCAGCTTATCAAGCCACCCCGTTTGCGATTGACCTTTGCCCGTGTAGGTAGAAACCTGCATCATTTGTTCGTCTGGTTTGATTTGGCTCTCAAGTTTTCGACATCCCGATGCGAATAGAATCAAGCCCTCCGCACCCGAATCTAAAACGAACTTGAGAGTTGTCCGTTTTGTTTTCAGGTTGAGCAGAATTCGCTGTTCATCAATTGCAAGCGGTATGCGGACGGCTTGTCCAAATTGACTTGTATCCATCTCCGTAAAAGTTATTCGGCGTTCGCCGTAATCGAGAGTAAAATTAAACTGCGCTAAAAAGTTCTGTCCCAAAATGCCGCTGATCCGTTTGTCTAGACGGCGAGGTTCGGGCAAAACAGACCATAAGACTTCCATGTTTGTCGCAGATTTTGTGCCGAGGGCAAGACGTGACAGAAACGAACGCGGTGCTGCTACCGAGCCCATAGCTGTGATTATTTCGACCCGGTCAACCGGACGCAGGTTTAATCGGGCGGCAACCTCGGGAATAATCACGCTGGTGTTCGTCCCCGTGTCGAGAAGAAATTCTAGCGTTTCGGAATCGTTGATCTGCACCGGAACGATTATCATAAACCCGCGCACAAGACGAAATTTGATGGACGTTTCAGGCGATTGGGCCGAAAGGTTAAAAGTTAAAATAAAGATATTGATTGCGACGAATAAAATTTGGCAAACTGATTTTTTCATTGTGTCCTCCGCGATTTTTGAACTTCGCGGAGAACTGTAAAATTATGCGATACAGATTGTATTGACGGTTTTGTGATGGTTTTACGCTTCTTCTGACGGTTTTATGACGAACGGAATTCACGATATTATTGAGTTTGACGACGTGCGTATCGAGCCGCAGAATTTCAAGATCTTCAAAGCCGAGCGCGAACTTTCGCTTGAGCCGAAAACCTTTCGATTGTTACTTTTCCTGATCGAGAATAGGGTGCGGTTGGTTGAGAAAAATGAACTGCTCGACGCGATTTGGAAAGATACTTTCGTCACGGAAAATGCCATGACGCGGGAAATTGCCAAACTTCGCAAGGTTCTTGGTGACGACTCAAGAGCGCCAAATATATTCAAACCGTTCACACGCAAGGTTATCGTTTTATTGCGGAAATAGAGGTAGCAGAAGGAAGCCAAGGCGTGACCGAAGCTGATGTTGCGAATCCGCCCTCCGAAACTTTTGTTCCGTTGAACAACAACACGTCTCTAGGACTTCTTTCGGTTAAAACTATCGCGGTATTCAGCTTCATCGCAGCCGTTTTAGCAGTCAGCTTTTTCATTTGGAAATCGCGGCAAATCCAAACCGATGCGGTTAATTTCTTGAAACCGTCGCAAATTACGACTTGGACAAGTCTTGACATTTATCCGTCGTTTTCGCCCGACGGCAATTCCATCGCCTACAGTTCGGACCACGGCGGAAATTTTGAGATTTATGTCAAACCGCTTGCGCCCGGAGCGAACGAAATTCAACTGACTTCGGACGGACAACAGAACTTTCAGCCTGCTTTCTCGCCCGACGGAAAATCGATCGCTTTCCACTCAAAAGATCGCGGCGGTATTTGGATAATTCCCGCGACGGGCGGCAAAACTAAACAAATAACTACATTCGGTTCACGTCCTGCTTGGTCGCCCGACGGGAATTTCATTGCCTTCCAGTCAAATCCGATTACTGACTTGGGCGCGAGTGCTTTACCCGCAACTCCGCCGTCGACAATTTGGATGGTTTCATCACAAGGCGGGTGAATCGACACAGTTAACGCAGACTGGCAAACCGGCCGGTGGACACGGTTCGCCCGCATGGTCGCCGGATGGCAAACGCCTCGTGTTCTGTGCTTCCGATTTTGTGGAAAGTTCAGTTTGGACAATTTCATTGAATGAAGGAGATTTGAAACAAATTGCCAAAGGATACCTGATTGACGCTGTTTATGCGCCCGATGGCGAGAGTATTTATTACGGCTCTGATTACGGGCTCTGGGAGATTCGTGTTTCACAGTCAACGGGCGAAGCAATTGGAGAACCCGTCGAATTAGCCATCACTTCGCCTTCCCGCCTCAGACATTTCGCGGTTTCCCGCGACGGGAAGAAAATCGGTTACGTTCCCCTGTTAATTTCCAGCAACATTCAGTCGCTGCCGATTTCGCCCGACTCAAACGAAGCGACGGGCGAACCCGTCTCGCTCACGGAAAACAGGCGTTTCAGAAATACTATCCCGTCTTTTTCCCCCAATGGAAAAAAGATCGTCTATCAATCCTTCAATGTGGGCGGCGCGATCGATATTTGGCTAATGGACACGGACGGCAATAATGCCGCGGAAGTGACCACCGACGGCGGTTTTTGTCCGAGTTGGTTTCCTGACGGCGAACAGATCGCGTTCACGTCCAAGCGGCAAGAACGATGGAAGGCGTGGACGACCAGTCTGAAAACCGGGCAAGACAAAGTTTTGCGGGATTTTGGGGAAGACGATGTGCAATATATGCGGCTGTCGCCTGACGGGCTGCAAATCGTCTTCAACTCGAAGAAAAGCGGCACGATCAATGTTGCAGTTGTCCCATCGACTGGCGCCGAAGTGCGGCAATTGACTTTCGACAAAGAGTTGGCGGGCTTTGCGTTCTGGTCACCCGACGCCAAGACGCTCGCATTTCAAATCAACCGTGGCGACGACACGCATATTGCAGTAATGCCAAGCGGCGGCGGCGAAATAACGCAATTGACTTTTGATAAAGGTCAGAGTTGGGCGGGCAGTTTCTCCCCCGACAGCGATAAAATTGTCTTTGCCGGATTTCGCAACGGCGTTTGGAATCTCTATTGGGTTTCGCAGTCAATGAAACAACAAACACAATTGACGAATTACACAAAGCTAAATTCCTATGTGCGCTATCCGACATGGTCGCCACTCGGCAATCAAATCGCTTTTGAATATGCTGAAACGACCGGCAACATCTGGATCGCCGATTTGAAGTAGGAATTGGGCCCGGAAAGGCGGGCGACTACAAGACTGCCTATTCTTTGTTGTCGTCCGGTTTGTGTTTTGCGCTTTTTTTGACCATCGTCAGACGATTTCCCCGTTCGTTATACTTTACTTCGTCCATGATGTTGTAGATGAACAGGACGCCGCGGCCTGATGTTTTGAAGAGATTTGCGGGATCGAGCGGATCGGGGATCGAGTTGACATCAAAGCCTTCGCCTTCGTCTTCGACCGTAAACGAAGCTTCTTTGCTTGTCAGTTCCGCGGTGATTCGGACCAGTTTTTGGGTATTGAACTTATTGCCGTGCTTTACGGCGTTGACGAACGCCTCATCGAGGGCAACAAACAGGTTGGATTGGTCAGGGTTTATAACACCTAATTTCTCGACGCGTTTAGTCAGATAATCGAGTATTGAATGCATAGGCGATATCGCGCTCGGCAATTCGAATTCGATCTTTTCGTGGAGGTGTTTTACGAAAGCAGCCTTGTCTACAAACTGATTCTTAAAATTCAGAACTGTCTCGATAAAATTCTTGAGTTCGTCTTCGTCGAACTCGTCTCGTCGAAAATTTGTCGCACAGAGCTTAAACGCCTTTATCCGCTCGCCCGGTTCGCCCTCCGTTGGCTCCGGCAGACAGGTTCCGTTGCTGCCGTTCAAATGTGCTTCGGGCTTAGTGTTGTCTACATCAAGGTCCGTGATAACAAGGTCGAAATCGTCGATATTTTCGAAGTCTAATGCCTCATTGCGGGTTTCGAGGATCTCAACGGCATGGCCTGCAGCAGAAAAAACTGACCGGAGCGAACTTGCAAGATCGTCGTGGTCGTCAATGATAAGAATTCTTCGCTGCATGTTCGCGGTTCCCGACAGATATGATTACGAAAGTTTATTTGTGGTTGTTGCAAATAATACCCTAACTTGCTACTAGTTTCTAACTGTGTCAAAGGAAATCATCAAATCCTACCAGGCCGCCTCGCTATCGAAGTACTCATTTAAGGAACGCACCACCATCCGTCTGGCGGCTTGGGCCTTCTATTTATTAATACTTTTAATCGGGCGAACAATCCGTTTTGAAGTCGAGGGTTGGGAACATTTTGAAGCGATCGAGAACGCCGGGAAAATTCCGATCTATACCTTTTGGCATGACCGGATCTTTACTGCGACATATTTCTTCCGTAACAGAGGTATCGCCGTTATCACGTCGCAGAGCAAGGATGGCGAATATATCGCGCGTTTTATTCAAAGGCTCGGGTATGGAGTCGTACGAGGCTCATCGACCCGGGGCGGCGTCGGAGCCCTCGTCGAAATGATCAGATCGATGCGGCAGGGCGTGCCGATGGCATTTACAGTTGACGGCCCAAAAGGCCCGCGTTACGAAGCGAAATCAGGGGCGGTCCTTTTGGCAAAAAAAACCGGGAACCCGATCATGCCGTTTGTGATCGAGCCAAAAAGATCCTGGACGGCTGGAAGCTGGGATAAGCTGCAAATTCCGGTTCCGTTTACGCGTGCAAAACTGACGATCGGTCCGCCGATATATGTCGCACCTGATTCGACAGACGAGAACATTCGAGAGAAACTCCGCGAGCTTCAGGACTCGCTCGACAGAATGGTCTCGGACGGAGCGGCGTGGAGGGCTTCGGGTTGATCAGTTCAACTCGTGTGCCGCCAAGAGTTCGAGCGACAAAAGGACAAATGAGATCCAGACAGCGTCCGCCAGCAACAAATGGCCAAGCTGCATCAGGATGGGGGCAAGCGTCAGCAGCGTCACCGCCCCAAACGCAATTTGCACGACAACTAAAATCGACAGAATGTTAGCCCACCTTACAACACGATCGAACTGGGGTGCATTTGCTTTGATCCATCCGGCCCACAAGGTAAGGAAAACCGCTGCGATCACTGCGATGATCGGATGAAACGGTCGTATGCGCAAGAGGCTATGCGACGTAGGCGAAAAATCCTTCGTGATGCCTTCGGTTAATGTCCCGGAGGGGAAGATCATGCTGCTCAACGCCGCGATCGAACCGCTGATGCCGACAAAAAATATTAGAACCGCTCCGAATGCGATCCAACGCAAATGTTTCGATTGAATTCTAAAACGAATTCTTCGCCCGCTGCTCGCTGACCAGGCAGTGATCGTCAGCAAACTTAATAAAACCAACGTGTTTATCAAATGCGCCGCCATCCAGAACGGTCGTGCCGGCGTCAGAGTCTCAGCCGTGTTCCCCGTCAACACAAGACCGGCACCCAGAGCTCCCTCGATCAGGACAAACACGAACGATCCGGTAGCCATTTTCAAAACATAGCGGCTAGTCTCGGACCTTTTGACATACCAAATTCGGATGGCCCAACCAAGAAGAGCGATCACTATAAGTCCGTCGAGTGCGCTGGTGATCCGATGCGAAAACTCGATCACCGTTTTTAGCTCCGGAGCAGACGGAACGACCTCGCCGTGGCACGTTAGCCAGTGCTGCCCGCAACCGTCACCCGATTTTGATGCCCGCAGGAAAACGCCCCAAAGAATTACCACAAGGTTGTAGGCGAGTACAAACCAGGCGAACTTCGCAAACCTGTCGAGTTTTGTTTCCGCTCCCATTTTGCATAGAATAGCATTTTCGACCGATCCAAAAAATGAAGGTTATTCTTTCGTTGTTACTGGCTCTGATAGCGGCATCTGTGTTCACTCGGGCCGCGCCGCCATACGTCGTTGTCCTCGGCGTTGGTCAAGATGCCGGCGTTCCTCAAATGGGGTGCGACACGCCGTTTTGCCGGCGTGCGTGGTCGGATGCGACGTTGCGGCGGTCCGTTTCGTCAATCGCACTCGTCGATCCTAATTCGAACCGCCGATGGATCTTCGATGCGACTCCCGATCTGCCCGCCCAGTTCGAATTTCTGAAACGGACGACCCGCGACCGTTCAAACTCTTTAGGCGGGATCTTTCTCACTCACGCACACATCGGGCACTATACCGGTTTAATGTACCTGGGTCGCGAATCGATGAATTCGAAAAATATCCCAGTCTTTGCAATGCCGCGAATGAAGCAAATGCTCGAGGCAAACGCTCCGTGGTCGCAGTTGGTTAGTTTGAAGAATATTGATCTACGGGAATTAGCTGATAACCGCTCGGTTGCATTGACGGATGATCTGTCGGTTGTACCCTTCCTCGTTCCGCACCGGGATGAATTTTCAGAGACCGTCGGATTCAAAATAAGTTCTTCTAAAAGAACCCTCGTCTTCATTCCGGATATCGATAAATGGCAAAAGTGGCAGACAAATCTTGCGGACCTCGTAAGGTCGGCAGATTTTCTCTTGCTGGACGGAACCTTTTACGCTGATGGCGAGATCGCCCGCCCTATGAGCGAGGTCCCGCATCCATTTGTTTCGGAAACTATGGCTCTCTTGCGCCACCTCTCGGCCAAGGAACGCGCGAAGGTGTTTTTCATTCATCTTAACCACAGCAATCCGCTTGTTCAGGGCGACCAAAAGAAGCTCCGTGACGTTAAGTCGGCCGGGTTCGGTGTCGCAACAGTTGGGCAAACGATCAACCTCCAATGAGTCGCGAACGCATCGATAAACTTTTGGTTGAGCGCGGTCTTGCCGATTCTCGCACTAAGGCTCAGGCGTTGGTTATGGCAGGCTCGGTTCTGGTGGATGAGAAACGCGTCGAGAAGCCGTCGGAGATGTTTGGCCCAGACGTAAACGTCCGTGTGAAGGGCTATGGCCCTGAATCAAGATACGTTGGCCGTGGCGGTCTAAAGCTCGAAGAAGCACTGCACCATTTTAATATCGGTATAGCCGCCTATGTCTGTATCGACATCGGTTCTTCCACAGGTGGTTTTACGGATTGTTTGCTGCAGCATGGAGCCGCAAAGGTTGTCGCGGTCGACGTCGGCACAAACCAGCTCGTCTGGAGTCTCAGAAACGACGCCCGCGTACAAGTTCTGGAAAATACAAACGCGAGAAATCTGGCCCCCAGTGATTTTTCGGAAAAATTCGATTTGGCGGTCATGGATGTTTCGTTCATTTCCGTGACGAAGCTCCTGCCTGTGCTGCTTCCGCTTCTGAAAGCTGATGGTTGCATCATTACTCTCATTAAGCCGCAATTTGAAGTCGGAAAAGGTGAAGTTGGGAAAGGCGGAATTGTTCGCGAACCAGAAAAGCACGAACGCGTCGTGAAAGAAATAAATCAATTTGCCCAAGAGATCGGATTGCGGCTCGCTGGCGTCATAGAATCTCCGATCCTTGGCGCCGCCGGCAATAAGGAGTTCCTGGCATTGTATGAAAAGCAATAGCGACAAAGGATCAGAAATCGAAAAGTTCGAGCCGGAATTTAAGGAAGGGGTTGACTACTATTTCGAGAACGGCCTGATGGTACTTACGGCGCATTTCCTCAGAAAACGTGGTTACTGCTGTAATAGCGACTGCCGGAACTGTCCATACCCAAGGAGCAAGGAGTCGAGCATTCTAGAGTAAAAATTCGTCGATCTCATTATGAGCAGAGTATGAATACTCGTATTCCGGCGCGTCGTCAGTTTCGGCCGCCGGCAGTGTGAACGTTATCGGCGTTCGTGCGATCTGCACTAGCATCTCCGGCGAACAGCAAACCATTTTGTATCTCTCTCGTTCCTGCCGCATTTCATCCTGATCGTCCAGCCAGCCAAGGACATTTTGCAACACGCCCTTGCCTGCGTCATCGACAGGCTCAACGATACTATAATGCATCCATTTGCCTTCGCGGCGAGCTTTCACGATCCCCGCATTGCGCAAATACGCAAGATGGCGTGATATCTTTGGCTGGCTGTCACCGAGAACTTCCGTAAAAAAGCATACGCAAACTTCTTCATCTCGCATTAGATTGAGAAGTCGAAGTCGGGTCTTGTCCGCCAAAGCCATGTAGAAGGATTCCATATATGCCAAAGCAGTTTTGTCCATAGCAAAATATTATCACAGAATTGGAATTTTGTCTTGACAAGTTGGGATTCTACAGATATATTCACTTTAACATATATGTTATCGCATATATGAATATCAAAATGGACCAAAGGTAATATTATGACAAACTCAACGGTAAAAACACTAAAGCCGCACATCTCCTTGAACGTTAGAGACGTTTCCGAAAGCGTTGATTTTTACAAAAAGCTCTTCGGTATCGAGCCGATGAAATTCATCAAAGGAAACACCACGACACATTCGATCGTCCGCGAACAGGCCGGCGAAGAAAGCGAAAAACCAAGATTTGGCTACGCAAAATTTGACGTGCAGAATCCGCCACTTAACTTCGTGCTCAACGAAGTGCCGTACACCGAAGGCGGAACACTTTCGCATCTTGGAATCCAGGTCGAATCAACCGACGATGTACTCAAAACCCGCGAGCGTTGGATCGCCGACGGATTATTTACGGTTGACGAAATGAAGGTCGATTGCTGTTACGCGCTACAGGATAAGACGTGGGCCCGCGACCCGGACGGTAACGAATGGGAGGTCTTCGTCGTTCTCGAAAACACCGAACCAGCGACCGAAGCGTGTGCATGCGGCGACAAGGTGGAGCATAAGGAATTATCCACTGTAGCGCTGTTGCACGCCGGGTCAAAAGGCGTCTACCATTGCAGCAACAAATCTACCTTGCTGCTAATTTGGAGGCCTAATGGACGAACGATCCTTTTTCACTCTGAGCGTTCATGCTGACGAAGACCGGACCGCTAATCACGGTGCTGTTTCGGTGCCGATATATCCGGCTTCGGTCTTCGCCTTCACGGACGCCGACGAAGGCATAGCGATCCATAATTACGAAAAGCCCGGCTACTTCTACGGACGGCTCGGAAATCCGACGGTCGACGCTCTTGAAAAGGCGATGGCACGGCTCGAAAACGGCGAAGATGCCCTTGCCTTTGCGTCCGGGATGGCGGCAGTTTCCGCCGCTGCGTTTACCCTCGTCGGCACAGGAGACCACGTCGTCGCTCCTGAATCGATGTATTCGACGACGACGAATTTTCTCAATCACGTTGGCGAGGCCTTTGGGATCGAGACAACGTTCGTCGATGCTTCCAACGCGGAGGCCTACGCCGCTGCGATCCAGCCGAATACAAAGCTTTTTTGGATGGAAACACCCTCGAACCCGCTCGTGAGAATAACCGACATCGCGGAGGTTTCCGCCATAGCAAAGCGAGAAGGTATTGCAACGGTGATCGACAATACATTCGCTACGCCGTTTAATCAGCGGCCGCTCGAACTCGGTGCCGATCATCGTGATCCACAGTGCGACAAAATATCTTGGCGGCCACAGCGATCTGACCGCCGGGGTTATGGTTGGGAGAAAGGATCTAGTTGAAAAAGCGCGTCACGGTGCAGCCAAATTCTATGGCGGAAATATCGCACCGCAGGTGGCCTGGCTCGTGCTTCGCGGGATCAAGACGCTCGCTCTGCGAATGCGAGCGCCATAACAGTAATGCTCTGACCCTTGCGAATAGTTTAGTGTCGCACTCCGAAAGTAAACGAGGTCTTTTACCCCGGCCTCGAAACTCATCAGAATCACGAGATCGCAAAACGACAAATGCGCGGTTTTGGAGGGATGTTGGGCGTCGATGTAGGAACCGCCGAGGCCGCGAAGTCGGTCGTGAACAATCTGCGACTCTCGACGTTTGCGACCTCGCTTGGCGGAGTGGAAACGATAGTGCAGCCCGTAGCCCTAATGACGCATGCAACTCTATCCGCCGACGATCGAGCTAAGGCGGGCATTTCCGAGGGCTTGCTCAGGATCTCGGTCGGGATCGAGCACGTCGATGATATCTGTCAGGACATATATGACGCATTAGGCTGATCTTGGTGTTTTCATACAATTAAGAACCACGGCCTTCTCGGTAAGTTCGGGATGCCGCCTTTCTTCCGTTAACGTAAATGTAACCTCGCACACGTTGGTATATATCCGTATTGCCATATATACTATTGATAATATATGTCACCACTCGCACCTGGTTCGGTAGATCCCCCAAAACAGCTTTCGTTTCTCGACAGATTCCTGACGCTCTGGATCTTTGCCGCGATGGCCCTGGGCGTCGCCCTGGGGTATTTCGTTCCCGGCACGGCGGATTTCATCAACGGGTTCCAGGCAGGCACGACAAATATCCCCATCGCGATAGGGCTGATACTTATGATGTATCCACCGCTTGCGAAAGTGAAATATGAGGAACTTCCCTACGTATTTCGGAACACGAGGATACTCGGCCTTTCCTTGGTTCAGAACTGGATCATCGGGCCGCTGCTGATGTTCGGCCTTGCGGTTGCGTTCCTGTCGGATAAGCCGGAATACATGATCGGTCTGATCATGATCGGGATCGCACGGTGCATCGCCATGGTGATCGTCTGGAACGATCTCGCTAAGGGAGACAACGAATACGTCGCGGGACTCGTTGCATTGAACAGCATTTTTCAGGTCCTCTTCTACAGCGTCTATGCATACGTCTTCGTAACGGTGCTGCCGCCGCTGTTCGGCGTGGCAGGAGCCGAGGTTAACATCAGTATCGGCCAGATAGCTGAGAGCGTGTTGATATACCTCGGAATACCTTTTTTTGCAGGGATGATCACACGTTTCGTGCTGCTGAAAGCGAAAGGACGCGAGTGGTACGAGACCGTCTTTATTCCGCGGATCAGTCCGGTCACGCTGGTCAGCGCTGTTATTCACTATCGTTGTGATGTTCAGCTATAAAGGCCAGTTGATCGTCCAGATCCCTTTTGACGTGGTCCGGATCGCCATTCCTCTCGTCTTCTATTTCGTCATAATGTTCTTCTCGGCGTTCTATCTTGCAAAGAAAGCCGGTGCCGATTATGCAAAGAGCACATCTCTTGCCTTTACGGCCGCGGGAAATAACTTCGAGCTCGGGATAGCCGTTGCGATAGCAGTCTTTGGCATAGATTCAGGTGTCGCTTTCGCCGCCGTCATCGGACCGCTTATCGAGGTACCGGTATTAATATTGTTGGTGAATGTGGCGTTAAGACAACGTCCTCGTTTCAGCCAGGCATAGATATATGAACGAACCGAAAAAAAGCATTCTCGTCCTGTGCACAGGCAACTCGGCACGGTCACAAATGGCCGAAGGCCTGCTTCAACATATATGCGGAAACAGATTTGAGGTTTTCAGTGCCGGGACAATGCCTAGCACTGTGCGGCAATGAAGCCATCAGGGTAATGGCCGAGATAGGCATCGACATTAGCCATCACCGCTCGAAATCCGCAGACGAATTTGCCGGGAAAGGAAATTGATTACGTCCTGACCGTCTGCGACAACGCGAAAGAGGTGTGCCCCTACTTCCCTGCCGCAACCAAGCTAGTCCATCATGCGTTTGACGATCCGGCCGGAGTGGTGGGCGATGAGGAAAAAAGGTTGGCGGCTTTTCGGAGCGTTCGAAACGAGATCAGGGCTTATATTGAAAACGATTTTGCCCAGGTCATTAAATCGAAATAGAATTACTTCGAACTAACCAAGCTCCTCAGCATCTTCACAACGATGTCCTATATTCTCGCATTCGATCAAGGCACCACGAGCAGCCGCACGCTAATCTTCGACCGCAACGGTGAGGTTGTTTCTGTTGCTCAGAAGGAATTTACGCAGATATACCCTCAAAGTAGCTGGGTTGAACACGATCCGGATGAGATATGGGATTCGCAGGTTAGCACGGCAGTGGAAGCTCTAGCTAAAGCCTCTCTCACCGCCAAAGATATAGAGGCGGTTGGGATAACGAATCAGCGTGAAACGGCGATCGTGTGGGACCGCAGAACCGGGCGGCCTCTCTATAACGCGATAGTCTGGCAGGATCGAAGAACATCGGAGTTTTGTAACGAGATCCGCGCGTCGCACCAACAGTTGATCCGCGAACACACGGGCCTTGAGGTCGATGCTTATTTCAGTGCGAGCAAGATCCGGTGGATACTTGCCAACATTGAAGGTGCACGGGAACGGGCTGAGGCAGGCGAGCTTGCGTTCGGCACAGTCGATACCTGGCTGATCTGGAAACTGACAAACGGCAAACTGCACCTAACTGACGCATCGAACGCATCGAGAACGATGCTATTTAATATTAATTCGCTCGCGTGGGACGACGATCTGCTTGACATCTTCGACATACCGAAAGCGATGCTCCCGGAAGTTTGTTCGTCTTCGGAGGTTTATGGCGAGATCGAAGCACCCGTCGAGCTAAAAGGCATTAAGATCGCGGGTGTCGCCGGAGATCAGCAAGCCGCATTATTCGGGCAGCTCTGTTTTGATGTTGGTTCAACAAAGAACACTTACGGTACGGGATGCTTTATGCTCCAGAACATCGGCGAGCGGCATGTCGAATCCAAGAATCGGCTCCTGACAACTGTTGCGTGGCAAATCGAAGGAAAGACAGAATACGCTCTCGAAGGAAGTGTATTCATCGGCGGCGCGGTGATCCAGTGGCTTCGTGATTCGCTTGGGATAATCGAAAAGTCAGCCGATGTCGAGGCTCTCGCATCCTCGGTCGTGGACAACGGCGGCGTTTATTTTGTACCGGCATTCGCCGGCCTGGGAACGCCGCATTGGAATCAGGAAGCCCGCGGCCTTATCATTGGCCTGACCCGGGGCACTGGGAAAGCTCACATCGCGCGGGCAGCTCTCGAATCGATTGTATTTCAAACCGCTGACCTACTGGATGCTATGCAGGCCGACTCCGGTGCCAAGCTCAGCGAGCTTCGCGTCGACGGCGGGGCGACCGCAAACAACCTGCTTTTGCAGATCCAGGCTGACATTCTTCAGATACCGGTTGTCCGGTCAAAAACGGCCGAGACCACGGCGCTTGGGGTAGCTTATTTGGCCGGTTTGGCCGTTGGCTTTTGGAATTCCAAGAAAGACCTCGCGGCGCATTGGATGGAAGATAGGCGTTTCGAGCCGCAGATATCAGCAACGGATGCGGACGTGTTACGGTCAAGCTGGCAAAAAGCGGTCGCGCGCTCGATGAACTGGGCAAAATAAAAAGGAACGGCAATCGCCGTTCCCTGCGTGGATCGCGAATAGATTTCTTTCTTTCTATACGTCGTTGTTTTCGCCCTTTGATTTGCTCATTCCGGACGCCGCCTGTGCGTGGGGAAGCGGAATACCGACGGCATCTGATTTTGTCAAAGGCTCGTCGTCCGGGCTCTCGCCAGCGGAATCGCTGACTATCATCTTGCCGGCTTGCTTGGTAAACGCCAACAGCTTCTTGTCCGAATCGTAATCCACCATTACAAAGTCGCCGGTTTCTACCTGCTGTGTCGCCACCAAATTTGAAAGCGGATAGACGAGAAACCGTTCGATGGACCGCTTAAGGTGCCGCGCGCCGTACTTCAGGTCTATGCCTTCGCTAAGCAAGAATTCCTTGGCTGCATCAGAGCATTCAAAAACAAATTTTGTCCCGGCCGATTCGGTGATCCGATCCTGGACGGCCCTAAGTTCGATGTCGAGAATTCGGCGAAGGTGGTGTTCCTTCAAGCTGCGGAAAACCACGACCTTATCAATGCGGTTCATGAACTCCGGCGAGAATTTCCGCTTTGCCGCTTCAAGCGCCGTACGGTAGATCTTGGTATCGATCTCGTTGTCATCTTTCTGCTTCGCGTCAGTTTTGGTCGGAGCAAAACCGATGCCGCCCGAGATCATGTCGGACATTTCGCGTGCACCGAGATTCGAGGTCATGATGACGACGGTCCGCGAGAAATCAACTCGGCGGTTGTCGCCCAATGTAAGCGTTGCTTTGTCGAGAATTCCCAAGAGCAACTGCCAGAGCGAATCCGACGCTTTTTCGATCTCATCAAAAAGAACAAACGTCAATTTTGTCTCGTCGGTATGCGCTTTATCGAGATTTTCCTGCGTCAACATCGGCGATGTTTCGCGGTGTCCGAGATATCCCGGAGGCGATCCGATAAGCTTTGCTATCTCGTGCGAATGCTGAAACTCGGCACAGTCGATCTTGACGACCGTATGCGGTTCACCAAACAAAACTTCCGAAGCCGCTTCGACGACACGCGTTTTGCCCGAACCGGTCGGCCCAAGAAACAGCATCGTGCCGATCGGCCGCGAAGGGTTATTCATTCCGGCGAGATAGATCTGAAAAAGGCCGCTCAGGCGGCGGACGCCGCGTTCCTGCCCTACAATAAGGGCTGAAAGTTTGTCTTCAAACTCTTTCGCCCGCGGGCTCTTTCGTTCGGGGTCCAGCAGGATCCCTTTTTCAGCGTTAGCTTTTTTGTTCGCCGTTTCGTTTTTCATCTCGTCTCTCCTCACCGGAACGCCTAAATGTAAATGGGCGTTACGCTAACCAATGACGCTTTATCAAAACCGTATTTGCCCAATTTTACAACGGCAAATTCGTCGTCACTAATGATGATTTCAAAATGTTTTTCGTTGGCTGGACTTTAGACTATGGTTGGACCTGTCCAGAGGATTGTGAAACAGGCCGGTAAGAACGGCACTGCTCCTTTTATTTGGTAACATAAATTTGCCGGTATTTGCAAGGAAATTTTGACCGATCCGAAAATACTTCTGGAGTTTCGATGTCAATCGTAATATTCCAGGCCGAGGTGCGTGATCAGATCCTCCCCCATCAGATGGCGAAGCGTATTCTTCAATTTCATCAATTGAATAAAAATATCATGTTCCGGATAAAGGTTCGGCGCGGTTTGCGGCGCCTTGAAATAGAACGACAACCATTCCTGCACACCCTTCATACCTGCTCGATGGGCCAGGTCCATAAACAACGCAAGGTCGAGCACCAGCGGCGCCGCAAGGATCGAATCACGGCACAGGAAATTGACCTTGATCTGCATCTTATAACCGAGCCAGCCAAAGATGTCGATGTTGTCCCAGCCCTCCTTGTTGTCGCCCCGCGGGGGATAGTAGTTGATCCGGACAACATGCGAAAAATTGCCGTAAAGATCGGGGTAAACTTCGGGCTGGAAGATGTGTTCGAGCACCGAAAGCTTTGACACCTCTTTCGACTTGAAAGTTCTCGGGGTCGTCGAGCACCTCGCCGTCGCGGTTGCCGAGGATATTGGTCGAGTACCAGCCGTCAAGGCCGAGCATTCGCGATTTCAGGCCGGGGGCGAGGATCGTCTTCATCAACGTTTGGCCCGTTTTGAAGTCCTTACCGCAGATCGGGACTTTGGTTTGCTCGGCAAGAGCGGTGAGAGCGGGAATGTCAACGGTAAGGTTTGGAGCTCCGTTCGCAAACGGCACGCCTGATCTCAATGCGGCGTAGGCATAGATCATTGAAGGAGCGATAAGCGGATCGTTGTCGTACATCGCTTTTTCAAACGACTCGAGCGACGCGTGTATCGCAGATTCTTCGATATAGATCTCGGTCGACGCAGCCCAGACCATAACCAGCCGGTCGCAATTGTTGTCCGATTTGAACCTGGCGATGTCCTCGATGAGCCGCTCGGCAAGCTCCATTTTGTTCTTGCCGGTTTTGACATTCTCGCCGTGCAGCCGCTTGACATAGTTTTGCTCAAAGACAGCGGGCATCGGCTTTAACGAAGCGAGCTGTTCGGAGACTTGATTTAACAGGTCTTTTTCGAGCACGCCGGCATTCATAGCAGCCTCAAAAGCTGAGTCGTTGAAGATGTCCCAGGCGCCGAAAACAATATCGTCGAGTTCGGCAAGCGGAACAAAATCCTTGATCTTCGGCGACCGGTTATCTGTCCGCTTTCCAAGCCGGATGGTGCCCATTTGCGTAAGACTGCCAACAGGCGCCGCCAGGCCGCGTTTTATTGCTTCGACACCGGCAACAAATGTCGTGCTCACAGCACCCAACCCGACAAGCAAAACTCCAAGCTTTCCGCTCGCAGGGTCAATTTCCAGGCCTATTTTGTTCTCCATAATGTCTCAGCGGCGTCTTCGATAATGAAAGCCTTAAAAGTCTGGCCGCTATCCGCAGGCAACCGAATTACTTTGACAAAAGAATGATAGCCCTGCGGATTTGCATTCGCAACTGAATATCATTCGGATAGTACGCAGGCAAGAAGCAAAATGACGGATCGGATCTGATTGTCGCGCTCTTGCGCGGGCCAGGATGGCCTCAAATCCTAAAGGTGTTACCGCAATTATAGATTTGCGAAACAACCGCAAATTGAAGCGACCGTTCTGTTTCTGATTCGGCCGTAGTCGGCGGTTAATATCCGATTTGATGTGAAAACGTTAGCAAATCGCACACAACAGCCGTTAAAGAATAGGTTTTCGGCGTGATTGCAGGAGAGAATAACGTTGACTAAACCACACATTCCGAATACACTTATTTAGGTCTTGAACTATTTACATTCCGGAAATAGTTGAACTGCAAAGTTACCTTTCGACAATCTTAGAGGAGTAGTAGTTTTATGCAAAAAAGAGTTTTGGCGATCGTTGGCGTGCTGGTCACGCTGTCGATTATCGCTTCGGTTTGGTCTTCGCGTTCGGTAACGGCGCAGGAAAGGAAAGGTAAGTCGGAGAATGCTCAGCCATCGGCGGTATTTACAAACTCGGCTGCCATCACTATTCTTGATCAGACCCCGGCGAGCTTTATCCGTCGATTATCTACAGTGTCTGGGGTCTCGGGGAATATTCCTATCGCACCCGGCGGCGTAAAGGTAACTATAAATGGTTTTAGCCATACTTTTCCTGATGATGTCGGTCTTCCGCTCGTTGGCCCGACCGGAGCGGCATTTCTGCTTCAGGACGGTGTCGGACAGGGGCCTGACATGGTCAACGTAACATACACGATAGCCGACACAGGAGCAACTCAGTTGCCGGATCTGACGGCGTGGATCGCTGGCACGTATAGACCGGCCTCCTACTACCCGGACGATCCATTTCCTGCACCGGGACCTGAAACGAACTACGGACATCCCGGCCCGGCCGGTGGCGGCACGGCAACCTTCAGCTCGGTTTTTGGCGGAACAAATCCGAATGGCGACTGGAAGTTATTTGTGATCGATTTCGTTGCCGGCGACGTAGGTAACATCAGCGGCGGGTGGTCCATAGAGATCACAGCGGCGGCGCCTGTTAATGACGCACCGTATGACCGGAATGCTGACGGCAAATCAGATTTCGGCGTTACAAGAAACGTGGGCGGCAGGAGCTGCCGGTGAGGAAAGCCCGGAAGGCGGAGCGACCGGCAATTTGCGGTGGTTTACAAAGCTTCAGGACGGCGGCCCGCAAGTTTCGCGGGATTGGGGTATTGCTTCGGACCAGCCCATTTCAGGAGACTTTGACGGTGATCAAAAAGACGATATTGCCGTCTTCCGTCCGGCCACTCAGGGAGCTTTCTATATTATCCGCAGTGCCACCAATACGCTCTATAGCGAAGAATTTGGTATTACCGGCGATGATGCCACGGTTGTAGGCGACTATACCGGTGACGGCATTGACGACCTGGCGGTTTATCGAGCGGGTGCTACGGTCGGAGCTCAAAGTTTTTGGTATTACCGCTCTATCGGGTCACCTGGTGGCGTTCAGGTCGTAGACTGGGGAGAAGGTGGAGATTTTCCGGCTCCGGGCGATTATGACGGCGACGGTAAATACGACTTTGTAGTTCAAAGGGCGGATGCCAACGGTGTAAACGGCCGGTTTTGGAAACGAAGCACTTCTTTCGCGCAAACCTCGGAACTGTTTGGGCTTAAGGACGACGTAGTGGTGCCCGGCGATTACGATGACGACGGTAAGACCGATCTGTGCGTGGTTCGAGCCGACGGCAATTTGCTGCGGTGGGATTTTGAGCCGAGCGGCACGGCCGGGACCACGATCGTATCGGACACCTGGGGCGAAGTTGCCGCGGACGATTACATCACCCAAGGCGATTATGATGGCGACGGCAGAACCGATTATGCCATCTGGCGCCCAAACCCAGGCGTCTTTTATATGATGACGGTCGGCGTAAGAGAGATCACAACCGTTAGATGGGGTGAACCGGGCGATATTCCGGTCCTGAACTTCAACACTCATTGATTCGACTCGATCTTGAATCATTATTACCAAAGGCCGGGGCGAAAGTTCCGGCCTTTGTCGCGCCCGGCTATGACCGGTAAACGCGGTAGTCGACCTCTTGAAAGATATTATCGCGGCTTTGGATCTCGTTGAATAGATCGTTATCGACCACACCCGTCTCGAGCATTTTCGCCAAAAGATCGAACCTATGAATATGTGAGCGGAATCTAAGCGACGAATATTCCACGGTCGTGCCCTGATAGATCTGAAATGCCCAGTCGCTCGATTGGGCGAGCAGCAATTCGCGGGCGAGCTGGTTGAGGATCGTCGTTTCAAGTTCGGTCGGCTCTGTAAAGCGGTTCGCCAATTCGGTCATACGCTTTTCGGCGTCGTGCTGATACGGATACATCCACGCGTTCAGATCGTTTAACCACACCTTGTAATAGCCATTCTCGCCCCATGACGAAGCGGTCGGCTGCTGGATCTGGATCGGAATGCCCGAATCCAGAAAATCGCCGGGCGTTATGGCTTCGATCGCGGACTGGTCGAAATGCAGTTTCTTGAAAAAGAAATCAATGAACTGCGGGCCTTCGTACCACCAGTGGCCGTAAAGCTCGGCGTCGTAGGGCGATACGACCAGCGGCGGGTGGCCTTCGAAAGCATCTCGCAGCACGTATGCCTGTTTGATGCGTTCGCCGATAAAATGGCCGGCATTCTCGGCGGCCTTTTCCCTGGCCAGCGACGGCATGTACGGCTGCTTTAACTGCTGCGGCACGTCTTTGCCGGTGATGCGGTGATATTTCAGCCCGAGGTGCTTTCGCTTGCCGTCGGTGTCGAGATACGGCTTCAGCATCTCGAGCGGAGCATCCCAGCCGATATCGCGGTAAAATTCGCGATAAACATCGCTTCCCGGATAACCGACCTCGGCGCTCCACACCTGCTGGCTTGTCTCGACATCGCGTGCAAAAACCGTCGTTCCGTTCTCGCAGGCGACCGGTGCGTGGACGCCGTATTTCGGCCGCGGATCGCCATAAAGCAAAGCGTGCGTGTCGCTGATAAAATACTCGATCCCCTCGTCCTTGAGAAGCTCCTCGATCCCCGGCTCATACGCACATTCGGCCAGCCAAATTCCGCGGGGCTGGCGGCCAAAGTGCTTTTTGTAATTCGCAACCGCGATCCTGACCTGTGCGCGGCGGGCCTCGTGCGTCGAGATCAGCGGCATAAATCCGTGGGTCGCACAGCAGGTGATGATCTCAAGCACGCCCTCTTCCTGCAGCTCGCGAAAGGCGTTTATCAGGTTTCGCCCGTACCGGTTGTTCCACAGATCGAGCGATGCTCCCAGCGTGTCAACATACATCCGGGCAGCCTCGATAAACCCCGGCGATTCGCGCTGTCGTCCGTTCGAGTTCCTTTTGGGCAAGCTCCAACAGCCGTTCGAGATGGGCCGTATATCTTTCTTCAAGCAGCTTGTCCGCCAGCATCTCGCACAGCGGCGGCGAAACGTTCATCGCCAGCCGCGGCCCCACACCCGCCTCGTGCAGATTCTGAAGGATAAAGATGATCGGAAGATAAACCTCCGTTATCGCCTCATACAGCCAGTCCTCCTCCAAAAAAGACGGATACTCCGGATGCCGAACAAACGGCAAATGTGCGTGGAGGATCAGGCTAAAATAACCAACGGGCATAGATGGATTGTAAAGGAAAGACGTGCATACGCAAGAGTCCGGGGCAAGTTTCGTGATTGTCCGATCACCCCGTGTTTCGTTTCACAACGCGTGCCACTTTTTGTTTCATATGAAACAAGCTGAAACAAGCCGACCCTTCGCGTCGAAGCCAGTAAACATCGGCATCCGGCACGTCACACTTGGGTGTTTCTGAGTTCCGGATGACAAGGAATCTTGTTTCATCGTGTTTCATCGGCCTGTTTTTCAAAGAGCATTCCGGAAGGCGAGTGCTTGCGAGTCGATTCCCCCGCATATACCGTCCGGGAGAATTATCGCTCGTGTTTTCTCGTTTGGAAATATCAGATCGCACGAAATATGCGGGATGGAACGATTTGGATGATTTGCATGATTTGGATGATTTGGATGAGTTTCGGTTTCGGTCGCTGAAAGCGACATATTCAATAGCCCGGGGTGAGCGAGAGGATCGAGCGTAACCCCGGGAACGGGCGAGAGTTCTTCCGCTCCCTGAAGGGGAGCAACACCGCTGGCCGGAGGTTGCTCCCTTTCAGGGAGCGGGCCGGTAAACGTGATCAACCCAGGGTTGCGGCCGTCGGCCTTACCCTGGGCTATTGACTTTGTCCCCTTCAGGGACGGGAATTTGTCTTCCTCGATCTTTGGTCGTTCGACAATCTCCAGCCGCATCAATCCGCGACGTGTCCCAGCCTGGGACACTTCTGGGACAGGCTAATTATTACGTCCACACTACTTAAGCCGTCTTGTCCCGTGTCCCGGCGAGTTTACTGCAAAATCCACTTTTGAATGCTACGATGTTGTTAAGCTCCCTATACACATCTGTTTAGGCTGTCCCGTGTAAGTGTCCGGACGGGCGATCACCGGAAAAAATGTGTGACGAAACACGATCTCGTTACACTATCCGTCGCACGATTCTCATTCAGATGGTCAGTCTCGGACCTTCTTACGACGCCGTGGCTGTCTCACAAACCGTCTCATTTTGTGGAAAATGAGACACCTAACTGTTGCAGATGCTCCGCTTACCGGAATGATCGTGCCGTTTCACGAAGCGCTACACTAAAAATGAGACACTTTGCGATAACGTCAACTATTTCAATAGTTACGGTTTTGACATAATTCCCGACGCAACCACTGACGCAACCTCGGACATTCCTCAAGTGCAAACGCTTCGGCAAGGAGGTTGATGCTCGACATTGGATCATGTACCCGTGTTTGAGCGCCGGCCCCCGCGTTTTATTCGACAATCCAACTCTAAAGATCCGCGACAGGATGAATCTTGTTTCACTTATTTCATCGACTGGTTTTCAAAGATCATTCCGGACGGCGAGTGAGCAGAAGTCGATCCCGCGCACGGATACCGTCCGGGAGAATTATCGCTCGTGTTTTGTTGTTTGGAAATATCAGTTCGCACGAAAAACGCGGGATGGAATGATTTGGATGATTTGCACGATTTATACTCAACAAGGACGCAAGACCGTATCCGTTTCGTAAAATCGGTATCTGTCGACGAAATTACGATTCTGGATTATTCTGCTGCGATAATCGCACAATCCAGACCTGGCACTGTCTTCCCTTCCTGTCTTCCTGAATATGATCCAGAGAATCGCATGAATGCCAGGAGCGACCCTGTGCTCCGAATTTACCGAAAACACATTCCGCCCGTTTGTGATCAGGATGGCCAGTCTCGACGCTTGTTGTCAATACGGTTAGGCAATTGCGTGGGGGCATGCGGACAGTCGTTTTTCGCACGACGCCAAATGCCCCTTCGCCTCGAAGGACACTCTTAGCCGGTGCAAGCAGCGCTTAATGCACATGCCGCGCTCTCGACGGTGTTGTCGCGGCGGTCGCCATCTGCTGCGTTGCAATCGGTTGCCGAATCATTGCCTGACCCGCCGCTGAAGCAGTCCGCTCCGGCATTGCCACTCAGGGTGTCGTCCCCGTTGCCGCCTGCAAGTACATCGTCGCCGTTGCCGCCAAGCAGCGTGTCATTGCCATGGCCGCCGGTCAACTGGTCGTTGCCGTCGCCGCCCTCGATCCAGTCGGTCCCGTTGCCGCCGTTCACCACATCGTCACCGGCGCCGGCGTCAATCTGATCGTCGCCGTTGCTGTCGATGATGTTGTCAGCGCCGCCAAGGCCACAGATCCGATCGTTACCGTTGCCGCCGTCGATCACTTCGCCGCTGTTCGTTCCGATGATGACGTCGGCGCCATTTGAGCCGCGTATAAATCCGACTCGAGAGTCGCGATCGCCAGGCGACTGGTCGGTAATAGTGCCGGCGAGGCCGAAGCAGGTCGAACCGGTTTGCGAATCGCACGGGTCACCGATGCCGTCACCGTCGGAATCCCCCTGTCCCGGATTCGGTATCAGCGTGCAGTTGTCTGCCGCATCAACCACGCCGTCGCCATCGTCGTCCAGGTCAACGCAGTTCGGTCGGCCGTCGTTGTCCGTGTCGATCGCTTTCGCTGCGCAGCATTGAGCGGATCTGAGCCGCACGCGAGTTCGTCGGCATCGGTCTGGCTGTCATTGTCGTCGTCGGTGTCGGCATTGTTGCCTGTGCCGTCTCCATCGGTATCGACCCATTCGGTCGGATCGAGGGGGAACGCATCCTCTAGATCCACTACTCCGTCGTTGTCATCGTCGGAATCGCAAAACTCTCCCTGCCCGTCACCGTCGGTGTCTGTACCGGTGGTAACATTGACAATCAGGTTTCCGGATGCGATCGCTCCGTCGCTGTCGCTGACCTGCAAGGCAACGATGTTAGCGCCGGCCGCCGCATTGCAGCCTGCTGTAACGGAGGCGGTAATCGTGCCGCCGGTATTGGTGATACCTGTCAAAGTAATTCCAGTTGGAACGCTCGTCGCCGTCACCGTCAAAGAACCGGGAGACTCATTCGGGTCTGACACGATGGCAATGGTCGAGTCTGTGCCTGGCGCGGACTGTTCGCGACTGATGGTCTCGCCGGTAATGCCGGGCGCGGTGTTCGCGGTGCAGTTGTTTAAAAGTATCGATACGTGACCGGTTGCGTTCGCAGTCACCAGGTCAGGCTTGCCGTCCTCATTGAAATCGTCCGCGGTGATTGAGAAAGGACCACCGCCCGTCCCAAAGGTTCCCGCCGCCGCGAAGCTGCCTTGACCATCGCCCAGCAACACCGAGATTTCCTGTGAGAAGTGTTTCACCGTTGCGAGGTCAAGTTTCCCATCACCGTTGAAATCACCTGTAGTAACGGTGAATGCTCCCGGGGCGACGTTGAAGTTCACCGCCGCCCCGAAGCTGCCGTGACCACTGCCGAGCAGCACGGAAACATTGCTTGAGTCAGGGTTTGCCGTAACGAGGTCAATATTGCCGTCGGCGTTGAAATCACCGCTCGTGACGAAGTTCGGTGCTCCTCCCACGCCGAAACTCACTGGCGACGCGAAGCCGCCGTGTCCGTTTCCGATCGACACCAAGACCTGGTTTGGGCTTACGACCGTCCGTTCGGTCGCCGTCGCCAGGTCGAGGATGCCGTCAGCGTTGAAATCACCGGTCGTTATCCACGTCGGACGAAAGGCAGTGACGACGACCACGTGCGGGGCAAAACCGCCCAGGCCATTGCCGAGCCGCACCGTAACATTTCCAACGTTGAAGTTCGCAACCGCATAGTCAAGGTTGCCATCGGCATCAAAATCGCCCGTTACGACCGAACGGAGTGGACCTCCGCCTGTAACGAAGGTCTGTTCAGGTGTGAAGCTGCCCTGACCATTGCCGAACAGCACCGGAACGTTTGCGGAGGTGGAACTTGCGGCCACCAGGTCCAGGTAACCGTCCGCGTTAAAATCACCTTTCGCGATCGATACGGGATTCGAGCGAGCAGGAAAGTGCGTGGCCGCGGAGAATCCTCCCGTCCCATTGCCAAGCAGGATCGAGATCGAGCTGTGGTCGGCGTTCGCGACCGCAAGGTCGACATCGCCGTCAGCGTTGAAATCGGCAGTGATGACGTGGCTGGGACGACCCTGCACCTCGTAATGCGCGGAGGCGCGAAGCTTGGCGCTGTACACGCAGCCTGTGCGTCCACTGGATTGAAATTGCCGCTCACCAAAAGTCCTGTAAACAGCAGCACCGCTGCGATCAAATTTTTGTTCACTAATCGTTGTTTCATTTGTCTAATCCTCCTGATATTTTCGGAACATAGTCGTTCAATAAATGGCGATATTAAGAGTCGGCCGCAAAATGTTCGTTGTATATTCATCCGTAAAGCGGGTTGTAATCCATGCTGTCCCAAGGCCACATTTAGGCTTGACCTTGATAAGACAATTCATGTGCTAGAATCGTTCGCATAGCCCCAGATGAGAGGAGAATAAACTCCATTGTGAGTTTATGTCTTTTGGTTTCGATGAGGTTTCTATGAGGTTTTGCTCAGTAAGCCCATGTTATTGAGAACAGGGCAGTTAGCCTTCACTGTTAAGCGACCTGATCGCCGGAGACCATGAAAAGCTGCCCACAATGCCATCGGGAATACTCGGACGACACGCTCAATTTCTGCCTCGACGATGGTGCGCCGCTTCGTCCTACCGCCCACGCCCCGCCTGCAACGTTGGTTTTGAGATCAACAGAACCGTGCGAATTCGATAATTTCCGGCTCGATGTAGCAGAGAAGACTTTGCTTCGTGATGGTGAGCCAGTGTCGATTACTCCGAAGTGTTTTGCGACTCTTCAGAACCTTGTCGAAAACGCCGGCCACCTCCTCGAAAAGGACGAGTTGATGCAGGCCGTCTGGCCGGGCCAGTTCGTTGAGGAAGGCAATCTCGCATATACGGTAAAGCTGCTCCGTAAGGCGTTGGAGGACGATGCCAGCGCGCCGAAATATATTCAAACCGTTCCCCGTCGCGGGTATCGTTTCGTTGCGGCGGTGCGCCGAGGAACAGTGCCTTCGCCGGAAATCGGGAGTAGTGACGATCGAATTCCTTCCGACAATCTTTTGACGGACAGCCGACAGGGGATCTACGGCCAGCTTATCGGCCGCGTAAAGGAGGTCGAAGAGATTAGCGAACTGCTCACCAGGGACGATATCCGCCTCGTCACGCTGACAGGGATCGGCGGGACCGGCAAAACACGTCTGGCAAGAGAGACGGCTTTGCACCTAAAGGCGGAGTTTTCGGACGGCGTGTTCTGGGTTGAGCTTGCGTCAACAGTCGACCCGAAGCTTGTTCCGTCCTTAATCGCGCATTCGATGGCGATCAAGGAGACGGCCCGGGGGATATTAGAGTCGCTGGCGGATCATTTTCGCGGCCGTTCCCTGCTTTTGATCTTGGACAACTTTGAGCAGGTAGTATCCGCGGGTGTTCAAGTCGCTGAACTCTTGCAAGCTGCCCCAGGTCTAAAGTTTCTAGTGACAAGCCGCGAGCCTTTGAAAGTAAGGGCAGAAACGGAATATCAGGTTCCGCCACTTGCACTGCCGACCCCGGAAGCAAACGTATCAGTTTCGAACTTGATGCGTTTCGAAGCGATTCAATTATTTGTCCAGCGTGCCAGGCGTGCAAAATCCGATTTCGAGTTGACCGAAAATAATGCCGCAACCGTTTCTGCGATCTGTAACAAACTCGACGGTTTGCCGCTAGCGTTGGAACTAGCGGCATCCCGTACGAATGTGTTGTCAACACTGGAGATACTCGCAAAACTCGAAAATAGTCTCGCCCTACTGACTGGCGGCGCGAGGGATATGCCCAGCCGCCAGCAGACGATGCGCGCGACCATCGACTGGAGCTACGGATTGCTCGACGAGACTGAAAAATGGGTGTTCCGTATGCTGTCGGTTTTCGAGGGCAGTTTTACCTTTGCCGCCGCGGAAAATGTTCTCAAGGAAACCGACGGCAATAAACCCTTGCCCTCAGAGGCCGACATTGTAAACGCAGTCAGCGCCTTAACCGATAAGAGCCTTCTGCTCTCCGAGAAACGGAACGCTGGCGGGCTACGCTTTCGTATGCTTGTCGTTGTGAGGGATTATGCCCTCGAGATGCGTTCGAAGTGCGACGGTTCGAAAGGGATTTGTTCTGCGCATGCGGAATATTTTTTGGCATTCAGCGAAAGAGGTTTACCGTATTTGTTCTCTCCTGAAGCGCCCGAATGGCTTGATCGGTTCGAAATAGAGGTTGATAACATCCGTGCAGCGGTGCGGTGGTCCCTGGACAACGATCCCGAAACAGCCGCGCGGATACTTGCGGCGGTTCGACATTTAACGGCTCTCCGGCTGCATAACGCGGAAATCCGCTATTGGCTGGAGGAAGCAATAAAGAAATCATCCGACATACCTCCTCATTTGCTATGCGAATTGCTTACCGGGCTCGGAATTGTTTGCCAGTATACGCACGACTTTACGAAGGCGCGTGCTGCCTATTCCCAAAGTCTGACTGTCAGCAAGAAATTGTCGGATAAGAAGCTTATAGCACGGGCGGTTAGAGGAATTGGAGCGATCGACTATATGGAGTTCGATATGCTTTTGGCCCGAGAACGGATCAATGAAGCTCTTTCCATAAGCCAGTCAATAAGGGATGAGTTTGGAGAGGCGGCGGCCCTTTCCCGTCTCGGCGATATTTCGAACATCGAATATGACCATTCAAAAAGCGCGAACTCTGATGACCAAAGCGTTGGAGATTTTTCAAAACATTGGCAGCAAGCAAGGCGTTTCGGGAAAACTCGTAAATCTGTCGATAATAGAATTTGGAGCAGGGGACAAGGAAGCGGCAAGACAGCGATTGCTGGAAGCGTTGACGGCCGGGATCGAAATCACCGACGAAATCTCTTTCCGGGTACATTTTGAAGTTGCGGCGGCGCTCATGGTGGAAACCGGCAATTACTCATTGGCGGCACGTCTTGCGGGCGTAGCGGCCGCCCGATGCGAGGAAATGGCCTATTTCCACGAACCTGCCGAACAAAAATTCCGCGAAACCTATCTTGAAAAACTCAAAAAAGCGATGACCGAAAGTGACTTTCATACTGCATTTGCAGAAGGAAAAAAAATGACTATCGACGAAGCCTTGAACCTTGCTCTGGAGGTAGCCAGAGGAACCGAACGCGATCGCGAACATTCGCGCACGCCGGAATGATCGGCAGGAGATTCTTCACTCTGACGAGGATCTGTCTAAGTCCTGTCGCTCCTGATGGTGCAAAAGAGAGAAACGTCTCGTGTCAGGCCGAAAAAAGACGGTAAATGGGAGACCGTCAAATTAACAAAAAGACGGTGCCATCTATGACGTTGCCCTATGATGTCAAGCGCCCTGGTATTGGTACACCGGATCGGGGTGTATTTGATGGTGCGTGTTTTCTGACAAAAGAACAGACCCGCCTCCTTATTATTTAGAATGTCTTTCAAGCCCGCTCCGCGCCGTTTTAGGCGAAGCCAACATCTATTCGTGCAAGGTGAGCCTTGCTACATGAAACCGGATCGGCTCATTTTCGATCTCTGTTCGAAAATCGCTGGCTGTGCCATCAGTAGCCACGGCGGCCAACTTCTTTGTATAATAGGCTCATCATTGTTAGGGCTGAATTAGGGGAATTTCATGCATTCGTTCGCTCTTAGTAACTGGCGTAAGTTGCGATCATCAACCGGTGACTTAATACTGCGAAACGCGTTTCTGGCGGCAGGCTCCATCGCGTGCGTCTTCTCATTGGCAGTCCATGCACAGCAAGGTGAAAAAACGCAGCCGGTTATCGTTCAACCGGGAGCTCCTGGTCAGCCGACCCAAGTTTTGCCGTCATCTACGCGAGCGAAACTGCCGCCGCTATCCGCCAAGGACATTGAGTTCATGCAAGGGATGATCATGCACCATGCGCAGGCGGTTGAAATGACCGCACTAATTAACGACCGAACGAACAACAAAGAGCTCCGCCTTCTCGGTTCGCGCATCAGCCACTCGCAGGCTGATGAGATGAGGTACATGGAACAGTGGCTGCAGCTTAGAGGTGAGCCGACTTCGATGCCTATGCCTCCGATGCAGCACACGCCGGGCATGGATATGTCGAAACATCAGCATCAGATGCTTATGCCGGGGATGCTCACCGAGGAGCAAATGGACGCTCTCAAGAAGGCAAAGGCCGGCGAGTTCGATCGACTGTTCTTAAAAGGCATGATCCAGCATCACAAAGGTGCACTTGTGATGGTAGAGGAACTGTTCAATACCGCTGGTGCCGGGCAGGACTCGCAGCTCTTCAACTTTGCAACAGATGTCGATAGCGGCCAGCGGGCTGAAATTAGGATAATGGAAAAAATGTTGGGTGAACGCCCATAGAGGAACCATGAATCAAATACACAAAATCGCCTTCCGTTTACTAACGTCTTTCCTGTTTGTATTTGCCGGTTTTGTCATTGTGACGATCGGGCAAGCGACGCCAAAACCCGCGCCGACACTGCCGCCGGGCATGACCGGTTCAAATACGTCCGACCCGCGCGCCAATCTTTCGGCCGGACTGTACGATGCCGGTGAAAAAGCTCTGGGCATGAGGCTCCTGCAGTCGCATAAAAAGCCGGATTCTTTTCAGCTCGGCACCGAGAACGCGGACGACCCAAGGGTAAAAAAGATGCTGGCGTCCTTCGGCATTCCCGACACCTCTCTCTCGCAGATACCAAAGCCGATCCAATTGGATATTGCGCAGGGCGCATTTACCAATTCCGACCTCGCCTTCCAGGGCAATCACATATTCGTGGGAAACTATTACGGCATCAACATCTACGATGCTGCAGATCCGGCAAAAGCGCGGCTTGTGACGTCGATCGTTTGTCCGGGCGGACAGGGCGATCCTTCGGTTTATAAGAACCTGCTGTTTATGTCGGTCGAGTCGGCGAACGGCCGGGTTGATTGCGGAACCCAGGGGTTTGAGCCCAATCCCCCGCGGCCTGCGGGAGCGACCGGGCCGAACCTTCCGGCGGCGCAAAAAGACCGCTTCCGCGGCGTTAGGATCTTCGACATCTCCGACATCACAAATCCGAAACAGGTTGCCGCCGTGCAAACTTGTCGTGGTTCGCACACGCATACTCTCGTCATTGATCCGAATGATAAGAACAATGTTTACATCTACGTTTCGGGAACGTCTTTCGTTCGGCAGGATGCGGAACTGGCCGGATGTTCGAGCGGAGCCCCGGACAAGGATCCGAATACCGCGCTGTTTCGGATCGAGGTTATCAAAGTACCTCTTGCGTCACCGCAGGATGCCAAGGTGGTTTCAAGCCCCCGGGTTTTCATAGATCCGCGCACCGGCGCCATCAACGCCCTCAAGTCCGCCGTGTCGCATGACACCGGCAGGGTATCCGACACCAACCAGTGTCACGACATCACAGTCTATTCGGCTCTCGGCCTCGCAGCAGGCGCCTGCTCAGGAAACGGGCTGATCCTTGACATCAGAGATCCGGTGAACCCGAAGCGCCTCGACGCCGTAAATGATCCAAACTATTCCTACTGGCACTCGGCTTCGTTTTCGAACGATGGGAAGAAAGTTGTATTTACCGATGAGTGGGGTGGCGGTGGTGGACCGAAGTGCCGCCCGATCGATCCCAACGTGTGGGGAGCCGACTCGGTTTTTCGTCTGACGGACAACAAACTTCACTTCGCGGGATACTACAAGATGCCCGCCGCACAGACCGAGCAGGAGAATTGCGTCGCGCATAACGGGTCGCTTGTTCCGGTGCCCGGTCGCGACATTATGGTTCAATCCTGGTACCAGGGCGGAATTTCGGTGATGGATTTTACGGACCCGGAACATCCGGTTGAGATCGCTTATTTCGATCGCGGCCCCGTCGATGCAAAGCTGCTCGCCAATGGCGGCACTTGGTCGGCTTATTGGTACAACGGCCGCGTTTACTCGTCCGAGATAGCCCGCGGCCTCGACATCCTCGAGTTGACGCCGACCGAGAATCTCACTCAGAACGAGATCGACGCCGCGAAAAGTATTCAGGTAGCCGAGCTGAATGTTCAGAACCAGCAGAAAATAGTTTGGCCGCGAAAGTTGGTCGTAGCAAAGGCCTACATTGATCAACTCGAGCGTTCCGGCGGATTGTCTTCGGAGCAGATCACAAGTCTGCGAGAGGCGATCTCAAAGGCCGAAGGCTCACCCGGCGAGATGAAGAAGCTTAAAGGCTTTGCTTCTTCGATCGCGAAAAATGCAGGCCAGGCGAAGAACGCTGCCGATTCAGCTCGGCTAACAGCGTTGGCCGAGATCCTCAAACGGCCCGAGGCTTGAGCAATACAAAACAAACAGAAAAGCTGGTCCTTGATGAATAAAATAGGCTCTTGACTTTCGATCCGCATTGGATTATCAATTGCGAACGATACGGTTTTGCAAAAAGGAGTCAGCTATGTGTGTCAGAGCACGGTTTTTGCTTATTGCGGCTGCGTTGTTTCTCCTTGTTTGTGATGCGACGGCGCAGGAAGAGGACATTTGCACCGACCGGGGGATAATTGCGCCGATGGACGCTCCATTGACGCGCTATCGGGTCGTCTTCGGCCGCATCTCGATACGCAGGCCAAAGGGAGAGAAGAAACCGCTTACCGTCGTCGTATCGCTGCGGGAAGGCCACTCGACGCAGCGCCTCGCCGTGGATGGATCGGGCTCCTATTGCTTTGAGAAGTCTGCGAGCGGCGGCGAGCTTACGGTTGACATAAACGGCCAGGAAGCAGCTCGCCGTTCGATCATTACAAATCTTCCGCAGCAGCGGGAGGATTTCGAGTTTAACTTGAAGCCAGCACAGCCGACTGCACCGCCCGGCGTGGTCCCGGCCAAATTTGCTTACCAGCGAAACGAAAAGAATGCCAAGCTTTTTGAAAGAGCATTAAAGGCCGATGCCGAGCAAAAACCGGAAAAAGCGATAGAATACTTAAGCGAGATCGCCCTAACCGATCCGGCCGATCATGTTACGCACGCCACCATCGGGTCGATATATTACCGGCAGAAAAAGTATTCGGAAGCCGAGATCTGGTTCAAGCGGGCAGTCGCGGCCAACCCGGAATTCACTCCCGCGTGGATCAGCCTCGCTCAGTCGCAGTATGCGCAAAAGGAGTACGAATCGGCGATCGAATCCTGCAAAAAGGTGATCAAGCTCGATCCAAATTCTGCGGTCGCGTTTTATATATTGGGCGAAGCGTATCTGCAGACGCAGAAGGGCAACCTTGCGGTCGATGCACTGAAGGAGGCGATAAGGCTCGACCCGGTCAGGATGGCGGAGTGTCATCTGATCCTCGCCGATCTTTACGACATTAACGGAATGAAGAAATTGGCAACGAAGGAATACAAGGAATTTCTGGCCAAGGTTCCCGACCACCCCGAAAAAAAACGGTTCGAACAATACATAAAGGACAATCCGGAGTAATGGGTCACGGCAACAAACTGTGCGAACTGACCGGACTAAGGTCAGAAAGTTTGCGGTTGCGTTTTAGTTTTCGCGGGAAGTTGACGAGGCTGGAGCCGTAGGTGGCCGGGCCTAGTTCTTCTTCCTCGATATCGTCGGCTTCGAAGTCGAACTGGGCCTTTAGGGCGGAGAGGGCATCTTCGCCGCTTGAATCGGCCATGTTGGCTTCGAGAAATGCGTAGAGGGCGGCGCCTATGCGGCCGCGGAGGCTTTCTAGCGACGCTCCGGAGGCGAGCGCGAGCAGGGCAAAGCGGATCTCTTCGACACTGATCCCCGCGAATTCCGAATGCGGCTTGCCGATGAACTGCGAGAAGGCGGACTTTGTCGCCAACTCGGCGGCCTGCTGGTCGTCACCGGCGAGGGCGACGTCAAATGCGTCGCGTGAAAATCCGGCTACGTCGAGCACGCGGGCGAACTTGTCGGCGGTGACGGTCCACTGGGCCGATTCGGCCGAACGCGGCGACGGAGTTTTGCGCGGCGTGCCGATCACATTCGAGTACATTATCCGGACGTACGGCCGGTTGGTCGCGTAAAAGCCGATCTCGGCGCGGTATTCGGTGTCGGCCTCGACATCGAACCACCACGAACCGCCGGTGTCGATGGCGTGGATCTCTTCGGTATCGTTTTTCAGGTTTACGAGCTTCAGCACGAGCGTGTAGCTGCCCGTTTCGCCGATCGCGCGGTTCAGAATGTGGAAAGGATTTTTGCCTACTGACCAATAGAAATATAGCCGGTTAGGCGACTGCATCAGCAGCTTTGCGCGGTTGTCCTTTGGAAGCTCGGGCAGCTTTGGCACGGCAAGTTCGAGAAATGCGGGCGAGTATTTTTCGATTTCGAGCTCTTCGACGGCCGATTCAGCCTCTACTGCCTCCGGTGACCTGAACCGCAGCCGCTCCACTCGGAAAAACCGTCGAAGAAGACACGCCGACAACATCCGCGAGATCGAATTCGACGACCTCATCGCTCTTTGCATCGATCGCCTTAGACAATCGCTTTGTAACTTTCCTGGCCATAAAACTTGCTCAAATTTGCTCGTATAAACAAAGATTATGCGGTGTTTCAGGAGCAAGTTACAAGCGGACGGCTGTCGTTGGTTCAAATGCGGAAGCCCGCGGGTGAGCAGGGCGTGATGTGTAAGTTGAGTAGTACGCCCTTGCTTACGCGCAGGCCTCTGCCGTTCGAAGTTAGTTAAGCCCTCGCTTACGCTCAGGCCTCTGCCGTCTACGATCGAAGGTTTTTTGCGGATCTCAGCCGGATGTCGATCTTCCCGACCGATGAATTCACCAACGAGCGAACGGGCAAATGCCTGGCGTCGTCAGTAACCCAAATTACCATGCTGCCTTCCTTTTCGATCAGCCTGTCCGGGCCAAAAACGTCCGGCTCGACACGAAGGCACCATATCTGGCCGAAAATCGTCTTTTGGCGCTCGCGTGCGGTGACCTTTACCGGAACTTTGTAAACCAGGCCCGAATCGCTGACCGACAACTCAAAAGTTTTTCCGACGGCAAGCGGCAGCATACGCAATCGATAAAGGCCGGAGACAAGGTCGTGGGTTTCGGGGCCGATCTCGGAAGCGATCTTGCGGCTCGGCCGCATCGGCTCTTTCGGATCGGTCTCGACATACGTGACCCGCTTGTCTCCGTAATCAAAGACCGCCTCGCTTTCGCGGACCCTTTCTTTTTGCGTGTCTACCTTTGTGGTTTTCCTGATGCGAAACTCTTTATCCTCAATGGTCGAGTCGATCTGGTAAAGAAAGCTGAAGCGAAAGAGTTTTAACAGCGTTCCTTTCGATTTTGCGTCTGCCTTGACCAGGAAATTGTCGCCTGTTTCCGGCCTTGTGATCGTGAAAGTCAGATCGGCAATAGCGATCGAGCCGATGTACTTGCTGATCTTTCCTTCATACGTAAGTGTTTCGCCATCGCCGAACGGCATGGTTTTCGGCTCAAGCGAACCGCCATTCTGAGCCAAAACACAGACTGCGAACGCGGCGTTGACCGCTAAAGCCAGCAAAATTCTTTGAAACCGATTTCTCATCTTTCGAAATTAGGAGTGTCGCTTTACAACATCAAGCGGCATTAAAAGTGTCAATCAGGGGTAAGAATTGAGTATATCTCATTCGTAACATTCCGCGTTCGCGTTTTTGCAATATTTACTGACATAAGCCACGAGCGATATAGACATCTCACCGTATTTCGACGTCCGTGCGGGTCAAATGGATGTCCATTCACGCTCACGATCGCCGAGCCTTTTCTGCACAGCCTCGAACACCGCATCGGGCTCAATATCCATACAGATCCAGTTCGAACAGGTCCGGCGGTGGCAATCGACGCGGCAGCTTATGTCCGTCCGTTCGACGCAGATATCTTCGGCAACCGGGCTGCCGTTTCGCCACCACTCAGTTGGGCCGAAGATCCCGACGACCGGTGCACCTGCCGCGATCGCGAGGTGGGTCGGGCCAGTGTCGCCGCCAACGTATATTTTTGCCCGCTTTGCAAGCTCAAAAAAACCCTTCAGGCTGGGCGAGGCGGCGATCGCTCTGCCCGTTCGGCTGTTGCCGATTACCGCAGCCGACAGTTCCGATTCCCCCGGGCCGGTTGCAATTATTGATGTCAGCCCATTCTGTTCCCAAAGCATGTCGGCCAGTTGGCCGTATTTTTCGGGGTGCCAGAGTTTTGTAACCCAACCGCCGGCCGGGTTGAGGATAGCGAAATTGTCGCCTGCAGCCTCAACAATTTGTTCGCTCTCACGGACATGATGTGGTTCGGCGGTGATCGGAAACTCAAAGCTGTCCCCGGGAACGGAAATATCAAGGGCCGTTCCCGCCAGCATCAAATTCTTGCGAATTACATGGATTTGCGGCGGAACTTCAACACTGTGGTTTAGGAAGATCCGGCTGGCCGGCTCGCGCAAATTAGGCCGGGCGAAACCGAACCGGGACTTTGCACCTGATAGTTTTGCGATCGCCGACGACTTCAGAAGCCCTTGAAAATCTATCGCGATATCAAATTTGAACCGCCTGAGTTCGCGAAGCTGCTTTCTGAAACCGGCAAGTATGCCCTGAACCACTTTTGCGCCACGCAAAGATCGCGTATCGACCTCGATAAGCCTGTCGATCATCGGATTTCCGCGAAGAATTTCCGCCGAACGCTTTTCGGCCACCCAGCTTATTTCGGCAGCAGGCAATGCCCGTCGAATCGCGGCCAACGCGGGAAGCGTGTGGATAATGTCACCGATGCTGCCTAGTTTAACAATAAGAATTCTCATCTGGAACAGACGTTTGATCGGCCTGCAAGGGCATTGCTTTCAATAATTCGATGCTCCGGCATAGCGGTGAACGGTCAAAAAACGCTGGAAATTTGTGTTAAGTATAAGCTATCCTGTTAATGAGTGTCATTTGCCCCCGCCTCATGCCTCGGTTAGTCCTCATATGCAAAAACCAAAGCGTCAAGACCGCGACCTGCCGCCCTGCACTTGTATTCCTGACCGGGGAGCTGATCGCCGTGCCGATCCCGCTTGAACGCGAAGAGGTCATTCTCGGACGCGAACTTGGTGCCGACGTCCGCGTTAACGATTCGCTGGTGTCGCGGAGGCACGCAAAGATCTTCACCACGATCGACGCTGAAACACAGGAAGTTAGGTACGTTCTTAAGGATTTCGGCTCACGAAACGGGACTGCATTAAACGGTGAGCGCGTAACTGAAGAAGTTCTCCAAAACGGCGACAAGATCACGATCGGGTCGCAGATACTGCGTTTTGACTTGCTTGATGCGATCGACCGCGAATACCAGCAGCAAATACACCGGCTCATCTCGCATGACGACCTGACCGGATTACTTTCAAGCCGCTCCTTCTTTTCAGAACTGCGACGGGAATCAGAGCGGGCGAGGGTTGAAAACCGTACGTTTTGCGTGTTGATGATGGATATCGATCATTTTAAGAACGTAAACGACACTTACGGGCATCTAACGGGCAGCAAGGCGCTTGAAGAGATCGGGAATTCGATCATTAACTGCCTTAGAAGCGGAGATGCGGCGGCACGATTTGGCGGCGAGGAATTCGCGGCGTTCCTGCTTGATGCCGAGATAGGCGAGGCCCTTGTTGCGGCCGAACGGATACGTCACGAGATCGAAAACCGAAAGTTCAGCATCGTTCGACAAGGCCAGCCTGCCGAAACTCATCACGTGACCATAAGTATCGGAATTGCATCGTTTCCGCACGATTCGAGCGACCCGATCCAGCTTGTCGAGATGGCTGATTCCGCCCTTTACAGGGCAAAACGCGAAGGCCGAAACCGGGTATGCGCGTATCGGGACCTGACCGCCGAAGAACTGGGCAAGCCGCTCCGGTCACGAACCGAGTAAGTTTTGCAACTTTTGCGGCCATGCATTCGTGAAAGACATTGAAGTTTATTTCTGTTAAAATTTTGTTTTTGCCAGGCGGCCCGCGGAAATACATCTTACTCGCATCATACAATCGTGATAACTAAACTCAATCTTTCCACTAAGCCATTTCGCAACCGAACGACGCCTTATCTGGTGTCGCTTTTGCTGTTGGCTATTGCCGTAGCCGGTGCGGTCGTCAGTTTTGCGCGGCTCCGTGAAAACTCAAAGAAGTCGGAGATCACCGCCGCCCAGATCAAGGAAATGGACGCCGAGGTCAAGCGTCTTAAAGGCGAGGGTGAAAAGATCCAGCAGGAGTTGACGCCCGAACAACGCGAACTCCTGGTTGCTTCGCACAAACTTGTCGCAAACAAATCGTTTGGCTGGTCAAGGCTTTTTGCTGATCTTGAATCGATCTTGCCGGGAAGCGTCAGTGCCTCGCGGATATCGGTCGAAAATGTTTACAAGGACGGTGACCGCGTTAAGGCCGCATTGGAATTTGGCGTCATCAGCCGCGATTATGCGGCCGTGATGTCGATGATCGAGAGTATGAACAATTCCGGGCTTTTCCAGGCCGAACTTCGCAGTCAGAGCCTGCAGAAAAATGAGCGTATAACCTATACGGAATACACACTTTACCTGATATACACACCCGCCTACGGTTATTCGGCCGCGCCGCCTTCGGATATCGCGCAAACCAGCCAGGGAGGGTCGCAGTAATGAGCGAAAAGGACCTGAAAAACCCGGCAAATCCTGGCGAACGCGGTGATGCGGAGCCAACTATCCTCGTCAACGAGTACGGCCAGGCGGTGGATCCCACTGTAGTTATTGAAGAGGCCGACCGCACTGTTCTTTTGACGGAAAGCGAAACGATCGTGATCGAAAAAGAGCACATGATCGATATTCCGCCGAAGAACCGGCCGCGAAAGGTTTATGGCGGGATGTGGGGCCCGGCTGAACTTGCGACGGCCGGTGCGGCAATGCTGGCTGTTGTTGCTGCAGTGATGCTTTATGTTTTCTTCGTGGTCCCTTCAAATCGCGAGGTTGAAGATAATCGTGTGAGGCTCGCCAACCTTGAAAAGGAACTGATCGACGCACGCGACAAGTATGGGAAATTTTCGGACACTAAAACGGCTGTAGCGCAACTGCTGGAAAGCGTGAACGATTTTGAAGCTCGCTCGCTTCCGATCGCGGCAAACGGCCGGACGGCACTCTACCAAAGAATAAACGGGCTGATAGCCAGCCACGGGCTTGTGAATACAACCGGCCCGGACTACGCCCCGCTTGAGATCGCCGACACCCGAAAAGGCAACCAGTCAGAGGAAGAACGCGGAAAGTCCAAATTTCAAAGCTTATTCCCGGGCGTTTACGTATCCGCCACCGTCGAGGGCCCGTACGTGAGTCTTCGCCGGTTTATCCAGGCGATCGAAACCGGCAACGAGTTCGTGGTGATCAGTGCCATTGAGCTTGAACCGTCCGAAAGCGAGCAAAAGAACGGCCAGCAAGCGGATCCTCTTCAGGCCGGGCCGGTCGGGGGCGTTGATCCGACGCGCGGCATACAGCCAACTGCCGGATCGGGAACATTTCAACCAGCTGGCCAGACCGCCCTGCCGAAAAGCGCTCGCGGTAAGACACACGGAGAAACCGTAAGGCTCCGTCTGGAAATGGCTGCCTATTTCCGCCGCCCAAATGCCGTTCCACCCGCAGCCGAGGTTGTTCCGCAATAGATTTTGTGTAATGAAACTTTTTGAAGGAAAATCTAAGACCGAACGAAACAAGATCATAGCAGCCGCCGTGCTCGGGCTAATGTGTCTGGTCGTTTTTTATTTTGCGTTTTTGAGAGGTTCGTTCGGTTCGGGGCCCGCAACCGCGGCCGTGAAACCCTCACCGTCACCCAAAGTCTCGACCTCTGGAGCGGCGGACCCGCAGGCTCGAAAGATCCCAAGCCAGGCGGAGCAGGATCTTTATGCACAAACTACGCCAATAGATTATCGCCCCGGCATTTTCGGCGCTCCTGATCCCGGAAGGAATATCTTCGCGTTCTACGAGCCGCCGCCGCCGTGCAGGGAAAATTGCCCCACTCCACTTCCTCCGCCGGTTGTGATAATTACGCCCACACCTGCGCCGACGCCGCACTTTCAAATCGCCCTCTTGAATCCGCAAAGCCTTTATGCGGGATCGAAAGGTTTCCGTCTTGAAGTGGCTGGCGATAATTTCACGCCCGATGCGCGTATCTACTTTAACCAGCAGGAGATGCCGACGACGTTTGTCAGCTCTCAGAAGCTGACCGCGGATATTCCCGGTGTCTTGCTGACGTCTGAGGGACAAAAACAGGTGCTTGCCCAAAGCGGCGACGGTACGCTTTATTCAAATCCCGTCATGCTTGACGTGCAGCCGGCGCCAAAACCGCAGGTCCAGTATATCGGGATGATCGCCCGCAAACGCAGCAATAATGATACGGCGTACTTTCTTGAGAGCGGAAAACAGATACCGATGGCCGCCCGCTTGAATGATGTTGTCGAGGGCCGGTTCCGGCTGCTTAGTATCTCAGCGCAAGAAACGGTCCTTGAGGACGTTAATCTCGGTTTTAAGCACAGATTGAAGCTTTTCGAACCACCGCCCGGCACGCAACCTGCTCAACCGGGAGGCGGAAGGCCGACTTTCCCGACGCGTGAGAGCTACGTTCCGTTCACTCCGCCGGCACCGGCCGGAACAGCCAATGGGCGGATACCGGGAATTCCTGACAATGTGCCTCGGTACATCCCGCCGGCATCGAACACGAACCGTCCCGTCGCGAACAAGCCGGATATTGATGATAACGATGATAACCGAAAGCGACAATAAAAGTCGGTCAACGGAACACTGTATGAAGACCCACGCTGTCGGGGGTGGGGCAGCGATATGTCCTAGAAAGTCAGAACAAGGCATGACGATGCTGGCGGTAATGGGCTTTATGGTCGTGCTCGCGATAGCTTTGCTGGCTGCGGCACCATCGGTCCACCAGGAAGTTCAGCGGGAAAAAGAGCTTGAGTCTATCCGACGCGGCGAAGAGATCGCCGACGCTATCAGGCAGTACATTATCTATCACCAGGGCGCCAAGCTTCCACAATCGCTCGACGACCTTATCGAGGGCTTGCCGCAAGGCACGAAAAAACGTCAAATTATGCGTGCCTCGTCCGCGACCGATCCCCTGAGCGAAGACGGAAAGTGGCGTTTGATCGGCCCCGACCCGGACGTTATCGCGGCGTTTGCCCAAAAGGTCCAGGCCCATAACAACGGGCTCCTACCATCGTCGCCGCAACCAACACGTTACTTCGACCAATACACTTATCCGCTGGCCAATGTTCTTAACACCGAAAGCCCAGATGAAGTCGCCGGGACCTGAGGACGATAACTTTACGGTTGTGACCGACAACCAGCCTTTCATCGGAGTAGCCAGCCAGAGCCGCGGCAAAGTCGGTCCTCGCCTATTACGGGATCGAAACACACTCGAAGTGGATCTTTACGCCGCTGTTCCGCGGATTGGGCAACGCGAGTATTCGTACCACAAGAGGCACCGCACCGCCGGTCCGCTGATCCTCGACCGGTTCCTATAGGATCAGAAATCCTTCTTCCGCTTTGGTTCAACCGGTTCATCCTGCAACTCGTCCTTCGGCCTTTGGACTATCATAGAACCCGGCGGAAACATTTCGATCCCAGCTTTGTCGAGAACACCAATAATAGCAATGGCAGCCCGGTCATATACCTCAAGCGGCTTGCTTTCATTCGTGTTGATCCAGAAGTTGACCGTAACATTCACTCCGTCTGCGTTCAGTTCAGAAACCAGGACCCTTGGCAGCGGGTCGTGAACAACGCCATCTGTGTCGATCAAGGCCTGATACGTAATTTCCTTGGCGTGCTCGATCGGCTCATCAAATCCAAGACTGAACTTCAAATTCATCCGGCGTTTGGAACCCACACCGCGGATGGTCAGAGCACTCGAATACATATCGCCGTTTGGGATCAAGATCAGCTCGCCGTCGTCTTTTCTGAGCGACGTAGCACGTACGCCGATATACTCGACCTTTCCGTGATTGCTGCCGATGAAAATATGGTCGCCAATGTGAAACGGCCGCTGCCAGAGAATAAGGATGCCGGAAAAGAAGTTATTCAAAATGTCCTTGGTCGCAAAGCCAATGACAAAGGACGAAAAACCCAGCCCGGCGATCAGGCTTCCGAAATCGAAGGAAGGTATCACCACCGTCAGGGCCGTCAGAACTCCCAACGTCACAACTAACACGACAAGCATCCGGCTGATCAAAATTCGAAGACGTGCGTCCAATTTTGTTCGTCGGGTTGTGACCAGGAACAGCCATTTGGCTAACTTGGAAAAGAACCAGAAAAGGACGACAACGATCAGAGCCGCAAGCAGGAACGGCAGCCGGCCAAAAATACCGGTGACCATCGCACTGATCGACTCAAGAACGGTTCTCTGCACCTCGGACGCGAGAGCCACAACCCAGTCGTACCAACTTGCGGTTTGGAGAAGGATACCCATATATCTATCTTCATTAAGATGCAGGAAATTTTCAAATGCGGATTTCTTGTGCGAGCAGTTCGAACTCATAATATTGAGTTCACACGCTTGGATCTCGCTGTTGTGGTGGGTCAAAGCCGGGAGCGCGGGCGTAAGAGTACGCGGATTTGCCTGGGTGGCGGCAAACTCGAAACCGTTCGAGAAAATTGCCGTACGGCCGCCACACATTCAAATCCGCGTACTTCCTAATTGACGTAATCGAAAACGATATTTGCGAAAGCTTTTACGCCCACGTCGAGACGGCTGTCATCGATGAAAAAATCGGGCGTGTGGTGGGCAGCGGCTGTTTTGGGATCTTTTCCTTTCGGCATCCCGCCGAGAAAGAAGAAAAATGAGGGTGCCTTGGCACCATAAAAGGCAAAGTCTTCTGCCCCTGTCACCCATTCGCCTTCGACAACGTTCTCCTTTCCCGCAGCTTTTTCGAGAGACGGCAGCATCTTCTTTACCAATCCGGGTGTGTTGTAAGTTACCGGAGTCTTTCGGTCGATAGATACCGTGGCCGTTGCTCCCATACTTTCAGCGATCTTAGTGGCGGTAAGCTTGATCTTCTCGTGGACCTCTCTCTGCATTTCGGTATCAAGCGTCCTGATAGTGCCCGCCATGGTCAATTCTTCCGAGATGATATTCTCTCGAATACCACCGTTTATTCGGCCGACCGTTATGATCACGGGTGCCTTTGGGAGTTCTGATTGGCGCGACACTATCATCTGCAGACCAGTGTAGATCTGTGACGCGACCGCGACCGGATCGATGCCCTGCCACGGGTAAGCTCCATGCGTCTGTTTGCCGCGGATCTTGATCTCAAACCAATCGCTGGCTGCCATGTTTGCACCGGACTTATATTTGATCGTGCCGATCTCAGTTGCCGAGTTTATATGTATACCAAAAATAGCGTCGATCTTCGGGTTGTCCATAACGCCTTCTTTAATCATATCCGGGGCACCGCCGGTCTCTCCCGCGGGCGGCCCTTCTTCGGCGGGTTGAAAGATGAATACGACGCTTCCCTTGATCTTGTCCTTCATTCCGGCAAGCACCTCGGCCGCCCCCATCAACATCGCTACATGTGTATCGTGCCCGCAGGCGTGCATCACGCCAACCTTCTGGCCGTTGAAGTCTGCGGTTTCTTTTGAAGCAAATGTGAGCGCGTTTCTTTCAGTGACCGGGAGCCCGTCCATATCCGCCCGCAAGCCGATGACCGGTCCGGGTTGACCGCCTTTCAAGATTCCAACGACGCCGGTTTTGGCGATACCGGTGCGAACCTCAAGGCCAAGTTTCCGCAAATGGGCCTCCACATATTTCGCCGTTTTCGTTTCGCGATTTGAAAGCTCGGGGTACTGGTGCAAATGACGCCGCCAGTCGACGAGCTTGGGCATTAATTTCGCGGTTGCGGCGTCAATGTCCTTACTCATATCGATCGCCAAGACGGGTGAAACGATCGACAACAGGACAAGGGCTGAGATCAAACATCTTTTCATCTAGTTTTTCTCCGAAGATTTGAGGTGCCTTTATTGTAGGTTACGACGGGAAATTTGCAAGAGGAACTCATAAAAACCGTAAAGTAGAACAGAAAACCCCGATCGGGCCGTTTTCAGTTTCTACTTTTTCGGTTTTCAGTTTTTTCGAAAACAGGTTCTTAAGACACTACTTCACCGCGTTGCGCATATCGGCAACGGCTTTGCGGAACTCATCCATTGTTGTGACCGTGCCGTGGACAGGGATGATCTTTTCGACTGGCAGCTTCTTCGAATCTATCCATTTCAGGAAATGCTCTGAGGTATCATTTGCTATTGGATAATCACCATTTGCCGGGCGGTTGAGAAGATCGCCCTGGAAAACGATCTTTTCATTCGGAAGGTACGCGACAAGCATTTCTTCAGTGTGCGGGCCAGAACCGATGTCGTGAATTTCCACGGTTATCGTGCCATCTGTCAAAACTCGCTTTCGGCCTTCGAGGACTTCAATTTTTAAAGGTTGTGGATTTAGCATCAACGCATCGGGGTCGATGGTGAACTGGCCCTTAACCACCTTTTCGAAAAATGTCTTTTCGCCCGGGGCGGCGATCACCGCCGCACCCTCGGCAATGTAGCTCCGCAAGCCGCCGGCATGATCGTCGTGATGATGCGTGACGGAAACGTATTTGATGGGCTTGCCGGGAATCGTTTTCTTGATTGCCTCGATGGCCTGACGTGAAACACTGTCATTCCCCGGAGCTTCCATTACAAAAATATGATCCTTAAAGCTGACGAACAAGACGTTGTAACCGCCTGCAAGAACTGTATACACGTTTGCAGAAAGCTTCGTCACCGGATCGGAATTCGGGGGCGCGGGTCGCATTGCAGGCATTTCGCCGGGCGCCCTGAAACTCGCTTCGTTCAAACCTGCACCTAAAGAAAGCTGCTCATATCGAAGTTCTTCGACCAATTCGCGGGCGACTTTTGTACTCCGTCCGATTGCGATCGGATGTCCGCCCTCGTTCTTGTAGCCGGAAAAAATCACCTCCGTGACGACGTCACCCATAAAGGGGTCGGTTCCGAGCGTTTCAAATTTTGTGAGCAGATTGGTAACGCCATCAAAATAGAGCGCGATCTCCTGTCCGTCTTCATTCGAATAACTGACGACATTGTGCGGGCGCCCGAGAAAATCGGCCTTGCCTAAAGAACGAAGGTGCGAGGCCCGGTCGAGAGCGTTGATTACGAGCATTTGCGGGATATAACGCAGGCGTTGGCGAATGGCTGCGGCCGGTATATTCGGCCTTGCAACGCTTACTTTTCGGATCATGTCATACGACATTCCGTCGGTCTTATCCACAACAAAAACACTGTGATAACGGAATCCACCAGGGAATCCGCCCTGCACGGCTTGGCTGAAACGGTTGCCTTTGAGATCGGCCGCAATATCGATCTGATACGGTGTACGGTCGAATGTAAACGTTTTGCGGCTCTGGTTTCGCTGAACCGTATCGCCAACCGCTTTGAGCGTAAAGTTTTGGATCGAGCGCAGTTTCGCAAGGCCCCCGTATGCGGTGACCGATTTGTCGATCGCCTCCCGTGCCCGTATGTAAGATTCCTCGGTCACCGTCTGGGCAGATGTGGGTTGGTGAACTAATAACAAGACGAGAAATGTCGGGACCAGTACCTTAAACATATGCTAACTCCTGACAGAAACGACGACCTTCGCGATCCAACTATGATTTCGGCGGAAGATTCAGCGCTGGTTTTACCTCGCCGCGATGGCAGGTCGTGCAGTTGACCGTAGGCGATGCGCTTTTGAGATTCTTGATGCCTTTGAGGGTCGTACCGTTCAATGCCGCCACCATTGCCGACATGTCGCGGGCGATCTGCTTTTGTGGTTTATCTTCGGATTCCCATTTATCCGGAACATGGCAATGGGTGCAGTTGACGCCAAGAGACCGGGCGAAGCCAAATTCCATGACCGCCAGAAGCTGCGCCGCGGGCCTGCCCTTTAGCATCGGCGTTTGAATGTTCTTGAAAACGGAAGACGCAGGTTCCTGCTCCTTGCCCTTGATCTGTTCGCGGAGCTTTGCCAATGCCGCCTTCTGATCGAATTCAGCCGCAGCGACCACCGTCGGTGTCGGCGATGTCTGGGCGTATACAGTATGCTCGACGCGTGAAAGAGGCGGCAAGAAGCGCCAACCCGAATGCGCCGAATACCGTGAATGTGAACAAAAGAGCGATTTTCTGCCAACGATTTTTCATATTTTTTTGCTGCCAGTTTTGTTAATTTTCGTGCCATCCTTAGGGATAGATCAGTTTTTCAGTTTGGCCAACTCCGCTTTGATCAATCCCGCTTCCCTCGACGCATCACTTACTTGCAAAGCTTCATCGAACGCTATCTTGGCTTTTTCGTTCTGGCCCGTCCTTACATAGGCTTGGCCGAGCGTAAGCAAAAGTCTTTGCTGGCCGTGGTGCGCAAATTTCTTGAACATCGGGCCCATCCCCTTTCGCATTCCTTCGAGCATCTCGACGACGTGCGGTGCCATGCCGTACGAATCCGGCAGCCAGAGATATGAGGCGCTGGCGACGGAAGTCACCGCTCCGTTTCGCGGATCGAGTTTCTCGGCAAGCTTTAGCAGTTCGAAACCTTTTTCAAAGCTCGCCTTCTGCTTGGCGGCGTTATCTTTTTCGAGCCGGATGCCGCGCAAGATATGGAGAGCTCCGAGGTAAGCGAGTGTCTCGGGATCGTCCTTCGTGATCGTCAAGGCTCTTTCCAGCGTCTTCTGTGATTTCGGAACAGCCGGCCTGTCGCCTTCGTCAAAGAACTGGAAAAAGTACGCTTTGCCCAGCTTTCGCACGAGCCTCAGATCATCCGGCTTGGCCGCCGCATCCTTTTCAAATTGTGCGACCTGTTCGGGGCTTGGCGCGCTTCCTGCAACGAAATCCTGGGCGAGTTGGTTTGGGATCTGAGCGACGACGGGCGCGGCGCAGATCGCAAAAAGTAAGAATAATGACGACAACGCGGCGGACAAAAAATGCTTGTGGTCCATGATTAACTCCTCCAAAAACTTGTTGAGTTTTGACCGAATGTAATTTAGGGTCAAGATTTCAAACGAGCGCCAGACTGGAAAAGTTCCGGCGGTATCACGTCATATAGAAATATGTCGCCGGATGGTCGCCTCCCATCGTCTCCGTCACGATCCGCTGCCACATCTTATGGCCGTTTTGGGCGTTCGTGAAGACGACGAGGCCGCTGCCACTTGCAATATCGCCCATCATAAATGCCTTGAAATTGCCATTGTCGCCCCAGTGCCAAAAATGGTTGCGACCCGCGTAGCCCTCCAGCCCGACGCCGAGACCCCATGAGACTGAACTATTTATCTTTGTCTGAGTCGTGAACATTTCGCGTCGCGAAGCCGCCGAGATGTCGAAAGCATCGCCTTGAGGTCTTAAAAGCCGACCGAGAAACAGCGAATACTGATCGATCGAAGTGATCAGGCTGCCCGCCGAGTTTGGAAGCAGAAAATTAGGGAAAGTTGAAGCGTCCTTGTTTGACTCTACAAGGGCCTTAACGACATATTCGTGCTTCCAGGATCCGACAGGTTTCTTCCAGTTTTCGGCGGTCGCCAACATCTGTCGTCCACGCTGGGCGTTGAAGACCTCGGTTGGGCGCAGCCGACCGTTGTGTCCCCAAGACATTTTCGGCTCTGCAGTTGATGTCCACAGATACGTACTATTCGCCATGCCGAGCGGTTTGAGAACGCGGTCCTGCATATACTCCTCAAAACCGCGGCCGGTAATGTGTTCGAGTACTCGCAGCAGGAAATAGAATCCTTCACCGGAATACTGGAACCCGTCACCCGGCTTAAAGGCAAACTCAAGCTTATCGGTTCGGGCAAAGCGCCAGTTTTGCAGGCCAGACGAGTGGCTAAGCGCATGTCTCGCGGTCATGAGCCTCGCATTGTCACCTGCCGGGAGATCTTCGTAAGGCAAATAATTTACGAGCGGACGGTCGAGGTCGATCAGCTTTTCGTCACGCATGCGGAGCAGCGCGTAAGCGAAAACCGATTTCGACAACGAGGCGGCAGCAAACAGCGTGTCGGTCGCAACCGGCGTGGTCTCACCCGCCTTAGTGACGCCAAAACCTCGCGACCACGACGGTTTGCCATCTTTGAGAAGGGCGATAGCGAGACCGGGCACGTTTGCCCATTCCATTAATTGCGGCAAGCTTTCAACGAAAGAGTCTGACAGGCCATTTTTCGCAGCAACCTGCTTCTGGCCGCGCACCAAGATCGGAGAGCTCACGATCGTCGCCGAAGCCCCGATCAAAAAAGATCGTCGTGTCGCACCATTTTTCATATCTTTCAAATGCCGGTTTAGAGATCCGGTCTATTTTTGGCTAGCGGCTTTTATCAGTTCGGACGTTTCGACGAGCATCCTTGCCGGAGATTTCCCTCCAAACATGCCGGGAGCACTAGTATTTACCTGAACCGCAACAGCTATCTTCAGGTCCGGGAAGTACATCATATCGGTCACGTATCCCGGAAAGAATCCGCTGTGGCCGAAGGTCACACCAGCCTGGGTTGGACGTATGATGACCCCCAGGCCGTATTTGACGTTCGGGCCAAGTTTTGCCGGAACACCATCGAGCATCGCCGGAAGAAGCGAGGCGTCAAACGCCTTACCCTCGTACATAAGCTTTGCCCAGCGAGCGAGATCCTCGCTCGTCGATGCCCATCCGCCGCCGGTCCATTCGAACTGCGGGTTGATCGCAAACTTACCGTCGTGGATCATCTCGTCCTTGCCGCCGAAAGGATTGTTCGGACCGGCGTATCCCTGGACAACGCCTTTAAGGCGCAAACCGTCCTGTGGGATCGTGTTTGTAAGTTTCAAGGGTTTAACAAAGCGCCTGATCGCCTCGTCATAGAACTTCTTACCGGTTACTTTCTCGATGATCATCCCGAGAACAATGTAATTCGTATCGGAGTAATCCCAGCCTTTGCCGGCTTCAAACGGCGGCTTTTCATCCAGCAGATAAGCCACCAGTTCGGCAGGTTTCCATACCTTTTCCGGGTTGGCGGTCAGGTCCTTGGTGAACTGATCTTTGAACTCATACCGCACAAGTCCGCTTGTGTGGTTCATCAGTTGGCGTACAGTAATGTCTTTCGAGTTCGGAAGGCGTGTAAACCAGATCTCCGTGCCAAAGTACTTCTCGATCTTGTCATCGAAGCCGATCTTTCCTTCTTTCACCAGCTGCAACGCGGTAGCGATCGCAAATGTCTTGCCCGTGCTTCCGGCGAGCATGCGGTCATCCGGCTTCATCGCCGTTTTTGTGTCGCGGTCCGAATATCCCACCGCCAGGCCGAACGCTTCCCCGTTTTCGAACACAACGCCGAAGGTCGCGCCGGGAAATTTTCCGGCCTTGTGCCATTCATCCAGCTTTAGCTGCAGGTCCTTTTTTAGAACGTTCGCGCCGGTTGCCGCGACCGGTTGCTGGGCAAAAGTCGCGGTCGAGATCAATAAGAAGAAGAGGATATAGATCGGTTTTCTCATGTGCATATAATTACTTAAGATTATGCTTGAACCAGACGGCGATCATTTCATTCAGCAGAGGCGTTGAGGCAAGCATTTCGGTAGCGTGCTTGTCGCCCGCAACCTCGAAAAGCTGGGCCAACTTGCTGATCTTACGAATGTCTTCATGAAGCCCCTTTAGATGGCGCTCGTCCGCCGACCGAACAAAGAGCCATGATGAACCGCTTGTGTCGATGGCCTTTATGGACTCCTCGCTGAACGAACCCGGCGATAGTGCAACGTAGGCTTTTGCATATCCGGATCTCCGGGCAGCGACAGCCATCTCCTCGCCGCTGTAGCTTGCACCGATCACGCCGATCCGTGCCTGATCGATACCCTTGGCGGTCCTGACAAATGCGATCGCTGCTAAAACGTCCTGATCGCTGCCGTCGACCAAAGCCTGCATCGGCGCATCAAAAGGCGGCCCAAACTTGCCCTTGTTCGTGCTCTCGCCATGACCGCGCAGGTCGAGACGTAAGGATGCAATACCGCGATCCGCCAACTGTTCCGCCATAGCTTCATAGGACCGTCTGGTACCATTAGCTTTGTTCAACATCAGGACGACTGGAACCGGCTGCTTCGATCTCGGGATCTTAAGGTCGCCGACAAGGACCCATCCGTTGCTCGGGATCTCGACGGTCCTTTCACTGAACTGAGCGCGGCCAACGACCGCACCGAGAACCAGGATGACGAGAACAAGAATTTTCCGTTCGTTCTGCACGTTCAATTTGTCTGCCGCGGGAGCCGTTCAAGCAATACCGCAAACCTCGGATCGGAACGCAGTGATCCGAGGTCCTGGTCCTTCTCGTAGGACTCACGATTCACGTAGCCCTGGTCGATGGCTTTTCCAAGCATTTCGAAGGCCTTGTCCATATTTTTAAGACGGGAATACGCGCAAGCCATGTTGTAGTAGGCGAGGCCGCGCGTGTTTGCGCCGGGTGGAATGCCCATTTCAAACGCGCTTTCATAGCTTTTTATTGCTTCTTCGTTCTTGTTGACGGCAAGCTGGGAGTATCCGAGCTGGCCATAAAGCATTGGATTCCGAAAACCGCCTTTGATCGCGTTCGAGATCAGCGGTTCGGCATCCGCATAGCGTCTTTCAGAAAAGCGGATCTGGCCCATTCCGGCCTGCGTAGCAGGATTCGTCGGGTCCAATTTTGAAGCACTTTCGAACGCGGCATAAGCTTCCGCAAATTTCTGCTGCTGCGAAAGCATGCGGGCGTAATGAAGAAATCCTTGAGCATCGCCGGGGTTCGACACAACGTACTTTGAAAGCAACTCAGCCGAACGCACCGGGTTGTTCATGTAGATCGCCGAGACTATAGCGCGGGCTTCGGAGGGCTGCCACGCCGGCTTCGGCACAGGTTCGAGATGTGCCTTCCAAAAATCGAGTGTCTGACGAACGAGGCGGCGCGATTCGTCCGTATCTTCAAATGCATCAAAGGCGTGGGGCTGGCGGCTGGCGAAAACAAGCGTCCAGGGCGCCCGTGCTTCGGCAACTCTCTGCCAAAGCGGAATTGTCTGTTGGCCAAATCCGCCGCCCATATCACCCTCGGCAACTACGAACAGAACGGGAAGGTCTTTTCGCGTGATCGATTGCGGAGCTCCACCATAATAAAGCACCGCAGCCTTGATTCCCTTCGAGGCGTTTTCACCCATCAAATAGATCGTCGATTGCGTAACATTTGCCGACGCCGCGTAAACACCCAATCTTTCGGCGTCGATGCCATGCTTGCTTCCGTCCTTCGCAAGGAAATCAAAAAGTGCTTTTAGGTTCTCCTGTATCCGCGTGCCGTCCGCGTCCATCGAAATACCGACCATCCCATGCGCCGCGACCAGGCGCGGCCAGGATGAATATATCGCCCAGTCTTTCACCTTGCTGTCCGGACGGTCTCCGATCGCGTTTAGGAATATCACCGCCGGCAGTCTGTCGCCGGCCTTTGCACCGGGCGGTGTGTATATGTCGACCGCGAGCGTTCCCGAATAAGGAACGTCGCTTCTTACGCTCACATTTTTTGTCGCAGCGACATCGTAAACAACACCCCAGCGGGTGGGGTCAAGCGGCGACTTAGGGGCGGTCTGACTACTTTGGCCAAAGGCCGTTGCGGTTATCAGGATTAAAGCAGCGGGAAGAAGTTTTTTGAAAATCATGTGCGAAACCTCCTACGTTCAGGCCTATAACCCGCAAATTCACTTCACGGTCAGCAGCCTGCTAAAGTCAGGGAATAGCGGACGCGGAAACCCTTTTTGAACAGAAAAACGGTTGTCGTTCGTAAAATAGACCAACGACAGGTTGTCATCCACGTAATTGACGTAAAGCGAACTAAAAATGTTGTTATCACCTGAGGGCGTCATCACGCGTTTACCGGTCTGGTTCTTTCGTGCGGCAGTTTGCAGGAAAAAGTCTGTTTCAGCTTTTGGCAGGATCTTGTACTGAGCGATCGCCGTGAAGAGTGCGTTGAGATCACTGACCGTTGACATCATTCCGCCGTTTGCCATCAGGTTCCAGGAAGGCTCTGTTTTCCCGTAAAAATCTCTCACGCTGCCCCACGCCTTGTTATCGCGAAAACCGCAAACGACTTGTTCCTTTTTCCATTTGGGCAGGAAATAGCCTGTATTTTTGAGGCCCGCCGGCTTTAAGACATTCTTGCTAACATATTCTTCATACGACGTGCCGGAAATCTTTTCGATGATCGCTCCAAGCAGACTATAGCCCGCATTTGAGTATGTATCTTCAACATCGCCCGGTTCACCCGGTTTGAAACGGAGCTTTGAATCCAAGGCTGACCTTACCAGCCATTCTTTTGTGACGTAGGCTTCGTCGTCGCCAAATACGTCTTGAAGGCCTGAGGTATGCCGCAACAAATGCAAGATGGTGATCGCGGACTTATCCGCGGGAACGCCATCCAGATGTCGTGATATCGGGTCATCGACCTTTAGCTTGCCTTGCGATTGGAGTTTCAGGATCGCAACACCGGTTATGGGCTTGGTAAGAGAGCCAATATCAAAAACCATGTCCGGTGTGACTTTGCGTTTGCGGTCACAGTCCGCGTACCCATATCCCTTTTGGAGAAGGACCTTCCCGTTTTTGACCAACAGCAGAGCGCCGGAAAATCCCGTCTTTTCTCCATCGGTAAGATATTTGTCCATTTTTGCGACAACATCCGCGTATAGCGGATCTTCCGTTTGGGCGTGTAACGAAATCGCGAAGACGCCAACCAGGAACAAAATGACCGACCGAGCTATTTTATTTCTCATAATATTGCGAGCCTCCGCCGCCTACACCGCTTCCAGAACGATGTCGAACACAACGGATTCGTATGACTTCCCGTTATTGGTCTTCTTGATTGCCGGCATCGCAAGGGCCGAGTGGAAGAGAGGATCGATATCCTGCTTATCGTCGCCCTTGAAAAACAGCTCGCTCACAAGACGTTTGTGGCCCGCGGCAGACGCGATGAAATGTACGTGCGGCGACCGCCAGAAATTTGGGCCCGGGCTGATATGGAACCGGGTGAACGGTCTCGAATTCGTACGCTCCATTCTCATCGGTCAAAAGGCGGGCCCGGTTCTTGAAATCCCCATTTCCTTTCGAATAGTCCCTAGTCTGATTATCAACTTGCCAAAGATCGAGCAAGGTATTGGGCAGCGGCTTCTTTGTCGCGAACGACCAGACACGGCCGGTGACGATCAATACGGTCCCTTCCTCAAAAGGCGGAGTAAGCTTTGCCCGGTATGGCGAACCGCTCCGGTAAAATGGGCCGAGTTCGCGGGCCATAGTCGGAGAAAGGTCCTGTGTCTGCGCCCCGGGCAAACTCTCAAATCCCGCTTCAGCGAGGTCTGTGTCGGAGCTTCGCTGTGTCGGCAATGCATCTGACCTCAAAACAAGGCCCGAAACACCCAACGCCGCCAACCCGAATCCGGTTTTCTCAATAAATTCGCGCCGCTTCATACTTTTCTTCGCCATCCGGCTATTGCTTTTTGATCGGCGTTTGCCAGAGGATGTTTATGATCTTCCATTTGCCGTCGTATTTTGCGAGTTGAAGGTAGTCAAAGCCCCAGACAGCAGTCACCTTTGCGCTTGCCGTTTGATCCGAGACTTCGTAAACGACTGCCTCTTTGACCGCGTCTTTTGGTATGCTGCCCTTCTTGTTATAGTTCTTCGAAAGTTCGACCAGTTGGGCAAATGTCATAGTATGCGGGGCATAGCCCGGCTTGTCTTTTTCTGTGTAAAAGCCGCGCTTGACGAGATCGGGATGAACACTTTTCTCGATCTTCGCCGGATTTACCTCGTAAATGCCTTCAACGTAATCCAACGCTGCCTGCTTTACGGCAGCCCGATCCTCGTCGGTTTGCGCAAAAACGGTCAGGCCAAATACCAGAACTATTGCTGAAATGTAAAATACTCTCATTTAATTTTCTCTCCTTTTCGATGCGCCGCATTAGCGGTATTAACGTCCTCTATCTATTCGCTAATGTCAGCCAAAAATATGGAAGCACCTCGTTGTACAACCTGCCGTTTCGCGACCACATTCGGTTTCGGTGATCGCCGTTGTATTCCTCGAAGATATGCTCGACACCGTTGCGCGTAAGTTCGGCGGAAAGAGCACGCGAATTTACGGGAATGAACTTGAACTCGTCTTCATAACCGGAATCGAAACGAATTCCACGCAGCTTCGTCAAATTCGACTTGTATACGCGAACCATATTTACCGGAAAATGCGACTCCCATTTTGCGTACGTTGTCGGGGCAGGCTTAAGCGTGCCGTCGGCTAATTCGAATGGAAAATCGGCATAGAATGGCGGCTTATTCGGATTGGGTGAAAATGCCTGTCCGAGTGTGACCATCGCCATTGTGTAAAGGTCGCGAGTGCTCATCAGTTCATCTAACGTCCTGACTTTCAAAATGTTCGTGAACGATGGCGACTGCGAAGTGAAATCCGCAGCCCAGCCCATAATGGCCGGATTCATCGCGTAGATGGTGCCAAAAACGTCGGGGTATTTCATCCCCAAGGTTAACGCACCATAACCACCCATAGAATGTCCGCCGATGGCTCGACTCTCGCCTTTCGCGATCGTGCGATATTTCGCGTCGACGTACGTGACAAGTTCTCGCGAGGTGAAATCTTCCCAATTGCCGGTCACGGTCGAGTTAACGTAAAAGCTGCCGAATGCCTTTGTGTTCTCGTTCGGCATGACGACGATCATCTCGCCGAAACGCCCTTCGGCGATGCCCTTGTCCATCACGTCCTGAAGCGTCGCGTAACCATCATCCTTACCCCACGGTTTCGTCCAATTCTCATCCGTGTCCGTAATGCCGTGAAGAAGGTAAACGACCGGATAACGTTTTGCCGGAGCCGAATCGTAACCCGGCGGAAGATAGACGCTCACGGAGCGGTCGGGCGATTCCTGAGTAACGGAATTTTCGAGCGAACGGCCGTGGACGACGTGACGAACCAATCTACCCGCACGCGAATCCTGACCGAACAGGTAGCCGGCAATAGAGAGCGAAAGCACGAGAAGTGCCGTCACCCGCATCGCGAGCGAATGGGTCAACACTGTTTTAGGCCTATGTTTTGCGGACATATGTGAAATCAAAGGTCGTCGTCCAGGTCTTGCCGTCGTCGGACGAGTTTTCACCATGCTGGCGAACATCACCATTTGGCAGTTTTGAGAACGTCATTTTGGCCTGTCCTTTCTTGCCGTTTTGAACAGTTTCTGAGGTCAACACCATCTTTCCGTCAACCAACCCGCCCACATAGTGCGTGATCAAGCCTTTGTCATCAACCCACGTCTGGTGCCATTTGCTATCGCGCGTATCGAAGACATTAAAACTCTTGCCTGAAGAAACCGGCGTCGACCAATTTTCAAAAATGATGCAGCTTCCCAAAATAAGTTGAATGCTGCTGGTGCCAACGGTGACACCCTGGACGTTTTTTGGCAGCCATTCGCCTATCCAGAAATCGAACTGGCGAAACTCCGGCCGGGCCTTGCATGGATTTACCGCGATGTCTGATCTCTTTACGAGGTCGGCGAACTTCGGTTCCGCTTTGACGGACGCGAAATCTTTTTCGCCATTGAGCGACTCGGGTGCGATACCTCCGAGAGTCAGGCTTCGCTCGAGAACCTCATACATTTTTTCCTTGTTGCCAATGCGGGCATAACCGCGAGCGGCGGCGAGAATAAAGACCGGATTTGGCGATATGGAAAGCGCCGCTTCCAGCGCGGCAACGGCTTCGGCATCCTGGTTCAATCCAAGTAGGGCCGTCCCCAAACGGTATCGCGCCCGGCATTCTTATCCTCTGCCTTTGCGATCTTTTCGTAAGCGGCGGCCGCTGCCTTCCAATCCTGCTTTTGATATGCATCGTTTGCGGCCGAACGCATTTCGGGCGTGATTGCCGACTGACTCGCGGCTTGGCCGGCGAGAGTGGCGGCCAAAAGCACCGATAGGATAAAAATTGCTAGTCCTCTCATTAAAAACGCTCCTATTTCCTTTTGACGTCTCAGGTGCAACCCGCGGACCCTTTGGTTACCCCAACGAACGGAACAAACGCTCGTACGGCCATTTACCAAAAAAGCTGGCTTCTCTGTCGTAATTCACTCGCAATGCCCTATTTCAACTTGTAATACGTCCGGTCGACCGTCATCCATTTCTCCGGATTCCAGAGGTCGGGGTTCAGGGCTATGCCCGCCTGAATGTCGGAGTATTCCTCGCTCGTCGTTAGCTTGCCGTCGGTGAAGAACTTCACCTCGGCCGAGACCCAGCCGCCCTTTGCCTTTACATATTTATTGAACTGCGTTTCCTGCAAATTCCTTTTCTCGCGGCCACTAAGTTGGAAAAGCCTGACAAACAACAGGTCCTTCTTATCAACCCAGAATTGCGGCGTAGCGAGGTCGCCTTGCTTTGCGCCGACAACATAGACTGCCTTTCCCTGCCAAGTTTCCTCATGAATTGTCGAAAGATCGATCCCGAGGCCTTTCACCTGAGCGATCGTCGTCTCGGCCGGTTGGCCGTAAACGTCAAAACCAAGCACCATCAGCGGATGAACGAACGGCCGGGCCGGGCCGGCTTTGCCATCCCTGATCGAGACGAGTTTGCCATCGGCAAACAAGATGCCGTTCCCCTTATCAAGCGGTTCGATATCGATCCGCAGTTTGCCGGGAACGGTCATCGCCTCGTACCATATCTCCGCGGTCGTCGTACCATCAGGTTTGTGAGTGATAGTTTTCTGGACAAATGTCAGCGTCTTGTACCATTTGCCGGCATATTTCTTATACATTGCGGCGATCAGATCGTCGCCGGACTTGATATCCGCCGAAAAGACGGGCGTAATAATCAACAACAACACGAACAGCAGTTTTAGTATTTTCATAATCGGTTAACGAACAAACAGACAAAATAGTTTTCTACTGCCTATCATTTTACTTAGGCAGATATTCTTTCTGGATCGGGTTGTTCGGCCGTTCGTCGTCCCAGCTCGCCGCCGATATCCACCATCGGGTGCCGTCCCAGAATAATTCGATACTGTTTACGCCGCGGCCTTTATCCGTCTTATCGTCATTCGAGAATTCATACGTCGAGAATACGTGGGCAATGTTGCCAAAACGGCGGACGACCCGATTTATCTCGCGTTCGTGAAAGCCATTTTTGACGAACGATTCATTTGTCCCGTTGACGTATTGCTGATGATTCATCACACCGGACCTGATCTTGCCGTCCTGCTCGCTCATGCTGACAAACCGGACATTCGGTATGTAAAGGGTCTTATCACGCGACCACTGCCGAGGCTGGCCCTTCGGGCCGGAGATCGTCGCGTAAAATGCTTTGACGATACCGTCGATCGTCGAAACGTCCTTTGGATCGGCATCGACTTCAGCGATATCGAGCGCTTTCAGGTCGCGCTCGCATTGGAACTCAAGCGTGAACGCTCCCTGAACGATCTTCCAACCAGCTTCGGTGCGTACGAGGTTAAACGTGTCAGTTCCGCAATGCGAGAATTTGTCTCCAACATAAAAGGTGTAACGTCCAGAAACAACAGCCATATCGCCCGATATACGGGCCTCAGGTGAGATCATTTTCTCAATATATTCCGCGCTTTTGGATTCGGAGATCTGCTTGGCAAAGGCCTCGCCGGTCATCACACGCGTTTTTGAGATCCCTTTTCCGTCGCGGGGCTTATCGATCGCGAGAAAATGGACATCAGGTGCGAAAACGGCCTTTATCCGCTCAGCACTCTTTGCTTTCATTCCGTCAAATAGTTGATTTATTACAGCGATCGCCATCTGTTTATCATCCTGGCCAATAGCCACCGCAGTAGCGATCAATAATATGACAGTTGTGATAAGTGTCCTCTTCATTTTAGTGTTTTTCGATATAGGAACCAGCGATCTTCGGGGCGATCTCATCGAGCCATCCGTCAAGTTCAGTCTGTGTGTACCACTTTCCTTTCAGCATCACGCCTGTTCGATCTTTGGTCGCTGAAATATCATCCAGCGGATTGGTGTTCAGCAAGATCAAATCGGCTCGTTTTCCTTTTTGAATCGTTCCGACTTTGTCGATCGTCCCGAAAAATTCGTGTGCGTTTCGCGTTCCGGCGGCCAAAACGGCGAAGTTCGAGATTCCCGATTCCTTTAGTGCTTTAAGCTCGTGATGCAGCCCAAATCCGTACAACCACAAAAATTCCGGCGTGTCCGATCCCGCCATAAGCTTTCCGCCGGCGTCATTGATCGCCTTGATGAATTTCTCGCGAAGCTCGACCCAGCGGGCACGCTTATCGAGCGGGACGGTGTTGATAAACCGATTTCGCTTGTAAAAGTCGAGCCACTGCGCCTGCACCTTCGCGGGATAGAATTTGAAATCGGGTTGCGCCCGGATCTCTTCCTCGGTCCGCAAACGGCCAAACGAATTCTTCATAAAATGATGAGTCGGATCTACAAACGGATTTGACTCGACCGTTTTGCGAGCAATCGCGGGTATCTTGCTTTCGTCCATAAAGTCGAAGCTTTTCCAGTTATCGACGGTATAGATGTAAAGGTCGGAAACGGATCCTTTCATCGGTGCGTCCGGCTTCAGCAACAGTTCCATATAGCCGTCGAGATGCTCGATCTGCTGGCGCGCTTTCCACGCACGTTCGACGCCGACGAAACGGCTGTCCGCATGGCCGACCACGCGAATGCCGATCTTTTTCGCTTCGTCGACCGCTGACTCGTAGATCAGCGACGGCACAAACGTCGTTATCTTTATGAAATCATAGCCGGCGGCCTTCGACTTCCTCACCGCTTCACGAGCTTCTTCGGTCGTCTTGACGACGAAATTATTGCCCTGTTCACGGCCCGTCAGATGCGGACTTGCAACATATATCGTGGGCGCAGCTATCTCACCCGAAGCGGACTGCGATCGAAGTCTGAGCAGTTCGGGCGTGCCGATCATAAATCGGACAGTAGTTACGCCGTTCGCCACCATCACTCGCAGCTCATCCGGAGCGATCGAATCCGGATACTCGTCTCCATCCGAAAGCAGATGCGTGTGCATATCGACGAGGCCGGGAATAAGATATTTTCCTTTTCCTTCAACAGTAGTTGCATCTTTTGGGACACTCACCTTCGCAGCGTCACCAATCTCGGTGATCACGCCGTTCTTGACGATCACGGTCTGATTGGCCAGAACGCGCTCGCGATCCATCGGAATCACGTTGACGCCTACGAACGCCGTCGTTTGTGAATGAATCGTGGTTCCGAAAAGGACTAATGTAAGAGCACTAAACAATAGAAGTCGCATTTTTGTTCGCATAAGTTTTAGATCTTTTGGTTCGGACTGGCGGCTCCTTACGCCGGCAACCGCGCTGAGGCCGAAAATATCGCTCATCAACAGCGGCTCACTTTCGCTCCAATCCGTTTAATACATCCGCGACAAGCCGCCAGCGGGCCTGCTTGTCTTTTCGCCACACGTGCACGTAATAACCCGTTATTTTCGACGATTCGCTGACACTGCCGTATGTAAAAGAAAGATCCCGCGAGGCGGCAACCTTTCCTCCGATCGTCTTGTATTCGAGCTTCTTTCCTTCCTTTTCGAAAAACGCGTCCAGCGTTTCTTTCTTGGTCATCGGCATATTGCCGTTACGATGGACACGGAATTCCGGGTTAAGGTAGAGGTCATACGCTTTCGCCATGCCTTTGTTCTGGATCTCCGACGAAAATTCCGCGTCGATAGCAAGATAGTCGGGACCCTTGAGTTTCCCCGAGTCCAATTTTGAGATCGCGTTTGCATTAGGCACCGGCGTAAAAGGGGCGTCGATCGCCGCAACCGCTTGCGGCACATCGACTCCCATGTCGACTGCAACCTTCCAGCTGCCATCGGCCTGTTTTTCCCAAACCGAAAAATACATTCCGTGCCAGGGTGGTTTCGGATTCGCCGTGATGTCAGTAAAAAGGACTGGCCCCGTCGTATAACCCAGGTCGCCCGAAATGGAAATGTCGCCGATAACCGGTTGCCAATTGAAGATCAGTTTGCGTGGCCCGGTAGCGGGCGGCGATTTCATCAGCTCACCCCGGGTTCGCTGGGGATGCGGGCTAAAGCCTATGCCGTCATCGGCAAAAAACTTGATAAATCCGTCGCGGAAACCCTCCTTTACGGTTGTCACGGCAAAGGCCCGTTCCGCATCGGCCAGTTCCTTCAGCTGCTGGTCCCTCGACGCGGCAGGCGATTCCTGAGCATACTCGGCCATCATCCATCCCATTGCGAGTATCATCAGTAACGGAAGAAAAAGAGAAAACTTTGATATGACCATAACTATCATTTCGCTTCCCTCAGCTGTATGAGGTCTTTATCGGCGTTCCGCCAAACCGTCGCCAGTTGGCGGTAGTATGCGGCGGACCTGATTTCGTTGCCGGCCTTCTTGTAAGCACGCGCAATGCCCGAAATTGCGAATCCGCTTTCGGGCCGGATCTCGAGGACTCGTTCGAACGCACGCACCGCTTCATCATATTTATCTGCTCGGACGTAAGCCGCAGCAAGGCTTTCGAGTACCGGCCGTGTGTAGTGCGGTGGTTCCCAGTAACCGAGATTCTTTTCGCGATCGATCGCCTCATTGAGTAATTTCTCGGCTTCGAGTTGGTTTCCCTCTACGCTCGCGGTAGAGCCGCGAAGGTCTAATAAATGTACTGCCACGATCTTCAACGCATGATTGAAATACCAGTCCGACGCATTCTGCATTCGCTGCGCGGCCAGATCGTCATTTGCCTTTTGAAGTTCGGCCAAGTATTTTTCAGCATCCGCGGCGTTTCCCTTTTCGACCGCGCTCATTCCCTTCAGGTAGCCCAGGATCGCGGACTGATATTTTCCGGACAGTGTGGCGTCCGGTTGAACACGCGATGCCTCAAGTCTCCGGATCGCCTCGTCCCACTTCCCGAAGCGCATCTGCAAACGCGTCAACGCAGTATGTCCGCCATACAGGATGTAACCGAGGCCGGTCGACTTAAGCCGGTCGTCGTCAGACGGCACGTCGGCAAGCATTTGAGCATACTTGACGGCCTCGGTATATCGTCCCTCTTCGGCACAATTTGCCACGAGGTAATCGAGATTATGCGTGTAATTCCAGTTGTTTATCGGATGCACGTTCTGCTCGCGCATGTACTTGAGATCGAAATCAAGCGAAGCAAGAAACGCCTTGCGGGCTTTTTCGTATTGGCCAAGGCGATAATAGATGTGCCCAGGCATATGGAGCATATGGCCGGAATTCGGAGCAAGCTGCGTCAGCTTTTCGGCACTCGCGAGTGCCTCTTCGGGTCGCGGCCCATTCTCAACCGCGTGCAGCCAATAATGGTGAACGGCTGCGTGATTCGGATGCGTGACGAGTAGGTTTCGCAATATCGTCTGGCCGTACAATTTGCCCTCGCGCGGACGTCCGTCGGGCAGGTAGCTTCCGGTAGGTGTCGACAATGAATTCGCAAGAAGTAGCTTTGCTTCGACCTCGTCCGGATATTTGTTTATCAACGCTTCCAATTCGGAGATCCACGATGACCGGCCCTTGCCCTGCTCGGCAAGCAGCTTGATCGAACGAATGTAATACTGCTCGCGGTCGTTTGCCTTTGGAAGCAACTCGACCGCCTTGTTCAACGCTGCGGTCCGCTCCGCTGCCATCTCCTGCGGATTCTGCGCGAGCGAGTTATAGATGCCCCACCAAGCCATCGGCAGCTTCCGGATCGATCCGCGACGCCTCGCGAAACGCCCGGTAAGCTTCCATATCCCAGAACGCGTGAAGCAGGTTCAATCCCTGATCGAACCACTTCTGCGCATCAGCCGACTTGGTCGTTATCTTGATCGTTGCCGTTCCTATGCCGGTCATCTTCGGCGGCGACGGAAGCTCGGTAAAACTTGCGGCCGCGACTGTCGGCCCGCCGTGATTGTGCTGGGCGACGACGGCGAACGCAGCGAGCGCGATGACAAAGCAAACCGCCATGAATCTGAACAAGCTCGCACTCCGAATCATTCTTTGTCTTCCTCCGGCGTCCGTGTCGAGGTCACGCTCGTCATCTTCCACTTACCGGCGACTTTGCGAAGCGTCGCGCTCCACGCGAAGACTTCGACCTTCTCCTTTCCACCATCGTTCTTATCCAGCAGACGAACTTTCTTATGCACTAGCACGTACGCCATCGAGCCGTCGTCCGACACTCGAATGACCGGCGGCGTGATGTCGTCCCATTCGAGAAATGTCGACGCGTCAAAATACGCCTGCATTCGCCGTCGGCCGTCTTCGCGGCTGGGCGAGGTGATGTTGCCGTTGCCCAGGTTGAAGTACTCGTCGGCAAAGTCCGAATAGATCGCCGCCGCATCTCTGCCAAAGTGTGCGGCACGGCCTCGGTAGTGAGCCCGCAGAAGTTCGTTCACATCCTCCGATTGCTGCGGACTCGTTACAGCACATCGAAACCCGACATGGTCGCCGGCGTTCGCGGGCAGATGACTGTCTCGATACGTGACTCTCAGATTGACCACTCCACCGCCGTAACTGCCCCCGCGCAAAGCACGTCTTGTCTTGACCTCAAGTGGGTTCGTGGCGGGCATCGATTTCGCCGGATACTTCTGCCATTCGTCCGCGAGATATTCCCACACGTTCCCGACCATGTCGTGAAGGCCGTAGCCGTTCGCCGGATAGCTGCCGACTTTTGTCGCCGCCTTTATCCCGCTCTCGCCATAGTTCGCGCGTGACTTATCCGGCAAACTGTCGCCCCATGGGAAAGCCTTTCCTTCAAGACCGCCCCGGGCAGCATATTCCCACTCGGCCTCGGTCGGAAGCCGTTTCCCCTGTGCGGCACAATATGCGTTTGCCGCATACCAGCTAACAAAAACCACGGGATGGTTCGCCTGGCCGGCCGGAAAATCGTTCCCGCTCCATTGCTGCAAGTACTTCCCGTTGTGAAGCGATGCCGCGATCTTGTCTTTGCTCCACTCCGGATTCTTCTCGACGAACGCCTTGAAACTCGCGTTCGTCACTTCGGTCCGGTCGATGTAGAACGAACCGATCGTTACACGTTGCTTCGGCGTCTCTTCTTCGAATAGTTCCGCGTGGTTGACCTTGAACGTCTCCATCAGCTTCGGAATGTCGGCCTTATCCTGTCCCATCTCAAACGTTGCCCCCGGTATGAGAGCCATGCCGGATAGAGCCATCGTCGACGACGCCGGCTGCGCGGCTATCGAGCCCGCCAGCAAAACGATCGTGAGATTACGTAAAGCACTCCGCATTCTTGAAAACTGTCGTCTTAATCCAGCCGGCAAATAAACCCCCAGCCTCCGCCGAGTTCACTAACAGCAAGCATTAGTTCGTTCTTGCCCTTCTTCAGCGGCAGATAGACTGCGTCGTTTTCCGGGTCGATGATCCCGAGAAATCCGGGATCGCGAAAATTTTGAGCACTGCGTCCGCGGTAGAGGATCTTGTCGTTCAGAAAAACGCTCACTTCGTCGCTGTAGCCGAGCGAGAGCTTCTTCACCTGATCGCGGTCGGATTCGATCGTCGCCCTCGCATAGACCATCTTCGAACCGGGTTGAGGTTCGAGTCGTTTTGAGAAATCGTTCGCGAACGTCACTCGCAGCCTCGGCGCGGCACGATGACGATAGAGCACCACAAATCCCGGGGCCTCGGCCTGAATATCGTCCCACTTGATCTCGGCGATCTCCTTTGCGGTGAGCGGTTCCTCAACCTTTCTCTCCAACGCCTCGAACGCTGGCGACACCTTCCAACTCGTGATCGTTCCGCGCGGCATGGGCGGTTCCTTTCGTTCCCAATTCACCGGCTCGGTCGGCGTCACTTCAAAGTTCGAGAAATACGTCGCACCCGTCAGTACCGCGAGCGCCACCTTGCCCTTCTGCACGCCGCTCTTCAGATCTGAAATCACGAGAGCGGGTTTCTCCATATCCTTCACATAGAGCTTTGCCTGCGCACCGGTCACGACCAGCCGCAGATGAAACCACTCGTTTTTTGGAATATCCACCGGCCCGATGAATCCCGGCCCGCTGTAGATCTGCCAATTAAGACCACCGCCAAGCACCGGCGTATACTGCATCGCGTCGGCCAACCCCGACTTGTGCTGCCGCAAGTAGATCCATTCGGCATCCGCGTCATTGTCGGCGATCCGAAATTGAATTCCAAAGAATCCGCGATTCGCTGGTGTCGCGACATCCACATCGACGATCCCGTCGCGAAGCTCAAAGTCCTTGACCGTCGCCGCACCGCCGTTGAGGTACAACGCCTTTCGCCCGAGAAAATCGGCGGGCTTCGCTTCCGCCTCCAGTACCCAGTGTGGCGAGTCGGGTGGCACTCTGAGCGTCTGCGGCTGCTGAGCGACGGTTGCAGATCCCAAAATGGCGATCAATGCGATCCCGATCAGACCCGAGTCAAAATAGCCGCATACTCTGAGCTTACGTGCGAACGACATTCCAATCACCCTCCAAATCGCAATCCTCACCCTCGTGCCTGTTGGGCGCTCCTCCGCTTACTTTTTTCGCGTGGCGACGAACTCACCAAAACTCCCACGCCACTTCAAACCAACCTTTCCTGTTGAGTCATCTTCCGTGAACTCAAATTCCTCGTTTGCATCGCTAAAGAAGAGCGTCGAGGTTGCCGCATATAGCCTCACCGGTTCTAGATCACGCCACCTTGCAGACAGGTGGCCGTACCGTATAGAAACCTCGGTTACGGATCCGTCCGTGTATTCGTAGGAGCCGACCAACATTGCCAGCCGATCCGCATCAAGGGGAATTGCCTTTCGCTCAATGGCTCGAAAGGCTTTCCATCCATATTCGCGTGCTATGGTTCTCAAGAGTTCGTAACGCAGTTCGCTGCCCGAACTACTGTTCGACAAAATTACGGCACCTTGCCCGGTGGCCGGAAAGCCGACCAGTATTGCCCGGAAGCCATCACCGGAACCCGTGTGCGAAAAGTAAACATTGTTCCCTTCGCCTTTAACTTCGAAGCCCAGTGCCCAGTTGTCTTTTTGTCTCGTTAACATTGCCCGGGCAGTAGACTTGGAAATGAGATTTGATTTTCCCTGCCAGGCTTTCATTACCTCAATATCAAATTTCGCAATATCGATCGGCGTCGATATCAGTCCGCCCGCAGCCAACTGAATCGCCACCTTCCATTTCCCTTCAACCGCCTTGCCGTTATTTTGGTGTCCTACTGCCGCCACGGCCGTCAACTCAGTCGGCATTCCGGCATAGAAAACGCTTTGCTTCAGGTCAAGGGGACGCAGCAGTTCGTCATCCATGAACGCTGAGAATGCCTTCCCAGAAACATCTTCAAGCAGCCGCTGGAGAACGCTGTATCCGCCCCCGGAATAACCTGACTTCGTCCCAGGCTCATAGTCGATCTGCACGGGACTGCCCTTTGCCGGAGCAGTTCCGTTTAGGGCTTGAAGCAGGTCAGGCACGGGCTCGCCGACTTGATAGGTCGGAACCCCAAAAATGTTGAATCCGGCGCTGATGAGACAAAAGCTGTCGTAGGGTTGGTTCCGAACGAGCGGTGAATTCATTCGAAGGAATGGTCCAGCTTTTCAAATAATTTCTGAGCGGCGAATCGAGGTCGAGCAAATTGCGATCGACTAGCCGCAACGCCGCGAATGCCGAAAGCGGTTTAGACAAAGACTCGACCTTAAAGCGGGTGGCAGCATCGATCTTGCTGGGCAGTCCGACCTCTCGGAATCCGAAATAGCGGACCCACCGAACTTTCCCCTTTTCGATAAGAGCGACGCCGAGGCCCGGAATCTTGTAATCAAGCATCCGGTCTTCCAGCCGCATTCGTTTTGGTTTTTCGCCGGCGACTTCTACCGCCGCCGACAATCCGTTAAAGACCCTTTCAATAGTTTCAGACTCATTTTTCTCCGCGTAAAGGTTCAGCCCATTCAAAAGCAGGATCAACACGATCGCGCAACCGTAATTTCTTATGAAAAGGATCTTCATTATTTATGACTGCGTATCCACCCGTACTGCATGTTCGACGGGTTAACGCCGCCGACACGATATTTTGCCTTCAGTTTCGTCATGTAGTCCGACGGGATCGCGTTCATCTTCGCCTTTACGTCGATGCCATAAACTTTCTGCCGAATTGAGTCCGAAGATCTTTGCCTTGATCGCATCGGTCAGCGGCTTGAATCCAAATCGTTTCATGCAGGTCTTCCGGCATTTGCAGTCGCCGGAAGGCCTCGATCTGCCATTGCGGCGAGCCCCACCAGATGGAATCCGTTCCCCACAACACGATGGTCCTCGCCAAACGCATCGATCATCAGCCCGAGCATGTACGCGCACAGCTTCGGCTGAGTTATGACCGTCATTCCGAATGTCGTGCCGAGATCCATATAGACGTTCGTCATCTTTGGATTTCGTTTCCGCATCGCGCAGAGGTCGCTTATCCACGGAATGTCACGGACCGTTTTGAAATCATCCTGCACGGCGGGCATCGCGTCGCGAACGCCTTTGAAGCCGGCGTGGTAGATCAGGAAGTTCATGTTCGGAAAATCCTTCGCGGCCTTTTCGACATCGCTTCGGGCTGAGCTGTGATCGATCTCCCAGCCCGGAAGCGGCAAGCCCTTGTGAACGCAAATGTTCTTGATGCCGATCTTTCGTGAGTATTCGTAGAACGGGTACGCGACCTTTTCGTCGTCCATCCACCACCCGACACTTCCATCAGCGAGCGGCTGTCCGGGATAACCTTTCCAGGCTTCGGGCTTAAGCTGCTCGTGTTGGCGGTGCATCTCTTCGAGATTTGCCTTGCCGAGATCGGGTGAGAAAAGGCCGTGAGCGATGATCCTCTTCGACTTGGCCAACCCGTTTATCTCGGCCCGCGTCTCGAACATCTCGGCCGGCGTCAGCACATTCTGATCATCCGTCTTGGCAGGCAAGCCGGTGATGACTGCCATCGAAGTGTCGCTGTCCAGGAACATCTCCTTGATGTAGTTGGCCAGATACAAGTCTTCCCACTTGTGCTCGCGGCCTTCGAGCGCTTTATTGCCCCACGCGACACCCGCCTGGCGATACCCGGGCACAAGCCGCGGAGTTTCGATGATCTTTGGAGCGGCGACGTGATGCGTGTGGATATCGAAGATAAAAGGGCGTTTCGGGAACTTTTCTTCGCTGGCGGCGGTCTCGAAGAGTTCACTCGCCGAGACCTCAAAAAAGTTCCCGAAAACCTCGTTCATGGCGAGGAAAGCGGCGGCAAATCCACCGGTCCCAGCCAGAAATTGACGCCGCGAGATGCCGAGCCGTTGGCTTGCGGCAGTCGCGATCTCATCAAGGCGCAGCTCGACCCGCGCCTGTTCCGCCGTCTGATCAGGCGGCTCGAATTCTTCATTCGAAACGATCTGAGTGGGCACTGGCAGTAGCCTTTCGTCAACGTCGCATTTTTGTATCCACTTCCTGTTTCGCATATTTTACTCGCGTGGATCTTTGGTCTCTACCTCCCTGAAACCTCTCCATGAGCGGCCGTGATGAGTGCCGCAAACGTCGTATCGAACGCGTCCTCTTCATCCTTTACGCCAGCGGCGAATTTCTGCCTCCAACCCTTGATATCAATGTTCTTATGCACGCTCTCGCGGACGGCAGGAAGGTTGGCCGCACCGGCCCCGAGGCGATGAGTTTCTGCGCTCACCTGCGCCGTTACGGCTTCCAGCAGATCTCTCAGCAGCCCCAAATAATTTCTGCCTTTCTCCGCCCGCAGCAGTTCGCCGTGGCCTGGGACGATGATCTCGTAATTGATCTGCTCCATCCGGCGTAGCGTTTTTGCGAACTCGGAAGGATAGCCGCCAAAAAAATAAGGCACAGGGTGGACGACCAGGTCGCCTGTAATCAGGATCTTCTCTTTCGGCAGATATACGACGGCGTCACCGGCCGTGTTCCCTCGTCCGAGATGCATGATCTCGACAAGGCGGCCGCCGAGGTCGATATTCATCTCGGAATCAAAGGTAAGATTGGGCGAGCGGTCGACGATCGACTTGAACTCTTCCTGAACAGGTGCGATTCCCGCGATCGCATCGGCATACTCCTTCCTTTCGCCCTCGGAAAGCACCTTGCCGTTGCCATCTTTTCCTGCGTCCAGGATCTGCTTTAGCCGGTCGCCGCGTTTTGGGAATCGCTCGAACCACCCCGGGTTGTACCCGATAACCTGCTTCGCGGTCTCGAAATGTGCGATTATCGTAAGGCCCGGGAAGGCTTGCCAGTAGGTTCCGTTCCCCATCGTGTGGTCAAAATGCCAGTGCGTGTTGACCAGGTAGCGAACGGGCTTGTTCGTCCACTGCCTTATCTGGACGATGTCCTCTCGTGCTGAGGAAGGGAGGTAGCAGGAATCGACCACCAGCACCTCGCGTTCGCCGATTATTACCGTCGTATTACCTTGCGGGAAAGTGTCCGGCGCGTCCTTATGGCGGATCGTGTAGACGCCTTCAGCTATCTTTTCGAACGAGCGTGAAAGCGACTTGGAAGAATCAGCGAATGTGGGAATAGACAGGATGAACACGGCCGCCGCAATGAAAGCTGCTGAAAACGATCGGAACCCTGTATTTCGTTTAATCATTTCTCCGATCCTGCAGTTTTTGCTCGTTCCGCCAATTGCCGATGGGCGGCGGCCGTCGCCGGCATAGTTACGTAATTCCGAAACACCAGCGCCTTATGTTGCGAGTCGCCCGCGAATAGCTTCAGAAATTCACTAAGGTCAACGTTTTTTCGCATCTGTTCCAGCGTTTCGCCTCGTGTTGCGGAGGCTTCGGCCTGCTGCTTTATCAAATTGAGCAGCCCGATCATCGACTTTATATACCCGCTGTCGCGCATAACGGGACCGTGACCCGGAATAAAGATCTTTGCAGTCGAGCGCAAGAAGCTTTTCCAGCGTCGCTCCATATTCAAGCGGATACGAGGTTGATCCCACCAGCGGCACCGGATGAACGATAAGGTCGCCGCTTGCTACGATCTTTTCTTCGGGAAGGAAAACCGCGAGGTCGGCGCCGGTGTGAGCCCTTCCCAAAAAGCGGACCTCGATCCGGCGTTTGTCCTGCAATAGCTCAAGCCTTTCGTCCACGAGGACCGTGGGCATGATGATCTCGAAATTTTTCGATTCAGCCAGGTATGAACCAACCAGTTTGATATCGCTTGCGTAACCCTGCCGTTCTTCGTCGGTCAACGGCTGCCCTGCGAGGTTCTCGCCCTTTTCGAGCTTGCCTTCAAGCATCCCGATAAAGCCGCGCCCGTTCTGCAGCGAGCCTTTTCGGTTCGTCCCACCGATCGTCGGCAGATCTGTCAGCGTACTGCGATGCCCGACGAACTGCACGCCCGGGAACGCATCGCGGTAAACCCGGTTCCCGATTATGTGGTCCTCGTGCCAGTGGGTGTTGATGACGTACCTGACCGGCTTGTCGGTTAACTTCCGCAGCTCGGCGAGAACCTCTCGCGTGTATTCGCTGCCGATATTTGAATCGACAACGATCACGTCACGCTTGCCGATGATGAATACGTTGTTTGGGTTGAACCAAAACGACGCCGGCTCCGAGCGAATGACAGCGTAAATGCCTTCCGCGATCTTTTCGACCTTAAAACTACCTGACGGCTTTGGAGGCTGAGCGTAAAGCAATGCCGAGAGCACCACGACAGTGCCGAACATCCAGATCGAATATGAAAGCCGCCTCTTCATTGCTGTTCGAGTTTCTTAATATTTTCAGCCGCTCCTTCGGCCCACCCGCACATGATCTTCTATACGTCGTCGATTGCCTTTCGGCTCCATCACTATTGCTTATGAAATCTTTCGGGCGGCGTACAACCCCATAAAAATATGCTCGAAATCGCCCGCAGCATTGGGCACGAAAAGGATCTGGCCCTGTTCATAAGTGAACTCGTTGAAGCCTGTCTTCTTCATTTCAAACTCTTTGCCTTCGCTGTTGACGAACAACTTGCCGTCACGATGCACCACGGCCCACATCTGCGGAGGGTGCGTGTAAGTGCCGGCAAATTTGGCAAGATCCCCGGTCTCCGCAGCGACTGGCGGGGGAGGTTTAACAGGCGAGAGGGGCAGCAGCATTTCCATCGCCTTTCGCCTCGTCCTCGGCAGCGTCTGGCCATTACTGTTCGCCAGGACGACGATCGCGACCTTTTGGTCCGGAGCGAAAAAGATGGTCGAGCCATAGCCGCGGGAAACGCCGCCATGCGAAACGGTCCTTATGCCCCTGTCTTCGTATCCAAGAAGTCCGTAACCGTAGAATGCTTTTTCATCGCCGGGAAGATAAAACTGCGGTTTTTGCAGGTTCTCGACGACGGAAACGGGCAACGCCTGGCGGCCATCAACCTTGCCGCTATTGAGCATCGCAATGGCAAATCTGGCGAGTTCATTCAAGTTGGAATACATTGAACCGCCAGGGTATTTAGCCGCGTTGTTATCGATCGGACGAACGACACTCACCGAGCCGTTAGATATGCTGTGGCCGAGCGCCAGCGGAAATGTCATTGCATCGAACGGGCGGATCGTCGAGCGGCTCATGCCTAGCGGCTTCAAAACAAGCTCAGCCAAAGCGTCGGCATATGCCTTTCCGGTCAGCTCCTCGGTCAGATGACCGGCGAGCCAATAGTTCGCGCTTGAATACGAATAGATCTTGTCCGGATCGGTAAAAAAAACGTCGTCCTTCCAGAGCCGGACGTTCTGCCCCAACGCCGAGTCGTCGTGTCCGCTGGCTAGCGGATTGAAGTCGCGCAGCCCGGAAGACTGGCTAAGCAGTTGATGCGGCGTAAGTGCGGACACCTTTGGCGGCAAATTCTTCACATAGCTCCCGACTGGTGCCGCAAGCTTGAGTTTTCCCGCGTCCGCAAGCATCAGCACGGCCGCCGCAGTGAACATTTTCGTGGTCGAACCCATTCGAAAGAGCGTGTCCGCGGTGACGGCCGATCCGCCCTCAGAACTGGTTGCGCCAAAGCCTTTTGCGAAAATGATCTTATCGCCTGAAACGATCGCTACTGCCGCTCCCGGCGTTTTCGATTGCTGCAACTCGGCCTCTATCACTTTCTCAAGCTCGGAAAGGTCAGGCGTTTTCGTTTGCGCCGCGACGCAGGAAAAAGCGATCGCCAGGCCGAAGAGTCCGAAGATTTTCGAGGCGCCCCGTTTCATCACAATTAATTTCCGCCGACAGACGCCGGCAATGGCTTGTCAACCTTTGGCCGGGTTGCCCGGTTTGCCAGTTCCCAGCCCGTTGCCAGGATAGTTCGGGCGACTTTTTCCATCTGGGCAAAATCTATCTTCTCTATCGAATCGGTCACCTGGTGGTAATCGGCGTGGTCACCATCCATATAGAAAATTATCGGGATGCCCTTTTTGGCGTAATTGAAGTGGTCGGAACGGTAAAAGTATTGCTCCGGGTCATTTGGATCGTCGTATTTGTAATTGAAAGCGAGGTTAAGAAATGCCTTGTTTGTTGCTTCGCTCACTTCACCAAGGTCAGTACTCATCATTTTTGAACCGATCAAAAACACCTCATTCTGTTTCGGCAAGAGCTTATTTCTCGGGTTCTCGTCCCCTGCTTGCTGGTAGCGGCCGATCATATCGATATTCAGTTCGGTGATTATCGAATCGATCGGGACCGTTGGATTATCGGTAAAATATTCGCTGCCCCACAAGCCCTTTTCCTCACCGGCGTGCCAAATGAAGAGTATGGAGCGTTTTGGCCGCTCGCCTTTTGAAAAAGCCTCGGCGATGGAAAGCACGGAGACAGTGCCAGATCCGTCATCGTCCGCACCATTCCATATCTTGTCCTTACCGGTCGCAAACGGGTTCATCCCGACGTGATCGTAATGGGCGCCGATCGCGACATATTCGTTCTTTAAGACCGGATCCGAGCCCTCGAGAATTCCGACAACGTTTTGTGTGTATATGGTCTCGCCTTTCACGCCAACTGAAAGACTCGCCTTTTTTTCAGCCTTGAGATCGAATGCGTCGACCGGCTCGTTCGCGTATGTTTTGTTAAAAATATTTGTCGCGGTCAGCTTTTCTCCGGCGAACAACATAGCAAGCATTCGGGGCGATGCGGTGATCGTCGGTATCCTTATCAGCGATTGCTGAGAACCAAAATCGACCGAGCCTTTGTCGCTTTGCGTCCAGCGTGACGCTTCCCAATTGGCCAGATTGCCAAAAGTCGGGAAGTTGATCACCGCCTTAGCTCCATTTGATTGGGCATAAAAGGCCGGCGACGACCAGTCGCCGCCGGGAGGCCCCTTGAGATCGCCGTTTGTAACTCCCTTTGGAAGGCTGTTTACAACAATGACGATCTTGTCCTTTACATCGATGCCCTGATAGGCATTTATGTTCTTCGACTTGATCACCCAGCCATAACCCGCGAAAACGATCGGTGCATCGGCAATATTCGCTGCGGTTATCGTCGAAAGAAAATCCTTTCCGTATTCGAATTTCTGGCCGTCGTATTCAAATCTCGTATCCTGCGGAACCACCTTTGTGTGCCGCAGTGGAAACTTTTGAAAATAAGTGCCGTTGTCGCCGGCGGGCTTTAGGCCCCAGCTCGACAGATGTTGGGCGATGTACATCGCCGCTATGTCGAGGCCGCGCGAAGGCGTGTCCCGGCCCTCCAGTTCATCGGACGCGATAAAAGTTAAATAGTCCTTTAACTGTTGGGCCGTGACACCGTTAACATTGCCGAAGGTTGGGGCCGGGGCCGGTCCCTTGCCATTCCGTTTCTGAGCGAGTATGGAAGCCGGTGCGCCCAGAATGAATGTAATAAGAATAGCGGCTGCGGCAAATTGTTTGATTGCTTTTGTCATTATGATTGAATTTAGAAGTTTCTATGTTCGTCGAATGTTGAGTGTTTTCATCTTCGTACATAGAGTACTTGTCCGTAAATTGAGCAGTTTCGCGGCCCTGTTTTGGCGTCCGCCGGCTGCCTCCAGTGCAGATTCGATCAACTGAATTTCGAATCGCTCAACGTTTTCGTAAAAGTCAATTCCCTTTTCGGGATCGACATTCACCGGCTGGGTATTAGCTGCTACTTCATGAAGCAGCGACCGGATCGTCGATCGAAGGGAGTCCAGTTTGTTGCCATAATTCCGAGTTACGTCTACGCGTCATTATTCGGGTTGCCATACGTAATGCCATAATCGCTGCAATCCTCTTTTTGTTACTACATACCCGCCACGGCTATTCCATCGGGAACTTTCCCTGTCTCGATCCGGCCCGTGACCTCGCCGGTTTCCAAATTTACCTTCAGCACCATGTCCGGTCCGCCGACGGAAACAAACGCAGTCTTGCCGTCAACAGAAAACACGATGCCAAGCGGTGTACTTTCGAGCTTAATTCGTTTAACTTCCTTTCGTGTCGCCGCGTCGATGATCAAGATCTCTTTTGTCGGGATCATAGTGCAGACGACCTGCTTACCATCCGGCGTGAATTTCACGCGATACGGTCGACCGCCGATATTCAATTTTGCCACCGACTTATATCCGACAACATCAACCACCTCGACCATTCCATCAACGTTAAGGCCGATCCATACCTCTTTGCCGTCGGGCGACAGATCGATGGCCTCCGGCTGTTTCCCTACGGGAATATGGGTAACTGGCCGCTGCGGCGCCACAAGCGGCGGCAGTTCGATTGCCGTAACAGAGTCCGAGCCGATATTCGCGGTATAGAATTTCTTTTGATCGGCCGTCCCGACGACCATGTGCGAGCCGTTCTGGCCCGTTCCCATCATCCAGTCGACCTTATTGGCCGCAGGGTCGTAGCGGGCGATAATACGGTTAGCTTCAGCCGTGAAATAAAGCTTGCCTCCGATCAAATGGAGGCCGTGCGGCCTGATCAGCGGTGAAACATCCACACGCCTTAATTCTTTCGCGGTTGGAACATCGATCACCGAGATCGAATTGCCCGGCGTTGGTCCGTCGCCGTAATTTGCCACATAAGCCGTCTTTCCATCGGGCGACAGCACGACCTCGTGCGGAGAGTAGCCAGTCGGGACTCTGCCCACTAGCTTCATACTTGCCGGGTCAATTATCGCGAGGTTGGCGTCAGATTTATTCAAGACGACGAGCACCGGTTTTACGGTTTGGCCAATGACAATGACATAGCTCCTAAACACAATAACTATGCCGAGAGAAATTAGACAAAGGGCTTTGATCTTCAGGTTCTTCGACATTCGGTCTCCAATCAATAGGCTTTTGTACATGTTGGAATATACGAATTCCGCTCGGAAATGTGAACGGAATTGTGATGAGATGCAAACGGGTGTGATGAACTGTTTATTTAACCGCCGAGACGCGGAGACGCTGAGAGGAATTTGACAGGGATGGACAGGATGAACAGGATTATTTCGAATCTATTTCTGTTCGGCTCGATCAGACTATCCTGAATATTCTGTTCATCCTGTTCAAAAAGCTCTCGGCGTCTCCCCATCCCGGCGGTAAAAATCTCTTACGCCTCGTTTTCGAAGAGTTCGAGAAATCGTTCGCGGTAGTTCCGGCTTAAAGCGAGTTCGGTTCCGTTTCTGAGGATGACGGCATAATCGCCGCTGAACATCGGATGAAGTTCCTTTATGCGGTCGATGTGGACAACGGTCGAACGGTGAATTCGAAGAAACTTTTCCGGGTTTAGTTTCGATTCGATCCCGTTCATCGTCTCACGGATCATGTGCGATTCTTTGCCTGTGTGCAGTTTGACGTAATTTCCGGCGGCCTCGATCCAATCGATCTCGTCGGTCTTCAAAAAGAAGACACGCCCGACTGACTTAACGACAAGTCGTTCAAGATATTTTTTCTCGCCGCGGATGTCGGCGATAAGCGATGCGAGCCGCTCATCGATATCACCAAGATTTCGGTGTTCGATCCGTTCACGTGCGTGGACAACGGCACGATGCAGCCGTTCCCGGTTGAATGGTTTTAAGAGATAATCCAATGCGTGAACATCAAATGCCTGGATCGCATATTGGTCGTATGCGGTCACAAAGATTATTGACGGCATCGGCTGCATATCAAGCGCCTTAACAACCTCGAAGCCATTTTTTTCGGGCATTTGGATATCAAGGAAGACGAGATCGGGCTTTTGCTCTTTTATCGCCGCGATGGCCTCTTTACCGTTGCCGCATTCGCCAATAACGTTGATGTCGTTCTCATCGCGCAGAAATCGTTTTACGCGATCACGCGCAAGAGGCTCATCGTCAACTATCAGGGTCTTGATCTTCATCGCACAGCGTCGAAGGGCCCGGAAAGGTTCTCACCTTTTACCTTTGGGCTATCGCGGAGTTCTTTGAAAGGGATAGTCAGGCCGACAACGAGGCCCGAATTAGTGGCGTTATGCAGATCGAAAGTATGGCTTTCGCCGTACAAATGTCGAAGCCGGCGGCGGGTGTTCGAAATGCCTACGCCCTCGGACAGATTCTCAAGATCCCCGGGCGGCAAGCCCAAACCGTTATCACTAACCGTAAGTTCAAGATGTCCATTATGGCGTATCGCACCAATATTGATCTGCCCGCCTTCGGAACGAGGCCCAATCCCGTGTTTGATCGCGTTTTCGACAAGCGGCTGAAGGATCATGTTCGGCACGCTAGCATCCAGCGTATCCGGCGAGATCTGCATTTCAACCTTAAGTCGGTCGTGAAAGCGCATCTGCTCGATCTCAAGATATTTTTCAAGAAACTCCAATTCCTGCTTAAGGGGAATTTCCTGGACCTCCAGGTTTTCAAAAGACATTCGCAACAGATCGCTTAGGTCCGATATCATCCTTTCCGCCGATTCGGCATCTTTGTAGATCAACTCGGAAATCGCATTCAAGGTGTTAAAGAGGAAATGCGGGTGAAGCTGCATCTTAAGGACCTGAAGCCGCGATGTCGCCAGCCGTGCTTCAAGCTGGGATGTCCGAAGTTCGCGTTCGCGATATTTTCGGTAATATTTTATCGCCTGCTGAACGCCAAGGACGCCCCAATAAATGGCGACACCGAAATGGACGTTGACGAGGAGGAAGATCTTGAATATCTCAAAGTACGAGGCGGTTTCGTAACGCCGCATGTAGCCTAGTTTCGGAAGAACATAAGCGTCGATCGCCAACTGTCCAACCGCAACAAATAGGCTGGCAACAACATGGATGGGAATGCTCGTTTTCCAGCGTCCGTCTTCAAAAGCAAACTTATGGCCGAGCCATAGGATCAACGGACTGATCGCAAACCAAACGTAACCGGAAAAAAGCTGCCAGGACAAAATTCGCCAAAACGACGTCGGGTTTTCCGAAAGCTGACTTTGAAGCGCGACCTGGCTGGCAAAAAAGAAGCCAAAAAGAGTCCAAACACCCCAGATCGCAGCCCATTTCAAGTATTTTCTATTCAGTGCCGATTCGAGATTCATCTAGCGTATATTTAGCATCATCTTTAGATTTTTGCCAACAATGCTGTGATGAACCGATATTTAACGCGGACAAGCGGAACTTTTGGAATGCACGTGAGAGCGTAAATTCCGAGCATGTGCCTTACAAACCGAGCAGCAAAACGTTTCAGCTCGCTCGCCAAAATCCGGCGATCAGCCGGTTACGCTAAGCCGATGACTTGCGATTTCATGCTTCGTCTATGACCCTCTCAACCGGTGTTCTTTCGCGTGAGTCAAACTCTTCGAACTTAGCGTCGATCGGCATTTCCGATAATTCTATGTAGGCGGATGAGACCGGAAGGTTCAGCACCTGAACATCCGGATCACGCCGCCATACGCGAGGGACGATCCAGAACCATTGGACCAGGCCGAGCACGAAAAGCAAAAAAAGGTTTAGGTACAGACCCTGGATCGAGTTCGGATCGACCCCAAGCACGATGCCAACGATCAGCAACAATGGAATGCCAAACAGACTGCTTGGAAACGAAAGGATGAACATTGTTGCGGTCGCCGTGCCGATCACATTCCCAGCCGGATTCACGGAAAAGGCACTGGACGGGAGGAAAATAGGAAGTAGAAGAGAAAAGAGACTTACAATCAGCCACATTCCGCTCAAGGATAGTTTGAACCGTTCGGTCATGGTCGGCCTCCTTTTAGATGTGTTTATTTAGAAACCGTCGGGCGTATTTTGTTCCCGGCCTTTTTCGCGGACGGGTCAAGGCGACACTTTCTTTGCGTTCGCTCCGTCCGCATCGGCGACCATAATACTGGTTTGCGGAAATCTTCCGGCGATATACGCGAGCTTTTTTCCGTCGGGGGAATAACGGGCAAAAAAGCTCGCTACACCTTTGATTCTTTTCACATCGGAGCCGTCAGCGTTCATCGAATAGAGGCCTTGTTCCGCGCCCTCGCGAGTCGATGTGAAAATGATCCGCTTGCCGTCCGCTGACCAGGACGGATAGAAATTATGGCCGATATTATTGGTGAGCAAAGTTTGATTTGAACCGTCTGCATTCATTGCCCAGATCTGGTCCTTGTTATCGCCCTTTTCGACATAATAAACGATCTTTTTGCCGTCTGGCGACCACACCGGGCAGTAATAGGCGAGCGAATTGTCCGCTGTCAGGGCCTTTGGGCTGGATCCGTCTGATCTCATCACGTAGATCTGCGGCTTGCGTTCGACGATCGCGGAATCGTAGGCGATCCATTTACCATCGGGTGAAACCGATGGCTCCGCCTTTCGCCCGGCGTCTTTTGTCAACTGGGTCAGGCCGGTGCCGTCCGCCTTTGCGAAATAGATCTGCCCTTCCTTGCTTTCGGGTGCAGACGATCCAAAATAAACCACCTTACCGTCGCGGGACCATGCCGGTGCGAACTCGTTGCTGTCGTCGCCGGTTATCCTACGGACGCCGGTGCCGTCGGCTTTCATTACATAAACGTCAGCCTTCATCTTGCGCGGCTGTGTGTTAGTAAATTCCAAGCGAGTAAAGCTTAGGTACTTGCCGTCACGCGACCACGCGACCGCCTGGTACATTACGGATGTACCTTCCTGGGCCGTGATGGCGACCACATTCAATAGAATAATGACCAATGCAATATTGAACCTGTTCATTTACAACTCCTATTTTCGGTCAAAGAATATGTCGATTCTCATAATTACCCGCATGACTTTTTTTGTATTGAAAGCATCAAAGGTAAATTGAAACAATCAAAGCCCTTTCACGTATAATTCGCAAAGTATGACAGAGCCGGTGTACGCACAAAAACTAAAGGCGGGAGAACATTACGGATCGGTTTTTCACAAGTACCGTATTCCGTCCGCCTTCTTGTCTGAATCCGTGTACCACCGCAGCATTTGCCTGCCTGAACATTCTCACGAGCTCGGCTTCTTTACGCTGATCCTCGACGGAGGCTATTCAGAAGAGATCCGGCGTCGGAATGTCGTATATTCTCCGCGCACAGTCTTGTGGCGGCAGGCCGAGACATCGCATAAGGACAAGATCGAAGCCGACAGCTCACGATTCTTCTTTGTCGAGATCGAAAGCAGTTATTCGGAAAAGCTGAGCCAGTACGGCAATATTCCGGAACATTTGTCAGAGCGAAACGGATCGCTCACCTGGCTCGTATCCCGTCTGCGCAACGAAATTCTCTCCGGTCCGGATCACTCGCCGCTCATCGCCGAAGGTATTACCCTGGAAATGCTCGGCATGATCGTGCGACAAGGCGGCGCGGCCGATAAACGTCCGCCCAGGTGGCTTACTCGCGTTGTCGAAAGACTCCACGAGGAGTTTGCCGAAAGCGTCACGAGCGAATCGCTCGCAGCGGAAGCCGGTGTGCACCCAGTTTACCTTGCGTCGGTCTTCAGAAAGTTTCACCGCGAGACCATCGGCGAATACGTTCAGAGACTCCGGATCACAAATGCCGCAAAGCTTCTGCAAGAGTCGGAAACCCCATTGACTGAGATCGCATTCTCGTGCGGCTTTGCCGATCAGAGTCATTTTACACGAGTTTTCAAACGGCGGATGGGTGTCACGCCCGGTGCTTATCGCGATTCGATCCAATAGATCTTCAAGGAAGATTCGCGGCCAGCGTTTCGATATCCTGAAAATTATTAAAAAAATGCGGTGCGATCCGCACGCGTTTGCCGCGGGCTGAAACCACGATATTTTCCCGCCGAAGGTGGTCCGCGACCTCGGTCGGGCTCAAACCGTTCTGGGGTTCGATACTGACGATCTGCGATTTTTCGCCTCGTGCCCGCGAGCTGATAATCGAATACTTTTTCGCGGGTATGATCTCGCAGAGAAAATCCGTCATTTCCGAGAGATATGCAGAGATCGTTTCCACGCCGACGGATCGGAGCAGCTTAAGGCTCTGTTCCAATCCATAAAACAAAGAAAAGCCGCCCGTACCGGTTTCCCACGCACGCGCATCAGAGATCAACGTCTGCTCTATATCATCAAAATTCCACGGATCACGCACGCCCAGCCAGCCAGCCGAAGTGGGCCTAACCCGCTCGCGGGCCCGTTCGCTTAGATAAAGAATGCCGCAGCCTTGCGGGGAGCAAAGCCATTTATAGCTCGCACCCGCGGCGATATCGACAAATTGGGCGGGGAGATCCAGCGGCACTACGCCAAATGCCTGGATCATGTCCACCGCGAGCATCGTGTCCCACGCCCTGGCTGTCTTGCCGATCCTTTCCAGATCGATGTTGTAACCCGACGAATACTGCACCGCACTGACGGCGACGAGCTTTGTCCGTTCGTCGATCAGCCCGCAAAGCTCGTCGACATCAATGCGGCCGTTCCTTTCGGGACATGAGCGCAATTCGACTCCTTGTTCGTCTCGAAGCCTGCGCCACGGGTAAAAGTTGGCCGGAAACTCATTGGCAAATGTAACGATGTTGTCGCCCGGGCTCCATTTCATGCCGGACGCCACAGCACAAAGCCCGTCGGACGTATTGCGGGTAAATGCGATATCGTCGGCTTTTGCTCCGAGCATCGACGCAACAAGTTGGCGTACCCGGTCCTTCGTATCGAACCAGTCGCACATATTTGCTGAGCCGTTTTTCGAAACATCTTCGAGTTGTGAATTGACTGCGCTGACGCTAACGGTCGGCAAAGGAGCGATAGCCGCACTGTTTAGATACGTAAAATTTTGCGCAGCAGGAAAAAGATCGCGAATAGCTTGATTCATTACATCCTCTCGATCTTACTTTCCGGCGCCGGTTTCGATCGCTGCGTCGGCGTGGTTTGAATATTCGGCCCAGGAGCCTTCGTAAAGCCTAACCTTCGGGAATTTGAGCAGATGTTTCAGGACGAAATACTCCAGGCTTGCCTCGCGGCTCGTTCCGCAATAAACGATGATGTCGTCGGCTTGCGTAAATCCCTTAGCAGCGAACGCGGCTTTCAAGTCGGCTATGGTCTTAAGCTTGTGGGTGTTATTTTCCTCAACGAGTGTTTTCCAGGGGATGTTGACCGCTCCCGGAATATGGCCGTTACGGGCCCAGATCTTCACCTCGCCGCGATATACATCCGGCGGACGGGCGTCTATGAATTTCACGCCCTCTTTGCCGGCTGTGGCTTTTACATCTTCGTATGCCGCACGCACGCCGCGATTATCAAGGGTATCGTAGGCTGCCGGTTTGTATTGCGGATAATCCTGCGACGATTTTTGCGCCGCCTTATAGTCTTTCCAACCGCCGTCCACGATGACGATCTCGCTGTGGCCGATCCGTTCAAGCAAGTAAGCGACCATCGTCGCGCCGAGAACACCATCGCCGTCGGAATAGAGCGCTACGCGGTCGCCTTTCTTAATACCCGCGCGGAGAAAAGCTGGCCGATCATAAAGGTCTCCGGATACTGCGTCGGGTAGCCTTCGCTCGGGAAACGCAATGCCGAATCAGCCAGATGAACGGCGTTCAGCGCGTGGCCCGCAAAATAGTCATAGACGTTTTGGCGCACGTCGATGATGCGAAGATTGGTGTCGTTCGCATGCTCTTCGAGCCATTGCGGCGAGACCAGTGAAACGCCGGGTGCGGCGCGGTCGCCGCTTGGGTTTTCAACAGGTGTGTCGGCCAAACGGCTCCATTCCTGATATGAACCGTCGTAAAGCGCCACCTTGTAACCCAGCTTCTTCGCCGCAAAATAATCCACCGTCCCTTGCTGGCCGATGTGACAGTAGGTGACGACCGTGTCGTAAGGCTTTACGCCCGCGTCCGTGAACATTTTGCGGATCGTGGCGTCATCTCTGAATTTGTTGTTTTCATCCGTAAACGATGTAAACGGGATATTCTTCGCCCCTTTGATATGGCCGGCACGCGGCATATTGCCGGCACTTGAGCCATCGTAGAAATTTGCCGTTCGCGAATCGATGATCTTGACATCGTCTTTTCCGAGATTCCCTTTTAGCCAATCTGCTTTAGCGACCGCCCGCTGATTCTTGTCAAGCTTGATCGATCCCGGTTTTTTCGCCGGGACATCTTTGCTCAATGGACGGCCTGCCGCGACCCAGGCGGGCATTCCGCCATCAAGGATGGACGTGACCCCGCCAAGGCCGAACACGTCGAGAGTAAAGTAGGCACGGGTAGTGGGTGACACCCAATCCTTGCCAAAATACAAAATGATACGCGAATCGTTGCTTACACCGAATTTCTCAAGAGCCGGTTTTAGCTGTTCGACCGTCGGCAATTCAAGAGCGAGGCCGTTCGCGTCCGCGGGTGCCGAAATGTCTTGTAGAGACAAGAAAACGGCTCCCGGAATATGACCGGCGTCGTACTCCGGCTTTTGTCCTATATGAAGCAGAACCAGCTTGGGGTCGCCGATGTTCTTCTCAAGCCATTCAACAGGAACGGTTAATGGAGCGTCGGTCGGAACGGTTTGAGCACAGCCCTGCTGGCGTGAATCCGTCGGCAAGACAATGAAAATCAATGTCAGCAAAATTATCAGATATCTCATTTATTTATTCCTCTCAAATATGAAATTATCGAGCAACGAAAGGCCAATCTACTTTACCCGCACGTGATTCGTCTTGAACAGATCAAAGGTGTTTTGAACAAAACGAATGACAGTACCGGCTGTGAAAAAGGAATCTATCTTCAGGTTAGACGAATACACAAAGAGATTTCTTCCAATTTCGTGAGGCCCGGCCCCGATTTTTCAGTCGCTTTAGTGAATATCGCAAATCAACATTAGAATGCTTATATGACCGATATGCTGACCGGAACAGTTAAAGGCCCCGGGCTTTTGCCGCACGAGTATCTTTTTATCACACGCGACAATGACCGCACGCGTATCGGCGAGTTTGTGTACTACGAAGCCCTGATCGGCGACGAGCGGCGACAGATCGTTGGGACAATAAATTCGCGGAAGCTTGTCCGCAATCTTCCGGACGCTTTTTTGGCCGATCCCGGCACTTCGCCTTCGACCGTCGCGTCTCTTATCGGCATCGACGGCGATCTAGAAATATACGAGATCGCAGTCGAGACCGTAGGTTTCTTTAGCCGCAGCCTTAACGATTTCGTCAATCCCCGCATCCCGCCAAATCCCGGCGACCCGATCTATCTGGCATCGAGCGAAACGCTGTCGCAGATGCTCAGCCCGCGAAAGCTCGGTGAGACCGGCTCGGCGCACATCGGCAGCCTGCTCACCCGTGAACCGGGCGAAGTTCCGGTCGTACTTTCCGTTAAAGATGTCGTCTCGACGCATCTTGCTATTCTCGCTTCGACAGGCGCGGGGAAATCATACACCGCGGGCGTGCTGGTCGAAGAGCTGATGCAGCCATACAACCGCGCGTCGGTGCTGATCGTCGATCCGCACGGCGAATATCACACGATGTCGTCGATCCAGGGCGAGGCACAATTTGCGGCACCAGACGGATACAAACCGGAGGTAAAGATCTTCACGCCGGACAAGATAAAGGTCCGTTTTTCCAGCCTGACCGAAGGCGATGTCAAATACCTTTTGCCCGAAGGCACTTCGGACAAGATGCTCCATTTTCTGCGGCAGGCGTTCAGAAGCTTGAACGATCGACTAAAGGCTGAAGGAAAACGCGATTACTTATATAGCTATTTCGACCTGCGCGACGAGGTCCAGAAACAGCAGTACGGCAAAGACGACAAGGATGCCGGCGACGGAGGAAATGTTTCGTCGATCCAGGGCCTGCTGTGGCGGCTTGATTCGCGGTTTGACCGTCCCGACAGCATCTTTCACGCGCATGAACACATAGAGCTGCGCGATCTGTACCGGCCCGGACGGTGCACGATACTCCAGCTATCGGAGATCGAACAAACGGAACAGCAAGTAATAGTCGGAACACTCTTCCGCCGTGTGAATAAGGCCCGCGAGCTTACGGTCGGGAAACACGTCGACAAAGGCGACAACTTTCTTGATTATCCGGTGTTCACGCTTTTGGAAGAGGCTCACCGGTTTGCCCCAGCCGGGGCGAGCGTCGTTTCCACAAATGTCCTCAAACAGATCCTGAGCGAAGGCCGCAAATTCGGCGTCGGCATCGGGCTTGATCACGCAGCGGCCGGGCAAGCTCGACCAGGACGTGCTCTCGCAATGCATGACGCAGATCATCATGCGAATCGTAAACCCGATCGACCAGCAAACCGTCGCCCAATCGGTCGAAGGTGCGGGCCGTGCGATGCTCGCGGAACTGCCAGCCCTGACCAAGGGCCAGGCAATAATCTCCGGTGTTGGAATCAACACGCCCGTCATGTGCCGGATAAGACCACGCATAACAAAACACGGCGGCGAAACCTTTGACGCACCCTCTGAATGGATGAAATGGCACTCTGCAGGCGAAACTGAAAAACGCGAACAGGACGAAGCCCCGTATTTGAAACCGAGTTCGGATAAAAAGCCGGAGAAGGTCGGGAATATCAGGATCTGATCGCATGACCCGTCAACGAGTATCCTCGTCAAGTATCAGATCCATCGGATACGATCCGGGGACGAAAATTCTCGAAATCGAGCTTCGCAAGGGCGGAATAGACCAATCCTTTCAGGTGCCGGCAGAGGAACACGAATCGCTAGTGAGCGCGTCGTCTATCGGCCGATATTATGCGAAGATCATCAAACCCGCGTACAAGTTCAGACAGATAAAATGAAGTGTTTGCTATGGAGAATTTGAACTATTACGTCCTGCTTATTTTTGCTCCGCTGCTGATCCTGGTCGGCGTTCTGGGCTTTGTGATCCCGCATAATAAGAGCCTGACCAGCGGCGCTCCGGCGTACAATATCTTTCACATTATTTTTGGCTTGATCGGGATGGTGATAGTTTACTGCAACCACGATCCATGCATTCGGGCGTTCAATATCAGCTTTGGGCTGATCGATCTTTACCAAGCGGCCGCAAGTTTTGCACACATCTTTCCTGAAAAGCATTTTCGATGGACGCGGGTCGATGACGTTCTGCACATCGTTATTGGAGCGGGGTTGGTCATTGTCGGCGTCTTCGGCTAATTTCTAACTGCTCCGGGTATCATCTTTATTCTTCCTTTGCGTACTCCGCGAGCTTTGCGTGAGTTCTTTTTCCTAGAAGAAGTTTCACGCGAAGACCGCTAAGTTCGCAAAGATCAAAAAGACATTCGAATGATCCATCAATTCGAATTCCGGAGCCTGTAAAGTTCCTTGGCGTCGCTGTCCGCAAGGTCATTTCTTACCAATAAAACTAAATCAACACCGGGCCGCAGCGGGTAGATACCGGCATATTTATACTTGGCGGAGTACTGTGCGATCACGTCTCGGTCCTGGTCGCCCTTCTTTGCCACGATCAGTTCCGCGGTGCCGTCTTTATTCAATGATCCGTGGAAAACCGCCTTCGGATATTCCCGCGTGTACCAGACCATCGGCCAATAATCAGGCGAAACAATGTCGACCGAGACGTCCTTCCCTTTGCCGCTCTTTTCGGCGTAATGATCGATCTTGGCCATCATATCCAGGAACTCGCGTTTCGTGTGAGCATACACATACGGCCTTTGGTCGCTGTCATACATTACGAAATTCAGTTCGTAAGACTGGTATGCAAGGACCGCAACCGCCGCGACCGCCAACAACCCGCCGGCCGCCTTTGCACCCGTATTTTTTGAACGAATTAGTTCGTTGATCGCATAGCCTGCAATGATGCACATCGGCAGCAGGAAAGAAAGGGCGAGCCAAGGCGTTTTATACGGAATGATCGAGTACGCCGCAAAAAGCCCGAACGCCCAAAGGCCGGTGAACATTGCTACCCGATGGCGTGACCAAACAAACGCGAGAACTGTGCCGAGCGCAGACAAGATCAAGATCGGAGCCTCGATGTCCCGCAACCATTTTAGATACCCCCAAGTGCCGTTCTGCGTATGGTCCTTGCTCCCGGTTTTTGTCCAGATGGTGTAGGCCTCTATCGCTTTTTGCACGCCTTCGGGATAGGTGAAAAACGACGAGAAAAACAGAACAAAAACGTAGATGAAAACGGCCGCGACCGCGGCGGTGGTCAGCCACAGATCGGTTCCTTCGCCCAGGCGGTTGCGAAAGTTGGCCCAGTTCACCGAAGTGTCCGATATGTCGCCGGCCTCGCCTTCCGCCGGGGTTCCCCGATAGATCTTCCGCCATACCCAAAGCGAAAAACACGCGATCAGCATCGTACCCAGCGTAATAAACGCCGTTTCCTTCGTGGCAAACATCAATGCCATCGAGGCTGCCGCAAGCAGTAGGTATATCGGCCGGCCGTCATTCCACGCAAGCAGCATCCGCATTACGAAGAACACGAGCACTGATTCGACGATGAAGAACGCAAGACGAAACGCCCAGACGGCGGACGGATTTGTTCCGCCCAAGTAGCCCGCGAGTATCAACGCCGACGGCAAAAAACATACAAGCAGAAGCAGCACCATCCACGCGACCGCAAACGGCCCCGCCTTTTGTTTATCTATATAAAACAGTATCGAAACGACGATCGCGAGGCTCAGAAAAACAAAGAAGATCTCGTGGATAAAATAGCGAGAGACATAAACCATTCCAGGCGAAAGAGCCACAAACAAAGCCGCTGCCAGGCTGCCGATCTTGCCTATATATCGCCTTAGAAAAAATACGAGCACAACCGTCAGTACGCCGAAGATCGCCACACTTCCGCGCACCGTCACTGTATCCAGACCAAAGATCTTCGAAAAAGCGAGCGAGATATAATAGAGCGTCGGGCCGTGGTAATTCCCCGGGTCGTATTTGTAAACACCTTCGCGGAACAGCGTGGTCAGAAAGAAACCGTTGACGCCTTCGTCATGGTGAAACGGCTTGAGCGGCAAGAGCAAAAAATCTTAAGAACATCGCTACGGCCGTGATCAGCGCGCAGTTCAACAGCCAAATGTAGTCGATCTTTCGTTTTTCGTTGTCCGTACTTGCGTCCATTGTCAGCGGATATTGCCGTAAAACACACTCCCGACCGGTCGTGTTTCTGCCTTCCTATTTCACCTTGTAAACCTTATACTGGCCGGCTTCCGCGATCACCGGAAACTTCCGGAAGAACTGTTCGTTGGCCGCCACCGAACTCCGTTCCTCGGGTGATACCAGAACATAGTCTATGCCGTATTTTTGTATAAGCCCATCGGCGTTGGCCCCGCCCGAATAGATGCTCTTAACATCTCTTTCGCGTTCACCGTAGTCGATCCCATGCGACCCGAGATGCCCCGAATAACGCATCAGCGATTGGCGCCCCGAAAGTACTATCGCCGAATTGTAGGTCGGGGCATTCAAAAACAGGGACTGCGCCGCCGTACTTCTCTTAACCTTTTCCGCAACCAAAACCGCATCCGCGTCGAAAACGCGGTTCTTGATCTGCCCCGAAGCTGTTCGCCAAACATCGAGTGCCCCTGAGAATATTAAGACAACAAAACCGCACGCGGCAACCGCCTTCAGAGCGGTACTTTTTCGCCATGCCCACGAGAGGGCAAACGCAACAAACGGGATCGACCCGACAAACCAGTAGATCAAGACCTTTATGTTGTCCCATTCCCAAGGCGCAAGTTTCGCGACGTTCGAAAGAACAAAAAGAAATACGAACGGAAGATAGAATATGATGAGGGATGAGGGATGAGGGATGAGGGATGAATCGACCACCTTGAGGCTCTTACCTTCGCGCCCGGTTTTAGCCTGTGTCCTCCGCTGCCTTTCCACTTCCTTGCATCGAATAAACTAAATAAACCCCAACCACTATCAACGGAATAAAAATTCCGGTGTTCTTGATCCAAAACCAAAGAAAATTTTCATCGCCCGCAGACCAGCCAAAATACCACTCAAAAAACTTCGTCGTCTCGGTCGCACTCCCGGTTATCGACCAGACGAATTGCGGAATTGCAAACACGCAGACGCCAATTCCGAAAGCAACCCATTCACGCCATTTCTCAATACGCAGGAAGAACAAAAATGCCGTAACGACAAATAAAACCGCGAGGCTGTGCAGATGTATCAGTGGAAGCAATCCCGCGACCAAACCGACAATTAGGGCGGAAACCGGAAATTGGGATAACGAACCGTCTCCCTTTGCGCCTTCGCGTCTCTGCGTCTCTGCGTTAAAGATCCGCCATAAGCCACTCAACACTATCAACGTAAGCGGCATACCCAGCAGCAAACTTCGCTGGGTCATAAAGAGCGCGATCAACGAATTTGCCCAGCGAAAATCCTGTCCCGTGTAATCCCTCGGCAAATGCCAGATGAAATCAGAAAACCCTTTCGCATAGGCGCCGATATCTCCGAAAAACCAAACAAAACCGAGGCCGCCGCTGAAAAACAAAAGTGCCGGTGCGATCTTGCCCGCCAACCGGTCGTTTGTCAGCTTGAAGACAAATCTCTCGAGTAAAACCAGTAGTGAAAACGCCCACGCGACATTCTGCACCAGCATCGCGTCCTTCACGCCGGCCCCAAGCTTAATAAACGCCGCCGTTACAAGATCGGCAATGAACGGATATGAAAATTTCGCTCCGGCGAATGAAGGGTTCTGGGGCGGGAAATTCGCGCCGTCCGTAAAGCTGAAAATTGCCCCGAGATGAAATGGAAGATCGCCCAGATTGTTCGACCCGCCCGTGAAAATGCCCTGATCGGTTTCGATCATCGCCTGTCGAAAAAGAAGACAAAGAGCAATAGAAACGCAGCGTAGTAGAAAAATCGAAGGGCCTTTACCGCAGTTTGCACCCTGCACCTTTCCTTTTGCTCTGGCCCAGTCGTGCTTGAAGGTCTTTTGACGATATCCACGTGTGATTAGCACGACAGGCATTAGCGTGATGACAAGCGCCGCAATCACCGTCGCCGCGTTCAATCCGAGCAACATCGCCAGGACAAAACTTAGCGTACCGAAAACAGCCGATCCTATCACCGTACCCGCGGCAACGCGCCAAAGAAAAGGCTCGTCGTTCTCGATGAGATACGTCAAAGCAAATCCACCGGAGCGGTGGCAAAGATCAAGAGCAACGGAGATCAGCATAAGCAGCATGCAGGAATACTTGCCCTAAATTAACGTAAATTGGAGCTTTGTTAAAGGTACGCTGTCGGAAATCAGACAAAAAGCCGTGTTGATATCGGATGTATCGAGGGTAGTTAACCAACCACAAATATCTATTGACAGGAACGAGTGTATGATTTATTCTAACGGTCGTTGTATTTCATGTTCAATGTTTTTGGGCTTGAGAGAAAAAAACAAGCGAGTGGGACACTGGGACAGTGGGACAAATTTGAGACGCCGGACGGAAATTTTGGAAAATGGTATTAGGATGGACTATAATTTTTGCAAAACCTATAACAGAAAACTATGTCTGGATACGTCCGAATGTATGAAAAGCACTGCCATCGTATTTCTTATAGCCGTTTGGTTGATGACCGGCGGACCATCCGTACCCGGTAGCGGAACACCCAGCTGGGTCGCAATGCAAAAAGCGGTAGCTAACGAGCCCGGCATTTCGGCTTCAGTTATCAAAGGTATCCAGGTCTTCGGCGAAAGCTCGGGAATCGCCTATACAGCCGAAGCACTCTACCGGACGGACGATAACGGCGAAATTTGGCATGAGATCCCCCTGCCAAAGGCTGTTCAAGAATCCGTCAGCGGAGTCTCATTCGTAAATGAAAAAATAGGGTGGGCAATTCTGACGAACTGGACCGAAAGGAGTTTGTATCTTGCAAAAACGCAGGACGGAGGACACTCATGGACGAAAGCTCAAATAGATTTGCCTGACGAATACTTGGCTGAAGCTGATCTTAACGATATTGATGCCGTAGCTTCTTACAGGGATTATCGTCCTTATGGATCGGGATGGCTAAAGCTGCGTCTGGCATCAAGCTCTAACTTCATTCGACAGGCACTTTTTGAAACAAGCGACGGCGGACATAGCTGGAAGATGGTCCGCGCTTCAATGGACAAGAAGTCCGACGCGGAATTTAATGAAAAGGTTAATGATGAGAACATTGTCGGCACCTACTATTTCAATAACAACCGTTGGTTTTTGACGTCAAAGGGAAATTGCGAAGGCTTCAAAACTGGCTGCGTCCAGGAAACCAATATCTACATTCGAAATAAGGAAATTACGCCGCCGCGGGTGAAGGAACTCGCTCGCTTAGAAAAAGAAAAAGCAAAAAGGGCTATTGGAACAACACAGATGTTCGCCCTTGCCGCCCGGCGGATCGACACGGACAAGCCTGAACCGCGGGTTTCGACAAGTGCACCAACGGCACTGTCTCGCAGATGCAGACGTGGTGGAACGAGTCGTATTTCTTTGACGCGAATATCTATTTCAGCGGCCGGAACCGTGCATGTTCGCAAACGCTTACGGCGTCGTGGGTTGATCAGGTTTCGGCGATGGGCTGGGGGCTGATACCGACTGTGGTCGGCTATCAATCACCATGTACCTCGTCCACCACCACCGCGAAACTTAGCTATGATCCGCCCACCGCCGAGCAGCAGGGCCGCGGCGAGGCCGATATCGCCGTTACCGACGCCACGAATATCGGACTTACGGCCGGTTCGATCTTTATTACGACATGGAACGATACGACCCGCCGATCACCGGACACCCTGGGCTGCCGCACGGCGACGGTTGCTTTTCTAAAGGGCTGGACCGAACGGATCAGGGAACTCGGCTATAAGTCCGGCACCTACGGATCGCCAAAAAATGCTCAGGAAGACTGGCAGTTCCTGCCGCCTGCAAGTCGAATGGATGCGATCTGGATGGCCCGTTGGGACAATGTGATGTCGGTCTGGACTTACGTCACATTCCCGACCTTCCCGACAAATGTTTGGGACAATCATCAGCGTATCAAGCAGTGGCAGGCGCCGCACAATGAGACCTGGGGCGGCATCACTTTCAACATCGATGGCAACATTGCCGACGGCCCCGTGGCGGGCATCCCAGTCCCCAAAAATAAGGTGGCGGATTTTGATGGAGACGGGAAAACCGATGTGAGCGTTTTTCGTCCGGACACGGGCCAATGGTTTATCTCAGGTTCGTTTGGGCCGACGTATAGGGTGCATGAATTCGGCGTCGGCACCGACATTCTTGACGCCCGGCGATTTTGATGGGGACGGGAAGACGGATTTCGCGGTTTTCAGGCCTGGCAACTCGACTTGGTATGTTCGTGCCAAAGGCACTTACACCGTCCGACAGTTCGGCGAAGCGGGAGATATTCCTGCGGCGGCCGACTACAATGGCGACGGCAGAACGGACATCGCGGTTTTTCGGCCGTCCACAGGTGTTTGGTATTTCATTCTGAGCGATAGCCTCGGCAGTTTCGTTGCCACTCAGTTTGGTGTCGATGGCGATAAGCCGGCTCGCCGCCGATTATGATGGGGACGGGAAAGCGGACATTGCCGTCTGGCGCCCGTCGAACGGCACTTGGTACGTCCAGGGAAGCGCGGGAACTTATTTCACAAGGCAGTGGGGCGTTTCGACCGATCTTCCCGCACAGGCGGATTACGACGGCGACGGCAAGGCAGATTTTGCGATCTTCCGCAGCGGCACCTGGTATGTGCTGCAGACGACCGCCGGAATGCTCATCCGCGAGTTCGGCGTCGATGGCGATATTCCATCGACCGGCGATTTTGACGGGGACGGGAAATACGACATCGCTGTCTTTCGCCCCTCCAATGGAACATGGTACATGAGTCAGACTCTAGTTGGTTTTTCGGTCCGGTCGTTCGGTGTCCTGAACGATAAGCCGGTCCCGAATGCCTATCTGCCGCGGTAGCCCATCTTTTAAGACTTCGCGAAGCAGGGAGCGGGGCTTGGTCTCGCTCCTTTCGTTTCACAACCGTCGGGTAATCCGCTACAATCATCGTTTTGGCTGACGCCGGAATTTCGAACCTTGGAACTGAGAGAACTTTATGCTGCAAGCCGGGATCGTTGGATTACCCAACGTTGGAAAATCGACACTTTTTAATGCTTTGACCGCGCAGGAGGCTGCGCTCGCGGCAAATTATCCTTTTCGCGACCATCGAGCCGAACGTCGGCGTGGTCGCCGTCCCGGACGAACGCCTTGCGGTACTTGAAAAGCTTAACAAGGCGCAGAAGGTGGTTCCGGCGACTGTGGAATTTGTGGACATCGCCGGGCTTGTTCGCGGAGCTTCGAAGGGCGAGGGTTTGGGCAACCAGTTTCTTGCGAACATCCGCGAGACCGCATGCCGTGATCCAGGTTGTCCGCTGTTTCGATGACGACAACATCGTCCACGTCGAGGGCTCGGTAGATCCTATCCGCGATATTGAAACGATCCAGATCGAACTCGCCCTCGCAGATCTTGCATCCGCTGAAAAACGCCGCGAGAAGGCGGCGCGTGCGATCAAAGCTTCGGGCGATAAGGATGCGAAACGCGAGCTTGAAATACTTGAAAAGATAATGCCGCTGTTGGAAGAGGGCCGTCCGGCACGCGCCGCCGACCTGACGGACGAGGAAAGGGCGATCGTAAAAACGTGGTTCTTTCTTTCAACCAAACCGACGATCTATGCGGCGAATGTTGATGAAGAAACGCTGGCTGATCCGGACGCGAACGAATACGTGAAGGCCGTCGTCGCACACGCAAAAACGGAAAACGCCGACGTTGTCGCGATCTGTGCAAAGCTCGAAGCCGAGCTTGTCGCTCTCGATGAGGCGGAACGCACCGAATATTTGAAGGACCTTGGGCTAAGTTCCAGCGGCGTCGATAAGCTGATCAAAGCCGCCTATCACATGCTCGGCTTGATGTCGTTTTCTGACCGCCGGCGAGAAAGAAGTCCGTGCGTGGACGATCCCGATGGGAACAAAGGCCCCGCAAGCGGCCGGCGAGATCCACACCGATATCGAGCGCGGGTTTATCCGGGCTGAGATCATCGGCTACGATGACCTCGTTGCCTGCGGCAGCCGAAAAGCCGCCAGCGAAAAAGGCCTTGCCCGCCTTGAAGGTAAGGAATACATTATGCAGGACGGCGATGTTGTCGATTTTCGTTTCAATGTTTGAACTATGGATCCGCTTCGCGAGCAAATAGATAAGGAAATAAAACTTGCCGATGATGCCCTCATTGGCGGCGATCTGTCTGCGGCGTTTCATTGTCTCGAACGCGCCCACGTGCTTGGACAGGCCGTAACCTATCAACACACGCGAATTCACTGGCGGATGTTCAAGCTTGGTTTGAAGATGCGATCGCCGCGTGAGATATTCGGTCAGATCATTCGGATCGTCGGCGCGGCAACTAAGACGCCTTTTGGCATCTATCCAACCGGCAACACCGGCGGTGCAAATGTCTGGTTTTTCAAACCGATGCCTATTCCTGACGACTTGCGGGAAACTTTGGAAAACGCAAAGGAGGGATAAACATCCCGTTTTGATTTGCAGCCGCAGGACGGCGGTGTTGTCGGACCTTCGATCTGATGTTTAGCGTTCTGTGTGATGGAAATCACTGGATTTTCAATGAATTTCGTTTATACTTGGTTTGATAGTAGATAGCTTCCTGCGTATGCAACGAAGATCGCTGACAACAAAGTTCCTCTCGCTATTTCTGGTAGCGTTTGTCTGCCTGAATGCCGGGGGCGCACTTTGCGTGGCTTATTGTCAATCGTCAATCGAAGCCTCGCATGTGCCGAAAGATCATTGCCCGCTGAAGAAAAAGGCTGAGCACTGCGATCCAGGCCAACAAAAGCAGGACATTCAAGAGATCGCTAAGGTCGGTGGCAGCCAGGCTGACTGTTGCCCGATGACGGTTAGTTTTATCGCGGCTCCGATAGAGAAAAGCTCGTTTTCAGTCAAGGCTCCTGCGACCGCGTTGATCGCGGCGTTCGAGTCTGCTGAGCCCGTGAACTTCACGCGGATCAAGATAAACATACCGACGGCCTACCGAGGGCCGCCGCTTGACCAACGCACTTCCCGCCTCAAAAACTGTGTCATTCGAATTTAGAACTTTGCTCTGAGGATAAATCTGCCAGTTCATCCGGCTGCGCCTGATCGCGCATTTTGCTGCAGAATAGTGAACTGGCCACCCGAGGAATTCTATATTTGGAGACATTATCATGAAAAAGAAAATTCTTGCGATGTTCGCGATCGTTGCCGTTTTCGGCCTGGCGATCGCTGCTTACGCTTACACAAAAACCAACGTAACAACCACCACAACGGCATCCTGCTGCAAGGATTCGTGCCCGATGAAGAACAAGGACGGCAACCATGCAGAACACGGAAAGGACCATGCTAAGGGCGAGGGCCACAATTGCTGCGGCGAAAGCTGCCCAATGAAGGGAGAGCACGAAAAATCAGGCGACCACGCTAAGAAAGAAGGCCACGATTGCTGCGGCGACTCCTGCCCGATGAAGAAAAAGGACGGCGAAGCAAAGGCAACCGCCGTTTCCGCATCGGAAGAAGGCAAGAGCTGCTGCGACAATTGCGATTGCTGCAAAGGTAAGGAAAAGCCAAAAACAGCTGCCGTATAGTTCTGACTAGCAGTTTGGTATTATCAAGGAGCGTTCCCCGCGGAACGCTCCCTTTTGAGTTTGTATGAAAAAGTTTCTATTAATCGTCCTGATCGCTGCGGCTTTCGTCTTGGCAACATCGGCCCAAACCGCTAAGCCGGTAAAGCTAAAAGGCCAGGTCGTTTGCTCGGTCTGCTGGTCCGAAGCGACGGACAGGAAAAAGAATCCATACGGTAGCGCAGCGGACATCAAATGTGCTCTTGACTGTTCGGAAGAGGGGATTCCCCAGGCGCTTTCCGTCGAGGATGCGAAGGGTTTCACGCTTTATGTGATGGAGGCCGGTACGTTCAAGCCGACCGGAAAGGATTTTCTCGACATCGTGCCGAAAATGGTCGAGGTCGAAGGCCAGGTCCGAACGGAGAAAGGCAAGAACTTCATCAAGGTAAATTCGCTGAAAGTGCTGGATGAGAAACCGGTGAAGCCGGTTCCGGTTTCCGATGACGCGGTCCTCGCTTTGAAAGACCTGACCGGGGCGAGTCAGAGTCTCGCCGGTTATCGCGGCCGTGTTGTCGTGTTGAATTTCTGGGCGACTTGGTGCGAGCCGTGCAAGAAGGAAATGCCCGATCTTTCGGCGATCCAGAACGACTACGCTCCGCTTGGCGTGCAGGTGATCGGTGCCGCCGGTGATGAGGCGGCGGATGGGGCGAAGGTGCTGAAATTCACGCGTGAGTTCAAAGTAAATTTTCCAGTCTGGGTCGGGGCCAAGACCGAAGATATGGAACGGTTCGGTGTGGGAAGCGTTCTTCCGGCGACCGTTATCATCGACCGCGAAGGCAAGATCGTTTGGCGCGAGATCGGGATCATAAAACCGGTGGAGTTGCGAAAACAGCTCGATTCAATCCTGCTCCCAAAGGTTTCGGAAGCGACAAAAGTAGCAAAGGCGGAAAAATCGAAGACTAAGAACAGTTCGCTCGTGCCTGCCTGACCTGTCTGACCGGGCGAAGGCCAGGCTGTCCGGGGGACGGCCGATAACCCCAAGAAATTCACCGCCGGGATCCGGCTGCTAACCGGCCAGATCGATCGGGCCGAAGTGCGCGCGACGCTCATTTATCGCATTCATCCTCGTTTTCACATCGGCCTTGAATACAATCCAAAAGTCGGTGAGGTTCACCCGCTCATCACTTTCATTCCGGTCACCGAGACAAAAAATCGCCCTGCGGTGATCTTCGGCATAAGCTCCGACCGCATCGGCACGCCCGAAGGAACCTCAGTCTATTTAACTGCAAGCAAAGACCTTGAGCATTGGACGGGACTGCCGATCGCGCCGTATGGCGGGATAGTTTACGGCTCGTACGAGAAGAAATTCCGCGCGATCGGTGGCCTGAGCATCCGGCTCCCGTACCGATTCACATCTCTCATACAATTCGATGGCGTAAAGGTGCACCCAAGTTTGACCTATGGGTTTAACGACACCCACGCCCTGACTTTCCTGATGATCCGCGGCAAAAGCCCCGGTGTGACCTATACCTTCTCGTTCTAAGTTCGGAGTTCCGGCTTTAGCCGGCCCGGCCCGCTGAAGCGGGAATCGGAACAACTGCTTGCAATTCGACAAATTCTGGGTGAAAATTATTCCATTCCCGACGGCGCGTTCGTCTATCGGTTAGGACGCGAGGTTCTCAACCTCGAAAGAGGGGTTCAACTCCCCTACGCGCTACCAAATTGCCCACTCCATTCGGCGGTACGAGGTAAATCACTGTGCGGTGTTATAGCAAGAATTATCAGTACGCGGCCCTTGCCTCACAATCCGGATCCTGCTGTTTTTTTCAACGCTTTCTGAGCATGTTTTGCTCCATGGCGGTATTTTGCTTAGTTGTCTTTGCTGCGGGCTCGGCTGTTTTTGCCGCAGCCGGAAAAATGGATCTTTTGTTTCCGATCAGGCTAGCCGATGACGCCTCGGTAACTACCTTCGAACGGCAAGCCGACGGCAAGCTTTTTGTTGCCGGAAAATTCGTGACGTTGGGCTCGTTAGTTCGCCGCGACATCATGCGGCTAAATGCCGACGGTACGGTCGATACCGGCTTTGATATAGGAAGCGGCATCGGCGCCACAGGATCTGTGTTGGCCCTCAAGACCCTGCCAAACGGCCAGCTTTATGCTGGTGGGACCTTCAATCAGGTCAACGGCCAGTTCGTCAGCAGACTTGTGCGGATGAATGCGGACGGCGTAGTCGATACAACGTTCGCCCTTTCAGGGCTCGACGTGACTTTCGTCTTCGATATCGACACCATGCCGGACGGTAAGATCTTCGTCAGCGCCACGAATCTGATCGGCTCGTCCTTCATAGCCCGATTCACTTCCAGCGGAGTAAACGACACGGGCTTTGGCCAGCCGTTCTACGTCGCGGGCGGCACGACCAACTATCACATTGTTTTCCTTCCTGCCGAAAACAAGCTGCTTTCGGGCGCGTCTGTCTTTGGCCAGTCTTTTCAAGGCGTCGTGATGAAAATGGCCGCCACCGGCGGGGTTGATAATGGCTTCGTTATTAATCTGACCGCTTCTGCCGGTTCGAGCCAATTGGTTTGGGCGGCACCGTTAAGTGACGGGCGATTTCTGGTCTGGGGCCGTTTCGATACCATTGCCGGCGTGCCTCGCAAAAACCTCGCCATCCTCAATGCTAACGGCACCGTCGACGCTACCTTTATTCCGGAAACGGCGAGTACGGGAACAATTCTTTCGACCGAGGTCCAGGCGGACGGAAAAATAATCGTTGGCGGGCGCGACTTTGCCCCGAACGGAACACTTCACGGAAATATCGGCCGGTTGAACCCGGACGGGACTGTCGACCGCAGCTTTGATCCCGGACGCGGTGCCAACGGAGCAGTCGCAAGCCTTGCGATACTCGACGGCAAGCTCCTGGTGGGCGGCAGCTTTTTCCGTTATGACCGCAACCCGGCTGCCGGACTTGTCCGCATTCGGCTTTAACGACGAATCCTATCTTTCAATGGCTAACCTTCCCGCTTTTTCCGTGCTTGCGACCAACGTTCTGGCGCGATATCGTTCAAGAAAATGGCTTATCCGCACTATGGCCTCGGCGAGGTCATCAACATTCGGCAGAAAGACCATCCGGAAATGGTCGTGCTGCTTCCAGTTAAAGCCCGTTCCCTGCACTATCAACACCTTTTCTTCGGCGAGCAACTCACATGCAAATTGCTGATCGTCCTGAATCGGGTAGACCTTCGGATCTAACTTCGGAAACATATAAAGACGCCGCTTTTGGTTTTACTACCGACACGCCGGGAATTTTGGACAACAGGTCGTAGGCACGGTCACGCTGGCGGCAAAGGCGTCCGCCGGGGGCGACCAGGTCATCGATGCTTTGATAGCCGCCGAGGGCGGTCTGGATCGCAAGCTGGCCCGGTGTGTTGGCGCACAAACGCATCGATGCAAGCATGTTGAGACCTTCAACGTAATCACCCGCCCGACCCTTATCGCCGGAAACTATCATCCAACCGGCGCGGTAACCGCACGAGCGGTAATTCTTGCTCAATCCGTTGAAAGTCACGAACAAAATATCGTCAGCAAGCGAGGCGATACTTGTGTGAGTGTGGCCGTCGTAAAGCGTTTTGTCGTAAATTTCGTCGGCAAAGACGATCAACTGGTGTTCGCGGGCGATATCGACGATGCCTTGCAGTATCTCGGGCGGGTACAACGCGCCTGTCGGATTGTTGGGATTTATGACCACGATGCCGCGGGTGCGTGGCGTGATCTTTGAACGTATGTCGTCGAGGTCGGGCAGCCATTCGCTTTCTTCATCGCAAATGTAGTGGACGGGCTTGCCGCCGCAAAGCGAAACCGAGCCGGTCCATAACGGGTAATCGGGAGCCGGAACAAGTATCTCGTCGCCCGCGTCCAAAAGCGCGTTGAGCGACATCGTGATCAGTTCGGACGCGCCGTTTCCCAGATAAACGTCCTCAACCGAAACGCCGCGTATCTGCTTTTCCTGGCTGTAATGGACTACGGCCTTCCGCGGAGCAAACATTCCCTTGCTGTCGGTGTATCCGGCCGCGTCCGGCAAGTTTCGGATCATGTCCTGCACGATCTCATCCGGCGGCTCAAAGCCGAACGACGCGAGATTGCCGATGTTCAGCTTGATTATGTGCTGGCCCTCGTCTTCCATCCGCTGGGCCAACTCCATCACAGGGCCGCGAATATCGTAAAAAACGTCGGCGAGTTTGCTTGATTTGTTGATCGGTTTCAAGGAATGCTCTCCGGGAAGATCGGGAAGGAAAATAGAAGAATTAGCTGTTAGCTATCAGCTAATTTTTCAAGCATAACAACGGCCGCTTTTTGACAAACTTGGCATGCCCTCGGTAGGATTCGAACCTACAACCAACAGATTATGAGTCTGCTGCTCTAACCGTTGAGCTACAAGGGCATGAACTTTCAATCTTAGATTAAACAGGTTTTTCTGGCAACTCCAACCCAAGAATGGAGCCATAGATGTTTACGCATCACCACCATAAATCGACATTGGCGACTTCTTTACGGCCGGAACGTGATCGTCCCGAACACGGGTTACGATCTTCCAGATGATCAGTACAAATCCTATCGACGGGACGAGCGCGATAAGCCCAATGAGAAATGCGTAATCGTCATACAAGGTGGGCGACCAGCCCCAAAGTTTGGCGCCGACTGCCGCAATGATGAATATCACGGTACCAACAGCTATCTGCACAACAAAATAACCAACCACGGCGGCCACCGTCCAAAGAATCGCATTGCGCCCGTAATCACGAGCAGACTTATAAATCAGAATTGCCAATACAATAATGAAAACAATTGGAAGCATAACTTATAGTAGCCTATTTTGATTCCTGCGTGGTCATGCAGCTAAAGACTCGAATCAAACTTTGGCTTCACGCGGCTGGTACGTGTGTATCTTCCTGCGGCGGTCACATTATGGCCAAAACCGCAGCCCGAGCCACCGTCATCGTCCACTCTGATCGTTCCCGGTTTGACGAACTTTATCGTGATCCGACATGTACCGTATTCTTCCGATGAATAAACGGCAGTGTCGCCGGAGATGGTCGCGACACCGGTCAATTGGCCGAGATTTGCCGAAAGTTCGCCGGACCCGTCGGTAAACGGATAAACAAGATCGAAGCCGACCTTCAGCTTGCCGCCGCCGAGGGCGAGGATCTTTATCTCGTTTGACGAGCCTTTGTATTTACCTTTGAAATACGAACGGAACGTGCCGTTCACTTCGCTTGCGGGAACACTGGCCCGGGCGGCCTGAGCGTTAACTTCAGCCGTGCAGAAAGCCATAAATACCAACACCGGGAATATAGATAAAAGTTGTTTCATCATAATATTTCCTTTTCGTTACAAACTTATTCTGCTATATTTTCGTCTATCTCTTCCGTAATTCAAACAAAAAAAGGTGAATAAACTTAATGAGCGCTAATGCCGGGACATTGAACTCCGTATCGCACGCCAGCGACAAGCATCCGAAGGGCCTTGCCGTATTATTTGCAACCGAGATGTGGGAACGATTTTCGTTCTACTCGATGCTTGCGTTGTTCACGCTTTATCTTCGTGACCCTAAGGAAGGATTTGGCTGGACCGCTGCCGAAGCAACCTGGCTGTATTCGACCTATCTGATGTTCGTGTACCTTAGTCCGCTGGTCGGCGGCTTCATAGCGGACAGATTCACGGGTTATCGAAAGGCGGTGATGATCGGCGGCTTCTTTTTCATGGCCGGTCACGCGACCCTGTCGATCCCCGCGATCTGGGCTGTTTACCTCGCGCTCACCTTTCTTGTCATCGGTAACGGCTTCTTCAAGCCAAATGTCTCGACGATGGTCGGCAACCTCTATCCCGAAGGCAGCCACCTCAAGGACCGCGCGTATAACATTTTCTACATGGGCATCAATGTCGGCGCGGCTCTCGCACCGATAGTCATGGAGATCGTCAGGCACTATTTCGGATTCCACGCTGCCTTTGCGGTAGCCGCATTTGGAATGGTCATCTCGGTGTTTGTGCTTTGGCGTTGGAAAGAGCACGTAAAAATGGCCGATAACAAGCATTCGCTCTCCGCTGCGGAACAAGCCGATGCGGCCGCGACTGCCGTTGACGCTCCGCCCCACGAGGTAAGCGATCAGAATTCGCAAACCGCCTCGCAGAAGGCCTCGCAGATGGCATCTGATCTGATGAATACGGTTTCGGACAACAGACGCATCATGGCCCTGATAGTGATATTTCTGATCGTGATCGTTTTCTGGATGGTCTTTCATCAGAACGGCTCAACGCTGACCTATTTCGCCGATGACAATACTGACTGGAATGTTACCGGAACGATCTCGAATTCGATCAATGCGATTCTGGATCCTCATACTGACGTTCCCTCTCGTTTGGTTCTGGGGATTTTTAGATCGCCGCGGAAAAGAGCCCGCAACGCCAACAAAGATGGCGTTCGGCATGACGCTGACGGGACTTTCGTTCCTTGTACTGTGGTTTGGAGCCCAGACGGGCGAGAACATGGTGCGAACCGCTGATCAGCTCGCTACGGGCGAATTCCGCATTAACGAGCGCGTGGCTAAGAACCTCGTCGGACAAGGTGTCCCGCAAGCAACGATCGACAAGTTGATGGCGGCAAAGACGGTCGATGGCGAATCTACTATGGTCCAGGATTGTCCCAAGGATAAGACCTGTAAGCCCGTCATAAACGGCGTGAAATTCGCGACAATCACGGACGAAGCCACGAAAGTAAAAACCTCGGGCGGCGACGGCCTCATAGCCGCCATCAACAAGATCGATCCAGGTGCGGGCGACGCACACAAGTCCGCTTTTATGCAGGCCTCGCACCTGTTCCGCGTATCGCCATTCTGGCTCATTTTTGCTTACATGATCGTGACACTCGGCGAGTTGATGCTGTCGCCAATGGGACTGTCACTCGTCTCAAAGGTCGCGCCGATCAGTAAACGCGGCCTACTTATGGGCGGATGGTTCGTCGCGACGGCTATTGGGAACAAACTCACGCAGATCGGCGTTTTCTGGGACATTTGGCTCCAGTCGACGTTCTTCCTCGTTTTGGCAAGCATGGCCCTATTTATGGCTGTGGTGTTGTTCCTTATCCTTAAACCGCTGAAAAAGGCGATGCCGGGAGTTTAAGGAAGTAGGGGAGTAAAGGAGGGGAGGAGTGGAGGAAAAATCCACTTCTCTTCTTCATTTTCGCCCTGTCGGGAGAACCCATTTTGCCGAATTTGCGATCATCGAAACGATCATTGCAAGAATTTCGTCATATTGGGAGTAGAGTTGCTTCGCCTTTTCCCGCTCAAGATAATCACAGCGTACCGCAAATTCAATCCACGTTTGAGTTTCCGCCGCTTCGCCTTCAGCGTCTGAAAGCTTACTCACGAATGCAGCATGATAACGCCGTTTTCGCCAGGCTTCCGCAAGATTTGTACAGATCGAGCGGGATGAGCGCCTAACCTGATCAGTAAGTGAATAAGCGCCCATCTTTTCTCCTCCACTCCTCCATTCCCCTATTCCTCAACTCCCCTACTCCGCCAGGCGGCCATCGCCTCCGCTGCACCTGCGTGCATGATCTCCGGCTTGTGGTATTTCCAGAATTTTTCGAACTCCTCTTCTGCCATCTCGGGCTTTTCGCCGCATGTTTTTTCTTTTAAGTAACTTTCCGCCCACGCTCGCGTATCCATATTCGTATTCAACGCGGTGCGGGCTCCGTGCATCAAATTGTCTCGTTCCATAGTTTTAGTCTCCGTATGGTAGATTAAACTTCGGGCCCGCATAAGAGCAAGGACGGGTTTTTGTAAAGGAACGCAATCTTATTTCGGAGTATTACGTGAAATATTCTTTATTTGTCTCTCTGGTTTTTTTATCGCTGCTTTCAAATGCGGCCTTACCTCAGGCGGCTAAAACCGCCGGTTCCGGCGCTAAGCCGGCGGAGAAAAAGGCAGAATATGCCGTACCGTTCGTAACCAAGACGCTTGCGAATGGTCTTGAGGTCATCGTGCTGCAGGACGCCTCGGTGCCGCTTGTCACGGTCGAACTCGCCGTCCGAAACGGTTCGTTCACTGAATCCCCCGAATTTCACGGCCTTTCGCACCTTTACGAACACATGTTCTTCAAGCCGAATTTTGCGATGGCAATTCGCGATTGCGAGAATGCCGGCCCGCAAGGCCGCTTTTCGCTGCCTCCGCTTTGTTCTGCGGCAATGTCATTAAAGCCAAGAATCGGCGATGTTTCCTATCTGAAGGACGCAAACAAGGTCAGCATATTCAACGGAACCACGCGTGAAGAGATCGTCAACTACTATTTCACGACGACAAGCACGTACCTCTCGACGGCGATCAGGTTTGTAAACGATTCGGTGCGGTTCCCCGTCTTCGACGAAAAGTCCTTCGAAGAGGAAAAACAGGTCGTCATTGGCGAGATCGACCGCCGCGAAGCAAACCCGTTCGGGTATCTCGACGTGGCGATGAAGCAAAAGCTGTTCTACAAATACCCTACTCGCAAAGATCCGCAGGGCACGCGCGAGTCGGTTTCAACCGCTACTCTCGCCAAAATGCGAACCATTCAATCGCGGTATTATGTACCGAACAATTCAGCCCTTGTAGTTACCGGGGACGCAAAGCCGGAAGAGGTTTTCCGGCTCGCCGAGCAGATAATGGGCGGCTGGGAGAAACGGGCGGTTGACCCGTTCAAGGAATTCCCTCTTGTCGAGCACCCGCATCTTTCCAAGAGCGAGGCTGTGATAATCGAAAAAAATGTGGGCGCCGATTCCGACACTTCGGGTGGCCAGAACGTTTTTATAGAGCTTGGCTGGCACGGCCCGTCGATCGGCAAGGACGACGCGGCTACCTACGCGGCTGACGTTTTCTCATATATTATTTCGCAGCCCGATTCGCGGTTTCAGCGAAATCTCGTCGATTCCGGCCTTGCTTCGTCGGTTGGTTTTGGATATTACACGCAGCGAAACGTAGGACCGATAAATCTTGTCTTCAGCACGCGTCCGGAAAAGGCGAAAGCCGCGTTGAAGGCGGTTTACGCCGAGGTCGAGCAATTCACGCGGCCCGATTATTTTACCGACGCCGAACTGGAAAGCGCCAAGACGATCCTGGAAACCAACGATCTGTTTGAACGCGAAAAAGCAAGCGAATACGGCCACACGCTTGGTTTTTGGTGGTCGTCGACCGGGATCGATTATTTTCGCGGCTACCACGCAAAGCTTCGGGCCGTTTCGCGGGCCGGGATCAACAAGTACTTAACGACCTACGTCATCGGTAAAAATCACGTCGGTGTCGCCCTCGTTTCACCCGAAGGCAAGAAGCAGGCGGCCTTGACGGAACAGGACCTGATCGGAGGTGTGAAATGAGAAAATATTCACTTCGCGCCGCAACCGTTCTTGTTTTGCTAGTTTCGTGTTTTGCCGCGTATGGACAGGAAGCAAAACTCGATAATTTTGCCGCCCAGGCTTCGCAGGTCACTGAATTCGATGTAAACGGGCTAAAGGTGATCGTAAAACGGCGTGCCGGTTCGCCGACAATTGCGGGCGGACTATTCGTCCGCGGCGGTGCCCGCAGCATTAACGCGAAAAACGCGGGCATCGAAAGTCTAACGCTTGCGAGCGCGATCGATGCCGGGAAAAATCTTCCGAGACAAACCGTTCGTCGGGAACTCGCCAGTATGGGCAGCGCTTTCGGTGCGTCGGTGACTAACGATTTCAGCGTCGTTAGTTTCGGGACTACAAAGCAGAATTTCGACCGTGCGTGGGACATTTACACCGAGGTCCTCTTGAATCCGGCGTTTGCGGAAGACGATATAAAACGAAATCGCGAGCAAATTCTGACCGGATTGCGTGAAGCCGGCACGGTGCCGGAAAGCGGCACTCGAGACGCTTCAGGACAAAGTGATCTATGCCGGACACCCCTACGCAAACGACGTCAACGGCACCATCGCGACCATCGAATCGCTGACCGACGCCGACATCCGTGCGTATCACAAGAGCCTAATGGAGACCTCGCGGCTTCTGCTTGTATTTGTCGGCGACCTCGATGCAGATCAGCTAAAAACGAAGATTGCCGCAACCTTCGGAAAGTTGCCCCGCGGCAGCTACAAGGAGACTGCGTACCCTGCCTTGGATTTTTCAAAAGCCACCCTCGACGTCATCCAGCGGGCACTGCCTACAAACTACATCAAGGGCACGTTCGCCGCGCCATCGCCGGGGGACCCGGACTACTACGCAATGCGCGTCGCAATGTCGATCCTTCAGACGCTGGTCTATCAGGAAGTTCGCGGACGGCTGCAGCTTTCCTACGCGCCTGATGCCGATATGAACAACCTCGGAGCCAATACGGCGAACATCTCGGTTTCGACCAACGAGCCTAACAGAGCGGTCGCGGCAATGCGCGAACAGATAAGGTTTCTGCAAGACCGCACGCTCAACGAGGAGATCATCGGTGAGGTCGCGTCTTTCTTTCTTACCAAACATTATCTCGGACAAGAAACAAGCGGAGCACAAGTGGGTGAACTTGCCCGCTATGAACTGGTCGGCGGCGGGTGGCGAAATTCCTTTGAGTTTCTGAACGGCGTCCGTGGAGTGAATGCCGCCGACGTGCAGCGAGTCGCCAATAAGTATATGAAGAACCTCCGGTTCACATACATCGGCAACACGACCGAGATCAACCGTGCGGTTTATGTTCAATAAAAAAGGCGGCCATTTCAGGCCGCCTTTCCATTCTCCTACATTTCACTAAGTGTCCTTAGGCTTTCGCGTAGGTTCCGATTTGCTCGGCTCGCTTTTTGATGGAGGCGGATCGCTCTTGGCCGGAGGCGGATCGCTCCTTCGCGTCGGCTCGCTGCGCGTTGGCTCGCTCCGCGTCGGTGGAGGATCGCTCCTTCGCGTCGGCTCGGCCCGTACCGGATCGGTGGTCCGAGGAGGCGGGTCCGAACGCGGCTGCCGTACGGGTTCGCTTGGGCGATCGTCCTTTTGCCTGACCGGCGGTGTGAATGTTGGCTCGGCCCTGATCGGATCGTCGCCCACCGGTTTTGGCGTTCGCCCTTCACGCTGCGGCTCCACGCGGATCTGCGTGTTCTGATCCGGTAACTGGCGGGTTACGGCACCGGTTTTCCGGGGCTCGCCGCTGCCGGCCGGTTCCGCCCGTATTTGCACGGGCTGGCGGTCGCCAAGGATCCGGGTGGTCTGCAGTTTCTGATCCAGCGGCCCGTCCGCATTCCTTATCTGGGCACCTGTCTGCGCTTTGACATCGGACCGGGCAATTCTCGGATTTTCGACGCGGATCTGAGTACTTATCTTGCCGTCAAGGTCACGTCGCGTAGGTAAAAGCCGGACCGGATCGTTAAGCTCGGGTGCATTCGCCAAAGTGTCCTTCGCGTCACGCGTTGTTGCGAAACCGATCCCCTTATTGTCCCGGCCAAATGAGCTGAGCGGAGTCGAAACGACGCCGCCAGGCGGGACACGAAGGTGCGGCGGGGTTGCAAACCATGCACGTCTGTCCGTGTTGCTCGCAAAGACCGAAGGACCACCTGTTGGAAAAGACACAGGCCCTGCTGGGGTCGGCGATGGTGTTGGACCGCCTGAACCTCCTCCGCCGCCCTGGTGGCCGCCTCCTCCCTGATTTCCGCCGCCGTTATTCTGCCAGTTTCCACCATTGTTGTGTCGTCCGCGTCTCGGGCCGCCGCCGTAATTGCCGTAATAGTAATTGTAGTTGTAATACCCATAGTTGTGCGGCAGCGGGTACCAGCAAATGTTGTGATTCACAATGATCATTCCAACCAACGCAGGTGCCCACCAGCTTCGGCTGGTTCTGATCATTCCGTAGGGCGTCCAGTACCAGAAACCGTTGTCATAGACCCATCTGCCGTGATGATAAGTTGCCCAGCCCCACGGCTCGTCGTTGATCCAGGTCCAGCCGTATGGCGGAACCCATCGCCAATGCCCGTAGCGGTACGGTGACCAGTTTACGTACTGGCTTATTGAGCTGCGATAAGGCCGCCAGACAAATCCGTATTTCTTCGTGTGTACCCATTCGCCGTAATCGTTCAGGTCGTCGGCCCCGTAAATGTCGCGGTCGTAGTATTTGTCGAAATAGGCATCCTTTAGCCGCTTTGCAATGGCAAGATCGCGGTCGAGCGCCCACCCGTCAAATTCATCGGTAAATCGGCTTGCGTCGTCCGTTTCCATTTCGCCCGCAAGCTGGCCGTCGATCTTGACGATAGCCGCCCGTCCGGATTTCAGGGTAAAGCCCGACGTTTCGGAATAAACGCGCGCTTCGCCGTTGTTCGTTATGCTGACGCGGACCTGATCATCGCCCGGCTTTCCGGCGTCGACACGATATGTTCCGGATTTTTGGACGGCGATCGTGGTCTTCGGAGCATCGATCTCGAAGAATCCTTTTTCCTTATCAAACCTCGTCAAACTGGCATTCAATGTCCCCTCCGGCAGGCTGAGAGCGATCGCTTCATCCTTTAAGCCAATAATCTTCAAATAGGAATTCTCCGCCACGCGGACGTGCGTGTAGTTGTTGAACTGTATCTCAAATCGCCCACCGGAGTCGGTCGTCAGTTCGTCGCCCTCGACTATCGGAAGGTTCAAGACGGCTTTCTCCCAATCTTGACTGCCCTCTCGGCGGATCTGAACGTCGCCCCGAATAACGCTTATCCGCGCGACCCGGGCCGTTACGTCCGGGAGCGTGTCGTCAATGTCATCACCGAATACAGCAGTGCCAAAAAGTACCGGCATCGCGAAAAGAAGCACCCGTAGGATCTTTTTCGTTGAACGCATAAGCTTTCACTCCTAAATTGTTTTTTTGTCGCCGGGAAGATCGGCCGGAAATAAAGAACGTACCGGCCTTTTGCCACCTTCTAAGCAAAAATCATACCGCGACAATTCGCTTGCTGACTGTAAGGAAATGCATACATTTGTAAAGATCCGCAAAAAGCCGGGCAACCAAATCGTGCAGGAATGTGAATAGCCAGTGACTAAATCGTATAAGAATTGCTCTTGTCCCGGAATACATTGGCCGGGATTTGGTATTTTAATTGATAAGGCTTTAATTGTTTTCATGGAGGATTGATGACAAAACTCATAATGATCGCGACGCTTTCGATCGTATTGTTTGCGACCGTCGGGTATTCTCAAGCGACCGGACCGGCCGGTAACGTGGTGACACGGGTCGGTTCCCAACCATTTGTTTCGGCTGAAGATGCTGCCAAAACGGCCCTGAATGTAGGAGCGAAAATGCCTTCGTTCACGCTGAACGACTCGTTGGGCAAGACAGTTACCAGTCAGGAGCTGCTTAAGAAAGGTAGTCTTGTCGTGGTTTTTTACCGCGGAGCATGGTGTCCGTTTTGTAACGCATACCTGCACAAACTGCAAAAGAGCTTGCCGCAGATCAAGGAAAATGGCGGCAGCCTTGTGGCGATCTCGGTCGAAAACCCGGACCGGTCAATGGCCGTTGCAAAAAAGAACGAGTTGAGCTTTACCGTCCTCAGCGATCCAAACCTGACGGTCGCGAGAAAATTCGGCCTGGTTTACCAACTTTCTGACGAAACGAACGAAAAATACAAAGGTTTCGGCTTGGATCTTGCGAACTATAACGGAACGGAAAAAGCCGAGCTGCCAATTTCGGCGACGTATGTGGTTGGCAAAAGACGGTAAGATCGCCTATGCCTTCGTCGAACCCGATTACCAAAGGCGGGCAGAACCGGAAGTTATTATCCAGACGCTTGCTAAACTGAAATAATAGGAATGCGGCGGGGCCAGAGCATACTTGTCAGCACAACTTTCCTGGTTATAAACTCTTTACGGTAAGCAATTTATCCGAGAGGTTTGATAATAATGAAAAGACTTGCACTTTGTTTTTTATTCGTCTTGATATTCGCATTCGCGGCGTTTGGCCAGAAGGCTGCCGCCGCCAGGACCGACCCCGCCAAGGGCGTCCGCGAGGCTTTCGAAAGACTTGTCGAAGGGATCAAACAGGTCGACGCCGAAAAAGTGATGAGCGTTTACGAAAAGAGCGACCGTGTGTTGTTTTTCAATAATAACGGTACCGCAACGATAGGGTGGGAAACGATGAAGGCCAACCGCGAGTCCAACTATTCCAAGACAAAGGACGTCGCCCTCGACATAACCGGCCTTCGCGTGGAAATGCTCAGCAAAACGTCAGCATATGTGTCATGTAAATGGAAGCAGTCGCAGGTGTTTGACGGAAAACTTGAAAGCGCATCTGGAAGGATGACACTAGTTTTCAAACTGATAGGAAAGGACTGGAAAGCGGTCCACCTTCACACATCACCGGACAATATCCAAGGCTCCCGGCCACTGCTCGATTCCGAAAAGGAAAAGCCGGCGATGTAGTTTCGATATTGCGTTTCTGACAAAAAAAGGCCGCCTTTTCGGGGCGGCCTGGAGAGGAAATAACGTTCAACAAGTTTACGACGCGAGGACGCGTGCACCCGGATAGCTTGCTCCGAGTTTTACGTCTTCGCCTTCGGCGAGAGAGTTGACGATTTCGTAGTGAAAATAATCGAACTTGGCTGCGACCGGTTCCTGGACGCGTTTATCGTACATATCCCGCGAGCGGTCGATGGCTTCGCGGAGGCGGTCGTAAAGATCGCCTGATTCGCGTCCCTCGGTTACTTTCTGTTCGTTGTACAACTTGATCTCCGACACCAGCAAACGGGCAAACCGGCGGGCATCGTTGTGCAGACGGCGTTCGTCGTCGGCTACCTCGATCGGCAGATCGACGTTGCGGTCGCGGTATCGCGTCCGTGCGGCCTGAGCTGTGGCAACCTCGGTCAATGGTTCGGTCGTAACGGCTTGTCCGACACTGCCGTTGCTATGGGACGGATCGGCCGACGGTTCAAACTCAGCGACCGGCTCTTCAACTACATGCTCAACCTCCGGTTCTGAAACGCTTTCAAATGGTTCGGCTTCCTCAAATTCCGGTTCGGCCTCAGAAAATTCCGCGTCGACAACCTCGGCTTCTTCGACTGGTTCGAAATAGGCCTCCTCTTCGACAGGTGCGGCAAACGGGTCTGTTGCAACAGGGATTTCTTCCCTGAAACGCTCAATTTCCGGTTCGACGTACTGTGCTTCCGGTTCCTCGACTGCGACGGAATCATCAGCAAATTCTTCCACCGTCTCGACAGGTGCTTGAACTTCGGCGTCAGCGGTGACGTCTTCCGGCGTGACCATGTCGAACGAACCCGTATCTGAATCGTCGGTGGTTTCTGCAACCTCTTCGACCGGAGCACTGACCTCCTCAACAGGAGTTTCTTCAACCTCAGCAACTGTTTCTTTGACCTGTTCCGGCTCCGCGGCGGGAACCTGTTCGACGGGCTCGGTGCGAACCGGTGCCGGTTGTGCTCCGGACGCGGCGAGCTCGACGGTCAATCCTGCAACGCGAACCAGCGTTTCAAGCGCTTCGACATTTAGTGCGACGCCTTCGCTGCCATAGTCAGCATAGAGCACCGCCACACCCCGGCCCCTCGCCGTCAGCGGAATTGCAAACATCCGGTCGGGCTGGCCGAATTCGAGCGGATCGAGCAATAACTCGTCGTCGCCATGGCCGCCGAACGCGGTCCGAACAGTTGATAGCGACGTAACCGCATCAGCCAGAACTGTATCGGCGGAAACCGGGAACTGGATGCTGCGAACTATCGACTCATCTACTCCAGAATCGTCACCAAACGTACGCCATCCAACAAAATGCTCGTTCTTTACAATGAAAAACGCTCCTCGAGGGGTGAAATTCGAAGCGGCTTCGACCAGCGCTTTGAGAATTTCGGATTGCGAGGTCTTGCTGCTGATTTCATTTATCGCGTCCCGCAGCGTATCAAACTCGGCTGCAGGTGCGGTCGCTTCCTTGAGTTTTTCAGCTTCGCCAAACGCGTTAGCCGTTATCGTGGCACCCTCATCGCGAGCGAGGCGCAGGTGTTCGAGGACGGATTCGTTAAACGATTCCTCGAACTGCGGTCCGGATTCGAAACGCTGGAAGAGATTTCGAAATGCCTCGTCCGTTTGAGATTTATGCTTCTCGAACTCGGCTTCGAAATTCTTTTGGAATTCAGTAACATCCTGCCTTATGTCGGCAAGAACGCCTTTAAGATAACTCTCGAATTCAGTTCTTAAACTAAGTTCGAGTTCTTCACTATTCACTTGGGTTTCTCCTCCAATTCTTGAAAATACAGTTAGTTAAGGAATGACTACGGCGGGCGGTTTTGAGAAGGAAATAAGGCTATTTGGGCGAAATGACATTTAGCGTAAATCGCCGCCATTAAAAGTATGGCGAATTTTGACCTACCGTGTCAAGAAATACTTACAGCCCTCCGTTCAAGATGGGGCGTGGTCGAGAACGCTATCTGAGCCGATCGGATCAAATCGCAACGACCGTAATTTCCGGATCGATCTCTTCCTTGATCATATTCTCGATCGCCATAAGCGTTCCCGTAAGCGAACTCGGACAGCTTCCGCATGCGCCTTCGTAACGTATTTTGAGCGTCGAATTTTCCAACTCGATCACCTCAAGCCAGCCGCCGTCGCCAGCAAGATACGGCCTGATGCGTTCGTCCAACAGCTCGTTGATTTGTGCGATCTTCGGGTCATCGCTTGCGGCCGCAGCGATAGCGCCGCCAACCTTGGCAGCGGCTCCTTTGCCATTCCCGTTAGTGGAGATAACCGCCTCGGCGGCACGGATCGGCACCGCGAGCGTTGGAAGAATTTCGTCCCAATCTATGTCATCCGTCTTTTCCACGGTGATCATCTTGTCCATGTAAAACACGGACGCAACGTCACCAACTTCAAAGAGCGCCCTGGCCAAATTGTCATTGGCCGCGGCATCCGCATCTTTGAAAGAATGCGATGTGCCGTGAGAGACCGGCTCTTTCAAAATAAATTTGACGGCGTTCGGATTCGGCGTTTCCTGTATGTCTGCGATCTTTGGCATTTATGTAAAACTGTTGCTCGTTCTCGAAAAATGCAGGAAAATAAATACCTTACATTTTAGTCAACATTATATCGCAAATCCTGCAAGATTTCATTACTCAAAACGCCATTTGAAAATAAAAACGGGTGCTGAACGCTAAAAAGCATTCGAAGCACACCGTTTCTCTCATCCTCGCAGGCCGCCCAAAGCCTCAAACTCGCTCGCCGGCTCCGCTCAAAAACCAAAAATAGATCTTATTCGGTAATGTGGATCTCCTCGGTCTTGTTCATTCTTCCCGATAAGAAAAGCCCTCCAAATACCAAGGTCAGGATCAGGAAAACGACCGCGGCAATGAAATACATCTTGTTGTCGCCGCCCGTAACGTAAAAATAAAACGAACCCGCGCCTAACACGAGTGAAACTAGCGCCAATAAACCATTAAGCGTACCCTTCACAAAAATCACCTCCGATTGTCGAAAAAAGGTTCAAACTTACTAAGTTTTACCGGTTGACCCGTAAGCTTTTCAAACTGCTTGTCTTGAAACGCGCTTATAGTAACTCCATTCGGCTGTCAAAAGGCAAGCTACTTTGTCTTTCCTTATATAAGTTACGAGGGGTGTTATGAAATGTTTCACCAGAAAGCCTGACGGGCAACTACCATTCGCGGGATATCCTGAAAATCAGATACGAACTCTACATCCGCCCAACGCGGGGCTTCAAACATGGCCTTGACCGCATCTGCCTGGTTTGCGCCGATCTCAAGCACCAAATGGCCGTCCGGCTTGAGAAAGGCGGACGATCGATAAACCAACTCCTTGATGATTGACAAGCCTTCGCCGCCATCGGTCAACGCACCGTGCGGTTCGTAGTCACGTACTTCGGGCTGTAAACCCGCGATATCTCCGGCTGGAACATACGGCGGATTGGAAACGATCAGATCGAAGCGCTCGTCATCGATGCCGCTAAAAACATCTGACGGGACGAGCCTGAATCGCTCCGTCACGCCGTGACGCTGCGCATTGAGTCTCGCGATCGCAAGGGCGCTCGTGGACTTTTCCAGTCCGACGGCCCGCGCCAAGCCCGCATGATACAAAACCGAGATCGCGATGCATCCAGAACCGACGCCAACCTCGCAAAAGGTCGGCCTATCCTTTCCCGCCAATATCTCGATGCTCCGCGCGACCAGCATTTCGGTTTCGGGCCGCGGTATCAGAACATCGGCGGAAACTCTGAAATCGAGGCCGTAGAATTCCTTGACGCCGACGATGTGATGAAACGGTTCGCGGCTCGCCCGGCGTTTGACGATCTGATCGAACCGCGTTGTCTCGGGGTCATCGAGGAAATATTCCGGATGGGCGATCAGGAACGTCCGGTCTCTTTCCAACGCAAACGCAAGCAGCGATGCCGCTTCGCGCTCGAGGATCGTCGATCCCGGCTGAACCTAAAATGGCGGCGGCATGACCCAGGATTTCGGTGATATTTGGCATCTGCTTTTTATCGGGCACCGTCGCCGCGGACAATTGCAGGAAGCGTCAGTAGAATTATTTTCAGATCGAGCAACAACGACCAGTTCTCAATGTAAAAGATGATCGATCCGGACCATCTCTTCAAACGTCAGCCGATTTCTGCCCGAAACCTGCCAGAGGCCTGTGATGCCAGGTTTCATATCAAGGCGTTTTCGGTGCCAGATATCATATTCCTCGACCTCGTATGCGATCGGCGGGCGTGGGCCGACCACGCTCATATCGCCCCTAAGGACATTCAAAATCTGCGGCAGTTCGTCAAAGCTCGTGCTGCCGCAGCCGCCGGCCAACGCGCGTGACACGCGGATCATCCTTTACCTTGCCAAACACAGGGGCATTGTCCTCCCCCGCATTTGCCTCCGCATCACCGTCGATGTTTTTGATATGCTTCGCGGTGGAGCCTATCGTCAGAGTCCGCTGACCATTGTTCGAAATTTGTAGCAGAGGAAAATGCGGCCGTCCATGCCGACGCGTTCCTGTCGAAACAGCACGCTTCCCTTGGAATCAAGCTTAATGAGCAACGGAAATTACGAGCCAAAGTGGTGATAGAAGCATGATCGCGCACCGTGAGATGACGATATCGGAGAAGCGTTTTACAAATCTCTCGATCTCCGAAAGCGGTTCGCTGAAAAGCCTGACCATCGGCAGCACGCCGATCTGTTCGACGCTCGTCTTCTGCGGCAGCAAATTGAAAAGGCTCGGCGCAAAGCGAAACTCGACTTTTTGCTTGCGCCCGATCTGCATCATTGCCTCGAACAGCCGTTCGCTCGGAATGCTGTTGTCGGTGATAATTACCTCCTGAATTTCGAGGTCGCGGATAAGGCCCGATAGCTCGTCGAGACTGCCGACGATCGGGGTTTCGGCGAAATCGGATCCCATGCGTCACCGTTTCCGTTCGTCTCGCCGTCGCTGCAGACGACACCGATCACGCGATAGCCAAGGCCTGGCCGCTCGCGAAGCTCGCGGATCGTTTGGCCGGCCTCGGCGTTCGTTCCGACGATCAGTGTCGGCATCAGATTGATCTCGCGTTCGCGAAACTTTGACTGAATGTAACGCAGCGTTAGATGAAACGCGCCGAAAACGACGATCGCGAGGACAAAATCGAAAACGAAAACACGCGCGTGAATACGAGAATTCGCGAAACGCAAAACCGCCCCTGAATAGAAACGCCCACGCGACGATCAGCAACGAACTGATCGCAGTTGCCTTAAATATCTTTATCGCCTCCTGCGTGTATGAAAATGCCCCGCTGTATCGGTAAACCCTCTGATAGAGGAGCATTGCCAGCCGCACGGGCACCGCAAAAAACAAGATCCCAACGTAGGGAACGAACTCCGTTGACCACGCCCAGGCGGTGGAAGACAGGATCGGGTCGCCCGAGCGAAGGGAAAATGCGACGAGAAAACAAAAAACGGCAAGTGCGGCATCCGCCGCAAAGATCAAAGCCTTTGTCACGGGCATCACCCATCGCGGCACGCGTGCCTCGGCCTTGACTGCTTTTATCCCGGTTTCTAACGCGATCTCGGTTTTCATTTCTCCACTACTTTATTAAGCCAATAGACTGTTACTTGCAACTCGCCGCTTCGATTCGAGGGCTGACAAACCAGGTCCCTTAAGCTATCCTTTTCGTTTGCCGATGAAAATAGTCATTACAGCGCCAAGCCTTGACGAGCACCGAAATGTCAGCGGGATCTCGACGATCGTCCGCCAGATAATCGCCCACAGCGGCCACAAATACGCCCATTTTAAGGCTGGCCGTGCCGACGGCGAAAAGGCGGGTGCGGGCTGGATGCTGAAGCAGGCCGCCTTGCCGGTCCGTTTTTTTGCCCGCATTTTGAAGGAAAAAGCTGACGTCATCCACATCAATACAGCACTGACCGACCTCTCGATATGGCGCGATGCAGCGTTGACGCGGGCCGCGAAGATGGCAGGGCTGCCCGGTTGTTCTGTCGATACACGGCGGCAAGTTCCTGATGAACGATTTTGCCGACCCGCGGCTCGAAAAGGTTACAGAAAGCATGCTCCGGTCGGCAAAAGCGGTGGTCGTTTACAGCGAGCTTGAGGGCCGTAGATCATTCGCCGATGGAAAGGCTTCAACCTTAAGCTGCTTCCGAACGCGATCCCGCCGCGCGGCGATTCGCTCGCGGTCCGCGATAACGCGAAGCCGGTTATTATTTTTTTCGGACGGCTGCACGAATCGAAGGGGTTGGACGAGATCGTCAAAGCGTGCCGGGCCTTGCGAGCGAGTGGATTCGAATTTCAATTTAACTGTTTCGGCGACGGACCGATGAGAGACGTTTTCCTAAGCCAAATGCGGGAGGTGCTTGGCGAGCGTTTTCATTACGGCGGCGTTGTTACGAGCGAAGACAAATGGCGGCATTTTGACCAGGCGGACATATTTCTGCTGCCGTCGATCTACGGCGAAGGACTGCCAATGGCGATCCTCGAAGCGATGGCCGCCGGCTGCGTGGTCGTAGCCTCGGAGATGGCGTCGGTCGCCGCAGTCATTGACGACGGGAAGAACGGCTACCTCGTCGAACCCCGCAACACCGAACAGCTTGTCAGTCGCCTAAAGATGGTGCTGGACAGCCGCTCGGAATGGAAACCGGTCCAGGAAGAAGCAGCCGCAACCGTTCGCAGCAAATTTGCCATTTCGGATTACATAGAAAAACTGGAAAACATCTATACGGAAGTTGCCTCTCGAACCGACAAAACTGGAACCGCTGCGTGACCGCGTTCGCGTTGTCAGCCTGGACGCCGATGTCTGTGACCACGATTCGGCAGTCGACCGTGTCGCTGCGATGGCCACGCGCGGCGAAGGAGCATACGTGTGCTTCGGCACCGTGCATATGGTGATGGAATCGCACGACTCGCCGGAGTTTGGCGCGAAGGTCAACGCCGCCGATATGATCGTGACGGATGGAATGCCGCTCGTCTGGATGCAGCGGTGGCAGGGCCGTAAAACTGCCTCGCGGGTGCGGGCAAACGACCTGATGATGCTCTTGATCGCGCACGCTGAACAGTCCGGCCTTCGGGTCGGGTTTTATGGCGGAAAGCAGGAAGTTATCGACGCAATGGTTGAACGGGCAAAGAAACAACATCCGACGCTCGACATTGCTTATGCATTTTCTCCGCCGTTCAGGCCGCTGACCGCCGAGGAAGATGCGGAGATCACCGACAAACATTAATGCATCGGGCACGCAAATCCTGTTCATGGGCCTCGGCTGCCCCAAACAGGAAAACTGGATGGCCGAGCACAAACCGAAAGCTGAAATGCGTCATGCTCGGCGTCGGGGCTTCGTTCGATTTCTATGCGGGGAATGTAACGGAATCACCCGAATGGCTCGGCAAACTTGGCCTTGAGTGGCTTTTCAGATTGACCCAGGAACCAGGCGTTTGTGGAAACGATATTTGGTATTGAATCCCCGTTTTATGTGGGCGGCGACGATCCAGCTGCTGCGAGCGAAGAAAGATGGCCGGTAAAACCTGCAGCTAGCCTTACCTTTTGCCCTTTTTCGCTAAAAGCTACATAATAAGCCATATTTCTTATCGGCCGACTATGAAGTTCTTATCCGACATTCGTCTATTGTTGCTGAGCATTTGGCTGGGCGCCGCTTGTTTTTTTATCGCGGTTGCGCAAAGCGCTTTTGCGGTGCTTCCGGCCCGGGAAATGGCCGGCGTGGTGGTCAATCGTACGCTTTCCGTGCTCAATTACAGCGGCTTGGCGATCGCGATCTTGCTGATCGTTACGTCGCTTATCGTCCGAAAGGACGCGAACAAATTTTTGGTGTGGGCAGAGAGATTTTTGCTTTTGCTGATCGCGGCGGCGTGCGCAGTTGGCCAGTTCGTCATCGGGTTAATGCTTTTGTCGGTGCGTGCACAGATGGGCAAACCGATCGACGAGGTCGCGGTTGATGATCCGCTGCGGATCCAGTTCAACAATCTGCACGAATACTCGGTATGGGTCCTGATGGCCGGAATGGCTGCGGCGCTGATCGCATTTTTCATCATTTCGAACCGCAAATTTGGGGCGGCCGACAGCAAGACGACTAGCGACCCGTTCGACTTCAGCAAAGAATTTACAAAAAAATAGATCTTATGGAAATTATCGAGAACCTGTCGGGATTTACAAAGAAATTTGCCGCCTGGACGGGCGATGAGAAGCTTGCCGGTTACCCGTTTGTCGAAAACACCCACACGCCGTTCACGCCCGTCCGCCGCGCATTGCCGATGCTGAACTTGGCGTTGATCTCGTCCGCCGGAGCGTACATCGACGGGACCGATCCGTTCGATACGGATTCGCGCGACGGCGACACGAGCTTCCGCGAGATACCCGTCGAGATCGAAGCCGCTGATCTGCTTTATGCGGCACGTGGTTATGATGTCGCGGCCGTACAGCAGGACCGAAACTCGCAGATCCCGATCGACCGTCTGCGCGGTTATGAGGAAAATGCCGTGATCGGCAACCTTAACAACGCGTGGTGGAGTGTGAGCAGCTATATCCCGAACGCGCAGTCAGTAGCCGAGGAACTCGCGCCAAAGTTGGCTGACCGGCTTGCGAGATATGAGATAAACGCCGCCCTTTTGATCCCGGCCTCGCGACTTTGCCACCAAACCTTGGGCATAATCGCACGTGGGATCGAAGCGAGCGGTATTCCGACGATCATGATCTCCGTGGACAAATTGATGATGGAAAGAGTGCGGCCGCCGCGGACAGCTTACTATGTTGGCGAGATCGGGTCGGTCGTCGGGGCACCGGATTTTCCGGAATTTCAGCTTCGCGTGCTGGACGAAACACTGCGAACAATGGAAACCTTCGACCAGCCTGGTACGAGAAAGCTCGCCGTTGAAATGCAATCGAAAGTAGAGGCTGCACGCGGTGAACGCTAGTTTTGACGTACCGATAATTTTGCCGGCCTGTTAAGATTGGTCACGCCCCAATTTGCCACGACTTTATGGCGTCAAGTCGAAATATCAGCATCAATATGTTCAGCAACAGGCTGTCGCGGATCCACAAAAGCAGACATATCTCTGTCAATACGAAGAATATCAACGAGCGCCACCAGCCTACTTTGGACGCGATCCAGAACCCGGCCGTACAAGCGAATACATCGCCGACCGAATTCATTATCGAATCGCCAAAATAATCGAGCGAGGCCGTGTTCTCGCGATATTTTTCGATGATGAAACTCGAGTTTTCGAGCACTTCCCAGGCGGTTTCGGCCACAGTCGCGACAAAAAACCTCCATCCGAGGCTCAGCCTGGAAAAGAGTACGCCGGTGAGCCAGAAGAACAGCACACCGTGAAGAATGTGTGTGAATGTGTAAGGATCCAGAAGATGCTGCGAGGTGTGGCTGCTGTTCCACGCAGCGTTTATGTAAACCGCGAGGTCGCCCGATTTGCACCACCATATGCGGCCCTGGCCCCAAAGCAGAAGTGCCATCGCAACGGTCATCACAAGGCTTAATATCAACGGCAACGGATCTAATTTCCCTGCCGTTGCATTTTCTGCGATCTCACTCATTTTCGTAACGATTGTCTTAGGAAACTGCCGGATTATCAAGCACCTTTTGCGAACTTCACCGCATTACGTGAAAATCAAGACGGATGAACCGTTCGGAGATCATATGCCGCGTTCGGGACCGCCAGGAGCCGTGGGACATAATCGTCATCGGCGGCGGTGCCACAGGCGTCGGGTGCGCGGTCGATGCCGCTTCGCGCGGTCTTGATGTCCTGCTTTTGGAGCAGCACGATTTTGGAAAAGGCACATCCAGCCGCAGTACAAAGCTGATACACGGTGGCGTCAGATATCTCGCCCAAGGCAACATCTCGCTCGTTCGAGAAGCGTTGAAGGAGCGTGGCATTCTGTTGAAGAATGCGCCGCATGTTGTTCATAAACAGGCATTTATCGTTCCGTGCTACAGCCTCTGGCAAAAGATCTTCTACGGGACGGGCCTAAAGATCTACGATCTGCTGTCGGGTAAATACAGCATCGGAAGATCGCGAGTTTTATCACAAAGCGAAACGCTCGAACGCTTGCCCTCGGCAAATCCGGAAGGCCTTGCCGGCAGCATTCTCTACTACGATGGCCAGTTTGACGACACGCGACTGTTGATCGATCTGGTTAAGACCGCGCACGGCCACGGGGCGGCCGTTCTGAATTATGCCCGCGTAAAAGCCTTCGAAAAAGACAAAGGCGGACGTATTTGCGGAGTTGAATTCGAAGAGGCCGAAACCGGAGAAGCGTTTTCAGTAAAAGCAAAAACCGTTATCAACGCGACTGGAGCGTTCACCGATTCGGTTCGTCAAATGGCGGACGCGGAAGCCGAAAGCGTCGTCACGTACAGCAAGGGAATCCATCTGGTCTTTGACCGAAAATTCCTGCCGGGCGATGCGGCCTTGATGATCCCGAAGACGAGCGACGGCCGTGTGCTTTTTTGCATCCCGTGGCACGGTCATTTGCTCGTTGGCACAACGGACACGCCGATTGACAAGCCGTCGCTTGAGCCGGAAGCTTTCGAAGCCGAGATCGATTTCGTTCTCGAAACGGCCGGGAAATACCTTGTCCCAAAACCGACTCGCGGGGACATTCTCAGCGTTTTCGCCGGGATCCGACCGCTGGTAAAATCTGGAAAGATCCGCAAGACCTCTGCGATCTCTCGCGGGCACGACCTTTTTGTCGAAGATTCCGGCCTGATATCTATTACCGGCGGAAAATGGACGACGTATCGGCGAATGGCCGAGGATGCTGTTGATAAGGCTGTCGAGATGTCGGGTCTGGCACTTCGCGATCCCGTTACGGAAGATCTCGCGATCGCGGGAACAGATCTCGATGTTGCCGAGGGCAACGGAAAACTGCATTCAGATCTTCCCTACACACACAATGATGTTGTCAGAGCGGTCCGCTACGAAATGGCTCGGACGGTAGAGGACGTGCTCGCCCGGAGAACCAGATCACTTTTTCTGAATGCAAAGGCGGCGATCGAAATTTCTCCAGATGTTGCCGGGATCATGGCGACGGAACTTGGAATGGGTCGCGAATGGATCCAACTGCAAATTGAGCAATTCGCGAAGACCGCCGAAACTTACAAATTGAATTAGCGACGAATGTCACGAATAACACGAACAAGCAGACCATCCTGATTCGTGCCATTCGTGTAATTCGTGGCAAAGAATTCTTATTCCGTTGAGACAACATCCTCGCCATGCAGAGCCGCATTAAGCGTGTGCCAGCTAAGCGATGCACACTTTACACGGGCAGGAAATTCGAGGACGCCCGCAAATATCTTGAGCTTACCGAGATCGTTCTCTTCAGTTTCGACATCGAGCCCGCCTGTCACCATCTTATGAAATTCGTCAAAGATCGCTTCGGCTTCGTGCTTTGTTTTCCCCTTCACGGCCTGCGTCATCATCGACGCCGAAGCCTTTGAGATCGCACAGCCCGAACCTTTGAACGCAACGTCGCTGACCGTATCGCCGTCCAATTTCACATAAACGCGCAACGCGTCGCCGCATAACGGATTCTTACCGTCAGCCGTTTGATCGGCACCTTCGATCTCGCGAAAATTACGCGGATTCTTGTTGTGCTCCAAGATCGTTTCCTGATAAAGCTCGTTTAAGTCTGACATCTAAAATAATCCTACAATATTCCCGTTCTCATCGATATCCACGTGCTCGGCAGCCGGGTGCGCAGGCAATGCAGGCATCGTCCGCATATCGCCGCAAACGGGATAAATAAATCCTGCACCTACACTTGCACGCACTTCGCGGACGGGAAAAGTGAATCCGCTCGGGGCACCCTTAAGCGTTGGATCGTGGCTCAGGCTAAGATGTGTTTTCGCCATACAGATCGGCAGTTGCCGAAGCCGCTCGCCTCGTAAGTCTTGATCTGTTCGTCAGCCTGCGACGTATAACTAACTTCCGCGGCACCGTATATCTTCTTCGCAATTGTCTCGATCTTTGCCTTTATCGGCTGATCGAGTTCGTAAAGAAACTTGAATTCACTCGGCTCGTCGGCCGCGGCGATGACCATCTCGGCAAGCTCGATCGCACCTTTGCCGCCGTTGGCCCAATGCGTCGAAACAGCGGCACCGAGTGCGCCGGATTCGACGGCGATCCGCTTTACTGCCTCGATCTCCTCGGGATGATCCGATTCAAAGGCATTGATGGCAACGACCGGTGTAACGCCGTGGAGTTTCACATTCTCGATCTGTTTGCGAAGGTTCGACGCACCCGCTTCGACATCCGCAACGCTGTTCTCCAGCATTTCCGGGGGAAGAGCCTTGCCTGCCACTATCTTGTATTTTCCGCTATGCGATTTCAATGCCCGAATGGTTGCGACAATTACGCATGCGTCAGGTTTCAGGCCGCTGTACCGGCATTTGATGTTAAAGAACTTCTCGGCTCCGATGTCGGCCCCGAAACCCGATTCGGTCATCAAATAATCGGCCGTTTTTATGCCGATCAGGTCGGCGAGAATACTGCTGTTTCCGTGTGCCACGTTCGCGAACGGCCCCGCATGAACTAAGGCCGGCGTATTCTCGAGCGTCTGCATTATAGTCGGGCGAATGGCGTCGCGCATCAGGACGGTCATTGCGCCCGCGGCCCCGATCTCTTCTGCTGTTACCGGTGTCTTGTCGTGAGTCATCCCGACCACTATCCGCCCGAACCGCTTTCGCATATCCTGAAGCGAATTTGTCAGCGCGAGGATCGCCATCACTTCCGAAGCGACCGTGATATCGAATCCGGTCTCACGCGGAATGCCGCCCTCCATCCTACCGCCGAGGCCGATGATGATCTTTCGAAGTGCCCGGTCGTTCGTATCAACAACGCGTTTCCAGGTAATGCTATGCGGGTTAATGTTGAGCGGGTTGCCGCGAAGGAGTTTGTTGTCGACCATCGCCGCGAGCAGGTTGTTGGCCGCGGTCACCGCGTGAATGTCGCCGGTGAGATTGAGGTTGAAGGTCTCCATCGGCACGACCTGCGAATACCCGCCGCCGGCCGCTCCGCCCTTGATGCCGAACGTCGGCCCTTGTGAGGGCTGCCGCAGGCTTATCACCGATCGCTTGCCAAGATGCTTCATCGCCTCGCCGAGGCCGATCAGCGTTGTCGATTTCCCCTCGCCAAGCGGTGTGGGCGTTATTGCGGAAATGTCTATGTATTTTGCGTTCGGCCGATCCTTGAAACGCTCTATAACGTCAAGGCGGACCTTTGCAATGTAAGGGCTGCCGTAGATATCGATGTCGTCCGGCCCCAAACCGAGCTGAGCGGCTATCTCTGTGACGGGACGCAAATTGGCATGTTGGGCAATAAAAAGATCTGAGTACATGCAATAATTATTACGGAACCTGGCTGTTGCGAAGTGATGCCGCTCACAAACGCAGAAACCTTGGCGGTCGGGGTACTGTCTCACCTCGCCGATTTGCGAGGCCGGAAAACTCGCGGGCAGATAGTACGGCAAATAACCGCTCTAAACGCCGGCCGCTTCTGCCCTGTCCAGCGCGAGGTCGACGGCGCGTCCGGCGTGAAGGCTGGTGGTATCAAAAAGCACAGCGTCCGTGTCGGTGGGAGTTACAAGCAGCGGTATTTCAGTGCATCCAAGAACGATCCCTTCGGCGCCTTCGGCCGTCAGCTTGTCGATTATCTTCAGATACTCAGCTCTCGACTCATCACGTATCACGCCTTTGACCAATTCGTCATAGATGACCGAATGAACAACATCGCGGTCCTCCTTATCCGGCACAAACGCCTCGATCCCAAACTTGTCGAGCAGCCGCCCTTTCAAAAAATCCTCTTCCATTGTGTACCGCGTACCCAAAAGCCCGACCTTCTTCATCCCGGCCTGCTTGATCGCTGCCCCTGTCGCGTCACCGATATGCACGAGCGGAATGCCGACCGCTTGCTCCACGCCGTCAGCAACAATATGCGGCGTATTCGCGGAGATCAGGAAAAAATCTGCACCGCCGCGTTCGAGTCTCCTCGCGACGTCGATCAGTAATTCCTGAAACTCTTCCCACCGCCCTTCGTGCTGCATCAGCGCGACCTCATCGAAATCCACCGAATACAACAAAACTCTCGCCGAATGCGACCCACCAAGCAGCTCATTCGTCCGCCGATTGATCACCTGGTAATAAACGACTGTACTCTGCCACGATATTCCGCCGATAAGGCCAATGGTTTTCATATGAATACCTCTAGTGGTCCGTTCTTCCGCGTGCGGTATCACTCCCACAATTTTTTGCATTTTCTTTCTGTCTGGTCGTCACACCAGACCCACTTTCCATTGGTGTGATGAAGCGGCAAAATCGTATTTGCCTTCTTTGGACTCATCCCTTTCGCGAGCGGTGATCAGACAAACCACATTTCCATTCTGTTCAAAGATCAACTCGACATTACGAATCGTTGAGCCTGGATAGCGATCCACAAACTCTTGCCTGACAACCGCTTCACTCGGCGTCGACCGAAGAATCCCAACGAGAATGAAAATGGCAAACACCACAACGCCGACTACAATCGCGCCAACGACGGCAATCGCAATCTTTACGCGGCAGCGATTCAAGCAAACACCTCAATAACCTTCTGCACCGCATCCGCCAACTTATCGACCTCTTCGCGAGTGTTGTAAAACGCGAACGACGCACGAGCCGTCGCGGGTACGTCGAAAAATTCCATCACGGGTTGTGCGCAGTGGTGGCCGGCACGGACGGCGATTCCCGATTGGTCGAGGATCGTGCCGATGTCGTGCGGATGAATGTTTTCGATCGTAAACGACAACACGCTCGCCTTTTTCGCGGCGGTGCCGATGATCTTCACGCCCGGGAATTCCCGCCAGCCTTTCGGTCGCGTATTCGAGCAGTTCGTGTTCGTACTCGGCAGCGGCCTCGAAGTCTATAGCGTTTATATAATCGATCGCCGCACCGAGTCCGATGCCTGCCGCGATCGCCGGTGTTCCGGCTTCGAACTTGTCCGGGATCGGTGCGAACGTCGTCTTTTCAAAACTCACGGTGCGGATCATCCCGCCGCCGGTTTGGTACGGAGGCATTTTGTCCAGCCACTCGCGCTTTCCGTAAAGCACTCCGCTGCCGGTTGGGCCAAACATCTTGTGGCCCGAAAAGACGAAGAAATCGCAATCGAGGTCCTGAACATCCACCGGAAAATGCGGCACGCTCTGGGCCGCATCAACACAAACCGGCACGCCGAATTTATGCGCTGTCGCGACCATTTCTTTGATCGGATTTACCGTGCCGAGCGAATTTGACACGTGAGTCACGGCGACCATCTTCGTGCGTTCGTTGAGCAGATTTTCGTACTCGTCAATTATGAGTTCGCCGCGTTCATTCATCGGGATCATCACAACGCGAGCACCTTTTTCTTCCGCGATCATTTGCCACGGGATGATATTCGAATGATGCTCCATCTGCGAAACGAGAATTTCGTCGCCCTCGCCGATAAACTTTCGCCCATACGAAAACGCAACAAGATTCACGCCCTCGGTCGTGCCGCGAACGAAAATACATTCCTTCACATCCGGCGCGTTGATAAAACGTTTGACCTTCTCGCGGGCCGCCTCATACGCGGTCGTCGCGTGCTGTGAAAGATAATGTACACCGCGGTGGATATTCGAGTGTTCCTCCGCAAGGTATTTCGACGTGCGGTCGATCACCGATCTGCGGCACCTGCGACGACGCTCCGTTGTCCAGATAGACCAACGGCTTTCCGTTCACCGTCTGTGACAGTACCGGAAAATCTTTGCGGATCTTTTCTACGTCCCAATTGTTCATTACCTCTACAGCTTTCATACCCTTACCTCTTCGCGGCCGAGATCGCCTTGGACTTCGCCGTTACCGGTTCCGGCGGCTTGGCTTTCGCCTTTTTTTCTTCGCGAGCGATAAACTCGGTTAGCGCCTGTTCGATCGTTGCCGCACGGCGATGTTTCTCGCCGGCGATCTCGTCGATCTTTTTCAATATCGATTCTTCAATAATTAACGATTCTCTCACCCTCATATTTTTTTTATACTTCCAGTTTGACGTTCAGTCGATTTAACACCGAGGCATCAAGGTCAGACCTGATCCCTTCAATGCCGATCTTGCTGATAATTTCTTCCGCAAAACCATATGTTAACAGGTTCCGGGCCAAATTCTCGGGCAGGCCGCGTGTCAGCAGATAAAACAGCTCTTCTTCCTCAAGCTGTCCGACCGTCGCTCCGTGTGCGCATTTAACGTCGTCGTTGAATATCTCGAGTTGCGGTTTTGTGTCAACGCGAGCCTCGTTCGAGAGCAAAAGATTCTTATTAGATTGATTCGCGTCGGTGCCGTGAGCGTTCTCCCTCACGAAAACCTTGCCGTTAAAAACGGCTCGCGACTTGTCGTTCATCACGCCCTTGTAGTTTTGATGCGAAGTGCAGTTCGGCACCTGGTGATCGATGATCGAATGCGTATCGCTGTGCTGCGAACCGTTCAACATGTAAAGCCCGTCTACCCACGCCTCGCCGCCCTCGGCTGTGAATTTTACGTCGATATCGTGTCGCGAGATCGACGCACCCAAATTAATATTTGTCGCGTTGTACGAGCTGCCGCGCCCAAGCGAAACCTCGGTCACGCCATAATGAAACGCTTCAGGGGAATCTTTCTGCACGCGGTAATGCGTCAAATTCGCATTGTCCTCGACCACGATCTGGATCGCCGCATTCGTAAAGCTTTTTGCGGTACTCGCGTAAGATTCAACGATAGTCGCTTTGCTGCCCGCCTCGGCAACGATAAGAACATGCGGAAAGATGGAGTGGTTCTCCTCAGCCGCAAAAGACAATTCGATTGGTTCGTCAACACTCGTTTCTTTTGCGATGCGGATAACTTTGAGATCGGCGAAGGCGAGGTTCAACGCGGTAAATCCGTTGCGGCGAAAGTTGAACGCCGCCAAGTCTTCTCCAGACTTCTCGCCCTCGGGCGAGAAGTCTGGAGAAGACGGTTTGACCGTCCAATTTTCTTTCGCGATCGGCGCAACATTGGTGTATTTCCAATCCTCGCTCTTGACCGCGGGGAAGCCTAATTCGGCAAATGCCGCGAATGCCTTCTCGCGCAGCTTTCGGAGAACGGGATCATTCTCCGCCCGCAAGATCTCTCTAAACTGTTCCGTAAACTGTGTTTCCACTACGGCCATTGATGAAACCATTCTTAAAATACCTTTACTAAACTAAACTTTTCGTCGGCACGAACTGTGTTCGTCTTGTCCAAAATAAACTCTTTTGCGATCTTCAATTTCGCTTCGTTCTCAGCCCTCGGCTTTTTGTCATCGACAAGCGTCGAGCGGTCGTAATCGAAAAGAAAATCGTGCCGCGTCAAAACATACTGCACGCCGATCGCTGCGGCCTTGGCCTTCAATTCCTGCACGCTTCGCGATTCCCATAACAACTTTCGCAGCGTCCAATCCTCAAACAAATAATCCGAAAAGTAAGGCTGGTCGAGGTTGTAAGTATCCCGCCGCATATTGATCAGCCAAACTTTCGCGTCCGCCGCGGCGTCCGTATTCAGCGTTTGGTAATACGGGTAATAGTCGAGATTTCGCGCCAAATACTGGTCCTTTGACTCCCCACCCAACACGACACGAATCGGTGCTTTCTGCAAAAACCACGCAATACCGACAAAAATTCCCGCGACCGCTGCAACACTTAGTGAAGCCCGCGTAATGTCCGCAAATCCCGGAACGCTCTTCGCGATTCTCTCCGAAGCAAGTACGATCGCGATCGCAAGCACCGGCAGGATGGGCAGCAGATATCGAAGCTGCTGGCTCGAAAACAACCAGAACAAGAAGATCACAGCAGCAACGCAGACGCCGATCTTTGCCTCAACCGGCACATCAAATTTCCAAAGAGCCCAGACCAAGAACGGCAATCCGAAAAGAAACGCGATCCCTAAAACACCGTCGAAATAAGCCGGCTGTTCCGGCTGTGCGGCTACCGACAAATTCCACGGAGCGGCAACATAATCAAGCGGTGTTTTTGCAACGCCGCCGTACTGCGAATTCATCGCCTGAAACAAATTCGACCTCTCAACATCCCAACCCGGAGCATCGCCGGGCCATATGCTCATATAAAACGGAAACACCGGGCTGTCCGTCTGCTGCCACGTTCGCAGGTACCATGGCGACGCGATGAGTCCAGCGAGCACCAACGCCGCAAACCCGCTGATCAATGTTTTGATCAGATTGTCCGGCTCGCTGTCTTTCGCTTTGCGAACGCGAAGCATAACGATCAACGCAAACGCCGCGATCGCAAAGAGCGTAGTCAATTTCGCCGACAATGCCGCTCCTAAAAAGATCGCGATAAATATCAGCCACCCTTTCGCCAGCGTTCGCCACCACCGGCCGAGAGCATAGATCGCAAGCGTGATAAACAACGCCAACGCGAGGTCGATATACGCACTCGCCGCCACGTGGTACGCGGTTGGTACACAAGCAACCATCAAAACGGCGGTCAACGCCCAACGACGGTCCGCGTTAAGCTCGCGTGCCCAGCCAAAGATCGCCAATAGCAAAAGCGGAAAAAACGCCCAGATCGTCGCGCCTGCTGCCGCCTCCGCAGCTCTTGCACTCCACAAACCGCCGAGCAGCATCGCCCAAACGCTGTGCATCTCCGTTCCAAGAGCAAGATAGCTGGCAATATTTCCCTCGACAAAAGCATTACTGCCCTGTGCAACAAACGCCTTCGGAACCGCAAAGTGATACAGCAGGGTGTCCTTGGCCGTTGGCGGTGCGAGCGATGCAAGAAACGCAAGTCCAACCGGTACGACGATGAACGCTAGCAGGAACTTATCACGGACTGATGCCCTTTCGGGGATGCGGCTCTCGTTCTTCGCTTCCTTCGCACGGCGCAAGCCAAATACGGCAAGCGAAAGCCCCGCAAGTGTCGCGACGATCGCCGCAGCACTGCTATACGCCCCGGCAATGCCGAGAAAAAACCATGTCAAAGACCAGATCGCCGCACCAACGGCCGTTTTCATCGCAAATTCGAGAATGTGCGAATGATCTTCCGCCTTTGCCACCTTTATGAAGGATGCCGCAAAATTCCCGACACCAAACCACGCGACAACTATCAAAAAAGCGGCCAGAGTGCCGACAACACTGTCAATAAACCCGTTTCCGAAAAGCGGCCCGCCGCCGAGATTGCCGACCAGCTTTTGCAGCTGTCCGACATCCGATCCGCGATTCGCGAAAAACGCAACAAGCAAAACCACAGCCCATAACGCCGCGAGAATGGCCGGCAGCCCGAACGGCGCTTTTTTGTTCAACCGATCCTTTCGCCATCCGACGCGTTTATCGCGAGTTCGCCGCTCCCTTTCACCCAATCGTAGCCTTTCTCTTCCAACTCAAGAGCCAGTTCCTTGCCGCCTTCCTTCACGATCTTGCCGTTTGCCAAAACGTGGACCATATCCGGCACGATAAAATTCAGAAGCCGCTGGTAGTGTGTTACCAAAATGATCGCATTATCCGGGCTGCGGAGTTTATTCACGCCCTCGGCGACTATTCGCAACGCGTCGATATCAAGGCCCGAATCGGTCTCGTCCAAGACCGCAAGTTTCGGTTCGAGCACGGCCATCTGCAATATTTCGTTGCGTTTCTTTTCGCCGCCCGAAAAACCTTCGTTGACAGAACGCTTGAAAAACTGCGGGTCCATATCGACGATCTTCGCCTTCTCTTTCAGGTAATCGTTAAACTCCAACGGGTCGAGCTCTTCCTGCCCGAGATGCTTCATCTTCTCGTTATAGGCAAGCCGCAGAAACTGCGAATTCGAGACGCCCGGCACTTCGACCGGATACTGAAACGCCATAAAAACGCCCTCGCGAGCACGTTCGTCCGGCTCTAAATCAAGCAAATTCTTGCCCTCGTAAAGCACCTCACCCGAGATAACTTCGTACGACGGATGTCCCGGCCAGTACCTTCGATAAGGTCGATTTACCCGACCCATTCGGCCCCATGATGGCGTGGACCTCACCCTTCTTGACCTGAAGATTCAGGCCCTTCAAAATTTCTTTGCCGTCGATGCCGGCATGCAGATCTTTAACTTCTAACAACATAAATCTTTTTAGCCACAGAGGTCACTGATATATTTTCTCCACATCTTCCGTGTGCTCTTGGAACGTCAATTCAACACCTTCTCCATCTCGATCCCGCCCATTCCGAACCATTCTTCCGGAGCGGTCTCCCGGACAATATAAAATCCGTTCTTTTCGTAAAGCGGCCTCGCGGCGGGCAGAACGAACGTCGTGTATAAATAAAGCTTTTCAAATCCCTCGGCTCGGGCATATTCATCTAAGCATCGAGAAGTGTTTGCCCAACTCGTTTACCTTGCGCCGAAGGCTTTACGGCCATGCTGCGAATGTAAAACCTCTCGCCGTCCGGCAATCCGGAAACCGTCCCGACTGCTTCGTCGCCGTCATATGCCAGCCATATTGGCCCTTCGACAAATCTCCCTGCGAACCGTTTCAACGCTTGCGGACGTGTAATCAAAAGCATCCGGCGTGTACTCAGCCGCGAAACGGAGAAAAAGCCTCAAATATCAGCGACGCGATCATCTCTTCATCGCCGGGCACAGCAAGCCTAAGCTCAAGCTCCGATACTTTTTCCGCCCTCGGCTTCGACATATATCTCACCCTTCAAAAACAGCACCGCATTGCCGCCGATCTTTACCCGGTCACCTTTCAATTCACAAAATAGTTCACCGCCACGGGCCGACAACTGCCGTGCAAACAGCTGTGTTTTACCCAATTTCTCAGCCCAATACGGTATCAGATTGCAGTGTGCCGAACCTGTGACAGGATCTTCGTTAATACCTGCTTCTGGTGCGAAAAATCTCGATACAAAGTCGCTCGAATCACCCTTCGCTGTGACGATCACGGCGTGTGTCGGTATCTCGGCAAGCCGCGAGAAATTTGGCCGGATGTCCAAAATATCCTGCTCGTTCTCATAAACCAAAAAATAGTCGCGCGACCTCAAAATTTCGATCGGCTCCTTTCCGATGGCCTCGAACAATCCTTCGGGAATATCGCATGCGACCGGCGGCCGCGACGGGAAATCCATTTCGAGCCGCTCGCCAACACGTTCAACGACCAGCTCGCCGCTCTTTGTCCGAAACCTGAGAACGCTCTCATCAGTTCCGAGCACCTCAAAGATCACATATGCCGCTGGCCAGCGTCGCATGTCCGCAAAGGTCGATCTCAAACGTCGGCGTAAACCACCGCAAGCCGTAACCCTCACTCCTCCCGGACAAAAAATGCCGTTTCGGACAAGTTGTTCTCAAGTGCGATCGACTGCATCAAGTCTCATCCGGCAGCCATGCGTCAAGCGGCACGACCGCCGCCGGATTTCCGCCAAACGCATTCGACGTAAATGCATCAACCTGAAAGATCTGCAACTTCATCTCGATTTGCAGAAGCCCGCACGAAGTAAGGGCGAAACCGATACTCCAAAACAAGGCCGCCTCCTGTCATTTCGCAACTCTTATCTGTTGCGTTTCCATAAACCGCTGTTCCGTCTCATCCCGCCGCCATTTCAGAAAGCCGCGCAGGTGCATGACAAAAAATATCGAACTGCCCGTCACGATGGCGTAACTGCCGACGATAAGGCCGAATGTTATCCAACTCACGCTCGCCATCATGAAGATCAGAAAACCGATCTTGTTCTTGTTGCCGAGCAACGCAACGGCCATCAAACCGCAAGCCGTCGCAAACCAATCGATGCCGTAGTATTGGAGCAGATTCATTTCTTTGTCACCGCCACCGCTTCGATCTCAACACGCGCATCCCGCGGCAGCCGCGCGACCTGCACCGTCGAACGCGCAGGAAACGGTTTACCGAACCGCTTTCCGTAAACCTCGTTCATCTTTGCAAAATCGTTCATATCCGCGAGAAAAACCGTCGTTTTCACAACGTCATCGAGCGACGATCCCGCCGCCTTCAGAACGGCCTCGAGATTACTGATCGCCTGGTCGGTCTGCTCGGCAATACCGCCCGCGACTATAGCGTCGGTTTTCGGATCAGTGCCGATCTTGCCCGCAAGAAAAATAAAACCGTTGGCGATGATCCCATGCGAATACGGCCCGATAACCTTTGGCGAATCAGGCGACTCGACTGCACGCTTCCTGGTCGATTGAGCTTCCGCCGAGGTCGACAATGCCAATACCAATGCAATAGACGTAAGGATTGTTGATACTATGGTTTTCATTCGTGCAATTCGTGTAATTCGTGGCTATTCTTCTTTTCTCACCGCCGCGATCGCCTGTATCTCGATCTTCGTATCAAAGTGCAGGTCCTTCACCGGAACGATCGCCCTTGCCGGACGATGGTCGCCCATCACGCGTGCGTAAGCCGCGTTGACCGCACTCCAAAGTTCCATATCCGAAACATATATCGTGAACTGGAGCACGTGCTGCAGATCGCTTCCCGCCGCGTGCAAGCACCGCTTCGACATTCCGCAACGCAAGCTCGGTCTGCTCCTCGATCGAACCCGTAAACGGCTCACGCGTATCAAGCGTCATCGGCAATTGGCCCGAAACATAAACGAGGCCGTTGTGTTCAATGCCCGGGTGAATAATGGCCCTTTGGCTGCGGCTGATTTTCTGGTTGAATAACTTTCATATTTCAGAACTCTTCACCACATAGACACATAGGACACATAGTAAAAGGCACTAATTCTGATGTGCCTCTATGTACCTATGTGGTTAAAAACTGTCTATCCAACACTCCCTTCCAACTTCAACCCCAACAACTTCGTCGCCTCGACCGCATATTCCATCGGCAGCTCACGAAACACTTCCTTGCAAAACCCGTTGATGATCAACGAAACCGCGTCTTCCTGCGAGGATTCCCCGTTGCTGGAGATAAAACAACTGGTCCTCGCTGATCTTCGATGTCGTCGCTTCGTGTTCGACCTTGGCGGTGTTGTTCATCACCTCGATGTACGGAAACGTGTTCGCCTCCGACTTGCCGCCGATGAGCATCGAATCGCATTGGGTATAATTTCGCGCGCCTTCGGCTTTCGGCATTATCTTGACCAGGCCGCGATACGAATTGTTCGATTTTCCGGCCGAGATTCCCTTCGAGATGATCGTCGATTTCGTGTTCTTGCCGAGATGGATCATCTTCGTTCCGGTGTCGGCGATCTGGGCGTTGTTGGTCAGCGCGACCGAGTAAAATTCGCCGATCGAATTATCGCCCTGCAAAATCACGCTCGGATATTTCCACGTGATCGCCGAACCCGTCTCGACCTGCGTCCACGAAATTTTCGACCGAACGCCGCGGCATGCACCGCGCTTCGTCACAAAATTATAAATGCCGCCCTTCCCGTTCTCGTCGCCGGCGTACCAATTCTGGACGGTCGAATATTTGATCTCGGCGTCGTCCAAAGCAACAAGCTCGACGACCGCCGCGTGAAGCTGATTCGTATCAAACTGCGGTGCCGTGCAGCCCTCGTTATACGCGACATAGCCGCCTTCTTCAGCAACGATCAGCGTGCGTTCAAACTGCCCGGCGTCCTGCGTGTTGATGCGGAAATAGGTCGAAAGCTCCATCGGGCAGCGAACGCCTTTCGGGATAAAAACGAACGAGCCGTCCGAAAACACCGCAGAATTCAACGCCGCGTAATAGTTGTCGTTGACGGGAACGACGGAGCCGAGATATTTCTTGATAAGGTCCGGATAATCCGCAACGGCTTCTGTAAACGAACAGAATATAACTCCCGCCTCGAGCAGCTTTTTCTTAAACGTCGTCGCCACCGAAACCGAATCGAACACCGCATCGACCGCCACGTTCGCAAGCATTTTCTGCTCGGTGATCGGAATGCCGAGCTTCTCAAACGTCCTGATCAATTCCGGGTCAACCTCGTCCAGGCTCGCCTTTTTTTCCTTTTGCTTCGGAGCCGAATAATACGAGATGTTCTGAAAATCGATCCGCGGGTATTCGAAATTCGCCCAATAATTCGGCTCGGTCATCTTCAGCCACTGCCGAAACGCCTTCAGCCGAAATTCGAGCAGCCATTCGGGCTCGTTCTTCTTCGCCGAAATAAGCCGCACCGTGTCCTCGGACAATCCCTTGGCGATCGTCTCCGTCTCGATATCCGTCACGAAGCCGTATTTGTATTCGCGGTTTGTTAATATTTCTGCTGCTGTTGACATATATTTTTTTAGCCACGAATTGCACGAATTACACTAATTCTTTTTCTTATTCGTGACATTCGTGTAATTCGTGGCTGATTCCTTCTTAAATCCGCTGCGGTTCGATCGTCCGGTGAATTCCCTGTATCTTATGGAACATCGCGTCCACCGAGCTTTCCGTGCCGACAAGCTGTGCGAGCGTGATCCGCGACAGTGCGTTTTCGACGATCTCGTGCAGCCCGACGATGACCGGCCTGATGCCGCAATCGCCGTGGTGGACGCACGAATCGAGCACGCCCGTATAGCTGTCGCAATGCTTGTTCATCACGTCCTCATCCAGCACCTTGATGATCTCGTTAAGGTGAATGTCGCCCGCCGGGCGCGACAAAAAATAGCCGCCCTTTGTTCCGCGCGTCGAATTAACAAAACCGGCCTTGTTCAAAAGCCACATCAGCTTGCCCGCGTTCGCCGCCGAAATGCCTTCGCGCTCGGCGATCTGCGGCAAGGTCAGCGACTCGCCCTCACGCAAATTCGCAAGCTGCACCAGACATCGCAGCCCATATTCCTCTTGTGCCGAAATCTTCATAAGCCAAACTCGTTTAAGGGATTTAGTAACCTTTACGGAAGATTATCCCAAATCATTACTTTTAAGTCAAGATTAAAGAAGAAGATTTTCGCCACGAATAACACGAATAGCACGAATTAGGATTTAGCATTGCTGGGACTCTAAACGACCTTTGCAAACGATAAGATCGCAATAGAAAAATAGTCATAAATTCGTGTAATTCGTGTTCATTCGTGGCTAAATTTCTTTCGGATCTTCACTGCCCGTTCGATCAGATCGACGTTCTCCAGGATCTTCAGCCTCAGGTCTTTGTCGAGGTTTGGGTTATCGGCGAGGAATTTGTTGACGATATTCAACGCCTCTTCGCTTCGCTGGCCGCCGATGAATGCACCGAGCCAGCCGTTGACGAAGAATATCTTGCGGTTGCGTTTGTGGTTGGGAAGCTCCTGCAAGTGCCCGTTGCAGATACGGCAAAGTAAGATCGCTGTGCCTGATCGAATTCCACGGCCCGAACGCCGCCTCGATCCAGCTTTCGGAGATCTCTTTATTCGCCGTGAAATCGTTCCAGTATTTGGCTTTGTTTTCGGCGGTCGCGATCCCCGCCTTGCCGCGTAGGCGTAACGCTTCGCATCGTCGCTGGTCTCTGTTTTTTCAAGCTCCGCCAATAGCTTTCGGGGCTTCCGGGTCGTTCAGTATCAACAGCCGCGTAACGATGTCGAACTTGTCCTTCGTCTTCGGAAGGTTTTCAGATCTTCTGGATAGGAGGTCTCCAGATTTGCAGCCGGAGTGGTCAAAATATCCTGCTCATACACGCCCGTTCAGGGCTCCGCGCGCTTCTCAGACGCAGCCGATATTCAAAAACGCCCGGTAATAAGTTATCCGCTGCCCCAAACTCGGTGCGTTCTGCATCCGCTCGATCAGCATATCCTCGACGCGTGTCCGCAGGTCAGAACCCGCTGCGTTAGCGGCGGGCCAGTTCGTTGAGCCTGCGCCAAGTTTCTGGCCGCCCGCTAACGCAGGCGGTTCTGACATGTAGTAGTTCAACGCCGTCCCCGTTCGCCCGAGCAGCGTCGCGACGGTGCTTTCGTCTTCCTCGATGCAGAAGCCTCGCGTTAGAAGGGCTTGACCGCGCGTTGAACGCCCTTGCTCAGGCGCTGCATTTCCGACTCCCCTCCTGTCTTAGGAGGGGTGGCAGCCGCTCGGCTGACGGGGTCTCAAGACTCTTCACCACCAACTCCACAAACACCCGCGGGTCCAGCTCGCCCTCGCGGACGCTGTCCCACAGGGCTCCCCACATCATCGTCCGCAAAAACGGGTCCTTTTCGTTCTGGATGTTCTTGAGAACATAATCGCGGCTCTTCTCGTCGAGGAGGAAAATGCCGTAGCCGTAGTCCTGTAGTTTGGGAAAACGAATCGAGGCTCGGTTCTGAGTAACCTACGTGTGCCGCTTTAAGCTCATTCGAAAAATCGACGTCTTGCCGAGCAATATCTGACGAGCTATACTATCGTCCTTGATGTTCAGTACATGAAGTCTCGATCATTGCTCAGTCAGGTTCGTGATCTTCAGACTACGCGTTGACTTTCTTTGAACGGTTTCGTCCGAGTATCGCTCGGATCTTTGAACATCTCTGACCAGACGTCTGCAGTCTCAGTCGGCGATCGATTAGAGTTTGGCCCGCAGACAGTGCCACTCGCGTGTCTTCACCCAGCCGATCTGCCCATCCTATCAAGTCTTCTTTACCACTCGCCGCCTCAAACTCCTTCACCAGATCTTCCCACCCCGCATTCCCGAACTCATGCTTCTTCAAAAACGCCCGCACGGCCGTCTGGAACTTGTCTTCGCCGAGATAAAACTCCGCCTGGCGGAGGAACGCCGGGGCTTTGTTGTAGACGATGTTGCCGTAGGCGGATTTGGCGGCGGAGAGGTTTTTGATCTGCTGATAGATGGCGTGGTGCCCTTGGTCGAATCGGTCTGGTAGGCGCCCTGTTTGATGCGTTCGTAAAAGACCTTCCAGGCGTTCATCTCGGGCATGATCTTTTCCATCGCCTTGTACGCCGTAAAGGTCGCAAAACCCTCCTTCAGCCAAAGATCGTCAAACCACCGCATCGTCACCGTGTCCCCAAACCACTGATGCGCCGCCTCATGAAAGATCAAAGTCGCCCGCGAGACGAGATCGTTCTTGGTCGGCTCCTGCGGAAAGATGATCGAAGATTCCCTAAGAAACGTAGCCCCCGCATGCTCCATCCCGCCAAACGGAAACTCCGGTATCAAAACCAGATCGTACTTCGGGAACGGGAACTTGTAATCGAAATACTGCTCGAAATACTTCACCGCCTCGCGATTGAGGCGAAAGACCTCAGCAGCGTGCGGCTTGAACTTGGCGGCTTGGGATTTGCGGACGTAGATGTGCTTGAGTTCTGCAGTCTAGGTATCACGCCTTCGAGCATATGCAGACTCTTCCTGTGTCATTCGCCATCCTGCTCCAATGAGATCAACATCTAATCTCGACGTTGGTCCATTGTTTCACAGCATCCTCTCAGCAATCTCTGCAAACGGCCCGGCTGCAAAGCAAAAACGTAGGTGCTGATCGGTTTGGTTTCGAAGAAAAGACGAATTCTTCGTCACGTTTCGACAGATGCCGAACCGTCAATCCCTGCCATTATCCTGACAACAGTTTCGGATCTTCGCAGCGTTGGAAACCACCTTCCAGTCACTTGGGCGTATCGACCGTCAGACTAAACCTCGCCTTCAGATCCGGCTGATCGAACACCGGGAACGCCGTGCTCGCGTCGCTCGGGACAAAGAGCGAGTAGATATACTCCGACCCGTCCTCCTTATCCACATACCGCGTTATCGCCGACCCGCTGGTCAGTATCGGCGAGGTGAAATCCAGCTTGATCACGTTCTCGCCCGCCACCACGCCGTCGCGGAAGATGAGGTGGTCGTTGAACTTCCGACGCCCGCAGGCGTCACGCTCTTGTCGAACCGCCGCGTTGCGGGTGGCCAGTCGCCGACACCGAAGCCGCCTTGCCGTTCACGATATGTTGCGACATCGTCGACTTCTCCTCGTGCCCTTTATCTTTCGCCAGTCGAGGATGATCGGCAGGCGTACTCGCCTGCTGTCGTGGCCGCCTGCGGACGCAGGCGCGTTCTCCGCACTCCCCCTCTCACCCGTATCTCCATCGTCCCCTTCAACACCGGCGACATCTTCTCAAGCGTCAAATTCAGCTTGTACCGCACGTCCGAATACCGCGCCGCACGCCATTTGGCCAGCTCCTGCGATACGCCGGGCTCGATCGGCGGCGTTTGGGCAAACAAAATGGACGGCATAGCGAGCAACAGCGAGAGGATCAGTTTCTTCATCGATTTTCCAAGGGTGAAAGTCTTTTGTCAGATTAACATATGAGTTTCACCCGACGCCTGCCCGGTTGCCTCTACCTGATTTGTGCTGATATTGCTTGCCGGTCTCAAAAGACCTTTTTCTTCCCTTTGCGTTCTTCGCGAGCTTTGCGTGAAATTCTTTTTTTCTCACGCAAAGCTCGCCAAGGCCGCAAAGGAAGAATGAAGGAAATTCAAACTGACGCACCATCCGGATAAATGTGTTGACGTGCTGTACCGCCTATGATACACTGTTGCACGTTAAATATTGCGGCGGGGCTCCGTCGCGTAAGAGTTCTTTGAAAATCAGGCAATGTGTTCGGTTCAGGAGAAAGGCCGAAATCCCGTGAAAGTGTCAGCTTTTTTCAGGACGACACACACAGATCGAGGTGTTCATCTTGTTTCATATGAAACAAGATCAGGCACGCGTTGTGAAACGAAACAAGATCGCTGCTATCTAAATATTGTGTGAGAATGGTTTAGCCCGACATTCTTACTTCATCTTGTTTCACGCTGAAACACGGAGTATTCGTTACGGCTTAGGGCGTGAAGCTGAAACTCACGAATCCGGTGGCGCGTACGGGTTGGCCGTCGCGGGTAAATGGTTTGAATTTCCATTTGCGGACGGCCTCTTTTGCGGCTGTTTGCAGAAGCGGCGGGCCGCTGGTTTTTTGCACCTCGGTAACGTCGCCCGCTTCGTCAACCGTAACTTCGACCTTTACAACGCCCGTCGCCCGCATACTCCTTGCGGCAACGGGATAAACCGGCGTGCTTCGTTTCGTGGCATATCCGATCAAGGACCCGACCTCCATCGGCCCCGAATCTTTTGGCGTTTCGGGCTGGGCCTGTTTGACCGGTTCCGGGTTTTCGCGTGGCGGCGATTGAACGACGATCGGTTTTGACGGTTCAGGTGATGGCTTGGTTTCGGCGACGACCGGCCTGTCGTTAGCGGCGATCAGGTTGTCGTTAGGCTTCGCGGACGTCGTGACCGCCGGGTTAACGGGACGGCTGTCAGCCGTTTTGGTTACCAACGGCGTGGTCGGTTAAGCTCACCACGGGAACCTGCGGCTGGACCTGGACCGTATTTGCGGCAACGGCCTGTGCCGGCACGGTGTTTGGGCTGGTCGTACCGTCAACCGCGTTGGTGATCACGCTTCGCGAATTGGCAAGCTGCTCGCGCGAATCGGCGACCTCGTCCTTCCATCGGCGGGCGTCGTAATCATCGCGGGCCAGGGCGCTTCGCGAGGTCGTCGCTTCTTCAAGCAGCGCCATCGCCGTATCTGTCTTTGCCTTGTCCTTGCCGTTCTCTTTGGCGTGGGTGATGACCAGCTCAAGCGTTTCGCGCATCCGCTCAACGTCGTTCACGGCTTCGAGCGGCAAATTGCGGTCGGCGACCATCAGCCCAAGCGCTTTGTATCGTTCGACCTTCGTCCGGGCACTTTTGATAGCCTGGCCGGCGATCGAGTTGTATATGTCCGAAGCATTCGGCTTTGCAGTTTTTTGTGCGTTAAACGCCTGGGTAAGAAAATCCTGCGCCCGTTTGTAATCGCCCTGTTCGAGATAGCTGTTCATCAAAAGGACGGTCGTTACGGCCTGAACCGATGTGTCGCTGGTTTCGCGGCGTATGTTTTCGAGCTCGTAAATGGCGGCGCTGTAATTGCGGACGACGATAAATGCTTTGGCCTTCGATATGCGTTCTCGCATTATCTCGGCTGATGTCGGGGCTTTGATCGGAACGGTCTGAGGTGCGGGTTGCGGAGTAGCGGGCGGGTTTGCAGGTACTGCCTGGGCACCGGCGAACCCGGCCAGCACCGATAAGATCAGTAACCCCGAAGTGTAAAACCTTCTGACATTTGACGGCATTTTCAGTCCTCCTAACGACTTAAATTTTCCGTAAAGGCCAAGCGAGAAACTACATAAATTGAAGGCTCACTTTTAACGACCCGTTCCAATAACTAAGAAACGTCTAATCCTTCGAAAAATCATCATCCTGCACGGCGATTGTGCCGCGATAATTACTTAGACAAACTTTTGATGATTTTTGTACGGTAAGCGTTTGCGTCTCTTTTTATAACACTTTCGGTCAATGTGAGCAACCTCGCATCCAACATCACCACGCGGCCATTGATGATGACCGTGCGGACATCATTGGCTTTTGTGGCGTAAACGAGGTGCGAATAGATGTTGTAAAGCGGCGTTTGGTTGAGGCTGTCGAGATCGACAATGACGATATCGGCCAGTTTGCCGGCTTCGATCGAGCCGATCCGGTCTTCCATGTGAAGGGCCCGTGCGCCGCCGATGGTCGCCATCGCGAACACCTCGGCCGCCGACAGCATTTTTGGGTCGCCGGAGATCAGCTTGTGCAGCTTTGCCGCGGTGTCCATCTCTTCCCACATCGACAGATCGTTGTTCGAAGCCGCACCGTCAGTGCCGAGCCCAACACGCATACCTTTTCGCAGCATCATGGGCACAGGGGCCGTGCCGGCCGCAAGTTTCATGTTCGACTGCGGGTTGTGCGCTATTCCGACATCGTGCTTTTTCAGCATTTCAAGCTCGGCTTCATTTGCCTGGATGACGTGAGCGGCGATCGTGCGGTCATTGAAAAAGCCGATCTTATCCATAAACGCGATCGGCCTCATTCCCTGGTGCTTCTGCTGAATGAACTCGGTTTCGGTATTTGCTTCGGCAAGGTGGATAACGAGCGGAGCCTTCAGCCGGTTTGACAGATCACGTGCTTGGAGCAGATGCTCTTGCGAAACCGTATAAGGCGCGTGTGGAGCAACCGCGGGAACGATCAGCGGATCGTTCTGCCACTTCTTAATAAAACGCTCGGTATATGCAAGCCCGGCTTCCCACGTCTTGTTGTCCGGAACCGGAAAGTCGATGATCGTTTCGCCCAGCACGCCGCGCATACCGGCCTTTTTTGTCTCGTCGGCGATCGCGTCCTCGAAATAATACATGTCGCAATACGTCGTCGTACCGCCGCGTATCATCTCCGCAAGCCCAAGCCGTGTTCCCGCCCGAACAAACGCCTCGTCAACATTTTTCGCCTCGGCGGGGAAAATAAACTTGGTCAGCCACTCCTGCAGATCAAGGTCATCGGCGATCCCGCGAAAAAGCGACATCGGAACATGGGTGTGAGTATTGATCAGCCCCGGAATGACAGCCTTTCCGGCCGCATTGATCGTCTGCTTTGCTCGATACTGTCTGGCGATCTCAGCCCGGGTCCCAACCGCAACGATCTTGCCGCCCTTGATCGCAACCGCCCCGTTCTCGATCACCCGGCGGTCTTTGTCCACAGTGACGACCGTACCGCCGAGTATGACTATGTCAACAACACTGGCACGTGCTCCCGATTGGCCAAAAGCCGCACAGGCATATGAAATGAGGACTACTAAAGTTAAGAAAAATCGCATAGCAGTGTATCCCAACTTATTTTAGGAACTTCGTATCAAACGCCCGCGGGAGCAGTTCTGTCATTTGCACAGTTTCGACCTTGCCTTTCAGGTTTGCCATGATGACGGGAATGTCGCCGCCGAATTCCCAGATTATCTGGCGGCAGACTCCGCAAGGGGGCGTCAGTTCTTCAGTGTCGGCGACAACCGCGATGTGTTTGATCTTGCGTTTGCCTTCGGAGATCGCCTTCCAGATGGCGACTCGCTCGGCGCAGACCGTCAAGCCATAGCTGGCCGATTCGACATTGCAGCCATCGATGATCTGGCCGTCATCGGTTTCAACGGCCGCTCCCACCCTAAAATTAGAATATGGGGCATACGAATTTTCGCGGACGTTCGTAGCCGCGTCGATCAGTTCTTTTTCGGAATGTTCCATTCGTTAACCTAATACGTGTTCCGCATTCAATTTCTCGCGGACCATGCTGCATAAAAACTCAACGCTGATACCGGTTTGAGCTCCTTCGGGAATTATCACGTCAGCATGCCGTTTTGACGGCTCGACAAATTCGAAGTGCATCGGGCGTATCGTACGTTCGTATTGATCGAGCGTTCGTTCAAACGAACGGCCGCGTTCGTGCACATCGCGCTTCAATCGCCGCATCAGCCGAATGTCATCCGGCGTATCGACGAAAACACGGAAATCGAGAACGTCTAAAACCCGCGGCTCGGCAAATATCAAAATGCCTTCGATTATGACCACCGGTTTGGGCTCGATCAGCTCGGTTTCGTCAAAGCGGGTGTGCGTCACCATGTCATAGATCGGCATCTCGACCGAATCGCCGGACTTCAACCGTTTGATGTGATTTACAAGCAGATCGCTGTCGATGGCGTCGGGATGGTCGAAATTCGCCTGGTGGCGTTCGTCAAGCGGCATGTCGGCAAGGTTTCGATAGTAAGAATCCTGTTCGATAAGGACGACCTTGTTGGCGCCGACCGTCTCCACGATCTTCCGCGCGATCGTCGTCTTTCCCGAACCTGTTCCGCCACAAATGCCTATGATCATAAATGCAGTTTAACAGGATGGACAGGATTTTCAGGATGTAATACAAATAACATCCTGTTTATCTTGTGCATCCTGTTCTAATTAACTTTGAGAATTATCCTCGTTAGCAGTTCCTGAAAAACTTCGGCCACTCGAGCACCGGTTTCCATCACTTCTTCATGGTTGATGGTTTCGTCGGTCATTCCGGCTGCAAAATTCGTTATGCACGATATTCCGAGGACTTTCATTCCCTGATGTCGGGCGACGATCGCTTCGGGCACGGTGGACATACCGACCGCGTCGGCTCCCAGCAGACGATACAAACGGACCTCGGCAGGCGTTTCATATGTCGGGCCGGAAAGTGCGCAGTAAATGCCGCGATGGAGAAAATCAGTCAGCTTTTCGTCGTATCCTTTCTCAAACCGTTCTCTTGCTATTGATTCGGCCTCGTGAACTACGATCTCCTGAAAATCTCTCGCATAAACCTCGGTCATATCTGGGAACCGGGCCCCGAACCGCTCGTCGTTCTTTCCTCGGAGCGGGTTCACGCCCATCATGTTCAGATGGTCGGAGATCAGCATCAAACTTCCCGGCGTCATCTCGGTGCTCGTACTTCCCGCAGCGTTCGTGAGTATTACATTCTTAATACCCATTAAGCCGAAGGTCCGCATCGGAAATGTCACCTGATGCATTTCATAACCTTCATAAAAGTGAAATCGTCCTTGCTGAACGGCAACCGAAATACCCTGTACTTCACCTAAAACAAGCTGTCCGGCATGTCCCTCAACCGTCGAGCGAGCAAAATGCGGGATCGTCTCGTATGGGATACTGACGGCGTCTTCGATCCCGTCGGCAAAAGCTCCGAGACCGCTGCCGAGGACAACGACAGTACGTATGGCTTTCGCATACTTAGATGAAATAAAGTCGGCCGCTTCGACGGCGTTTTCGTATGTCATTTTTGATACAGGCTCTAATGCAAACCCATCGTTTGCTGCATCACGCTGGTGACTAGCCCTTTCTGTACGGCATCCCGAGGGCCTTTGGTGCTCGGGACAGGCCAATGAATCCGGCCAGAACGATGATAGTCAATACGTAAGGAATGATCTGTATAAACTGAACCGGAATATTCTCGCCCGACGGCAGCTTGACGACGCCTTGGATTTGCACGGTCAACGCTTCCATAAAACCAAAAAACAGGCATGCCAGCATTACCGGCACCGGCTTCCATTTGGCAAGGATCAGAGCAGCAAGTGCAATGAAACCACGGCCAGCCGTCATTGCCTTGGTAAACAAAGAAGATTGTCCCGTTGAAAGATAAGCTCCGCCGGCGGCGGCCAGGACGCCCGAGATGACAACGGCAGCGTACCGAAGCCTGACGACGTTCACGCCCGCCGCATCCGCGGCTTCCGGATTTTCGCCGGTCGCACGCAAGCGCAAACCGAATGGAGTTTTGTAAAGCACGTACCAGCAGATCGGCACGAGTGCAAATGCCAGGATCGACGCAAACGAAATGCTGTTGAAGTAATTCGGCAGCAGGTCCGCCTTGTCGATCTGCGGCGTCGATCCGGTCGAATCATAGATGACACCGCTGATGAGGGCCGGAAGCCCGATCATTAGAAAGTTGATCGCCATGCCCGCGACCACCTGATCAGCCTCAAACTTTATACAGGCAACCGCATAAAGCAATGCGAGCAAGCCTCCCGAAACAACTCCGCAAAGCAAACCCAGATACGGATTTCCGGTCTGGTAGGTAACGACAGCCGACGTAAAAGCCCCTGCCAGCATCAAGCCCTCAAGTGCGATGTTGATCACGCCCGATCGCTCCGAAAAAAGGCCTCCGAGAGCCGCGAAGATCAAAGGCGTTGCCGAACGGACCGCAGCAAAAAGCAACGCAAATGTTAAAACCTCGCTCATACTTTTGCCCTTGCCCCTTTACCTTTTGAATATATTTGGAAGCATGCAACAAAGAGGATTATTATCGCCTGCAAAACCCAACCAAGATCTTTTGAAACCTTTGGCGTAAACGCATCAACGAAGATCTCGCCCCGCAACAGAACGCCAAAGAAAATAGCCGCGATCAGCACGCCGAGCGGATGATTTCGGCCCAGCAAGGCGACCGCAATTCCCAGAAATCCCCAATCGGCCGAAAACGCGTCGTAATAGTTATAACGCGTTCCCATGACCTCGCCGATCGCAACCATTCCTGCCAATGCTCCCGAGATCGTCATCGCGACGATGATCTGCTTCTTCGGTGAAATACCGCCATATTCCGCCGCGCTCGGATTTTCACCGACTGCCCGCAGCTCGTATCCCCATTTGGTTTTCCATAGGAATATGTAGACCAATACGCACATCAGAATGGCCAAAAGAAAGGCGACATTTAGCGGAACGTCTTTCGGAATAAAAGGGAGAAACTGATCGAGTTGCGGAATGCGGCCCGCATCGCCTATGGGAGCCGTTTGCAGGATCGCGTCGCCGGGTATTTTGAAGTGATACTGCGTAAAATAGCTGACCATCGCAATTGCGATGAAATTCAGCATAATCGTATTGATCACCTCGTGTGAGCCGAATTTTGCTTTCAGAATCCCGGGAATTGCGCCCCAAATCCCACCCGCAACAACTGCGGTCAGCATACACAAAGGCACGAGCGCGACCGCCGGCAAGCTCATCCATGACCAATCTTCCTGTTTGCCGAAGATATCGACGACAGTTCCGCCAAACTTGATCCCTACCCAGGCGGTTGCAAATGCCGCTACGTAAAGCTGTCCTTCGGCACCAATATTCAATAACCCGCACCGAAATGCTACCGCCACGGCCAGCCCAGTAAAGATCAACGGCGTAGCATAATGCAGCGTCCAACCGATGTCTTTTATCGATCCAAACGAACTCGACAGGAGCAAACTGTAGGCTGTAAGAGGGTTGTCGCCAAGTATCAGAATAATGATGCCGCCCACAATAAATGCAGCCAGCACAGCAATCAAAGGCCAAAGAATTTCTCGGATAATTCCCATCGATGTTCAAACGGAAGAATCCCGTCGGTTTAGTTATACGGAAGATGCGACGTTAAATATAACTGACAAAAGCGGAAAGTGTCACGAATAAAAGTCCAAAAAGCAATAAAAAAGAAAATTTGCGGCCGATGATCTTTGGACTTGACAACACAACACTCAAGTTTTATTATGCTATCGGACTAAGTAATTAGTCATTGATCTAAATCAACAAGTTCTTTTTTTGGAGGAAATGATTATGAACATAGTTAGATACGACCCTTTTAGGGAATTACGCAATTTGCAGGACGAAATGACGCGGCTTTTTACAGGTGTGGTTCCGGCAGGATCAAACCGTGACGAGGTAACCTACGGAGCATGGAACCCGAATGTCGACATTTACGAAGACAAAGAGAACCTTGTGCTCGAAGCTGAGCTGCCGGGAATGAACCGGGAAGATTTCGACCTGTCCATCGAAAATAATGTGATCACGCTCAAAGGCGAGCGGAAATGGGAAAAGAAGACCGATGGTGACAACTATCACCGGGTTGAGCGAAGCTATGGGTCGTTCACCAGGTCGTTCACCCTGCCCCAGTCGGTAACGGCTGATGGAGCAAAGGCCGATTACAGCAATGGCGTTTTGCGGGTCAGCCTGCCAAAGCGCGAAGAAACGAAGGCTCGCAAGATCGAGGTATCGGGCGGAGATGCTACTCCGAAAACGATCGAAACGAACGCGAAAGCGGAATCCGCTAAGGGATAGTTTCGTGGGCCTCTTTTAGGAACGGTGAATGGTGAGTGAAAACATTCATCATTCACCGATTCTCATTTACAATGAGGAATTATGAGATTTGACAGATTTACGATCCGCGGTCAGGAAGCTGTACAGTCAGCGATCGGTGTTGCCGAAAAGAACGGTAATCAGCAGGTCGAGCCGGAACATCTGCTTTCGGCGATGCTCGATCAAAAAGAGGGTGTGGTGCGCCCGATCTTTGGAAAGGTGGGAGCGAATCTCCCGCCGATCCTTAGCGAGCTCCAGGCCTCAATAGACAAACTGCCGAAGGTTACCGGTGGCCAGCAGTATTTCAGTTCGCGGACGAACACCATCTTTCAGGACGTGCAGACGATCGCGGAGAAAATGGAGGACGAGTATACCTCGACCGAGCACTTGCTTATTGCTATCGCAGCGGAGAAAGCGGGAGACGCCGGTCGCATCCTAAGGTCGAACGGTATTACCAGCGAGGACGTCGAAAAGGTGATCACCGAAATGCGTGGTGGTTCGCGAATAACCGATCAGAATGCCGAAGAGAATTTTCAGGCGCTTGAGAAATATGCACAGGACCTGACCGAACGTGCGAGAAAAGGAAAGCTTGATCCGGTGATCGGGCGCGACGAAGAAATACGACGCGCCATACAGATACTCTCGCGACGGACCAAGAACAATCCGGTTTTGATAGGCGAACCCGGCGTTGGCAAAACGGCCATTGTAGAAGGTCTCGCCCAGCGTATCGTGTCCGGCGACGTACCGGAGACATTAAAAAACAAACGGCTTGTGTCTCTGGATCTTGGTGCGATGCTCGCAGGGGCAAAATATCGCGGCGAATTTGAAGACCGGCTTAAAGCCGTTTTGAAAGAAGTCGAGAAGGCGGAAGGACAGATCATTTTGTTTATCGACGAGCTTCATACGCTGGTCGGAGCCGGAGCGTCAGAAGGTTCTATCGACGCTTCTAACATGCTAAAACCGGCGTTGGCTCGCGGTACGCTACGAGCGGTCGGCGCGACGACGTTGGGCGAATATCAAAAGTATATCGAAAAGGACAAAGCCCTTGAGCGTCGCTTCCAGCAGGTTTACATCGGTGAGCCGACGGTTGAAGACACGATCGCGATCCTACGGGGCCTTAAAGAACGCTACGAGATACATCATGGCGTCCGCGTAAAAGATTCAGCTATCGTTGCGGCGGCGACACTTTCTCATCGATATATCACAGACCGGTTTTTGCCCGACAAGGCTATCGATCTGATCGATGAAGCCGCGAGCAAACTTCGCATTGAGATCGACTCGATGCCTCAGGAGATCGACGTACTCGAACGCGAGATACTGCAGCTAGAGATCGAGCGACAGGCACTTTCGCGAGAGACGGACGAAAAATCCAAACAGCGGCTTGAAGATATCGAAAAACGAATTGCCGATCTTAACGAAAAGTCTTCTGCGATGAAGGCAAAGTGGCAGTCCGAGAAAGAAGAGATAGAGAAGATGCGCACCCTCAAGGCGCAGCTTGACGAGGCGAAAACTGAACTCGAGCGAGCCCGTCAGCAGGGCGATTTGAATAAGGCTGCCGAACTTCAGTACGGCAAGATCCCGGAGGTTGAAAAGCTTCTGGAAACCGAGCAGAAACGCCTCGAAGAGCTTCAGTCCGATGGAGTTTATTTGAAGGAAGAGGTTGACGAAGAGGATGTCGCGGAGGTCGTCGCGAAATGGACCGGCGTACCCGTGTCGAAGATGCTCGAGGGCGAAATGCAGAAGCTTGTTCAGATGGAAGAAAAGCTGCGGACTCGTGTGATCGGCCAGGACGAAGGTCTGGAAGCGGTTGCGAACGCTGTTCGTCGTGCTCGTGCGGGTTTGCAGGACCCGAATCGTCCGGTAGGTTCGTTTATCTTCTTAGGGCCGACGGGCGTGGGAAAGACTGAAACGGCCCGTGCTTTAGCTGAATTCCTTTTCGACGATGAGAAGTCGATGATCAGACTTGATATGTCCGAGTATATGGAAAAGCACGCTGTCGCAAGGATGATAGGTGCTCCTCCCGGATATGTCGGTTACGACGAAGGCGGACAGCTTACCGAGGCCGTCCGGCGGCGTCCGTACTCGGTGATTTTGTTTGATGAGATCGAGAAGGCGCATCCGGATGTATTCAACGTGCTGCTCCAAATTCTGGACGACGGTCGTTTGACCGACTCGAAAGGCCGGGTGGTCGATTTCAAGAACACCGTCTTGATAATGACCTCAAACCTCGGCTCGCGCGAAATACAGGCAGCTACGGTCAATCCGCTTGCCGATCGAGACATCAAGACAGACGTTTTGCAGGTACTCAGAGACCATTTCAAACCTGAGTTCCTCAACAGAATCGACGACATCGTGGTGTTCAAACAGCTGAGTCGTGACCAGATCGCGAAGATCATCGACATTCAGCTTGAAAAGCTGCGCAAAAATCTGGACGAACGCGGGATCAAGTTTGAACTGGACGATTCCGCCAGGGAGTTGATCATTCAGGAAGGCTACGATCCGGTATACGGTGCCCGCCCGCTGAAGCGAGCGATACAAACGCTGATCCAGAACCCGCTTGCAGTAAAGCTGTTGAAGGGGGAGATCGGCAGCGGCCAGACTGTAACAGCCAGGGCAGAGAACGGCGAGGTCGTTTTTTCCTCTGTCGAAGGAGAACAAAAGGCTGCCGGCAAATAGCGTCGGCCAACCGATTTCCTTTATGGAGGCATAAGATTTAAGATTTGGAATAGGATGTTTAAAAGAAAAGCAATGAACGAGAACGACCCGCTGTTGGAAGAAATTTTGGAAAACGAGCCCGAACTTAAGACCAGCGACAAGCGGCGCTTTGACGAGCAAGGCGAAAGGATCCGCGAGGACGCCAATGATAAAAGCGCGCCTGTGAGGCCGGCCAAGGAGATCGAGCTCGAAACAAAGCTTAAGGCCGAAACGGAGCGTCGCGAGGCAGCTGAGGCAAAACTTGTCGGCGTTCAGGCGAAATTCGAAGAAGCGAAGGCGTGCCTTGAGAAAGAAACTGCTGACATGCGGACCCGCCTTATGAAAACGCTCGAGGACAGAGCAAAACAGGGACAGTTTAGTTTCCTGACAGAGCTTTTGCCTGTTTTGGACAACTTGAATCGAGCTATCGACGCAAGTGAAAAGGACGCGTCATTCGAGCATCTTTTGGACGGTGTAAAAGGGACGGCACGTTCTTTTGAGCAGGCATTGATGAGTGTGGGCGTTGAAGCAGTACCGTCGGTCGGCGTCGATTTCGATCCGGAAATTCACGAGGCTATCGACACCACCGACGTCGATGCTCAAAATGACGGCAAGATAACTGCCGAATATTCACGCGGCTATAAATTCGGCGAACGTCTGCTTCGTCCGGCCAGGGTTCAGGTAGGAAAGGCCAGGGCTCAGTCGGCCTCGGAATAAGGTTAGAGAAATAGCTCCTTGCTCCGACGGGCGGGTTCGATTTACAAAAGTTCTTTTTGATAGCTTTTCGAAATGTTATGATGAGATTTGGGTAACCGACTTCCCGGGACCTGCATCCAATTTTCCGGCAACACACGAGTTTTATGGCAGATATAGACGCATACAAAGATAAATTCAGCGACAGCGGACGCCGTGTTTTGGAATCCGCGTTGGATGAATCAAAAAAACGCGACCAGAATTACGTCGCGATCGAGCATATTCTGCATGCCGTCGCTAAAGAGGAAGACGACCTTTTTACATCGACGATGCGTGACCTCGCTGTCGATCCACGTTCAGTGAAATTGTTGATCGAAAAACGGATGGCGAGCGGCCGCCAGCATACAGGAAAGGGCTATCGAATTGCCCCGGAAACGACAGAGCTGTTCAAGCGGGCGATGGATCGGGCCCGCTCGCAGGGCCGCCGCGTTATTGAAGGCAGCGACATTTTTTACGTTCTGTCGAATGACGAACGAAGCATATTGAATGACGTACTCCAGAATCTCGGCGTCCCGTCGGATGAGGTTGCCCAAACCGCGCGGACACGAATTCGCAAGCGAGAGAAGGAAGAGGAACGGTCTCGCCAAAAATACGAATTACCTTCGTTCCTGCGGCACTTCGGCATTTCGATGAACAAGCTGGCACGCGAAGACAAGATCCCACCAACGATCGGCCGCGAGAAAGAGATCCTCCAGATGATGGAGATCCTTTCGCATCGCGAGCGTTCGAATTCACCGATGCTTGTCGGTGAACCGGGTGTCGGTAAAACGGCAGTCGTCGAAGGCTTGGCTCGTTTGATAGAACTTGAACCGGAAAAAGTCCCGTCCCGGCTTCGCGACGCGCATATTGTCCAGCTTCAGATGGGTGGGCTCGTTGCTGGTACAATGCTTCGCGGAATGTTCGAGGAACGCATAAAAGGGATCATTGACGAGGTAAAAGAGAAGGACCACATTATTCTCTTCATCGACGAAGCACATTCGATCATAGGTGCGGGAGCCGCGATGGGAACATCGAGCGATGCGGCAAATATGTTCAAATCTAGCCTGGCCCGCGGCGAGTTGCGCATCATCGGTGCGACGACAATGACCGAATACAAGGAATATATCGCCGAGGACGAAGCGCTTTCGAGGCGCTTCCGCCTTGTCACCGTCGAAGAACCGACGATCGATCAAACCAAGGAAATTCTCTTGGGGCTGCGGCCGCGTTTGGAAAAGAACTATTCGGTAACGATATCGGACGAAGCCATAAACATGGCCCTTGAGATGTCGCCGAAGTATATTCGCAACCTTCATTTACCCGATAAAGCGATCGGCTGGCTGGATACGGCGTCAGTCAAGGTTGAGATCAACGAACCGACAGGACTGACCGTGCTGCCGGAACATATTATCGACGTTATCTCGCAAGAATCGCGTATTCCGAAGGACATGATCTACCGCGACACCTCGGACCGGTTTTCGGCAATGGAAGTCGACTTGGCTAATCGCGTAATTGGGCAAAAAGACGCAGTTCGTGCGGTTGCCGAGAGGCTCCGCCTCAACAAGGGCCCGCTGAAGGATAATCATTACGCGCCGGATGGCGTCCTGCTGTTCCTCGGCCCGACTGGCGTGGGCAAAACGGAGCTTGCAAAAGCGGTCGCTGAATTTATGTTCGGCGACGAGCAGAAGATGATCCGCATTGACATGAGCGAGTATGGCGACGGGACGGTTGGCATAGAAAAGCTCATCGGAATGCCTCGCGGAATTGTCGGCTCGGAACGCGGCGGCATTCTTACCGAGCAGCTTCGCGATAACCCTTACACTGTTCTGCTTTTGGATGAAGTAGAAAAGGCCTCGCCATACCTGATGAATATCTTCCTTCAGGCATTTGACGAAGGCTGGATCACAGACGGCCGCGGCAAGAAGGTTTATCTTTCGGACGCGATCGTAATCATGACGTCGAATCTCGGCTCCGAGAATTTCAAACGCTACGAAAAACCGCTTGGTTTCGGTCAAAAGACGCTCGGCGAAGTAAAGCAGATCAAAAATGAAGTGATGAAGGCGGCCGAAACACGATTTACGCCGGAATTCCGAAATCGAATCGACGAGATCATCATCTTCTCGCCGTTGACTATGGACGAGGTCCGCGACATCGCCAAGATCTATCTCGGCAAGCTTAAACGCAAGATGGAATCACAGGGCAAGTTGGTGGAGATATCGGACGCGGCCCTGGACCTATTGACCGAAAAAGGCTTTTCACCGGCATATGGCGCCCGCTTCCTGAAACGGCATATCGACCAAAAGGTCAAACTGCCGATAACCAACGAATGGAAAATGGGCATGCGGTTTGTCGTTGACGCCGAAGAAGGCGAGATCGTTGTCAAACCGATGGACGCATTCAGCTTGAACTAAACCCGAAACAAATTTTCGGCATCAAAGGCTTCGGTGATATTATTTCATCGAAGCCCTTTATATATGAGACCTTATCAATTTCCGCTATTTCAATCAGCGATTTTTCTTTTTTCGCTTCTTATGGCATGTGGTTCGGGTTTATCGCAGACTATCGTAGAAAAGCCGGAACAAAATGAACAAGCCGAAGCCGTCATCCAAAAAGCCATCAAAAACCTCGGCGGGGACAAGTATCTGCAGGTTAAAACCCAGATCGGACGTGGACACTTCAGCGTTATGAGGAGGGAACTGTCATCTCGTTTCAGTCATTTATTGACGTTATTGTTTTCCCGGACAAGGAACGGACCGAATTCAAAAGCAGCGGTATCAAAAGTGTGCAGACGAATGTTGGCGGCACGGTTGGACTTTCGATGGTGACGCGGAAATGATCAAAGTCCAGAGTGAGAAACAAATCGAGGATTTCAGGCGAGGAATACGCGTCAGCCTCGATCATCTTCTGCGCGGAAACTGGCGGAACGACGCAACGCTCTCTTATGTCGGAAAACGGGCTGCCACGCTCGGCAAACGAAATGATGTCGTAAAACTTACATACAAAGACAGCCTCGTTGTCGAATTCGAGTTCGCTGCCGATGACGGAGTTCCGCAAAAAGCGATTTATTCACGCCTGAATGCGGATAACGAAGAGATCAAGGAAGAGGACCGCTACGCTCAGTTTATTGATGTGGACGGGTAAAATCGCCGTTCATCATCGACCGTTTCACCAAAGGCGTTCAAAGCTCACGGATAAACTATGAATCCTTCGAATTCAACAAGATCGTCCCCGACGCGATCTTCTCAAAACCTTCCAATCCGAAGGAACTGAAAAAAGATCTGAAGTTATAAGAAAAATGAGCGGGACAGCAAAAGCTTTCCCGCTCATTTTGTTTGTCCTCGTTCGACTATCTAAATAAATGCAAAGTCGAATTGTGCCTGGTGGATGCTCGGATCCGCTGTAAGATCGACATTTCCGAGATGAGCTTCGATCTCATTCAGGATCTCTCGTTCCGGGCCGCGCAAGGCCTTTGCGACCTCAGGATGTATCCGTAGCGTTGTTTGCTTAACATCATCCATATGCTTGCCCAGCCGTGCGGCCTCGGTAAGAATTTCAAAACAGGTCGTTTGCGGGGATTTTATCCAGCCCGATCCTTCGCAGTAATCGCAGACCGCGCACATCGTGCGTTCGAGCGATTGCTTGACCCGTTTGCGCGTCATGATGATCAGACCGAAATCATTGAACGAAAGCACCTTTGTCGGCGATTTATCGGATTGCAGGGCCTCCTGCAATGCCTGCGAGACCTTGTTCCGATTGCGGCGGTCTTCCATGTCGATCAGATCGAGCACGATGATCCCGCCAAGATCGCGAAGCCTGATCTGGCGTGCGATCTCATCAACCGCTTCCATGTTAGTTCGGGTGATCGTGTCTTCAAGCCGGGCATTGCCTTTCCGACGAACTTTCCGGTGTTGACGTCGATCGCGACCAGTGCCTCGGTCTGATTGATGACCAGGTACCCGCCGGATTTTAGCCAAACACGCGGTTTCAGGGCTTTATCGATCTCTTCCTGCACGCCGTAAGCGTCAAGGATCGGCTCATCGCGGGTGTAAAGCTTTACGCGATTGACCATCCGAGGCTGAATGCGGTTGACGAATTCGACCGTCCGCAAATATTCTTCCTCGCTGTCAACGCGAATCGCGGTAAACTCATCCGACATTTGATCACGCAAAAGACGCTGGACGATATCCAGGTCCTGGTGAACAAGTGCGGGAGATTTCGCCTTCTCGGTTGTTTTCTTTACGTCCTGCCACGTTCGGACCAAATATCTGGCATCCTGCCTGAGGTCCTCTTCGGATATGCCGATACCGGCAGTCCGGACAATGAAACCGCCCGAAGGAATATCTTCATCCTGCCTGATTCTCTGTATCAAAGTTCTCAAGACGGCTGCGTTCGCTAGCCGATTCGATCTTGCGGGAAACACCTAAGTGTTCGATCGTCGGCATGTAAACCAGATAGCGTCCGGGCAGAGCAATGTGCGAAGTAATGCGTGCACCTTTGCGAGCTATCGGCTCTTTTGCGATTTGAACCAGAATTTCCTGTCCCTCGCGAAGCAGATCTGAGATCGTCGGCTGTGCCGGACGGTCGCGTCGATCTCCACGATCGTTGCGGTCATTGCGTTCGAACCGTTTGTCGCTTTGAGCGGCCCGCGGCCGATCTCGTGAATCGCGATTATCTCTTGGCGGCCGTTGCTCCCTTGTATCCCGGCCCTCGCGGCGGCTATTGTCGCGGCCGCGATTGTCGCGTCCTTCTTTTGGTTCTCGTGCCGGGACGGCTTCTGTTACTGGATCAGTCGGTTCCGCAACGGTTTCATCAAGACCTTCATTGCCATTTGCACTGATGGTGGCCGCTTTGACCTCTAAATTCTCTAATCCATGATCGTCGCCAGATTCACTTTCAACAGCCACTGCGTCGATCTCTTCAGATTCGACGGGTTCTGTTAGATCCACGGTTGACTCTGCTTCACCCGGCTTGCCGCGCCCGCCCTCCGCGCCTTCGTCCGCGTCCGCCCCGTCGCACCGACATTTCCGCGGATTCACCTGATTCCTTAACGCTGGCTTCTGCATCTTCTAAAAGAGAGCCGTCGGCTGCTTTCTTTGATTTACCGCGTGTACTCTTGCCTTTTACGGCCTTTGATTTTGCCGCCTTTGCGTCCTGGGATTCGTCGGCAGATGCATCGTCGTCAGCTTTTTTCGCGTTCTTACCCGGACCTTTGCTGGTCTTCGATTGCGGTGACTTCTTGGCGACGCTCTTGCCTTTCTTACCCTTTGCCGGCTGCGGTTCTTCGTCCTCGTCGGCGATCCGCTCGAACCCGCTTGAAACCTCAACGGAACCGATCAGTGAACCTACTTCGGCCGCTGACGTGCTTTCCATATCAAATTCGACCGCCCGCACCTGATCGACGATGGCTTCCTGCATGTAGGCGTCTTTGAACATCTCACCCGTTTCCGAGTCATCAACGATCCTTTCAAAACCAGAGTCTTCAACCTGGAACACGTGTACTCTTTGTTCGCGCTCTTCGCGCGGCTTATGCTCCCCACGCGGTTCCCTGCCCTTGCGTCCGCCTCGGCTGCGGTCTCGGCTTTGTCTGTCCGACTCCGGTTGCGGGCTCTCGGCAACCAGATTTTCATTTTCGACGGATGATTTATCGTCGCCGGAATCTTCCAACGGCTCAGCGATCTCCTGGACCGCTTCCATCTGTTTCTCGCGGTCGATGCGTGCACGGTCGATCTGGTCGTTTGCCTCGCGTTTTGCTTCTTCAGGCGTGATCTTTTTTGACTTCTCCATCACGATACGTTCGATCTCTTCTTCTTCATCAAAGAAGTCCGAAACGTACAGGAACGCGTCGCGTTCAAGCCCTATGGAGACGAACGCCGACTGCATTCCGGGCAAAACCCGCTGCACGCGTCCTTTATAAATGTTCCCGGCGATTCCGGAATTTTCTTCGCCCCGCTCTATATAGAATTCGGTGACTTTCCCGTTATCCAGGATGGCGATCTTTTTTTCGCGCCCGTTGACGCTAATGATCATTTCTTTCGACATATTCGATTGTTTATCCTTAAAATTGATGTACTTTCAGCAGCCCAAGGATTAATTTTGAGAAGTTAAATTAAGCGGATTTTTTTACGGACATCGACCGGCTAAACCGGCAGTGCAGATTTGTAGCGTGCTTTGATTTTTAGGTATTGATCTTGGACTTTAGATCCAAAACAACTGACTTTGAATGTTGTCACGCAGGAATCTCTAATTCTTAAAAAGCTGGTTAGCTTTTTGCAATTCAGGGAGCACCCATTTCCTGTCGGAAACCGTGCTCGACCCTATAAAATCTGTTTACCGGACATACCGGGCTGTCGTAAAATCCTAAAAAATTTGCTTCTCGCTTAAAGTTTCATTTAATCCTTTAGCAAACTCCAGAATAGTATAAACGAATTTCGGCAAATGGGAAATCTTTAATTATCAATAGTTAAGGACGGGCTGTAAGTTCGCGGCAAGAAAAGCTACAATTGGATATTCATGACACTGCCTTTTGCTTTTCACTTTCCGTCGTTCATATGGAAGTCTATTTTCAATTTATTACCGACGCCGACGGCCTGAAAAAGGCATGCGGCGAACTGCAGGCCGCTCCATTTATCGGCTTCGATACTGAAACGACCGAACTCGACCCTTATCGCGGCGACATCCGGCTCGTCCAGCTTAGCGACGGCAAAAACACCCAGGTGATCGACTTAAAGCCATTTGCGGCTAAAGGCGATCTGCGGACGATGAGCGAGCTTGCACCGCTTCGCGATCTGCTTGCGGATAGGTCGCGTGTGAAGATCGCACACAACGCAAAGTTCGACGCGAAATGGGTCCGGCATCATCTCGGAGCTGAGTTGAATGGCGTTTTTGACACCTTTCTTGCAAGCCAGTTGATCGCGGCCGGCGATCAGGACCGCCGGCATTCGCTGGCCGAAGTCGCAAAGTTCTTTACCGAGGTCGAACTCGACAAGTCGATGCAGGTAAGCGATTGGAGTGCGGCCGAACTTTCGCATTCGCAGGTCGAATACGCCGCCCGCGACGCCGCGATCATGCCGCAGCTTCGCGAACAATTAGCCGAAAGGCTGAAAAATGACGACCTTGAACAAGTTGCCGCAGCTTGAGTTCGACTGCGTTATGCCGATATCCGAGATGGAGCTAAACGGCTTTTACCTCGACGAAGGACGCTGGCGCGAACAGCTTGAAAAGATAAAGGTCGCACAGGTAAAAGCGGCCGATGAGCTTCAGGACCTGCTTTCGGCGGGCGTTGCACAGGCTTCGCTTTTCGGCCGTGCCGAGATCAATCTCGATTCGCAGGCCCAGGTCACCGACGCATTGGTAAATCTCGGCGTGCCCGTTCCCGAAACAACCCGCGGATGGCAGCTTCAGCCGCTGGCGGCCGAATATCCGGTCGTGGCAAAGCTGCTCGAATACCGCGGCGTCGCAAAGTCGCTGACGAGCTTTGGCGAAAACATCCTCGAATTCATCGAGCCAAAAACCGGCCGCATCCACGCCGATTTCCGTCAGATCGGTGCACCGACCGGGCGGTTTTCGTGCTCGAACCCTAACCTGCAGCAGATTCCGCACGGCCAGGAATACAGGCGGTGTTTTATCTGCACCCGAAGGCAAAAAGCTTGTCATCGCCGACTATTCCCAGATCGAACTGCGGATCCTTGGCCGAGTTTTCGGACGACGAGAACTTTATCAAGGCATTTGTCTCGGGCCAGGATTTCCACGCATCCGCCGCGTCGCAGGTTTTCGGCGTAAAGCCCGAAGATGTGACCGACGAACAGCGTTCGTTTGCAAAACGGCTTAATTTCGGCATCGTTTACGGCATCGGAGCGTCGCGGTTCGGGCTTGATGACCGGCCTTTCGCAGATGGACGCCGAGAACACGATGCGCAAGTATTTCGGCACGTTTCGAAGGCTCGATGCCTATCTTCGCGATGCCGGCAAGCGAATCGTCGAAGAACGAAATGTGCGTACGGCTTCGGGAAGATTGCTCCGGCTTCGTTTCGACGAAAGCGACCGCCAGCAAGTCGCATCATCAAAGCGCTACGGCATTAATATGCCGATACAGGGCACTTCGGCCGACATTCTAAAGCGTCGCTTCGCCTGCTCCACGACCAAATGCGCTTAACATCGGCCAAATTGGTCAACATCGTCCACGACGAGGTCATCGTCGAATGCGACGCCGCAGAAGCCGATGCCGTCGCCAAACTACTCGAAAACGCTATGTGCTCGGCCGGGCGAGGAATTTGTAAAGAAAGTGCCGGTAAAAGTTGACGTTCACATCGCCGACGAGTGGACGAAGTAATCAACAGCGGTTTGGACTCGCCTCCTTGTTTGAGAAGGTGGCAGCCGCCTCGGCTGACGGGGTGGTCTTTCAGCTCATTCGTGTAATTCGTGGCTAAAAATCCGATTCCAATGCGTCAATCCCTTTGTTTCGTTTCACAACGCGCGCCCGGTTTTGTTTCATATGAAACAAACTGAAACAAGCCGACCGTTCGCGTCGAAGCCAGTAAACATCGGCATTCCACACATCACACATGGGTGTTTCCGAGTTCCGGATGACAAGAAATCGTGTTTCATCGACCTATTTTTCACCTTAAAAAATGCGTGACGAAACACGATCTCGGTCGCACGATCCTCATTCCGGACGCCGCGGCTGTCTCACAAACTGTCTCATTTTGTGGAAAATGAGACACCTAACTGTTGCAGTTACTCCGCTTAGCCAGAATATCGTATTATTTTTTCATGAAGCGCTGCACTAAAATGAGCCACTTTGCGATAACGTCAACTATTTCAAGAGTTACGCTGCCCACACAACTCCCGACGCAACCACTGACGCAACCTCGGACATTTCAAGTGCAAAACGCTTCGCAAGGAGGTTGATGCTCGGCATGGATCTTGTACCCGTGTTCGAGCGCCGGCTCCCGCGTTTTATTCGGCAATCCAACTTTAGAAGACTGGTTTTCAAAGATCATTTTGGAAGGTGAGTGCTCAAGAGTCGATCCGCGCGCAGATACCGTCCGTGGGAATTATCGCTCGTATTTTCTTGTTTGGAAATATCAATTTGCGCGAAATATGCCAGATGGAACGATTCGCATGATATGCACGATTTTAATGATTTGCATGATCTGGAAGCTCACTAATTACAACCGACCGGATCTCGACCCGTGCCCTTCGTGCCATGGCGGAATTTTCACCCTTGGATGGTAATATGCCAGATGGTTGGAGAAAGACTTTAAGCCAAACGTGAGGTATCAAATATCAGATGGGCAATCCCATTTGAACCTCTCCGCGACGACGCGCGTTACAAGGACCTGCTTAAACGGATGGGTCTGCCCGAATAGAATTTTATGAAACGATGCCCTGAATGTAGGCGGGATTATTACGACGACACGCTGCTATATTGTCTCGACGACGGCAATGCGCTTCTCGAAGGCCCGACAAGCGGGTCACGGGCGGGCGATGAGCCAACGACGGCGATACTTGATATCACAGCGCCGCCAAACGAAGCGGCCACGCGTGCACAGATCAGCACGACCGATCAGACTGCGGTCTTTGGGCCCGAAGGAGGCGACGCTCCAAAGCGCGGCTTTGATAAGCGGCTGGTTGCCGTTCCCATTTTGCTGATCATTGTCGGTGGAGCGGTTTTCGGCTTCTACAAGTTATTCATTGGGCGGGGAACGACGGGGGGACTCTCAAACGCGGCTAATATGAGGATCACCCGAGTGACGGCGACGGGCAAAGCGAACCGAGCCGCCATTTCGCCGGACGGCAATTATATCGTGCATTCGATGGACGACGCGGGAAAGCAAAGCCTCTGGATCAGGCAAACGGCGACCGGCAGTAACGTGCAGATACTCGCACCGGCGGCAGTGAACTATTGGGGCATAACATTTTCCCGGGACGGTAATTATATCTATTTCGTATCCAGGGACGTCGGAGCGGGCACCGGGACCCTCGCTCGCATTCCCGTTCTGGGCGGCGCACCGGCCACCTTGATCACGGACGTCGACAGCCCGGTAACTTTTTCCCCGGATGGCCAGCAGCTTGCATTTTTCCGCTGGAACCAACGACGCGAAGAGAACACCGGGCTATGGATCGCAAACTCCGACGGCACCGGCGAAAGACGGTTGGCATTTAGAACGAGGCCGGAGGGCCTGTTAGGAGCACCGGCCTGGTCGCCGGACGGCAAGGTCATCGCCTGCGCTGTGGGCGGGCTCGAACCCACTGGGGGGTATATAACCGTGGTGGCGATCAGCGTTGCTGATGGCGTAGAAAAAGCGTTTACCTCTCAGCGTTGGAGCATGCTGGGAGCCAGCAACGGCCGCCTCGGATGGGTCGGTACCAACAGTCTGGTGATGAATGCTCCGGAGCAGGGCAGCGGCGACAATGCTCAGCTCTGGCAGATCTCATACCCCGGCGGGCAGACGCAGCGGCTCACGCGCGACCTTAATGATTATGACGATGTCAGCCTCACCCGCGACGGCGGCTCACTCGTCACGGTACAGTCCGATCGGCAGACCAATCTGTGGCTCGCGCCCGAGGGCGACGCCCGCCAGGCCCGGCAGCTTACATTTGGCAAGGGCAGCGAGGGCGAAGGGCTTTGCTGGACACCGGATAACAGGATCGTATATGTCTCGCAGGTGAGCGGCAACCAGGAGATCTGGATCATGTCGGCCGCCGGCGGCGATCAAAAGCAGCTGACCAACGATCCGCAGGCGGATATACTTCCTGCGGTCTCGAACGATGGGCGTTACATCGTTTTCTTATCCGGCCGCTCCGGGACCCTAAGCCTTTGGCGGATGAATATCGATGGCAGCGGCCCTAAACAGTTGTCCGGCAAAGAGGCGCGCATCTTCCAGCCCATTATCGGCTTCGACAGCCGTGCGGTTATTTTTCGGGCAGAGGACAATATGACCTGGAGAGTGCCTATCGAGGGAGGTGAGCCCGAGCCGGCCAAAGCCGGAGATGCAGATGGACGGTGGGCGGGTCTGGGTTATCCGCCAAAAGACGCTGATGGGATCTCTCGTCGAAACCTTTCAGTCTGGCAAGAAGGCGAGCCGCAGCGTTTTGAGATTCCCCAGACGGTCGCGAACATCAATCCGCGATTTCGTTCCGACGGAAATGCCGTCTACTATGTCGACGCCCCGACAGGTGTCTCAAACATCTGGAGCTTCCCCCTGGATGGCGGGCAGCCTAAGCAGGTCACCAACTTTCAAACGGAACAGATCTTCGCCTTTGCATACTCGCCGAACGGTAAACAGATCGCCGTGACACGTGGGTCGCAAACTAACGATGTCGTGCTGTTAAAGGATTTTAGATAATAGGGTGATGCCAGACTGCCATCTAATTGTATGAAACGATGCCCTGAATGCAGACGGGATTATTACGACGACACGCTGCTGTATTGTCTGGACGACGGCAATGCTCTGCTCGAAGGCCCGGCGACGGCTTCGGCGGGCGATGAGCCGGCGACGGCGATCTTGTCGGTACCACCTGCGGTAGCGGGTGGTTTGACTGGAGCTACCGACGAGACGGACGTGAAAACGGCCATTCTTCAAACACCCGCTACCGCAGGTGGTTCTGACTCGCGGCGAATGCCGAAGCCGCAGTTGGCAGTGATTGCGGTAATCATCGTCGCCGGGATCGGTTTCGCTATCTACAAATTCGCGGGCAGAAAGGACATAGCGTCGACGCCGTCTTTCGAGTCGATGAAGATCACAAAGCTCACCGACACCGGCAAGGCCGGGAGCGTGGCGATCTCGCCCGATGGCAAGTATGTCGTGCATGTAAAGGAAGACGCCGGCCAGGAGAGCCTCTGGGTCAGGCACATCGCCACGGGCAGCAACGTCCAGATCATCACGCCCGCCGAGTGGGTTTATGGAAGAATGACCTTCACGCCTGACGGCAGCTACATCTATTTCGGCAGGAGGGAGAAAGATGCAGCAAACCAAACACTCTACCAGGTGCCGGTTCTGGGAGGTGAACCGAAAAAGCTGATCGAGCAGGTCAGCAGCCCCGTCACGTTCTCGCCCGACGGCAAGCGGTTCGCCTTTGTCCGCATCCAGCCATTCGAGAGCACGATGCTGATCGCTAACGCGGACGGCACGGGCGAGCAGCCGCTCGCGACATTGAAGAGACCTGAGTCTTTCAAGACAAGCGGATCGGCATGGTCGCCGGATGGAATGGTGATAGCTTCTGGTGCGGTGAGCGATGACGGTAGCAGCCATATAGTTGAGGTGCGGTTGGAAGATGGAGCCATTAAGCCCATTGGTTCTCAGAAATGGCGCGACGTCGGACGGGTCGCCTGGCTTGCGGATGGCAGCGGGCTGATAGCATCTAATTTCGAGCTGGGTTCAAACATGGCCCAGGTTTATCAGACCTCGTATCCCGGCGGCGAAGTGCGAAAGATCACCAACGACTTGAATTCCTACTTCGATATTAGCCTGACGGCTGAATCCGGCTCGATGGTGACGGTACAGGAGGACCGCGTTTCGAACATCTGGATCGCGCCGGATGGCGATGCTGCCCGAGCTCGACAATTGACACACGGTTCCGGGAAAAGTGAAGGCAGGGTGGGCGTACAGTGGACTCCCGATGGGAAGATAGTTTACAGCTCATTCGCGACGGGATTTACTCCGGTGCTCTCGATCATGAACGGGGACGGCAGCAATCCCCGACAATTGACCCAAAACGACAGCAGGGGTCCGGCGGTCTCACCCGACGGCCGCTACATAGTCTATGGTTCTCTGCAGGCAGGAGCCGGTGGTTTCTGGCGAATTGACATTGACGGAGCCAACCCCAAACAATTGACCGACAATATAGGCGCTTCTCCCAGCGTTTCTCCTGATGGGCGCTGGGTTATTTATTTTGCTGTGGTTTCCGGGGAAGCAAGGCTGTGGAAGATCCCGATCGATGGCGGAGAACCCGTTCGGCTCACAGACAACGAGTCAACCAGGCCGGCCGTCTCGCCCGACGGTAAGTCGATCGCATACCTTTACCGTGAGCAGCAGAACTCGCCGTGGCGAATTGCCATCATCCCGTTTGAAGGAGGACAGCCCGTTAAGCTGCTCGATGTTCCCCCCGGCTACAACACGACCCAGATCTTCGCGGGCGTTCCTCAGGCACTTCATTGGCTGCCCGATAGCCGCTCGCTCGCGTACATCGTTACCCGTGACGGCGTCTCGAATATCTGGAGTATGCCGATCGGCGGCGGAGCACCAAAACAGTTGACCAATTTCACTACCGATCAGATCGCGTGGTTCGACCTCTCCCGCGACGGCAAGCCAAACCTCTTCTCACGCGGCGCCACTACCAAAGACGTCGTCCTGATAAGCGGGTTTGGGAAATGAGAGCTATCGGCGGAATAGGATCTTATGAAACGATGCCCTGAATGCGGTAGAGATTACAACGACGACACGCTGCTGTATTGTCTCGACGATGGAATGCGCTGCTCGAAGGCCCGGCGACGGCCAGGTCAGAACCGCCTGCGTTAGCGGGCGGCCAGTTCGGTGACGAACCACAAACCGCCAATTTGCACTCGACGGCTACTCCCGGCGAGGCTCCGACTCGCGCTCAGATACAAATGACCGACCAGACCGCGGTCTTGCCGCTCGGAACGGGTGATATTGTCCCTAAGCCTCGCAGGTTCGATAAACGTTTGTTGTTCGCACCGCTCGCACTCTCGGTCATCGTCATTTGCTGGCCCAAACATTATTTTTAGTGTCCGAATCGGGGAATCTTCCGTAAGGGTCTAGGGTTATATTGCTGATCTTGCGTTTTCCAAAATCAAGCACAGCTTGAAAATCGCGGTCGCCGTTGAACCAGACATCTTCGTTCCATCTTACGATCGCCGTTTTATCGTTAGTCATTTTCGCATTCGGCATTGCCTTGATCTTTTCGCTGCCGTCAGCAAATTCGACTTTGAGCACGACAGGCGAGGGCATTTCGCCTGATTGATGGACCGTAACTGTTGTCTTGTCGCCTTGCGAGACGACTTCTTTGATCGAGCCGTCAACTCTCTCTGTCGTGAAGAGCCAGTAATACCAGAACCAATTCAGGTCACGGCCAAGCTCTTTGTTCATAAAGAAGGTGAAATCCCAGGGTGACGGATGTTTGAACTTCCACGTTTCCACATATTTCTTGAGGGCTGCATTCATCGCGTTGTCGCCGACCACTCCGCCCAGCATCGAAAACATCAACGGTGTTTTGTTGTAAGTCTGAAAACCATAGAAAGTGCCCCCATAGTTGGCGTTCCACATCATCATCGGTTCATCTTCATTGCCGCTGATCCTGCCGTAGCTTTGCCCCAAACGATCAAGGTCAAACGGTCTCGCGTGGGCATCGGCATTCGAAAGAATATTTGAATATTGATTGAACCCCTCGTCCATCCAGCCGTAACGTGTTTCATTAGTTCCCACCATCATCGGGATCCATTGATGAAAAGTCTCGTGGTCGGCGGCTCCTTGATTTGAGTTAATTACCATCGGATACTCCATTCCGGCGCTTGGGCCATCCTGCAGCGTCAATTGCGGAAAGGCGTATGGGATCAAAAGTTTAGAATAAAATTCCAGAGCATGGCGGGAATTTTTCCCGGCGTTTGCAAAGAAACGTGCCCTTTCGGGGAGGTAAAACATATGAACGGGAACAAAACCCTTTGTCGGAATGTTTGCCCGTGTGGTTCGCCAAACAAATTCATTCGAGGTTGCCCAAGCAAAATCATTTACTTCTTCCGCCAGAAAATGCCAAATATTTTTGTTGCGAGGCAATAGCGCTTTGCCGACACCGCGTTCATCTTCTTTAACGATCATTATCTCTTCATCGGTTGTTAATGCCGCGGCCAGACGCTCACGAACAAACGGAGCGAGGGCTTCGCTGGCATTTTGCAGGACACCCGTTCCGCTGACGAGCCATCCTGCCGGAACTTCGATCTTGACGTCAAACTTGCCGTAGTTGTTATAAAATTCCGAAGGGCCGAGATAAACATTTGTTTCCCATCCACGGAGATCATCGTATTTTGCCAAACGCGGATACCACTGGGTCGGTTGGAAAAGTTTGCTTTCCCAACGCTGGGTCATCCGATGCCCTTGACCACCCTCGCCACCGGGTAGTTTTGTCTTCCAATCAATTTCAATCGTTGCTAAGCTGCGAGGCTCGATCGGTGTTGCGAGAATTACGGTAGCGACCGTTTGATCTAACCCGACCGCAAACGATCTTTCGATCTTCTGCGGTGCTTGTTGGCCACGTTGCACTGGCGGGCTTGATCTCAGATCAATTTCAACGCCGTTGATCTTAATTCGGGTGACGACCATCCCATCGGTAGTTTCCGCCGGAACGGAAAAACCGCAGCGGCACGCGGGGTCGATAGATATTGTGGTCGAGCCGGAAAACGATCTGGTCAAGCCTGTCAGGGCTATTATTATGAAGTGAGATCGTTTCGCTTCCGGTAATAGCTTGCGTTTCGGGATCGAGGCTAGCATTGATCGAATAATCGGTTTTTAGCTGCCAATAATTCGCTCCCGGACGACCGGAGGTGTTTCTCGTCCCGGCCCTATAAGCCTTTTCGATCGAATTTGTTAGCGGAATATTCCGGCGTATCGCGCGCTTTGTTAGTGCTCCCGAATCCTGAAGAATTGTTGGATCCGGAGGCGATTCGGCCGTCTGCACCTGGCCAAGAACGACACAGTGGCTTAACAACAAAAGTCCAATAAAGATTTTTGATTTCATAAGATACCTTTGCGAAAGAATTTCGGCCATTGTAAATCTTTAAGCGTTTAGATGCGAACATTGATCCTGTAAGAGATGATCCGAGGTACGCGGCATTGCTGAGGAAGATAGGATTTCCCGAACAAACTGCGGTTTGGCAAAATAATGATATCTTGATTGTGATATCTGGCCTTGGTGAAATATGAAACGATGCCCTGAATGCAGACGCGATTATTACGACAACACGTTGCTCTTCTGTCTCGAAGATGGAATTGAGCTTTTGCAGGGTTCCGTTCCATCGCCCGACGAACCGCAAACCGCGATTCTGCACTCGACGGCTGCACCGGGCGAGGCCCCGACACGCGCGCAGATCAACACGACCGATCAGACTGCGATCTTGCCTCGCGAATCGGCGGCGGAGCCGCAGAAGTCATTTGGTGGGCTTTCGGAAAAGCACAGCTTTTCCGCTCGGCGAGGGGTGAAGCCGCTGGCGGCGTTGGTTGGGGCCGTTCTAGTTCTTGTTGGTGGGTTCTTTGGCTATCGATATTTTTCGGCCTCTGGTTCAAAACAGATCAATTCCATCGCCGTGATGCCGTTTGAGAATCGGAATTCGGATGCTGATACGGATTATTTGTCTGATGGTTTGGCGGAATCGGTGATCTTTCGGCTGACGCAGATCCCTGATCTGCGGGTCAGCCCGACGAGTTCGGTGATGCGTTACAAGGGGAACGAGACCGATGTTGCCAAGATCGCCTCCGAACTTGGCGTGGATGCGGTGATGACCGGACGCCTAACTAAGCGGGGCGACAATCTGAACATTACGGTCGAGCTCGTGGATGCCCGCACCAACAAATCGCTGTGGGGCGAGCAGTATGAACGGAAACTGTCGGAATTATTGACCACCCAACGCGAGATCGTCGCCGAGATCGTAGGCAAACTGCAACTAAAACTGTCGGGCGAAAGCGAGCAGAAGCTGGCGAAGAACTACACCGACAACAACGAAGCCTATCAGCTTTATCTGCAAGGTCGCTTCCATTGGAACAAACGAAACATACCTGAATTTGAAAAAGCGATCGTGTTTTTCAAACAAGCCATCGAAAAAGACCCGAACTATGCTCTGGCTTACAGCGGATTAGCCGACACCTATGCTGTGTTCCCAGAATACGGTGATTTCAGACCGAAAGAATATATGCCGCAAGCCAAGGCAGCGGCCCTCAAGGCTCTCGAACTTGATCCGAACTTAGCGGAAGCCCACACATCGCTGGCACAAATTATTCGTCAAGAATTTGACTTTGCAGGTGCCGAAAAGTCATACAAACGGGCGATCGAACTCGATCCGAATTACGCAACGGCTCATCATTGGTATTCCAGACTATTATCCTTTAGTGGCAGGCACGACGAAGCATTCAGAGAAATTACGAAAGCCGTCGAACTCGATCCGTTTTCATATGCGATCAATGTGGCTATGGGACTTCAACTGTCCTATGCCGGACGATTTGACGAAGCACTTTTACAAAGCAAGAAGGCCAAAGAGGTATCTCCCAATGAAGTATTTTTTCATTCTCTCAACAGTGGTGTTTATGCCGCTCAAGGCAAATATGATCAATCTGTCGAAGAACGCCTACTTGCTATGAAGGCAAATAAAAGACCCGACCGACATGATCGCGAAAGTGAAAGAAGCCTACGAAAAAGGCGGATGGGATGGCTACGGGCGGATGCGTCAGGAAATACGCCTCGAAGAACTAAATGCCAAACAGGCAAAAGACCCCAACGGATATGTTAAAGCCATGGATTTTGCCGACGCATATGCTTGGGGCAAAGACAAAGAGAAGACAATCGAATATCTGAACAAAGCCTATGAAGAGCGTGACCGGCAGTTGCTCGAACTAAAGATCAATAAAACCTGGGACTTCGTGCGAGACGACCCGCGATTTAAGGAATTGGTCAAACGAGTCGGGATCCCGGAATAGAACAGATGGTAATGGAAAACAGTTCGCAGCTCATTATCTATCAGACCGAATCCGGCGAGACGAAGCTCGAGGTTCGTCTTGAGAACGAAACGGTCTGGCTTACACAAAAACTGATGGCGGAACTGTTTCAGACAACTTGTGCCGAATATCAATATGCACCTCAAGAATATTTTTGAGGAAGGTGAATTGGACGCCATGGCAACTATTAAGGATTTCTTAATAGTTCGAATGGAGGGCAATCGAGAGGTCAGCCGCAACATCGAATATTACAATCTCGATGCAATTATTTCAGTCGGCTATCGCATAAAATCCTCGGTCGCCACGCGGTTTCGGCAGGCCTGACCAATTGGCGAGGAACTAAGCCGAGAAAGCAGGACGTAATCATCGCCAAAAATTATCTCGACGAAAGCGAATTAGCAGCACTAAATAATCTTACCGAGCAATACCTTGTCTTTGCCGAAGGCTAGGCGATGCGGCGGATACCAATGAATATGAAAGACTGGATCGAAAAGCTCCACGGCTTTCTCCAGCTAAACGACCGCAACATTCTGGATCACGCCGGAAAGGTCTCGCACCAACTGGCCGTCGATAAAGCGGAATCGGAATACGACAAGTATAATAATTCGAGAATCAACGAGATCGAAAGCGATTTTGACAAAGCCACAAAAGGCCTGACCTCGTCGCGCAAGAAAAAGCCATAGAACTTGTATGAAACGATGCCCTGAATGCAGCGTAAACTATCGATCCGGATCGCACAGGATAAGCATGTCGGAAATGGACTTGAGCTGAGATCGGGTTAATGTCAGTTGGGCTTCACCAAGTTTGATCCTGGAGTTTGGCTCATCCACGAGCTTCCCCAAATTCTCGATCGAGATCTCAAAATTCAAATATTCCATATTATCCCGCGGCCGCGAAACATAGCGGGCCGTGCCAAGATCCAGATTCGAGCCCGGCAACAATAGGTTGTGGTTGGCTGCAAAACGCGGCTTTTTAGTCAGGACCCAGAATGACAGCAAGATGCTGTCCGGGGCTTTGGCCAGCTCTTTACCGGAATACATGAAGCCGATCGCGAAATTCATAGCCTGAACCCCGATCTTTCCGGCATCGGCAAAATTATCCGTCACCGCCATCAGCTTTGAAACGTTTGAATTCTCGTCGTAGCTAAGGGTAAAGACCTTTTCGCTTTTCAATGCCTTTATCTGCTTTGAAATAGCATCATTTGATTTCGTTTGTGCCGGGGCGGAAAGTGCAAGCACCGCTAGTGTGACGAGGAGGAGGACTTTTCTGTTCATTTTTCCAAAAAGGGATGTGACGGTAAAGCTAAAGGCAGGTGGCGGATCGGATAACGACCATCGCTCAATTATTATCGCACAGATGCGAACGAGCGAAAACAAAAAAAGGACGTTCGAAAACGCCCTTTTCAGTCTTTCGTTAAGGTTTATCTAAGCCGCTGCTTCATTCGTTTCTTCCTTAGCCGGGACGTACAGGATCCGCGAGCAGCTTTCGCAGGTGATGATCTGGTCGCCTCTTTTTACCTCGACCTGCATCTGCGGACGAAGCGACATAAAACACGCGCTGCACGAACCATTGATCACGGCTGCTACGGCAATACCGTCGCGGCTGCGTTGGGCCATGCGGTTGTAGATCGCCGCAAGCTGTGCCGGAAGGGTCACAAAAACCTCTTCGCGCTTTTTCGTGTCGGAATCATGTTCCTTTCTGCTCGCGGTCAGTTCGCTTTCAAACGTCTTCAAAGCCGCTGCCCGCTTTCCGTCGATAGAATTGATCTCTTCCGCACGCTCTTCGAGCTCTTTTTCGACCTCTTCGAGAGCGGTCATTTTCTCAACGATCTGCGTTTCAAATGCCGCGATCTGCTTTTGCAGTGCGTCGGTCTCACGCATCGCGGTTTCGTATTCCTTTTGGTTCTGGGCGTGTTTCAGATTGCGGTCGGCACGTTCCAGATAGGTCTTGTTTTCGGCGATCTGCTTTTCGAGATCGGCCCGTTCCGTGTTTAGTTTGTCCCGTTTACCCTGAATTTCGCGAATAGAAAAGGCGTGCTGTTCAAACTCTTGTTCGATATCTGCACGCCTTGTTTCCGCGGTCTCGATCTGTTGTTTTAATCGACGTATGTTGGTGTCCGTCTTTTGTAGATCTATTAACTTTTCAAGCTCTGCTCTCACTTATTAAATATCTCCTGTCAATAACTCGCTTTGATAGTAATTAGATATTCTATCGCACATCGCCTGAAAAAAAAAGCCGCTTCGCAAAACGGCCACGTGTTACTCAACAATGGGCAACAGATACCTAGCTTCCAGTGAATATGCGGAAATGTTCGAGCAATGATTCGGAACGAAATGCCCCGACTGCCTTTTCTTCCAGAAGGACATGCCATACGGGTGCTCCGTCCAACAGGGTAAGGGCAATTTCAGCATTGGCCTTTGGCATTCCGAAGTGGCTGATCTTGGCAAAAGCAAGTGCGCCGCCGCGCATAAATCCATCCGTTGGAGTACGCGTCCAACCTGCTTCGACCGTAAGACATCTCACTCCGAGACGAAGCCGGATCATTGATCCGACAATATTTGCACCGCGGTGAGCAAAGTTGTGAACATCAGCTCGATCGATCGAGACGGCGGCGTTGGCACGGTTCATATTACCCGCGATCTCAATTAAGGTATCGAAGAGCCAGCGGACGCCGGCCTGCCGGATCGCATCATTCGTGGCCTTCAAGGCGAGATAATCGGCGATGTCGTGCCGACCGGACGCTTTCGCATTTTCGAGTGCCTGCGAGAGCATTTTCGCCCATATCTCATCGAGTTCGTTCATCGCTTGAGGATAGAACCCACCGATGATAAATGCAATTTCGTGATATTATTTTTGGTTACTAGCGAATAAGGTGCGGCGGATCGCAGGAAACTCCGTTTCGGGGTAGTTGGCGGAAGGCATTATGAAGAAGTTTTTATCACTTTTTGTCCTGGTACTGTTAGCGGTTTCGGGATTTGGACAGAAGAAGCAGACTTCCGCCAGGAAATCCGACCCGCCCGCAAAAAAAGCAGTTTCTGGATCTGCAAAGAATAAGCAGACTTCCGCTAAGAACCCCGACTCAACGGCAAAGAAAGCGGTTACCGGAGTTGGCCAGAAGAAACAGACTTCTACCAAAAAACCCGACACGCTCGCAAAGAAACCCGTTTCGAAGCCCGCTCCCGTTCCAACGCCCACACCGGTCGATCCGGCCGCCGAAAAGGCAAAACTGGATGAAGCTATCGCGTTGCCAACAGCAGCAGGCAGGGTCAAAGCCCTGAAGGGCTTCATTAACGAGTTTCCAAAATCAGAACATCGTCCTCGCGCCGCCGAATCTCTTGTGACCGCCCGTGCGATCCTTGCTGACGAAAAACTGCAGGCGAATGAAAACGCCGAAGGCATTTCGCTCTTCAAGCTGGCCGTCGATGAAGCTCCGACGCCGATACCGGAACGATTGTTCAACGAGATCGTTTCAAAGTTTCCCGCCAACCTTTTCTATCGTGAAGAGCGTGCCGCAGCCATAGAGATCGCCCATGCGATCGAGAAAAAGGCGGCCGGCAATGCTAAACAGCTCTTAAGCCTTGCTTCGTTCTATATAGGCATTGAGAGTGGTTCTGACGCAAAACGGCTGGCGGAGGCGGCGATCGCTGCCGATGCGAATTCGGTCACGGCCTATCAGACATTAGGGCTCGCGGATCGTTTGGATTTCGAACTTGAGGAATCGGCAAAGGCCTACTCAAAGGCACTTGAGTTAGACCCGAGTTCCGTCGCGTCAAAACGGAGCCTTGCAGAAATGAAACGAGCGCTCGGCAAACCCGACGAGGCTGCGGCGCTTTACCGCGAGATAGTTGCGGCAAATGAAAATGACGCAGCAGCCAAAACGGGCCTTATCCTCTCGCTCTTCGGAGCCGGAAAGCGGACGGATGCCGAGGCCGAAATGGTGAAAGCACTGGAACAGAATCCGAAGAATCTGAATCTGTTATCAGGTGCGGCTTATTGGTATGCAGCCAACGGCTTGAGCGACAAGGCGGTCGAACTCGGCCAAAAAGCGATTGAGATAGAACCCCGGTTTATCTGGGGCCATATCGCGCTGGCCCGCGGCCTGATGGGCCAAAACAAGCCGGTCGATGCCGAGCGTGTTCTGGTCATGGCACGGCAGTACGGTAATTTCCCGACGCTTGAATATGAGATCGCCTCCGCGCGGCTCCAGACTGGTTTCTATCGCGAAGCGGTCGAAGAACTGCAAAAGAGCTTTTCGGTAAAAGATGGCTTGGTGCAAACCCGGCTCGGCCGCCGCATCGACCGCGGAGAGAGAAATTTTGCAGACCTTATCGGGTATGAACGAAGAGCAAGTATTTTCGAACCGGTGGCTGCGGACAATGCTGAGAGTTCCGACAAAGCTAAAGCTATTGTTGGAAATTACCGAAAGGCTCGCCTCAGATGCACCGAATGAAACAGAGTTGGCGACGCTGACCGACGAGTTCGTAAAGGGTGACGATAAGATGAAGCTGCATCGCCAGATGTATTCGGCGACACTCCTCCTGCAAAAGAACGTTATCTTGCCGAAAGTCCTGGAACTGGTCAAGGCAGCGGTTGGAAACGCCGACGCGGGATTAGAGGTATCGACGCCCGCTGCGGCCGTTATGGCTAGCGAACTCTACGAAAGCCGCACGATCGCATTTTCGCGAAACGAAATAATTGTCGTTCCAGAAGTCCCGAGGCAAACGCTCTCCGCCATTTTGCGTGGCCGGATCGAGGAGCTTACGGGCTGGACCCTTTACCAGCAGAAAAGCTATCCGGAAGCGGTTGTCCGGCTTAGGCGGGCGATAAGCGTCCTCCCGGAAAAAAGCGCCTGGTGGCGTTCCAGCATGTGGCGGCTCGGCTCGGCTCTCGAGGCCGAAGGAAAGGATAAAGAGGCTCTTGATAGCTATGTAGCCAGCTACAAAACGGACCGGCCGAATGTCTATAAATATGCCGTCGTGGAGGCTGCGTATAAAAAGGTACATGGGAATACGGATGGGCTGGAAGCACTGATCGGGCCAAATCCGCTGCCAGCAGCCGTTGCGGCCTCACCATCCGCGACGCAAGAACCGAAGGCTGTATACAAGGTCCCCGTGGCTGCACCGGCTCCATCAGGCGTTCCGGCAGAAACGCCCGCAGGCTCTACCGATATCGGTCCTATTACGCAAACAGTAAATACCCCCGTCAAATCTCCCGATAAGTCGGCAATACAAAATGAAGTAATACCTGCCGAAACTAAATCGCGGGAAAAAACTGCCGTCCCGGAATCGATAAAGGAGGGCGCTGAGTCGACGACGGGAGTTGAACCGAAACCGGAAGCAAAATCCGACGGACCTAACGGGCGAAAATCAGACGAAGGCAGGGTCACGGAAAAGAATGCAGCTCCTGCGACTAACCCGGACGAAACTGCCCTGAAAGGTGAATCTACCGGACCAAAAAAGGAAAATGTGCAGGTGTTGGAAAAAGCATCCGAATTGAAGCCAATATCGGCGGAAGGAGTCGAGAAACCTTCTCAGACTCAAAAGCAGATCGATTCACCTGAGTCTTCCCACCAAGGTCAGGTCAAAGATAGCGAACCAAGCAAACAGGATGATTCGAAAACCGCAGGTACGCCAGCCGAAGGCAAACCTAAGCAGGAAGGTGCTAAGGTCCTGACTGAAACAGGCGAGACAAAAGCCCCGATTCTGCCGGCCGAGATCCCACCTGACGTTACAGCGAAGGAAAAAGCGGTCAAGACGCCTGAGGCTGGGCCTGAATCAACGAAATTGAAGACCGAGGTTCCGGAAAAAACGGAGAACCCATCTGCAGAGCCGACAAATCTTTTACGAGATCCGTTCGCAATTCCCGAGATCGAAAAGAAAAACGAACCCAAGGATGCTAAACCTGAATCCGCTGTCGACGGTGCTAAGACCGAAAAGGCAGCCGGAAACGACGGGCAGCTGAAATTGCCGGTTGTCACCGTTAGCGATCCGATCGGCAAAGAAAAGACGGCCTCGGCGGCGAAAGACCTTTTCGAGCCTGTGGTTATAAAGATCCCTTCGGCAAAACCGCCGATCGTGCCTAAGCCGGAAACCGAAAAGAACACGGAAAATGTGGCGGACGCTTCGAACGGCGAAACTGCCGCGAAACCTACCGGGGGCGAACCTTCGTCCGGGGCAACTCGAGCCCGTGTCGTTGACGGTAAGGAAATAAAGGCTGATGCGAAATGCTCGCTTGAATTAAGCCATGAAACGGTTTCACTGCTCAACGCCGGCGGAAGCCTCGGCATTTTAGCAACGGTGGCCGGCGAAGGCGGATTTGATGAGATGACAGTTATTTCAAGCAGCCCAAATGACGTCGCCGTACGGGCCGAACCGGAGATCGAAGGCGTTACCGGCCGCCGATTTTATGTGATCAAATCTGTAAGCACGAAAACGGGCCTTTTTCAGGTCGTTTTTGAATCAAAATGCGGGAAGAAAGAAATTGTAGTTCGCGTCAGGTGATTATCAGGCCTTGTTACTCCCCATAGTTCCAACCGAAACAGTTGCGAGAACAACCAAGAGCAGGAAAAAGAAGGTGTTTGACTGCGTGCGGAGCGGAAAATCGAAGAAGCTGTGGATCATTACGCCAAAACACCCGGCCATCGAACCGATAGCGACGCTCCTCCGAAAAGGCTCCGAAGCGTTCTTGATCACGTTTAGGCCTTTCTTAAAGAAAAGAAAGATAAATGCCGCGATACAAATAAAGCCGAGAACGCCCGCATCGGCGAGTATCTGGAGGTAATCATTATGCGCCTGCTCGACTCGCAGCAGGCCGTTCCAGGAATCGTACCTTGTGAACGCCACGGCAAACGCGTCGAATCCTGCCCCGATGATCGGATTATCGAGAAATATCCGCAGTCCGACGCTCCAGAAATGCGCCCTTCCGCTTGTCACGTCGGTCTGGTTCTCCTGAACACCGATCCCGCGAAGTAGCGGATCGCCCCCGCTCAGAAAAACCGCCGTACAGGCCACTAATATCAAAACCGCGCTAAGCCCCGCGGCTGCAGCAAGAGTCGAACCCCGCTTCGCCGAACCGCCCGGCAGATGTTTGTTGGATAAAAACCGAGCCGCAAATCCAAAACCGATCACACCGAGAATGCTGAGAAATCCGCCTCGCGAACCGGTCATTGTCAAGGCGATCCCCATGAGAGCCAAGGGAATGACCAGCAAGGCGATCTTGTCTCTTTTTAACGAAGCCGCAAGAATTATCCCAAGCGTTAAACCCGACGTCATTTCCATCAAAGCCGCAAAGTGGTGCTGATTTACAAACGGGCCGAATGGAATTGCCTGCGGTGTCGGACGCAAGCCGTAAATCGCATCCGGGCTCGTTAGACGCTGCAAAATACCAGCGAATGCGATAACCGCTCCGAAAACAACAATGAGAATAGCTACTCGCTTCAGTCTTTTTTCGCTATCGATGAACGTCAAGGCGGCCGCAAAGAAAACGAACGCGATAACGAGCCGAATTAGGAAGAACCTGGTCGCATAAGCGTCAAGCGAAAGAGTGTTGACAATCGGAGTATTCAGCAGCTCTGCTGAAACGCCGCTATTTCCAAGTGGGAGGAGTTGAACACACGCGATGGAGATCAAACAAATGATGGGTATCTGTAGGGCGCTGGTACTAAAAACAAATGCTTTCTTTCGCAACGTATTCGCCAGCCACAAGATAACAACAAAGCCGGTAATTATGGATAAAAAACTTACCGCCCATGTGTCAACGGCTCCGTAAGCTATCGTGGATAAAATTGGGATCGCCGCGAGCATAAAGACGATCACTTTGATCTCACGCGGCTCGGATTCCGAGGCGATCATTCTGTGCCTTCTGCGAGGTTTGTTGGTCTCCGCGATATTTTTCATTCGTTTCCGGCCCTTAGCGTGAAATCGTCAAACCAGATATTTCCGGAGATGGTACAGTTGGCCGGATCGCAGCCGGCGGCCAGCAGCCGGATCGTCACTCCGTCCGCATCCATCGGAACAGTAAACTCGGTACTGGAAAGTGCCCAATCCGAAGTCACGGCCATTTCATTGGTCGATCCGATGACATTTCCGTTTGCCGTAGTTACGATCTCCCATTTGAATTTTGCCTTGGTCACCAACTCGGAACGGACAAAGAACTCGAGAACATAATTTGCACCCGGCACGACAGCGACATTCTGAGATACTTGCCGAATCCCTTTGGCCGGAGGGTTAAACGCAAGTAAGAGACTGTAGCTCCCGCTATGCTTTTGCCCTTCGGTCGGGCCTATTCGGGGCATTGTTCCCTCGGAAACCTGCCAGATAAACTCATCCGGTCCGCGTGCAACAAGCGGATCCTCAAATCCGCCGTTTATTATTTCTCCGATCGTTTCCCGGCCGTTTGATGAAATTCCGATCTGTTCTCCTATCCGCGACGCAAGGCGATATTGGCCCGCCTCAAAATATTGCCGGTAAATGGCTGCACCGGTTTCCTTCAATGCGGTTGTTTTCTCCTGTGGCGGAAGGCGGTCCCAGATCTCAAATGACTCGTCGAAGCGCTTTCGACCAATTAGTAGTGTCGCAAGGGCCGCGTTTGCCCGGTGCGACCCACCGATCGCCTCCCGAACCGCAGCTACATCTCCATCGAATATCTCCAATGCCGTGGAAGCGGCGGGGTTGGTATACGCAACATCGCCCGCCACCGCCCGGCGAATCTCGACAAACCCTTCGTCATACCTTCCCTGACGCAACAAGACGTTTCCGAGCGCCCATTGAACGCGAGAATAATTCGGGGCCAACTCCAAGGCCTTCCGCAACGCAAGCTCCGACCCGGCTTGGTCGCCGTTACGCTCGCGTGCCCTTCCGAGCTCAAACCAAAGCACGTAATTGTTTGGTGAGAGTGCGGCCGCGGCCCCAAGTTCAGTAACCGACCGCTCCATTTCATCAGCTGATAGAATTTTTTGTGAAAGAACCCCGAGCGTGTAATGTGTTTGCGGATCGGCTGGTCCGAGATCCACGGCAAGAGCTGCGAGTTCGACGGTGTCGGATTTTAGGGCAGCGGTATTCGCAAATCCCCATTTCGCGGCAAGAAATGCCCCTGCGATCGTGAGCACACCAATCGCGACGCAAAAGGCGAATGCGGTTCCAGAATTTAGCTCGTATGATTTGATCGCCACTAAAGAAGGATATGTCTGCCGCCGCAATTACTCAAAATCGACCGGTTCGATCTTCAATTCCGCCCGCTTCAACTCAATATTCGATTCCCTGCACATTTTTCTTATTATTTGCACGTTCGCCGCCGGGATTTTGTTCGAAGAAATCAATATTTCGTGAATGTCCTTTTCATTGCACAATTGCATGAGCGAGCCGTTTGAATCGAACACCTGAAGCCCGTTGATGATCTTGTCCTTTTTGTTCGGGTCGTCGTCAATAAATCCGACCGGTTGATAGTTCCATTTTGGATTGTTGCGAAGTTCGCGAAGGATCATTTCGCCGCCGTCACCCGCGCCGTAGATCAAGACCCGCGTGCCGTCGCCTCCATGAGTAATCGGCAATAATTCCCTAAACAGGCGGAACGCCAGCCGGCTGCCGACGATGGCAGAAAGCAGGATAATTCCGTCGAGCACAAAGAGCCTTCGCGAAAAATTCTCGAAACGGTATATAAGCAGTATGGCAACGATGCTAAGGGTCGATCCGAGCACGACGCCCTTCGTAAAGGTGATCAAGTCGCCGACGCTTGTATAACGCCAAAGCCCTCGATATACGCCGACCGCCAAAAAGGCGAATAACTTCAGGACGATCAATAGGGGCAGCGTAGTGATAAAAAGGTCCCAGTTGCCGCTCGTTTCAAAAGAACCGAACAGCAAAAGATAAGACACATAGTACGCAAGCGTGATCAGGAACGTATCGAGAAAAACTTCGAAGATCCGCCGTTTATATGAAACGTTTACGATGAAAGCAAAAACCGCGTTGTTTGTGGTCGCAAGTTCCTCATCCCGCTCCTCGTAAACCTTTACTTTCGAAAGATAGACGCCGACTATTGCGAGGACGATCGTAAAGAAAACGATCAGCGCCAAGCTTTGCGACGTCTCTATTTTGCCCACAAACAGCGACAGAACACCGGCGCAAACTGCAAAAGCGTAGAGCATCAGGACCGCAGAACGCTCCGAGAGGCCCAGCGCCACAAGCCTGTGCGACGTATGATCTCGGCCGCCCTGCGACGCCTTTCGTCCCCACATTTTACGAAGCACCGTTACGAACGTCGTGTCAAAGATCGGAACAAAAAGGATCAAAACCGGAACCGCCAGAATCGAAAAGATCCCGCGAGACCGTCCGCCCGTTTGGCCCAGCAACACCGAACTCGCCAGCAAAAACCCGACAAACATCGACCCGCAATCGCCCATAAAGATCGAGGCCGGATTGAAATTGAATATCAGAAAGCCAATGAGCGCCCCAATAAATACAGAAACCAGGATAACCTCGGGTGACTGGCCATTCGCTGCAAAACCGACCGCAAGCGAAACGGCTCCGATCGTAGCTATCCCCGCCGCAAGCCCGTCCATGTTATCCAACAGGTTGATTGCGTTCGTTATCCCAATAAGCCAAAAGACCGTTATCCAGATATCGAGCAGCTCAAAACCCGAAAGAGGAAGCCGTAACCCAAACCCGACAACGACCGATGCCCCAATAAGCTGGCCGACCAATTTCTGATACGGTTTGATGTTGATTATGTCGTCGAGAAGGCCGACAAGAAACAAAAACGAACTTCCAGCCAGAATAATCAGCGATTCAGTTGTTTTTGGGATAACCGCTGCATACATCAGAATCGTCGTCAAAAATATGGCCGCCCCGCCGAGCATGGCTGTAGGCCGCTTGTGCCATCTGTCGCTTTTCGGCTTGGCGACGAAATCGAACTTCCTTGCAAATCCGCGCACAAGAAGGGTTAGTGCAATCGCAATTGCGGCACTAATACCCCCGATTATCAACGGACCGGCCAAACCCTCAAGCATAATATTTGCGAATACGGCGGTCATTGGATCGGACGGTTCTGATAACCCTTACGACCCTTTCTTTTCCATCAATCCACGATAAAGCTCTCGGATCTCACTGACCAGACGGTCTTTGCCGTATTTTTCCGTCACGAACCCGCAGGCGGTTGCGGCAAGACTCTCCCGTAATCTTTCATTTTTTGCCAAATAAATCAACCCGTTCAGAAAGCCGTCGAGCGAATTCGGTGTTACGCCAATTCCTCGTTCACAAATGCTGAAGCCATCGTTCGCCTCGCGAACATTGCCAAGCAAATCGACAACGCCGCCGACCATCGTCGAAATAACCGGTCGCCGACTCGCCATCGCCTCGATCAGCGAAAGCGGCGTGCCTTCGTTATGTGAGGTTAACGCTACTATGTCGAGGCCCGAGTAAACAACGTCGATGTCAGGCCGGTTGCCGACAAAAACTACGACATCATCAAGTCCTCGTTCGGCTACCTCACGCCTCGAGGTCCTCACGAAGATTGCCGTCGCCAGCGATGACGAATTTCAGCTTCTGCAGGCCGTGATTCCCGTTCACATATTGCTCCGCAACCCGAAGGTACAACGAAATGTTTTTTATTTCAGTAAGGCGTCCGACAAAACCTACAAATACTTCACCATCGTCGGCACTCAACTCCGAGCGAAATGCGGCACGCTTTTCGGCCGATTCCAGATAAGGTTCAAGATCTATTCCAAGCGGAATCACGGAAAACTGCTCTTTCTTTCCGATTCCAAACCGGCCGTTGATCTCTTCCAACTGCTGCCGTGAAATTACAACAATTCGATCCGTAGCAAATCGAGCGAGAGCCTTCTCGATCGTAATAAAAACGCGAGTCTTAAAACTGCCGTAATAGCTGTGAAAGACATGTCCGTGAAATGTATGCACAACCCGAATGATCCTGGGCCGTCCAATGAGAGTTTTCCATGTCAGCCATCGATATATAAAAGCGGCAAGGCGGCCGACAGTGCCTGCTTTGGCAGTATGCGTGTGAATGATGTCGGGCTTTTCGGTCCGCATCCGACTGTATATCTTCAAAAGCGAAATAGCGTCACGAATTGAAAGCTCGCGGCTCATCTCGTCAATAAACAACGGTTCCACGCGGTTTGCGTCGGCGAGATAGCTCATATCCTGTTCCCCGGCCGGGACTCGGCCGGCAACAAGGACCGATTCGAACTCGCTGTCCTGCAAACCGGTCGTCAACCACACGACATGGCGCGCAGGCCCCCCCACGTTCAAGCGGGCAATGATGCGGAGAATTTTCATTCGGGGAAGTGCAATTGCAGCTAAATCGCGGTCGTTCTATTCCATTCGATATATCGTGTTTGGGTCATCCTCATGCCGAATTTCATCTATAGGTTCTTGTTTTCCGCTGCCCATATACAAACGGTTCGGACAATTAATAACCATTCCGTCTACGCTTCCGATGTTCTTATACCCGTGAACAACCCCTTTGGGCACCACGACAGCCGTTGCGTTCTCTTCGCCGACGTCCAGCGACATCATGCTGTTGTAAGTATCCGAATCCGGCCGGTTGTCCCACAATCGAATGTTGAAGGTTGACGGACCGATAAAACAAAAAAGATCTGCCTGATCAACATGCTCGTGCGGCCCGCGCTGAATACCGGGCCTGGTGAATGAAATGTATGCCATCTCGGGATAGAATTCCCCGTCCAGTTCGTCATGCCTGAACAGTTCCGCCAGCCAGCCGCGATCGTCGTAGAATTTCTTAAGCGGATAGACGACGACACCCGCGATCTCTGCAACCTCAAACGACATAAATCTTTTAGATATTGTTCGCCCCAGTTTCGGCCACTAAATTGGAAGCTTTAAGCAAACTGTTGAATGTTCCGGCGTCGGTCCACCAGCCGGCAAGCTCGTTCCACGTCATCTCGCCGCGCTTGATATAGTGGTTATTTACATCCGTAATTTCCAACTCGCCGCGGCCAGAGGGAACAAGGGTTTTGATAATTTCGAAGACTGACGGATCATAAAAATAAATACCAATAACCGCATAATCGGACTTCGGGTCCACCGGCTTTTCTTCAATTCGCAGAACCTTGTTCCCGTCCAACTCCGGCACACCAAACCGCTGCGGGTCGTGTACCTTTTTCAATAAGATCTTCGCTCCTTTGCCTTGTTGCTCGTATTCCGCGGCAGCAGCCCGCACGTTTCCTTCAATAATATTGTCGCCAAGTACAACGCAAATAGGTTCCTCGTCCGCGAAATGCTCGACCAGCGATAATGCGTCCGCGATGCCGCCTTCGCCTTCCTGGTAGGTGTAGTTCAGATGCTTTAATCCAAACTCCTTCCCGTTTCCGAGCAATCGCAGGAAATCTCCGGCCGAATTACCTCCGGTCACGATCATAATATCCTCGATCCCGGCGTTTATCAGCGTCCTGATCGGATAATAGATCATCGGCTGGTCGTGAACCGGAAGAAGATGTTTGTTAGTTATTTTTGTCAGCGGATGTAGCCTTGAACCCAATCCGCCAGCTAATATTACGCCTTTCATAGATAATGTACGGCGGGCTTCGCGCCGCGACAGACTAACAGTCTGTCGTACCTCAATCGATAAACCGCTGAAACCAAAGCTCAAGCATCAGCAGTGTCCAGAGCTGAAACGCGTGATCGCGCTCAGCGGTCGTGTGCTCAGTGACGAGCCGTCGGATCATTTCCGGCCGGATAATGTTTCGCTTCAACGACTTCTCGGACAACAGCACGCTTGTCAGAAAATCCTTCATATCTTCGCGGAACCATTTGCCGATCGGAACGCCGAAGCCCATCTTTCGGCGATAAACGACCTCCCTGGGAACCAGCCTTGCCGCAACTTTTTTCAACAGTGATTTTGTTTGGAATCGCCGCATCTTTAACTCTTCTGGCAGCGATGCGGCAAATTCGATCAGCTTGTGGTCGAGAAACGGCGACCGCGCCTCGAGCGAATTCGCCATTGATGCAATATCTACTTTCACAAGCAGGTCGTTAGGCAAATACGACATCAGGTCGGTCAGCAATGACGCGTCCAATGTGCCAGAACCGTTTGCTTTGGCAAACCAACGATCGATTTGACCTGATGCACTATTAGCTGAAACCGAATCTGAAAACTCGGCCGTATAATAATCGCGTTTTGCATCGCGGTTGAATGTGGACATCCATCGAAAATAGCGTTCGGTTTTGGGCAGGTTGGCGGCTTGAAGAAAGCGTTTGGCGTCGCGAAACCGGCTCCGTTTCAATTCAGACGACGGCATCAACCGCACCGGACTTTCAATAAATACCTTTCGCAGAGCTTTCGGCAATCGGTTATAGGTCTCGGCGATCTGCATTGCCGCATAACGCTCGTAACCGGCAAAACTCTCATCTCCGCCATCACCGTTCAGGGCCACGGTCACATGATTTCGAGTCTCTTTCGAAACGTAATATGTTGGGATCGCACTTGAGTCCGCATACGGCTCTCCGTAATGTTCGACGAGCTTTGGAATGACCTCCATCGCGTTCGGACGCACGATAAACTCGTTATATTCTGCCCCAACGTGCTCGGCGACGCGCTTTGCATACTTTAGCTCACTGAAATCCTGTTCCTCGAAACCGATCGAAAACGTTTTGACCGGCTGTGAACTTTCTTGAGCCATCAGCGCGACGATTGTTGACGAATCGACTCCGCCGGAAAGAAACGCACCGAGCGGGACCTCGGAGATCATACGGAGCTTTGTCGATTCACGAAGTATGCGTGTAGTTTCCTCGATCGCATCTTCTTCCGAGATCCTTATCTTTTTCGAGAAGTCTGGAAACCAATAACGCTTGGTTTCAATCTCGCCGTTCTTCCACCTGAGCCAATGCCCGGGCTCAAGCTTGCGTATTTGTTTGAATGCCGTTTGCGGTGCCGGAACGCATTGCATGGAAAGGTAGCTGTCAATCGACTCCAGATCAACCTCTCTCGAAATACCCGGATGCTGCAAAAGTGCCTGAAACTCCGAACCAAATATCAGATCGCCGTTAATTTGATGGGAGTACAACAACGGTTTTTTGCCGACGCGGTCGCGGGCAAGAAACAACGATCTGTCTTTCTCGTCCCAGATCGCAAACGCAAACATACCCCGCAGGTGGTCAAGACAATCAACTCCAAACTCATCAAACAAATGAACAATCGCCTCAGTGTCGGAGTTTGTGTAAAGATTGTGGCCGCGTTTCTCAAGGTCCTTTCGCAGGTCCTGATAATTGTATATCTCGCCGTTGAATACGATCCATTTCGTTTTGTCCGCGTTATGGATGGGCTGTTGGCCGCCGGCCACGTCGATGATCGAAAGACGGCGCATTGCCAGACCGACGCCGCCGTTTACATAAAAGCCATCGTCGTCGGGCCCGCGATGCGCGATCGCCGCGTTCATTCTCTCAAGAACTGAACGGTCGACGACCCGCAGATCGCTATTAACAATTCCAACAATTCCACACATGGACTATTGAACGCTGACGCTGGTTTGCCGCCGTTTTTCCATCAGTTTTCGCCTCTCGGTCTTGACTATCTGCCGATTCTCCTTGCGTTCCTTCCAAAGCGCCCACCCGACCGCAATAAAGATAAAAAGGAAAACTTGGATCTGGGTCCGCTGTCTGTACGCGGTACCCACATTTCCCTGAAAGACCGAATAGGCAAGCGTAAGCATGAGGCTAAAGATCAAAACGGGCACCGAACTGCGCAGCCGGTGCCGGATCGTGTACCAAAGTCCCGCGATCATTAGCGGGATCATCGCCCACCATACCAATATCTCGGGAAGCGTAATCGCCTGCCGAAAGTTTGCCATCTCCCACGGAAACGGAGCCAGCATCAGGTAGGTAAATCCTATCGGCATCGCACTGATGGCCCCTTCGGTGGTTGAAACATCGATGTCTTCGCCGAACCCGGACTCAGCGGATTGCGCCAGATCCTGCCGACTGCTCTGCAGCCGTTCCAGGTTTCCGTATTTCTCAAAATCGACGCTGGCGTTTCTGATCACGCCCAAATAAGTCAGCGATAGCCCTACCAGTATCAATGCACAATGTGCGCCGGACAACAGATTGAACCGAACTCGTCAACCCGATAATAAAACTTCCCGCAACCGCTATCGCAACCATATAGAAAATATAGAAGCGGAGGGAAAAGATGCCAAACATCGAGAAGATCAAAAGCAATAAGGCGGCATAATTAAACCTTTCCTGGAGTTGAAGCACCATTGTCATCGCCAGAACAAGGAGAAAAATGATCAAGCCGTCCTTCATAAGCTGCGATGACCAGATAACAAACGCCGGGAAAAAAGCAATCGCGACGGCCGCGGTTTTCGCAACCCGTTGATTACTAAACATCCGCACCGAACAGAAATAAACCATCGGGGCGGTAGCGGCTGCCAAAAACGGCGCAAAATGATTGGGCCGCAAAAATATTTCTTACCCAACACGAAATATATCGCACCGACAAGATAGTTCATACCCCAGCCCGGGCCTGAAGTTGACCAAGCTCGTTCCGCCGCAAGATCGTCCGAAGCAACATTTCCCGTCCAATACTCGACCAACCGCCAGCCGTTAAAATCGTAAGTATGGGCATCGCCGCCAAAAAAATCGCGCAGATCGAACACATGTATGAACACTCCAAATCCCAATCGGACCAGGAGAGCCCATAGGAAAATCGACGTCAAAAACTCACGTTCGTCTGTAAACTTGCGAAATATTAAGAGGCTAATGGTCGACAGGACGAGGACAAGGAGAATTGCAGCAATGCCCTCAGGGAAGGCAACGGTTATCATCCCCAACGTGATAACGATCAAACAAGAAGCGATGAAAAACCTGTTACGCATCGGCCAGACCTTATTTACGCCCTACCAGATTGTTCTCAAGAACAAGGGCATCGAAATTCGCATTCTTAAACGTTCTGATCGCATCTTGAGGAGTGCAAACTATCGGTTCCTGAACATTGAATGAAGTATTCAAAAGCATCGGAATTCCCGTGATCTTCTTGAACTCATTGATCAACTCCCAGTATCTGCGGGTTCGTTTCGCGGCTGACCATTTGCGGCCTCGCGGTCCCGTCAACGTGAACGACCGCCGGAATTTTTGATCGATATTCTTCGGCGACCCGGATCACCGTTATCATGAATGGGTCGTGATGCTCCACGCCGAAGACCTCCTTCCCGTGCTCTTCCTGCATCGAGGGCGCAAGCGGCCGGAACCATTCGCGCAGCTTGACCTTATGATTCAGGATCTCCCGCATATCCGAACGGCGCGGATCGGCAAGAAAGCTACGAGCGCCGAGAGCCCGCGGGCCCAACTCCATCCGCCCATTAAACCAACCGATGATCGCCCCGTCCGAGATCATCTTTGCCAGCCTTGGAAGCAAAACGTCGTCTTCGAGCGTTTCGTATTCAAGACCCGCTTCGTCCAAAGCGGCCCGGCATTCATTGTTCGAGAACCCTGGCCCCCAGTAAGCGTGGTTCATTACAAAATCACGCGGTTTGCCGAGTTTCTGATGCCAGACCATCAATGCCGCACCCAGGCTGCAACCGGCATCTCCCGCCGCTGGCTGCACGTAAAAATTACTGAATGGCGTTTCGTGAAAGATCCGGCCGTTCATTACGGAATTGAACGCAACACCTCCGGCCAGGCATAAGTTTGTTTCACCCGTAAGGTCCTTGATCTGCTTGACCAGGTGAATTGCGGTGTCTTCAAGCGCCTTCTGGGCCGAGCAAGCGATATCCCAATGGTGTTCCGTTAGTTCTGCCCCAAACTGACGGCTTGGCCCGAGCTCTTTTATGATCGCGTCAGAAAATTTGTAATGTTTCGCCAAATGATGATCCAGGATCTGGATATTGAATTTGAATCCGCCATTCCCGTTTGTCGTCAATACCTTCTCTCGAAAAAAGTCGTAATGCTTGGGCTTCCCGTACGCAGCAAGGCCCATGACCTTCCATTCATCACCCGAGAACATATCGAACCCGATGTAATTCGTGACCGCCGAATAGAACTGCCCCAAACTATGCGGCAGTTTAATACGCCGTAAGACTTCTATTTTGTTACCGTTACCTTTGGAAAAGAGCGTCGTTGTATCTTCGCCCGTGCCGTCCCAGGTAAGTATGGCCGCAGAATCAAATGGCGAAACGAAAAACGCGCTTGCCGCGTGCGTCTGGTGGTGCTCAAGAAAATGAAATTTGAAATCGCTCGGGCCGAAATGTTCGCGAAGCCGTTTAGGATGACGGAACATGCCAAGATAGCTTTCGGCGACCTGAGAAACGCCGCGATCAGCCCTGGTTTTGAACATATCGGCTGAGACGAAGGCAGCTTTTACAGCCTGCATCGCCTTGTGACGCAAGATCCAGGGTTTCCAATAATGGCCAACATGCTCGACGTCCTTCAACTCGATCCCGGCGTGATCCAAACAAAATCGAACGGCCTTAAACGGAAATCCGCTGTGATGCTTTTTTCTCGAGAAACGCTCCTCCTCGGCCGCGGCCACGATCCGCCCGTCCTTTATCAGCGTTGCAGCCGAATCGCCAAGTGTTGTTAAACCCAAAATGTACATAAGAACTTGAAACCCCTTGTTATTGCCCCCTGCTGACATTCACCCGGGCAAAGCCGCCCTTCCATACTACCAAACAAAACCCTCATATTCAGTCACTCCAGCCATTGGCAGGAGGTTTTCAATAATAAATTCAACACATTTGGCCGTTCAATTCGGAATGTTCATTGGATTCCCTTCGTGATCCTACGATACAGATATCCAAAGAATGTCGGGTGGTGGCGCAGCTTTGAAGGCAACTGGGTTTTCTCAGCAATTCCGGTGAGTGTCCCTTCAAAAAACCTCTTCACCGCTTCCACCAGGATCGGAATGCCGACGGCGGTGTGTAAATAAGGGTAAGTCGCGAAGTTGTCCTTTTCCGTGACGTTGAAAAAAGCCTGTTCAATTATGCTTCCCGTGTCGATCCCCTTATCGACAAAATGAACGGTAGTGCCGACCAGATGTGGATTGCTCTCAGCCAGCGCCCAATAACCGCCGTGAACCCCGCGATACAGCGGCGTGATACCTGCGTGCGTGTTGATAAAAACCGCATCAACACAATCCAGCGTTTCCTTGCTGATTATGCGGGTGCCATTTACGACAATGAGATCAGGACCCAGGCCCTGCAAGATCTGGCGGGCCGCATCGGAATTTACGGAATCAACTTTTAGTATCTCAGCCTCAGGCCATTCGTCCGACAAGCCATAGCTTGCTTCGATCTCGCGGATCCTCTCGCGTGCGGAGCGGTGAAGCAGGGGTTGGACAAAAACAATAAACGCTATCTGTCCGGCGGTGGCCAAAACACCAAGTTTGCGTAGGCGCCGTTTCGCCATCTGTATTCTAGAGACCGACTCTTCCAATATCACGCGGATCGGCCCAAACTCCTTGGTCAGGGCATTCGCGATCGCTCGAGTCGAAGCACCGTCGGAGCACAACATAACGATCGTTCCCCGTTGGCTCATAAACTCGGTACCGCCGCGATGCGGGCGGCATCTGCCATCGAGAGCGACCGCATCCCGTATTCGTTGCTGAGTCCGCGGAACCGTTCGAGTATTCGTCTTAATAGCCGAATATTCTCCTCCGTCCGGATCCCAAAATTGTGAGGATGCCACCACAAATGGAAGATTCGATTGTTTCGAGCCGCGTGCTCGAGGCCTTTTTCGATCCGGCGAAACTGGAGTTTTGCGAGCGCTCCTTCCGCTTTGGTAACCGGGCGTAAAAAAGCGCTTGCCGGCACATCCGCGATCCCCTTCTTCCAAATGTCGTTCCAATCGTATGTATTCGGCCCGGAAATATTAACGAAGGTGTCCGCCAACCTGCTTGCTCTATAAAACGGCTTTGCGGGGGAATCCTCTTTGAACCGGTACATCAGCGCTTTTTGATTTCCGCGATAACAAACAATGCCGCGATCGATCAGAACTTTGTCATATTTGGGATTATGCTGATTTCGCGGGAAAACGATCGACTTGATATCGATCGATCGCTCCTCGGCCGCCTTGATCGCGCTGTCAATGTCTGCCGCAAAGGTTTCTTCGGTTTGGCCCTGCTCGAGGCAATAATAGTGTGAAAAAGTGTGTGTCGCTATTTCCTGCTTCGGCGTTTTCCTGATCAGGTCGATAAGTTGTGGAGCCCTGAAAATCGTGCCTTTTTCGTTCTTTGATTCAAGAGAATCCAGGTAGGGAGAAAGCGCCGAATTCGCGTATTCCGGCAGAATACGCGGCTTTAGGCGTTCGAGATCTTCAGTTGATTCGGCAAACAAGAATCCGACCGTCGCCCACGTGGCCGCCATACCGTATTCTTCAAAAAGATCAAGTATCGCCTTTATTGCAACCGGCTCACCTTTCAAATTTTCCCAGTAGGCTTCGTTTGCGGGCAAAACGTCGCGCACACCCCAGTAGAGTTCGAGATCGAGGGATATTACGAGCGCCCCATAATTTGGTCTTTCGGTCATATACTATCTTCGACAGCCTGGCGAAAAACCGCGGCTAACCTGTCGACCTGCGCTGGAAGAGAATAGTTCTCTAGAGAATATCGACGCCCGGCCTTTCCCATTTCGAGCCGCAATTCCGGGTTCGAAAGCAAGGTCTCGAGCGAATTATACCAATCTTCATCGGTTTCGGCATTGAAATGAGTAACTCCCGGTTCACCCATTTCGGCACAAGCGCCGACCGGACTCATAACGAACGGGACGCCGACCGCAAGATATTGGATAGCCTTGAAGCCCGATTTTGCGAGGATCCAGTCGGCCGGCATCGACGCTGTAGTCGTTATCGGATACAAGCCGATGTCAAGCGTTTGAAAATCGGTGATCTCACGGTCGAGCGACCAGTCGAGGTTTTGAACCTCGACGCCGGCGATCTCGATCTCGTCCACTCCGGCACCGACGATCCTAAAAATGAAGCGATGCTTTTGCGCCAACCGCTGTACAACCGGAAAAAAGGATTTCAGCACCGCGAATGTCGAATGGGTTCCGATCCAACCGATAACAGGGATCTCATTGCCTTTCTCAACCGGTAAGAAAAGATCGGTGTCAACGACCGTCGGAATAATGACCGGCTTCGTGCCTAAAGATCCGACGTGCTCTGCGATAAATCTGTTTCCGCAAACTACCGCATTGGAGCGTTTGATGAGCTTGTCCGTCTTTCCGAAGAACTTAAAAAAACTTCCAATCTGTCCGTAGCTCGGGCTTACGTATGGCAAGTAAGTGGCGTCATCAAGATCGAGGACGAGCGCCGCGGTTCCCACCTTGTCATAGATCCATTCGAACACTCCGGGCCCGAAGAACATTGCTTCACGTTGAACGAAGATCAAGTCGTACGATCGAATATTTGCGATCGAAGCGATCCGGCGACCAAGCGGCACCAACATTCCCACCGCTTTCCGCACCAAACCTATTTCAGTGTACAAGGTACGAAACTGTCCGCTATCGAGAAACGGGTTGATCGTCAGATCGATCCCGCGTTCCCTGAGCGGATCTACAAACTGAGCCATCCGAAACCGGGTTGCGGCCGCCTCGATCGGGTACGAACATAAACCTAGTACGCGCATCAGTTATTCAAACTCAGCCAATTTGTGCTCGAGTTCGTCAATATTGACGACCACATTGTCCGTATCAAGCGAGAATTTAGAGTCAGGATTCTCACGTTCGCAAAACAAGAACTCATGTTGTTGATCCAAGGCGTCGGCAAGGTGACGGAAGCAGGCGTTAAAGAAATCTTTGTCCGTGAATCCAGCCGGGTAGATTTCCAGCACTCGTCCGTTTTCTGGCATAAGCAACATATTTGTCAACGCTGCCCCGTGTATCGAAACCAGCGTTTGACAGTTGGCGAACGCTCGCACCTGGTCGACAAAAGGTGCTTCATCGAGTTCAAGACATTCAAACCCCTTAGCTCGAAAAAACCCCACTACTTCTTCTTCGTTGACCACCCGTCGGGCCCTTGCATTTCTCCGGCTGACATAAATTCTGTCAGGGCCACCTCCGCTTTTTTCAGCCAGCAACAACCTTGAACGTTCCCGAAAACCCTGTAAATGCCTATGGTTGAAATGGCCGGAGTTGGGATTTGATATCAGATTCAGCTTTTTGATGAATACGCTCCCCGATACCTGCACAAAATTCTCAAACGAAAATAGGTCGAGAAACTCGAATACGAACTTCGGACATTTTTCGGGAAGGATAACCGTTCCACCCCTTATTTCATCCTCAAACAAAAAGAACTTGGGTGCAACTTCGGTTAGCCAATGGTGATAGCCCGTGCCCCAAATATTAAAAACATGAAACAACGGATCGGTAACCTTTAGGCGCCAAGGCGGGCTTTTAGCGATCGACCCCAAGCCAACCAAATTCATCTCGATCCGCTTGCGGAGCGGGAGCCCTTCAAAAAGGCAGGCGGGATCGACCCCCGTCGCGGTAATAACAAGGCTCGACCGCGTTACCACGCAGTTTTTTACGACCTTGACGAACAGGTCGCCCGCTGGTCGGTTCTCAAGGGCTTCTTTTGGAGGAGCGGTCGTCTCAGACATTCACTTTTGACTCAAGATGTTTTTGTAAAGCCTCGCGTATCTGACACCGCCAACGGTTTGCAGGTCAAAAGCCGTTCTAGCCGTTTGCACACATCGCTTGCTCAGGGCCTCAGAAAACTCCAATCTCGCCAAGGCTATTGCGTAGCTTTCCTGATCGAATCCATCAACAAGAACCCCGACGTCGTTTTCGGTGATCAACTCATCAATATCGCCAACGCCCGTGTTTGCAATGATCGGCAGGCCGCATGCAAGGTATTCGGGTATTTTTGTCGGTGAGCGTGACTGGGTCGCATAACCCGCCTTCACAAATGACAAACCGGCATCCGACGCGCAAAGATAACCGGGGATATCGTCAGGAGAAACCTCTCCGACAAAATAATCGCTCTCGCCAAAGCCGCGTTCCTGCAACAACGAAGTGATGAGGTTCGAATCGCTCTGGGTTAAAAATAGAGCGAAGGTTTTCCGATTAACGTCGCGTGCAGTTTGGAGAAAATCCGCGATCTCTTCGGTCAGATACAAACCGCCCAGTGCACCGGCGTGAACGTAAACGATGCGGTCTTCGATCGACAGTTCACTCCGCACTGACGCACGCAAAGCTTTCCGATCAGCCGAAAAGCGTTCCTCCAGATCTACGCAGCAAGGGATAACTTCGACCGGCCTTCCTTGTTTGTCGACGCCCGTTTCGACGGATTCCGCGAATAGGATACTTCGGGCTTTTTCCGTTAATACGACAAATCCGTCGGCTTCCCGCATCAGCCAGCGTTCTACCCGCTTAACAAAACGGTAAAGCATTCCGTCGGCCGGCCAAATACCCGCATCGGTGTATTCCTCAGGAAAAAAGCCGCGTATATCGAAGAGCAGTTTCGGCTTCCGTCGTGCGAACTTTCTGGCGAGTGCCCCCATCAAAGTGGGCACGTGGACACGGCCATGCAGGATATCGATCTTTTCCTCGCCGATAATGCTGCGGATACGCACCGCACCGCGGAAAATATCGTAAGCCGTGGCTAAGGCGGATGGCCTTTTATGGTAAGCGAGACATTGCCATTCTATGCCATCACCGCGCAAATGCGTTCGCTCATTAGTGATTTGCTCCGCCGTCCATTTGGTGTTCATGTCCGGTTCAAATGTTAGCAGCGTGATCGCATGCCCGTTTTTTTGGAGCTCCCGAAAATACGGCAGCACCTGAGTTTGAACAAGCGGCTGCCGCAGCCCGAAATAACAAATGTAGAGCGATTTCGCCATTTTCTCAGCTCCCCACCTTACGAAGGAGGGGTTGCAGCGGCTTCCGCTGACGGGGTGGTTCTCTTCAACGCCTGGGCCCAACCAACAAAGGTAGCCGCATCGATCAGTAACACAACAAATCCGACACCAAAAAATGTTATCGGATTAAACAGCGGAGCCACTCCAAACTCGTACCGGTGGGCCAAGATCCGTTTGGCCATCCGCGCGACAAGCCACATTGGAAGTGAAGCAAGCCACCACCAGCTATGAAGCACGGTCAGAAGCAAAAATGGCACCAAGGCGAGGTACTGCCTAAGAAGGCCGTAATGCCAGTCCCACTGCCTGCCGGCCCAAACATTGTGTTTTGAATAAAGCACGAACTTGCGAAACGTGCTCATAGCATTTGGACGAAGCTGCCAGTGGACCATTGCCTTGGGTGCGAACTTAACCTTAAAGCCCGCACGCTCGGCCTGCTCCATAAAAAAAGGTCTTCGGCAGCGCGAAGATCGGGAAATCCGCCCACCGTTTCCCACACCGCCCGCTTTAGCAAACTCGAGGCAATGAACTTGCCGCGAATTCCATCGGGGCCTTGCGGGGGAACATACGCCAATGCCGCGCATCTCGTGAAAAACGTGTCTGTGATCGGCGAATAGTTGCCGTAAACAATGTCGGCCTCGCCCGAAGCGTTTATCAATTCTTCAAGCCAGTTTTCCTCGAGTCTGATTCCCGCGTCGGTCAGGGCGATCAATTCGTTCCTCGCGGCGGCGATGCCAAAGTTTCTTCCTTTTCCGGGTGTTGCACCACCGGTTGTCACCAGCTTTAGTTTCGCGTTCTCAGCAGCGAGCCGCTCGATTTTCGCAACGGTCGAGTCGGACGACCCTCCATCCACAAGGACAATTTCGTCTGGCTGAACTGTCTGCCGGCCGATGCTCTCGATCAAAACTTTAATGGAGTCCGCTTCGTCGCGAACAGGCACGACCAGCGAAACTTTTGATTCCTGCATGTGAAACTGGTTATCGGCCGATCGGCAAGTTTGAAATCGCGATTCGGAGTTCATCCACGCCGACGACAGTCGTGCCCGGCTTTTCAACTGCAATTCCGGCTCCGATATTGGCGAACGTTATGGCCGCGTGAAGGCCGCTCTGTGCGCCAAGTGCGGCAGCCAGCAGGGCGACGACGGTATCACCCGCACCGGTTACATCGAAAACCTGACGTGCCATTGACGGAAAATGGACCGGTTCCTTCCCCGTTTCAAACAGCTTCATTCCGTGCTCGCCGAGCGTGATGAGAAGCGAGTCAATCGATGTTCCCGACAATATCCGGTCTGCCGCCTCATCCGCATTAGCTTCGCCGCCGTTTTCGATACCAGCGGCATTAAGCGCTTCGGCAAGGTTGGGCGTGATCATCGTTGCCCCCGCATACTTCGAAAAATCACGGCTTTTCGGGTCAACAAGGACTATCTTTTCGTGTGATCTCGCGGAGGCGATGATGGACGCCAACAAACCTTCGGACAGGCATCCTTTTGCATAATCCGACAGTACTACTGCATCGACGTCGTCAATTAGATCCTGCACACGCTCACTAAGCGAAGCCGATTCCGCAGCAGACACGGCCGTGTCAGTCTCGTCATCGATCCGCGCGATCTGCTGCTTGTGAACAAGTACCCGTGTTTTCGTCGTCGTCGGCCGGGTTGACGATTCGATCAGAAACTCGTGTGAGATTCCACGTTCGAGCATCGATTCACGAAGAGCGTTTCCGGATTCGTCGCTACCGATCAGTCCGACCAAAAGCACATTCGTGCCAAGGGCCGCTATATTCGCCGCGACATTTGCCGCTCCGCCCGGAACATTTGATACCTTTTTGAGAGCAACGACAGGAACCGGAGCCTCCGGCGACAAGCGCGATGCGCTGCCCCACCAATAGCGATCAAGCATAACATCGCCGACGACCAAAATTTTGGTCTGTGCGGCGCGATCCAAAATCCCTAACAATTCGCTCCTGTCCATCCTATCTCTGCTCTTGAACGGCCTTCTCAAAGGCTCTTTCGTAATCCTTTATCTTCTTCTTGATAACTAACTGATCCGACACAAACGCCCGCCCATTTTCGGCGAGCCGAGATCTAAGTGTGTCGTCGTCCGCGAGCCTCTCCACGGCTCCTGCAAGTGCCTCCGCGTTTGCCTTGGGGACGAGAAGCCCGTTCTCGCCATCGCGAATAATGTCAGGAGCGCCGCTAACGTCCGTAATGACCAGCGGTTTTGACATCCACATCGCCTCGACCATCACCTGGCTAAACGCTTCCTGCAGCGTCGATTGCACGATCACGTCGGCCGCAGCCATTATAGTCATTGCGTCCGTCCGCCAGCCAACAAGCTTAACATTTTCCTCAAGTCCAAGCTCCCGGATCTGTTGTTCGATGTTCGCGCGCTCAGGGCCTTCCCCGACACACAGAACGAGTAGGTTTGGGATCTTCTCGCGGAGTATCGCGGCGGCGGCGATCAGATATCGGTGGCCCTTCTCTTCGTGCAGACGGCCAAAATTCGCCGCGACAAACCTTCCATCCATACCAAACTCACCGCGAACTCCCGCGACCGCTGCCGGATCAACCTCGTCATATTTCTCAGGAACAAACCCATAGTGAACTACGTCGATCTTCCTGGGGTCGATCTTCTGACGCTTAGTCAATATGTCAAATATCATCTGCGAAGGAACGATGATGCGAGACGCATGACGGTTAACGATCTGTTCCGCCGCCAGAAAACATTTGGACTTTAATGCGTTCGGCAGCCGATAGATCGAATCTGAATAATGTCGTCCGATCACAAGCTTCGTCCGCGGCGAAAGCTTTGTCGCAAGCCACCCTATCAAAGCCTGGTCATAGTGATGGGCATGAAGAACATCGATCTTCCATTCCCGTAAAAGCCGCGCGAGTTTGATCGCCGAAGGCAGCATGCCGGCTTTCGAGGTACCTTCGATCAGCCTGCATCTCGTCTGCTCGCCGTAAACGGGACTTGCAATGTTATGTTCTTCGGACCGCACGCAAACCGACATTTCATACTTTTCCGGATCGGCGTAATGCACAAGCGTATCGATAAAATCATATCGATTGATCACATTGGCAAATTCCAAAACACGTATCATGCTTCGCTCAGTATTCTGCTTGCGGCAGCAGCAATCGCATCGACCGAGATATTTCTCATTTGCCGGCACGGATCAACCGCACAACGCTCCCAGCTGCAGCTTTTCAAACATTCGCTTTCCTTCCCAAATACTACCTCCGTGCGGGAGTACCTGGCTGCGTGTTCAGGACGGCGGTCTCTGAACAACCCAACGATAGGTTTTTGCAGGGCACCGGCAATGTGAAATGGGCCGCTGTCCGTTGTGATGACGATCCGAGATCCCTCGATCACTGCCAAAAGCTCCGGCAAGGTCAGTTGTCCGAGTGTGCTTATGATCTCCGGGCTTTTGGCCTCCTGAATATCCGCCGCCTCGCCGCCACCAACCAGAACGCACTTGAACCCATGATCCGTCATAAGTTTCGCGGCCAGACTGCCGCTCTCATCAGTTTTCCACCACTGACGACGCGAGCTGCCAAACGGATGCAGAATCGCGTAATCCACGCTCTCGTCTAGCCCCAGGGCCAATAGCTTTGCCCGCGGAGATTGTCGGGCATCTTCAACGACCGCTATGCTTGGTAATACAACCTCTGGCTGATACCCAAGACACCGCAGGGCATTCAACCGTTCATCCGGTCCCCAAGTGCGCGGACTGCCGATCTCGTAGGTGTGAGTCAGGCAACCCTCGAGCCGGGTGCCCGCAACTCCGACGCGGACCGGAATCCGGGCTCGCTCCAAAAGGTGGGCAAACTGGTCGCCGAGCAAAATAAACGCGGCATCGAAATGCTGATCCGAAAGCCAAGCCTCCAATTTCTTTGTCTCACTCGACTTTCGAAGCGAGAACGGGTCCGCATTAAATTCGTAAAATTCATCATAAAACGAAGACGCCGCGATCAACTCCTGATTGTGCTTTTTGCCGAGTACGGTTAGTCGTGCGTCCGGCCACAACCTACGGGCTTCGATCATCGCAGGCAAGCTCATGACCGAATCGCCGATCAAACCCGCGAGCACGAAAAGAACTTTTTCAGGCGTAAACTCAACAGCAGCAAAATCCGTGGTTGGTTTTCGTCCAGTGGAACCGCCTGCAATTCGTTGCCGAACCCTAAGCTGCGCTTCATAAATATATGACTTGATTGACATTCAGGAAGGAAGCATTTAGCGGCCTCGTCTTTGACGGGCGGTGGCACTCCGGTCGAAAAAATCATCTGGGGCGGCGGGCTCAGAAGCCCTTTTTACGATCGCGGTAAGCCAACGACGGCGGTCATCACGGTCTCGCAAGTATGTACGCTTGATATGATTCACAATCCGTCTGGACCAGAAGATCGCTGAAACTCTTCAGTGAAAACTCGTGTAGGTGCTCGTCCGACTCCCAATGTCCGTTCGGCGTGGTAACAACTAACGCCCCGCCAGGCAGCCAAAAATCAAACGCCCGGTTAATTGCCGACAGCGGGTCGCGAATATGCTCAATAACTTCGGACAAAACTACCCATTTGTATTCTCGTCCAGGCTCAAAGTTCTCAATCAATCCCTGGGCCGTTACGACATTTACCAATTTCATATCGTCGACTTGTTTAAGGGAAGGGGACGAAACATCGAACGCGGTCAATTGACCGACCTTAGGCGCCAGCAAACGGGTCATTCCTCCATTGCCGCACCCGATCTCGAGCAAGTCTCCTCCATTCACCTGCTCCAAGACCCAGACCGCCCGCGGGCGCTCGTAATGCGTCGGATCATCTAAAAACTCGCAGCCGGTAACGCGATTATTGTAAAACCCGGCAACGGATTCGTCGGTTCCTTTTTCCAGCTCCGCAGCCGCCACCGGCATGCCAAGCCGCCACCGGATCGACTGTCCAACGCGTGTAATAATTCCGCTCATATCCGAAATTGTATCAGGATTCTGCCCGATCAAAAATTTGGTTCTTGAGTCTTGATGTGAGATCTGGAAATCGCGAAACGGCAATCAATCTTTCAAACACATTGCCGCCGCCGATGCTGCAGCCGTGAGCAGGCTGCGAAAGCGTGACGAGCATTTCTGCCTTCGAAGCGAAAAATTCATCAGCTGCCTGCTTTGCTCCAAGGCACGTCGGGGCCCCGTAATCGTCCAGAATGATGATCGCGCCTTCCGCCATCCGCGGATAACAAAATTCGAGAGCGTCCCGCACACTTTCAAATAGATCAACATCAATGTGGGCAAACGAAAATTTGGCCGATTCATTCGCCCGCATTTCCGGGATCGTTTCACTGAAAAACCCAACGTGCATCTGGAAGTTATCACCTAATTTCGTAAGCCCGTTTCGTACCCGTTCAGCGTCCGTATCCGCAAAATCGCCCTTTTGATGGAAATTGTCGGCGGGGGACACATCCGGCATTCCTGCAAACGAATCAAAGACATGGAGCGTTTTCGCCTCGCGGATCTCCTGAAGCATAACGCCGGCGCTGCCGCCTTGGAATGTACCGAACTCTATCACGTCGCCAGGCAAATCTTCAGTTACTCGAATCGCTGCGGTCAGCATTGCTAAGCGCTGGTAATCCAAAAGTGTATGCAAACCTGAATCAACGGCACGACGCAAATTGCCTCTTAGCAGGGGAAAATTCGTCCAGACCGCCAAGTCTCTGAGTCTTTGCCGCTTCGAATTGAAGGACTTCGCGTTGTTCACTAAAAACCTCGCCGGATACCACTTGGCTCAACGCCAAATCGACTCACTTACATGAAAAGAATCAGGTCATAATCGAAACCATCGACAATTGTTAAATTTCTTGAACATCGCTTCTTATTTGCTTTCCGACCGCACCCAAATATCTCCGTACAAAAAGTCTTTATCCCCGCTAAAGGCTTCAGGAAATCGCGAGAGAAAATCGTTCACGCTTAACCAATCCGAAAACATAAACTTTAGCTTTTCAGCCGGAGTGATATTTACTTCTATTCCATCGCCTGAAATTTGTTCAAGGTGCCGAAGGCATTTAACGGCGGTATCGATCTCTCTCTCAGTTAAATGATATTCAAAAGAAATGATCGGGATGACCTGCTCCGTCCCCTTGAGTACCTCGTATTCCCACCCTTCGACATCCACCTTAAGGAAAAACGGCATCCCAAATTTATTTATCGCCTTATTCAAAGTGGTCATTGGAACGACAATTGAGTCATCGTTTCCGTTCTCCCAACCCTGGTGCAAGCTTGCCGTTGCGTGGTAGTTACTCAGATGAAGGTTCGCCTCCCCAATCTTGGAGCCGACGGCACTTTTACAAATAATTAAACTGCCGCCAAAGGCTCTACATCTCGCCTCAATTTCTTTTATGCATTCAGGTTGCGGCTCAAAGGCCACAACCCGCATGCCTGCCCTTAGCAAGGCTTCCGTTTTCTCTCCTATGTTCGCTCCAACGTCAAAGCATAAACTGCCCGTCGGCAACAGCTTCTTATAAAACTCCGTATCGTCGTTAATTCGGCCAAGGGCCGCTCGATTAGTCAGCGTGTCGCTGACTAATCTGGCACCACGATAGACTCCCAATGAAAGCGACCAACGTTTGACGATCGGTTTCACGTTGTTAATTGCAGTTTTTAACATTTGGATTGACGAAACGAACCCACTGTACTCAAAAGGGTGAGCCCTATCGCGAGCGTAACAGCTTATTTTTTAACCAAACAGTTTCTTCATCACGAAGGATCAATTTCCACACTACTAATGCATAAAGAACGAAAGACACGGGTAGAGCGGCGAACACCGTCAAGTTTAGTTCCTGATACCAGAGGAAAAGAAAGAAGGGGCCGGACATGACGATCGCGCCAAGAGCAAACCTCCAGAAACCCATCCCTTTTAAGGAAACACCGTCGACACGATTTGCAAGGACAAATAGAAGAATTGCGTCAAAAAAGACCCTTATGCTCCACGCTGCGGCCGCTCCTGCCGCACCGAATCTCCGAACAAGGAACCAAACGAGTACACCGTACGGAATTAACTCGCCCCAATAGATCTTTGCAAAGACGTCGGTCCGTCCCGATGCCATTATAACGGAAAACGGGACGTGCGCAGGAATGTTGAAGATAAGCCCGAGAAGCAAGACATAGAATGGCAGCGGGCTCGCAAGTCCAAAATCGGGCCCGGCCCAGATAGTGAAGAACGTCTTTGCTATCAACGCGAGGCCCGTAACTACCGGAATAAGCCAGATCAGGTTGAGGCGTATTGCCCGCGTATACAGAGAGTTGAGAACACCAACATTATCGCCCCCCTGAAGCTGAGAAAAGGCGGGAACCAAAGACTGGCTCATCGACCCCGCGAACAATGTCAACATCGCGGCAAACGTAAATGCAACGGAGTAGTATGCAAGTTCCGTTACCGAGATCAATTTCGGCAATACCGCTTTTTCAAGATTTGTGAGGAGCATTGCCGCGATGGATGCACCTACAAGAGCGATGCCGAATTTGAGCATGGGGCGGATAGCCGGTTTTTCGATCGAACCCTGATATAGCTCGCGAAGCAGCCGGCCCGAAACTAATAGGTGTCCTGAAAGGGTTAAGGCGGCAACGCCCATCAAGACGAGAATTGCTCCCACGATCCCTGAACCGAGATAGACAACGATCGGTGTAGCGATCGAGCCGAGTATTCGAAAACCAGCGTTGACAAGGGTATTCAAGTCCATCCGCAGCCTCGTCAACTGCGGCGTGTTGAAGATCATGCAGAGCACGTTTAGAACCAGAGTGATCGATGCCAATTTCAGAGCAAGAGAGGCGTCACCGCGAAGGTGCCCGGGAACATTGAACCATTCGATAACGGTTCCGGACAAAATGAAAACAAGGGCTACGAAGGGTATCGAGGACGTCAGGGCTATCAGTGCAGCCGTCCGGACGATCCGGGCTTCTTTGTCACGCGAGCCTTCTGCAAAGGCCTCCGATGCGAACTTGGTCGACGCCATTCCCATTCCGAAATCGGCAAATCCGAGATAGCCCGGAATCAGTAAAACAAGGATCATCACCCCATAGCCTTCGGCGCCGAGAAGCCTGATCACGATCGGCGTCGTAAATAGGGCGACTCCGAGCGGAAACACCTGGCCGGCCAGCGTCCAAAGCGATCCCTTTACGACTTTGGTGGTCATCCCGGCTGCAGATGGAATTACTGCGGGTTCGTCTGTAACGCCAGGCGTTGAATGAGGCGGTGATTGCAAAGTATGTTTCCGGGGTGAGATCTAAGTTCCTATTACATTCTTCAATTCCTAAAAATAACGCTAATTCTTCTCGTTCCAAAACCCGTTTCGTTTATTCCTTCACGGCCCAGCAGCCAAGTGTGTCGCCGCAAGCCCTGTTTATCACAAAACTCAGCCTGTTCAAGAATCGAAGCGGCAGCCATTTTAACTTGGTTGAGTCAGGAACTTTTGAACGGTCGACGATCATCTTACCAGCGGCTTCCTCGGCTCTATAGACCGCATCCCATTCCCAGAAATTTCCCCGGAGCGTTTTCAAGCGATCGACGTGCAACCCGGCTTTTTCTACCGTTTTCTGCAAGGTTGTGGGCGAAAACCCGAACAAATGCCGTGGCGAATCCCAGTGCAGCCAATAAGGCCCGCTTTTTTGCTGTCCGAAGCTTTCGATATTCGGGGCTTCGATATAGATAACTCCGCCTGGTTTCATAAACGCGGCAATGTTTTTCAGTTCGTAGATCGGATCGGGAAAGTGTTCAATAACGTGACTTAAATGCACATAATCAAAGCTTGCCGGCTCATACGGAGCGTCGGAAATTTGACCGCAATAGACATCGATGTCGTAGAGTTCCTTTGCCAACTGTGCTGCCTTATGGCTCATTTCTATTCCGTTGACCTTCCAACCAAGCTGCTTCAGAACATTTAAGGCATAACCGCTCCCGCAGCCAACTTCGAGGGCGTTTCCGCCGGGAACCAAATGCGGCAGGTGGTCGTTCCAGCCAAAAGTCGCTTCGGACGTCCGGCTGAACATATCGTCTGAGGACTGATAGCTGTAGTATTCCTCTTCCGGATAGTAGAACACCAAATGCTCCTTTTTTGGTCGCGGCGAAAGACGCGCGAGGCCGCAATCCGAGCATTTGATGACGCCAAATTTGCCTGGCAAATGGTGCAATCGGTCAACATTCCAAAAAAGAAACTCACTCTCGCCGGAACCGCATAACGGACAAACTTTTACGTTTTCCGTTTCAGGAGCGTCCGCCGTATTCAGTTTGTCTATTAATGTAGGCATTCAACTTCGGACCGATTCACCGCAAAACTCAACCCAAGTCTACGTCAAACTCAAGCGTTTATTATACGCGGGAGAGAGATCAAAAATGCCAGAATGCGCACACATGCTTGACGACGGCGATTGTAAAGTACTACCGGACCGCCGCTCATCCAACAATCAATTTGACCCGAAACGGCCCGAAGGCGATATCGTGATCACAAAATCAGTTGGCGTAGGCGGTTCTAACGTGTTCGACGATGTTTTTAATATCCAATACGGCCTCGATCAGGTCGCGCCGATTGACGGCGGCCCAAGCCCACAGCTTGTTATCGACGGCAAGTGCGGCCCGAAAACGATAGGAGCAATACGCGAATTTCAGAAAAAACACTTTGGATTTGCTGGCTGCGACGGCCGGATCGATCCCGGCAAGCAAACACTGGCAAAGCTCAACGAAAAACGTAACCGCAATGTTTTCCCGACTATTCCGTTGAGTGTTAAGACTGAAGGCTTTCTGCTGGCAGGCATGCTGCAGCAAGTGCCGCACACGCGGGCATGCGTAAACGCTGCGATGACAAATATCTCTCTTGCGATGAATGTCGTGGACTCAAACGTCCCCGGGATGCTTGGAGCCACACGCGAAAGCCGGATGAAATTGTTGAACAAGCACTTCCGTATCGATAATTTCAATGTTCGTCGGCCCGTTCTGCAAAAGCTGCACAACATCTATGACCTGATGTTGAAAGTGCTTGACCGGCCTGAGGCATTTGTAACGCTTGACACTGACAATTCCGGCGAGGAGATCAGCACCGTCGCCTTTGCACGGCTCGGCGGATTTCACGATAAAAAAGACCTTACCGGCAAGATCGTCTTTCGCCGCGGCGTACTTTTCGCGACCGGTATTCCTGATTTCGCAGCGTTTATTTTTATTCACGAACTGCGGCATTTTGTCGATCAGGACGGAGCCAACGGGCACTTTGCCAAAGGCTGGGTGACCGATCCCGGAATGCTGGCGCTCAAGGAAACACAGACCATTCTAAACTGCGACACATTCGCGGGATTCGCATTGGAAGCAAAAAACGGCGAGATGCAGCGGCCGCCTTGGATCAAAACGACCGTTTTCAGATAGTTCGCTTTTCCAAAACACCCTCCCCTCCTTGTCTAAGGGGGAGGATGCGGGCTTTTGATCCAAGCAGACGCAGGGGTGAATGCCGCGTCACAGAAATTAACAACTGTCCCACCGCGGGACAGTTGCGGGACAGGTTAATTCTTGTGTCTACAAGCCTTAGCCCCAAATGTCCCGTGTCCCCCGTATCTTCCGCTAAATTGTCGGCGGCATTCGGGATTCGGAAGCTAAAATGCTTTTTTGCAATAGTTAGCTTGTCCCAAAGGCTGCCCGAGTTCGCTCCTTCGGGAAAGACCTGAGATAGTGCCCATCACAAAAATTTTGTCAAAGATCAAGACCGTCGTGTGCTAACGGCGATACAACATATCATATATCGGACGGACATTGCAACGATCCTTTTTTGATTCAATTTCGCTCACACGGCTTGTTCTTGTCTAGTTCTCGCTGCCGGTCGCTCTCTAAATCGATACAATTTGATCGAAGCCTTCGTGGAACCGTTTCTCTTTCAGTTAATCTCATCCCGGGACGCCGCCGAGAAAACAGGGCATCTGATCTCATCAGCAGATTGAGTCAAAGTGTTGCCATGAGTAACAGAAAGATAACTCGCAACACAAGCGAGATCGGGTTTGCCAAAACGGATTCGCCCGCCCAGACGCTCCGCACAATGGGCGTTGCCCCAAGACCGAACATGACGGGAGTGAGCCACAGTCCGATAAAGAGCATAACGGGGAACGGCTCTCCCCGGATTGAATAACGGGATTGTTCCGATACTCCATGAACGCGAACGGCGCGATCAGCAACACGCCGAAAAGAACCGCTGCCGCTAATGTTGTGAGCAAATTGTTCGCCGATACTGATTCTCCCGCACGCAACCCGCTGACAATGAGCGTAAAAACTACGGTCTGAATCAGCCACCCCCTCAGGAAGTCCGAAACCGGAAAGGAAAACTCGCCCAACTGCCTTTCGGGGTTGTCGGAAAAAAATGTTCCGAAAGTAAAAAACACCGATAAAAGCAAGCTAATAAGACCCGCTATGACAATATTCTTGAGCCAATAGTTGCATTACAATAAAACGACCAACTTTCCGCTTGCCAGATTTGCCTCCATATAGCAGTGAGCGTCAACGATCTCGTCAATGGTAAAAGTACGGTCGATCTTGATCTTATTCTTGCCATTTGTAACGCCATCAACAAATTCTTGCAAAAGTTCAGCAGATAGATTTTTCGCTTCCCCCATATAAACCGTTAAGCGAACCGTGTGCGGAATGTCACCCATCGGTGTGAACTCATTGAGAGTCCAGGCATTTCCTAATATTCCCGTCATACATACGATCCCGCCTGGTCCTGCACATTTCAGCGAATCAAGCAAGGTTCTGGTTCCAATAAGTTCGAGAACACGGTCAACGCCTTTTGGAAAGATCTCACTGACTTTGGGGGCGATCTTTCCATCGTCAATTATGACCTCGTCAACTCCATGTTCCTTCAGTAGCCCCGCTTTGTCGGGATTTCTAGTTGACGAAATGACTCTCAACCCCATATTCTTCGCAACGGATGTCGCCGCCATGCCAATTGAAGAAGTGCCGCCACGGATTAGCAATGTCTGTCCGGCTTTAACATCCAGCCCGCCGGTTAGAGAGCCATATGCGGTTTGAAACATTTCGGGTATCGCACCGATAATCTCCCAAGAGAGGTCGGTATCGAGGGGGAAAACGCTTGTCTGAGGAACGCACACATATTCGGCGTATCCACCATCAAATTCGCGCCCATTCCACCCATGATCGCGGCCACTTTCTGCCCGGCTTTGAAGCTCGTTCCATTCGGATCTTCGATCAGCCCGACACATTCGATCCCCAAAACGTGTGGAAATCTTACGCCCGGTGAATGCCCCTGCCGCGTGAACATTTCAGATCGATTCAGACCAAACGCCTTCACGCGAATAAGCACCCAGCCTTTCTTTGGTTCTGGAATCGGAATCTCTTCGATCTTCAAAACTTCCGGTGGCCCTGCCTCTCTTGTAACAACAGCTTTCATATCTCCTCCGCTCAGTTGAAATCACGTCCGTACAGTATCAGAGTTTATCATCCCAACGCACATAAATCAGCATTGTTCTAACGTGGCTTCTGCCGTAAATATCTACGCCCGCCAATTTATCAATCCATCGTCCTTTGATTTCCTGATAACTTTGTTCGATTAAAGGTTCGAGTATGTTATTGAAAATCAAGAACTTATTGTCCGCACCATATTTTTGGATCGTATCCATCACCATTTTGTTTTGGTCGGCGGAATTGTGGATTCGTTTGACGGTTTGATAAACATCCAACGCATAATTTTTGTTATCAACCACGTCTTGACGAGTTCCGAGCGAAGTCAGATGTCCCGCAACCAAAACATCAAAATCGTAAGCCAGCAATTGGTCGAACATTTTCAAATATTCGTGCATATTGACCGTCAAATCGAAATTCATAAACGGCACATAACCGGGTGCGAGCGTGTCTATCGCCATCAAAACTTTTTGTTTCGGCAGATAGATATACAAATCGCCTTTGTTTGAGTGAAATCCCATTTTTTTGAGTTCGATTTCAGCCGTTCCGAAAGAAAGTTTTGTCTGTCCGACAAAAGTTTTTGATGGCAAAAGTCTGCGAGGGTCTTTCATCTCTCGCAAAAAATCCGCGACGTGCTTTTCGGCAACAATTTCCAGATTCGGAATGTCTTTCAGAAATTCGACTCCGGCAATGTGGTCAACGTGGGCGTGACTATAAATCAGTTTGCTAATCGGTTCTTTCGTAACTTCGGCAATCGCTTTTTTGATGTGCTGACCAAAAGACGGCGGAGCATCGAACAAAATCACGCCTTTGCCGGTCGTCATAAACATTGATTGATACGCACCGTCCGTGATGACGTAAACATTGGGTTTAATTGCTTTAACCACATATCCTTTGGCATAATCAACCTGAAAACTGCGTTCTTTCACCTGTCGCAAAACCGGAACGTGCATTTCCGTCTCCTGTGCATTTACGACCGCCATAAATCCAATCGCCAATAAAATCCCAGTTACACATTTTCCAAATATTCCGTTTTTCATTAATGACTCCTTTTTCTTTTTTACTAACGGACAGTTTCAACAAATCTAAAAAGGAACTGCCGTTGCTTATATTTCAAGAATGCCATCAATGAAAAAATCCCTTAATAAACTAAGTTAAGAAAAATTCTTAAACTAGATTAAGAATTTGAGTCGGAGCGTCGGCACACTCCATTTTTATCGTTTTTTTGTGGCTAAATTTTTGCGGAGTTTGCTGAGAAATTCGGGCGTGATGCCAATGTAGGAAGCGATTTGGGTTTGCGGGAGGCGGTTGACTAGTTGCGGATAGTTTTTGAAGAAAGTTAAATATCTTTCTTCAGCGGTGGAGCTGATGTTTTGCAAAATTCTTTTTTGCAGACCGACAAAAGCGTTTTCGACCATAATACGAAAAACCCGATCAAAAGCGGGAAATTTTTCAAATGTCAAAATTAAATCAGGCTTGGAAATCTGCAAAATCTCCGTGGGTTCAAGAGCGTCAATGTAAAGCGAAGTCGGACCTTCCTGATAAAAACTGCCAATATCGGCAACCCAATAATCTTCAGGTGCAAACTGCAAAATATGTTCAATTCCATTTGTATCAACAGCATAAAGCCGCAGACATCCCTTATTGACAAACGTATAATGCCTGCAAATATCTCCTTCCTGCAAGACATACTGCTTTCGGCGAACTTTTCTATGATTCAAGCGCGATGTAAAAAAATCAATCTCTTCATCTTTTAGTTTTATCCACCGATTGATATTGCTTATTATTCGGTTGTGATCCACTAGTTCGCATCTCAAAAATGTTAATGATTCTCCTTCGCCCCATCAGGCAAATTTCCGTGATAAATCTCGCTTCCCGTTGCCGCAAATTCCTTTGCCTTTTACTGTTTACTTTTTACTTCAATACCCTGCCGCTTGACCATCTTTCCGCGATTCCGAAGCACCATAAAAAACCCTATTTTCCCAATCAAACTTTATCGCCTGATAACCGCCGTAGCCTGTTAAATCGAACTGAATTGTGTGTCCAAACTTCATCAATTCGCGGATTGATTCATGCGGAAAACCTGATTCGAGTTGGATGATTCCGCCGTCGGTCATTCGCTCGCCGGTCGGTTCGGATGAGCCGGTGTGGGCGATTCTGGGAGCGTCTCCGGCTTCTTGGAGGTTCATTCCGAAATCAACGATATTCATCACAATTTGGACGTGACCGAGCGGTTGAAATTCGCCGCCCATCACGCCAAAACTCATAAAAAGTTTGCCGTCTTTGGTGATAAATGCCGGAATAATTGTGTGAAACGGGCGTTTGTGCGGAGCGTAAGTATTGTTGCGACCTTCGTTTAAATCAAACATTTCGCCGCGATCTTGGAACATAAAACCCAAATCATCCGCCACCATTCCCGAACCCATTCCGCGATAATTGCTCTGAATCAGCGAAACCATATTTCCCTCTTTGTCGGCAACAGTCATATAAATCGTGTCGCCATCTTTGAGCGCAGGGTTGCCAGCTTCGTAAGTCCGGGCGGCTCGATTCGGATTGATTAGCTTGCGTCTTTCATTGGCATATTCCTTTGAAATCAACTCTTTAACGGGAATTTTGACGAAATCCATATCCGCGTAAAATTTGGCACGGTCTTCAAAGGCGAGCTTTTTCGCTTCGACAAAAAGGTGAATATGTTCGGCACTTCCAAACTGGATTTTCTTAAAATCGTAGCCTTCCAAAACATTCAACATTTGCAAAGCGGCGATTCCTTGACCATTCGGCGGAAGTTCCCAAACGTCGTAGCCGCGATAATTGGTCGAAACGGGTTCAATCCAATCGGACTTATGGTCGGCTAAATCTTTGGCGGAAAGAAATCCATTCATTCGCTTAAAAAAAGCGTCAATCTTTTGCGCCATTTCGCCTTTGTAAAAAGCGTCACGTCCGCCATCGGCAATTTTTTCGAGCGTGTTTGCCAGACGCGGATTTTTGAAAATCTCGCCTTTGTTGGGAGCGCGTCCGTTGATGGTGTAAGTTTCTTTGAAATTCGGATATTTGGTCTCATCCGCAAAATTATTAACCCCGCGTCCCCACAAATAGGCAATCAATTCGCTGACGGGAAAACCTTCACGGGCGTAGCGAATGGCGGGTGCGAGATTTTCTTTCATCGGAAGTTTGCCAAACTTTTTGTGCATCTCAAACCAACCGTCAACCGCTCCCGGAACTGAAACGGGCAACACTCCGTAAGGCGGAATTTGTTTGAGGTTGTTTTTCTTAAAATAATCGAGCGTCAGCGAATAAGGTGAACGTCCTGAAGCATTTAGCCCGTAAAGTTTTTGTGTTTTCGCATCCCAAATGATGGCAAATAAATCGCCGCCAATCCCACTTCCGGTCGGTTCAACTAATCCAAGCATCGCGTTGGAGGCAATCGCAGCATCAATCGCGTTTCCGCCCTGTTTCAAAATATCGAGCGCGACTTGCGTTGCCAGCGGTTGACTTGTAGCCGCCATTCCATTTTGGGCGATAACCTCTGAACGGGTAGCAAAAGTTTTTCCGGTAATTCGTTGAGACATAACGGTTTGTAGATTAAACAAAAATAGAAGAAAAAGACAGACAATCTTTTTGGGGGATAGGAATTTATTCATATTTTATCCGGTAAAAGAAATTTGATTTTCAAATCATTAACTAATCCAGCAAAAGTTTTTAAACTGTTTTGGAACCTATCAGTTTTTCTTGTAAAAATTCGCAGATATTTTTTAAAACGGATCGGCGTGTTACGATTTCAAAAGCAAAGTAAATCAAAACTAAAATAATCGCCAAACAAATTCCGCTAAGCAAAATCATAAACCAAGAAATTAATAAACTCTTGCCAATCAAAATAGGAATAAAAAAGCCTACTAAGGCAATACCCAAATACCCCCACAATGAATTGTTGCCGTAAATTATTAATTCTACGCTGGAACTATCACTTGAGTTATTCAAAATTTGCCCTTTTAAGTTATAACGTAGAGTTCCTTTTTGATACTTAATAAATTCTATTCTCAAAGAATTGTTTGTTATCTTTCCTTTGCAATCAACTAAAGAGGAAAAATAATAATAATCAGATAAATCAAGCGGTGAGGAAAATATCGAACTCAATTTTTTACCAACCTCCTCCACAGACAGAGGGAGTGAAATTACGCCTGTTGTTTCCCTCCAGAAGTGTCCTTTTTTCAAAATTTGAAATTGTTCCTTTAAATACTGCTCAATCTTCATAAAAACTCCCTTTTAAATATTAAGTTAAAGGTTTATTTTTGAAACCTTTAACTATTACTGAAGATTTATGCAAAATGTGTCGCAACAATTATCAGTTAGTTTTTTTTTAAGTTTAGAGACGCAGCAAAATTAACGCAAAACTGCGCCTCTCACCACCGCAAAAAACAAAGCATCGGGCAATAATTTTCGCAAAGTAAGTATCATTCGGGAATTGGCGGTGTAGCGCATTTTCCAAGTTCCATCGTTGACGGCGCGATAAATTACGTTGGCGACCAACTCGCCACCCGGTGCATTTTCGCCCGATTTTTGCATATTCGGCATTGCTTTTTCGATAAAGGAATCGTAAGCGGTCAAACCTTCTTTTTTTGTCAAATCCATGGAGCGGTCATAAAAATCGGTTTTAATCGGACCCGGTTCGATAATTTTAACTTTGATGTTGTGCGGTCGGAGTTCGTATTGGAGAGATTCGCTAAACCCTTCCACCGCCCATTTTGTGCCGTGATAAAGGCTGTAAAGCGGAAACGTGATGCGCCCGCCAACCGATGCCACATTGACGATTGTGCCACGTTTTTGCTCCCGAAAATACGGCAAAATTTCCCGCGTGACATCCATCAAGCCAAACACATTGGTCATAAATTGTTGCACGATTTGCTCACGGCTCGAAGCCTCAAACGCCCCAACCAAACCATATCCCGCATTATTAACAATCGCATCAATTCGCCCAAATTTATCCAACGTAGTTTGTATCGCGGATTTTATCGAATCAAGGTCGGTGACATCTAAACGAATACATTCAACATCCGCAATTTTTTGCAAATCAGTAGCTTTTTCAGGCGTTCGCATCGTGGCGGCAACCTTCCAACCTTTGGATTGAAAGAGTTTAACCGTATGATTGCCGATGCCGCTGGATGCGCCTGTGATTAAGATAACTTTGTCCATTTTTTTTATTTACTCAAGAAATTTATCAAAACCTTTTTTCTTCAAACCTTTTTTTAACACTTCATCTTTCGTCCAAATTTTCACATTTAACTCTAGCGCAAGTGCAATATATGGAGTATCTTTGAGATCAATTTCACGGCAAAGTCGGTAGGCTTCCGTCCAACTTCCAATAGAAATCAAATCCTCGTCATAAAATTTTATTTGGTTGATGATGGTTGAAAGTAGCTCAAGAATTTCATCTTTTGAAAGTTTGGTCGCTTTTTGAATTCTTGCCGAATGTTTGAATAATTCGACGATCACGAACTTTGGAGACACCAATAAAATATTTGAATCGAAAATCGCTCAAAGTATTTTTTGATTTTTTGAAATCAAGGCAGAAACGATAATGTTTGTATCAATTACAATAGTTTCAATCATTTTCGCCAATCATTTTTTCAATTCTTGCTTTGTTCTTTTCCCACCACGACGCTTTTATCTCTTCAGAAATTCCGTTAGCTTCGTCCTCAGATATTTTGCTTTTTTGAGCGATTAAACTTGATTTTACTAGGGCAATTAAATCGTCAACCTCTTCTGTTTTCAATCCTTTAAGCGGAATTGAAATGGTCAATAAATCATTTGTCCTAGTAGTTTCGATGGTTGAAATACTCATAAATTCCCTCGTGAAAGCATTTTATCACAAAACTAATCCTTCAAAATAAAAGTTGGCACCATCCCGCCGCCGCTTGAAACATTGGCGAGTTCGGTGGTTGAAAGCCGTGTGAATGCCGAGCCAACTTTGCCATAGAAAAGCAACGGGTCAAGGTCAACTAATTGCTCGCTCATCACAATTTTATCGCCGTCAAGCATCGGGAATTCTTCTTTTGAGGTTTTCACACGCTCTTGGACGAGGTAATCGCCGTTTTTCCGCGCAACTTCAATCGCTTCATTCCACTCTTTTTCGTCCGAAACCCAGCCGATATAAATTCCGTGACCGCCGTAATCGTCGTTTGGTTTTAGCACCAATTTAGATTTATTCGCCCGCGTCCATTCGACCAAATCAACTGTTTCGCCTTTGTTTATCGTGGTTTCATCACGGAACTTGCGCGTCCAAGGAACGTGAGCGTGAATTTTTTCGAGTTCATCGGGTGAAAAAAGATGTGCATATTTTTCATTGGTCAAAACTGCAAAAACGGCTTTTTTATGGATGATTTTGCATTGAAAACTGTTGACCATACAAACTGCTCCGGCTCGGTAAGCGTCCAAAATTGCGGGATATTTTTCGACAATCGGCAGATATTCATTAACCAAAAGCCGTTTGTAAATGATGTCAATTTCAGTTTCGCCGCACCATAATTTGTCGTCCTTAAACTCAACTTCATCAGGCGAGCAAATTATCGAAGGATAGCCTTCAGAAATAAAATAATCGCGGAAAAGTTCAAATTCTTTAATGGTTGGCAAATCTTTAAGATCAATAATTGCAATAGTTGGGCTTGGTTTAGGATTGCCGTTAGAAAATTCTTTATATGCGCGGAGCAAAACGCCGAGCATTTTGGTCGAGCCTTCGAGCGTGCGAAATTCGTATTTTTCGCCAAACTTTTTAACAATCGGCAAGTTCAAAAAAATCTTGCTCGCTGAATCCGAAAATGCAATTCCAGCGGGTGATTCGCCATTTAGTTCAACATACGAATAACTATCGTCCGTCAAAAATGAATCAAGCCTCGCCGTGGGCGAAATTTGTTTGTATTTTTGGTCAATCGAAACAAGATCTCGCTCAATTTCGGTAATTCCGAGTTCGTCCAAAAGTTCATCATTGCCAACTGCCGCATCTTTCACTTTTTGCAAGGCGGAAAAAATCGTTTCGCAAATTCCAACAATTCGATTCCATTGCGATTCCAAAACGAAATGAGGGCGCAAATACGGCGTGAGCCGACGACCACCGAAAATCAGACGAGCTTCATCCAATTTTTCATCCAACATTTGGCGCGATGCTTCGGCTAACTCTTGGTCTTCTAATAGTTTGTGATAATATTCAACGGCTTCTTTTAGCATAGATTTGTTAATTGTTAATTGTTAATTGTTAATTGTTATCTGATTGATAAGGTCGTAATTAACTATTAGCTATTAACGAGTTTTAGTATTAAATCAAATTCGCCCTCGGTTAAAGGCATTACGCTCAGTCTTGATTGTTTAATTAAAGCAATATTTTGCAAACCTGCTTCGGCTTTAATTTGTTCTAATGAAACGGGTTTGGCGAATTTTTTGACAGGTTTTATCTCAACCGCAATCCATTTTTCATCGGTTGGATCGGTAAATTCTTCGCGTGAAACTTCAGCTAAACCAACTACGCTTTTTTCCGAAACCGAATGATAAAAAAGCACCTGATCGCCAAGTTTCATTTCTCGCAAGTTATTGCGAGCCTGAAAGTTACGCACGCCTGTCCAATCGGTTTTGCCGTCTTTAATTAAATCGTCAAACGAATAGGCTTCGGGTTCTTGTTTAACCAACCAATAGTTCATAAGAGTTTAGGAAGTTTAGGAAAGTTTGGGAAGTTTGGGAAGTAATCCGATTCTTTACCTTCCGAAACTTCCTTAACTTCCAAAACTTTCAGCCTTTCTTTTGTGCCTGCATTTGTTTTTTATTCAACCATTTAGCCAATCTTTGGAAAAGCGGTTGGAGAGGCTTGAATAATTTTGCCCGAAAGTTATTCACGTTTTGTGCTTCGCTCCAAGCCTTCAAGTTTTTTTCCGCATATTGTCTGATTTGCGGTTCGAGACTGGTCTTTTTCACCGAATGGCGAAGCGTCAAATAATAATGCTGCCCAACCAAGCCAAAAAGAATGCCCGCCAAATTTCCTTTAAACGAACTTTTTGCCATCCAACGCTTGGCAAAACCTTCGGTCGGTTGCAATAAAGCCCCGATTGAAACTTCCAAATACGGTTTTGTATTTTGCACTTTTGGATGATACAAACCCGGTAAATCCCCTTTGATTGGAACATTTACGTTTTTCATCTGAGGTGGTTTGATAAAATCAACCAGTTTAATTTTGTCCAATCCGATTAAATGCTCGCTGGGTAAAAATTTTATTATATTGTGGATATTTTCTTCCGCACCTTTCGGCAAATCAATGCTCGATTGATTGTCAATCGTAATATTTGTTGATGTTCTGGCGGATTTTAATCCCGATGCTAGTGTTGCCATATATTTGTAAGAATTATATGTTTTCTTGGCACTGCACGCAAAGTTCTATTCAATTTTGGAGCAACTAGCGTAAAAATGAATCTGATTAGAATAATTTGCCAATAATCGGTCAGTAGTTTTGTCTAAATGGCGGAGTGATCTTTGGAGGAAATGAGTTTGAAAAACTTAAATTATTGGACACTTTTGATATTCGCCCCATCTTGATTTTGACCGGAATATTGGGCTTTATTTTGCCCGAAGGCTTGATGAGCAATGCTCCGAGCTACAATATTTTTCACATTATTTTTGGCGCAATCGGTTTGCTTTCCGTCTTGAGCAAACGCCAAAACTTGATTCGCGGTTTTAACATCGGATTTGGTCTGATCGACCTTTACCAAGCTCTGGCAAGTTTTATGGACTGGTTTCCCGAACAATATTTTCAATGGAAAACGGGCGATGATATTCTGCATATTTTAATTGGCGGGGCGTTGGTTTTGATTGGGTTGATTTGAGAAAATAATTTTTGAAAGGCTAATTCACTTCCCACGCTTTGCGCAACTTTACTAACCATCCGCGGCAAAGGCAATACAGGCTTTCAAATCTTCCCGCGTCAAATTGGAAAATCGTCAAGATTTTCACTTCGGTCATTTTCGGATTCAATGTATTCAAGCACTTCATAAACCGTTATCCGAAGCCCTCGCACACAAGGTTTTCCGCCAATTTTATTTGGCTCAATGGTAATGTAATCTCGGTATTTCATAATTGAAATTATCAGCTAGAGGAAGTTTAAAAGCAAGTAACGTCTCTGTTGAACTGCGCACGGTTTCATTGCGCGTTGTTCGAACTAAAGTTAAAAGCCAGTCCGCGGTTATTTCGCTAGAAACCTACGCCAACAATTGCATAGAAGGATTGATAAGAATAAATACTTTAGGAACAACCAACGATGAATGCGGAATACGACGGTAAAGTATGGGTTTTCAGTCTGGTTTGTCGTTATCCACTTTCTGAGGATTCGTTGGCATTTTAGGTAGTAGTCGTTCTTGTCGGACTTTGTTTGACCGCGATACCGGTGTTTCCATTCTTTAGGTTGGCTGGGGTAATGCGAAACGCCAAACGACCACGACACCGATGATATCTAGCACGAGTCCAGTGATGGTTAACCACCTCGCAATCATGAAAAGCCCAATAACTTTGATTTAAACCGAAATCGCCGTGTAAACCAGTCTTGTTTCACCCCAGTAAAGTTTGTTTGTAAAGGCTAGCGAGACCTGATTACTGGCAAATGCTCTCATCTACAATCGGAAATTGAAGCAAATGCTCTATCTACTTGAGTTCAGAATGCATATTATCAAACCACAGTGAATTGTTACAGTTGGGAAAATTGGTTCATAATTTAACCTCAATCGCCCAACATTTTTGCACATTTCTAACTTTGATTAATAACTTAAATAGCTTATTCTTTATACAATGATGCGTTCCCTAACCGCAAAACTCACTTCCCCGCCTTCGCTTCCGCCTTATCGTTTGGCTGGCTTGAGCGGTCAATCGCTTCGTCTTCAATTTCCCCGCCTTTGCTGACGGGGATGTCTGCCGGATTCGCATATTTGATGCCGCGTTCTTCGCTGTCTAAGAGTTCGGCGGGAATGATTATTCTTGATGACGAAGCGTGGCGGAATATAACCCGGATAATCAATGCGGGAATGATAAATGGCAACCAGAGATTTAATCATTGATTCGCGGATAATCGTCAATTCGCGCAAGGTCAAATCGCATTCGTCGAGTTGGTCGTCGCTCAAAATTGCGTCAATAATTTTGGTGACGATAAAGCGAATATTTTCGGGAGTCGGCTCTTGCAGAGAACGCGCCGCCGCCTCGCAACTGTCGGCAATCATCATAATTGCGGCTTCTTTAAACTGCGGTTTCGGTCCCGGATAACGAAAATCTTGTTCGTCAATTTCTACATTTTCAGCGGCTTCGGTTTGGGCTTTGCGGAGGAAAATAATGCAGAGTTCGCGTGCCGTGATGTTGCGGGATAAAATCAATAATTCGTTGCGGCAAACCCATTTCTTTGGCGAGTTTGATGCCGTAAGTAACGTGGCTGATGATGATTTTCGCCGATTGGACGGTTTTAAGTTTATCGTGCGGATTTTTGCCTAGTTGATTTTCGACAAAATGTTCGGGCGCGGCGAGTTTGCCGATGTCGTGATAAAGTGCGCCGATTCGCGCCAATAATCCGTTGGCATCTACGGCGCGACAGGCTTGTTCGGAAAATTGTCCGACGGCGTGTGAATGCTGATTCGTTCCCGGCGCACGAAGCGCAAGTTGTCCCAACACCGGCAAATCGGCATTTGAAAGTTCGAGCAGTTTGACATCCGTCAAAATTCCGAAAAGTGATTCGCAAATCGGCAGAAAAACCGCAGTCACCGCCGATGTTATCATTCCGCCGACCAATCCGCATCCGATTGCCAACAAAATTGTGTTCAAAATAAACGGTTGTTGTGTGTAGGCAATCAAAGCCAACGCCGACCAAAACATTTGCCAATCCGACTAAAACTCCGGCAATTGTGACCGATTGACGAGTGCGATAACGCCCGATTCCATAAACCGCCACTGCCGAAGAAATCAGCGCTATAAAGCACAAATTCGAATCCTTTCGGCGAAATAAACCCTGCCAACAACGAGACAAAAATTCCGGCAAAAAGCGCCACCCGACGATCAACCAGAAGCGTCATCAATCAAACTGGTAAAGGCAAACGGAATCGCAAAACTCCACAATCGAGACATCCACAAAAGGCGGACGAATATTTTGCGCGGCGGTAAATTCTGCCAGTCGAAAACAAACACTAAAAAGAAAGTTTGAATCAATTACCACAAAGCCAAACAGCGCAAAAGTTTTTTCGGGCGAAAGCGAAAGTCTGATAACTGCTCCACGATGTTCGATAAATTTCCAAGCAATCCAATAAAGCGCGGTAATCAAAAACAAAAGCCCGATAAAACGATTTAATTGGCGAGACGAAGAAGTATAGTTCCGAATAGCCGAAATTTGCGCCAAAATGTGTCGGCGTGATCGTATCGCCTTCACGCGCCACGATTTGTCCGCGTTTGAGCGCAATCGAAACCGGCTAAATACTCTTTTCCGCCATCTCGCGTGCGCTTTCGGTAGCGGCGCTGTCAAAAATTACGCTTGGCTGAATAAATTGTTCGAGCCCTTTATAAAATGCATCAGCTTCTTTTGGCGAAAGGCTTTTTATTTCCTCTAAACGGACTTTGAGTTTGGCCCGAGCAATGGAAAGCGAGATCATGGTGCTTTCGGGAAGCGAAGCCACTGATTGCTGATTCGGCTTCAAACGGTCAACCAACGTAATTTCGTTTTGAAAATATTGACGGTCGGAATCATTATAAATCGAACCTTGGCTGATTCGCGCAAGGCTCGTTCGACCGCCTCAATTTCTTTGCAGTAAACATTCGGGAAGACAAAACTTTTCCAACTTCCGCGCCGCCGCCCCAGTCCAATGAATTTCAGATTTTTCTTCGTTTTGGACATTGGCTTTCGCATTGGAATTAGTATTTGACCCGTGTTTGACCAATTTTTCCCAAGAAATGCGAAAACTTTGGATGGCTTGCTCGGCACGATTTGATTCAAAAGTAAAAATAGGACGAATCGCTTCGCGGGCTGATTGGCTCAAAGTCTGTGTTTCTTCGGTATTAATGCGCAAAAATGTCGGCCGGAGAAATAATACTTTGCCGCAAAATTTCGCCTTCTTTATATTGTTCACCATAGCTTTGCCAAAAAGGATTGTAAATCAAAATCGTGGTCAGCAAAGATAAAACTGCAAACCCCAACCAAAATTTTTGCGGCAATGTAAATTTGTCGAAAAACGCGCCAAATTGTCGGCAATTTTTTTGCGCGTTTTGGCAAAGGGCGGGGCTAAATTGGGAAGACGTTTACTCATTTGGATTTTAGATTTTGGATTTTGGATTTTAGATTGCTTAAATCCAAATCAAATCTTATGAATTTGCAACCGCAACTAATTCAAATTCCTCGACAACATTTCTCCAATTTTCTCAAATAATGGACTCAAACTTTTTGGTTGAATGGCTGAAATTGCCACGCATTCACTACCTTTGTCAAGCGAAATTTGTCGAATTAACGCCTCAATCGAAATTTCGTCAAGCAAATCCGCTTTATTTAGAACAATTAGGCGCGGAATTTCATTTAATTTTAATTCGCCTAAAATTTTGTCAACCGATTCGATATGCGCCAAACATTGCGGACTCGCAGCATCAACAACGTGAATCAACAAATTGCTATCCGAAATTTCTTCGAGCGTGGCGCGAAAGGCGGCGACCAGGCTTCGGGCAAATCGCGGATAAAGCCAACCGTGTCATTAATGATAACTTCCTGCTCAATCGGCAGACGCAATCGGCGCGAAGTTGGATCAAGCGTCGCAAACATTTTCTTTTCGACATAAACTTTGCTATTAGTTAAAGTGTTGAGCAAAGTTGATTTACCCGCGTTTGTGTAGCCGACCAGCGAGATTATCGGCACATTTTTTTGCACCCGATGTTTGCGCCGTTCCTGTCGTTGACGGCTTAAAATATCAATTTGTTTCTCTAAATTATTAATTTTGTCGCGCACCCGCCGTCGGTCTGTTTCGAGTTTTGTTTCACCCGGACCGCGCCCACCGATTCCGCCTGCGAGACGCGAAAATGCCGAATCTTGTCCCATCACCAGGCGCGGCAAAATATATTTCATTTGTGCCAATTCGACCTGAATTTTCCCCTCGCGGGACTGGGCGCGTTGAGCAAAAATATCCAAAATCAATTGCGGACGGTCAATAACTTTTAACTCGGTGGCTTCGGAAAGCGAACGCACTTGTGTCGGCGTAAGCTCTGTATCGAAAACAATTAAGTCTGCACCGAGTCGCATTGCCCGAATCAATAATTCTTCTAATTTACCTTTGCCCAACACGGTTTGGCGGTCAATTTCCTGTCGGCGTTGAATAATTTTGTCCAAGACAATCACATCGGCTGAAAGCGCAAGTTCTTCGAGTTCCGTCATTGATTCTTCTGCCTCAAAAATTGAATTGGTCGTCACGCTGACCAAAATTACGCGGTCACGATTCGTCTGACGAGTTCGCGCCGTTTGCCGATTCCGCGCCATTTCTTCTTCGAGCGAATTGATGAGTTCGGTAAAATCGGTGTCGAGTTGCGAAGGGATTTGGGGCGTTAAAAATTCGTAGGGCAGAGTTTGCGCTTCGGTTTCGATTTTTTCAGCAGTTGTCGGCAAAAGATGGGCGGCGTGAACCAAATTCGGCAAACCCGTTTTTTTATCAACCTGAATCGAAGCCATCAAATCAAGCCGCAACAAGGCAAGGTCGGTCAAATCGTCTTGGGTTAATTTCTCGCCTGAAAGTTGGGTGTGAACACATCGAAGCCCGCGAAAACGATCTTGGGCAACCCGCACCCGTTTGAAATCGGGCATCCAAATCCGTTTGGCATCGCCGACCATGACATATTCAATTTGTCCTTTGCGATTGATCAACACCCCGACTTGTCTGCCTGTTTCGTGAGAAATTTCGGACATTTGACGGGCAAGTTCGGGCGAGACAATTTCACTTGGGGCGATGCGTCGGGTCGAAAGTTTTTCGATACGCTTGAGCTGATTATGTTTTAAGCCTTGCGTATAGCCGTGAACGTTACTAATAACTCGCACCTCCAAGTGAGAAACATTATACCACTTTGAACTTTGAAGATTGAAAGATTAAACTGTATTTTTGTAGTGAAAAAGTGAAAAGTTTGGATTGATTTCCAGATAATTTCTGTTGTTTCAATGAAAATTGCTAAATAAAAGTAAGAAGCTATTTGAAAATTCCTTTTTAAGCCGCGAAAGCGGTCTTTCGGGAAAGTAGCCGGACGTGCAACGTCTGGTTAGATTAGTCAGTCATTTCCGCGCTGAAAGTGCGGCAGAAACATTTCTGAGCGCATCTTCAATGCACGAATGGGTTTTGAACTTTTCCAGAGGTTTCACCTCTGGCTACTCTCTGAATGCGCTTTCAGCGCAAATTTCGGAACTTTCAAACAGCTAATGCCGACAAACAGGCTTTTACTTTTTTCACTTTTTCACTTTTAACCTTTTTCACTTTTACTTTTTATGAATAAAGCTGGCAAAATTTTATCGGTTTCACCCAAATTTGCAATTCCGGGCGGAGAAGTAATCATAGATTGCGAAGGATTTGAAATAAATCTCGAAAGCGGATTCGGTTGCTTTTTCGATGGACAAAGGGCGCGATTGGTCGGAGCATCTTCAAATCGGGTGATTGCTATCGTGCCGGAAAATTTCGACACTCACGAGGTTGAAATTTATCTCGAAAGTGGGGCTGATCGGAGCGAATCCGTTTCCATTACAGTTGGCAAAAAACTGGCGGATGATTTACATATTGTGGCGAATCCGGCGGTTGACCCGAAAGACGATTCAATTATTTTGACTCGTTCCGGCTCGCGCGGGCAATCTCTTCCGGTGACGCTATTTCGACTCGAAGCCGACGGCTATTTACAAGAAATGTCGGCGGATGTTTTAAATCCAACTGGTCTGGCATTTGATGCAAAGGGACAGCTTTTTGTCACCAATCGAGCCGATGGAGAGGTCTATCAAATCAATCAAAATGAAGAGGCTTTGCCGTTTGCCTCAGATTTAGGAATTGCCACCGGAATAGCTTTTAATAAAAGCGGAGAAATGTTTGTGGGCGACCGAAGCGGGACGGTTTATGAAGTTTCCAGCATCCGTATTCCAAAGCCTTTTGCCACGCTTGAGCCATCGGTTTCAGCCTACCATTTAGCCTTTGGGTTAGACGGAAAACTTTATCTGACTGCACCCGGACTTTCGAGTTTTGACGCGGTTTATGTAATTGATGGGAGTGGAATCGAAGCAAATTATTATCGAGGATTGGGCAGACCGCAAGGGCTTGCCTTTGACCAGACAGGAAATTTATACGTTGCGGCTTGCTTACGCGGGCGACGAGGAATTGTCAAAATTTCAACCGAAAGGCGAGCCGAAGTTTTTGTTGCAGGAATGAATCTGGTTGGACTTTGTTTTAACCGCAAAGGCGAGATGATTGTGGTGACAAACGAAGCAGTTTATAGTTTGCCGATGGGGATTTACGGAACGCTCTTGTAAAGGGGAAAAGTGAAAAAGTTTTACTTTGCGCCAAAATAATCAAGGCAAAAGTTTGGAAACTCCATTCCGCACTTTTGCCTTTTTACTTTCCACCTTTTGCCTTTTAATTTTGCGGAGTCGGTGTTGGAGTAGGTTCGCCTTCCTTGCGTTTCAATTTTGGCGGACCTTCTTGTGAACTGCTTGAACCGGGAGTTGATGTTCCGGTTGAATTCGGGTCTTCGTTTTCAGGTGCGCGGCGTTTTAAGGTCGGTTTGCCCGGACCGCCTTCGTCAATATCAATCGTGGTAGTTGATCTGGCATTGGTGGTTCTCAGCAAGATGGGCTTTAACGCGCTGAAATTCCGAAGTGCTGATGATGTATTCTTCGCGTTCGGGGAAACGAGCAACCAAGCGCAATACTTGCTTCGCGGCGATCAGAGGCTTGCGGATGCGAAGAAAAAAGTTTGGTCAGCGTGCCGGGTTTCTTTTTGTTTTGCGAAGCTAGTTTTTCAAACATCGTTGCCATCGCAGTTGGGTCATAACCCGAAGCATAAAGATATTGAACGCCCAATCTATCGGCTTCTTCTTCGGCTCCGCGACTAAATTTCAACATTCCGAGTGCGCCTAAAATTCCGCCGCCATTTTGCAAAACCGAACTGACGATTCCGCCGCCGAAAATAATTCCTGCCAGCATTCCATAGTTCAACGCAGTAGCTTTGCCTTGATTTTCCATCGCGTGGCGCGCGGCAACGTGCGCGATTTCGTGCGCCATTACGCCGGCTAATTCGGATTCGTTGTCAGCCGCTAAAATCAATCCTCTATAAACATAAAAATAACCGCCGGGAAGCGCAAAAGCATTGACCTCATCGCCTTGAATAACTTTGATTGAAAAAGGAACTTTGGCATCCGAATGGAGGACGATGTTTTGACCGACTCGATTGACGTATTCGGTAACAACCGGATCATCAACTATTTTGGCTTGTTGTTCGACTTCCATCGAAAGTTGTCTGCCGAGCGCGGCTTCTTTTTCCCGTGAGCCGCCGAGCCAGCCGTAAAATTTATCCATCCCGCTATTGATATTGCGTTTGCCAATCATCGCGGGGTCTTCTTTGACCGAAAGCCCGTTTGGTGTTTTTGCGGTTGTTTTTTTATCTTTTTTATCTTTTTTGTCGTCTTGTTTTGCGTCAGGTGTGGTTTGCGCCGAAACCCTTGCCGGAAGAACTGCAACCACGCTTAACCACATTGCAAATAGTAAAAATAAAGAACTTAACTTACGAAAATAACTATTTCCCATCTCTTGCCTCCAAAATCCCAATTAGTCATCAATTGATTTTAACTTTAGAATCGCCAAATTAGCAATGTCTTTTTGATGCGCGAGAATAAAAGAAAGTTGTGTTTTCTTGCGATGAAATGCAAATAAATCTAAGAAAAAGAGTTTTTTTTTGATAAAAACTATTTAATCATCAAGTAAAAACTGGTAAAGTATTAATTGTCCGAAGTTATTTCGGAGTTAATTTTCATAATTAGAATTCACTTTTCTTCATCAGTTCCCTACTCCTTTCTCTTTTCAAAATCAAATGAAACGCATTCAAGAAAAAGTTAAAGATTTAGTCGAAATCCGTTCATACAAAAGTTTGCAGGATTTTACTGCTGACCCGGCTCAAACTCTGGCAGTTTATCATTTTACCGATTTTACCGCCGAGATGATGGCAAAATGGCTGGACAAAGTGACGGAAGTTGAATCCCAAGGGGGTTCGGCAAAAGCCTTAGCGGGTTATCGCGGGGTTGGGAAAAGTCATTTTTTAGCCACCTTTGGAGCCATCATTTCGCATCCTGAATTGCGCTCGAGAATTACCGATTCCTACGTTTCGACCAGCGCGCAACGGCTCAAGCGAAAGCGTTATCCGGTTGGTCTGGTGCAACGCGGAACGCATTTAACCCTTTTAGAAGAAATAAAAGAGGCTGTGGCTCAAACTTTTGAAATCGAATCGGCAAATTTGCCGAATTCATTAAGCGAAGTGATGGAAACGGCGGCGCAAGCGGCGGGGGATTTACCTTTTGTCCTGATTGTTGACACGGCTTTTGACCGTGCTTCGAGAGTTTCGCGGGATGATGGCGATTTTCTGGGCGAATTAGCGGAACTTGCCAAAAATTTAAATGTTTTTGTCGGAGTTGCGCTGGATGATGATATTGCCGGAGCGGACGGCGTAAATGCCTCGATTGCCAGAAATTATGCGATTGATTATCTCGATCAAGAACATCTTTACAAAATTATCGAGACCTATTTGTTTCCCAAACATCGGCAAACTCAACATCTACTCCACGAAATTTACACAAATTTTCGGGAAATTATGCCGAATTTTCGATGGAGCGAACAACGTTTTACCGCTTTGTTTCCCCTGCATCCGGTAATTTTGGAAGTTGCTCCGTTTGTCCGGCTTTATGACCAACATTTCGTCATTTTGGAATTTGCGGCTAATTCGGCAAACAAAGTTTTAGGTCGTCCGGCTAATTCTTTGGTAGCCTTGGATGAAGTTTTTGATGAAGTCGAAAATTCATTGCGAAAAGCCGAAGATTTGCAGGATGCTTTTGCCGCATTTGACACAATCAATACTGAGGTCATCTCAAATATTCCGGTCATGCAGCGACTTCAAGCCAAATTGGTCTTGAAAGCACTTTTGATTCTCTCTTTGGATAGCGATGGGACTACCGCCAGCGAAATTAGCGCGGCAATGTTGATTTATAACGAAAATGAGCCAAACAGTTCGATAAAAAGCGTTGAAGAACTTTTGGAAAACTTTGTTTCAACCTTTCCCGACCAAGTTAATCGGATTGCCGAAGAAGGGCGCGAAACGCGTTACGGTCTCAAAGTGAGTGGCAAAGACAGTCTCAATTTAGCTTTGACCGAAGCCGCCAAAGATATTTCTGCCGAAGTTGGAGAAAGAATTCTCCGCCGCTTTGCGCGTGAAAGATTTTCCGACTGGAATTTGCAAATTGAGGATGAAATTCCGATATCTGATTCAACCGATTGTCAACTAAGCTGGCGAGGCGGGTATCGGCGAGGAAGGATTATTTGGAATTGGGAACGTCGTGGCGGATTTGAAGCCTTAGTCAATTCAGATAAACCGTCTGATTTTTTAGAATGGGAAGTATTCGTTTGTCATCCTGATTTTAAAGATAGTTTTGAAAACGCAAAACTCGAAATTCCAACTGTCTTTTGGCAACCCGCCCCCTTAAAAACAGCAGAAGAAGAAACTTTACAGCGGTATCACCTTTTGCTGACCGATAACGGCTTGCGTGAAACCTTCGGCGACCAAGTTCGTGCCGCCGGACATATTCATCAATCGGCGGTCGAAAAAATCTGGAAACGAATTTTTCTCGAAGATGGCAAACTCATCATTGACGGTTTCCAACACTCTTTCACCGATGAAGCAAAACATGCTTCGACTTTAAGCGAACTTTTTTCAAACATGTTGAGCCCACTTTTTGAGTTTCGTTATCAGCAACATCCTTTCTTTACCAAAAATCTGGGAATGAGCGAAGTTTCCCAAATCGTCAGCGAACATTTTAGCGGGGCTAAACAGAATTTCCCCGAAATTCAGGAATTGGCGGAAATATTTGCTTTGCCGCTCGGTTTGGTTGTCCCGCACGGAAATAATTTTATTCTCGAAACGGATGAAAAACTTAAACAACAACCTTTCGCCCGCGAAGTTTTGGAGTTGGTAGAAGAAAGACCGGATGAAACCATTTCGCTGAAAAAGGTTTATCAAAATCTCAAGCGTGAGCCGTTTGGCTTGGTGCGAGAAGCCCAACATCTCGTTTTAGCGGCATTGGTTGCTCAACGATGTATCGAATTTGTTACTTCAAAAGGTGATCGCATCAATCGCCGTTCTTTAGATTTAAAAATTATTTGGGACGACATCGTAGGAATTGCCAAACCGACCACTTATCTTTATGGAAGCGTCGAATTAACCAACTGGGCAAAGATTCTAACCGGCATTGATAACGCCCAAACGATTGATAATCCTTCAGATTGCGAATTGATTTTGCAGTCTCTGCAAAATTGGCTGAACGATTGGAAAGCCGCCCGAATTTTAGAACGTTTTGACGGATTAAACGATGAAAGTCTGAATACCAAAGTTTGGAAATTAGCCCGACACGCGCAGAAAACCTTTGGATCAGTGACCATCACAGTCGAATCCATTTTGGAACGGGCAATTTCATTAGATGAAGGGCTACAAAGAATCGCCGATGCTTTTTCGGATTCCGAAGAAGAGTTTTTCAATTGTACCAACGATTTAGTCGTGCTGGAAGATTTTATCAATGGTCTGGACAGACGAAAAAAAGTTTGGGAATATTTGGCGGTCTGCGAATCAACGCAGGATGAAAATATTGAGGTTTTGCGTCATCAACTTTTGCAAACCCTTGAAGAATTGAAGGAAACCCCCAGCGAATCATTAAATCAAGAGTTAGAAAATCAATGGCAAACCTTTTTTACCCGCTACTCAGAACACTTTGCCATCAAACACGATATGATTATGAAATCTCACCTTTTGCAAGAAAAATATGATGATGTGATGCGAAGCGATGAGTGGTGGGAATTTGAAAATCTTTCGCATTTACCAATTTTTCATCCCTATTATTGGAAAGAAGCGCAAAAATTATGTTGGCAATTTAGAGAATTGGATTGTGGTTTTGATGTGCGCGAGATGCTTAAAATTCATCCTTGTTGCGCCTGCTCATTCCGTTTGTCTCAAATAAATGAGTGGGAAAAATTACCGAATAAATTAGTAAAGATTATTGACGATGGACGGCAAAGCTATCGAAAAACCCTCGCTATTTTAAGAAGCACGTTGATTCTTCTGTTAGAAAATTTTATCGAACATCAAAACGGTGATGAATTCAAAAATGCGGCTTCAAATCTTTTGGAAACGCTCGAATATCAAAATGAAATAAAACTTCTCACCAATGCTGAGTTAATAATATTAGGAAAAATTATCCAAGGAATGCCTGCTTCATCGCTTTTACAAATTGAATTGCCGCAAGAAGTAGGTTTTCAAAGTCGTGAGGAATTGCGACAACAACTAACGGCTTGGGTAAATGAATTGCCAAGTGAACCGTGCCTCTTGAAAGTTTGAAAAAAATCAGTAAGATAGAGTCGTTCGATTTATCAATTTGTCTCCCTCAACAACCTCCATGAATATTTTCAATATTTCCGTTATAGGTGTCGGTAAATTAGGCGGAGCTTTGGCTTTAGCCCTTTCAAATAAAGGTTATGAAGTTCGGCAATTGATTGTTCGGAGTGATGAAAATGCCACTAGAATTGCCGAAATGATAAAACCGCGTCCACTGATTTTGAGTCACCATGAATTTGAAAAAATTGACTCGGATGTGGTTTTTATCGCCGTTCAGGATTCTGAAATCTCTTTGGTCGCGGAAATTTTAGCCAAAAAGCTCGAACATATTCCTTTTGTTTTCCATACCAGCGGTGCCCTTACTTCAAAAGTTTTGCATAAACTAAATGGTGAAGGTTGCGAAGTTGCCTCATTTCATCCGCTTGTTTCCATCAGCGATTCAATTTCCGGCGCAAACAATTTTAAGGATGCTTATTTTTGTATCGAAGGTGATATTGAAGCGGTAATAGTCGGTAAACAAATCGTCAGCGATTTGGAAGGAAAACCATTTTCGGTTGAAACCAAGAATAAATCTCTCTATCACGCCTCTGCCGTCACAGCTTGCGGACATCTGGTTGCCTTGATTTCAGCCGCTATCGAAATGCTGACAGAATGCGGCTTAGAGGCGGACAAGGCGCAAAAGATTTTACTTCCGCTCATCAAAAGCACAGTTTCAAATCTGGAATCAAAAACGCCTGCCGAAGCCTTAACCGGCACTTTTGCCCGTGCTGATGTTGAAACATTACGCCAACATTTGGAAATTTTGGAAGGAAACGTTTCAGATGAAACTCGCAAAATTTATCTCCAGCTTGGTTTATACTCCATTCCTTTAGCCAAAGAACAAGGTGCAGATGAGGCAAAACTTGAAGAGATGCGAAAGATTTTGGAATCTGCCGGACAGTAGTAAGAAATGTGTGAATCAATAGAGATTATCGAAAATAACTGTTCACGAAGTTTCACGAAGCAAACACGAAGTTTTTTGTCTCCTTTTTGAGATGTTTATCGTTATTGCTCGGCGCAGATTGCGATAATTATCAAAATTTTCTTTCCTTCGTGAAAACTTCGTGTCCCTTCGTGGATGATTTCTTATTTCCGATAATGTCTAATAAGAAATACATTCTTAAAAGTTGCAGTTCCGCAATTACTTCAATTCATCTTGGATTAAAAATTTCAGTCGTTTTGCCGTTTTCCGCCAACTATGCGAGAATTATTTTTTATTAAACATACTTATTTTAGAGAGGATTAAAAATGGTTGGAAGAAATAAAATTACGGTCGTGGGCGCAGGAAATGTCGGCGCGACGGCGGCACATTGGATCGCATCAAAAGAATTAGCGGATGTGGTATTGGTTGATATTGTCGAAGGAACTCCGCAAGGAAAATCTTTGGATTTGGCGCAAGCCGCTCCGATTGACGGGTTTGATGTCAAATTAGTCGGTTCAAATAGTTATGAAGAAACGGCAAATTCGGACATCGTTATCATCACCGCCGGATTACCGCGCAAACCCGGAATGAGCCGCGATGATTTGTTAAAAATCAATTCGGACATCGTGAGCGCGGTTACAGAACAAGTTGCAAAACATTCGCCAAATGCTTTTATTATTGTAGTTTCCAATCCTTTGGATGCGATGACGCAAGTTGCCTTTGTGCGCTCAGGTTTCCCGAAAAATCGGGTGATGGGAATGGCTGGAGTTTTGGATTCGGCTCGGATGCGTTGTTTTGTCGCGGCAGAATTAAATGTTTCGGTTGAAAATGTAACCTGTTTCGTTCTCGGCGGACACGGCGACACGATGGTTCCGCTTCCGCGCTACTCGACCGTTGCCGGAATTCCGATTACTGAATTGATTGCACCCGATAGGCTGGCTGAAATTGTCAAACGAACGGCAAACGGCGGTGCGGAAATCGTTGGACTTTTGAAAACAGGTTCAGCCTTTTACGCTCCAAGTTTGGCAGCGGTCGAAATGGCAGAAGCGATTTTGAAGGATAAAAAGAAAATCTTGCCGTGTGCTGTTTATCTCGAAGGTGAATATGGTATCAACGGTTTATTTGTCGGCGTTCCTTGTAAACTCGGCAAAAACGGTATCGAACAGATTATCGAAATTTCATTGACCAACGATGAACGTGCCGCTTTGCAAAAATCGGCTGGTTCAGTTCAAGAATTGATTGATATTTTGGGAATTTAGTTTTTGAGAAAATTTGAGTATATGAAGGAAAGTCTTCGGGCTTTCCTTTTTATTTATATATTTTATGGTATTCCTTTGTGATTTGACCGATTGTCTTAAATCATTGCAATGTGTAGAATTTTGTTTGCTAATATTTAGGAAAATTTTTAACAAAATTGATGAAAGAAAAAGTGAGAGTAGCCGGCGGACAAGGTTTTTGGGGCGATTTGCTGACCGCGCCTGTCCAACAAGTCCGTGGCGGACAAATTGATTATTTGATGTTGGACTATCTGGCAGAAGTCACGATGTCCATTTTGCAAAAGCAACGCGCTCGCAACCCAGACGCGGGTTATGCGCGAGATTTTGTTGATTTAATGCGCGAGATTTTGCCAGATTGTGTCGAAAAAAATATCAAAGTTTTGGCAAATGCGGGTGGCGTTAATGTTAGCGGTTGCGCCGAAGCTGTCAAAAAAGTTGCGGAAGAATTAGGTTTAAATGTCAAAATCGGCATTATCGAAGGCGATGATATTATGCCGAAATTGGATGAAATGCTGGGCAACAGAGTTCAGTTTATCAATATGGACACGGGTGAAGACCTTTCGGCGATTCGAGACAAAGTTCAATCGGCAAACGTCTATATCGGCGCAAAGCCTTTGGTTGAAGCACTTGAACAAGGCGCACAAATTATTATCGGCGGACGTTTGACCGATACAGGTTTGACGCTTGCGCCTTTGGCTCACGAATTCGGTTGGACGTTTGAAGATTGGGACAAAGTTTCGGCAGGAACGATTGCCGGACATATTATCGAATGCGGCGGACAAGTTTCGGGCGGAAATTGTCAATATGATTGGCAAAATATTCCTGACCTTGCAAACATCGGTTTCCCGATTATCGAAGCCTCGCCCGATGGAAGTTTTGTCGTTACCAAACACGAAAACACAGGCGGACGAGTCAACATTCAATCGGTCAAAGAACAACTTTTATACGAAATGGGCGACCCGAAAAGTTACATCACGCCTGATGTCGTGGCAGATTTTACCTCAATAAATTTGGCTGACGATGGCGAAAATCGAGTAAAGTTTTTGGAATCAAAGGCAATCCGAAAACCGAATTTTACAAAGTTTCGATTGCGTATTCGGCAGGTTGGAAAGCCGTTGGAACGCTGGTTTATTCTTATCCTGATGCTTACGAAAAAGCCAAAGCCGCTGATCAAATTCTACGCAAACGATTGCAAAATCTTGGCTTAAAATTTGATTTAATCTCAACCGAATTTGTCGGAGTCAACGCCACGCACGGACATCTCGCGGGTGAGCCGCCGAAAGATATTCCCGAAGTTCAATTAAGATTTCGGAGTTCGCGGAAATGATAAATCAGCAGTTGAAAGATTTACCAAAGAACTTGCACCATTGATTTTAACAGGTCCGCCGGCAGTGACAGGCTTTGCGGGTGGTCGACCGAAAGTTGAAGAAATTATGGCTTATTTCCCTGCTTTGATTCCGAAAACTCTGATTGAAACAAAAGTTACTGTGATTGAATCATGAAAATTGGTTGTCACCTCGTTGGTCTGCCTAGTGATCTCATGGGTTTCCAAACATAATCCCAATTGGCAAAATCACTCGAACAGCCGCACGAACATTTACATTTTGGTCTATTTCCCGGCAAAATCGGCACTCCAAAAGGACCGCCATTAAAAGTAGCTTCTGTCCAAGCTATTGGCAAGATCGCTCCTTCCGGGTTTTGTCCGAATCGTTTGTAGGCTTTGATTAAGGTTTTTGCCCAAGTTAATGAATAAATTGCATTGTTATCGCTGAACTTTAATTTCCAACTACTACTCGTAAAATCACTACACAATCTCACCATCACCCCAAAAGTTCCATAATTTACCGTTCCATTGAGCCAACATTTTCCGGCGACCTGAACTGTATTTGAGCAGGTATCGGGGTCTTCGTGAGCATCCACAAACTGGTCTGGATTGTTGTAATCGGAAGAGGATGGAGTAGCACAAGGTCCATTCAAGGTTGGATCATAAATCGGAGGCGTGCGAAGCCATTCTGATGCGCCCTGGAATAAAGGAATTGTGTCCCAACCGTCAACATCCGAATGAGCCTGAATTTTTTGCTTGATTTCTTCAAGATTAGTTGGAATGCCCGTCTTAACATCAGCATTTTTAAAGGGAATTAAAATGGTGTTACAAGCACGAATTTTATCCTTATCAGACCAAGACCTAAAATCTGCCTGCATCTTTGTCCATAATCTGCCAATCTGCTGAGTTACATCAGGTCCGCAAATAAATTCACCCGCCGGTATTATTGACATCTGTTCTACCTCCAAAAATTAAGAATGCTGGATACTAATCTGAAAAGCCAGTTTAGGCAATGCAATTAAAAAATAATTAAGAGGATATATGCTTAAAACTACAAAGTCAAAATTTTTCCCGTAATGTTCTTTTGCTTTTTTCAATAATAACTCCCTTGAGAAGTACCAATTTGCCAAAACTTTGTTGTTTTAATTCCGCCTTATTTTTGGGCTTTAACTTCCCTCACAAAAGTCATTGTGTTTTGAATAAACATCTTTCCAATCACCGTTGCTTTACTTTTGATAACTAATTCGTTGTTTTCGATAACAACGGCGGTGGCTTCTTTCAGACTGCGAAAGAACGCGTTTTCGGTATTGGATGCCTTGGGACAATCCTTCTTGGTCGAACAGAAAATTAAATCACTAAATTCTATTTTCTGCGGTTTCTTGGATGATTTCTTTAGTGTTTTGAACGAATAAAGTCCGACAAAATCATTGCACCCGCCATTGCCGGAGAATTTGCCGTTTTCGTCTAGGGTGAGAGTAACGGGTTCGCTGATACCATACGCCATATCACTCTCAATAATTAACGAGGTCAGTGTCCAATTACCGACAATGGTTTGTCCGTAAATCGAAAGACTCAAGAAAAGACTAATCATCAATCCTAAAAAAGTTGCTTTCATATATTTTCTTAAACTCCGCAAAAGGTTTGTAATTCCTTAATCGCAACTGCTTTGCCAGCTTTTATTTGATAACCAGCAGCACCGCTTCCTTCGTAATATTCGCTGTAAAGGATGATTTCCATTTGCTGGTCGCCATTCAAATCGGCAATAGCGGAAACCTCCCAATGGCTTGGCGCACCGAATTTTATATTTTTTTTCACATATTCCTCGGCAAGCACAATATTTCGGACTTTTCCCGCCACAATTTTTCTGACCAAAACAAACGAATAATCTCCGGCTTTGGCACTTGGTTGAATATTTCCCTTGTAAGAACTGGCGGTTAAAACCACTTCGTCAACCCCATCGCCTTCGAGGTCAACGCGGAAGGCTTGTTCAATTCGTGCCTTTCCTAGCGGTAATCCTTTCGATTTCAAAATACCGCTCACAATATTCAGATAAGTCTTATCCGTCAAACTCATTTTTCTAAGCGCATTTGGTAGAATGTCCCAATTTGCATTTGTGCCGACAGCGATTCCCGACGAGTTTTCGGGTTCATCGGAAACCGAGTAAAAATCTTCGCAGGGTCCACGACCATCCGGCGCATCAATCGTTAATTGCAAATCATCGGGCAATCTGCCTATTTCAAGACTATAAATGCCGTATTTTTGATTCTTTTCCAACTCTTTAAATGCTGCTTCAGCCGTCACAAATTTGCCGTCTTTTACACCGCCAAGCAATCCATTGGCTTTCAAATCCAAAATTGGCACAACTTGTGCAGATACCACAAACGATGATGCAAAGATGGCTAACATCGCCAATAATATTTTCATAGTTCTCCCTCGTAATTCTATATGTTTGGCGAAAGGCGAGGAGCGACATAAATGTCATCGGTTAAAAAAATAAATCACCATATCGCCCTTTCGCTCTTCGCCCCTCGCCACTCGTTCTTCTAAAAATTACTTGACCGTAACTTTCAAAGTATATTTCGCCGTTGGATGCGCGACAATGTAAATGTAATAATTCCCTGCTTTTGGAATTTTTCCAGTCCAATTCTTGCCATTTTTGGATTCTTTTCCAAATTTGACCGATTCGCCGTTGAAAAAATTGGCGGAACGGCTGATGGTGAATTCTGCTCGATTGTCGCCATCACGCCGCCACGAGATTTGGACGGACATCGTTTGACCTTTGCGGGCGCGAATTACATAACTGTCGTGCGCTTCGCCGCCAATAAAGCCCTTGACTGTCGCCGGACTTTGCAGACGTTTCTTTGGAGTAGTATCTGTTTGCGCCAAAGTTGAATTTACGGCAAACAGAAACATTATTGAAGCGAAAAACGCGATTATTGCTTTGTTTAGTTTAATTTGCATATTTATTTTCCAATTGATAAAAACTATCTGAGTTGTGGCAATAACTTCTTCAAATTTTTGCCCGGACAAGCGGTTGCCGCATAATCATTGTGGGCTTTGATTTCCGCAACTGGAATTTTGTATTGCGCCACTAACCAAGCCGTCATCTCTTTTAACGATTTTAGTTGTTCGGCGGTTGGCTGTTCGATTTCAAAATTTCCTTCAAGCACAATTAGTGCGTGTCCCGTCGGGTCATAGTTCGTGTTCGTGTCTCCGACAAATTTTAGTTCTCTGCCTTCCGCAATCTTCCCGTCAACGGCAATGTAATAATGGTAAGGAACATCAAACCAAATAGGCTTCAACTTTCCCGAAGCCAGCCGACTTTCGGTTTGCGAGAAATTCTGCAAATTCTGCATTTTCTTTTCAATCGGAGTGCCTTTTTTTTGTGACGTTGCCGTGTGATGAATGGTGAGATAACGAATCGTATGCTCTTTTACTGTGCCAACGGGATTTTTTGCCTTCCAATCTTTGCGCGAAATAATAGTCGGATTCGGCACGGCAACTGTTGACATCTCGCTTTTTTGTTCGTTGTTTGTTTGGGCAATTACCAATAATTTATTTTCATTAAAAGCGGAAACAATAATAACTGCCACAATTACGGCAACGAAAAGCAATGAAAAGTTTAGAATTTTTATACGCATTAAATTAACATCCTGATTCGATATACCCTATCTGATTCGTTCAATAAAAACAACTTTTAATTTAGGCAAAATACCCCTTCATATCTATCTAAACGAAAATGGATAGCCAAAAGGGTCACATCAAATCACGATTATTCGTTGGTATTGTCTAGTCGAACGAATTCCCAACCGCTTGAGGCTAATTCAAAATGATAAACCCAGGGTTTGCGTTCGGAGTTCACCGGCTCGCTTTTGAAGGCGCAGGCAACCTCGTAATGTTCATCTCGTTTTTCAAAGGTGGCGTTCTTAAAACATCGGGCGGCATCAATGCTTTCGCTGGCGAAAACACTGTCATAACTTTTGATAAAGTCAGCTTCCGTTTTAATTTCGTCCCAACCATGCGGCATTGAAACTGGAAACCTAGAGAAACCGGCGACTGCTTCTTTATCACGTTTTTCAACGGCTGATTTGAAGAACTGCCAAAATGTTTCAAACGGGGTGTCTTCTTTAACTTTTGTTTCTTCTATTGCGGCAGTTTCAGTTTTCTTTTTATCCTCATGTTTTAACAATTTCAATTCTGTTCCAGTCCATTCGTAGGACCAAACGCCATAGCCCACATCTTTCCCGTCGTCGTTAGTATTAGCGTAACCGTTAATAATCAGAAGTCGGCTGTCTGATTGGAATTCAAATGCCTCTTTATTTTCGAGTTCTCCCATTCCAAAAGATGTCGGGCTGAGGTGAGATGGAAAAAAAACATTACCGGTTTTAGCGTCAATAATTGCACTCGTTTGGCAATCCGTTCCGCAACCCCAACTGGCAATAATAAAACGCCCGGCAAAATTTACGCCGCCCTCAAGTGCTTCTCTTAATCTCGTTCTGAAGTTTCTAGCTTTTGGATGGCTGGCGAGGTTGATCTGGTTAACAGCTGCTTTTTCTACCTCTGCTGGGTATTCGGAAAATGTTGGCGAGACAGTCGGCAGAATCCATTTCAAATCGCGGTCCTACTACTTGAATACTGTAAATAAAGGCTCCGCTGGCGTAATCCGAGGTCGTCCTTTTGCCTTCGGCATATTTTCCGGCAGATCCATCGTTTTCGCCCATCAGCCTAAAAGAAAGTCCACCCGAAGGATGATTGGTAAAAGTGGCAAATTCACGCGCTTCGATTTCGCTCCTAATAATTTCGGTGACTTTTCCATACTTCATTTCGGTATCGCTCAAAGACATTCCTACATAAACACCTTCTTCCGTTTTATAACTCTTATCCCAAACTTCGATGTTGCTTATTTTGGCATTTTCGTTAATCGCCGCTTTCGGGTCTTCTTCATTCGCATAGAGCGTCATCACTTGATTTTCACCATCTTTGACAGCAATCAGGGCAACGCCTTCACCATCACTGGTGCGGCTCAGAATCATGGGCTTTACATAGTCGCGGACTTCCGCCACCGTCATTCCGACTTTTACCTCTCCGGCGGAAGCCCAGGTTATCAATTTATTTGTCTGCGCTTGGGCTTGACCTGTGAAAAACAGTCCGATTATCAGAACTGCCATCATCATTACTCTCTGCATCATTTTATTGTTTTTTGTTTCTAACATAATTTTCTCCTCTAACTTTTGACTCGTCGCACGCCGAAGCGAGCGCGGTATTCGTTTTCCATTTGAGCATTGCCTGTTGGTTTTGGTGCCTCAGTTGATTTAGTCCACGACTATCCCGCCGCGTTTTTTCCAGTCGTCGAAATCAACGCCTTTGGTGGTTGACCTGGACACAGACGACCCGCTCAAATTCGCCTCGCTGAAATTCGCAAAGCGCAAATCCGCACCGATCAAATCCACCTCGCTCAAATTCGCACTGCTCAAATTCGCAAATATCAAATTCGCCCCGCTCAAATTCGCACTGCGTAAATTCGCACTGCTCAAATCCGCCCCGCTCAAATTCGCCTCGCGCAAATTCGCAAAGAACAAATCCGCCCCGCTCAAATCCGCCCTGCTCAAATTCGCCCCGCTCAAATTCCCATAGCGCAAAATTGCCCTGCTCAAAAACGCCCCGCTCAAATTCGCATCTCTAAATTTCGCCCCGGTCAAATCTGCATAGCTTAAATCCGCATTCCATATAACCGCCTCGGTCAAATTCGCATCCGTCAAATCCGCACCCGTCAAATTCGCATCGATCAAACTCGCATTCGTCAAGCGTGCCTTGCTCAGATTCGTGATCACTAAAACTGCAAAATCCAAAGACGCTCCGGTTAAGTCTGCTTCTTCAAGCATTGCATAGCTCAAAGTTGCCATTCCAAGATTCGCACCGTTTAATTTGGCACCCTTCAGATTCGCTCCTGCCAAATTCGCCCCACTCAAGTTTGCTTTGCTTAAATCTGCTCCCGTCAAATCGGCTTTAATTAGATCCGCTCCCCAAAGGTCAGCACCGCTCAAATTCTTATCAAGAGCTTTAGCTTTGGTCAGCCAGCATTCTCCATTCTTTGATTTGCCGAATTCTGACAATCCCAAGTCTGTCTTTTCCAACGCTTTGACCTCGGCAACGGTTTTGCAGTTCTCTTGTGCCTTCACCTGAGCTACTCCGAAAAATGACAATCCGGTCATCAGAATTGTCATCATCATTACTCTCTGCATCATTTTATTGTTTTTTGTTTCTAACATAATTTTCACCTTTCAATTTTGTTTGCTGACTCGCCATTTGAATAACCAATATGTTGTCTTAGAAGCTGTTTGAAAACTAAAATTTCTTAATCGTCCCCAACGGGGACAAACATTATAGCGTAGGGTAAAGCGAACATCGTGAGCGACACCCTACGTTTAATAAAGAAATCATTCCGACGCTGAAAGTGTCGAACAATCAATGATTTATGTTCGTCTCCTTCAGAGACGGCTCGGTTCTTTAATCTAACGTAGCGATTCTCGCTACGCTATAATGTTAGTCACCTTTGGTGACAAAAACATTGAAATTAGAGTTTTCAAACAACTTCTCAGTTATATTTTCAACGGTTTGGCATGGTGCATTTGAAGTCCACCGAAATTTGCCCCCTGATTCACACTTGGGCTTCTGCCTTTGAGGCAAAATGCTCAATCTGAGACCAGTTTGTGAACTTCGGCTTTGACAAGACGAAAACCAAGCCCGCCGTCGCGCAAGGTTGGAGACTTGGCATCTCCATTTACGAAAAGCATTTCATAGTCTGCCGAAGAAAAAGCCGTTCCGCGATACACACGGTCATCGCCGGTAGTCGCGCCCCGCGGGTCTTCTGTGAGCGGCTCTTTGTAGTCAACCTCATCGCAACAAAGATCATTGACCCATTCCTTAACATTTCCGTGCATATCATACAAACCCCAGGCATTTGCCTGCTTGGTTCCGACATCGTGTGTGGTATTGCCGGAATTTCCCGCATACCAAGCCACCGCACCAATGTTGCTGATGGTTTCTCCGGTCGTGCCTGCGCGCTCCGTAAATTCCCATTCGGCTTCGGTGGGCAACCGATACTTAAAACCGTCATTCCGCGCATTCAATTTGGCGATAAATTCCTGGGTATCATCCCAACTTGTGCAGGCTATCGGTTTATTGTCGCCCGGAAAAATTTTGCCGTATTCACAGGTTGGCAGATTTTCCATCACAGCTAACCATTGCGCCTGCGTGACCTCGGTTTTTTGCAACCAAAGATTATACGGGATTCTGACCTTATGAAGTGGCATCAGACCGCCCATTCTACCAATCGTTTCATTGGTTGAGCCCATCATAAAATCGTTACGCCGAATTGAAACAAAGTTCATTCGGATACCGCCCGGCAATAATGATGTGGCGCGCGTCGTTTGTTCGCTCCCTTGAGCAGTCAGCCGATTTACACCAATTACAAACAGTCCGATTATCAGAACTGCCATCATCATTACTCTCTGCATCATTTTTTTGTTTTTTGTTTCTAACATAATTTTTTTGCCTCTACTTACACTAACGAGAACTTCACACGAAAACAGACATTTCAGATAAAAATAATTTTGGTGAATTAGATAAAAAACAATTACAGCAAACGAATTCAACATATCGGGCAACCAACGCAAGTATTTGACAAGGAATTGCACGAAAAAATGTTATGATTCATTTCAATTACGCAAGCATGTTGAAAAAGTCTGAAAGCAACGATGTGAACGCACAATCGCCTATTGCAATTACCCAATTATTAAATGATTGGAGCAACGGCGATAACCTAGCTTTAGAGCAACTGATGCCGTTGGTTTATGACGAATTGCGGAAGATGGCAAGGCAATATATGCAGAGCCAGCGTAGTGACCATACTTTGCAACCGACCGCCTTGATTCACGAAATGTATGTCAAATTAGCCGGATCGCAAGAGCAAAATTGGAAAAATCGAGCGCATTTTTTCGGAGTTGCGGCAACGGCAATGCGACATATTTTGGTTGATTATGTCCGCCATCGCGGTTATGAAAAACACGGCGGAAAGTTCAAAAGAGTCGAATTTGATGAAGCCATAATTGTTTCAAATGAACGCGCCGCCGGACTGATTGAACTCGATGAAGCCTTGAAAAAACTCGCCGAATTGGACGAACGAAAAAGTCGCGTGGTTGAACTAAAATATTTTGGCGGTTTGAGCAATGAAGAAATGGCGGAAGTTTTGAAAGTAACGACCAAAACTATTATCAGAGATTGGCAATTTGCCCGAACTTGGCTGTTACGCGAATTATCAAATCAATAAGACTTTCAGAATTATTATCCACGAAGATTCACGAAGATTTCACGAAGTAAGAAAGGAAAGGGAAAAGTAGATTTCGGATTGATAATTTAGCTTTCTTTTTTTATTAGCTTTTTTCATCCCTTCGTGTCTTCTTCGTGTTCCTTCGTGGATAATTTCTCTTTATAGAAAATGACCCCTAATAAGCTCTCAAAAATTGAAGAGATTTATCACGCTGTTTTAGAAATTGCGCCCGAAAAACGTCCAGCTTTTTTAACAAATGCTTGTGGCGATGACAATGAAATTCTCGTGAAGTTGAATCTTTCTTTCCTTTGCCGGACTTGCCTCAAGTTTGATAGACACCCCGCCGATTGATGTTGCGGCGGAAATGTTTGCCAAAAAAAAGGAAAGAAAAATTGTCGGCACGAAAATCAGTCATTACAAAATTCTTTCAAATATTGGGATTGGCGGAATGGGCGAAGTTTTTTTGGCGAAAGATATGAAACTCGAACGCCAAGTCGCCATCAAATTTATCAATACCGATTTGGCTCAAGACAAAGACCGTTTGCGCCGATTTATCAACGAAGCCAAAACTGCCTCTGCACTCAATCACCCGAATATCATTACCGTTCACGAAATCGGGAAAACTAAAAACACGCCATTTATCGCCACCGAATTTATTGACGGAAAAACTTTGCGAAAAGCAATTACAGAAAATTCCCTGACGCTTGAGGAAATGCTCGACATTGCTTCACAAGTCGCCGCCGCGCTCAATGCCGCCCATTCCGCCGGAATTTTTCACCGCGACATCAAACCCGAAAATATTATGTTACGGGCTGATGGATTAGTAAAAGTTTTAGATTTTGGACTGGCGAAACTCTCGGCAAGTGCAGAGACCAGCCTGCAATAGCGGGTCACTTCAAAGTCCGATAATCCCCAATCCCCAATCCGCAATCCCCAATTGACAAGCCCCGGCTTACTAATGGGAACTGTCGCCTATATGTCGCCGGAACAGACTGGCGGAAAAGCGACTGATGCCCGAAGTGATATTTGGAGTTTGGGCGTAGTTTTGTATGAAATGTTTGTGGGAAAACAACCATTTAAAGGCGAAACGGCGCAAGAAATGATTGCTTCGATTTTGAAAAATAACCCGCCACCGCTCAGATAAAAATGCACCTGTTGAAATAAACCGAATTATCGAAAAGGCTTTGCAAAAAAACATCAGATAATCGTTATCAAACCGCCCAAGATTTTCTGCTTGACGTAAAAAATCTTAAAAAAGAACTCCAATTTACCAATGAAGTTGAACGCTCAAATATATCAAATTCGGCGAAATCTAACTCGGACTTAATCACGAATCAAACCGTAACTCTAAACACTAATTCAAGTGCGGAATATATTTTTAGCGAAATAAAACGCCGTAAATTTGGAGCGATTACCGCGCTCATTTTTTTAATTACCATTTCAGTCTCGGCTTTTTTTTATTTCAACCGTTCACCTGTTTTAACCGACCAAGACACGATTTTAATTGCTGATTTCGAGAATTTGACCGATGACACCGTTTTTACCGGAACGCTCAAGCAAGGCTTATCGTTGCAACTCGCGCAATCACCATTTTTGCGAATCTTGCCCGAAGCAGAAATAAAGGAAACACTTCGATTGATGCAAACGTGATGCAGACGAAAAAATCACGCCCCAAATTGCCCGTGAAATTTGCATCAGGCAAGGTGTCAAAGTCTTTATTACAGGCTCGTTTGCGCCGTCCGGCAATAATTATGCGGTGACGTTGCAAGCTGTCAACGCCCAAACCGGCGGAACAATTATCAGCGAACAAAATCAGGCTGAATCGAAAGAACAAGTGTTATCTGCCTTGGGCAAAACAGTCTCCAGTTTGCGCGCAAAACTTGGTGAATCACTTGCTTCAATCAAAAAATTTGATTCCCCAACCGAAGTGGCAACAACTTCTTCACTCGAAGCAATGCGGGCATATTCATCGGGAATGGAATTTTATGCCAAGGGTGGAAATAAAGACGAGGCAGTTGTTTCACTTTTTCAACTCGCTATCAAACTCGACCCAAATTTTGCGCTGGCTTATCGAGATTTAGCCCGTCATCAATTCAACATTGGACGACGTGCAGAAGCAGTTACTTCAATCACGAAAGCCTTTGAACTACGCGAAAGGACGAGCGAAAATGAACGACTTTCGATTGAAGTTTTGTATCACGAATTTGCCGCCAACGATTTGGAAAAAGCTGCCGAAACCGCTGAAATTTGGAAAAAAACTTTCCCGCGTTTCTGGCAACCATACCATTCGCTCGCCGACATCTATTTTGGGTTGGGGCAATACGAAAAAGCGGTTGAAAATGGGCGTGAAGCTGTCCGACTCAATCCAAATTTTGCCGCCGCCTATACAAATCCGGCAGGTGCATTATTTCGGCTCAATCGTTTTGCGGAAGCCAAAGAGCTTTATCATCAAGCGATGGCAAATAATCTCGACCACCTTGCTTATCACTTCTTTCTTTTTTGGATTGGCTATTTTGAACACGATTCGGCGGCGATTCAGCAACAACTTGAATGGATGCGAACTCACGATTATAAACATTTTGCGCTCGCCTACGAATCACAATTAGCATTGCTTGAAGGACGTTGGAAACAATCATTGGAATTTTCACGCCAAGCGCGGGCAGAAAGCGAAAAATACGGAGAAAAAGATTTGGCGGCGGGATTACTTGTCTGGGATGCACATACGGCTGCGCTGTTCGGCGATTGCAAAACTGCCAAACAACGCGTGAACGAAGTTTTACCATTGACCGAAAACAATATTTTATTGCCCGACGCAGCTTTCGCCTTGGCTATCTGCGGAGAAGAACGCCAAGCCCTAAAAATTGCCGATGAACTCACCGTCCAATTTCCAAATGATACGATTCTTCAACAACTTCGGCTACCAACGGTTCGCGCCACGGTTGAACTACATCGTAGCCAACCTGACAAAGCCCTCGAATTGTTAAAATCTGCCAAACTTTTTGACGGTCAATACAGCAACTTTGCGCCGTTTGTCCAAGCACTCGCTCTGCTCCGAACAGGTAAAAATGCCGAAGCAGCAACCGAATTTGCCAGTATTCACGAACATCCGGGCTGGTTTGAAAGAACAGCTTTAATTCCTCTCTCGCATCTCTGGGAAGCCCGCGCACTTGCCAAAACTGGTGATACGAGTGGAAGCCGTCAAATCATATCAAAAATTCTTTGAATCTGTGGAAAGATGCCGATGCCGATTTGCCGATTCTGATTGAAGCAAAGAAAGAATTTAAGGATTTGAAATAAAAACTTTGGCGAAATAATAAAAGATGCAGATCTAATTTGGATTTTGAAGTTTTCTGCTTATAATTTGTAGATAATGAACCTTTCAAAAGCCAGAGAAATCTTAAAAATTCAATTCGGCTATGATTAGTTTCGGCTGAATCAACAAGCGGCGATTGAGTCCGTTTTGGAACAAAAAGATTGCGTTGTTCTGATGCCGACGGGCGGCGGAAAATCGCTTTGTTATCAAATTCCGGCGCTTGCTGGCAGGACGGTTTAACGCTTGGTTATTTCACCGCTGATTGCGTTGATGAAAGACCAAGTTGACGCGATGAAAAGCTATCGGTGTTGAAGCGGCATTTTTGAATTCCATCACAAACTTCGCCGAGAACAGACGGAAGTTTTTCAAGCAGTCCGAAGCGGCACAATTGAAACTTGCTTGTACGTTGCGCCCGAAAGTCTTTTGCAATCGGGCGATCATGTTTATTGATTTTCTCAAATCAATCAAAGTTTCACTCTTTGCGATTGACGAAGCGCATTGCATTTCGAGTTGGGGACACGATTTTCGCCCCGAATATATTCAGCTTGGCAAACTCAAAACTGATATTTCCCCGAAATTCCGATTATCGCGCTGACCGCGACCGCCGATAAACTCGTCCGCAAAGATATTTTCGGAGCGTTTGAATATCCGAAATGCCGAGCTTTTTCTTTCGAGTTTTAATCGTCCGAACATTTTTTACCAGGTCGAACCGAAGCGAAATTCTTACGCGCAACTGCTCAATTTTCTCGAAAACCAGACGCGAAGAAAGCGGCATTATCTATTGTCTGAGCCGCAACCGGAACTGAAAATTTGGCGGGGATTTGCGCGACGAAGGCTTTTCGGTTTTGCCGTATCACGCCGGATTGGACAAAGCAACACGCGATAAAAATCAGGATTTATTCTTGAAAGATGAAGTAAAAATCATCGTCGCAACCATCGCTTTTGGGATGGGAATTGATAAATCGAACGTGCGCTTTGTCGTTCACACGGATTTGCCGAAAAATATCGAAAGTTATTATCAGGAAACCGGACGGGCGGGACGCGACGGATTGGAAAGCCACGCGCTTTTATTTTTTTCGTGGGGGATGTCATTAAATTGAAAGGCTTTGCCGAAGTCGAAGGCAACAAAGAACAAAGCGAAATAATGCTCAAAAAACTCGACATGATGGGCAAATTCGGCGATTTGAAAACCTGTCGGCGGCAAGTTTTTGCTCAATTATTTTTCCGAAGAAACTTCCAGCTGATTGCGGAAATTGCGACAACTGCAACAAGGATTTTGAAACTTTTGACGGCACGATTATCGCGCAAAAAGCCTTGAGCGCGGTTTATCGTGACAAATCAGCGAATTGGTTTGGGTTATTTGGTTGATTTTTTGCGCGGTTCGCAATCGCAAAAAATTTGGGACGAACATAAACTCTTGAAAACTTACGGCGTTGGCGCAGATATTTCCAAAGAAAATTGGTTTGAATATTTTCGAGATCTAATCGCGCAAGATTTTTTGAAACAAACCGACGGACAATATCCAACCATTCAATTGACCGAAAAAAGCGAAGACGTTTTGAAAGGAAACGTAACATGTTGAATTGATCAAAGTTACAAGTCAAAGAAGAAAAGAAAAAAATCGCTCGTGCCGCGAAGTTTCACATCCGATATTTGAAAGATTTGTTTGACGAATTGCGAAAAGTTCGCACGACGTTTGCGCGGGAGGAAAATGTGCCGCCGTATGTTATTTTTTCGGACGCAACTTTGGTTGAAATGGCGACTTATCTGCCGCATCAACAACGCCGAAATGCGGAAAATTTCGGGCGTTGGCGAATTGAAATTGGACAAATACGGCGCGGATTTTCTGAATGAGATTTCTAACTATTGCCAATCCAATCGTTTAGAGTCGCGGACTGACCTCAAAAATGCAACTCGCAAATCTCGTCCGAAACGTAACGCGAATAATATTGATACTTACACGATTTCGCTCAACCTTTTTCAACAAGGCAATTCTATCGCTGAAATTGCCAAATTGCGGGATTTGGCAATTTCAACCGTCGAAACCCATCTCGCTCGCTTTATTCCGACGGGTGAAGTCAAACTTTCGGATTTTGTGACGAAAAATAAGGTTGAAATTATCCGTGACGCGATTGTAAAATTGAGCCAAAATGGTGAATTATCACCTGTCAAAGAATTTCTCGGCGATGATTACAGCTACGGCGAAATTCGAGCGGTCTTGGCTTCGATGTAAAGCCAATTAAAGCAAGAAATTTTCAACGCAAAGTCGCAAAGATGCCAAGTCGCAAAGATATTTTAGTTTTTTTGATGGGAATTGAGTCCAATTGAAACGATTGATTAACAAACTTTGCGTCTTATGCTACTTTGCGCCTTTGCATTAAATTCGTTTTTAGAAACCTTAAATTATGACTAAAAAAATTGATACTTGGAAAATTAAACGCTCTGAAATCGTCGCCAATTGCAAAATTTTCAACGTCCGCCGTGATTATTCGGTCCGTGATTCTGACGGAGCAGAATTCCCTTTTTATTGCATCGAAAATCCCGATTGGGTCAATGTTATTCCAATCACGAAAGAAGGCGAAGTTGTTTTAATTGAACAATATCGGCACGGGATTGAGGAAATCACACTCGAAATTCCGGGCGGGATGGTGGACGATGGCGAGGATGCAAAATTTGCGGCGGAACGCGAATTGGTCGAGGAAACGGGTTACGTTCCGCGTGAGACAATTCTGATCGGCAAATCGCGTCCGAATCCGGCGATTCAAAATAATTGGGTTTATCATTATTTGGCGGTTGATTGCGAAAAACATCACGAGCCTGAGTTTGACGCGACCGAAAGCGTTGTTTCCAAACTCGTGCCATTTTCAGAGATTCAAAATTTGCTAAAAGATGGTAAAATTACACATTCGCTGGTTATTGCGGCGTTTCATTGGTTGAGTTTAAGGAAATAAATGAGTTTATCACGAGCAACTTTAATTTTTCTAACAGTCGGATTCATTGGTCAGATTCTCTATTATTACCCGAATTTGCCCGAGAAAATGGCTTCGCATTTTAACAGTTTGGGAGAACCTGACGGATGGATGCCGAAAAGCGGTTTTCTGATTTTTGAAGGCGTGATTTTATTTATTATCATTGCCACCTTTTCCCTACTGCCATTAGCGATCGAACAAACGCCGAATTCGTTGATAAATTTGCCGAACAAAGATTACTGGTTGGCAGACGAAAAACGAGCCGAGACTTTTTCCATTATCCGATGTTATTTTGAATGGTTTAGCGTTGGACTTTTAGGACTTTTTATCGTCATCAATGAAATGGTTTTTCGTGCTAATTTGGCTAAACAACCGCTTTCCAATTCGATTTGGATGGTGCTGATTGTTTTTCTGATATTTGTCGGAATTTGGTTGACCAAATTTATTTTGAGGTTTAGAAAACCGAAATGAAGTGCAGTTGCTTTTATTCATTTTTGCTATTGACTTTGCTATTTTCGACGGCAAGAGCCGAAAATTATACTTCGCCGGATGGTCATCAGTTTGCCGTCAATCTAAAAATGCCGAAAACCTCAATTATGCTGGGCGAATCCGTCTATTTTGATTTTGAAATTGAGAATCTTTCCGAGATGGATTTAGGCGCAGTCTTTGGCGGCGATTATCGAAACCAATTTGGCAGACCCGATAGTTTTGACATCAAAATCATTGATGCAAAAGGCGAAATCATTCCCAAACCTAAAACGATGACGATGGGCGGTTTGATTGGGGCGCGAAAAATTCTGCGGGAAAAGTTACGATTTTCGGCTTTACCTGTCGCATTGGGGAACGATTGAACGGCTGGGCAATTACAAAATTCAGGTTGAAAAAGATTTAAACATCGGAAAATATGACGAAAAAGACCACCAGAGTCTTTTATTTTCTAAAAAAGTTATTCCGATAAAATTAACTGCCGGAATCAACGTCATTCCCGTCAATTCTCAAAAAATGGGCGAAGTTATTGACGAAATCGGCAAACAACTCGTTGCCCAAGACGACACGGCAGAAAGACTCGTCCCGTTTATTTCAGACCGCCGAATCATCAAATATTTGGTCGAAGCGGTAGAAAAAAATCATTGGTTGATGCGTCATTTAGCCAAATTTAATGACGAGAGGCTTTCAAAGCGATTTTGAGCAAAATCAAAGATGAAAAGGATGAAATCCGACGAAATGTTTCGGTTTCTTTGTCTTTGAGCGTTCACCCAAAAGCCGCGACTTATCTTTTGCAGATGCGAACAGACAAAAATGCGGCAATCCGTTTGGACGTAGTTCATTTTCTCGGCAAAACTAAAACCAAAGTGTCAACCAAACTGCTCAAAGAAATGATAAATGATGAGGATAAATGGGTTCGGGACGAATCCAGACGATATTTGACTGAACGCGGAGAAAAATTAATTTAAGATGAAAGTTTCACTACTTAAACTAGCCCACGCCCGCAGCGGCGACAAAGGCGACACGGCAAATGTCGGCGTGATTGCCCTGAAAGATGAATTTTACCCGATTCTGTTGCGCGAAGTGACAGCGGAAAAGGTCAAAAATCATTTTGGCGAAATGGTCAAAGGCAAGGTCGAACGATTTGATTTGCCAAACTTAAAAGCCTTAAACTTTTTGCTCCACGAATCGCTCGGCGGTGGCGGGACACTCAGTTTGATGACCGATGCGCAGGGCAAAACCTTTTCAACTGCTTTGCTCAGAATGACTGTTGAAATATCTGAAACTGAAGCGCAATCGATTGGGATAAACTGACATTTTTTTCGGGCAACTTTTCGCTTTCAAAAATGTATCAAACCAAACGTTTTATTGAAATTATGAAAATTTGAGTTCAAAAAATTTATGCCCCTGAATCGCTTTTACCTATCATTTTTTTTCATCGCCATTTGTTGTGTGGGTGCCTTTGCCCAAAATCCGTCAATTCAAACTTGTCTTTCAGACTCATTGCCAAAAGTGCAAACGGGCGATGCCAATCTCGCGCAAGGTGTTTTTCGCACCTCAGCCAAATGGATTCCGGCGCAAAAAATTCGGGTTAGATTTCTCGATGGCGATGAATTTCTAAAATCGAAGGTCAGAATTTATGCCCAACTTTGGGAGCAATTCGCCAATGTTGATTTCGTCTTTGTCGAATCGGGCAACGCCGAAATCCGCGTCAGTTTTAACACCGAAAAAGGGGCATCGTGGTCGCTGGTCGGAAAAAATTCAAACGAATTTTCAGTGATTAAAAACGGAAATTCGACTCAAACTGTGAACGGAACTTTCGGGGCTTCGATGAATTTTGGCTGGTTTAATGTCAACACCAGCGAGACCGAATTTCGGCGAACGACTTTGCACGAATTCGGACACGCGCTCGGCTTGCTTCACGAGCATCAAAACGCAATCGAAATTTTGAATGGAATAAACCCGTGGTGCTAAATTATTACGTCAACCAACTCGGATGGTCGCCCGAAAAGGTTGAAAATGCTCTATTTAACCGATACGGAGCGGGAACCGAATACTCGAATAAATTTTACGATAGATTGTCAATAATGCACTATTCGGTTGACGCGAGTTTTACTAAAAGCGGCGTGGCAGTTGGCAATAACACCACTCTTTCGGCGGGCGATAAAGCGTTAATTGCCGAAATGTATCCATTTAATAATGTCGCAAATGTCACCGAATTTACCTATAAAAATATCAATACCGAATTCAATGTTTTCGATGAAACAGACGAAAAAGGAATGAATATTTCAGCTTGATTTTCAAATCAATAATGCCTTCAAAAAAGAACACACGGCGGTAATTTATTTTTACGAAACGGACGGCACTCCACTCGCAGACACAAACAAAAAGTTTTATACCACAACCGGAAAAGTTGCCGTGACGAGAAAATTCTAACTCCTAATTTCCAACGGGCAGTTTATACCAAATTTAAGGTTTTTATGCCCTATTCCGAATTGGAACTCGAATGCGGCGATTATCGTTTGAAATATTCAATTACAATTTGGAGTGGAACGAAAAGCGTGGCGACGAGCGGCTTTTCATATTTCACTTTTCGCCAGCCTTGCGAATAAATTTGCTGTTTTTGAGTAAAGTAGAGTTGAAATTAAAGTTCAAGAAGCGCAAAATATTACTATAAAATTTTCGAGGAGTATTTTATGAAAAAAACAATTTTAAGTTTATTTTTTGCGATGGCAATGATTCTTTCACTAGCTTTTGTTGGAGAAATTGCATCAAACAAAAATCCTTTTTCTGCCCAAGCACAAACTGCAAAGGTTAAAAAGAAAAAGGTTGGCGCAATCAGATACATTGGTCGCGGTAGTAAATATGTTGGCAAACAAGTTTGGAACGGAACTCGTTGGGTGGGCGTAAAAACTTGGAAAGGGACAAAATACGTCGGCAAAAAGACTTGGAAAGGGACCAAGTGGATCGGTAAAAAAATCTACTAATTTTTAGTTTTCCGTATCATCCAAAATTTTGACATCAGTTTCGGTTTTCTTAAATTTTGAATAATCGAAAATTATCTTTATATCTTTGACGGTAAAAAACTTACCGTCTTTTTTCTTGATCCGATTTGCCAAAAGATTAATTTGTTTGGGAACTAAAATCCCGTAATTACTCGTTTGATATTCAAAATCGGTTTTGAGCAAAATAAGCGGTTCGATTGCCTGAATCGTCAATTCCCTTTCTTCACGCCAAATTTGAAAAGTTTTGGCATCAATCCAAAATTTTCCGTGCAACAAAACGTCATTCTTTTTCAACTCTACGGGGATTTCAACCTCAAACTCCAAACTTGGCGAATTGAGGTCTGTGCCTTTGCTATTGATTGAAATAAAAGGACTTGACTTGATTTGCCGATAGCTTAAAACAAAAACTTCTTGTTCCTGAAATGTCTCTTTGCCAATCAATTGATACTCAAAAAACGGGCGTAGATTTTGGGAAAGAATTATTCCTTCGTAAAGAGTTAAGCCCGAAATATCAAAGGTTTTGTCATATTTTGAACTCGTTTTCTGAATTTTTTCCAACTGGCTTTTGAGAGTGGAGGCTTTATTTAGCTCGGCAAAAAATAATTCGGCTTTTTCGCTGGCGGAAGGAATCGGTTTGCCGTCAACGCTTTTTACATTTCGGAGTTCAAAGGAAATTTTGTTATTTTTTGAAGATTGATAGACGAGAAAATCCGCTTCAACGAAATTTTGTCTTTTGACTTGCTCTTTTTTGTCAAGAGTCACAAAAGTTTTAGTTTCAACCGCCAGCAAATTGCGAAAAGTTTCCTGATAATTGGCAGTTTGTTTTTCGGTTTCGTTTAAAATTTCTTCAAGTGTCGGCGGATTTTGTCCAATCGCGCCCGTTACCGAAATCAAACCGAACATAATTATCAACCTTAATTTTTTGAACATAAAACTCGCCCCCAGATAAATCAAGTTCCCGTTTTTAACTTTCCACAATTTGCTTTACAATAAATTGCTTTTCCTTAAATCAATTCTAAAACGCGGAGTCTTTGATGCAAAATTCAATTTTACGACTTTTCACTATTTTTATGCTAACTTTTTCGGTCATTGCCCAAACAATGCCGACTGAAAAAAATTTGCTCGGCTTTTCGACTGAAAATTCAGCCAAACAGACGGATTTAGAGGCAAAATTTGATGCTTCGCTAAAACGCGAAAATTTGCAAATTGGCTCAAAAGACTTTCCGCCCGCCCGCATCATGTCGGCTCACCCTACGGCAAAGAAAACGCTGAGTTTATGCTTTCGCTTTTCAAATCATGGGGTTATGATGCAAAAATTGAACAGTTTGATGTTTTGTTTCCCACGCCCAAAACTCGTATTTTGGAAATGATTTCTCCACAGAAATTTACGGCTAAACTTGATGAACCCGCTCTCAAAGAAGACGCGACTTCGGGACAGAAAAATGAACAATTACCGACTTACAATGCCTATTCGATTGATGGCGACGTGACGGGCGACCTTGTTTATGTAAATTACGGAATTCCGGCGGATTATGAGGAATTGGAAAGGCGCGGAGTTGATGTTAAGGGAAAAATTGTGATTGCCCGTTACGGCGGAAGCTGGCGCGGAATTAAGCCAAAAGTGGCGGCGGAACACGGCGCAATCGGTTGTCTGATTTATTCCGATCCGCGAGATGACGGCTATTTTCAAGGCGATGTTTATCCGAAAGGCGCATATCGAAACGAAAATGGAGCGCAACGAGGTTCGGTCTCGGATATGCCACTTTTTCCCGGCGATCCGCTCACTCCGAATGTCGGCGCGACTAAAGATGCCAAGCGACTTGCCCTCAAAGATGCGCCAACCATCACCAAAATTCCGGTGATGCCGATTTCCTACGGCGATGCGTTGCCACTTTTGCGTTCATTGGGCGGGGCGGTTGCGCCACAAAATTGGCGTGGAGCGTTGCCGATTACCTATCACATCGGCGGGACGAATTCCGCTAAAAGTTCATTTCAAACTCGCATTTCAATTGGGACATCAAACCTGCTTACAATGTGATTGCCAAAATGCGCGGGGCGGAATTGCCTGACCAATGGATTATTCGCGGAAATCATCACGATGCGTGGGTAAATGGCGCAGACGATCCACTGAGCGGAATGGTTTCGCTTTTGGAAGAAGCGAGAGGAGTCGGCGAGTTGGCAAAAACGGGTTGGAAACCGAAACGGACGATTATTTATGCGGCTTGGGATGCGGAAGAACCGGGGCTTTTAGGCTTAACCGAATGGGTTGAATATCACGCCGAAGAACTCAAAAATAAAGCCGCCGTTTATATCAATACCGATTCAAATGGGCGTGGTTTTTTAGGTATGGCAGGCTCGCACACCCTCGAAAAATTTGTCAACGAATTGGCAAAAAGCGTCCCCGATCCGCAAACGAAATTTAACGTTTGGGAGCGAACTCGTGCCAATCAAATCGTCAATGGTTCTGCCAGTGTGCGAAATGAAGCGATGAATCGAAGTGATTTGCGAATCGGTGCGCTTGGTTCAGGCTCGGACTACACGCCATTTCTGCAACATCTTGGGATTGCATCACTTAACATCGGTTTTGGTGGCGAAGACGGTGGCGGTTCGTATCATTCGGCTTATGATTCTTTCGATCATTACACCCGTTTTGGCGACCCGAATCTCCATTACGGTCTCGCGCTTTCAAAGGTCTGCGGAAGAATAACTTTGCGTCTGGCAAATTCGGACGTTTTGCCGTTTGAATTTACAAATTTTGCTGACACGGTTGGGATTTATGCCAAAGAAGTTATCAGTCTAACTGACTCAATGCGCGAAGAAACAAAACGAACAAATGAATTTATTTCGAGCGGAATGTGGCAAGCCGTCCAAGACCCAACCGAAAATTTGATTGCACCGAAAACATATCAGCCTGTCCCAAATCTTGATTTTGCCACGTTACAAAAAGCTGTCGCGCATTTGCAGGAAAGCGCAAAAAACTTTCAAAGTGTGAGAAACAAACAACTTTCGCCATCTGTTCAAAAATCTTTGGACGAAGTTTTGATGAAAACCGAACGCGCTTTGACCAATTCAAACGGTTTGCCGCGCCGCGATTGGTTTAAACATCAAATCTATGCCCCCGGTTTTTATACCGGTTACGGAGTAAAAACTTTGCCGGCGATTCGTGAAGCAATTGAACAGCGGGACTGGAAAGAAGCAAGCGAACAAATCAGAAATGTCGCCCAAACAATTGAAAATTTTGCCAACGAAATTGATAAAGCAACTAAATTGTTGCAGTAAGATTTAGTTTTCCATAGCTGATATTTGAAATAAAAAATGTCCTTTGTAATTTGTTGAAATGCCTCTAATCTGCTATCAATAGAGTTTTGCTTTTGCAACTTTTATCAAATGAAGACCCTTATTTCAATTGTAATTCCAGCCTTTGACGAGTCTGAACGGCTCGGCGACTCGATTCGTCGAATCCTTTCATTTATCAAGCGCGAAAATTTAGCTGCCGAACTGATTGTGGTTGACGACGGCTCAAGTGACCAAACTGCCGAGGTGGCGGAAAAAACTTGTGCCGAGTTTCCCGAACTTTCAACCAAAGTCATCCATTACGAAGAAAATCGGGGCAAAGGCTATGCTGTCAAAATAGGTTTGCTGGCTGCCAAAGGAGAGGTGGCAATTTTTTCTGATGCAGATTTATCCACGCCGATTGAAGAACTTTATAAATTGGTGAAACCGGTTCAGGACGGCGAATATGACGTAACTTTCGGTTCGCGTGCGCTCGACCGCAGTTTGATTGGAACTCATCAGCCGTGGCGACGTGAACAGGGCGGAAAAGTTTTTAATTTGATTGTCCGCACGCTGACAGGATTGCCTTTTTGGGATACGCAATGCGGTTTCAAAGCCTTTAATATGCAAAAATTTCGTCCGCTTTTGGATTTGATGACGATTGACAGATTCGGCTTTGACGTTGAATTTCTTTATCTCGCCAACTATAAAGGCTTGCGTTTGAAAGAAATACCTGTCCGCTGGGATCATTGCGAAGGGACCAAAGTAAGCGTTTTTCGAGATAGCCAACGAATGTTTAACGAAGTCCGTCAGATTCGCCGAAATGCTCGAAAAGGCGTTTATGACGGGAAAAATTAAAAGGTAAAGATTTGATTTTTCAACTACTGTTTTTTCAACTCAAACTTAATGACTCACCTTACACGATAGTTGACCTTACCAAGGGCTTTGCCCGCTGATGAGCGGAAATGGCTCTGCCTTTCCGTTCACTTTTCAACTTAACCCAAGTTTTTATCAAAAGAGTGAAAAGCGTTTTTTGTTTTTCACTCTTTTTCCTTTGATAATGGGGAAAGGAAGCGAAAAGTGAAACAAAAATCGCTTCACTTGTCGCTTCTGAAAGCTAGATTGAGTTGAACAAAACGGAAAGTCCGAGACTTTCCGCTCATCAGACGGCAGAGCCGAAAAAAAATCCCCATCGCGTAAGGTGAGTTAATGAGACAGTAAATCTTTCACCTAACAGACTCTAGTTCTCAAAAATCTAAAATAATATTTGTTCACCTTTTTACTTTTTACCTCAAAGCCTCTTCACACGCCAACTGGCAAATGGTAAGATATTTTCGGTAGTAAGTTTCTGAAATTTGAACAAGATGGCGATAGCAAAAAAAAAGAAAAGTTTTCAAAAAGAAAAGCAGATTCTCTTAGAACATATTCAAAAAGCGGGGCTTCGCAAAACGGGACAGCGCGATTTGATTTTAGAAGTTTTTTTGCAAACCGAAGAACATCTTTCAAGCGAGGATTTGTATTGGTTGGTGCAAAAAAAAGACCCCGCTCTTGGACACACTACCGTCTATCGCACTTTGAAACTTTTGACCGAAGCGGGATTAGCCCGCGAAGTTCGTCTCGGAGATGGCAAAACTTATTACGAACATCACTTTGAACACGAACATCACGACCATATGATTTGCACCGAATGCGGAAAGGTAATCGAATTTTTTTCGCCCGAACTCGAAGCAATGCAAGATGAAATGGCGGAAAAATACAATTTTAAGCCGACTCATCATAGTTTGAGAATTTTGGGTTTTTGCGATGTATGTCAGCAAAAAGAAACTAATCATTTATCATCGGGAGCGCAACCGCGAGTGCGGGTGATGACAGGAGCAGGAGGCAGGAGGCAGTAGCAGTTGGCACTAGGCAGTTCGGAGAAACGGAGTAAGTAGTGGGGGAGTAAGGAGTAGAGGAGAATCTGGAATCTGGAATTTAAACTAATTTATGCAAACAACAGAAGTAAAATTTGAACCTTCGGGAAGAAACGGGGTTGTTCCTTTGAGAACATATTTGATTGACGCGGCATCTCGGTTGGGCGTAAAAATCGAAAACGACTGCGGGAAAAAGGGCGAATGTGATTCGTGTGCCGTCAAAATCACCAAGGGCGCAGACCTGCTTTCTCAGCCAACCAAAGCCGAATTGGAACATCTAAGCGCAGAAAGACGTAGTAAAGGTGAACGCCTATCTTGTCAGGCTAAAATCGAAAAACCAGGAGAAATTTGTGTTATGACTACCGAAAAAGCAAAACCCGAAGAATCACAATTTGAAGCATTTCAGAAAGAATTTGGAAAACTTCCATTAGACCAAAAAGTAAAATATTTACTTGATTTAGAAACAGTTACGCTAGGTGAAACCTTTGCTTATATTCTAAATTTACCTTATACTATCGGCGAAAAAATCCGTGATGGGATGGCTGAATTTGGTTTTAAAAAGGAAGAAGAGGAGAAAAAAGCCAAGCGTCCGAGCGAGCATAAAGAGGAAGCGAAAGAGACAAAGGCTGAAGAGCCGAAAGCTAAGAAAACTACGGCGAAAGCCAAAACTGCTGCACCCAAAAAGCCTGCTGCTCGCAGAAAACCAACTAAGCCGGAAGAAAAACCGACAGAATAAACTTTAAATGTGAGCGAAAACAAACTTCAAAAGAGATTACCCGATTCCATAAAGGAAAAAACGCAATATGTTTTGGCTTTTGGCGTGATTGCCACAATGCTTTTGGTGACCGGATTTCCGATCTTTGTCACGGCATTTTTCGGCATCTTTGCGTATTTTCTTTGGAAAACGTTTATTCAATCTTCGCCCAATGAAGTGCGTGATATTTTCGAGTTTTATCTTTCCGCCAATGATATTCTCCGCGATGATGAACGCCGTTGGTTTGGCTTTGAAATTCAAGAAGTAATTACCAATGGCGAAATCATTTTGCAAAGAATGAGCGGCGCACCTCCGCTCGTTTATTTTGCATTGGGCGCGCTGTATCACAAAATCGGTAATTATAAATCTGCCGCTAATCATCTGGGATACGTTTTGGAAAATGAAATGGCAGATGAATCGCACTACGTTTATGCCACGCCGGAGTTAAAAAATTACGTCAAAGTTTTGCGTAAAATCGAACGCGAACCCGCTGAAGCCCCGCTCATGTCGGCAGCGATGCGTGCGCTCGAACGCACTCGCCGCACTCGCGGTAAAACCCTTTTAGATGAAAGCAAAAAAGCCCTCGAAGTGTTGGAACAAAAGAGATTAGCCACCGCCTCTGTGAAACATCAGTCAAACAACGGCGTAGAAAATGGCATCCTTGCCCATCTTGCCTCTGAAAAAAATAATCATCAAAATCATCAAGCTGAAAACGGAACTGAAAAAACCGACCAAAAACTGACGCTTTCCGACTTTTCTAAATTTGTCACCGAAAAAGTAGAAGAAGTAACCCGCGAAGCTAGTCCTAAACCTAAGAAAAAAGAATCTAAACCGGCGCAAACCCGCAAACCTATTACCGAAGTTTTACACGATATTTATGATAAATAATTCTGGTGTAATTCATCAAATTTTGTGATATTATTCCTGCATTCCCATTTGTTAAATTAGGCAATTTGTTCTTTTTCATCCGAAGGAGGTTTGAGATGAGAAAAAGGGTTCGGCGATTTATTTTCGGATTACCGAAAAGTCTTTGTTTTCCGGCATTATTTGGTTTAATGATTGGTTTAGTCGGCTCTTCGACGTTTGCCCAATTATGTCCGGCAAGCGTTGATGGCAATCGTTTAGATAAACCCGCAAATTTTTCCTCCGACTATAATTTTAATGAAACTACTTGTAAACCGGATGCTTTTGGCGGAACACAATGCCATATTATCTGCACTTATATTTTCCCGAATCATCTCCAAACCGGAATTCCTGTTTCACATTTTAGGCTTTTTGCCAGTTGGCAAATAAAACCACAAGAAAGACTACAAATCTACCACTCTGACTCTTGTAAAGAAATTCCGGCACCGCGTCATTATATTAATAGCTCAAGTAAAGTTGCCGTAGTTGAATTTCATGGGGCGGGGGCTGTCAATAGTGGCGGTTATCTGTTAGGGAAAAAAGCGGCACAACAACTTTTGACACAGCTTGAAAACTCGGCTATCTCGTGCCCAAATTCCTCAAATCCTAACAATTCGGATAACAATAATAAAACTACTATCTGTCGTCAAAATTCTGAAAAACTGGTCAAACTTGAAGCAAAATCTTCGGAGATTGATTTTGTTTTGAGATATTTAGAAAATTATCAAGTCAGAGAAGAACAATTTCGTGTCCTACTTTCTTCGTATAATAAAATCATTGCCGCGCTTAATACGCCAAATTACAATGGCGAATACAAAGAAGAGATAAACAGACTCCGCACCGATGAATTCTACCGAAAATCAGTCGTCATGAAAATAGGTTTGCCGGCTGAAACTGACCCGTTGGTTGCTTTTCGGACAATTCGGGATTTGACGGTTGCCCGAATTGAATACTTAAAAGATGGGCTTTCAAAAACAACCAAAGCCAATGACGAAAAGATTTTTAACGATGCTGAAATAGTTAAACTACGCCTCCAAATGACTCAAGCTCAATGTGGCGGACGCTTTGATGTAAATAGTTGTAATTTAAGCGGGGAATGGACTTTTTTTTCGGATGATCAAGAAGAAATTTGGAAATTTTCGCCTTCCACAGTTGGAAAATATGAAGCAGTAAATCAAACAACGGGTGCCAAAGGCACCGCCGAAGTTTATGAAAAAGAAGTCATTCTGAGATGGGCAGTATTGGAAAATAGTGGAAGTTACAAATTAAAATTAGCCGAGTTTTGCCAAAACGGGAATGGTGAAAAAAGGTTCAGCGGCTCAGACAAACAAATTATTTTCACTGCTTACCGAAAAAATACTACGAGAGTTTTTGTCACAGACAACCCTTACATCCTTCTCTATCAGGGCAAAGTTTACCACGCAATTTATGAGCAGCAACAATACGAAGGCACTCCAATTGACGTTTTCTTTTTCAAAATCCTTGCCACAAATGGAAGTCAAGTTGAACAAAACGGCGCAAAACTTTGGGGAAGGTTTGTCAGACTTCCAGCTACCACGCACTCCGACCAATCAAATGTTGTTTGGTCGATTGCCAATTGGAAATTGGATGGGGAAAAATGGGTGAAGGATAATAAACAAGGGATAATTGTTGAAGTGAAAAATTAAATTAACTCCAATTCTGAAGAATTTTTGATTTCGTTACGCCGGAAAGATAGATGGGAGGCATCAATTTACTGCCCTTTTTTGCCATCATACTCCCAATTTGGTTTCCCATTGGAACTAATCCTTTTTGAAAAACCCCGTCATCATCGTGTTCATCATTATCCAACCCGCAGGCGTGAATCAATTCGTGGACAGCAACTACCCGCATTTGATTCGGATTAACATTTTCATAGACAGTTTTTCCATGAATAAATCCAGCCATAATTTTGGGATCGCTGGGTAGGAAAACAACCGCTTTTTCGAGCAATCCTTCTCGATGAAACAACATCGTGTAACCGTGAAGTTTGTTTCCATCGAAAGTTGCCGATTTCTCTGTTTTGTCGTATGTAAAATTTGCTGTCCCGGTGGAGGTCAGGACAACTACGTTTGCCGTATCCTTATCTTTTGTCTGAACGGCTTTTAAACCAAGATGAAGTTTGTTAAATGATTGCAACGCCGGAGCAAAAACCGAAACCCATTTGCCGGTAGCTCCGTTAAAAACCAAAAGTTTTTTATTGGTTTTGACACTTTCAATCCATGGAATCAGCATAAAATCTCCTCCGCCCAATCTTTTTATTCAATCAAAATAACAACAATAGTTTGATTATTGCAACAATCCGATATGACTTTGTAGCAATTCTACCACAATGACAATCAGCCTCCAATACTTATCGCATTTATTTACAATCGTTTAACCCTCATAATTTGTTCGGCACATTCATTGCTTGGTTAAAAGATAGAATGTCACTTCAAACCACGCTTAAAGAGTCAATTTCAATCAACGGGGTCGGTTTGCATACCGGAGTTGAGGTCAATTTAACCCTCAAACCTGCGCCCGAAAACACCAGCTACGTTTTTATTCGCACTGATTTGGATGATTTTGAGATACCCGCCTCGGTTGAATATATCTCGCATTGCAGTTATGCCACCACGCTTTTGCGAAAGGGCGTTTTGCTTTCTACTTGTGAACATCTTTTGTCGGCTTTGCGTGGTTTTGGGGTGGACAATTGTTTCATCGAACTCGACAACATCGAGATTCCGATATTGGATGGCTCAAGTGAAAATTTTATTGAACTGATTGAAAAAGTTGGAGTTTTGGAACAAAATGCGCCTCGCAGATTATTAAAGGTGTTAAAAAAAGTTGAGTTTGAAAATGGTGATCGAAAAATGTCCATTGAATCGTCCGACAAATTTGAAATTGAATGTTTGATTGATTTTCCGCATCCGTTTATCAATCGCCAAACCTTTCATTTTGAATTGAAAAACGGCTCATTCGGGAAAGAAATTGCTTCGGCTCGCACCTTTGGATTTACCAACGAAATTGAAATGTTAAGAAAAGCAAATCTGGCGCAAGGCGGCTCGCTCGATAACGCAATCGTCCTCACACCCGACGGGATGCTGAACGAAACTCCGCTCCGATTTGCTGACGAATTTGTCCGTCACAAAATCCTCGACATCATCGGCGATTTTGCTTTGCTCGGAATGCCCGTTTTGGGCAAAATCAAAGCCGAAAAAAGCGGTCACGCCGTTCACGCGAGTTTGATGAGCAAATTATTGAAGACTGAATCGGCTTGGGAAATCATTGAAAATCACCAGTTTCACTCATACTTCCTCACAGGATTGAATCTTGCTTTTTTTTTCTAAAATCACCCGCCTTCTTTTTTCATATGGATAAAGCCTCAATTTTGTAGCATTTGCAAAGTCGTTAGTATTGACTACTTCAAGATTCCTCCTTTGTCCCTCCCTCATTGAGATTAATATCCCATAAAAAATAGCTTCGTTGGATTTATTCAGATAAAAAAAATGGCAACCAACATTTAAGCGTGGAATGTCATTGGCGCGAAAATCAGCTTGCTCCATCAACCCACTTTTTTCAATTTTGGTAATCGCAAATGCGGTAATTTTCTGGCTACCATAATAAAAGGTTAAATTCTCGCTACTAAAGCCAAATTCTTTTTGAATTTCCGGCTCAATATATTTCCGCAAAGCAAAAATGTAAATCTCATCAATCAAAAGCCATGCACTTGAAATAGATAAAAGACTAAATAGAAAGACAAAAATGAGCAAAAATTGCGTTTTACTCATCTGAAAAAGTTCCGTTCTGTTTTGCATTGAATTTACCTCAAATTGTTAGACAACAAAACAAGCTAAAAGTTCCATACTTTTTTTACCTTTCAACAATGAAATAATACAAATCAAGGTCTTCATTATCAGCAATTACAATACAACTCCACGCCCGCCTCGTTGCAAATGGCGGAAATTCCTAAAGAAACCGCAGTTTTTTTGCTCGTTCTATTAACGCGGAAAAACGCAGATTTAATTGTTGCTTTATCGGTGTCATCTGCGAAATCGCCGGCGAAATTTTCTTAACTTTATGCCATTTGCATTGATGCCGGCATTCCAAAGATTGAATATTTCTGATGTTTGGAGGCTGACTGTTTTTTTTCAAACTTAATCAATTAAAATATAACTTTCTTCCGGTTTTTTCCGTATTATTCAATAGTTTATTCTAAAAAAACTTTTCTATGAATTTTACCGAAACTATAAAACTTGCACTTACAGCAATTTGGGCGCATAAACTTCGTTCATTTCTGACTCTTTTGGGAATGATTATCGGGGTCGCGGCATTTATGTTGGTGTTGTCAATTTTGCAAGGTTTTAACAAATATGTGGATGAAAAAATTGCGGGTATCGGCTCAAATGCTTTCTCGGTGCAACGTTTCAATTTTTTTGAAGACTTTAAGGATACCGATACCATTGCGGCTGCTCAGCGAAGAAATAAAGATTTGACTCTGGATGAGATGGAATATATCAAAAGTCGTGCCCAACTGATTGATAAAATCGGAGCAAAGGCGCGTCCAAATATAGCTGATGTCAAAGTTGGCAAAGAGACTTTGGAAGATGTCCGGGTCGAAGGAATGGAATCAATTGTGGCTGAAATTGATAATATTGATATTGCCGAAGGTCGTTTTTTTACTCAATCCGAAAATGATGGCGCAGTCAAGGTTTGTTTTATCGGCTCGGAATTAGCCAATAAACTATTTCCCCTAAAGTCTGCCATTGGCGAAGAAATTTATATTCGCGGGATTCCCTATAAAGTGGTCGGAATTCAGGTAGAAAAAGGGACTATTTTTGGAATGCCGCAAGACATTTTTGTATTCCTCCCGATCAAAACATACGCTTCAAATTTTGGACCGTTACGAGGAAGTCGAAGTCTTTTCTTTGTCGCAACCTCAAAAACTGAACGCCTTTTTAATGATGCGGTTGAAGAAGCCAGGACATTAATGCGGGTCCAGCGAAGACTTCGGGCAAATGAAAAAGATAATTTTGCGGTGATGACTCCTGATGCCATCACGGGTTTTCGGGACCGAATTTTTGGAGTCGTATTTTTGGTAATAATGATTGTTCCGGCGATTGCTTTAGTGGTTGGGGCAATTGTAATTATGAATATTATGCTCGTTGCAGTAACCGAAAGAACCAAAGAAATCGGAATCCGAAAGGCACTCGGCGCGAGGCAAAAAGATATTCTCCGACAGTTTTTATTTGAATCTGCGACACTTTCGCTGATTGGCGGTGTAATCGGACTAATCTGTGCTTGGCTCGGTGGTCAAATAGTTTCTAATTATATTTTCGACACCTATATTCCGATTTGGGCAATGTTTGTGGGAATTTTGGTTCCGGCATTGATTGGAATGCTGGCAGGACTTTTCCCTGCTTGGAAGGCGGCTCGGCTGGATCCGATTGAAGCCTTGAGGGCTGATTAACAAAAATGAATCCGATTAATTTTTTTAAAAATAATATTTACGAAAACCTGAAAATGGCTTTAAACACCATTCGTTCCAACAAATTGCGTTCATTTTTGACCGTTATCGGGGTTGTCATCGGAGTTATCACGGTGATGCTGATTTCGTCAATTATCAGCGGAATTGATATGGGCATCAAAAAAGAAATCGAATCATTCGGCACTCGTTCGATTTTTCTTTATAAATTTGATCCCGGCATTCGTTTTGGGCGACCTTCGCGCGAAGAACGGATGAGAAAACCTTTAACTGCCGAAGATGCCGAAGCAATTGCCCAACTTTCAGAGATTGAAAATTGTGTCCCGATGCTCGACATCACCAATAACTTCTTTGGTCAAAAAATTCTGGTGACGGGCAAAAACGGTAAAACTTCAACTGCCATCAATCTAACCGGGACCTATCCCGAAATCGAACGCGGCGGAACTGAAATTTTAATGGAAGGACGTTGGTTCACCAAAGGCGAAAGCGATACTGCCCAAAATGTAGCAGTAATCGGCTCCAGCGTGGTGGAAAATTTCTTCACCCTTGGCTCACCGATTGGCGAAACAATTGAAATCGGAGGCAAAGAATTTCGGATCATCGGAGTTTTACAAAAACGCGAACAGTTTGGCGGCGGCGGAAGCGGAAGTGATGATCAAAGCAATGTGATTTGGATGCCGTTTGGAACTGCCAAAAAACTAAAACCAAATGCGAATGATGTTTTTGTTTTGGCGACAGCCCGACCGGGAAGAATGGACGAAGCCAAAGACCAAATTGCCGATCTTTTGCGGGTTCGCCGCGAAGTCCCATTTGATAAACCAAACAATTTTGGGATGGCAACGGCTGATAGTATCATTGGTCAATTTAACTCAATGACCCTCTATACCAAAATCGCAATGATAGTTATTTCTTCGATTGGCTTGATGATTGGCGGAATCGGCGTGATGAATATTATGTTGGTTTCAGTGACGGAAAGAACCCGTGAAATCGGTATTAGAAAAGCAATTGGCGCAAGAAGATTTGATATTTTGACTCAATTTTTGATTGAGGCGATGACTCTTACGGGTTTAGGCGGACTTATTGGACTTGGTATCGGTTGGCTACTTACTTTATTAGTGGGATTGGTTTTTCCTTCATATGTTCCCTGGCAAGCACCCGTCTTTGGTTTTTTGATAAGTGTCGGAATTGGGTTGGTTTTCGGGCTTTTCCCTGCTTGGAAAGCCGCCCGTTTAGACCCGATTGAAGCCTTGAGATATGAATAAATATGTTGTGTGAGGACAGAAACTCAATTCTGCCGTCACACATTTTGGTTAAATTATCTAAAAAATAATCCGCCAATAACTGTTAAAGTTGTGCCAATCAACCAAATAATTATTGAAATTAACCAAGCCCCGCCATTTGAAACCTTCATACAATTACGAAGTCCAATTACACTCAGAAATACTCCCCAAATAACAAGTAGGTCAATTCTGTTAAAGAAGGCTTTGAGGGCTGATGAACTCTCAATTAGAAGATTAGGGTTGATTTTAAGAAGTCCGCTTTGGGCATCAAAAAAGCTAATATCGTCGGGGGACTTTAAGAACAAAATAATAAGGCTGGCAATCATTGAAACTACAATGACCGGGAAACTGGAATACGCAACTACCGCCATAGCGTGCCAAAAATTACCGATTCCGCCAAAAGCCAGTCCTAAGCCCCAATAAACCAAACCGATAATAGCAAAGACCACCAAAAAACCTGCGATACTTCCAAAAATAGTAATGACAGTCCTAAAGGTAGAAGTATTTTTGGCATCCTCTAACATCTTCTTTTTTGCATCGTCCGGCAAATTTTCCAACATCGGCATTTTCAATTGCTCTTGGACAATTCTTTCAGGTCCCAATCTTACGTTGAGGGCAGTATTGTAAGTTGTAACTAATACTGCACACAAAAGAAGCGGAAAAATCAGTCTGGGAAAGGGTTTTCGGCGTAAATCTTCAAAGACTGCGCCGGGGTCGAAAAAAATATCCGTCAAGGTTTGAAAAATTGACATTTGCGGTGCGTCTTCTGCTATTTGTGGTGTTTTGGGCGGCAGTGGCACTTGCCAATCTTGATTTTCTTCACTCATAAAAACTTCTCCTTTTATTGTTTGGAATTGATTTTTTGATTACTCAGAAACTTTTACGACCAGCTATTTCTTTATGTTTCAAATTTCATTTTTTTGCAGATTTTAATATCCCTCGGTTTTGAGGCAAGCCGAAAAGTGTCCGCTCGAAATTTCTTTTAGTTCTGGAACGATTTTTGAACATTCTTCGCTGGCAATCGGGCAACGAGTTCGGAATCTGCAACCACTCGGCGGATTAATCGGCGTGGGAACATCACCTTTTAAAATAATTCTCTCTCTTTTCAACTTTGGATCTGGAATCGGAATTGCCGAAAGCAAAGCCTTTGTATAAGGATGAAGCGGATTTTCGTAAAGTTCTTGGGCGGTGGCAATCTCAACGATTTTTCCCAAATACATCACAGCCACGCGATTTGAAATATGTTCGACCACGGCTAAGCCGTGTGAAATAAAAAGATAAGTTAAACCAAATTCGGCTTGTAAATCTTGCAAAAGATTTACCACTTGGGCTTGCACCGAAACATCCAATGCCGAAACAGGCTCATCGGCAATAATCAATTTTGGATTCAAAGCCAACGCCCGCGCCACTCCCAAACGCTGCCGCTGCCCACCGGAAAATTCGTGTGGATAGCGATTCATATAATCAGGATCAAGCCCAACCTTTTTGAGCAATTCCGCAACTCGGTCTTTTTGCTCATTTTTATTGCCAATTCCGTGAATTTTGAGAGGTTCGGAAATGATTGAAAGAATCGAAAGACGCGGATTTAAAGAGGCGTAAGGGTCTTGGAAAATGATTTGCATCTCGCGCCGAAGCGGACGCAACTCTTTTTTATGCAACGATAAAACGTTACAATCATCAAACCAAACCTCCCCACTAGTTGGCTCAATCAGACGCAAAATGCAACGTCCGACGGTTGACTTTCCACATCCCGATTCGCCGACTAATCCGAGCGTTTCACCTGCCAAAATGTTAAAGGAAATGCCGTCCACGGCTTTCACCACGTCATCCGAATTATCAACTGGAAAATGTTTGACCAGATTTTTGATTTTTACTAATTCTTGCTTTTGTGTTTTAGCCGAGCTATTTTCCATTATTTACACCAACCTTAACTGAGGTAATTTTACTTCAAAATAAATATCAGAAAGCAATAACTCACAACCAATTGATTCCAAAGTAAGTTTTTCATTTGGCTCAGTATATTCAAATAATTTCCAACTTCCGTCATTTTGGCGAATAAAATGTTCGACAAACATTCTTTTTTGAGATACCAATATATAATCTGTTAAACTCTGTAAACATCGGTAATCTAATGCTTTATCGCCTCTATCCCGTGCCTCAGTTGATTTTGAAAGAACCTCTACGACTAATTTAGGATTCAATAAAATTTCAGTTTCCTTATACACTTCTAAATCAGGATCACCGCAAAAAATTGTGACATCTCCATAGACGTAGTGTTTTTTTCTAGAACCTTATTCGCAAGTCGCTAAAATGAACTTCGCCACCTTTACCTTTCAATTTGTAACCAAGCTCAATGCCGATATTACTGGCAATTTTCCTATGTTTTCTGGTTGCCCCAGCCATTGAAAAAATTTCACCGTCCATATATTCGTGTTTAATTTTAGACTTTTCCTCAAACGCCAAATATTCTTCAACCGTCATCAATTTTTCTACTGTTGCCTGTTTCATTGTTCTCTACTCCAATCCTCTACAATTATTGCCCAACGCTCGTGGTCACACCATTTGTCGTCTATTTTCAGATACTTACGCGAAAAGCCTTCTTTGGTAAAACCGCATCGTTGCAAAACTTTGATTGAAGCAAGATTGTGCGGTTGGACATTTGCTTCAACTCGATGAAGATTTAGATTCTCAAATGAATGTTGCAAAATAAATTCAACGGCTTCGGTCATATAACCTTTTCCCGTAAAATCTACGCCAAGCGAGTAACCGAGATACGCATTTTGAAACGATTTGCGAAAAATCTGTGATAAGTTTATCGCCCCAATTATCTTATTATCAACATTTTGGCAAATGACAAAACATTCGTTTGCTTCATCATTATTTTTATCAACCAATGTTTTGAAACTATCAAAATCCAAAATCGGACTTGCTAAACCTCGGTAAAATTCAATGCTGGCTTGGCTTAGGGCAATAAATTCGTCAAAATCATCAATTGTGACATATCGAAGAAAAACTTTTTCGCCTTGAATTTTGAGGTTGGAATTTTTCATCAATACAAAACACAACGAACTTTCACGCCTTTCCTCAATTCTTTCAAAATTTCTTAATTCTCAATCGCAACCAATTTTCTATTTCGTCAACGCCCCATTCATCCGCTTCAATCGCCAAAACCAGTTCGATAATTTCTCTTCGTTCATATTCCACAAAATAACCATTCAAATCCAGAAAGGCTTCGGTTATGTGGGTTGCCGTTCTTTTGTTCCCGCCTTTCCACGGATGATTTTTGATAAGTCCAAAACAAAGCGAAGCAGCTTGTCTGATAATATCAGCGTTTCCGTAATTTGCTTCGTTTTGCGGACGAGCAAGTGCTGACTCAAGCAGTTCACGAAAATCAATCCCGAATCTGACTTCATCCCAATCGTTCATCAAATCGAAATGAAGCCAAACTGCGTCATAAAAATCAAGATAAATGATTTCCTCAGTCGCCAATTTTTTCTAGCTCCTCATAAAGTTTTCTGTTTTTCTTTTTGAGACGGCTAGAGATTTCTTTTAATTCCGGTTTGGGACGAATAAATGAACTTTGAATACCGCCATTTTTGATAGTCAGGCTTACCAAAGTTCCTTCGGCAAAGCCTTCACGATGACAGACTTCTTTTGGCAAACGTATAATCCAAGTATCTGTTTGAGAATCTACACCAATTGTTTCTAAATCTAAAATTCCATTCATATTTCACCTCAAAATCAATACAAAACACAACGAACTTTAACGCCCTTACCCAGTTCTTTCAACTGAATTTCGCCTACTTCACATTCAATTTTCTTAAAAGTGCAACGCGGAGCAAAATGGCAGCCTTTTGGCAGATTTGTCGGACTCGGAACAGTTCCATCAATCGTTTGCAGACGCTTTTCTTTAGTTTCGCCAACGGCTCGCATTTTTGGCACAGAACGCAATAAGCCTTGTGTGTATGGATGTTTCGGATTCTCAAAAATTTCTTCAACCGATGATTCTTCAACGATTTTTCCTGTATACATTACGCAAACTCTGTCAGCGACTTCGGCGACTACGCCCAAATCGTGCGTGATCAACAAAACCGCAAGTTTTCGAGTTTTCCGCAATTCGTCCAAAAGTTCGAGAATTTGAGCTTGAATCGTAACATCCAAAGCGGTTGTCGGTTCGTCGGCGATCAGCAATTCGGGATCGCAAGCCAGAGCCATCGCAATCATAATCCGTTGACGCATTCCGCCCGAAAGCTGATGCGGATAATCTTTTGCCCGCCGCGCCGCATCAGGAATCGCAACTTCCGTCATTGCATCAATTGCCGCTTGCCACGCCTGCTGTTTATTCAATTTTCGATGAAGTCGCAAGGCTTCGGCAATTTGTTCGCCGACTGTAAAAACGGGATTCAGCGAAGTCATCGGGTCTTGAAAAATCATCGCAATATCATTGCCGCGAATCTCACGCATTCGCTCATCTTTGGCTGTCGTTAATTCTTCGCCTTTAAATTTTATGCTTCCGCCGACAATTTTTCCCGGGTTAGAAATCAAACGCATCATTGACAACGCTGTAATTGATTTTCCGCAACCCGATTCGCCCACTAAACCGAGCAATTCGCCTTCTTTGATGTAAAAACTAACATCATTGACTGCTTTCACCACGCCCGACACGGGTCGGAAAATGTGTCTGTAAATTTTTAACTTCGAGTAAATGACTCATTTATCAATTTTTTATCACAAAAATTTGCTTTAATTTCTCCTTCGCGTGCAACCCTTTTTGTCGCTTTTTCCTCAAATGAATGTTATCATCTTTTCGGAATTTTGCGATTCCCCGTTATCAAAAAAGGAGATTTAGCTTGTGAAAAAACACCCCTTCGTAATTTTGGTTTTATCAATATTTTTATCAACCCAAATTTTCGCCCAAGGAACTGTTTCAAAATCAATTCCGTCCACAGGAACAGAAAATTCAGTCAATAAACCTTCCACTTCGACCTCAATTGAAAAGATTGAATCGGATATGTCTGAAGCCTTGACCATTATTCAGGCAAATTACGTTGACGGTAAAAAAATTGACTATAACGATTTATTCAAATCCTCGATTGACGGGATGCTTCATACGCTCGATCCCCATTCAAATTATTTTGATGCCAAAGAATTTGAACAATTTCGCACCGACCAACAATCGCAATATTTCGGTATTGGAGCAAGTATTGGCGATCTCCGCGATGCCGATGGAAATAATGTGGTAACTTTTATCAAAGCCACTTTCGAGGGCGCACCCGCCAACCGTGTCGGACTTCGTTACGGCGACAAAATTATTGAAGTCAATGGCGTTTCGATGCTTGGCAAACCCTATTCTGAAGTTCGTTCACATTTGCGCGGACCACGCGGCACAGTTGCCAAAATTACCGTTGAAAGATATGGCTCCGGCAAACGCGAAAACGTTGAAATCATTCGGGATGCCGTTCCACAACCTTCGATTCCCGAAGCCTATATGCTTCGACCGGGGTTGGTTATATTGCAATGACGGGTGGTTTTAATCAAACCACTTTTAATGAATTTCGGATTGCGATGCAGGAATTAAAAGCACAAGGGATGACTCAATTAGTGCTTGATTTACGCAATAATGGCGGCGGTTTGGTCAATCAAGCCTATCGTGTGGCAAATGCTTTTCTCAATCGCGGACAAACGGTTTTCACCCAAAAAGGGCGGTTGGATGGGGTTGGCGATACTTATCGGGCGGAAAATCCTAACCCCGAAAAGATGCCTTTAGTGGTTTTATTAAATCGAAATAGTGCTTCGGCATCGGAAATTTTAGCTGGTGCCTTGCAGGATCACGACCGCGCCCTTTTGGTTGGCGAAAATAGTTTTGGCAAAGGATTGGTGCAAAATCCATTTATGTTGGAATATGGTTCGATGTTGCTTTTGACCATTGCCAAATATGAAACTCCTTCGGGACGTTTGATTCAAAGGGATTATTCAAACGGAAACCTTTATGATTATTACAATAAAGGCGGCGTAGGCAGTGAACCGACCAACAAGGGAACGGAAAGTAAAACTGCAACCGGAAGAGTGGTTTATAGCGGGGGCGGAATTATGCCGGATGAGGTGGTAAAACCCCTAACCATCCCGATTGAGAGAGCCACCAAACAAGCCAAATTGCTCGACCCGCTTTTTGCTTTCTCTTTAGATTTATCCTTTGGGAAAATCAGCGGACTTGATTTGTATCGGGTTGATAAGCCAATAACTTACGATTACGACTTGAAAGCCAACGATTTTAATATCAATGACATGGTGTTTCAAAGTTTTAAGAAATTTGCAGTAGAAAAATATAAAATTCCGGCGGCTTTAGTGGATAAAGAGCGTGAGTTTGTCATCAGAAATTTACGCACTGAATTAGTGACGGCGGCGTATGGAATCACAACTTCTTTGCAAGTTTTTAATGATTACGACACCCAGTTAATCAAAGCAGTTGAGATATTACCCAAAGCAAAAATACTTGCGGCAGAAGCCTCAAAATTAACTAACACAGCTGAGAAAAAACAATAGTCTGAAATCAGCTAAAACTAAAAAGGATGAGCAGATTTACACTGGCTCACCCTTTTTTCTATGCCCAAAACAATGTTATCAAATAATAAATTCCAAATCCGATTCCAATTATCCCTAAAATACTCAAAATAATAATTGTTCCAACTATTATTTTGAATTTAAGATAACGCTTTTCATCCGGCGGACTCAAAGTGTTTTGCGGAAAATACGGTGGTGGTCTATTCAACATAAAAATCTCCTTTTCATTATCTTGGCAAATTCTGCTCTAAATTGGCAAGCCCATAAGCCAAAACTGCCATCACCGCTCCATTTTCAGCCAGTTCTTTCGGATTAACTTTGTCGAAAGTATCGGCTTCGGTGTGGTGATAATTAAAGTAAGTTCGGGTATCAAACCAAGGTCCAAATGATGGAACTCCTTTAGCAGTCAAAGTGCTGATGTCCGAACTCGCGCTTGGGCGAACATCAATTTGTCCAGCCCCTTGACTATTCAAAATATTTGAAAGGGGCGCAAAAAATGAAACTGCTTCGGGTTTGCCTGCAAAAATAAATCCGATGGGATGGCTTGCGCCCAAATCGCCTTCAATCGCGGCAAAATGTTTCGCGGCATCGGCTTCGGCGGCGTAGGTATTTGCGCCGACAAAACCGTTTTCTTCATTCATAAAGGCAACCAAGCGAATCGTTCTTTTGGGCTTAAAATTTAACTCTTTCAAAGTTTTTAAAGTCTGCATTGCCATCGCCACCCCAACCGCATCATCAAGCGCACCCGTTCCCAAATCCCACGAATCAAGATGACCCGAAACAATCACTATTTCGTCCGGTTTTTCACTTCCTTTTAAATCGGCAATCACATTGTAACTTGTTTTATTTGGAAAGGTTTGCGGGGTTAAAGTCAGTTTCATTTTGACTTTGCCCGATTTTGCCAAATAAGCAATTGTTTCCGCATCTTCGTAGGAAACTGCTGCTGCTGGTATTTTCGTTACGCCATCCGCGTAACGCATTCCGCCCGTATGTGCGAGACGATTTTGCGAACCGCCAGCAGAACGCACCAACACGCCAACCGCGCCGAGTTTTGAGGCGGCAATCGCGCCACCGCCACGATATGCTGTTACTTGTCCGTATGCCGCTCCCGCTTGATTAAGCTCGGATAATCGACGGTCAAATTTGACATTAAAAAGGACGATTTTCCCTTCAACCTTTTCGCGCCCCAAAGCATTTAATTCATCGTAATTATTGACCACAATAACCTCTGCCATTAAACCGTTGGCATCGGTCGCAACGCTTCCGCCGAGTGCCGTCAACACAACTTTTTGAGTCGTTCCTTTCGCCATTCCGTTCCACTCGGTAATCTCGCCTTTTTCTTCGCCACGAACCCAATGCGGAACGTCAAGTTTTTGCAAACGAACTTCTAAACCGAGCTTTCGCATCTCTTCGGCTACATATTCTATGGCTAGTTCGGCTTGCGGCGAGCCGGTCAACCGCGGTCCGATGTTATTGCAAAGATAGGCAGTTTGGTTCAACGCATAATCACTGGTTAAAACAGCTTTTTGCAGTTGTTTCAATTCATTCAAAGTCTTTTCGCTATAAAGCAAAGGAGTTGGAGTCGGAGTCTGGGAAAACCCCGAAACTACTATTAAAATATAAAGTACAAACAAAATTTTAATTTTCATAAAAACATCATAACGAAATTGTTTTCAGTTACAAAATTCTGTGCCATAATACGCTTGTTTTTCGTAATTAAAAATTTCCTTGAATTATGAAAGTTCTTTCAATAAAAATCTATGAAACATTACAAAATCTTTCTTTTCGCAACTCTTTTTATTTTTTCAACCTTAAATTTCTTTGGGCAAACTGTGCGTGAGCGCACCTTTGATGCCCAACATTACATTATTCGTTCGAGCTTTGACCGGAACAATAAAATTTATTTCGGCGATGCCACGGTGCAAGTCAAACCGCTCAAAGACGGGTTTAAGACCTTGGTTTTAGATTCGGCTGGAATGAAATTTGACTCGGTTACGCTTGAACCGGATGGCAAACCTTTGACCGAATTTCAGCAAAAAGGCGAACAAATTATCATTACCCTCGATAAAGCCTATTCTGTCAATGAGGTTGTTTCCGTCAGATTCAAATATTCTAGTAAACCAAAGAAAGGTGTTTATTTTGTGGATGAACAAAAGGTTGATGGGAAAATAATTCACTCGTCTCAAGTCTGGACGCAGGGTGAAGCCGAAGAAGTCCATCATTGGTTTCCGGCTTACGATTTTCCCGATGATAAAGCAACCACTGAGCAATTTATCACCGTTCCCAAAGATGAAATGGCAATTAGCAACGGCGAACTGCTTGAAACAACCGAAAATGCTGATGGAACAAAAACCTTTCATTACAAAATGCCGGTGGTTCATCCCGTATATTTGACTTCTTTTATAGTCGGAAAATACGTCAAAATTGAAGGCAAATACAAGGATATTCCGCTTGGATATTACGTTTATCCGGGCAAAGAAGGGGTGGTCGAAAAAGCCTACGGGAAGACTCCCGATATGATGCGTGTTTTTGAAGACGTGACTGGAGTGAATTTTCCCTACAACAAATATGACCAAACTTTTGTCGCCCAATTTCAATTCGGTGGAATGGAAAATATCACGGCGACCACTATGGCGGATAGCGAAATCCTTTTTGCTGAATTCCCATTTGGACGCGAAGCTGTGTTGGATTTAGTTTCACACGAACTCGCGCACTCGTGGTTTGGAAATTTAGTGACTACCAAAGACTGGTCAAATTTATGGCTCAATGAAGGTTTTGCGACCTTTATGGAAGCCGTCTATCGGGAAAAATTAAATGGAAGAAAGGATTATATGAGAAAAATCCTCGATGATGCAGATCAATTTATGGGAGCTGATTCTTTCAGCCAAATTCGTCCGCCGCTTTTTAATCCAAACGCCGATCCTAACACCGTTTTTGATGCCTCCGCCTTTGTCTATCAAAAAGGCGGGGCAGTCATTCACACTTTACGCGAAGAAATCGGCGATGAAGCCTTTTGGAAAGCAATCAATATTTATCTGAATCGGCATAAATTTAGTAGCGTGGTCAGCCCCGATTTGAAAAAAGTGATGGAAGAGGCTTCAGGCAAAGATTTGACTTGGTTTTTTGACCAATGGGTAATTAAGGGAGGTTTCCCCCGACTCAATGTCAAACAAACTTATAGTCCGGCTAAAAAGCGTCTGACATTGACCGTTTCGCAAACTCAAAAGATTGATTCGATTACACCATCCGCCTTTATTTTACCGATGGAAGTTGAAATTAAAACTGCTAAAGGAACAAAAATTCAAGAGATTCGGATTGATAAAAGAGTTCAGACATTTACCATTCAAATCGATGGAAAACCTTCCAAAGTCACCTTTGATAAGGCTGAAAAGATACCGATTAAAACCGTGAAAGTGCAAACGGGTGTAAAATAAAATTAAAAGTCCGGCATAAACATCAAAAGTTCCGCTTCAATCAATCTGAAGCGGAACTTTCTTTTTGAGACGACAAGAAAAGTTGAAAAATACAAGGGCGCGCAAAGCACACGCGGGTTGCACCTAATCGGCAAAACTTTCTGTGTCCTCCTTCACCATAGCCTACGAGGTTAGCTGACGGGCTAGGAAAGAAGAAGTTTCCCGCGTTTTTCAACGCTACGCCCCTGTTTAGATTTAACTAAACTTTGGATCCCCCGTGTTATCACTTACGAAATAACTTCGGCGACAACTTTTCAACAACAAGAATATAACAAACATTTTTCAATAAATCAACGAATTTTATCGGTTTGGATAGATTTGATAAAGAAGCAAATAAACAAGCACTCCGGTAATCGAAACATAGAGCCAAACGGGATAAACAAATCGGGCAAATTTCTTGTGAATATCAAACTGTTTTTTTAATGCTTTGATAAAAATATAGATGACGGCAGGAGCAACCAGAGCGGCTAAAATGGTGTGAGTTCCTAAAATTAAAAAATAAATCGGGCGGATGATGCCTTCGCCTGTGAATTTGGTAGGACCTAATCCGAAGAAATAAGTGCGGATAGCATGATGAATTAAATAACAGATAAGAAATAAAGTTGACATCACAACCGCGGACACCATACACGCCCGATGTTTTTGGATTGACTTTCGTTTAATAAAGTAAAATCCAAAGATTAAAAGAACTCCGCTAAATGCGTTTAGTGTAGCGTTGAGATGTGGAAAAACTTCTAAAAGTTGCATCAATTTCCTATTTATAAAACCCTAAAATAATGAACAAAATGACCCACAATACGCCCAACAAATGCCAATACCAACCAACCACTTTTGCAAACCATTGTCGTTTCAGAAGTTCATCCTCTTCCGCCGTATAAATTTGAGTTTTAAGCACGATATAAACCAGCGAAATTATTCCGCCGACTACATGAACAGCGTGAACGGCGGTCAAAATATAAAAGAGTCCGGCGTATGAATTTCCGGCGGCATAATAACCCTGATTGACCAAATTTAGCCACGCCAAAATTTGCGAGGCAATAAAAATCGCTCCAACAATGCTCGTAATTAAAAACCATTTTCGCGCCTTCTTTTGATTTCCCTGCAAAAGACTTTTCTTAGCGAGTTCGTAATCAATACTGCTGACCAGAATCAAAGCGGTGCTAATCCAAATTTGAAATGGCAAATTAAAAGGTTTCCATTCAATCGCTTGATTGGTTGCCAAAACGATGTAAGTCCCAATCAACGCCCCGAAAGTCATCATTACCATCAGAAGGAGAAGTCCCATTCCGACTCGATATTTGTCAGGTTTAAAGGCTTGGCTGGCATCTTGGTTTTCATCATCCGAACGATCATCACCACCGCCACCGCCACCGCGATTTCCATTATTTGAGCCTCCGCCTTCACTAATCTTTCGAGATGATCTTTTCTTTTTAGGCGGTTCAACCTCTAACTCTTCAATTGTTCCGACTTCTAATTCCATCTTTTGTTAAAGATTGCTCAATAAGTGTAACGCAGGCATCTTGCCTGCTGTTGAGAGGGCATCTTGCCCTCTCAACCTCCCGAAATTTATTCAAAACTAAATATTATCTCAGCAAAGAGGCGGGCAAGATGCCCACCAGACAGCCGCCAAGATGGCGGCGTTACCACGCCGTTTCTTAGTGATTAACCACCATCAAACCGTAAATTAAAGGCAAATAAAGCACCGAAACTAAAAGCAACCGGCGGGCTGATTTATCTGATTTTTCCCGCGCCGTTTTGATGCTTTCCCACAAAAACCAGAGTCCTAAAATGCTTGCTCCGATCAAATAAACAACTCCCGCTAAACCAATAAAAAATGGGGCTAAACTAATCGGCAAGAGCATTGCGGCAAAAATCACAATCTGTCGAGCCGTCATTTTTCCCGCAGGCTCAACCACCGGCAACATTAAAATTCCGGCTTTTTTGTATTGCTCCCGATACATCCACGCGATTGCCAAAAAATGTGGAAATTGCCAAAGGAAAAGCATCGCAAATAATACTAAAGCAGGTAGCGAAATTTCGTTGGCGGCAGATGTCCAACCCATCAATGGCGGCATCGCGCCCGGAATCGCACCAATTGCCGTAGAAGCCGAAGTTCGAGTTTTCAAAGGTGTGTAAAGCAAAACATAGCCGATGATGACGCTCACGCCAAGTGCCGCAGTCAAGGGATTTACCAGAAAATAAAGATACAATTCCGAAATCAAACAAAGTAGAATTCCAAAAACCAAAGCCTCTGTTCCTGTCAATTTGGCTGATGGAAGCGGGCGTTTCTCCGTCCTTTCCATCAATCCATCAATATCTCGTTCGATAAATTGATTGAGAGTTGAAACGCCGAAAGCGAGCAAAGTAATGCCAATCATCGAATTGACAAACAGCCAAATATCAAAATTTTGTTTGATGCCGAGATAAAAACCTGCCGCCGAGGTTAAGACCAACATAAACGCAATCCGCGGCTTTGTCAGCTCAAAATAAGCCGAGGCTTTTTCCTTGAGGCTAATTGTCTTTGTTTCCGTTAAATCCGTAACTATGTTTTCCATTTCTTATGCAACTTTTTCTAACACATTCGTAACTTTCTTTGCAAATTTGACAGGTAAAAACCATTCCTGGGGATAAAAACTAGCCTTCCCTTTTTCATCAACAATTTTGGCTTTTGAAAGTTGCGGATAAAATTCTGCTTTATAAAGTTTGAGTGGAACCAGGGCTTTGTTCTGCGAAATAACACAGACCACCCAAACGAATGAACGACTCCAACCCTTTCCAACTGCTACAACTTCCAATTCATTAAGATTGTATTCGCTTTTCATAATCTTTTCTCTCTTTACTCGTTAATTCTCTAGCACTAATAATCCGAGTTCTTTGATTTCTTTCGGTAAATGAAACAAATAAATAGTTTAGCTTGTCTGACACACCAATTATGATAAACCTTTGCTCCCCTTCTGAATGCTCAGAATCCTTAAAAATAACAAAAAATTGGTCAGCAAAAACCGTTGTCGCTTCTTCAAAGGAAATTCTGTGGTTTTGAAGGTTGATTTCTGCTTTTTGCCCATTCCACTCAAAATCTTTAAAAATTATATCACTTTTATCCACTAATTAAATGAGAATACCTTGCCAATTCGGATTTTCCAAACCGCTAGGCTTCACTAAATCTACTTTTTCACAAAAGCAAAACTTATTTTTGGACAGATGACAAAGCAGTTTGGCTAAGTTATGATTTGAATTGATAAGTAAATTGAATTTTTTGAGATTAGGCGACATGGCATATTCGAGTTTTACAGCACTTGACCTAAAAAATAAATTTGGTATCAATCAAAGATTTGTCGAACACCTGTTCGATGATTTTGAACCGAAAAAATCAAGTCAATTGCTTCAACAAACGCTCAAACATAATGTCAGTTTTGCGCTTGGACAAGGGACGGAAAAAGCCCGCTCAGAATTTATTATCGCACCTGTTTTGACAGAGTTGCATATCCAAACCAAGGAACAAATCAGCATTTTTTCAGGGGTTGAATTTAATGTTGATAAAAAACGTGGATTATCCGGTTGGTGTGATTTTTTAATTTCACGCTCGCCGTTTCAGAGAGAACTCGAAGCTCCCGTAATCGTGGCGGTTGAGGCTAAACAATAGAATTTTGAGCAGGGTTTAACCCAATGTATTGCCGAAATGTATGCCGCTCAAATTTTCAATGAGAAGCAAGGAAATGCCATCCAAAGGATTTATGGTTGTGTCACGACCGGAGATATTTGGCGATTTTTAGTTCTTGAGAATAACGAAGCCAAAATTGAAACTCAATCGTATGACATTGGACAAGATATTGAACGGATTCTGGGCATTCTTTTTACGATGGCAACCGAAACAACGCAATAGATGGAAGAAGTTAATAAAATTGTAGAGGCACAGCCTAAATTGAAATCAAAGCCGATTGTCAATAGCTTTTTAGACTTTTTGAGTTTGATTAGTCTGGGCGTTTGTATGTTAATCGCTCTGGTCGTCCTTTCGATGATTGGGATGTTGGTGGTGCAACAAAATGTCAATGGATTTGACGCTTTTTATGCTTCGTTGATGCCTGCCGAAAAGCTGGTTTATGGTTATTTGGGCTTTTTTGACATCTATCATAGTTGGTATTTCAATACCCTTTTACTCGCCCTTTCGCTCAATCTTGTTTTGGCTTCGATTGACCGCTTCCCCACTGCTTGGAAATATATTGCGAACCCGAAAACCGAAGCGACTAAAGCGTGGCTTTTGAATCAAAAACAAAATGAAACTGTTAAAATATTTGGCGAAAATGTGACCGAAAAAGTTTCTCAAGTTTTCAAAAAATATGGTTACACGCCACGAATCACCGAAAAAAACGGGCGAATTCATATTTTCGGGGAGCGAGGACGTTTTAATCGGATTGGCGCATACATTGTCCACGTTGCTCTGTTGATGCTGTTTCTCGGTCATTTTGTCGCCCTTCAAACCGGCTTTGATGCGGATGTGGAGTTTGCATTAGATCAAAAAACTAATCAAATTAGTATTATCCAATTTAATTTAGACAAACAAGAGCGTTACGCCGCTCAACTTCCTTTCACCATCACTTGCACCGATATTCAGCAGACTTTGATTGATCCAAAAGGCTCAATTGAAATAAATAATACGATTGATTGGCGAACTCAAATTAAGATTGATGACCCCGAATATGGAACGACAGTTGCCGATGTAAGTTTAAACAATCCTTACAGTTATAGAGGTTATCGCTTTTTCCAAGCCTCTGCCATTACTGTCGGCGCGGCTCGAACGATGACGCTCGAATTCGCGTCTGAAAAAGGCGGTGAAGCAATCAAAGTCAATCTGGCTCGAAATGGCGAAACCGCTTTACCTGATGGCACAAAGATTAAATTTGAACAATTTTGGTCGGATTTTGTGGTTGGACAACCTGAATCTTCAACCAATGAATACAAAAATCCGGCGGTCAAATTAAAGATTTTGAACCCTAAAGGCGAAGTAGCCGATGCTTACGCATTTTTCAACAATTTGCCCGATAATGCCCCGATTAACAATGCTGTGGCAGGTTACAAACTACGGTTAATTGATTTTGAAAAATCGCCTTCGGCACATATTTTGTCCATCAAATACGACCCATTTAACGGACATTTTATTGCTTGGTATCTGGGCGGATTTGGGTTAATCGGGGCTTTAATCTTTGTCTTTTTTGTTTCACATCAGCGGGTTTGGGCGTTGATTGATGGTGAAAACGTAACTTTGGGCGGTAACACAAACCGCAATGAATTGGCTTTTAACGATAAATTTAAGAAAGTCGTAAACGATTTGAATTGAGGTAATTATGTCGCAAGTTTTAACTGCAAATGAGATTAGTAAGGTAAAATTGAGTTCTTCGTGGACATCTTATTTGCCTGTCATTTTAGCGATTGGCGGAGCGTTTTTGATGATGTTTGCCAAATATCAAATTGGCGCAAACTTCGTCTCTGACGGAGCGTTGATGATGATTGCGCTGGCGAGTTATCTGCTCGCCGCTCTATTTTTATTGACGAATCTTTACGCCCCTTCGGAAATGGCGCGAAAAATCGGTTTTGCGATGGCTGGACTGGGAGTTTTCTTTAATTTATCAAGTTGGTTGGTGCGTTGGATTGCAGCTTGGGACTCAAATCCACTTGCGGGTAATCACACTCAAATAACTTGGTTTTTCAGACACGTTCCTTTTGCTAATCTCTACGATTTGAGTTTGGCGTTTGCCTTCGGGGCAGGGTTTGCGACATTGCTGATTGCCAATCGAAAAGAATTTCAGATATTGGGGGCATTTTCGTTGCCGCTGGCTGCTTTGATTTTGGTATTAGCCAGATTTATCGGATCGGAATTTATCGATTTACCGCCCGTTTTGGATAGATTTTGGCGACCGATTCACGTTGGCGTGGCTTCCTTGAGCTACGGCGTGACCCTCGTTTGTTTTGCAATTGCTGTAATTTACCTCCTCAAAGACAGAGTTAAGGTCGAATCAATGGCAATTTGGGCTTCTATTTTTGCGATAGCTGTATTTGCCACAATTAGCAAATTTTCAGTATTTACCGAAGGCGTTTATCGCTCAGGTTTGTTTCTGCCAAATACTCCTAAACCAATGAACGCCTTGTTTCGGCTTGATATTCCTTACGTTGGAATGGCTCTGGTGATTGCCGGAGTTTTATGTTTGGGGACGATAATTAGTTTTCTAATTTATCTCAACCAAAATAATGAGCAAGCGAAAAAAATAGGTCATATTTTGCTAAAACTTTCTTTGGTAGTTCAAATTTTAGCCGTTGCCTTTTGGGTTTCCGGCGTAAAATCAGTCAATAATAATGTTGAGGTTAAATTACAAGCACAACTTGCCCAAAATTCAAGTCAATTTATCACGGTCGGGAAAGAACGTGCCTCGCAAATCGGACTAAAAGCGGAAGAGATTACAAAAATTTCCAATGCCCAATTTGAACAAGAAGGAAAGTCATTTCTACAACAAGCCGGAAGCAAAATGTTTGTCAATTTAGGAACTAATCCGGTTGAATTTGCAGGTGTGCTGACCGCCATTGCCGGAATCTTTTTTGTCATTCTGTTTAGTTTTCGCACTGAAACATTGCGGGAAAAATTACCGAGTTTGGAAAGTCTCGATAGTCTGATGTATAAAACCGCGAGTTTAGCTTTTGCCGGACTAGCTATGCTTTTGATAACCGGTGCAATTTGGGCAAATGAATCTTGGGGCAGACCTTGGGGCTTTGACTCCAAAGAAACGGGCGCATTGGTCGCTTGGTTGACCTACGCCGCGTTTTTACACACCCGCATCTCGCGTGGATGGTCAGGACGCAGTTCGGCATATTTTGCCATTATCGGATTTTTCTTAGTGATTTTTACCTACTTGGGAGTTAGTTATTTATTCCGGGCTTTCATAGTTACGCATAAATAATTTCAAATTTCAAATTTCAAATTCCAAATTAAGTCTGGAATCTGGAATCTGGAATCTGGAATCTGGAATCTGGAATGAAAAAAGAGAACATACTTTTTATAATCATCGGACTTTTAGCAGGACTCATCATTGGATTTATAGCGACCAATAGTTATAACCGACGGGTTTTGCTATCAGAAATTTCTGAGCGGAAAAATCCCTCGCAGCACTCAACCAAATCAATCTGCGGCTGTTCCGCAAGTGGCGGAAGCTATCGAAAAAGCTGATAAAAATCCTGATGATTTTGCGGCGCAAATCAATGCCGGCGAAATGTTTGGACGAATCAATAATTTTGAAAAGGCTCTCACTTATTTTGAACGAGCCAATAAAATTAAGCCGGATGATTATCAAACAATTGTTATTCTCGGCAATTTTAATTATGAATTGAAGAAATTTGAAGAGGCTCAAAAATGGTATGAAAAGGCTTTATCAAAAAAGTCTGATGATTTTAGCGTTAGAACGGATTTGGGTTTGACATTTTTTATGCGCGAACCGAAAGACATTGACCGCGCCATCAAAGAATACAAAACTTCCCTCTCAATCAACCCAAATCACGAACCGACTTTGCAAAATTTAGCAGTTGCATACGCCGAACTCAAAGATTCAAAAGGTTTGCAAGAGACTTTGGCAAAACTCGAAAAAGTAAATCCAAACAATCAGATTATTCAGAAATTGAAGGAATAGTTCTACTCCACCGATATTTTTACAATCTCCAAAATCGAATACTTTCCAACCGTCCCGTCTTTATTGGTGATGGTCAAAATACCTTTATCAACTCCGAATTTCAAAACGTCATTCATCGGGCGTTCGATTCTTCCGCCATCCTTAAATTCCACAATCAGACGGATATTTTCTAGTGCTTTGGTTAATTCCGCTGCTGAATCGGGGATTGTCGGCTTTGGCTGAGTTGCTTTTTTGGCAGTAGTTTTGCGCTTAGTTGGAGTCGCCTTTTTGGTTGTCTTTTTGATTGTTTTAGGTTTAGTTTCAATTTTGCCGGTTTCCTCAGTCTTGTCAGGCTCGGTTTTTTCCGTCTCAATTGGTTTCGGTAAATTATCGGTGACAATTACTTCAACTTTCCTTTCAGGCTCTTTGGTTTCTTCAATTTTGGTTTCCGATTTTGGAGTTTTTACCGATTTTGGTTTGATGGTTGAAACAGGTTGCGGGGTGGTAATCGCCTTTGTTCCTCTTCTTCGGGTTGTATTTGCGACAATAGTTTCTTTGGGCGTGGGCAAAGGTTTCGGCTTTGTTTCAATTATCGTCCCCACCGAATTTACTTTTACTTCGCTTTCAGTTTCAGACTTGATTTTTGGTAATTCTGGCTCTTCTGCCACCGAATTTGCGGCAACGGTTTGAAAACTTCCCGAAAACTTAATTGAATAAGTTGCCGCGTCATCTGTTGGAGTTCTACCCTCAACCCGCAAAATCAGTCTTTCGGGTTTGCGTAAATAAAGTTCGCGTCCGGTTTGAGTTGTGGTTGAATCCGCAAAAAGAGTAATTTTGGTAAGCGGTTTGAGGTTTTCCGCCAGAAAAACATCAATATCGCCGTTCAAATTATTGGCTTCGATATTGATAAAAATTCGCCTTGTTTACCGTCAAAAACGTAATAATGCGTAGTCAAGCGCGAATCGCCGATGTCACGAGCCGGAATTTTGCCCCTTATATCGTCTGGAGTAATCGGGGTTGGAAAATCAACATTGGTTGATTGCGCCTTTCCCAAAAACGCGCTAAAACTCAAACAAACTAACAATAAATACTATTTTTTTTAAGCTATACTTTTTCATTTCAAACTAAATCTTTTCTCAAATGGACGAGTCTTGAAGTTTCTTCGTAACCCAATCTTAAATGAGCTTTGAAACTCAAATCATTTCCAATTTCCGAATCCGAAGCCATTTCTTCGCATCCTTTGTTTCGCGCCCAATCTTCCGCTTTTTGAACTAATTTTCTGCCCAATTCCGTGTTGTCGAAAATCTTCTTCGACAAACCAGCCTTCGAAATATCCAACGTGTTCGCTATGACAATCTTCGACAAAAGGGCGAATGCTGGCTTCTAAAAAACCAATTAAACGACCATTTTCAACTTCAGCCACCAAAACCAATTGAGTTTCGATATGCTCAATAATATCAATCATTTCGGCTCGATGTTCGGCATCGGTTGATTCGTCCCACAGAAGTTTTCGAAACCGAAACCATTCGGGAAAATCGTCTTCTTCAATCGGGCGCACAATAAAATTTTTTCATGTCATTGCCAATGATTCTAGCAATCTTAGGCTCAGACAACAACCCTTTTTGTTAAAAAGAAAAGTTGAGCCTTTACCAAAGCCCAACTTTTTCAACTTATTTCAACTAAATTAAGTCAGCATTTTCACTTATTACTATTGTCGACTCGCGCTTGCTCCTGCAACAATTTCGAGGGCTTTTTTCAATTGAATATCTTCTTGCAGTTTTAGGCGTTTCTGCTTTTCGGATTTGGAGTTTCCGCGGATTCGTTGTTCATTTTGGTTCTTGGTGCTGAATATCTTCAGGATCAACAGGTTCAGGCGTTTCGGGCGTTTCACTTCAACTGAAGGTTTCACGCCCGAATTTGCGCGGTCTTCACCTAAAAAGGCTTTACCGGTTGCAGAAGCCCATTTTGAAGTTGTCAAAAGCAAACCGTCGCCGCCACGGAAGGTAAAAAGTTGTTGCTCAGTTCCCGCGCCGAAACTTCTTTCGCCAACGACTTCGCCGCGTTGGCTTTCTAAAATTGCGGAAGCCAAAACTTCACCTGCTCCGGCTGTGCCTAAATCAATTAAAACCGCCAATTTTCCTTCAAAAAGAAATTTGCTGGATCAGCCGTGAAGATTTTAAGACTTTGTTTTCGCGTCCGATGACTTGCGCTAAATTGCCGTCTTTGATGAAAAAGATTTGCAACTGCAACGGCTTCGTTCAAAGTTCCGGCTGACAATCCGCGCAAATCCAAAACGATTTTTTGCACGCCTTGTTTGGTTAATTGTTGGACTTGATTGCGAATATCATTGGCTTCGCCATCTTCTAAACTGTAAACTTTGATAACTCCGATTTTTCCGTCTTCAATCTTTGATTCGGCTTCTGGAATTTTAAAAGTTCCGCGCACTACTTCAATCGTTTGCGCTTTCTCACCACTGACGAAGAACCCGAAGTTTTATTTTTGAGCCGTTTTCGCCAAGCAAAAGCTGTCGCGCATCATAAAGCGAAACGTCACGAGTCGCTTTATTTTCGATATATTCGATAAAATCGCCCGCTTGCAGTCCGGCTTTTTCGGCAGGCGAGCCTTTAATCACCGAAATCACATAAAGATAGCCCGAAACTTGCGAAAATTCTGCGCCAATTCCCGCCAAAGTGTTTTGTTTTTTCGCTTGATAATCTTTAACCTGTTCGGCAGTAAGATATGATGAATACGGGTCAAGCCCGTACGCGAGTCCGCGCAATGCGCCTGAGCGAACTTTTTCCAGATTCGGCTCATCCACATAATCGTTTTGAATATGTTGCAAAACGCTTTCAAAAATGCGGATTTGTGCGCCCGCATCGTTGATTGGTTGTTGAGCAAAGGTTGGGAAAAAATTCCCTAAAATCCCGGGTAACATCGCATACAGCGAAATCGCCACCGAAACAAAGACCAAAACTAATTTGCTACGAAAAGACATTTAAAACTTCTCCTTAGTGGATTATGGTTAATGGATATTGGATAATACCAAAATCTAATTGGGCAATTATCGTATATTCAGCCCCAATTATCAATAAATTTTAGCGTGCAAGATAAACAAATTACTAATTCGCCCGACATTTCTGAAATTGCCAACCTTTCTCCAAAAGGACGGATAATTGCTCTCGACCTCGGAATGAAAAAAATCGGGGTCGCCATCTCAGACGAATTACAAATCACGGTTCGCCCGCTTTTTATCATTCAACGAAAAAGTTGGAAAGAACTGTTGAAACGAATCATTTCACTTATCGAGGAGTTTGATGCAATTGCCCTCGTCTTGGGTTTGCCATACAACTTTGACGGAACGGAATGTGAAATGTCAGAAGAAGCCCGCCGACTTCAGAGAAATTTCTCGCTTTCGCTGAAAATTCCAGTTTTTTTACAAGATGAAAGATTAAGTTCAAAATCTGCTCAACAAAATCTCCACGACCGCGGATTTTCTATGCCGGAAATTTACAAAATTATTGATAGCGAAGCGGCTACTGTGATTTTGAGCGATTTTCTGGCATTGAAGGAAGAACTTCATAAGCAACGGAATGTGTTCTAAAAACAACACCAATGCCCCGCTCAAAGATTTGTTTTGAAATTTTATTTCCCAACTTTCTTCACCTTTTCGGCATACAAATTCATTAAAACTTTCTCTGCCGTAAAAGGCGCATCAAATTTCGGCAAATTATCTTGATTAAACGCTTTAACAGCTTCTCGAATGGCAAAATATGCTCCGAGTCCATACATCAAAGGAGGTTCGCCGACTGCTTTGGAATTCATTATAGCGAGATTTTCGTGCGAAGTTTCAAGCGGTAAAATGTCAATCTCTTTCGGAATCGAATAAATATCGGGAATTTTATAAGTTGAAAGGGCGTTTGAACGCAATCTGCCCTGTGCGTCATAAAAAACTTCTTCCATCGTCATCCAACCGATGCCTTGCACGATCCCGCCTTCGATTTGCCCGTAATCAACCGCCGTATTCATCGTTTTGCCGAAATCGTGGCAAGTTTTGACGTAATCAAATTCGTAAGTTCCACGCAAACAATCAACCGTCACGCCGACAATTGCCGTCCCGTAAACGTGATAAGCAAACGGATTTCCTTTGGCAGTTGCCCAATCAAAACCGATTCCCTGCGGTGCGTAATGAGCGTGTTCGCTGAGATTTACACGCTTTTCATAGGCTTTCACCAACAAATTTTTCCAAGTTAAATCCGTTTTGGAATTGCCGACATAAACGAATTCATCTCGTAACGAAATTTCTTCGATATTTACTTCTAATTCTTCAACTGCAACTTCTTTCAATCGCTCTAAAATCTTTTCGCAAGCCAATCTCGTTGCGTGTCCGTTCAAATCTGCCCCAGCCGAAGCCGCTGTCGGTGAAGTGTTGGCGATGCGTAAAGTGTTGGTGGTGTGGACTTTAACTTTTTCGGTCGGAATCGAGAAAATTTTTGCAGCGACTTGTAAAATCTTCGTATTAACACCTTGTCCCATTTCGACCGCGCCCGTCGAAACCGCGACGCTTCCATCCGTATAAACGTGGACGAGTGAACGAGCTTGATTCATCAAAGTTTTGGTGAACGAAATGCCGAAACAAATCGGCTGAATCGCCACGCCTTTTTTGAGATATTTATTTTGTCGGTTAAATTCGTCCGCTTCTTGCTTTAATTGGTTGAAATTAAATTTTTCGGCGGCTTGCGTCCAACTCGTTTCGGCTTCGCTGACAGCAAGTTGTCCGTAGGGAAATTCATCATCAGTTTTCAATAAATTCTTTTGCTGAATTTCGGATGCCGAAACTCCTAATTTATCGGCAGCGTGAGCGATTGCTGATTCAATCACAAACATTCCTTGCGGTCCGCCGAAACCTCGAAAAGCTGTGTTTGGTGGAAGATGCGTTCGACACGAATAAGCTGTGGCGGTCACATTCGGAATAAAATAAGCGTTGGTGCAATGAAAAAGAGTGCGTTCCAAAACAGGCAAAGACAAATCAGCCGCCGCACCCGCATTTTGATAAAATGTCGCTTCGTAGGCGATGATTTTCAAATCTTTATCCAAGCCCGATTTTGTAATCTGCCGAATATGGATGACGTTTGCCCGTCATTCGCATATCTTCCATTCGATGAAGCGCATATTTGACAGGACGTTTTCGTCAATTGGGTTGCAACCGCACAAACGCTCGCCCACGCATTCGCCTGATCTTCTTTGCCGCCAAATCCACCACCTAAACGAGTTACGTCAACTTCAATCTGGTGCATCGGCAATCCCGTCACCTTTGAAATCGATTCGTTGAACGGCGGTTGGACCTTGGGTTGACGAATAAATTTTGATGCCGTCTTGCTCGGTTGGAATTGAATATGCGCCTTGCGTTTCGATATACAAATGCTCTTGTCCGTTGGTGTATGTGTTTCCTTCAAAAATATATTCGCAATCGTCAAAAGCCTTTTCCGCATTGCCTAAAACAAACCTTTTCGGCTGCCCGATAATTTCACCTTTTTGCAAACGCAACTCGTTCATCTGTAATAACTTCGAGTGGTTCGATGTCTGCTGTAATCTTTTTTGCAGCTTGTCTTGCCTGTTCATCAGTTTCGGCAATCACAATCGCAATCGGCATCCCGCAAAAATGAACTTCTTCATCGGCAAGAAGTGGTTCATCTTCAATAATTCCGCCGATTTCGTTGCGTCCGACAATATCTTTGGCGAGGATTACTTTCACCACACCTGGACACTTTTCCGCCTCGGAAATATCAACATTTTTAATAATTCCCGTGTGCAATCGGCGAGTCATACACGCAGGCGAACAGAGTTCCTTCGAGCAAAGGAATATCGTCAAGATAAATGGATTCGCCGCGAACGTGCGATTTTGCGTCAATGTTAATCATTCATTTTCAAGGGTATTCCATTCCCAAATTAAATCAAACTTTTCTTCTATTTCTTTGAAATTTCGCCTATCTTTTGAAGCGATAACAATGTGTTTGCCACTAATCTCCGTTAAGTTTATTACTTCTAAAGTTAGACTTTGGGAAGATTCATCCATTAGAGTTATCACTTCTAATGTTGAATTTTGGAAAAATTCGAGTTTAAATGAAGGAGTTTTGAAGTTCGTTATCAAACCCCAATTTGCTTTAACAAATATTTCGGTTTCTTGTCCTATATCAAGAGCATGAGCATTAAAGGGAAAAGCAAAGATTGTTTGCAATAAAGCCATTCCGTATAAAAAACTTAAAACACTTTCAATTTTTTCAACTTCATCAAAATCATAATAAACAGGAGGATTATCTAAATTGAAATCACTTAACGCAATTGTAGCTTCCCAATTTCCTTGATTTTCTTGGTAGAAACTAAGGTATTTATCTTTTTTAATTTGTATTTTCGCAGGTAACATCAGACAGTCTTGAGTTTGGTTAATTTGATTATTGTTCCCAAACTGTAAATAGTAATCTCTTAAAACCTTCGGAAGCCTTTTTCCTATACGATTCTCGCAAGTAATAATTTCTGCTTCGGAAATGCCGAAAGAATCATCGTAAATATCGTAAAGTTTTCGTATTTCTTGAAAATTTGTCATTTTAACTTCTCAGCCATCTTCGGCACAATCTTTTTCGGAACTTGAATCGCTCCCGCAATATGTCTCGCTTCAGTAAAATGCCCGACTACATAAACGCCTGCCACATTGGTTTCAAAAGTTTCCTCATCATAAACAGGCACTTTACCGTATTTTGAATCTTTGGTTTCTACGCCCAAATTGGTCATTAAAGACAAATCCTGCGTCCGCACCAATCAGGACAAACAAAACATCGTTTGGAAAGGTCACGAGTTCGCCATTTTCGTCTTCTAAAAGAATGTCTTTCTCGCGGATTTCGACCACTCGTTTGAGAAAAAAGACGCTCAGGCAATTATTTTCCAACTCTTTTTCCAACGGTTGTTTGACCCAATATTTGATACAGCCTTGTTTTGGATCATTGTTTTCCCAGTCTTCCCGAAAGATGGCGAGCGTGGCAAACGAGCCTTCCTGCGCCAGAAAAAGTGCCGCTTCACCAGCAGAATTCCCCCCACCAATGACCATTGAGTGTTTTTTTACCCACGGATAAGTCTCGCGGAAAAGATGTTGGACTTTCGGCAAATCTTCGCCTTTGACGTTCAAATATCGGGTAAAATCCATCGCCCCAATCGCAAACAGGACGGCTTTCGATTGATAAACGCCTTTATCAGTCGTAATTTTGAACAGATTTTCGCTGAGTTTTTCGACGCTTTCAACCTTTTCCTCAGTCTGCACATTCAAATTATTATCCAAAACAAAGCGGACATAATACGAAAGCAGTTCTTCGCGGGTAGGCTTTTCGCGGACGGAATGGAGCGTGCCTTCCACCAATTCGAGTTCGTTAATGGTCGAAAAAACCGTCAAACCAACCGGATACTGATAAATCGTATTGCCGATGAGTTTTTTTTCAATGACGAGATAATTTAGTCCAAGTTTTTTGGCTTCCCAAGCGGCAGAGATTCCGGCGGGACCGGCTCCGATAATAAGTAATTCAAACATCTTTTAAATGTAAAATGGAAAGTGGAAAATGGAAAATGCTTATTTGTTATTTTTTGCAGTTTTGAGTGAAATTGTTAGGATTTTTTGCAATTCTTTGCAATCGTCTAAAAGTGAACTTGCTTGTTTTTCTGTAATATACTCGCTGTCACGCAAAAGACATAGCCAATATTCTGTTTCAAAGGCTTCTTTCAGCGCAATTGAAAGTTTGTGAACAAAATCAGCAGTTGATTGAGCTTGATTCCCTTCGATAATATTTGCGCTAATTGAAGTTCCTGAACGCAAAACTTGTTTCGACAACACAAATTCCTTCTTTTCATCAGCCAGAAATTTGTAAAGTTTAACAATCCGTAAAGCAAACTTATAAGATTTATCTTTGAGTGGGTTTTCTTTATTATCCATTTTCAATTATCCACTTTCAATTATTATCCATTTTCCATTTTAAGAAGTTCTTCAGTAAATTTCTCAATCTGCAACTTCGTATTTTCAAGTTCGCGCTTGGCTTCCAAGTATTTTTCCCATTCATTGGTATTGGTCAAAGCCTTGGCGACATCTTCATCAAGTGCGTGCGCCATTAACGCCAACAGGTCGCTTAACGCCTCTTGGTTGTGCAAAAGCGATTGGATAATGGTGTATGCAAGTTTTGCGTTGGGTAAATCTATGTCTTTCAATTCATTCATATTTAGTTTTTAGATTGAGTAGAGTTTTCCGAATCAGTCCAAAGTTCAGTTTTTATGGTTTTACTGCTACCGCCTTTGAGAATCTTTACTCTGGACAAATCTGCGTTGCGAATCAAAAGATAACTCTTGATAGCTTTTTCACGCTTTGCAACTTCGGTTGTTGAGCCATAATTTACAATGTAGCCCTTTTGATTTGGATTATTTTGGAGTGCAATCAAAAAACCGTCTAGCCTAAATTTTATTTCGCCGCTATTAACTTTTCCAAACTCGTCAAATTTAGTGGCGGTTGATTCAGGTTGAGGATTTTCTGCCCCCGCCGGAACAATCCAAATCTCTGTTTTGATAATGCCCCGAAAACCGCCTTCAACCAGCGTAATTCTTGAACCATCAAGAGCCATAAAAAGTATCGCTCTTTGAATTTGCTTGACACGGAGGGCAATTTCTTTGCTAGTTCCGTAATTGATAACGTAGCCTTGAACTGTCGGATCGTTTGCTAATTCAATCTGCAAATCTTGCATCCTCCTTTTTACATCGCCGTTAGTTACGTTCCCAAACTCATCAACCTTTCTCGCTTCCAGCTGCTCCTGAGTTTGAGCAAAAGCAATTGAGCTAAACAAAATCAATATCAAAAACAAGATTCGCCACATAAAAACCTCACCAAATTATTTTAACTTATAAACAGTAAATCTTTAACCGTTGCCGTAATTTCCCCAATTTTCAACTCCGTTCCATCTGCCAAATAATCGTATCGAACATAACCAAGCGCGATATTTTTCTCCAATTTTGGCGAATAACAAACCGATGTAATTTTGCCCCGCATTTTTGCCTTCGAGAGATTTCAGTTCATCGATTCGGCTGAACCTGTTCATCGCTTAAAACTAATCCTCTCAACTGTTTAGCAACATGACCGCGAAAATAAATGCGGGCGATGATTTCTTGTCCGATATAGCAACCTTTGTTGTAACTAATCAGTCCTTCCAAGCCAAGTTCGGGAACAATCGTCGTTTCATCCATATCAACGCCGTAACGTGGAACGCCGTTTTCGATGCGGAGGATTTCGTAAATTTCATCAGAAATTTCGACAGCATCAGAGAATGTTAAATTCACGAATCTTTTTGAATAAAAACATCATTTCCAAAGGAGAATGTATCTGAATTTTGAGTTTTGAATTTTGAATTTTGAATTGAAAAATAGTCGTATTTTTCGCTCAAATCTTCGACAAAAAAATCTCCTGCAAAGGTAAATCGAAATAGGTTGTTATAAACTTTTTCGTCGGGTAACTTCCTCAGTTTCAAACAAAAATTTGTCGCCATCCCGCAAGACGCGCACGACTGCCAGCAAGCGACCTTGGGAATTGGGAAAAGCCGCTAACATCTGCGCTCCGACTTCTAATTTGGCAACATCGTTGGTAATCAAACCGTTCAAAAATTGAATCGCTTCTTTGCCCCAAACTGCGATTAAACCTCGCTTTTGCTGATAAAAACCTGTTCCGCCATTGCGGATTTTGTTGTAATTTTCTAATAAATCTGTTTTCATTTTGTTAAAACTTCATTGTAAATTTTCTCTGAAAAACCTGCCGTTGCACTTTCGCCAATTACCAAAACTGGACGCTTGATAAATGTGTATTCACTCGTCATTAAATCTAACATTTCTGCGCTCAAAACTTCCCTTTCGTGTAAGCCTAATTCCCGATATTTGATTGCGCGACGGGAAAATAATTGTTCCACACCGCCAACCAAATTTGCCAAATTTTCAACTTCTTGGCGCGATAATGGGTGCGCTTTTATGTCGTGAAATTTGGTAATCGTCACACCTTTATTTTCGACAAATTCTTTTGCCTTTTTGCAAGTCGAGCAATGTGGCAACCAATAGAGAGCTACGTTTTTCATAATTTATTTTTAATTGAATCATTTTTCATCGAATCATTGACTCATTGAAAAACAATGAACAAATGAGTAAATGAATCAATGAATCAATATTTTCAGAGTCTGAAAATCTCGCATTTGCTCATCAAATCTGCGATGCGAAGCAATTACCTGCGGACTCGGATGATAAAGCGGAACTAGAATTCGCCCGTTCCATTTAAACGATTTCCCAATATCACTTTTTAAGCTAATTTGATGATATTCGATAGCTTTCAAAGCCTCAAGTGCAACACTTCCAAGTGTGACAACTACTTTTGGCTGAAATAGTTGGATAGTTCGATTTAAAAATGACGAGCAGTTTTTTATTTCACTCTTTTTCGGACTGCGATTTGCTCCGTTTTCCTTGCGCGGACTACATAAAACTGCGTTGGTGATAAAAATATCTTCGCGCTTTAACTCAATTGAATCTAAAAACTTCTGTAAATTTTCGCCCGATTTGTCGCCGTAAAAAGGTCTGCGAGTGCGGTCTGCGCCTTGTCTGCCGGGGGCTTCCGCAATAAAAAAAACTTTCGGATTCAGATTGCCGTTTAGTTCGCTCAAAACTGCCTTTTTATCAGCCAAATCGGGGCAAATTATGCACGCTTCGGCTTCACGGCAAAGTGCAATAAATTTATTTAGTTTTTCGTCTACCATTGCAAATTCTTGAAAAAATAGTAAAGATAATATTTAACTCTATCAGACAATTTTGAATATACAAATTATGAGTCAAATTACAGAACAAGCGGTTTTAGACGCATTAAAACAAATTATTGACCCCGATTTACGAAAAGACATCGTAACGCTCGGATTTATCAAAGATTTAGCGATTGATGGCGGAAATGTTTCGTTTCGCATTGTCTTGACAACTCCGGCTTGCCCCGTCAAAGAAGAGATGGAAACACAGGCAAATGAGCTAGTCGAAAAACTCGAAGGCGTTGCATCAGTTAAAGTTACGATGGATGCCGAAGTCCCGAAAGGTCGCGGAATTGCCAACAATGTAGCGATTCCGGGCGTCAAAAATATCATTGCTGTTTCAAGCGGAAAAGGCGGCGTTGGTAAATCAACTGTGGCGGTAAATTTAGCAGTTGGATTAGCCAAAATCGGCGCAAAAGTTGGAATTATGGATGCCGATGTTTATGGTCCGAATGTTCCGCTGATGCTCGGAGTCGCACACCAACAACCCGATAGTTGAAAATGGACAATTCAAACCGATTGAAGCGCACGGCGTAAAAATGATTTCGATGGCTGTGCTGGCTCCGCCCGATAAACCGATGATTTTGCGCGGTCCGATGCTTCACGGCGTTGTCCGTCAATTTTTGACCGATGTAAATTGGGGCGAACTCGATTATTTGATTGTAGATATGCCGCCGGGAACGGGCGATGTCCAATTTAGTTTGGCGCAACTCGTTCCTGTCCAAGGCGCGGTTTTGGTGACTACTCCGCAAAATGTTTCGATTGCCGATGTTCGCCGCGCTCTGAAAATGTTTGAACAGGTTGCAGTTCCGGTGCTTGGAATCATCGAAAATATGTCGTATTTTATCCCGCCCGATATGCCTGAAAAACGCTACAACATTTTTGGCGAAGGCGGCGGAAGAAATTTGGCGGATGAATATAATGTGCCGTTTTTGGGCGAAGTTCCGCTTGGAATGGAAGTCCGCGAGGCTGGCGATAAAGGAATTCCCGTTGTTCTTGCCGAGCCAACTTCGCCGCAAGCAATTGCCTTTATGAAAGTTGCCGAAGAAGTTGCCAGACATATTTCAATCGAAGCAATGAAGCCTGAATTGAAGATATTTACTCGCGCTAAATAAATGGTTCGGGAAGATAGAAAAACTGATGAAGCAATCGCCAAAAATTTTACTTCTGTTGTTGACTCAATGGCAGACAGAAATTTTCTTTGGCGATTGTTTTTAATTGGTATATTAGCAAATTTCCTGATTTGGATGGCAGTTTTATTGATGCCCGAAATGGTTTACAAAGGCTTCAACTTTGTAAACCAATTTAGCAATAAATTGAGTATGGGAATATTCGGAATTCCTCTATTCTTTACCGCCTTTACAGTTTACGCTCTTTTCCGCTTTAAATTTCCTGATATTGAAGAACAAAAATTTGAATCAAAGATGATGTCAACTTTTGCTTATCAGGCAAACTCTGCTAAACGATTTTGGATTTGGGTTAGCTCGTTTGCGGTTGGGATTATCAATACACTTTTATTGATTTTGGTGATTTGTATTTGCAGTAATCATTTTCCCGCTTTTTTGTAAGCCTCTTGAGATTCTTTCTTTCTTCCTGTTTCCTCTAAAATGTAACCTAACAATTCGTAAGTGGTAGCCAATCCGTCTTTTGTTTCCTGATAATCAGGGTTTTTCTTTAAGGAGTCTTCAAAAATAGAAATTGACTTTTTAAGATATTCAATGGCGGTTTCTATCTTTTTAATTCTTGAATATAAATCCCCGATTGAATAATAAGAATCGGCTAAATCCAACCGATATTGGTCGCTTTGCGAATCCGATTCAACCAATTTTTTCTGTAACTCAATTGCTTTTAACGCAGTTTCTTCTGCACTTTTATAATCTTCCAAATCCATTTTATCCAACACTATCCGGCTCAAACACACCCCCAAAATTCTTTGAGTTACAGCGTCGTCTTTGTTGTTTGCAAAAGTTTCCAATAGTTCAACTGCTTTTTGGTGATACTTTAAGGCTTCAGAATATTTTTTATCTTTCTTTAGTAAATCACCTATTTTCAAATAGCTGGTAGCTAAAGAATGGTTGTAATTCTTGTTTGTCGGTTCGGTGTCAAAAACTTTTTGATGTAATTCAAGTGATTTTTGAAAATTCTCCAAAGCCACGTTGCTTTCACCTGATTTTATGTAAGTTTGTCCAATCGAATAATAACCAGAAGCTAATTCCAAAATTAGTATATTGTCCGTTGGATTTTGATTTAACAATTTTTCCTTTATTTCAAAGGCTTTTTTGTAATTTTCAAGAGCTTGGCTATTATCGCCTTTTGCCCAATTTATATCGGCAATTGAGTTAAATGAATAAGCTAATTTCCGTTGCATAACTTTATCAACGGCATCTGCGGAAACTATTTTTTGTAGAATTCCAAGTGATTTTTGATAACTTACAAGCGCACCATCCATATCACCCAAGTTTGAAAGATATGGATTTCCCTGAATATCACCTACCTTCTGATACGCTGTCGCTAAATCACTTTGCAAAGAAATATCATTGCTGCTTTCAGCCGATAAATTATCTAAATAATCAATCGCATCCTTGACCATTTTTTCACGCACAGCAGTCGAACCGAGCAATGGCTCGATTGCATCGTGATAGTCAAATAAAACTAAATTAGCAAGTTTCCTTACCTCATTAAATCTTTGTTCGGCTCTTGCACGCTCGCGATTGGCAACAACGGCTTGCCAGACGGAAAAACCCGAAAGCAATAATATGAGAACCGCGATGGCTGTCCCGATTTTATTTCGCCCGACGAATTTCGAGAACCTATAAAATGTGTTGTCGGCGGTTGCAGTCACCGGCAACCCAACTAAATACCTGCGAATATCTTCAGAAAATTCCGGCACCGATTGATAGCGGCGTTCGGGTTCTTTTCGCAATGATTTGAGGATGATATTGTCGAGGTCGCCTTTTAGATTGCGGATTTGTCCTTCGTGTTTCGTCTTTTGTCCTTTGTTTTCCAAAGTTTCAGTTTTCAACGTTCCGCGAAGGACACTGATCACTAACGATGGACGAATAGGCTCTTGAGTTAAAACCAGATTGGCAATTTCCTGATAACTTTTTCCTTTTGAATCGAATGGGCGAGTTCCACTCAATAATTCATACAAAACAACTCCAAGCGAATAAACATCGGTCGCAGTTGTAATTGGCAAACCATTTAATTGTTCGGGTGAGGCGTATTCAGGCGTGAAAATTCTTGCCTGAGTTGCAGTCGCTTCATACTCTTCGGTGTTTAGTAATTTGGCAATCCCGAAATCCAATAATTTTGGAGTTCCATCTGCTGTAACTAAAATGTTTGAAGGCTTTATGTCCCGATGGACGACTAGATTTTGATGAGCATATTTTACCGCTTCACAAACTTTTTGGAATATTTCCAGTCTTTCAGTCGTATTCGATTGATGCTCATCGCAGAATTTTGTCAACGGCTCACCCTCAACATATTCCATCACGAAAAACGGCAAACCTTCTTTGGTTGAGCCGACATTCAAAAGCCGGGCAATGTTCGGATGTTCGAGGCGGGAAAGGATTTGCCGTTCACGGACGAAGCGTTTCAAAACAGCCTCTGTATCCATTCCGCGTTTGATCAGTTTGAGGGCGAATTTTTGTTCAAAACCTTCTCTTTGTGCAAGATAGACTTTTCCCATTCCGCCCGCCCCGATTTCTTCGATGATTTGGTAATCGCTAATCTGTTTGCCAATCAGTTGGTCTTCATTCAAACCAAATTCGATAACGGCAGGTTTAGCGATAAAATTTTCCGCTTTGTAATGAGATTTGAGCAATTGGCGGATTTCTGATTGGACAGATTCATCGCACGAAGCTAGAAAATCTTCGCGGTTCTCTTCGGGTAAGTCGAGCGTTTGAAAGAAAACTTCTTTAATTTTCAGCCAATTCGTGCTTTTCATATTAACTCAAATCTAAAAAGACAATTTTTTGCAAATAAAACCTCAATTCCCTTTCTCAAGTTCATTTAATTTTTCGGCGCATTTCTGAACCGCTTCGGAAACCTCTTTAATTGCTTGATTAACGTCAACATTTATTGAAGGAAATGCTCCATCTTTATTTTGATAAACTTTGTAAATTGCTAAACTTTCTTCATAAAAACCTATTGCTTTTTTTAGGTCATTAACTTTATCAACTTTGGTTTTATTTGGCAGGTTAGCAAAATTGCTATAGGTAATTGCAAGCCCTTCTTTTGCCATTGCGATTCGGAAATGAGTTGTTCTATCGGTTTTGTCTTTGGCATATTTTTCCTCAAAAATGGGAATTATTTTATTAAATGAATCAAAACTTTCCGATGTGTTTCCCATAGCCGCCAGCGAATATGCGTAACTGGAACGAATATTAGCAGTGTCTTGGATAAGCGGTTCATTAAGCAAATCTTGTTGACCTAAAGACTCAAGAATTTCAAGGCTTTTTTGATAATTTTCAATTGCTTTCGGCAAATTGTTTAACTCAAAAAAAGTGTCCCCAAGATAGCTGTAAGACATTCCAAATTTTTGCCGCAGAACAGAATTAGTCGGATGTTTGGCAGAATGTTGGCGACGAGTTTCGATAAGTTTTTCGTAGGCTGCAATTGCTTCCAAACGGCGATTCGGGCTTGTTTCTAAAATCGCGGCAATTCCTTCTACCACATCACCATAACCTTCTAAGTATTCAAGATTTTCGGGTGATTTTTTCAAAAACTCCTCGCTCATTATGAAAGCCTTTTGGCACAAAACCATTTGTTCTTCAGTATTCTCGGTATTTCGCCCGCGAACTGCGATATTTCTATAACCTTTCATTAGACGAAAACGAATTTCTTGATTGTCAGGATTGCTTTGCAGTATTTTTTCTCGTAAATCGACGGCTTTTTGATAATATTCCATTGTTGTTTTTTGGTTTCCGAGTCCGAATTCAACATCACCGAGTTTATCGTAGCTTACCGCAACCTGCTCTAAATAATCGGGATTATTTGAAGTTTCCATTTGCATTCTCTCTTTGATGCCAAGTGCCTTTAAATAGAATTCTTTAGCCGCAAGTGCATTTCCTATACTGGCAGTAGAAAAAATTGATTTAACATCACCAAGTCTGTCGTATGCTTTGGCAAGTTCGATTTGCAAATCTTGATCTGAAGATTTTTCTAATGCAAGATTATCAAGATATTGCGCTCCATCTGTAATCATTTTTTCTCTAATTTCAGTAGAACCAGCCAAATTCCTGATGCCGTCTTGATAATCGAAAAGCACATTATTTGCCAATTTACGAACTTGATTAAATCGTTCTTCCGCTTTTCCACGCGCACGATTTGCCACAAAACTTTGCCAAATAGCAAAACCTGAAACCAATAAAATTAAGGTTGCAAAAATTGTCCCGATTTTGTTACGCCCGACAAATTTCGAGAAACGATACACGGCTGAATCCGCCGTCGCCGAAACGGGCAAACCAACTAAATATCGGTGAATGTCTTCAGAAAATTCCTGCACCGATTGATAACGTCTTTCCGGCTCTTTTCGCAAAGATTTGAGGATAATGTTGTCTAAATCTCCTTTGAGGGATTTTAGATTTTGGATTTTGGATTTTGGATTGGTCGTTTCATTTTGGGTCAAGCCTCTGTTTTCATTGGTATTTCCGACCACTGACCAACGCTCCGCGCCACTGACCACTGACGAAGGACGAATCGGCTCTTGAGTCAAAACCATATTGGCAATTTCCCGATAACTTTTTCCGGTTGAACTAAAAGGACGAGTTCCGCTTAAAAGTTCATACAAAACCACGCCGAGCGAATAAACATCGGAAGCCGTCGTAATCGGCAAGCCGTTAAGATGTTCAGGCGAAGCGTATTCGGGCGTAAAAACTCTGGCTTGCGTGTCCGTAACTGTGCTTTCATAACTCATCAGAATTAAGCAGTTTAGCAATCCCGAAATCGAGCAGTTTGGGCGTTCCATCTTTGGTAATCAAAATATTTGACGGCTTCAAATCGCGGTGGACAATCAGATTTTGATGCGAATATGAAACAGCCGCACAAATTTGTCGAAAAAGCTCGAGACGCTCCTTTATGTCAAAATAATGCTCATCGCAAAACTTGGTAACGGGCAAACCTTCAACATATTCCATTACGAAAAACGGCAAACCGTCATCAGTCGTGCCGCCGTCCAAAAGCCTTGCAATATTCGGATGTTCAAGCCGCGAAAGGATTTGTCTTTCCTGAATAAATCGGCGCAAAACCGCGTCGGTATCCATCCCGCGTTTGATGATTTTGAGGGCGACTTTTTTCTCCAAGCCTTCTTTTTCCGCCAGAAAAACCGTCCCCATTCCGCCTACGCCGATGACTTCGAGAATTTTGTAACCACCGATTTTTTCGCCGATAAGATGATGTCCGTTCAAGCAAAATTCGCTAACGGCAGGTTCGACGATAAAATCGTCGGCTTTTTCGTGTGAAGCGATAAGTTGGGCGACTTCAAGACGCACAAATTCTTCCTGATTCGCCAAAAATCGTTCGCGCTCTTTTGTCGGCAAATCAATCGTTTGGTTAAAAATCTCTTTAATTTTGAGCCAATCTGCGTTTTGCATTTTATTTCCAACTATAAACGCGGATTTTTTTTCTAAATATTTCAGTTCGTCATAAAAAACAAGTTGCTAACGCTCCTTGTTCTAACTTTCGCCGTTAATTTTTCTGAAAAGCCAAGCTCTCGCCAGCGTCCATTCACGGAAAACACTCGAAGTTGAGAGTTTCAAAACCGCCGCTACTTCATCAAAGGTCAATCCAGCAAAATAGCGTAATTCGACAATCTCGGCTTGCTGTTTATCAAATGTGGCGAGTTCCTGCAAAGCAATATCCAAATCAAGCAAACTTTCGTTCACTTCAACCGAAATCGTGTCGGCATCATCAAGCGAAATCTTTATTCCGTCACGCTTTACGGCTAAACGCTCGCGGGCGTGGTCAACCAAAATTCGACGCATTGCTTGGGCGGCAATTGCAAAAAATTGCCCACGATTTTCCCAATCAACCGAATGTTGATTGACTAATTTGAGATAGGCTTCGTGGACAAGCGCAGTCGTCGGCAAAGTTTCGGCGTATTCATTGGACAAAAGACGGCGAGCCACCCGCCGCAATTCGTCATAAACAATCGGCAGAAGCTCATCCAGAGCCTCACGATTACCCTTTTTCCAATCCTGTAAAAGTGTTGTAACTTCTTGCGCCATAATTTTTTTTCGGGGGTTGTTGAAAAATTTTACCAAACTTTCCGCGTTTATGGATAGAAAAAAAAATTTTATTGGAGGTAGAACTATTTATGAAACGGATAATTTCAGCATTTTTGATTTTAGTTTTCGGGATAATTCCCGCTTTTGCCGATTACAAGCTGACGCAGCAACGGAGCAGTGTGGGAGATAAAATGACCCAAGAACTAACGATTTATTCCAAAGATGTGCGGATTCGCTCGGAAAATAGGATGATTATGGAAGGAATGCCGCCGCAGGCAGCCGCGATGATGGCAAAGACGATGCCAAATTTCATAACCTTGCAACAATGCGATTTGAAGCAAACTGCTACCCTCAGCGAGCCGAAAAAGTCCTATTTTATTGATTATGATGATTGGTCAGCCCCGACTGCTGAACAAATGAAACGCCGTCCTAATCAAAAAATTACGGTCAAGGGGACGATGGAAATATCATCCGTTGTGACCGATTCGGGTAAGCGTCAACAGATGTTTGGATTAACCGCCAAGTGGCTCAAATTAGTCCGCACATTTGAAAGGTCGGCAGATTCCTGTGACGGGAAAATGTCTGTTCGTCAGGAAGAAGAAGGTTGGTATGTTGACCTTTATCTTTCCGAAAAATCGTGCGAAAGACCGCAGCTCCCGCCCGCAGAAGGGGGCTGTCGTCCGAAATTGGTTATGAAATCAATGCAGAACCCCGGTTTCTTCCTCGAAGGAACAAGCTCAATGTATCAAAACGGAAAATTAGTCGGAACAAATAACCTCAAAACAACCGCCCTCTCCACCGCCACGCTCGACCAATCGCTTTTTGAAATCCCGAAAGATTGGACTGAAGTTGACGCATATTCCGAATTGTTGCCGAGTTTTTCCAACATTATGAAAGATACATCCGCAACAACTATTGTTAGAACCGAAGAAGGTAAAACAAAATCATTGAAAACGATTGCGATTGATTATTTTTCGGGCAATGCCTCAAAAGTTAATCAAAATGAGATTCGCAATTACATCGCACAAAAACTTGTAGCCGCCGGGATGGGCGGATTTCCGATAAATTCGCAAGCCGATTTAGCAACCGGGAAATATGTCAACACAATCGGCGTTGAAATCAAAAAAATTAAAGAATCGGGGGCAAGTAAAATCGGCGGACTTTTCGGCAAAGTGACGGGTAATGATTCAGCCGCCAAACTTGGCGAATCTGAAGCGGAAATTGTTGTCACGATTTACGGCAATGACGGGAAAACTATCGTAGCTACTGCCACGACAACCGAAAAAGTCAAAGGCAAAGCGGACGATGCCGTTAAAGCCGGAATTGATAAGGTAATTGGTGGTTTGATGGAAAAAATTAAGTGAAGTTTAGAGTTAAAAAGTTCAGAGTTACACATTTATGCGCGATTCAACGTCAATACTTCGACTTACAGTTGAGTTAGGACATCGTATTTCACGCCTCAAGGCGTAACTCTGAATAATGAGGTCAAAACCATGAAAAAATTTGTCGCCCTTTTTTTAATTGTTTTTATTATTGCTAATAATCTTGCTGTTTTCGCTCAGGAAAAACCTTCTCTGTTGCCTGAGACATCCGAAGTAGTAGATTTAGGGAGCGATAATCCGCTGGATGATTTTCCTGAAAAAGGCTTGCCCGTGCCTTATTTTGTCGGAGATAACCCGTCGGACGAATTGGCGGTTTCTCTAGCAAAAGAAATATTCAAGTATGACGAAAAATCTCTATCCGTTTTGATGGGGACTTTGCAAAAAGCCGGATTTTACATCAAAGATACAAACCAAAAAATCCTTTATAAACCTACAGTTATGTATGATATGGAATTGGCATTTTACGATTTTGAAGTCGCCGGAATGCTTAAATCTTCAGGGATTGGAGTGGTGACCAATATCAAAAAGTTTGCCGAACTTCTTTCTGCAAACGTGGAGGGAATTTCTGCCGAGACAGTTGGAAAAGCGATTTTAGAAGATTTGCGGAATGCCAGAAATTCGGAAAATCAGCGAATTCGATTTGCCGCCACTTTAATTTTTGAACTCGGTAAACAGTTTCCTACCCCTGTTGATTTGACAAAGACTACTCCTGAAAACTCCACTATCAACATTATTCAATCCTCTCTGATTGAAAAGATTTTGCTTGGTGATTTAATTGATGCCTACACCAAAGCAACCGAAGAAAGTTCTTTTTACAAAAAAAGCGATTTGTTCAAATCTCCAAACAAAGTCCTTTTTGCCAACGCCGACTTCCGAAAAAAAGATTTGCCTAATTGCAATGAGATTATAGATGAAATGCTGACCATCCAAAAATCTGAAAAAAACATTTACAAAGGAGCAGATAAAATTAAAACTTTTATCGAAACTCTTAAAAATGGAGCAAAATATGAAGACGGGTTCGTCAAAGGCTCAAAAGCAGGCAAAGCTCCCTATAGTCTTCAACCCCTGAAGGATTTCGGCATTGCTCTCAAACTGGTTAATATTGCTTTGGCTTGGCTGAAATTATTGATGGCTTACCTAAACATCAAAATCGAACTCTCCGCCCAAAACCCGCCGCTAAAACGCACCAAATCACGAAATATTGGCGAGTGGATTGAAATTACCGCTAAAATCTCGATGGATTTATTGGACAAGAAAACGACCGATTATCTCAATTGCGTCGGCAAAGCAATTGAATACGCTTCAGGATTAAAGTTAAGTGTCCCGAAAGCCGGGTCTCTATCTGGAAATACCGTTACTTGGGAGGTAGTAACGAGTGGAAACAGTTCCTCAAAATTCCTTGAACCTCCGGCTTTTCTTAGATCGGTGGACGGCAGCCCTGACACCAGTAAGGAAAAAACCAATGAAAACGGCGAAAGCAAGGTAAAACTATGGGGGAAAGCACAACGTGAAGACCTGACAAATGAGCCGGTTATTCCGGTTATTAAAAATGTTGATTTACGCGCCAGCGTCGCCCTTGAAAAAATGGATTTTGGGAAGGATGCCGGAAAGTTGGGGAAACTTTTGTTAGAAGAATACGGTTATAATTTACTTATAGGAGCGTTGGAGGTGTTGCCGGAGATGTTTGGGAAAATGAAGTTGAGGGCAAAATCTCTTCGTGTTCCGGTGCGGGATTATACTCCTTGTAGCGAAGATTGGGGCGGCGAGATAAATATCGAACGAACCTATACCAAGCCCACCAATGTATTAGCCGGTCGCCTTGCCAATGGTAACTCCACTGGTTCGGGAAGTCGGATTGTGACTATTCTGGAGAAGGTTGATATTACGCTCAACCCGCGTAAACAGGAAGAGATGAATATTAAACCGCCGAATCCCGCAACTTTATTCGTAAGCGGAAAATATACCAATATTTTTACCGGAGAATATGATGATAACCCCTGTTGCGGAGAAACCGCAGGTAGTTTTGATACAAAATTCACCGATGAAACTACAGAAGAATTTAGCGAATGGAGAAGTGAATTTGTTAATGTCAATTATATCTTGGGAAGTGTGGACCGTAATTTCAGTATAGGCTTTTTGGTTTTTGCGGGTTCGTTTGAAACAAAAATTCGCCGGGGAGTTGACGTTATTTATACCCAATGCTCTTTAGAAGAACAGCAAGAAAAACACGAAGAAAAAAAAGGGAGAAAAGTCCTGAATTTTACACTCGATCCAGGTCGTTACGGAGAACGATTCCCTAGTCCGGCGGGCGATGGACTGAGGGGATCAAAAGTTCTACCTCAAAAAGACGGTTCGATTGTCACTTGGAAATGGCAGTTAGTCCGTTGTAAAAAATGATTTCTCCAAAATTGGCTTTATCACTTGTCCGCTGATGATTTTCAAATTCATTTGCGGATTTTTTTTATTTAGCTGAAAAATTTTGCGAAAACTTCCGCGTTTATAAATAAGGGGAAAATTTAATCGGCTCTCTGACAATTTAGGCAAAAAAAGGACGAGCTGAGATTAGTTTGGTCAAAAGTCTAAAAAAATAATTAAGGAGAAAAAAGAAAATGAAAAAAAGTTTGGTTATTATTGCCATCGTTATCGTTGGTTTTTTAAGTCTGCTGCCGCAGCCTCAATTAGCCGGGGAAAATAAAGTCGTTACCGCAGCTCTTCCCGAAGGAAAATGGACATTTGACGCTTTTACAATCGATGCCAAAGCGTTTTATTCCACCAATAGCATTTGTATTCAACCGGGTGGTAAATGGTCTGCCACAAGTTCCGGGCAAGGTTCGGGAAATTGGTATCTGAAAGATAGGAAACTTCTGCTCCACGGAAATTATGCGAGTTCAAGTAGCGGAGGAGCCGTCAATGTTTCCTTTGAATTAAACTTCCAAGGCAACAAACAAATGACAGGTTTTTTACAGGAGTGGAATGACAACGGCACTTACAACGGCTATTACTTAACCGAATGGAAGCTCATCTCGGAAAAGTGTTAGGCAATTTCAAAGTAAGTTGCCTGAACATTGGAAAGTTTTCGCAAAACTTCCGCGTTTATGAGTAAGAGTAAATTTTAATTCAACTAATCGGAGTGAATGCAAATTGGTCGCCACAAAAAGTGTTGACGAATACGGTTTCGCAATATAAGAAGATTCAAGCTTTGGTGCAAAAACTGCAAATCGCTTAAGTATGATTTTGTATTTTTAGTTGAGGTCGGTAATGAAAAATCGAATTTATTTCACTTTTATTTCAACAATAGTCGTCGCCCTTTTAAGCCTTAATTCAGCTTACGGACAACTTTGTGACGAGGCGGGTAAGGCTCAAGCGTTAAATACCCAAGCGAATTGGATTTTAGATTATGATGAGGCAAAAAACAAAAATTGGGTGACGACGTTCAAACCTATTTTGACGGAAATGCAGAGAGTTTTTCCGCAGCCGCCGAAGGGTTTGTATATGCGTAACAGCTATTCTTCCTTTATTGATTTTGACCGGGCTTCGCCGAATGACGTTCACCGTTACCAAGGTCGTTTCGTTATTAACACTCTGGTTTGCCGACGAATGGGCGGAATGAATAAATTTATCCCGTTTGAAGACCCTGAATCATTTGTCTATTTCAATATCAATGCGATGGACAGTTTTTTGATGGACGATTTTGAGAATTTAAGAACCGGCGACCTTCGCATTGCCGAAAATCCGAATGGAATCAAAAGCCTCTATAATTTCAACGAAAATGGTCAGCAAGAGTTTATCGGCTGGTATTTTTCCGAAAACAAGGGTTTGCCTTTCCGCCGTTTGAGCAAAGCCGAATTAGCCCAAAAGTTTCGGGAATATTGGTTGAACAAATTCGATGGACAAATCAAAGAATTAGAAAAGGTCTCAACAAATATTGATAAAGAAATTGCCGAAACTAACGCCAATCCCTATCTGACTGAGATTAATAAACAAAAGATTATCGAAGGTCTCCGTCAAGCTGACGCTGCCAGAAAAAAAGCTGATGTTGAAAATAAAAAAAGAATCGAAACTCTCAAAGCCCAACGGGAAGATTGCCTCCGCCGAACCGAGGCAATGTCTAAAGCACCCGATGCCAAATCAGATGCCAGAGTAACGCTCCTCAATCCGAACATTTACGAACCCGAAGGATTAGAATCTCCCGCCGGAAAAGGAAAATACGTTTATGTAGATAATCAGGATTTCTACGATAAAAAACTACCGAAATGGCAACCGCAATTTATCCTTGTTATGCAAAAAAGACGCGACAATACCGCCGTTCAAACCGCCTTTAATAACAAATTTGAAGATGAATTTGATTTTAACGCTGTCCGAAAAGTGGTCGGGATGCAGCCGACGGCAAAAGTTGCGACTATTGTGGGAATGGGCGGCACGGTGGGCAGTTCGCCTGATAAAACGAACGAAAATGTCACTAATTCAGTCAATGGTGTGCTGTTTTCCGAAAATTTTGCCAACGCCGCAATCGAGCAAAAACCGCCGAATTGGACGGTCAGTAATGAAAACGCAAAGGTAAAAAATATTGATGATTACGAGGGCAAATGGTTAGCGATGAAAGATAGCGGACTCTTCTATCCTAACTTCTCCCTTCTGGTTTTGCCTACCAAATTCACACTGGAATTTGATGTTAGTTGGAACAAAAAAATCTCGTATTACAGTCCAAATTTTGTCTTTCATATTGGCGAGGCTCGCTATGACAACACTTTGAAACGCCATGACAAAGAACAAGTTAATCCATCAATGCCGATGAACCGAATCGAAGTTTGGATTGATCCGCATTGGAATTCCACCGGACGTTACGGAATAACCAGATACGATAATCGCGGTGGTTTTCTCAAAGATATTTCGGACAAGACTTCGGCATTTTACAAAGATAACAATCGCGTTCACGTCAAAATTGTCCGCGAAGGCGCAAGAATGAAAGTCTATCTAAATGACAAACAGACTTTGGAAGATCCCAAAATCACTCTGGACGAACATATCCGTTGGAATTTCTTCGGCTTTGGTCTGAGCGGCGGTGGAAATGCAGAAAGATTGGATGAGTTTTATTTGAGTAATATTCGGTTGACGAAGTAAAGATGCTTGTAGTTCCGCCTTGAGGCGGTCTTACTTCAACCGGCTAAGACCGCCTCAAGGCGGGACTACAAACTTTTTGTGAGGTAATTATGAAAAATCTTTTAATTTTATCAATTTTAATTGTCACTTTTAGCATTTACGGACAGGCTCAAGGCTTGACGAAAGCCATCGCAAATATTCAGTCCGAAACTGCCGAAAAGGTCAAACAAATGCTGATGCAAACCGATTCGGAACGAAATTCGAGGGAAAATTCGGCTTCCAAAAACTACGCCGTTTTCAAGCCTTCGCCATCCGACAATCTCAAAACAATCGCCGACGAGATGGGCAAAACCGCTGATGAAAAAGCGATGTTTTTACAGGTTTTTACCGAAACGAAAAAAGGTTTTGAAATAGAAGCGGCTAAAAAAGGAATCAAAAACAACCTTGCCGCCGCGATGACATTTTTGATGGCAACGGCGGTAATGGTCTATCACGAATCGCCCGAACCGTCCGATGCCGCTACGGAAAAACTCTTTGACGGACTAAATTCGATGTTTGACGAAATGCCCGCAATGGCGAATATTTCAAGCAAAGACAAGCAATTTTTTTACGACCTTTACATCAGTTACGGCGGGTTGATTTTGGCGAGCTATCAGGAAGCCAAAGAATCTAAAAACCGGGAAACGATTGACGCAATCAGAGTCCTCGCCGGTTCTACTCTGCTGGACACTTTTAAAATCAATCCGAACACAATTTATTTTGAAGGCGACAGTTTGCGGATGAAGTCGGAATCAGGTCAGAACAATGCAAACCGTCAAACAGAAACTCCCCAACCAACTTCTCGAAGTCATACTTTTGCCAAACGAACGACAAATTTTGATGATGGCTGGGTTTCTACGCCAACAGATGATTACGTCAGCGTCCGCAAAAATGAAACGGAAGTTCGTTTGATCTACGACAATAAAGAAATGGACGATGCCCGACCAACAAATATGCCATACGCAGATTATTATTGGAGCAAAACGGTTGCGCCGTATTTTAACGTCAGCAATGTTGAAAACTGGTCGTGCGGGGCGTGTTACGAAATGGAATACTCGGTTCAAGCGGACGCGGTTGACAGACAAACGGGCAAACACTTTTTTGTCTATCTGTTTTTCACCGGGCAAGGCGGTCATCGCGGCGTGTCAGTTGTCGTTGCCCCAAACCGCTCAGCGTTTCAAAAAGAATTTCCCGACCCCCGAATTATTAACGGAAAAATGCGTTATTACAATAAATTTGGTGTATCAAATCAGGATTTAATCGGAACTTGGACTACCCCGACAGGCGGCGGAGGTTTCAACTTTTATAGTGCGGCGGGCAGTTGGGTTGGGATGAGTGCGCTCTCGCACGGAAGCGATTTTATTTTTGATTCAAGCGGCAATTATCGGCACGTTTATACCAGTGCAAATTTAAATATGGGCAACAGCCAATTTGCCAGAATTGATTACAAAGGAAAGTTCACAGTCACAAACGATTGGGAAGTAACCGCGACCAATCATTACAACAACTCAACCGCCCGATTCGCTGCTCAAATTATTGCTGTCCACGGCGGATATTTGCTGGTCTTGACCGATAAAAGAAGCGATATTAAGTATGCGTTGTTTAAGAAGCAGTAGAATTGGAGAAAAAATATGGATGTTATTGTTGATGTTATTTTAGACAATAAGTTTCTGGAATCTGTCAAATCCAACGCGCCCGAAGGGACTATAGTTCAATATACCGGAAAGACGATAAAGGGGATGATTGACGCAATTATTAATTTCGTTAAAGATAATAAAATCAAAGCCTTGAGAATCTGGAGTCACGGCTGGACTCACCTTACCGATAATTCGCAGTTTGATGATTACCCAAACGGAAATATCCTCGTCGGAGATGAGAATATTAGGATGGAAACATTTGAAAAGCATAAAACTGAATTAAACAGATTAACAATCTATTTTTCCAAAACAGGTCGCGCCGAATTAAGAGGCTGCCGTCCGGCAAAAGGAAATGGAAAACAAATGATGACTGAGTTAGCAAAAGTTTGGGGAGTAGAAGTTCACGGTTCAGATAAAAGTCAATGGCTGATTACCTGGACACCGCCGGTATATTTTGCCAAACCTTCCGGTTCATCTGGTATTTTACAAAATCCAATTGAGGTTTTTTAGAAAAAAATTGGTAACTAAATAACAGGAGTAAGCAATGTTAATTTTCAAAGATGATTCAATAAATATGGACAAAAAAGCTGATGAAATTAACAATCTTCTGGAAAAATCCAATCACCCTTTTTTTGTTTGGAAATATTTAATTATTTTCGGTTCGCTTGATTTAGTCATTCTTTCGGTGATTGCTTTGGGGGCTTACTGGGATATGTTTTTTCCAGAAGAAGGAGGAGAGGGTAGCGTACAAATAGTTTTGATTTGTGTCGTTGGAATTTTCGCCCTTGGGTTTTTGACCGGCTATTTTGTGTTTCGGTTGATTCAATTGAAATTCGGGGAGGTAAAACCCATAAAACAAGAGTTATTCAGCAACATCAACGACGAAAATACTTTTGAAAGCAAACTAAAGATCTATTTGTTTTCGGCAACTACCGGACTAATAAATCTGGGGATTAGTTTCTTTGTCTATTCGTATTTCACTTCGCTACATTAATTTCTTAGCTTTGTAAGCTTGTTATTATCGGAAAATAATATAAGTAGTGATCGACAAAATACACACTTACTTCGTGCGTGTTTCACCATATTTGAAAATTATGAAACTTTTACTAATTTTAACGATTTTATTTCTTTCGATTGCAAATCTCTCTACCCAAACGCCGTGCGATGATTTAGTAGCTAAACAGCCCGCCATTGTTGAATGGATTGATTATTATTGCAATCCCGAAAAAATGTTCAACCCTAAATCCAGTCCTAACCAGATTATGGTGTTTGACGACGAGTATTTTGACAAAAGTCTCTCGGCTGCTTCGCCACAATTTATCGTCGTCTATTGGCGAAAAGAGGATGCCAATAAAGTGGGTAGAGAAGGCGGTTTCAGATTTCTCTTAAAACGTGAATTTATCCCCAAATTTGAAGCAAATTTTGACTTTGAAGCATTAACAAAAATGCTTGGGAAATAAAACAATTATGCAAATAAAACCAAAAGCTAAAAGCAAAGATATTTTAACCTGTGAATCAGGTAAAGAACTGCTCATTTAATGTCTCTCACATTTAGCGATTTCTTGTGAGATTTTCGCTAATGTTTCAATGATAGGTTTAGTCTGCAAATTGTGCTCCTGCATATCGAGAAAAACTTCTTTTGATTGCTCAAACCGTTGGCGGGCTTCTTTCCAAAGTTCCCGGGTTTTTTCTGGGTTTTTGTTTGCCAAAGCTACATTTGCGCGGGCAATTTGCAGATAATCATTGGCTAATTGCAAACGCATATCCATATTATTCAGGTCTTGGACGGTAATTTCTTCGTTGCTTTTTAAGGCTTTATGATAAAAAATTAATGCTTCATTTTCTCGCCCAAAAGCAACCAACGCATCGCCTTTTTTTTGATAAGCGCGATTGAGAAACAAAACAAGTGCGCTGTTTTCTCTGTCGGTTTCTACTAATTTTTCTAAAATTTCAATGGCTCGATTATGATGTTTTAACGCGTCAGCAAATTGATTTGTATTCGCCAAAGCCTCGCCTAAATTTGTCAAAAGATATGCAAGGCGACTACTGGCAAACGCATCTTTGGCATCGTTTTGAACTAATCTTTCTTGAATTTCCAAAGACTGCTTGTAAGTCTCAATCGCCTCTTTCCATTCGTTTCGGGCTGTCTGAACTTCGCCGATTATTTTCAACGTAAATGCTTTTGTAGCTTGATAATATTGACTTTTTTCATCTGTTGCAAGCATTTCATTGCCAATTTCCAACTGTCTTCGATAGGCTTGCAAAGCTCCTTCAGTGTCGCCCAAATTTGTATAATTCGGATTGCCCAAAGTTGTTCCGATGGCATCGCTCGCCACCATTATCATTGTTTTTGCACTTTTATTATTCGGCTCAGATTGCACCACCGATTCGGTCATTTCTAATGTTTTTCGATAATTTTGCAAGGCAGTTTCCAGATCGCCTTTTGAGGCAATCCAATCGCCAACACTTTTATAACAATGAGCCAACGCAAGTTTTGAGGTGACATCATTTTCGTCTAGGTCAACTAATTTTTGATACAAATTTAAGGCTGATTGATTGTTTGACGAACTCAAATCCACATCGCCTGTATTCTCATAAATGATGGCGATTGACGCGTGATTTGAGGCTAAACTTTTTTGAAAGTCACGATTATTCGGCTCAATCAACACTAATCTTTCTAAAATATCAATCGCTTTTTGATAACTCGCAACTGCGCCTGCTGTGTCGCCTAAATTTGACGAGCTCGGATAACCTTGGATAGTTCCAATTTTTGAATAAGCTGTTGCCAGTTCAAACTGGAGCGAGGTGTCGTTTGATTGTTCCCGCGCCAAAATGTCGAGATATTCTAAGGCTTTTTTGACCGTCATTTCGCGCGCTGGGGTTGCGCCTTGTAAATCTTGAATCGCATCGTGAAAATCAAATAAAAATGAATTGGTTAGCTTTCGCACATCATTAAAACGCTGTTCGGCTTTGGCTCGTTCTTTGCTTGCTTCAACCGCTTGCCAAATCGCTACGGAAATCCCCGTCAAAAGCGAAATAAACATAAAAAGACTTGCAAAAACGCCTGCCCGATGCCGTTTGACAAATTTCCCAACGCGGTAAAAAGTCGTGTCTGCCGTCGCTGAAACCGGCAACCCAACCAGATGTCGGCGAATATCTTCGGAAAATTCCTGAACCGTTTGATAACGTCGTTCCGGTTCTTTGCGTAGGGCTTTGAGGATGATGTTGTCCAAGTCTCCGCGTAGCTGAGAAGGGGAGAAAGGGAGATGGGGAGATGGGGAGATGTCTGAGTTCAAATTTCTTGTCTCCCTGTCACCCCTTCTCCCTGTCACCCCTTCTTTTTTCGTAACTGCCGATGGACGCAAAGGTTCTTCCGTCAAAATCACATTGGCGACTTCTTGTGGCAGACGGCTTTCTAATTTATATGGACGTTCGCCACTTAAAAGTTCGTATAAAACTACACCCAAACTATAAACATCGCTTGAAGTTGTAATCGAAAGTCCGTGAATCTGTTCGGGCGAAGCGTATTCAGGAGTCATCAGACGAAACATTGTCGCAGTTGCTTCATCCGTTTCCAGCGACCAATCGGGATGGAGCAATTTGGCAATTCCGAAATCAAGTAATTTCGGCGTTCCGTCGGTTGTCACTAAAATATTTGAAGGTTTGATGTCGCGGTGGACGACCAAATTCTGATGTGCGTAGGAGATTGCGGAACAAACTTTGCGGAATAATTCGAGGCGTTCTTCAATCGAAAATTGGTGCAAATCGCAAAATTTTGTGATTGGCTCGCCCTCGATGTATTCCATCACCAAATAAGGCAAACCGTCTGTCGTTGAGCCACCATCAAGCAAACTGGCGATATTCGGATGTTCAAGCTGTGCGAGAATTTTGCGTTCCAGCACAAAACGCTTGAGAACGGAGTTGGTATCCATCCCGCGTTTGATCAATTTTATTGCAAACTTTTTGTCAAAAGACTCATCACCTTTGACGGCGAGATAAACCGTTCCCATCCCGCCGTGTCCGATTTCTTTTATGATTTTGTAATCGTCAATCTGTTTGCCGAGATAATAATCGGTTTCGTTTTCTTCGGTAAAACCGACTTCGACAAAGGCAGGTTCGATGATGAAATTGTCAGCTTCGTTGTTGGCAATGATTAGTTTTTGGATTTGTTGGCGAGTATTTTCATCATATTTTTCCAAAAATGTCGCACGTTCACCTTCGGGCAAATCAATCGCCGTATTAAAAATTTCCTTTATTTTTTGCCAATCATCGGTTTTCATAATAAATTGCGGAAGCCCGCACATTAGTAAGGGCGCAAACTTGAGTAATTACAACGGTTTGGCACACTTGCTCACGCGCGTGTTTCAGCCTTTATTGCCAAACTCTAACTTTTTATTTGAACAAGCACTCCAAATCCAAACAAGACAATTCCCATAAACAAAAAAGCCAATCCCATCAATGTCATACAACCGGGCGCAAACCATAACGCCATCGCCGAATCAATCTCAGCTTTGTTTGGATTCGTAGTTTGATAAACGACTTGAACCTCTTGCCCCACATTGTAAGCAGGCGGTTGAGAGCCAGTTTCAGATTGAAATTTGATGATTTGTCCGTTTGGAACTTGAAATGCCACTTGTGGACAATAAAGATAGCCGCTCTTCCCTTGAATTCTGCCAAACCCAATCACTTTGCCCGTAGCTCTAACGGAACTTGCGAGTTGTCTCCGAACTTTGAACATTGCCAAAATTCCGCTGATGACAACCGCAAAACCAATTAGAATGAATAGTAAACCAATAAAAATTAACATTTTATAAATACTCAAATGACTTAAATTTCCCCACTACGGCTCGCTAAAAATCAATCCCCGATAAGTTTCCAAATAAAGCAATGAATCCTAACTCTGATCTTCTATTTCAACTTTGCGCTGCATTTCTCAATTTTTCTTTTTACTTCATCGGGCTTTTTCTCGTCCGATGCGAGAATCGTATTGTCGCGCTGTAATCCTTGCCAGATTGCCAAACTTTGCTCAAAACGGGTTTTGGCTTTTTTCATGTCTTGCGAAAAATAAAAATCGCCTAAACTCTCGAAAAGATTTGCCGAAACTACCTGCGCTCCGGCTGATTCGGGATTCGTCAAAGCAACTTGTTCGCGGATTTCCAGAGCTTTGAGATAACTTGTGAGCGCGTCCGCACGGTTGCCGAATTTCAGAAGCACGTCGCCGATTTTTATGTAATCTTCCGAAACGCTTCGGGCAGTAACGGTGTTGGTCGGGTCGGCTTTGGCGTTGGCTTCTTCGATTTCGGTGGCTTTGCGGTAAAAATTCAGAGCCTCGCGCAGATTTCCGGCTTTTTCAAACATTTCGGCGAAATAATAGTAAGCCACGCCCAAATCGGTGCGCGATTCGCCGCTTTCGGGATTGGCGGCAACCGCTTTTTCGCAAATTTCGACGCATTTGCGCTGATTTGCAAGCGCGTCCGGCATCTGTTTAAGTTCGGCATAAATGCGTCCGAGTTTGAAATAATCAACCTGCACATCGCGCCGCGCCAGCGCATTGTTTGGGTCAAGCGAAAGATTTTTTTCGTCCGCTGCGAGAGATTTTTGCTGAATTTCCAAAGCCTCTTGGTATTTTCCCAACTTGAACAAAACATCGCCGATGCGCCCGAAAGCCGAAAGCGCGGCGCGGTTTGAATCGGTATCGTTTTCGGTAACAAGCGGCTGTAAAATCGCGTAAGCGTTGCGCTGTGTTTGCAACGCTTCGTCAAGCAAATTGGCTTCTTCGAGCGCGTCGCCGAGCAAGACGCTGTTTTTTCCTAAATCGCGTTTGAGGTCGCGGTCATCGGGATTTTTGGCGATAAGTTCGTTCAAAATAAAATGGCTTTTGCGGAAATTTTCGATGGATTCGGGAAGTTTTCCGTCAATTGCCAAAGCAGTCGCAAACCGCGTGTGCAAAGTCGCCAAATCGCGTCTTGCGGTTGGCATTTCATTCAAAAACGCAAACGCTTTGCGATAATTTTCGAGCGCGGCGGGTAGGTCGTCCGTAACTTGCGACAGATGACCGACCATCTGATAACTGCGCGTCAAATCGAGTTTGATTTGCTCGTTGTTCGGATTTTTTTCAAACAATTTTTCGCGGATGGCGAGCGATTTTCTAAAACTTTCCAAACCGCCGCCATAATCGCCGAGACTCGATTTTGACGGCGCGCCCTGCACTTCACCGACTTTGAAATACGCGGTTGCAAGCTCACTTTGCAACGAAGTGTCGTCAATATTTTCCGCCGCCAAGTTATCCAAATAAAGAAGCGCATCTTTGACCATTTTTTCGCGCAAAACAGTCGAGCCGGGCAATTTTGCAATGCCGTCGTGATATTCAAACAAAATCGTGTTGGCGAGTTGGCGAACTTCCCGAAAACGCTGTTCGGCTTTGGCTTGTTCACGCCTAGCGACAACCGCTTGCCAAGCCGTAACCGCTGTTGCAACCAAAAGCGTCAAAACAATTAAACTGCCTGCCAAAACGCCTGTCCGATGCCGTTTGACAAACTTATTAAACCGATAAAACGAGGTGTCTGCCGTTGCCGTGACTGGCAAACCCGCTAAATGTCGGCGAATGTCTTCCGCAAATTCCTGAACGGATTGATAACGTCTTTCGGGTTCTTTGCGAAGTGCTTTCAAAATAATATTGTCCAAATCCCCCCTGAGCGATTGCGGATTGCGGATTGCGGATTGCGGATTTGTCTCCGCGTCGCCGCGTCTCTCTGTCGCCGCGTCGCTTGGTTTCAATGGCTCTTCGGTCAAAACAATCTGCGCGACTTCTTGTGGCAGACGGCTTTCGATTTTATACGGACGCTCGCCCGTCAGAAGTTCATACAAAACCACGCCCAAACTATAAACATCGCTTGAGGTTGTAATTGGCAAACCCCGAATTTGTTCAGGCGAAGCGTATTCGGGAGTCATCAAACGAAACATTGTCGCAGTTGCTTCATCTGTCTCCAACGACCAATCGGGATGGAGCAATTTGGCAATTCCGAAATCCAATAATTTTGGTGTTCCATCCTTTGTCACTAAAATATTTGAAGGCTTTATGTCGCGGTGAACGACTAAATTTTGATGAGCATAAGAAACTGCCGAACAAACTTTGCGGAATAATTCGAGGCGTTCTTCAATCGAAAATTGGTGCGAATCGCAAAATTTTGTGATTGGCTCGCCTTCGATATATTCCATCACCAGATACGGCAAACCGTCTGTCGTTGAGCCACCATCAAGCAAACTGGCGATATTCGGATGTTCAAGCTGTGCGAGAATCTGACGCTCCATAACGAAGCGTTTGAGGACTGAATTTGTGTCCATTCCGCGCTTGATGAGTTTGAGAGCGACACGCTTTTCAAAATCGTCGTGCCGTGCGGCAAGATAAACTGTTCCCATTCCGCCCGCGCCGATTTCTTTGAGAATTTTGTAATCGTCAATCTGTTTGCCGACGTAAAAATCGGTTTCGTCCTCTTCGGTAAAACCGACATCAATAAACGCCGGTTCGACAATAAAATTCTCCGCGCTTTCATCCGCTTTGAGAAGATTTTTTACTTTTTCGATTGTAATTTCATCGTATTTTTCCAAAAAAGCCGCACGTTCATCTGCGGGCAAATCAATTGCCGCGTTGAAAATCTCTTTGATTTGTTGCCATTCGTTCGGATTCATAGATTGACCTGAACATTACGCGCAAAAACTTCGCAAATCGGCTCAAATAAAAAGTTCGGAGTCCAGACTTTAGACTGAAAACCGCCAGCGAAGCGTGGCGGTGGCACGTTAAAGCGTGAACTCAGAACTTTCCCCCCTTAACTTTTCAAACAACCACGCCCGCGCCATTGTCCATTCTCGTTTGACGGTTGAGGGCGAGATTTTCAAAACTTCCGCCGTTTCTTCAATCGTCAAACCTCCGAAATATCTTAGTTCGATAATTTTTGATTGTTGCGAGTCAAATTCTTCTAGTTCTTGCAAAGCCAAATCCAGTTCAATCAATTGTTCGTTCGCTTTAACCGCAATTTCGCCAATGTCTTCGAGGAAAACTTTTTCACCGCTTCCCCGTTTTTCGGCAGTGTGGCGGCGGGCATTATCGAGCAAAATTCGGCGCATTGCGGTTGCCGAAAGCGCGAAAAATTGTGCGCGATTCTGAAAATTTACGGAGTGTTGGTCAATCAATTTTAAATAGGCTTCGTGGACGAGCGCAGTAGTTTGAAGAGTCAAATTTTGGCGTTCATTGCGTAAATAGCTGTGGGCAAGTCGGCGCAATTCTCCATAAACCAGCGGCAGAAGTTTGTCCAAAACCTCACGGTTGCCGTTGGTGTAATCGTCTAGCAATTTGGTGATTTCGCTCATTATTAAAAACTTTGGACTAATTTTACTCCATATTGCGCGTAATGGACAGAAAAAGTTTTTTTTCGATTGTTTGAGAAAGTAAGAAGTTTAATTTATGGAGGTTATATGAAATTCAAATTAGTTTTAGGTTTAATGTTTTTAGTGTTTTGTGTCTCGGCAAATTTTGCCCAGACTGAGTTGACGATTAAGAAAAAGTCTTCGATGAAAATTCCCGGAATGGAGATGCCGGCAATGCCCCCGGGAATGAAGAATCCGATGGAAAGTATGGAAAATCGGAAGTCAACGGTTTATATCAAGGGGGCGCGAATGCGAACCGATATGGACGCTAAATCGCCTGATGGTAGAGGTCGTATGAATTATACGACTATTGTTCAATGTGATAAACAACGCTACGTTCAGTTTACCAGCAAAAAGAAAAAGTATTACGTTGAGTCAACTACTGCCCCAACTTCGGTAAGCATCAAAAGTTCTAAAAAAGGCGGTTATGTGACTGTCACCGGAAGCGTCACTGATACGGGCGAAAGGGCAAAATTGTTTGGCTATGATGCCAAGCATTTGAAGGAAACCATCACTTTTACGCCTTCTAAAGATGCTTGTATGAAAGAAACGATGAAGATTGAGACTGAAGGCTGGTATGCCGATGTGCCTGAATTTTCCTGCCCGATGAAGCGAAATATCCGTGAATTTCAAATGGATAAAAATTGTTTTGACGATGTGGATTTTCAAATAAAAGGCGGGATAACAGGCATTGCCTTGAAAGAAGTTAAGAAAATCACGATGAACGGAATGACGATGATTATGGAAGAAGAGGCAACTGAGATTTTGAAAACTCCGATTGCCGATTCTCTATTTGAGCCGCCGACCAATTACAAAGCCGCCAACACGCTCAAGGAAGTTGAAGACGATTCGCCGGATGACACATCCGCTCAAACCAACGAGATGCCTCAAACTTCCGCGCCTTTTCCTATTCCCTCGCCAACTTTTTCACTTCCCTCTGCCGGAATCGAAAAACCATCTCTCACCGATAAGAAAACCGGAATGATTCGAGTTGGAATTGCCAAACCGAAAGTTACCACGCCCGATAGCAAAAAAGACCCCGATGCAGGTGCTGATATTGCGTCTGCCGTCACGACATCATTGGTCGAGTCACTCAAATCCGAAAATGTTGAAGCAATTCAATTGGATACCGATTTTCCTGAAAATGAATGTAAAGAAAAGGGTTGCGACTACATTTTATACGCCAACATCACCCAAAAACGCGGGGGTGGCGGAATGTTCAAACAAATGATTATGATGGGCGCAGTTACGGCGGCGGGAATGATCGTGCCGGGTATCGGCGGGATGATTGCTTCAACCGTTGCCAGCCAAGTGATGGGAAAAACAATGGAGAAGAACGCTAAAGCCAAAGACGAATTCACGCTTGATTACAAAGTTATCGGAATGGATAAAAATGTGATTACGCAAGCAGTTACGAAAGTCAAAACCGAAAAAGACGGCGAAGATATTCTGACTCCGCAGATTCAAAAAGCCTCGAAAGCGGTTTTAGGCGAAATTGCCAAGAAAGGGAGTAAGTAATCTATAACAGCTAGAGTTACGCCGTGAGGCGTGATCCAACGTGACCAGCCAGATATTTAGTTGAATTTGGGCAACGTAATTCACACCTCACGGCGTAACTCTAAACCAATATAAGCAATATGTTATCAATTAAAGAGAGGTGAGAAAATGACCAGACAAAAATTTATTTTAGCATTGTTAATTGCAATTGTTATCGGATTTTCAAATCAGCAAATTTTTTCCCAAAAAACTACGAAAATTGGGAAAAGAGGCAAAATGATTACATTTCCGAAGCCGCCACCGAAACAGTTGTATATGGAGGCTACAATAAAAGGCAACGGAACTTATGATTGTGGACCCGTAAAAACTTGCACTTGGAAAGTTGATCGTAAGTATTCCGGCACGATAATTTTCCATGAGTTTACGAAAATGCCGTTTGCTGCTGGGACATCCCCGCCGGGAACTGCTTCAGCTATTGCCGAGGCGAAAGTTGCTGCGAAAGCCAAAGCGAATCCTGCCGCCGCTTATGATTCCATGTGGCACAATCTTGTGCCTGGGCAAACAATGTTTTTTGATGTCAAAGTTGTCATCAACGATGAAAACAAACAAAGTTGGAGTCAGGAGGTCACAAGGAATAACAAGCGAACAACAGAAGAAGTGACCATTACAGAGACTTGGACTGCCGATATAACGGGGAACGGTTTCAGTTTCAGGGGTTGCTATATTAAATTGGATAGACAGACTCGGCGTTACATAACCCTGTGTGGACTTGATTCAGACGCTGAAATGATTCACAAGACGGAGAACAAGCAGGGCGAGAAAGTAACACAAAAGTCTAATACAATAATGGTTCCCAGGGTGCCGGAAATTGAAGGTAATATTCCAATTGAGGGAGTTACGCCGAATGACGAAACGGCATCGTTTGAAAAAACTTTCCCCAACGCTAAATTCAATAGTGGGGAAGGAACTGTGCTTGATATGCCCGGGATAAAAGACTACACGATAACGGTTACTTACAAATTTAAATGAAACCTGTGCTTAATTAAATTTTTCGTCTTGCGAGGATGACAAAGACCTGCTACGACACAGTTGTAGCAAGCCTCGAAAACGATTTTAGAAAAAATCAAGAAATAAGGGAATGGCTGAATCGTCGTGAAGCCGTTGAAAACGGCGAGATATTTGTAGCCCACAATGATAATTGTTGGAATGAGGTTGACAAAGAATCGGAGTTATCGAAGATAACGGCATAAATTTTAGACGAAATTTTATGCCACCGTTTTCAACGGCTCAAATATTTTCGGTCATCGTTTCCCATAGTTGCACTATGGGCTACAAAAATATCGCTGTCTTCGACAGCTACTGAGAACAATAATAATCACCTAATCGCTACGAGATAAGGAAATAAAGGTATGAAAACGAAATTTACAATTTTATTAGGAATCGCCATTTTAAGTCTGCTTTTAAGCAATTCCGCTACTGCCCAAGACAAACATATCAAAGTTGTGAAAGGGCGCAAACTGATTTTGAAAGGCGAGGTGAGTGACCAAAAAGACCGCATCTTTTTCTTCAAAGCGAAAAAAGGACAACAAATAACTATCAAACTTATCGGCAGAGATGCGGTTTTTATCCTTGCCGCTCAACATAATTTTGATTCCGAAGATTTTACTGAAGAAACAAAATTTTGGTCGGGCAAATTGCCGAGAGCAGATTCGGGCGAATATGCAATTCGTCTGAGTTCATATCACAAAGTGGCAAGTTACACTTTGGAAATTGCGCTCAAATAATTGGGCATTCCAGATTCCAAATTCCAGATTCCAGATTTCGATCAGATGTTTTTAAATTTCTAGTGTAATCTGTGCCGACAATCTATCTGTGCTTCTCCGAAAATCATTGATGGAGTATCTGAAAAGGAATATGTTCAAGCAACAAGAGGAAAATAAAATGAAAGTTAAAACCATTTGGAATTTAATTTTGATACTTGCGCTGACTGTTACTGCAAATTACGCGCAACAGGAATTCACTTTGACCACCACCGCTGCCAATATTACCGCTTCCATGGCAAGAATTGATCTGCCCGGACTTGCCAATAACCCAAATGCGATCATTGTCGCGACTCCGCTTTACGATCCGATAAAAACCACCCAGCGTTCCCTCGGTGTCTGGTATTACAATAACAAATGGTATTTCTTTAATACCGACCATTCCACAATGGTCGAGGGATTAAAATTTAAGTTACAGGTTTTCTTAAACCCCGGTTCGAATGAATTTCTGCATATCATAAGCACCCAAAATTTTGCCGGCGGCTTTTCGGTTATTGATCATCCGCAACTCAATAATAATCCGAATGCAGTGGTTAAGATTTTACAAAATCACGCACCCGATATTCGGATGCCTTACAAACTAAATCCGGATGAGGCAACCGCAATCTACGATGCTCCGACCGGAAAATGGTATATCCAAAATGTCAATGGCAATCCCCTAAGCATCTATACGGCTTACAATGTCGTCATCTCTTCCGGCGCGATTGGTTCGAGCATCGCCAAACAACCCGGAAAAAACCCAATCCCAATTTTGCCTGCTTCAACCACGCCGACCGGAAATGCAGGTGGCGATTTGAGCGGAACCTATCCAAATCCAAAAGTTATCGGACTTCAGGGCAGACCTTTATCAAACACCGCACCTCAGATTGGGCAAATTCTCAAATGGACGGGGACGGAATGGTCACCAGCGAACGACGAGAGCGGGATTAGCGAGGCGGCGAGATATAACGCCGGAGCCGGGCTTTCGCTTAATGGTCCTACTTTCAGCGCACAAAACACGGCGAAGATGTGGAATGCAAATCAAATTGCCGGTGGACCCATTTCGACCACTCCGCCAACCGCAGGACAAGTTTTGAAGTGGAATGGAACGGAATGGGCTCCCGCTGATGCCAATGTCTCAGCTACCTCACCAACGCCCCCAGTCCAACTTATTCAAACACACTTCAAACGAGGAAATCTTAATTCTTTTGGACAGGAACTTACAGATTCTAATCCAGAACTTAATATGACCGATCTTTCACATACGATTGATCTGAAGAAAAAATCCCGTTTGGTAATCAGTGTAACAATACAAGTTAAGGGACCAACCTGCGTGGTAGTGGTAGCTTGCGCCGATGGAAAAGGCAGCCTTTATTTTAACATTAATAATGTTGGGTTTTACTACACCAGTAATAGCACGATTACCTTTCCGCGAAAAAATTTTAGTGTGCCGTTCAGATTCCTTGCGTCAGTTGACATCAGTAACTTTATGGTTGACTTAAACCCAGGAACTCATACGATCAATTTTTTCGTTAGCCATGATGCTGGCTCTTCAACTATAAAACCGCAAGGGGACTATTCTTCCATTATGGTAATCCCGCTCGAATAACTGGGGGTCGGTTGGTTCAAATGATACTTGAAATAATCCAGGTTTTGGAAAGTTGCACAATTTCATAAACTAACAAGTGAAAACAAGTTGTCCGTGTCTCCCATAAATCATTGACGAAGCGTCTGAATAGGAATAGCGTTCACACTAGAGGAAAAATATAATGAAAACTAAAATTATTTTGGGTTTGATTTTAATACTTGCGCTGAGTGTTTCCGCAAATTATGCACAACAAGAAATAACTTTAACGACGAGTGCCGCTAATACGACTTCGTCAAAATCAACTATTGATTTGCCTGCGCTCAACGGCAACCCGAATGCGATTATTTTCGCAACTCCGATGGGCAATACGGCAACGTTAAACCCGAATCCCATCGGAGCCTGGTATTACAACAACAAATGGAACATCTTTAATATTACCCACGCCGCGATGCCGATTGGGGCAACATTTAAGGTGCAATATTTCGTTCAACCCGATGCGAATCATTTTTTGCATATCATTACCACCGGAAGTTCGGCAACGGTTCCACGGTCATATCTTGATTATCCCGTCCTCAATAATCAGCCCAATGCTCAGTTCAAGATTTTCCAGAATCACTCTGCGGTATATACTCGTAATCCGTCTGAGGCAAAAGCTGAATATGAAGCAGGTTCCGGAAAATGGTTTATCGAAAATGTGAATGGGACGGCTCTGAGTCGAAATACTGCTTACAACATCGGCATTTCTCCCGGCGCACTCGGCTTGAATCCAAATACCTATAACCCCGTCGGAGAAGCAACTCCAAAAAATCCAACCCCAATTTCGCCTACCCCACCAACGTCAACCTCAGCGAAACCTTCGGTTTTGGTCTTCAATGAAAATTCTTACGGGGTAATTGAGTTAAGTTATGGGACGAATGTTAAGCCTATTGAAGGTTTAAACAACCAAACCTTCACTATAACTCAAAAAAGCCGCATCGTTTTTAACACCACGATGGCTCCTTCGTTGCTAAATGAGTCTGTGGCGGTCAGGGTATGGCTCGAGGTATCAATTCTAAATGCAGCTAATCAGATAGTCGGACGGGCGGTCGGCATAGCAATACTAACAACTAAACAAGCCCTAACTGTAGTTGCTCTTGGTATTGGCATTCTGGATACACCCGGCACTTATCACACCAAGGTCACACTCTCAAGGACTCCTGGTGGATCTGACGTTATGATAAATCACGGTCTCACCTGGCAGGTTCCTGATCAACAACGCCCTCAGATGATTATACAAATCTTTCCAGACTAAAATGAGGCACGGTGGTGCAAATGATTCTTAAAGGCTAAATATATGAAAAACAAAACCAATTTTATCAACTTTCTACTATTCGTTGTAATACTGTGGTTTGTCTTTGGTTGCGCTGATACTGATTCAGGTAGCCAAACGAATCCAACTAAACGACAGCCAAAATCTGAACCCGCCAGCATTTCGCTTCATCAGGCGGAACTTGTCAGAGAATTTGAAGGCAATGAGGTTCGGGCAAACCAGCTTTACAAAGGCAAACGGGTTCGCATCCACGGCAACGTGAACACGGTGGCAACTGCAAAAAACGGCGGTTTTGTTTTAACTTATAAAACTTCCATCAGCACATATGTTCCGGCACAATGCTATTTCAGCGAAGAATTTAGCAACCAATTAGCCAAAATTCAAACTAATGATGAAGTTGAAGTTGAGGGAACGGTGTTGGGATTTATAAATTCGAGATTTTCAGTTGGTTTAGAAGATTGTTCAATCAGGTAGGTTAAAAAATATGAAAAACAACAAAATCATTCGCAAAATTATCTTAGCTTTGTTCGCAACGCTAATTTTAGGTTTATTCATTCCAAACACGGTTTTTTGCCAGACGGAAAAACTGGGCATTGTCCAATACACGCCGCCGCAAGGGATGACGAAAACGCCGAAGGAAAATGTTGTTGCCTTTAGCGAGATTAACCAAACCACCGGAACTTATTGCATTATTACGCTTTATGGGGCAACCCCCGGCACCGGAAATCCAACCAGTGATTTTACGCGGGAGTGGAAAAATCTAGTCGTCAAAAATATGAAGGCGGAAGCAAATCCAACCACCGACACTCAAACGGGCGATGGATGGACGGCGATTTCGGGCGGTGGAGAGGTCGAATCGGAAGTCGGAAAAGCTGTCGGATTTTTGACCGTGATCAGCGGCTTCGGACAAACTGTCAGCATTCTTGCCGTTTTTAACGATCCGGCGTATGTGAAGCAAGTAGATGCCTTTATCGGCTCGCTGGAAATGGACAAAGTTACCACTCCCGCAACTACTACGACTGCAAGTAATACAACTTCAAACAGCGAACCGACCTTCGATAGCGAGGGAAACCTTGTCATCCCCCAGCCCACCCGACAGCTTACAACTGCTGATTTTGCTGGTGTCTGGATTGATGGTCCGAGTCGGATGACGACGGAGTATGTCCATAGCGGCAGCGGCAAAAGTGCGGGGAGGGACACGACCGCCTTTGAGGTCAAGACAACGTTCAAGAGCGATGGAACATACAGCAGTTTTTTTAACTCGGTGCGAAAAAAAGAGATGGAAAGTGACACTGAGACCGGACCATACTCGATCAACGGACTTCTTCTCTCAATCCAAGGATCAGGCTACTCGGGAAAAAGTATAATAATAACAAAATACGTTATTCGCGGTTGGTTGGAACTCCCTTCGATGACCGTCTTAGAACTTGCCGGACCGTGGAAGGATGATGAAGAAATTCCCGAGGTCAACTTTACAGACTTTGGTCCGGACAGCAAATATCGGGGCGTGAAAAGATGGATTCGCCTGAGATGAATGATCGTCCGCGTAACTCGTGATGAAACCGTCAGCAGTCCGGGCGGCGGTTTCCACAATTGAAATATTGATTTTACTAAGGAACGTGTAAAAAATAACTTATAACAGTTTGCAATCTTTGCCTAAAATATCCGATAAACGCGGAACGCACTTTGTCGAATTGTTAAGCAGTCAACAAACTAAAGTTTATTGGACTCTTTGCAAACATCTTATTGATTTGACATCGTTATAAGTTATTTTTTACCTATTCCGAAATGGCGAAATAATTTAGAGCAATGAGGTTGCGTAAGATTTTAAGCCAAAGACACCTTGCACGTAAATTCAGAGGAGAAAATATATGAAAAACGGACTAAGTTTAGTTTTGTTGGTCTTGCTGACTTTAACTACCGTCAACAACTTTGCACAAGAAATCACCGTAACTGCTACCGCCGCCAATATAGTTGCGTTCTAGAGTAACAATTGATATGCCCGGACTTGCTAATAATCCAAACGCAATTATTATTGCAAAGCCGACAGGTAGCACGAACATTGTTAATCCGATTGGGGCTTGGTATTACAACGACAAATGGCACATTTTCAATACTAACCACGCTACTATGACACCTGGAAGCACCTTCAAAGTGCAAGTCTTTTTACAACCCGATACGAATCATTTTTTGCACGTCATAACCCAGGCAAATGCAGGATTTGATTTTACGATTCTTGATCATCCTGCGCTAAATAATAACCCGAATGCACAGGTTGAGATTTTCCAAAATCATTCGCCTTCCAATCGTCCATTTTATCTGTTTCCCTTCCGCGCAGAAGCCAACTACTTAACCCAAATCGGAAAATGGATTATCCAAAATGTAAGTTCTTCAAATGCAAGCTTAGGATCTCGTAATTTTAGCGCAAATACTGCTTTCAATGTAGTTATCTCCGGCGGGGGATTCATTTCAACACCACCCGTCGGAACACCAATCGGGACTCCTCCAGTCTTAACTGCTCCGGTAACTTCACCTCTCACCGTTGTCGTAAAGACTGAGTGGAGTCTTCCGGGTTTTGTAAGTGGTGATCTCTCAGATTCGATTTTGTATCCTGAAGAATGCCGGAGCTTTAAATACACCAATCCGGGTATTCTCAAAACAGATACCGTGATCGTGACCCCTCAAGATCAAGTAGTTCAAACGCCAAATGCTGTTGGAGGCACAGAGAACGGAACTTTATAAATTATTTCGATTGGGGTTGGGCGTAGCATCGTCTCAATTCGTCAGGATTAAACTTTGTAATCACTTCAAATCTAAGGCTATGGTGAAAGGGCTAAAGGTAAATATTCTTGTGCTTCGTTAGTTTTGAAGGAGAATTATGAAAATATCAAAAATTATTTTAGCCCTTTTCATCGCGCAAATTTTGTCTTTGTTCGCTTTTGCTCAAACACCTTGCACCAAAGAAACCGCGTATCAAACCGTCGGCAAATGGGGCAAACAAAAAACGGATGATTTGGCGATGGCTGACCGCAGTTTTCCTAAAACTCAATACAAACCTGTTCTGGCAAAGGCACAAAAAGTGATTGAACTTTTTATGCAGGCAAGTCCCGAATTCAAAGGCATTCAGGCATCCGCCAAGCGGGTTATTCGTGGAGATTCTTATTTACCCAACGGGGCGTTGCCGTTTGGGATTGATGTCTGGTATCCCAGTTATTTTTGTGTCGGAAAAGAAACTGCGAGCGTAGAAATGCGCGGAAAAGTAATTATCTTCAGCAATTACGGATATACAACGATTTATTTCAACGGTCTCCGCGATGTTTTGGGTGAAAGAATTCTTTTAACAACTGAGGGTGAAGAAATTTTTGAGTATAAAAAACAACTTGGCAATTTCAAAGGTTTCACGATGATTGAACCAATGACACGCCGCGAAGAAAAACACGAAGCCATCATCATTACGCCCGACAACCGTTTGCCGTATAAACCCGTCACCCGCGAACAATATTTGCAGGCTCGCCTTAAAAATTACGGAACATCAGAACTTTTTGCCGCTGATGCCGCCAGGCTCAAATCAATGATTGCGAATTTATCGCCTGCCGAAAGACAATCTCCGGCAATTGTCCGCGACATTACCGCGTCGCCGGCTGAGATTGTTTGCCACCGAAGCCGAAGGCGGGCGACACCTGGTAACGATTGACAAAAGTTTTTTTAATCTGAAATTACCACGCGAAACCATTCAATTTATTACGGTTCATTGGAATTGGAATGAGACAGATAAACCCAAAGTTGAAGCAATTCGACAGTTTAAGCAAAACTTCGATTTTGCCACCTTGAAACAAATGCTTGGAAAATGAACGGAATTTTTCTCAATTCCGTGAACTAATTTCGCTTCTGATTGCGCGTAATGTGCAGAAGTAAATTTTACTAATGGGTGAATTTTTTCTATTGAAAATAAAATGAAAAAGAGAGGTAAATATGATTAAAAAATATTCTTTATTAACAATTTTGACGGTTATTATTTTGGTCGGGTCTTCGGCTGAACATTTGTTGGGTCAACTGCCACCAATTAAATCACTTAAAGGGCAAAAAGCAGGCAAACGCGGCATAATCACAAACGTAAAGAAAAACCAGAAACAGCAAAAGAAAAAACCGCGGACACTTGAAGCTCTTGAGCTAAGCCGGAGCCGGAGCAATCTTCGAGATGGGAATTGACCGGGGAAATTACGGTTACGGGAACTGAAACTTATCCGCATTATAATGGAAGCTGCACCAAGAAAATTGAGCGCACATACAAATCAAAAGTAATTCTGGACTATATGCAACAAGGATTCCCGCCTGTGACAGACCCGGAAGAATTGGCAAGGATTTCGATAAATCTTCCCAGATCAACACCAGTCGGAAATAGCAGAACTATGTGGATGGTATCCCCCCTTAATCCGCGTGCTACATCTAGTGAAAACGTGCATATAAAGATATCTGACAGCCTTGAATGTTCTTGGATAGCTTCCTACGGGAAACAGGCTAAAAGCGAAGATCTATGGATTTTTAACGACTCTCTTCCGAGCGTGGACTCTGCGAATACTGTTTCGTTAGATAAAGGGCAAAAGACCATATATATTGGACTTCAATTTTTTGGGGGTGGCAAAACCGTTCGTCACGTTTCCACAATGACCGGGGAACCCCTGAAAGAGCTACAAGTCCCAATTCCCGCTCATCCACGCATTGAAGACGTTACAACTAACGCCAAATTACCAGCCACAGCCGCATTTTTGATGAATCCTAATACCGGTTTTAATGAAACTTTTCCCACGCAAGACGGGGACAAATTTATCTACGAAAAAGTAAAAGAGCAAGTAAAGGTGACCTATACTTTCAAAAAACTTTAGCTGAAGTTTTGAACCGGACCCGAAGGAAATTATGAAAAAGAAATTATTCATTTTATTTGGAATTGCTGTTTTTGTTTTGTTTTTAACCGATTCCGCCACCGCCCAAGACAAACATATCAAAGTTGTCAAAGGAAAAAAACTCGTTTTGAAAGGCGAAGTGAGCGATCAAAAAGACCGCAGTTATTTTTTCAAAGCTAAAAAAGGACAAAGTATAACTATCAAAGTAATCGGCAGAGATGCGGTTTTTACTTTCTTCGCCCAACACAATTTCGATGCCGAAACTATTGTCGAAGAAACAAAACTATGGTCGGGTAAATTACCAAATGCAGATTCGGGCGAATATGCCATTCGTCTGATTTCATATCACAAAGTGGCGAGTTTTAGGTTGGAAATTACGCTTAAATAATTGGGTAATTCCAAATTCCAAATTTCAGATTCCAGATTTCAATCAGATGTTTTTAAATTTCTGGTGTAATCTGTACGAAAAATCTATCTGTGCTTCTCCGAAAACCATTGACGGAGTATCTGAAAAGGAATATGTTCAAGCAACAAGAGGAAAATAAAATGAAAGTTAAAACCATTTGGGGAGTTATTTTGATACTCGCGCTGAGTGTTTCCGCAAATTACGCACAGGAATTTACTGTGACCACTACTACTGCCAATACCGTTGCGTCCAAATCAACGATTGAGTTGCCCGGACTTGCCAATAATCCGCTGGCAATCATTGTGGCGACACCGCTTGGCGATGCAGAAACGTTGAATCCGCATCCAATTGGGGCGTGGTATTACAACAACAAATGGAACATTTTTAATACCGACCACGCGAATATGCCAGCGGGGTTAAAATTCAAACTTCAAGTTTTCCTAAAACCCGATTTTAATCACTTTTTGCATATCGTTACCAAAGTTAATCTAATCGGTGAGGGTTCTGAGATTGATAATCCGTCACTCAATAATAATCCAAATGCACAGGTCAAAATTTTGCAAAATTACGCCCCTGACAATCGGACAGGTTTTGCACTCAATAAATATGAGGCGAAAGCTGGCTATAATTCTTCAACCGGAAAATGGTATATCGCCAATGTCAACGGCAATCCGCTGTGTCCAAATACTGCCTACAATATAGTCGTCACTTCCGGCGGAACAGTCGGCTCTACCCCTTCAACACCGTCAACTACGCCTTCCTCAACGCCAACTATGGTGACAAGCCAGACTCCAACAATTTCGACAACGAACGAAGACCCCACTTCAATTACCTTGATGACACCTGAACCGCTGGCAAAAACTCAACCATCCAAATCTTTTCCGCTGACCTTTGATAATTTGAATGATTTTGTCGAAAAAGGCTTACCTGATTCAGCCCCGTTGCCTTTTGGAAATATTGACCACGTAGCAGCGGTTATGGCACAGCAGATTTCCAAAGGCGATGAAAAATCTCTCCCGATGTTATTGACGGCTTTGCAAGTCGCTGGATTTACGGTAATTAACGAAAATGGAAAGGTTTTGTTGCAACCTGCGGACGGCATCGGGCAAGGATTAGCAGTTTATGATTTTGAAGCAGTCGGAGCGTTAAAGTTGGCAAAAAGTGGGCAAAATATGTCCTTAGAAAAAATAGCCGGAATAATTACCAAAGACACGCCGCAGATTTTGGGTTGGAAATTGACGGAATTGATGCTTCAAGATTTGCGTTTGCAAGCCGACAATTCAGAAGACAAATTCATGCGTTTTTGGGCGCGACTGATTATTGCACTTGGAAAAGTTTCTGCCCAACCGGTTGATTTGATGACGGTTACGCCGAGCAACGCCAATATTACTATGCTTCAGGCAACTTTGATGATTCGGCGATTGCAAGGCGATTTATATCTTTTGAAAACTCAGTCTCCGCCAATCGGACAAATTCGTCCACTTTTTTCAAACCGAAATTCATTCGTTTCGGTCAATTGGCGCAAAGACGATCTACCAGTTTTTCAACCATTTTCAGAGTGCCGATGAACCTTGCAAAATGACCAGTGAAGAAGCCTACATAATGAGCGGACTATCAAAAGTATTGAAGTGGGGAAACCGTAAGATGATGGGTGAGATTTTTGAAAAAGGTTCATCGGGGGCAGCAGCCTACAGCAAAATTAGTAAGGGATTGGGCTATGCAAATATTTTATTGAGTTGGGGCAAACTTGTCGCATCGGTCACCAGTTTGCGCGGTGAAATCACGGTTGAAAAACCACTCCCGTTAACTCGCACAATGAATTCAACTCCCGGTCAAAAACGCCTGATGAAAGTCCGAATTTGGAACGAAGTCGGGAGAGCGGAGATGCTCAATTGTGTGCGTTTGTCACTCAATTCATTGGCTGGAGTAGATTTTGCGATGCCTGTTAGCGGTCCGCTTTCCATCAAATCTGTCGAGTGGCATTTTGCCGGAGATAACGAAACTAGAGTCAACAACTCTGAAACACGCAATATCCAAAAGTTTGTTGACTTTGAATCACCCGCCGGAAAAGACCGTAGTCCACAAAGCCAAATGACCGACACAAATGGAGAATCACAGATGTATATCGTTGGCGCGCCGAAAATTCCTGCCGTCCTTTATCAAAAAAAGTCGATCAAGATTGAGAAACAAGCTAATGTTGTGGTTGGTATAAAACTCAAAGCAGGTCCCGATAAAGACCTTGGAACAAACGTGATTGACCTGTTGGGGCTTGTGATGACTCTTCCTGGTGGAGTACCCGGTTGTTTCCGGAGTCGTGACTGAAATCGGCTATCGCGTGCCGATCGTTGTAGCACGGGCAACCATTCCCGTGATTGACCACGACGAATGCGACGGGCAATGGCAAGGGACTGTCACTTATACCGAAATCCGAACTTATAAGGGAAGAACAAAAAGCCGTGTTCAGATACCGGGTTTCAAAAAACTGAGAGCAGTTATGTAATTTCCGATAACACTTTAACTTTGAGCGGAACTATCATGGTCAACAGCAAATTTGGACACGATTCACCGGCAAATTCATCTGTGGACGAAATTTCCATTCTCGATGAATACTCTACGGGCAAAGTTCTTTGTTCGCCGAAACGCGGTCTTCAGCCGTTTTCCTCGCGGCGGACTCAAACCAGTTACGGTTCGGGCAACACAAAATCAACGACTACGGTTTATATCAACCTTAACAAAGATTATTACAAAATTTCGATTTCACCTCCGAGCGTTCAATCAACCCGTCAGACAACTGTTTCAGGAGCCGCCCCCGGAAATTGTGCGGGTAAAAGTGGCACTTCCACGGTGGTTCTGTTCCGTGGGAGTGGGGATCAGGAATGACCATTACTGGGAAAGCCAACTATGAGAATAACGACAAAACTGTTTTATCGGGCAGCGATACCGTCACTAAAGACGATGGACGGGGCAACAAAGTTGTCAACTCAATTTCTTGGAATTTGAAGCAATGCAATCAATAAGGAGCAAACGTGAAAACAATAATTTTACTAATCGTCATACTCATTTTTTCTGCCGATACATTTCGCAAACGGCTTGCACCAAAGAGATGGCGTATCAAACCGTTGGCAAATGGGGAAAACAAAAAACGGATGATTTGGCGATGGCTGACCGCAGTTTTCCCAAAGCGCAATATAAGCCCGTTTTGGCAAAGGCAAACAAAGTGATTGACCTTTTTATGCAAGCTAATCCCGAATTCAAAGGCATTGAGGCATCGGCTAAAAGAGTCATTCGCGGAGATTCTTATCTTCCAAACGGAGCATTGCCATTTGGAATTGATATTTTTTACGCCAGTTATTTCTGCGTCCCAAACGATACTTTCAAAGTGGAAATGCGCGGAAAAGTTATCATCTTTAGCGGTTACGGAACTACGACGGTATATTTCAACAGTCTCCGCGATGTGCTCTGGAAAGTGTGCAGGCTGGAAGCCCTTTTCTGACCGCTAACGGCGAAGAAATCTTTGACTATAAAAAACAACTTGGCGACTTTAAAGGATTCACGATGATTGAACCAATGGTGCGACGCGACGAAAAACACGAAGCCATCATCATCACGCCCGACAATCGCTTGCCTTATAAACCCGTCACCCGCGAACAATATTTGCAAGCTCGCCTTAAAAATTATGGAGCATCAGAACTTTTTGCCGCCGATGCCGCGAGGCTTAAATCAATGATTGCAAATATGTCGTCCCGCGAAAGCCAATCTCCGGCACTTGTCCGTGACATTATCGCTTCGCCAAGTCGAGCAAAATTATTTGTGGCTGAAAACGAAGGCGGCAGACATTTGGTGACGATTGATAAAAGTTTTTTTAATCCGAAATTATCACGCGAAACCATTCAATTTATTACGGTTCATTGGAATTGGAATGATTCTGATATTCCCAAAGCGGAAGCAATTCGACAGTTTAAGCAAAACTTCGACTTTGCAGCTTTAAAGCAAATGTTGGGGAAATAATCAGATAAAGGTTCTCTGCGCGAGCGGACGAACTTTCTAAAAAAGGAGAAAATAATGAAAAAAATACGAATTTTGATTTTAGCTTTTTGTTTGCTGATTCCGGCATCGGCATTTGCCCAAACATCAACCGCAACAAAAGTTGGAATTCATTTTGGACGAAATTCAGCACGGCAGTGAACAAAAAAAACCAGGTTGCTTTGAAAGGTTTGATGGCTTCGGAGCGGGATTTCTTTTCGGGTGGCGGCGGTGAAACGCGAAACGAATGGCTGGCTTCGGTGTCGTGGGCAGAATTGAAGAAATCCGTCCGTTTGGGGGGTAACCAAAGTTGATAATTCCGATGGCAAACACGGTCGTCCTAACCAAAGATAATCATTTAGTCTTTGCGTTTATCGGCGGGAGATGGCGATTTATGGGTCCTAATGGGCGATTAGAACAGAATTGATTTGAGTAACAGAAGTTAAATAACATACCCCACATTAAGTGTCAGTAGCCCGCCCGTCAGGAAGGGCTAACCCAAGTTTAGCCCTCCTTCACAGTCAGACTACTGACACTTTTATAGTTCCGTGGGGTAGTTTATTTTGACCTTATTAATTCTACTTTGTTAGATTGGGAAAAAAAAAGATTTTTAGCCGCGGATAAACGCCGATAACGCGGATAAAACGATTAAAATTTCATAGAAATTAAGAAAAACTCTGCGTTTATCCCCGAAATCCGCGGCTAATTTTTCTTACGGTTTTAATCTGACAAAGTAGAATTAAGCAAAGATGTTAGATAAATTAGTAAAAAATAAAATCTTGAGAATCAGTCTAGTGAGCGGTAGCGAACATCGTTATTTTAAGCAAGATGTTGACTGAGTGTTGAGAGACTCGCTACCGCTCGCTATACTGATTTTGTGGTCAATTATTACACCATAAAACGCCCACCTACTTACTAACTAAT
>CAVSZR010000007.1:0-419241 GCA_963732475.1 Blastocatellia bacterium | reverse complement strand
CAGATGGCAAGGAGGACGCTCGGAAGGCGAAAAAAAGGACAGCGGGGGACGCTGTCCTTTTTTTTCATTTAACAAATTGCTCGACCATCGGGTTTCCGGTCTCCCGCAAAAGCTCGAGATAGCGCGGATCTCCGCGAAGAATGTCGAGTTTCGGCTCGGTGCCGTACCAAAGCACCCAGGCGCTGTGCTCGATCCTTGCGGCCTCGAGGTAGCGAAATGCTTCATCTACATTACCCACGGAAAGATATGACATTCCGATAAAATACGGCGGCACATACCCGGTTTCGGCTTGCCTTTCAAGATTTGCGGTTATTTCTTTCGCTTCTTCGATCTGCCCGTTCGCGCTCAATGAGAAACACAGATTATAGGTCGGCAGCGGCGAATCGGGGGCAAGCTCCGCGGCCCTTCGCGAAAATTCCAACGCTTTTTCAGGCTCACCCATCTCGACCAAAATATTCCCCATTTGCAGGTGCGACTGGACAAATGCGGGATCTAATTCATAGATCTCCCTGGCTTTGGCGAGTGCGTCGTCGTAACGCCGCATTTGATAAAGGTGCCAAGCCGTGAGCACTTTTGGACGCAGGGACAATGGATCAAGCTGTTCGGCCAGCAGTATTTGTTTTGCACCTTCTTCGAATTGCCCAGTGCCTACAAGCATCGCCGACAACCATTCGTGGCCAAGCGGATAATTCGGATTCAACTCGATCGCCCGCCTGTAACATGCCTCGGCCTGCTGCCAGTCCTGCATGTTCGAATGATACAGGCCAAGAGCGGCGTGGGCCTCGGCGAGGGAATCATCGATCTCCAGCGCCCTCGAAGCAGATTCGAGCACCTTCGGAAATCCGACGGCCGGCGAAAACAGTCCGTAAATACATGCCCAGGTGTAATAGTCGGCGATGCCGACATGGGCGAGTGCGTAATCGGGATCGATCTCGACGGCTTTTCTGAACGCCGCGATCGATTTTGGAAACGATCCGGGCGTGAATTGATTCCAGAAATACCTGCCTTGAAGATAAGCGTCGTGAGCATCGGCCTTATCCGTCCCGCGTCTCGCGAGTTTCTCTCGTTCTTGGCCGGTTAGATGAGGCACAAGCTGCTTGGTAACCTGCTCGGAGATCGAATCTTCAAGTTCGAGAACATCGGAATGCCGTTCAGAGAAACTGGCCGACCAGCGGGTCGAGCTTTCCTCTACATTGAGCAGTTGGGCCGTTACGCGGATCCTGTCGCCCACGTGCCGGATTATTCCATCGACAACAAACTCGACGCCGAGATCGCGCCCGGCCGCAAAGGGATCAACCGAACGGCCCGCAAACGGGAGCACCGAGCTTGTGGGCCGGACAAGAAACCTTCGTATGTTCGACAGCCTCATCGTAACCGCGTCCGCCAACCCGAGGCTGAGATATTCTTCGTCGCTCCGGCCGCCCGTGTCGTGGACTCCAATAAGGCGAAATGGCAAGACCGCGATCGACCGCTCGCGTTCCGACGTGATCGGTTTTGGATCTTCAATCCGGTCCTGTTTCGCGAGCGGATTATTGGTCCTTTCGAGTAAGGACAAATAGCGCGGGTCGTTACGGATGGGGTCGAGCTTCGGCTCGATGCCGAACCATATCATCCATTCGTTCTGCTCGTCTACCGCTCTTTCAAACCACTCGAATGCCTTGTCGTGATCACCGGCGGCAACGTATGCCATCGCGATGAAATACGGCTTCATGTAGCCCGCCTTTGACGTCTCCAAGAGCTTGTTTAGTATGGAACTAACTGCCGCGTCCTGGCCTTGCTCGGCTCGCGCGAAACACAACATATAGCGCGGCATGCCGGACCTGCTCCAGATCTCCGCGGCCCTTCGCAGAGCGGCCACCGCCTCATCAAGCTCACCTATCGCGGTCAGCGCATTGCCGAGGTGGATCATGCCCTGGGCAAACTCCTCCTGCATCGCATTGCCTTTGCGCGCCTTCTCGACCGCCTCTTCATAGTTGCGGGTCTGATAGAGCGTCCACGACGTCATCAATATCGCCCGCGGCGACACCGGATCGAGTTCCTCAGCCCGTTTTATCTCAACAAGAGCTTCGTCAAAACGCCCCTGAGCGACAAGAAAATTGGAATAGCATTCGTGTGCAAACCCGTGGTTCGGATTCAGCTTTAGTGCCTGGCCGATCAGAAACTCGGCTTCCGGCCAATTCCAATCCCCGAAAAGCACCGCAAACGCAAGAACCGCATACGCTTCGCCGAGATTGTCGTCGATCTCCAGTGCACGGCGGATAGCGGCTTGCGCTTTCGCAAATCCTTCCTTTGACGGGATCTCGCCAAAGATGGCGGACCAGATGTAGAAATCCGCAAGCCCAATGTATGGCAAAGCGTAATCAGGATCGATGGCGATCGCATCATTGAAAGCACTAATAGCTTTCAACAGATAGGCGTCCGTGAACTTGCTCCAGAAATAACGCCCCCGCATATATGCCCCGTACGCGGCGGTTTTGTTTGTCCCCCGGCGTTCGAGACGCTTTCGTTCTTCGCCGGAAAGCTCCGGCAGTACTGAGCTCGCAACCTGGTCAGAGATCAGGTCTTCAAGGTCAAGGACGTCCTTCAGATCTTCGTCAAACGCCCGCGCCCATTTGGTAGCGTTGTCCTCGACAGTCAGCAATTGGACCGAGACGCGGATCCGTTCGCCCGACCTTCGAACATTCCCGTCCAACACGTAATCGACGCCCAGTTTCCCGCCGGCATCGAAAGGATCGGACTCGGCAAACGGCAATACCGAACTAGTTGGCCTGACGACCAGACGCCGCACGCCGCTGAGCCGGGAGATCAATCCATCCGCAAGTCCGATACCGAGAAAATCATCGCCGGTATCGCTGGTGTGATGCCCACCTATTAATTTGAAGGGAAGTATCGCGAGCGAGATCTTGGCGGCCGCTTTAGGTATGGGCGTGCCGCGCAGCGTATTAAAAAACTCGGCAACCACCGGACGTCCGTCGATAAAATTACTTATGTCATCCGCGAGTTCGGCAACGGAACGATAACGCTCAGCAGGATCCTTGCGCAACGCCTTCAATACGATCCGGTCGAGATCGCCGCTAAGCTCCCGCCGCAAGGCATCAAGAGACGAATTCCTTAACTTCAGTAAGGTCTCGAGACTTGACGGTTGGTCTTCGTATATCGGCAAGCAGGCTTTCGTCGCGAGTAAGGCTCCCGCTGGGTGTCGTCGGAAGTTCTTCGCGGATCACGCGGGCGACGTCTTCGGGAACTTTTCGTTTGAATTTATACGGCCGGTGGCCCGTCAGCAGTTCGTAAAGAATTACGCCAAGCGAATAGACATCGGTGGCAGCGTCCACGCTCTCGCCGATTATTTGTTCGGGCGAGGCATATTCCGGCGTCATTACGCGCAATTGCGTTGCCGTAGGTTCGCCATCCGTGCCCATCAGGTCAGGATCCAGGACTTTTGCGATCCCGAAGTCCAGAAGTTTCGGCTTGCCGTCCTCCTTGACCATTATGTTTGACGGCTTAAGGTCCCGATGGATCACCTGAAGCTCGTGCGCGGCCTTTACTGCCCAGCAGATCTGCCTGAATACCTGCAGCCTTTCCTTGACGCCAAGCCGCTTTTCGTCACAGAACTTGTAAAGCGGCTGGCCGACAATAAACTCCATCACAAAGTACGGCAACCCGTCATCGGTTGAACCGCCGCCAAGAAAGTAGGCGATGTTTGGGTGATTTAACGCGGCTGTGATCTGACGCTCGCGGCGAAAGCGCTTCAGGATGAGGTCCGTATCCATGCCGCGTTTGATGAGCTTTACGGCAACGGTCTGATCGAATTCGCCATCTACACGTTCGGCACGATAGACAACACCCATTCCGCCGCGCCCGACTTCCTCTTCCAACCGGTATACACCTATACGGCGCCCGATCATCGAATTTTCAGGAATATTCTCGCTTAGATCCATCGGAGTTCAGGGAAAGAGAACGATGTGATCATTCTGACGCAGATCAGATTCGCGGTCAACCGAAATAAATACGGATCGCAATGAAAAGCGGTCTTGCACGAAACCTACTTCAATTTGGTTGCGAGGGCGATGTAACGGGCTTCATTTCTTAGATTTGCGAGGCGTGGGTCAACCTTGAGGAAATTGAACGAATGACCGCCGGCAGCCTCGGTTCGTTCGAGCCATTCGAGGGCCTTCTGCGTGTTGCCGAGGGCGTTGTACGCAAGTGCGATCTCAAAACCAAATCCGTAAGGATTTTTTCCAACGTCAGGATCGGCGGCGGCCCGTTCCAACGCTTTCAGTAATTCAGCCTTTTCGCCGTTGATCGCTTCGACCTGGACTACAACGATCTGCCAGCCCGGGTCCGCCCGGTCACCGCCGGAATACGCGACCTCCGACCTCAGAGCTTCCTCGGCATTCGCCCGGTCTCCTGTCGTGGTGTAGGCCCAACGCTTGACCTTGTATGCGGGAACTACGCGTTCGTCGATCGCGAGGGCGGCGTTGCTTTCTTCTATCGCCTTCGCGAAATCGCCGAGCTGAAAATGGACAACTCCGGCTGCGGCCTTGATCGGGGCTGAGCGCGGGTCGAGCCGTTTTGCTGTTTCGATCTCGGAAACGGCGTCGAGTTTTTCGCCACGAGCGGCAAGCGTCAATGCAAACCAATGATGGGCCTGTGCGTATGAAGGATTAACCTGGATCGCTCGTCGAAATTCAAGCTCCGAGCCTGCCCGGTCCCGGCTGTGAAAAAACTTGATGTATCCGAGGGTCGCATGCGCTTCGGCAAGGTTCGGGTCGATATCTAAGGCACGCATCACGCTTGCCTCGGCCTTGCCATAAGCATCGTCAGGAGGTTTGACCGAATAGAGATTCAGTATGGCGTACGCATCCGCCAAACCTACGTAAGCGAGCGCAAACCCAGGATCTTCTTTTATCGAAGCCGAAAAAGTTCCAATAGCCGAACGCAGGCCATCGACCGAGCGGTTCGTCATTTGAAATCGACCGATCAAGTAGAGGTCGTACGCGGCGATGCTGTGCGTGTAGCTCTTTTCAACTTGCTGGCGTTCAAGCGGCAACGGATCGATAGTCAGCGAGGACCAGACCTTTTCCGCGAGTTTTGTCTGCAAACCAAAAAGATCACCGTCGGGAGCCAAAAACTCTTCATTCCAGATAACAGTGTCGTCACGCGTATTAACTAGTTCGGCCGAAACGCTTGCGGAATCGGATGTCCTGTTTAAAGTCCCGCGGAGCACGAAACTGATACCCAATTCGGTTGCCAGTTTTTCTGGGTCACTGCTCGACACAGCCCGGCCGGTGTTTGCAGAAATGACCTGGATGTTCTTGATATTTCCAAGTTTAGTCGTTAAGGCATCCGCAAGCCCGACTCCTAGATTACCGTTTTCAGGATTGGCGCTTTTGAACGGCAGGACGACGATCGACGGATTCTGGAAGCGTCCCGGAATGACCGGAGTATTGGTCGTACCGCGGAACCAGCCGGTTGAAATGAAGAGAACAGCGAATATGGATATGATCACGACCGCTGCAGCCGACGATCTTCAAGACCCACTTGTTATCACGCACGTCCGGCGTAGCTGTGTCGTGTCGTGCGTAATATCGCTGTCGTCGATAACGAGCGTTGTCAGATTGTGCAGATCGCCACTTTCGTCGTCTTCGTTCGTTCTCGCGGCTGCTGCAAAGCTGTTGAAGAATGGCCGATATCCTGTTTTTTCCAGGATCTCGTCAAACCGGTGATCGCTTCGAATGAGGTCAAAAACAGGGTCGACACCCATCCAATTAAGCCATGCTTCTTTTCCATCCGAAGCCTGCTGCAGATAGCTGATGGCTTTCTCCTTGTCCTTCAGAAAACAATACGCGAGGGCAAGTTGATAAGGCGAAACATAACGTTCTGACGCCTGAGCATGCAGATATTCGAGCTTTTCCTGGGCGATCTGCGTTTGGCCGTCCGCGGCGTAACACTCGGCCTCGGCAAGCAGCGAAAAAATACTGTTGTCCATCAGCTCGATCGCTTTTTCGTTTTCCTTGACCGCTTGTTTCGTTTCGCCGACGATCCGGTGGACCTTGCTCAATCCATAGTAGCCAAAGCTGTAGGTCGGGAAATCGATAATCACCTTTTTATATCGTTCTTCGGCTTCCTTATAGCGGCGAGCATAATACAGGCCCCACGCTACATTGTGATGATTGAACGGTGTCAGCGGATCGATATCCAAACTGCGGTTCGCGTATTGGAGCCCTTCGTTAAAGCGTCCTTCCGTATAGAGCACGATCGCATACCAAACGTAGGCACTTGCATTGCTCGGATTCAGCTCGATCGCACGCAACAGGTGATGCTCGGCCCGGGACCATTCGTAATTGCCGGCATGCAGCGAAAACCCGAGACTTGCATGAGCTTCCGATAGGTCGGGATCAAGCTCAACGGACTTGTTTGCGGCGTCGATCGCGGGAAGAAAACATTCCTGCGGGGGCAAGACACCCAGAATTCCCAGCCAGTTGTAATAGTCGGCGATTCCGGAATAAGCATGGGCGTAGTTCGGATCCGCCGCGATAGCCCTGTGGAAGCTAACGAACGCCTTTGCAAATCCGTCTTCCGTAAACGTATTGAAGTAATAACGGCCGCGCAGATAATGTTCGAAGGCCTCTGGATTCTCCGTCCCGCGTTTATCGAATTCTTCCCGTTCATTTGTTGTCAGTTGCGGAAGCAGTACTTCGATCACCTTGTTCGCGAGCGTGTCCTCGAGTGTGAAAACATCCGACAGCACCTCATCGATCGACGTGGCCCAAATAGCCGCGTTTTCCGCAACATTCAGCAATTGCACCGTCACGCGAAGTCGGTTATTCGCCTTCTTAATGCTCCCGTCGAGGATGTAATCGACATTCAGTTCGCTTCCGGCACGCACCGGATCAATGTGACCTTCGCCAAAGGACAAGATCGAACTCGTGGGACGAACGACAAAGCGTTTGACCTTGCTCAGCCTTGTGATCAGCGCGTCCGCCAAGCCGATCCCTAAGAACCTGTCATCCGTATCCTCAGTGGACATGAGGTTTAGGAACGTGAAAGGCAAAACTGCCAAAGACTTACTGTTTTCGGGAACACGTAAAAATGGGCCGATGTCGTCACGTTGGCGTGCCGAGAATTTTGGGGCTTCGATCTTGGTGCCGTTTAGATAGCGGGTTATGTCCTTTGAAAATTCGGCCACCGACGGGTAACGGTCATGAGGTTCTTTGCTCAACGCCCGCATGACTATATCGTCCAGGGCATTGGTGAGATCGGCGCTAAGTTGTTTCGCGGATGTTTTTCTTGCCTCTAAATGCCCGCCGCGTCCCTTCGAATACGGCGGCAGCAGATTCTCCGACGTTCCGAGGATCCTGCTTGGTGGTTTCGGCATCGTATTGCAGATGACGTAAGAAACTTCGTGAAGTGCACGTCCCGCAAAATTGTACGGACGGTGGCCGGTAAGAAGTTCGTACAAGAGCACACCAAGCGAATAAATATCGCTTGATGGCGTTACGTCCACACCCTGGACCTGCTCAGGGCTCGCGTAATCAGGCGTCATCATCCGGAGCATCGAAGCGGTCGGATTTATGGACTCGTGGATCAGATTGGGATCGAGTATCTTTGCGATGCCGAAATCAAGCAGTTTTGGAGAATTCGATGCATTGATAAGAATGTTGCTTGGCTTGATGTCCCGGTGGATGATCTGTTTGCCATGTGCGTATTCGATGGCAGAGCAGACCTTTTGAAACAGCTTTAACCGATCGCGAATACCCATCTGTTTCTTATCGCAATAGGTATAAAGCGATTCACCCTCGACAAACTCCATGACGAAGTAAGGAACGCCGTCAGTCGTCGTTCCGCCGTCGAGCAGCCGGGCGATAAACGGATGCTCGAACGACGCGAGGATCTGGCGTTCGTGCCGGAAGCGCCGGATAATAAAATCCGAATCCATTCCTCGTTTGATCAGTTTTATCGCTACTTTCTGAAAGAATTCACCGTCGGCCCGCTCGGCAAGATATACCGCCCCCATCCCCCCACGGCCGATCTCCCGGGTTAACCTGTAGACGCCGATCTCACGGCCAAGGAAATTGTCGGCGTCGGATCCGTTCGTGTCGGTTTTTAACGATTCGGAGATCTCTTTCTTGGCTGACGTATTTAGGAAATTACTGTCGGTCCACACCGGGGATTCGATAAAATCGTCCGCCGATTCCGCCGACAGATAGCAGTTTTTCGACTTCCCGGCGCAATTCATCGTCGGAAACGCACTCAGCACGAAGGAAAGCTTCTCGTGCTTCCGGTTCGAGATCCATTGCGGATTGGAACAATTCTTCTATTTTTTTCCAACGTTCGGGCGACATTGGATAATTTTACAACGGACTTGAGCCTACCGCTATTCGAACCTGTTTATTTGCCAAAACTTGTGGCCAAACCCATTTTCAGGGTTGTTAACAATTGTTTAATATTGTTGACCAGAGCGTCTCCGTTATCGTAGAATAAGTTGGCGGCTCCCTGCGATCCCGTCCCCATGCCATTCCAACCTTCGAAAATTAGTTTAGTTTATTTCGTCACGTTTACGCTGCTTCTTGTCGGCCTGGTACCGCTGCTTCTGACGGGCTGGTCGTTGTCTGAGCGCAGTGGCAGCGAGCTGCGAGCAGTCGAGAATCGATACCAGATACAGCTTGTTCAGGAGAAAGCCCGACAGATCGAAATGTTCGGCCAAAGGTACGGCGACCTTGTAAAGAGCCTCTCGAATGCTGCTGGAGCTATCAAATAGCCTGGAAATATTGTCCTCTCCGCAAACCGAGAAGAAATTGAGCGAGACATTACAGAAAGATCCAAACGTCCTGGCTCTTTATTTGAAGCCGGTCGGTGCTGAAACCCTGTCACTCTTTCGTCCCGGAGCTATTGGCAAATCGGAGTTGGAAGCAATTTCGCAGGATGCCCTTGCATCGTCCGGAGCTGAGGATCTTTTTATCGGGCCGCCCAGGAAGACGGCTTCGACCGGCGAATCGGTAATGGCGATGGTTTCGCAAGTTAACGTCGACAATCGTTCGATCGCTTCCGTCGTAGCAGTTGTGTCGCTAAAGGAGATCGCCAGAAGCGTCGTCGGCACCACCGCGTTGACCGAGCAGGAATTGTGGACGGCGGGCCTTCCAATCATCTTTGTTGTTAACCAAGGCGGAAGCGCTATATTTCATCCGGATCCGGGCCTGGTCGATTCACAGAAATCGTTGGCCAATCTAAAGATCGTAGAAGAATGGCAGCAATCGAACCGGCAGATCCAATCGGGTCTGGTGCCCTTTACCGCCGAATTTGGCGGTAATTCGTATGACATGATCGGTGCCTATTCGACGGTGCGTTTTGGTTCGCATACAACCTTCGGCGTCATCACCATGCAGGATGAGCGGAAGGCCCTCGCATCGGTCGGTGAAATGCGCTGGCAGACCTGGATGATCAGCCTCGTATTTGCATTTTTTGCACTTCTGGTCGGTTCGATCGCCGCCCGTACATTGACCTCGCCGATCTTAAAGCTCTCGACAGCCGCCGAAAAGATCGCCGCCGGTGACCTTTCTACACGGGTCGAGACAAGAAACATAACCGAGATCGGCACGCTTGGACGCTCGTTCAATACTATGAGCGATAAGCTGGAAGAGCACATCGCCCGCCTCGCTAAGGCGGCAACCGAAAATCGCGAGTTGTTCGTAGGAACGGTAAAGGCACTCGCGGCCGCGATCGACGGAAAGGACAAATACACGCGAGGCCACTCGGAACGGGTTGCACGTATTTCAGTCGCTATCGGAAAGCAGTTAGAACTCGGCGCCGAGGAATTGGAAACTCTCCGTATCAGCGCTCTGTTGCATGACGTCGGCAAGATCGCTATTGACGATGCAATTTTGAAAAAACCCGCTGCACTCACCGACGAAGAGTTCGAAATAATGAAAACCCATCCCCAGAAAGGCTATAAGATCATGTCGCAGATCCCGGCGATGAAAGATTTTCTTCCGGGAATGTACATGCACCACGAAATGGTCAACGGAAAAGGATATCCGCAGGGGCTGACAGACGAACAGATCCCTCTGCAGGCAAAGATCGTTTCCGTCGCTGATACGTTTGACGCGATGACGATCGACCGTCCGTATCAAAAAGGTATGCTGCTTCCTGCAGCCCTGGAACGGATCCAGAGCTTCGTAGGCACTCGGTACGACGCCGAAGTAGTCAGTGCCTTGATCCGGGGTTGTAAAAGCGGCGAGATAGGTAACGGCATCGTAAAGTTCATGAACGACAATAAAGATACAGTCGGCCTTACAAATAATCGTGTTAACGCCCAGCCTGGTTCCGAACCCCGCTTTATCCCTGAACCTGTCGCGAAACCTGTTGAAGAAGACATCCTCGTTTTAAGTTGAGCCCTTTGATCATATGACCCGAGAAAATCAAAGTGAGATGTGGCAAGTCGAGGTCGGCGGCCAGATATACGAAGCCGCGCTCGGCGAGCTGCCGGAGTGGATCGGCGAAGGTTCGCTGCAGCCCGGAGATAAGGTAAGAAAGGGAAATCTGCGGTGGATCGAAGCACGAAAAGTGCCGGCATTGATCCCGTTTTTTAATGCGTCCGCAATGGGCGAGCCAATGCCTGTGGTGCAAACGTACACTCAGGCCGAACCCGGAGAATCGATCTTGGCCGAGCAATCGCAGCCGTCTCAAATATCACCCAACCCACCGAAGCAGTGCTCCCGGCATCGACGCCTCGATCACCGGACCCCGCAGGCATGAATAGCGAGCGGCGATGTATGCAGTGTCCATTTTGAAACACCTTCGTACTACGCATGCGGATCGTGCGGCAGAACGTTCTGCAAATCCTGTCCGAAATCATTCGGCGGTGAAGTGAAAATATGTCCGAACTGCGATTCCTTGTGCAAACCAGTTCGCGCGGTTGCCGAAGCAAAAAGACTAGCATCAATTAACGCCGCGGCGACGAGCGAAGGGTTCGGAGTTAACGATTTCTTTCGCGCACTGGCGTATCCATTTAAGTTCAAACCCAGCCTGATCTTTGGTGCGGTGATGTTTATGTTCTTCACGCTCGGGCAATCGGCGTCAGCGATCGGCGGGATATTTATGTTTGCCGCTTCGATCTTCTGCGCGATGCTCGCGAATATGCTCTGGTTCGGGATTCTCGCGAACACCGTGCAAAATTTTACACAAGGGCCGGTTGGACGCGGACTTCATGCCGTCCTTCGACGATTTTTCCATTTGGGACGACGTTATACATCCTTTCTTTCTCTGGATAGGCGTTTGTTTATCATCTTTCGGGCCGTTTATCGTTGTGGCGTCAATAGGAGCCTATTTGATCTTCAGCGCGGCCGCGGAACAGATGAAGAAATTCCAAAGCGAGATGTCGCGCGTGCCGGGAACCCAATTCTACCAGCCTGACCGCACGGCCGAGCAGTCACAGCAAGTCAGGGACCTGCTCGAAAAAGTGAAGCAACACAACGATCGCCTCATTGCGCAGCGACAGCAGCAAGTGGAGGCCGCCGATTCAGTTGACACGCCGCCTATGGCGTCTCCCGAGACGACGTCGGATGAGGAGCTTGTCAAGTTCGAGAAGATGCTGCAAGAGGCTCGCGCGTCCCAGTTCGATCCCAACGCTGCCGCCGAGCAAATAAAACCTGAGGACCAATACAGAAATATGCTTAGCGGCATTCTGCGTCTTGCCGCCCCCTTGGTCATCGTGGGCGGAATAGCTCTTCTTTGGGGGTTTTTCTACCTGCCCGCGGCGTGCGCGGTGGCTGGCTACTCTCGATCCTTCCTCGCGACAATCAATCCCCTCGTCGGGCTTGACACAATAAAGCGACTCGGCGCGGATTATGTGAAGATCCTGCTAATGAGTTTTCTCATTATCGTTGGGTCCGGTGTCGTTACTCTATTTTTGGCGGTAATACTCTCGCCCCTCGACCTTCCGAGAATGGGAAACATTCCGGCTAAAGCGGTCGGAAGCTTCTTCACATTCTATTTTTCGGTCGTTTTTTCCTGCGTGATAGGTTTCGCCCTCTTCAAAAACGCCGACCGGCTGAAATTATATCGCTAGTGCGGCGCCGGGAGACACACCTTTGAGGCTACCTCGAACCTAGCTGCCAAACGGAACCATCGGCATACTCGATCCTTCGGATGATCACTTTCTCCGAATATTGGTCGCGCTCTTTCTTATCCGCTTTTGTCGCATCGACAGTGCCGGTCGGGCCAGACCTCAAGCGCACGGATAGCTTCCGTGTCGCTCCCGGCTTGATACTTGTTTTACTTACAAACCGCCGCCGCCCCGCCTCGATCGTCGTGCCCGGGTCGGTGAACACATAATCCCACACAAGTCGGCGAATTTTCTTTGATCCGGTGTTTTTGAGCTTAACTTGATAGACATACGTCACCCATATTCCACGGGGCCCTGAATCGGATCTCGGCTGGCGAACGACTGGCGGGAGCGCATTCTCGCCCTGCCGAACCCGGTTTTGGCTCTGTTGCGCATTGGCTTTTTGAGCGGCCTCTTCCCTTAAGCGGTCCTTGTTGCCTGCAAGAGGGTCTATCTCAAGTGCAGGGTTACGGACATCGATCCGCCATTTACTTTCCAGCACCGCCACATCAAGCGGACCGATAGCCGTTTGAGCCAGAGCGGAGATCGCGAATAAAACCATTACAAGTGCCAAGCAAATAATGTTCATAGCGCCCCTCGGCCGGGTCATCCCGGATAACGTTATTTGATTCGGAATGAGAATATAGAACTTCCGTGAAGTTTGCAACAAAATCTTGGCGCCGATTGTGGTGAAATCTCCTGCATTGTCGGGCGTCTGATATTTTTCTATACTCTTTAGTTTGCGAACTGGTTCGCGCGAGATATTTATGGCTTTTTTTTGGCGAAGGAATAAGGAAGATAAGTTTTCGACCTCGACACTGGGTCTCGATAAGACGATCGAGGAGCTGCAGAAGCAAGAAGAGGCGGTTGAAAAAGAGATCGGCGTTCGGTTTACGAAGGCGATCGCCAAGACCCGCGATTCGATAAACACAAAACTCGACGGCATTTTTGAAGGCCGGAAACAGATAGATGACCGTTTGCTCGACGAGCTTGAAGAGATGCTGATCTCGACCGACATTGGCGTTCAGACGACAATGCAGGTCCTCGAGGCGATCCGCAAAGGCGTTTCGCGGCAGGAGATAAACGATCTCGCCGCATTGAAATCCGTGATGAAGAATGAGCTTCTCGATATTCTGCATCACTCAACGGAAGCCGGTGTCGCCTCGGAGACAGATGTTCCCGAGACGATCAAGCCTTACGTTTTGATGGTCGTCGGCGTGAACGGTGTCGGGAAAACGACCACCATTGGCAAACTTGCTCAGAGGATCAAGAACGAAGGGAACGACGTGCTTATCTGCGCCGCTGACACCTTCCGGGCCGCTGCATCCGAACAGCTTGAGATCTGGGCCGAGCGTGCCGGCGTCCCTCTTATTCAGCAAAAGCACGGAACCGATCCAGCCGCGGTCTTATTCGACGCCCTGCAATCAGCAAAGGCCCGCAACTCTGACGTCTTGATCGTCGACACGGCCGGACGCCTGCATAATAAATCGAACCTGATGGCCGAGCTGGAAAAAATGAAACGCATCGCCGGCCGCGAGGTCCAGGACGCCCCGCACGAAACACTGCTTGTTATTGATGCCGTCACGGGCCAGAACGGCCTCGAACAGGCCAGGCAGTTTCTGAAGGTCGCGGACGTTACCGGCCTTGTGCTGACAAAGCTCGACGGTACGGCAAAAGGCGGTATCGCGGTCGCTATCGCAAAAGAACTGAATCTTCCGATCCGATACGTAGGGATCGGAGAACAAGTCGATGATCTCATGGTCTTCGATGCGGAAAGCTACGTAAACGGACTATTCAACTAAATGGAGCATTCCGAGATCGATCTGGAACTCACAAGAAGGGCATTGGAACTTGCGGCAGAAGGACGCGGTTTGGTTAGTCCAAATCCGCTCGTTGGCTGTGTCATTGTATCGCCCGAGGGAGAAGTTGTTGGTGAGGGCACGTACGCTTACGACGGCGTGACGCACGCCGAAGTACTTGCGATCGAACAGGCCGGTGAGAGTTCCCGCGGCGGTACGGCCTATGTTTCGCTCGAACCGCACGACCATCACGGCAAAACCCCTCCCTGTACGGAAGCTCTCATCAATGCCGGGATCAAACGAGTGGTTTGCCCTATCGAAGACCCAAATCCGCTTGTTTCGGGAAAGGGATTCGAGCGTTTGCGAAACGCCGGGATAGAAGTTGTTACTGGCATCCTTGCCGAGGAAGCGTCACGGCTTAACGAAAAGTTCATCTGCTGGCACCGAAAGAAGCGTCCCTTCGTTCACTTGAAACTCGCGGTGTCGCTTGACGGCCGAATCTCATTAAAACAAAGTGTATCGACCGCTCTTTCAGGTGACGAGGCTCTCAAGCGTGTCCACGATCTGCGCCACGAATACGATGCGATCCTTGTCGGCGGCAATACCGCCTTTGTTGATAGACCGAGCCTCACGGACCGAAGCGAAAAACCCCGGCGCAAACCGCTTGTTAGAGTAGTTCTGGATAACCGACTTCAGATATCTGCCGACTCGCCGCTGGTCACAACCGCCCATAAGATTCCCACGGTCGTATTCACAAATAGCGACAATGCGAAGAAGATCAAATATCTTCGCAATATCGACGTTGACGTGTGTGAGGTAGCCGAAGGCGTGCGGAATCTACCAGCCGTACTCAACGCTCTTGCGTCGATGCAGATCCAAAGCGTCCTCGTCGAAGGCGGCACCGAGGTCGCGGGGGCGTTTTGCGACGCGAAACTGGTCGATAAGATAACGTTCCTCGTCGCTCCAATTGTTATCGGCGGCCCGAACGCCCCGATGTCTATCGGAGGCAAGGGAGCCGCATCACTCGAAGACGCGCTTCGGCTTCGAGATGTCGTCGTAACTCAGCACGGGCTTGACATCGAGATCACCGGATATCCGAGCTAAAAGAATGAACGGAAACTCCGCAAAAAAACCATTTGCTAAGAGATCGTTCGGACAAAATTTCCTCGTCGATCCGAAGTATATCCAAAAGATAGTTGACGCTCTCGCATTGTCCCGTGGGGATACCGTTGTCGAAATTGGTGCCGGACGCGGGAGCGCTGACCGAAAGCCTGCTCGATAAAGCCGGCAAAGTCTTTGCGATCGAGTTGGACCGCGACCTGATCCCCGTGCTTCGCGAGCGTTTCGGCGATCTGCCTAATTTCGAACTTGTCGACGCAGATGCACTTGCCGTCGACTTCTCCATTTTTACGAGTACAGAACGTCCGCCAAAGCTGGTAGCGAATCTGCCGTACAACATCTCAACCGCAATTCTTCAGCGGTTGATCGAATACCGTTTCGTATTTTCGGAAATGATCCTAATGTTTCAGCGTGAGGTGGCGCACCGGATCACGGCCCGGCCGGGCAATTCCGAGCGAGGTTCGCTGACCGTCCTGGTCGAAGCAGCATTCTCAGTCGAAAAGCTCTTTGATGTGTCTCCAAAGGCGTTCGTGCCGCAGCCTAACGTCGTCAGCTCTATTGTCAGGCTTTATCCCAAAACTACTGATATTCGCAATAACGAAGCCTTTCGAAAACTTCTCGCCGTGTGTTTTGCGAAGAAACGCAAGACGATCGGCAACAATCTCAAGATTGTCTTTTCTGATTGGCACAACGCGCTGGAAGCCGCCTCGATCGACCCAAACCGTCGTGCGGAAACACTCACGATGGATGAATGGCTCCGATTACACGAAGCGATTCCAACCATCTGAAAAGCGAGTACTCTTTATCCGGTCTCTGCTTCATCGACAGGCTTGTCTAATGGGAAGGTCAGCGACGCAAGCACGGAGAGGCCAATGAATCCAACAATTATTGCGAGCGACCAAGTGATAGGAAACTTGCCGCCAAAAGCATCGTTAAGCCAAACCATCTTCAACCCAACAAATATAAGAACCGCGGCCAGCCCATATTTGATCAGGTGAAATTTATTGATCACGCCCGCCAGCATAAAGTACATCGACCGAAGCCCGAGTATTGCGAAAATATTTGAAGTAAAAACGATGAGCGGCTCGTTTGTGACCGCAAAGATCGCCGGCACGCTGTCCACTGCGAAAATGATGTCGGTCGCTTCTAGAAACAGGAGCGCGATGAACAGCGGCGTCGCATGCCAAACGCTACCGATATTCTTGAAGAAACTCTTTCCGTCGATATCGTGCGTGACCGGCATGAACCGACGAAACATTCGGATCAGCAGATTCTTCTCCGGCTCGATATCTTCGTTGCTGGTGAAGAACATCTTTATTCCCGTGATGATCAGGAATGCCCCGAACAGATATATGACGATGTGGAACTGCATCAGCGCAGATCCGAGTGCGATGAAAATTGCCCTGAAAACCAGAGCGCCGAGGATGCCGTAAAACAGCACGCGATGCTTGTACTTAGCCGGAATGCCAAAATAACTAAAGACAAGCACGAACACGAATATGTTATCGATCGACAGCGAATATTCGATGACATATCCGGCAAGAAATTCCAATGCCAGGGTTTTCGCGATCGGGTTCCCAAAGTTCGCAAGTGAATACTGGTAAAACCCAAAGCAGAACAGCATCGCCAGAATTACCCAAACGATGCTCCAAATTGCAGCTTCTTTGAATGAAACGACGTGAACCTTTCGGTTAAAAACACCGAGGTCGAGGGCAAGCATTGAAAGCACGAAAATGGTGAATAATCCGTAGAACCACCAAAAGTCGGCAAAAGGGAATAGCGTCATTGTGAGATCTCCTCGGCTCGTCGCAAAGGAAAAAGACCCTTTACGGACGATATCTAGCGTCGTAAAAGGTCTCGATATTTTCTTAGCCGCGCCGAATCGTTTCCGCGAAAAACGATCGTATTGACGACAGCGGCAAACCCTTTCGGGCTATCTACTCCCCTGAATTAAGTTGTTACCAGATTAATCCAAAGCAGGTACTTTTGTCAAAATAACCCAAGTTTCCCGGGATGTGTTAGAATCAAGCCTTAATCAGGCACGGGAAGGCCAATATTTTGAACAAGATAGAAATAATACCGCTCGGCGGGATCGGCGAATTCGGAATGAACTGCATGGGGATCCGGTACGGCGACGAGATGATCATCGTCGACGCGGGTATGGGCTTCCCCGAAGAAACACCGTTCGGCGTCGATATCTCGATCCCGAATTTCGATTTTCTGGAAGAATATCGCGAAGACATGACCGCGCTTATTCTTACCCACGGCCACGAAGACCACATTGGGGCACTCTCTTACATTCTCAGGAAATTCAACTTGCCCGTTTACGGTTCGCGTTTCACTTTGGCTCTTGCGGAGAAGCGGCTCGAAGAGAACGGCATGATGAACGATGTTTTGCTGCATCGCGTGGAAGCAAACGACATTGTCACAATCGGTAATTTTAAGATCGAGTTTATCCACGCATCACATTCGCTTGTTGAATGTTTCTCGCTTGCGATCACGACGCCGATCGGAACCGTCATCCACACCGGTGATTACAAGATCGACGACACGCCAGTGATCGGCAAACCCTACGATTTGAAAACGCTCGGCAAATACGGCGATGCGGGTGTTCTCGCTTTGCTTGGTGATTCGACCAATGCGACCGTTCCCGGCCGCACGCCGTCGGAACAGGCAGTGATTCCGGCTTTCGAAGAGATCTTCGAAGAAACTGATGGCCGCCTCTTCGTTGCAACATTTTCATCATCACTTCACCGGCTGCAGATCGTTTTCGATGTTGCCCATCAATTCGGACGCAAGGTCTGCGTTCTTGGCCGCTCGATGCAGAAAAATGTTGAGATCGCCGAAGACCAGGGACTGCTAAAAATAGCCCACGGAGCAATGATCGGCTTTGGCGAGTCGAAAGCGCTGGACGACGATGCGATCGTTTATCTCGTTACGGGTTCGCAGGGCGAGACACGCGCTGCTCTCTGGAATTTGGCAACCGGAACCTACAAGGGCATGGAGATCGAAAAAGGCGACACGGTTGTGCTTTCGGCCCGCATCATTCCCGGCAATGAAAAGGGGATCAGCCGCCTTATCGGCCACCTCTACAAACGCGGAGCGAACATCATCGAAGAAAAGCGGCGATTGGTCCACGTGTCCGGCCACGCGTCGCAGGAAGACATAAAGATAATGGTCGAAACCGCCCGGCCAAAATTTCTCGTCCCGATCCACGGTGAATACCGCATGTTGTTCCGCCACAAGGAATACGTAAAAAACCACGTTCCCGGATATTCCGACGAGAATATTATCCTGATCGAAAACGGCGACCGGCTTGAGATCGACCAGATGGGTGCCCGTGTGGTCGAGAAGTTTGAAATGTACAAGACATTTATCGACGAAGAATCGAGCGGTGAGATCGAGTACGACGTCGTCCGTGAACGAAAGAAACTGGCATACGGCGGAGCGATCTCACTTGTAGTAATGATGAGCAAAGCGACGGGTGCGATCGCGGGCGAGCCGCAGATAACATTCCAGGGTGTGGCCGGGATCGACCCGACAAACGGCTTCGCCGGCGGAGCCCGCGAGGCGATCGCCGAAGCGATCCTGCAATTAAAAAAAGAGCAGGTCGCCGACCGAAATTTCCTAAAGGAAATACTCCGGATCGCCCTTAAACGTTTTGTTCAAAGGAAGATCGGCACGAAGCCAGTTATCGTGACGACGATCGTCGAGGTGTAATGATTGCCTAGTTGCGGTCGATTCCGTACGAACTGTCGTGCCTTACGGCCAGAATTCTGACTGTATCTTGATCAATAATGCGGAAAATGACGTTGTAGGGAAATCGGGTTAGATTTACTCGCCGATAGTTGCCTGTCTGAATTTGGAACGCGTCGGGTTGCCGTGCGATTCGTTTCAGTACGGTTGAAGTTCGGTGTGGAAATCTGCGGCAAGCATAGGCCCGGCGGCCTCTTCGTAAAACTCCATCGCTGTCAGGATGTCCGAGTATACCTCGGAATCAAGTACGGTCTTCATTCCTGAGATACGGGAAGCGAATGGATAGTTTTTCGTTCAATTCATCGACCGTCATACTACGGGTCGGGTCTGCGTCCATTCCGCGATCCCGCTCAAAAGCAAGAGCAAAACCATCGACCTCATCGACATTAACAGGCCGTAATGAACGAAGGAGCTTCGATGCCAGCTTTGCCCGGTCCGATTCCGAGAGGCTTAGGGCCAACTCTTCTGCTTCTGCGATAACTGACATACTTCACCTTACAGCAAGATTGTAGCACATTTGCCGATCGCGTCTTGAGCTTCGTTTGAGCCAATTCGATGCAACCAAATTTCCACTATTGACGCTGGCGAATTATTATTAACCACGTGAGAGAAAAACTACTCGAATTGGAAAACCGTTCACGCCTGCTCGAACCTGATGCGCAGGTGCGGGCAATGACGCGCGCCGAGATCGTAGATTATTCAGAAGATTTCCTCTCAAATATTGAGGCTCGCAAGACCTACGTTTCGACCGAAACGAAGGGCCGCGGTTTGTTGGACTCGCCGATATCGGAAGAAGGGATCGGGATCGGTGAAGCAATTGCATTGATTCGCGAAAACGTCGATACGCCCGGGTTGAATCCGGCCATCGGCGGGCATCTTGCTTACATTCCCGGCGGTGGGATCTACACGGCGGCGCTTGGTGATTATCTTGCAGATATCTTCAACCGCTATGCAGGCGTCTTTTACGCATCGCCCGGTGCTGTGCGGATGGAGAATATGCTCATCCGCTGGATGTGCGATCTTGTCGGCTATGGGCCCGGATCGCACGGCAACCTGACGACGAGCGGCAGCCTTGCAAACATGATCGCGATGGTCGTGGCGCGTGACGGCAAAAACCTCAAGTCCGCTGACATTCCGCGTTCTGTAATTTACGTTTCAAAACAGACCCATCATTCGGTTGATAAGGGAATTCGCGTTGCGGGCCTCGGCGAGTGTATCGTGCGATACATCGCGCTCGACGAACGGTTCAAAATGATGCCGTCCGACCTGAAATCGCAGATCGAAGCTGACAAGGCAGCCGGGTTGAATCCGTTTCTTGTTGTTGCGTCCGCCGGAACAACCGACGTGGGTGCGATCGACCCGCTGTCGGAGATCGGCGCTATCGCAAAAGAATACGGTCTTTGGTATCACATAGACGCTGCGTACGGAGGCTTCTTTATTCTCACCGAAGAAGGGAAGCCGAAACTCCGCGGTCTGGAACTTGCCGATTCGCTTATCATCGACCCGCACAAAGGCCTTTTTCTGCCATATGGCTTGGGTGTGGTGCTGGTGAACAATGTCGAGGACCTGAAGCGTTCGTTCGCGTTCAACGCGAGCTATATGCAGGATGCGTTCGCCGCGCCCGACGAGCTTTCGCCCGCCGAACTGTCGCCGGAGCTAACCAAGCATTTTCGCGGGCTGCGCTTGTGGCTGCCGTTGAAACTCCACGGCATCGCGCCGTTTCGGGTGTGTTTGGAAGAAAAGTTGCTGCTCGCGAAGTATTTCTACGAAGAGGTGCAGAAACTCGGATTCGACAGCCGCCTCGAACCGGAACTTTCCGTCGTCGTTTACAGATACGTTCCCAAATATGGCGATGCAAACGAATTTAACAAACGGCTCCTAAACGAGGTGGTCGCAGACGGGCGAATCTTCATTTCATCGACGATGCTCCAAGGCGAATTCACTCTGCGTTTCGCGTGCCTCGCTTTCCGAACGCATCTGAAAATCGTTGATACTCTTCTCGAAGTCCTCAAAGAAAAGGTGGAATTGCTCGAAAAAGGGCATTTCGAGAACGCCGAAAAGGCTTGATCGCGACGCCCTTATGGGTTCAATGAATTGAACCGCTTTTTATTTCTTGCCGGATTGTTTCTGACAATTCGAGAATGCCAGGTCGCCGGCTTCGCCCACCTTGTTCAACAGGTCCACCAGGCCGTCCGGCAGATTATCGAACCGATAAAGCTTGATCGTGAAATCGAACGCCTTTCCATTCTCGTTGCGCCAAGTCAGATTTACGCTTCCGAACGGTGCGAGCGAATTCGGAAGCGGCCCGTAGTAATCCTTCCAGATGTTTGGTCTATATTTTCCAATCGCGGCCCGCACGGCTAACATCTCTTCATTTGTAAATCTATCCTGGCACCAGCCACTATCGTTGGCGAACTGGCTGTACTGAATTACCCTTCGACGAAAAACGCTGCCGTCCGATTGGACCAGAATCCGCGTATTGTTTGTAGTGGACGGTGCAAACCCATTGATCACATTCGAATGATAAAATTGATCGATGACCCACGCGCCTTTTCCTTCGGGCAATGCCGCGGCATCGGGCAGGACACTAATTTGTGCAATCGCGGATGTGAAACTTCCGAAGCCGCCAATTATTACCAGGGCCAGAATACCGAGGCTGGCAGCTCGAAGGGTTCGACTAAGCTTTACATTGCAGTAACGCATATTATCTCGATTTGTTCGTCGCTAACTTTTCGGCACGACACGTTGAACCCATCTCAAGAGCTGCATTGCTTCCGGCGTATTATTGATCCCCACAGCGGTGCCTGATATCGACAGAGCGATCTCCGTGTATTCTCCGGTCTCGGCACTGGCCAGGAACGCCACGGTCTTATTGGTTGCAGTATCTGTTGGTCCGGGCCGTAGACTGAGATTCCCCTTTGCCGCTCGTTCGATAAGCTTACGTTTTACCGCTAATATCTTTGGATCGACGTGACCGACAAGCTTTGGCGGGGTGATAAAACCATTCCTGTCGCTCGTGTAACGATATTCAAAAATATCTCCCCGCTCGTCTATATACCAGCTTCTTGTATTTCGAGCCTTGTAACGACCAGCCTCGTACCTGAAAAGCATCTTTTCCTTTGCAGGATCAAGAGGTGCGGTAATGTCCGGGCTTACCGTTGAACGGCCCGTCTGATCGACTTGCGTATCGATCTGTGATGACGCATCCGTCTCAGTTGAAGTCTTTACTACCCATAGGAGATCCGGTTTCTCCGTTCGGCCCGAGACGAGGGGCGGCACTTCTCTTTTGTCTGAGCCGTCAAAGATGGGGACGGTCCCGGATCCGACATATTTTCCCCTGAACACATTACCCAAATACTTATTTGCTTCGCCGTCGCGTCTCAAGACCACACTGTCGCGACCAGCATCTTCCAGTACAACCGCGTCGCTCACGTCTTCGCCGGTTGCCGCATTGCGCCAGACAGCATCGAAGGTAGAACTATTGCCCCGTCTCGTTAGTTTGCCACGCCAAACAACATTGATCTTAAAGTAACTCGGGCAGCAGCCCAGACCTTCGTAGATACCTTCCCTTCGGAATATTATCAGCGTCAAGAGTTTATCGGTCAGCATGGGAATTTCGTTGAGAACGGATGGTCTGCCAGCTAGCTGAGCGGCTCTGATCTCTGCTAACTTTCGCTTTAATCGGGCCAGCGTTTCTTTTTGCGCTTCCAGCAACACAAGTTGCTTCTCGTCATAAAATGAATTTCCCTCGATCTTGTATTTTTTGGCGCCGAGCGTGACGGTGAGGCCACCATAAACACCGTCATAAATTCCATCGCCCTTAACGAGTTTCGTTTTCGTCCCTGGTAATTTGAGGCCTTCCAACAACTTCGCGAGCTCTTGCAGATTCGCTGTGGCAATTTTACTGGTTGTTGTTTTCGAGCCTTTTGTTTCCACAAAAGCTCCGTCGCTGTCAATCGAGTAACTATCGATCTTTCCCGTCCTGCCGCCTCCTTTCCCTTCGTAAATTGTCCAGGTTTTGATCTGTTTGGTAGAAAGTTCCTGTGCTTGACATGTAAATGCCCCGCCAACCGCGAAAAAACCCAGCATTAACAACAAACTTAGAGTTTTCTTTCGTGCCATTTCTGATGTTTTCCTCCGATAATTCATTGAGTGGCAGGTATCTCTGCCAGTATTCCGGCCTCGGCTTTTTACCGTTCTGCGCCAACTTCGCTTAGTTTTTCCTTCAATTTGGCGAAGTTTTGCTTTCGTTTTTCCGTCAACACAGTAACCTTTGTATCGCCAAACGAAAATCCCTCCATCAAGAAACTTTTACCATCAAGCACGATCGTAAAATTCCAATAAGGATAGTCATGGATTCGTTTCCCTTTAACCGATTTTGTTACTGTTCGGGGCAGATCAAGATCCTGCAGCAATCTGACAATCTCCTGCAAACCCTCTTCTTTCACCGTTTCTTTCGTTTCACTGTCTTTACGGCGTTTTACCAGATTTCCTTTACTGTCGAGCAAAAAGCTTTTGCCGCCTTCACGCAAACTCACGAATGCTGAAGAAGTAATTTCCCAGGTTCTGAATGTGTTGCCAGGCAGTTTTTGAGCTTTGGCTGTGAAACTGCCGGTAAGCAGAACAGTTCCTAGCAGCATTATTAAGGTTCTCGTCATAGTGTTAGCAGCCTGTTCAAACCAGCTTCCGTTTCGCTGGAGTCTCAAATTCATTTCCTGCAATGTCCGGTCATTCATTGCAAAAGGCAATCGAGTGCAATTGGCACGCTCAATTTTGCTGCCTCGAATCTCCGGGACTGATCAAGGATCATTTTTCAATGAATGCTACACCCGGACCGTCGACTCTGACCTTGTACGCTCCCGGGGTATTTTCATCGCCCTCTATTGCGATCTTGGCGACCAGCTTCTGCCGCTTCTTGATCTGATAGCGGCCAACAAAACGAATTCCCCCAGGGGTCGTAAACCAGGAGAATACGGATCGCCCTTCCTTATCGTCGAGATTCCTCAGGCCCCGGCCGAATGAGTCCGTCACTTGGGCTGAAACGTTTTGAACAACGTCGTCAACCTTGAAATCGAACATCACAATGACCTCGCCGGGCCCGGCCTCAAATCCGAAATAATAAGCGACGCCTGCACCACCCGGCCAACGCCCTTTGACCTCGTTGGTCGTCATGACCGTCGGCTTGTCCGGATCGTTCGATTGAGCGGCCGCCGAACCAGTGAGTGTGGTGATCGACAATGCCAAAATACCTGCAGCAAGTGTTTGATAAATGAACTTTTTCATTAGAGCGCCTCCAATACTTAATTACTCCTGCATTCGTTGACGAAATTGCGCCGATTATTTGCCGTTTTCATTTTCTCAAACTTCTGGTTACGATAAATGGGATGAACGAGGCGGTTCGAAAACTTCTGAAAGAAATCAATGTCGAGGTCGCACCCGAGACCTTTACGTTGATCTCGATCCGTAAGGAAGAATGGCCCAAGCTTCTTGAGGATCAGGAGCTCAGCCCGCGCGGGACGGCGCCATTTATGATCTTTTCAGATAAATATGAAGTCACTTTGTTGCTGGACGAAGTTGACTTCGGAACCATTCGCCACGCGGTCCGCGATGCTAAAACCGAAGGCGGGTTTCGGCTTCTGACGTTCGATACGGTGATGGATTTTACGGTTGTCGGCTTTTTGGCCGAGGTTTCGCGCATTCTTGCCGAGGCCGGAGTTTCGATCGTGGCGCTGTCGGCGTTTTCGCGCGACCATTTGCTGGTGAAGCAATCCGATCTCGCAAACGCCCTAAAAGCATTAGGCCCGCACGTCGCTGAGCTTTGTTAGGATGGGTGAATTATGAACTGGCAGAATAAAATAGTTTTACTAACCGGGGCGTCGAGCGGCATCGGTGAGGGCATTGCGGTTGCGCTGGCAAAACGCGGGGCGACGCTGGGGCTGCTCGCCCGGCGTGAAGATCTGTTAAAAGAACTCGCCCAGAAATGCGAAGCCGCCGGCGGCACTGCCCGAGTTCTCCCGTGCGACGTGACGGACGCCCACGCCGTCCGAATTGCGGCGGATATTCTTCGCGGCGAGTTCGGCCACATCGACATTCTCATCGCAAACGCGGGTATCGGCGGCAATAATGCCGAAACGCGCGATCTTCAGCCCGAAGCCGTCGGCCAGGTCATCGACATAAACCTTATGGGTGCGGCAAATTCCGTCCACGCTGTTTTGCCGCAGATGCTCGAACGGGGAAGCGGCCATCTCGTCGCTGTGTCCAGCCTTGCGGGTTTTCGAGGCCTGCCAAAGTCCGCCGCATATTCGGCGAGCAAAGCCGGGATGACCGCCTTTTTCGAAAGCGTCCGACTCGACGTTCAGCACCACGGCGTTTCCGTTACCATAATCCAGCCCGGGTTCATCCGCACACCGCTGACCGAAGGCCGCACCAACAAGATGCCGTTTCTAATGGAACTCGACGACGCCGTCCCACTTTTCATCCGCGCCATCGAAGGCCGCAAAAAGTTCGTCGCCTTCCCCTGGCAGCTTGCCACCCTAGTCCGCCTCGGCAAAATAATGCCCTCCGCCATTTACGACCGAATTGCGGGTCGAGCTTCGTACCGCACGTGATGGACCAGTAGGCGAGCTCAATGTTGTGGAGATTCCGGCACCGATCTTTTAGTTGTTTATTGGATCAAGCCGATGCGCCGCATTAGATCGTCGTATCTTCGGTCGTCGCGGAGTTTGTCGAACGTCGGATCGGTCTTGAGGAATATCAAAAGCGGATTGCGTTCGGCGAAGGCTTTGTCCAGGTATTCGAAGGCACGGTCGCGGTTGCCGAGTTCCGTGTGGATCTTTGCCAGCCTCCGCGGAGAGCTCCGGCCTTCCCGCATTCGTTCTTCTGTCAGTTCCAGTTCCTTTTGCCAGTATCCGCGTATACCTCCGGCGTCAAATGCCTGCCGAAGCAACGCGACCCTTTCCGGCGGGACGCCCAGAAGTGTTTTTTCCGTAAGAAAAGAATTGACGGCCTCCGAAGGCATTTCTTTTTGCAAATATGTCGAGCCGAGGGATTCGTGGGCAGTCGCAAATTGCGGATCGAGATCAAGAGCTTTTCTGTATTCATCGATCGCGCGGTCATATTCGTGCTTGTAGAAATAAGACCAGCCAACATTTATCGCCGCAAACGGACTAGTCGGGTCCAGTTCCTGCATTTTCAGCCGTTCGCTAAGGGCCTTGTCCAGGTCTCCGGTGACCACGAGATAAACGCCGTGGAATCCGCGAGTGTCGGGATTGTTCGGGATCAATGCCAACGCACGCTGTATCTCATTCTCCGCTTCCCTCAGGTCCCACGCGTAAAATAACTTGATCTTGGCCCGAACAAGATGAGCTTCGCCAAGCTGGTCGTCGAGCGAGAGAGCTTTTTCAACAGCATTTTGCGCGAGCGGATAAACTTCTGCTGCCGGCTTTATATTCAGGTAACCTTGAAGCTCGTATGAATCCGCCAGCCCTGCATATGCCGGCGCATAGTTTGGATCCTCCCTGATCGCCTGGTCGAAATTCTCGATCGCCTTGTCCAGGCTTTTTCCGGAGAACTTATTCCAAAAAAAGCGGCCTTTAAGATAAGCCTGGTAGGCGGCCGCATTCTCCGTATATCGTCTTGTCAAAGTCTGCCGCTCGCCGTCGCTTAACTTGACTGCGAGTTCCGTTACGAGCCGCTCCGAGATCGAATCCTGAACGGCAAATATTCCCTTAAAATCTTCGTCGAATTTCCCAAACCAAAGCACCGTTCCGTCATTGACCCTGATAAGCTGAACGGTAACCCGGAGTTTGTCGCCCTCACGCTGCAAACGCCCGTCAAGCACGGCGTCAACATTCAATTCTTTTCCAGCCGAAAGTGCATCCTGCGTTGCCGTAAACTTCAGGATCGCGTTTGTCGGGCGGACGGTGACTTGCTTTATCGTACTCAGGCGGGTTATCAATGCATCTGCCATGCCAAGCTCCAGAAATTCGTCTTTCTGATGGCCCAGCGGCCTGAATGGCAGGACGGCGATCGAGCGGATAGTATTTGGAGAAGCCTCGCGGCCGAGAAATCGATAGGCGGCAAAGATCGTGACGGCAATGAGCAGACTCGCGGCCGCAGCCAGAGAAATTAGGGAATTTCGGCTCCAATAACGTAAATGGCTTGGCGCCATCGGCTTGAAATTATCTAGAAAGCGAGCAGTTTCGCTGTTCTCGGCCTCCGGGATCCCGCGCAACACCTCGATCAATGCGTCCCGCATCTCCGAGATCGCCTGAAAGCGTTTTGGCGGCTCTTTCTGCAGGGCGCGGTCAACGATGTCCTGCAATTCCTTCGGAATTTCATCCCCGCGCCGTTCGGCAACGGGTTTCGGTTCGATATGCAGCACGGCGTGTCGTACATCGACCGCAGTCTTTCCATGAAACGCCCATGTTCCCGTCAGAAGTTCGTACAACAAAACGCCCGTAGAGAAAATATCCGCGCGATGATCGACGACCTCGCCTCGCGATTGTTCCGGCGCGGCGTATGTCGGTGTCCCATAGGGCGATCCATGGACCGTAAGTTCAGTCTGCTCGGCTTTCCCGTCACGCGATGCCTTGGCCAAACCGAAGTCCAGGATCTTAACGTGGCCGGTCTCCGTAACAATAATATTGTGGGCCTTTATGTCGCGATGGATGATCCCCGCGTGGTGAGCGTTCGCAAGCGCGTCGCAAACCTGGATAGCGATCTTCAGCCGCTTTTCAATTCCAGCGGGCGGCCGTTTACAAGCTGCCTGACATTCTTGCCGTCAACGTATTGCAAAACGATAAAATGCGTGCCGTCAACAACGGTAAGATCGTGCACCGTACAGATATTTGGATGATCCAAAGCGGAAGCCAGTTGAGCTTCGCGTTCGAAGCGCTTTCTTGCGGTGTTATCGATCGAAAGATCGGGCGGAAGGGTTTTTAGGGCGACCGTGCGGTTAAGCTTTGTGTCGAACGCTTTGAAGACCGCGCCCTGTCCGCCCTTACCGAGTTCTGAAATAACCCGATATTGGCCGATGGTTTGTCCGGAGGCGAGATCTTTCCCGGACGACGCAACCACCGATTCCGCAACCTGTTCGACCGCCGGGGCCTCGAGGAATTTTTCCGACTCTGAATGTGAAGCCAAAAGAGACTCTAATTCAACCCGCAACGAAGGGTCTTCAACGCAAACTCTATCAATGAACGTAGCCCTATCGCCCGCCCCAAGCGACACCATCTCTTCAAAAAGCTCGTCAATTGCTTTCCAGCGATCTGTATCCATTCTTCGGGAGCGACCGGGTCGTGAGTTCAAATCTAACGAAGACAAACTTGTCGATCAATGTTTTAATTCGCGGTGCAGCCACGCCTTTGCCATCGTCCAATGGCGCTCGACCGTTTTTTGCGAGACATTCATCACCTCCGCTGTTTCTATAACACTCAATCCGGCAAAGTAGCGTAATTCGACAATCCGTCCTTTTTGCTCGTCCATCTTGGACAATCTCGCGAGTGCTTCGTCCAGGTCACAAATATCGACACTGTTTTCATCGACCGCGATCGCAACGGTTTCTTCCAGCGATACCGTTTCGCCCTTGCCCCCTCGTTTTTCGCGGTATTTCGAACGGGCGTGATCGACAAGGATCCGGCGCATTGCCTGGGCGGCAACACCAAAAAAGTGAAGGCGATTTTCCCAGTTGGTATTCCGCTGCTCAACGAGTTTCATATAGGCCTCGTGGATCAGAGCGGTTGTTTGTAAAGTGTGATCTTGCCGCTCACGGCACAGAAATCGGGCGGCCTGTCGATGCAGCTCGTCATACACAAGAGGCATCAATTCGTTTAGTACATTGTCGCCGTCCCCGTCCCATTTCCGCAGGAGTTCGGTGATGTCCGGCTCAGCAATATCAGGCTTTTCCATCCGGTTTCGTTCGAATTTCCTTGCAGGATATACCCGCTAAATCCTCAAGTCAACAGATTTACCGATCCGCAACGCAGCGATCGAAAAAAAGTTTGGGGGGATTTTCGTCCGATCCGTCGCGTTATTAGTTGAGGGCACGAAAAGCCATTCTTAATATTCAAAAACTATAGGAGCAAGAAGATAATGCAGAACAGTTTAGTGATCCGTATAAAGAACATTCTAATAGGGTTGATGGTAACGCTCATGGCGAGCACGCTGATCGCCGGTTTTGCTGCCGGACAGTCCAATAAGTCGGCTGATGCAAGGCGTGACACCGGGCCGGTTGGCGACCAGAGAGCACATGACCTGACAGGGGCCTGGTCAGTGAAGATCTTTCCTTCGGACGGCGGCCCGGCGTTTGTCGGATTTTACAGCTTTGGTGCCGATGGGAACGCATCGTTCTCGTCGGCCGGGCCTCCGATTCCGGGATTGGGAAATCCTGGCTATGGTGTCTGGCGAAGGGTGATCGGAAATCAATTCGACTCGGAAATTCGCATGATCTCTTATACGCAGAGTTTTCAATTTGACGGAACGCTGAAGATCAGGGCGCGTATTCAAATGACTAGCCCTGACACCTTTGTTACGACCGATGCCGTGACGATCTATGATGTTGACGGTAACGAGATCGTCGTCCTCGGAGGCAACGCCCAGGGTACTCGGATCGTTATAGACAGGTAGATGATTTTCGGCATTCGAAGTTTCGGCGGCAGCAACTGACTGCCGTCTTTTTTCTTTTGGATACACGAATTACAAATCCCCAACCAATCTGATAAAATCCAAATGCACCCGTCTCTTGCCTATTATGAACTTCCTCCAAGCAATCATACTCGGGATCGTACAGGGATTGACCGAATTTATCCCGGTCAGTTCGACCGCGCACCTGGTTTTTGCAAGCCGCTGGACGAATCTTTATGACGGAAACCCCGATCAGATCACAGCGACAATGGCGGTGATTCAGCTCGGGACGCTTGCGGCGGTTTTTGTTTACTTTGCCTCAGATATTCTTGGCATAACGACAGCTTTTATCCGCGATCATTGGACGCTGATTACCCGCAGAAAAAGCCGGATGTATTATGGCGGAACGCATGGCGTTCGTCCGATATGGCTGTCCGAAGATGCGTGGCTCGGCTGGTTAATAATTATCGGCTCGATACCGATCGGTGTGGTCGGGATCGTCTTTAAGGATTTTATCGAGGGCCAGGGGACAAAGAATCTCTGGTTTATCGCAACGATGCTCATCGTTATCGCGGTTTTCCTTGGGATCGCGGAAATGGTCGGAAGCCAGCGAAAAACACTGAAACATCTTGGCGTAACGGATGCAATAGTCGTCGGCCTTTCGCAGGTACTTTCGCTAATGCCGGGTGCGAGCCGTTCGGGTTCGACGATAATGGGTGGTCTTTTTGCAGGACAAACCCGCGAAACGGCCGCGAGGTTTTCGTTTCTGCTGTCAATTCCGGCGATAACGGCAAGCGGCCTGCTCGAATTCCGCGAGGCCTGGCATATTCTGCCTGAAAATGGCTTCGGCCCCCTAATAGTCGCTACAATTGTGTCGGCGATCGTTGGATATCTGGCGATCTGGTTCCTGATCGCTTTCCTGCGAAAGAATTCAACCGCCGTATTTATTGTGTACAGACTCATCCTGGGCAGCGTCCTGCTCGGCCTTTTGTATTTTGGACTGTTGAGCCCGACGGTGAATTAATTGTCGAGACGCAAGATAATTGAAAAAATCCTGTTCGTCCTGTCAATCCTGTAACCATTCTTTGTGAAATGAACAAGCGGTGGACGATCCGAAAACATGACTTTGACGAGGTCAGCTCGTTGTCCGCAAAGCTCGGGCTTCCGCCACTCGTCGCCGCATTGCTTATCTCCCGCGGTTATCGCGACGAAGACGCGGCCCGTAAATTTCTCAACCCACATTTCGACGACCTCCACGACCCGCTTCTGTTAAAAGGAATGCGTGAAGCCGTCGCGCGGATACTCGCTGCCGCCGCAAACCGCGAAAAGGTGATGATCTGGGGCGATTACGACGTTGACGGCACGACCGGCACCGTTCTGCTGCGAAAGGTTCTGCACCGGTTGGGCGTCGAAACAGGATTTCATATCCCAAATCGTTTTACGGAGGGCTACGGCATAAATATTCCGGCCCTCGAAAAAGCAAAAGCGGATGGTTTTAGCCTTGTGATAAGTGTCGATTGCGGCATCCGGAGTTTTGAGCCTCTCGAATGGGCGAAAGCAGAACGGCCTGGATGTGATCGTCACTGACCACCATCTTTCCGATCCCGAACGGGGAAATCCGCCGGCCGTCGCGGTCGTCAATCCGAACCAGCCTGGCTGCGAATATCCTGACAAAGATCTTGCTGGCGTCGGTGTTGCATTCAAACTAGCCCAGGCTTTGCTGCTCGAAAAAAGCGACGAGAAGTTAATCACAAGCTTTCTTGAGATTGCCGCGATCGGCACGGTCGCCGATGTTATGCGGCTGACGGGCGAAAACCGTTCGATCGTTTCGCTCGGATTGAAGGAACTGTTGAAGACCGAGAACACGGGTTTGCGGGCTTTGATGGAAGTTTCTGACTGCACATCCGAGATGACGAGTCTCCACATCGGTTTCAGGATCGCCCCGCGGATAAATGCCGCCGGCCGGATGGATGTCGCCCGGCATGTCGTCGAATTGCTCCAATGCGAAGACTTTTCGCGCGGCACGGAAGCTTGCGTCCGTGCTCGACAGCCGCAATCGCGAGCGCCAGCAGATGCAGCAAAAAATAACAGAGCTTGCTTTATTTGAAGCCGATAGCTGGTCCGGCCGGCATTTTGTCGTTGTCGCAGGCGAAGGCTGGCATCGCGGGGTCATCGGCCTTGCGGCATCGAAGATCGCGGAAAAACTTTATCGCCCGACGATCGTCCTTTCGACCGAAAATGGCGTTGCTCATGGAAGCGCCAGAAGCATCCCGGATTTTCATCTTTTGAACGCACTCGAAAGCTGTCCCGAACTGTTTGAGCAATTCGGCGGGCACGCAGCCGCGGCCGGGATGAAGATGAAGACTGAAAACATTGAAGCGGTCCGCGAAAAGCTCGATCAACACGCGAAAGTCGCTTTTTCCGGTGTCGATCTCACGCCCGAGCTGATGATCGATGCGGTCGTGACACCGCAAACGCTTGAGTCTTCAGCTTCTTGAAGACATAAGAAAGCTCGAACCCTTCGGAGCCGGAAATCCGAAGCCTGTATTCGTCACGAGAGAGCTTTTTCTCCGCGACGAACCTTACGTGATGAAGGAAAAACATCTGAAGCTGCAACTGGCCGATAAAAGCAGGGAAACGCTTTGAGGCCGTGTGGTGGGACGGCGTCGAAAGATCAAAAAAGCAAACGCTGGCACCCGATTCGGGCATCGAACTCGCTTACACAGTTGAGGCCAATACTTGGCAGGGCAACACAAGGCTGCAACTTGTCGTGGAAGATCTAAGAGCGGATAATTGAAACAGTGGGCGAACACAAGACAGAGAACATAAAGAACCTAAAGCTTCGTGCAAAAATGCCCGCCGCATTTCGCTATGCGGCGATCGGCTTGCTTTTGGTCACGGTTCTGGCTGTTCTTTTGGGATTTTATCGTGCGAGTAAGAATCCCGAGTTTCGGATGGTAGGATTTCCGACTTCGCTGTCCAAGGATGTCGTGGCATCCATAAACGGCTACGAACGCCGCGAAATGGATGGCGATATCGCAAAGTATTACATCAAGGCCGACAGGGCAACGTCGTTCGCGGACAACCATCAAGAGATGGAAAACGTTTACTTGCAGGTTTTCGATGAAACCGGTACGGCGTCCGATCAGATCAGCACGCAAAAGGCGATTTACGTTCCGGGAGAGAATAAGAATTTCACCGCTTATTTCTCGGGTTCTGTCAGCATCGCTACGCGAGACTCGCTGAATGTCAAAACTGAGCAGTTGACCTATGCGAAAGAAACGGAGATCGCGACCGCGGAAGAATCCATCCACTTTGAACGAAAGAACGTTAAAGGCAGATCGTTCGGTGCTTCGGTAAATGTAAAAAGCAAAAAGCTTGAACTCCTTCGCGATGTCGAGATCGAGACTTTCGATTCGCCCGAAGCCGGAACAAGCAGCGGCAAGCTAAACGCTGGAAACGCCGTTTACGATCAGTCGAGCGAGAAGATCGAACTTCACAATTCGGTCAGGGCGTCGCTCACGTCAAAGAACAAATCGAGCGGACAGCCGCAAACCGCCGATGTACAGTCCGGGCGGGCGATCGCCTATCTCGCACCGGGCACTGGTGAGAACCGCACGTTCAAAAAGATCGAGTTGTTCGATAACGTGCAGATCGACAGCCGCCAATCGGACGGAAAGCCGACAAAGATCAACTCCGGTTATGCTCTTTACGAAAAAGATGCGGACCGCTTTGAGCTGAAAAATGGTTTGCACATAATCACGGTTGAGGATGACAACCCTACCGACATTAAAGCGGCGAATGGCGTTTACGAGCAATCGTCCGGGAAGATCCAACTCGACGGCGGCGCGGAAATAACGCAGGGCGGAAACTTCGTTCGCGGCGACAGCATCTTTGCCGAATTATTCGCTAACAAGAAACTAAAGCACACTCGCGTGCTTGGCAATGCTCTTGTCCGGCAGGCGGCGGCCGACAAAACCACCGAAGTAACGGGTGCCGAGGTGAACGCAGCGTTCAACGAACAGCAACAGATGCAGACAGCCGCCGTCACCGGCACGGGCACGGCGGTTGTGACGCCGTCAAAATCCGGCGAATATTCCAAGATGACGATGATCGGCTCAGAAAAGTATCAACGTCCTGTTCAAATCCGACGGCCTCATGAATCGGATCAATACCGACGGACGGACGACGGTTAAACTCGATGTGCCCGACACTTCGGAAACCGCGGCGAACAAGACGCTGACCGCCGATTCTGTAAAGACACTTTTCAATGATTCCGGCCAGGACCTCCGGACCGCCGAAGCGATCGGCGACGCCGAGCTTGTCGTTACGCCGCTGCGTGCCCTCGCGACAAATTACAAGACCACGATAAACGCCCCGCGCTTTGATTGCGAATTCTTCCCGACCGGGAATAACGCGAAACTTTGCGTGGCGAGCCTGAAAACCAAGACCGTCCGCGTCCCGATGCAGCCGGCGGCTGATCTCGGAACTCAGACGATCACGGCAGACAAACTGAACGCATCATTCGGCGCCGCAGACAAAAGATGTCGAACGCCTGGACGCGGTCGGCAAGGCAAAATTTGTCGAACTCGACCGCAATGCGATTTCCGATACTATCTCGTTTACGACCGCAGATCAGACGGTAAGGCTTCGCGGCGGCGAACCGACGGTTTGGGATTCCAAGGCGAGGGCAAAGGCCACCGAGATAGATTGGGATACAAAGAACCAAACCTCTGTCCTTCGCGGCGGTGCGAGCACGACCTATTACAAGCAGGACAACACCGGCGGTGCGACGCCATTTGGAAAGTCCGAAAAACCGGTTTACGTAACGGCGCAAACGGGTGAATTCGACCATAAGGCGGAAACCGCGGTTTACACCGGCAACGCTCGCGGTTGGCAGGAAAACAACTATGTTCGCGGCGACAAACTTACCGTGCTTCAGAAGCAGGGCCGGCTTGTGGCCGAGGGAAATGTCCAGAGCCTTTTGTATGACGCAAAGCGCAAGGAGAACGGCAAAGAGAGCATCGTTCCGGTTTATGTCTCGGCAAAGAAATTGACATATACTCGTGATGATCGCCTTTTGTTTTATGAGAACGACGTTGATATTCGACAGGGAAAGGACCGCATCACCAGCGGGCTTGCAAAAATATATTTGACCGACGGCAACGCGCTTTCCCGGACCGAAATGGAAAAGAGCGTGGTCATCACGCAGCCGAACCGTCGGGCCTCGGGCGAATACGCCCAATATAGTGCGTCGGATGAAGTCGTCGTTTTCCGCGGCAATCCGGCAACCGTCGAAGACGCCGAAAGCGGCACTTCGCAGGGATCCCAAATGACCGTCTATCTCCGCGAAAACCGCGTGGTCGGCGAAGGAAAAACAAAACAGAACGCAACGGGCCGGACGCGGTCGGTGTATAAGATAAAGTCTAACTAACATCCAATCGAACGTGACCGCAAATATCCCAACTCAAGCCCCGGCCACAAACGGCGATCATCCAACCCACCTGGCCAATTCGCTTTCGGCAACGCATTTGCAGAAAACATACAGCGGACGCCGTGTTGTGGATGATGTGACGCTCGATGTCGCTCAGGGCGAGGTCGTCGGCCTTCTGGGTGCCAACGGTGCGGGCAAGACGACGAGTTTCTATATGATGGTCGGGCTCGAACGGCCCGAGAATGGCTCGATCTTCCTCAACGGCCAGGACGTGACCGGCCTGCCGATGTATCTTCGTGCCCGGCTAGGCCTCGGATATCTGCCGCAGGAGCCTTCGATCTTCCGAAAGATGACCGCCGAGCAGAATATCCTGGCTGTCCTCGAAACAACACGGCTGACGCGTGCCCAACGTTTCGAGCGGCTCGACGAGCTGCTCGAAGAATTCGGCGTCACGCACGTCCGCCGTATTCGCGGCGATGCTCTTTCCGGCGGAGAACGCCGCCGCGTCGAGATCGCCCGCTGCCTCGCCACCGAGCCGCAATACATCCTTCTCGACGAACCCTTCGCCGGCATCGACCCGCTCGCCATCGACGACATCCGCGAGATCATTCTCTATCTGAAACAGCAGGGAATCGGCATCTTCATCACCGACCACAACGTCCGCGAAACCCTCGGCATCACCGACCGCGCCTACATAATGGCCGAAGGCAAGATATTGCGACGCCGGCCAGCCCAACGACCTCGTCCAGGACGAGGATGTCCGGCGGCTGTATCTTGGCGAGCGGTTCACGCTGTAACCTGCGGTTCTTTTATTCCCCCCCAAAGCAACGAATCGCTCTTTCGTACCGTCATACGAGGCATTGCAGGCGTGATCCGGTAGCGGTTGTCACGCAAGAAAGAAAAGCACATCCCGATGCATCTTCCCGCATCGATCTGCATATAGAATTCAGTAATAGATAGGAGAGTTTATGAACAAAGTCTTCGCGGTCTTGGTCTGTCTGGTTATGTTTGGGGCGATCGTCATCGGGCAAAATAATGACGACTACAAAAAGAAAGAGTTCTTTGTGGGATATTCGCTTGTCGGGGTCGACAGCTGGGGCCTCGGACCTCCAGGGGCTCCGGTATGGCTTTGAGGCCGCAGGGGTTTATAACGTTAACCGGTATTTCGGTATCAAAGGTGATGTTTCAGCGGCGTTTGACACGCAGCATGCCGCATTTGTCTCGCCGCCGAGCAATTCCGTCACGTTCGACAGCCACCAACGTCTCTTGAATTTTCTCGGCGGTGTTCAGGTCAAGGACAACTCGAACAAAGGCTGGTTCAAACCATTTGCTCATGCCCTGGTCGGCGTTGGACAAACCAAAATTCGGAATGCTTATTCCCACAGCCTTTACGATCCGATCGCTTTCGGGCTCAAAAACGCCGTTCTCCTCGCGCAGCTTGAAAGCCTCGCAAAGCCTTCGGGTGGCGGCTTCCAAATTCGCTTGCCGTTCTCTTCCTATAAAGACTTCTCCCTCAACCGATAACCTGACATGAATCAAACTATCGTCATTTGGAAGATCTGCCGATGTGCCTGTTTCTCCTCTCTCATCCGCGGCTTCGTTGTCCCCCGGCCGCGGAAAGAGAAACCGTTGATATCTTGAATAGTTCTGCAATGGCGTCAAACTCGGATCGTGTAACGGCGGTATGCGAACTACAATTACTTCAAATCCGGGCCTGTTCTCAGAAATGTCGGTCCGTGCACAGCTAACCCAACTAATGCATAGCGTTAATAAGAAGATTTTTCGGATCGCTGCAAATCTCACCAGTGCCATTGTCGCACAGAATGCCGCCAGTGTTTTGGCGGTCGTTTGTCTCGGTACCGAAGCACAAGCCTCCCGATGCTGCTGTGGCGCGGCTTGTCCGAGCCGAAAGTGGACGGCGGCATAGCCGCGTTGACGCGGCTTTTCTTGTATAGCCACGTTCCTTTAGGGCGTGGGTTGGTTGCGGGTGGATCTTGGGAGGGCGTTTCAACGTCCTTTCTCTTTTTGGCTTAAGCCCGTGGGACAGGTAAGCCCGTTGAAACGGGCTGAGAATACCGATTGAACGCCTACCACGCCCTAAAGGGACGTGGCTATGTGCCGCGAAACGCGGCCAAACTGCGGAGCAGAAGTTAAACCGCTCATTCACCATTCATTTCATCCAAATCATTCCTATCATCCAAATCATCCAAATCGTTCGCATCTTCCAAATTGCTATTTGGTGAAATGGGGTCTTCGCGTAAGGTCGAGGCTGGTGCGTTATGGAGAAGCCCGGCGACCATCGATACGAAGACTGTTTTAGGTTATTTCTTCTGCACAAGGGGCGGAACTTTTGCCTGATCGAGCGCGAGATGCGTGCTCTTGGGTATGCTGATTTCAACCGCCGGATCCTTTACAGCAGAAAGGAAAAGGGCGAGTACAAGCCGGGGTGGATCGAGAAGTACGGATGGCGAACCGCCTGCCGGAACGCGGGCACCCTTGCCCGCACGGACGCGATAGCGTCCGCAACCGCCGGGGATAAACCATATGCTGTCAAAACAAAAGAGCGGGCTGGGAGCCCGCGTTCCGACGCAAACTTCCAGGCCTGGCTCAAGTCCGTCTCACCCGAGATGACGTGGAACTGGAGATATCAGAAGTACATTTACAGCCGCCTGCAAAAGATAACGAGCGGCGAATCGAAGCGGCTGATGATCTTTCTGCCTCCGCGTCACGGTAAGTCGGAGTTGGTTACGGTCCGATACGCAGGCTGGCGTCTGTGGAACGACCCAAAGATGCGCGTCATCGTCACGAGCTACAACCAGCGGCTCGCCGATACGTTCTCACGCTCGATCAGAAGACTGCTCTCTAATGAGGAAGATAAGCAAGCAGAGGCAGCCGGAACATTCCCGTCCCCGAAGGGGACAAAGTCAATAGCCCAGGGTAAGGCCGACGGCCGCTACCCTGGGTTAACTACGTTTACCGGACTGCTCCCTGAAGGGGAGCAACCTCCGACCAATGGTGTTGCTCCCCTTCAGGGAGCGGAAGAAATCTCGTCCGTTCCCGGGGTTACGCTCGATCCTCTCGCTCACCCCGGGCTATTAAATAGGTCGCCTTCAGCGACCGAAACCGAATCGCAAACCCCCCAAAGGATGTTCCCAAGAACACGCACCATCAACACCGTGTCTCAATGGGAAACGGCTGCCGGTGGTGGGGTAAAGGCGGTCGGGGTCGGGGCGGGCGTGACCGGGTTTGGGGCACAGCTTATCATCATCGACGATCCGGTAAAAAGCCGTGCCGACGCCGAAAGCGAGACATTGCGTGAGAAGGTCTGGGACTGGTACCGGAACGACCTCTACACACGCCTCGAACCAAACGGCTCGATCGTCCTCATCCAGACCCGCTGGCACGAAGACGACCTCGCCGGACGGCTGTTAAACGACATGGCAGACGGCGGCGACCAATGGGAAGTGGTTAACTTGCCGGCCTTGGCGGAACCGGGAGCGGTAGCGACCGGCCTCCCGTCCGCTGAAAGGGACAAAGATAATAGCCCAGGGTAAGGCTGAAAGCCGCAACCCTGGGATAGAGTGCAACCTTGACTCCGACCCTGAAGGGGTCGAACCATCCGACACCGAGGTTGCTCCCCTTCAGGGAGCGAACAATGCTCCGATCGTTCCTGGGGTTACGCTCGCTTCTCTCGCTCACCCCAGGCTATTATCTTTGTCGCCTTCAGCGACGAGGATCACAGATCCGATCGGCCGCCGAGAAGGCGAAGCACTTTGTCCCATGCGGTTCGACGTGACGAAACTAGAGGAAATCCAACGCCAGCTTGGTGGGTATGCTTTCTCCGCACTTTATCAACAGCGGCCTACTCCGGCTGAGGGCGGGACGTTCAAGCGTGCCTGGTTCAAGCGGTTTGTTGCCCGCCCGCCGGAAGGCTTGAAATGGAAACGCGGTTACGACCTTGCCGTTTCGACCAAGACCTCGGCCTGTTATACATCAAGCTTCCGCGTCGCTTACGACGGCGATGGCAATCTCTATATCGCCGACGGCTTTCGAAGGCGGATCGAGTTTCCCGAACAGCGTCGATACATTCTTTCACGCCTTCTTGAGGAAAAAGACACCGAACACGGCATCGAAAAGGCACTCCACGGCGAGGCGATCATCCAGGAACTCCGCCAAGACCCCCGCATTCGCGGATCGAACCTTCGCGGCGTCACAGTTTCGACCGACAAACTGACCCGGGCCCTAAAATGGGCACCGCTTGCAGAAGAAGGCAAGGTCATTCTCGTCCGAGGCCCGTGGAACCAGGCCTTTCTCGACGAGGTCTGCAAATTCCCCGGCGGCCACTTCGACGACCAGGTCGACGCCGTCTCCCTCGCCGTCACAATGTTCCAGGACAAAGGCAAAAAACTGTACACGTTCTGAGCTCTTTGACAACAAAGGCAGTAACACGACCGGTAGGGAGTGTGCCCGACGTTCGCCTCGAATCACACGAATAACACGAATCAACTTTCACTTCCCATTCGTGCCATTCGTGTAATTCGTGGCTAATTGTTCCGTTTTCCTTTTCATTTGAAAAACTCGTATAATTACAGGTGTAGAGCGATCCGCTTTTTTCCCGAATTCAAAAGCGGCGTGCACCGTTAAGTATCGATCATGTCGTCATTAAGACTTACAACAAGCCTGCACCAGAAAATGATCCTGACGCCGCAATTGCGCCAGCGGATCGAGATGCTGCAGATGACCTCGCTCGAGCTTGACGAGCTGATCGAACAGGAATTGGTGGCAAATCCGGTGCTCGAAGAGGTGCAGCCGGGCGACGAAGTGCAAGAGATCTCGGACAATATTCTCGACCAGAATGCCGACGGGCATGACGAAGGTTTTGAGAATGGGGCCGACGCCGAAGCGCTGTTTTCGCCGAACGATCTGGGCGAGTTTTCCCAGGCCGAGCCGTTCGTCGCCGAAATGCCTGCGGAAAATGGATTTGAAGAAATTGCGTCGTCGGATTTCGAATCGGGCGACGAAACGGCGCAGGAAAGGTCGGATGCCTTTGAAGAGATAGATTACGGCAGGGAATTTCAGGATTATCTCGATCCTGGCTATAAGACCCAGGAGATCGAATACAAGGACGACGCCCCGAGCTTTGAGCAATTCCTGTCGCACACGCCGTCGCTGAGCGAGCATCTGGAATGGCAGCTCAACCTCCAGCAGATCTCCGAAGCGTTGGAGGATGTCGCGATATTTATCATCGGCAACCTCGATGAGGACGGGCGACTGACCGCCTCGCCGGAGGATGTTGCTGAGATGTGCGGGTGTTCACTCGAAACGGTCGAGAAAGCGAAGAAGGTCGTGATGGCTCTCGACCCGGTCGGGTGCGGAGCGGCCGATGTCAAGGAATGCCTGCTTGCCCAGCTCGAAGCAAACGGCCATGGCGAAAGCCTCGCCGTCGAATTGGTCCGCGACCATCTCGAAGACCTGCAGCCGCATCGGCTTCAGCATCTTGCAAAAGATACCGGGCGCGATCTTCACGAGCTTGACGAAGAGATCAATAAGGTACGAGTGCTCGATCCGTATCCTGGCCGGCGATTTTCTTCGGAAGATGCGATCTTTGTCGCACCGGAGGTTTATGTCGAAAAGCTGGACGATGAATACGTCATCTATTTCACTGACGACGGCAGCCCGCGGCTGCGGATCAGCCCGACGTATCATCAACTCCTTGACCAGAACGAAACTTCGAAGGAAGCGAAGGATTTTATTAAGGAAAAGGTCCGTTCGGCAGTCGATCTGCTCCGCAACATCGAGCACAGGCGGCAGACGATCTATCGCGTTGTCGAATGTATCGTTGACCGCCAGCGCGATTTTCTCGACAATGGCGTCGAGTACATCAAGCCGATGATGCTTAAAGACGTTGCCGAAGACATCGGGATGCACCTTTCGACGATATCGCGCGTAGTAAATCGCAAGTATGCCCATACGCCGCAAGGCGTGATCGAACTCCGCCGTTTCTTCAGCGAAGGAATGATGAACGAGGACGGCGAAGAGGTTTCGACCCGGATCCTGAAACTTCGGATCAAGAAAATGGTCGAGGACGAAGACACCAAAAAACCGATGACCGACGAGCAGATCGCAAAGGTTTTGAGTAAGGAAGGCGTAAAGCTCTCGCGAAGAACGGTCGCAAAATATCGCGACCAAATGAATATTCCCGGTTCCCGCGAGCGAAAGACCGTCGTATAGAGCACTTTGCGCCAATAGGATGAGTATCTTACAATCGTAAAAAAAAAGGGGAACGTATGATTTTTGAATACACCGGAAGACATATCGACGTAACACCTGCACTACGCACCCACACAGAAGAACATTTCGGCAGAATTAACCATCTATTTAACGGCCAGGCCACAAAAGCACACATTATCCTTGAGGTTGAAAAAGGACGGCACCGTTCGGAAATTATCGTCAATTGGAGGAACGATATTCTGACGGCGACGACGAGCCTTGCGGATATGTACCAGTCGTTGTCGCAATCGATCGACAAGATCGAAAAGCAGGCGCTAAAGATAAAGAACAAGGTCATCGATAAATCGCACCGGGCAACGCGTGCGAGTTCGATCGTCCAGAAGAACACCGAGGTCGCACCCGCCCCTGCCGGTAAAAGCATTATCAACGCCGCTGGGTATGAAGTTAAGCCCGTCACCGCCGAAGAAGCGGCGATGCTGCTTGAGGAACAGGAAGAGACTTTTCTGGTGTTTAGAAATGCCGAGAACCAGGGAATTGCCGTCATCTACAAACGCTCGGATGGTAATTACGGCTTGATCGAACCTTAGGCGAATGAATATCGGATCGGACAGTGAATCGCCTCTGAAAACGACTGTACATGGCGTACTGCTTGAGATATTTGACACCGGCGTTCTTCTGATCGGCGAATCGGGCTTAGGTAAGTCTGAGATCGCTCTGGAACTCCTGCGGCGGCACCATCGGCTGGTGGCCGATGATGCGGTTGTGATAACGCTTCACGGGAAATCGCTTCTTGGAGAAGCACCTGAGTTATCGTTTGAATACATCGAGATCCGCGGCCTTGGCATCCTGAACGCACGTGAGCTCTTTGGCGCGGAAGCAGTCGTTCGGAATACCGAAATAGAATATTGCATCGAATTGATCGGGACGGATGACGATGTCGAACCAGATCGCATAGGGCTTGAAACGCCGGCGTTTGAGCTGCTTAGCGTATCCGTGCCTAAATGCATACTCCCCGTGGGCCCGGGACGAAACTTGCCGACGCTTGTCGAGACTGCAGTTAAGCTATTTCTGTCGCGAAAGTCGGGTTCGGATAGTACCCGGCGATTCATCGAAAAGCATACTGCCTTGGTCGGAGGCCACCTATAATTTCGACCGAGGCGGTTTCACCTCCCAGCCACATTTTATGTCAAAAACGGGAAAAGAATCCTCGCCGCTTCCGGGCTTTGTCATCATAACCGGCTTGAGCGGTTCGGGAATGAGTTCGGCGACAAACGCGTTCGAGGACCTGGGTTACTTTTGTGTGGACAATCTTCCTCTGACGATGCTGTCCACGTTCGCCCGCCTGCTTGTGCCCAACGACGAAGATGTTGCTGCGATCGAAAAGGCCGCGTTGGTCATTAACATTCGCGAACGCCATTTTTTGTCGGAATTTCCAACCGAGTTGAAAAAGCTCGCCAAGAAGAAACTCAAACCTTACGTTGTCTTTTTCGAAGCCTCAGACGATGTTTTGCGCCGGCGGTTTTCGGAGACCCGCCGTCCGCACCCGGCCGACTCGGGCAAGGGCCTGCTTTCCGCAATTCGTGCCGAAAAAAAAGCGATGCAGGACATCAGAAGCCTCGCGGACCTTATCATCGATACATCGGCCCATACCGTTCACACACTTCGGCGGCTTATCGTGCAAAAATTCAGTCATTCGACCGAGGCGACGCCGCTAAAGGTCCAGATAGTCAGTTTTGGCCATAAATATGGGAACCCGCTCGATCTTGATCTGCTTTTTGACGTCCGGCACTTACCGAATCCATATTTTGAACCGTCATTGCGCGAATTAACGGGCGAGAATCCGAAGATCGTCAGGTTTTTGGAAAAGCATGGGGAAGTTATCGAAACGATCGATCGATTCTCCGATATGGTCAATTATTTGCTGCCGTTTTATAGAAAGGAAGGAAAATCATATCTGACCATCGGTATTGGCTGCACCGGCGGCCGCCACCGGTCGGTCATGGTCGCAAACAGGCTGAGGGATTCGCTCAGGAAAACGGACTACAATGTTTCTGTTGTCCATCGCGATATGCAAAAATAGTAGTTGAAACCGACCCTAATTCCAGTGTCTATTAAATATGAATAAAGTAGGCGGAGTACTTGTTTCGCATGGCCAATTGGCAACCGAGCTTTTGGCGGCGGCCGAAACGGTTATTGGTGACCTCAGCCATATTGTTGCTGTGTCGATCGGCTGGCACGACGACGTTGATGCCGCAAAGGACGAAATTGCGCGTGCGATCAAGAATGTGTCGCAAGGCATGGGTGTCCTCCTTATGACGGATATGTTCGGCGGCACTCCGACAAACATTTCCGCCATGTTTCTCGAAGACGGCAAGGTTGAAATCGTCACGGGCGTTAACCTCCCGATGGTGATCAAGTTCGCGACCCACTCGAAGGAAGCGACTCTCAGCGACCTTGCGAAGGAGGTCGAAGAACAAGGCAAGCAATCAATTTATCGGACGGCAGCTTTGCTCGAACCGAATAAGTCGAAGAAGGATGCTTGAAGGAACTGTTAAGGTCATAAACCCCCTCGGCCTTCATGCACGCGCAGCCGCCCAGCTTGTTCGGCTCGCAGGAAGATTCAAAAGCCGGATCACCATCAAGAGGCTGGACAATTCCGCATTTGCGAATGCCAAATCAATGCTAAGCGTATTGACCCTTGCGGCTTCGATGAACACCGTATTGGAAATTGAAGTAAGCGGCGCAGATGAGAACGCGGCGTTTGAGGCCATTGCCGGGCTGTTCGGGAATGGATTTGGAGAATTGTGAACGGAAATGGCAGGGAACTTCGTTGATCGCCCGGGCATCGGGAAAAAAGCGGGAATAGTTGGTATTCCACTCGGTTTTGGCGCCGGACAAACCGGCAGCGAACTTGGCGTAAATGCGATGCGGCTAACGCGCTTTCGCGGACACAGCCTGGCCGAGCATATCCGGGAGCTCGGATATGAGGTCGCGGATCATGGCGATGTGCCGATAGTTCAACCGGAAGACACTCGAGTAGTTGAGAACCCCAAACACCTTGCCGAAATGCTCGCCTCTAGCGCGAACATTATCGCGTCGCTGACTGAAATGCTCGGAAACGATGAATTCCCGATCATCCTTGGCGGTGACCATGCCATTGCGATCCCTACTTTCTCGACAATTGCTCATCATCACAAGCGACAGGGAAATGAGATCGGGCTTATCTGGTTTGACGCTCACGCCGACATCAACACGCCGGAGACCTCGCCATCGGGCAACATTCACGGAATGCCTCTTGCTGCCATACTTGGGCATGGACATCCTGATCTCGTCAATCTCTGCGGCTACTCACCAAAGCTTGATTCCAAATACTTCGCCCACGTCGGGGCACGCGATGTCGATCCCGGAGAACGTTCGCAGATCGAAAAGCTCGGGCTTCGCGACAATTTCTTCACAATGAGCGATATCGACAAACGCGGTATGGCCGAATGCGTAGAGGACGCGGTAGCTATTGCCTCGAAGGCTCCCGGGGGGTACGCCGTGACGTTTGACATCGATATGATCGATCCGCGTTTCGCACCCGGCTCGGGCACGCTGGTGCGCGGCGGCACGACCTATCGCGAGGCCCATCTCGCCCTCGAGATAATCGCCGCCCACGGCGGAATGCGTTCATTCGAGATCGTTGAGGTCAACCCGCTCCTCGACCAAAGCAACATCACCGTCGAACTCGCCTGCGAACTGATCCTGTCGGCATTGGGTAAGACGATCTTGTAGTGTGCTTAGTATGCGTTGGTGGAATATCATTGACTCAGTTTTAGGTTGCGAGCGGATTCTTGTTGAGAGCATTTCATAGAAGTGAATAAAGGAGGAGTCTATGTTGCGAATCGTTTTGGGCGTAATTGCAGGATTTATTTCCTGGTTGATCGTTTGGGTCGGAAGCGAGAAGGTCCTTTCGGCGATCTGGCCGGCGTTCGGCGTTCATCAACGAGCGTTCCAGACCGCCATTACCGAAGGCGGTGAGTTCACGGCGGACACGACGATGCTTCTCACGCATATTGTCATGGGTTCGATAGTCTCTGTGATGGCCGGATCTCTGGCCGCGCTGGTCGCAGGCGAGAACGCTCGAGCTCCGCTCGGCGTCGGCATTCTGCTTTTACTCATGGGTGTCCTGAAAGCAGTTATGTCCTGGCCGTATGTTCCCATTTGGTATCACATTATCTTTACGGCGATCCTGCTTCCAATGGCGATAGTGGGCGGTAAACTGCTAACCAGTGCTTAGGGAGATCGTTCATGAGCGAACAAATCAAATTTTTCGAGGCGAAATTAGCCTTTGAGATCGACGCGTTTGACCTCTTCAAAGCTTTGAACGACGGCGAGAGAATTGTAGTAGTCGATACCCGACAGCGGCACTCTTTTGACGATGAGTGTATTCCCGGTGCTCTCAGCTTGCCTTATAGCGAGATGGACCAGGCGAATACCAAAGATCTTGACCGTGATGTTTTGTATGTCACGTACTGCAGCGGCATTGGATGCAACGCCTCGACCAAGGGAGCATTAAATCTTTCGAAGCTCGGGTTTCGTGTAAAAGAACTGATCGGCGGCATCGAATGCTGGAAACTTGACGGCTATGCGACCGAAGGAGCCTCAGCCAAATCAGGCTTGAAAGCCGAGTGTGCCTGCTGAGCTGATGGAAATACGACAACAGGAGGAACGGGTATGGCGAAGCTAATTGCAGCCATGAATATGACTCTCGACGGATTCTGCGACCACACGTCAATGAGCGCGGACGACGAGATACACCAGCATTACACCGAACTGCTGCGTGACGCGGACGCCGCCATTTACGGACGGACGACGTTTCAACTGATGGAATTTTGGCCGTCGCTAGTTGCGAATCCGTCGGGCAACAAGGCAATGGATGAGTTCGCGGTCGCCATGGACAAGATCCGCAAGATCGTATATTCACGCACCCTCGAAAGGGTTGAGTGGAAGACCGCCGAACTAAAACGCGAGATCGTAAAAGACGAGATCGTTGAACTCAAAAAACAAGCCCGAAAGCCGATCTTCGTCGGCAGCCCTAGCCTGATCGTCCAGCTAGGCAATCTCGGCCTGATCGATGAATACCAGCTTGGCATTCAGCCGACTGTTGTAGGAAGCGGCTTGCCGTTATTTAAGAACATTACGGATAGAGTTGATCTCAAACTCCTAAAAACAAAAACGTTCGGTTGCGGAGCTGTATTCTTTTACTATGAGCCGTCATAGGCAGCGAGTGCATAACAATGAAATTTGAAAAACTAGTTCCAAATATCTTTTATGTCGATATCGCCGACGGCTTGACATTCTTTGTCGATTGTCTGGGTTTTACTATCGGACATGACGAAATAAAGATCCCGCCAGCCATTTTGTGTATTCGAAAAAGATGGCCTGCGGATAAATCTTTTTCAAAACGCAGAACTTGCCAAAGAGCATAATCCTGAGTTCAGGTTAGTGACTAAAAATATCGAAGAAGTTTACGAACAAGTTTCCAGATCTCATCGCGAATTTCTCCACCCAAACCTCCCAAAGATCACCCTCCGACCATGGGGTGCTAAAGAATTCGCATTAAAGGACGGACAACTTGGCGTTGTTATTCAGGAGTGGTGAAATATGGAAATAGGAGAACCCAACGACGTTCATACGCGACCAACGCTCTGTTTCAGAGCATGCCCGTTTATAGCATTAGCACTGATTTCAATTTTCAGGCGTATTCCGATAGTGGTCTGGCAGCTTACGGAGAAGCCAAAACCATTGGATGATGCGGACATTACGCGGGTGCAATGATGGCGCGGTGATCGTCATTCAACTAATACTGTCCATCGGGCTTGGGTCATCATCGGTCTAGTTTTCGCCGGACTTAGTTGAACACCGGCAAAGATACTAAGTTTCGGAACGGTAGCGTTTGTCTTCAACGCGATTCCCATTTCGTTCGTCATTTGGATATGTTCGAGGATTTTAATATTACAAAGCTCCCGATAGTTGAACTTAAAGAACTTCTTCCAATTCCTCCTCGAAAATCCGTAACTCCAATTAAAGTCACAAAACCGTTCGGTTGCACTTGACATCCGCAACCGTTTGGTTGCATACTTTTGTTCGAAGTCATGAAACGAGACATTTTCCAAGCCATAGCTGATCCGACACGAAGGGCGATAATCGCGCTCGTCGCTATTCAGGCGATGACGCCGAATGCTATTGCGGAGAATTTTGACACCAGCGGCAGGCGGTTTCTAAGCATCTGCGGATATTTGACGGAATGCGAGGTCGTCAAACAAGAACAAAAGGGGCGAGAGATCTATTACCGGCTGGAGATCGACAAAATGAAAGAGATCGACGAATGGTTAGAGCAATACAGAAAGATCTGGGAGACGCGGTTCGAGCAGCTCGATACGTTGCTTGCCGAGTTAAAACAACAAGAGAAACAGGAGCGAAAGATATGAAACCCGCCGAAGCAAGCCTGCCGTCAGATACCGAGGTGCTCGTCAAACGGAGCTTTGATGCTCCCGCCAAACTGGTGTGGCGGGCCTACATGGAACCGGACCTGATGCGTCGTTGGTGCGGGAGCACGCCCGGTTGGTCGATGCCTGTCTGCGAGATGGATATGCGCGTCGGCGGCCAGTATCAATGGCGTTGGCGGAGTGACGAGAACGGCATGGAGTTCGGATTCACCGGCGAGGTTCTGGAGGTCGTTCCGCACGCGAAGATCGTTCATACGCAGATCTTCGATCCCGGCAGACATGGGCGTTTCCATGGGCGGCGAACCGTCGATCATCACCGTGACGTTCGACGAGATCGACGGAATGACGAAAGTCGCGACCATGATCAAGTATGCTTCGAAGACCGACCGCGACGAGGCGTTCGCAACCGGCATGACAGACGGCATGGAGATGAACTACAAGCGGCTCGACGAGATGTTGGCAGTATTGAAAAAAGACGAAAGGGTTCTAGAGAATTGCCGCCGTTTTCCTCCGTGTCCTTTGTGTCTTACCTTTGTGGACTCTGTGTTTAGAGGTTTTCTTTTAACACAAAGGGCACAGAGCAAAAGACACAAAGTTCACGGAGTGATGAAAAAGAAAATAAGATGGAAATGGATTTTATAGTTAATAAAGAGACGAAGACGGTCACGATAACCAAAGAGTTTGATGCCGGGCTGTCGTTGGTCTGGGACGCATATACAAACGCGGAACTGCTCGACCAGTGGTGGGCACCGAAACCTTTCGCGTCACGGACAAAGGTCATGGACTTTACAGTTGGCGGCAAGAGATTTTACGCAATGGTCAGCCCCGAAGGCGTCGAGCGTTGGATTTTGCAGAAATATACTTCGATCACGCCGAAAACCAATTTCAAGATGTTCAATGCGTTTGCCGACGCGGATGAAAATCTCGAATTGCCGGGCTCCGATTGGGACCTGAATTTCAGCGAGCAAGACGGAACGACAACGGTTCAGCATCTCGATCTACAACGAATCGCTCGAACGCTTAGAGAGGATTATCGCAGATGGCGGCTTCCGCACAGGTACGGAGATGCAGTTGCAAAATCTGGAAGAACTGCTCGCGAAGTTATCGAAAAAATGACCTTCGTGTCCAAAGACTTTGAATGAAATTTTAAGAAAGGAGACAACAAAAAATCATGGCACAAATTAACCCTCACATTAACTTCAACGGAAATGCCGAAGAAGCATTTACATTTTACAGATCGGTATTTGGCGGAGAGTTCGCGAAAGTCATTCGTTTCAAAGACCTGGCGATCGCTGGATTCGACGTAGCAGAAAATGAAGCAAATAAAATAATGCACATTGCTCTGCCCATTGGCACAACCTCTTTAATGGCCAATGACGTTCCGGAAGCTATGGGACGAACAAACGAAAACGAAAACAGGTCCAAAATAGTTATTAACGCAGAAAGCCGTGACGAAGCCGACAAATTTTCAACGGACTTTCAGCCGGCGGACAGATCGAAGGGCCAATTGGAGACAGTCCCTGGGGTACATATTTTGGTTGTTTTAGAGACAAATACGGGATCGAATGGATGGTGGACTTTGACCCAAGGTAATACGGACAATTTATGAACGTAGAAGAACAAATCGCAGCTCATATCGCGAGTCACCCGGAGCCGAAACGCAGTGAGATCGAGCAGTTGCATGACCTCATTTTGGGAGTGAATCCGGGATGTAAATTGTGGTTTCTCGACGGCAAAAACAGCGAAGGCAAGGTCGTTTCTAATCCGGATATCGGGTACGGGTCTCGCGACCACAAATACGCCGACGGGACGATCAGCGAGTTCTATCAGATCGGCCTGAGCCCAAACAAAACCGGGATCTCCATCTATATCCTCGGTATCGAAGACAAGAAATACCTTGCCGAAACATACGCCAGCACCCTCGGCAAAGCGACCGTGACCGGGTATTGCATTCGATTCAAAACTCTAAAAGATATAAACACCGACGTTCTCGAAGCGGTTTTTGCGTTTGGGTTTGATAATACTAATTAAAAAGCGAGCTGATGGGATAGTTAGACTCGTACTCTAAGACCCAGGCGGACAACTCCACCGTTTGGATGTAAGACGAGATCTACGAACGAGAATAAAATAATGAAAACAATACTTGCACTGCTATTGATTATTTTACAATTCGCGGTAGGTGCCGCGGAGGTCACGCAATCCGTACCGTCTCAGCCTCTTGCCTTCATTCACACAACCATAATTGATATGACGGGAGCGAAGCCCAAGCCCAATATGACGGTGGTGATCATCGGCAATCGGATCTTCGCCATTGGCAAAACTGGAAGAGTTAGTTTGCCGAAAAACGCTCAAGTTATTGATGCTGCTGGCAAGTTTCTAATTCCCGGACTGTGGGATATGCACGCGCATTCTAGTGGTGAGAAAACCACACGGGAGGTCTTCTTTCCGTTGGAGACCGCTAATGGTATCACCGGCATCCGCGATATGTTCAGCGATTGTTATCCGGACTGTTCGTTCAATAACGGCGGCTTGGATGACGGCATCAGTCTTGAGGAAGTAAATGAATGGCGCAGGCAGTCCGCCGCCGGACTGCTCGTCGCTCCGCGGATCATCGCGTCGAGTCCGCTAGTTGATGGATTCGGGGCGAGGTGGCAGGGTTCGCTAATTGTCAAAGACGCGAACGAAGGACGCGAAGCAGTGAGCTATATCGGGCGACGCGGAAGCGATTTCGTCAAGGTTTATTCTCGTCTCTCCCGTGAAGCTTACTTTGCCGTTGCCGACGAATCAAAAAAACAAAACATCGTTTTTGCCGGACACATCCCAGACTCGATCTCTGCGATTGAAGCCTCAGACGCAGGACAGAAGAGCGGCGAGCATTTAACCGGTATTTTGCTTGCCTGTTCAACGGATGAAGCTCATTTGCGAAGCGAGACTCTTGCTTTGCACGAAGACAAAGCGACGATGTCGAGAAAAGAAATTGACGAAAAACTTTTAGCCACATTTAGCAAAGCGAAGGCCGATGCGCTTTTTGCGCGTTTTGTTGCGAACAAGACGTGGATGTGTCCGACGCTTACGGTTTTGCGCGGCGGCGCATTTCTGGATGACGAAAGTTTTACGAATGATGTACGTCTGAAATATTTGCCGGCTTCATTGCGGAAGACTGGAAACCCGCGAACGATCCGCACTTTAAAGATCTAACGGCGGCAGATTTCGCGCAAAAGAGAAAACGATTTCAAAAATATCTGGAAATTGTCGGCGTAATGCACCGGGCGGGCGTGAAAATACTCGCTGGAGTCGACGAACCGAATCAGTTTTGCTTTCCCGGTTTTAGCCTGCACGACGAACTGGCGTTACTCGTTCAAGCCGGACTCACGCCGTTTGAATCATTGAAAACGGCGACGGTCAATCCGGGCGAATATTTGGGTATGACGGATTCAATCGGCACTATCGAAAATGGAAAACTAGCGGATTTGATATTGCTGGATAAAAATCCGCTTGCCGACATACGTAACACGAAACGAATCCGCGCCGTTGTATTTAACGGGCATTTCTTATCGGATAAAGCGCGGCGGAAAATGCTGGCAAATGTGGAGTCAATAACAAATCAATAAGTTCGGTTTTTTCGAACCGGCAAATGCTCAAGGAATTCAATATGAGAAAGATAATTGCAGCGGAATTCATGACGATCGATGGTGTCATACAGAACGAGGAAAATGACGGCGACGGGTTTAAGTATGGCGGGTGGTTTTTTCCCTATGCGGACGAGGTGACGGGCGGCGTGGTGCAGGAGCGGCTGGCTAGACGGATGGATCTGCTGTTGGGGCGGAAGACCTTTGACGGTTGGGAGACGTACTGGCCGACGCATTCGAACTTCTGGCCTCATGTGATGACCGCGACGAAGTACGTCGCCTCGAACACACGCGACTCCAGCGATTGGCACCCAAACGTATTCCTCAGCGGCGACATCGCAGAAAAGGTACGCGAACTCAAACAGCAGGACGGCCCCGACATCTACGTCATGGGCAGCGCCGATCTACTCCAGACGCTTTTCAAAAACGACCTCGTCGATGAGATGGAGCTAATGATAGTCCCGATCACCCTCGGCACCGGAAAACGCCTTTTCGAGAGCGGCACCATCCCGGCGTCGTTCAAAGTAACCAGCAGCCAGGTCGCTCCAAAAGGCATAATCTGCGTCACCTACGAACGCGACGGCGACGTAAAAATCGGGGCACCTCAGATCAAAGAGAACAGATGATCGGGGGAAGGGCAATCATAAAAGTTGGCAGCCCAGTTAGTCCTTTTTGTACTTCGGCTGAAATTCGTTTGCAAAAGAGATGCGTGTTGCATCCGACGGGTGCGAACTTCGAAAAAGCATAAAGAAAAGACTTGGATTTGGCACACGATATCTTGATTTGGTGGTCCAATTTGAAACCATTTCTGCTAAGACTTGATTTTGGTGAGTGCGTTCCAAACCGTAGCGGTCAGCCTCAAGTTCAACGTGCTGCCTAAACATATTTATCGGCGGCAAAGCGATCAAATACATTATGTTCAAAACGAGGAGCATTAACGGCAAGGCGGCAGGTTGACCGATGGAAGTGAATCCCAGTTTTTTGGAAGATCTCTGAATTATCATTCCGCAAACGCGGTCCAAAAGAAAAAAGAAAGTCAAACATATCAATGTCAGAACAACCCAGCCAACAAGGTTATCGTCCTTCAGATAGTGCTTTGACTCATGGGCAAAGGTTTGCAAAGTCCAACTTTCCGGATAAGCTTCTGGCAGCCCTTTATTTAGTAAGATTAATCGAGTAGGCCCAAGTCCGGAAACGTGAGCTATTTCGCACGAATCAAATGGTTCACAATCTTCTAACGCAATCGAATCTGTCGGTATTCCGATCTGTTCGGCAAGGAGGTATATCTTAACCTCTGCTGGAGTTTGACCTAGTGGCTTGTGGCTGATCGTATAAGGTTCAACGACCAAAAAGACAAGAAATAAAAACGAAAAAACACCGGTTGCAAATAGCCACCATTTCGCGGGACTCTTGTTTATCAGCCAATAAACGAGCAGGGATACGGAAATTGAAATGACGATCAACGGCAATGCTTGCAGGAACTGGCTAGAGAACCACTGTAGAATAGGCAAGCCGGCCTCGTTCGTAATTTGGTTCAGATTATCAGTGCGAATTCGGTCTAAGGGCAATTGAATTAGTCGATTGAGAGTAAATAAAACTGTCGCAAATATAAAAAATGTCAGATATTTGCCGTATTTGAGTTTTTTTGAAATCCATGTTCGAGATCCTAGAATTAACACAACTGTCGGCAGTAATATTAGTGCCAGGAATTGGTTAATACCCCAGATGATATTGCTGATTTTATGGTACTCGACCGCTTGTTCCGTCGGCGTAGGAATTGCAATTAGATCAGCGAATACCGGTAAAGCTGCGAACAATATGAAAATCCCGATAATTATCGCCGGAGGCCGAAGAAAGACTGTACTATCGACTGGACTTGCTCTCATAGAATGCCGCTCCAGACTGTATATCCAGCGAATCAGGCCTTCTATTCCCTCATGCGGCTCCGTTAATAACGTGTTCGCCCCATGGGAAAGATCATCAATAGGAAACCAAGTATGAAAACATCCGCCTTTTTTATGATGATGCTTCTGTCCAGTGTTGTATTAGGGCAGCAAAAACCAACTACCGGCTACGCACCCGTAAACGGACTAAAAATGTATTACGAGATCAAGGGCAGCGGTGAGCCTGTGGTGGTGCTTCATGGGGCGTTTATGGCGATCACGGACGACTGGCGTTTGTGGATCAACGAACTCGCCAAAACGCGCAAAGTCATCTCGGTCGAGATGCAGGGCCACGGGCGGACTGCCGACATCAAACGCGATATCACTTACGACAACCTCGGGGATGATGTGGCTGCGTTGCTCGACTATCTGAAGATCGAACGAGCGGACCTCGTCGGTTACAGCCTTGGCGCCGGAGCTGCGATGAATTGTGCGATCCGCCACGGCGAAAAAGTGCGAAAGGTCGTAAGCATCTCAGCCCCGATCCGCCGCGACGGCTGGGTCAAAGAGGGGAATGACGCCTGGCCCAATTTCTCGCCTGAGATGTTTAAAGGCACGCCCGCCGAAACCGAACGGGAGAAACTCAATCCGGTGCCGGGCAGCTTTCCGGAATTCTTTAATCACATAAAAGCGGCGGCGATGCGGCCATACGATTTTGGCGCCGATAACCTCAAAGCGACCAAAGCTCCATTCTTCTTCATCCACGGCGACGCCGACGGCGTCCGTATCGATCACATCGCCGAAATGTACCGACTGAAAGGCGGCGGCAACACCCATGCCGACATGCATCCGCGCGTCGAATCAAGACTCGCCATCTTGCCGGGCACCACCCACGTCACCCTAATGGACCGCATGACAACCATCGTCCCGATGATCAACGACTTTCTCAATGCCAAGCCCCAAAAGCAATAGAAAAAACTTTCACCACAGAGGCCCAGAGAACACGGAGGCAGATATTTAATCAAAAACATATCGGGCCTCCTCTAGTAATATAATAAAATCGCTTAGACCGCTCCGTTTTCTCAGTGTCTCTATGGTTAGAAAACTTCTGATACTGCTCGGCAGCGGTCATTGTAGTGCGACACCACAAAGCACTATATTTAGGAATGGATAAATCAAAATCAATCGCAGCCATTGTTGGACCGACATTAATTGTAATGGTCATAGCAGAATTGAAATTATGGAATCCGACTCTTTATGAGACACAAGTCGTACCTCTTGTTTATTTATCCGCTGTACTACTATTTATCGCTGGGCTGAAATTGTTCGCAAGCATAATATTTGGGTTTGGAAGTGGCAAACTTCAATAACGTTCATTGGCTGGTTTGGTATTTTGTTAGGTCTATTACGTATGTTCTTTCATCAAATGTATATGTCACAATTTAAGAATAACAACTCCGTACGAATTGTAGAATTATTGCTAATTCTGATCGGAGTGTTCTTAACATTCAAGGCATATTCACCAACAAAACAATAGGAGGTAGATAGTAATTATGACGAGCGAAGGAACGAAGGAAAATCCGTGGAAACTCAAAACACCGCCGCTTACTTCGGAGTACCAGATGTACAGAGATGAAAAAGACGGCAAAGAAGTGATCGTCTGTGTGGTTGGCAAAACCACCTTGCTCTATTACCATCGCTGCCTAGCCGATCTTCATACGATGTTAAAAGATCACGGTGATTGGATGGAACTCGGTAGCGCGGATGAACAGAAGCCGGCAAAAGAAGGAACGGTCGAGGCATGGGGCCGCTCGGAAGATAATCCTGTCGGCGGCTGGTACGGCCTCACAAAAGGGCTTCGCGGACGATTTGGAATGTACGTGCCGCCGCTAATGGAACGACTCGGTCTCGCCGAGGTCACCCACGATGCACGCGGAAACAAAATGCGAGCAATTTAGTAATCGTAAAAACAAGTCTAAAGTCTATGACAGCTAACCGATGACAGACATAGGATGAAGAGTATGGCAAAAGTTACAGGTATCGGCGGAGTATTTTTTAAGAGTGCGGGCAAGGGCTCGGACCTGGCGGCGTGGTATGAGAAGAATCTCGGGCTCAGCCTTGAGAGCTGGGGCGGCTCGATATTGAAATGGACCGACGATAAGGTCGTCGACGGCGGCCTCACGGTTTGGAGCACGGCCAACGCCGACTCCAAATGGTTCGCTCCGAGCGAGTCGTCCTTCATGATCAACTACCGCGTGGATGACATGGATGACCTCCTCGCCCAACTAAAACAAAACGGCATCGAGATCCTAAAAGGCCCCGACTCCGAAGAAAATGGCAAATTCGCCTGGATCATGGACCCCGACGGCAACAAGATCGAACTCTGGGAACCGGCGGTCATGGAGAATTAACGTAAGATCCACCAAAGAGTCACAGAGTGCACAGAGGTTTTTTATAAAAATGGGGTGTTAAACCCCGGATTTATAAGCCTTCCTATGTGATCTCGGTGACTCTGTGGTGATTTCTTATGACTTTGGTGTTTAGGAAACCGTGAAAATGAAAAGGCTAAACAATATCGAAATAGCCGCAAGAAATAAGCAGAATTACCTCAGAGCTAAAGCGGCATTTAACAAGAAACGGGTCGATGAATGCGTACTTTTTTACGCTGTAGATCACGAGGTCAAATCAAAGCGAGAAAGGACGCGACGGTATCCAAAGATTTTTAGAGGGCCTGCACCAAATCTGGCCGGACATCCGGATCACGGTCGAACACGCGGTTGCAGAAGATAATTGGGTAATGGGCCGAAGCGTTGCGACGGCGACGCATTCGCAGGTTGTATTGGGTATCGAGCCAACCGACAAACAAATCACAGCGACCTTTTGGGACCTGCATCTTTTTGACGAAGACGGTTTGATCATCGAAACCTGGAACCTCATGGACAGCATGGCCATAATGCAGCAAATCGGGCTTCTTAAGTAAGTTGAACAAAGACCTACACCCCACGAATGCCGGCCGGTACATTCAGCAGTCGCAACGGACCGATGTTAATAAGTAGTTACGCCGCTTGTTGCCGTGATATAAACTGTGCGGAGGTCAAAACGAGAACGCCTATGAAATTGATTCTTCTTGCAATGGTCGTTGTTTTTGCTGCAACAGGTCTGATCTTTGCACAGAATGCAAAAAAGGAATGACAGACTCTCAGAAAACTTGAACAGGCTCAGGTCGATGCCTTGCTCAGAGGTGATTTAGCGGCAATGGAACGCAACTGGGCAAGAGACTATACCGTCAACAATCCTTTCAACCAGGTAGTTAATGCGAGCCAGGGTCCGATTCGTGCAGGCTTTTTGACATATTCTTCGTTTATTCGAGAGGTCGAAAGGGTGTTAATTCACGGAAAAACCGTTATCGTGATGGGGAAGGAAACGGTTGCGCCAAGCGGGACTTCTGCCGATGCGGGAAGAACAATTAATCGCCGCTTTACAAACGTTTGGATGCAGGAAAATGGCAAGTGGCTTTTAACAGCACGTCACGCCAGCGTCATTTGCCAGAATTGAGAAGCTTGCGGGCAGCATAACAACTCAATCAACGTAAGGGCGAACGTGGAAGCATCTATGATCGTTGAAACGAGCGGGCTCGTCAGCTCCAACTGGGCGGGCTCGCCGCCATCAAACCACGCCACCGTTCACTACGAAACGGACATTTAGACAATCGAGACGCACACACTCGGTCGCAACGCGCAGACTTGCGATCAAAAAAAGCAAACTAAACAATAGAATGCGTTTAACGGTTTTTGCCGCACCGTTGCATCACCAGCCCTTAGATACTAAAATCTCTTTTTACACTTTCTGTTTATGAAGACACGCGTTGGAGTTATTTTTGGCGGTCGGTCGGGCGAGCATGAGATCTCGATCCGTTCGGCAAAGACCGTTATCGAAAATATCGACAGCGATAAGTACGAGGTTGTGCCGATCGCCATTATGAATGACGGACGGTGGCTTGATGTCGAAGAGTCGCTTGCGTTCTATAGACAAGAGACGGGAGACCGGAGACAAGAGGCCGAACATCGGGAACTCCTGTCTCCCGTCTCGCGTCTCCTTTCTTCAGTTTCATTAGATGTCATATTTCCTGTGCTGCACGGTACATACGGCGAGGACGGCACGATTCAGGGTCTGTTTGAAATGGCCGATATTCCGTATGTCGGCTGCGGTGTGCTTGCGTCCTCAACAGGAATGGACAAGGCATTTATGAAGACGCTTTTTCGGGACGCCGGTTTGCCGATATGCAATTATGTCTGGTTCTTGCGTGATGAATGGGAGCGGACCCCCGAAGCAACAATCACGCAGGTGGCCGGGAATATAGGATTTCCGTGCTTTGTAAAACCCGCGAATCTCGGTTCGTCAGTCGGTGTTTCAAAGGCGGTCGATAGGGAATCGCTTGCCGACGCCATCGCTCTCGCTGCCGAATACGACCGTAAGATCATTGTCGAAGAGGGCCTTGAGATGCGTGAGATCGAATGTGCCGTGATGGGCAATGACCAACCAGTAGCAAGCCTGCCGGGCGAGTACATCATTCGCGATGCGTCAAAGGCGTTCCTCGATTACACCGAGAAATACTCCGGCACCGGCAATAACGAATTCGTCGTCCCGGCCCCCGTTTCCGAAGAACTTTCAATGAAGATCCGGCAAATGGCCGTTAAGGCGTTCAAAGCCATCGACGGCTCCGGCCTCGCCCGGGTTGATTTCTTCTTGCGCGGTGACAACGGCGCTTTGCTCGTTAACGAAATAAATACCATGCCCGGGCTAACCGATGCATCGGGTTTTCCGAAAATGTGGGCCGGAACGGGAAAGGACTTTCCACAGGTTATTGATGAACTTATCGAGCTCGCAAGCTCACGTCACAAGGACAAGAAAAGGAATAAAACCAGTTTCGGATCCCAGTAACAATTACATTCTGGAGAAATTTATGTCAGTTGCAAAAAATATCGAGATTACGTCGACTTCACCTGTTGGCTTTGAGGACGCCATAAGATCGGGAATTCAGCGGGCGTCGCGGACGATCAATAATATTCGGGGAGCCTGGATAAAGGAACAGAAAGTTCAGGTTTCCGGCGAAAATGTTACAGAGTTTTGCGTAACGATGATCATCACATTTGTGCTGACGGATGAATCATAGACGCGGAAATCGACCTATAGGAGCAACACGGAGCAATTTCATTTCGTTGCGTTGTAACCCTTCCTGGTCCTTATTGTCAGATTAGGTCGAGCAACGGTTAGTTCGATCGCGCGCCATTTCCCGTCTTTCCTTAGATTTTTTGGGTCGTAGCCAAGCGTGTACTGAATTCCGAGCTCCTCGACAATCGTCTTAAAGGCTTGCCGCAAAGCCACGCCCCCAGGGGTTGAAATGAATCTTCCCCCAGTTTTTTCCGCAAAATTCTTTAGAACAGCTTGATTTTGCATTCTTCTATTAGCCGCCCCGTCGATTGCCGACATATCGACCGTATAGATCGATGCGTCCGCATCCATCGCGGCTTTTAGCGCCTTTTCAGCCGATCGCCCGCTGATCGTATCTTCACCGTCAGAAAGCACAACGATCGCCCGTCGTTTTTCCGGTCGTTTGGCTAGCTCAGAGGAAGCAGTAAATATCGAGTCGTTCAGCGCGGTCATTCCATCGGCCTTGATCTCAAATATTTTGTCGACGATATCGCGGCTGCCCGAAAATTCCTGGACGAGAGAGACCTTTGAATCAAACCTATAAATCGCTGCATTGTCATTCGCCCGCAGCCCGTCCAGGAAATTGATCGCCGCTGCTCGCGCCATACTGACGCGCTCCTCCATACTTCCGGATGTGTCGATCAATATGACCGCCGCAAACGGCGTTTCTTCGGCCGAGAAAAAGCTGATGGCCTGCTCAACCCCGTCCTCAAACACTTTGAACTGGCCTTGACGGAGACCACCGACCGGTTTCCCCGATTTATCCAAGATCGTCGCGTTCATCAACACAGTTGATGAATCCACCGTTATGATCTGCTCTGGATCCTGCGCAAGGCTCGTTGCGACCAAAAGGTTAATTATGATGAAGAGGAGTATCGACCGGACATGCATGAGCTCAAATACTACTTTCTGAGTCTTAAGAATTTGACGAGCTTTAATACGGAGTTAGAACTCTGAATAGCAATGGCCGAGATCGTAAACCGAGTGGTTTTTTTGAGTTCATCGACGAGTGATAAAGTCGTCTCCTTTAGCTTATTGAAAGCTTCCGGTACTGACGACGGCCATCCATCTTTAGCGTCAGATGATGATTCCTCAACCTCATCGCCCGCTCCGCCAAGTTCCTTTCTTATTTTGGTGACGATCTTTTCCAGCGATTCAAGCTTTTGCTTATCTTTCGGAGAAAGTACTTTGTTTTGCTGGAATGCGTCGTCAAGCTGCTGGGTGAGCAACGCAGCTTCATCGCCGCGCTTCAGCATTTCTTCATGGTCCTTCTTTTCACGCTCAAGTCGCTGCTTCGTTTGCATGTCCTTAAAGGTTTTGGGCAGGTCCTCCTTCGATTCCCGCCGGCCTGATGCGGGAATTCCCGTCAGTTCCGCCTGAGCTTGAATACCGACGCACCCAAAGAAGCAGATAGCCAGCAAAAGGATACATTTTGAAAAACAGGCTAATTTAGACATAGTCAAAACCAAGGTCACCTTTCACTATTTCTCTGGGACCTTTGGAGTATCAGGGGAATTCCCGGTTACCGCCTCGACAAGGCTTATAAGAAATTCCTCTTCGGCAAGGCCAGAACTTTGAACCGTAGTCCATTCCGATCCGAGCCCCGTTCCGGCTCGGCCCTCAACCTTGGCATTTACCGAAACATTGTTTTGTATTCCGTCAATAGATTGTATCTCAATTGTCAACGTAAATTGCCCTCTCGACCACGCGTTGTCCGCAAACTCCAAAACCGCGTATCGCTTAAGCTCGTTTTGCGTAATAACCGGACCTTTGGCGAAAACAAATGGCTGAGTAACGATAATGCCATCGCCAAGTCGGGACGACGCTTCGTCAATAATGATCTTTTTTTCCTTAAGTACGTTGGAGATCGTTTCGATCAGCACGTCGCGCCGCGAGTTCAGCTTGTACGGATTTGGAAGCCGGTCTCGAACGTGGGTCTTGTCCTTCCCCCAATTGAATGAGCGTGAGGCATCGGTTTGGCGTGAGGTCGTCTTGTTAGTGTCGTCCTTTATCTGTTTTGTCTGGGTATCAATGCCTTTTTGCTGGGCAAAAAGTACAGCTGGGAATAGCGCCGCGACGAATAATACTGGGAGGAGGAATCGCATAATGTTAAGACAACACGAATAGAACTGAGCCTGAATAAAAATATACCTTAGAAAGAGGTATTTTCAAAGGTTTGATGTGGCTATCGCGGCAATGGTTGTAGTGTCAGTGAGTCAATCTTTTGACGCCGCTGACTTGTTCAATTGCCAAAGAAGAAGATGTTTTAAGAATGCGTGGTGCGCGGCAAATTTAGCGATCACGAAACCGGGGAAGCCGTCGAGGAAACCTGCCTTCACTAGATAACTTCTAACAAAGGCAGCGGGGCCTGCGAAGACGATCTTTAGCGGCGAGGTCCTCCGACCGTCCATAAACATCTGGCGAGCGGCAAGCGGTGCATACCTCTCTCCGATCATTCCATGATGAGCGCTCGCATCTTCGATGCCCAAATGGATGATCTCACCGGAAAGTTTGGATATCCTCGCCCCATCGTGCATTTGAAAGGACTCGTGAACAAGCACATCCAGCCATTGTCCCTTCCGCCGGTCAAAAAGCCTTAGTTGCCAGTCAGGATACCAGCCGCCGTGACGGATCGGCTTGCCCATATAAATCGCGAGCCGCGGAATTCGGTATCCGTCCGCGAGACTGTCAGAGGTTTTTAACTCCAATATCTCGTCCCGCAGCTCCGGAGAAACCCTTTCGTCGGCGTCAAGGCTGAAGATCAGATCATTCGCCGCATGGTCCACCGCGAACTGTTTTTGCTTGGCGAAGCCTTTCCAGGAGCGCTCAACTACTGTAGCTCCGGCTGTCCGGGAGATTTCACGCGTGTTGTCGGTGCTATCCGAATCAACCACGATTATTTCATCGGCCCAGGCTACGGACTCAATTGCACTTGCTATATTGTTCGCTTCGTTAAAAGCAATGATCACCGCGGAGATCTTCACGAGAAGAATTGTCGCAAAGTTGCGCCGAATCTTAAAGTGTCAATTCCGTTTGACGTCCGAGTAAATTAGCATCAGTGCGATCTCACTTTGGCTCGGTTGGCGTTTCCACCTTTATATTGTTTCGCTCAAGCGTGGTCGAAGTAGCTTTTTGCAAGTCCGCCAACGCTTTGTTGTAATCTGTCTCGGCCCGTATCTCGCTGTTTCGAGCGGAAGTAAGTGCATTTTCGCGTTGAAACAACAAAAATGTCGTCGATTTTCCCGACTCGAATAGCTTTCTTTCGCCATCAAGCTGTATCTCTGCATTCTCCCGGGCGCGGCGTGAGGTCAATACACGCTGTCTCGCGGTTTCGACAGCCTGAACAGCGTTTCGGACCTCAACGATCACTGTTTGCTCCTGTGCACGAAGCTGCGTCGCGAGCTGATTCTGGGTGATCTGCGCACCGGCCAGGTTTGCCTTAGCGGTCCGATTCCTGAACGGGAACGATATTGTAACTCCAATCGAATAATTCGGAGCATCCGACCGAAATGTATTTGCAAGCGAGCGATTAAAACCCCCAGCCAAAAACGATTCGGTCCCGGGGATCGTAACATTAGGTATCGGATCCAGGGTATGAAACCGCCGCATCTGTGCGAGCAAAAACGCTATTGCATTCGTGCTCGGATCGCCTGAGATCAACGGAACGATTGTGGAATCGGTGATGGCTCCGCCGCGTGCAAGGCCATCCAGAGAAAAAGTCGTATTCAAATCGATCTGCGGCTTTGTTTGATTCTTAAAGTAGTCAATATCGATAGTATTTATGTCGTTCGCGAGCTTCAGCCGGCGGAGTTCGAACCTGTTGTCCATAGCGTCCTTAATCGCATTGTCCAAATTGACCGGATCAAGGCTGAACGCGGGCTTATCAACCGGAACATAGCTCTGCGACCACTCGTTTGTTACCGCGTCCTTAAGAATGAGCTGTTTGAGGCTATTCTCCGTTATCGACACTTGTTGCGTGGCCAGAAGGAGCTCTGCCTCACGGTTTGCCAATTCGGTTGCAACCTCAGCCCGCGCAAGCGGTGCGGAGGCTCCGGCCGAAATGCGGGCTTCGACCTGACGAAGATTTTCTTGAGCAAAGTTCAGGTTGGCAACCCTGTTCTGCTGGTCGCGAAGAGCAAAGACAAGGTCCCAATATATCCGCTGGACTTGAGAGATCGTTTCTATGGTCCGCCGCCGAAAATCCGCATCGGTCTGCTGCAGAATACGGCGGGCGATCTTGATATTTCGACGCGTATTGTCGATGCCGAAATTGCGGAACAGTGGCTGGGTGTAGCGGATGCCGGTACTTGACGAATAGATCGCATTCGTACCGACGCTTGCAAGCGAACCGGAACTAACCTGTGCCTGCGAAAATGCGTTTTCGGTCCGGCTATTATTGAAAAATACCTGATAGTTGCCACCGCCCGCACGAATAAAATTCGACATATTCGCGTTCACATTAAAGTCGTTTGTCGCGGCGGACCCCGTCGTTGAATTGCGGGTATATGTAGGTGCGACGGTAAAGATCGGGTCGTAAAATCCAAGAAGCGAGCGGATCCGCGTTTCCTGGATTCGGACGTCATCGCGCGTGATCTCGATCCCGTTGTTGCTGGCAAGAGCTTTGCGAATTGCGTCGTCAAGCGACAGCGAAAGCGGTGCCGCGGTTTGTACGCCGATGCGGCTCAGACTCGGCCGGAAAGCTGCTTCCGGCAACGGATCGCGCCTATTTCCGGGACTAAGATTCTCGGCTGCCGCAGGCGGACTTGTTTTTGTATCAAAGGAAGCCTTTGCGACCTGTTCCGTTTGGGCGACAACGGCACCCGTGCCAAGCACAAAACACCACACAAATACAGTTAGCAAAATCAGCGATTGACGACGACGACTTTTCATTATGGGATTGCTCCAGCTATTCTAAAAACCGCGAAAAACTCAAACGGTTACTACGTCTTTCAAAATCGGATAGTTTCAACAATTTGTCACGATCATCCGGCACTATCAAGGTCTTCACATTATGCTCTACCTTTGATGTTTGCCCCAAATTAGGCTATCGTGAACGTTTTGATATATTGATTTTCGCGGAGGAATTCTATCTAAAATGGGTATCAAAGTTGGCATAAATGGATTTGGGCGTATCGGCCGTGCTGTCGTAAGGACCTGGCTCGGCAGCGGCGATATCGACCTTGTTGCGGTTAACGACCTAACCGACACAAAGACGCTCGCACACCTCTTAAAGTACGACTCCGTGATGGGGAATCTTGACCACGAGATCAAGGCTGATGGCGATACTATCAGTATTGAAGGTGATTCCTTCAAGGTTTTTAGCGAAAAAGACCCGGCAGCGATCGACTGGTCGTCCGTCGGTGCCGAGATCATTATTGAATCGACTGGACGCTTTACTAATGCCGCAGACGCGGCCAAGCACATTCGCGGAAGCGTCAAAAAAGTTATCATCTCTGCTCCGGCAAAGGGAGAAGACGTGACGATCGTGCTTGGTGTGAATGACGAAATGTACGATCCCTCGGCCCATAACATCATTTCGAACGCCTCCTGCACTACCAATTGTCTCGCTCCGGTAGCAAAGGTGATACATGAGACGTTCGGCATCAAGAACGCATTGATGAACACTATTCACAGTTATACGAATGACCAGCAATTGCTCGATCTGCCGCATAAGGACCTGCGGCGAGCGCGTGCCGCGGCTCTTTCGATGATCCCGACCTCGACCGGCGCGGCAAAAGCAGTCGCCCTCGTCATCCCTGAATTAAAGGGTAAATTTGACGGCATTTCGGTCCGCGTGCCGACGCCTAACGTCTCGTTGGTCGATGTCGTAATGAATGTCGAAAAAGAGACTTCGACGGAAGAGGTGAATCGCGTCTTGAAGGAGGCAGCGAACGGCCCGCTCAAAGGAATTCTGGCGTTTTCGGAGGAACCATTGGTTTCGATCGATTTCAAGGGAAACTCGAATTCATCGATCGTGGACGCCGAAAACACGAAGGTGATCGGTGGCACGGCTATCAAGATCCTGGCCTGGTACGACAACGAGTGGGGTTATTCGTGTCGCGTTCGCGATCTTGTCAAGTTTATTGCGGAAAAAGGTATTTAGCCGCGTCCGGATGTTCGAATTTTCTAGATTCTATCTATATCTATATCTATATTATGAAAAATATTGTCTATCTTATCGCGATTGTCTATTTGGTCACGCTCCCCGGTTGTTCAACTCCGAGGCCGGACGAACCTGCGAACGGCAAATCAAACGCTCGTCAAAACAGCTCGACAGCCACACCCGCTCGTCAGGATGGCCCCAACAAGACGGCGGCGGCTGCCGATCCCAACCGAACTCTTACATTGGACCAATACAATAAGCTCGTAGTTGGCATGTCGCGGGCCGAAGTTGAAGAGATCATTGGCTGGCCGGGTATAGTGGGCGGAGGAACGGAAGGCGACGCCTCGACGTCAGTTGTATGGAAGACGGCGGGCACAGAATCGATAATTGGCATATTCAAAGAAGGGAAGCTGACTCAGAAGATGCAATTCAATCTCAAGTAAAGTCGACAGGTTTGGCGAAATGAAAAATCCGATCAATTTGGCTGCCGTGATTCTGTTGCTGGTCATCCTTGGGTGTTCGTGTCCGAAGTTGGATGAGCTTAAGGGTGACAAGGCAACGCCGCTGCCGAGTGCCACGCCAGTCCCGTCGAATGCGTCCGGCACACCCTCAAAAACGCCTTCGTCATCTCCTGCTACTTCAACGCTGACCATGGCGAAGTACAACCAGCTAAAGATCAATATGCCGAAGGACGAGGTTGACCGGATCCTTGGCGGCCCCGGAACCGAGATCAGCACGTCGAGCGGTGGCGGGATGACGTTTTCCGTATACAAATGGTCGGGCGAGAATTACACGTCGATCATTCTTTCATTCAAGAACGACAAGATAATGTCCAAGTCGCAGGTTGGTTTGAAATGATCCGATAGACCAAACCCACATACCGGATTTTGTTCCGATCAGTTGAAGGTTCTATGAGCAAGAAATCGATCAAAGATATTGAAATCGCAGGTAAGCGTGTCTTTATTCGCGTCGATTTCAACGTGCCGATCAAGAATGGGGTGATCGAGGACGATACGCGAATCCGGGGCGCTCTTCCGACCATCGAATATGCCATCGGGCAGGGAGCAAAGATCATTCTCGCCTCACATCTAGGACGGCCGTTGAAAGACAAGAAGAAGGCCGAGGAGAAGGGAAATCCTTATGACGCCACAAAGTATAGCCTCCGGCCTGTTTACGAGTATCTCCGACAGATACCGGCTTTGCAGTATATTTCCGGCAACGCAAATGACCCGTTATATGTGAGCGAGGAAGGGACTGCCGTCGGCAAGGCGGAGGTCAAGAACGACAGGGTTTTCTTTGCGACGGACTGCGTAGGTGCGGATGTTACGGAGAAAGTTAACGGCTTGAAAGAAGGTGAGGTGCTGCTTCTCGAAAATCTGCGTCTTCACGCCGAAGAAGAGAAGAACGACGAAGCCTTTGCAAATCAGCTTGCCGCGCTTTGCGATGTTTACGTCAATGACGCCTTCGGCACTGCCCACCGGGCACACGCTTCGACCGAAGGAATAACGCATTTTGTTGATGACTGCGTGGCCGGGCTTTTGATGGAAAAGGAATTGAACTTTCTAGGCAAGGCATTGGACGATCCTGATCGGCCGTTTGTCGCCATTCTAGGTGGTGCAAAGGTATCTGACAAGATCCCGGTCATTGAATCGTTAATAAAACGCAAAGTTGATAAATTGCTGATCGGCGGAGCGATGGCTTACACGTTTTTCAAAGCACAGGGTTTTACCATCGGGAAGTCCTTGGTTGAAGACGACATGATGCCGAAGTCTTTGGAGATCGTCGAAATGGCAGATGCGGCCGGCGTAGAACTGCTTCTGCCGACCGATCATCGTGTTGTCGATTCTTATGATCCGTTGAATTCGGCAAAAGTAATTCCGATCGCTTTCACCAATGCCGGGCTCGTAGGTCTGGACATCGGACCTGAGTCTATCGAAATATTCAGCCATGCATTAGAAGGTGCAAAAACGATCGTCTGGAACGGCCCGATGGGAATGTTCGAGGAAAAGCCGTTCGACGAGGGAACCGTCGCGATCGCTCTAGCCGTCGCGGAGGCTACCGAAAAGGGAGCCACCTCGATAGTAGGCGGTGGCGACTCAGTAGCGGCCGTCAACCAAGCCGGCCTTGCCGACAAAATCTCGCATATCTCAACTGGCGGCGGCGCAACGCTGGAATTTTTGGCAGGTGATGAACTGCCCGGCGTTGCGGCTCTGGATGACAAATGAGCGGCCCCGGCTAGACGTCGAATAGAAGAATTGCCCGACAATAATCTGATGAACTTCTTTGTGTCAAACTTTAGGTGGGTCATGCTGATCGCCGGACTTTTAACCTGTTCGATGTTTTACGCCGCGCTTGCTCCGCAAGCATCGCTCGAATCGAACTTCGGCCAATCGCTCCAGGGTCCCGTGGCCGAGATCGTCGTCCGCAATTGGGGAGCCCTCATCGGCCTCAGCGGCGTCATGCTTATTTATGGAGCATTCGTAGCATCGGTCCGGTCGTTCGTTCTAGTTATCACCGGCCTCGGCAAGGCCATATTTATTGGCTTGGTTCTGACATTCGGCCGGGATTTCCTTGGATTTGGTGCAGGTGTCGCGGTCGTGGCCGATTCGATTATGATCGTGCTCTTCGCCGTATTTCTCATGGTAAACCGCCGAGGCGGTTAGGCTAATATTAAACGGGACTAACCGATGCGTCGCGTGCGAGTAGGTGACGGCATTGGATAACAAGTACTTCGTGGAGAGATACATGAGAAGCGTCTTAATAATTTCTGTGTTTGTGGGCTTCGTTTTAGCGTCATCGCAACCGGGCAGCCCATACCGTTTCGAATCGACGTAAATCACTCGAACATCGGATTTGCGGTTTCGATCATGGGTGGATTGTCTGAAGTTTATGGGAAGTTTTCCGATTTCAAGATGGACCTCAAAATCGATGAGAAGGACATTACGAAATCAACGGTTGATGTTGTTATTTCGACGAAAAGCATAAATACGGGCATTGACGCTCGGGACGCTCATTTGCGCACTGCTGATTTTTTCGAAGTTGAAAAGTATCCCGAGATCAGATTCAAGAGCAAGAACATCATTAAGAGCGGCAAAAAGCTGACGCTAGTAGGCGATTTCACCATGCACGGCATCACGCGAGAAATAAGTTTCCCATTTACGGTAACCGGCCGAAAAGCCGACCCGAAGGACAAACTCGTAAACTATGGTTTTGCTGCGAGTTTGAAGTTAGATCGAAAAGACTTCGGCATAGACTGGGAGCATGACACCGTTCCCGGATTTGTCGGCGACCAGGTGCAAATCAACTTGGCTATACTAACCCGTCCCACAAAGGTAGATTAGAAATTGAATGAAATGAGAAAACCGGTGATCGCGGGAAATTGGAAAATGTACAAACTGCTCTCGGAGGCGGTCGAAACAGCACGTGCCTTGAAGGGACTAGTTGCAAACGCCAGTCACTGCGAGGTCGTTATCGCTCCTGTGTTTACGGCGTTGAAGACGGTTGCCGATCGTATTGAAGGTTCAAATATCAGCGTGGCCGCTCAGAATTGTGCGACCCAGAACGAATTCGGGGCCCATACGGGCGAGATCGCACCGGCGATGTTAAAGGATGTCGGGTGTTCGCACGTCATTATCGGTCACTCGGAGCGCCGTCAGTTCTATGGTGAAACCGACCGATCGGTTAATCAGAAAACGAAGGCGACGATCGCGGCGGGTTTGACGGCGATCGTTTGCGTCGGTGAAATGCTGGCCGAAAGAGAGGCGGGAAATGCAGAATCCGTAGTAAAAAACCAACTCGCAGGAAGTTTGGCAGGATTGACAGTTTCCGATATGGAACGTATTATTATCGCTTACGAGCCTGTTTGGGCGATCGGAACGGGTAAAACCGCGACGCCGGAACAGGCTCAAGAAATGCACGGTCACATTCGCCGGACCATTGACGAAACGCACGGAAATGATGTTGCTGCTTCGATGCGGATCCTTTACGGCGGCTCGGTGAAACCTGATAATATTAAGGAACTGATGGGCCAGGACGATGTGGACGGGGCCTTGGTTGGCGGTGCAAGCCTGGACGCGGAAAGCTTCGCCGGAATCGTGAATTATAAATAGGTTTGGAAGTACCGGCTTTAGCGGGCAGCCGCGTGAGGGCGGAACTCCAAACCGGGGATAGGTGGGATACTAAATTGCTTTACATTTTATACGCTTTATTTTTTGCCTCGTGCGTCGTGTTGATCGGCTCGGTTTTGCTCCAACCCGGTAAAACGGACGCGGGTGCTCTATTTACCAGCAATGTTTCAAGTACGGCATTCTCACCGCGTGGAACCGCTTCGGTATTGTCGAAGTTCACTATCGGTGCGGCGATTGTGTTTATGCTCTCGGCGCTTATGATTTCAATGCCGGCGATGAAAGGCAGCGTTTCTGTACTTTCTGGAAATTCGGAAGAACCCGCAACCGAGACGCCGGCAGTGCCTGATGCCCAGTCCGGTGTGCAAACAAATGTCGCACCTGGTGAAGTTCAACAGGTCATCATTCCGGCTGATGCGAACAGTAATAGCGCCGTGGTCGAATCGAATAGCAATACTGCTCCCGCTAACGCGGCTCCGACGAACGCAGCACCGGCAAATGGCAAGACAATGGCGGTTCCGATCCAGCCGAAACCGCCGTCGGGCAACTAGTTCTTTGTACACATTGCTCAGGTGGCGTAATTGGTAGCCGCGCACGTTTGAGGGGCGTGTGGAGTAATCCGTGCGGGTTCGAGTCCCGCCCTGAGCACCATAATCTACAAAATGGCTGTCTGGATCTTTATTCAGACAGCCTTTTACTTTAGACGAGCAGTTCTACTCCGCTACGATCATCGTTCCGGTTCCTTCGTCAGTAAAAACCTCTGAAAGCAGGGCGTTTCGACTTGTTCCGCTAATAATATGAGCTGAGCGGACGCCGCGATCAAGCAAGGAAACGAGGCTTTGAAGCTTTGGGATCATTCCGCCGGTCGCTTGGCCGCCCGTTATCAGTGCATTCGCCTCGGCCGCCGTAATGCGAGAGATCTTAGTACTTGCGTCGGCCGCGTCCAGATAGATGCCATTTACGTCCGACAGCAGGATCAGTTTCTCCGCGTTTAGCCGTACCGCGATCTCGGCGGCGATCGTGTCGGCATTGATGTTAAATATCTCGCCCTTCGTCGTCGGCACCAAGCGAAGAAATAACCGGCAAATAATCGTTCTCAAGCAGCAGGTCGATCAGCCGGGACCGGATCTCCACGATGTCTCCGACGTGGCCAAAATCGACCGTTTCCGTTTCACCCGTGGCTTGATCAAAGATGTCCTTCGGCGGCCTGCGTACTGCCTGGACAACACCGCCATCGATTCCGGAAAGACCTACCGCTTCAATACCGCGGCGGCGAAGCTCCGCCAGAATTTCAGTGTTGATCTTCCCGCGAAATATCATTTTCGCGAGTTCGAGCGTGTCGTCGTCCGTAACGCGGCGGCCTTCGATCACCGTTTGAACCACGCCAAGCTTTTTAGCAAGTTCGCTTAGCTGCTTGCCGCCGCCGTGAATTACGCAGACGCGTATGCCAACCTGGTGCATCAGAGCAAGCTCTTCGACAAGCGATGAAAGGTTTTCTTTATTCTCGGTGACCTTGCCCGAAAATTTGACGACAAAGGTCTTCCCCTTAAAACGTTGGATGTAGGGAAGCGATTCTCGTAAAAGGTCCAGAGTTTCTTGGTTCATAAATACCGCTAAATTTATCAGTTTTGACCGTGAACGGCTATTCCGAACCGCCGTATGGCGTCCGAGGTTTCTTCCTTCGTAATATTGGTATAAATAATTATTATCAAACCTATAAGACAATCACTTTTGAGAATCAAATATATATGCTATAAGGTATCTACTCAAATTTGCGGAGTGGAAATGTACGTAACGATCGACAGCATTATTATTTTGATTTGATGATGGAAAGCCGCCCGACTTTCTCTGATGCTTATGGTTTATACGATCCGCAATTTGAACACGACTCTTGCGGCGTAGGTCTCATTGCTGACCTTCACGGCCGTAAATCCCACCGGATAGTTCAGGATTCCCTTAACATTCTTTGTCGAATGAACCACCGCGGAGCACGCGGTGCCGAAGAAAATACCGGTGACGGTGCGGGTGTCCTGACACAAATACCCCATACATTCCTTGTTCGCGAATGCTGCGAAACTCGATATTTCACTGCCGGAACCAGGCGAGTATGCGGTCGGGATGCTTTTTCTTCCGACCGATCCAGATAAACGCTCTTTGTGCGAAGAAATATTGCTGCAGACGATCAGCGAAGAGGGCCAGAGGTTTCTCGGTTGGCGAGATGTACCGACCGACAACAGTTCGTTGGGTGAATCGGCAAAAAGATCGCAGCCTTTTATTCGGCAGATATTTGTCGGCAAAGGTGAAAACATTGGCGACACTGCTCATTTCGAACGCAAGCTGTTTGTCATCCGCCGATGGGCGAAAGAGATCCTAACGCGAGCGGATAGAGACCTTGCTGAGCAATTCTATGCGGCCAGCTTTTCGTCTAAGACGATCGTCTATAAGGGAATGCTAACGACGGAGCAGGTCGGCTTGTTTTATCCGGACCTATCAGACGAAGCCTTCGAAAGCGGCCTTGCGTTAGTACATTCGCGTTTCAGCACAAATACCTTCCCCAACTGGAACCGTGCGCAACCGCTGCGTTACATTGCTCACAACGGCGAGATCAACACGCTTCGGGGCAATGTCAATTGGATGCATGCCCGTGAAAAGCGAATGAGTTCGACGCTTTTTGGCGACGATCTGCCGAAGGTCCTGCACGTCATCGACGACGATGCCAGCGATTCGGGTGCGTTTGACAACTCGTTGGAATTTCTAACGCTTGCCGGGCGCGAACTTCCGCACGCGATGATGATGATGATCCCCGAACCGATGTTCGAAGGGGATGGAATGAGTGACGAGAAACGGGCGTTCTACGAGTTTCATTCGTGCTTGATGGAACCGTGGGATGGCCCGGCTTCGATAACTTTTACCGACGGCGAGATCATCGGCGGCGTGTTGGATCGAAACGGGCTGCGGCCCTCACGATATTGCGTGACGAAGGACGGACTGATCGTTATGGCCTCGGAAACCGGCGTACTCGCGATCGACCCAGCCGATGTGGTCAAAAAAGGGCGGTTACAGCCCGGTAGGATGTTCCTTATCGACACGCGGATCGGCCGGATCATCGACGACGCCGAGATCAAAGACAGGATAAGTAAGGCCGAACCGTATCGCAAATGGCTCGACGACAATCTAATTAGTATCAACGACATTCCGCAACCGCCGTTTGTCCACACACCCGATCATGAAACCGTACTCGCCCGACAACGAGCTTTTGGTTACACGGACGAAGAATTGAGGTTGCTGCTGGCGCCGATGTTCGAAACCGGTACCGAAGCCATCGGGTCGATGGGAAACGACACGCCGTTGGCCGTTTTATCCCAAAAGCCGCAGCTCATTTACAACTATTTCAAGCAGCTTTTTGCCCAGGTGACGAATCCGCCGATCGACGCGATCCGCGAAGAGATCGTCACCTCGACCGACACGATGATCGGCCCGGAAGACAACCTGCTTGAGCCTGTGCCGACATGTGCTCGGCAGATAAAGCTCAACTCATTTGTTGTCAGCAATACTGAACTTGAAAAACTGAGACTGCTCGGGCGATTCGGAAAGCGCGTTTGGCAAATTCGGATTTCGGTCGATCACGATACCGATGCTGTTCGACCGCGATCACGGCGCCCAGGGCCTCGAATGGGCTCTCGACCGCCTTTGCTACTTGGCGGACAAGGCGATCGCTGACGGCTACGACATTTTGATCTTATCGGACCGTCAGATGAGCGAATACCGCGTTCCGATCCCCGCATTGCTGGCAGTGTCGGCCGTCCATCATCATCTGATACGTGAAGGCACGCGGACACATGCGGGTTTTGTGCTCGAAAGCGGCGAGCCGCGCGAAGTGCATCATTTTGCGTTGCTGCTTGGATACGGAGCGACCGCGATCAATCCGTATCTTGCTTTCGAGACGATTCACGACCAGATATTGAACGGCGATCTTGATATCGAAACGGCAAAGGCTGAAAAGAATTACACAAAAGCAGTTAATAAGGGCGTGGTGAAGATATTGTCGAAAATGGGGATCTCGACGATTCAAAGTTATCTTGGCGCGCAGGTTTTCGAGATACTTGGACTCGAAGAAACATTTGTTAAGAAATACTTTACACGCACGCCGTCGAGGATCGGCGGGATCGGGCTGGACGAGATCGCCAACGAATCACTCGCACGCCACAAACGCGCGTTTTTCCCCGATGTAAATGGCAAAACTCTGGAGATCGGCGGCAACTATCAATGGCGGCAGTCGGGCGAAAGCCATCGATATAGTCCGCAGTCGATCCATCTCTTGCAGAAGGCTTGCAGGTCTGGCGATTACGCGTTGTTCAAAAAGTACAGCGGCTTGCTGAATGCCCAGACACAGCAGCAGGGGACGCTGCGCGGATTGCTGAAATTTAAGCAAGGTTCCGGGACAATCCCAATTGATGAAGTCGAACCAGTGGAGGAAATTCTAAAACGTTTCAAAACCGGAGCTATGTCATACGGCTCGATCAGCGCCGAGGCACACGAGGCCCTCGCCATAGCGATGAACCGCATTGGCGGACGAAGCAACACAGGCGAAGGCGGCGAAGATGCCGAGCGTTACGAAACACTGCCCAATGGCGACCGAAAGATCAGCAAGATCAAGCAGGTTGCATCGGGGCGTTTTGGCGTGACGAGCCATTATCTTGTTAACGCCGAAGAGCTTCAGATAAAGATCGCCCAGGGAGCAAAGCCGGGCGAGGGCGGGCAGCTTCCCGGAAACAAGGTCTATCCGTGGATCGCGAAAACGCGTCATTCAACGCCCGGGGTCGGCCTGATCTCGCCGCCGCCGCATCATGATATCTATTCGATCGAAGACCTTGCACAGCTTATCTTCGATCTTAAAAACGCCAATGAAAATGCCCGTATCAGCGTCAAACTGGTGGCTGAAGCCGGAGTCGGGACAGTTGCCGCCGGCGTTGCAAAGGCAAAAGCTGAGGTCATCTTGATCAGCGGCCATGACGGCGGGACGGGAGCCTCTGCACAGACGAGCATCAAGCATGCGGGTGTACCCTGGGAGATCGGCCTTGCCGAAACACATCAGACGCTCCTGCTGAATAACCTGCGAGGCCGCGTCCGCCTGGAAACGGACGGCCAGCTTATGACGGGCCGCGACGTCGCCATAGCGGCTCTTCTTGGAGCCGAAGAATTCGGTTTTTCGACTGCCCCGCTCGTCACGCTGGGCTGCGTAATGATGCGGGTTTGTCACCTCAACACCTGCCCGGTCGGCGTCGCGACGCAGGATCCTCGATTGCGCGAGAAATTCTCGGGCGATCCGCATATCGTAGTCAATTTTATGCGCTTCGTCGCAGAAGAAATGCGCGAGATCATGGCCGAACTTGGGTTTCCGGACCGTCAACGAAATGATCGGACGTTCGGATCTGCTGGACGGCGATGTTGGTCATCGAACGGCCTTGACCTCTCAAAGTTCTGTTCCGGCCTGTCAATTGTCTACAGATCATGCCAAGTTTCAGCAATCGAATCAGGATTTTGCGCTCGATCAAACTCTGGACAAGACGAAGCTTTTAGAGATATGTCGGCCGGCGTTGGAACAGAGCTGAGTCAATGTCTCGGCGAATCTCAATATTGAAAACACAGATCGTGCTGTCGGGACCATTGTAGGCAGCGAGATATCTCGAAAATACGGGGCGAACGGTTTGCCCGATGACACGATAAGAACTGCAATTCAACGGTTCGGCCGGACAGAGTTTCGGAGCTTTTGTGCCGAGGGGCATGACGCTGACGCTTGAAGGCGATTCGAACGATTACCTTGGAAAAGGGCTGTCGGGCGGGAAGATCATCGTCTATCCGCCGCGGACCGCTACGTTTGCGTCACACGAAAATATCATAATCGGCAACACGGCTTTTTATGGAGCGACGAGCGGCGAAGCCTTCATTTCAGGGATAAGCGGAGAGCGTTTTGCGGTCCGGAACAGCGGTGTAAATGCAGTGATCGAAGGAGTCGGAGACCACGCCTGCGAATACATGACTGGTGGCACGGTCATAGTCCTCGGCGAAACTGGAAAGAACTTCGCCGCCGGAATGTCAGGCGGCATTGCATATGTTTTTGATAAACACGGCGAGTTTGCATCGCTTTGCAACATCGAGATGGTCGAACTTGGTCCGATCGAAATGACGTGCAGAGATCGAATTCGTCAAAGACCAGATATTCCGACATATTGAAGCGACCGAAAGCCGGGTTGCGTCAAATCTATTGCTCGACTGGGATAACAGCGTTTCCAGATTCGTGAGGGTTATTCCTACCGACTACCGGATCATGCTCGATGCTCAGAAGGAAATGATGGCCAGTGGTTTTTCAAAAGACGATGCGGAATTGGCTGCATTTGAGAAGATAGCCGCCTGACGATCTATGGGAAGAAAGACTGGATTCATGGAATTCTCGCGGAGTTTGCCGATCTTGAGCGATCCGAAACAAAGGATCGCAAGCTGGGATGAATTCCACGCTCCGTTTTCCTGTTGATGAATTACAAAAACAAGGAGCACGCTGCATGAACTGCGGCGTCCCATTCTGCCATGTCGGCACAATTTCAGAAGGCTGGACGACCGGCTGTCCGTTGCATAACCTGATCCCCGAATGGAACGACATGGTCTATCGCGGCAAATGGCATGACGCGTACCGGCTGCTGTCGCAAACGAATAACTTTCCCGAATTTACCGGCCGCGTTTGCCCGGCCCCTTGCGAGTCTTCGTGCGTGCTTGGCATAAATGAAGAGCCTGTGATGATCAAGGAGATCGAGGTTTCTATCGTCGACAGGGCGTTTGAAGAAGGCTGGGTCGTTGCACGGCCACCGGAAACTTCGTACGGGAAAGCGCGTCGCCGTCATCGGCTCAGGCCCAGCCGGATTCGCCTGTGCGGACGAGCTGAACCAGCACGGCCACACTGTGACGGTTTTCGAACGCGATGACCGTATCGGCGGCCTGCTCATGTACGGCATACCGAATATGAAGCTCGACAAGAGCATCGTCGAGCGACGCGTAAAGCTTTTGGCGGACGAAGGAATTACGTTTCTGACAAATGTTAGTGTTGGTCGTGATGTGTCGGCCGAAGATCTGAAGCGTGATTTCGACGCGATCGTACTGTGCTGCGGTGCTCCGAAACCGCGAGACTTGCAGATCGAAGGGCGACAATCTGGACGGCATCCATTTCGCTATGGACTTTCTAACGCAAGTCCACCAAACGATTGCTCGATCCGGCTTTCATGTCGGTTTCGAACATTGATGTGAAAGATAAGAATGTGATCGTCATCGGAGGTGGCGATACAGGAACCGACTGCGTCGCGACGTCGATCCGAATGGGATGCAAGAGCCTTGTGCAGTTTGAGATAATGCCAAAACCGGCCGATAAGACGCTTAGTCACGATGGATGGTTAAGTAGGGTTCGTACCCATCAGATGGATTACGGACAATACGAAGCGGCCGCGCTGTTTGGCTCAGACCCGCGCGAGTATTCTGTCCTGACAAAGAAGTTCGTTGCCGATACGAATGGGAATTTGACAGGATTGGAGACCGTCGAAGTAGTTTGTGAGGACGGGAAGTTAATTGAGGTCGAGCATACTGAAAAGTTTTGGAATGCCGAAACGGTTTTCCTCGCAATGGGTTTTGTTGGCGGGGAAGATAATACTTTTTTTGAACAACTCGGCATTACTATCACCGACCGGAATACCATTGCCGTCAACGAAAACAAGCAGACAAAGGCCGACAAAGTGTTCGCCGCGGGTGATTGCGAACGGGGACAGTCGCTTATTGTCTGGGCGATCGCCGACGGGCGCAAAGCGGCGGCAGCAGTTCATACATTTCTAGTTGAGCAGCCGCAGAACGCGTTTATTTTATCAGCTCAGTCATGATCGCTTTCTGAACGTGGAGACGATTTTCGGCTTCGTCAACCACGACGGAATTTGGCGAATCAATGACGCTGTCGGTGACGATCACATTGCGGCGAACCGGCAGGCAGTGCATAAATATCGCATAGTTTGTGCGGGCCATTTTTGACTGGTCGACTATCCAGTCTTTTCTCAAACCGAGGCGGAACGCTATGTCTTTGTCGGTGTTTCCATAGCATTCCTTGCTTCCCCAACTCTTTGCATAGACCACATCGACACCTTCGAAAGCCGCTTCCACTTCATTCGCGAACTCGACGCTGCCGCCGTTCGCAGTCGCCTGGACTTTTATCTGATTCAACAGTTCGGTATCCAGCTCGTAACCGTCCGGGTGCGCAATACGCAGGTCGTGTCCAAACTGAGCAGCAGCGAGTGCAAAGCTGTTCGGCACGGCCATCGGCAGGGGTTTCGGATGCCATGCCCATGTGAGCAGCACTTTTTTCTTTTTCTCACCCAGCTTTTCACGGATCGTCATCATATCCGCCATTGCCTGGCACGGATGATGCATCGCCGATTCGAGATTGATGATCGGTTTTGTCGAATACTCCGCAAACGCGTTTAGGATCGGATCGGTCCGCTCCGTTTCCCAGTCCTTAAGGTCGGCAAAAGTGCGGACGCCGATCGCCGATACGTACCGCTCCAGCACGCGGACAAACTCTTTAAGATGCTCGGTTTTGTTTCCATCCATCACAACGCCTTCGCGATGCTCAAGCGTCCACGACGTTCCGCCGGGCTCAAGGATCACGGGATTACCGCCCAGTTCGTAGATGCCGACTTGCATTGAAGCACGCGTACGGAGCGATGGATTAAAAAATACGAGGGCAATCGATTTGCCGGCGAGCGGTTTTTTGGATAAATCTCCGTTTTTGAAATTTACTGCAGCGTCGATTAAAGCGTCGAGCTGCTGGCTTGAAAAATCCGATGTTCGTAGAAACTTGTTCAATTCGAAAGTACCTCTACCAGCATATTTATCTCGTCCACACTTACGGAAAGCGGCGGCAGTAATCGCAGTACGTTTGGATCGCTCGAGGTCCCGGTAATTATCTTGTTCTCAAGCAATTTCTCGTGTATCGGAGCACACGGCCCTCCGAATTCGATCCCGAGCAGACTGCCTTTGCCTTTTACTGAAACGATGTTTGGAATGCCCGCGAGCGAATCGCGTAAGTGATTTTCGACATTCTTGGCGTTAGCGATCATCCCGTCATTCTCGATCGCTTCCAGCGTCGCTACCACGGCGGCCATGGCGAGCATTCCGCCGCCGAATGTTGTGCCCAGGTCGTTCACCTTGATGTTCGCCGACACGTTCTCGGTAACAAGACAGGCTCCGACCGGAACACCGCTACCGAGCGATTTGGCAATCGTAATGATGTCAGGCTCTACTCCGTCGGCAAGATCGCTGCCTCCAAAGAACCAGTTCCCGGTACGGCCGATGCCTGTTTGAACTTCATCGAAGATCAGCATTATGCCGCGTTCGTCGCATAGTTCGCGAAGCGCACGGAAAAAGTGCGGGTCGGCTTCGGTGACGCCGGCCATCGATTGGATCGGCTCGAGCATTATCGCCGCCGTTTCGCTGTCCGCGACGGCCTTGACGCTCTCCATGTTCCGAACTCCGCCGAGACATGTCCGGGAACATTCGGCTTTCCGATCTCCCGATATTTGCCGAGGAACGTCGCGCTGATCGAATCAGCCGTACGCCCGTGAAAGCCGCCGGTGAACGTAACGATCTTCTCGCGGCCTGTCGCCATCCGGGCCATCCGCATGGCGTTCTCATTCGCTTCAGTGCCGGAATTGCAAAAGAAGGCCTTTGTAAGGCTGTTCGGAGCGATGGAGACAAGCTTTTCCGCCGCTCTCGCACGGATCTCCGAATACACCAGATTTGAATAGAACAACACTTTCGCGGCTTGTTCCTGGATGGCTTTAACTACGTGCGGATGCGAATGCCCGGTCGCGCAAACGGCATGTCCGCCGTACAGGTCAAGATACTTATCGCCCTCGCTCGTCCACACCCAGGCTCCCTCGCCGCGCTCAACAGAGATGGGCATTTTCTTGTACGTCTCGACCTGAAAGTCGTCTTCGATCTGTTTGATGTGCTGAAAGTTCATAAAACGCAGCGCTCACGGGTTGCTGCCCGGAAAAACAAGACCTGTCTTTTCGTCCAGGCCGAACATCAAATTCATATTCTGCACAGCCTGTCCTGCCGCGCCTTTGACCAAATTGTCGATGGCCGAAAAAACGACTATCTGTTTCCCGTTCGAATGCGTGGCGATGTCGCAGAAATTCGTATTTTTAACCCAATTTATGTCAGGCGAGCCCTCAACATTGCGGACAAAGAAAGCATCCTTGTAAAAATCGCGATAGAGATGATCGAGGTCCTCGTTCGTGATATTCACCGTTGTTTCCATATAACAGGAAGCGAAAATACCGCGTGATACGGGCAGACTGTGAGTCATGAAAACTAGCTCGTTCGAAAACTCGGCGACCGTCCTCAAACACTGCTCGATCTCGGGAAGGTGCTGATGCTGAAACGGCTTGTACGCGTAAAACGAATTCATCCGCTGCGGATGGTGCGTGTTCGCCGCCGCCTTTGCTCCCGAGCCGGACGAACCTGTTTTTGCATCGACAACGATCTTGCCCGTCAGCAAACCGCTCTTGACCATTGGTGCAAGAGCAAGCAGCGTCGCGGTAGCGAAACAGCCGGGATTCGCGATATATTGGGCTGAGCGGATCGCCTCGCGGTTTGTTTCCGTAAGACCGTAAACAAAATCCTCCTGCACCTCGCCGGCGTGGTCAAGCTTATAAAACTGCTTGAAAACAACGGCATCGTCGATGCGAAAATCGCCCGACAGATCGATCGCCTTTATGTTCTTCGGCAAATTCGGGACAAGGCTCAGTGCCTGTCCGTGCGGCAAGGCAAAGAAGGCAACATCGATATCGGTGAGCGTGGAAAAGTCATCAAGGGATTTGTCGAAGCGAAGTTCGGTCAAACCGTTCAAGTTTCTATGAACTTCATCAACAGATTTCCCCGCATGTTCGTTCGCCGTTACCAAAACGATCTCCGCATTCGGATGAAAAAGCAGTATCCGAAGAAGCTCGCTTCCGCCATAACCTGATCCGCCGAAGATCGCTATTTTTATCTTTTGCACCGTCATTTCGCTTCGCTAAACTCGATCAGATCCCAAAGATTGCCGTAGAGGTCTTCAAAAACCGCGACCGTCCCGTAATCCTCAACCTTTGGGTCCCGCACGAAATTTACGCCTCTGCTTTTTATTTTCTCGTAATCCGCCCAAAAGTCATCTGTCTTTAGAAACAAGAAAACGCGGCCGCCGGCCTGATTGCCGATGCGGCTTCTTTGCTCGACGCCTACGCCTTTCGCAAGCAGCAGGCTGCATCCTCCGTCACCTTTTGGAGCGACAAGCACCCAACGTTTCGTCTCGCTCTGCGGGGTGTCGTCAAGCAGGGTAAAGTCGAGCTTCTGGGTATAAAACTCGATTGCGTCGTCGTAGTCGTCTACGACCAGGGCGATGTGTACGATGCCTCGATTCATGATTACGCAAATACCGAGCTGGTTTTGCTTTTTGCAAGCTCAAAAAGCCGAGCTCCATTACGTCGGGCGTTTCCTGCTTTGATTCCAAAATGCTCCTGCACGAAATCCTCACCCATCTGCGAATCGGTGACCGACCCGGCGATGACATTAATATCGATGCCGAGGTCCTTCATCACCGCGATACCGCCAATGACGCCTACGTAATCCGAAGCACAGAAAACGAAAGACGAGATCGCCGCCTTTATCTCGGAGTCCTTTAGAACCGAATCAACAGCATAACCGCCGACAATACCGTCGCCAAGTTCGACGACAATAAGGTCGGGTTCAAACGTGTTAAGGTGATTCAAAATGCCTTTTGCGACCGGCGAAAGATCGCCGTAATCGACGGTGGAAGGCAATCCGCAATCGAGAAAGCTCGCTGTGGCCACCGCTCCGTGATCTTGCATATGTAAGGTGTCGCGGAGACAGGCGATGCCCGAGAGTTTTGCTCCGGCAACGCGGAGGCCTGCACTCGCGGCCTGACGGATTATCTCGGTCGCGGCTACAGTCTTGCCCGAGTTCATACACGTCCCCGCGATCATGACGATCGGAGCGGACGGCGAAAGGGAAGTCGCGGTTTCGAGTGCGGCATCAGAAATATTCAGTACGGTTCCCTCTGCGTCGCAAGCGATGCCAATAACCTCGACCTCGATCGCGTCCGAAAACGACGAGTGATGACCCTTGCAAACGCCGATAACACCGCCCATATTCAACAGATGCAGCCGGTCCCCGGCCTGTATTGCATCCGGAACGTCGCCCACAAAACCCTTCAATGCCCGCCGTTTTCCAAGCACGCCAAGCAAGATATCGTTGCGGTTGATCTTCGCGAGGCGGCCGCTTGGTAGTTCTAGATTGCCGTATGTCACACTTTCGGCCAGGGCACGGACCGCGACAACATCGCCAACTATCGGCAGGTTGTGCGCTCCGGTCGTAAGAACTGTCTTCGGCATATCAAGCGGCGAGGTTGCCGAACCAGTTTTATCTATCTCTACTTTCTTTAGCTCCATTGCAATTACCTCTCGAAGATCTCCCAGATCTTTTTCATAGCCGCCCTCTGCTCCTTCGCGTCCTTTACTGCAACGAATATTGTGTCGTCGCCAGCGATCGTTCCGACGATCTCTGAGATTCGCGCGGCGTCGATCCTTACAGCGGCGGCGGATGCAAGGCCCGAATCACATTTCGCGACGATCAAATTGTCGCCTGCGGCTTCGAGGCTCGAAAGGCCAAAGGGCTCAGCACCGCTCAACTTCTTCGGCACCGTGTAGATGCCCGCGGCTTTGATGATGCCGAGTTCGTCCAGATCGCGCGAAATGCTGGCCTGGGTAACATCGAAATTTCGCGAACGCAGCCTTTGAGCTAACTGTGCCTGGCTGGCGATCCGCTCACCCGAGATTAAATTTACCAATGCGTCTTGCCGCTGTATTTTTTGCATAGACAGTCTGTAGTATGCATATATGGTGCATAACCAGTGTATAGATGCATAATATGGATTGCAAGTTGCGTATTTTGTTCGCAGGTTTCCGGCTAAAACAAGCTCACTTTTATACGAAGGTATTTCTTAGGGTTTTGGCGAAAGTCGTATATGAGTTTTGATCCTTCGCTTGAGAGCTGGTTTACGTTCGCGGCGGTTTGGTTGATGCTGTTATATAGAGTTTCGTCGGTAAAAAGTTTGCCGATCGTCCCCTTGCCGGCCTGAGCGTCGGCGAGGATCTGCTCGACTCGCGCCGCTGTAGAATTAAACCTGGCCAGAGTCGCCTTTGCGTCCTCGTAAAGCCGCTCGTCCTTGAGAAACTTACCGGCAGAGCCGCGGCCCGCAGACAGGTCGGCAGAGATCAGCTTGAAATCGTCCGCGATCCCGCTGATCTTTGCGGCCGACGTTCGAAGTTCCGAAATTGCAGCCTTCGTTTCATTATACAGAGCGTCGTCCGTAAGGAATTTTCCAGCCGTGCCGCGACCTGCTTTGATATCGGCCGAGATACTCTCGAGTTGCGCAACCGTGCGGTTAAGGTTGTCGTAAAGCTCCGGGTTGTTCAACAACTTTCCGGCCGATCCATCACCGCTGTTTACCTTTTCAAGAGTCGTCTGGAGCTTTGACATTGTAAGCTTCGTCTCGGACACGGTTGCATCCAGATTACGGTAAAGGGAATCATCATTGACGATGCTGCCGAGCGTTCCCTCGCCCTGGTTCGCCTTGTTCAGGATCTCGTTCGCGGGAATGGCGAGCTTGTTGATCTGTCCGAGCAGTTCATTTCCCGTCTGGGTCAGTTGGTTTATCGAGATCGCGACACGCGATTCGAGGATCGCATTCTCCGTAATGGGCGAACCCTTAGAGCTTCCCGGTGAAATATTTATGCTCTTGTCGTTTCCAAGGAGCGACGTCGCGATAAGCTGAGCGTTGGAATCAGTCCGTATTCGTTCCGTGATCGGGCGTCCGCTGAGTTCGTTATCCAGAGCCATAACGGCCTCGACCTTAAACTCTTCCGGGCTGTCGGGCGGCAAGAAATCAACCCGCTCAACCTTGCCGATCCTGACACCGGCAAGCTGGACCTCGGAACCCTCGCGCAGGCCGTCGGCCGCCGCGAAACGGGCTTTCAATCGAAGCTTCTTTTCAAAAGGGTTGAAATCGCCGGTCGAATTAAGGATGAGGAATGCCAGCACGCCAAGCCCAAAAAGGACGAAGATGCCAACACGCACTTTGCTAAACGTCAGTGTTTTCTTAGTTTCAACCATTTCAACCCGTTACTATTTTCCGTGGATGAACCGCTGGATATACGGATCCGGACTGGCCTTCAGAGCCTCGTCAGAACCATTAAAAATTATTTTTCCATCTCGCAACATTATCACTTCCGTGTTTATCAAACAAAGAGTTTTGCCCTCTTTCTCGAACATTACGTAGCCATTTTCGTCAACGATCGCATATTCTGACGACAGGTATTGGACGTTGTTCATCTCGTGCGTGACGAATATTGACGACACATCCTGCAGGTCACGCAGTTTTATTGCAAGCTCGCAGATAGTACGCGCGGTCGGCGGATCGAGGCCCGCGGTTGGTTCGTCGAAAAGAACGATCTGGGGATCGCCGATCAACGCCCGTGCGATGCCGACGCGCCGCCGCATCCCACCGGACAGCTCAATGGGCATCTTCTCGATCGCGTCTTCAAGATCAACGAACTGAAGCATCCGCCGAACTTCCTGTTCGATCTCATCGTCGTCGACACGTTGTTCGTTAAGCCGGTACGCTACGTTATCGTATACGGACAAGGAATCGAACAGAGCTCCCTCCTGAAAGACCATACCGATCTTTTGCCGGACGTCCATCATGTCCTGCTCGTCGTAAGCAGTTATCTCTTCGCCGTCAACGAATATTTGGCCGGAATCCGGCTTCAAAAGCCCGAGAACAAGGCGAATGATCGTAGATTTTCCGCCGCCGCTCCGGCCGAGGATGACCTTGGTCTCCCCGCGCCGAACGGTAAAGCTGATGCCGTCAAGGATCTTCTTGTCATCGAAAGAAAGGAATACGTTTCGAAACTCGATGGCCGGAATGACCCGGCCCGGTTCATCAACCGCATCCTCCAGATCGGAAGGTTCGAGGTTTTGTTCGGTGACAAGTTCGTATTCTTCGCTGCGGCTTGAAAGCATAATTTCGATCTTCGGTCTTATATTATACCGGCTCCAAGAAGCGACTGGATCGCCTTTGCCAGGAAAAAGTCGAAAATGATGACCCAAATTGATGAAAGCACTACAGCGTTGATCGTTGAGCGGCCAACACCGACCGTCCCACCAGCAGTACTCAAACCCTTATGGCACGAGATGCCGCCGATTATCAACCCGAAAAAGAAGGGCTTGATGATTCCACCGATCAGATCGTTCGAAGTTATTCCATTACGAACAGAACTGATGAAAACATTGTAATCCTGGTCAAAAAGATATGAGGCGACCGAGCCGCCGCCTATGATGCCAAAAATATCCGAAGCAACCGTTAATAGCGGAAGCATGAAGATCAGCGCGATTACTCGCGGAGCTACAAGTTTCTTGACCGGATCGGTGCCAAGCGCTCGCATTGCGTCGATCTGTTGCGAAACGACCATTGATCCTAATTCAGCCGAGATTGCTGATCCTATTCGCCCCGAGACCATTAATGCGGTCAACACAGGCCCCAATTCGCGGATCAGCGAAACCGCGACCGAACGACCCACTTCATTTTGAATTCCGTAATATTGCAGAGTCGGAAACGTCTGCAAAACCAAAACGCCGCCGGTAAAAAAACCCGTCAGAAGGATGATCGGCAGCGAACCGACGCCGATAATATCCATCTGCCTTATCGTCTCGGAAAAGTAACGTGGTTTTCGAAACATGCCCGAAACCGCGCTCCAGATCAGCAGGCTGATCTCCTGAAGCTCAAAAAGAAATTTTGTAAGCGGATTCATTTAGAGGCAAACGATCGGTTGTCGAATTTCAGAATAGGGAAAAGGTTACAACGAACGAGAGGAAATCGACAAATAAAGACAGCCGGCCATTTTCATGACCGGCTGCTGCACATCGGCAATTTAATTGGAAAAGCTAATTGATCGGCGGCGGTTGATTGCCGCGCCTTACAGGGCGCCGCCCAGGTTGACCCGGTGGCTGGCCGCGGCGTTGTTCAATATTCTCACGGACTTCGGCAAATCGCCGCCGCAGTTCGCGAAACCTCATAAGTTGTTCGGGCGTCAATAATTTCCGGACCGCCAGTTCATTCGAGAACTTGATTCGAGCAAGTTCCGACTGGGCCGCCTGAAATTCCTTCAGCTTCAACTGAACCGTCTCGTCATTTACCGTATCCGCGTAAATCGCCATGTTGAGGTCTCGGTTCGCATCCTGAAAGCGCCGCCTCGCCTGATTTTCGATCGGCTTGCGTTCCGCGTTCAACCTACGCATCGACTGTACCTGCTCGCGGGATAAGCCAAGTTCGCAGCAAGAGGTCGGGCTTCGGTTCTCCCGGCTGCCCGGGCTGGCCCGCCTGTCCATCGGGCGGCGGCATCGGCGGCCGCTGCTGATCTTGAGCTGCGCCCAGTAAGGGCATACACAAAACCAATGCGAGTAAAATTGAAAGCCGGGGGTGTTTCTGTATCTGGATCATAAGACCTCGTAATTAATATTTCGTATCAATATCGGCGAGCAGATCGCCGAGCCTCAGCGTAGTGTCATCCTCATCTTCAAAATCGTTGAGCCGCGGCGCCGTATTCACACGCCGGGCTGTGTTTCGTTCCGGAGCTTTTGCCGGTCGTCGATTCACGGCCTTTGCCGGTACTGACGTTTTTCCTTCTGTCGATACTTTGACCACATCATTGCTCCCGACAACTTTGGGTGAATCGGCCTTTAGGTCTCTTGAAGGCGGAGCGACCGGCGGCGGATTCACAGATGCATTCTTGTTACCTGCTACAGCGTCCGACGTAGGCGCCGAGGCGATCTCGCTCGAACCGTTCAATGACGTAAAATAAACCACACCGGCTACGATCGCCATCAACGCAAACGCACCACCGGCCGTCACAAGTTGTCCGGGAAACGCAAATATGCTTCGAAATGCATCGAGCCACGACGTTTTCGAAACAGTTGCAGCATAAGGGATGACAAATCGCGGGGTCTCCATCGACGCAAACTCATCGCGATGCCATTCATAGACATCCAGGCGTGCAAACGAGAGTTCAGCAAACTCGTCAGTGCACGTTCCGCAAACGGCAAGATGCGTTTCGAACGAGTTCCTTTCAGCCGGATCGATCTCGTCATAAAGATAAGCTACGAGATCGGCCGAATAAGAACAGTTTTGTATTTTGATGTCTTTTTTCATGACATTTATCACGCTATTTCAAGCGGCACACGCTCCAACTTCATTTTCAACTGCTTCAACGCCGTATACAGGCGGCTTTTCACCGTGCTAAGAGGAACCTCGAGCGTTTCCGATATCTCCTGGAACGTCATCTCCTCAAACTCCTTCATGACGATCACCTGCCGCAGGTCCGATGGAAGCGATGTGACGGCCTGACGAACTAACGTCAGCCTTTCGTTGGCTTCGATCCTCCGCGCTGGTGACGCTTTTTCCGGTGCGACGAAGTATCGCTCTTCTTCGTGCTTTTCTTCGTCGATAAAGTCCTCGGAGCGGGTTTTCGCCCGCCGCTTTGTTGTCAAACACTGGTTCACCGCAATTCTGTGCAGCCATGATGATACTTTGGCCTCACCCCTAAACTTCGACAAATTTCTATACGCGGCGATGAAAGTCTCCTGGGCTGCGTCGCGGGCCTCATCCTCGCGGGCAAGCATACCGAAACACAGGGCGAATATTTTCCGCTCCCATCTCCTAACGATTTCGCCAAACGCTTCCGGGTCCTTAGAAACCGCAAGTTCGACAAGTTGTTCATCCGACAAGTTGATAAACATTCAATCGCGCGATTACCGGCCTAAACACGAGAATAACATCCCAATCAAGCCCAAAATTGTGAAACCTCCTTGCTTCACAACGGTTAGACGCAGGATTTCACTCAAAAGTCTAAGTTTTCGAAGTAAATTACTCATATGAATTCCGTTTTTTCCTAGATCGAGAGTCGTAGTCGTAGTTTTCGCAAAAAACACCTTGACATATATCCGTGACGGATATAGTATGATCCCATGTCAGTGACCAACCCCTCGCCGTTAACTCCCGCTGTGTTTCATATTCTGCTCGCGCTATCGACTGCCGAGCGGCATGGCTACGGCATCATGAAACAGGTCGAGGCAGATTCGCTCGGAAAAGTGAGCATGGGCGCTGGGACGCTGTACGGATCGCTAAAGCGGATGCTGGACGCCGGCCTTGTCTGTGAGAGCGATAAGAGGATCGACCCCGAAATGGACGATTCCCGGCGGATCTATTACAAGATCACAGCCGCCGGTCAAAGCTCACTTGGAGCTGAACTGGAACGCTATGAGCACCTTATCTCGCTGACGAAGAAGCTCAAGCTGTCGCCCAATACGTACACCTATGCCTAAAGGCCATGAAGTCGCATATCGTAGTTTTTACCGAAAGCTGCTCGCGCTTTACCCGCGGGAGTTCCGGGAGCGGTTTGGAGAGTCGATAGAACAAACGTATGCCGACGTCTACCGCGAGCATAGAAACTCGAGAATTGGTCTGTTCAGATTCACATTAACGACTTACGCCGACACCTGTGCCGGTATTGTTAAGGAACACAGGCTGCAGCTAACAGAAGGCAAAACTATGAGAGACACAATATTAAACCCGAAGCTTGGAGCGGTTGTTGGCTTCGTTCTGTTTCTTCCATTTCTTCTCACGTTCACTATATCGACGTTCGATCTCGAGCCGGCCGCCGGGGCACTCAAATCGCTCACGACCGAAACTGGCGGAGAACTGAACTCGTTCGGACGGATACTGATGTTTGGCGGTGTAGTGGCACTCCCGGTTGCGCTTGTTGTTTCTCTTTTCTCAATGCTGACCAAGCGCGGCATGGAAAAAGGCGTCAATTTTCGGCCGCGAATAGCAAACCTCGTTGTAGGGGCGTTGGTCTTGATCGGAATAGTCATCGTTGCCCAATTCGCAATACTTGAGGCGGTTAATTGCGGATCGAACGGCATTTGCGACTAACTATAAGTTTTCAACGCGGATCGAACCGATAGAGGGGGAGAAGAAGCAAATCCGGTTTTTTCGGCTCGATCTCCTAAATCCGCGTTCACAAATTACGGTAGAGTTCTTAATCTCTCGTTAACATTTCTCTCGCTACATCGTCTATATTACCGGCATCAAATAAAAACCGATCACCACGTCGATTTTGCTTGTCTCTCCTTTTTGCGATCGCGAACGTAGTGAATGACCAATGACTGAAAGTGAGATGACACAGGATCTCTTTCTATACGGACGAGCGGCGGCGGCTCCGGCTCAAGAGATCGTTCGGGCGGAAGCGCGACTCGTCGAACAGATCTGCCAGGGTGACGCTCAGGCTTTCGAAGAACTATACAAAATGTTCGCGCCGCTTGTTCACGGAATATTGCTGTCGCGAGTGCCTTATGACGACGTAAAGGACCTGGTACAGGACGTTTTTCTCGCGGCGTACAAGAATCTTCCGGGACTTCGCGATAGGAACCTTGTTGGGGCCTGGCTTGTAAGGATCGCCCGAAATCATGCCGCCGAGTTTTACCGGCATTCGCGACCGACCGAAGAACTTTCAGATGATCTGCGCGGTCGGCACAATCCGGATGCGGAGGCCCGCGAGATCCTGGATGCGATCCGCTCGCTGCCGGTGAGTTATCGGGAAACATTGGTTTTGCGGCTGATCGAGGGAATGACCGGAAATGAGATCGCGGAACGGACGGGCCTAAAGCCGGAATCGGTGCGGGTGAACCTTTATCGCGGAATGGAGCTGCTGCGACAGAAACTCGGCATCGGCGGAGAACGAAAATGAACGAAGACTACCTTTGGGACAGATCGGGCGATGACCCGGAAATCGAGAAATTGGAAAAGACGCTCGCTGTGTTTCGGCACACAGAAACCGAGGCACCGGTGGTGCAAATGCCGAAAACGATGACGGTTGTTGAAACCGCCCCGGGCTGGAGATTCTCGTTTGGCTACGCGTTCGCAGCCTTGGCGGTGGCCGTCATTCTCGTCGGAGTCTGGGTTCGGACCTCGAGCGGTCCTGACACTTCCGAAAAAAACATGGCGTCAGTCACCAAGTCACAAGCAACTGGCGAAATAAGCAATCAATCCAATGTGATCGCCGATCAGGCTACTCCTGGCGACAAGGTTCAGAACTGTAGATCGGAGATCAAATCCGCTTCGGACCATGCTAAGCGACACGCAGCTTTGATATATCGTCAGTCAAAGACAATAACCGTGAGATCGCAATACCGGACCGGAACCGCGGCCCTCACAAAAGAAGAAAAATATGCCTACAGGCAGTTGATGCTCGCACTCTCGATAACGGGTTCAAAACTGAAAATTGTACAAGACACGATCAATGGTGTCGAAGAAGGCGAAAACACGACCAAGGAAAACGAGCGTTAGGTTTTAGGAGAAACAATATGAAGTTATTTATCAACTCTTCGTTAAAATTAGTGCTGTTTGTTCTGCTTGGAGCAGCAGCGTTTACGGCAAATGGCCAGGACGCCAGGATCAATTTTGAAAAACTTAATGGTCTGGAGACAAGGGCTCGAGATGTTGTCGAAGTAAACATCGACGGGAAGCTTCTTGATCTGGCAAAACGCGTGACCGTAAAGGTCAAGGATGAGGATGAGGACGCAAAGAAAGTCGCACAAGCCATAAGCGGCCTGAAAGGAATTTACGTCCGCGTTTACAGGTTCGAGAACGAGAACGAATACAACATCGGTGACGTAGAAGAGATCCGCTCACAGTTAAAAGGCCCCGGCTGGGACCGGCTAGCCAATGTTCGCAGCAAGAAAAATAATCAAAAAGTCGATATCTTCACGATGTTCACCGGCGATGTGATGAGCGGCGTGGCCGTCGTTATCACGGAATCCAAAAGCATCGCCTTGGTTAATATGATCGGGCCGATCGACATTGAACTGCTCGTTGAATTGAGCGGCAAATTGAATATTCCGAAGATCGACATCGAACGGGACAGTTCGAGCAGCAAACCGCCAAAACCAAATAATGAAAAGGAGTAAAGACGATGTCTTTAAGAAAAAGTGTGATCACCGCGTCGCTTCTTTTGCTGCTGGTCCTCGCTTTTGCCGTTCCGGCGGCGAACGCGAGCAAACCAAGCGAATACGACTTGATCGTTAACCATCTAAAGTCAAATACAAGGCGAAAAAGGTTACAGTTCCTTTTATGTGGCTGGCCAGGTTTGCAGTAAGTGTTGTTCGCCCGGCGGGTGTCAAGAGTTTTAGCGTAACCCTATTCGAGGACTTGAAATTTTCGCGTGAGACCCTTGACAGAGAAATGCAGGAAGCTCTGAAAAACTCGTTCACACCGGAATGGAGTTCGATCTTTCGCGTTCGTTCGCGCGAAGGCCAGCAGGCCTACATGTATATCCGCGAATCAGGCAAATCCATAAAGATCGCGCTGGTGACGATCGACAAGAATCAAGCCGCGATTATTCGCGCCACGTTCAGCCCGGAAAAGCTTGGAGAATTCATGAATGATCCGAAGATCTTTGGCATCTCGTTGGATGATAAGAACACGCCCAAAGCAGAATCGACTAAGCCCACCGAAGACGCGGTGCAGGAACCGAAACCCGTTAAATAGTAGAATCCCGGATATCTTCTCATCCGGACTCTCTCCCCCACTATCAAAAGCGTTAATAAGCCCTTGCGAACACTACCCGTTTTGCCGAGTCTTTCCCCGAATACACACATTTTCCGGCCATTTCTGCCGAGAGCAGCGGTATGCAACGGATCGTGGCTTTTGTTTCTTCCTTGATGGCGGCTTCGGTTTCGGCGGTACCGTCCCAATGGGCCATAAGGAAGCCGCCTTTTTCGATCTGGGTCTTGAAATCGTCCCAAGTGTCGATAAGAAACGTATTTTCCTCGCGGAACCTAAGCGCCCGGTTGTATAGGTTCTCCTGAATTTCATCGAGGAGCAATTTGATGTGCTGGACGACGCCTTCGATCTGCATCGACTCTTTGGTCAAATTGTCGCGTCGGGCAACCTCGATAGTGCCGTTCTCAAGGTCGCGCATCCCGAGCCCCAGCCGGATCGGAACACCGCGGAGTTCATATTCGGCAAACTTCCAACCCGAACGCTGATGTTCGGCGTCATCGTATTTAACCGAAATGCCGGCGGCCTTCAGTTCCTCGAATAGCGGATTGACATTTTCACTGATAGTCGCGAGGTCTTCCGGTGTTTTATAGATCGGGATGATAACCACCTGGATCGGAGCCAATTTCGGCGGCAGCACGAGGCCATTGTCGTCCGAATGGGCCATAACAAGCGCTCCCATCATACGTGTAGACAAGCCCCAACTGGTCGCCCAGGCATATTCAAGCTGGTTCTCTTTATTGACGAATTTAACGTCAAAAGACTTTGCAAAATTCTGGCCAAGAAAATGAGATGTCCCGGACTGCAGCGCCTTACCGTCCTGCATCATGGCTTCAATGCAAAATGTCTCGACGGCACCGGCAAACCGCTCGCTGGCCGTCTTGATGCCCTGAACAACCGGTAGTGCCATCCAACTTTCGGCAAATTCTGCATAGATCCCAAGCATCTGGTGCGTTTCCGCCATGGCTTCGTCCTCGGTCGCGTGAGCAGTATGTCCTTCCTGCCAGAGGAACTCAGCCGTGCGTAGAAACAACCGCGTACGCATTTCCCAGCGAACAACATTACACCACTGATTGATGAGCAGAGGCAGATCGCGCCATGACTGGATCCAGTTTTTATATGCGTTCCAGATTATGGTTTCGGAGGTCGGGCGAATGATCAGTTCTTCCTCAAGTTTCGCGTTTGGATCGACGACAAGGCCTTTGCCGTCGGGATTAGCCATTAACCGATAATGCGTGACGACCGCGCATTCTTTCGCAAAACCTTCCGCATGTTCTTCTTCTTTTTCAAGAAACGATTTCGGCACGAAAAGCGGGAAATAGGCGTTCTGATGCCCCGTCGCCTTGAACATATCGTCCAATGCACGCTGCATTTTTTCCCATATCGCGTAGCCATACGGTTTGATCACCATACAGCCGCGGACGGCAGAATTTTCGGCCAGGTCGGCACGTTTGACGATCTCGTTATACCACTCTGAATAGTTTTCAGATCTTTTCGGAAGTCCTTTGCTCATAATTCGTTTCCACCACAGAGGCACCAAGGCACAGAGGTAAAACAGAAATGATAAGGCAATTGGCGCCAATACTCAATTTGCCGAAAACCTTTCTTTGTCTTACTCTTTGTCTTTGTGCCTCTGTGGTAAAATTCCACTTTTATGAGCGAATTCAAACTGGACTTTCAGGACACCGCCTCCGCCTTCGCCGATAAATCCGACGCCGAACTAAAGGAAAAAGCTCGTATTTTCAGACTGCTGAATTCGCCGTTTCTTAACGCGATCGGTGCAAGGTCGGCCAAGTTCGCCTTGTCGTTGGGCCTGCCGGTCGAAGGATTGATAAAGAAAACGGTCTTTGAGCAGTTCTGCGGCGGAGAAACAATCGAAGAATGTGAACCGACGGTAAAAAAACTTGGTGCGGCCGGCATCGGAGCGATCCTCGACTACTCGATCGAGGGTAAATCCTCAGAAGCCGATTTTGATCGAACCAAGAACGAAATAATTAAGACGATCGAACGGGCAAAGGAAGATCCCGGAATCCCGTTTGCGGTATTCAAGGTAACGGGTATAGCGCCGCTCGGGACGCTTGAAAGATTGAGCGGCAAGAAAAAACTCGACGCAAAAAGCCAGTCGAAATGCGAACGCATTTACGGCCGCGTTGGCGAGATTTGCGATTATGCGTACTCGATAGGGCAACCGCTGTTTATCGATGCCGAAGAATCATGGATCCAGGATGCGATCGACCGTCTTGCGGTCGATATGATGGAGAAGTACAACCGTGAGGGGCCGATCATCTTCAGTACGGTCCAACTTTACCGCACCGACCGGCTGCAGTATCTAAAGGACGCAAGGCGTCAGGCCAAAGCGGATGGCTACATTCTCGCCGTAAAACTCGTTCGCGGCGCGTATATGGAAAAAGAACGCGAGCGTGCCGATGAACTTGGTTATTCCTCGCCGATCCACCCGGATAAAAGATCGACTGACCGCGATTATGACGCGGCGATCGACTATTGTCTGGACCATCTTGATGACATAGCATTCGTCGCCGGAACACACAATGAGGCAAGCACACAGCGGCTTGCAAAGAAGATGCACGAGCGCGGCATCGCCGCTGATCACCCTCACGTTTTTTATTCCCAGCTCTACGGCATGGGCGATAACCTTTCTTACGTTCTCGCCGCAAACGATTACAACGTCTCGAAATATGTTCCCTACGGGCCGGTCAAGGACACCATCCCGTATTTGATCAGGCGGGCTGAGGAAAACAGTTCGGCCGCAGGGCAGATAAGCAGGGAAATGGACCTTCTCACGCGTGAACTCAAGCGGCGAAAATTAGACTGAACCAACCGACAAAGCGATCGTAATCTGTAACATTATGTATTGCCCAAGATGCGGAGCATCTGAACAGTCTTCTGAAACCTATTGCCGCAAATGCGGTACAGTTTCTGCCTGACTTCGATAAGATCGAAAATAAAGAAACGCCGGTTGAGCAAAATCTTCTGATAAATTCGACTTTCAGTCTGATGACGGCAGTCGTCAGCCTCTCGCTTGCGATCACGCTTTACGCGATGTTCATTGGACGCGAGGGAACGCCGTGGATACTTTACGTCGTGTTTGGGTTTCTGATCGCGATGACTGCGTGGCAGGTTCAAACGTTTATTCGGACGAGAATGCTGAGAAAGCAGTTTGAGAAAATGAAACCGAAACGAGACGAGCGATCGCGGTTTCTGAACAGCTCAAATCGGCGGACACATCCCGCTTGCTCGATGAAGCTGATTTTGAGAACGTCGTACCTGCGAGCGTAACGGACCGAACCACCAGGATCTTTCACCGAGATCATCGCAATCCAAGCAATAACCGTACGGAACGGTCAGAGATCTCGCGGCTTAAGTCTCTGTCTCCATTTATCCAGATCGTAAGTTCGGCGTCGGTCAGCGGTACGTTCCGCATCCGGGCAACCTGTGTGCTTTCGAACGCACGATTTGTCAATGCAAGGTGTGGATGGCTTATTCTTAAAGCGATCGCCGCTATCGAGCGCCGCGTCAGCCATTTCAACACCGAGGAAGAGATCGCTGTACGCCGCCAAATGCCAGGTCGTGCCGTCCGGCCGCTCATCGATCGCCAAAAGGCGGAGCAATCCGTAACCACTCTCGATCTGAAAAATAAGGAAATCACCCGGCTGAAAATTCTGCGACATAGTCCGTAAAGATTAGCATATGGCCGCTGCACGGGCTAAAATCATAGATAACCATGGATCACAACGGCAATGCTTGAAATAGCGATTGAAGAAGCTCGGACCGGCCTTTCGGAAGGCGGAATACCGATCGGTGCGGCCCTATTTGATGGTAACGGTAACCTTCTGGGCCGCGGACACAACCGCCGTGTGCAGGAAGACGACCCATCAATACACGGCGAAACCGACGCCTTTCGCAAGGCCGGGCGTCAGCGAAGTTACAAGGACACAATAATGGTAACGACGCTGGCCCCGTGCTGGTATTGCAGCGGGCTTGTCCGCCAGTTCGGGATCGGAACCGTGATAGTCGGCGAATCGGTTAATTTTGACGGAGGCATCGAGTGGCTGCGAGAAAATGGCGTCGACGGTGATCGACCTTAATTCGGACGAGTGCATCGAGATGCTCGGCGAGTTCATCGCTGCGAATCCCGAGATCTGGAACGAAGACATCGGCGAATAGGTCAGTGCGCGACAACTTCCTTAATTCAAAAAATGCCAAAAACACTATCAGCGGCAGATGCGGTCAAAGTGATCAGATCAGGTGACCGCGTCTTTATCCACGGAATCGCTGCGGCTCCTCAGCAATTGATCGAGGCAATGACAGACCGTGCAGAGGAACTTACGCGATGTCGAGATCGTGCACCTTCACACAGAAGGAAGGCTCCATATGCTCGGAGCCCGAATTTGACGAAAGCTTTCATGTGAATGCGTTCTTTGTCGGGGCAAATGTCCGAAAGGCTGTTCAGGAGGGGCGGGGCGATTACATTCCCGTTTTTCTTTCCGAAATCCCGGTCTGTTCCGCAGGGGCGTGCTTCCGCTCAATGTCGCGTTGATCCATGTTTCACCGCCAGACAAACACGGTTTCTGTTCGCTCGGTGTTTCAGTGGATATTGCCCGGGCGGCCGTCGAATGCGCCGAAACGTGTGATCGCTCAAGTCAATCCGCAAATGCCGCGCACGCACGGCGACGCTCTTGTTCAACCTTCGCGATATTGATGCTTTCGTTGAGGTCGATGAGCCGCTTCCCGAGGTACCGATTCCCGATCTGTCTGAGATCGACCGGGCCATCGGCCGCTCATGTGGCCGATATGATCGAGGACGGCGCGACACTTCAGATGGGCATCGGATCGATCCCGAATGCCGTTCTCGCAGCGCTTAAGAATCACAAGCATTTGGGATCCACACCGAAATGTTCTCCGACGGCCTGATCGACCTGGTCGAATCCGGCGTGGTCACCGGCGAGAAGAAAGATCAAACACCCCGGCAAGATCGTCGCCGGTTTCGTGATGGGAACGCGGCGTCTTTATGATTTTGTCGACGATAATCCGCAGGTTCTGATGCTTGATATCGCGTATGTGAACGACAGCTTCGGTCATCCGCCGGAACCCGAAGGTAACGGCGATCAACAGCGCGATCGAGGTCGATCTGACCGGACAGGTGTGTGCCGATTCGATAGGAACGATACCAGTATTCAGGTGTCGGCGGGCAGATGGACTTTATTCGCGGAGCATCGCTTTCCGAGGGAGGCAAACCGATCATCGCCTTGCCGTCGACCACCTCTCGCGGCGAAAGCAAGATCGTACCGTTTCTGAAGGAAGGTGCCGGTGTTGTCACTACACAGTGCCCACGTCCATTACATTGTCACCGAATATGGCGTTGCAAATCTCTACGGCAAAAATCTCCGTCAGCGGGCGGCGGAACTGATCACGGATCGCTCGATCCGGAATAACCGGGAAGCACCTCCAGCAAAGCAGCTGTCCGAGACGGCTTCAACATTGATGCTGAATTTTATTTAACGATCCGAGATGGCGGTGCTAATCGCATTTGCATTTGCTTTAATCTATTCAATGGGAGAAATAAATCTTACGATCATGACATGAAAGAACGCAGTAATAATAAGTGCGGCGAGAACGCCGACGGGGAAATTTCAAGGGGCTATTAAGAGGGTTTTACGGCACCGGAGCTTGGAGCTATCGCGATCAGGGAAGCAATAAAGCGGGCGGGCGTCGATCCGGCAAAGGTTGATGAAGTTATCATGGGCTGTGTGGTTCAGGCCGGGATCGGGCAAGCCCCGGCTCGGCAGGCCGCGTTGAAGGCGGGTCTGCCGCCGGAAGTTTCGGCCCTGACCGTCAATATGGTCTGCGGTTCGGGCTTGCGGGCGGTGGCTTTGGCGTCGCAGTCGATTCAGCTTGGCGATGCGGAATTTGTCGTCGCTGGCGGAATGGAGTCGATGTCGAACATTCCATATGCTCTGCAAACGGCGCGTGAAGGCTTTCGCATGGGCAATCAAACGGCAACTGATCTTATGATCCACGACGGCCTGTGGTGTCCGTTCGAGAACTGGCACATGGGCAATACCGGCGAGATCGTTGCCGACAAGCACCAGATCACACGCGAAAAGCAGGACGAGTTTGCGTACAATTCGCACCGAAAAGCTGCGGAAGCACAGGCTGAGGGACGATTTAAGGACGAGATCATCCGGATCGAAATACCTCAAAAAAAGGGTGATCCGATCGTTTTAGACCACGATGAGCCGGTGAGACCCGAGACAACCGTTGAGGCTCTCGCCAAGTTGAAGCCGGCATTCAAAAAAGATGGCGGAACCGTCACGGCCGGAAATGCTCCCGGCGTTAATGACGGGGCATCAGCATTGGTCGTCACGTCGGCGGAAAATGCCGCGGAACTTGGTGCTGAAACGCTCGGCCGGATCGTTTCATACGCAGTTTCGGGCATTGAGCCAAAATACATCATGCTCGCTCCGGTCGAAGGCGTACGCCGGGCGGTCAAAAAGGCCGGATGGGAGCTTTCAGATGTCGATCTGTTCGAACTGAACGAGGCATTCAGCGTTCAGGCCCTTGGCGTAATGAAGGAACTCGGCATCGACCCCGAACGCGTAAACGTGAACGGCGGAGCCGTCGCAATGGGCCACGCCATCGGAAATTCCGGAAGCCGTGTGCTGACGACCCTGCTTTACGAAATGAAGCGTCGTGGCGTAAAACGCGGAGTTGCGGGGCTATGCCTCGGTGGTGGAAACTCGGTTGCGATGGCCGTCGAACGGGTTTAACGTTTATCTCCGGAGTAGCGAATGGCGAATAAGGTATAGCGACCGCCGCTATTCAACTTTTCGTTATTCGCTATTCGTTATTCCGAACAAAGTTCTTAAAGAGATCATTATGAGTGAGAAAATTGGCGTCATCGGCGCCGGAACAATGGGAAACGGTATTGCTCAAACTGCGGCGGGAGCAGGGTTTGACGTGGTAATGTGCGATGTTAATGCTGAGTTCGTTGAAAAGGGGATCCAGAATATCAGCAAGAGCCTTGACCGTTTTGTGAAGAAGGAAACGATGACCGAGGCCGAAAAGGCTGTTGTGCTCGGGACGTATAACGACAACGACGTCACTTGACGATCTGAACGACTGCTCCCTTATCGTTGAGGCCGCCACCGAGAACTTTGAGATCAAGAAACAGATCTTCGAAAAACTCGATTCAATAACTTCGGCCGACGCGATCCTTTCATCAAACACCTCATCTATTTCGATCACCAAGATAGCTGCCGTAACAAAACGGCCCGATAAGGTCATCGGGATGCATTTCTTCAATCCGGTTCCGCTTATGAAGCTGGTTGAGGTTATCCGCGGAATTGCAACATCCGATGAGACTTATGCGAAAGTGAAGACATTGTCGGAGCAGCTAGGGAAGGTTCCCGTCGAGTGCAACGACTATCCCGGTTTTGTCTCGAACCGCGTGCTGATGCCGATGATCAACGAAGCAATTTTTGCTCTGCACGAAGGTGTCGCGACCAAGGAAGCTATTGACGAAATAATGAAACTCGGCATGAACCATCCGATGGGCCCGTTGACGCTCGCAGACTTCATCGGCTTAGATGTTTGCCTGGCAATACTTAACGTATTGCATGAAGGCCTTGGAGACCCGAAATATCGTCCGTGTCCGCTCCTAAAGAAATACGTCGATGCCGGATGGCTGGGACGAAAGAGCGGAAAAGGTTTTTACGATTATCAGTAGGCCACCAGACGCTGAGAAGATTAAAAAGCCCGAACGCGGACGTCGCTGCTAACGGGAACTCCATCGATGAGCTACCTTGCGTGAAAAAATAGCATACACATAGTTGCATCTATGATATACTGTCGCATAGATGCCGCAGACGGAACGCCCGTGTGCACCAATGAGGCTAGAGCGCTGAGGTTCGGCCATCGCTTTTTAGGCTTCGAGACCCATCGCTTTAGAGTGAAACCTCGGAAAACGAAAGCGATATAGGAGTAACGATAAGCATTGGACAAGACGAATAGTGAAATGGAAACCAATACGGGGAGGATCGGGCAAAGGTGTCAACTTTTTCTAGGACGACACACAAAATGGCCGTTCCACTTAAGGAGCTTGTTCAATTCGCAAGTGGAACGATTTGTGACGATAACCATTGCGAGTGTAGGACTTAGACCGTCCCACTTTCCGCACAAACGCGTCACAAATGGAACGCTCGACCGTGCTGGTTTGGTTGTGTGTGCAAGGGCGAAAACTATTGTCATTGATCTGCGTAATACACATAATATTTTTTGAGGTAATAATTATGCGAAAACTTATTGGTTTACTTATAGTTTCGATCAGTGTTGCTACCGGTGCGCCTATCTTCGGCCAATTGACCGTGGCTCCGATCAACATGAAGGAGCGTACGCTTAGCAACGGCCTTCGGGTCGTTTCGGTCCATGATGGAACAAGCCCGACTGTGTCGATCCATGTTTGGTACGACGTTGGCGGAAAAAACGACCCTCCCGGACGCTCGGGCTTTGCCCATATGTTTGAACATATGATGTTCAAGGCCACCCGCAATATGCCGGACGAGAAAATGGACCGGCTAACTGAAGATGTCGGCGGTTTTAATAACGCGTCAACCTGGCCGGATTACACAAATTACTACGAGGTAGTTCCGTCGAATCACCTCGAACCGCTTCTCTGGGCGGAATCCGACCGCATGATCAACCTCAACGTCGATGAAAAGAATTTTGCGTCTGAACGCGAGGTGGTCAAGGAAGAATATCGTCAAAGCGTTCTTGCCCCGCCGTACGGTAAATTTTATTGGCTGCTTGACGACATTACTTTCCAGAAACATCCATACCGGCGCGGTGTGATCGGTGACCTTGACCAACTCAGTGCGGCAACTCCGGCCGATGCCGCGAAGTTCTACAAAGACTATTACAGGCCGGATAACGCCGTTTTGATCGTCGTGGGTGATTTTGACCAAAAACAGCTCGACACTTGGGTAGACAAATATTTCGGCCGAATCGCGAAACCATCGGGGAGTATTACTCGGGTTACGGAGGTCGAACCCGAATGGACGACGGAACGTCGGTTTAGTGAAACCGGGCCTCGAGTACCGTTTCCGGCAACCGGAATCGTTTACCGTGCGCCAAGAACAAGCAGTCCCGACATTCCCGCATTGCGGATCGCGGCTTCCATACTTGCGGGCGGCGAAAGCTCGCGGCTTTATCAAAGTCTTATCCGGACGCTCAAGATCGCCCAGCAAGCTGACTTGGATCTCGAGCTAAATACCGAAGGCGGCCGTATGTCGCTGATCGGAGTCGGTTCTGCGGAAGGGACTTCCGAAAATCTTGAAAAGGCGTTGCTCGCAGAGTTGAAGAAGATCCAGGACGGCGGAGTTACTGCGAAGGAACTCGAAAAGGCGAAAAACCAGCTGATTGCACGTGCGATCGGCCAGCGTGAGACCAACGACGGCAAAGCCATAGCGATCGAACGCTCAGTCGCCTACCTCGGCGATCCGAAGGCCGTCAACGCCGACGTGCAAAAGCTGCAAGCAGTAACCGCCGGTGACGTGCAGCGGGTGATGAAAACCTATTTCAAAGACAACAATCGTGTTGTCATCTATTACAGCCAGGCGAAACAGGCGGAGGGAGCGAAATGAAAAAACAAATACTGATCGCGGATTACAGAGTGCGGATCTTTCGCTCGCTAAGTTGTTTATCGGTTATCGCCGTGCTTCTTTTGTCCATTGGTCGTGTTGCCGCGCAGGAGACTGGTACCGAAACCGGGCCCGCCCCGGTCTGTTGCTATTCCGGCTGTCGAAGAGATCAAACTAAAGAACGGTTTGACGGTGGCCGTGGTCGAGCGCAGGGGCGTTCCTTTTGTTACGGTACAACTCCTGGTTAAAAACGGAGCCGACGCTGAAGACAAGAAGAAAGCCGGCCTTGCAAATCTCACGGCGAATATGCTGACGAAAGGTACGAAAACCAAGTCAGCTACGCAGATCGCCGAAGAGATCGAATTTCTCGGCGGCTCAATATTTTCATTTGCCGGCTGGCTCAATTCGTCCGTCGGTATGTCCATAACGTCGGATAAGTTCGATGCCGCGATGGCGATCATGGCCGACGTTTCATTAAATCCGTCCTTTACGAAGGACGAACTGGATCTGGCGAAGTCGCAATCGCTGGACGAGCTGACTTATAGCCTGACGCAGCCGGGGTTTCTGGCAAACTACGTCGCCAGCAGCTACAGCTTTGGCGAGCACCCGACCGGCGGAACGCCCGGAAGCATCGAATCGATGACCCAGGCCGACGTTTCCGGATACTATGCGAAAAACTATCAGCCCGATATCTCCGTGCTGCTTTTTGTCGGCGACATCACGGCCGAAAATGCAGCCGCAGCCGCCGAGAAGTATTTCGGAGGATGGCCAAAACCTAATCGGCCGATCTTCACTGGTTCCGGTATCGGAAGCGGCACCGTCGGAGGAGCGAAGCCGATCTTAAAACGATTACTTGTTGTCGATCTTCCGGAATCGGGACAGGCCTCAGTAAATTTCGTAAAATCTGTCATCCAGGTCGGGCGACGCAGCAAGCAGTATTACGCGGCATCTGTGATGAATTCATTGCTTGGCGGCGGCTATTCGTCGAGGCTAAATCAGGAGATCCGGATCAAACGCGGGTTAAGCTACGGTGCGGGCAGCAACTTTTCGTGGCGTAGCGGGAAAACAAATTTCGGAGCACGCACGCAAACGAAAAATACGTCAGCGGCAGAGGTCGCTGAGCTGATTATTGCCGAAATAAAACGGCTTGCGGAGACTGACGCTTCGGACGCCGAACTGGTCCCGCGAAAGTCTGTACTCTCAGGTGATTTTGGACGAAATATCGAAACCACGCAGGGCCTTGCCGGAGCTCTGGCCAGTCTTTACACGTTCGGCATACCGACCACCGAACTGAATTCCTACATAAGCAGTGTAAATGGTGTTCAAAGGACCGAATTAAAGTCGTTCGCAGCCGCGAATTTGTACGAGGGCGACATGATAATTGTCGGCGATTACAATGTCTTTAAGGATGACCTTGCAAAACGATTTCCCGGAATGAAAATAGAGGTCGTCAAAGCAAGCGAACTTGATATCGAAAGCTCGACGCTTAGGAAGGCTGACGTTCAGTAAACGCGAAGGGGCGCTGGTCATTTAGCCAGCGCCTTTCTTGCGTCTAATTTCAGTACGACCGGCGAGCGGAGCCTTTCGGTATTAAGCTCGGCCTTTTCGTTCACTAACGGCCATTGGCTGTTCGCGATGTAGTAAAATTCGTCCCCGATTAACGCGCCAAGAGTGGGCTCCATAAAGTCGGGATGATTCGCCTCAAGCACCTTGAACGAGTCGACGCGATCGCCGTTGACCGTCAGGCTGATAACCCGGTTCGGAGTAACACCATTCTGGATCGCGATCAGTCTTCCATGATAAAAGTAGAGGCCGTCAATTCCAAGCAGAGTAATATTGTCAGCAGGTTTTAGCTGGACAATAAGCTTGTTTTCAGTGTTGACGCGGAAAATACCCTTCGAATAATCCGCGACGTAAAGTTCCTTGCCACCGCTCGCAAAAGTAAGCCCCTGGAGCGATGCAAAATTGTCCGACCGCACAAATTCTTCTATCTCGTCGCCTTTTGCGTCTATTTTATAGATAACCGGCGAAATGCTGTCGGTGGCATACACACTGCCGTCCTTCGCTAATTCAAGATCACCAAGGGCATGATTTCCGTCGGGCAGGATGTATTTCTTTACAAGCTTTCCGGTCCGCAGATCGTATCTGAAAATGCCGGAGCTTCCTTTGTCCGCGACCGTAAACCCGCGCGATTTGCGGAAATGCAGCGGAACAGACCCAAAGCCATCCGCGTGCAATATCGACCTTCATGCCCAGCACGCTCCAAAGCCCGTCGGACGCAACAGAAAGATCGGTCGCAGTACCGTTCTTATCAACGGCGACTATCTTTCGCTGATGAACACTGCCGATATAGAAGGTTTGAGTTTTAGGGTTGTACGCGACGCCTTCTGTAATAAGTGTTTTATCGGCAAGTGTCAGCGTTTGCGAACTGCCTTTCATGGGTTTTCGGTTTTCGGCGAGCATCGCCTGGATAGCCTTGAACCGGTCCGAAGCGAACAACGCCCTAAAGTCTTCGTCTTCGCCTATCGCATAGAAGAGCCCCATTTTGGCTAACCGTTCGAGCAAAACCAAGGCCTCTTCGGGCCTTGCGTTCACCGCATACGCGCTTGCGAGGTTATAGATCAGCCGTGGATGATTTGGACGCGCTTCATTTGCCAGCAGCATGTTCGCGAGGTAATCGGGATATTCCTTTGCCTGGTATGCCTTTCCCGCAAGCTGTTCCGCTTCGCGAGCTTTCGTCATTTCATCCCGCGTCTGGCTGAAACATGAGATGGCAACCGATAAAAGTATGATCGCAAAAAGAAACTGTCGCTTCATAAGGTGTCGTTATGTTCGGGGCCTGGATCGGTCGAAACGTATGATGCGGCAACTTGGCCTATGGTTTCACTGCCGTCCTTGAACCGTGAGTCTGCAATTGTTTCACGTTTGCCCTTTCCACCCCGCTTTGGTTCAATAAAGGTGTTCGCCGGACCGGAATTAAGCCCAATATGCACACAAGTTTGCGTTCCTTCATCGACCTGCTTCGCCGCGAGGACGAGATCGTCGAGATTACGGCGGAGGTCGATCCGTATCTTGAGGTCGCGGAGATCCATCGCCGGGTAATCGATGAGCAAGGCAAGGCTCTGTTGTTCAAGAACGTAAAAGAATCGCAGTTTCCGGTTGTCACCAATCTTTTCGGCACAAATAAAAGAATCGACCTCGCCTTTGGCGGCAAACCGCTTGAATTTGTCCGGCGAGCTGTTGAGATGGTCGACATCCTCATTCCACCGAAGCCACGAAAGCTCTGGGAATATCGCGATATGGCGATGACAGCGTTGAAGCTCGGCACAAGGAGGGTTGGCCGCGCTCCGGTGTTGGAATCCGGGCAGAACGAGGTTGATCTGGAAAAGCTCCCGCTGCTCCAGCTTTGGCACGAGGATGGCGGGCATTTTGTTACGCTGCCGCTGGTGTACACCGAAAGTCCGGTGACGGGAAAATCAAATCTCGGCATGTACCGGATGCAGCGGTATGACAAAACTACGACCGGGATGCATTGGCAGATCGGCAAAGGCGGCGGGTTTCATTATTTCGAGGCCGAGCAACAGAACAGGCCGCTGCCGGTTACGGTCTTTCTCGGCGGGCCGCCGGCGTTGATACTGTCGGCCATCGCCCCGCTGCCGGAGGATGTGCCTGAGCTAATGCTCGCCTCGCTTCTCGCCGGGTCGAAGATCGGAACGGTCGATAATCCCGTTAAGGGCGGGCATAGGCTTATCGCAGAGGCCGAGTTCGCGATCTGCGGCACTGTCGCCCCGCACGTAAGAAAACCCGAAGGGCCGTTCGGCGACCATTACGGATATTATTCGCTGACGCACGACTATCCTGTCTTTCAGGCGGAGGCTGTTTACCATCGCAAAGACGCGATATACTCCGGCGACCGTTGTCGGCAAGCCTCGGCAGGAAGATTTCTTTATCGGCGATTATCTGCAGGAATTACTTTCACCGCTTTTTCCCGCTTGTGATGCCTGCCGTTCGCGATCTTTGGAGTTACGGGGAGACGGGATTTCATTCGCTTGCGGCCGCAGTAGTGCGTGAGCGTTACGGGCGCGAAGCTTTGTCCGCCGGATTCCGGATCTTAGGCGAAGGACAACTTACCCTAACGAAGTTCCTGCTTCTCACCGACACTCCGCAAGACCTTCGCGACTTCCGGTCTCTTTTCGAACACATCCTCGCCCGCGTCGAATGGGCAGCGTGACCTTTTCATATTCAGCCAAACCGCGTTCGATACCCTCGATTACGCAAGCGGCAAGGTCAATCACGGCAGCAAAGCCATTCTGATGGGGCTCGGCGATGCGAAAAGGGAATTGGCACGCGAGTTTCATGCGGCGAACTGCCGGCGGGTATCCGAAAGGCAAAGCCGTTCTGCGGCGGATGTCTCGTTGTCGAAGGATCGGCGTACACGGACGAAACCGAGCTTGCTGACCGCATTGCGAAGTCCGGAAAACTTGACGATTGGCAGATGGTCGTTGTTCACGACAGTGTCGAGTATGCGGATTCGGCCGATAAATTCCTTTGGGCGACGTGGACACGGATGAATCCGTCGAGCGATATTTACGCGAAAGATGTCACTCTGAAAAATAATCACATTGGCTACGAGGCCCCGATCGTCATCGACGCTCGGACGAAGCCGTGGTATCCAAAAGAGGTCGAGGCCCGCGAGGATATTGTGAAGCTTGTAGATCTACGATGGGGAGAATATTTCGGGAGCTAGCGGAAAATGAAAAAATGGCTTAAGCGGATCGGACTGGCTTTTGGTACCATCGCGATACTGATCGCTCTTTTCCTTTCGTACGCCTACTTTATCGAGCCGCGTCAGTTCGTTGTTGTCGAGGAAACACTATCCGTCCCAAACTGGAGTCCGGCCCTTAATCGGATTTCGTGTCGTCGCGATCGCCGATATACACACTGGCTCCAACTATGCACCGCCCGAACGCGTCCGTTACGTCGTCGAGCAGGCAAACGCCCAAAACGCCGATCTTATAGTTCTGCTCGGCGATTACGTCAGCGAATCGAAGTGGGACCGCGAGATGCGATCACGCCCCGAGGGCACCGACCATACCGAGCTGAAGGTCCCGGTCGAGACGATCGCCGAAAGCCTAAAAGGATTAAAGGCGAAGTACGGCGTCTATGCGATCATCGGCAATCACGACTGGTACCACAACGAGCAAAAGATCCACCATCTGCTTGAGGATATCGCCGGCATCACTGTTCTAAACAACGAGATAGCCGAGATCGAGGTAAACGGCGAGAAGGTCCGCATTTGGGGTATCGAGGATCTGTACCGTAATCGAAAAGTACCGGCTGCGGCGTTTGAATCTCTCAGCGAAAAGCGAAACGTCATCGCCCTTACGCACAACCCTGATTCACTGCTATCAGCCCCAGCCGGATTTTCGCTTATGTTATCAGGGCATACGCACGGCGGACAGCTTGAATTGGCCGATCTTCGGGCCGAAGGCCGTCTTTAACGATCCCCGGTTTATGGACGGACACGCGGTTGTCGACGGCAAGCACGTTTATGTCACGAGCGGCGTCGGCACGAGCGTCATTCCGTTCCGGTTCCGCGTCCCGCCTGAGATCGCCGTCATTACATTGAACTCCGACGAATAGATGCCGAGCCTTCGAACCATCATCCTGATCTCATTGGCAGCCGCGGCTATCGGCTTCGTTTGCTTGGCCTACGCTTATTTCATTGAACCAAGCCGGCTTGTCGTCAATCAATACGAGATAAAGATAAAGGGTTGGAACAAATCGTTTGACGGACTTCGTGTTGCGCTCATCTCGGACATTCACGCCGGTTCGAACGGCATTGACGAGGCGAAGCTTCGGGAGATTGTCGCGCGGACGAACGCTCAGAATGTGGACGCCGTCTTCTTACTGGGCGACTATGTTTCGCAGCGGCGGGAAAACAAACCGGTGCGCGAGCGGAGTTTGCTGATGGAAGCGGCAGTGGTCGCGGAGAACCTGAAGGGGCTCCAGGCGAAATATGGCGTTTTCGCGGTGCTCGGCAATCACGACGGCCCGCATTCGGCCGCTATCACTACGGAGTTCGAGCGGGTTGGTTTCAACGTCGTGAATGGTGAGTTGGCAGAAATTAAGCTGGCAGACGGACAGAAAATCAGGGTGCTTGGCTTAAAAGATCACCTGAGCATCCGATCATGGAAACAGTTCTCAGACGACGCAAAGAGCCTGCTGGCCGCTAGCGAGGGAACGGGCGACGTGATCGTCCTGGAGCACAGCCCGGACGTCGTCCCGGCGATCACCGGCGAACTGGCAATATCAAATGACCTGAAGATTATGTTCGCGGGACACACGCACGGCGGTCAGGTTTGGCTGCCGGTGTTCGGGGCTCCCATCGTTCCATCTTCTTACGGACAGAAGTTCGTCCGCGGTCATGTGAAGGATGCGGGATTGGATGTTTTTGTCACAAGCGGCGTGGGCACGAGCATTCTGCCATTCCGGTTTCTTGTCACGCCCGAGATCGCCGTGGTCGCGATTCGTTCGGAATAAGGTTCACCACAGAGACCAGCGGACTCGGAGAGGAATTTCTACAGGATGGACAGAATGAACAGGATCTTCTTATCGATGGGCGTACCTTCATCCAAAAGTTAATCCTGTATATCATGTCTATCCTGTTAAGAAAAAACTCCACGTCTCGACGGCAAACAATCATCTCAACATCCCGCGAACGCGCGACAGGTCGCCGTCGTTCTTGGCCGGTGTCAGGCCGAGGATCTTGCACATTACGTTGTAGACCTCGATGTTCTCGAACGGTTCCGCCATGTAACCTTTCTTAAACGCCGGGCCGTGGGCGATGAATGTCGCCATCATTGACTGGTAGCGGTTATCGAAACCGTGTGCCCCGCGGACGACATTGATCTCGTCGTTTTCCTTTCGCCTTTCGAACCGCTCGCGATCGGTCATATACCAGCCCTCGTCGGCCGAGCAGACGATCGGGGCGACGCGTTTGCCGCTGCTATAGTGCAGCCGCGCCGGAATGTCTGCCTTTCGCCAGCATGTTGCATTCTTTATGTTTTTCAACTGGGCGATCAGGCGGTCTTCCATGCCCGGTTTCGGAAAGATCTGCCAGATCTCGCCTGTGGTGATGACCGGATCGGCAAGTTTTTTGTCTTTCGTGTCGAAGAGGTCGTCCATGATGATGGCATTTCGTTGATCGACGGCCGCCATGCCATGGTCGGAGGTGATGATTATGTTAACCTTCTTCTCCAGCCCGCGTTTTTGCAGGCCCGCGATCAACCGCGCGATATATTCATCCACCTCGAGGACGCCATAGCGGGTCTCCTCGGCGTCGGGGCCGAATTCATGCCCGACGTCATCGGTCGTCGCTGAAGTAAACGGCGAGCATCGTCGGACGGACGGTCGACCGGCTGGTCGAGATAGCTCAAGATCTTGTCCACCCGCATTATGTTCGGAACGCGGCCGTTGTATGTGCGCCAATACGTCGGGAAATAACCGCCGATCTCGGCCTCGGAACCGACCAAGAAATAGCTCGCGGCCCGCTGGCCCTGCTTTTCCGCCGTCACCCAGATCGGTTCGCCCAACCACCAACGCGGATTCTCCACCTCGCGACCGTTTCGACATCGTGAACACCTCGCCAAAATCGTACACATTGTTCTCGACGATGCCGTGATTCTGCGGATAAAGCCCGGTTGCGACCGTGAAATGATTCGGAAAAGTTTTAGTAGGGAACGACGGGATCATCCACTTGGCCCGGACGCCTTCTTTCGCGAGCCGGTTGAGCGTCGGCGGTGAGTATTTGTCGAGATAATCGTACCGAAACCCATCCAGCGAAATAAGTATGACCGTCGGTTTCAGGTCTTTCGGTCTGTTTTGCGAAACTCCCGGCATCGCGGCAACGCATGCAATTGCAAGAATGCCCGCAAAGCGTCGAAGTATGCTCGCACCTTTTTTCATATGCTCACGATTGTATTGGATTCAGAAGAACTTTACCCGATTATACCGACGACGCTTCACATTGCAGAAGCCCGCACGAAGTAAGGGCGAGATGATCACGTTGTCGAAAACGCCCTTACTTCGTCGGGCTTCTGCAGAGTATCGCGCAGCCCCTGTATCGGTTATTATTATCACTATGGCGGTTTATGTGGACAACCTGCGGGATTACGGATGGCGGCACGGGCCTTCGTGTCATCTGATCGCCGACTCGGTCGACGAGCTTATCGAATTTGCTGTGGCGATGGGCCTTCGCCGCGAATGGTTTCAGCCTAAAAGTTCGCCGCATTTCGATCTGACGGCCGAAGGGCGTGCCGCAGCCGTTCAGAATGGTGCGGTCGAAATAAATCAAAGGCAATTGGTAATAAAACTGCGCGAACTTCGCGAAAAGCGTTTACAATTGACAGTGGACGGATAGAAACATCCTTGTGACACGAGTTTACTTCCATTTGCCTTGGTCGTCGTCACTGTTCGTCGTGCCGCGTGCGATGTTCAAAGCGGCATCACGAAGAAAAGCGTTGAGAAATATGAGCCCACGCCGACCCCTGAGAAAAAGGTTGAGGTGGTTGAACCGATCGACCCGGCCGACATCATCAATACCGATACGGCCGAATCGGGTCCGACGCTCATCGTGAACCGAGCCACATACAAAAAGCCCTTAGACTGCAGCAAATATAACAAGATGATGGTCAACGGCGACGGTTATGAGGTCAACATCAAAGGCGTGTGCAAGCAGTTGATGGTCAACGGAGACAAAAATCGGGTCGTCGCCGTCGCAGTATCCGAGATCGTTTTCAATGGTTCGGAAAATAACGTCCAATATTCGAAATACGCGAACGGACAAGAAACCGGTGATCAAAGATAACAGCAGCGAAAACACCATTCTAAAAGCCGATCCGCCTAAAGCCACTGACCGGAAATAGCGATCTCTATGGATTCAAGGTCACGGTCGCGATGTTTGAATATTGCGTCACGGGTTCGTTGCCTTTACGCATCCTGACGCGAACAGAGATCTGCTCCGGGAGGCCCGGTGTCGTTGGAATGATCTTCACGCGGAGCCGGCGAACGCATCATGAACGCTCCCGGTCTCCCATTGTTCCGCCCCGGTCATACGCTTAAATGCTGACCTCAAAGCTCTTGAAAATGTCCGCTTCGGGCACCTGATGATAAACGTGTAAGGACTTGTGTCCGGCCCAAACTTTGATCGACGGCACATGAGCCGAAACGTTCGCGAGCCGTTCGCTGCCCGGAATTATCCCCAACAGGCTGCCGATCGACGGCGTGTAGCTTGGAGCAACGCGAATGCGGCGGACAAGATCTTCTCGAGACGCTCGAAAATTCCGGCACGTAACCATCGGAGGCTGTGCGGGAAGGATCGAAAGCAGGGAAATTTGGCTGACTTCCGTCATTACGTGCCATCGTGATAAGCCGCTCGAACTCGCGCACCGCCTTCATCTGGTTGTCGAGCGACGAAATCGCTCTTCGTCGCAAAGTGAACTGCAGCACGGCATTGTCCGCGACAATCGACTCGATCTCGCCCTGCGTAAAGCCAAGCGATAGTCCAACTTCGCTGAATCCGTTCGCAAAATTAGCTAACCAGGCCGCTCGTGCAGTCCGATTCGTCGGAAACCATCTCTGATCCGGTCTCATAAATCATAATTTCTCGCCCTTTATGAACAGGTGCCGCGGCAAATTGGCGAGAGGTAGTCTGAAGTTTAGGTTAAGGCAGATGTCATCAAGGTCACGATACATCCTCCGTTAAAGCATATCATAATGTATCACAACGGATGATACAATAATCTTTTAGCGTTGGACGTTATTCCAAGCCATTATAAAATGTATCCGTGGCATAATACATTTATCCTCAAGCTCACGATGGTATGATCGGCTGCCTGATACATTTAGCGAAGGACGTTCGCTGAAGGTGATCATAGATATGATACATTTGCCTATTATCAATAGCGAATGTAGTATTACGGAATGATACGATCACTTTTAAGCATCAGGTAACCGGACAATGTGGTTACTGGAGCATGCGTTCGCAGAGTCGCGAACTCCAATAAACATTGAGGTTTGACCCCGATCGCTTTGCCGTTAGGATCCGATGCCGGCCGGCAGAATCGCGGGTGGGCAGCTTCTAGATGATAACGCATAAGAATCTCGGAGTTTTCGGGTGACTGCAGCTCGTAATCGATGTCCGTGGGCAACACTATGCTGTCCCCGGCGTTGAATTCCCGCTCGCCGAACCCTTCCGACGCACCTTCAGCCGCCCCGAGCACAAAATAGAAAGTATAATTCTCTCCGTCATTCCTTGCGACGACCAATTGTTGCCGGCGATCGGCCGCGAGCCTGTAAACCTCGGCCGCATCGCCCGACGCTGCCGAGATTCCAGTGTCGCTGGTCGCAAAGCCGCCGTGTTCGCTCACGGGCCACTCCGATTCGGCCGCGATGTGTGCGAACGAACCGCTGGCCGCCGAATTCGCGGCCCGGTATTACACGCCCGTTGGGCAGGTTCATGTCGTGATCGGCCCAGGTTTCGTGAACGGCGGGTGCCGATACCTCGACGACCTCCGAATTCGCTTCCGCCTCGAGCACGCGATGCCTGATCTCAGGCGGCTGCAGCACGCAATCACCCGGTTTCAGCCAAAACGGCGGCCCCTGGTCCTCGTAAACGACCCGGATAGCCCCCGCGACGCAGTAGATCATCTGAAAACCGACCTTGTGATAATGAACATAGTCCGCAACCTCGCCGCCGTTCGGTATCCGAATGTGCGAAGCGATCACTTTCCCGTCCAACCGGCCCGGGATAAGATCGCGATACTCCATCCCGGCCCGCCCGGTGACCCATCCCACCTCCTTCCGAACGAGGCGTGACGGCACTTCGCCGACTGGCTGGGCGTCCAGAACAAGCCGCACACTCCCGCCAACCTTCGACAAAACAGCCTCGAGTGGTTCGTCCGCCGGAAAGATCATATCCAGCCGGTAGCCAAGCGTTTGTATTGTTCGATGGCGGTGTTGAGGTTCTCGCAGAGGATGGTCTCAGGCACTTTTCTGATAGGTATGCATATTTTTGGACGAGGAGCGGATCTACGCGTACAAATATCAATTCAGATCCCTTTTTGATCCGCCCGATCCGCCAAACCCGCGTTCAGAAAGAATGATAATTACTCGACCCCTTTTACAATAATCTCGGACTTGATCGAATTCGCGATGTAGCAAACTTCGTGGGCCTCATGATGCATCGCCGAAAGCTCTTCGGCCGTCGGGGTTTTCTCGCCGGACCAAACGATCTGCGGATCGAGTGTGATCTTTGAAACCCATTGCTTGCCTTCTGCCGTCGCCGTCATCTCGCCCACGGCGTTGTCCTCGTACGAATCGCAGACGAAGCCGCTCTTCGCCGCGACCCACAAAAACGAAAGCATGTGACACGACGAAGCCGCCGCCACCAACGCCTCCTCCGGATCAACCGCCGCCTCGACCGAAAACGGAAGCCGCACCGCATGCGGCGACGAACTCGCCGGAACCGTCACCCCGCCGTCAAATTCCCACAAATGCCCGCGCGTGTAGCGATTCTTTGTGAATGTGTCAGGTGAATCGGATTTCCAAGTGATCTTTGCTGTGTATGTTGACATTGGCAGTGGGCTCTTAGTTTGATTGTCTTTCACGCGATGCAAAAGCGTCTGGGACTTGTTTCTTAAATTCCTCAATCGTCTGACACGCTGATTGCTGCATCAATTCATTTGTATTGGAAACTGAAGCCAGATATCGATCTTCATCAATTGGAAAATTCATTTCGTTTCGAATTCTAATATTCGCAACGGCCATTATCTTCTCAAGCTGCGGACTGCCTTGCCGATGTCTTCTACCATTTCAAAACGCAATCGATTAACTTCGAGTCTCTTTTCTTTAATAGCTTCAAACTGTAATCGAATAGATTCTCGTTGAGAAGTAATCTCCTGACGCAGGGCCTCCAATTGTGGAGGGTTTGCTGTCAGAACTCCCGAGTTTAAGACATTCCAATCCTGTTCCAACTGTGCCAGGCTTGCTCTTGATTCTTGCTAATTTCATCAGCTTCTTGGTCTATTCGATATATATTAAGGTTCTTTAGAGATAAGGGCCCGTTTAGTTCCGAAAACTTCAAATAGAGTCCGTCGAACACTTCTATTGTTTCAATTGAAGCAATAATGGCAATCCTATTAAACCCACCCCAAACATTTCGAATAATCTCTTCTCGATCATGAGAAGACATAGAGAGGCTCGAATAACTTTTCAAATATTCTTGCAACTTGGCAATCCCTTCTGCCGCCGTCAAATAAACATCACGACGGAAGGCCATTTCACGTTCTAACCGTCTCTGTTCTGCATCATGGGTTAATTGCCTAATTTGCTGTTTGGCTTGTGACCTGCCTTGCAATAAGTTCCCAACAGCGGCAATTGAAGCACCAACTAGCCCCACTTAAAATCAGGTCTGGAATTCCGCCAAATCAACATATTGCGTTTGGCTCTATGGCCTCAGCCTATACAACATCCTCGGAAACGGAATTGTCTCCCGAACATGTTCGATGCCGCACATCCAGGCGACGGTGCGTTCGATGCCCATGCCGAAGCCGGCGTGGGGGACGCAACCGTAGCGGCGGAGGTCGAGGTACCATTCGAAGGTTTCCTGCGGCAGGTTGTGTGCTCTTTAGCTGCTCGATCAGGTAATCGAGGATCGCGGCACGTTCGCCGCCGCCGATGATCTCGCCGTAGCCTTCGGGGGCGAGCAGATCGATGCCGAGGGCACATTCGGGGCGATCTTTGTCGACCTCGAAATAAAAACCCTTGATCGCGGCGGGGAAGTGATGGACAAAGACCGGCTTGCCGTGTTGATTCGACAAATACGTCTCGTCCGGTGCACCAAAATCGCCGCCCCATTCGAAATTGTTCTCAAGCTCACCCTTCGCGTGGCCTTCCTGGAGCAGTTTGACGGCGTCGTCGTAATGAATACGCGGGAACGGAGCGGAGATCGCTTCGAGCACGGTCGTGTCGCGTTCGAGCGTTTTCAGCTCTTCCTGTCGGTCAGTCAGAACACGCTCGACGATTGAAAGGATCAGCCCTTCGCCGAGATCCATCATGTCTTCGTAACCGGCGTAGGCGACCTCGGGCTCAACCATCCAGAATTCGGTCAGGTGACGGCGGGTCTTTGATTTCTCCGCGCGGAACGTCGGGCCGAAAGCATAGCTTTTGCCGAACGCAGCGGCCGTCGCTTCGTTATAAAGCTGGCCCGACTGCGTCAGATAAGCTTTTTGGTCGTCGAAATAATCGACCTCAAACAGCGTCGTCGTGCCTTCGCACGCGGCCGGCGTGAAGATCGGCGTATCGGCAAGGTGAATCCGTTGTCGTCGAAATAGTCCCGGACGGCCTTGATGACCGTATGGCGAACTTTCAACACGGCGTGCTGCTTTTTCGAGCGTATCCACAGATGCCGGTTGTCCATCAGGAACTCGGTGCCGTGTTCCTTTGGCGTGATCGGATAATCGTGGACGTTCTGGAGAACCTCGACATCCTTTACATCAAGCTCGACGCCGAGCGACGAACGCTCATCCGCCTTTACCGAACCGGTAACGATTATCGACGATTCCTGTCCGATACCCTTCGCCTTCTCAAAAACTTCCTCGTCATTGCCCTTAAAGACAACGCACTGGACGATGCCCGGTGCCGTCCCGCAATTGCAGAAACACGAGTTTGCCGCTCGAACGCGAATTGTAAAGCCAGCCCTTCAGCGTGACCTCTTCACCGATGTGGTCTTTTAGTTGGTTGATGTATGTTTGCTTCATAGGTTAGATCAAAAACTCAATTCTAATTGATAGAAACTAAACAAACAAAACGCCAGTCGAATATCCGCGTTTTACGCTCACCGATCAGTTTCCCCGGTCCTTGCGTTCATATTCGGCTGGTCACGCCGTGGCACTACTTGCCGATCGAAGGATTCGTTGTCCGGATCATTGACTGATCGAGGCGGACAAGGTCCATTCTTTGATCGAGCCGTATCAGCTCCCTGATATATTCGCTCACCGAACCGTAGCCGCCCGTTCGGACCTTGTAATCCACAAATTTTCCGACCAGGTTTGGAACGGAGATCGTCATTTTTCTGTGCATCATAGTTTTTTGCTCCTTAATAGGCGACACATCTGCCTTAATCTCCAGACAAAAATACGCATAAATACGCATAAATACGATGCTGTCCCCAGCCCGGGACAGGTGAGGGACAGGCTATGTCAATTGAGAACACTGGGTTTAGGGTACTGTCCCGCTGTCCCGCGAAATTTATCCTGCATCAGCTGACTTTTGGACACGTCTGAACGTGGCCAAAATTTAGATGAAAAGCTCGTTGCATCATTACATTAATGTATCATAGACTGCACATTAGCTCAAAGGTACTTTTTTGCCCGATTGACTTATTTCGCGTCAATAATCAGACTGGGTCATATAAGCAATATGTCAGCGGAGAAAGCAAAGAAAAAGAAGGTCAATTACGCAAGCGCGTGGGCCGAGGCAAGAAAGATAATCTGGAATGCCCGGTGGCGGCTTCTGGTTGGAAGCGTGCTGATGCTGATCTCGCGGCTGGCGGGCATGGTGCTGCCTGCGTCGACGAAATATATCGGCGACGATATTTTCACAGGTAAGAATTACGGGCTGATCAAATGGGTCGCGCTTGCCATTGGGATCTCAACTCTTATTCAGGGTGTTACATCGTTCGCCTTGTCGCAGATACTCGGCGTAGCGGCCCAGCTTGCGATCACGAATATGCGGATGCGGGTGCAAAAGCATATCGAGCGGCTGCCGATCTCGTATTTTGATTCGACGCAGAGCGGCCAACTTATCTCGCGGATCATGAATGACGCGGAGGGAATCCGCAATCTCGTCGGCACCGGGCTGGGACAAATTCTCGGCGGCGTGGTTACCGCGGCTATCGCGATCGGCGTTTTGTTTTACCTGAACTGGCAGCTTACGCTTGGCGACCATTGTCGTGCTTCTTGATCTTCGGCGGGGCTCTGATGTACGCGTTCAAGGTGCTGCGGCCGGTCTTTCGCGAACGCGGCGAGATCAATGCGGAGGTGACTGGTCGCTTGGGCGAGAGCCTTGGCGGAATTCGCATCGTCAAGGCATATACGGCCGAGAAACGCGAAGAGCTTTCGTTCGCACGCGGAGCACATAAACTTTTTCGCAATATCGCAAAAACCGTTACGGGCGTTTCCGCGATCACTTCGTTTTCATCGGTGGTAATCGGCGCCGTCGCCGTTGTGATGATCGTCATTGGCGGCAACGCGGTGCAGGCCGGCACGATGACGCTTGGCGATTTTCTGATGTACATTTCGTTCACGTTCCTGCTTGCGATGCCCGTGATCGAGCTGACGTCGATCGGCACGCAGATCACCGAAGCCCTCGCCGGGCTCGACCGCATCCGCGAAGTAATGGCGATGACGACCGAGGACGACGAAGACGCCAAAGCGAGCCGATCCCGCATATCGAAGGCAAGATCGATTTCGAATCGGTTGAGTTCGAATACGACGCGGGCGTTCCGGTGCTGAAAGGCGTGAGTTTCATTCCGAAGCCGGAACGACGACTGCACTCGTCGGTTCGAGCGGTTCGGGCAAATCGACGATTCTCAGCTTGGTCTTGAATTTTATTCAGCCAACGAAAGGGCGAGTCCTGATCGACGGCAAAGATCTGCAATCGGTTCGCCTTCGCGATTATCGGCGGCATCTTGGCGTCGTGCTGCAGGACAACTTTCTCTTTGACGGAACGATCCTCGACAACATCCGATTCGCAAACCCCGAAGCAAATTTCGATGAGATCAAGAGTGTTTGCGTAACCGCCAACGCTGATGAGTTCATTGAGAAATTCCCGAACGGCTACGACACGATTGTCGGCGAACGCGGCGTGAAACTGTCCGGCGGACAGCGGCAGCGGATCGCGATCGCGAGGGCGTTATTGGCAAATCCTCGAATCCTGATACTGGACGAAGCGACATCGTCGCTCGACAGCGAATCGCGAAGCCCTTATCCAGGAAGGCCTGAACCGGCTGCGGCAGGGCAGGACGACGTTTGTCATCGCCCATCGCCTATCCACCATCAGAAGCGCCGATCAGATCCTCGTCGTCGAAGCCGGCGAAATTCTCGAACGCGGCACGCACGACGAACTTATCCAGATCAACGGCCGCTATAAACAGCTTTACGACAAGCAGTATCGCTTCGAACAGAACCTATTCGTCAACCCCGGCGAAGATTTTACGACCAAACCGCCTGCATCAATGGCGCAGACCAAACTCTAGAGGAGACCGATCATGGCAGATCAGCAAACTTACGCAAACCATACACGATGGTATCCGCTGTTTCATTTCATAGTGATGCCGCTATTGCTTCTCAATTTCTTGAGCCATCTAGTCCGGTTGTTTATGGCCGAACCGTAAGCGGCCGGAAGGCACTCGCCTTTTGGGTTCTGTTCAGTCTCGTCTTGATCCTGTTGGCCTTGCCGCGCGGCAGATGGCGTTGAAAGTTCAGGATCGGGTGATTCGTCTTGAGGAGCGTCTAAGATACAGGGAACTATTGTCCCCGGACTTTGCGGCAAAGGCCTCTGATCTGCCGGTCTCGCAGATCATCGCTTTGCGATTTGCCTCGGACGGCGAACTTTCCGGATTGGTCGAAAGGATACTAAACGGGGAATTCGCAAAACCGAAAGAGATCAAGATGGCGATCAAGGATTGGCGGGCGGACCATCTTCGGGCTTGACCGGACTACAGATTAAATACAACCTATATTCAAGCTGTGATTGCCCGACGTTTCTTATCGGCCGCAAGGATTCGAATACTTAACGACCTGTTTCAGCCCGCGGTTTTCGAATCGCAGAAACGCCAGATTTGGATTTGCAGGATCTTTCGGAAACTCCTTCAGTAGTGTTCCTTTCCCATTCGACTCCGCTTCGTCACGAGTAGCGAATTGAAAAACGCCTTCGCCGAAAACAGCGAGCGAAATGTCTTTCAGTTCCGGCTCAAACAATCCGAAGTAAAGCACGTTTTCGTCGTATGAAACGCCCAACGGTACGGATCGAAACGGGATCCGCCATTTCTTCTTTATGGTGCCGAGGTCCTTTTCGTCTACCAGGACTGCCTCGCTGACAACAAAGTTTACCGGCAAGTGAAATTTGATATTATGCCCCAGCATTAAAGCAACAAATTCCTTGTCGTTCAATTCGAGTACCGGCAGCGTGACCGAACATTTGCTGCATTCGGTGTTCGCAAAATCGGCGGGAGGTAACGTCAGCGTAGCCGGCTCTGCCCCAACCGATCTTAGCTTCGTTCTCAGATTTAGTTTCGGCTGGCGGATTCTTCATTCCCTTGATCGACTTGTCGATCGCAAGACAGGTCGCATCGTCAAATGAGAACGTAAAAGCGATACCTTGCTTTTCTAAAAGCTTATTCGCCGCGTCGACGAGCTCCGTTGAGGTCATCTTTGGATTGGCCGCACGGAGGGCCTTCACTTCCGAAAGAATTGTGGGTGGTGCGATATCGAAGGGATTAAGCGAAACCAGCTGAGCGCTTGCGGCGACCGAAAAGAAGGCAGTAAAGATGAAGTGGTGAAAAACCCGTAGGGATCTGGTCATAGCGTTAATCTCTGATTTCTTCGAGAAGAGTTTCTCGCAATTGCTTAAATCTGCCGAGGTTATTCAGGGCCCTAAGCACGATCTGAAACATCGGTTTGATGAACGGAACGAAGTAGGTTTTGCCCCGGTTCACAGACTGAAACGAAAAAGTCCCGACTGCCTTGAGGCACCGTTGTATGGTCTGAAGCCGAAATTCCTCGGCAAAATCCTGTTCGTTGATCGGTTCGAGGCGGATACGTTCGCGTTCGGCGAGAAAATAGCGCCGTTTTTCGGCGAGCCATTCGGCGGTAGGCGGCTCGTTCACCCGGTCGAGCAGGAATGAAACCAGATCATACGCGACCGACCCGATACGCGCGTCCTGGTGATCGATGATTCGCAAATTATTGTCGCGGTCGATCATCAGATTTGCCGCGTGAAAGTCTCGATGGCAGAGCACCGCTGCTTTGGTTTCGAGTTCACGGGCAAGTTCCGTAAACTCGGCGGTCAGGGCGGCGTCGATCTCCGCAGAAAGAGGTTGCTTCTTGAAGGTAGTGAAGTAGTGCGTTTTGAAAAAGTTCAGTTCCCAGAGAAGCTTTTCTGTATCGAATTTTAGCCGCGAGGCAATGGAATTCGTTTCAAACGCCTTCTCGGTTGCCGCCTGAATTCTCGGAATCAATTCGATGGCATTCTTTGTCAGTCGTTCACGGGTTGGCTCGTCCGCGTTCTGGATCTCGTCCCGCAATATTCGGTCGCCAAAGTCCTCTATCACGATCACCCCGAGCGATTCGTCAAAATCAAGCACTTTTGCGACCGGCAAGCCGCACGCAATAAACAGATCCGTTACGTCGAGATAGCTTTGTTCGGCGGCAATGAACGATTCGGGGTAAACGCAGGCGATCGCCGAGAGCCTTGCCAGTTGACGCGGAAATATTCGCGGGTCGAAGCGTCCGGCGTAAGTTGTTCTATTGAACCCGACTCGTGTCGAGCCTCAAGGAATCGCCCAAGTCTCAATAAAAAATCAGACATAAAACTGTACGGCAGGCTGTTAGCCTGCCGCGACAGACTAACAGTCTGTCGTACTCATTAATTCAGTGGAACGATATAATTTTCGCCCTGAATATAACCTTTCAAGGCTTTTTCCGGTATCTCGTCGCAGCTTCGGACCATTTCGGCCCGGACGATGGCGGCGTTTTCAAAGTGCTCTCCGGCTTCGATCGTTACGCCGTCGGCAATGATCGTGCGGTATAAACTCACGTTTTGCCCGATCGTAACATCGTCCCAAATGACGGAATCGCGGACCGAAGAGTCGGGAGCAACTGTGCAGTTGTCCCCAAAATGCACATTTTCATCGCTCATCATCGCCAGCGAAATATCAAGGTATCGCGGCATTGTCGAAAGTTCAAACCAGTTCGCGTCCGTTACATGAGCGGCGATCTTTTCACCTTTGAGCAAGGCCGGATTGTAGAATGACGGGACGATGTCGGAATAGACGCCCCGCGGAATGTAGTCGAGAACAGCGGGCTCCATGATATGAATGCCGGTAAACATCAGCGGAGTAAAAATATCATGCTCCGTATCGCGGATCTCGCCTTCCGTAAACGGTTTCGCATAATCGCCGAAGCCGGTAACACAACCGTCCTGCGTATCTACGATCGTGAACTTCTCGCGTTTTGTGTTCGGTTTCAGCACCATCGTCGCGATCGCACCTGACCGTTTGTGTGCCTCGATTGCGGCGGAAATGTCGATGTCGGTGATGATCTTTCCATTGACGATCAGAAAGGTGTCGTGTTCAAGGTATTGGCGGGCATTATCGAGCGCTCCCGCAGTCCCAAGTATTTTCGGCACTTCGCGCGTGTAGTCGATCTTTACGCCAAACGCACTTCCGTCGCCCAGCGCCTCGATCACCGAGTCGGGCTGGTGGTGAAGATTGACGACTAAATCCGTCAAACCGAAGGTCGCCAGATATTCTGCAACGTAGCCGACCAACGGTTTTCCGAGAAACGGTATTGCTGGCTTTGTCCGGTCGATCGTGAGTGGGAAAAGCCGCGTGCCAAAGCCTGCGGCAAGGATCATTGTTTTCATATTCAGGCCGGTTCTCAGCGGAAGAAAACTAAAATAACTTTACGGTAACGCCGAATATTTGCCAAACTCGAATAACTCTATCTCCGGCAATGCGAATTCTAAAGTTTTGTATTACTGTATGGTCGGAAAGTACATTTTTGCGGAATCCCAACGGTTAAATATGACCACAACCGATCTCAAAAAGAACGACCGGAAAGAGATTTTCGGATGGATGATGTACGACTGGGCCAATTCGGCTTTTTTTACGACGGTTGTCGGGGTTTTGATCGGGCCCTATCTTTTAGGTTTAGCTGAGGCGGCCGTCGGTGCGGACGGAGTGATCCTGGATCTGTTTCTGTTCAAAGTAACGCCAAAAGGCCTTCCGGCTTTTTGCACAGCCCTTTCGGTCATTTCAATGGTGGTTTTCCTGCCTGTTTTGGGTGCAATTGCCGACTACACGCATCTGAAAAAAGTATTGATGGCGGTATTTTGCTACGTGGGCGTGATCGCGGGTTCGCTTCTCTTTTTTGTTACCGAATCGTACGTCGCATGCAGCTTTTTGTTCATCGTGTCGACTATGAGCTTCGCCGCCGCCAATGTTTTTTATAATGCGTTTTTGATCGACATCACGACCGAGGACAAACGCGATCGCGTTTCGAGTTACGGATATGGATTGGGATATTTGAGCGGGTTTATAATGCTCGTCCTGAACCTTATTTTTATTTCCAATGCCGAGCGCCTGAATATCTCAACCGGGACGGCCGTCCGCATTTCCTTTCTGGCGGCCTCGCTTTGGTGGGGTCTTTTTGCAATTGCGACATTCTATCTGGTCAGAACGCGGGGTGCCGTTAAAGAAGTGCCGACTGAAACAAACCTCGTATCCGTCGGCTTTGCGGAAGTTTGGCAAACTCTCAAAGAACTTCGCCGCCTGCGTTTCACGATGCTGTTTCTGATCGCTTATCTTTTTTACAACGATGGAATTCAAACGGTCATTCTTCAGTCGTCCGTTTTCATCTCCTACGAGCTTTTTACATCAAAGGGCCTGCCCGCAGATAATTCGTTTCTGATCATCATTTTCGGCATCGCCCAGATCTCCGCATTTGCCGGAGCGATCATTTTTGAACGCATCGCAAGGTCGCTCGGGGCAAAACGGACGATCATCTTGTCGCTGGTGATCTGGTGCGGAATAGTTATCTACGCATATGGATTTTTCGAGTCCAAATTGCAGGCTTATATTATGGGGGCATTTATCGGAATGGTCCTCGGGGCGGCCCAGGCTCTTTCCCGATCGCTTTATTCGCAGATGATACCCGCCGGACGCGAATCTTCATTCTTCGGCCTGTATGAAATATCCGAAAAAGGCACTTCGTGGATGGGCCAGCTTATGTTTACGATTATCGTCGGGGCAACGGGATCGTTCCGGCAGGCGATACTCGGGCCTGATCGTTTTCTTTATCGTCGGAAGCGTCATTCTGTTATTCACTGATACCACGCGGGCGATACACGAAGCCGGAAATCTGACGCCCGAAGAAGCCGAGTCAAACTAGTGCGTTTGTTCAGAAAGTTTCCTGTAGATATAATGTAGACTCTGGTTCGCATACTTTAAACTGGATGCCAACGTGAACGATAATTCCGACGAAAAAATAGTCACCATATTCGGCGGCTCGAAATGCGCGCCGGATTCGCCCGAGTATCAAGACGCGCTGCGACCTTGGCTCCCGGCTGGCGGAGGCTGGGTTTACCATCTGCACCGGCGGCTATCTGGGCATCATGGAAGCCGCTTCGCGCGGTGCAAGGGAAAAAGGCGGCCGGGTCTTCGGCATCGTCATGAACCAGTTCAAATCGGAGCCAAACCGTTATTTGACCGATAAAGTCGCCACCGATCATTTCTACGACCGTCTGCAGAACTTGATCACGCGGTCACTCGGCTTTGTAGCGTTCCGCGGGGGCATGGGCACGGTCACGGAAGTCTCGCTTGTTTGGAACAAACTCACGACCGGGGTTTTGGCGCGACGCCCAATTGTACTCGTCGGTGAATGCTGGCAGGCAGTAGTTGAAAGCTGGAAGCAGAATCTCGTCGTTTCAGCCAGTGATCTCGCGTTCCTTGATTTTGCCGAAAACGCCGAACAGGCGAGCACCATCGTTATCCGAAAATCGACAGGAGTTGCTTGATGAATTGTCCAAAATGCACCGTTGCATTGCTCCCCGATGCCCGATTCTGCGGGTCTTGTGGTTTTACGTTAATGGCCTCGCCACCGCCACCGCCTAATTTTCAGCAGCCGCCACAACCTATTCCACCGCCTCCTCCGCATCAAAATTATCAGCAACAGCCGCCGGTTGGCGGAGCGTTTCACTTCGATGCAGACGGCCGAGGCCAGGGCCGCGGATACACATGGGAAGTTATTTTCCAGGGCGCGTTTGCACTCGCCGTCGTCAATTTGCAGCCCGATCAGGCAATTTCGGCTGAGGCGGGAGCGATGGTCTCGATGTCGGCCAATGTCGAGCTTGAATCGCAGATGAAAGGCGGTGTCTTCGGCGCATTGAAACGAGCAGTTGGCGGCGAGTCGGCGTTTGTTTCCACATTTACGTCACGCGGCGGTCCCGGTGAGGTAACATTTGCTCCGGGCGCTCCGGGAGATGTTGCCGGGATCGAAATGAGCAATCAGACGTTTATGGTTCAATCGAGTTCATATCTGGCCGGCGATACCAGCTTGATCGTCGATACAAAATTCGGCGGAGCGAAATCGTTCTTTGGCGGCGAAGGCCTTTTTGTCTTGCAGGTTTCAGGCGCCGGGCTGCTGCTGGTTTCATCATTCGGAGCGATCCACCGAAAAAACCTTCGGCCTGGCGAGCGATATGTGGTCGATACCGGCCACCTGGTTGCGTGGGAAGGCCATATGCAATACAGCCTGCGAAAGGCGGCAAGCGGGTTTTTCAAAAGTTTTCTAAGCGGCGAGGGCATGGTTGCCGAGTTTACGGGGCCGGGCGAGATACTGATCCAGACACGAAATCTTGCGGCGTTCGCCGGTTTGCTAAAGCCATTTTTCCCGTCGCAGGGCAGCGGCGGCGGTTTTAATTTTGGGAGTTGAACCGCGAAGTTTCTTTGAACCAGGGCAAAGTCGACATTTTCAAATGAAAGCTCCCGAAATAAGCGAGGACGCAACGCCCAAAGCCGAAAGATCCCCAGAAATTCGATTAAAGGGCCGCGCCGTCTCAAGAGGCGTCGCGATCGGGCAAATTGTCTGTCTGCACGGAAACAACCGGCAGTTTTATCGAATAGATCTTAAGAATTCCGAAATAGGACCAGAGATCAAGCGGTTGCACGCAGCCATCAATCTCGCAAAACGCCAGCTTTCAAAGATCGCTTCGCGAAAAAAAGGAAAGATTTCCGACTCCGTCCCGGGCATATTCGAGTCCCAGCGAATGCTAATCGAAGACTCCTCACTCCAGTCCAAATTCGAGAAAGAGATCACTGAACAAAAAGTAAACGCCGAATGGGCGATCAAGCTCGTCACGGACAGCTATGTGGAACGTTACAAAGCCATAGAGGACGAGCATCTGCGTGATCGTTACATCGATATCGAGGACGTCGCCGAACGAATATTGGCAGCCCTTGGCGGCGGATCTCATGCAATAACAACGTTTGCAAAGAATGCAATAATTGCGGCGAAAGAGTTGAAACCATCGACCCTTGTCGAATTGTCCGATGAAGGGCCGCGAGGCGTTATTACCGAAAACGGGGGGTGGACGTCTCACACTTTCATTCTCGCGAGGGAAATGAACTATCCGTCCGTTACAGGTGTGAAAAAGGTCCTTCGTCGGGTGAAAACGGGTGATCAGGTCATCGTCGACGGCTACCTGGGTCAAATAATACTCAATCCGGCCAAAGAGACGCTGGATCGATATTCGATCGCGGCGAGCCAATTTCACGATGATCATAGCACCGACCATGGGCCCTCCCCGCTTCCGCTGAAAACCCTTGACGCACGCGAGATAAGAATATACGCAAATTCCGAAACACCGTCAGCCTATACAAACGCAAAACGGCTCGGGGCGCAGGGAATCGGCCTTTATCGTTCCGAGTTTCTATTCAACCGTTTCAGGGGCTTCCCGTCTGAAAATGAGCAATACGCGGCGTATAAAGCTATCGCAAAGGCTGCCGGGGACGACGGAGTAAAGATCAGGACATTTGACCTCGGTGCAGAGCAAATTCTCGATCAAACCGCCGTCAGGGAAAAGAATCCGGCGCTCGGCTTAAGGGCGATCCGGCTTGGCCTCGCAAATACCAAGCTATTGCGAACGCAGCTGAGGGCATTGTTGCGTGCATCATTCGAGCAGGCCATCGATATTGTCATACCCATGGTGTCTGGCGTTTCCGAGGTGGTCGCGGTTAAGGAGATGTTAGCGTATGAAGCTGAACAACTCGGTGCAAAAGGGAAGAGTACAGGGAAGCCCCGCATAGGAGCGATGATCGAGGTACCGTCAGCAGTTTTGATGGTTAAAGAACTACTTGAGGAGACCGACTTCTTATGCCTGGGCACAAACGACTTGATCCAATACCTGCTGGCTGTTGATCGTGACAATGAGGCCGTTGCCGGATGGTTCAGAACGCTTCACCCAGCGGTGCTGCGGGCGATCAAGAGCGTACTCGAGCCCGCGAACAAAGCTGGAAAGCCAGTGATCATGTGTGGTGAAATGGCGGGATCACCCTATTATGTTCCTGTCCTTATCGGCCTTGGCGCAACGGAATTAAGCATGAACGTCCATTCGATCTCAAAAGTGCGAAATATGGTCGCGGGAATCGCCTTTGACGAAGCGATTCAAGCTGACAAAAAGCATCGAACACTGCCAAACGGCCGAGGAAACTGAGGAGATCGTTAACCATCACGTCCGCAAAAACTGGGCACACCTTTTTCCGCCTGATTTCTCGTTTGTTTCTGAGCGTTGATCTTATCAAACAAGTTGCTAACGTGAATTTTGCTGTTCAACAATTTTTGTTATACTTATCACGCCTTATGCCGGAGCAGATCGGGCAGTCGCTTGTGAAAACAAGAGGAAAGTCCGAACACCGCAGGGCAACGAGCCGGATAACGTCCGGGCGTCCGGGAAACCGGATGACGACAAGTGCAACAGAGAACAGACCAGCCCGCAAGGGTGATGGGTGAAACGGTGAGGTAAGAGCTCACCGGCGTGTGTGGTAACACGCGCGGCCGGGTAAACTCCTCGTGGTGCAAGACCAAATAGGGAAACGCTAATATAGGCTGCCCGCCTATTTGCCGGTGAGCGATCATCGGCGGCGTTTTCGGGTAGGTCGCTCGAGCCGTTCGGTAACGAACGGCCTAGATGAATGATTGCCGCCCCGTAAAACGGGAACAAGATTCGGCTTACAGATCTGCTCCGACTTCAGGCTTTAATTATTTTTAAGGAGAATTCCCCCAATTATTATGGCAAACCGAAAAGGTGTTTTTATTGGCGCATACGTCCCGAACGAATTAAAAGAATCGCTTCGCCGCCGTGCGGCCGCGGAACATCGTACGCTTTCGCAAGAGATCACGCGGATCCTTGTCGAAGCGGTACACGGCAAAGGTTTGCCTACGGGCAGCGTTGACCGGCGAAATACCAGCGACGATCCCGCGAAGGCGCACGACCGATCCGCTGCCGCGGCGAAGGACTGAGGATCTGCCGTTTTTGGCGGCTGAAGGAAAGAAGAAATAGTAACTGAAGCTTTTTTGAGAAGAACGCTGCCTGTTTGCCGGGCGGCGTTTTTTTGTACGACGGACTGCCAAGTCCGTCGCCTATGTTAATAACGCCGAACCCAGCGTAGAACAGGCTAGTCAGCCTGTTCTACGCAGTTTGAATTTGTTAGAATCACGATCAATGACAAGCAGACCTATCTCGATAGCGATCATCTTCTCCGTCCTCGGTTTTGTGGCCGGATTCTTGTTCGCCAATACGCTTAACCGGCGCGAATTGACGGCTAACCCGGCCGGATCCGACGCGCAAAAGGCCGTTCAAAACTCCGATGTCTCGGCTCCGGCAGACCTGAATCTGACCAGCGAAGAGATCCAAAAGAAGATCGCAGAAGCAGACAAGAATCCCGGTAATTTCGCGTTTCAGAAAAATTTGGGAATGTCCCTGTATCGATATGCGGCGATCAAACAGGACGCAACCCTGCTTCCGGACGCACTGCGTATCCTGGAACGGGCCCTCGCCTTGCAGCCGTCCGACCGCGATCTCCAGATCGGTATCGGCAACGCCTATTTTGACAAGGGTTATTTTAATAAGGACAACGCCAGCCTGATTAGGTCCCGCGAGTTCTATAATAAGGCGTTGGCATCCAAGCCGACTGATGCTGATGTCCGCGCCGACCTTGCGTTGACCTTTTTCCTCCACGACCCGCCGGATCTGGAAAAGGCCGTCACTGAATTTGAAAAAGCTCTCGCTTCGGATTCAAAACACGAAAGGGCCTTGCAATTCCTCACACAAACGCTTGTGAAGCAGAATAAGGCCGCAAAAGCGGCCGCGACGCTCGAGAAACTAAGACAAGTAAACCCGTCGAATTCGTCCATACCGGAACTCGAGTCAATGTTGTCGGCTATCGTGGAAGGCAAACCGGAATGAAAGAAGCTTTTTTTATTCTACTTGTTCTTATCGTGCTGGCTGCGCTGACCGCCTATCGATATCGGCGTCAAATAGGCGCGATGATGCAATTTTGGCGGGCTCTAAAAACGATGCAGCAAGGCCGGCATCGGGGTGATCAGATCGCTGATGAACCCGCTGCGGCAGGCCCGCTTGTGAATTGTCCGAAATGCGGAAAGTGGGTCCCTGAAGAAAAGGCTATCAAGCTGGGACGATCGGCATACTATTGCTCGACCAAGTGCCTGGAAGCCAGCGTAAAGACCGCTTAGCCGAGAAATCGCGTCGCGTACCAGCCAATAAGCTGCTCGCCAAAAAGTAGCGCGAGAAGGGAACCGATACCAAGAAATATCCCGAACGGGATCTGTGTTTGCAGGTCCTTTTCTTTTTGCCGAGCGATCACAGCTACGCCAATCACCGCTCCGGCAAATGCCCCCAGGAAGATAGCCAGCACCGACAATCGCCAGCCGAGCAGAGCGCCGACACCCAGCATCATTTTCACATCGCCGAGGCCCATAGCCTCGACACCACGCAGCCGTTTCCAGACCTCACCGACCAGCCAAAGCGAACCGCCTCCGGCAAGAGCTCCCAGAACAGCGCCGGCCAGCGACACGACCCACGCTGGATAACCTACCATCGAGGTCAGCGGCGCAAATCCCATATCGCTAAAGTAGTTACCTTGGAACACCAACGGGTAAACGATACGAACAAGGATCGCTAACACAAACAGCGGATATGTTATGACGTTCGGCAGGATCATATGCTCGGCGTCGATAAACACCAGCGAGATCATCACGGCCGCAAAAACAAAACAAACGGGTAGAAACGCGGTCAGGCCGATCTGCCAAAACACCAGCAGGAAAACGAGTCCTGTTAATGCCTCGACCGCAGGATAACGTATTGCGATCGGCTCCTTACAGTTACGGCATTTACCGCCAAGGATGATCCAGCTCAGTATCGGAATATTATCGTAAGGCTTTATCGAAACCTGACATTTCGGGCAGGTCGAACTTGGAAAAACGATCGAGAGCTCGTTCGGAACGCGATGGATAACTACATTAAGAAAACTACCGACTATCGCGCCCAGAGCAAAAGCGAAGAGATATCCAACGGCCTCGGGTAAGCCGGTAATGGATTCGAATGAGGCGAGGAATAAGTTCATCTTTCGTCGCCGTTAAACCGCCTCCGACTGAGATGTAAAGTTGAACTCCTTAACCTTCAACGCCGGGAGGAGCGAGCCGCCGCCGCCCTCGCTGCTTCCGACGCGTTCCGGTTTCCCGATGGCAAGCACATTGCCTGGTGCAAGCATTTTTGTGGTCGACTGATTGAACCGGAAATTCTTTAACGGTTGAACGATCTTTCCGCCCTCGATCAGCCAAACGCCGTCGCGGGTGAGCCCGTCGAACTTGCAGTGCGCGGATCGGTCTGCCGAATATACCAAAACCGCCCGACGATAATTCCGCGTTCGGTCGAAGCAATCATCTCCTCCAAAGTCGCGGTCGGCCCGCTCGATTCAAGGATCGTATTTACCGGTCCCGGCGTAGGCTCGACACCTTTCTGCTTTGCCCAGAAGCGATTGTAAGTCAGCGTTTTCAGCACACCGTTTTCAACCATAATCAACTTTTGTGCAGGAATCCCGCCGCCTCCGCCGCCTCCGCCAAAACCACCACCGCCACCGCCGCCGCCCCACGGACTGCGAACCCGGCAGATCGGGATGCCACGGATCGCTATGGATCTTTATTTTTGAATCGAATACCTGTTCACCGAGTCGTGTTTTACCGCCAGGTGCAGAAAAAACACTTCGGCCTTCTTCGGCATTTCGGGCGTTGAATCCAAAACCAAATCCACCTATCAGATCTGCGACTGCCTGTGGTTCAAGGATCACGGTATATATGCCCGGATCAACGGCACGGGCACCGCGTCCGTCCAATGCTTTTCTGATCGATTCCTTCGCAATCCGCATCGTATCGAGCTTTGCGATGTCGTTGTGGCTTCGCAGAAAGTACCCTGAACTCTGGCCGTCGGGCGTTCGCGCCGTGACGGATAGGCCAACGCCGGTCGAGCGTTCAAATTCGAAGTTGCCGTTCTTCGTGGCGTTGCCGCCGGCTTGAGCGGTCGCGTTGTGAAAGCCCGCCCCGATAACTCCGCTCTTCTCACATTCGCTCAGGATCAAGCCGATCTGTTTCGCACGATCGGCGAGCGAGAGGTTTGCGGTCGCTTCAAAGTAGCCGATCACCGGCTTATACGTCTGCCTTCCTAGTGTCGGCATAAATTCGCGGTCAACCGGAGCAGTTCGAGCGATCTTTTCAGCCTGTTCGACCATTGCCTTCAGACTGGCGTCATCCAGATCATTGGTCGATGCCGAACCGCGCTTTCCGCCGATCCACAAAGTTATGTTAGCGTTTCGTCCTTCACGCGAACCGCTTGTAAGAACATTGTTCCCCGCGAACCGAAGGTGCGTTTGCTTGTTGCTGCCGACGGCCGCCGTCGCATCGTCCGCGCTCGTCATCGCGAGAATCCTGCCGGTCAGATCTTTGACTTCCTGTTCCGTAAACAGCATTATTCGTGGTCCTCCATTTGGCCGGAGTTCGTGCCCGACGCTGTGTTTAAAACATTGATCTGACGAAATCGAGCGGGCGGGCAGCCATGCGAAACGGCGTTCGATTGGCCGGGTTCACCCTTGCCGTCGTTAGCGGAGCCCGGAATTTCGTAAGTTGCCTGACCACCGAGACCGTCGAGCGATCCCCAAAAATCAGTAGTCCGCGATTGATATGCAACGTCGCGAAGCATTCCGCCGACCTTTCCATTCTTGATCTCCCAAAACGTCTGGCCGCCGAACTGGAAGTTGTAACGCTGCTGGTCGATCGAATAACTGCCGCGTCCATTTATCAAAATGCCCTTATCCACGCCGGCGATCAGATCGTCCTGCGTAACGTTTTCCTTCGCAGGCGTTAGCGAAACATTCGGCATACGCGGGAAGGGAACGCTGCCCCACGAATCGGCGTGAAGGCATCCGTACGATTTCGATTTACCGATCAGTTTCGCCGTGTCGCGGGTCGTTTGCCAATCGACGAACAAACCGTCTTTGACGAGGTGCCAGCTTTGGCCGGGAACGGCCTCGTCGTCGTAGCCGACAGTTGCCATTCCTTGTGGCTGCGTACGGTCGGCGACGAAATTGACCATCTTTGACCCAAACTGAAGTTTGCCGGTTTTGTCCGGTGTAAGAAAACTCGTGCCGGCGTAATTAGCTTCCCAAAGCATCGCACGATCCAATTCAGTCGGATGACCGACGCTTTCGTGGATAGTCAAAAACAGGTGCGACGGATGCAGGACGAGATCGTATTTCCCAGGCGTAACGCTCGGTGCCGAAAGCTTCATGACCGCGTGTTCGGCCGCCGTCCTCGCTTCCGCGACCCAGTCGTGTTTCGTTACATACTCAAAACCGATCTGCTGAGCCTCGCGAAGCGAATTGACCGCCTGGAAATCACCTGTCGCACGGTTGGTAGCTGTTGCCGAAAAGCTGGGGTTCGTACGGATAATATATTGCTCGATCCGTGAACCATCGCTCGTAGCGAGATATTTTTGCTCATTCACAGCACCAAGCTGCGAATTCACAAAGCTGATGCCCTTTACTCCGAGCGCAGCTTCATTGATCTTCAAGAGTATCGCGACCTTTTCCTCGGTCGGCACATCGAACGGGTCGCGTTCGAAGGAACTTTTCCATGTCGCCGTAACTTTCGGCGTCGGAACAAGCTCGATCTTCTTTCGGGTGATCGCCGAATTCGCCTTAGCGATCGCTGCGGCTTCGGTGGTAATCCGTACTACCTCGTCCGTTGTCAAAATCGGGCTCCCGGCAAAACCCCAGGTGCCATTGATCAGCACGCGAACGCCGAAACCCATATTCTGCCCGCTTGAAACATTCAGCACCTGGCGCTCGCGCGTCGACACATTTTCGTTTCGATAACGATTGATGCGGATATCCGCATACGACGCACCAAGCTTTTTCGCGGTCGCCAGTGCAGCATCAGCAAGGGCATTTTTGTTGAGATCAGCGAACGCACTGGCCGACGCGTGAGCGTCATAAACCCAGTTAGGGAGCGTCGCCGCGCCGAGAGCGATACCGGCAGTTTTTATAAAATCACGACGAGAAAATGACATTTTTCCCCCACAGCGAGTTGAATTGGATTGGAATTACGGAACGCGAACAAGTTTATTAGGAACGAAGCGCGAGTGTCAAGGTATCGCATGGCAACCGGCACCACGGGATGCAGCGAAAACTTTTATGGACACAGGTGGTGATTGTATATGTTACCATTATTATCGGTATGAAAGGACTTCTCACCTCAATTCTCACATTTTTACTTTGCACCGCAGCTCTTGGGCAATCCGACCTGCAGCAAATGTTCTCTGCAGAGAAGCGGTTTTTGCAGTCCGCGGCTGACAAGGGCATGCAATCGGCGTTTCTCGATATCCTCGCCGGCGATTCCGTGATCTTCAATCCGGAAGCCGTAAATGGCAGGGAATATTGGAGTAATCGAATCGAATCGCCCGCCGCGACCATCGTCCGCGTGCCTACTTTTGGTGACATCTCGTCGAATGGGGCGCTCGGTTATACGATGGGTGATTGGCGAAAATTCCCCAAGGGGAAGAGCGCCGCATTCGCTGAATTTGGCCAATATGTCACCGTTTGGGAAAAGCGCGGCGATAAATTTGTCGCCAGCCTCGACATGGGTATCACCCACGACAAGCTGCTGTTTTCTGAAAACGACCGCGGTCCGCGAGTGAATTATGTCCGCGAACCGAATAAGCTTGGATGGTCGCCCGCAGACTCTGCAATGAACTTTCTAAAGATGAGCATGAGTCGAGACCGTCTTAGTTCGGCGTACAAAAAATTCGCGGCCGATGATACTCGCTTGCTGATCGAACGTGAGCCTCCGATCGTTGGAAAGAAAAATGTGGTCAAGGCGACGAATCGCTATATTTCGATCGAGTTCCCAAAGAAAGTTTCGCTATTCCAGGCAGCGGATATGGCTTATACCTGGAACGCCTGCCAGTATTCCAACAGTCTCGAAGGTATCGAAAAGGGCAATTGTCTTCACATCTGGAAGCTGCGAGGCAAAAAATGGTTCATAGTGCTCGGCGTGTTTGCCCGCGTTAACGGCAAAACACCTCCGATGCTAAAGGACCGGGCGAAGAATAGCTCCGAATAACAAAGAACAAATTCCCGAATACTGCAACACGGGTTCTTTTTGAGAGCCTCCGGATGATCGACTACCAAAACACTAGTAAATAAAAGAGCTGGGCGTCGGGACATCGCCGTCCTGGCCGAACTGTTGGACTAGCTGTCCGATTGTCGTTCCGATCATGTACCACGTTCCGGTCGCCGGACGGAAGATCGCGACGTCGGCCTTACCGTCGCCGTCATAGTCAGCAGGAATCGGCTTGTCTCCCGCCTGGCCCCAGTTCACTCCATCGAATCCGGCTGTGCTCAATGCCCGATACCATCGTCCGTTCGCCGATCTCCACACGGCCAAGTCGGTTTGTCCATCGCCGTCGTAGTCCGTCGGGACAGGAATGTCCGTACCCTCGCCCCACGTCTGAACAAAGAACCCTGCTGTCGATTTCCTGATATACCAGTTATTATTCGACGGACGGTAGACACCTATATCAAACTGGCCGTCTCCGTCAAAGTCACCGATAACAGGTTTGTCACCCGCAACTCCGAACGAGACGTTCGAGAACGAGTTGTCTGACATCCTCCGATAGAACATCCCGTTTGACTGTCGGAACAGGACGAGATCGGCCTTGCCGTCGGCATTGTGATCAGCCGGAACAGGAAGATCGCCATCGGCTCCCCAGTTATATGTGAGAAACGCTCCATTGCTGGAATTAACAACGAACCAAGTACCCGTCGCGGGTCGAAACACAGCAATATCGGTTTTCCCATCCCCGTCATAGTCAGCCGGAGCCAGAAGATCGCCCGCCTGACCCCAGGTCATTGCGGTGTAACCAGCCGTCGTCCGAAGCAAATACCAAAGATCATTCGTCGGCCGCCTTACCGTCCTGTCCGCCTTTCCATCCCCATCGTAGTCAAACCGTGTTCGGTTCGCCGCCGACGTATTGGACTGATTCACTGTAAACGTCCGGCCGCCAATTGTCATTGTTCCGGTGCGCGCGTTACCCGTCGTGTTTGGTCCGACGGAATAATTAACGGTACCGTTGCCGTTTCCGCTCGCACCGGATGTGATGCTTACAAAACTGCTAGGCGCCGTAGTTCCGGTAATGCTCAAATTAGCTGCCGAAACTGACCCGAAATCATCGGCCGCGGCGTCTCTGACTCCCAGGGTCCAGGTGCCGTTGATCTGGCCGGTCGACAACCCGGCGAATGTCGCCATGAGACTTGTGATCGGCGGCGGGTCCGTCTGGCCGGGACCTCCTCCCGCGGTTGTCCGGTACGAGCCAGGGGGCACAACAGAATTCGCTGCAGCCGTCCAAATGTTTGGGCCGGATGCCGTGTCTGAAAATGCGTATGTTCCCGAATAGTCGGATGAATAGCCAAACGGGACATCATTTGTCGCACCGATTCGGCTTACGGTCACAAGGCCGGCGGCCCCATTAGGCGCGATCAAGTACATATCAACATCGCCGACCCAGGTATGGTTCAAGTTGATGTCGACCGAGATCGAAGTGATCGGCGCGGTGATGCCCGAAACGGTAAAGCTGATGATGCGCGGCGCGCCGTATTGCGGCGGTGTTCCGGCGAATCCGTCGGGAATGCTTCCAGCACCAGTGCCCGGAAAAACGGCAGTCGGAATAGCAGCAGAACTATCCTCGTCACCCAAGTCAAACACATCGATTCGCTCCGGCAGGCCCAGCAAGGTTAGCACGCCTTGTGGCAGTGCACTTGGGTTAACCACTGCCGTCCAGGAGCATCCGGCGGGAGCAGTGACCTGTACCGAGTTTGTGCCGCCGGCAAGCGGGAAAGGTTGGGTCGTCGGATTTATCGAATAGGAACAGGTGTCGTCGTTTAAGATGGTTCCTGTGCCTTGATTGTCCGAAATGCCTGCGTTCGACGGGTTTGTCAGATTTACCGTGAAGGTCTCGTTCGGCTCGAGGAGCGTATCCGCAACCACGGAAACCGAAACCTGTTTGCTTAGTTCGCCCGGAGCGAATGTCAACAGAGTCGTCGGAGGAACTACAGCATAATCGCCCGGCGCGTTCGCGGTCCCGTCAGCGGTTGCGTAATTCAACGTAACTACTTGGGAGCTTGCAGGGGTAAGGTTGACCGTGAAAGTGAAAGCGGTTGTTCCGCCATTGCCTTCATTCAGAGCAACATCATTGATCGAGAGATTTGACTGGCCGCCGTCATCGTTCAGGATAGTCCCGACGCCCACGGCGTCGGCAATCGTTGCGTTTGTCGCACCGCTGAGATTGACCGTAAACGTCTCATTTGGTTCGGCCGTTGTGTCGCCGATTAGTATGATCGAAACGGTTTTGCTTGTTTCGCTAGGGTTAAATGTCAGTGTGCCGTTATTGGCTACGTAGTCGCTGCCAGAAGTGGCGCTGCCGTTATCTGTGATGAAATCAACCGTCACCGTTTGGCTGCTCGCACTCGCCAGCGTGACGTTGAAAACCATAGCCGGATTGCCCGTGTTGCCTTCGGCTAACGAGACGTCGTTGATAGAAATGGCCGTGTCATCATTTAATATTGTCCCCCGGCCTTGGTTGTCGCCGATCTGGGCCCCAACCGCGTTCGTGAGATTTACATTAAATACTTCATCCGGCTCGATAAACGTGTCGCCGCTGACCGAAACCGTAACTTGCTTGGTCGTTTCGTTCGGATTGAAGGTCAACGTGCCGTTCGTTGAAGTATAGTCGCTGCCAGCGGACGCAGAGTCCGGGGCCGTTGCATAGTTTACCGGTTACAGGTACCGGGACCGCAGGCGAGACCGTGACGTTGAAAGCAAAAGCGCTCGTCACGCCTGTACCCTCGTTCTGCGAAACATCGTTGATCGAAATGCTGGTGTCGTCATTGAGGATCGTGCCGACGCCCTGGCCGTCACCGAGCGCTCCGCCAACCGGGCTCGATAAACTCACGAGAAAATCCTCATCCGGCTCGATGTCCGTGTCGCCATTGACCAAAATAGTCGCGGACTTGGTTGATTCGTTCGGATTGAAAGTCAGCGTTGTGACCGGCACATTGGTGTAATCACTCGGCGAGGAGGCGCTGCCGCTCGACGTAGCGTAATTAACGCTAATCGTCACCGGAACCGCAGGCGTCAGGGTCACGTTAAAAGCGAAGGCTTTGGTTCCCGAATTTCCCTCGGTCAGCGAAACATCGTTTATCGAAATATTCGTATCGTCATTTAAGATGGTCCCGACGCCCTGTCCGTCGGCAATTGTACTATTCGATACCCCGGAAAGGGTTACGGTGAACGTTTCGTTCGGCTCGACGGTCGTGTCGCCGGTCACCTGAACAGTGACCGATTTACTTGTCTCTCCCGGGTTGAACGTAAGCGTCCCGTTAGCCGCCGTGTAGTCGCTCCCGGACGTGGCCGAGCCGTTCGCCGTGGCGTAGTTGACCGACACTGTTTGCGACGGCGGAGCCGACAAACTTACGTTAAAAGTCATGTTCGTCGTTCCGCTGTTGCCCTCGTTTACCGATACATCGTTTATGGATAAGGCCCCGTCATCATTAATAATAATACCGTTACCCTGCCCGTTCGCGATCGTCGCATTGGTCGCGCTGGAAAGTATGACCGTGAAACGCTCATCCAGCTCGACCGTCGTGTCTCCGTTGACGAGAACGGTAACCTGTTTCGTGGTTTGTCCGGGCGTGAAGGTAAGCGGGCCGGTAATAGCGTTATAATCGCTTGGGGCCGAGGCCGTATCTTGTATTGTCGTGTAGTTCACCGTGACGGTCTGTGTGTTTGATTCCGAAAGGGTTACGTTGAAATTGAATGCCGTCGTACCTGAATTGCCCTCGTTCAAAGATACGTCGCTGATCGAAATGGTCGGCGAAGAGCCGATGTTCAGGGGCATCTCCCACATCCCGCGGCCGTGCGTTGCGATCCTCAAAATCGATCCGGGAGCGATCGCCATGTCAAACACCGCGATCTTTGGGAGCCCTGTCCCGAACGGCGCCCAGTTTGCTCCGCCGTCCGTAGATCTGTAGACGCCGATATCGGTTCCGGCGTAAAGCACATTTGAATTGGTCGGATCTACGAGAAAGGCGTTTACGGGTACTCCCGGCAAACGATTCGAACCACTGCCGGACGCCGCGGTCCAAACGGGTTGCACTCCATTGTTGAAGTTGGTCGTTTTCCAGACGTTTTCGATGGTTGTCGTCCCGAGTCTCGAGAGAGCTACATAAACTGTTGCCGGGTTCTGCGGGTCGAATACCACCCGGGAAATATAGGCAGGCGGCAGCCCGCCCGACGTGTCAAGATTGGTCAACGTGAACGAGCCGACCCTTGTACCCCAGATCCCGCCGTCTTGCAGGCCGACGATCCTTGCAGCATCATCTTGAGGCGAAATACCGATGGCACTTATTGCGACGCCGGCTTGAATAGGATTCTGGCTGACTACCGCGTGCGTCGCTCCCGTATCGGCAGAGCGATAGAGCTTGTCCGTTCCATAATAGATCGTATTCGGCGTTCCGGGGCCCTGTTCCAGCGGCGGGTAGAAAAGAGACACGTTGTCCGCCGCGGTGCACGATATTCCGTTTCCCACTGTATTAAATTGAAAACAGCCGCGAGGGGTCCAACTGCTGCTCTCAACACCTGTTGCCCCCGTGGCCAAGTAGTAGCCGTTGATCGTCGTGTCGGGCGCCGTCATATCCGTGTCGAAAGTGAAATAGATCGTATGATAGACGTTTACGTTCGCAGTATCGGAGGCACTTTGGTCGATCACGGCATGTCCGCCGTCTCCCGATGAGGTTTTGATCCACGTGCCGTTGGGCCTGCGAAAGACGGTCGCGTTGTCTTGCGTACCGCCAATAGTGAAATTCTGGTCGGTCGGATGGGTGGCCACGCTATGGAACTGAGTAGCGCTGAACTGCGTATTGTTGAGGGGGGTCCATGTCGCGCCTGCGTTTATTGATCTGTAGATCCCGCCGTCCGTACCCAAATAAATGATCGACGGATTCGATTTGGAAACAGCTATCGCGTGCGTATCGGAGTGCACGCCGATGCTGCTTTCGTTAAACACGGTTCCGCCATCTGTCGAAATGCCGAAAAACATGTTCGGATCACCGCCGAGATAGACCCTGTTGGCGTTGACCGGGTCCACGCCGACGGCGATATCGTAAACACACTGGCCGCCGCAGAAATTATTGTCAACGGTCATGGTCCACGGGCTGTCGAATTCGCCGACCGAGCGCCAGACTTGGCCCTGGTTGATGCCCCTGGCCACATAAACCGTGCGGGGCCCGGAAGCGTTTGAGTGATGAACGGCCAATTCGGCATTGTCGTCATTGAAGTTGCTGCCGTCAGTCGGAAGAATGCGGGCACAGCTGGTGCCGGCCGACTGCGTGATTGCCCGGTGATCGTATATCGTATAGACGCCTGCAAAGGGGGCTAATTGTGCGTTGGCATTTTCCCAAGTCACCGTCGCCCACATACGGTCCGCATTTGTCGGGTCGAGCGCGATATCGCGTACATTCATGTCAAGGAGCGTCCCGCCGACTCCTCCGCACCCATTCCAAATCCCAACCTGCTTGAACCTGGGGTTTTCCGACATTATGTTGTCCGACCGCCAAATACCGCGGCGGCCAAGCGCAGTGCCGTCGGGTAATGTGTCTGGAAAAGAACCGTTTACCCCGCCTTTCCCCTTGGTAGTCGAGACATAGATCTGGCCAGGGAGAAATTCATAAACGGCGATTTCACTGATCGATCGGCCGGTAAAAACGTCCTTTGGCTGCGCCTGGTTATCGAGATTGAACGGCCCGTGAAGGGTCGGCACAGTACCAAGGGCGTTGTCGATCCTGTACACCCCTACGCCGAAGTAACTATCGCCTCCAAAAGCGCCTTCGCCCGTGCCGACATAAACCGTACTAGGGTTGCCGGTGTCGATCGTGACCGCCCCGATGGCCAGAGTTTGCGCTGTGTCCATCATCGCTTCCCACGTACCTCCGCCGTTAAGTGTGCGATAAACACCGCCCTGGGCCGTGCCGACAAACGCAATGTCCGGGTTGGTCGGGTGGACCGAGATCGCTGATACCCGTCCGCTGACGGCCGTCGGCGCAGGCCCATTTACTTGTCCGTTCGGGATCGGGGCCGGGCCAATTGGCGTCCATGCAACAAGCAAAGCGTTCTTTTCATCGGACTCCGGCCGGGCCTGACGGGCAGCCTCCTGGCGTTCCATTTGTGCGACCGCTTCCTGCCGCCGTTTCGGGTGGACGGGTTTTTGCGGGTCCACACCTCGCAATAAACCAAAATACTCGGCCCGGCGCCTCATGAATTCTTCTTTATTCACCTTACCCTTCTTAAAAATGGGAACGTCGGGATCGCTCACCTCGACCCGAAGGTTCTCGATCGCCGTCACCGTTAGGTATGGATAGACGAGTGCTAATGAAAGGCCGGCGGCCGATACCAAAACGAGGAGAAAAACCAGAAACCTTTTCATACCATTTCCTTACGAAACGCGGAGTGAAGCGAAAGTGATCCGATCCGCCATCCAGGCTCGTACCCAAACCCGCCGACCTATGGCCGATCAGGATCCATCTTCTGCTTTCGGGTGATATTAAACGAAGTGATAACGAGAAGTAACGATAAAGTGACGAAATTTTCACGAAATCTGTGGTAGCTTCAGGTTTTGGGGGTTGGCTGTCTAGCCGATGGATGAATAGGAGAGCATAACGACGGTATTGCAATCTTGCAATGCATTTCTTGTAGACTCGATAGGTTTAATAAAAACGGGCCCGGCCATCGAAGATGACCGGGCCAACAATGAGAGGAATGAATGTTCAGTACCGCTCAACATAAGCGGCGAATTCAAATCACAGAGCGGGTGCCTTTAAGACGTCAGCCAAGGCTTGTAATCGGGCCGAGTCCGCCCCACTTTTCGCCGTGCCGGAACTCTTCTCCAATGACGGCGCGAGGCTTTTGAGTTTTCCGGCCTCGCTTCGCGAACCTTCTGCTTTTTCGATCGCCTGTCGCAGCGTTGCGATCTCGCCAGACGGCAGCCCTTGGGAACGCTCCAACTGGTCGACATACGCCTTCGCAACTACCAGTTTTCGAGGCCATTCGATCTTTTGCTGATTCTGGACATTCAGGTCGGCCACCCAAACCGATTTCGCAGCGTCGATCTCGTTCTGCGTAAGGTTTGCCGTCGGCGTCAACTCAAATATGTCGAGGCCGCGTGCGATCTCAGACGAGTAAATGCGGCCGTTATACCAATAGGCGGACCACGATCCACCGAGGATGAGCAAATTCGGATCGATCGGTCCGCGGTCGAAATAGGCGATCTCAAACACGTGGTCCGGGTCAGTGAAGTCCATTACCGAAATGCCGCCCTGGTACCAAGCTTGGACCTTGATGTCACGGCCGGGAACCGGAACAAGCGAACCGTTGTGAGCAACGCAGTTTTCGCTGTCGCCCTGAGCAGACGGCAGTTTGTAATAGCTTGCGAAGCTCAGCTTCTTATCCGTTAAACGGAAGATCGCGTCCGCTCCCCACTTGTTCGGATCATTCGCACGACAGCGGGCACCGAGACCGCCGCCCCACTCGTCGGTAAACACAACCTTTTTCCCATCGTTAGAAAACGAGGCCGAGTGCCAGTATGCATAGTTCGGGTCGTTCACAGCGTCCAGCCGTTTTGGATTGGCCGGGTCTTTGATGTCGAGGATGATCCCATTACCGGAACAGGCGCCCGCCGCCAGACCGATCGCAGGGTACACAGTAATGTCGTGGCACTGGTCAGTATCGGCTGGTTTTGACACTCCGGTCATGGTGTGGCTGCCTCCGTTATTGAGGCCGTTGACAACACCCGTCCGTGAATCCATAAACACGCGAGGGCTCGATACTACCTTCGCGTTTTGAGGCTCCGCGACTGGCACTTTGATCACCTCAATGCGAAAGAGAGCGGTATTTGGATCTTTGTCCGGAGTCTCGCCCGAGCATCCGGCCAACTCTTCGTTTTGACGGACAAAAGAAGTTCCCGAAACGTAGATGTAAACGTTCTTTTTATCATTCGGGTCGGTCACCAACGTATGCGTGTGCGAACCGCGGCACGTCTGCACAGCAGCCACCTGCTTCGGATTTCGAATGTCGCTGATATCGAAGATCCTTACTCCTCGAAATCGGTCCTTCTGGGCAGCGGGCGGACCCTGTTGTGGAGCCTGTCCGGCGGCCGGTGGCGGCGGGCGGAGCAAAGCCCTGCTCACCGCAGTCGAGCCGACCATTTGGCATCTCGACCGACATGAATAAAAGATTCTTAAAAACGGACACATCACCCTGCCCACCCGGGCATAACATCGAGGTCACCAGCTTTGCCTTTGCAGGATCGGCTATGTCATAGATGTTGATGCCGTAAAAATTTCCGAGAAAAAGATGGTTCCCCTGAAAAGCCAGGTCAGAATTCGCAAAAGCCAGCCCGGCCAAACTCATCCTCATCGCACCCGGTATTGGCGCGCCGCTTGCAATACCCAGGGCCGTCAAACCTTTTTCAACCTTCGGCCCGTTCGGATCGACGCCGAGCTGAAACGCGTCGGGCTTTTTGAGCAGCAATATGTGCTTAATTCCCATAGCTGTCTCACCCGCGTCAAAAAGGCCGGGAGTCAGTTTGGCCCTCGGGTCGTTCGCATCGGAACCGGTCATCCCCGCGGGAAGCGGCGGAGCAGGTTCAAGAGCAGCTTGTGCAAGTGTCGTGGCCGCAAAACACGTACATAAAATGAAGGAGGCCAATAGTAAACGGAAAGCGATAATGTTTAGTCGATTCATCATTTTTTCTTTTACGGTTTTTCACCCCGCATGGTTTCCATAATCCTGATCTCGGCGCTCTGGTCGCCGTCAACATCCGATGCAAAATTGAAGAGTTTCAGCGTCCTGGCCCGCTCCGGCCGTATCGAACAGATAGGCATTTGCTACTCACGTTACCACAAATGCCGGACAGTCACCATCTCAAGAATTTTGGTTTTTCTTAGAGCCGACGCACACAATTGGAAGAAAACCCAGCCGTCGCTCGTCCAAGTTACATGAAAAACCTACGCAGAATAATTCTCGGCATCGCGGCTGCTTTGTTGCTGGCATCGACGGCCTTACCTCATCCCGGATCAGGCATTCTCGTCGACCGGCTGGGACAGGTCTTTTTCATCGACACGGGTTCCGGGCTGTGGAAGATCGACACCCGTGGGGCTCTGTCGCACCTAGCACCTCTGCGAAACCATTGGCTGGCGATGGACCCGAACGACCGATTCACGCAATCGCGGCTGCCGACGGACCCGGGCCGGGACTGGGTCATAACCGCCGCAGGTTCAAACCCCACGGTCCTCATCTCGACCGACTTTCCCCTTGTGATCGGCCCGGACGGGAATCTGTATTATCCGTCCGTCCGCGAGAGCGATCGCCGGATATTGCGCCATGACGGCGCCGGGGGCATTACGACATTTGCCACGCTTCCTCGTGCCGCAAAAGGCGAGCAGTGGATCAATGGCATCGCCGCCGGCCCCGACGGCTCGATCTACTACACCGATGACGCAGCGATCGGTCGGATCACCGCGAAAGGTGCCGTTTCAATCGTTGCGACCGTCCCACCGCTCGCGAACGGTCCTAAAATTCCCGGCAACGATGTGCACCCCTATCTTCGCGGACTAAAGGTCGGTGCAAAAGGCGTTGTGTATGTCGCCGACGCCGGTGATGCCCGCGTATTGAAGATCACACCCGACGGAAAGGTGTCTACTATCCTCCAGCTCGAAAGCCCGTGGGCGCCGACCGATTTAGCAGTATTTGGCGACATTGTCTATGTACTCGAGTTCACGCACGACGCAGGTGACGACCGCACCACGTGGATGCCCCGCATCCGCAAGATCACCCCTGACGGAAGATCGGCGATCATCCTCACGGTCGACCAAATGCCCAACGCCCGCCCGCGGCCGCTGCATTCATCACTGAGTTTTCTTGATTGTGCATTGTACATTCTGCATTTTGCATTGTCTTAAACGTCCGTGTTTCGTTTCACAGCGCGTGCCACTTTTTGTTTCATGTGAAACAAAGCTACAAAAATGTCGGATCTTCACTCTTGATCAGTAAACATCGGCATTCCGAACGTCACACACACGTGTTTCAGAGCTCCGGATAACCGAGGATCCTTGTTTCACGTCGTTCATCGACTGTTTTTCAAAGAGCATTTCGGAAGGCGAGTGAGCACGAGTCGATGCCGCGCACAAATACCGTCCGAGAGAATTATCGCTCGTGTTTTCTTGCTTGGAAATATCAGATCGCGCGAAATATGCGGGATGGAACGATTTGCACGATTTGGATGATTTGGATGCTCAACTCGATTCGCAGATCTCACATCGGTTTCCCGTTCTAATATTGGTCCTAATTTGCGTTGCGGCTCTAAACGAAGTTTCTTCCTTTGCGTCCTTGGCGAGCTTTGCGTGAGGAAAGAAGATGAGCTCACGCAAAGTCCGCCAAGGACGCAAAGCAAAACCATAAGCGGAACCTGCCACCGGGGATCTGCTGACAGGAATTATCTCGACATATGGATCGGAAACCTTTAAAATCTATTTGGCAATTAGCCTTTTGATCTTCATGCGTGTCCCGGAAGAGAGTCTCGACGATTTCACTAATATTGATGCTGCGCGGAAACCGGCAGGGCCTCCGCACGTGAGATCGGTGCGCCTTTCCGGCAGGTTCAGGTCATTGAAACCCCTCGCACGCTCGGCGGATCGCGCTGACCTTCAGCTCGGCCACAGGCAGCAAGTCCGTTCGCCCCGCTCCGTCGCCGGACGCGGACCGGTTTTCGTGGTACCATCGCTCGGTTGCATTCACTGTCGGGCTCGCGACAATTGCGCTCGATTGTCGGTATCATTGCCAGCATTTATGTTTCTACCGAACCCGCCGGCTTCCAGAGCGACGTGGTGATGGATCGACAGTCCGAAGAAATGCCCGCGTCCGCGAAGGAGCCGGACACCCCGGCTTTCTTACCCTCCACGACCGCGTCAGGCCGCCTACGATAAACCTTATGCCGTCCGGTCAACGGTAAGACGAAAGCTTCCCAGACCCATTCGCACCTATTACCGGCCGCAGCAACCTGCACGCACTTCGCATCTCGTGATGTCATCGTTTGTCCCAACCACGCTCATCATCTACATCGAAAACGGCGAGGTCAAAACCCGCATCGAACGACAGCTCTCCAGCAGCAGAAAAACGATCTGACACCCGGTGACGTGAATTTTCGCTGGGCCTGATACCAAGCTACTTTACAATTCGATCCTATAGGCGAGATAATCTCTGTTCGTGAGATACTGGGTCAGCCCTTCGATTCTGCAATTCCGGGGTGATAATTCTTTGCAACCAGGGCTCGCGGACACATCCCGATCTCTTTTTTCCCGGACTTATGAAATCAAATCGCTTTTTATTCGCCTTCGCCTTTTTGTTGTGTTTCGGGTGTATCGTTTTTGCGCAAGACTTCATCGACGGCGTAGATCTGACCACGACGAAAGCTCCGTGGACGATCGCATACTTGGCCACGATCTTGACATCACCAATGTCCAGGCCAAGCCGGACGAGGCGTCGGCCTATTTCATGATGGCGAGCAAATCCACAAAATTGAACGTCTCCGTTTTTATCGAGCCGGTCGATAAATGCAAAACTGGCGAAGAGTGCCGTGATCATGTACTTAACCTAGGGAATCCGTCCTGGGGAAAATTCGAACAGCTGGCAAAAGGAAAAATAAAGGATTTCAGCTACTTTGAGTTCTATCGGCCTGAGGTCAAAGGGCTGCCGCTCAAAATGCTCGACATGCACGCGCAGTACGTTTCCGGGGGATACTGGGTCGATCTTCATATATCAAAAGCACTCTATACAAAGGCAGACCACGCACTGTTCGAAAAGCTGATCAATTCGGTTGAATTTGTCCCTCGCAAAGATGCGGGCAGAATACACCTTTTGATGCGCAGCGTGGCAAAGGAAACTCCGCAGCCGCCGCGTGGCTCGGCCTTTGGGACCAGACCAAATGCAAGGAGAGCTATGCCGCGCTTTCATCTACAACTCGTGAAAATGTCGGCGAAACGGCGTCGTTCGGATACTCTTTCGGATCATCCAGGACCTTGGTGCCAAGCGTTCCAGAAAGCCGATCGCTGTCGCGTTTGCCCGTTCACTGCCCGAAAAGACCGACCGGCCCCTGGCTGTCCTTGCATACCACAGCACATTTGCCCAACCAGCCGTCTATCGTCGAGCTCGTGGCGCTGATGCTCGAAAAAAACGGCACGTGGTCGGTAACAAACTACATCCCCCGCTGACCAAAACAGGTAGAACACGCTGCCAAGCCTGTTCATCTCTGCCGGGGTGCTCATCTTGGAATTAACGCGCGGCTCGATCGACAGGCTTGGCAGCCCGTCGTAGATGAGAGTCGACATCGCTTAGTACCGGACGCGGTCGCGGAGCCTTCGGGAACAGATGAGATCTCTTTCCCGAGCCTCGCGGCGGATCGCGCGATCAAAACGGGCAGCGCGACTGGCTTCCATTTCATACCGCAGACTCCTTAGCCGCATCATCTCAGTTCGCGTTCACGCCTTATCTGGTCGAAACGCGGCGAGTAGTCACGCTGATAACCGCCCCTATATACCGGCCTGTATTCCCGCACCACCTGCCGTTCTACCCAAACCGACGTAGCCCTTCGGACCTCGTAGCCGCCATACGATCCCCGCCGCTGTCCAAACGATGCCGCCGTCACCATAAGCACTACTGTCATTGTAACGATTGTAAATATGATCACCTTTTTCATTTCTTTTCTCCTGCCGAAACTTTTTGATTTTCCGGGCCTCAGCCCCGCTCGTATTGTTAATGTCGGATCGAATAATCTAAGAACTTGAGTCAATGCAACCAAATATGAAGTGAGACGTTCAAAGCAATCAGATAGATTGATTTAACAATATGCGAAAACTGTTTTTGCCGATGGCGACCGGATTCGTCACTTTTGCCGTAGGCCTCTCGGCTGTAGCGGTTACCACTAGGTTTTCGAAACCTCAGTCTGAAAGTGTATTTCTTGTCGAGGCCGTCTATGGATTTGAAACTGGTATTCCGCGATTTATGCCCACCGGGCGCGGCTGTGGTGGTCGATACACGCAAGGGTACGTTACTGACGATGAACAGCGCGTAGCAGAAGGCGTGACGTCGTACACATCAAGGAAGGGAATCAGGCGAGAGTTCAAAAATTTGTCCGCGAAGCAAGACAAGTAGTTGAGCACGTGCCGAAATTCCGCAATCACCGAGGCGAGATCGTAGAAAGATTTGTCATCATCAACGAGGCGAACGAGGATGGGACTGAATGGGTTTCGATACTGTTTTACGACAGTGATGAGTCTTATCGATTCATCGACGCACCGACGCTCGACCTGGCGCTTGAGTTTGAAAAGTACCTTATTAGTATTGATTTTAAGTCCCCTGTCTAGTTTCGAGGACCCCTTCGAGCCTATTACCCGCCGCACCAACCTGGACTCACTTCGCATCTCGTGATGTCATCGTTTGTCCCAACCACGCTCATCATCTACATCGAAAACGGCGAGGTAAAAACCCGCATCGAACGGCAGCTCACCAGCAGCAGAAAAACGATCTGACACGTCGGCGTTTATTTGCAAAAAGTGAGGGCATGACGAGGTCGGTGCCGTTTCATTTCCAATTCTCAATTCTCAATTCTCAATTGTTTCAGTCCGTCTCCCACCGCTTGCTCCTCGCAAGGACAGCAAAAATCGCAGGCCAGGCACGGATTTCATTGGTCGAGTTTCTGAATCTGCTATCGCGGTCCTTTATTTGTGTGACTTGATGCCATGATCGCCCATAAAAAGCAGGTCGCTAACTTCTCCCGCTTCGACGTCCGCACTGCGGGCATTTCTTCATCAGCTTCCCACGCGCCGGACCAGATCCTGAAATCGTGGATCTGGGCGGAGTTTATCAAGGCTCGGCTCGATCGAGATCCATTTCATCCATGAACACCGCTCTCGATACCCTCGTTCGAGCCAAGCTATGGCATTGTCATTGTCTCCGAGGGCTGCATATACCGAGGATACAATGACCTCATTTATATACCCGCCGTCAGATGTATTGAGTGCCTTCGTTAAGATTGCTTGTGCCTGCAAACGGTCCCCGGCGCCGGCGTGCGCGTATGCCAATAAGCCCTGAAGCTCAAGCCAATCCGGGGTCAATGCTAAACCTTTCTCAAGCGAGACAATTGCTTCCGGATACATCTTTTTACCGTTGTATGCGAGGCCGATTACGAAGTAAGCGTAGCCAAATCCGGGTTCCAGTTCGAGCGTTTTCTGAGATTGCGTGATCGAGGCATCGTGCTGTCGGGCTAGGTAGTAAGCCCATCCAAGCTCCGCGTTGTTAAAGGTAGAAAGCGGCTCTAGCTGGACCGCCGTTTTCATCTCGCGTAAAGCTTCGGCTTCCCTCCCCGAGAATTGAAGGCAATGGCTATAAAAGTGGCGAGCGTTTGCGTAATTGGGGTCTAGAACAATGGCTTTACGATATTCCTGCTCGGCTCCGTAGGTGTCCCATTCGAAAAACAGCTTGTATGATCCTAACGAGCTGTGGGCCTCAGCTAGCGAATCGTCCAGGGCTATAGCCTGAAGCGCCGCAATCTTTGCTTTGGGCATGGTCTCTTTCGGCGATACGAAGTCGACGCCCAGGTTGACATACGAATCCGCAAGACCGGAGTACGCCAACGCATAATTCGGATCGATCTGGATAGCACGCTCGAAAAACGAAGTGCTTTTCGTAAGACCCTCTAACGAAAACTTATTCCAATCGTGTCGTCCCCGGAGATATAGCTGATAGGCCTCGGGATTTGAAGTATATGACTTTAGCAGCTTTTGCTCGTCTGCTCCTGATAATTTGACCCGGAGCTTACCCGACACGTCGCGGGCAATGTCGCTTTGAAGTACTACAAGATCTGATTGTTTGCGGTTGTATTGTTGGCTCCAGATGACTTTGTCCAGCGGAATATTTATCAATTCAACAAAAAGTGAGATGTCCTGTCCTCGCTGAACGACGCGCCCATTAAGAACCGCCTGAACATTCAGCTCTTTACCGATCGTCTGGTGATCGGTTTCCATGCCTTTATAACGAAAGACCGATGAGCGCGGTTTGACATTCAAATTCGGCAGGTTTGAAAGGCTGCTGATAAGCGTCTCGGTCATCCCGTCACTCAAGTATTCAACCTCCGCATTGCCGCCCTCGTTGACAAAGGGCATCACGGCGATAGATTCGATCTGGCTACTTGAACCGCGGCCGTAATACATGTAGCTGCCGACGCCGAGCGCTGATCACTAGAATGATCCCGACGACGCCGGCTACGATCGAATTACTTTTCGACGCGGTACGAATCGTGCCGTCAAGAGAGGTTTTGTCGTTTGCCGGGATTTGATCAAACGTTTTCGTACCTTTCTCATTTGAGAGACGATCTGCCGACAAAATGGCAGTCGCGGGCTCGTCAGGAACGCCCGAAACAAGCGCGCTTCCATCCTCGAGACAGAAACTGAGCGTGTCATCATAGTAATCTCGCCTGCATTCCGGGCAGCGTTTCATAGTTATGAAAGGGCTGGAAGGTTCAAGGTATAATACCCTGCGTTGATTGAGGTGCAAAGGGCTGAATGTGTGTTTTGTTGTTCTAGCCCGGAAGGTAGAAATCGGCTGGTTAAGGCGAGCGCTTTGGACTACTTTTCGCCGCGGCCATCACGGTCAAGGGCGACACGGTCTAAGGAAATCCGGTGCCGGGTCTGCGAAATTGCGATCAATTTCGGACATCAGTACTCTCGGCCAAACAAAGAGTGCAAGTTCGCAGGCCTGGCACTATTCTTATTCCGGCCACTCCTCCTCTGGCAGGAAGAGAGTTTAGATTTACGGCGTGTCGGTTCGCTTGCCGGGGACAAACTTAATACGCCTAAGACGCGTGCCGGTCCACTCATAAAAGTAGTTGCCGCAATGGGTGCGTTGGTTATCGATGCCTCCGCCGGGAAAGCCGATGAGCATGATCATGCGGCTGTTGGTCTTGTGAAAGACGGGGCCTTCGCCCCCTTCGCCGGCCTCTGGCGGTGCGTCGGCGGGAATTGCTTTTTTCGGCAGCTCGCAAAAGCCAGATCCGACACCCTCAAATTCCTTTGGAAAGAAGACGTTTCCGTTTCGTGCATCGATGATCGCCCATTGCGAGCAGTTGGTGCCGCAGCCCCAAACGGTCAGGATGTAGTGGCCCGCAAAGTTTACGTCTTCCCTGGTGGCGGCGTCGCGAAGCCTGGTGCGAAACATCCGGGCATTCTTGTGGCTTTTTAGGTTGACGGTTACCTTCCCGAACTTCTCGATCCGGATTTTATAAGCGGAAAATGCCGGTACCTTCTGAGAAAAGGCTGAGGCGGACAGCGTAAATAATATGATTCCCAACAGGACCGAATATTCTTTGACCGAACGCATGGATATTCTTATTCTTCTCTATTCCGCACTTAAAAGCTGGAATGAATTGAGAAATGCCATCATCGGTTTTTCAAAGTTGTTCTCGTGGTTGACCCCGTGAGGAGCTCCTTTTTTGACCGATCCGTAAATGAAGTAGATCCGGTTCTTCGTAACGAAGAACTTCCCACGAAGGACCTCGCCGTTCTCCGCTTCAGTATGGAAAAATCTTGCGGTGCGGCCGCCGACCTTTTCGTCGGCCGACTTGATCAGCTTGGGCTTGAACTGCGCGACAGCTGCCAGGCCCGCGGCCTGCAGTTTGTCCAGAATGGCGGGCATCTGTTTTTCGAAGTCGGTATCGGGACCATACTCCATCACGTCAACTGCAAATTCGATCCACGAAGTGTTCTTGTAAGAGGTGACACTGCTGGTATTGTCCCCCCGCTTGGTTATCACGGGCTCGCGCGGCATGCGGACTCGGAAGTCGTGGTCTTTGTATGTGTATTCCTTCCAATTGTCCGGCAGATAGTCCGGCGCCAGTGCCGGAGGCGGCGGAGGCGGTGCCTGGGCGATTAATGAGGGAGCGAAGCACAGCAGGGCCGCTCCAAGGCAAAGTGTCAAACGCAGCGTAATCATGTTGAATAACTATATCAGAAAATAATCACCGGTCATGCTGTGATCCAGTTCCCTATTGCGTGGTAGAATCTTTGCGTTATGAGCGGATCAGAACTTGAGAACGAGTATTTCGGCATTGGCAGGCTGCATTATTTTTTGGCGCAGATCGGGATGATCGCGGCGGTGGTGTTTGTGGTGACGGTCTTCGGGCCGGAGAGCCGCGTGATGAGCATATGCGGTTTGGTGCTGATGGTGGCAAGCTTTGTGCTGGATTCGATGCGGCTTAAGAATATCGGCGTCAGCCAGTGGTTCGCGTTTCTCAGGTACGTGCCGTTTGGAAAGACATTGCTCGGGTTCGGACTTTTGTGTGCCCAGACCGGTTGGATAGAGACCCGCCGCCTGGACAGCGCCGGCAAAAGCATCCTGATCGCCGAACTGGTCCTGCTCGCACTGATCCTGTTTATGTTCTTTCGGACGGGGATAACGGTTTTCGGCATCCCGGACCCCGGGGCCGGATTTTTGAGCTTCTGACATCACCTCGTCAAAAATCTCTCGCCGGACAGCTGGCTGCTGGCCGGCCTAAGAGGGCAGGGAAGTTGAAGATGCGGGAGCCAAGTGGCGGGGAGGCTAGTCGGGGTGAGTCGGTGAGAGCCGCGAAGAAAGAAAGGTCGATCAGTTTTGAACGACCTGCATCCTTCCGAAGCCACAGGGCTCGATCGTCAGCTCCTAATTGCAGATCGATCCCGGGCTACTGACCAACAACGATAGCCGTAGCCAGAACATTACGGCCATCCATGAGGGCGTATGTGTACATCAGGCCACGTACAACTTGTATTTGTTGACCGCCCTTCGATTGCTTCGCGAAGATCGTCCGTTCCCGGCTGTCGCCGATCTTTACCCAAACTTCGGCATTCGGATGATCCGGACCGGCATCCCATTGCAGGGGGGCGAGCCCCACGGGGTTGTTTGGCGTTGGAAAGTACACGTTGCCCGCGACGAGGACCGCTCCATTTGGCGGAGTGCCGTTCTGCTGTCCTATCTCGGCGCTTTCTGATAAAAGCTCGAAGGGAATGCTCAGTCCCTTGTTACCCACAACGACGACCCTGTTTTCCGGTTTGAAGCTGCGGAGTCCGCGATAGCGCACGCTACGTCCCGAGGCGACGTCGATCCAAGCGTCGTAGTAGTGGTACCGCGACTTCGGAGCGTCCCACCGCCACGCAAGGCCGTCGCCCATTCCCGCGAAGACGGCCAAACTAACGTTGGACGGCACCTGCATATCAAACATGCACGAGTAGTAGTTGGGATCCGAATCGCGTTTTTCTTCGAGGGCGATGTCGTACTGGATCGGTTTCGAAGTCTGGAAAGGCGACCGCGTTACCACCACAAAGAAGTGAGCGCAGATGCTACCGGTCGGTTCGGTCGAACCGGGGGTCTTTGGCAGCACACCCATTGCCTTGTTCCAACGAATTCGTCCGGTCAATGTTCTTAGCGGACCTTCTACTTCCGGCGGTGCCGGCTGAGCATATGCAGTCATTGCGCCGCCAGCAAACATCATCAGACCGGTGAACATAACCAGCAGTATTCTTTTTTGTCGATTTGTCATTTGATCTCTCCTTAGCTTCGTTTCGCTCTACTGGGGACAACGACCACGGTTGCCAGAGTCTTTCCGGCACCGTCAAGATATATGTGTAGCACTTGCCCCTCTCGCCATTATCGGCCGCAACCCTTCCCTCCAAATCTGTTCATTCCAATTCCTAATTACCGACGACAGTTACCGTTGCGAGCGTCTTACCCGCGTCCGTTAATATGTACGTGTAGTACTTGCCTCGTTCGACCGGCATCTGCCGCCCGCCTTTCGCCTGCTCAACAAGAAATATCTCATCGCCGTTGTTCACCCTATACCACACCTCCGCATAGGGATTATCCCCCCCGGCGTCCCAAGTAAGGACCGCAACACCCATGGAGACAGAGGGGTGTGAAAAGATAACCTGGCTCCCGACGATGCCCGAGACCTTCATTGGCGTTGCAGGGGCAGGTTCGGCGGTCGGTTTTGCCTTGCCGGTGCTCTTTGGCGGCTTATCGACGGGTGGCGTTTTGGCCTTGCCGGTTGATCTGGGCGGCCCGGAAACGACCGGCGTCGGTGGCGGGGGAAGGCATTTTAGAACGCCCTGACTGTGCCATCTGTAGCGAACATTTGGAGCACCCTTCTCATATGCCTCCCCCTCCACTCTGCCCGACGGAAGAATCGTAGCATTATAAACCCCGAGTTTTCCCCCAGCAGCGGGCTGCTGTTGGACCAGTACAACTGTATGCTAAAGCTGTTGCCGTCGATCGTTCCGTCAACCACAGCGGTCACCCTATCGATCTGAGTGTGAAGGCCACTAATGCCGACGAAGGTAGCCTGCGCCTTCCCGGTAGTACGCGTCCCTTTTGCTGGATGTTGAGTTCGATAGGTTTGTTTGTCCCGTTGTTGTATATCCAATCGCCCGCTCGCATCCCAATTTGTGCACTCCGCGCGTGCCGAGATCGGGCAGCAAAATAAGAGTCACTGTAAACGAAAGAGCACCCAACACCAAATCTCGCATATGTCTGAAATATGAATTTAGAGTATTATAACATTTCAAATTTCTCCTTGTCGTCAATTACATTCCGCTAATCGCTAATAAATTGGGATGGCGGTACATAGAAAGCAGCAGTAGTGGACAAGGTCTTGCCGCCGCTCTTTAAGAAAAACCTATACAGCTGTTTCCGCTGCAGATTGATAGCAGCAGAAAATTTCGGCAGTTTCCAAACCGGAGATTGCTGGTGGTGCTCATTCGAAAACGCAGGAATTTCGACACTGTTGTTGATCGAGACAAACACTTCCACGTTAGGATGATCGGGCCCGCCATCCCACCAGATAGGCACGATTGCGAAGGGATGGAACTGCGTAGGAAGAACCGGCTCGCTCACTGATAAACGGCGTCGTGAGCGGCGACTTTTCGATACCGCTTGTTTTTACGGGAGCGTTCCCGGAAATTCTCGATGTGAGGTTTCCCCTCGTTTTGCCCGAACGCCAGCCGCAGGTCAAGGGCTGTTCGCTGTACCATGAAAGTTCGGGCTTCGAGCTCGAGCCGAGGTAGACTCCTCCCTCCGCCCTCCCGGACGCGAGGATTCTCCCTACGAATCTGGCGCGATAACCGTCCTGCCACTCGGCCGTGAGTGCAAACGTATTGCTCTCACGCATCCCCGGTAGCCTTAGCAGTCAGCATTCCCCTAGCGCGCTCCGTCCGTTCTGTCGCCCCAACGAGTCGCCGTTCCGGAAGAGTCTTCGCCCGTCTGGGTCAAATCCACCCGAACGACGTATCCACCTTCTTCACGGATTTCCCAGACGCCGGTCGCATCCCATTGCCCCCGCACTCAGCTCCAGCCGAGGCCGGCAGCAAAACGAGAACCACAGCGATAACAATGCTAAAGACGTGCGAACGTCTAATAGGCAAATTTGTGATCTTTACGATATGCAACATTTCAAAAACATCCTCCTATCACGTTCCGGGTTAACGCCCGGTGCTGATGCCAGACTGCAATATTTGCGCGGACAACCGGCTCCAGTCATAAAAACGAACTACTAAGCGACAAAAGTCACCGCGGCCAGATCTCGCCCGCATCCGTCAGGATGTATTTATAAAGCTTGCCTTGCTCAACTGGTACCTGCAGTCGACCTTTTCCTTGCTCGACAAGAAAACTCTCGCCCGGTGTCCTTGAACCAAACCTCGGCGTACCGATGATCGGGCCCGGCATCCCATTGCGAGGATCACAAATCCCATGGGAACGAGAATATTTGGGTATATCACTTTACCGGCGACGATCGCCGGCGGCTTTAGCGGCTGCGGGGCGGGGGTTGACGGGTGACTTGTCCGCCGGTTCGAGCCGCCAGGCGTCGTTGGCGGCGGATCTGCCAATTCCACCTGGGGGTTTCGGTTTGGGTTTCGAGGCCCTGGAAGACAATTAATCACTCCCGTACTGTTCCAAGCGTGACGAACATTAGGTGAGCTTTTTTCAAATCCCTCGCCCTCCACTCGTCCCGACGGAAGGACCTGGCCGTTGTAGACGCCTATTTGACGCCACCGACCCACGCGATCTCGATGCTGAAACTGTCACCCAGTATCGTATCCGTCTATCGTTCCCGATCTTGTCTCTCTCCGAATCTACCGAGACAATTTCCTCCCGGTATGACAAGAGTTGCCGAGCCGGGATCGCCTTGCCTTTCTGCCACAGACCGAGCTCGACCGGTCTTCGTCGCGTTTCGCTGCATGAACGACCACTTGCCGCTTGCATCCCAGCCAGTCCGCTGCATTGAGCCCCGCCGTTATTGCCGGCAGCAAGGCGAAAACCGCAGCCATCAAAACAAATCCCGAAATCGCGATGCGTTTGTTTATCAATTTTTTGGTATTTACAGTATTTAACATTTCAAATATTCCTCCTTGTTCGTGCAATTACAGTTCCTGCTAATAATTCGCTTCCACATACAATGCGTTCACGGTGCCATTCGGTCCCGGGACGTATTGGTCAAATGGGAGGAACAAAGAATGCAGCTGTGGACAAGGTTTTGCCGTGCTCTTTAAGAAAAACCTATAACTGGCCGTTTCCCTGCAGATTGATCGCGGAGAAAATTTCGGCAGTTTCCAAACCGGAGATTGCTGGTGGTGCTCAATCGAAAAAGCAGGAAGTTCGGTGCCGTTGTCGATCGAGACAAACACTTCCACGTTAGGATGATCGGGCCCGCCATCCCACCCGATAGGCACGATTGCGAAGGGATGGAACTGCGTAGGAAGAATCGGCTGGCCTGCGATGATAAACGGCGCCGTTGAGCGGCGGCTTCTCGATACCGCTTGTTTTTACCGGGGGTTCCCGAAATTCTCGATGTGAGGTTTCCCCTCGGTTTGCCCGAACGCCAGCCGCAGGTCAAGGGCTCGTTCGCTGTACCAAGAAGTCTCGGCGGCTCTTATCTCGATCCGAGGTAAACTCCTCCCTCTACCCTCCCTGAATCGAGAATCCTGCCTTGGAATCCGGCGTGATAACCGTCCCGCCACTCGGCCCGGATGTCCATACGCTTTATCTGCGCGACTCGAACGGCTCCCTTTAGCAGTCAGCATTCCCCGGGAGCTCCGTCCGTTCTGTCGCGAGCCCAGCACTCGCTGTTCCGGAAATTAATCGTCCGCTTTCCGCCTGAACGACGTATCCACCTTCTTCACGATTTCCAACGTCGCATCTTTGCCACGCGCACTTGCCAAGACCCATTGATCGTCGCATCCCAGCTCAGCACATCGTGCTGCGGCCATAGCGTTTACATTCAAGGCAATCCCGCCAACAAAAGCCCGAGGAGCAGGGGATGCACCTCTCCCGTCTGACTCAAAACATTTTGCTAATTGAAACATAAATCCTCCCGTCACTTAATGACTTCTCAGTTCGCGCGACCCTTTTCACGCCATACTACGGAACGACGAAAGCGGCGGTGGACAAGGTCTTGCCGCCGCTCTTTAAGTACAAATCTGTAGTGGTGGTACCGTTGCAAATTCAGCGAAATCGAAGTTTTCGGCAATTTCCAAACGGGAGACCCCAGAGCGTGCTCGTCGAAAATGCCGGACTTTCAGCCCTGTTGTCCATCGAGAGCCATACCTCTACGTTCGGATGATCCGGGCCCGCCATCCCATCCCAGGAATACGATTCCCAAGGGATGAGAGGGCGTAGGAATTATTGCCTGGCTCGCGACTAATGAATGGCGGGGTGGAGGTGCGGGTGTCGATGCCGGCTTTGCCTTGCCCGAGGACCTGATCGGCTTTGGCACGACGCGGCGGAGGTGGGCATTTAAGTACTCCCGTGCTGTGCCAAATCGTACGACTTTGGGGACTGCTCTTTTCCCACGCTTCACCATCTAATTTTCCCGATGCGAGAACCTTGCCATTATAGACGCCTATTTGACGGTTTGCCCAAAATATCTGGATGCTGAAGCTGTTGCCATCGATCGTCCCATCGACCGTGCCATCCACCGAAACAGGATCCCCGCCCACCGTCGTTACGCCTAAAAACTTGCGATCGCCGGTGACGTAATTGTAAAACGCTCTGCCCGTAAGCACCCTGCCCTTTTGCTGCAGCACGAGATGGTTCGGCCACTTCTGGCCCCGCTGCATCATCGACCACTCGCCGCTCGCATCCCAGCCCGTGCTGCACTGGGCCGCGGCGGAGATCGGCAGCAAAGCAAGAGCCGCGGCAAACAAGAGGCCGCAGACAAGCGGCGTACGCCTAACAATCAAATTGTTGGTTTTTACTAGATGTAACATTCGAAATATCCTCCTACGAAATCTTTCGATTTGAACTAAATTCTGCGACGAGAACTTTTTCGGATCACATGTCGATCCTTTAGATACTAGTTAGGTTTTTTCTCTTTAACGATATCCAACACCCGGAGCAGCTTCTCGCTTTTTGACTTTGCTTTTTCGATCACACGGTCCGCTTTGTTTGGCTTTTTGTCTTGAACCGCCGCATCAGACGCGGTCTGGTGTATTATTTTGAACCGGCGCATCAGACGCGGCCGGTGTATTGCTTTGAGACCGGCGTATCGGACGCGATCGGTGTATTGTTTTGAACCGGCGGATCAGACGCGACCGGCGTATTGTTTTGAACCGGCACAGGACGGGACCGGTGCATTGTTTTGAACCGGCACGTCGGACGAGCACCGCGACGTTGAAGCTTACCGCTCCTTCGAGCACGATCTTGTAGGTGCCCGGGTAGCCCGCGCTGCTCCCGTATCGAAGCCCCTTTATTCGAATGATGATTTCCTGCTTTTTAGAGATATTCACGCTTTTCGAGACCCGTTCGCTGCCGCCATTGGCGGCCTGAGCGAGCAAGTTAGAGAGAATCGCCTTGTTGTTAACGCCGAACAGATCGAGCATGGCCCCGGCATTGGTCTCGTTGGCAGTTACTTCGAGAGTCAGCGTCAGTTTTCCCGGGACGGCTTGAAATTTGTAGAAGTATTCATCTTCGGTGCCGTCGAGATCGTCGGAGACTTCCGGGTTTGTCATAAAGCCGGTTACCGTCAGCCCGTCGCGCGTCGTCGCCCGCTCCGCTTGTTCTTTCTGCCCGTAGCTCGGCGTGATCGAAACCAATAGCAGCATGCCCACCGCAGCCGCGGCGACCAAAAATGATCGCGGGGTAATCGTTTTTACATTTTGAGTTTTCATATCTTCTCCTTTGGGTCTTTCGTTCTTCATGGTTCGCATCCTTGTGCTCCTTGGGCAGGCGGACAGTGTGCCCACGAGCACTCCCGTCACAACGCCCGCGCGCCCGGACCGAGGCCGAACCTCGGTTTGGGGTCACTGCCCTTAAAGACATGGGCCGCGAAACTCGCGTAGCTGCTCGGGTTGAAAATTGAGTGCTTCGCTCCCTGCACCTCATATCTCGCATCGAACTCCGAAATGTGGACGAGAGTATCATCCCCCGACTTCTGCTGGACGTCGACCGCGTGAAAGCCTTCGTGGATCAGGATTGCGGCTCTGGAATTAGGTCCGATCGCTGCCGCCTCGGTGTCCGTAAAATTACGGAAATGTGGACCAAAGATTACTTTCCCGCTGTTCAAAACGGCTGCGGCAGCTACTGGCTTGCCGTTCCTGTCGGCCGGTGTTCCTTCGGTAAAGGTGGAAGGGTTCGACGCGAAAAGCGTTTGAATGCGTTCGAAATGCTGGAGCAAGAGTTTGACGTCCTCAACCCGCACCGGCCTTCGCGGAAAGAGGCCGGTTTCGCCTCCGCCTAGCAGTGGCGGGTCGTCAAAGTCCGTCAACCGATAATGCGTGCCGCAGGGCGCTGAGCGTCAATTTATCGAATTCGCGAAAGAGAAACCGTTCCCCGGTTCTCAAAATTAATGTTGTTTCGAAGTCTCTAAGTTTGACTATCGCCGCGGCGACTTTCCGCGTTGCGAGCGGAACATCGAGCCGGGCAAGTACGGCTCCCGAAAGCACTGCGGGGTTAATGGGCGGCGGCGTGGGTTGCGGCACTGGCCCCGGGTTGTCGGCGATAAATATCTCGTCGTCAAGGCTTCTGACCGTTCGCTTTCCGACAAATTGGTCCGCCTTGGCTTGTCCGGGCTGAAGTAGCTGTCGTTTGGGCGAGTCCTTATAATCTTTTACAGCCGTCACGGTGTTTGGGCCGTAGGTGCCGCGTTCGGCTGCAAGGTTAACCCCCTCGAGCCTCTCCAGTGCCAGCTGGATCTTTGTCACGTGGTCGCCCGTCGCTCCGAACCCGATGTGCGCCGAGTCCCTGTCCAGGCAGGCGACAAGCGCCGGGTCGTCCGTCAGGCTGTCACTTCCGGTAAAAAGCTGTGATTTAAATCTACGCATTTGTTTCTCCTCGAATTACATTGAATTTATCTGGTCTCAACTGTTCCCATACGCACGACCTCAAAGTCAGAGCCTTTGAGCGAGCGCAGGGTGCGTAGGTCGTCGTCATTCCATCGCGGGTCCGGCGAGCCGCTCAGATACCAGTCGCTGCCGTTATCGGCCAGTATCATTCCGTACTTCTTCAACGCCCGCAGGATCACCTGCATCGCCGGTGAAAATTTTGCAATGTCAAAAGAATCCTTTAATCGAACGCGCATACCCATTGGCGGGAGATTCGGGTTTGGGTCGTCGCTGGCAAAATGGCGTGCGGGGTGGACGTATGCCCGGCGTGTGCGTTGGGCCGTAAACCGCAGCGCGTGGGTGATCGCTTTCAGCTCATGCACCTCGTCGTAACGAACCAATCCGGGGAAAACGGGAAGGCCCGCGGCGTCCGCTGATGTCCATCCGGCAGGCCGCAACGCATTGGAGCTCAAGTCAAAAACCGCACCCCCGACCGCCTTCCAACTTGCACCTCCCTTTACCGGATGCGCGTCGAAGAGTTCATATAGCTTCCAGTTATCTCGGTCGATCACGATCACATGCCGATCACCCTCTCCCTTCGGGCCGCCCTCGATCGGTGCGTCCGGCGGAATGGGATAGGGACCGGGGTCGCTCTCGTCGGCATACTCAAAAATTGTCGGAACACGCTTCTGAGATCCCGATACGACGATGTATGGAATCCCGTTCGGCACACCCTCCCACTCGGTCCCAAAATCAGGGTGAAGCGTTTTATCAAGCCCGATGCTCGCGATCAATTTACCGGAATTCGGATCGACGGGTGCTGCCGAAATGTCCAGGTTCCACGGATTATCCACTGGAAAGACGCGTTTACCACGCAGGCTCGCACCCGCACCAAGGTCCGGCACGGCATCCAACCGTTTTGCAGAATCAGGACCTCGCGCGGTCGTGTTCCATGCAAAGACAAGACACGCTCCCATCGAAACGGCCACGACCGCGGCGAGCGTTTTTCTGCTCAGCATTAAGTCCAACATAATTTCCAACCTCTCAAGAAACTGATCAATGCTGCGGACGACGGCATTGCCGGCCTGCCCTTAGGCCCTGGCAATGCCTTAGTCCACAAAAACGAGACTACTGGACGACGAAAGGCTCGGTGACGGCTAAAGTTACGCCGCCGGCTCGCAGGGAATACCTATACAACCCAGAGTGCCGTGGCAATTTCATTTCGAACCCAGCTTTCGGTACCTTAAACACAGGCGAACCTTGTCCTAGGTCTATCGAAAAGGCAGGAATGTCGGCTCCGTTATTTACCGAGACAAATACCTCAACGTTCGGATTAGCTGGCCCGCCGTCCCACCCCAGATACACGGAAGCGACGGGATTAAAGGAGTTAGGAACTATTACCTGGCCCGTGATGATGTAGGGCAGCTTTGGCGTGAGCACCATCCTGACCACATCCATGCTGCTTAACGCCTGAAGGTCACGAATGCTTCGACCCATCCGCTGGTTGACTTCAACGATAGCGGTGTTGCGCATGTCGTTGACACTCATCGTTTTGAGCTCTTGGTCAGTCCGGCTAGGGCGTTCACGCAGGAACACCAGCAGTGCCCCGGTGCCAGCTAGGTCGGCGTTACTGAGCGACTGATAATAGCTGACCGCGTCTTTTGTTCGATTAGCCAGCTCAGTAATCAGCGTATTGCGCCGATCCTCGTCCGACAGCCCATCTAATTGCTCCCGACTACGAAATTTGCCCATCAGCAGCAAATCGCCGATAGTTACTTTCCGCTTACCGTAGACTGTCCGCAGCCCCACAATATCTTTGGAGGTCAGGTTACCCTTCATGTTCCCGTCCTTGTTGCAGTAATTCATCACGGAGTCGGGATCGTATCCTGTGAGTGAAGACGAATTAGCCTCCGTGCCGCCCGCGCAATGGGCTCGATCGTGATTCGGCGAATCCTGCTCGTGGACGAAGCCCAACACATGCCCGAACTCGTGAACGGCAATATACTCGATACGCCCTTTGTCTGCTGAACCGTCCGAGTTAAACTGCATCCACATGCCCGGGCTATTGTCGAGGGCTGCCATCCCCACTCTGGCAGAGCCGCCCGCACCTCCATTTTCGCTACCTTGATGCGAGACCGGAGATGCGCACATATTTGTCCAGATATTTGAGGGTTGTGCCGCCGTTCGCGTTTCTCTCAGCTATGGGGCTCGAACATTTTCCCCAGCCGGTAAAAGTTATGTTTGCGAATTCTTCCCATGTGTTGCGGACAGCCACCCTGACAATTTCCTTTTCGCGCCCGTATCCATCGGTTAGCCAACAAACAGGCACTACGTTATTATTCTCAGTCCAAAACCGAGCCGTATCTTTTTTAGTGATTCCCTGCTGTACTTGTCCGGGTACCTGGGCGTCGGCGATGCCGACGAAAGTGATCACTGACATCACGACGACCGCGATGACGCGAAAAAGACCGATGCCGTGACTGTAAATTTTATTATTCATTGTTTTTCTCCCAAATTAAGCTCGCAAAATTTCTTTGACTTTTCCTCGCACCTTCTTTGACATTAAAATTTCCAATTTGAGCGGACGGAATGGCTTGTGCAAAATGATTGCCGTTTCGCATTACCTTGCGCTAAGATGGTCGTTCCGTTCCAGGGATTGGGCCTAGCGCCTTTTGATTCTGTCCGCTCGCTATCAAACTTAAAGCGAGGGTGACGGAATGTCTTTGGATTTAACGTTAAAGAATCGTGAATTTAACTTTAATGTGACTAACTCAAGTCAACACAAGGTTTATGAGTTCGAAGATTTTCGGCTCGACGCCACCACAAGGCTTCTTTACCGAAGCGGCGATCAGGTTATCCTCACCCCAAAGGCAGTTGAGACGCTGATCGCGCTCGTCGAAAGGCAGGGCAAGGTCATCGGCAAAGAAGAGTTGATGCAAAAGATCTGGGCCGATACGATCGTCGAAGAGTCGAACCTCGCCCAGTATCTCCATGTTCTGCGTAAAACCCTTGGCGAAACCAGCGACGGAAAACCTTATATCGAAACCTTGAAGCGGCGTGGTTACCGTTTCAACGGATCGGTTCGCGTTGTCAAAAACGGAAATGGCCCTTCTACACCAACGGAAGACGCTGAAGATCTTGATCACTGCCCGAACCAACCATCGAAAGTTGCAAAATTGATCTCTCGCCGTGTTGAACCACTCGGCAACGTTAGAGTGTTTAGCAATCTCGCTGCTGAGCGCGAAACAGAACATCTCGTGAACGTCGAGCGTTCGGACAATATTTATGCGGTTTCGGATTGGCGCGCGATCGCCGCAAAACGATACGTCGCTACCTGTTGTCCCGTCTAGCTCGTTCAAAATGGCTTTCACCTCTGGTTCTCTTGGTTCTTGTAGCCGGGACTGCGGGAATTGGTTTCGGTATTTACAAGTTTGCGACCGAGTGGCCCGAGTTCCGAGGTACGAAGCATTCCTTTTCTGGGATCGGACATGACGCGGCTCACGACAACCGGCACATCTAAGCGGGGAGCCGCGATCTCGCCGGACGGGAAGTATGTTGCTCACATCATCTCGGGGCCCGACGGCGAGAGTCTGTGGGTACGCCAGGTCGCAGTCGCAAACGACACGCAGATCGCTGCCGCGTCGCAGAGCTATCTTGTTTGGGTCACATTCTCACCGGATGGCAATTTTGTTTATTACCTCGCTTTGGAAAGGGACAAGGGCGAGACGGAACTGTTTCGCGTCCCTGTGCTGGGCGGGCCGACTCGTAAAAGTCGCATACGATATTGGGGCTCCGGAATTTTCTCCTGACGGGACGAAGCTCGCGTTCATGGTAATGAATCAGGAAGAGACGCAGGCTGATCGTCACCAATGCCGATGGCACGAACGAAGCGTTGCTAATGTCACGCGGAGCTCCCGATTACCTAAACCCGAACGAAGTGGTGCTGGTGTCACGCAAAGATCCCGATTACCTAAATATGTATTGGTACGCTCCGGCATGGTCACCCGATGGAAAAAGTATTGCCTTTCCGGTAAATCAGAGCGATGAAAAGGGCCGTTATGAGACGGTAATGGCGGTTGATGTCGAAACGCGCGTCGAACGCAAGCTGACCGACGAGCGTTGGCAGCAGGTCGGACAGTCCCGTTGGCTGGCAGACGGACTCGTCGTGTCGGCCTCGGAAACGTCCACCGGGCCAAAACAGCTCTGGCATGTTTCCGCTGCCCGACGGCACGGCCTCGCGCATTACGCGTGACGTAAACGACTACCCGAATTTTAGTCTCACATCAGACGCGAAGACATTAGCCGTCATTCAAAATCACGTCGTCTCAAACATATGGACCGGCGGCGAAAACATGTCTGCCGCAAAGCAGCTAAGGTCTGAGGCCGGCTGGCTCAACGAACTAATCTGGCTGCCCGATGGCCGGCTCGCATACACGTCGAATGCAGGCGGCAGCTCGGATATCTGGACCATGAACGCCGACGGCTCGGGCGTTCGTCAGCTCACGGTCGGTGCGAATGCGAGGCTTGGGCTTGCAGTCACGGTGGATGGAAAGCAATTCATCTTTGCCGCCGAACGAGACGGAAAGTACAACCTTTGGCGTGTCAATATCGACGGATCGAATCTGGAGCGAATAACTAACGGTGACGGCGAGTTGTATCCGCAATGTACGCCCGACGGCCGCTGGATCGTTTATCAGTCGGGCGGAAATTATCCGACATTGCGAAAAATGCCGATCGGCGGCGGCGAACCTACTGTGCTCACAAAAACAACTGCCTCACGGCCCTCGATCTCGCCCGACGGAAAGTTCGTGGCGTATCATTATCTCGATTCAAGCTTTGAAAGATCGCGTTGGGGCATCGGCATCAGCAGCCTCGAAGACGGTAAACGGGTCAAGCGTTTCGACTTTCCTTCGACTGTCACCGAACGCATCGTGAAATGGTCGCGAGACGGAAAGTCGATCGCCTTCCTAAACAGCCCCGGCGGGGTTCCAAACATATGGACACAACCGCTCGACGGCGGAGCCGCCAAACCACTTACCGACTTTCCGTCGGATAGTATCATTTCCTTTAACTGGAATGCGGACGGCAGTGAGCTTGCGGTGATCCGTGGTGTCGAAACAAGCGACGTCCTCTTAATTAGCCGATCCTCCTCAAAATAAAAAGCAACTTACTTTTCGCGTTACCCAGAAAGTGTCGTTTCTCCGCCCCCCCCCATCGGTTGCCCTATGGACCTCACGGAGTATGTCGCGAAATAGACGATCTCAGGATTTCGAGAATTGATCACGAGGTCTTCCGCAGTACTCGCGGCTGGCCCGAATTCGCAGGCGAGCGGTTGTCCGTAAAGGTTTTCACTTCTTCGGACGGTTTGGGCAGTAGTTTCGTGAACTATCTAATGAGAGATTCGCGGATTTCTTTGGTTCGCTACACGAGATCTGGCACACAAGGCAAACAAAATCAAAAAGGGCCATCAAATCGATTGCCCTTAAATCTTTCTATACTGCAGTCTCTAATAGAGATAACTTGGAGGCGGCGATCGGAATTGAACCGATGAATAAAGGTTTTGCAGACCTCTGCCTTACCACTTGGCTACGCCGCCGGGCCGAAGGGACGAAGGCGGAAGGATGAGAGATGAAGTAAGACTATTTCTTATTCATCCTTCATCCTTCCGCCTTCATCCTTTAAAGAACTGGAGCGGGAGACGAGACTTGAACTCGCGACTTCGACCTTGGCAAGGTCGCGCTCTACCACTGAGCTACTCCCGCGTAGCAATCTGTAATTTTAGCGTCTGACGGACATTTGTCAAGTATGTGCTTCTCAGCAAGCGTTGCGTGGTTCCGTTCCAGTGCGCCTGGAGCAACTGGAACACGTAGGACAGTTTTAATGTAATACTTTATATTCAAGTGCTTAATTGCTGACTGTAATGTCTTTAATAAAGCTCCAATCACCGCTTGGCGTTGATCTTGATATTGCCGATCCGCTTGTTTGCGACGACAATATTTGCGGGATACCAAAGTGGGAAAAGCGGCAGATCTCCGCTGATCATGTTCCACGCCTGAACATAGAGTTCTTTTGCTTTAGTCCGGTCGATCTCGTTGATAGCTTGATCGATCAGATCATCGATCGCGGGGTTACTGTACCGCGAGCGGTTACAACAGCTCACGTTCTCGCCGGGGATTCTACCAGTAGTAAATAGATCCTTCAGAAATATCGGGTCCTGATTGCCGCCGATCCAAACGCCCGTATTGAGTTGAAACTGTCCTTGGGCAAGCTGCTGACGCAATGTACCTGGGTCCAACGTCTCGATCTCGACATTGAGACCAACTTCCTTGAGCGAATTCTGTATCGCCTGGGCATATTGCCCGAAGGCCGCATTGCCGGCCGCGTACTTGAATTTTATCGGTTCGTTCTTATACCCGGCTTCCTGCAAAAGCTGTTTTGATTTAGACGGATCGAAGTTGTACTGTGTGCCGGGCGAGTAGGCCCATGAACCGGCAGGCAAAATCGAATGGGCAATTTTCGCCTGTCCCGAAAGCAACTCCTTTATGATCTTTTCGCGGTCAATGGCATATCCGATCGCCTGGCGAACTTTTACGTTATTTAGCGGTGGAGATTGCGTGTTCAGGCCTACGTACTGGATGTTCGAGCCATCAAACTGCTCCACTTTGAGATTGTTCAAGGATGTTAAGGTGCGAAGGATGTCGGGCGGCAAATTTGACGGATTGGGTGCAAGATCAACACCGCCAGTTTGAAGCTCGGCTTGTAAAGCGCTGGCATCCGTGACCGTCTTGATCCGGACTTTCGCGACTGTCGGGGAGCCGTCAAAGTAGTCGGGGCTTGCGGCCAATTCGACGAGATTCTGCGATTGGTCGAAACTCACAAACTTAAACGGACCCGAGCCAACCGGCTGTGTCTTCTGCTGGTCAACACTGCCTTCCGGAATGATCGGGATCGCAACCAGATTCGATAATAGCTGGTTCGCTAATGCCGGACGTCCGACAGTGAACACCACCGTTTTTGAGTCGGGCGTTTCCAGAGAGACGATGTGAGGCACCTGTTTCATCGGGACCTTCGGTTTCGCAGGCGTTTCGCCGGACACCGGTTTTTTCGCATCGGCAACGGGAGCGGAATTCGAGTTTGCCGGCGCCGGGCCGGAGGGAACGGTATCGAAAAAAGCACCTGACTTAAAACCCTTGCTTTCAAAAAGCTTGTCGAAAGTGTATTTCACGTCCGCAGATGTAAAACCCTTGCCATTGTGAAACTTAACGCCGTCGCGTAGAACGAAGGTTACTGTTTTGCCATCGGGCGATGTCTTGATCTCGCTCGCCAACTCGCCTACGTACTCGAAATTCTCGTTCTTCTTTACCAGAGAGCTGAACACCAGATTGCGAACACGTTCTGCGGCCGAATCGTTAGCGGCCGAAGTCAGCGTATCAAACGTGGAAAAGCTCTCAGGGAGTGCGATGGTGACGAATTCGGTCTGCGCACGGCGGCAAGAAAAGGAGATGACCAGTAGGAAAGCGCAAAATAGAAATAGAAATTTATTCAAAACGAAGAATCCTCCGTGCTTGTTAGTTCAGTCGGTCGTTGAGTTCCTTGATTTCCGTTGAGAGTATCGCCAACCGGTCTGGGTCAAAATTTAGGGGTTTATGTAACTTTGCCTTTACGGCTCCGATCCGGTTCAACGATCGATCGATGCGTTCTTCTGAAATCCGTCCGCCCTTGGCGGCTTCGAGAACGGCGTCGAAGCCTTCATAGATCGAATCGACACCGGCGCAGATCGAGATCATGTCCTCGCCTGCAAGCACGGCCATAACACTTGCTTCGCCAATGCCATAATTCTTAACGATCGCGCCCATTTCCATATCGTCCGTCAACACCAAGCCGTCGTAACCGAGTTCCTGCCTTAATAATGTTGTGACGATTTGAAAACTAAGGGAAGACGGTAAAAGTTTGCCATTTTGATCGGTTTCCTGCAAGTGATGGTTCGGATAGGCGGCGTGAGCGACCATAACTGCATTCACACCACCCTTTTGAAGTAGCTGCCGATACGGGAGAAGATCGATCGATTCCAACTCTTCGACATTGATTCCAACGCTCGGCAGTTCCTCGTGCGAATCAACCTTGGATGCACCAAGGCCGGGAAAGTGTTTTACGCAACCGAGACAACCTTTCGCCTGCAATACATTGAGGAATTCTCCCGCGAGTACGACAACTTCAAGCGGGGAAGTTCCGAAGGCACGGGAATGAAGGCCGTTTGAAAATGCGGAGCGCTTTTCGTCGATCACGTCAACGACGGGAGCAAAATTCAGGTTGAAGCCAAGGATCCTGACGGCTTCTGCGACTATCTCCGCGAGTTTTGCGGCATCACCAACGGTGCGTATCTTGTTCGGAGCGGGCATTGGGGCGAGCACGCGTCGCAATCGGTCAACCAAGCCGCCTTCCTGGTCGAGGCTCAGAAACGGCTCGATCTTCGACCTTTCTCTTATTCCGTCGAGCAACTCTCGCGTCTGATCGGCTTCGCGTATATTTCGGGAAAATAAGCAAACTCCGCCCGGCTGGATATCGGACAGCAGCTTCTCGGTACTTAGATCGACTGCGTCTCCGGGGATACCGATAAAAAACAACTGTCCGATCTTGTCGGGAAGCGAAAGGTGTTTTAAGTCCGCGACAACCATAAAATTAACGTAACACTTGAAATGTCTGTCGACAGACACTTAATGTAATACCTCAAGAAACTGTTTAGACGATCTTTCTTTTGATCTCATTCAGCAAGGTTTTGGTCTCTTCCGGCGACATTGCTTCAATATCGGCATTTCGAATCTCATTCATCGCATGCTCGTTGTTAAGATCAAAAAGCGAAAACTGGGAAGCATTTTGTTTGGCGGCTGCGGCTCCGAGCCCAGAGGCTTTTTCATCCGCAAACACCGCCAACTCATATTTTTCCAGCTTCGCAAGTACATCCTTGGCACGTTCGATCACTTGCTGTGGAAGGCCCGCAAGCCTCGCAACCGCAATTCCATACGATTTCGTCGCTTTTCCTTTCTGCAATTTATGCAGGAAAACTACTTCGCCGTCGCGTTCTGTTGCCGAGATCTGATAGTTTTTTGCTCCGGGCAGGCTCTCCGCAAGTTCGGTCAATTCATGATAATGAGTCGCGAAAATGGTTTTGGCCGAGTGGTCGGGAGAGTTGTGCAAATATTCCGCAACAGCCCAAGCTATTGAAAGACCGTCGAATGTCGAGGTCCCGCGGCCGATCTCGTCCAGCAAAATGAGGCTTCGCGGCGTTGCGTTATGCAGTATCGAGGCCGTCTCGGTCATCTCGACCATGAAGGTCGAACGGCCCGACGCAAGATCGTCTGACGCCCCGACACGCGTCCAAATCCGGTCTATCATTGGAAGCCGAGCCGATGTCGCGGGGACGAACGAGCCGATCTGAGCAAGTATCTGGATAAGAGCAACCTGCCGAAGCACCGTCGATTTGCCGCCCATGTTCGCACCGGTGACGATCAATAGACGGTCGGTCGAGTTGTTCAAATAAAGGTCATTCGGAATGAATGAGTCGCTGATGTAAGCCTCGACAACCGGATGGCGGCCGTTTTTTATCTCGATCTCATCGCCGTCGTGCAAAACGGGACGAACGTAATTGCGACGGGTCGCGGCCTCGGCAAGCGAAGCCAATGCATCAAGTGTCGCCAAAGCACGAGCGGTCGACTGAAGTTTATGGGTTTCGTTCCGAACCTGGCTCCGAACTTCCATGAAAAGCTCGGTTTCGATCTCTATTATTTTTTCTTCCGCGCCGAGCACCTTTTCTTCCCACAGTTTTAACTGCGGCGTCGTGTAACGCTCGGCGTTGGTCAATGTCTGCCGACGTTCGTAATCCTCGGGAACCCGCGAAACATTGCCTTTCGAAATTTCGATGTAATAGCCGAAGACATTATTGAATCTTATCTTCAGGTTGCCGATGCCGGTCCGGGAACGCTCTTGTTCCTCAAATTCGGCGATCGTTTGCTTTGCGTTTCGCGAGACCTCGCGTAGTTCGTCCAGTTCAACATTAAAACCCGAGCGTATCGTTCCGCTATCGCTAAGATTGGGCGGCGGTTCGTCTGAGATCGCATTGCCGATCAGCGTTCTAATTTCGGGAAGCTCATAAATATTTTCGGACAATACCTGAAGCAGCAGCGAATCTGCGTCGGCAAGCGATGAATTTATTTTTGGAGTTTGAGCCAGCGACGAACCTAGAGCGATGAGGTCGCGTGCGGAAGCGGATCCGAGATTCAGCCGGCCGACAAGGCGTTCGAGATCGGAGACCTCCTTCATCAGGAAACGAACCTTGTCGCGAAGGATCGAGTCAGTCAATTCGGAAACTGCGGCAAGACGTGTTTCAACCTCGCTTCGTTTGATCGACGGGCGCAGAAGCCCACGAGTGAAGAAGCCTCCCGCCCATTCCGGTAACTGTTTCATCAATTACACTTAGCAGAACCCTTTTGCCAGTTTCGTTTCGTGATTGAACAACCTCAAGATTTCGAAGTGTCAGGCTATCCAAGACTAGACAATCACTCGACGCAAAAAATTTGATCGAGGAAATATGGTCGGCAGTCGCCTTTTGAGTGTAATGGGCATAGCGAAGGCAAGCGGCCGCACTACGAATCGCTTCATCCTTTCCATCCAATCCAAATCCGGAAAGTTCGTTCACGTTAAATTGCCGCCGCAGCGTGTCTTCGCTATCGCGAAAATGAAACTGGTCATCGTCGAGGGGCGTAAGCACAACAGAAGAACCGTTGGAATTCGGTTGACTCGACCTAGCTTCAGAATCTTGGTCCGCCAGCAACCCGCCGGGCGTCTGGGAGCCAAAATTCTGCTGGACAAGTTTTGTCATCGACGCCGGAAACAGCAATTCGCGTGGTGAATATCCATCTATGAGCTCCCGAACCTTTGACCAGCAGTCACCGCCGGAAATTTGCGTTGCGGAAAAATCACCGGTTGAAAGTTCGAGAAACGCGGCACCGATCACCTCTCCTGTAATGGAAAGGGCCGCCAGATATACCGATTCTTTGGATTCTATTAACTGTGGGTCAATGGCAGTGCCCGGCGTTACTACACGCACGACCTCGCGGCGGACCAGTTTTATACCTTTTGCGGCCGGCTCGGCCTGTTCGCAGATAGCAACCCGATAGCCGTTTCGCACAAGACGGGCAATGTAATTCGCAGCCGCGTGATGCGGTACGCCGCACATCGGAATAGGATTTTTAGAATCCTTATGTCTTGCCGTTAGAGTGATCTGCAGTTCCCGAGCACCGATGATCGCATCTTCATTGAAAAGCTCGTAGAAATCGCCCAGACCGAAACATTAAGAGTGTTCCCGGATAGAGCTTTTTGATCTCAAGGTATTGCCGAAGCATCGGCGTTGCGTCTTCCATGGCGGATCTTTCACATGCAGTGGCGATTCAGAGTGTATCGGAATTGGCCAAAGTTTTAAAATCTACGGTTTTCAATCGTGTTCTCGTTTGTTAAACTATTTACTTGTGCGATTTTCTACAGAATGGGAACCGACATTGTAAACAACCCTTCGCGTGATGGGGCAATCCAAAGTCTTAAATTCCTGGCTTTACCGGAAATTAAGGAGTCTGAAATATCATGACGAGATTTGAGCTTAGAGCGTTTTTCCTGTTTGTACTTTTGTGCCCGATGGCTGCAAACTCCCAAACCGTAGAACCGCCTAAGGTTGCTGGCCAGAATGACTTAAAACCACAGCCTGTTTCTTTTCCGGTCGGACAGGCAGACGACGAGCAATATCGAATCGGGTTTCAGGACACCCTGGATGTTCAGATCTTTCGGCATCCGGAACTTGGGCAACGTGTAAGCGTAAATTCGAACGGCACTATCAAGTTGTTCCGAATTCCGGAACCGATCATTGCTGTTTGCAAGACCGTGCGGGAATTGGCAAAAGACGTGGAAGATGCTTACCGGAAGGATTATCTGAAGAATCCTGAAGTAACGGTCGTAGCGGTCGGGCAAAACTCGCAGGCATTTGCAGTGGTGGGAGCGGTCGAAAAGCCGGGAAGTTTTTTTGTGAATCGAAAAGTTCGATTGCTCGAATTGCTGGCCCAGGCCGGCGGGCCCGTCGAAGGAAGCGGGAACTCGGATGGTCGTGGCCCGGTTGGGCAGCACTTCGAATTGTAAGGAAGAGGCCCGCCACAAATCCCGACCCGGCTAACATCGCCCTCTTCGATTTTAAGATAAGAGATGTGCAGGAAGCTAAACAGGATCTGGTCATGCAGCCCGGCGATATTGTTTCGGTCTTGAAAGCCGATGTCGTTTTCGTTTATGGCAATGTAAACGAACAGGGCCAGGTGCCTATGCTGCAGCCGCTGACGCTGACGCAGGCTATCGCTTCGGCAAAAGGCCTGAAGCCATCGACAAAGAAGGACCGCGTTCGGATCATTCGTCAAAAGACCGGGCAGTTTGGAACGCGAAGAATTTGTTTATGACCTGAACGCAATTGACAAACAGAAGGTCCCTGATCCTTATCTTGAACCCAGCGACATCGTCGCCGTTTCCGAGGATAAAACAATAAGCATCTTAAACGGTATTAAGAACAGCCTAACGCAAGGGCTTCCGTCGGTGTTTTACCGAATTCCATAAACCCACAGGTATGAAAGAAAGCCGCGAATTAATTCACCAGACGAAACCGGAACCCCTCGAATTTGAGCGACAGTTCGAGCCGCAGATCGTGACGGGGACGGGGCGCTATCCGGCTTACCGAGAGACGTACGCTCAGGACGGCTTTCAGCTGCTCGATTACTGGCGTGCGATCCGAAAGCGGATCTGGCTCGTTATTGGAATTGCTGTGCTTATTACTACGCTTGCGGCTATCTACATGGCCCGCAGGCCCAACATTTACTCCGCTAAGACGGTGATCCAGGTTGACCTTGAGCAGACGAATCAAGACCTCGCAATCGACCGGCAGCGGCCCATTTCGAATGCGGATCCGTCATATTTCAACACGCAGCTGCAATTGCTAAGCAGTGACGCGCTGCTGCGGCGGGTGATCAAGGAGCATAGCCTCGACACAAACCCCGAATTTCAAAGGTCGAAGAACGAGGCCGCAACATCGGCCTGGCGTGCGATGCTGAAAACGGTTGGACTTGCGAGCGATGATTCAAAGAAGACCGGAACGAAAGGCGAGCCCGGTGCAGGATCGGCAACCTCGAGTCTCGTTTCGGCGGATGAGATCGCCGAGGCCGTCAGACTGGCTCCGTACGTAGACATTATCAAGAAAACGCTTAGCATCGAGCCGGTCCGCGAATCGCGCCTTACGGTCAAGGACACTCGCCTGATCGATGTTGTCTTCAATCACACCGACCCCGAGCTGGCTGCTTTTGTAGCAAACGGTATCGGCGAAACGTTTACGAACCAGAACCAGGAAAAGCGGGGCCAAACGAGTCGAAAAACAAGTGATTTTCTTCAAACCAGAATTTCTGACCTCCAGGCTGAGATCAGAAACGACGAAATAAAGCGTGTCGAGCTTACGAAAAGCTGAAGGGATCTTGAAGACCACCGGCGAACAAACGATCGTGCTCGACCGGCTTTCAGGACTTAACAGCACTTTGCTGGCGGCCGAGAACGATCGCAAGAACGCCGCAGGCCGAATTCAATTCGGTCAAGGATTCGCCGGAAAAAATAAATCACTCGTTGAATTGTCGATCGGAAGATTCATAACCGAAAAAGAAAATGAAGTAACAAGGTTCCGGAACGAAACCGCCAAACAGATCGCCGGCCTGAATGCGACGAAGGCCAAGCTCCAGCAAGAGTTTCATGACGGAGTTGCGGAAATTCTTGAGGTCGACCGCCAAATCACGAGTCTGGAAGGGTCGCTTACCAAATTAGTTGAAAAGAACGACAAGGAGATACGTGAATTCCGCCAGCGTTCGGCAACCGATCTTCTAAACAATCTAGAGACAAAATTTCGTCAGGCACAAGAAAAGGAAGATAAGATTCGTGCCGCATTCGACGCACAATATCGTGAGGCCCAAGGACAGAATACCGGAGCCGTAACGCTCAAGCTCCTCGAGCAAAACATCGACGCAAACAAGGGCTTTCTTGACAAGCTTCGAGAGACAGCAGAGCTACAACGACGTGTCTTCGCAGGGGTCTGACAACAACATCAGTGTGGCGGGATTTGCTATTCCGAACGACGTAGCTGTCTCCCCGCGGCGGCTGACGACAGTTCTTGCAGCCTTTTTCCTTGCAACCTTATTCGGGATGGGGCTCGCGCTTTTCCTTGAATATCTGGACGACACGATCCGCTCGGTCGAAGAGATCGAAAGCCTTCTTCAATTGCCGGCACTTGCCGCGATACCGACGATCGAATCTATGCCAAAACGGAAATTGCTGCTGGTCGGTGCGAACGAGGAAGAAGAGGAGCACGCGAATTCGGAGCTTTTGATCTTCGCCGATTCGCGCTCCGCGTTGTCGGAAGCCTACCGGCAGCTTCGAACGTCTATCTTGTTATCGACCGCCGGGCATCCGCCAAAATCGCTTCTTATTACGTCGAGTCTTCCATCGGAAGGTAAAACGACGACTGCGACGAATACTGCAATAAGTTTGGCTCAAACAGGGGCAAAGGTATTGATCGTCGACGCAGATATGCGTCGGCCGCGCCTGCACGCCGTCTTTAATATTCCAAATGTGGAAGGCCTCAGCACACTTCTTTCCAGCGAATCAACTGATGCGGACATCACGCGCGTCGTGAAGACGGATGACGGCACGCAGTTGAGTTTGCTGACATCGGGGCCGATTCCGCCAAACCCGGCTGAGCTTATCGGTTCCGACCAAATGGCGAACCTACTCAAAAAACTCCAAAACCATTTTACTCATGTGGTCATCGACTCGCCTCCTATCACGTCTTTTACTGATGGCGTGCTGATCGCATCGATGGTCGACGGCGTAATCCTGGTTGTTCATTCCGGAAAGAGCTCACGTCAGGTCGTGAAGCGTTCCAGACAGCTTTTGCAGGATGTTGGGGCCCGAATTCTGGGTGTTGTCCTTAATAAGGTCAATCTGCGGTCGCAGGACAATTACCATTATTACCAGACGTATTATCATCGAAACAACTACAATTCGACCGACGACAGAGCTTGATCAGCCATCGGATCATCACTTCTAGAACACATATGCCTGAACAGCCAAAGGTCCTGGTCACCGGAGCGGGCGGCTTTATTGGAAGCCACCTGGTGACGTTCCTTAAGTCGAAGGATTATTGGGTTCGAGGCGCTGACCTTAAGTATCCGGAGTTTGGTACGACGGATGCCGACGATTTTCAGATATTAGATCTTCGCAGATGGGACGATTGCCTCGCAGCAACGGATAAGATTGATGAGGTTTACGCTCTCGCGGCCGACATGGGTGGGATGGGATTCATTTCCCAAAATCACGCCCAGATCCTCTACAACAACTCGTTGATCAATCTTCATTCGTTGGAGGCGGCCCGGCAAAATGGTGTTGGACGATATTTGTACACAAGCTCGGCCTGCGTTTATCCGGAACATCTACAGGAAGAGGCGAACGTCAAGCCCCTCAGGGAAAATGATGCCTACCCCGCATATCCACAGGACGCGTATGGATGGGAAAAATTGATCTCAGAGCGGTTGTGCATGCATTATTTTGAAGATTACGGAATCGAAACTCGAACGGTCAGGTTCCACAACATATTTGGCGAACTCGGCACGTGGGATGGGGGGCGCGAAAAGGTACCGGCGGCCTTGTGCCGCAAGATCGCGACGGCTAAATTGACCGGCACAAACAACATTGATATTTGGGGCGACGGTGAGCAGACCCGTTCATTTTGCTATATAAATGACTGTGTTGAAGGCATATATCGCCTTATGCGTTCGGATTTTCATGAACCGCTAAATCTGGGACAGGATCGCATGATCTCGATCAACGAATTGGCGGATATGATCGCCCGGATAAGCGGCATAACTATAGTAAAAAATCACGTTGACGGGCCGCAGGGTGTTCGGGGCAGGAATTCAGATAACGACAAGCTAAGGCATGTCCTTGGCTGGGAACCTCAGATCTCATTGGAAGACGGTTTGAAAGTGACGTACGAGTGGATCGAAGAACAGGTTCGAGGATCTCTAAGCAAAGCAACCCCTTCGTCAACGGCGGCGATCCCATAGTTTGATGCCTGTGTGCGCCTTGATTCTCATTCATTAATTTACCGGCTGGTTTTCACCTCATCAATTCGGCTAACAAATGGCAAACGATAATCCGAATTCGAGAGGCCGTTTTGCTTTCAACACGCTCCTCAGCATCGCGACTTGGGGCTTTCCGCTACTTTTGGCCTTCGTCGCTACTCCGATCATCGTCCGCGGGCTCGGGAATGAAAAATACGGCGTTTATGCAATAACGCTCGTCTTCGTCAGCACTGCATTCTCGAGTGGCATTGGCCGAATTTCCGCAAAGTACATTCCCGAATTGCGAAGTTCTGGACGCGAAGGAGAAATTTCCGAGATCGTATCGGCAACCTTCTGGTTGACTCTGACGGTAGGGATCATCCAGGCCGGGGCTTTGGCGATCGCAGCGCCTTATATTGTCTCGGACATTCTGCTGGTCGAACCGGAGGCAGCCCGTGAGGTTGTTACGGCGTTGTACCTTGCGAGCGCAGGCGGGTTGGTGCTAATGCTCAGCTTCACGTTCCAGTTCGTGCTTCAGGGAATTCATCGTTTTGACAGGATCGCTATTATTTCCGGGCTTAGCGCCCTCCTCTTAAATGTTGGCAACATAATTATTGTCCTGTCAGGGCTTGGTGTACTACCGCTTCTGGGCTGGAATGCGGCGGTTCTCGGATCGATCGGCCTGCTTTATTACTTGACTTCGCGGCGCTCACTTCCGGACCTTCGCCTGACTTTTGACGTACGCCGGGCAACCTTCATCACTATCTCTAAATACGCGCTCAGCATTGCCGTCTACCAGGGACTGACCAGTCTTTTCTTTCTCTTCGAACGCACATGGATCGTTCGGCATTTTGGAACGGAGACGCTTACGTTTTACGTGATACCAATGACCCTTGCGATCTACTTGCATGGACTGGTTGCCAGTGCCGTGCAAGTCCTTTTTCCGGCGGTCAATGAGCTTATTAACGACCGCGAGCGGATGATCGGTTTATACAAGAAATCGACAAAGGTCATACTTGTCGTTATCGTTTTGTTTCTTGGGTCGTATTATGCGGCCGGTCGGGAATTTTTGACGCTCTGGATAGGCGGGGAATTTGCGGCGAGATCATACCTGCTGCTCGTGATCCTTAGCTCGGCGATGGGATTAAATGCTGTCGGGATCGTTGCGTGGCAGCTTACCGAGGCCTTCAAGCATCCGGCTCTGAATGCGTTGAGTACGGCGCTATGGCTTGTAGTTTCTATTCCACTGATGATTTTCGCTGTTGATCGATGGCAAAGCGACGGCGTCGCAATTGCCCGCCTAATTGGTGTAGTCGCAACGATTCCGATCATTTTCTATGTTGAAAGAAAGTTTCTCGGGCAATATTTCTGGGGTTTTTGGGCCGGATCGATATTTCGGTTGGGGTTAGCGGCGGCCGGAATGATGTTTGTCGAATCGCAGATCCTGAAGCACGCTGGAACTCACTGGCTAAGCCTGGTCGGGGGCGTTGCGGCGGGGATCATCGTATTCTTCGGAATTTTGCTGCTCGCCAGTTATTTTTCGAAACAGGAAATTGCGGTGGCTCTGAATACGTTATTTCCCAAGGACCGGAGTGAAGGCGCGTAGCTATTCCAGAGGGCAAAATTTACACGAACGGCCTGAAATCATATAATCAATTGAGAAAATGGAAGTTAAGGTTCTCGAATATGCCGGTTTGCTTATTTTTTACCCACAGATTTTATCACCGGAATTAATAACACCATCTTATGAATATCGGAATAGTTGGCGTCGGGATCGTCGGTTCTGCCGTTTTGCACGGATTTGAAAAACTGGGCCATCGTGTACGCGTTCATGACATTAAGCTTGAGACACAGTTGGAGGACCTTCTGGACTCGGACGTGATCTATCTTTGCGTTCCAACGCCGCAAAGCGAGACCGGAAAATGTGATACGTCGATAATCGAGAGCGTTGTCCGCGATCTGGTCGTGACGCACGGTTTTGCAGGTGTTATCGCGGTTAAGTCAACCGTCGAACCTGGGACAACGCGGCGTTTTCAGCTCGAATTTGGTACCGAGAAGATCTGCCACGTGCCGGAGTTTTTGCGTGAACGAGTGGCGGTAGCAGATTTTATCGAAAACCACGATATCTGTATTGTCGGAACTGAATCGGACGAAGTCTTTGATATTGTAAAACGCTCCCACGGCCACTATCCGAAACAGTTCATCAGGCTGGGTCCGACGGAGGCCGAGATCGCCAAATATTTCAATAATGTTTACAACGCAACGCTAATAACGTTTGCAAACGCTTTCTACGAAGTTTGCCAGGTTTTAGGCGCGGATTACGAACAGATCAAGAGTGCAATGGTGCAACGCGACCACATCTCGAAAAAGTATCTGGATTGCAACGATAATTTACGCGGGTTTGGCGGCATGTGCCTTCCGAAGGATACGAGCGCCATAGCGTCATTGGTTGAGGAGCACAAACTGCCGATCGGACTTTTTCGCGCGATCGTTGAAGACAACAAAAATTACAAAACGACGGTTTTTGAGGGAATGAGAAAATGAAGATTTTGGTAACCGGGTCGGAAGGCTCGCTGATGCAGGCGGTGATCCCGCTCTTGCTTGAAAAAGGGCACGAAGTTCGCGGAATTGACAATTTTGCGCGTTATGGCGAGATCGAGCGTGAAAGGAACTACGAGTTTATTCGCGGCGATCTGACCGACAGCTCTTTTGCCGAGCAGATAACCCACGGTGTCGATTCGGTGATCCAAGCCGCGGCGTTGATTTACGGTGTAGGCGGATTTCACCGGTTTCCCGCTGACATTTTGTCGAAGGATATTGTTCTTCACCAAAATGTTTTGTGGGGAATGCTCAAGAACAAAGTGGAAAAGATCGTCTATATCAGTTCATCGATGGTTTATGAGCGATGTCAGACACACCCCAGCAAAGAATCGGACATCGCCGATTCGCTCGTACCATCAACCGACTACGGTTTAAGTAAACTGGTAGGCGAACGGTTGGTTGAGGCCTTCGCCAGGCAGTATGGTTTGGAATATTTGGTGTGGCGTCCGTTTAATATTATAACGCCGCATGAAAAGGGTGAAAACGAACTTGGCACGAGCCATGTATTTGCAGACTTCATCAAGAATATAATCATTGAAAAAACAAAAGTGCTTCCGATAATTGGCGACGGCGAACAGATCCGTTGTTTTACGTGGATCGGAGACGTCGCCCGCGGCATCGCGGACCATTCGTTTTCGGGCGTTGCCAAAAATACCGCTTTCAATTTAGGCAATCCGGAACCTATAACGATGAAACACCTGGCCGAGATCATCTACAATGGCGCGGTTGAGCGTGGCTTGATCGAGCTAATTGACGGTGGTTTGAAGTATGAATCCAAGATGTCGTTCAGTGACGACGTTATGATAAGGATCCCGGATGTCAGCAAGGCGAAGGAAATCCTCGGCTGGGAACCTACACTTAAAGCGGCAGAATCTGTCGGCCGGTGCCTCGATCTTATGGATGGAAACGGCAAAGAGAGCGCCGTAAGTGTGTAGACGTATTCATTAACAATTGGTGCGAACGCCGAACAAACAGGTTGTGATCGTGATGCCCGTGTACAATCGGCGCTCCCATACGATCCAATGCCTAAAAAGCCTTTCGCGGATTGACCGAACCGGAATGGATGTCCATACGATCGTTGTCGATGACGCATCCACTGATGGCACGCCAGGTGCCGTTCGTGAAAGTTTTCCGGACGTTGAGATCGTTTCGACAGAGGGCAATCTCTGGTACACGGCAGGGACAAACCGCGGCATCAAAGCAGCGATGCTCCGAGATCCGGATTATGTTCTCTGCTGTAACGATGATTCGATCTTTGATGAAAATTCGATTCGCTCAATGGTTGAATGTGCGGAAACATTTCCCCGGTCGGTTGTCGGGGCGGTGTTGCTGGATTGGGATTCACCTCATAAAGTACGTCAGGTTTCGCCGGTATGGCGCTTGGCGTATGGCGGCTATCGTCATTGGCGAAAGCAAACCATTTGGTCGATTCCGAAAACGCCTTGGTCGGTTGAGGTGATAGTTGGAAATTGCGTTCTGTACCCGGCCGCCGCGATCCGCGAAAACGGACTAATGGATGAAAAACACCTGATCCAATATGGCGACGCAGAATACACGCCAAGGATGCGCCGAGCCGGTTGGCGATTACTGATCGAGCCGCGTGCCCGTGTTTTTTGCGAACCGAATACCGCACCAGTCGGTCTCCGGAAAATGAATGTGAAGGAAAAAGTGAGTGCCGTTTTTGTGCATTCCGGTCAGCAGCACAGCATTCGCCGCCGAATTTTCATGACGCTAGGTGGAGCACCGAACTTGCTGATCGGGCTGCTGGCCCTTCCGGTTTTCTACGCTCGGGTGGCAATCGGGCGAAACTATGAGAGTAATTGGGCCAATGAAATTCCCGAACGACCTCTTTCGGAGTTGTTCGCGGATGAGGTGGTTAAGAAATGATTCACTCCACTAATACCCGTTTGCCGGGGCACATAGGCGGATGACGCTAAATAGATGGCCGAAGGAGCAAATTTGGTGAGAATCGGTAGATTCGAAGTGCGGTACTTCGATGCCGCATTTCTATTCGTATGTTTCATCTCGTTTTATCTTCAGGTCTTTTCGCTGCCTGCTCATCCTATCTTTTTTGAGGCTGACCACGTCAATTTACTAAATGATGTAAAGCGGATGACCGAGGGCGAAGTGATCTATAGGGATTTTTTCGAATTCGTTTTTCCCGGATCCCATTCGCTGTATTTCGCCTTCATGAGCATATTTGGTCCGAAATACTGGATCGTAAGCGCTCTGACGATAGCTCATGGAATGGCGTCCGTCATTCTTGGGTTGGCGATAAGCCGGCGAATCATTGCCGATAATATTTATGCCTACATTCCCTCAGCGATATACGCATTCGTCGGCTTCCGATGGTTCGGACTGGACGGTGAGCACAGGTTTTTCAGCCCCATCTTCGCTCTTTTAGCCATATTCTTCCTTATTGAAAAGCGGACCTATGGCCGCATTGTTGTCGCAGGTGTCTGCTGCGCATTATCAAGCTTTTTCACGCAGCAACGCGGCGTTTTGGCCGTCGCCGCAATAACGGTGTTCCTTTTTGTGGAGGTCGGTCTGAAGAAAAAGGACTGGATCCAGTTTTTCCGATCGTCGATCGCTTTGGGATCAGCTTTTCTGCTTACCTTGTCGCTTCTCTTGGCGCCATTCGTCTTTGCAGCCGGGGCCGAGCGTTTTTTTGAATCGACTGTTCTTTTTCTTGTGAGTTACGCGAAGGATCCGACGGAGAACAGCCTCCAAACCTATTGGCTGACGTTTGAAAAACTACGAGTTCAAGGGTATCTCATCACAGTGGTCGCGTTGATATACCATGCTCTCGTGCCGGCAATCTACGTTGTCGGATTTATTTTTGTGTGGATAAAACGGAATGACTCTAGAACTCTGCACAAATCGGGTGTACTTTTGGTTGCACTACTAGGCGCCATGCTTGCGATCGGTACCACGGCACCGAATACCCCGCGGCTTTTTCAAGTGGCCTTACCAGCATTGATCGTCTTTGGATGGCTGATTTACAATTTGGCACCCAGCTTCGAAACTGTCGGCAAGGCGTCTTGTATTTGCGTTGATGCTCTTTGGTGTATTTCTCGGATTCAGAACCCAAACCGTTTGGGATTTTATTATTTTTCCGACACCAAGCGGACGGCTTGCATTTACGGGTCCAATATATCTTGAGCGATACAAGTGGCTTTCCGAAAATGCTGCTCCGAACGATCTGGTCTACGAAACATATAATTCGCACGTTAATTTTCCGCTTCAGCTTCGTAATCCGACTGGGATATCAATACTCCTGAATTCAGGATACACCCCGCCTGAACAGGTCGCGCGAGCTATCTCCGATTTGAAAATGACCGAGGCACGATATATCCTTTGGGATGGTGCGTGGACTCGTGAAATGGACTCGCTTGGACCGAATGAAAGGCTAAAGCCCTTCTATCTATACATGATCGAGAACTATCGGCTCAGGCAACAATTCACGCCTTATGACGGACGCGAACGTGAGGTTTGGGAACGGATAAAAACCAACTGAATCTGATCAGCCCGGGAACTGGTTGTTCAGTTTCAGCCACATGTCAGACCTTTTATGGCCTTTGCTCTTAATCATAGACCCACTAGATCGATCCAGGAGCGATCCTTTGCACCCGGACTTATCATCATGGCGACGGTATTAACTGTCGCTGTGATCGCGGTTCTGTTAAATAGCGAGCTACCGGTATTGTTTCCGCACTTGTACCTGCTGCCCTGGATCCTGGGACTGACTGGTGTTCTGCTTATCCCGACAATAGTTCTGTACTATCGGGGAAAACTCACCCTTTTCGACCCATTGATCTTTGCGACGTGGTCATATTTTTTCCCGGCATTCGTAATTGGCGGATTAATGCTTACCCTCGGTCTATCGCAGCCTTATTTTCTAAGCTACATACAGGACGTCCGGTACAATTTACCTTATACAGTTGTACTCATAATGATCGGTCACGCCGGCCTGTCACTTGGATATTTTTCACCGATCGGTTCTCGGGTTGGTACAATGATCGCCAACTATCTGCCTAAAGCCGACTACGAAGTTTCGGCATTGGTAGTACCGGGACTTTTTCTTCTTGTCCTAGGCATATTCAACTCGGTTGGGGCTATCATGCTGGGAGTCATTGGTTATCAGCGTGCCGAAGCGATTGAATCATATGACGGCATAGTCTTCCTGACGACGCTGTTTTGGATGCAAGGCACGTTTTTGCTTTGGTTTGTCATTTTCAGGCAGCGCCGCGTCGACATTAAGTCGTTCTTTATCATGGCCCTGCTTTTTACCGCGTCCATGGCGAAGGCCCTTTTCTCCGGCAATCGGGCTGGATTGTTACAGGTTTTCATCATCATGACCCTTGCCTATCTGCTTGCCGGCCGATCATTTAGTTTCAAGCAGACTGTAGTTTCCGGGGGAATCTTAGCCGTATGCCTTGTAGCTGGAATGATCTATGGAACAACGTTCAGGCAGGTAAAAGGCTCCGACTCACAAACGTCGATTGACAAATACACGGAGAGCATTTTCGAAACATTCGACGAAGTTGGACGATTTGACCTCGGTAACAGCCTGGAGCTTGGCCTTATGGGGTTGGCCCAGCGGATCGATACACTTAGTTCGGTAGCCGTGGTTGTTTCGAACTATGAACAATTGCAACCGTATGAGGAAAGTTACGGCCTCGATAACAACATTTGGAAGGACATATCGACCTTTTTTATTCCACGAATCCTGTGGAACGAGAAACCGGTTGCGTCGGAGCCCCGAAAATACAGCGATCTTTACTTCGATTACGGCGAGAATTCCTTTGCGATCACCCCGATCGGCGATCTTGTAAGAAATTACGGTCCGTTCGGCGTTCCGGTCGGAATGTTCTTACTTGGTGTGCTGATCCGGATAATGTATAGGTCCCTCATAGAGAGCCAACCGAGAATGGTGTGGAGGGCAACACTTTATTTTATGCTCCTGATGGCGATATCTTACGAGGGATTTTACGGTCTTCTGATCCCGTTTTTGTTCAAGGTCGGGATTACGTCTATCGTCGGCCTAATGATCGTTGGACTGGTGGCACGGAGTATGGGACATTCAAGTAGGAAGCCGCTGGCACCTTCAGTCGCCTAGTGAAAAGCCATTGATCGTATTTACAAATGGCTGCTTCGATATTCTCCACCCGGGCCACGTTGATCTTTTGACTCGTGCAAAGAAACTTGGCACACGGCTGATCGTGGGTTTGAACAGTGATGAATCGGTAAAAAAGATAAAGGGCGTCGGACATCCGTTTCAAAGCCAAAGTGAGCGACAGGCCGTTCTTCTTGGACTGAAGGCGGTTGACGAAGTTGTTATTTTTGATGAACTTACGCCGGAAACCTTAATACAAAGGATCAAACCCGACGTATTGGTAAAAGGGGGCGATTGGAAGCCAAATGAGATCATTGGTGCGGACTTCGTCACCGCAAATGGCGGCCAGGTATTCTCGCTCCCGCTGGTCGAGGGCCTTTCGTCGAGTAAGATCTTTGACAGAATTCGAAACAACCAGATGTCCCGAAAATATTGGAAACGATACCATTCGCAACTCATTGACCCAGCACATTGAGGTCTTCAATAACCTGCTGGATTCACTTGCCGAATCGATCTCGGAATGCGGAGAGATAATTCTCGAGACGGTCCGATCCGGGAAAAAGATATTGATTTGCGGTAACGGCGGAAGTGCGGCGGATGCTCAACACATTGCGGCAGAATTTGTTGGCCGTTACGAAACGGAGCGCAAGGCGTTGCCCGCGATCGCCCTTACCACAGACACTTCGGCGTTGACCGCCCTCGCGAACGATTACGGTTTCGATCGCGTGTTTGCAAGGCAAGTTGAGGCGTTGTCAGCCGAAGGTGACTGCCTTTTGGCGATCAGTACAAGCGGTAATTCTCCGAATGTAATTGCGGCAGTAATGGAGGCGAGAAATCGCGGGTGTCGTGTTATCGGCATGACCGGTGCGAATGGGAAAAAGCTCGCGTCACTGTCGGATGCGGCGATCATGGTGCCGTCGGACCGCACGGCCCGAATTCAGGAAGCCCACATCACGGTCGCACATATTTGGTGCGAGTTAGTAGATATTGAATTTACAGCGAAGTGACAGCTAGGTGATCGTTTAAACAGACTTTGGTCAACATGTTACCTTGTGTTCCTTACAGATTCGTTTAACAGTCGGCGTTCAGACATCTCAACAAAAGGCTTAACTTTTACCAATGCGAATCCTGATCTTTGGCGGTAATGGGATGCTTGGCCACAAACTGCTGCAGGTCTTGGGAGACGGCATCGAAACGTGGTTCACGCTGCGAGGTGGATTTTCGGACGTTGCCGAATTCAATTTGTTCGACGAAAGGTTTTGCATCGAGGGAATCGACGTAGAAAATCCCGTTAGTATCCGGAACGCGATTGTCCGGGCACAGCCGAGTGTTGTGATAAATGCAGTTGGAATAATAAAGCAGATCCCAACGTCAAATGACACGATTCGAACACTAACCGTAAATTCTATTTTCCCTCACAGGCTTAGTGAACTCGCCGCGGAGATCGGCTTTCGTCTGGTATGTGTAAGCACAGACTGCGTATTTGACGGTCGGCGAGGTGATTATTCCGAAGCTGATATGCCGAATGCCGTTGACCTATACGGGAAAAGTAAGAATCTGGGAGAGGTTGTGTCGGGCAACTGTTTAACCCTGCGGACATCGATAATCGGCAGGGAATTGGCGACCGCGCACAGCTTGGTCGAGTGGTTCCTGTCAAATCGAAACGGATCGGTAAAGGGTTTCGCAAGAGCCATTTACAGTGGCTTTCCAACCATCGTTCTGGCCGAGATCATCAAGAATTTGATCCTGGATAATCCGGAATTACGCGGGTTGTATCATCTTTCGAGTGATCCGATCAGCAAATATGACCTTCTTCGCCATTTGAACAGGGCTTATGGTTCCCACATTTCCGTTGAGAGGGATGAAGCGTTTAAGATAGACCGGAGTCTGGACTCAACCAAATTTAGAAACGAGACCGGATTTGTACCACCTTCGTGGGAAGAGATGATCCAACAAATGGCAAGTGATCCTACCCCGTACGACCTTTGGCATAAATGAAAATATTTGAAGGAAAGAGAATTCTTGTAACGGGCGGCACCGGTTCGCTCGGGCAAACGCTTGTCAAAAGGCTGCTTACTGGTGAGAGGGGAATGCCGGAGAAGATAACGGTATTTTCACGCGACGAAGCCAAGCAGCACTATATGCGTCTCGCCTTTATGCGGAGGACCACCGCGACGGATGATGTTATTTACAATGACGCGGAGAAGATTCTTCATTTTCGCATCGGCGATGTACGTGATTATTCCGCGCTGACATCTGCGCTGGCCGATGTAGATCTTGTTTTCCACGCTGCCGCTTTGAAGCAAGTTCCGTCGTGCGAGTATTTTCCGTCCGAAGCGATCTCAACGAACATTTACGGGGCGATAAATCTTGTCAGGTCGATAAAAGAGCATCGGTTGCCGGTAGAAAAGGTTGTCGGCATCTCGACCGATAAAGCCTGCAAGCCGATCAACGTGATGGGCATGACGAAGGCCCTCCAGGAGCGGGTTTTGATCGAGGCCAACCGGGAATGCTCCTCGACCACCTTCATGTGTGTTCGATACGGCAACGTAATCGCATCGCGAGGATCAATTGTGCCGCTTTTTATCGAGCAGGCGAAAAACGATGAGCCGCTGACCGTTACAATGCCCGAAATGACTCGATTTTTGCTAAGCCTCGACCGTGCCGTCGATACGGTATTCGCAGTGATCGAGCACGGGCAAGCCGGAGAAACGTTTGTGCCGAAAGTTCCATCCGCCAATATTGTTGACTTGGCAAAGGCGGTCATGGGATCTAAAGAACTGCCGATCGTTTTTACCGGGATACGACCGGGAGAGAAGATCCACGAGATTATGGTGTCGGAAGAAGAGTGTTTTCGAACAAGGGAGCTCGGTGATTACTATGTAATATTGCCGGTTCTGCCCGAATTGCGTAACTCGACCGACCTCGAACCCGCCCTATTGAAGGAATATTCGTCGAGCGATAATAACATTCCGGTAAGCGAGCTTCGATCTCTCATAGCGTCGGCGAATGAAGAGATCGATCAGTTTCTGTCGCAGCCCTAGGATGAAGATCTTATGAAGGTAATGACTATTTTCGGGACCCGCCCGGAGATCATACGGCTAAGTCTGGTGATGAAGATACTTGACCAGCATTGTGAACACACAACTGTGCACACAGGTCAAAACTTCGAAGAAAGTCTAAGCGATATATTTATTCGCGACCTTGGGATTCGCCAGCCGAATGTGCACCTTGGAATTCGATCGACGAGTTTTGGCGACCAGGCGGGCCAGATACTTTCACTTGTTGATAAGGTGATCGAGGAACACGCCCCGGAAAAAGTACTGATCCTTGGCGACACAAACAGCGCACTTTCATCCATCATCGCTGCCCGACGTGGTATTCCGGTTTTCCATATGGAGGCGGGGAATCGCTGTTTTGACGACCGGGTGCCGGAAGAGATCAACCGTCGAATAGTTGACCATTCCAGCACTATCCTGCTTCCATACACAGAACGGAGCAGAAACAATCTTGTCGCCGAGGGCATCGAACTCGACCGGATCTATGTTACTGGCAACCCAATTTATGAAGTATTAAATAGTTTTGAGGAAAAGATCGACGCGAGCAATGTTCTTAGTGATCTTGGCGTCGTTCCGTTTGAGTATTTTCTGGTGACGCTTCATAGAGCCGAAAATGTCGGGCACCGCGAACGCTTGCACAGTATTTTTGATGGCTTTTCCGCTATCGCTCAAAAGTTTGAAAAAAGGGTCCTGATCAGCGTTCACCCGCGCACGGCCCAGCAGATCGAACTGTTTGGGATCAAACCCGATACGGGCCGGATCACGCTGCTGAATCCGCTAGGATTCTTTGATTTCGTAAAGCTCGAGAAAAACTCGCTGGCAGTTCTCACCGACAGTGGAACCGTCCAGGAAGAATGCTCGATCTTCGGTATTCCTAATATTACAGTTCGTGACGTCACTGAGCGTCCGGAAACCTTGGAAGCGGGCAGCAACATACTTAGCGGAGCATCGGCAAGCTCAATCGTTGATGCGGTTTCACTTGCGATCTCCCAGCCGGCAAACTGGACTCCGCCGCCGGAATACCTGGTAAAAAATGTTTCGCATACTGTGAGCAAGATCGTTCTCGGCCATACCAGCTTGCGGCGACACCACTCGTAGCGGTTCGATCACCGCTTCAGGGCGTCATACAACTCGAACCATTCACTCATATGGCTGCTTATATCGAACTCGCGAATAACGTATTCGCGGCTTCGTGCCCGGTAGCCTGCATATTCGTCCGGATCCATCAGTAAAATTCGATCGATCGTTTTCGCGAGCGACGCCGGCGTATTCAACATGTTGAAACCTATCCGTTCCGGCTCGAGCGAATTCCACGGCGTACCCGTCGAAGCCGCGACCGGCGTGCTCTGCGCAAGAGATTCAACTACCACGACGCCGAAACTCTCCGAATGCGAGGGCAGGATCGTAAAATAAGCGTCCGCAAGCAGTTGTAATTTCGCATCGCCCTCGAGATGCCCGACAAACTCGACCTTCTCATCTAAACCAAGGTCTGAAACCAACGCCATCAATTTGTCTCTGTAGTGCGGCTTTCCCCGCCCGGCGATCTTGAGAACGAAATCAGACTTAAGAAACTCGTCCGAAACGGCCAAAGCCCGGAGCAAATTATCAACAGCCTTTATCGGATGAAGCCGGCCAATGTAGAGCAGGTATTTTCCCGGCGTTCGATCAGCCAGCGGTGCGACTTCAATGTAGTTCGGTATCTGAAAAACACGGGCCTTACTTCCGAAGATCGCTTTGATGTATCCGGTTTCGTCGTCCGAGGTCGAGTGAAAAACGGGATAAGTTCCGATCAGATTTCTGATGCACCATAAGATCGGCCGTTTACGGCCGGCGGAATGACTTAAAGAGAATTCGTCCAGCTCGCCTCGTACGGACCACACGATTTTCTTGCCGAATAATCGCGCGGCAAATCCGGTCACAAAAGCTGTTGGAAAAAAGAGTGATGAAAGTTGAACAACATCCGCTCGCAAAAACTTAGCGAGGGACCTGAGGGTCTGGCTGATCGGGAAGTGAAGGAATCGGGTCTTGACGTATATGACTCTTCCGGCCTCGGTCGCGGTCCATTTATTCAAAACGACACCGGAATCTATCCCCTTGTTCGTCGCAACTATCGTCGGCTCATCGCCCCGCTTGGCGAGATGTTTTGTAAGCCAGTAAACCGAATTTGCCGCACCACCGGCTTGTGAAGGGTAAAACACCTCCACCGGGAACAATATTTTCATTTATCTTCAAAACTCGTTGTGTTCAAGCCATTCCGCTAAAACGATCACGTGCCAGAACTCGGACCATTTGAACCCATTGGAGCCATTCTGAAAAGCCTTCCATCGGGAGCGAAGTTCATCCGGTTCAACTATCGACATATCCGCAAGTGCGTCGATCCGGCTGTCGCAAAACTCCTTCAACTCATTTCTCATCCACTTCGCCCACGGCAAGGCGAATCCCATTTTCGGTCTGTGAACCACCTCGTCCGGCAATAAGGGCGAGATTGCTTCAACGAGCAGTTTCTTCGGATATGTTGGAAACTTTAACCGGTCGGGGACCTGGAGAACGTATTCAACAAGCTTATAGTCAAAAAAAGGTTCGCGGACCTCAAGCGCTGACGCCATGCTGAACTGGTCTGTATCCTTCAAGAGTACATCGAGCGTATATCCAAGCATTTCAGCGATGGAGAACTGACTCAATAGTGGAAACTTAGCAATGGACGAAGCCTTATCGTTCAGAACCGACCGAATTCTCAGTTTATGGTTTCCGTTATGGCCGCCATTCGCGGTCAAATGAGATGCCGCTTGTTGAGACATTACCTGACGCAAAAGCGGATAAATATTGGCAAGAGTCAGCTTATCAGCTCCAACAAGTTGCCCCAGCCGCTGGCTTTTGGAGCTTTGCGAAAAGCTCAAGACGGAAGAGAGGGGCTTTCGAAGGGTCCATGGTATCTTGCCCAAAGCACCGTTTTGTGTCTTGGTCCACCTAACAAAATTCGGATAACCGGCAAATAACTCGTCGCCGCCCAGCCCGGAAAGAGCCACGGTAATACCGGACTTCTTAGTTGCCTTAGAAACGATATACGTGTTTATCCCGTCGCCGCTTGGTGAATCTACAGCACCTAAAGCATTCGGAAGTTCAGCGAGAAAATCGGATGGAGTAAGACAAACGCTGGTGTGCCGCGTATTGAATCTTTTTGCGACTAAATTCGAAAAATGCGACTCGTCAAACTTCTTTTCGGTAAACGTAACGGAAAAGGAGTCGACCGGCTGCGACGACACTTCGGACATTAAACCAACGACAGCGCTTGAATCGATGCCACCTGACAAGAAAGCTCCGAGCCGAACGTCGCTGATCATTCGCCGCTCTACGGATTTAAGCAAAAGATCTTTTATTTTCGCCCTTACAGCGTCTTCATCGTCAAAGTCCTCGTCAAACTTATTTGCCTCGATCCGCCAGTAAGGTTTAGTCTCCAGTTTTGAATTCGAGAAAATGCCAAATTCGCCCGCAGGCAACTGCATGACATTCTCGACGATCGTTTGAGGAGAATAAACGGATTGGTAGAGCAAATAATCGTAAACAGCGCTTTTGTTCAGTTTTCTCGGAACCAGCCCGGAGCTGAGTATCGATCGGATCTCCGAAGCGAAAACGAACACCCCGTTCGGTGTTTGCGAGTAATAAAAAGGTTTCACGCCGAGACGGTCACGGGCAACAAAGAGTTCGCGGTTCAAACTGTCCCAGATGGCGACGGCAAACATCCCATTTAGTAATGAAAGGCAGTCTGGACCATATTTCGCATAAGCCGCGACAACGACTTCAGTGTCAGATTCGGTCACGAAAGGATAGTCCGGCAGCTCGTTTTTTACTTCCTGATAATTGTAAATTTCACCGTTTAGAATGATCGAATACCGGTTTGTCGAGTCGAAAAGCGGCTGATTCGCGGAAGGCGAAAGATCAATGATCGAGAGCCGACGGTGGGCAAATGCAACCTCTTCGGTTATGAAGAACCCCTCGGCATCCGGGCCGCGATGCTCAATGCTCTGAGCCATCTGCCTGATACTTGATGAGGCGAGGTCTCTGTCCTTCAAACCGACGATTCCGGCAATTCCGCACATACTGAAAATATAACAGAATGCAACTATTTGTTATATTGATTACGTCCGGTTGAACGGACGAATTAGGAAAACGGCCAATCGAAGTCTTTCAGTTCACAGAATGTCAACAGTTTCAGCTAACCGGCCGCGTTTGTGGGTCGTTTCAGAACTTTACTATCCGGAAGAAACCTCGACGGGTTATTATGTGACCCGTATTGCAGAGGGCCTTGCGGATGTTATGGATGTAAATGTCATCAGCGGCCAGCCAACCTACTCGGCCCGGGGAACGATCGCTCCGTGGCGCGAGCAACGTAATGGCGTTGAGATATTTCGGGCGCGGGGAACCCGGCTGGACAAGAATGTTATCGGGTTGAAAGTCATTAATATGCTGACCCTCAGCATTTCCGTTTTTTTGACGGCAATACGCAGATTTGCTGCGGGCGATCATGTGCTAGTGGTCACAAATCCACCGACGATGCCGTTTATCGTCGCCCTCGCGTCGCTGGTCAAGGGTTCGGGTTACACGTTGCTTATTCACGATAACTATCCGGAGATGCTGATCGCGACAAAGAAGATCCGCCGTAAATCGATAATGGCGAACGCGATGGCGTTCTGTAATCGATGGCTATACAAGTATGCAGCAAAGATCATAGTTGTCGGGCGCGATATGCGGGAACTCGTCGAGAGAAAGACCGAAGGGCTCGACATACCGATCGTCATCATACCGAATTGGTCGGAGCTTGAGACGATAACGCCAGCCGCAAAGAAAGATAACCCGCTTTTGGCCGAATTAGGTTTGGCTGAGAAATTTGTGTTTCTTTATGCCGGAAATATGGGGCATCCTAATGATATGGAGAGTATCGTTGATTGCGCCGAGACTCTTCTCGAGAATACACAAATTCATTTCATATTCCTCGGCTCTGGCGTCAAGCGTAACTGGCTGACCACGCAAGTAAAAGATCGCGGACTGTCTAATGTGACGGTGCTCGATCCACGCCCGCGGTCGGAGCAGCAGGTGTTTTTGAACGCATGCGATGTCGCTATCGTTTCGCTGGTAAGGGAGATGTATGGAGTTTCGATGCCAAGCCGGACGTACAATATTTTGGCGGCTGGGAAGCCGATATTGGCCTTGACCGAAACGAAATCGGAGATTGCGCGGATAATCGAGGAGGATCGGGTCGGTTGGGCCGTCTTGCCGGAGTCGCCCGAGGAACTTTTGGCAATAATTCGCAAAATAGCTTCAGAACAACAAGATTTAGCGGAAATGGGCAAACGCGCACGAATTTCGGCAGAATCGAAATATTCTCTCGAAACAGCTCTCCATAAATACCGAAACTCCCTTGCGCCGTCGCTAGAAAACAGTTTGCCCATTCCGAAATCCGAAGGAGTCTCATACCAGGAATAAAGTGTCAGGATCAATAATATTTGCGATCGCGTTTGTCGCAACGTTCTTAGGCGTTCAGGCTTTCCGGGGATGGAGCCTGCGTCGCGGAATGCTTGATATCCCGAACGACCGGAGCTCGCACAAAACTCCAACTCCGCGTGGCGGCGGACTGATAATAGTACTCATAAGTCTATTATTATATTCATTTATAACACTATGTCTAACGGATAACTTTAACTGGACGTATCCTGCTGCCGCTGGTATTGTTGCGACTGTCAGTTGGCTGGATGATCTATACTCCATTCCGTCGCTACTTCGCTTGGTTTTTCACGCTCTCGCAGCCGTCATCCTCATCTGGGGATTCGGATACTTCTCCGAAATCACCGTCCCGGGATTTGATTTGACGTTAACTATTGGTAACGGCGGGGCCGCATTGGCGTTCATCTGGATAGTGTGGATGATCAACGCCTACAATTTTATGGACGGCATCGATGGCCTTGCAGGATCACAGGCGGTTCTTGCGGGATTTGCATGGTGCATTTTTGGATATGTGTCTGGATACCCTAGTGTTTATTATTTCGGCGGCGTTCTCGCCTTTTCCAGCCTGGGATTTCTTCTTCACAACTGGAGTCCCGCCAAGATCTTCATGGGTGACATCGGGAGTTCATTCCTGGGTTTAACATTTGCCGCGATCCCCCTGATCGCTTCTGTCGAGAAAAAGGAAGATACCGGCTTGCTCCTCCCGGCGGCCGCGGCTTTTTTATGGTTTTTTGTGTTTGACGCCGCGTTTACACGGCTTGGACGACTACTGCGAGGTGAAAACGTTTTAGCTCCCCACCGGGAGCATATCTACCAAAAGATGGTGTTATCCGGCATGACTCACGCCTCTGTAGTTTTACTCTACGCCGGACTTACGTGTTTGGTTACTTTAAGTTTTTTTATATGGACGGCTTTTCGCGGAAGCTGGGGATATTTAACACTCTTGTCTATAGTGCTGCTTCCTTTGTCGCTTCTGGTTTACGGCAGCCGAAAAAAAGATTGACGTAAGCGTCGGAAAATGATAGCTTTGCAGGACACTTTAAGCATTATGTGTCGAACCGAATTCCTGAATGTCAGAGGAACGTTTAACTTTTCGCTGTGAATTTGACCGGGAATTTCACTTTGAGTCTTACGGCGTAAGGATCAAGATCGAGAGCGACAGCCAGCGCCTTTTGGATAAGGCCAGGCTGACGGTTGAGAATACGTTTCTTGGCCGGGCATTGTTCATTGAAAATGATGTAGGATTCAGTGCTCACTCGTTTGGTATTGCTCGCGACGGGAAGTACTACGTTCCTTTAAGGAATGGTGAGCAAATGTCGTACGGCGAATCCGAGAAGGTATTTTTCAAATACCTGAACGGTATTCTTCGGATCGAGGTTGCCGAATATACCACCTCGAGGATTTTCGTTCATGCGGGCGTCGTAGGCTACAAGGGCCATGCACTGGTAATTCCGGGACGAAGTTTTCAGGGCAAGACAACCCTGACTGCAGAACTTGTGAGAAATGGTGCTGAATACTATTCGGACGAATACGCGGTGATCGACAAGAAGGGCTTCGTCCATCCTTTTCCGAGAAAGCTCTCAATGAGGTATTTTGGGGCCTCGCGGGAAAAGGAGGTGACCGTAGAGGAGCTTGGAGGCACGTACGGCAATGATCCGTTGCCGGTTGGAATGGTGCTCATAACCGCATTTAGCAAGGGCGCAATTTGGGATCCGAAGATCTTAAGTCCTGGTAATGGGATCATCGAGATCGTCCCACACACGATCCCGATAAGACAAAATGCAAAGTTTTCGTTGAAAGTGTTGGATTTAGTCGCCCGTCGTGCAATAATAGTTAAGAGTCCTAGGGGTGACGCGAAGAAATTCGCAAAATTTCTATTGGCATTTTTTGACAATCATATTAATTTAGTTAAAATGACGTAACTCTATTAGAGTTAGGTATTTGTTTGGAGGAGAAGATGAAAAACCCGCAATTTCCTATCGCCCGCAAAACGGGAATAGTCATTCAGGAGGTTCCTGAAGAGGTGTTAGTGTATGATTTGGACACTAACAAGGCACATTGCCTCAATCAAACTGCTGCTTTGGTTTGGAAGGCCTGCGACGGTAGCAGGTCGATCCCGGATATTGCCAAACATGTGGAATCACTTGCCGGCGGTAACATCAGTGATGATTTTGTTTGGCTCGCTATTGATCAGTTGAGCGAAAATAACCTCCTCGAACAGGAAATGAACGCGAAGTTCGGCGGGATCACCAGGAGGGATGTAATTAAGAAGATCGGTCTGTCGACCATGATCGCCGTGCCTATTATTGCGTCGCTAGCGGCACCACCAAGCGCCTTGGCAAACGTCTCGTGCATTTGTAATGATAACAACGAGTGCGGCGTAGGTACGCCCAATGTTAATTGTCCTGGCACCACTTTGCGGCGGGTTGGGTCTGTGCAATGCGAATCCGTAGTTTCTTTGTCCTCGAAATTAATTTGGAGCAGCAAACGGGATTTGTTTGCTGCTCTTTTGTTTTGTAATTACTTGTGCGAGTTAATACCATTAGCGACATGGATGACGATTCGCGTTGGCGGCTTCTTTTCCTAGCAAAGCTAGAGGCTGAACTATTAAATGCGTTCCGGCTTCTTCGCGGCAATGGAATTGAACCTGTACTTATTAAGGGTTGGGCGGCGGCAAGAAATTATCCCGAGCCGAGCCAGCGATTTTACAGCGACGTAGATCTTGCTGTTTCGGCTGTCGATTTCTTGCGTACGAAACAGATTCTCGCGAACATGCCCGGAATAAAGATCAATATTGATGTGCATCGCGAACTACGGCATCTTGATACCCGGCCCTGGCATGAAGTCGTTAATGATTCGCTCGAATTGGACCTTAACGGCGAATCCATTCGCGTCCCGTCGCACGAGGATCACCTCCGAGTCCTTGGCGTCCACTGGCTCAACGACGGTGGCACTCGAAAAGACCGGTTGTGGGACATTTATTACGCAGTTCAAAATCGACCGGAGACTTTTGATTGGGATCGGTGTCTTGACAGCGTCAGTGACGTTCGCCGATCGTGGATAATTACCGTCATTGGGCTGGCCCACAAATATCTCGGACTCGCGGTCGAGGACCTTCCGTTTGCAAAACGAGCAATAAGCCTGCCGAAATGGCTGGTTGCGACCGTCGAGAAAGAGTGGCGGGCAAACTCGCCGGTTAAGCCGCTCAATAGTTGCCTGAACGACCCAAAAGAGCTTTTTAAGCAGGTTCGAAAGCGCATCCCGCCGAATTCGATTCAAGCTACTATTGAAATGGAAGGCCGGTTCGACAACGGATCGCGGCTTAAGTACCAAGTAGGAAGTATGATCAAGAGGGTCGGACCGTCGATCCGGGGGATTCGCACTACACTCGGCAATCGACAGTGAAGCAAAGAAACGGAAGCGAAAATATGGTTGTCCTCGCGATCGAAGCAGCGGTGGCGGGTGGAAGTATCTCTCTGCTTAAAGGGGAAGCGAATTGGCTTCCTGGCACGGCCGTTCCGAGGTTTCGCGTGCTGAGGACCTTTTGCCGGAGATATCCGGATTGCTTCGTCGGACCGAGTGGACGAAAAAGGACCTCGATTTTGTCGCCGTTTCAAACGGGCCCGGAAGCTACACAGGTATTCGGATCGGAATCGCGACGGGGCTTGGAATCGCTCGTTCCTTGAATATTGAGTGCGTTGGGGTACCACTACTGCCGGCGATGGCAAATTCTTACGACGAGCGTTCGAAGATCATTGTCGTAGTGCCTATTGGGAAAACCGATCTTTGCTGGCAGCGATTTGACGACTCGATCGGATGGGAACACTTGTCTCAGCCCATGACGGGCCCGTTAGGCGATCTACTCGAATTTTCAAGAAATTACTGTGATTTTGAAATTCTCGCCCAGCGGGGAGCGTTTCAGTCCCTTATCCCTTGTGCCGAAGCGGGTGATATTGGCAATCCGATAATCGACTGCGGGGCAAATTTGGCATTCAGTGTTGGGCTATACGCCCGAACAGCGACCTCAGACCTGACACCGAACTATGTTCGTAACGTTCGATTCGGGTCAAATACTATATAACGTTGTGAGCAAGCTGCACTTTACGGTTAAGTCGATCCGTCCGGTCCACATCGGCGAGGTCATCCGGATCTCGGAGGAATGCGGGCTCAGCCGATGGTCAGCTGCGGACTACCTGAACGAGTCAGAGAGAGATGACTCCATCATGCTCCGCCTCGAAGATGAGAGAAGCGAAACTGCCGGCTTCCTCGTAGGGCGTCGCGTCCCCGGTTCCCGTGCTGGGTCCGTTCTCGACGCCGAGATATACAACATTGGCGTCCGGAAATCATTCCAAAGATCCGGTTGCGGAAGCATGCTGCTTATCGAGTTTCTCGATCAATGTGCTTCATATGAAGTTGACACAATTTGGCTCGACGTTCGGGTCTCGAATACCGGCGCCATTTCATTTTATCGAACGTTTGGCTTCGAGGATTTCACGGTTCGCAGTAGTTTTTATTCGGATCCGGCCGAGGACGGGATGGTAATGAAACTGACAATTGGCAAACAAAATTCTTAATTTCTTGTAAACAAGTCTTGATATTGGCGCGGTTTTTGATCTAAAATGAGGCTTGAGCCCAATATAGTTTTCTCGATGCAGGAGCGTTGGGCCAAATTTGATTGAAAAGTGAGGACGAAAACGCTATGGACATGTCAGCGCCCGATCGGGTACGTGATGAACTTCTGAAGGTCAATCCCACATTCCGCGAATTGGTTCATCAGCATTCGAATTACGAACAGAGACTTACGGAACTTGCGCATTTAACCTACCCAAGCGACGACGAACAGATCGAAGAATCCACGCTAAAAAAGAAAAAATTGCTCGTTAAAGACGAGATCTATGCAATTATGAATGACTATTCAGTCGCTCATTAGCTAATGAAGGAGAATTATTGTTTTGTGAGAGGCGGCATCTTCGATGCCGCCTTTCCTATTTTCTGTTCGCAGCCTTTTAGGCCATACATAGTTAACGCGTCCGGCGTGGTAACAAGCATGGTCGAATCTTTTGCCAGAACAGGAATTTGATTTACAAAGTTCCGTTCACTCTGCGGAAGCTGGTCGACAATCTTTCCTTTCTTCGAGTCGATCAAAAATGCCGAGTTTTCTCCGTATATCAATGCGGTTACATAGCCGTCCAGGATCAGTACTCCTTCGGTTAGCCGTCCCGGAAGCCTCCGCTTCCAAATCACGTCCCCGTTGTACATCCAGATCAGATAGATAAAATTATCGAGCGATGTTGCAATGAGGCCGTCCTTTGAAATCGAAACAAACGAGACGGCAGCTCCGCTCTTGAATTTCCAGATGGTCTTTCCGCCGGGAATGCTTATAGATGCGACGTTTCCGCGTTCGTCGCCAACCACGACTATCTCAGGCGACGGCATCGTGATGGCGGTCGGCACGAACTCTGTCGCGCCCTTGAAGATCACGTCGCCGGTTTCCGATGAAAAAACCACGACCTGTTTGTCGGCTGTTCCGAACGCAATCCCGTGCATCGAAAAAGCCGGGGTAACCGTTATCTTACCGACTGGTTGAGTTCGCCAGAGCGTTCGTCCGGACTGAGCGTCAAACGATGCGAGAACGCCCTCAAGGTTTACCGCCGCGATGGACCCATTAACTTTACCCAAATAAAAACGCTCGGAAGTAGGCAGCCGGGCCGTCCAAATGGGCACACCAGTTTCCTTGCTCATCGATCTCAGAATAGATTCAGCAGGAACGGATCCGGTCGATATTGGCTGGATTGGAGATGACAAGCGTTCCGGTTTCCGACACAACAATATTCGAAACGATCTCACCGCCAAGTTCTGTTCGCCAAACACTTGAAGAAACATTTATGTCGAGGGCCAGTACCCGACCATCCGCCGTTCCGACATAGACATTTTGAGCATCCGCCGCAAGCGCTCCGGCTACCGGATTCTCAATCGGATATCCAGAACACTTCGTTAGTTTTACAACATCTGCCTCACTGCTCTGTGCTGAAGTTTCGGTTGAGAAACCAAAGATGATCGAAAGAGCAAAAAGTAGCGAAACGGGGAGCAAAATGTTTGTGAGATTGTGGCGGGTCATTCCGGCTGCAAATGTTGGAGATCAATAAATTATCTATTTGCTCGCTTAAAAAAAGATTCTATCATAGCCGACTTGACCGTTATAGATTGATGAATGTACTATCCGAAAAAGTTTGCTTCTAATTTATTCTGAACCGGAGAAAGTCATAGAACAATGTCTTTTAATAAAATTATTCTTGTCGGAAATCTCGGAAAAGACCCGGAACTTCGCTATACCCCTCAGGGTAATTGCTGTTTGCAATTTTTCGTATGGCCACCAATGAAAAGAAGCGTGACAAGGCGGGCGAAATGCAGGAAGTTGCTACGTGGTTTAGGGTCACACTTTGGAGACAACAAGCCGAGAATGCGGCCAAATATCTGACGAAGGGAACGTCATGTTTACATTGAAGGACGGCTTGGCGTCGAAGAATGGACGGACCGTGATGGGAACAACCGATTCACGTCGAAGTGAACGGAACAGACATGCACTTCTCAGCGGCGGAGGTGCTCGATCGGCCTGACTATTCTGCCGGATCATCTTCGCATGAAGCCGCAATTCGCTGGTCCTGCAAACCACTCAGCAGACCCTCCAGCAACCGAATTCGCACGTCCAGCCAAAGCCGACGACGATATTCCGTTCTGATGTAGAACAGGCTGTTAGCCTGTTCCGGCGGACTAACAGTCCGACCCTACTTCCATTCGCCCATTTGCCGAAACTTCTGAAATCGCTCGACGACGCGTTTCTGCGGGTCGGTTTTAGAAAGTTCGTTCAGGTGTTTCTTTAATATTCGCTTCAGACTGTCCGCGATGCCTTCGAATGCGGCAGTTTTTCTTTTGTCATCCTTGTCGGCGGATGCGACCTCCCACGATTTTGGCTCAGGTATTACTTCATCTATTAACCCGAACTTCTTGAGATCGCTTGCGGTTAGCTTAAGGGCGGCCGCCGCCAGATCGGACTTCGCCGCGTCTTTCCAGAGAATTGCGGCGCAGCCCTCCGGCGAGATCACCGAATAGATGGAGTTCTCCATCATCAGCACCCTATCGCCGATGCCGATAGCCAAGGCACCGCCTGATCCGCCTTCGCCGAGCACAACCGCAATAATCGGGATCTTCAGGCTCGCCATTTCGCGCAGGTTCAGGGCGATCGCCTCGGCCTGTCCGCGTTCCTCAGCGTCGATTCCCGGATAAGCGCCGGGCGTGTCGATAAACGAGATGATCGGGCGGCCGAATTTCTCCGCTAGCTTCATGACTCGCAGTGCCTTGCGGTAGCCTTCCGGTTTCGGCATGGCGAAGTTTCTGTGGCGCCGCTGATTGGTGTCGCGTCCCTTTTGCTGACCGATGACGACAACCTCGGTCCCGTCGATCTTTGCGAAACCGCAGACCATCGCCGCATCGTCCGCAAACCTCCGGTCACCGTGAATTTCAATGAAATCCGTAAAAATAGCCGAAAAAAGGTCCAATGAATACGGCCGTTCCGGGTGGCGGGCCATGAGTACTCTTTCGAATGCGGTTTTTTGAGCAACTTGAACCATAATCTACAAAACCCAGCTAACAGAGCAGCCCTTTTGTCTCAGGTCATTTTCGAGAGATGCCGAACCCTGAACCCGCAAAGCCTGAGATTGGATCTTTACAGCCACCGCCCCAACGGGAAGCGATATAGAAACCTCGCAGGCTCCCCGCGTTCGACCCAGCAAAGAAAGCAGGTCGTAAAAATAGTCCTCGCCGAGATCCTGCGTCGGCAAGACAATGAATAATCCGCGGGCGTTTCGAGGCTCAGCGTCTAGAAGCGATCGAACTTCGCTTGCGATAAACGTAATTTCATTGCCATCGGCTGATTCGACACGGCCATCAGCAATTAACAATGCGTCGTTTTTGATAAGATCGCCGCATTTGCCAAATGCCTCGGCCCACATCAAACCCTTGACACCTGAAGATCTGTCCTCAAGCCTAAATACACAAAAACGGTTTCCTTTCTTACTATACTTTATCTGGGCACCTGAGACGATTCCGGCCAAAGTCAGCAGGTCGCCGGGTTTGATGTCCTCGTGATCAGCGATGTTGAGGATCTTCAGGCCCGACAAAATTCCCGCGTACTCGTCGAGCGGGTGGGTCGAAAGATAGAATCCTATTGCCGCTTTTTCCTGACGCGAAAGCTCGGATTGCGACCATGGCTCAACATTCGGCAGATTAACGTCAGCCAAAGACTCCTGTGAGTCATTTCCCCCAAATAAACCATGCTGTCCGCTCAATTTGTCGCTCCACGCTTTCTGGCTGTATGAAAGAGCGTCGTCAATACCCGCGAACAGCCGTGCCCTCCACAAATTTGCTGCGGTGTCGGGAGGCATCAGGGAATCGAACGCCCCTGCGGTGATAAGACTCTCAAGCCCGCGTTTGCCGATCGAACCTTGGTCGATCCGCGAGGAAAAATCGAACAGGGAAGTGAACTTCCCCTTTTTTCTGGCTTCGACGATCGCCGTGATCGTAGCTGTGCCGATACCCTTGATCGCATTCAGTCCAAATCGGACCGAGTCCTTCGACGGCGTAAAGCTGTCGTCGCTTTCGTTGATGTCAGGCGGAAGAAGGCTCAATCCCATCGAACGCAATTCGCTCGAATACTTATACACTTTGGCACTGTCGTCAGATTCGTGAGAAAGAACCGAAGCAAAGAAATACGACGGATAATGGGCCTTTAGATAGCCGGTCTGAAACGCTAGGTATGCGTAGGCGATACTGTGGCTGCGGTTAAAACCATAGTCGGCAAACTGGGCCATGAGTTTGAAGATCGCCTCGGCCTTGTCGCGTTTGATATTATTCGCGATCGCCCCATCAATGAACTTGATCTCCTCCTTTGCCATGTCCTCGCGTTTTTTCTTACCCATCGCCGCGGCGCATCATGTCGGCTTCACCCAAGGTGTAGCCAGCAAGTTTTTGGGCAAGCTGCATGATCTGCTCCTGATAAACCAATACGCCGAATGTATTGCTCAGGATGTCCTTCATCTCCGGTATCAGGTACCGGACCTGCTTCTCACCGCGGTGACGCTGAATAAAATCCTCGATCATCCCCCCGTCGATCGGACCTGGACGATAAAGCGCGTTCAAGGCTGACAGATCTTCCAATTCCTTCGGCTTCAATCGGCGACAGATCTCCTGCATTCCGGAAGATTCAAATTGGAATATTGCGTCCGTCCGTCCTTCGCCGAAAAGCTCCATGGTCTTTTCGTCACTGAGCGATATCTGGCTCCAATTGATCTCTACATCGCCTTTGTCGCGAAGGGCGGAAAGGCAGTCGTTAATGACGGTCAAGGTAGTCAAAGCCAGGAAATCCATCTTCAGCATCCCGACCTTTTCCAGATCGTTCATCGAATACTGACTTGTCAGTTCGTTCTTCGACGACATCGCCACGGGCACGATCTCATGCAGCGGCTTCGGGGAAATAACGACGCCGGCAGCGTGTACCGACGAGTGCCGCGAGCAGCCTTCGAGCCGCAAAGCGAGATCGATGAGATCTTTGATCTTTGGTTCCTTTGTAGCGGCCTTTAATTCGGGAACGGTTTCCAGTGCCTGCGAGATGCTCACGTTCCGGCCCCGTATGGGCGGCGGAATGAGTTTTGCTATCCGCTCAACATCGCCGTAAGGCATGTTCAACGCACGTCCAACGTCCTTGATGGCCGCTCGCGATGCCATCGTGCCAAAGGTGATGATCTGACAGACCGAATCGCGGCCGTACACTTCCGTCACGTGATTGATCACCTCGCCGCGGCCGCGGATGCAGAAATCAATGTCGATATCGGGCATCGAAACGCGCTCAGGGTTTAGAAATCGTTCAAACAGAAGGTCATATTGCAACGGATCGATGCCTGTGATGCCAAGGCAGTAAGCGACAAGGGAGCCGGCCGCAGAGCCGCGCCCCGGACCGACCGGTATATCCTTTTTAACCGCGTACTTGATGAAATCCCAAACGATCAGGAAATATCCCTCGTATCCCATCGTTTTGATGATCCCGATCTCGCGGTCAAGACGGTCCTGATAGGCGTTTAGATCGTATTTGAGGCTGCCGAGAGCTTGCATCGGCAACAGCACGGTTTGTCTCCGTTCCACGAAACCCTCAGCAACTTTCTCTTCAAAATAGCTGCTCAAATCGGCACAGTTTGACTCAGACGGTATCGGATAATTCGGCAGTATCAAATTGTCGTCACCAACCGGCAACGTTACATCGCACATCTCCGCTATCTTAAGGGTATTTGTCAGCGCTTCCGGCAACTCGCGACCGAAGAGCTGCCACATCTCCTCCGCCGAACGAACGTAATATTTTGAGGTCGGAAGGAAACTCTGGCCGTTTTCACTTAGCGTACGGCCTTCACCAATGCAGAGCATTACCTCATGAGCCCGGGAATCTGATTCGGTCAGGTAGTGAGCATCGTTGGCGGCGACAACCGGAATGCCGGACCTTTGTGAAAGCTCGACAGTTGCCTTGATATTGACGGAATCTATCTCAGTGCCGTGGTCCTGGATCTCGAGGTAGAAATTTCCGTTGCCGAAAATCGATTCCAGCGTTTTTGCAGTCTCCAGAGCCTTCTCAGCGTTGCCGTTTTTAAGTTGGTGGGTGACAGCTCCGTCATAACCGCCGGAAAGCGCTATCAAGCCATCGCTGTGTGCCGCAAGAATGTCCAGATCGATCCGGGCCTTGTGATGGAAACCCTCGGTAAATGCCTTGGACGACAAATGAACCAGATTGTGATAACCCGCTAGATCTTTCGCAAGCAAAACAAGGTTGTAGTATGGCTTTTCGCCCGATCGAACCGCCGACGTCCTATCAAATCTCGTACCACCCGCGACAAATGCCTCATACCCAATGATCGGGCGAACGCCGGCCGATCTCATTGTGTTATAGAAAGATACGGCTCCGTACATGTTGCCGTAATCGGTGATAGCACACGCCTTCATCTCCATTTCGCCGAGTTTTTTTGCCAGCGGCTTGAGTTGGATTGTGCTCTGCAAAAGGCTATAATCCGTGTGCAAGTGCAGATGAACGAAGTCGCGCGATTTGAAACTTAACGGGTTCATATTCAAAGAAGTGTCAATGAAGAAAGTCTATCTTGAAACGTTCGGGTGTCAAATGAACGTATCCGATTCCGAGCGGGTCGCGACCTCGCTTGCTCTGAACGGCTTCGAGATGACTTCGAGTGAAGAACTGGCGGATGTCATACTGTTAAATACGTGCTCAGTCCGCGAAAAAGCCGAACAAAAACTATATTCCCGCGTCGGCCGCATTCGCAATTCCGGCCGTGAGAAACCCGTTGTTGGAGTATTGGGCTGCGTAGGACAGCTCGAGGGCGAGACGCTTTTTGAGAAGATAGAAGGTGTTGACCTCGTAATTGGAACAAAAGCTGTCGGACGCGTGTCGCAGGCGATCAATCGCGTTTTCGAAGGCGAGGACGCGGTTCTCGATCTTGGAGAACGCGAACTCGATTACGACTGGAACGTGGCCGATGCTCAAAGGCATTCACCTTACGTTGCATTTGTTCCGATAATAGAAGGCTGCAACAAATTCTGCACTTACTGCATTGTTCCTTTCTCGCGCGGACGGGAAGTGAGCCTTCCCGCATCAGAGATCATCCGGTCTATATTGGAGATGCGGCGGAATGGCGTAAAGGAAGTCCACCTGATCGGCCAGAATGTGAACAGTTATCGCCCAACTTCCGATTCGGGACTCGAAGGATTTGACGGCACTACTCCTTTTTCTAGGCTGCTGCGAGCAGTCGCCGCGACCGGAATTGAACGGATAAAGTTCAACACGTCTTTTCCGCGGGATTTCCACGCAGATATTGTCGATGCGATCAACGAGCATGAAAATTTGTGTAATTGGGTTCATCTACCGGTCCAGTCAGGAAGCGACCGAATCCTCCGCGCGATGAAACGCGGTCATACGATACATAACTACCTAAAAAAGATAGACAATCTAAAAGCATCGGATCGTGAGATATCTTTAACAACTGACATAATTGTTGGCTTTCCGGGCGAAACGCGTGAGGATTTTGAAGACACTGTCAGAGCGGTCGAATATTCAAAATACGACGCCGCGTATATTTTCAAGTATTCACGAAGGCCCGGTACGCCGGCATTTAAGATGGATGATGATGTCTCGTTTGAAGAGAAAACCGAAAGGTTCTTGGAGCTTGAGGCGGTCCAAAGAAGGACCCAGGCAGCCGGCCTCAACCGTTATCTGGGCAAAACGCTTAGCGTGCTGGCCGAAAAGCAGGCGAGCCGCTCAGAAACGCAGCTTTCCGGCCATTCAACCTGTCATAAGGTCGTAAATTTTGAAGCTCCCGGTGAATTGCTCGGTCGAATACTTGATGTAAAAATTACAGAGGTCAAACCCAACTCATTGTTAGGAACTCTCAACTAGAAGCGGTGATTGACGAGAATATGTTAGTAGAAGTAAAAATTGGCGCGTTGATCATGGATCCGAACACAAACACACCGATCGTCGTCTTAAAAGGCATCGATTCGGAGACGGTTTTGCCGATTTGGGTAGGTGCTTTCGAAGCAAACGCGATCGCCCTCGAGATCGAAAAGATCGTTCCGCAGCGGCCGATGACCCACGACCTGCTTCGGAATCTCATTGTTGAGTGTGGATTAAGCCCGTCACGTGTAATAGTCACGGACCTTCTTGAGAATACATTCTATGCTCTGATAGAATTGACCAACGAAAACGGTGAACTCGTATCGATGGACGCGCGGCCGTCCGACGCAATTGCTCTCGCCCTTCGCCTTGATTGTCCGATTTTTGTTCAGCAAAAAGTTTTGGATCTGTCTGCATCTTCGAATCCGCTTGACCCGGATCCGGGAAATGACGAAGCAATGCAGTCTCCTGAAGAATGGCCTGACCTGATTGGATAAAATAATCGGATCAAAATGATAATAGTAATCGCCAACCAAAAAGGCGGCGTCGGTAAAACGACAACCGCAATTAATTTGTCTTCCGCATGTGCGATCGCGGGAAAACGAGTCCTGCTCATCGACCTCGATCCGCAAAGCAACAGCTCGCTTTCGTTCCTGGATCCGGTGCTCTTGCAAGCCGGGTCATACGAACTTTTTGCAGAACCGGATAGGCCGTTTGAAGACTTGGTTTACAAGACTAACGTCAAGAATCTTGATCTTGTTCCTGCGCGGATAAACCTCGCAAAGCTGGAAGCAAAACTGATAGGAGATTTTGACGCGGCGTTTCGTCTGCGGGACAGGCTTGATAAGGTCCGCTCGAACTACGACCTTGTGTTCATCGACACGCCTCCAACGCTTGGAATGATCACGGTTAATGCCTTGGTTGCGGCGCAGCACGTTTTGATACCGATCCAGTCCTCATATTTTGCTCTCGAGGGCACCGACGACCTGCTCGAAACTATCGAGAAGATCAAATCGAGGCCTAATCCCGAACTGAGTCTGCTGGGCGTTTTGGTCACGTTATTCGACCGTCGTACGGCTTTATCAAAGGATGTTGAGCAGCACATTCGGCAGGTTTTTGGCAAAAAGACATTTAATACGATAATTACAAGAAGCGTCCGGCTCGAAGAATCGCCGGCGCATAAAAAACCGATATTCGAGTACGCCCCGAAATCTTCCGGTGCGATCGAATACCTGGGTTTAGCAAAGGAGGTTTTGAAACGTGTCCAAACGGGGTCTTCCAAGCAGCGTGCAAATGCGGCATGATTCGCATTATGTTGACGAGATCGCAGCGTCAGCCCGCACTATCGGAAAAACAATTCGAGTTGATCTCATTGCTCCGAACCCTGAGCAGCCGCGAAGGGAAATCGGCGATCTGACCGAGCTTTCTAATTCGATCAAGGAAAAAGGAGTCCTTGAGCCCCTGCTCGTCAAGCCCGATCGCAAAACCGGCACTTATATGATCATTGCCGGCGAAAGACGATGGCGAGCCTCGCAACTCGCAGGATTAACTGAAGTCCCATGTATTGAGCTCGACCTGGACGAAAAAGGCGTTGCCGAGATCGCCCTTATCGAAAATCTTCAGAGAAAAGACCTCACCATCTGGGAGGAAGCGGACGGCCTCGCCGCGCTTAAAGAAAAGTTCGGTTACACACAGGACGAGATCGCACAAAAGATCAGCAAAGGCCGGACGGTGGTGAACGAACTGATGACCATTGCGAGCCTGCCGCCTGACATAAGGTTGAAATGTCACCAAGCAAAGATATCCGCCAAAGCCACTTTGTTGGAAATTGCTAGGCAGTTCGACGAAGAAGCCATGTTCGCGTACCTCGAACGGATCGGACCGGGCAAGCGGCCTCCGCACGCTGCCACCGCCCGATCTGAAAAAAATGGCCATTCACGTCAAAAGTTGAGTCATACCGCCGACCAAACACAGAAGTCTTTCAAGTACGAGCCTTCCAATGGCGACTTCGTTATCGAGATCCGATTCAACCGGAAATCGCAATTCAATCGGGCAGACGTTCTCAAATCTCTCAAGCTTGCTTTCGATGATGTTAAGCACAACTGGATTGAATAGGACGCCATTGTAACGATATAACATAATCTTTATTATCGGACGCGATGCTTCTGTAATGTCTGAAGCAATCTCCAACCGAGTTCCCGGCAGATGTCTGGCTTGGGCACAGACAGCATGTGGATACAACCTTTATGCAACCGCTTAATCCCTAAATGTCGTTAAGACGCCAGAGCTTTGACACGGGGGCAGCAAAAGACTATCATTACGGTTTTGTTATCTGCCACGAATTTGAATTGGTAAACCCTTAGAAGGAGTTAGAAAAACTTGAGTAACGGAAATTTTTTATTCACGTCCGAATCGGTCACCGAAGGCCATCCGGACAAAATTGCTGACCAAATCTCAGACGCAGTGCTGGATGCGATCCTTGAACAGGATCCCACGGCGCGCGTTGCTTGCGAAACCCTTGTCACCACGGGTTTAGCGGTCATTGCTGGTGAAATCACAACTACGGCGACGATAAACTACAAACAGATCGTCCGTGACACGATCCACGAGATCGGCTACTATGATGCGACGTTCGGATACGACGCAAATACCTGCAGCGTCATCGACGCGGTCGGCACCCAATCGCCTGACATTGCGCAGGGTGTGGATACGGGTGGGGCTGGCGATCAGGGCCTGATGTTTGGCTTTGCGTGCAACGAGACGCCCGAACTTATGCCTCTGCCGATCCAATTGGCACACAATCTTACTAAAAAGCTTTCAGACGTTCGACGCAGCGGTGAACTTGATTATCTCCGTCCGGACGGCAAATCGCAGGTCACGATCGAGTATCGCGATGGCCTTCCTTTTCGCGTTGAGGCCGTAGTTGTTTCGACCCAGCATTCGGACGACGTGACGACCGAGCAACTTCGTGCGGACATCCTGGAAAAGGTAATCAAATCAACAGTTCCGGCCGATTTGCTCGACGAGAACACGAAGTTTCATATCAATCCGACAGGTCGTTTTGTTATCGGCGGACCGATGGGCGACGCAGGTGTTACCGGCCGCAAGATCATTGTTGATACCTATGGCGGCTATGCTCCGCACGGCGGCGGTGCTTTTTCGGGCAAGGACCCGACCAAGGTTGACCGCTCGGCAGCATACATGGCCCGCTATATCGCAAAGAATATTGTCGCGGCCGGCCTTGCTGATAAGTGTACTGTTCAGTTAGCTTACGCCATAGGAGTTGCGGAACCGGTTTCAGTTTATATTGATTCGCATGGGACCGGAAAGGTGGATGAGGTGAAGCTCGCCGAAGCGGTTCGCAAGAATTTTGCGTTGACCCCGAAAGGAATAATTGAGGCTTTGGATCTCCGTCGACCGATCTTTAAGCAGACGGCGAGATTTGGTCATTTTGGCCGGACAACCGACGAATTTACTTGGGAAAGAACCGATAAGGCCGATGCCCTGCTCGGAGCTCTGAGCAACGGCGCGGCGGTTTAATAGAGATTATGGCAAAAGAAGGAATTTCAATGCAGCACGACATTAAGGACATTAACCTAGCCCCACAAGGAAAGCAGCGGATCGAGTGGGCGGACCGCGAAATGCCGGTTTTACGGCTTATCCGCGAGCGTTTCGAAAAAGAAAAGCCGCTAACCGGCGTAAGGCTAGTTGCCTGCGCCCATATCACGACGGAGACGGCGAACCTTGCCCGCACCCTTCAGGCGGGCGGAGCTGAGTCGCTGCTGATCGCTTCAAACCCGCTGTCGACGCAGGATGACGTCGCAGCTTCGCTTGTCGCGGACTGGGGCATTCCGGTGATGGCGATCAAGGGTGAATCGATCGAAACATATGTCAGCCACGTCCGAGCGGCGCTTGATACGAACCCGAACATGATAATTGATGACGGTTCTGATGTTGTGGCGACTATGTTGAAGGAAAAGAAGGAGTTATCGGAAACGCTCATCGGCACGACCGAAGAGACGACGACCGGAATTGTCCGCCTGCAGGCGATGCAAAAGGCCGGCGTGCTCAACTTCCCTTCCATCGCGGTCAACGACGCTCAAACCAAGCATTTCTTTGATAACCGTTACGGAACCGGCCAATCTACGCTTGACGGCATCATCCGCGCGACCAACATTTTGCTGGCCGGAAAGAACCTGGTCGTCGTCGGTTACGGCTGGTGCGGCAAAGGCGTGGCGATGCGTGCCCGCGGTATGGGTGCAAACGTCATCGTCACTGAGATCAACCCGATAAAGGCGATCGAAGCGGTAATGGACGGCTTCCGGGTGATGCCGATGGTCGAAGCCGCCAAGATCGGCGACTTCTTCGTCACCGTCACAGGCAACCGCCATGTTATTGATAAGGAACACTTTGAGGCGATGAAGGACGGAGCGATCGTCTGCAACAGCGGCCACTTCGACCTCGAATTGAACCTCGATTCCCTGCGTGAGATGTCCGAACCGGCCGTCAAACGGCGCCCGTTTGTCGAAGAATACATCGGCAAGAACGGCGGAAAGAGCGTGATCGTTCTCGGCGAAGGCCGTTTGATCAACCTCGCCGCTGCCGAAGGCCACCCGGCATCGGTGATGGATATGTCATTTGCCAATCAGGCTTTATCAGCTGAATATCTGGTAAAGAATAAAGGCAAACTCGGAAACGGCGTTCATGTCTTGCCGACCGAGGTCGATCAGGAGATCGCCGGCCTTAAGCTTCACGCTATGGGCGTCAGAATGGACGTTCTCACCCCTGAAATGCTCGAGTATATGTCGAGCTGGGAAACCGGAACGTAGGACAGACTGTTAGTCTGTCCAGTCAGGCTAGCAGCCTGACCTAAAGCAGAGGCCTCGCCGATCCGGCGAGGCTTTTTCTATTGGAATTAGAGTCGAGAATGCGACTGTGAGCTCTAAAAGATCCTTACATTGATCTCCCGGGCCTTCCCTGCCGGGCCCTGGTGGACCCAGACCTTGTAACCGGTCGTCGTCACAATGTGATTCAGCATGTCGCGCACGGACTTGTTCGCAAACGAGAAACGGTATTTGCCGGCATCCGCCGTCGCAGTTGTCAGACCTTTGTGGGCGGTAGTTCGTGAGAGCTTTTTGTCTTTCAGATACCGCTTTACCTGGGGTAATTCGAATATTCGATCCAGTGTTTCCTCGGGGTTGAGTTGTTCGACCGCAAATTCGGGAATCACTACATCGAGTACAGAGTCTTCCTTCGGCGAGGGAAACACGCTTAAGACCGTGCCGCCGGACCAGGAATAATTCGGACAATCCGGCAAAAGAAAGGTCATAAACGTTCTCACCTGAATTCCGTTAGGAAAAAGAACATCCCGCTTCAGCTCACAACCCCTCTCGACCGGCCCTGCCATCTGCTGAAAGCCCGTCGGCAGCTTGTTGATCATGGCCATCATCGGGATCAGCTCGGCAAAGTCAACCGACGGGAACTGTAATCTGATCACACGATTCGAAACGTCCCCCACCGGTGCCCGCTGCCCCGCGGCCGGTGTAAAAGTGCCCAAAATGGCGAGAATAATGATCGGCGCAAGTCCCTTCATGCGGTCAATGTCCTCCCTTTCTTTATCGAAGATAGTGTCAAAACGCAAAACCTTCGTCAAGATGCCAGGATTTTAGCGTCAAAAACCGCGGTATCCGACATCAGCGGCAACGTTGTGAATTCCGTGCCACCGACTTTTGCGGGGAATCTATTGACGACATTACGGACACCAGTCCCGACGCAAGTTTATAGTTGCGGAGTGCGTGTGCTAGCGAGGCGGTTTCAGTCGTTTTTTCAATTGCCTCCAGCTTTAGCTGAAGGTGGCGTTTGGAGTTGAGACGGCTTTAGCCGAACTTCAACTAAAATATGGCTTGAACTTTATCCATCCAAGCTGCGGCTAAAGCCATTAAGGAATAACTGTTCCGAATTTGGCTAAAGCCCAAACTTCTATCTATCCAACAACCTCCAGCTCAAGCTGGAGGCAATTGAAAAATAAAACAACTTACGACCCGCGAGTTTACGGGCAGGATTAGTGATCACTTCTCTGCTGCGTGTCCAGGCTGACGGGCGGCATCAGGATGTTGACGATCGACGTTGGCCCTGGCCTTCACTGGTTAGAGGTAATTGACGTTCCTCGTATGCCGCCGGAGTACTTCTTACGATATTCGACAATGTGAGCGGCCAGTTTTGGATCTAGCTTTCGCAATTTTGCCAACTCTTCATCGAGAACCTTATTTTTTTCTTTGTCTGTATCGGCAATTTGAACATACGCCACGCAGATCGCGTGTTGGGCCTTCGCCAGATCAGGTTTGATCTGTAATGCCTTTCGAAAATAGTCAATAGCTCGCTCCTGACGGCCATCAACTACCCATGATTCTCCGTCCATGGTTATCATGCCCATCTGCAGAATAGCTTCAGGGTCATTTGGGCTCTTCGAATAGGACTGTTTTGCAGCTTCAAATTTTTCAGCACGTTCAAGGACAGTAATGAAATTCGGAAACGTCTTGTCTTCGTCAGACGATCGTTTGTTCCAAACCTCGCGAGCTTCAGCAAGTCGCCCTTGCTCTACCAGCAGACGCCCAAGATCAAAACGGCTTGCCATCCTCTTGGGATCGATCTCCATCGCCTTTCGATAGACTTCTTCAGCACCTTTTTCGTCTTTGCTAACTTTTAGAGCCATTCCAAGCTGCCGATAGGCTTCCAATAAGCCGGGTCTTAGTTCGATCGCTTTTCGGAATGCTTCGATACTTTCCTTATGACCGCTGGCTCCGATACTGAGCAGATCGCCGAGAAGCAGATAGGCCTCCGCATATAAAGGATTTAACTCAATCGCTTTTCGAACGGAAACGAGTCCTTCTTCCTTGGCATTACGGTACCGGTCGGACTGTGCTTTTGCGTAGTGAAGTTTCTCGTTGTTGGGGCTGTAGGATATGGCTTTTGCCAGCGACTCCGACGCACTTTTCATTTTCCACTCCGCCATGTAAACCAGCCCGGAGATGGCATAGGGTCTGTTGTCCGTCGGACGGAGTTGGGCAGCCTTTTCGCATGCGGCCAATGATTCTTCGTATTTCTTTTGGATGTAGAGGTTGTATGCGTTGAGGATGAGCGTGTCAAATTCATCGCGGTTTGACTTCGATGATTCGGACGGCCCGCCGATGCCGTCAGAAATCCTTAGGCTTAACGCAGAGATAGTAGTCGGGCCCAACCACAAAACTGATAACATTAAAACAACTGCGACAAAAAGGTGACACATAGGTTGGTTACTTAAAAAAGCAAGCTACGCGTGCATTGGCCAAGAACGCACAAGAGTTTGAAAAACATACCATTTTCGCCTACAAAAGTGAAGGTTTTGACTCGGCAATATCGTGCTCTCGAGCTCAAAACCGCAGTGACAAGCAGCTTAGTCCGCCGTCCATTTTTTGGAATTCGGACATTTCTAGTTCGATGACGTTGTAGCCGAGATTGTCGAGCTTATCCCGCAGTTTTGGGAAGCCGGCGGCGAACAGGACGTGGTCGTTTACGCGGATGCAGTTGGCGGCGTACTCCTCGCCTTGGGGCACATCGACCAGCTCGAAGCCTTGAAGCAGTTTCTCGCCGGCGAGAGCGTCGGTTACCAGGAGGCGGTTTTCGCCGAGGTAGGTGATGCCGCTTTTCAGGTGGAGCAGGCCGTCGATGCCGCGGATATCGATATGGCCCGAAGTGAATCCCGCCGCCTCTAAGTATTTCGACAACTGCCGCGCTCCCTCTTCATTTGTGCGGTCCGAGATGCCGATCAGAAAGTGGTCCCCGATCTGGCAAACATCGCCGCCGTCAATCGTGCCCGGCCCCTCGACCCTGTCGAGTTTGTCGTAATACTGCGCCAGAGTCCCGGCCATACTGACGATCTCTCCACTCCGGCTCGCCGCCCCGGGCCGCGTGATCACCGCATACCTTTCGGTCAAAATTGCCGTATCCTCAACAAACGTCGAGTCGGGATATCCCGCATCCGGTTCAAGCTCTATTACCGTCAAGCCGCATCGCTGCAACGCCTCGCAATAGGCCCGATGCTGCACAACTGCCGTCTCAAAATCAGGCACACCAAGATCAACGCTGGTCAAACCATCGGCAAAGTTTTCGCTGGGTGCTCGGACAATCGACTTGGTGAACATTCTGTAATTCTATCTCACTTTGACTACAACCTTGCCTTTTGCACGTCCTTTTTCGACATAAGCCATAGCTTCTTTGACCGATTCGAAGGGAAAGACCCGATCCACAACCGGGCGTATGATCCCGGAGTCGACGAGAAAAGCGATCTCACGTAATTGGTTTCCATCAGCTCTCATGAAAAGAAATGAGTAGTTGACGTTACGACGCTTGGCTTTTCTACGGATCCCATAGCTTAAAAAGGTTATTACCAATCGCAAGACCCAACCCAGTCCAATTTCTTTTGCAAAGTCAGGATCAGGAGGGCCGGAGATAGAGATGAGTTTGCCACCAGGTTGCAGCACTCGGAGTGATTTTTCGAGGGTCTTCGCATCCTGGCTATTCAAAACCACATCGTAATCATGTAGGATCTTTTCGAAATCATCCTTCTTGTAGTCGATCACAATATCCGCACCGAGGCTTTTCACCAGATCAAAATTGTCCGCGCTTGTTGTTGTCGGAACGGTTGCACCTAAGTGCTTCGCCAACTGGATAGCGAACGTTCCAACTCCACCAGAGCCTGCCTGGATAAAAACTTTTTGCCCTTCCTTCAGATTCGCTTTTTCGATCAAAGCTTGCCAGGCTGTCAACCCAACCAAAGGGATGGAAGCCGCTTCTTCCATAGTGAGTTCTTTCGGCTTAATCGCCAAGTCATTTTCATTTATGGCAATGAATTCCGCAAAAGTTCCAATTCGAGGATCCGCCGGACGTGCATAAACTTCATCGCCTATCTTAAATCGCGTAACTTTTGAACCGACTTTTGTCACTATACCCGCGACATCGTGTCCCAAAATGAAGGGTGTTTTATATGGCAAAATCAGTTTGAATTCACCATCTCTGATTTTTGAATCCAATTGGTTTACACCGGCTGAATGAATCTGAACCAATACCTCATTCTCTTTGAGAACTGGTTCTGCTATTTCGATAAGTTTTAAAGTTTCCTTTTTACCATAACGGCCAACAATAAATGCTTTCATAATATTTATTTAAATATACTGTCACAAGCTGTCAAGATAAGGCTGCCCTGAGTGACGAATGGCCGAACACGAATGAATCGTACCGCCAATTGAGCAGCACGAAACTGCTCTCTGAACCAGAATCAAAACCATGGAGCCTGCACGAGTTCACCGCTAAAGGCCCCGACGGCAACCTATTTCGCGTTTTCTATGATTTTGGAACTAGTGATGGCGTGCGGTAATATGCTTATACCTCAACCAATTATTCTAATGAAGATCTCAACACTCATCGCCGTTCTCCTTCTCTCTTTTGCGAGCATCAATGCTCAGGAAATTCCAGATGGTGTTCGTTACAAGAAGGCTCCTGATGCCATAAACAACGCGACAAAGGCAAATCTGGAAAATGCGCTTACATCGGATTCGCTTCCAAAAAATGTCTTTGGTGACATTACCGTCGTTGGTCCGATGCTCTGGAAATCGCTTAAACCGTCAGCCGACAAAAGATTGCTAGACACGAAGCCTGTCATTCTGATCGTTTCCGGGGGGTCGGTTGAAGGTAAACGAATTCGTTCCGGAGACGAACTTGAGGCATTCTGGAAATTGTTTCGCAGCAAGTATCCATCTCTCAAGGACGGCAAGGTGCGCAAGGGGAACGCACAAGAGATATCCTATTACTGGGCGACCATTCCTTTTGATATTGAGGAACCGTTCTGGGTTATTGAATCCGGTACTGACCGATTCATTACAAATTTTACCGTAACCGGCGGCCAGCCGCGACTGCTCTGGATCGATCGCGTCGATGACTTAAAGTCTTTAAGACCTTAGTACGTTGTGTCCTCCACAAACGTCGAGTCCGGATACTCCGCATCCGCCTCCAGCTCTATCAGTCTCGGCCCGCATCGAACCAACGCCTCACAATACCCCCGATGCTGCACAAGCGAAGTCTCAAAAACAGGCACACCAAGATCAAACGCTGGTCAAACCATCGGGCAAAGTTTTCACTCGGTGCCCGGACTATGGCCTTCGTAAACATTCGATTCGTTGGGACGTTCGCTGGTGGCCCACGGTGTTGGCGACGGAGGACTTCCTTACATAAGTTAGTTTTGCTTTAGCTGAGCTTCCACTTTTGCTGCTTCGGCCGTCTCACCAAGCCCCTCGTAAGCGACCTTTAGGGCTTTGAGCAACAAATATCGCTGGAACTTGTCCTCGGTTGGCAATACGGCTTTGATGACTTGTATGGATTCTCGCCATTGCTTACTCCCGTTGTAATACTCAGCAAGCCGTTGGGCTAGATAAGCTTCTTTTGGAAAACGCTGAACTCCGCGTAGCAGGGTCGATCTTTCCTTGACTGGCTGGCCTAAGGATTTGTAAATCGATGCCAGGGAAGAAAAATCCATAAACTCTGCTTTATTCTTTCGAATGTTCTGTTCTAAACGTCTTACTCCGCTTAGTCTATAAGTGCGAGCTTCCGCCCTTAATCCAGTTTTCGCACAAATCGCCAATATATTTGTAATTGTGAAGTTCGCCGCGTGATACGAGGTAGCCATATACTTTAAGTCTTCCTCTACCGTCGTTTTCCTTCTCATAAATCTTTAACAGTTTGTATTCCGCGGACATGAACTTACCTTTATCGAGACGCATCGATTTCCAATAGGCTTCCTTGGCTCGGTCGTAATCATTATGCTTCTCGTAAACCTCGCCAAGAATCAGAAAATAGTAATAACTTTCGGGTTCGAGTTTAACTGCTTCAAGCAGTGCGTTTGTCGCCTCCCTTAATTTCCCCTGATTTAGCATTGCCTGGCCGATCATCGCGAAACCGTATCCTGCACTCTCTTGAAAACCTTCAATCAGATCGGAGTACACAACAATTGCCGCATCATATTCCTTCGCATCCATCAATGCCGAGCCCTTCGTAATAAGGTCGTTTCTATGGTTCCAATCCTGTAGGTATTGATAGTCATGCTCATCTTTGCAAAAAATCTTCAAATACGACTCGCCGTTCGATCCCGGAATGGGCCCGTTCCAGTTTCCTGCCGAATCGTTTTGCCGTCGCACGTCACCATTTCGGAAATATGAAATTGAGCGGACAGAACGAATCTGATTTCTTAGACAATCGATTTCCGTCAGAACTTTGTCTGAGGTGCCGTGCTTTTCCTCGTAGTGAATCCACACTGAAACGATGTTTTTGGCCTTTGTGAGTGTTTCAACATCATATGTAGCTTCCGTAGAATTCAACATTCTCCAGCGAGTAACAGATTTTGATCTGCCAGTCCCCTTTAATTCACTTAGAGATAGCTTGTTAGTCCAAATCGACAGTATGCGTTCCGATGAAATTGCGAAATTTAGATTCTGACCCCCTTCCAGATTCAGCGTTGCAACCCCGATCACTTCGCCTTTCAAATTAACGACGGGACTTCCACTACTACCTTCAGAAATTGGCCCCGTTATTTGAATCAATTTCCCATATTTGGCAGAAGGACGAAACGCCGACACAATACCGTCTGACACACTTCCAGAAAGCCCTAGGGGGTTGCCGATGACAAGAACCCTCTCACCTACGCGGGCTAACACCCAAAAACCTCAGCGGCTTTGTTCCAATCTCATTTTCCGTTCTTAGCAATACCAAGTCTGACGTTGGCTGCTCCGACTCGATCCGAACCACAAAATCACGATTACCCGACGTACGAATGGTAATGCGACCGGCTCCATCAACTACATGATAATTCGTAATAAAAAGGCCATTACCGACGCAGAATCCTGTACCCTGCTTTTGCAGATTCCCACGTGAATCGAAAACCTGTACCGACACTACTGATGGTCGAATGTCGTCGATCAGATCTGAGTAGTTATCAGAAATCTGGGCAACGCTCGATATCGGCACGACCAAGAGAGCGACACAGTAAATGACTTTGAATAATGATGTCACAGATGTTCTTCCTTGCCTCGGAATAATACATCACTTCCAACCCTCCGTAAATTCGAACCCAAATACTTGAATGTCCCCAGATTCAAGTAACTGTGCAAAGGTCGAAAGGGATCGTCTGATGGCACATGAACTCCGGGGCGTTGTTGGAGGTGATGGTGAGGAACCCTTTCTCTCCGCGGACACGCGGACACGCAGTTTCGCACACAAAGCTTTGGCGACCATGTCCGCCGCCTTGACAACCTAGCTGAGACAATTTAGATATCGAACAATGGAAAAACAGGAAGAGATTGATCCCGCTCCATACAGATTTGTTCTAACACCCGAGTCGCTCTGCGGTTGCGGCAACGGAAGGTCGTTCGGTGAATGCCACGGAAAGGACGGTTCGATAACGATTGTATGCAGGGATATGAATCCGCCGGAACCTCCAACTGGAGAATCGATCAAAAAGTGCTATTTGGGGTTTACGAACAACTGTGGTGAAGGAATTTCCCGTGATCACATTCTTTCCAAATCCGTGCTGAAGCACATCGACCAGAAAAAGATCCTCTTTGAGTCAGGAGGGGTCAAGCGGATCTTAGCGATACGTAGCGACGCGTTAACTACAAAGTGTCTTTGCAAGCGTCACAATTCCGCCTTTCATTTAATCGATTATCAAGCCGGCCGCCTTATTGAATGGATCCAGATGGCGCACGGATACATGAGGGCACCGAGCGGGCCCTCGCAGAAAGCTTTCTTCTTTCATGGATGGGATATAGAACGATGGTTTCTAAAATCCCTTATGGCTATTTATAGGGCGCGACTAACTGTACCGCAAAACGCTGAACTCCCAACCAACATTTTTGCAGGTTTTAACGCGTTCTTGCCCCGACCTTACGGACTGTACTTTCCTGCCGAAAGTGAAAAGGGTTTGAGCTACGCGAGAAGACCGCATCTTTCCATTTATTGTGGGAAGACAATAGAATCGTCGGCGTCTCGATTACCCTTGCAGGCGTCCCGATAAAACTAATGGTAGCGGGAACGTCCGTGTTTACTCGCGAATTCCAGCAAAAGCATACCTACCGACCTAAGTTTATTGGCTTCTACGTCGACCGAAACGTCGTCTTGGCGAGTATCGGGTTTGAGGGCCTTGAGGGCGGGTCATTGTGGATTTCCAAGGATCCGAATTTGCCGCCGCCGAAAGGTGTCATTGGGCTGGAAACTGAGAATCCGACAAAATTCAAGAATCGTCAGGAAGATATCGACATCGTTGCCGCTGGAATTAAGGAACTCGGCGTCAACATTGGACCAGTTAGCAGATTCTTGTCGCCTACCGCGAGGAATGGCGTTTGACATCTTAACTGAACTTGTAGACATGCGCGTCCTTATCAGAGTTCCCTACGAGAAAACGTTCCGTTACTCGTTCAGCCGAGGACCTTACCCCGAGTCGGGATAGGATGATACACTTGTGGCGGATAAATAAGCATGCAGTATCGGCGACGCCGACCTTACTTCCCTTGCAGCTTATTACACTGCACGTCGTGTTCAACCTATCCCTTGAGTCCTTAGCGGAGCTCGACGACGCCGACTTACACATTTCCCCTTTTCCTATCGATTCACCATTTTTTGCGAGGCCTCGCCGTAGCGGTGGCCTTGCACTTTGACTGTTGCGGTTAGTTCTTCGATCTCTTTAAGGTCGTTGGCCGTGAGTTCGACGTCGGCAGACCCGACGTTCTCTTCCAAGCGATGCAGTTTTGTCGTTCCCGGGATCGGGACGATCCAATCTTTTTGCGCGAGGACCCAGGCGAGTGCGATCTGGGCCGGTGTTGCATTCTTTGCCTCGGCGAACCGGGCGATCAGGTCGACCAGTGCCTGGTTCGCCTCGCGGGCTTCGGGCGAAAAACGCGGGGATGTGTTGCGGAAATCCGTGCTGTCGAAGGTCGTGTTCGCGTCGATCTTGCCGGTCAGAAATCCCCGCCCGAGCGGGCTGAAAGGAACGAAACCAATGCCTAATTCTTCAAGCACGGGAAATATCTGCTCCTCCGGCTCTCGCCACCACAGCGAATATTCGCTCTGAAGCGCAGTTACCGGCTGCACCGCATGCGCACGGCGGATCACCTGCACGCCGGCTTCCGAAAGGCCAAAGTGCCTCACCTTTCCTTCATCGATAAGTTCCTTTACCGTTCCGGCGACATCTTCGATCGGTACATCGGGATCGACACGGTGTTGATAATAAAGATCGATGTAGTCGGTTCCAAGGCGTTTGAGCGAGGCCTCTGCAACTTGTTTGATATGTTCGGGACGGCTGTTCAGCGGGGGATCGGAATGCTGCGTTCCGTCCGCGTCGATGTTGAAACCAAACTTGCTTGCAATGACCACCTGTTCACGAAAAGGCGAAGTGCTTCACCGACAAGTTCCTCATTCGCAAATGGCCCGTAAACTTCGGCCGTGTCAAAAAAGTTAACGCCTTTCTCAACCGCCGCACGGATCAGCTTGATGCCTTCCTGCCTCTCGACTGCCGGGCCGTAGCCAAAGCTCAGCCCCATACACCCAAGCCCAAGCGCCGACACTTCCAAACCGCTTTTTCCTAATTCTCTCTTTTTCATTTTATCTCCAAAAGGGTGCACGGGCCGCCCCCTTCTATTGCATAAGACATTCGAAGCCGCGACGCCCGTCATATCGCGCATCAATCGGGCAATGCTGACCGGTGATCTGACTGTTTTGTTGAACGGCGTGGACTGCGACCCGAAAGAAGTTTTTGTCGCGATCACAAAAAGGCTGGAGCAAAACGATGTGCCGGCGGGTAAGCACGAGCCTTCTATCAGGCCCCGTTAAGAAGGGCTATTGATTCCGGTCGGCGAAAAACTCGTCAGCATGAGACTGAGTCTCTTCTGCCGTCTGCTCAGCCAATTGTTGATTGACGCCCCATTCGTGGCCAAACGGATCGCGAAATTTCCCGTAACGTGCTCCCCAAAACATATCCGTGACCGGCATCAGAACTTCCGCTCCACGGGCGATCGCCCGGTCGAATACCTCGTCGGCGTCGTCGACCATCAGCGTCACCCTTACGCATGTCCCGCCGAGGCGATCGGGCGAATCGAGCGAACCGCCGTCACTCGGAGCAAACCAATCGGAAACGAACAGTTTATGCCCGTCAAGTTCGATCTCGCCATGCATTAGTCTGGCGCCGTCCGGCGACATCATATTGTGGCCAAATTCACCGCCAAAGACTTCGCGATAAAACTGAAGTGCCGCCATGCCATCACTGACGACTAAATGAGGAACAAATTGATCGTTCATTTCCGCAGTACCTCCGTTGCTCTATGATCGCACCCATTCGAGCTCGCCCCGTTTGCCACACAAGAGCGACGGAGCCGCCCGAATCTTCCGTCTATTTTTCTGCCTGCATTTTCTTTGCGATTTTTTGGACCTCATCCAGTACACGAAGGAGGTTGCCGCTCCAGAGTTTTTCGATCTGTTTTTTGGTGTAGCCGCGGCGGACCAGTTCGAGGGTTACGTTAAATGTTTCGGCGGCACTGTCCCAGCCTTCGATGCCTCCACCGCCGTCGAAATCGGAAGCGATGCCCACGTGGTCGATCCCGATCTTTTTAACCAGATAGTCGATCTGGTCGACCAGGTCTTTTACGTTCACGTCGGGAAGATCTTTGAGCTGTTCGCGGAGCACCGGGTTGGTGCGGGTGCGAAAATCGGCGAGCTTCTGCATGTACGCTGTGCGTTCGGCTTCGGGGAGTTTTATGACATCGGCACGCTGCAGGATGGTGAAGCCTTCCTTTGCCGCCAATTCCCGGCTGATCTCGGCCGAGCGGGCAGAGCGGGCGTCGGCCTTTTTGCGGTTTGTAAATGCTCGAAGCGCGACGGTCTGGACCACGCCGCCGTTCTGCTTGATCAGTTCGAGCATTTCGTCATCGAGGTTGCGGCTATGATCGGACAACGCCCGGGCGGCGGAATGCGATGCGATGACGGGTGCGCGGCTGAGCTTGATGGCCTGGATATTCGCCAGTTTCGACGGGTGCGAAATGTCGACCATGATGCCCCATTTGTTTATTTCGTGGACCGCCTTTTTCCCAAGCTCGCTAAGGCCGTTGTAAGCCCATTTGCCGTCGGCCTCGCCGTTGTTCGAATCGGCGAACTGGCTGTGGCCGTTATGTGCCAGCGACATATAACGCGCTCCGCGGTCCGCAAAATCCTTTATGCGGCTGAGATCGGTGGCCACCGGGTAGGCGTTTTCGACGCCGATCATCGCAACCAGTTTCCCGCTTTTGACTATGCGGCGGACATCCTTTGAAGTAAGCGCGATCTCGATCTCTTTCGGTGCGATCTTTTCGGCCAGGCGGTGGATCGCGTCGAATTTGTCGATCGCATTTTTGTATGCCGCGGCATAACCTTCGTCAGTCAGTGGCCCCTGGCCCGTGTAGACGATCATCCACGAAACATCGAGCCCGCCTTTACGCATTTTCGGAATGTTCACCTGGGTGTTCAGATCCTGCGTGTAATTTACCGTCTCGGTGAAATTCGAGGTGTTGATGTCGTTGTGCGTGTCGAGCGTGATGACGTCCTTGTGGATCTTAGCGGCCTTCTCGACCAGCTTCGGATCGTCACCGTTCGTTTGAGCAAAACCAGACGCAGCCGCCACAAGAGCGAAAAGAAGCGCTCCGGTAAGAAGTTTTTTCATCGAAATTCTCCCGATTCGAAAGTAGGTACGCGATTAGGTTACTTTGCGGAAATCAGCTAACGCAAATGTGAATGCCGGGATTTTGGCCGCGCTTCCCTTTAACAAAAACTCTGCCGGCCATGCTGAACGACCACGACGGCCGAGGCGGCCGTCACTTTCCGCATCCCAAGGGAGCTAAATCTGCGGTCAGAGGGCTCCATAACCGCTGATTGCCTGATATACTGTGCGCCAATGAAGTATTGTCCTGAATGTGGAACGCAGGTCGGTGAAGAGCAGCAGTTTTGCCGGGGTTGCGGGAATGAGGTTGCGGCGAAGCGGGAGCCTCGGCGCGATCCGAGGCCGTGGATCCTCGTGGGTGCGGTTCTTTTTCTGATCGGAGCAATGGCGGCCCTGGCGGGCAAGCTGATGGATGCGAAAGCCGCTACTTTTGTCGGGGGCTTCTTCCTGATCATTTCGATGTTCTCGCTCTTTGTAGGTGCATATTTCTATGACACGCGTAACTCGCGGAGGAGAAGACAGCGTAGCAGGCCGCAAGTTCCCGCGCAGCCGGAATTTCTGGCCGCGGCCGACACGACCAGAAAGCTGCCGCCGGTATCCGCGGCTGATCATTTCCCAAGCGTCACGGAAGAAACCACAAACCGCCTCGACGTAAGTGCTACGGTTGAAAATCGCGGGAACGAGTAAGTTGCGCGGCTGTTCGTAAGGTCAAGAAGAGTGGGAGTTAACCGCAGATCCGTGTTTTGCCGCCATTGATTTGCAACGGTCGCGATGTTACTCTTTTCCCGATTCACTCAAATTCTAATATTACTTTCGACCCATTTAAATTCATCGCTTTTGGCCTATGCCAGATCACTTTGAGTTCCGAAATGCCCGAGTTCCCTATTGCTAAAAGATCGGAAATTATGAAACTTCGAACCTCGCTTGTGTTACTTCTTTTGCTCGTCGTTGGCATCGTTGCGATCAACGGCCAATCGGCCCGCCGCCCGCTTAAGCTTGACGATCTGTTCCGGATCAAGAATGTCGGCGATCCGCAGGTTTCGCCTGACGGGCAATGGGTCGCCTATGTCGTTTCGTCGATCGACGTAAAGGCCGACAAATCGGATTCGAACATCTGGATGGTGAGTTTTGACGGCAAGACCGACCGGCAGATCACGTTTTCGACCGATAGCGAGACATCGCCGCGATGGAGCCCTGACGGAAAGTACCTTTCGTTTGTATCTTCCAGGCCCGGGCCGAACAAGGGCAGCCAGGTGTGGGTACTCGACCGAAACGGCGGCGAAGCGATGCAATTGACCGAGGTGAAAGGCAGGCTGCAGAGCTACGAATGGTCGCCCGGATTCTAAGCGAATTGCGATGGTCATCGGCGATCCGGACCCGGACGAGCCCGCCACGCCGCCGGCGGCGGGAGCAACTGCCAAGCCGCCGAAACCGATCGTTCTCGACCGCTATAAGATTCAAGCAGGATGGGCAAGGCTATCTTCTCTCAAACCGCAAGAGTTATGTTTACCTGTACGACATCGCCGGAAAGAAACTTGACCGCCTGACAAAAGGAAAAGCGGATGAGGGCACGCCGGTCTGGTCGCCCGACGGCAGCCGAATCGCCTTTACGAGCAACCGCAAAGCCGACCCGGACCGCGATCCGGGTTCCCAGATCTACGTTGCCGACGCAAAGGCCGGGGCGACCGAAAAACAAGTCACGCCCAACACCAGCCGCGGCGGACGGCCGGAATGGAGCCCGGATGGTAAGACACTGGTGTTTCTCGAATCTGACGAACTCAAATACGGCGCCTACAACATGAACCATCTGACGACCGTCGCGTCGGACGGGAGTTCGGCACCGGCGAGGGTCAAGGCTGCCGAGGACCTGGACCGCGGCGTTTCGAATCCGTACTTTTCGGCTGATGGCAGATCGGTGAATTTACTGGTCACGGACGACATGTCTGTCTATCCGGCAAAAATAGACCTTGCGGCCGGAAAGCTCGACCGGCTTATGGCTCCGCCGATCGTCATTTCGAATTGGGACCACGCCGGCGGCCGCGTCGTCGTCCTTTCGGGCGGCGACAACAAGGCAACCGAGATCTATGCTTTTGAGAACGGAGCGTTAAGACAGCTTACTCGTCAAAACGATGCGTTTTTTGCCGAGATCAATTGGCCGGCGACCGAAGAAGTGAGATTTACAAGTAAAGACGGAACGTCCGTAAGCGCCTTGCTAACGTATCCGACCGGCTACGTCAAAGGTACTAAAGTGCCGCTCTTGCTCAGGATACACGGCGGGCCGAATGGACAGGACCAGCATTCATTCGCCGCCGAGAGACAATTTTTTGCAGCAAATGGTTATGCAGTGCTTGCGGTCAATTATCGCGGCGGTTCAGGACGCGGGCAGAAATTCTCGCGGGCGATCTTTGCCAATTGGGGACAATACGAGGTACAGGACCTTCACGCCGGTGTCGATCATGTGGTCAAAATGGGCGTTGCCGACCCCGACAAACTTGGCGTCGGCGGCTGGAGCTATGGCGGCATCCTCACGGACTATCTGATCGCGAGCGACAACCGTTTCAAGGCTGCAACCAGCGGCGCCGGAACCGCGTTCACGGTATCCTATTATGGCAGCGACCAGTATATCACCCAATACGATAACGAAATTGGCCCGCCTTGGGATCCAAAAGCGTGGGAGACATATCAAAAGCTGGCCTATCCGTTCCTGCAAGCCAACCGCATCAAAACGCCGACACTTTTCCTTGGCGGCGAAAAGGATTTTAATGTTCCGATCTCCGGCAGCGAGCAGATGTATCAGGCCCTGAAGAGCCTTGGCATCGACACGCAGTTGATCATTTACCCGAACGAAAACCACGGCATTTCGCGGCCGAGCTACGTTCGCGACCGGTATGAACGTTACCTCGCCTGGTATGATAAATACGTCTTACTGAAGAAAGCCGAGCCGTCGCCGACGATCGCGGGATGGGAAGGTAAATGGACCGGCAAGCTAACGAATATCCCCGCCAAACCAGACGCTCCTCAGGTCGAGGTGACAAGAGAGATCGGGCCGTTCCCAGCCGGTGACAATACTTGCTCGACGTGGAAGACCACGTACTCAGAAGGCGGGGCGGTCAAACAGGTAAAGGACTACAAACTCTGCCGCGGCACGGGTCCTGCAGACCTCTATATCGATGAAGGCAACGGAATAAAATTGCCGGCACGCGTTCTCGGTGACTCACTTGTCTCGCCCTTCAAATACGACAATGTTCTTCTTATTTCAACAATGCGTTTGCGCGGTGAAGTGCTCGAGGAAGAGATACTTACGGTTGACGATAAACCGGCAACTACGGGCGTGCAGCCAATGCAGGCAAAGGGTATTCAACGGCTCGAATTTCGACGGGTAACTGACAACAAATAGTCAAGTTAAGGAAAGGAGCGTTCTCATGAGAAATATTTCTATTCGAAGACTGATCTTTATCGCCGCGATGTCGGTCGTTTTGATCCCGAACGCGTTTGGTCAACCACAGCCGGCGGCGACGGCGGAGTTGATCGCACAGCGGAATGCGATCGAGGCCGAGCTTCAATCGATAGCTGTGGTCGAACGCAAAGTTATGGTGACTATGCGAGACGGCAAGCGGATGCAGGCCGACGTTTACCGGCCCAAGGATCCGAGCCAGAAGTACCCGATCATTCTATCGCGAACGCCTTACAACTTTAATTGGTGGGATGTCCGGCTCGGTGCACCGCGGGATATGACGACCGTTCTCGACGCGGTCAAACGCGGCTACGCCTACATCATCATGAACGAACGCGGGCGTTTCTTTTCCGAGGGAAATTACGACATCCTCGGCCCGCCGACTACCGATGGCGACGATGCGTTGACGTGGATGTCTTCGCAGCCGTGGTCGAATAAAAAGGTCGGTACGATCGGGTGCTCGTCGACGGCAGAATGGCAGATGGCCGTTGCGGCACAAGGCAATCCCGCGTTCACGACGATGATCGCGCAGGGCTTCGGCGCCGGCGTCGGGCGTGTCGGGCCGTATTACGAACAGGGCAACTGGTATCGCGGCGGTGCGGTGCAGATGCTGTTTATCGCATGGCTCTACGGCCAGCAAAATCAGGTGCGGCCGGTCTTCTCGACCAAATACGACGCAGGAAGAATTGATCCGAGCTTCGAAATCATTCGATCTCGCCGCACAGGCGCCATCGGTCGATTGGTCAAAGGCTTTGCGGCATCTACCGGTAAAGGATATTTTTACGGCTGTCGATGGCCCGCGCGGTATTTTCGCCGACGAAATGCCGGTTCCGACCGGCGGTGCGATGATCAAGCGAACGCCGAACGATCCGGCGTGGTACAAGGGCGGGCTGTGGCACGACAACATGAAGGTCAATATTCCGGGATTCTATTTTATGTCGTGGTATGACGTCTCGACCGGGCCGAATCTGGCTATGTATAACCACATTCGCAAAACCGCGAGACCTGAGGTCGCCGACAAACAATACGCGGTAATTGCTCCGGTACTGCATTGCAGCTATACGCGTGCGACCGAAAATACCGTCGTCGGGCAGCGAAGCATGGGCGATGCTCGGCTGGATTATAGCGAGCTGACGTATGGCTGGTTCGACTACTTCCTCAAAGGCCACTCGGAGGGCAACGACATCGCGCAATGGCCCAAGGTCCGCTATTTCACGATGGGCAGCAACAAATGGCAGACGTCCGAGCAATGGCCGCCGACCGGTGCCGAACCGATGAAGTTCTATCTCGCAAGCGGCGGTAAAGCGAACACTTTGAATGGTGACGGAAAGCTCACGACCGAACCGCCGGCGACCGACATGCCCGACACTTTCACCTACGACCCTATGAATCCGGTTCCCTCCTATGGCGGTAATGTGTGCTGTACCGGAAATGCGGTCCAGGGCGGTTCGTGGGACCAAAGCAAGATGGAAGAGAGGAACGACATCCTGGTTTACAGCACGGACGTTCTGAAAGAAGGTTTCGAGCTGAGCGGGCCTATCGAAGTGACGCTTTACGTTTCGTCTGACGCAAAGGACACCGATTTCACGGTCAAACTTATTGATGTTGACGAAACCGGCAAGGCTTGGAACCTGGACGAAACCATCCAGCGTATGCGTTATCGCGACGGCTACGACAAACCGCTGGTGTGGATGGAGGCGGGAAAGGTAACACGCGTCAAATTCCAACCGATGACCACCAGCAACTATTTCGCTCCCGGGCATCGTCTGCGGATCGAGATCTCAAGCAGCAACTTCCCGCGGTTCGACAGAAACATGAATACGGGCGGCAACAACTACGACGAGGTCAAAGGCGTTGTCGCTAAGAACTCCGTCCATCATTCGAAACAGTATCCGGCTGAGGTTGTCATCTCGGTGGTTAGGAAGAAGTAGTGAGATCTACGGCCTGAACAGTTGTTGCAACTGTGTTGCGTCTATGATACGCTTAGATCGCGCGGAGGAATGAGCGTTTTATGGATGTTGAATGGACGATATTGCCGCGGGGAGATGTTGCGGCGCACTGGTCGGGGTTGTATGTGACAATGAACCGGTTGGGTTCGATCGTGCTGAGCCGTGTGACGTGGGAGCGGTTGGACGGGCCGGAGGCGGTCTTGATAATGTGGGACCGCTTTCATCAGCGAATGGCGTTGAAGCCTGCGAAGGTGGGTGAGCGGAATGCTTATCCGGTTAGGAAATACGGGGGGCGGGGAGCGAAGATCGTGCGGGCGTTTCGGATCGTAACTGAGTTTGGGATTAGACCGCCGGACACCATTGAGTTTCAGGGGCCGAAGATCGATCTTGACGGGCAGTTGATCTTGGACCTGCGTAAAATAAGGATCTCGCCAAAGGCCCATTCGCAGTGTCGCTCTGGGAAAAAGGGAGACTAGAGACTCGAAACAAGGGACGAGAGAGTGGCTCGGCAATCGCCGGGCCGCTTTTTTTATCGTGACTTGCCCTTGAACGCTGAAACATCAAAGCCGCTTGTTTCCAAATATTTACACACGGTTGCCTGATGATGTAAAATCTCAGCTTACGAAGAGGTTGTATGGCAAGACCACTGATACTTTCACTGGACGGGGAAGAATTTCCGGTTACCCTCGTTAAGATCGACCGGGAGAAGCTGTACGGCAAGGTGGAGATCGAGGCCTTTGACGAAAAGGGGCGAGAGGCGTCGCTAAAGATCCTCGCCGCCGACGGAAAAACGCTTATCGACAAGGGCGGGACGGCTCTTGCGACGGTCACGGATAAGGGCGATTCGATCGACCGGACCGAACTTGTTCCTATCGATGCTGATGGTGAAAAGATCGAACAGGTGCCTTCGTCGTTTAATCAGACCAATGTGCTGCGGGCAGCGACCGTCGAAGATTACTTTACGCAGGTTGTTAAGAGCATTTACCTTATCCGTCCCCACGAGAGCGCAGACATTGGAGCCCTGCACGAACACCTTTCGAGTGAGCGAATGTTCACGTTTCCATTTAGCTGGCGCGGCGGGATCGAATACGACAATGCATATCTTATAGGCTCAGCGGGCGAGGCTTTTATGGTCGTTGGGAAACAGGCCGAATTTCAATTCGTAAAGCTCAACCAGGCAGCAGTTTTGGAAAACGACGAGGAAGAAGAAATTTCAGCCGATGATCTGGATTTTGATCTGATGTAGAACAGCCTGCGGAGCCTGTTAGTCTGTTTTGCAAAAGAACGACAGACTTGGCAGTCTGTCGTACGTGTTTTTATGCCGATAAATATTAGCAATCAGAAAAATCGCGATGCCGTTGTTGCGGCGGAGGCCCTGAATCCGAAACGTGAGGTCCGGTATACGGACGCAAAGGGCCGGCCAACGTCGACGCGTAAATTGTTGAAGACAGACGTGCTGCACGATCTGCCGGAGATATTGAAAAAGAGCAAAACGATCGAGAAGGTCGCCGACGCGCTGATCAAAAGCGATCCGGAGGTCGACATCGAATCGTTCGGGATGTTCCTAACGGATATGTCGCGGGTTTATGTGACCAAGAAGGGGATAATTCACCTCGTCGAAGAGATCGAGGTCATCTACAAACCGGACGGGACCGAACGTGAACGGCGTCCGAGAAAAAAAGAGCAGCAGAACATGAACGGCGAGTTCCCGATGCGGTGGACGGGCAAATATATCAAGAAGGAAGAAGCGGCCCACCGGTTTGTGTTCACCAACAAAAAGCAGCTTGTCCATATCAACGGGCTGACGTTCGATTTTCTATATGAAATGGCGAAGGATCTGGATGAGAAGAATTCCCTTCTGCTCGTCCGCGGAGGCGAAAAAGGCGACGAACCGCTTGTTATGAATCGCGGCGGCAAGCCATATAACGCCTTTCTCGAGGGCCGCGTCAAGGACGATTCTTATTGCCTGATCCTGCATCTTTCAAATATGGAACTGAAAAAACCTAAGGGGCTTGACGATGCCCAACCTTGATTTCGACAAAAAGAAATTTACCTGCAAGTTCGACTATTGCATCGGCAAAGCAACGGATCTCGCCGATCCGTCCTTGCACGTAAAATCACAGGAATACAAACGTCGTGTAAGCGGTGCGATGAAAGCGATCTCTGCGGAGGACGCGTTCAAACTGCCCAAGTCGCGCGGCTATTTTGTCTCGCGAAAATACGACGGCGAGAACGCGATGGTCTTTTTTGACGGTGAAAAGATCATCTCGGTGAATCCGGGCGGAACCGTGCGTGTCGGGCTGCCGTGTTTTGACGAAGCGGCCGAGCTTTTGAAGAAAGCGAAGGTGAGATCGTGCATTCTCGGCGCGGAGATATACGTGAAGGAAGACGCGTCCGGCGCTCATCCGGTACAGCAGGTTGTGCGTGTGCTGCGTTCACCGCCGTCAAAGGCCCAGCTTGAAAAATTGGGGCTGGCCGTCTTCGATGTGATCGAACTTGACGAGGTCGCCGTCGACTCGGCGGCAAAGGTCTTTGAATTATTGAAGAAATGGTTCGGCAAAGGAAAGCGCGTTCACGCCGTCGAGCATGAGAAAGCAGACAAGATCGACACCATAATGGAGCGCTTCACCGAATGGGTGATCGGTGAAGGAGCCGAGGGCGTCGTGGTCCGCCACGATCAGGCGGGCTGGTACAAGATCAAGCTTCGGCACAATCTTGATGTCGCGATCATTGGTTATTCCGAAGGAACGGATAACCGCAAAGGAATGCTGCATGATCTTGCTCGTCGCGGTGATGCGCTGCCGACGGGACGTTCCAGGAATTCACACGCGTCGGCGGGGGTTTTACCGAGGACGAGCGAAAGACGATAGCTGCGGATCTGAAAAAGCGGATCGTTCCTTCGGATTACGTCGCGGTAAATAACGATTATGTCGCCTACGAAATGATAAAGCCGGGACCGGTGGTCGAGATATCATGCCTCGATATGATCGCCGAGCGTGCACGCGGCGGGCCGGTTAAGCGAATGGTACTCGATTGGGACGGCAAGCGATATTCCGCAGTGACGAGAATGCCGCTGGTCAGTGTGATCTCACCGCAGTACATTCGGATCCGCGATGACAAAGAAGCTGTCGTAGACGATGTAAATATCAGCCAGGTGAGCGATCTTGTCCAGGTGCCAGAGGCGGACAAATCCGCCCACGCCGATGACGATCCTGCGAGCCAACTTCTGTACCGCGACGTCTACACAAAAATGATGAAGGGCAAAAAGATGGTCAGAAAGCTCCTCATGTGGAAGACGAACAAGAAGGACCGTTCGGACTTTCCGGCTTTCGTGGTCTATCTGACGGACTTTAGTCCAAACCGGCAGAACCCGCTTGAGCGTGACATCAAGATCTCGAATGACGAAAAGACGGCGAAGAAATTATACGACCAGCTTGCTGCGAAAAATTTCATCAGCGGATGGGAGAAGGTCGCCTAACCCATGGCCCAGCCATTTTTCGAATTTGCCGGTAACAAACGTCTGCTGTGGATAGCGGCGGAGTGGGTGCGGTATGCGGATGAGCTTGCTGAGTGGGCGATGGAGCGGCTGGTGAACCGGCGGGATGTTTGGAGCCAGTACACGCTGAAGGATGGGAAGATCGGCGTAGTGATGCTGCCGATCGTCGAACGGCGCAAACTCGGCACAGATATGGTGACGCTGAACAAGCTGCACCGCCATTTCTCGGGAAAGTCGCCGGCGCACCTCATCGGGCTGCACTCGATCAGTGATCACAGTACGTGCAAATGGTTTGCGATCGACGTCGATCTGCACGATGAAACGCTTCCAGGCTCCGACGAGGTCGCCGCGGCCAATTTCAATGCGGCCTTTGAGTGGGCCGAACAGCTTCGCGAGATCGGGATGGACCCGATGCTGATGGACAGCAACGGCGTGGGCGGGTATCACGTTTGGGTGCTGCTTGATAAGGAATATCCGCTGGCCGATGTTTTTGATTTTGCGGACAAGATCCGCTCCAACTGGAACGAGCTTGACCTGCCGCGAAAGCCCGAGATATTCCCACCAAAACGCGCCGTAGGACCCGACGACCTGCCTTACACCTTGCGAACACAGGGCCGTCATCATACCCGGCATCATTATACGCGTGTCTGGAATTTTGACGGGCTGGGCGAAAACGAGTGGCTCGAGGGCGGCGATGCGATCGAGGCGATGATCGCGACGCGGCCGTCGAAACTACCGAAGGCAAAGTCAAAGAAAAAGGCGGCGCTCGTGCCGGCCCCGGCGCCAAAGAAACGCGAGGTAACTCGTAAGCCGCGAGTATGTCTCGACCTTGACGGTGTACTGGCACAATATGATAAATGGCGAGGGGTCGATCATATCGGCGACCCGATCCCCGGTGCTCTGGAATTCGCCAAGAAGCTCGCAAAGATCGCGGAGATCACCGTATTTACATCCCGCTGTGCTCAGGACGTGCTCGAAGGTTCACGCATCACGCCCGGCCAGCTTCGGATACGCGTCATCGAGTGGCTTGAAAAACATAAATTTCCCTATTCCGACGTTTACACCGGCCAGGGCAAGCCGCGAGCGGCCGCATTTATTGATGACCGAGCCGTTGCATGCAGCCCACAGAATGATAAGGAAGCGTTTCAGACCGCCCTCGACCAGACACGCCTGTTAGTAGCCAAACCGCACGGCCTGCCGAAAAAATTCGTTAGCCGTGAGCATACGTAAATCAACGGAACGCCATTTTGCTGTAATTAATTGGCAGGCACGCCAGAGGGGTGAACCGACTCAATTTCCTCTTGCAAAATTGACGGTTTTGGCCGATAGTGTGGCTATGAGAAATTTATTCGCCCTGGTGATTGTTTTGTTTGCGGCGCCCGTGTTTGGGCAGAACATCAAACCCAACGATTCGAAGCCGGAAAATTTCACGACTCAAAATTGGTCAAAGCTTGGACCGGCTACTGAAGGGCCAAAGGGATTTGAACTTCAGACACGGGATATTCGGCTGAATTCGGCTGAACAGTATGAGTTTTGGGTAAAGATTATTCCCGCTGACATCGCGGCTTTTACGAAGCGTTACGACCTTCCGAAAAATACGGCGTTTGTATTGCAATACACGACCGTTGACTGTAAGAAAAAATCGCTGCTTTTTGAGAAAACTTCCCTTTACGATTCGGGGAATGCAATTGTCGAGGGCCGCTCGACAAGTCTGGTTTCGTCGTCGAAAAGGGACTCCGTAAAGCCGGGATCTATTGGCGAGTCCGTCTATAAGTACATTTGCGTTGACCCAACGACGCTGCCTAAGAGCGAACAATAGCGGCCTGAAATTACGTTTTGACCTTAGAAAGCAGATAGATGCCCAGCATCGAAAATGCCATCAGTGGCCCCCATACCGCCATCGCCGGCCCTAACGATCCAGTCAGGCCAAATTGTTCGAAAGTGCTCGTAACCCCCATAAACATTAGCCACAAGCCGACCGCGTAACCGATCGTAGCTACCTTCCCTCTTCGACTTAAACTCAGAGCAAACGGAGCCGTAAACAGGCCAATTATCAACGGAAGAAATGGTGTCGCGTATTTTTTCTCCAACGCGACCCCGAAGCTTCGCTTTTCGATATCGGACTCGCTGTTCGCTATCTGAGCTTTCGTCTCCTCCGCGTTCAAGTGGCTTGGCTTTTTGCGTGCTTCAGCAAACGGGTTCGAGCTTTCCCGCAGTTCCCCGCCCTTCTGAATCGATTTTGCGATCTTCCCTTCCGCCAGATCGATCTTTTCAGCCTCTCCCTTAAAAACAATGCGGTCTTTCTCCCAACCGGCACTGGAAATGCGGTACACGGATTGCAATCTTGCCTTATCCACCGCGAAATCGTAGATCGTTAAGTTTTTTACCGTGCATTCACCGACGCAAAGATCTCGCGCGTGTGCGTTATCAGACGCACGGGAATCCAATTCAAAGGAAAAAATACGACGGTCATTCGCAACCCAAAGCTTGCCGGACCGGTTTTGCATCAAGCCGCGGCTGCGTATCCGAGAACGCAGTTCGTCCTGGATCTGATTCGCCCGCGGATACACCCGTTCCTGAAGCTGCCAGTTAAAAACACCCAACAGGATCATGAAAAGCATACACGGCAGCAACAGGCGGTAAACGCTCTGACCGGCGGATGTCCACGTGACGATCTCGTTTTGCCGTGACTTGATGACATAGGTCGCCAGGGTCGCGATCATAGCTGACGACGGGGCGAGTTGAAGGTAGATGAACGGCATTAAATAGAACAAATACTGAACCAGGAGAATGATGCCGTGGTCGATAGTGCCAGCAAATTTCCAAAGTTCGAATGCGGTGAATATTAAAAAGACGGCGGTCAAAAACCCAAGCGAGAGAAAGTAGAACTTAAGCAGATCGAGAATTACGTCAAAATCACGCAGTCCGGTCGTCAGGTCAACGAAAAAATTGCCAAAGCGAAATCGCTTCGTGTCGATCTTTACAGACGAGAAAACGTCCCGCACTTTCTCGCCTAGTCTGCCCAGAAAATCGAGCTTACCGGCCGTATTGAACCAAAGGACCGCAACAATGCTGAAGAGGATCGGGATCACGCTTCCCGCAAGCACGCTTATCTTCTCGGTGCGGGCGAGCTGTTCCCCAAAGAATGCGAGCAAGTAATAGGCGATCAGGCTAATCAATGCCGCAAAGATGGCGAATCCCCTTCCCTTTCGACTAAACCGGAGGACCAGAGCAGTTCCGAACAAACAAAAAACCAACGGTGTGATCGACAAAATTATCCGCCGCTGCCACAGGATCTGAGCCTCGATCCTCTCTTTCCCATCCTTACTGTCGGCATACGCAGAAAGCTGCGAGAGCCCCAATTCCTCAGGTGTCAGCTCGGTGCCGCTCAATTTCTCTATCAAATCACCGCGCCTCGTTTTCACGGCGTAGCGGACTTCGCCGATGCTCTCAGAGTAGAACTTCTCTACTCCGTCCGCCTTTGTAAAAGTGAACGCAACTGCATTCTCCAGCACAAGTTCGGAAAGCTCGTTCGAATAGTCGATCCGCCCGCTCGTTGACGTTATCAGACGCGTTGTCTTTGTGGTTTCGTCCTCGTTGAAGACAAAAATATTCTTCCAGTTGCCGTTGGCGATATCGCCGTCTTTGACGTATATTGTGTAGCCCGCAACTTCCGTGTTGAAAACGCCCGGCTCTATCGGCGACTCGAGCTTGTGAAGCGCGGTTTGCAATGCGACCTTGCGAACAATGCCCGCGGCGATCGGCACACCTTTCAAATTGATAAACAAAGCAAAGACGGACAGAAGGATCCCGAGTACGATGACCGGTATGGTGATCTGAAAATTCCCTACACCGACCGCACGTATCGCCACAAGCTCGCTGTCACCCTGCATTTTCGAAAGCCCGATGATCACGCCTACCAGCACGGCCATCGGGCACGTGAAGGCGATCACGTTCGGCACCAATGCAAAGGTGAGTTGCCAGACCAGATTTGTCGGAATGTTTACGCTGAAAAAGATGTCGGAAAAGCGACTGGCCTGCTGGACGAACAAAACAACACTGAGCAGCACCCACGAAAAGAAAAAATACGGTAAAACCGTACTGATCAGGTACTTCGAAATTCTCCAGCTGAATCGCATTTATCCGTTAAGAGTTTACCGCGAACGTCTTTTCATTCATAAGGTCACGACCGATTACCTGTCTGATGATGAGGCGCAGAATGGCCGACAGGTCGCTGACGGATTTGGCGTGCTTCGTTGTATGGTCGAGAAATTTCGAAGGCGGCATCTTTTGCACACTGTGGAAAACTCTCAAATGCTCGGATGAAACGGTTGAAAAACGGCGGGTCCGTCGGCAGTTGTCGCAGATCAAATGAAAGTCCGGCCGTAAAAAAGCCGATTCGCTTTCAGCAAGCGAACGCTCGCATTCATCACATCGGCCCCAATCGGGCAAATAACCGCCAAGCCTTAGCTGCCACAATTCGAAATACAGCCTTACTGCCGCAAGCTGATCCGGAGCTTCCAATGCGGCATCAAGACACGCTTTCGTCATCCGATAAAGGGTTTCATTTGGGTCATGCGGGGGGACGAACGCCATCAACAGATCTGCTATGTACGAGAAAGCGTGGAGAAATTCAGGATCGCCGGCCGACGAAAAGCACGACCGGGTCAGTTCGACTTGCTGGATCGAGACCAGTTCACGATCTTCCTTCTGAAAATACGAAAGTTGGACAGTGGAAAACAATTCAAGTGTGCTTCCAAAACGGCTGTTAAGACGTTTCGCCCCTTTCGCTACGCCGCGGACAATGCCATGATCGCGTGTGAAAAACACAACGATCCGGTCGGCCTCGGCCAAATTATAGCTTTTCAGGACAAGGCTTTCGGTTTCAAATAGAGGCATGGTCCATGTCGATCCGTGACACTTGTTCTGCTATCAACCCTGAAACGGGCTATGGGATAAAGTATAGAACCCAGGCAATTATCAGGCTGATGCCTAGAAATTGCAGGAATGTCTTGCCTCCGTAGCGAAGCCTTTCGTTTGGAGTCCCGCTTGCGAACACGCCGAAACAAACCGCGACGAAGAAAGCAAATCCGACCAGATAAAAGAAGTGGATCATTTCTTCCTCCCAAAATAGATGTCCAGAGCGTCCATAACAGCAAGATAATTCAGCAAACCTGCGACCTCAAGAAATCGGCCGCCGTATTCGAAAGTTGCCTTCGCCGCAACATTCGGAAGCGGTTCGACTGATACGACAAAACTGATCAGATCGCCCAGTCCGTTGCCAAATGTAGCGAACATATTCAACAAATAGAGCAATGCCCCATCTTTGAACTCAAACCCAGGGTAGTATGCCCCGCCGCTTAGCACCGCGATAATGAACATCGTCCAGATGGAAGCGGAGATGATCAGACCGCGTTTGGTCCTTTTCTGCACGAAATGTCCCGCGCCGGGGAAAAACCAGGCAATTAAGCCGATAACTACAGGATTATTCATCAATAAATGCCTCGTTTTTGCTTCGAAATAACATTAACTGTCTGAATTCCGACACTTAAAAAGTCTATCAGGTGTCCAACTCCAACCTATTGTTACAATTACGTTTGATCAGGCCGTCGCGAGCATCTAATCTATCGCATCAACCTACGGCGAACGGCTCAAGTCATACCTTAACGTGCCAACGTAAACTCATTTTTCTTCTTCAGTTAAAAACATTGACCTCACGCATCAGCGGATGCTTTTTCACCCGCGTTTTGGCGACTGATACAATTTTCAACGAAATGGTCGAATATCGCCTTTGATAATACGTCAGTTTGCCATGAGAGTTCCGGGTGCCATTGAACCCCGAAAACAAAGCGGCCCTGCCGGTTATCTTCGATGCATTCGATGACGCCGTCATTTGCCCAGGCTGTTGGCACCAAATTCTCCCCTACGGCACCGATAGCCTGATGATGCGAGAATTCACTTTAGCCTTTTCACGATCCCTTCCCCAGCCAGCGACGCCAAAATCCCTTGCTCGCGATGGTTATTCCGTGGGAACTGCGGTCTGCGGCTTTCCCTGCTCGTGCCTTAAGCAGTTCTCTACGTGCGATTCATATCCTGGATCAAGTTTCCGCCGCGGGACACGTTTAATGACTGCATTCCATAACAGATCGCAAGGACAGGCAGCCCAGCTTTTCGGCTTCCGTCAGGACCAAAAGATCCGTTTCATCCTTTTCCGGTATTACCTTTCCCAACTTTGGGTGCGGATCCTGGTCATAATATGACGGATCAATATCCGTATCGCTGCCCGGAAGCAAGATGCCGTCAACCTGACTCAAAACCTCGGCTATGTATTCAGCCTTTGGAATAAGCGAAAGGTGGACCGGAACCCCGCCGGACGCCTCGACGGCCTCGCTGTAATCGCGCCCGAGATAAAAACGCCGCGTTTCCATCTCCAGTCTCATTGTAAGCCCTATTCTCGGCCGATACGTCATAAACCATAATGTTCAAACAAATTGAAGCAGTCTGTCAATTTGAGCATTTGAAATTAAACGCTTATCATTTTATTGAATGCTGAAGCCGGCCCGATCGAGTGCGGAAGCCGCACGTAACTAAGGGGCGTAGCTTTATGCAGATCTTTATGTCGAACGGAAAATCAACCGAGCGAATACGCTCAACGACGGTGCTGCTTGTTCAGCGAAACGGAGCTGTCGCTATGGCCGGTGACGGCCAGGTGACGCTTGGCGAAACTGTTATCAAAGGCAATGCCCGCAAGGTCCGCCGCCTTTTGAACGGCGAGATACTCGCGGGTTTTGCCGGTGCGACCGCCGATGCGTTCTCACTTCTTAGCCGTTTCGAAACAAAGCTAGAGTAGTTTCAGGGCCAGCTTGGAGCGTGCGGCGATCGAGCTGAGCAAAGACTGGCGGACCGACAAATACCTGCGACATCTTGAGGCATTGTTGATCGTCGCCGACAAAAACGATGCTTTTCTGATCTCCGGCAAAGGCGATGTGATCTCGTCAGACGACGGGTTGCTTTCGGTCGGGTCCGGCAGCATGTATGCCCTCGCGGCAGCTCGAGCTCTAATGAAGCACACGGAACTTTCGGCGAAGGAGATCGCGGAAGAAGCCCTTCGGATCGCCGGCGAGATCTGTATTTATACAAATTCGGACATCATTGTTGAGGAGCTTTAAGTGGAACGCGGACTTTAGTCCGCAAAATTGATGCGGACAAGAATGTCCGCGATCCATCCACAATGGCTATTTATTTAGGCGGCGAAGTAAAGCGCGCTGGAAAAACGAAATCTCGATGACCTGACGCCGCGGCAGATCGTTGAGGAATTGGATAAGTATGTCGTCGGCCAGAACGCGGCAAAAAAGGCAGTGGCAGTTGCTCTGCGGAATCGTATCCGACGGCAAAAACTTCCTGCAGAGATCGCTCGAAGACGTTTTGCCGAAAAATATTCTGATGATCGGCTCGACCGGCGTCGGCAAAACCGAGATCGCCCGGCGGCTCGCCCGCATCGCCGATTCGCCGTTTATCAAGATCGAGGCCTCAAAATTTACCGAGGTCGGCTATGTCGGCCGCGATGTCGAGAGCATGATCCGCGAGTTGACCGATGTTGCCGTCGATATGGCCAAACAGGCGGCTTATCGACGACGTTATGCCACGGCCGAAGAAAACGCCGAAGAAAGGCTGCTTGATCTTCTCCTTGCCGCCATCCGGAATGCATTATCAGACGCAGGAGATTCGAAGGATCTGAACCTGGCGAGTCCGAACCCCAGCAAAACCGCACCCGCGAAAAGCTTCGCGAACCAACTTCGGACGCGGCGATCTTGACGACCGTCTGATCGAGATCGACACGCAGGACCGCGGCAAATACGACCATCGATTTTGTCGGCGGGCAGGGAATGGAGGAAATGGGCGTCAACCTGAAGGACATGTTCGGCAATATGTTCCCGACCAAGACGGTCAGGCGAAAAATGAAGGTCGCCGACGCCCGGGCATATCTGCTCCGCGAAGAGCAGGAAAATTTGGTCGATATGGAGCAGATCACGTCAGGGCCGCGATCAAAAAGACGCAGAATTCGGGCATCATTTTTCTCGACGAGATCGACAAGATCGCCGGCCGCGAATCGGGACGGGAACCCGGACGTTTCGCGCGAAGGCGTTCAGCGCGACCTGCTGCCGATCGTCGAAGGCACGAACGTCAACACGAAATACGGCATGGTCAACACCGAACACATTCTGTTTATCGCCGCCGGTGCTTTCCACGTTTCAAAGCCATCGGACCTTATCCCGGAGCTGCAAGGACGATTTCCGATCCGTGTCGAGCTTGAATCCTTGACCATCGACGACCTTAAGCGGATTTTGACGCAGCCGAAGAATTCGCTTATTAAGCAGTACCAGGCGCTGTTAAACACCGAAGGAATCCAGCTCGAATTTACCGAAGACGCGATCGACCAAGCTCGCCGAAATGACAGCGGAGATCAACAAAACGCACTGAAAACATCGGTGCCCGACGGCTTCATACGCTGCTTGAGAAACTACTTGAAGAGATCAGCTTTCTCGGCAGCGAGCTTGAAGAAAAGCATCAAATAATCGACGCCGCGTATGTCGAGAACCGGCTTGGCGGCTTATCCAGGACCAGAACCTTCGGCAGTACATTTTATAGATTAAGCAGATGTTAAGACCACGCTCGGCGGCATTTCCGGCATTAAGCAATTTCCTTAAGCACATGAATGTTAAAGCACCTTTAGCACTTTTAGCGCTTGTGGTGCTTAGCGGATTTGGCTGCGGTAAGCGAAAGCCGCCGGTCCCGCCGACGGGCCGTGTCATCCAGCGTGCCGAAATTTCCGGGTTTCAGCGCGGCAGTCAGGTGATTCTTGTCCTGGAAGATGCCCGCCCGCAACGCCGCCGAACAATAACGTCCAGAACATCAACCGCGTTGACATTTACCGTCTGGCCGAACCGCTGAGTTCCCCGCTGACACTTTCGGAGGAAGAATTCGCCGGACGGAGCGTCCTTATAGCGACTGTGCCGGTAACAGACGCTGATTTTGGATTGAAAACAATTTCCTACACCGACACTCTGGAGTTTGCGGGACAGCCCTCGCGGCTCAGGTACTCGATCCGCTTTGTAAATACCTCCGGCCAAAAGGCCTCGTTCTCAAACTTCTTGTTGATCGAGCCGGCCGCCAAGGTCGCGGCTGCCCCGACTTCCCTTTCTGCCGACGTATCGCAGGATGCTGTCAGTCTGGCCTGGCTGGCACCGGCCACAAACGCCGACGGCTCGACGCCCGCAAACTTGCTTGGATACAACATTTACCGATCCGCGTCGAAGACCGAAGCCGGAAAACTGCTTAACAAAACGCCGGTCACGGATCTCAAATTTCCCGACCGTTTCTTCGAGTTCGATATAGAGTATTTCTATTTTGTCCGGGCGGTTTCCGTCGGCACGGGCGGCCTGCCGGTCGAAAGCTCCGAGTCGAACATCGTTACGGTAAAGCCAAAGGATACATTCGCACCGAGTTCACCCGCGTCTATAACGCTGGCCGCAACGCCAACGACGGTCTCGATCTTTTTCCCGACGAACCCGGAAAATGACGTGACGGGCTACCGGATCTACCGGTCCCAAGACGCCGCCGCTGATAAAGCAACATGGAAGCTTTTGACACCTAAGTTATTAGAAACAAATACATTCCAGGATACGGAGGTCGAATCGGGCAAAACCTATTATTACTACCTGACCGCCACGGACAAATTCGGAAATATCAGTGGACCATCGGAAGTCGTGTCGGAAACTATTCCATGATCACCGTCCCTCGTCTTGTAAAAGCCGCAATCTATCCTGAGCCGGAGAATCTTGTTTCGTTTCACAGCGCGTCCGACTTCTTGTTTCGGATGAAACAAACTGAAACGTTTCCTGTGAAGCTGTCCCAGCCTGGGACACTTGGGGGACAAGCTAAATATTACGTTCAGAAGCGTTAAGGCTATTTTGTCCCGTGTCCCGCGGATCTTCCTTCAAGTCAACTAATCCGAAAGCGGCCGGCGTTATAAGCTCCCTTTACACATCAGCTTACGCTGTCCTACTTAAAGTGTCCTGGCAAGCGTTTACCGAAAAAAATGTGTGACGGAAGGTTTCGCTATTCGCAGACCTGACCCCGCTTTTCTTGCTGACTTCCGAATGACAGAATCATGTTTCAGGCGGAGATCTCGTTTTAGGGCTTTATGGATTCGCCATTGCCCCAATGATAAAGGATCGAAAAACTTATTTGATGATCTTTGTAGAGCTTATCCGTGTCGTTTGACCTTTGCTTTTCAAAGTCGTAGCCAAGCTCGAACGCGATCCGATCCGATATTGCGTGACTCCAACTAACATCCCAGCTGTATTTTCGGTCTCGACGAGGAAGACGAATATCGCCGACTCTGATTGTCCGTGAATAAAGGCGGGGCTTAAACGAAAAACCCGTTTCGAGCAGGTTCTTTTTCGTGAGCTGATACTTAAATGTGGTGTTGTACGTTGAGCGTATATAACTTTGACGCGAATTTTCAGCACGGTTCTCATCGTAACGATAGCCGATGTCCCAGTCGGCTTTCTTACCAAATTGACGCGAGAATTTGAAACCGTACATTGGATTGACGGAATTACGAGCGGCCTCCTCGGGGATGTACCGCTTTAAGCGATATGCAAAATAAACGTTTGCCCGGGTTTTGCCGTCGAAACGGTAGCCGAGCTTCTGTGTAGCTACAAATTGATCGTTCGTTTCGCGGTCGTCATTCGTGCCTTTCAGAATTGCTTCGCCTTCGGTTTCCCAACTCCATCTCCCGTGCGAAAATCGATAAGACGCACCAAAGAACTGTCCGACGCGGTTCAGATCGGTGCTTCGCGTGTAACGCGAAGCAGATAAACCGTAAATAAACCGAACTCGATGATGTTTTGAACGCAGTTGATAGCCGGCTACCACGGACGGGGCAAAACCGGCCGCACGAACAGGTGTGACATCATGTTCAAGGTTGCTGTCGAAAGTCGTGTTAAAGGTTACGACGACGCTCCACGTTTTCGTCCAATCTCCTTGATCGGGATTTGGATTCGGCGCGGATACGACGTTCGGGCTCGCCAGCGGGTTAGCCGCCGCCGTGCTGGTATTTGTCGCCGTGCTCTGCGCCGCCGTACAGATCGAACTTACTAACAAAACTGCCATCACCGATAATTTGAATTTCATAACTCCTCCTCTTGACTCTTGGCTTGTTCAATTGACGTGAGCGAACGACGCCACGTCAGTTTGCGACGCCCTGAATAAACTCCAGATTGAATGCTTTTCGATTTGACCGTATTGCGCAAAAAGCTCGAACAGTTCGCTCAAACGCTCGCGCTCCTCCCGATCCATCAATGCGTGATGGAGCATAATACCGACTTCGCCCTGCGTTGTGATTGCATTTGCCAGCAACGCTCCGATTTCCTCGCGGGTTAGGGCAACACGTTTGCGTTTGGCAAACCAATCAATCGAAATGGGAATTTCACTTAGACTGGTCACATTCAACGCTTCGGCCTTTGATTCGCGCGATAGAATCTTGAAACCGAGTTGGCACAACACTTCGACCGTTTCATTCGTGCAGCGATTCCAGGGCGGCGTAAAAATTGGCAGGGGCAAATCGTCGAAAAAGTCGGTGAGAATTTGTTGCCCCGCGGCAATGTCTCGCAACTGTTGACGCTTGCTCCGTGCCGTCCCGAATTCGCATTTGCGATCTTCCCGTTCGTGATTTTGATGGGCGTATCCGTGTTGGTGAATGGCGAAAAGTTTCGAATCACCGGCGACTCGTGCTCGCATTTCGTCGCCAAAGTTTACCGAAACTTCCTTGGGAATAACGGCAATATCCAGCGGCATCGCGAACTTCTCAAAAACGTCCTGCACTTTGAAAAGCCGTTCGTTCTCAAGTCCGGCATCGTCGTCGCGGAAAAATACTTTGATTGTTTCACGACGATTTTCGAGACGCGTGTTTGACCGGTTCGAGCCAGGATTTTTTGGTTTGATTTTTCGGAAGCAGGTTTTTGACGAATTGTGTTGAATTTTCTCCGCCGCTGAAATCGAGCGTAATGTTCTGCGGCTGAAACTCGAAGGATTTTTCGATTTCGCACGCCAGAACTTTCGCCGTCGGATTCTCACAAACGCGAAGGGCGCCCATTTTTTCCAAACGCCGCGCACGTTTCGTCTGTTCGTCTTCGCCGCCGCTGTCCCCGAACGGAACAACGACCGCAGCAACGCCCGAGAGCAAGATGTCGAGAGCGGTATTGTAACCACACTGGCTCACGGAAACATCCGAAAGACTCATTTTCCCCCGCAGATTCGGGACGAAACGGCGGAAACGCAGACCCCGTTCGCTTTTTGCCAACTCTTGCAAACCGACCCAATCGCTTTCAGGCAGAAACCACCCGCCGACTATTGTCGTTTCGATCTCTGTCCGTTTTGATAGAATCTTGTGAGCTTCGATAGCAGTCCGAAAAAGACTATCGCCGACCAGCCCACCGCCGGCCGATACGATGATTTGTCCGGGGCGATTCCTCTGTTTTCTTGCGCTTGATGGCTGTGCTTTTGATGCGACAAATCCCGTGTGAAAAACCGGAACGAGCAGCGGCTTTGATGTCTGAAACGACTCGTCGAGCCGAGCAAAATTCGCGTCTGAGTGAACGAGAATCGCATCGAAATAGTGATTTGCCGTTTCGATAGCTCGCTCGTCATGCCTCGCCTGGTCGTTCCGTTTGCCGACCAGAATGTCGCGGAGGCTGCACACGATTTTCGCTTTACCCTTGGCCTCATCGAGCAGCGGGATGAGTTCGTTGGCAAACTTTTTGCGCCCAAACGGGAAAAGTTCTATTAGAACGATCTGCGGTTTTTCCGCCCGGTAGGTTTCGAGAATTATTTTCTCGCGCAAGGCCTGAGCCCGTTCGACCGTACGCCGGCCGTCGCGGCTCGCGAGCTGTCCATTTTCATCGAATCCGAGCGGCGGCAGATTGATAATCTCGACCGCCGAAGGCACGGCCACTTGTTTCGGCAGCTTTCCGCCGTTGAGCAACAAAACACGAAACTCCACGCTCATGCTTTCCGCGAGTGCCAGCGACCGCACGAGATGTCCCAGACCCAGCGAATGTTGGCAGTAGAATAGGATTTTCGGTTTGTTGTTTTTCACTCTATTTAACCTCAATTGATCGTCGCGGTTGCCTCAATCGCATTGTTTTTTTGCGAGAAGAGCGATTGGTATTTGCGGCTGTTCGCCAACAGAGTCTTGTGCGATCCCTGTTCGGCGATACGCCCATCTTCAAGCAGCAGAATTACATCGGCGTCGGTGGCATTCTGCAAATCGTGCGTAATGAGCAGACAGGTTTTGCCCTGAATCAATCGCCGCATTGCGTCGCGCAGTGCCTTTTCGCTTTCCACGTCGAGTCCGGTCATGGGTTCGTCGAGAATCAGAATCGGGACCTTGCGTATAAAGGCACGAGCGATCGCCAACCGCTGGCGTTGCCCCCCGGACAGAGTGCCACCGCGACCACCCAATACCGTGTCGTAACCTTTATCGAGTTTTGTTATAAATTCGTGTGCGTTGGCGGCTTTCGCTGCCAATAGGATCTCGTCGTCGCTCGCGTTTTCCTTACCGTAAGCGATGTTTTCGCGAACAGTTGCCCCGAATAAAATCGTATCCTGCAAAACAATGCCGATCTCACCGCGCAGGGATTCGCGTTGGTAATCTTTGATGTTTACACCGTCAATCGAAATCTCGCCCGCCGCCGCATCGTAAAACCGCAGAATCAAACTGATGATCGTTGATTTGCCGGCTCCGGACATTCCCAAAAGCGCAACCTTTTTGCCCGCCGGAATCGTAAACGAAACGTTGTCGAGAATTGGTTTTTTGTCGCCGTAGTCGAACGAGACGTTTTGAAATCCGATTTCACCGCGTAGATGTCTGGCGGTAATTGCGTCGGGTTTGTCTTCGATTTCCGGCTGAATTGCCAGGATGTTGGCAATTCGGTCGGCACTGACCCATGCTCTTGAGATCTTGGCAAAAAGCTTGGCGAGTGTCCGAATTGGGGCATTCAGACTGTTCATATATGCCGCGAAAACCAAAACGGTGCCGGGCGTGATCGTGCCGTCAAGGGCCTGCAATGAGCCAAAAACCAACACCGAAAACATGCCAAACGCGCTCACCACATCAACCGCCCGCGATGATGCCGCCTCGAGCCTCGCCGTGCGAATGCTTTCATCGAGCGTCGCCTCGCTTTGCGTTTCAAAGCGTTGTTCCTCATAACGCTCGCGTCCGAAGGCTTGCACTACGAGAATTGAATTCAGAATCTCGTGCAGTTTTGACGCGATCTTGCCCTCCGCGCTTCGCTGTTTTCGCGCCGATTCTCGAATTGCGTGGAACCGGTAATACGAAATCAACGCCAGAAACGGAAATGTCGCGAGGACGATCAAACTCAGCTGCCAATTAACCAGGAACATAATCACGATCATCCCGGCAAGGGTTACGAATTCCGTCGCAAAGTTGAGTGCAAATTCAGAAAACACGTCGCGCAGATTGTTTGTGTCGGTCGTCACTTTCGTCAGCAGTTCGCCAGTTTCCGATCTTTTGTGAAAGGCGAGCGAAAGCCGTTGGAGATGAGCAAAAAGCTCGCGCCGAAGCGTGTGGGCGAGCCGACAACCGATGCGCGACGTAATAAAAACCTGCGAATAAGTCGCGGCTCCTTTGACTAGGCTGATTAGGATCACGGATGAAGCCACCAGAATCACCGAGAGCGTTTTTTCGCGCTCAAAAGTTTCCGTCAAACCTGCCAATAATGGCGGCAGTGGATGTGACAAAAGCACGTTGTCAACAATGATTTTGAGCGTCCAGGGTCTAACTAAATCCGTCGCGGCCAGACTCAGCGTACAGAAAACCGCAACCACGAAATTCCACTTTTGCGCCGACAGATGGCCTGTCACGATTCGCCTGAATTTAGATTGCTTTCCGTTCATAGCTAAAAACCATTTCATTCCTTCCCCACGAATCCACTTTTCTCGGTATTGTCCGTTTTTATAACTTCCAAACAATCAAAAGAACGAAGCAAAAGATTGTTCGCCTGTTCCCAAGTTGCCGCTCTTGAGGCTTTAGAGAACCATTTATGGGCCGCGTAGATGTTCAATAATCGTTCGTCCGGTTCCCCGCCGATCGATATGTAGCCGGCTAGAAAAGCCGCATTCAACCTAGCCAGTTCCAATTCCGCCCCGTATTCGGTTTCAAGCTGAACGGAAAAAAAGGCCAAATCGCGTTCGGGATGGCCGAGTGCAAAATCTTCAAAGTCAAGCAGTCCTAGCTCATCGCCGTTCATCAGCCATTGGTCGACGTGCATATCGCCGTGAATCGGCTTGAGTTCTCGATCGGGCATATCAGTTGTTTTGAACTTTCTCAGCAGTTCCGCGACCGAAGAGCTGAGATGCGGAAAACACCTAACGACTTTTTCAGCGAACTCGGCTGAATCTTTCAACTGTTCGTCGTAGTCAAAAACGCGCGTTGGCCTAATCTGGCAACGCTCAATCAACGCGACTGCTTGACCGATGCGATGAACTATTCGTCCGCTGTCACGATTTTTCATTCTTTCAATTGCCGGCGAGCCGGCAAGGTTTTCGTGCCATAGCGTTTGAGTCGCCATGTCCCATCCGACGGGTTTTGCAACCCTGAAATTCACTCTTCCGGCTTTTACTGATCGCCAAAAAGCGGAGCCCGTGTCGTGAATTTTCTCGCCACGCTCACGCTTTAGGAACTTCGGAGGATAAACTTTGGCAAAGTAATTTCGATTGTCACGGACGACGCGAATCGTGCAGCGTTTTTCAGGCGAATATTTGACAATTTCGGCGTTTGGATACGCAGCCAAAACGACCGCAAGGGCTGATAATTTCTTGTCCTCAATAGCATTTGCAGCCGAGATCATAAATCTCCTCCACGCAAAATATTTTCACTTCTCGCAAGAATTCCGCTCAGATTTTCCAGGCCTTCTACGCGAACGCGGCTAATTGCCCGCAATCCGCGTTCGGCCAAAAGTGCCGCCGCCGTGTGCCGCCGCAGTGATCTTTCCGGCGGCAGAGGGCGAACATCCTCGTATCCCGCGAGAAATCTTTCGGAAATCTCCTTACGCAATCTGACCGTCAACCGTCCGACACATTCCCTGTAGTGTAGCCCCGCAAGAAAACTGCCGATATCGAATCCAGGCTCCCCGATCGAAACCTGATCCAAATCTATCAGGGTCAAATCGCCTTCGTGCCAGATCGCGTTTTTTGCGTGAACGTCGCCCTGCAGAGAAACTGCGGATTCTTTGCGATGTGAAAAAGCGGCAAGTCTTTCGCAGAGTTTCCCGGCCTGCATTGCAACATCAGGGCGAGCGTTTCGGATTATGTGCAAAACTTTCGGCAGACGTTCGGTATCGAGACGCTCAAAACGTCTTAGAGTTTTAGCAGGCGCGACCTGATGAAACAGTGCAATCGCCTCACCGAACTTCCGGTAAAGTTCGCCTGCATTCTCATCTTGTATATCCGCAACGCGCTCCCCTGAGGGCCGCCTCCAAGATCAACGTCTGGTGCGTTTCCGAATAGCTCAGTGCTCGCGGCACCCGTAAATTCATTTCGTTCAATTGCTTGTAAATCTCAACAATTCTCCGCCCTTCGTTGCCCGCGAAGACCTTAGCGTATCCAAGAATTGCTCCGCTTTCGTCCAGGCATTGAGCTGTTGCACATTTTTCGGGAGCGTAGGCGACAATACGGCTCCTAGCCCATATCCGGCCGGAGAAATTCGCCAGATCACGCGGAATATGGGATAAAACGCTCAGGTTGGAGATTTTCCTATCATTCGGAAAAATCCAGAAAACTGTCTGAAGCTCCTCGTGAAAAAAAACTGGTTGAGTGGACGAGTTGGGCGTTGCGTTCAGCCGGGACCGCTCGCAGACCTCTGCTCCGCCGCCGTCTGGGAAAGTCCGCGCCACCACTTTTAACTCGAGGTCGCCCGATCGCAACTCGTACAACACACGGAGATTTGCTCCGAAACGATACTTAATCGCGCCCGATTTCACATTTGCTTAGGGAAACCGGACCATTTTTGCAAAGCCGCGTCGAAAGCAACCGAGCCATTTTGTTTGCGTCGAGCAAAACATCGCGCTGTGGCAAATTTGCGTCAGGAGCAAGCAGTAACCTTTTGGTAGCGGCAAAATTCATTCTTTAAAAACCAAATCTCAAATTTTCTAATTTTTCATCCATCAAATCCCAGCACAAACTTTCTTCTGTCACATCATCTGGCCAAATCTCGATGATTGTAGTCGCGCCCACTTTCTTTGCGGTGAAACTCGGCAAACTTTCCTGCAAACAAATCGGCATAACGAGCGTATAAAAATCGGTAGTGCCAGTGTCTTCAGAAATAACGCTGACGCAAGGTGCGCGGTGCTTTATACCGTATTGCGGAGCGAACCAGCTTGGCTCGATCGTTACCGCGCCGTGTTTTTCGAACAGCAAAGCTACGTCAGGAGTGCGAACGACGGTGTTTTTTACCGTCTGAAAAGTGTTGACACGGTTCCATGCGGCGGGCGTAAGGTGAAAACGCAAGTCGTATTGATGCGGGGTTTCGCCGGTAAGATGGTCGGCGATCAGCCAGTATTTATTGCGGATAAAAAAGATCCGCCGGGTGTGAACGGCCTCGTAATTAGAGCTAAATGCCCGGCCGCACAAAACATCGAGACCCGGCAAACTGACACGTTCGATAAATTCCCCTTGCGGCATTGTCGCCTTTAGCCTTTCCTCTCCGGTATGAGGTTTGGTCTTTCTTATCAACTACGACTGTATTGTGTGCGGCCGTGCCTTTGAAATAATGCCGCCAATTAATATCAGTACTTTCCGCATAGGTAAAACGACCACTATCGACGATCAAAGGTTTACCGCAAGCAGCAATTTCGACGTTTAACAGATCGTAATGCCCGTGTCCCCCGTCGCCTATCGGGCCGCAGTCGAACATTAAGAAGCGTTCTTTCGTAAAGGCTGTTTCGCCCGTTCCCCAACCGCTTCGCTGAATAAAATATCCGCTCTCGTCAAAACTAACATTTGACGAAGTTGGCGGGGCGCCTTTCGCGACCAGCCGTGGCAGCGTAACGAAAATCGGGCCGTGAAAAAATATTACCCGCGAGTTCCAGCAGATCGAGATAGCTCCCCGTGTCGCTGTCGGAAAAGGCGGGAATTTGTCCGTCAGGCCGATGAAAGTGCATCGCGTATTCGCATGCCTTGACGAGCCTGTCATCAAATTGCGTCGAGAATTTCAAGCCGAAACGATCGGCGTTTTCCCTTGCACCCAAAAACGATCGCAAAACCGTGCAGTGGTAATGTGTTGATTGCTCACGTTGGACGCCATCGGCGCGAATGTCGGCCATCAAATTTTCGCTGAGTTCGGTCATTGCGAACCGCAAAAGCTCGCCGCTCTTGTCGAGCCGCGGTAGGGCGAGCGCGGTGATGAACAAGGCGTATACTTCGAGCGTCCGGTGGTTGCGTTCGGGCGTTAAATTTTCACGCAGAAACCCGATCTGGGCATCGATACTATTCAGAAGTTCGCGTTCAAAATCACAGGAGAAACCGCCGAACTTTTCCGTTTCCGCAAAAATTTGCCGGGCATAGATCCAATTCTGAACGCGCCGCACCAAAACGTCCGTCGAAGCAAAGTTGACCGGGACCTGGCGAACAAACGATCGCACCAGTTCTTCCCAGCCTCGAAGAAATCTCCGATCGCCAGTCAGTGAAAACGCGTGTGCCATATCCAGGCCGTAATAGAATTTATGCCATTCGATTTGCCATTCTATGTCGTCCGGCCGCGGGTTTTCGAGCCAGTTGATCTCGCGTCCTAGATCGAAAGTTGAGCCTGCAATCGTAAACCTTCCGGAGCATACGGCATCGGCGATTTCACGGTCTTTATCCGCGTGTTCGATGACACAAAAGATCTCCCCCTTTCTTATCGTCCGCTCGACTAACTTTTTCTTTGGTAGTTCCAGTAAAAGCATTTCTAGCTTCCTTGAAGTATTGCCCGAAACAGCGTCGCTAACTGTTTAGCCGACGAATCGCCGTCGAACCTTTCTCTAACAGTCTCCAAACCAGCCCGCGAAAGACGTGCGGACAAAGATTTGTCCAGATATATTCTTTCTAGAGAGTCAGCGAGAGCTGTAGGATCGTCTGGAGCAACAAGCAGACCATTTTGACCGTGGCGGATGATTTCGGGAATACCGGAAACGTCGGTGGTCACGACAGGCACGCCGCACGACATGGCTTCGACCATCACATTCGGGATGCCATCGCGGTCGCCGTTTTCCAAAATGCGGCACGGCAGACAAAATACGTCGGCCCGGCGGTATTCGCCAAAAAGCTCGGTTTGAGCCATCGCACCCACGAGCTCGACTTTGCTCTCCAGATTGTGTGCCGCGATATGTCGACGGATCTTCGCTTCAGCGTCACCGGTTTCGCCGACTATGACGGCTTCAAAATTAACGTTCCGCTCGCGCAGGATTCCGCAAGCTTCGACGAATGTATCCAAGCCTTTTTTCTCGACCAAACGCCCGACGGCCAACGCGCGAATACGACCATTCCGTTCGTGTCCGTTCGTTTTTGCCTTTTGTAGTAAATCCACAAAATCTGAAGTTAAACCGTGATAAAGGCAATGAACCGGGGTCCGGCTCAGGGCTTGCAGATGTGTCCGGTTTGCCTCTGTACAGGTCACGATAAATACTGCAGCGTCCATTTTTCGCGAGCAAATCGCGGGATTAAGCGATTCGAGATAAATGTCTTTGGCGTGGGCAGTGAACGAAAACCGGAGATTCGTCATCATCGCCGTAAGCCATGCAACTGTCGTTGCACCGTGTGCGAAATGGGCGTGAATGTGCCGAACCTGGTTGTCCCGCCAGATTTGATCGGCGATCGTCGCTGCTTGCAAGAATTCTTTGAGATAGACCTTTCGGGGCATTGCCAGAAAAGTACGGCGCCCCCGGATCGATTGAACAAAAGCGAAACGGGCCGCTTTTATGACACCGAGCGGATTTTGTTTGAAAACGCTAATAACACCCGGCAAAAAGTCCCGCAGATGCAATTTCAGCCATGTCGCCAAAGAAGTTTCCGAGAGCGAAGTTGTCCCGGGCAGGTAAAAGGGTTTTGCCCTGATCTTTTCGATCACGGCGTGTCGCGAACCTGCGGTCGCAGGCTTGATGACCAACAACCTTAGATTGACTCCAGACTGCTCGAGACGATAGATTTCGCTTGCGATAAAAGTCTCCGAAAGTTTCGGAAAATTCTTGAGAACGTATGCAATCCCCGGATTCTTACCGTTGTCCGAATCACCCATAGCTTTCCTCCGTCAACAGATCACGGACCCGCTCGTTGATTCGCGGTAAACCGTCCAGATCCATTAAATGCCTTTTAATCGAAGTGGTTTTTATGGCGGCGATTATTTTGTTTTTCATAGTTTCCGCATTCAGTTCGTGTGGTTCAATGGTTTGAAAAAATCCTTGGTCAGCAAGTAGCCGAGCCCGGATCAACTGCTCGCGGACAGGCTCGGAACGCGGGACGAGCACTGCGCATTTGTTGTGCGAAAGCAGTTCGCACACCGTGTTGTAGCCTGCCATTGAGACCACTACATCGGCTTCGGCGTAATGCTGAGTTAAGTCCGGCACGAAATCCAAAAACCTTATATCCGGCAAGTTTCTGAATCGGGAAAGTAGGTTTTTGCGTTTCGCGTCCTGTATCTGCGGGCCGAAAATAACCGTCGAGGAAACGGTGAGTTCAGCGTTGAGCGAAGGTAAGCTCTCAAGATAGGTTTCGATCATCGGGGAACCGTCCCCTCCTCCGCCGGTGGTAACTAGAACGCGGCAGCGTGCCATTTCCGCCAACGGATTTGGCGACGGGTCGTTTTAGATAACCGCAATATTGCGTTTTTTTGGCCACGCCGGCCGGAAAATTGTATTCCCTTGCGGTATCGAAAATCTCGCGCGAACCGTAAATCCAAACTTCGTCATAATATTTTTCGATTGTCTCGAAGCTGCCGTTTTCGCGGAGTGTTTTTGCGGTTCGCTCGGGTGCATCCAGAATATCGCACAATCCCAGAACGATCTTTGTTTTCAACTTCTTTTGCCGTATTCCTTTTAACGCCTGGAGAAGTTCGCCGTTGATTCCTGCGGCCCTTTTATCGACGATCAGCAAATCAGGTGCGAAACCGGTGACGATATTTTCAACGATCGCTTCCCGGGTCTGTTTGATTTCGTCAGCACAATTGGCGAGCAACAGCGGCTCGTAGCGTTCGGCACTCACGCGATCCAGCGAAGGTAGTTTGATGTAGTCAATTCCCTCCGGAAGCCGAAAAGCATGAATAACAGGCGAACCTGTAATGATGAGAATCGACGCTTTGGAATACTGGTCTATAAGGTTTTGCGCGAGTAGCAGCGTCCTTCTTATATTTCCAAGACCGAACGTGTCGTGTGAGTAAAGCAAGATCTTAGGTGTGAGATTGACAGTTGGGCGTTCCCTAACAATGAACTGACCGGATTTGAGGGCACTCGATCCTATCGCGGGAAAAGTGTTGCGGCTAGTACAATTTGTCGGCTCCCATCGCGTGACACGGTTTAAATTGTCGTGCATATTTGTATCAAACATCTGGCTCGTTCCCCTATATCGCTAGATTCGCGTTGACGTACTGAAAACACTATGGCTCTAGATTTCTCAAGCGTCTCCGACGAGACCATTCTCAAGACGTAGCTAAAATCTGACACCGACTTACAGTGCCGTGACGAAAGGCGAAAAGACAGTGAACTGGAATTCTTTCGGGAATTGGAGTTAGGCACCTGGCTTCGAAGGGTAATCTCAGAAAGGACGTCACGGATCCTATTGCTTCAGCTAAAAAAGCCTTCTGCCGACTCGATGCCATGTCGAAAAAAGAAGGAAAAAAGAAGGTGTCGCGGAAAAAAGAAGGTGTCGCGTCTGCGTTTCTTCGATATCTGCTATGATTTCCGGCATATGGCGAGCGTTTGATTCTTCAACAGCTTATTCGCGTTCGGTGACAGTAAACGCCCACCATGCGTTCTGGCCGTCTCGCCACGCGGACCAGTACCATGACGAGCCGTCGGTCCATTCCCCGGCTTGATCTCCTTCGATCCTTTCGCAGAGGCGCAGCCTTTCATCGCCTTTAGCTGCCGAGAAACAGGCCCAGCGTTTTCCGGCCTCGTCTAGTTTTGATGGCAGCGGTGTGGTCGAATAGCGGACCGCTTCGAAACAGTCGCTCGCAGAATGCAGCTTGCCGGTCGGTTCGGTAACACGTCGAATTACCATCTCGCGGTTTCCATCACTAAATCGACCGATCTGTACCGGAAGGTCTTCGGTAACAAACTCCATTTGCGACCTGATGCCAAGCACCATAAACGAAATGCGGAAGGAATGATGCAAAACTTGCGGACTGTGGTTTTGCAGTGTAAATCTGTTAGACTTTCCCTTCCCTGTGACTAAGTTTTGAGCGAAGGTATGAGTACACGCTTAGTCATTCCTGAGCAACAAGATGAAAATTTGCCGTTTCAGTAAAGATGGAAATGTAAGGATCGGGATCGTTGAAGGCGAGGAGGTGTGGGTTTGTGACACGGAGCTTCGGAAGACCGAGGAGCTTTGGTATCTGGACGAGGTGCAAATACTCGCAGCGGCCCAGCCGTCCAAGATCGTCTGTGTTGGCCGCAATTATGCAGAACACGCGGCCGAGATGGGAAGTGACGTGCCCACAGAGCCTCTTTTATTTTTAAAGGCGCCGTCAGCGATCATCGCTGCGGGCGAGTCGATCAGACTTCCCTCTCAGTCGGCTCAGGTAGAACATGAGGGCGAACTCGGTGTCGTTATCGGACGCGTGTGCAAAGGCCTTTCGGAGTCGGACGATCCGTTCAAGTACGTTCTCGGATATACGTGTCTAAACGATGTGACTGCACGAGATATACAGCGCAAGGATGTTCAGTTTGCCCGCGGTAAATCGTTCGACACGTTTTGTCCGATCGGACCGTATGTTGAAACGGACCTCGACGTTTCGGACGTTCGGGTAACATGCTCGGTCAATGGAGTTGTTAAACAGGACGGGCGGACGTCCCAAATGGTCTTCCCGGTCGATTTCTTGATACGATACATTTCAAACATGATGACGCTCTTGCCGGGGGATGTGATCGCTACGGGAACGCCTTCCGGCGTTTCCAAATTGAGCGGCGGCGATGTTTGTGAGGTTGAGATCGAAGGGATAGGGGTTTTGAGGAATCCGGTGGTTTGAGATAAGCCGATCCGGGGCGTCGAACGCCCTTACTTCGTGCGGGCTTTTGCATTAAGGAAGGGGTCTTGAGGAATTCGGTTGCATAAGCCAACTCCGCATTGTTTAGAGGATGGCCGCGTTTCGCGGACGGGTGGCAGCTTTTGCCTTAGGGCCGCCCATGATTCCATATAAACTGCCACCCCGGCCTTCGGGAGGATGTCTGAAAAGCCAGTGATCAGATCGTCATCCGCTCCGGAGGAGCGTAATGTTTATAGAAACGAATGAAGAAAACCAAACAAGCCCCCCGTTAGGGGCGGCATTAAACCCAAGCGGATCAATGACATGCCGCTCCTCCGGAGCTTAGTCGATTTTTCGCATCGGTTCTATAAACATGCCGCTCCTCCGGAGCTAAAGCCGGAAGAGACCGCTTTTCAGACAGCCTCTTAAGACTTGATATTTTGATAATGAAAACGGAGAAATTATGAAATTTTTTATTGACACAGCTAATTTAGACGAGATCCGCGAGGCGAATGAGCTTGGGATGATCGACGGCGTGACGACCAATCCAACGCTGGTTGCAAAGGAAGGCGATATCGATTTTAAGGAGCATATTGCAACGATCTGTTCGATGGTAAAGGGTGATGTGTCGGCTGAGGTCACAGCTCTCGACACCGAAGGAATGCTTCGCGAAGGACGCGAGTTGGCGAAGATCGCACCGAATGTTGTCGTGAAATGCCCTCTGACGCTCGACGGGCTAAAGGCGACACGGATCTTTGCCGCCGAAGGCACGAAGGTAAATGTCACGCTTTGCTTTTCGGCCGCCCAGGCAATACTCGCGGCAAAGGCTGGTGCCGCATATATATCACCGTTTATCGGCCGGCTGGACGACGTGGCGACGAACGGTATGCAGTTGATACAGGATATTGTTCAGATATACGGAAATTACGACTATAAGACCGAAGTGCTTGCGGCTTCGATACGGCATCCGATGCATATTGTCGATTGCGCTCTCGTCGGTGCGGATGTTGCGACGATCCCGTTCAAAGTCATCACACAGCTAGTAAAACATCCGCTGACCGATAAAGGCCTGGAAGCGTTTTTGAATGACTGGAAGAAGAGCGGTCGGGAATAAATAAGACATTTTGCCGCCGGCCATAGCGCCTAAGCCTCTGTTCATAGCAGACTTTTGAGCTCTGCATGCTTCGCTGCTGCATCGATGTCCTGCTGGAGTGCTCCCTGGTACCGGGCGACGAAATCAGCATCGTCGCTCTTCATCAAAACCAACTCCTTCATCTTTTTGATATGCGCATCGACGGCTTCCTCCGTGAAGCCGTCTTTTTGCGCGAACATCTCATCAATTTCAACGATCAGTGTAGAGAATCGCCTTAACCATGTAAAACTCCCATCTTCCAGGAGCAGGTTTAGAAACTGGCCGCTCGAAACCGGACCGTGCATGCCTTCATACAATGAGCGTTCGAGATCAACAAGCGATTTATGCAGTGAGAGTAGTAGATTGCGGCCCGACTTAAGCGTTTCGGTTTTGGTCATGATCAAATAATACACCAGCGGTTAAGTTTTCAATACCAAGCTAAGCTTTGCTTTTTAGCCCGCTAATGGTAGATTATTAGGCGGCTAATGATTGCATATTAGCTTGCTAATGATATTTTATTAGCGTGGTCGCTGTTTGCATAAGCATCGTAAGCACAGGCGTTTAAGCACAGAGTTTAATGGACTTTGAGAATTCGATAAGTTTCTTGCTGGCGAAGGTGGCGATCGCACATCGCAACCTGATCCAGAAAGCGGTCAAAGAAGCCGGGCTGCATAGCGGCCAGTTTTTTGTTCTATTTCGAGCTGTGGCGGAGCGACGGCCAGCGGCAGATCGATCTTGCCTCAAATCTTGGGCTTTCGCCTCCGACCGTAAATAAGATCCTTGGCGGGTTGCTGGGAAACGATTTTGTGACCCGGGAAAAGATCGAGGACGATGCCCGTTCGACGCGGATCTTTCTGACGCAAAAGGGACAGTCGATTCGCGGAAAGATCGAGGAGCAATGGACAAGCCTCGAAGAGCAAACCGTGGCGGGGCTTACGGACACCGAGATCCTGGTGCTTAGACAGTTGTTGGTCAAACTTGCTGTTGAGCTTTATTGATAATTGTCCGGGTTGTAGAATTATGTTCAACGGAAATTGGAAATCGCACCGGCGATAATCTACGGAGGGCTGGAAATGAAAGTTCTTTTCGCGACGGATGGCGGAACACAGTGCGACGCGGCGATCGGTACGATCCAACACCTGAATTTAAGTGAAGGAGACGAACTAAAGCTAATTACCGTTGTTGACATGGCGCTGCCGATGGCAATTGACATCTACGGTGGATTTTTGCCTGACACTTCAGAACTTGAAAAGTCGGCCCGGGAAAACGCTGCAAAGGTCCTCTCTGAGACGACTTCCCGGCTAAAGGAGTTTACCGATACGCGGCGTGTCGGCGTGACAACCGACATCTTGTTCGGGTCGCCGGACAGCCGCATCGTCGAGACTGCCGAGGAATGGCAAGCGGACCTGATCGTTGTCGGTTCCCACGGCTATAATCGATGGGAGCGCCTGCTGCTCGGTTCCGTATCGGATTCAGTTGTCCATCACGCGCCCTGTTCGGTCTTGGTGGTCCGAACGCCGGCCGAGTAAAAGGCAGAAATGCTGCCGCCCTACAAAGAACGAGGCGCTTATCTTTATCCGCCGTAACACTTAATTTGTCCAATCACGCTGTCCACGATCAATTCCCGCCATTTTGACGGCAACATCGCAAAAAGCTGGACGTGCGATCTTGTCGATCAACGCGGTTCTCTTCTTATATTTGTCGGCAAGTTCGACCGGGAGATAAACCACGAGCACCTCGGCCATATCAAAGAAGGCACGATCTCGTACGAATACTACTGGCTTGACCGCTGGTACAATGTTTTCCGTTTTCACGAAGCGGACGGGTCAATTCGCAATTATTACTGCAACATAACGATGCCGCCGGTTTTTGAAGGCGGAACGCTCGATTATGTCGATCTCGACATCGATATTCTTGTTGCAAATGATTTGACGTACACGATCCTGGATTCGGAAGAATTTGAACTATCGGCCGCGAAATTCGATTTTTCGGAAGACGTTCGGGCAAAAACGTTTGGAGCGGTCAAAGATGTGATCGCGATGGTTGAGCAGCGGCACTTCCCTTTTGATCGCTAAATTCGTTGCAACAAATTGCCTGCAATTCCGTGTTAAGACCGTCCGGCCTAAAACTCATGAAAAGGAAGATCTGCTATGAAATTAAGAGTCTTGGTGCTTTCGATCCTGATATCCGCATTTGCATTCGCGGCCCACGGCCAACAAACGGCTGCTAGCCAATACGATCCCAACGCGAACCTGACCCAGGATGTTTCAAGGATCGCGATCTCGGTTCAGGCGTTGACGAGGACGTTCAAGGAATTTGTAGATAAATTCGCTAAGGTTGACGGACTCAACCTTGCAGAAAAACAGCAAAAGCTCGTGGTTGGGATGCAGCTTCTGATCCAAAACGAACAACGTGTTGCCACGCTGCAGAAGTTTCAGATAGATATGGCCGAAAAAGAAAGTCAGATCCGGGCACGGCTTGCACAGATCGAGATCGATCTAAATCCGCAAAGTATTGATAGGGGTGTGGCCTTCGAAGGCTCAACACAGACACCTGAGATAAAGGAGAACAGGCGTCGAACCTTACAGGGAGAACGCAATAGCCTTCAGCCTGTCTTGCTGCAGATTCAGAATAATTTACAGGATGCCGGCTACAATGTTCGGGAGGCTCAGGCTTTGGTCCAGCGATTGAGGCGCACTTTCCTTCCGCAGATCGAGCGAGAATTGGCGGAGCAATGAGGATTACCGCGATTGAATCCTTAGAATATAACTGCAAACTGCGAGATTAACTCCCGGTGCGAGGCTGATCCTTTGACCGGGCGGAAGCTCGTAATTGTTGATCGCAGCCGCGTTGCGGCCTTCGTTTACCACCCAATATTTCCCAGTCCCATCGGCTATGATCGTCAGGTGGCGACGGCTGATCTCCGGATCGCCCGCCAGGGCAATATCGACCGGTTTCGATTTGGAACCGCGGCCGATAGCTATCTCGTTCTGAAAAATGGGCACGACATTTTGTCTCACGCCGTTCAGCCAGATCTCTAAACGGTACAATTCCGTCACGCGCTTACGCACGTTTGTCATTTGTTCGAATTCCGCCGAATCAATTGGAACGGCTTGCGCGATCTCCGCGTTTGCAAACGTCGGCGGGATCGTCGGGCTGGTTGGCGGCGCATAATCGGCCGGTTTCCGCCCCCGGTCACGCAAATTCGGGCTGGTCGGAATGCCTGTCGTCGGCTTTATCTCAGGTGTGGGAAGCGGAACGGATTTAGGCCGCGAAAGGACGCCGGTCTTATTGCTCGTTGAATCTTCCCAACTGTGTTGAACGCGAATTTCGCCCATTTCAAGCGTTCCGTCAACCCGCAGTTCAATCACAAAAGACTTCGTTTCAAGCTTCTTCTTGCCGGCGATCTCTTTGGCACGTTCGGCGAGAATATGGTAAAGCCCCTGTTCAAGGCCCCTCCGTTTTACGCCTTGCCACTGCTTGTCGTCGCCGTCGCTAAGAAATATCGTGTACTCGCTTGGAATTATAGTTGTCCCCTGCGGCAAAGGGACCATCTCCTGCTGCATGACGCCCTCAACCGCGCGAGCGATCTTGACGATGAATTCCTCTGCCTTGCTGCGAGGCTTGACCTGTGCGTCCCGGGCCGCGTCTTCCAAAACGCCCTCGGCCGACTCACCGTCGATCCATTTCCTTACTTTATCCAGTACGCTCAAACTCAAAATCGTGCACCTCTAAGAAATTTCAACGCAAAGTCGCAGAGCCATTAAACAGGATGGACAGGGTGTTCAGGATGGTTTATTTGTGCAATGCAAGTCGGTCGCATCTCATAAAAAATCCTGTTCATCCTGTTTATCCTGTACGAGTCTCCTTTGCGACTTTGCGTTAAATTGCCTTCAATCCAGATCCACATACTTCCCGTTCAGCCAACCGCGATTCGTTTCCGGCGGATTGCTGGGCGTTCGGCCCTGCTCAATAACATCAACTTGATACCAGTTATTCTGCGATTTTACAATCCGGACCTTAGAATTCCTTGTCACAAGGCCAATTGGCTCGTTATTCACGTTCGGTGACGGACGCAAATTAATGTCCGTATTGGCACGCCCGGTTTGCTGTTTGAAAATGCCGACAAGGTCGGGAATTACTCCAATATTTCGCAAGAAAGAATGGGTTGCAAACAAAGCGCCCGCAAATAGCGCCAGGAATACGGCAAGCGCCGCAACGCGTCGGACAAACTTCTTCTTTTTCCTGGGCTTAACTACATTTTCCTCACCATTTGGTTGAAGAATATTTACTTCAAGAGTTTGCTGGTCCGGTTCCGGCGCAGGCCAATAGTCCTCGGCCCGCTCGATCGGCTGGATCGCCGGATGACGCGGCGCAGGCATTTGTTCGAGATCCAAGCCTATTGCGGAAACGGCGGGGCCGAACTTATGCCTGACCTTCAACTCACGGGATGTATCAAAACGAGGCTGCTGAGGAGCGATCGGCGTGTATCCGCGTGCAACGTGGGGCTGCGGCGCCGTACTGGCCTTTGTGCGTACCGCTGTTGCCGTTTCGTGCTCTCCCGCAATAACGCGAACGCCTTCAAGGTCCTCCCAAAATTCTTCGACGGTTTGATGGCGTGCGGACGGGTCGCGGCTCGTCGCTTTTGCGAGCACGCGTTTTAGTTCCGGCGCCCATTCCTGATCGCGTGCCGAGATCGGGAGTTCGGAAATTTGCTGATTCGCATAGAAACGCGGAGCTTCGGACGTGATAAGCGCGTAAACGGATTTAGCAAGAGAATAAATGTCGGCAGCCGGAGTCAGGGTCGGCACGGTCATCACGTCGCCGCCGCCCGAATTCAACGGGCTGTGCTCAGGAGCCGCATAAATATTGGTTCCGACCCTTGTTATCGGGGCGTCGGATGTTTGCATCCGGGCCACTCCGAAGTCGGCGATCTTGACCGTTTGCCGGTCCATCGAGATCAAAAGGTTTTGCGGTTTGATGTCGCGATGGATGACTCCACAACGGTGAGCATGCCTCAGTCCGGCGCAAACTTGTTCGATGTACTTGAGCGAAACCTTCAGGGAAAGACGGCTCTCCCGGCAGGCTTTCTGAAGGTCACCACCCTCCAAATACTCAAGCACGAGGTAATGAAAGATCATTCCGCGAAGATCGCGTGCGGTGCCGTGCCCAAGGCGGCTGATAATGTTCGGGTGCCGAACGCGATCCAGCGAAACTGCTTCGTTTTGGAAATTTTCAACCAGCGTGCGTTCAAGTTCGGGGTCGAGATCGTCCTGCAGAAATACGTTGAGAGCTTTGATCACGACGATGCTGTGAGGGGATTGCGGCGCGGCAAGGGTGTCGCGGGCAATAAATATTTCGGCATAACTTCCGCGGCCGAGCTCGGCAAAAACGTCATAGCGGCGGTCGAGCCTGCTGTTTTTGAGCGAAAGTTCTCTCATAGCGTAGAACAGGCTGTCCAAAGCCTGTTCGACAGACTAACGGTCTGTCGTACCTTTGTACGACATTATAGGTTCAAAGTTCGGAAAACACACATACAAAAAAAGGCCTGCCTGACCGGTGAACTTGGTCAAGCAGGCTATTGCTGTCAGCGGAGAATTGTTTGTCGAAAGCGGCCGCTGATTCCTGATCAGAACCAGGGCAGGCTTCCGGTTATTCTGTAGTCCGTTCAAAACCCGTTGTCTGAACGTACTGGAAAAACGGCGTTCCCGGCGGAAGGCGCGCCGGATCGAGAAACGTGCTGTCGAATACCCAGTTACGGATCGGAGGATCGTAAACCGTGTTGCAGCACTTGAACGAACCGTTGTTGTTACGCGAGTTGTACAGGTTGATCAGAGAACCGACATAATCCAGCCGATTACCCGTCCACCGCTCGAGGAACCGCTTGAAATTGTGAACACCGCCGTTCAAACGCGGCGAGATCCCGCCCTGATTTGGCGTCGCGTCTTTTGTTGCGATCGTATCGCCGGAGATCATCGCAAATCGCATTTGCGTTGTCGTGCCGATACGATTCGCTTTCGTCGTACGGTGACGAAAAACTCTGGGCATCGTTCCAGCCATTGGAAAGGATGGTTACCGCGTCGGCAACTATCGACGCCGGAATATGCACCGGCGTGTTAAACGGCAGGTATTGATCAAAAGGCGTATTGCCCGTTGCGGGAACAACGGCTACTCCGGTTGCGTTGTAATTCCCTTTTACATAGATACCGTTCTCGGTTGCAACAGTGAACCCACGCGTGTTTGCCTGGGTTGCCGAATCATAAATGCCCGGAATCGTGGTACCGTTGATCAAACGAATGCCGCGGCGATAATATTTATGATCGTTTACGGCCGCAAGATCAGGAAAGATCGTATTCGTATTGAACCGTTCGGCTTCGGTTCCGTAACTGTTCTCAAAGAGTCCGTTCTTGTTGGCATCTTCGCCAAGCTGCATTACCCCATCATTACCGAGGTTAGCTCCATAGACATCTTCCATGTCGAATTCGCCGTCGAAGTCGGCATCGCCGCGCCGATCGGCGATGTAGAATACCCAACCAGCTCGCTGCGGAATGTCATTGCTGGTCAGCCCGACATTTGCATTGGAGAGAGCAAACGGCGTGTCGGTCGGAAAAAGCCCGTTGAAATCGCCCCTGAAAAACCGGCGGAGATTCGCAACATCGATGTCGATCATGCTCATGATCCCGTTCCGGGTCAGCCTGTTGATATCCGTATAGTAGGTGTTGCTGCGATCGTCGTAGTGCTCGCCTTCACGCGTGTCGAACATCTGGATCGGAAACGGCACGATCGCCTCGTTCGCAACACCATTGACCGTAGCCAATTTCATGTGAGCGTAATGCTCGCGGTTCTGGATCGTCGCGTCGGGAACGGTATTTCGAACGGTCGTACATCCTGTCGCACATCCGCCGGCGATTCCGGCAGCCGTAGCGGAACTCCAACGTCGCACAACGGTTGCAGCCGTGGATCCTGAACCATAGGAAACTAGAACATTATTACCACCCGGTATCGCCGGACCAGGTATCACGAACCTTTGGATCTTGATGATCGACCTGCTATCGGTACCGCCGCCCGATACGGATTGTGCGGTTGTCGCGGTCAGTGAATTCGTCAACGGAGCTGTATTGTAACCGCTCATGCTGATCGAGGTCGGAGCCTGTTCAGTCACCCCGAGGGCAAGAATATCCTGAGTTATGTCTCTTGTATCCACGAGACCTGTTGCATCGTTTATGTTGACGGTTTCAATTTTTATCCAGACCTGGTTACCCGAAAAGAGACGTTCACCATTCAGGCGTGTCGGCGTGTAATCAAACGCGCCTCCAACCGTCGTTCTCATCGGTTTGGGCTGATATCCGCGAACGGCGTTCGTAAGAACATTGGGAGCGACCGTAGGAGTTGGCCCCGGGAGAGGCAGTGTCGGCATAGCGGTCCTGTCCGAACCGTCTCCGGATGCATTTCCATCCAGACGGACGCCGCATTGAGCTGTAACCGCGGCGGTTCCGACACCTGTCGCACATCCCGGGAGTTTCGCCTTGCTGTCCGCCAGGCTTATCCTAATTCCGGTCTTATTCGCAAACCTTTCCGCACGCAAGATAGTCGTGTCGACATCAACCGGGGCCACCGGGTTTGCGTTGTCGAGTAGATTTCCAAGTTCGTTGCCCCGTTTAATCATTTCGATCAAGTCGGTCGGTGCTCCAACACTAAGCGGCAGTTTCAGGGGCCTTACATTCGCCTGTAGGTTGCCGTCAAATATTGCGCTCTGACTGGTCCAACTCGGATTCAGTTTGCTGGACGGCATGTCCGGATTCGACGCAAAAACATTCGGAGTTCCGTTGATAACACTTCCGCGATCTGGCAAAAGCTGTTTGTCGACGCCGGATGCGTTCTTGATAAAGGTCTGGTTATTGCCGCTGTCGCCCGTGTACCCATTACGCCAGGTCTGCGTAACAATGTGCTGTGCGGCCGTTACGCGCGAATTAAAATAAACGCCTTCCGTACCCGGCGAAATAAAGAAATTGCCGTTCGAGTGAACCCGGCCGCCAAAGCTGAATCGCGGCGGTCGAAACAGCTCGAGATCGTCGTTGTAAAAAATACCGAATTGGAAGATCGGGATTCGGTTGTTGAGAACATTCCTCGTTAAGCGAATTTGGCTTCCGTTGGAGTCCGTCGCAGTTGTTCGCAGACGCCAAGTGTCGCGGAGGGAGTACAACCCGGTGTAAGGTCCCCCGGTAAGAACTTTGGCGCCATTGTCCTCAATTTTGTCGAGTTCCTGAAAAAATGTGAATTGCGGCTGAAGCCCGGGAACGGCACCGGTTCTCACGGCGTTAAGATCTGTAGTTGACGGATTAAGCTTTCTCTCAAAGATCTTGTTGAAGTTCCGCGTCATCATCTCCAAACTTCCCTGCGCCGCGTAAATCGTGCGCGCCTCGGCGGTCTCGTTCCCCACCGCGGCGGCCTCGGCTGCCGTCCGCGAAAGTGCTAGAGCGACAAAGACGCTAATGAGAGCCAAAACAAATAAAGCGATAACAAGGGCCGATCCGCGTTCACCAGACCGATTTTTTTCGCCTTTAAAACCATGTTGCAAATTTCTGATGGTAGTCATAATCTTTCGCCTCATTTGTAAATTAGTTGGCATCGTATCCCAAATTCCGGGTGCTAAAGGTTGAAGTCATGCTGACGCGCACGGCCTGGCCCTGGGCGTTTCGCTCAGTGGTTCTGGCATAGACCGTAAATCGTATCTGTCGAACCGCTGACAGGTCGCTTTGGTCGTCGTCACCATCACCGGCGATCCCGTTCGGCCCGGCGCTCGGATTGTCGACTAAAGTTCCGTCATCCATAACGTATTTGATCTGAAAATTCTCGACACCATATACAAGAGGTTCGTCGACGAACGCGACAGTTGGCTGGATGTTCGCGAACTCTCTCCGGGTCAGAATGCCGTCTGCCGTCACGAAGTAGGTGACCATTTTTACCCGTAGAATGCTGGCGGGAGTCACAATATTTCGAAGACGCCCCGGTAGTCCCCGTAAGGTTAAATCCAAGCGAATCTCCGTTTGAGAATTGGACCTTGTTAGTTCCGCTTAGAGCAGTAGAGACACCTAAAGTCGAACCGGTATTTCCCGTGATCAAATACAGGTCGTTCACCCTGCAATTGGCGTTGCTGCCCGATAGTGGAATGATCTCGTCAATTCCGGAACCCGTCGTCGTAGCGGCATTGATACTAAGCGGCTGCGCGACCTCGCTCCCGACCGGTCCGATAAGATTGAAAGTCGTGTCCTTGAACAAAAACGTCACCTGATCGGTTCGCGTATTGGCAGTCTCGCTGAAAGTGCTTGTTGTGATGTCATTTCCGGCGATGATCGGAGGCACCGTGTCGCGGGTCGCGTCCGAATCGTTCGGAATTCCCAACAGCGTGGAAATTCGCGGCATTACGGATCACGACCGAGTTTTTGAGAGGATAACCATAGCCGGCGTTGTACGTATCACGTCCAACCAGGTTGAGACCCAGACGAACACTCTTCGTCATCTGTACTTCCATGTTCACGGTCGATCGGCTGCGCTGAGCAACCTGCAGCACGCCGAATATCGATCCCGTAACGACGAGGAAGATCACCATCGCAACAACCAGTTCGAGCATGGAAAAGCCTTGCTCGCCCGGTCGGGAACCGCACGCCCTTTCTTTTTTTGAATTAAGCACGTCCAACATAAATTCTCCCTATTCCGTAACCGCGTAATCTGTTAACACCGTCGCCAAAACTTCCTGTTGCCTGATACGGCCGACAAAATATCGGATAGTGACCGATACCGACCGCATCCTGACTGATAGGGTTCCCGGCGTCGGACAGTTGGGCGAAGGCCTGTCAGGATCGCATAGGTCACGGATCACGATCTCTCGCGTCATGTTTGAGACAGTTGCTCCCGTGTCGTCTGCGGTTCCCAACACTTCATCCGGTCCCGCATCTGCCCGTATCGGCTGCTCGCCATTTACGAAAATGCCCCGATTGGTGCCCGTCGTCGGGTCAAAATTACTGCCGACATTTCCCACCGTTATCCAGCCCAGTCGATTCGGATCCGTTTCCTTCAGCGACATGATGGATTCCATCGTCGACGACGCGATCTGTTTCGCATTTAGCTGCTGCTCCTGTCCCTTTGTTTGGAGAACGGCCGCTGACAGTCCGGCGAGAAGTGCCAGAATGCCGACCATCAGGATGACGATCGCGATCATTACATCGATATAAGAAAAACCTGCGGATGAATTGTGTTTCATACTTTTTCCTGCAGAATTACTGCCACGGAACGAATGTCGTGCCGTCATGTCTCCAAAACCGGATGCCCGCGCTGCCCCCAAAAATTGTAACGGCCCGTATCTCTGTATTGCGCCGTGGCGTCAAATCAGAGGCATTGTAAGGTACGGCTTTCGGCGGCCAGAAAAGTAATGTTCCGCTCATCGGAATGCCGGCTGCGTTTACTACAGAACCGTCGCTTCTGAATCGAAGCGTCCAGACGCCGCCGGTCAAAGTAGCAAGTGGGTAATTCGGCGGGTTCGGAATCGCAATACCTGTGGGAGCAACGTCCATTCGAACTTCTTTGAACGGTTCCAAAGGTATGGTCTTATCAAGGATGTTGGTAGCTCCGGCATTGTCCCTCATGCGAACGAAAGGCGCCGCCGAATTTGACATGTCTATGTCAAGGCGAACAGTTCGGCGTTTGGTCAATGCAAGCTGCCCCGCCTCACGCATGAGGTCCATCACCTTGATCGCCTGATCCTCAGTTTTGTAGAGTTTTTTGTAGTTGTAGAGATATGGAATGGAGATCGCGCTCAATATTCCGATCACGACCACGACGATGATCAGTTCGATCATCGAATACCCGCCCATTCGCTTTCCGCGTGCACCGGAACTACGGCCAATTTCGATATCATTCAGCGGCATAATCATTGTTAGTGTTCGGCAATGCAACCAGGCCCGTAGCATTCACGGACGCTGAAATTTTTGATGGGTTACCCGTTAAATGGGGAACTTATAGGATAGAAATGACAAAGGGAAAACAAATTCCAAGAAAATTTTACATTGTTGTACATCAGAAATCAACATAATTGTTGCTTCTCATTGCGATTCAATTCGGATAGAATGGCAACAAATTGGTTCCATTCAGCGTAAGACCGCTTCCGGATGTCCGAAAATACCCCATCATCAAAGAAACAAATTTCGCCGGACTGGTTCGTTCAGGGAATACTGACAAAATTGGGCGATACTTTCGACAGGCTGACCGGGCGCGGATGGAAACCCTCCAGCAGCCTTGCCACAAGCGAATTGATCGAAAAGTTAAAGCGGTTGGTCGATTCCGAGTCTCGCGAATCGGATGACAAGCGGCGATTTGTACCGCATAACATAAAGCTCAAAATGCAATGGGACAAATTCTCGACCGATTCCGATGATTCGCTAAGAAAGCTTGAAACGGAGCTGATGACCGCCCTGATCGATCACATTAACGATAAGCGGTACTATACCTATGCCCCAATTACACTTGAGGTTAAAGCCGATTACTTCACAAGCGGCGTGAAGCTTTTTGCGGGCTTCGAGAAGTCGGGTGAGGCGGATCGGGAGGCCGAGATCGACGTGTCGGTCCCAGGTTTCAAACCGGAGGCCGGCACTTCGAGTGAGGATGCCGTGATCTCGTCCAAGTTTGCGAACGTGGTTGTTCGGTTTAGTATTTCAGGTCGCAATGTGCAGCGAGACATATCGTTCGAAACCGGAAAACGTCTTTCGATCGGCCGGACAAAGGAAAATGATATAGCGGTGGATGATGCAAGTGTTTCGAAAATGCATGCATCGCTGATACTGAATCCGGAAGGACAGTTTATTGTCGCCGACACGGGTTCGACTAACGGAACTTTCATTGACGGCAAACGTATTTCGTACGGTAAAGCAATGACCTTTGAAGCAAGCCAGAAATTGATGGTGGGGACGGTGGAGCTTTCGTTTGAAACCATCGAAAATCCAACGCCAATTGATGAAGTTGCGAACGAACCGGCGACCGAACCGGAGGCCTATAGGATCGGCGAATTTGAATTCACAGGCAAGATCGAGAGGGCTGATTCGGGCCAGCTTGCTCACATGGAGACCCTGCCAAGCTCCGCATTTCAAAGGGAAGGTCCCGTAAGCGAACAGAATGTGGAAGTTCCGAACCCAACGGTGCCAAGTATAGAAATTGATCCCTCGGCGGACGACGCGGTTAGGCCTAAATGAATTTGAGCTTTCTTTTCCAAATCGATTGGAATAAATTCCGTCCCGAGTATCTATTTGGCGGGCAGGTACTGGAACGAACACCGGCCGGCCTTACGATCGTTTTCATCATCGGGATCGGTGTTTTGATCGGCTTTTTGATCATTTCCTTTTTCGATAATTTCAGCCGGCCAAAATTCGCGTTTGAACGCCACCTTCCGCGCGAAGTTACACGAAAACTCACGCAGACCATCTCAAACCGCAGTATAAGGGTTTGGCAAATCGTGTTTATTTTACTTGCGTTGGGGGTCTATGGCTTTCAGGTTTACTGGACGTATTTTGCCGACGAATCAAACGAACAGTTTCAGGCACTCGCCTATAAGGACCTTCGATATCGCCGAACGTCAGCGGCTTCCCTTCGCGGCTGGATGTTGGATCGGACCGGCAAGCTTGGCGGAGCTCTTGCATATTACAAGGTGAACGGCAAGGGTGAGATCGACCGCACATTCGCGCTCGAAAAAGAGATGGCCCACTTGCTTGGGACGGAGCGCGGGACACCGGGACTCGAAAGGACCCTCTATACCATGGATGCCGACCCGATGCCGGAGGCATGGGAGATCCTCACCAAATACAAAAAACCCGAGCCTGAGAAAAAAGACGTTCGCATAACCATCGACCGTGACCTGCAGGCCTTTGTAGCTAAACAGTTGGAAGGCAAGAAAGGCGGCATCGTCGTGCTGAATCCTCAAACTGGCGACGTGCTCGCTATGTACTCAAATCCTTCCTACAACTTAACCGAAGCCGGAACACTTGAAGGCTACCTGAAGCTCGAAGCCGATAAGGAAAATAAACCGCTCTTAAATCGTGCCACCCGCGAATTTTATATTCCGGGATCGACGTTCAAAACTTTTACGATGATCTCGGCATTTCGTGCCGGCAGGACGGATCTGACCTTTCCCGGCCGGCCGGCACCCGATTGCTACACGCCCTTCAGGGGCTCGAAGCCGATCTGCGACGCCGGCGGAAGCTGCCATGCCTGCGCGGAGAATATTCCCTTGAGAGAGGCTTATAAAGTTTCCAGCAACCAGTATTTCGCACAAATGGCCAATGCTCTCGGCCGAGACCGAATGGCCGAGACCGCACGAATACTCGGCATTACTCCAACCGAAACACCTGAAGAAGCCTTGGCGCAAGGTTATTTTGCCGACTTTTGGAATACCAGCAACAGGCGTATTGCAAATTCGATTTCGCCTGCCCGGTCAACCATCGTGACTGGCAAAAAACTAACGCTTTTCGATTTCGGCCAGGAAGGTATGGGCCAGGGAATGGCCGGGCAAATGACGCCCTTTCAAATGGCCCTGATCGCATCGGCCCCGGCAAACATGCAGGGGAAACTGATGAAGCCGAAGATCGAGGCGGATATTCAGCCGCAAATGTTCGCCCAGGTCCTGACTCCGCAGCAGGCTGACGTGATGCGCGAGATAATGTCAACGGTCACCGAGGAAAGCGGCGGTACCGGCGGCCGGGTAAAGGCAAAACTGGCCGGCACGGGTATTATCAGCGGTGGAAAGACGGGTACGGCGGAAAAGGACAATGTCCCGACATATGACAAAAACGGGAAACGCGTCACAGTAAAGAAAGAGAAAGAAGGGCGAAAACGGTGAGTGGATAGAGTACGAAGAAACAGTCATGCGGCGAAGAACGGACGGGTGGTTTATCTGCATCGCCCCGCTTGAAAATCCGCAGTTGGCAATAGCAGTTGTCATCGAGGATATCGGCGGCGGATACGGTGGTACGACCGCCGCCCCGATCGCGGCCGATGTGATTTTGAAGGCTCGGGAGCTTGGGCTTTTGGGTGATAGATATAGGCCGAAAGCCACGACACCAATTGCAAAGAACCGCCGCTGACTGGAGCGGCGCGGCAAGCATCCTTGCTTGCCCGCACGCCATAGCAAGCAAGGATGCTTGCCGCTCCAGGTCGATGTTTGCAGGTCCATTCGAAAGAAACATTGAAGAATAGAACCTCTTCACATTTTTTCATATTGATTTTGATCGTCATCCTGGCGGCAATATCGCATTATGCGATCTACTATGGGGGCTTGATACGCGGGTACGAGGCATCCTCGATCACGGCGGTACGGAATATCGGGCTTTTGGTACTGCTCGCATTTCTGCCTGTTTTCTTGAAAAGGTTCGCGAAATTCGCCGGAAATTGGACGGTTTATACGTCGGCCGTATTGTTGTTTTCGATCGGTTTAACTGTTCAATACAGGTTGTTTAGCGATCCTGAATACATATCGCGAAAAGACAAGGCCGAGGCCCGTCAGCAAAAGATAAAAACACTCCAACTGCATTATATCCAGGAGAATTATTCGGCCGAAAAGAAACAGATGATGGGCCTTCCGCCGTCGCCGCCGTCGCCAGTCGATCTTTCCAAGGAGACGCCCCGGCCTTCGACGGAAGAATTTGGCAGCGTCCTTCTATCCGGAAAAACAGTTAACCCGATACTTGGCATCATTGGTTTGATCGCAGCCCTATTGTTGTTGACGAGGGACCGTGTTCTCGAACTGCTTCAAAGGAACGGCTTTTTGATCGTACTGCTAACGCTTGGTCCCCTCTTCGTTGCGGCAATATGGTCGCGTGCGGGAAAATTTGGCGGCAATCTGACGCCCTGGGAACTTGCAAAGATCCCCTTTTTGATAGGATTTGCGGCGGTTCTGGCAGTTTTGTATAAGAATCTTGCCCGTACTTATTGGGGGTTGCCGCGAGCCAAGGATGTCGTTCCGCTGGTATTTATGGCCGTGCTTCCCTTCCTGCCATTTTTTGTGCTCAAGGATTTCGGCCAGATGATGGTATTCAGCGGCGTATATGCAACGCTCTATCTGATCGCGGTTAGGCGGTTTTCGCAGCGGTTTGTGTTGGTAGGAAGCGTCATGGTTATGGTTGGTGTGCTTGTCATTGGAGCGTTGCCGATCAAAACGCAGGAAAGTATCCCGCTTTTGCCGACGATCGCCAGGCCCGTAAAACAGATCCTCCCGAATCGGATCCAGCAGCGGTTCCATTTATGGCTGGACGGATTTAATCCGCCAACCCCCGAAACCGCTTGGTGGAAGGAAGACTATGACGATTACTACGAGAAGCTCGTCGAAAAGGACCCGAACCTCCCTCAAATGCTCGAAGAAAACCCTGATCTTCAGCGAACGATCAATGTCGATGCATGGTTCGACGTGCTTGCGTTCCAGCCCGCACAGGCAACTTTTGGGCTCGCCTCCGGCGGAACGACCGGCCGCGGGCTGGGGCTTGGATATCCCGAATTGATCCCGGTTGCCGACTCGGATTACATATTCGCGGCGCTTGCTGAAGAACTTGGACTTTTCGGTGGTTTGTTGTTAACCTTTGCCCTGATTGTATTTGTAAGCGCGGGAGTTAGGACGGCCTTGGACGCAAGAGATATGTTCAGTAAGCTCTGCTCCATCGGACTGGCCGCCTTTATCGGATTTCAAGCCCTCGTAAACGTCGGCGGCATTACGCGAGCTTTGCCGATGACCGGCATTACTCTGCCGTTTGTAAGCCATGGCGGATTTTCGCTGATCACAAGCTTTATTATGCTTGGCATGCTGATGGCTTTTTCACACAGAAATGCGATCGATAGGCGCCAGAATAATGTTCAGGAATTACCGTAATATTTTATTCATAACTAGCTGATTCTAGGGACTATAATACCTTCGCACCACGTCCACAGCCGGAGAACAGATTATGATGAACGGACATCAGTTTACATCAGCCGCCGTAACCGACCGCGGGCTTAATCCAACCCGTCCGCAAAATGAGGATTCGTACCTTGAGCTTCAACAATATGGCGTATTTGTCGTTGCTGATGGCGTTGGCGGAGCTCAGGCGGGCGAGGTTGCTTCCCAAATGGCCGTGGAGATCCTCGGCGAGGCGTTTATCAATATTGGCGATGCGGATCCCGAAGACACCATGCGGATAGCGATCGAACGGGCGAACGGTGCGATCTATCAAATGTCTCAGGACCTCCCTCAACTCGCGTCGATGGCGACTACCGTGGTTGCCCTGCACGTTTCTGACGACATTGCGACCATTGCTCACGTTGGCGATTCGCGGATCTATCGTGTCGACTCCAGCGGCCGGCTGTTTCGCGAGACTGACGATCATTCGGTGGTCGAAGAAGAGGTTAGGGCGGGCCGGATGACGCCTGAACAAGCCCTATACCATCCAAGCCGGAATGTCATAAGCCGAGCCCTCGGGGCCGAGGAAACGGTCGATCCGGATATCAAGATGCTCGTTGTGCACCCCGCCACAAAGTTTCTTTTGTGCTCGGATGGGATCACACGGCATATGGACGATTCGGAAATAGAAGGACTTTTGGCCTCTGACACGGAACCCGCGGAAATATGTTCGATGATGAAGGATATATGTTTCGGGCGTGGGGCGGAGGATAACCTGACGGCGGTTATTGTGAAATTTCCCGGCGAGAGGCAGGCTCCGTCCGAGAAGTCTGAAGATTTCGAGCTGGAGATCGAGCAAGTTACGATCGCTGCCGCGCGTCCGCCTTTCGATGCTCTTGTTGAAGAGGATGAAAGAGAACCGGGTTACGACACGATCAGCATGTCCGAAGAGTTCGAACCGTCCGGCCTTGAGGAGGCTGACCCAGATCCTGCGACCCCGTCAATTTCCGACCATGTGACCGACGACGGTGCATACCTCCTTGAAAACCCCGAAGAAATATACTCGGACGAACCGCTGTCGGAAAGGATCGAGATCGAGCAGGCCGTCCCGCAACCCGAGAAGGCTGCGATGGTTGAGCCAAGCCGCACGGTTACAAGCTATGAAGCGGTCAACGAAGGCTCGGGATTTTTGAGTAAAGCGGTTTTGGCTCTCTTTTTATTAATTGTCGGAGGTTTGGTCGGTGCGATCGGGGCGTATTTCGTGCTACAGGCAAATCGACCAGCTCAGGAGGCTCCGGTCATCGCCGAACAGAAGAGCAATAATGTTCCACTGACGGCATTTGAGGAAACGAGGCGGCTTGTCGATGCAAACCCGGCGAGCATACATCAACGCAAAAGCGGCGAGTCCGCTTACCGCTGATGATTTCTTCTGGCTGGGCCGGGCACACCTGCTGACGGGGAAATTTGTCGAAGCAGGCCGGGAGTTTAGCGAGGCAAGAACCAGACTTTCTCAGGTTGAGGCCTCGAACGCCAAAACGATGGCGGCAGAGATCGGAATGGCAATGGCGATAATCGAAAACATACCCGCTCAGCAGTACTTTACCAAGACGATGTCTGCGGGTAATCCGACCCCCGCTGCGAATGTGAACGCCAACGGGATGTCCGGCAACGCTCAGCCGCAACGATGATCTAACCCTGTGAAGATCTTTGCCGAACCGCCTCGAAAAGAATAATTCCGCACGAAACCGCGAGGTTCAAACTCTCGACGCGGTTTTGCATCGGGATACGAATTGTTTCGCTCACCATCTCCAACTGCTCCGTGCTCAAGCCGTTCGCTTCCGACCCGAAAATGATCAAATGCCGTCCGGTCCAGTCGAATTGTGTATGATCGATGGCTGATGCAGTGTCCGCCGCGGTTGCTCGCAGGCCATGCTGTCCGGCCCACTCGATCGCATCAAGAAAGTCGGCATTCTCCCAAACCGGCAGACGAAAACTCGATCCCATCGCCGAACGAACCGCTTTTGCAGAAAATACGTCCGCCGAGCGTTTCGAGACAATGATCCCCGCAACCCCAGCCGCTTCCGCCGTTCGAAATACCGCTCCCAAATTTGCCGGGTCGTTGATCTCGCTTAAATAGACCACGAGCCCTGAATCTGCAGATCGAAGATTTTCCTCGATCCTGGAACGGCCATTTTCGGGACGTTCCGCAATGAGCACAATTCCCTGCGAATTCTTGGTGTCGGTGATGGAGTCAAAAAGCTTGTCGGCCACCTCAGCAATGGCCACATTTGACCCTTGGAGCGAATCGAGCAATTCCCTCCCTCGCTCTGAATTCCGAAAATCCGCTTTTACAAAGCAGTTTTCGATCTTTATAGCGGAGCGCACGGCTTCTTCGGCAAGACGAAGGCCTTCGATAAAGATCGATCCTTCGAGCTTTCCGTCACGAATCTTGCGCGCCGCGACAAGTTTCGTGTTGTCTCGACTCGAAATTTTGGCGGTGTCATTCATCTAAAACATTGTTTTAACATTTATCGCGTTTACGCTAAAATGGCGTTACGTTTATGAAACCCGAAACCCGTGTGAAAAACAAACTTGAACTCCTGAAAGAACGGTCTTCGCTGGCTGAAGAGGGCGGCGGCAAAGTGCGGATCGAAAAACAAAAGGCGTCCGGCAAAATGACGGCCCGCGAACGGGTCGACTTCTTCCTAGACGAAGGCAGTTTCGAAGAGTTCGACAAGTTCGTCGTCCACCGCTCGACTGATTTTGGGCTTGAAGAACAGAAATATCCGGGCGACGGCGTGGTTACCGGGCACGGATTGGTTGACGGCCGTGAGGTGTTTGTATTTGCGCAGGATTTTACGGTTTTCGGCGGGTCGCTATCGGAGACCCACGCCCGTAAGATATGCAAGATCATGGACCTGGCGATGAAAACCGGAGCGCCGGTTGTTGGACTAAATGATTCCGGCGGAGCCCGTATACAGGAAGGTGTCGTGTCCCTTGGCGGCTATGCCGACATTTTTCTTCGCAATACCCTTGCAAGCGGCGTAATACCGCAAATTAGTTGTATTCTTGGGCCGTGCGCCGGCGGCGCTGTGTATTCGCCTGCGATAACTGACTTTAACGTAATGGTGAAAGACACATCGTATATGTTCATCACCGGCCCCGACGTTATTAAGACCGTCACTCACGAAGAGGTCACCAAAGATGAACTCGGCGGCGCCATGACGCATAATACAAAATCCGGTGTCGCCCATTTTGCGGCCGATTCGGACGAGCACGCATTGCGGATCACGCGAGAACTGCTGTCGTTTATCCCGTCAAACAACGTGGACGACCCGCCATTTGTTCCGACGAATGACCCGGCCGACCGGGCAGACATTGCTCTAAACTCGATGGTTCCGGAATCGTCGAACCAGCCGTACGACATTCGCGACATTATTCACAATGTCGCGGACGACGGTTATTTCTTTGAGGTTCAGGAGCATTACGCCCCAAATATCGTGATCGGTTTTGCCCGTTTAGGCGGATTTTCGGTCGGGATCGTCGCGAACCAACCCGCATTTCTCGCGGGCGTTCTCGACATTGATGCATCGGTAAAAGCGGCCAGGTTTGTCAGGTTTTGCGATTGCTTCAACATCCCTTTGATCACGTTTGAAGACGTTCCCGGCTTTCTGCCGGGCGTGAATCAGGAGCATCTCGGGATCATTCGCCACGGAGCAAAGCTTTTGTATGCATTTGCCGAGGCGACTGTGCCAAAGATCACCGTCATCACCCGAAAGGCCTACGGCGGGGCATACTGCGTCATGGCGTCGAAACACATTCGAACAGATATTAATTTCGCCTATCCGACCGCCGAGATAGCAGTCATGGGGGCCGAAGGGGCCGTCGGCGTTTTATACCGAAAAGAACTGGCCGACACGACGAATCCGGAAGAAAACCGCCAGAAGATCGTTAACGAATTTTCCGAGAAATTTGCCAATCCGTACATTGCGGCCGAACGCGGTTTTATCGACGAGGTCATTGAGCCATCGCAAACCCGTCCGAAGCTGATTCGCGCCCTGTCGCTGCTGCAAAACAAGGTCGATACTAATCCGCGCAAAAAACACGGCAATATTCCGCTCTAGAATTTACTTTAAGTGTCTGGATCCCGACAGTTAAAGTAATACTTGCATTCCGGCGGCCACCGAATTTATCCCGACAATGCTCGAACCAACCTTACATCGGCCGACTTGGGCGGAAATCGACCTCGGCAATCTCGCGTTCAACTTTCATTCCGTCAAAACTTTTGTCGGGGAAAATGTTGAGTACATGGCCGTCGTAAAAGCCGACGCTTATGGCCACGGCGCCGTTCCCTGCTGCGAAGCGGCTTGAGGCAGAAGGTGCGGACTGGTTCGCGGTGGCAACGGTCGAGGAGGGCGTCGAGCTACGCGAGGCCGGGATCAAAAGGCCGATCCTTCTTCTTGGCGGATTTTGGCCCGGCCAGGAATTGGCGGTGCTCGACTTTGACCTGACATCCGTCATTTTCCGGATCGATCAGGCAAAATCCATCGGCGAAGCGGCCTCGGCAAGAAATACCTTCGCAAAGGTCCACGTAAAGATCGATACGGGAATGGGCCGAATAGGTTTCCGTTCGGAGGATGCACAGGAAATCGCGGAAGAGCTTTTAAAGCTGGACGGCATAGAAGTCGAAGGTCTGATGACCCATTTTGCCGCGGCAGACAATCTTTCCGAGGCAAACTTTACAAACCTTCAGATAGCTAGATTTGGCGATGTGGTCAAGGTCTTTCACTCGCACGGTTTTCGTCCGAAGTACCTTGATATGGCCAATTCTCCCGGAGCTGTCATGCATCCTCTGTCTCGTGCTAAGTTAGTGCGAATCGGCGGATTGCTCTACGGACTTAAGGACGTGCTGCCGCCAGATTCCGACAACCCTGACCTACGGCCGGTCCTGTCTCTTCGTTCAAAAATTGCGGTTATCAAGAAGCATCCGGCCGGAGAAACTATCGGGTATGGACGGACGTTCACTACTGAACGGGCTTCGCTGATAGCCGCCGTTCCCATCGGCTACCATGACGGCTTGAACAGGTTGCTTTCGAATAAAGGGCGTGTTCTCATTAACGGAGAATTTGCCCCGATCGCAGGTCGAATTTCGATGGACTGGACCATGGTCGACGTGACCGAAATTCCGGGTGCCGCCATCGGCGACATAGTGACGATCATCGGCCCCGATGGAAAGAACCGGATAGGAGCCGAAGACATCGCACGGCAGTTGGGTACAATATCCTATGAAGTAACGTGCGGTTTAGGTAAAAGAGTGACTCGAATGCTTTCTTAATGGATGTGCCAACTATTATGAACTATCCCCTCGAACTCTCATTTAAGCTTCTGGCTATTGCCAGCCAGATCTACATTCGCGACGCTAATGGACAACTGCTCGGCTACGTCAAGCAAAAGCTCTTCAAGCTTAAGGAAGACATCAACATCTTTGCGGACGAGACCCAGACGCAGCATCTCTACAACATCAAGGCGGACCGCGTGCTTGATTTTTCGGCCAAGTATAATTTCACCGACGCGGCGGGCAATCTGCTTGGTTCGATCAAACGGCAAGGTATGCGGTCGATTTGGCGTGCAAACTACGAGATATTCGACCAAACGTCGAATACCGTGATGAAGATCAATGAAGAAAACGGATGGATCAAAGTAGTTGATTCCCTGATCGGTGAGATCCCGGTCGTGGGTATGTTCACTGGTTATTTTTTCAATCCGTCTTATATTGTCTCGCGGATAGACGGAACGCCGATCGCACGCCTTCAGAAGCAACCCGCGTTTTTCGAGGGCAAATTTCAGCTTTCGCTGTTGACCGAATTGTCCGAAAGCGACCAGGTGCGAGTTTTGTTGAGCGCGTTGTCGATGACATTGCTCGAACGCTCGCGCGGATAGAAAGGATGAATCGCAACTTGAAGAAATGACGCGCGAGGGTTTGGTCGATGAAATTTTTCCCTTTTGGCCAATGGACGACTTTTTTTCGAAAGCTATACCTGAAGGTGGATTCGTCCGATCTTTTTAACCGCGCCGCTCAAATCGCCTTCTATTTTTCCTTCGCATTTTTCCCGCTGCTTTTGTTCCTGGTTACGCTTGCCGGACTAGTCCTCGAAAGCACGGAAAGCCTTAAACGTGAGCTTTACGGTTATCTTTTTCAGATAATGCCGCCATCCGCGTTTGATCTCGTTCATAAAACCCTTGATGAGATAGTTGAAAATAGCTCAGGTGGTAAATTAACTATTGGCATTTTCGTCACCCTATGGTCTGCGTCTGCCGGGGTGGACAGTATCCGAAGTTCTTTAAACGCGGTTTATGAACTTAAGGAATCCCGATCATGGTGGAGTACCAAGCTGCAGTCGCTGATTCTTACCCTGCTGTTTATCGTGTTACTCGGATTCGCGCTGGTGGTGGTCTCGTCCGGTTGGGAAATATTCCAGTATTTATTGAGCTTTACTGGGGTTTAGGGTCACTTCACCCCTGGTTTTGGTCAGCATCCAATGGGTAACTTTGCTGGCCGTGCTTCTGTTCGCGACAGAAGTTATCTACAGCTGGGTGCCAAGTTTCGATAAGTTCCGATGGGTCTGGCTTACTCCAGGAGCAATTGTCTCCATGACTTTGTGGGTAATGTTTACGGGCGGTTTCCGACTTTATTTGCAGTATTTTAACACCTATAATCGAGCTTACGGTTCGCTTGGCGCCGTCATAATATTGATGTTGTGGATGTTTCTGACGGGGACTGCGATATTGATCGGCGGAGCGATCAATTCCGTTTTGACCGAGATGGCGGATGCCAAGGAGAAGGACGTCGAGGGTGTCGTTGATGGCGGTGACGGTAATAGCCAGGAAGCATAGGAGGCCATAAACTGCCCCCGACACAGTAATTACGGAATATTGTTAAAGTGTTAGTTGAATCGGAATTTCAAACATTATGTCATTGATGCTAGCCGAAATCGCAGAACAGCCCGAAGTATTGCAGCGAACTATTGAAGGCGAACGTGAAAAGGTCACAAGACTTGGCGATTTCTTGCGTAAGAAGGATATCGATCTGATCGTGCTCGTCGCCCGCGGAAGCTCGGACAACGCGGCCTTGTTTGGCCGATATCTGCTTGAAGTGACGACGGGAATTCCCGTTTCCCTTTCGGCCCCGTCAGTTTTCACGCTTTACAACGCGAAATTAAGGCTGAACCGGGCTTTGGTGATCGGCGTTTCGCAATCCGGCGAAGGCGTCGATATCAATCTTGTACTTGAACGTGCAAAAGAATCGGGGGCATATACGCTCGGGATCACGAACGAGGCGGATTCGACAATGGCAAAGATCGCCGACGAAACCCTGCTGATCCACGCGGGCCGCGAAAAATCAGTCGCCGCGACCAAGACATACACCGGCCAGATGCTGCATTTTTATATGCTTGCGGCTGCTCTGGGCGATCAACGCCTCGATTACCACAAAATACCGGAGTATGCCGAACGGGCTTTGAAACTTCAGCCGGAGGTCGAGCAGCTCGTCCAGCGATATGCGTTTATGGAAAACTGCGTGGTTGTCGGTCGCGGGATGAACTATGGCAATTCGTATGAGCTTGCTCTGAAGCTGATGGAAACGTGTTACGTCGTTGCCGAAAGATTTTCGTCGGCTGATTTTTTCCACGGGCCGCTGGCGATCGTCGAAAGGCGGTTTCCCGTGATCTTGTTCGGCTCCGGTCGGCGTGACGCAGAAAAGCAGTGTCGATCTGCTCGGCCGCCTGCACGAGCTGCACGCCGACTGCCTTTCGATCACAAATGACCCTAAGATCGCGGCATCATCTTCAAGAAGCCTTATGCTGCCCGGCGAGATCGACGAATTCCTGTCACCGATCCCGTTTATCATTCCCGCACAGCTTTTTGCCGCACTATCTGTCCGAGGCCAAAGGACTCGATCCGGACGCACCGCGATCACTTACAAAAGTGACCAAAACTATCTAAAAAGTATAATCTCTGAAATTGGAGGGATCGAGGAGCAGGGCACCAATGCGTGGATGGGCGGGTTATAGGTTCGAAACCGCCCGCAAGAGTGCTTCGCGCATCTCGCCGCCGTGCGCCAGCGGAGTTCGACCTGTTTTGCCAGTGCCGTCTCAAAAACGGCGGCGACGCTTAGCGGCACTTCGGGAACTCGGTTTGCGATAGCGGAATTATCGGCTTTTCAAAAATAGCCTTGACCGTTTCGGAAATCCCGGCGTTTGGTGCGATGTCCAGCGCGTGAGCCCCCGTCAGGAGGCTGTACGCCGTCATTCCGATCGCGTATATATCGGATGGCGGGCGTACTTCTTTGAAATCACTTACCTGCTCCGGCGGCATATAGGCGATCGTACCGGCAACGTCGCCGACCATCGTCACCCCGCTCATACCGGTTTGTTTGTAGCTTTTCGAAAGCCCAAAATCAGTCAACTTCGCCACGTAATTCGGAAAATTGCCGTCGACCAGAATGTTCTGCTCCTTTATATCGCGATGGACAAACCCCTTACCATGAGCGAAATCGAGAGCGGCAAGCGTTTGCTCGATGATCTTTACAACCTCTTTTAGCTCAGCTTTCCGCCGCGGTGCTTGGCCAGCTTCGAGGCGTCCATTCCGCTATACATATTCGGTGACCAGATAAACGATGCCGTTGTGTGTACCATGCTCGATATAACTGACAATATTCTGATGCTGCAGCGACGACGCGACCTCGATCTCACGCATAAAACGTTTGAGCGATTGTTCGCTGACCGCGACTTCGGGCAAAAGCGTCTTGATCGCGACGGCCCGTCCATCCTTTTCGGACCGGCGCGAGCATCACGCTGCCCATTCCGCCCTGGCCAATGACGCGGATCATCTGATAATGCGGGTATTGGCTGCGGATTTTTTCTCAGCTTTTCGCGGCATTCGTCGCAAACGAAAGACAGTTTGGCGTCGGGTCTGAGGCTTCAGCGTTCGAAGGGACTCCGCAATTGAGACAGAGGACCGTTATCAGCGAAGGGTCGGTCTTGTCGCCAATACCTCGGAAATCCCGCCGGGTACTCGCTCGGGTCGGCGGTAACCTCGACCTCCAATACGGTTTCGCCGCCCTGGATCCGGTCGCCGCTGTTTCAAGTGGGCCGTTTCAACGCGGATGCCATTGACGAATGTTCCGTTTGTCGAACTCAGATCGCGAAGAAAGCACTGCGGCGGTGCGATCTCAAAATGCAATGATGGCGGGAGAAAAAACGGTCGTGCGGCAGGCAGAACTGAGCGTCCTCGCTTCGCCCGATCATGAAGGTGTCGTGCTGTTCAAATGTAAAGATCGCGTCCGGTCTGTGGACCCGCAACGACATTTAGGGTTACACGCATTCAGCTATAAACATCTATCCAACGGCAAATTCGATCAAGATGTTTGGACGGTGCATTCACAAATTGCTCACAATGATGGCGGCGCCGTAAATGATCATAAACAATAACATACAACCGCAATATAAATCCAAACCGGTAACCATGCCGCCGATCGCGAAACCCGCGTCCGCCATATCGTTTGCGGATCCTTCTTGATCTGTGAAAGAGCAATAAAGCCGGTGATCATGCCGGCGGGCGAAAGCAGCACGCCGAGGGAGCAACACCAACCGATCGTCATGCTGCCAATACCGAGGCAAAGCGAGACGATCGCCAGCGTCTGATTCGGCGACATCGTCATCGGATATTGGCCAAACGTCGGCGCTGATCCCCTGGCGATCTTGATACAGCACGGGGGGCGAATGCTGCGGCCAGTTTGTTCGCGGTTTGTGACCCGAGCCTCGTTCATGATTCCATGGTCGGCGGAGGATCGTCAGCGATAGCCCGGCGCGATCCCGAATTTGTTTTGGAGCCATCTGCAAGATAGCTAACAACTCGCCGTCATTGAGGCAAAAATTGATGGTCGACGTCCGTGTAAGTTTTATCACATCGTGGACATTGTTTCATAGATTGACGGAACTGCCGACAGCTATTTTGCTGATCTCCAGATTTTTGAAGGCTATCTTGACCTCGTCGCCCGAATAAAGGCCGACGACTCCGCCCTTGATAGCCGTACGTATTCTTGATTGTATTGACCATCTCGCCATTGATGTAAAGTTCGACACTTATCTGGAAATATCTCGAACCTCAAGCGTATTCTCCTGCTGCCGTCCGTTTATCGCGTCGGATCTTGTCCAGCTGATCACGTTCTTTTCCTCGGCGACGTGATGGACAACATGGTATTTTTTCCTCTTCGATCGATCATGAAAAGCATAGCCTTGTTCAGCGGAGTAGGGTTGCTGTGAAAAACCAATGCCGTACCCAAGGCTCGAATCGGCGTTGTCCACGTTTCGAAGCGTCACCGTCGTGTCGGCATTCTCGGTCTTAAACTCGCCGGGGCCGCCAACACGTAATAGATATCCCTTCTGCTTGGAACCCAGGATCAGTTCGCCGCCGGTATATTCGGTGTTGCCGTAAAGCGAATTCCTTGCGTACCCATTCGGACAGTTCTACCTCCTTACGTTCGTACGCTTGACGATGTCGGATGCTCGGCGACGGATCCTGGCTGGTGGTCGGCGTTGGCGTTGGCGTTGTACCCGTGCAGTACGTTCAGCCGTTTCGAGCGAGGCCCAGTAAACGATAAGTGCAACGACCCCGCCGCCGCAGAGCAGGACCAAAATGCCGAAGATCACAACTACCCACATCCATGTCTTTGACGATTTTCTCGGCTGCATTGAATACTGTGGCTGGGTCCCGAAGGTTGGCTGCGCTGCCCGTCCGCTTTTGCGATAGCCCGGATTGGGGCTCGGCGAAACCTGGGCTGATTGATCATGTACCGTTTCCGGCAGCGATCCGCCGGCTCAAAGTCAATATCGTGCCGTCTTCAAGACAAAAGTTCAGGCTATCGATCGGAATATGTCTTTTGGCATGTAGGGCAAATTTTCATCGTCGATTTCCTTTCGATCTTGAGGCCAAATCCAGGACTTTGACATTATACGCGTTTGATTGACGAAACGCGACTGTATGAAGTTCAGCTTTTCCTTGCAGCATAAAGGAAGGAAAGGGGGGTGACTTCTTCGGCCAAAAAGAAACGCAGGCCCTTGTCGTAGTGTTTCGGCTGTTCTAAAGAAGGCTATAGCCGCACCGGCCGCAAAATTTTATATGGGCTGGATACGACCCGCCACAGCGGCGGCAAAGCCGCTCGGCCTGCGGGGGCAAACGTGGTTGAGATTGTCGACGTAAACCCACGGGGCGGCTGAGGCCCGCATTCATCGCGGGCGCGATACTCAACCCGCAACGCCCGCAAAAACGGGAGTATTCGGGAAGCATGTGCCGAGCAACGCGGACACGGGAACTGATCGCGGTGTCTCGCCCGGGCTCACGAGCACAAACGACCCGTTTCCACAGCGTCCGCAAAATTTTACGCCTTCGGCGAACCGCGAATTGCAGTTTGAACAAGCGACGATTCCCGGCATCAGGCTCGAATGTGACGCACCGCTGCTGCTTCCCTGCGATGGCGATGGCTGGCTCGACGCTCCGTGCAGCGGGCTGAGCTGTGCCTGTATGACCTGTTCGTTTGCACCTTCGCGGATCTCGATGACCCGCTCGTCGTCACGTTCGCCGGCCTTTGAAACCCGCAAAATATGCTGCCCGGCCGGAATGTCGGTCAAAACAACGCGGCCCGAACTGCCGACGCTCCCTTTTCGTTCGTCGTTGACATAGACCTCGGACTGCTACGGGCGCCATGACCGATCAAGTCGCGAGATCGCCGGCACGCTTAGGCTTCGTCGATGTCTTCTGCAGCCTGCTTCGAGATCGGTGATCCACTCGGCAACGCTAGCCGGCCGATCGTTCGGCTCGATCTCCAGCGACTGCATTATCATGCGTTCGACATCCGCGGAACGTCTGCTGCCGAAGCGACGAAAGCGGGGCAGGCTTATGCATGATCTTCTGCATCACAAGCTGCATCAGTCTCCGGTAAAACGGCGTTTTGCCGCCGAACATCAAATATGCGATCGTGCCGAGGGCATAAAGGTCGGCACGTCCGTCGACGCCGATCTCGGGCTGCATCTGTTCGGGCGACATAAATTCGGGCGTGCCGATTATTCCGCGCGACGAAGGCGTGGCTTTGGAGCTGAAGCTCTGTCACGGTCTGGTTGACGATCTTTGCAAGGCCGAAATCGCCGACCTTGACAAATCCGTCGCCGCCCTTTCCCTTTTGCATGATGAAAGATATTTGCGGGCTTGAGGTCGCGGTGCAGAATATTGAGGTCGTGGGCCGCATCGACGCCGTCTGCGATCTGCCGAAGCAACCGGACGGCCCGCTTGACGGGCAAAGTTCCCTCGCGGCGGAGCAATTTGTGCAGCGTTTCGCCCTCGACATACTCCATTACGAGATAAAAAATGCCTTCGGCCGTTTCGCCGAAATCCGTGACGCTGACCGTATTCGGATGCTGTATCGACGCGGCAGACTGGGCCTCGCGTTCAAACCTTGCGATCGCCTCGCCTTCCTGGAGATCTTCGCTGCTCAGGATGTCCTGTCTAACGGTCTTGACCGCGAGCTTTTTGGTTGCAAATTTGGTGTCCTTGGCGAGATATACCTGACCCATTGCTCCGCGGCCGAGGCGGCTTTCGAGCAAATATCGCCCGGCGAGCACCTGTCCGCCCGGCAGCGAGAGTGCGTGTCGCCGTCTGATCATTGGCGGAGACATGCCGTTATCTCGTCGGGATAGCAAAGCTCGCATTTGGGACATTCTCTCATCTCAGCTATTGTGAACTGAATTTATACGCAATATTAACCAAATTGAGAACGAAGCGAATTATATCAAATTTGCGAATTTTGGAGTTTGATTTTTCGATTTTGCTATACTTTCGTTTGCTCTGGGTCGTTAGCTCAGTTGGTAGAGCAACGGACTCTTAATCCGTGGGTCGCAGGTTCGATCCCTGCACGGCCTACCATTAAAACACAAAAGGTTAAGGGCCGCCTGTTACAGTGGCCCTTTTCCTTTTTCGCGAACAAGTCTGCATTTCCAACTACGGGATCGGCCAACAGCGTGGTTTCGAATGCCGGTCGTCTGATGCAGTCACCGCTTATTCTTAGTCTTCGTCGTCGTCTTCTTCGAACATCTCGGGGTTGCAGGTGCGGCATGCGATGACCACCTCCTGAATGCTGTCGCTTGCGTCCTTTACCAATTTGCCGCATGTTTCGCAGAAAGCGTTGCGGTGAAAGCAATCGAGATCGTATGCAGGTATTCCCAGGCGATCGGTGACGAAACTAACTTTCGTTTCCTTACCGCAATATCCACAGGTTACGGCGCTGCCGGCCGAGATGGAGTTCATCGTTTTCAGTCTCCTTTTGTAGGAACTAGCAGGCTTACTTTCGCAAGGAAATGAGACAACCGCAAGTCAGACGAAGCTTACGCTTTAGCCGCGGCCGTTAGTCTTTCCAGATGGCTCCCTTTCCGGCATCCCAAAGAAGTTTGTTCATCGCCGGGATATTAACGTTTAGGATCTCATTGCCTCTTGCCCTTAATGTGGACCATTCGCCGTTCAGTTGTTTCAGAAGATCGAGCGAAGGTTGATTTATTCTTGGAATATCGCTTTCGGTCTGGTTGATCAGAAACATATAATTTGCCGTGAATTTATTCGGAAAGTTCTCGACGTCGTCATATGCCTTCGACTTTCGCTGGACCATATCCTCATCCCAGGCCTTCATTTTCTTCACCAGTGCATCGCCCTCCTTCTTTACCGCACTGAATTTTTCACCCGTCCGGCAATCCAGCCAACAGAGATTCAAGCTGTTTTTGCTTTTCGTAAATGCTGTTTACCATCCGGTGCATGGAGGTTAAGTCGCCTTCCATGGCGGACATTAGCTGATGGTATTCCTGATATGCAGCAGCAGACGTCGGGTAAAGCGGATTCGCAAGGATCTCGAATTCGGTCGACACCTTTTGGGCACCCATTGTCACGGTAAGACTATATTTTCCGGGCGACGCCTTGTGTCCAGCGAAGCTGCTCTCGATATACACGCCCGGAACGCCCGGCATCGTCGCATACCGCATGTCCCAAACAAAACGGTTTAGCCCTTTCGTTTTCGACAGGATCGGCTCGGCCTTCGGGCCGCCATCGTATTTTTTGAAGTCTTCGTCTGCCTTTGACGAAAAACTACGAACGACTTTGCCCCCGAGATCTTTGATCTCCATGCGAAATATGGTCGGTCTTTTTCAATTCGGGAAGATTGTAGTAAACGACCATCCCGTTTGCAGGATTCACGCCGCGAAACCGACTGGCTCCGGTAAAGTCTTCGTCCGAATCGTCCAGTTCGCTCGAACCATTATCGAGATAAGCATTGTCAGGCCGATAGATCGAAAAGGGGGCGGGATCCTTCTTGTATTGGCGGATCAAACTCAGATCATCCAATATCCAAAAAGACCTGCCGGAAGTCGCGGCGATCAGATCGCCCTGATGCACACGAAGGTCGGTGATCGGCGTAACGGGCAAATTCAATTGAAACGGCGCCCAGTTGTTGCCGCCATTCCACGAAATAAAGAGGCCAAGTTCCGTGCCGGCAAACAACAGATCTTTTCGCACTTCATCTTCCCTGACGACGCGGGTAAACGCATTTGAGGGGATGCCGTTGTCGATCTTCGTCCAGGAATTTCCATAGTCGGTGGTTTTGTACAGGCCGGGCCTGTGATCGTTGAACTTGATAACGGGTCGTCGCGATATATGCCGTTCGCCTTATCAAACGGCGACACTTCGATCGCGTTTATCAAGCATTCAGCCAAGCCGTTCGGCGTTACATTCTTCCAGGTGGCACCGCCGTCCCTGGTCAATTGGACAAATCCGTCGTCGCTTCCCGTCCAGATCACCCCTTTTTCGTGCGGAGATTCAGCTGACGTACGCAAGCGTTCCGTAATTTTCCGCGCCAACCGCTTCATTCGTATAGGGCCCGCCGCCTTTGCCCTGTTTTTCTTTTTCGTTGCGGGTAAGATCGGGCGAAACCTCTTTCCAGGTTTTGCCGATATCGCTGGTTTTCAGCAAATACTGCGAGCCATGGTAGAAAGTGTTGGGTTCGTGCTTGCTCCAGATGATCGGAGCATTCCAGTTATAGCGATACTTGATGTCTTTCGCGTCCCGTCCGAGATATTGGATCGGCGCCGCCATGATATTCGTGCCGGCCTTTGCTTTCACGTCAACCACTTCGATCGTGCCCTGATAACTTCCGCCAAGAACGAATTTAGGATCATTTGGATCAAACGCGAGAAACGCGCTTTCGCCACCCGCGGAAGATGTCCAACTCGCCGGACTTATTCCGCCGCCTCCCAATTCCCGGCTTGCGATCGAAACAGAAGTATTATCCTGCTGCCCACCATAGATCCGATATGGAAACTGATTATCGACATTGATGCGGTAGAATTGAGCCGTCGGCATATTGCTCTGCGTGCTCCATATCTTGCCTTTGTTAAAGGTGATCGCGGCGCCGCCATCATTTGAAATGACCATGTTGTTCGAATTGTCGGGGTTGATCCAAAGATCGTGATAATCGCCGTGAGTGCCCGACAAAGTCTCCCATGTTTTGCCGCCGTCATTCGACCGCAACGCCGGCGCGCTCAAAACGTAGATCGTATTTTCATTTTTGGGATCAATAAACAATTCGATGTAATACCAGGCCCGCTGCGTCAGCCTGTTGTCGTCCGAAACCCGGCTCCACTTTTTTCCCGCGTTATTCGAAACAAATAGGCCACCCGTGTCCTTTTCAGTGTCGCTTTCGATCAGTGCATACACCTTTTCCGGATTAGAACGGCTGACGGCGATCGCCATTTTTCCCATTTCTTCCGGTAATCCATCTTTCATTTTCTCCCATGTTTCGCCGCTATCGGTCGATTTATACAGTCCGCTGCCCGGACCGCCGCTGATCACTTTCCAGGGAAGCCGGCCGTGTTCCCACATCGCGGCATAAAGGATCCGCGGATTGGTCGCGTCCATCGACAATTCGGCCGCACCGGTTTTCTCGTCCACATAAAGAACATTTTTCCATGTTTTGCCGCCGTCCGTTGATTTATACAGCCCGCGTTCCTTCGAACTACTGTATAAAGCACCCTGAGCGGCAACATAAACAACGTCCGGATCTTTTGGATCGACGATGATCCGAGAAATGTGCTGCGTTAGATCCAGTCCGATCTTTTTCCAGGTTTTTCCCGCGTCGGTCGATCTGTAAACGCCGTCGCCGCCGTGCGTCATCACACCCCGAACCGCATGTTCGCCCATTCCGACATACACAACATTCGGATCGCTTTCCGCAACGGCAACCGCCCCGATCGTTCCCGTCTTAAAAAAGCCGTCGGATATATTCCGCCAGCTCACGCCCATATCGTCAGTTTTCCAAAGGCCGCCGCCGGTCGTGCCCATATAATAAGTTTTGGGGTCGCCCACGACGCCGCAAGAGGCAACCGAACGGCCTCCGCGAAATGGCCCGATCGATCGCCATTTCACAGGTTTGAAATAACCGCTTTCATCCGCACCAGGATTTGGCGACACCTGTGCGAATGAAGGGAAAACGCCGAAGCAGAAAATAAATACCACGAGTAGTTTTTTTGACATAAAAAGATCCTTGGGCAGCAATGGTTAAATGCAAGACGCCATAAGAAAGCAGTTACGAAATGATGGTCGGGTAGGGCCCTTTTGCCCCAATATCTTCACGGTGTTGTGCCGCGTAATCACCCGCTAGCTGAAGCAGTTAGTTTCGTCTTTTAGACCTGATCGCGCCATTTCAGGACTTCTTCACGTAGTATCGGGTTTTGCTGGAAGCTTCCGGTTTGCCCCTGAGCAGCGGTTGCACGCTGGATGTGCCAGTAACTCAATCCGAGTTTCCCGAGGGCACGCAGGTAACGGCTTCTCGGCAAGAATTTCCCGTTAAAAATGCCGCCCAAGAGCCACCCCGTACTCTTGAACGCGGAGACTGCCTTTTCACCATGTTCCTGCGGAATAAGGCCCCTCGCTATATCGATGGCAAGCATTTCCTTCAGGATCTTTCCCTGCCGGTACATTACATAGCAACTAAACGCGACAAATATCAGGAAGAACGGCACCTGAATAATGACATAGCCAAGGAGGAGCCCGACATAACCACCAAACCCTCCGAGAAAGACGGCCATCGTGTTCCATATTCCATGAAGCACCACGGCCGCCATATACCCGAGGATGGGCATGATGATCTTCACCGCTTTGTTGTGCGATTCGCGGGCGATTCCGCATGCGATACCGGTCATCGCGGTAAAAGTGACGTGAGCGAAAGGTGAAAAAATACCGCGGGCGATAAACCGCTTGGTCAGCTCTTCGAATCCGCCCAAGCCAAATGCTTGTCCGTAATAAAGGACGTTTTCAACGGTCGCAAAACCGAGAGCGATCACGCCGGCAAATACGATACCATCGAGAATGTCGTCGAAATAACGGCGGAAAAAGAACAACAAGATCAGCAGCCCGATTCCCTTCGAGGCCTCTTCAACGATCGGAGCGGAAACCACGGCTCCAAGAATATTGCCGAGTATCAACCCTTCCTGCCCACCGATGGCAGAGGCAACGCCGATGCCGAAGATCGTGTTAAGCACGAACGAGACGATCACCGCGACAAGCGCTCCCCAGGCAAACGAAAGTGCCACCAGCCAGAACGGTTCGGGATCGTAGCGGTCAAGCCATATCAACGGGAGGATGTAAAATGCCGCAGGGACAAAAGCCACGAAGCTTGCGACCAGGGCGAATGTAATACCTTGAAACAAGTCGAACTCTCCGCGGTCGGTGACCGACAACGAAGCCGTAATCAACGCGGTCACGATCAACATCAGCACAACCAGGACAAATATCGTCAGCCCGATCATAACGTAGTTCTTGCGGCTGCCAGTGCCGCCTGGAGGTGCTACTGCCCCGATACTCCCAAGACCGATGTTCGACATCGAATTCTGAAAGCTGTCGGGTGCCTGTTGTGCGAGCGAATTGTACTGGCTGATCTGCTCTTGACGAAACTGTTCCGGCGGCGGCGGTATCGCGGCAAGTTCCTGAACCTCAACTGTGGCGATCACGCCATTTTTCCCGAACTGAACTGTGTCACCGCTCTTCAATTTTGATACCTGGACACGCTCTCCGTTTAGTATCGTTCCGTTGGTGCTCTGATTGTCACTCAGGTAATATCCGTCAGGCTTTGCTTCGATAAAAGCATGCTGTTTTGACGCTATCCGTTCGGTAGCCGGATCGAAACGCACGCTGCAGTTGTCGCCCCTTCCGATGGTCAAAAAACCGGTTTCCAACTCAAAGATCCGGCTGGCCAAAGTGCCGCTGTTGATAGTCAGAAGTAATTTCATAAAGCAATCATAAAAACAAAAAGCCCAAAGTCAAGTCGATGCTTAACTTCGGGCAATTTAACGTCGTGTGCCTATGGATCTAATCCGGCTGGGCCGCGACCGGAGCCGGCGTATCTCCACTCTGGCCAAAGCCTCGAACGACATATCCCCCGACCGAGCTATTGAGACGATACCAGACATTCGTACTCGGCCGGAAAACTGCGATGTCGGATCTTGAATCGCCATCAAAATCGGCCGGTATCGGTACATCTTCAGCAATACCGAATGACTGCGTCCTGATCGAACCGTTGGCGGGATTGAGTATGTACCATGTACCGACTGACGGACGGTAGATAGTGTACTCAGCACGCCCATCCCCGTCGAAATCCGCCAGAAGCGGTTTGTCGCCATTCTCTCCCCACGTAGCGACCACCGGAATGCTTGAAGAACTAGGAATAATGTACCAGGTTCCGTTTGACGGGCGCCAAATGACTAGGTCAGCCTTTCCATCGCCCTCAAAATCACCCGTAAACGCCTTATCGCCATTCACGCCCCACTCGCGGATCCGATATCCAAGCGTGCTTTGAATTATGTACCAAAGCCCGTTCGAAGGCCTCCAAACCGCCAGGTCGGCCTTCCCGTCCGCGTCGTAGTCCCCCGGTACCGGAACGTCGCCATTCGCTCCCCATTGCCGGGTGATGTAGCCTAACGAACTGCCCTGGATATACCAGGTCCCGTTTGACGGCCGCCATACACCTATGTCCGATTTGCCGTCTCCATCGAAATCGCCGTTGATCAATTGATCGCCATTTTCGCCATACGTGTAGAAGGTTTGCGTACTATTCGAACTGTTTTCGATCAGCCATCGGCCCGTCGCAGGAGTGTAGACCGAGAGGTCGGTTTTGCGGTCGCCGTCAAAGTCGGATATGCGGTTTCGAGAGGCAGTGGCTGCCTCGGATGCGTCGAGGATCATTAACCCGGCCGAAAGGTCACCGGCTAAAACTTTGTCATTGCCAAGAAACGGAAAAACGGCCCAGTTGCCGTCATATGTCGTTGGCAGCGGATTCTGCCTGAACTCGGAGCCGCAGACCACGTCCCACGGTTCCGCATTGGCCAAGGCTTTTCGCTCTTGATCGCCGGGTGCAAATGCGGGTTGAAAAGTATCGTATTGGCCGATCCGCAGCGGATTCGCCGGATTAGATATGTCGAATACCTGTATACCGGCCTGGTACCAGGAAACATACAAGCGATTTCCAAATACCGCCGGATTATGCGGTGTGACGGCATTCAGGCCTAACTCGGCCATCGTTATGCTTCGAACCAAAAGCGGCACAGCGGGCTCTGTAATGTCGTAAACGCGTATATCGCCGGTGCCATTGTTGGTTTCACGAGCACTGTAAAGGTAATTGCCGTTCTCGCTTGACCAACTGCTGTGCATGTTGTTTCCCGCGGTAGTACTCGACGGATCTTCAACAAAGCCAAGAAGCGTTGGAGCCTGTGTGCCAATATTCGAGATATCGTATATCTCGGTGCGGCCGCGATTTCCCGAATTTCCCCATCCGGAAGTGAACATCCGGTTGCCGCGAATGTGCATTGCATGGACCCACTGAGGCTCAGTTGGGCTTATGTCACGCACAAAAACGGGAGTGGCGGGATTCGTGACGTTTATTACTTTTAGATTTTTGTTGCCGTTTAGACTGTTAAAGTTTTCGACAAGGTAGGTTGCGCCGTTCTGGCTAAATACGACCATCTCGTGAATGAAATTATATGCATTTGCGTTCGTACCATTCACAGTTCCCAGGAGCTGAGGACTGGACGGGTTTGTCAGATCAACAATATGCACGCCGCCGCCGCCGGACCCGCTGCCGAAATAGCCTCGGTTACCAACCACGATCGCTTCAAGAAACTGTTGGTTATTTCCGGGGTTGTACCAACTGGAAAGCACGGGTGCGTCCGGGTTTGAAATATCATAGATGAAAGCCCCGCGGCACGCATAACTTCCCTGAACGGCAATATTTCCGTCAGCGTGAATGTCGGCGTATCTGAGGGCTGAGCCGCTGCTGTCACAATCGGGCGTGATCTGCGACCGAAGGCGGACCTTCTGGCCGGGTACGTTTGTAGAAGCAACGAGTAGGGAGAAACTTACAGCCGCGAGGAAAAACAAACTTCTCATGGAAAAAAGCTGATTCTAATATGAATTCGAGGCACCCGGCATTTCCGGAGAAAACGCGGGTGCAAGGTCACTAGACTTAATAATTATACAACAGTGCGGCGAGCCTCGGCGAGACTTTAGATCGAAAGCGCCTAGGATGCGGCTTGCGATTGTGTCGCTTCACGCATGATGAGATCGAATGTGCCCGGGCCGACCTTACGAAAACGCCGGTTTCGATTCAAAGATACGGCAACGGATATCGTTGGGTTATTACCTTTGAACTCCATTCCGCCGGCAACCAGCAAGTTATAGAGTTCGTTCACATGCATTGCGACGCCCGCTTCACGAAGGAGCAGCGTGCACGCCTGTGTGATGGTGCGGTCTGCAAAGCGATGGCTTATCGGTTCAATACTGTTGGTTCTTGTCGGGACACCGCGGCTTTGGTTCAAATAGGTAACCGAACTCTTTCTGCGGTAATCCTGCCCAGGCTGATTTTGGGTTTTGGAAACCGGGTTCTCCGGCAAACGCGAGAATTCGCTTTCGAAAGTATTGGCCTTCAACGCTTTAGACCCCTTGCCGCCCGAGCCCATCATCCCGATCAGCGTATCAATGGTTCCAGCCATTTGGATAGCGTTGTTTTCAAGCTCCGCAATTTCTTCACGAACCAGAGCGGCTTCGTTTTCCAGCTCACGGAGCCTTAAAAGCATACGGTTCTGCCGGTCACGGTATTCTCGCAATTGGGCCTGAAGCGGTGCTATAACTTGTGGATCTAACATGTTGGCGGAATTGGTTTTGCGGCTGCGGCTTTTTTGCTCGATCGGTGAGCGAACGACAACATCTAGTTGTTCCTTTCGATCACAAAATTCGGAATCTCTTCCAATGCAAGAGAATACTTGGTTTTCGGTAAAACATCAAGATTTTTTCTTGCAGCCTCAGCGAAACCAAGTGCGGTTTCACGAATGGTCTCGGCTACGCGGTTTGCGGCAAGCATTTCGATGATCTTTGTTCGGGACCCATTTTGATAGGACCGGTCCGCGATGATCTGTTCAAGTTCTACTTTAAGTTCGGGATGTTTTTTGTATAGAAGTATTAGGGGAAGCGTAAGTTTGCCTTCGACCAGATCCGCGCCTGACGCCTTTCCCAGTGTGTCCTGGTCGGCGGTAAAATCGAGCAGATCGTCGGCAAGCTGGAAGGCCACGCCAAGGTTCATTCCATAATCGCGAAGAGCAGCTTGCTGTTCATGCCCAGCCCCGGCAAGAATAGCTCCGATCTCGCAGCAACCGGAGAAAAGATAGGCAGTTTTGCGCCGCAGAATATCGAAATACTCCTCTTCGGTGATCTCCGTATTGCCGATCATCGTTAGCTGGATCAGCTCGCCTTCGGTCATTTTCCGGGTCAAATGCGTGAGTATTTCTAATATCTCAAGCGACTTTTCCTTCAGCGAGGTCTCAAAGGCCGACATATAAAGCCAGTCGCCCATCAGCACGGCCATTTGATTGCCAAACCGCGTATTAACCGACGCTCTGCCACGTCTGGTGTCAGCGTTGTCGATAATGTCATCATGCACCAGCGTAGCCGTATGGAGCATCTCCATCACGGTCGCCAGCCGTATTACACCCTCAGCGGATGCTGCCCCGCCCGACGCATAATTGGAGAGGATCAACAGGGCAGGCCGAACACGCTTTCCGCCCGCGGAGCGAATATATTCGCCGAGATATTCGACGACCTGAACGTTTGAACTAGCCTGCCGGGCAAATTCGGCCTCGACCAAGGCCATCTCAGACTTAATCAGTCCGAATATCCCGCGGGCCTTAAGATTCGGAAGCAGGCCCTTTTTTGCCAAGGAAAATGTCTGCACTTATATCAACTCGCGAATTTCGTCTACTGAAAAGTCGCAATCCCTTAAGATCTTTCTGAAGAGCCCTTTCCCAACATCCTCATTCGAGTGTACCGGAACAACCGTCGAACGGCCGTCGGCATGTCGGACAAAATAATGACTGCCCTTGATGCGAACCGTCTCAAAGCCCAAACGACCAAGTATCTTCAACAATTGTTTGCCAGATAGAGTCGGTTCCTTGCTCATATGTCCACTGATATACGCTGTATACCGACGAACTTTGGAACCGGATGTTGGGCCTGTGATTGCTCGACTTCAACACACAATTCGATCGCTTCCCGAATCCGAATCATTAACTCGTCCAGCGAGGACGCCTGCGTGTGGCATCCATGAAGTTCTGGTACCGAGGCGACCAAAATGCCGTCTTCGTCTTCTTCGATCAAAATATTGAATTCTCTTTTCACTTTCAAGCTTCCTTTGTGAGAAATCAGATTAGTTGTTTTCGGCCGTGAGCGCCCGCGGATCATCCCCTTCGAACGTCTCCATCTGTATCAACCCGCCAGCGCTAACTTTGAAAACGCTTCGGGAAAGAGGATAGGGTCTTTCATCAAAATCGCTGGAAATTTGGGTACGCATCCTGCCCTGAAACTCGGCATCATCATTTTTAGACCAACATATCAGGAAATCCCGATTGGGAACTCCGGCAAAAAAAGGGCTTCCAAGGTGCTCAGCAACAAGCTCCTGTAAGCCTTTGTCGAGGATTCGCACAGCGTCAAAACCGTCAAGGGTGTTTACGACAAAAAGCCCATTATCGCCGGGAAACGCCGCCATTTCGATGCCATTCGATCTCTCGGACAAGTTCACGAAGGACGCTGAACGTATCGTCTCTTCATCGACTTTCCAGGCTGATCGTTCCTCACTACGAACGTAGCTGTAGGCCGACTCAGTGTCAAATACGAACCCCAAAACAACATTATCACCGAATGGAAAATGAACCAGATCAAATTTTTCAAGAAACTCCTGAGGCATAAGCTGAGGCATCAGACAGTCCCTGGCTTTCTCCCAGTCGAGATCTTGTCGATCAAAAAACTCTACACCCCTTAAGATCGAATCGAATTGAATGTCAACCAATTCTCGCAAATCACCTTCAGTCTGGGAACTTAGCAAAAAGTTCGACCTTAAGTTGGTCAAGCCAAATATTTGGCCGTCACACTCGAGAGTCAGGAAATCATCCGGCAAGGTAAATATCCGATCCGGATACCGTGCCGAAAGAACCGCATGCACCTTGCGCTCGAAATGCCCGTTGTTCGTCCAGATCGCTTTTCTTGAAAAGGTTGACGAAGCGAGAACTCACAGATCAATTACTCCTGTAATTATCAAACGTCATGTCGATCCCGAAATCCTTGCCCTTTAGCTGGGCCATCACTTCCTGGAGCGTATCGCGGTCTTTGCCGGAAACACGGACCGTTTCACCCTGGATCGAGGCTTGCACCTTTAGCTTTGAATCCTTGATAAATTTGACGACTTCCTTTGCCTTCTCGATGGGGATTCCCTGTTGCACCTTGACCAATTGACGTACAGTGCCGCCCGCGGCCGGTTCGATCTTTTGATAATCCAGCGCTTTTAACGAAATGCCGCGTTTCAATATCTTGCCTTGCAAAATATCGTTCATATTCCGCAATCGGGTATCGTCCTCGGCGGTAAGTTCAAGGTCCTTGTCCTTCAACTCTACCTTAGCTTTGCTACCCTTAAAATCGAACCGCTGCGAAACCTCTTTGCTGGTTTGGTTCAAGGCGTTCGTAAGCTCCGCATAGTCGGTCTTTGAAACAATATCGAATGAATTTTCCTTTGCCATGAATATATCTTACCGCAGAGACGCAGAGACGCGAGAAGCTACAAGAAAAAGTTCAATTTTCTATCTGTCTCTGCGTCTCGGCGGTTAAATCTAGGTTGAAAAAATCGATGAAATTCTGAGTTGTCCGCGCGGCCAGGGTCTCAAACTCCTATCCCATAAAAATCCGCGAGGAATTTTGCGGTGTGTACAACAAAGCTTGGCTCATTGCGCTTGCCGCGAAACGGGACTGGTGTTAAAAACGGGCAATCAGTTTCGATCAGCAGTTTATCTAACGGAACAACACGGGCCGCGTCTCGCAAATTTTCGGCTTTCTTGAACGTAACATTTCCCGCAAACGAGATCAGAAAACCGATCTTCATCAGGTCTTCGGCCATCTTCGCCGTCCCGCCAAAACAATGCATTATCCCCGGACCGCGGACATTCCTGTCCGCGTCCGCCGATCCACATTCTTCCGTCAAGATCTCAACCGTCTCGTCATCGGCATCGCGACTGTGAATGATGATCGGGAGACCCAGTTGGCTGGCTATTCTGATCTGCCGGCGAAAAACTTCCCGCTGCATATCTCGTGGACTATGATCGTAATAATAATCCAGCCCGATCTCGCCCCACGCGATGACCTTCTTGCTTGATCTGACCAGATCGATCAGATGAGCCTCGGCCCTGTCGTCGTACAGTTTTGCGTCATGCGGGTGAACGCCGACCGAGGCATAAACGTTATCGTACTTCTCAGCTACTGCGACCGCCCGTCGAAAATCGTCAGTATTCGGATCGCCCGTCCCGACATTCAGCATCGCCACAACCCCGGCATCCTTGGCACGCTGAACAACCTCGTCCCGATCAGCATCGAACTGCTCGCCGTCTATATGGCAGTGGGAATCGATGAGCATCTTTCGGACTCATCGCTTCTGTTGTCTCGAACATCAACTCAATTTATCTTGAAGGAAGCGAAGAATCGGTCTGTATCGTTATTCCAGTCGGCTTTAACCTTATCGCCGATTATGTGCCAGTTGGTAACATCGCTTTGAATTTCAAATATTCGCGTTCCAACAACGAAAACGCGAAAACGTCGAAAGGTGTAGTTCTGGAGCAGCTAACTCTCGTCCGGTCCACCCGCTAACAGACACTTCGGATTCATTCTCGAACTTTCCGCCCTGCTCACGAGTCCCTTCTCTGATCAGACGATAGAATTCTTCCGTCCGATCACTTTGGCGGGTAGTAGTTTCTGTCACCGCGACGACCGAATTAGAGCCTTTTCGATTGACCCTATACGTTGTGACTTGAGATTCTCCGATTGTCCGCTTCTGCTCAGATGGCAAGCCTGGGAACTCCGCGTTTTGAAGATCTTCGACTCAGGCGTGAACTCCTTAATTTCAGCAATCGCCGGTGCCGAATAGATCAGCGGAGCAGGCGGCGGAGCGGGTGGCCCCTCCCGTTTTGAGGGTGGCGGAGGCGATGGCGGAGGCTGTCCACTAGCTTGGAAACTGAGTCCGGAGCAAAAATCAATGAAGCAAGCACTATTTTCATGAGTTATTTCAACCTCGCTCCGACCTTAACATCTTCCAAAAACGTCGCAATTGCGGGCAGAATCTTCTTCGGTTAGCGATGCTGCGCATATCATTCCTTGGGATTCGAGGCCTCTCATTTTTCGGGGTTTTAGGTTGGCGACGACGACGACTTTGCGGCCGATGAGTTTTTCGGGGTCGTAGTATTCGGCAAGGCCGGCGAGGATCTGTCGCGGTTTTTCTTCGCCCAGGTCGATCTCAAAACGCAGAAGTTTATCGGCGTTTGGGATTCGCTCGGCGACCTTGACCTCGCCTACGCGGAGTTCGACCTTTATGAAATCGTCGATCGTAATAAAGTGGTCAGTGGTCAGTGGTTGGTCGTCAGTGGCCGATGTTTGATGGTCAATTTTCGCTGACTCTGCTGCTTCCAATTGCTGTCCACTGTCAACTGTCAACTGTCCGCTGTTATTTATTTCACTCATAACTTTATTCTTATCGATTCGCGGGAAAACGCCCACGGTCTCGCCGATCTTTGTCCCGGATCTAATTCTCCCCATTTCAATTCGGCAGGATCGAGCTTTTCAATGTCCTCGCCAAGCCCGATCTGGGCATAGATGTTCCTCGCAGACTCCGGCATAACCGGGTAGAGCAGTACGCTCAGCCATCGAAGAGTCTCGGTCGCCCTGTACAGGACGGCATTCAGCGTTTCGGCTTGATCCTCGTCCTTGGCCAGGACCCACGGCTTGCAGTCCGATATCATCTTGTCGATGCGGGCAATTACGGCCCACAAAACCTCAAGACCGATACTAAACTCAAAACTATCGAACCGCCGCAGAAATTCGTCACGGGCATGTTCCAAAACAGAAACGATCTCGCCGCCGTCGGGATCGAGGCCGGCACGTCTCGCTTGTATGTAATTTGCTTCGGCGATCCGACCGCTTGGGACGAGCCCGTCGCGATACTTGGTGATCATCGAAAAAGTGCGGCTGGCTAGATTTCCCAGGCCGCTCGCGAGATCGGCATTTGCCCTTTCGATCAGGTTTTCGTAGCCAAACTTGCCGTCCTGGCCGAAGACCATCTCGCGAAGCAGATAATACCGCAGAGCATCAACCGAGAAATGCTTATGTAATACATCAACTTCTATCACATTACCCAATGTTTTACCCATCTTCCGGCCATCGACATCGAGCCACATTCCGTGTGCGAAACACCGTTTTCGGCAGATCCAACCCGGCCGCTTTCAGGAATGAAAACCAGTAAACCGTATGGAATCGGAGAATGTCTTTGCCGACCAGATGCATCGCGGGCCAGTATTTGTCAAAACCAGAGAGTACAACAGGCTGCCGAGCCTGTTGATCTCCGGGAGACTCGACAGTCTGGCGGCCATCGTTACCGTAACCAAGCGCGGTGATGTAATTCGAAAGGGCGTCGAGCCAGACATACATTACGTGGTTTTCGTCGTCCGGCACCGGAACGCCCCATGAAACCGACGATCTCTGACGACTGATCGAGAGGTCCTGCAATCCGCCTTTAACGAAGGAAAGCACTTCATTACGGCGGGAATCAGGCCTTACAAGTCCGGGATCGCCTTCGATCAGATCGATCAGGAACTCGTCGTAATCGGACAGGCGGAAGAAATAGCTTTCCTCCGACACCTTGTCCAGCGGCCGTTCGTGGATCAAACAGAAAGGAACGTCGGAGCCTTCGGGAGTGTAGTATTCGTCCTCGGTCTTAAACGCCGCACAAGGGGCACAAAACAGGCCTTCGTAAAAGCCCTTATAAATATTGTCGTTGCCCTTCGGGGTCTTGTTTTTCGCGATCTCCTGCCACAGGTGCTGAACGCCCTCGTAATGGAAAGGCTCCGTCGTCCGCATGAAGATGTCGTAGCCGCCGTTTTCGGTATCGAGGCCGAAATCGTGGAACATTCGCTTCAACTCGGTAGAGATCACGTCTACCTGTTCCTGAGGCGTCCGGCCATTCTTCTCGGCTGCACGCTGAATGTTGATGCCGTGTTCGTCCGTTCCCGTCAAAAAATAAACGTCAAAGCCACGCTGTTTTTTGTACCGATGGATGACGTCGGCCACGATCGTCGTGTAAAGATGGCCAAGGTGCGGCAGGCTGTTCGCGTAATAGATCGGTGTTGTTATGTAGAAAGTCTTCATTATCAAAAACATAAAGTGTAGCCCGTAAATAAAAATTTATCCACGCGCTACACTTTTCGATTTTCACGGACCAGGTTATTTAAGCCGCTTCTTATCAGCCGCCGCAAACTCGTCGGTGTCTTTGTACCTCGGCATTGACGCTGCGTTGCCCAATTTTAGCCCGATCGCCAACCCGAGTTCTGCATTCTGGATCATCGCGGATGCGTCCCACCAATCCTGATACTCATCCGACGCCTGGTGATAATACTTGGCTGTGTAATCGCGGAAAAAGGAGAGTGCGTCGCCGGTCAACGGGGTCACGAAATTGTCGCCGTGACGCAGCGAGATCGCCGGGACACCCACCTTAGCAAACGGAAAATGATCGGAACGGAAAAAGAAGCCCTGTTCAGGCCGCATGTCACCTTCGAGCGTCAAACTTCGCTCCTTCGCAACCTCGGCAACAACCGTGTCCATCGTCGAACGTTCTGCGCCAAGAGCGGAAAAATCCGAAACCTTGCCAAAGAAATTAACACCGTCGATGTTAACGTTGCCCGCCGTCTTGGCGAGCGGTACGAGCGGGTTGTGCGAGTAGTATTCAGCACCAAGGAGGCCTTGCTCCTCCGCCGTCGGGAATAGGAAGAAGCTTGACCGCTTTGGCCTTTCATTCTTTGGCATTTTCGCCAGGGCTTCTGCGATCGCTATCACCGAGGCAACACCCGATGCATTGTCATAAGCTCCGTTATAGATCTTGTCGCCATCCGCATCGGCCTTGCCGATCCCGAGATGATCCCAATGAGCGGTGTAGATCACATACTCGCTTTTTAGCTTCGGATCGCTTCCCTCGACCATCCCAACAACATTCGGAGAATCGAAAGTCTGCATCTCGCTCTTGAGATTCAACTTAACCTTCAGTCCTGTATTAACAGGCTTAAATCCGCGAACCTTTGCCTTAGCACGGAGATCGTCGAGATCAAGACCGGCGGTTTTCAATATTTTTGCCGCCACATCATTTTGTGCCCAGCCTTTGACCTTCAGAAAAGGCGTTTTGTCGGCAGGCGTTCGGGCGATCTCATAGCGCCAACTGCCGTTAGACGTTTCTACGACATTCCATCCGTAACCGGCGGATTCGGTCGTGTGAACAAGGATCACCCCTGCAGCTCCTCGCCGCGCAGCTTCCTCGTATTTGTACGTCCAGCGCCCGTAATATGTCAGAGCCTTGCCGCCGAACAGGCTCGGTTCCGCTTCGGTCGCTGGCGGATCGTTGACCAAAATCATCAGAACCTTGCCCTGATAATCAGTGGGCGAGCCGCTGTAATCGTTCCAGTTGTAAAGCGGAGCGTCGATACCGAATCCAACGAAAACAAGTTCGGCATCGACCGACACATCGGCCGTTTGGGCACCCGTGGTTGCCACAAAATCACTGCCGAATTTATAGGATTCAGACGAGCCGGTCTTCGCGGTGACCTGCAAGGCAGTATTTGGATCTGCCTTGACGCCGACCAGTTTGACGTTCTGGACATAACTTTTAGCGTTCCCGGGTTTCACGCCCGCTGCCTTCATCTCGTCGGCGATATACTGGGCAGACCGTTTACCGCCTGCGGTTCCCGGCCCGCGGCCTTCGAAATCGTCAGCCGAGAGGCGTTTCACGCGTTCCTTCAGCTTGGCCGCATCGAACAAACTTGATCGATCCTGGCCGAATGCGAATGAAAGGCTCAAAAGGCAGACCAAAAAGACACTCGTAGTTATTTTCATAGTTAAAGTAATTCGTCAGATGTCTGAGTTCAGACAGTTAAAGTGATTCCTAAAGCAGGGGCCAGCGACTTCCCTTAGCCTTTTATCAATGACATCGCCTCGGCCCGGGTACGCGAATCTTTTCTGAATCCGCCAAGGACAGCGGAAGTTACCGTTATCGCACCTGGCTTCTTGACTCCACGAAGGGTCATGCAAGTGTGTTCCGCTTCGATGACGACCATAACGCCCAGCGGTTCGAGTTCGTCGAAAAGCGTACTGGCGATCTGTTGGGTTAGACGCTCCTGCACCTGCAGTCGCCGGGCAAAGATCTCGGCGATCCGGGCGAGCTTTCGAAAGGCCGACGATCCGTCCGCCCTTCGGAATATAGGCAATATGACATTTTCCGACAAACGGAGCGAGGTGGTGTTCGCAGACGGATGCTATCGAAATGTCCTTGACGAGGACCATTTCGTCGTGCGAATCGCCCGGCAGCGGCACGATATGCTCTTTCGGGTCCTGCCACATTCCCTCGGTCAATTCTCGATAAAAATCGGCGACTCGCTCGGGGGTTTTCAGCAGTCCTTCGCGGTCGGGGTCTTCGCCCATGCCTTCGAGCATTAGCCTGACACCGGCCTCGATCTTCTTCGGATCGAACTTTTTCTTAACTTTCTTTGCCATAATTTCCTAAGATGCTGCAGACATCGATACGCCCTTTAAATTCGGCTATCGCCGCAGCGTGAACAACGTGGAACGGCACTTTCTTCTCGAGAGCAAGCCTTCGGACGTGCTCATATTCGGGCATCACATTTACTACTTTATCGCCGTACCGGGCCACCTTGACATCCACGCTTCCCAAATTCGGTAACGACTGGCAACGGTTTCCCTCGGCAGCGAATTTCGTTCGATATTAACGATACGGATCCCTAACATCGTCGTTTCGGAGTAGAGCATTTCCGCTATCAAGTCTCGTTTATCGGCCGAGCAAAGGACCGAGAGCATCGTTGCGGGCCGGTTCTTTTTCATCTGGATCGGGGTGAACCAGCAATCCAAAGCGCCAAGTTCGAAGCGAGCGTTCCATCACAAACCCCAAAATTTGAGAAGAGATGTCGTCCAGATTCGTCTCAAGCACGACCAGATCATCGACCCGTGTGCCTCCGGCCGACCTCATTGTCTCCTGGCGATCCGAGCGGGTCCGCCTTCACCGAGCATCAGCCGCAGCACATTCGGAAACTCCTTGTACTCTCGGGTACCGGCACCATAAGCCGTACGTTCAACCACTGTCTCAGATAATGGGCCGTAACTCTCACATAATGATCTAATTATCGCGGCACCAGTTGGCGTTATCAACTCTCCAACGATCTCTGTCGCGTAGAAATCGGGACACCGGTCAACAGCTCAGCGACAGCAGGCGGCGGCACCGGATATTTCCCATCCGCCATTTCTACGAAACCGCTTCCAACGTGAATCTTCGAACAGATGAATCGCTCTATGCCAAGCATTTCAAAACATATGCATGAGCCGACGACATCGATGATCGCGTCCATCGCGCCGACCTCGTGAAAATGGACTTTTTCGACCGCAATTCCGTGGACCTTAGCTTCTGCCTCAGCCAGCTTTGAAAATATTGCGATAGATCGGGCTTTAACCTGATCGCTGAGGTTTGAATCGCTAATTATTCTGTTTATATCGCTTAAATGCCTATGGCCCTTCTCATCGGGCACGTTAACCCGTACATGCGTCGCCGATATGCCCGACCGGTCAACTGCTTCAACATCTATCGAAAACTCGATGGGGGAAATGCTTCGCAACCGCTGAAACAGTTGATCCTGGTCCACGCCGAGCGCGATCAGACCGCCGAGGATCATATTGCCGCTTGCTCCTGCGAAACAGTCAAAATAGAGCGTCTTCATAGAACAAACAGTTTAAGCCCTTTTGACCGCAAACGGGAAATCGCGAGACCAAGAACGTGGTTAGCCTTTTGATCGACTTCCGCTGGAGCATCAGCCTCTGAATCGGCTGCGAATTCAGATCCAGGATCTTGACTCGTTATTGCATCTATGCGACAATATTTCAGCCATGCTTCGCCGACTGACATGGGTCTTTGAAATTTCATTAATGTGTTCTCCGCGAGCCATTCTATCCTCGTGTGATTCGGGTTTGCTCATGTTTTATTCGCGAAGAACATAAGGTCGTCGTCGTAAGCGATTTGATCGCAGCATTTAGAACGGGCCGTTTGATGGTCCCGGTTGGGCGGGCATGGTGATCGCGACCGTCTCACTTAATGAGTAAGCTTGCACACGAAGTGAGACGATTTTTCGCTGTAAACCATTGAGCGTGGAGCATTTAAGCCGTCTCACTTTCCGCGTTTTTCTTGCACGAAGTGGGACGATAATAACGTAGGCCGGGCGATAGAATTGCAGCGGGTCGCCGCGTTGGCATTACCGCGGCTAAACCCTTATAATTCCTGTTCGATTTCGTTTAGTAAGGCTTTTTTACCAGAATGACCATTTACGAGTTACAGGAAACATTGCGCCAAAAGGTGTGGGAAATGGCTCGGTCAACGTTCGGCATCGACCTCGGCCAGATCGTTTCGGAGATCCCGCCAAAGATCGAGTTGGGCGACGCTGCCTTCCCTGCCGCGTTTGAGCTTGCGAAGCTGATAAAGCAAAAGACAGGCGAAAAAAGCAATCCACGCGAGATTGCCGAAACCTTAAAGGCAGAACTTGAGAAGTTCGATTTTGTCGATCATATCGAGGTGGCGGGTCCCGGATATCTAAATGTTTTCTTTGACCGCGTTAAATTTCATTGGCGAAAATGCAGACTCGCAGCCTCTGCCCAAGCTATCACTATCCGAATCCGCAGTCTCGCAGAAGATATGCGTAGAGCATACGTCGGTTAACCCTAATAAGGCCGCACACATCGGCCACGTAAGGAATTCGGTGCTTGGCGACACGTTTCAACGGATACGTGCGGGCGACCGGCAAGCGGGTTGAAGTGCAGAACTATATCGACAATACCGGTGTTCAGGTAGCAGATGTGGTTGTCGGGTTTATTTATCTGGAGAATAAGGATTTAGATGCTATCAAGGCGCTCGACGCTGAGCTAACTGCCGAAGGTAAAACGTTTGACTATTATTGCTGGGACCTCTACGCAAAGGTCGGTGTTGCCTACCAATCCGACGAAGATCTGAAAGCAAAGCGGGCCGACGTGCTTCACCTCATTGAACAAGGAAACAACGATACCGCGTTGCTGGCCGACTATGTCGCCACCCGGAATGTCGAATGTATTACCAAAACGATGGACCGGCTTTCGATCCGGTACGATCTGCTGCCTCGAGAATCGGAGATACTGCATCTGCATTTCTGGAACAAAGCGTTCGAACAGATGAAGGAACGCGGCGTCATCCATTTGGCTGCCGAAGGAAAAAACGCAGGCTGCTGGGTAATGGCGTTTGATTCGCATTCCGGCACGGATGAACATGATTCGGACAAGATCCTTGTACGCTCAAACGGAACGGTCACATACACCGGCAAGGACATCGCATACCAGATGTGGAAGCTGGGAATTCTCGGAATGGACTTCTTCTATAAGCCGTTCTTTGAATACCCAGATGGGAAACAGGTTTGGATAACTACTGCAAATGAGTCGGAAAATGTTGCGGGCGGCCCTGTGTTCGGTCATGGCGAAACCGTCTACAACGTCATCGACACACGCCAATCCTATCCGCAAGAGGTTGTGAAAAAAGGTGTTGCAGCAATTTATCCTGAAAAGGGTGAAGCCGCGAGTGTTCATCTTTCGTATGAGATGGTTGCGCTTTCTCCAGCGGCGGCCGAGGAACTTGGATTTCAGGTAAGCGACGAAGACAGGAAAAAGCCGTTTATCGAAATGAGCGGCCGTAAGGGCCTTGGCGTAAAGGCTGACGACCTGATAACCCGCCTAGAAACAAACGCCCTGGCCGAAGTCGAAGCAAGGCATGGTGACCTACCGATCGAGCAGAAACTGCAGGTCGCCCATCAACTGGCGGTCGGGGCCTTGCGATACTTTCTGTTGAAATTTACGCGCACGACAATAATTGTTTTCGACTTTAAGGAGGCACTTTCTTTCGAGGGCGAGACTGGTGCTTTTTGCCAGTATTCCGCCGTGCGGGCAAATTCCATTTTTAGAAAACTCGCTGAACGGAACGAATCGATCGAAGTTTTCCGCTCAAAATTGGGGGATTCCCAGGTTTCAGAGGTTTTAACCGGCGAAAACGGTGATGATATCTGGTCCCTGATCACATTGGCTTCGCGGTTGGAGGAAACGGTGCAGCAGGCAGCTTTGCAAAATGAGCCGGCGATCCTTGCGAAATATACCTTCAACCTGGCTAAAGCCTTCAACCTTTTCTATCATCATCATAAGATCTTGATCGAGGAAAACGTCGTAAAACAGGCAGTTTTGGTCGTCACCGCAGACCTTGCAAGAAACGCTCTCACGGCCGCTTTGCAAACTATGGGAATCGAAGTCCCGGAAAGAATGTGATTGACAGGCTTGATCGTATTTTGGTACAAGTTTGTACAGATGAAAGCGACTTTGGAATTAAGATTGACGTTCGACAGTTGGCGATGGGCTTGGAGCCGGCAGCCTTTGAGCTGCTGTGCGGTGCCCCGTCAGATTTCGGAAGTCAGTTTTGGCCGATAGGCTTTATCGAGATTTCCAATTTATGAGGTGCCGCCTGATTTTTGAGGGCGGCATTTTTGTTTTTAGTTTGTGAGATGACTACTTTCGAAGATTTTTTGAGCAAAGCCGAACGGGCAAATGTTGTCCCGGTGATAGAAACGCTTCCCGCCGATCTGTTGACGCCGCTGAGCGTGTATCTGAAGCTTGCCGAGGGACAGTCGAACTCATATTTGCTCGAATCGGTCGAAGGCGGCGAAAGTCTTGCACGTTATTCGTTCATCGGCGTCGATCCACTGATGGTCGTGAGCGGTAATGAAGATTTCGTGGTGATCGACGATAAACCTGCGATCGAAACGTCGATGTGGGCGTTTTTGCGGGAGCATTTTCGCAAATACACGGTTTTGCAAGACAGTGAAATGCCCTCGTTCGTAGGCGGAGCGATCGGGTATTTCGGGTTTTCGTGTTCGGGTTGGTTTGAGCCGTCGGTGAAGACGGAGGCCGAGAGCAGCATCCCCGAATCAACGTTTATGTTCTTTCGATCGATCGTCGCATTCGACCACGCAAAGCAGTCGATCAAGATCATTAGCCTGGTATTTACCGATGACTGCGATGGAGGGACCGACGAACTCCGCAATCTTTTTGATGGGGCAGTATCCGCAAACGCAGCGATCAAGAATATTCTAGAAACACGATCTATATCCGTGCCCGGTTCGAATGCAAGTATCAAGAGCGGTGATGTCACCTCAAACTGGCCGCAGACGGATTTTGAAAATGCCGTCCGCGAGATCAAAGAATTGATCGCCGCGGGCGAATGTTACCAGGTCGTTATTTCGCAATGCTTTACCAAACGAACGGGAGCCTCGGCGGTGTCGATATACCGGGCGATGCGGTCGCTGAATCCGTCGCCGTATATGTTTCTCCTTCACATCGGCGGGCGTTCGATCATCGGTGCCTCGCCGGAAATGCTCGTGCGGACTCGCGGAAAACAACTTGAATACCGGCCGATCGCCGGAACTCGTCCGCGCGGCAAAACCGACGAGGAAGACAGTAGGTTAGCCGAAGAGATGCGGGCGGACGTTAAGGAAGTCGCCGAACACCAGATGCTAGTCGATCTCGGCAGAAACGATCTCGGCCGCGTTGCCGAATACGGCAGTGTAAAGGTTTCCGGGCTAATGAGTGTCGAGAAATATTCTCATGTTCAGCATTTGGTAAGCTATCTTTCGGCGGAGCTTCGCGAAGGATTTGACCGGTTTGACGCCTTGGCGGCCTGCTTCCCTGCCGGAACCGTGTCTGGAGCGCCTAAGGTCCGGGCGATCGAGATAATCCAGAAGCTTGAACCGACGCCACGCGGCATCTACGCCGGCGCGGTTGGTTACATCGACTATGCCGGTAATATTGATACATGTATCGCGATCCGCACGCTTGTGCTCGAAAACGGCGAAGCTAAGGTGCAGGCTGGTGCCGGGATCGTTGCGGATTCCGTACCGGAACTGGAATTCGCCGAAACAGTAAATAAAGCAAGGGCCCTTTTGAAGGCGATCGAGATAGCTGAAGGGAAAACTGTTTAGAAGTGAATATTTTGGGTGACATTCTAGATTCCTTTCGAAGCGGCAATGAACTCGCCGTTGGAGAAACTGAGCCTTTTTTTGATGCTCTGATCGCTGAAACCGATGAAAAGCTCCTGGCCGAAGTGTTGACGGCGTGGGAACGAAAAGGAACTACTGAAAATGAATTGTTTGCACTCGCCTCGATAATGCGGAGGCGGTGTATCCGAGTCGGCACGAAGACACGATACTTTTGTCGACGCCGTCGGCACGGGCGGAAGCAAGGCGAAGACGTTCAACGTTTCAACAGCCGCCGCCTTTGTAGCCGCCGGAGCCGGGGTTCCCGTCGCAAAACATGGCAATCGGGCAGCGACGAGCAATTCGGGAAGTGCCGATGTTCTGGCTGCGTTGGGGGTCAATCCGTCGGTCGATGCCGCTAACGGCCGGGAATTGCCTTGACGAGATCGGCATTTGCTTTATGTTTGCCCCGAATTTTCATTCCCTGTCGCCCGTGCTTGGCAAAGTCCGTCGAGGACTCGGTTTTCCGACGATATTTAATAACCTCGGCCCGCTGTGCAATCCGGCAAATGCCCCGCACCAAGTCATCGGCGTATGGAATGAGGAACTTGTGGAGAAAACAGCGAATGTGCTTGCGCGGCTAGGCTCAACGAAGTCATGGATCGTTCACGGCAGCGACGGCCTGGACGAGATTACGCTGAACGGAAAAACGAAAGTTGCCGAGATCGATGGCGAATCGGTACGGATGTTTGAGCTTTCGCCGAGTGATTTTGGGATCGGGGAGTCCGACATGCCGGATGTCCGCGTATCGACTCCGCAAGAAAGTGCCGCGTTGATCCTCGATGTTTTGAGCGGAAAATGTGCGAACGCGGATGCGGTCAACCTCGTTGCCATCAATGCCGCGGCGGTCATACATATCGCTTCCGAGAATTCCGGCATTTCCGCCGCGTTTGATCGGGCCCGAGAATCGATCACGAGCGGAGCGGCCGCTGATAAATTGAGGCAACTTTCGGATTTGACCAACAGATGAGCGAGACGATACTTGGACAAAATATTTGCCGCAAAAAGGATCCGCGTCGAGGAGGCAAAACGCTCCGTCGGCATCGAACGTATCGTCGGCCTTGCATTGGAAAAACGGCGTCGTTTGAAAAACATCGGTTTCGATCCGCGCTTGAGACTCCAAACAGTCTAAACATTATCGCTGAGTTCAAACGTGCATCGCCGTCGAAGGGCCTGATCAATGACAGCGTTGACGCTCAGACCGTTGCCCGCGCCTATGAAAATGGAGGTGCTGTGGCGATCTCGGTTTTGACCGAGGAAGATTTTTTCATGGGCTCGCTTGAATGACCTGCGGGCGGTTCGCTCGACTGTCGATTTGCCGATCCTGCGAAAAGACTTTATTTTTGACTCGTTATCAGATCTACGAGGCTGCCGAGGCCGGTGCCGATGCGATACTACTTATTGCCGCGATGTTGGATGATGAAGCTCTTGCAGAACTTCGCGATGTCGCAGAAGTTACTCTTGGACTTGATGCTTTGGTTGAAGTTCATACTTTGGAGGAGCTTGAACGGGTAATAAATATGGGCGCGACCCTGATCGGTGTTAATAATCGAGATCTCCGAACATTTAACGTATCGCTCGATGTTTCGCGGGAATTGATCCTGCACGCACCGCCCGGTGCCATAATGGTCACAGAAAGCGGCTTGAGAATGCGTGAAGATCTTCTCGAACTACATGAATTAGGCTATTCCGGGTTTTTGATCGGCGAATCCTTGATGAGAACCGGCGATCCCGCGAACGCCTTAAGAGATCTATCCACAGATGAACACAAATAAACACAGATTTTTCGGCTTTTATCGGTGCTCATTCCGTGACCAGTTTTTGGCTTTAAGATGACTCAAGTTAAGATTTGCGGCATTACAAACTTGGAAGACGCGCTGATTTCCGCTGGGTTCGGCGCGGACGCTATTGGCTTTAATTTTTATCCCAAGAGTCCGCGATATGTCGCACCCGAAACTGTTCGTGTAATAGTTGAACAATTGCCCGCAAATCTTCTGACAGTTGGGGTTTTTGTCGATACCAAAGATCGATTGGATAAAGGAAGTCGTACAAACAGCCGGCCTAGGAGCCGTCCAACTCCACGGAAATGAGACGCCCGAATTTGCAAAGGTGTTACAGGAGAACTTTGGAACGCCCGGTCATAAAAGCATTCCGCGTTTCCAATGATTTCAAGGCCGAAGATGTCCTTCAGTTCGATGTCGATGCCATTTTGCTGGACGCGTATTCACCAGCAATGTACGGCGGAACGGGCGAAACTTTCGACTGGGAAATCGCAAAGCGGGTCTGCGGCATATTTCCAAAGGTATACCTGGCAGGCGGTCTGTCGCCGGATAATGTGAGACAAGCAATTGCTGAGGTGTCGCCCTTTGCGGTTGATGTGAGCAGTTCGCTTGAATCATCGCCGGGCAAGAAAGATCCCGAGCTATTGAAGAGGTTCATAGCCGAGGCAAAACATAATGACTAGCTACGATCCAAACGAAAAGGGCTATTGGGGCGAGTTCGGCGGGCGTTTTGTGCCGGAAACACTCGTCTCGCCGCTTGATGAGTTGACCGAAGCCTATTATTCAACCCGGGACGATTTTGGATTTCAGACTGAGTTTCAAGCTCTTCTAAAGGATTTCGTCGGGCGCCCTTCACCGTTGTTTCACGCACAAAGGCTGAGTGAAAGTCTCGGCGGAGCGAAGATATATCTGAAGCGTGAAGACCTGAACCACACCGGTGCCCACAAGATAAATAACTGTATCGGGCAGATCCTGCTTGCCCGCCGGATGGGGAAAAAGCGAATAATCGCCGAAACGGGAGCCGGCCAACATGGGGTTGCGACTGCCACCGTTTGTGCACTTTTCGGTTTGGAATGCGTCGTTTACATGGGTACCGAAGATATGCGGCGACAGGAAGTTAATGTCTTCCGGATGCGGCTTTTGGGTGCAGAGGTTCGCGGCGTCGATTCCGGCTCGCGGACGTTGAAAGATGCGATAAATGAGGCATTACGAGATTGGGTAACAAATGTGGATTCCACATATTATTTACTCGGCTCTGCACTTGGCCCACATCCGTATCCGCTGATGGTTCGAGATTTTCAAAGTATCATCGGTAAGGAAGCAAGGAAGCAGATACTGGAAAAAGAAGGCCGGCTTCCCGACTGCCTGATCGCGTGCGTAGGCGGCGGCTCAAATGCTATCGGCCTGTTTCATGAGTTTTTGAATGACGAAAGTGTACGAATGATCGGCGTTGAAGCAGGTGGAAGAGGCAGCGGACTAGGCGAACATGCGGCGAGATTTATGAACAGCGGCAAGGTCGGAGTCCTCCAAGGCACGAAAAGCTATTTATTGCAGGACGATGACGGCCAGATCGCATTGACGCACTCGGTCTCCGCGGGCTTAGATTACGCCTCGATCGGGCCCGGAACATGCTTATTTGCATGACGTAGGACGCGTCGAATACGTCTCCGCTTCGGATGACGAAGCTCTTGAGGCTTTCAAAACGCTTTCGGAGACCGAAGGGATCATTCCCGCACTCGAATCGTCTCATGCCATCGCTCACGCGATTAAAATTGCACCGAGAATGGGCAAAGACCAAATTCTGCTTGTGAACCTATCGGGCCGAGGCGACAAGGATATTAATACGGTCCGGGAGGAGCTAGAGCGGAAACACGACCGGTAGCAAGTGTGTCTTGTTTTTTTTAATGATATGAACCGTATCACGGCCAAATTTCGAGGCTTGCAAGGCCGCCGGCCGCAAAGGTTTTATCCCTTTTGTTACAGCGGGCGATCCCGATCTCTGAAACTTCACTGTCGATCGTCCTGAAGCTAGGCGAAATGGGAGCCGATGTGATCGAGCTGGGTGTTCCCTTCAGCGATCCGATGGCAGACGGGCCGACGATACAGCGTTCGTCGCAGCGGGCGTTAGACGGCGGAACTACTCTGATTGATGTACTGCAACTCGCCGCACAGTTTCGAAAGCACTCGGAAGTCCCGATCGTTCTGTTCAGCTATTTCAACCCGATCATGCGTTTTGGGATAGAGCGATTTATTGACGCCGCCAAAGCTTCCGGCGTCGATGGCGTTTTGCTGACGGATGTGATCGAGGACGAAGCTCAAGCGATCTCCGACCAGGTTTGGAGAAAACGGCATAGACCTGATATCGCTCATCGCTCCGACGACGACGGACGAGCGGCTTGAAACGATCTGTACAAATGCTAGAGGGTTTCATCTACGCGGTTTCTCGGGCCGGTGTAACAGGGACGCAGAGTGAAACGAGTTCCGCGGCCAAAATTCTTGTCAACCGCGCACGCCAATTCACCGATCTTCCGATCGCCGTCGGCTTTGGGATCTCGACGGCGGAACAGATCAAGGATGTTTGGCAATATGCGGATGCGGCCGTCGTCGGATCAGCCATCGTCGCTGAGATCGAACGACCATCCAGCCGATCCAGTGAAGGCGGTCGAGAATTTTGTAACCAAGTTATTGCCGCTATTTGCAAAAGGTGACGCTGAAACTTAGAGTTGTAGTTTTGTGATCGTAAGGGGTTAAAGCAGATATGTTAATCGTAATGAAGCCCGGTGCAACACCGGCGGAAGTCGACCGGGTAATCGAAGTCATATCGGCATTAGGGCTTCGCGGCCATGCTATGCCGGGCGAAAACCGCACGGCAATTGGCATCACCGGGAACAAAGGCGCGGTCGATCCTGCCCATTTTGAGAACCTGCCGGGCGTTGCTGATGCCATCCGCGTCACCAAACCCTATAAACTGATCTCCAAAGAATTGCGGCCCGAAAAGTCGGTGGTTAAGATCGGAAATGCGTTTATCGGGGGGGCGGAGCTCGCCATTATAGCCGGACCTTGCGCGGTCGAGAATGCCGATCAGGTCTTCAAAGTTGCGGAGGAAGTATCAAAGTCCGGTGCGAAATTCTTTCGCGGCGGTGCGTTCAAACCGCGGACCTCGCCCTACGCGTTCCAGGGAATGGGCGAAGATGGCCTGAAAATATTGGCGGACGTTCGCACGTCTTTCGGGCTGAACATTGTCACGGAAGCGATGGACGAGCACGGAATCGATCTCGTCGAAAAATATGGCGACTGCATCCAGATCGGTGCCCGCAATATGCAGAATTTCTCGCTGCTGAAATACGCCGGGAAAACTCGAAAACCCATTCTGCTGAAACGCGGCCTTTCGGCTACGCTTGACGAATTTCTCCTTGCCGCCGAATACATCATGGCCGAAGGCAATTACGACGTCGTCCTCTGCGAACGCGGCATCCGCACATTTGCCGACCACGCCCGCAACACGCTCGACCTGTCGGTCGTTCCGGCCGTTCACCGGATGTCGCATTTACCCGTTATCGTAGACCCTTCACACGCCACCGGCCACAATTATATGGTCAACCCAATGGCCCGCAGCGGGCGTCGCCGCCGGAGCCGACGGATTGATCATCGAAGTTCATCCGTGTCCGGAAGAGGCCTTATGCGACGGAGCCCAGGCTCTGACCTTGACGCAATATGCGGAATTGGTTGGTCAAGTTCGAAAGATCTACGAACTTGTTGCAATGACCGAAATGGCATATACCTAAGCTCGACGTTGCCATCATAAATCCACCGTGCGGAGCATGCGCATGCACAAACTAAAAAATCCGTGCGTGCTCCAGATGCACGCACGGATTTTTGCTTTTCGCTCGGCGCCTTTTGCCTATTTGGCCAAACGAAATCTTAAGAGGCTGTAAAATTGAATATAACAACTTATAATCGCCGCAACGATCAAAAGTGTCAATGGTAAAAATCGAAACATATCCGGCAGAATAACACCAAGAGCCTGCCTGAATACGGCGCCGAGAAGGATCGCAAAAGCAGCGATCACAACCCTTCCGAACAGCCAGCGTTCAAAATCCGGCTTCTCCCCCTGAAACGGCAGAAAATATGGCAGTACGGCAAACATCGCCAACGTTACACCCGACAATATTCCGTCTACGCCAAAAGTGAACCGCTGGCCGCAGTCAACGGCCAGAAAGAAGAGAACGAAGGAGGTGTCAACCGCAAAACTCCGACGCTCCGTCGCCCAAACACGTGTTTGCTGTAATTCCATCATAGTCTTTTATTTTGACCTGCCGGTTAAATCACAAAACGAGGCCGTTATTTCCTGCCCGGTTTACTAAACTGCTTGTAAGCGACACGAAAAAGCTCCGACAACGCTTTGGCCGTTTCCGGCGTTAGCTTCTTATCTGCCCGAAGATGTGCCTCAACGATCTCGGGCGTTGCTTCGTGCGGATAATAGATCACCGGTTCGACATGGTTCGCCGACTTCTGGTTGTTCATCACGCGGTCGATCGGCATATCCAACCAGCCGGTCAAGCGAGCGATGTTGTCTGCATCAGGCTTGCCGGTTCCGTTCTCGATACGCGAAAGCGTCGATGCGGAAACATCGGTCACATCCGCCACGTCCCTAAGGCTAAGGCCCAGTTCTTCCCTTCTTCGTTTTATCGCCTGGCCGAGTTCGACCGTGTTGATAAAGTTCTCATTCTTAAATGCCATGTTTTTCCTCCTACATCCATGATCCAAGATAGTGCCATAGCTGCTAATTGCATTTCACGGATAAAACATAACACATCAAAATTTTAAATGCAACACCTCGTTGCACGCTTGCAACAAATAAATTTTACTGATACACTGTTGCATAGATGGTACGCACATCTATTGAGATATGAATAGCTGAGTCGCGAAAGTCTGAAGCGCGGCGAACAGAAATCGGTTTCGCAACGAAAGGTTCCGAAGATCAGACACCGGAACAAGAAAATCGAGCAGGATCGATCAGGTCAACCAATAGGAGAGTAAAAGGCATGAAACAGATCAAGACGAACGAACGGTTACCCGCTGTGACGGAAACGGCGGCAGATAATATTTTGGATTTTGGCAGTACGCTGCGTGAATTGCGGAAGAACGTGGACCCGGATCTGGTTCGCCAACGCGAAGGCTGGCGCGACCGGAACGGAAATGTGCAGATGGTCGAGTATGTCGAATGGCACACTGTCGCCGACATTCTCGACAAGACAGCCCCTAACTGGGCACACACGGTAAAAGACATAAGGCAGGTCGGTGACATCATGACCGTAACGGTCGCGATCAGCATCGACGGCGTCACCCGCGAAGGCATCGGCACCGGCGTTGTCCATAGCGAGATGGGAATCAAGAAAGCCGAGCATGACGCCTTGAAACGTGCGGCCGTCAAATTCGGTATCGCCCGCGACCTGTATAAACGTGAGTTCGACGCGATCGAGCGTGAAGCGGCGTCGCCGGTGAACGGTCATTACACGAATTCCCTGCCGACCCCGTAGCCGCAAGCCTTTCGGATCTCGTCACGGCGAAACAACTCGGCATGATCCGGGCAATTTCCCGCGAGGCCGGTGTTGATGCGGATGGTGAATGCCGCTCGCTACTAAAATGCGTGACGGGCGAACTCTCGAAGAAAGCCGCATCCGCCTTCATCCAGCATTTACAGGATATGCACAAACAGTCGGATGCGGTGGCAGCGCCGCTCCGACGGGTTGGTTAGTTTTCAGTTCCACCCAAATGTTTTGAGTTGTGATCTCCCAGGAAATGTCCCGTTAAAGCAATTCCGAACTCACTCACAACTCAAAACGCCCTCTTCTTCGTTCATCCAGAAGGCCGCACGCAGTAAGGACCTAACGCCCATGTTGAGCGCTCTCGTGCGGGCTTCCGCATCGGGCTCGTCGCTGTAATAATGACGCTTACGCTTCGATAATTCGAAACTCGGTGATATTCTCTTCTCTCATTAAGAGTATCCAAAGTATGAGCATAAATGAAGACCTTGCAAAGTATGTCGGCTCGTGGAGCGGGACGAACCGGCTTCACGTGACGTGGATGCCGGAACCGCTCAAGGAGTCTGAATCGAAACTTGAGGTGTCGTTGAAGGCAAACCGCCAGTTTGTCTCGTTCGAATACACGTGGGCTTACGAGGGCGAACCGCAGGAAGGGTTGATCGTCCTTGGCTGCGACCCCAAATCGGACGCTGTCCAGACGGTTTGGACCGATTCGTGGCATAGCAGCCACACTTTTATGCTTTCGGACGGAACGGTCGCCGACGACGGTTCGATCACGGTAACGGGTCATTACAAGGTCAAAGATCATCCTGATTGGGGCTGGCGGACCGATATAATTCCCGGCGATGCTTCGCTAAGGGTTGTGATGTATAATGTTTCACCCGAAGGCGACGAAGAAATTGCGGTGGAGACGGATTTTACAAGGATCTGAGCAAATATTGAGCGCCGCCATCGTCAGAATTAAGGGGAGCGGCAAATGGTATCTGCGAAGCACATCGCGATCGTTTTGGTGACGCTTTCCACGCACGTCCTCGCTCAGGCACTAAGCCCCATCGACAGGACGGCCGACCGCAGCGAGATCATGCGATCCATCGCCGAAATATCCGAGGCGTACGTAGCCCGCAACCCCGAACCTTTCGAACGAATTTATCTCGAAAACTACGTCAAGATCGGCGACAAACCCGTTTACAACTGGCGCGAACAGCTGATCGCGATGATCCGTGCCGATTCGGGGCCGGTTAAGGCCGGGAAGAAGCTCGATTACGAAACACTTTCCTTCGAAAGCGAGAATCCGCAGATCCATTTCTATGGCCAGACCGCCATCGTAAATATAGTCAAAAAAAACTTCTGGCAATATCGTGGACGCAAGTGTCTGACAAAAACACAGGAAACCGAGTTGTGGCTAAAACGCGAAGGGCGATGGCAGCTTGCGGCAGGCCAGACGACGACATTTCAATGCGATGCCAAGCCGATGTACGATGTACACCCCGCCGTCGCGGCGATTCCTGCGTTGACCAAGCCGGCAGCTAACCTCGACCGTGATGCCGAAAGTCAGATCCGATCGGTTCTCAATGAGGTCGCAGCAGCCCGCACGCTGGGGGCAGACAATTTCGCCGTGGCACTCGAAAAAAACACTATAAAAGACTTTGTTGCAACGGATTCAAAGGGCGACGTTGTTGGGGACCGCACGCTGCTTAGCTCGCTGACACTGCAAAAGCCAAGTCGGATCGGGGGCCTGCGCAACCAGGATGACGCCATCGTGGTTTATGACAACGCGGCGTTGTACACGTATCGTGCCAAGGGTGCCACATCGGCAACCGCGACTCCGGAGCCACCGCAGCAGTGCAGTATCATCCTTGTCAACGTGGATGGCAAATGGCTGATCGCCGCGACCCATATCACGAGATTGCTTTAGGCCGGTGAATTTGTCGCTCGCTTTTCCTCATTTTCAAAACAAAATACGCCGTCTGCGCGTAACACACACATTCGAACGATTCGGGGCGGTTTTACACTAATTTCCAAGAGGAGAAAACTCGCATGGGACAAGAAGCAAGTGAAATGGCCGGTTTTGCCGGCCCGCAACCCGGCACCTTCTGCTGGACCGAGATAGCAAGCAACGACGCCGAAAATTGCAAAGCGTTCTATTCAAACGTATTTGGCTGGACGTTTCAGGACAGTAAGGCCACCGATGGCGCCTTCGCTTATCACGAATTTTCAACCGGCGGTGGTTATCCGGCGGGCGGCCTATATCAGATCTCGGCTGAGATCTGCGGTGAGGGTGAACTTCCGCCGCCTCATTTTATGACTTATGTCGCCGTGGACGACGTCGACGAGAATGCCAAACTGGCGGAACAGCTGGGTGGCACGATCATAAAAGGCCCGATGGACATACCCAACACCGGACGATTTGCGATCATACAGGACCCGACCGGGGCGATGCTGGCAACGTTCAAAATGCAAAGTTAAGGAGAACGATCATGGCTGAATTTGATATCCCAAAGGCCGGCGAGGTTTGCTGGCGTGAACTAAGAACGAAAAATTTGCCGGCCGCTCTGGAGTTCTATTCAAAGCTGTTCGGATGGGCACCGGAACAATCGAAAGTCACGGAAATGGATTACAAGGAGATCATTTTCGATGGAACAGCTATTGGCGGAATGATGGCTATGGACGCTCCCGACTGGGGCGACGCTCCGTCACACTGGGCAAACTATATTGCCGTCGATAACGCAGATGAAACTGCCGCGAAAATAACGGAGAATGGCGGCAGCATACAAGTACCGCCCTTTGACGCTCCGGGCGTTGGCCGGATGGCAATGGTTGCCGATCCTTCGGGCGCAGATTTTGCGATCATCCAGTTTGTCGCACCCGCTTAACTTCTGGTCCCGGTAAATGGTAAGCGAGTCGGGAATGATGGCCGCCGCAATGGTCCCGGAAATTATCCCATCGACAAGTCTGGCCGTTAATTACAAACTCGACATCCTGGCCCTGGATCTCGGTATTCGCGGTAGCAGACAGCCTGTTGCCGCGAATCGAACCATCCGTAATATCACCGCTGCCCAAAATAGTCTCAAGCCTTCCGCTGGCCGAGTCTCCCGTCTGGTCCACGCTCAACGATACCGGCACTTGCTGTCCCTGAAAATCCACGGTCAACTTCCACGAACCTCCGAAATCCTCCGGCTCCGACGCAGACTGCCCGTAATTTGACAGATCGCGCCGGTTCCCATTCGTATCAAATATCTCGACGTTATCCGAATATGGTTGTGCTTGCGGCAATATTTGCTCGGCGTCGCCGACAATTATGATGGCCATTTTGTCCGGCGTCAGGTACTTTTCCGCGACCCGTTGGACGTCGTCAACACTTATTGCGCTTATTTCATCGCGATAGGTCTGTAAATAGTCTGCGGGAAGATCGTAAAGTTCCTGTGAAACGATCAGGTTGGTCAGGCCCTCCTGCGTCTCGGCCCGAATCGGAAAAACGCCGGTCAGAAAGTTTCTTGCATCCGCCAGTTCCTGGTCGGAAACCTTTTCATCGCGAATGCGGTTCAGTTCGTAGAAAAACTCCTTCAGCGAATCACCAGTCACGGCCGTTCGCACTTCCGCCGTTGCCTCGAAATCACCTGCCAATTTCTTCGCGTCGATACGGGTGTAGGCACCGTATGTGTATCCCTTTTCCTCACGAAGGTTCATAAACACGCGTGAAGATGCCCCTGCACCTAAAACCTGGTTCATCACGGTAACAGCAAAATAATCGGGATCATTTCGGCTCAGAGCTGTGCTGGCCAGGACAATATTAGCTTGTGCCGAACCTTGACGATCGACGATCGTCAGAGTCGTATTGTCCCGCGGCGGCAGTTGCGGAAACGTTGATTCAGGAGCGGTGCCCTGCCCCCATTCACCAAAATGCGACTCGATCTCTTTAAGTACGGAATCGCGCTCGACATCGCCAACCACGATGAGAACCGCATTATTGGGAATAAATCGGTGGTTGTGGAAGCGCGTTAATGCAGCCGACGAGAGCTTCTCGATATCGGCCGCCGACGGCGAAACTCTTGAGTACGGATGGTCACCGTAGAGCAATCGAGCGGTTTGTTCGTTCGCCAGAAAATTCGGCTGCGAGCGCTGAAATTTCAGATTCTCGACCGCGTTTCGCTTGTACAGATCAAGTTCGTCCGCCGGAAACGTCGGACGGAAAACTATCTCGGAGATCAGATCCAGGATCTCCGAATTGTAAAGAGCCAGCGTCGAAGCCGCGACCATCGTAAAATCGTCCGACGCATTGGCCGAAATGCTTGCCCCAAGACGCTCGATCTTTTCGGCCAACGCCAGGCTCGAATAGTTTTGTGTTCCCTCAGTCAGCATTGACGCCATAGCCGAGGTAAGCCCGATCGAGTCCTTTGGGTCGTGGGCGTCGCCGGACATGAACGCGAGACGGTAGCTTACCAGCGGCAGCCGCCTGTCCTCGAATATGACGACACGCAGCCCGTTTGCCAGGGTTGTTTTGAACGGCTGCGGAATATTGAATGGAACCGGAGCAAGTGGCTCAGGCGCCGTTTTGCGAGATGCTTTCATAATAATTTCAAAAAGAATCTTACCGATGAGACGCGGAGCCTTTTATACAGGATACCCAGGGTTTTCAGGATTTTTTGTTTTACTGACGCCGCCTGCCTTTCAAAACAATCCTGTTCATTCTGTCAATCCTGTAAAACTTCCTCTCGGCGTCTCTACGCCGCTGCGGTTAAGATCACCCTTTTCCAGCGGGGACGATATCAAGTAACGCTCGGTTGTCGTTGTTCAAGTATTGATTCACCGCACTCCTGATCTCTTCAGATGAGACCGCAAGCAGCATTTCGAGTTCGCTGTTGATGAGCGTCGGGTCGCCATCGTAAAGGGCACACTCCGCAATGTTCTGCGCCCGGTTTTGCGACGACTGGCGATGCCGAACGACATCGTTAATAAGCTGGTTCTGGAGCTTTTGCATTTCGTCGGAGGTCGGGCCATGCGAAGCGATATCATGGATCTCATTCATTATCGTTTCGCGGATCTTCCCAAGGTCTTTTTCGGGCTTCGGTATCGCTCCGACGAAAATGCTCGAAGGCCCGCGCCGTTCGTCGGTAAAACCGAATAGCTGTATTATCGATTCCTCGCCCTTAACCAGCTTTTGATAGAGCCTCGAACTTTCACCGTCGTAGAGTAGCTTACCTGCCAAATAAAGGGCGTTGAATTCGGGCGTTCGGCGTGCAGGGATCTTCCATCCAAGCAAAAATGCCGGAAACGGAGCGAGCTTGTCCTCCCACTCTTTGTAATTGACGGCAACTTCCGGCGGTTCGCTCACGTCGATCGGCGGCGGTAAGGGCTGCGACGGAATGTCGCCAAAATATGTTTCGATCAGTCCTTTCGCGGTATCCGTGGCAAACGCTCCCGACAGAACCAGGACGGCATTATTCGGGGCGTAATATATGCGGAAAAACTCCTGAACGTCCGCGACGGTTGCGTCGTCAAGGTGGTCCATCGAACCGATCGTCGAATGAGCGTTGGCGAAGTTCTTATAGATCATTTCCGCAATGAGATCGAAGATCTGCCCGTACGCCTGATTGTCGTACCGCAAACGCTTTTCTTCCTTGACGGCTTCCCGTTGGTTGTCAAGGTTCTCCTGCGTCACGGCGAGCGACCGCATGCGGTCCGATTCAAGCCAAAGGGCCAGCGGCAGCTCGCTTGCCGGAAGTGTCTCGAAATAGTTCGTTCGCTCGCTCGACGTCGTGCCGTTCATCGTTCCGCCGGCCTTCATAATGTACTGAAAGTGCTCGGCCTTCTTAACGTTCTCCGAACCCTGGAACATCATATGCTCGAACAGATGCGCAAAACCGGTGCGTCCTTCACGCTCATTGCGCGAACCAACGTCGTAATAGACCGCCAATGCAACGACAGGCACCGCGTCGTCACGGTTCAGAATCACTCTGAGGCCGTTTTCCAGTTTGTATTGCTCAATATCGAGCGGCGTTAGTTTGAATTCTTCCGACATAATTGATCTTGGCTTCCCACCAATGTTTGAGGAGGGCGGCAGCGACTCCGCCGACGGAATGGTCAGCTTTCAGCCTCAAATTATCAAACCATTTTGACGTACAAAATGCAAAACCGGCCAGGTTCGGCCGGTCGATGCTTCAAGGATAAAAAAAAGGAAGACCAACGTGTGGTCCTCCTTCAAGTTTGCGAGAAATCCGTAGGAGCACATTATACTCGCAAACCGAGACGAACTTTTTGTTCGCTGAACATGGGAAAGCCGGCAGGAATCCACTTTCGAGCGTGCGTCGAGATCGCCAATGAAACTCTAGCGACGAACCAAGTGAATTCGACTCTTCAATAAAACCTTAACAAGATTTTCCGCCTATGTATGTGAGCAACCTAACGCACGGATCGGACTTGTTTCGAAATGCGGCTTGTAGTACATATAGCTCGTCACGAAAGGTCAATCTGTTGGGAAACAGTTTGTTAGAAAGGAGAACCCGATGCCTGTTCTAAATGCCTCGCCGGGAGCGCTGGCTAACCAGTTGCTTGCCGCCCTTCCGAACGAGGAGTTCAGGAAAATAAGCGCATCGCTCGAGGAGGTTGTACTCGAGGCGGGTGAGGTGCTCTGGGAAGCTGACGAGAAGGGGCGGTACATTTACTTCCCGACAACTGCCCTTGTTTCGATGCTTTACGAATCCGAAACTGGCGTTTCAGCAGGTATTGCAACAATAGGCCATGAAGGGATAGCCGGTGCCGGCGTGATCCTCGGAGACGTTCGAACGCCGGACCGAGCGGTCGTGCAAAACAAAGGCGTCGCGTATCGAATGAAAACGGCAAGTGTAAACGCGGAATTCCACGAATGCGGTGATTTTCAATCTTTGATAATGGGATACGCTCAGGCCCTAATGACCCAGATCTCGCAAAACGCGATCTGCAACCGACTTCACACAGTCGAACAGCAGTTCTGCCGCTGGCTTCTCGTCAACTACGACCATCAACAAACGCACACATTTTCGATGACTCAAGAGCAGATCGCCGGGGTTCTCGGCGTTCGGCGCGAAACCGTCTCGCTGGCGGCGGCCCTGCTGCAAAAACGCCGCCTCGTCAGGACCAGTCGAGGCAAGATCGAGCTGCTCAACATAGATCGCATCCATGCGGCCGTTTGCGAATGCTACGGGATCGTCAAGTCTGAGTACGATCGCATCCTGAAAAACTATGCCAACAAACACGGAGCCTGATCGGTTTTGTGTTAGTACCCTCACATACTTTTTCTACATAGATCACTATATTCTTCTAAACGATTTCACGTGCGAACTGGCAACCTAGGGCTCTCTGTGCGGCGCATTATCAGTCATGGTGGCCTGCGAAGATCTTGGAACGCGGCTTGCAATTGTACCTGTGGTAATCGAAAAACGTTCGACTTTAATACACAACGAGAAAGGGGAGAAACAATAATGAAAAAGGAACAACGAGATGAACTTCTGTATCAGGCCTTGGAAACTGAGTTGGGCGGTGTGCAGGTTTATAGCACGGCCCTAAGGTGCGTCACAAATAAGGACCTTAAGAACGAATGGGAAGAATATCTCGACCAAACAAAGAATCATGTGAAGATCGTGCTTGGCCTTTTCGAGGTATTCGGACTTGATCCTGAGACGGAGACTCCCGGCCGTGCGGTCGTCCGGCACATTGGCGAGTCGCTCGTAAGAGCCATGGAAATGGCGAAGTCCGCTGGCGAGGCAAAAGCAGCCGAACTTGTTGCTGCCGAATGTGTCGTTCTTGCCGAAACCAAAGATCACCTGAACTGGGAATTGATCGGCGAACTGGCCGAGAAGACGAAAGGCCCGGAAGGTAAGGCTTTGAAGGAAGCTCATGAACAGGTTGAGGACGAGGAGGATGAACACGTTTACCACAGCACAGGTTGGACCCGCGAACTTTGGATCGATTCGCTCGGCATGCCGGCCGTTCTTCCACCGCCTGAAGAAGAAAAGGACGTGAAAACGGCCATCGGAGCTGCTCGGGCGAAACAAGCAAGGGCAAGCATGCTGTCATAAGGGAGGTGCACGATGTTTACAAAAAGGCACCGCATTCTTTATGTGGATGATGACCAGGACAATTGCAGAATGATGAAGGCCTGGCTCTCGAACCGAAATTACCGTTATGACGTTTCCGCTGTTTGCTCGGCGGAGGACGCAATATCGCTTATTGCGGACACACGGTTCGACCTTCACATACTCGACTACTGTCTTCCAATGATGAGCGGAGCGGAATTATGCCGTTTTATCCGGCGACGGAGATTCCCGCACACCGATACTGATCTACAGCGCCTTGGATCGGGACGTTGATCGTGAAACCGCAGGTAATGCCGGAGCAAACCTTTACCTGGTAAAACCGGACGACTTTGATAGATTGGGTTCCTCGGTCCGCAGCCTGCTTGGGATCTCGAGACCAGATCGGCACCGAACGGCAACCTACCAGCATAGGACCTCGAGGAGCATCTTGTAAAAAAGGAGAGAATGATGCAAAAACAGAAGAAAACAGGCGGCTCTTCCGCCCGCCCAAAAAGTACATTTAGCGCCGTCTTGAACAAGGCGGGTAAAGTGGCGGGCGTGGTTCTTGCGGGGGCCGCTACTGGGGCTGTGGCAGGAGCGGCGGCGGCGGCCAAGGCTGTCGACAAGAGTTTTAATCCGGCCGGCAACGGAAATGGGCGCACGACTCAGGAAACTAAGGCCAAGGAAGCCGCGGCTGCAAAAAGTTCGATAAATTCGAAGACGATGAAGAAACCAAAATCGGCGACCGCTTCTTCATCCGGAAAGACTACAAAGCGGACGCCGGCAAAAGCAAAAACGGCCAAATAACTGGCCCGGTTTGCAGGACGCGGAATAGGCCGCAAACGCCTGAGAGGGCGATAACTTTATGAACACAGGGAGGAAATAGTATGCTTTGGACAATTTTGTTAGTTCTTTTAGTACTTTGGGCACTTGGATTCGGTATTGGCGGCGCCGCGATAGGTCCCGTCATTCACCTGCTGCTGTTGGTCGCGTTGGTCGTATTGATCGTACAGCTCGTTACCGGACGAAGAGCAGTTTAGCCTCTCCCGAGGTTGACCAGCACCCAATCCGAATGCGATGTCGGCACGTTTTGCCGGCTGTTTGAGGGCTTCTGCCCTCTTTTTTTGCCTTCAGACCGATCGATCAGATATCACGCCGCGTACCCTGGTTCTCGTTTGGCAATCGAATAGAGTGCCGATTTGACCTGAAACGGCGTCATCTCAGGGTGTTTTTCCAGCAGCAGAGCTATCACGCCCACGATATGCGGGCACGCGAAGCTGTTGCCGGTAAGATTGCGGTGGCCGCCGTCGAGCCACGCTGTCCGTACGTTCACACCCGGAGCCGTCAGCTCGATAACCTCGCCATAATGAAACCCGAAATTTAGCGGATCGGTTTCCTCGCTCTTGATCACCGAGATCAACGATGACGAAAACACCGACGGGAAGCTGGGATGCGGAAGATTATTCGCCGCCGCGACGACGATACAACCCGCCTGATAAGCACGGTCGAGCAGATCGTGCAGCGGCGAGAAGAACTGCGGTTTTGTAGTGCCGAGACTCAAATTTATGACGCGATGGCGCTTCTTGATCGCGTACTCCAAACCCGCAAGAAAAGCCTGCCCGTCACCCAATCCGGCCGAGCCAAGCACCTTTATGCTGTGAAGCTCGGCATCGCCCGCGATCTTTGCAATAATCCCGGCACAGGCCGTACCGTGTCCGGCCGAATCGCCAGTGGAGGACGGGTCAAAAATAATACGCTTATCATCGACCCGAGCCTCGACCGATTCGCGAACCCGCCCGTGCAGATCGGGATGCGCAGCGTCGATACCGCTATCAACTATGGCGACGGTCACGCCCCTACCGGTTGCCGAGCGCCAATCGTCGTCAAGCCGCAAATAGCTCGCAGGCGGCGTGTACGATCCAGATTCGATTCCGGTAACGGATGCCATAAAACGCTATCTCAAGCGGTTTCCGGTTAAAGGTGCAAATAAGCTGTGTCGGCCTTGCTGTCGGAGAAAAACAGGATCGACTCAAGCAGTTGGCGACACACCACCCGCTCCGCCTCACCGCGATTTGCCAGCTCGCGCATTAAGATCGCAAGTTCCATCATTTCCCGATGTTCGGCCGAATCCCGGAGGCCGCCAAGCCACTCCCGCAACTCGGTAATGTCGCCGGAACTCTGACCGGACAATGCCTTTTCGCCAAGGTCTCGAAAAAGCTTCGCCGACTCATAGGCATTGACGAGCGATGCGACGGCCTCGGCAAAAACGGCCGCACGATCCATCTCTGCCGGCGTAAACGGCTCAAACGGCGGGTCGCCGCGTCGATTTATATATTCGAGCACTCCTATAACTTCGCCGTTATGGCTCAGCGGCGTAGCAAGGATCATCTGCGTCGAATATCCGGTCGTCTTATCGACCTCCGAATAAAACGACGACTCTTCACCGACATCCGAAACTGCCATTGGCTGGCCCGACGATAGAACGAATCCGGCAATTCCCTTTCCCGCCGGAACCTTTAAGTTGATCAGATGTTCGGCCACCTTTCCGATCGCAGCCAGAAATCGAAGGTCGCCTTCATCGCCATCCCGGATCAATACGGACGCCTCCTCCGAGTTGATCTCCGCCGCGGAGATCTCCAGAAGTTTTGCGATAGAACGCGTCAGAGGTTCGGTAAGGATGTTCGCGATATCGATCGTCTCGATCAAGCGTTGGAGCTTCGCCGGTAGATCGTTTGGATTCGCTTCGGTCATGGATTGATTTTCACTCAAATTCAGACGATTATCAACCAATACCGGACAACCCGAAACTATAAGTGGAAACAGGCATCGATTCGCCATTTTCAATGGGCAAAGAAAATGCCCGGAATGATGGTGGATCACCGATAGCGCGGACGAGATCTCTTTCCGCTTGCGTGCCGTCGCGGAGTGTTTATGACTTTGAAGAAATGTCTAAGTTTTCTGAGTTTGCTCTGCATAATTTCGGCGCAGCCTATATTTTCACAGGAAATAAAGGTCACCCAGGCACCAAAAACCACAATATCGGATCCGTTTGAGCTGAATACCGGAAGTTCGTTTTCCGCGTCGGGCTCCGATCCGCGATACGGTCGTTCAAAGAAACCCTCGGGCGTAACCAAAGAGGTCGTTGCCTCCGATTTTGAGGCGGCACTCGAAGTCGTCATCAAAAATCATGCGGACGGATCTCGTTTGAGTACCGAGAGGTTAACAAGCTCAGCGGTAAAGTCGATGCTTAAGATGCTCGACCCGCACTCCAACTTCTATGATGCGAAGGATTATCTGAATTTGCTCGGCGAGCACGAAAGCGAGTATTCCGGGACCGGTTCGTCCATAGCAGGATACTTCCGGAATGGCGCTCTTGAGACTTATGTCGTTTCAACATTTCCAGGTTCTCCGGCCGCAAAGGCCGGCCTGCGATATGGCGACCGGATCATCGCTGTTGACGGCCAAAATGTTTCGGGGCGGCCGCCCGATGCCGTTCGGGATCTGGTCCGCGGCACCCGAGGCACAGTTGTCCGTTTGAAGGTCGTACGTGCGGACGATCAAGCAACCGAAACCGTCGAGTTGAGGCGCGATCGGGTACACGAACCTGCGGTGCCGTCGGGTTTTCTGATCGCACCGGGCGTAGGTTATATCGATCTTACGGCCGGCTTCAGCAACGCAACCCTAGCCGAGTTAGAAGCAGCCATCAAGGGACTTAATCGTCAGGGAATGAACACGCTCATTTTAGACATTCGCGGTAACGGAGGGGGCATCTTGGACGCGGCTGTTAAAGTTGCCGAAAAGTTTCTTCCGGCGGGCAGCACTGTTGTAACTCGAGCGCGGCCGCCAGCCATGGGACACCCGGGTCTGGAAGGCAACTCAGCCCAAATACGAAACGATGCCCCTTGTGCTGTTGGTGGATGAGAATAGCGCTGTCGGCGTCCGAAGTGCTTGCCGGTGCCCTCCAGGACAATGACCGCGGATTGGTCATTGGTCACAAGACTTTTGGTAAAGGTCTTGTGCAAAGTGTGTTGGGTCTTCCAAACGGAGCCGGCCTGACCTTGACGGCGGCACGATATTACACTCCCTCGGGCCGCTCGATCCAGCGTGATTATTCTCATGTCGGCCTATATGATTATTTTAACCATCGTAATCCTGTCGAGATAGGACGTCCAACCTACGCGTCAAAGACAATCACAAACCGTACGGTTTATGGCGGTGACGGTATCACCCCGGACGAAATGTCGAACCGGCATCCGGTCAATCCCACACAGATCGAACTGCTCGACCCGCTCTTCTTCTTCGTCCGCGAATACGCCAATGGACGTATCAATATCCGAGATGAAGCCGATCAAAGCCAGCTTCAGCAACTTCGCCGAAAGATCGTTTTTGGGGAGGAAATGATACCACAGAGTTTGATCGACCGGTTCGCCGAGTTTGTCGCAGCTGAGAGGTCATGGAAAATAGACATTGATTCGCTGAATCGTGAGCGGCATATTTATTTCAGACATGCTTCGATACAACCTTGCAATGGCGGCATTCGGTCTCGAATCCGCGAACAGGTCAAGGATCGAGGCTGACCCGGAAGTACGCCAGGCAATAACTGCATTGCCTAAGGCGGCACGCCTTGCCGAAGCAGCCCAAAAGGCACGATCGGCTCCGCGAACCAAAAAAAGCCCGCTGAGTCTAATTCTCAGCGAGCAAAGGTAGAAACAGGAGGAATTAGAAAGACTGTTCACCGCAGCACTTGCAAACTTCGGCGTTGGCTTTCTGACCCAAATTAAGTGATGCACGTCACAAACGGACAGTTGCCCCGCGCAACAAAAAAGATTCGGCAACTCGCTAGAGCTACCGAATCTTACGCTATTCTTCGAAGTACAATTTAGAAACTGAGCTTTCCTGAGACCTGAATTCGTCTCGCGAAACTCGTGACAGCCGTTCTAATCTGCCCAAATACCGACGAATTCTGTGTTGCAGTCGGCAAGCCGAACGACGCGTTATTTGTGAGATTTAACGCGTCCACGCGGAGATCGAAATTGAATGTCTCCGTAAACTTGAACTTCTTCGAGAGCGACGCGTTTGTTTGGAACGTTCGCGGAGCGATAAAGTAATTTCGCGTGGTATTACCTTTTTCACCCGGAAGCGGCTGACTGAATTTCGCCGCGGCCTCTTCACTGAACCAGTACCACGTACCGTTTCGTTCGACCAAGCCGCCCAAGTCGCGAGAACAATCGTTGCAATTGGCAAGCGACTGAGTAACGTTACCAAAGGTATTCAGACCGGAATAGACCGAAAACGGCCTGCCAGACGCCCAAAGATACGTGCCTGAAAGCTGCCATCCGCCAATTATGAAATCAAGGGCCTTTGGAATGTCGCCGCCAAACTTCTTGCCGCGTCCGAACGGAAACTCGAAAACATACGTCGCCTGAAGCACGTGCCGGCGGTCAAAATCCGAATACGCATAATTCGCATACCGGTCATTGATGTCGAACGGGGTGCTTGACGCCGACTGGTTATTCGCACGCGAGACAGTCGTAAATACCGGGTCGAACGATCGGGTATCCTTTGAGATCGAATACGTGTAACCCAGCTGGTAACCGAGACCGCCCGTCAGGCCGCGCTTAAGAATAAACTCCAGCCCGTTGTAACGCGAAAGGTCATTGCTGTCCAGCACATTCAGCGATCCCGTGAATTGCGGAAAGCGTTGAAACAGGAATGGATTCCCAAGAGTTTGGGCAATTAGCTGCTGACTCGTTGAAGTGCACCTGGCCGCAGTGACATCAGCCGTTTGGCAAAGCCGCTGTGAAACAGTCAAAGCCGCGTTGGCGACACCTCCGCCCGTATTTGTGAGGGCCAGGGTATTTGCGACAGCGGTTATTCCGATAAAGGTCGCAGTACCGGCAGCAGTGGCCGTATTCCCCGCAAACATTAGATTTGTAAGGCACTCGTTTGTCGATCCGCCGCGGATCGCATTAAAGGTCTCGAGGAAATTTCGAGCACACCGGAATCTCTTGCAAGAACATTGACCTGATTAGAATCGTAGCCTCCAAACAAGTGAACGCCGCGTCGGCCGATGTAATTTATCTCAAGTACATTGTTTTTCCACATTTCACGCTGAATACCCGCAAACCACTGGTGAACCTCAGGATACTGAGTATCCGGGATCAACAACGGTTATGCCGGCGGTGGAGATGGCGGGAGGTTGGCGAAGCTGAGCGGGACTTTGCGTTGGGACCAAACTCGGCAAGCCGTTTCGCAATAGAAGATTCGACGTCCCGATTCCCGATGCCGACCCGGAAAAAGTATTGCCGGGGGCACTCTGGTAAATGCTGTTGGCGAAGACCTGTGACGGAAAACGGTCGAACGACATGCGATAATTTGCGCGAATTGACGTCTTACCGCTCTTGAACGGATCCCATGCAAGTCCGATCGATGGCGAAAAATTATTCAAATCGTTCTTGAAAAGTTGGCCCTCTTCCCATCGAAGCGTATTGCTCGGTGCCGCTCCAATCGTAAAGGATTGATTTGCCGCCAGAATCGGCAAGTCCTTAGCAGTCGGACTTAGTTTTATCTCGTAACGCAATCCGATGTCGAGGGTAAGGTTCGGCCGGAAACGCCACGTATCCTGAACATAAAAATCATATTCCGGATAGTAGGCCCGCCAGTTCCACCGGGTTCCCGCCGGAGCAAATTGTCCCGGATTCAAAGGGTCGACGACAAATCCCTGGCTAAAGCTGCCGATACGACCCAAAAAGTTGTTGATCGTGCTCTGAAGCACCGCTCGGTTTGTAGCATTTATTCCCGGCGCTCCGGTCGGGTTAGCAGCGGTTCCGGCAACAGCATCCGCAGGAATGCCAAAACCCGTGAAGCTGCTCGATCCCGCTCCAAAGCCAACCAACGGTTCGATCTGGCCCCCGGCCGATGACCGATCGTCAAACTGGCGTCCAAAGCGGAAATTTATTCCCGCCTTTATCGTGTGAGGTGAAAGGTCAAATGTTAGGTTATCGACAAACTGAAACGTCCGGGCTTTGCGTGCGTTGTAACCGAAGTTGGTGTACGCGTCCGTAACCGTGTTCAAAATATACGGGACATCCGCACGCACAGTTGGCGTAGCAAAGCTAAAGCCGAACGTGCTGTATCCGTATATGAACTCGTTTGTAAAACGCGATGTCGGCGACCATCTGTAATTGACAGCAAGATTTTTCGGCGTGCGATAAGTATCGACAAGGCCTGGAAAACCCGGAAACCTCGGCAGGCCACCGTTGACGCTGTCGTTGATCGTGTCCTGCCGGCCCTGAGCGTACCGAACATAGAGGTGCTGATTGTCAGTCACCTTGAAGTCGAATCGAGCTACAAAATCCCACTGCTTCTCGGTTTGGGGTGCGTTGAAAACGAATCCTGCAGTGTTCAGTCCGTCACCGGTCGCGAAATCGTTCGGGAGCGGATAGGAGCGAAAGACACCCGTAACGTTCGTGTCGGGCGTGTAAGCCGGATTTGCGGCCACAGAATTCGTAAGAACATTATATGACTGAATGCAAGGAGCATTTGTCGGCGGAGTGCCGATGCATGCCGGATAACGCGGAGATCCGTCGGCATTGACGGAAGCTCCCAGCGGATTGGTAGTCGCACTGGCCGACGATCCCGCCGGCGCGTTCAATCCGGGTACAAAACGTCCGTTGGCGGGGTTGATCGCACCGCCGTAAACATAGCGGAAAATTCCATCCTTGGCGGATTGAGTATATACGGTGCCACCCGAACGACGGGTTTCGATCGCACTCAATTTCTGCAAGTTGATAAAGAAGAATGCCCTGTCACGCAGCGGTTTGAAAAACTCCGTGCCCTCGCCAAAGCCGGGGTTCATGATCGGCCCGCCAAAGCTGCCGCCGTAAATGTGCTGGACGAATTGGGCCCTGCCAATTCCCTGTAGATTATTCTCGAACTCATTAGCATTAAAATCCGGCGTTTGGTAATACTCGAATAGGTTCCCGTGATAACCGTTCGTTCCCGAACGCGTCACCATCGTCACCTGTGCTCCACTGCTACGTCCGAGTTCAGCCGTAAAATTACCCGTAACGACCTGAAATTCCTGGATCGAATCGGGATTTGGCCGAAGCGGAGTGAAGTTCGATCCGCCCGCCGTCGATTCGTTAATGTCAATGCCATCGAGTGTGAAGTTAAACGCCCTGTCGCGGGAACCATGTACGTGAACGCCGCCGCCCGTGTTCGCCCCGCTTACAACGCCCGGCTGAAAATTAAGCAGGTCAAGCGGATTGCGCCCGCGGAGGCCAATGATCGGAAGCGATTCAAGTGTTCGCTGGTCGATAGTGGAACCGACATTGCCCGACGTTGACGTCTGTACCTTTTCGGCCGCTCCCTCAACCGTCACGACCTCTTCGATAGCTCCCACAGGCAGCGTTACGTTAACGGTGGTCGGTTGATTAACCAAGGCCTGGTTCCCGTTCGCGACAAACTTCTTAAAACCAGACTTCTCAACTTTTACGCTGTAAGTGCCAGGAAGAAGTAGGTCGAAGTTATACGTTCCGGAATCAGATGTTTCCGCGCTCAAGACGGCGCCCGTTGACTCGTTAGTCAAGGTCACCGTCGCTCCCGCCACCGCCGCCCCTGACGGGTCTGTGACGGTTCCCGTCACGCGAGTTGTCGTGCCCTGACCTGAAGCCGAGCTGTCGAACGAAAGCAAGACAGCCAATAGAACCAGTGCGATCGCAAAAGGTTTGTTACCCATTTTACCCTCCAAACGAATTGTTAATATAACGATCCCTGATGAATACGGAACGATCAAGAAGAAATAATGATGTAATATATCAGAACTAGCCGAAAGTGTTAATCGAATAAGTGAATAAAGTACGGAAATTCAAATTTTTTTCATAACTGCCCTTGCGATCACAGGTTGCGAGCCTTGGCCAGCATCTTGCTATTTGCAATTCCCGTTTTCGATCAGGAAGCTAAGATCATGAAACCACCTCCCTTTGGCAGCAGTTGGATCTTTTGCGGCACTAAAACTGGTTTGAATCGCATTATTCGTCGTGTCAATGGTTGCGGAGTCTGAAGCAGTTACATCAACTGTATTCGCGGTGCCGCCTGGGTTGACCACGATGTTCAACTGGGTGTTTTGCCCGATCGCAACTATTACATTTTCGTACTTTGCCTCGCCAAAACCGCTGGATGCACCTGTGCCAATGTTGTAAGTACCCGGCGGCACTTGAAGCACGCGGAAGAACCCGGAACTATCCGTTGTCACGGTGCGTCTAAATCCGGCACCGATCCCGGTGGTTGAAACTCCGCCCGCCGCTCCTTGCGCTGTTGTGATCGTCACGGTCACATTTGGGACGACCGCTCCGGCAGAATCCTTCACTGACCCCTCTATTCCGCCGGTCGTTTCCTGACCGAACGCCGAACCGGTAAATAATATGACAAACAGCAATGTCAGCTTCTTCGACGTGATCCAATTTACAATTTTCATTTTTCGCTCCTGAAACATTTCCTCTTCGCACAAACTAGATGATCCAACCCGGTGAGCACCCGTCCAGCATTCAACTTAATTCGCGATTTGCACACGCTTTCCGGCTTAAATTAGCGAGTTCGACCCGTATTAAGGCAATTCCCATACCATCGTTCGTTACCATCGGTTCTCCCATTGAGATCACAAACGGATGAAAACGTCAGCAAAACCGGACGTATTACCCTTTTGCAGCAATTTCCACAGAGATTCCCAATATAATGATTCGTGATGAAAATACCACTTTCAACAAGAAACGATGATGCACGTTAACACAGAATTACCACAAGGTTAATCGGAGATTTCGGATTTTCTTACAAAAAGTAAGATTTATTTCAAGTATTCGAGGATAATGCCGCCGGCGCCGACCGCCCAGCCGTATTTTTTTACAATGTATAGTCCATAGAGGTTTTTCGCGGTGGAGCTTTCCATTCGGACCCATGTTCGGCCCTTGTCAGAAGAACGCAGGATTATTCCGCGATGACCTACGATCCAGCCGTTCTTGTCGTCGGCGAAATCGACGCGCATAAAATTTCCGGGAAAGGCCGTAGTCACTTTCTCCCAAACCGCACCGCCGGTTTCCGTCCGAAGGATGATCCCGGCTTCGCCGACGGCGTAGCCTTCGTCGTCGTCCCGAAAATCGACATTGTATAACGCCTTGTCCGTGCCCGTCTGCTGTATGCGCCATGTCGCGCCGCCATCCACGGTTGCCAGGATCAGACCCTTGTCGCCCACTATCCACCCGTGCGAACTGCCATTGAAATCGAGATGAAACAGTTCGGCCTTGGAAGGCACGATGATCCGGTTCCAGGTCTCGCCGCCATCCGCCGTCCGCATCACAAGAGAATCCAATACTGCGTCGCCTTTTCGATTCAGGACCGATCCGATGGCAAGGCCCTGCTTTTTGTCGGCAAATCGAATGCTAAGGAGTATCGGCGTATTGTTCTTAAAATCACTTGGTTTAAAGATTACCGTCTCGCGCCACGAAGTTCCCGCATCGCTCGTAATAAAGAGTTTCTTGCCGGCTACCAGATAGCCGTTTTTCTCGTTTCTAAAGTAGATCTCGTTTATGTTTTCGGTCGTGTTGAGCGGGTATTTATTCCACGACCGGCCGCCGTCGGAAGTCCACGCCAAATGGCCGTTGTCCCCGGCGACAAAACCCTTCGACGCCGAAGTGAAATAGATCGTAACAAGATCGCCCTTAGCATCGGTCGAATGAGCCTTCCAACCGGTCTGCGCCTGAGCAAGCGGCATGGTCAAAAGGATGGTGATAACAATGTTTCGGATTGAAGATAATCTCGGCACTTCCGACCCTCCCGTAAACGTAAAAAGGCGACTTGTAACGAAAAGAATAACTTTTTTTCCGTTACAAATCACCTTCACCGATCTCAACCTGTAGCGTCTACTACTTCATCACGCGGTAAACCTGGTTCCGCCAAACGACAACCACCTCTTCACCGAGCGAGAAGTACCGCGCAAGCTCGCGATCCGAGGCAGCGAGTTTGAAGTACTCCTCACTTGCGAACTTCACCTTGATCTCCGGCAGCTTGGCATTGTTGACGAACTCGGAATCAACCCAGACATTGCTCTCATTAAAGAAGTTTTTGTTTGCAAAGAACTGATTCTTTGTTGAATTATCGACCAAAATTCGTTCTTTGGCACTCTTTCTCTTATCTTCGACAATTGTCTGGTTCGATTGCATCGTATTTTGCTGAACGCTCATTTGAACAGCGTCCGCGCCGCTTCTCTCGGCCATTTTTGGCGCGGCTGCCCTCGACAAGTTTTGCAACTGCACAACATCGCGCACACCGCTCACGCTGCCATCGGTTGCAAGATATGAGGTGTAAGGCGTGACGATCCCGTAACGCGTTCCAAGCTCCACAACTTCATCTTTTACCTCCTTGGTGTCGCCGTTGAGCCGGATCTGTTCGATCAACCACCCGACGCGACGGCTCGCCCAAAGACGCGGCAGGAATTCGTTGTCGTCGCTTCGCAGCGGAAAGTCGAGATTGTCGTAGCTGAAACTGCGCGATTCCCTGCCAGTCTTTCCCCGCAAAAGAACCGCAATATTTTGAAGGTCACTAGCATTCTTGTACCGGCCGATCATCGCGATCTGCATTCCTTTGAACAGATCGCCGGGTTTCCGCGGATACATAAATTCTGTTTCTACTGGCCCCATGTCAAGCTCGAGGTCCGACAAAACGGGTGAACTGACGCGTGCGAAGAAATTAGAGACCTTTATTTCAAGGTCCTCCTTTGGCTGCACGTAATCGGAAATGCCCGAATTCTCCGAACCGAGTTTGTCCAGGAGAGCAGTGTTCACATCGTAGCCAAAACCAAATGGGAAAATGCGAACATCAACAGTTTTCGATGCCTTTAGATTCGCAATTATTTTATCGACGTTCGTTTCCCCTACGGTTGGCAAGCCGTCGGTCATATAGACAAGCATTTTCGGGCGGTCATTTTTGTCGAACTGCTTCATTGACGCGATCAGCGAATCGTTTATGTTAGTTCCGCCGGTTGGACGAAGCTTTGCGACAAATTCTTCTGCCGCGTTTCTTGCCCGCCGCGTCCGCCTGTATTAGGTCGCGCTCCATTAAATGCTCTTCGCCTGCAAAGTTAATGACATTAAATTTGTCGCCGTCGCGAAGCGTCCTGATCCCAAATAAAAGTGCCGCACGGGCCTTATCCATTTTTCCCTGATCGGCCATCGAACCGCTCGTGTCGAGCACGAAGACTATGTCCTTATTGACCAACTCGCGCTCGGAAACGTCGTCCTTCGGCGAGAGCATCAACATAAAATAGCCGTCCTTGCCCGGTTCGCGGTAGGTGACGAGCGACATCCCGAAATCTTCGTTTGAAAGGCCGTAAAATAATTGGAAGTCGTTGTCATTATCCTTCGTTTCAAATGACACAGAAACCGAGCGCTCGGAGTTGTTCTTGATATCAATACCGTGCGAAGGCGAATAGACATTGCGAAGTGCTTGTTTGCCGGTGATCTCGATCTTGCCGGAAACCGTACCGAACCTCTGCGGCACGCCCGGGCGATTCACCTCGGCATTCTGCGGCCCACGTCCCCACAGGTTTCGGCCAGTGCCGAGCGGATAGCGATAACTGACCGTCCCCGATTCGGCCTTCAGAACCTGCGAATAAGTGAGTTCCAACTTCTTGTCGGAATTAGGCGGGATCGGAAATATAGACGCTTGAAACAGGTCCTTGCCCGCATATTCGAGCAGGCCCGGGTCGCGTTGGCGTCGGACGATCTCGTCATAAATTCTGCGTGCCTCTTCGCGCGACCGAACTTCCCCGACAAGCTTTTTGCCGTTTTCCCATATCGCGAAATCGACGATCGACGCGTTATCCGGGATCGGAAAGAAGTATGTGCCCTCGAGCGTGTAAGGCGTGTCGTTGCGGAACACCTGCTCGACATGCGTCGTCGCTATCTGGCCGTTAATTTTCGTGTCAAGCTGGATGGATTTGACCGGAAGAGCGTTGGGGAGCGGTATCGGGCGAGGCAATGGCCGCGGCCGGCATGGCCGGATATCGCAAATTATCGGAACGATCACCCCTTGAGCCTGAAAAGGGATCGCGGACACAAATCCGCCAAAAACAACGCCCAAAACGACCGCGAGATGCCTGAATTTCATACTTCTCTCCCCAAATGTAATCTTAGCGTGAATGGACTACGCTTTGTTTGACACTTAGGGAACGTACGGCGTTGCACGTTCTTGCAAAGTTTTTGTATCGAAACACCGCGGGAGGCAGGTGTTGAGGCGCCGCATGACACGAGCGGAGCATCACGTTTTCAGGTCAGCCGATCCTAAGGTTTTACGGGTCCTCGGCCAAAGCCTCGTCGATCTCTTTTTCGAGTTTGATACGTAGTTTTTCGACCAGGCCGTCCGCCTTTACGACGTTTTGATCGATGTTCGCTCTGGTCTTCTGGACCTCCAGTAGGAGTGATTGAAGATTGGTGCGTTCGATCTCAAGGCTCTTTTTCCTCATCGCCCGAAGCTCTTCGGGACGGAGGGTTCCGGCAAAAGCGACTTCGCGATCTATCGATTCCGGCCGGACATTGCTCTCGATAAGGTCGAGCCGAGTGCGAATGGTGCTTTCCTTTTCGATCATCTCGAACAGTTGTTTTCGCAGTGAATCTGCCCTTTGTTCCGCTTTCGTCAGAATGTCGAGATTCAAGACCAGTCGCTTTTGCTTCTCGTCCTTATCACCCTTTTTTTGAGATTCAAGGCTTTTCACACGCGCTTGAAGGTCCTCGATGAACTTGGAGCTCTCATCGATCTTCCCCTCGGATTCCGGTGCCTTGATCACCGGATTCGGATTTGGCTGGACAACCGGAATTCCGTTGTCGGGAAAATCCTCGGCGCGGCTGATTATCAGAGGTTCAGAGGTCGTCGTGACCGGCACGGTACGAGAAGCAGTCGTCGGCGGCGTTCGCTTTTTCCTCGTCCCCTGGGCATTCGCATCGGTAACGCTTATCAAAGATCCAACGCCGACAAAAACAATGATCGCAATTGTGCCTCTCCGAATAGCATTTCTGTTCATAAGCTTATTTACCCCTTTTTTTCGTCCTTGTCCGCTATGAAATCGCCCCGAAAAAGCTCAACCGCATTCTTCGCCAATCCGACAAACGGAATCGCGTCGATGCCTGAGTTTACCAACCCGTTTACAACGCCTTTTTTTCGGATATCGCTGCCGACCAAAACAACGGCGATTGCGGTACCGCCAAACGGCACCATTTTCATAACACGCTTAGCCACCTGCCACCCGCCGGCATGCAATATCTTTCGTTTCAAGCCGTGTTTTTTTGTCGCCATCCCAATAAAAAGTCTATACTTGCTTTCGTCGGATGACAACAACATACTTTTGTTTGCACGCTCAATTTTGGCCAAAGTTCCGCTTTTCGCCTCGATATGGCTCTCAAGGCTTCAAAACTATCAAAGCTTTACGATCAAAAATGGATACTTCGGGATGTTTCATTTGAAGCAGAACGGGGCGAGATCCTTGGACTTTTCGGCTCATCCGGATGCGGAAAAACGGCCATGCTCAAGTTGATGGCGGGAATCGAAAAGCCGAACGGAGGATCCGTCTTTTTCGACGCGGTGGAGGTGACTAACCAAAGCCGCGATGGGCGTGGCTTCATACTTGGGGATGGCAGACAGGAACCGGCCTGGAGTCGGTTATTCGGTGGCGATAGTAAGATCGCATCCGGAACGCGCAAGTTGGAGGCACTAAGAAAGGCGGCGGATTCCGCGAGTAAGGTACTGCTCCTTGACGATCCCTTCTCATCGATGGACGCGGAACAGCAGCGATCGGGTTTAGAAATATTGCGTCGCTACGGTTTCGAGAAGGACCTAGTGGTTGTACTTGCAACAAACAACTTCGACGAAATTCTGCTGAGCTGCGACAACGTTGTCGTTATCGTCGATTCCGAAGTTATTCAAATCGGAACACCACGCGAAGTATATCTAAACCCAGCCTCGCAAGGAGTGGCCCGGATAACCGGCAGACACAATCTATTCAGCGCGAGACGCCTCACTTCATCCAAGGCCGAAACTCATCAGTTTCAAACCATCGATGGTTCGCATAAACTCGCAGTTCAAAATTTTGAGAAGAGTTCGCTGGGAGCGCTGAATCAAAACGTCACGCTCGGAATAAGGCCGGAGCAGATATCGATCGCATTTGGAGCTTCTTTTCCTGAGGACAACCTGCTAAAAGCCAAGATTACGGGCATCCGTTTTCTTGGTGCAAATACGCTGGTGGAACTGGACGCCCACGGCCTTCGGTTAGACGCACTTGTGCCGCGGCTTGTTGGGTTGGATCCCGGCGACGAGTGCATGCTGGGCCTCCCTCCCGACCGGATCGCAATCTATAAAGATTGAGCACCCGAAGCCAAAAAACAGGTCACGGGTTGCCGTTACTCGCCACAAAGAAAACGTCAACCAAGTTGCTGCTCAGCGAGATCGACTGATTCACAAAATTGTATCGTTTATGCGTGATCGCCACAGTGTGTGACTGACCGCCGGCGATGTTCGTAAACCTGAAAAATCCCATCTGGTTGGTTATGGTTTCGCGTACCTGGCCCTGCGGACTGATGAGCCGAACAGCTGCGAGCGGGACTCCGCGGCCGCTTGGCGACTTTGCCTGTCCTACTAACGAAAAAAAGCTCGGGCCGACCAGTGGTGAATAATTGAAGGCGACGACTGCGTAATTTTGGTCCGTGAAGTCGCCGTTCTCAAGGACACCATCGCCGTTGAGAGCCGTCGCAGTTACCGACACTGAAAAAGCGGTTCCGATCGGGATTCCCGCCGGCAGTATCACACTTTCAACGTTATTTCTATTGTCGGAAGTGCCTCCCGTGACAGAAACTCCATTTGAGAAAACATTGCCTTTATAGGCGGTCCCACCTACCGTAACAGTCAGGTCGAGATTATTCACCAATGCCGGATCGGCGACTCCCGGAGGATCGGTCCACACCAGCGTTACGCGAACCGGTTTGCTTGAATCGGCGACAGACCCGGTAAACTGGGTCACACTTCCGGTATTCGAAAGGGTTACATCCTCGTCGACATAATTCATACCGACGCCGGTGTTGAGCATTAATTTGAGATTCGCGCGGCCCCAGCCCTCATTCCCGTTGGGGATCGGGTTTGTAGTCAAGCTGCCGTTCATATCCTGGCCCGTATTTATTACCGCGGCTTTGATCAAGGCCGGACTAGGCTTGTCACCTGACCGCGTGAGACTCCAATAATGCGTGAACAACGCGGCCATGCCCGTTATTTGCGGGGCGGCGTGTGACGTTCCGCTGCTCCAGCGGTGATTTGAATCAATGTTCCCGAACAGCGAATCCGTACCCGAACGCCCGCCGCTAATTCCGCTGCCAGGGGCCGAAATGTCTGGCTTAATACGTCCATCAGCGGCCGGGCCGCGGCTTGACGTTGAACTCAGATCGTCAATGTTGTTTGCTGCGGTCCCGGCAAGTTCCGGTCTCAGGCTTTCCGAATTCCCGACGGCGATAATATTCTTTGCCATCTTAGGCCGAGTGAGCCCGCTTGCCCCACTGTTTCCGGCCGAGAACACAAGGCACATCGGATCGACGCTCGCGTCAATGGAGGCGTCGCGAACGAAGCCGTCATATTGAGCTTCAAGAGCTCCGTAGGCATTTCCGTTGAGTCCATCGCCCCAACTGTTATTACTTAGAAACGGATGCACGCCGTTTGGGCCCGGGGTCGTGATGCTGTCATTGTAAAAGTCCGCATCCGTGCCCGTGTAGCCCTGGCGAAGCATAGGAATATTAATGATATTTGCCTTTGGCGCGACACCAAGGCCGTAGTTATAGCCCGAACCATCCAAGATCGAGAATGGCGCCCGGCCTGCGATGATCGAAGCGTTCAAGTGCCCATGCCCCTGAGCTCCGGCAAGTGCACCTCGAAGCGGCCCGTTCTTGGCATTGGCGGCGGTAATGTAAAAACCGCCGTCACCCGGAATTCCAACCCCGTCGTCCGCAACCGCGACCGTGACGTTTGTTCCGTCCGCCCCAAACTGAGTGAGCGGGTCATAGCCGGGGCCGCTAATGCTCGTTGTGCTTGAATAATTTCCGGCGAGCACTTGTGACGAGCGTTCGTCCTCGCGAGTAGGTTTGACGTAACCATCGACGCTGAAGACATCCGGGATCGCAGCGACTTCGTCGACGCGGTCCAGCGGCAGTTCAACGCGAACCACATTGAAAAAATTATGCTGCAGGCGGCTGGTTCGCAGGAAGGAAGGCGCAAACGAGTTCCGCAATTGAGCGGCCACCGCCTCGACATCTGCCCGCGCAAATACAGCAACGTCAAATACGGCAGTCTCGTTCTTCGATACCTCGAGCGGGGTCAGCCCGCTTCGAAGCGTAGCCTGTTTTCGTGCGAAGGCAATCTGGTCCCTCACTACGCCAGATACCTTCTGGTCGGCAGTATAGCTCCCCATCCATCTAACTCGCGAATGGTCTGCGGCCTTCTCGATCGCCTCGCTTTCGCCGTAGACTAAGTAAGCCTGGTTCGGAACGTACTGCAAGACCTCGACACCAGCTTGGTCCAAACTGTCGAGCCATTCGTCCTTAACGGTCGCCCCGAACTGAATAACGTAATAGCCCTTGCCGTTAGAAGTCGCAGATCGGCCAAGTCGTAGTGAACCTGACGGCGGCGCGGCCAGCGGCTCGAAATTCGCACCCGGTAAATGCACGCTCGTTTCCACGTTTTGAACTTCAAGCCCTGATTGCGAAATATCTGAGCCTTTTGTTTTAGTCAGTATCACGAACGAGTCGTAATCGCCGACAATACGGCCGTATCTTTCAGCCTTCTCGCGGTCACGCGAATCGGAAACACGCAACCGGACGATATCTTTTGAGTCGCTCCGGATGTCGTCAGTTATCTGATCGGTACCGACGAACTTCGCTGGAATACGAGACTGCTTAACAGTCGGCCGTTCCTGCGCAAATTGACGACTACCGCCGAATGTGACGTACACCGAAAGTGCGGCAAGGATCAAAAGAATGGCTGAGAAAACCCGTTTGCCGTTAATAAAACTGCCGCATTAAAACAGCTCCTTTATCATGAAGACTTACTGCGGAACATACATAGAAAGAACAATTTAGCACAGAATTCCATCATTCGCTAAAATCTCGGCGGTTAAATCGGTTCTCTCGATAATGCTTCAAAAGTAAGCTCCCGTCTGTATATCGGCGTACCGAAACAGGCGAGAGCACAGGAAACAGGACGAAACTTACTGGTCTCTAGATCGTCGGTACGAGTATCAATTGAACGCGACGATTTTTCGCTCGATTGGCGTTTGTCGTGTTCGGTGCGACCGGGATCCCGGCCGCCATGCCCTTGGCTTCGATCCTGGATTCGGCAACGCCAAATCCGGCAAGACGCTGTCCGATCGCCTGCGAACGCTGCTGAGTAAGGGCTGCCAGGTCCGCAGCCGCACCGCGATCGTCCGTGTGCGATTCGATGACCACTCGGTAATCCGGATTTTCGGTGAGGATCTGAGACAGCGTGCTCAGTTTCGCATCCGCAGCCGGGGCAAACGCGGTCGAGCGTATCGCCGACCAGAAGTTTTCCGGTATTGTTACAACTATGCCGCGCTCATTCTTTGCCACTGTCCCGAATTGACGCAGCGCCTGCATGAGCGGTCCCTGAGCGGCCAGGAAATTATTTGCACGCTCTTCACTCACTCGCCGCGCCTCGGACGCCCGGCGTTCATTCTCCATGCTTTCGATTCTTGCCTTTGCGTTGTCTGCTTCGACCCGCGTACGGCCCAGTTCTTCGCGGAGCCGTCCGTTTTCCGCACGTAAGTCCTTGATCTGCTGCGAAAAGTTGATTCCGTCCCGTTCGGAAAGCTCGCGGTTTCGCGTCTCAGCCGCAAGTTCCGCCTTCAGAGACTCGATCTGATCGAGCGCATTCTGATAGCGATTTTCCGCCGAACGAGCCTCAGCGTCCGACCTGCTCTTCTCATTCCTCTTTTCTCGAGCTTCCTTGCGGGCAAGTGCCGTCGACTCGGCCTTAACCGACGCACTAATAGCTTGCCTCGCTGTAATATCCACTAACTCTTCAGGGCGATCGGCACGCCATGCATTCTCAGCGTTGCCAAGAAGCGATTCGGCCTCCTGCAGTTCGACGGCGGCGTCACGTTCGGCACCCGCGAATCTCGCCAATGCCACCGCCTGTTTTGCCTGTAGGATCGTGGACGGGGTTTTCGAGTAATCCAGTTCGGCGATCTCGGGCGTGCGCGAATCGCGGAAATAATCGCTCGAATTCCCAAAATACTGTATTGAAGGCGTTGTCGTGATCACCTTTCCCGACAAGGTGTACGGACTCAGGTTCTCCAGCATTATTTCCTGACTCGGACGGCCAACCAGAAAATGTGGCTCGGCTGTGATTATCAAAGCGAATGTCTGCAATTTGGTCGTGACGCTCATTTTTGAGTCAAACTCGAAAAAACCGCGGCGTTTTATCTCGCCGAGGTTATCTACCTGGCCTTCGGGCGAGATCGCCCAAAGCACATACGTGGCATAACCGGCCCCAAGTTCGAAAGGCCGCGGCATCTTCGACACCGAGAGGTCGATCTCACTTCCGTTGCGGCTTGTCCGCTTGATCTTTGCTTCGCCTTTCATGCGCGGAAAACGCGTGGTTCCGCGAAATTGAACGATTACTGGTTCGTCAAGCGGATATGTTATCGCGGTCGTTCGGCGGGCAACATCCACCTGGGCAAACGATTCGAACGCCACCGCATTTAGAAACACAAGTGCTAATGTGATAACAATGGCCTTTGATTTGTTCATATATTTTACTCCGGGAAGATATAGTGCTTTGAAAAAGATGCCACATTACAAAGGCAGGTTGCAAACGGAAGCATCTTGGACAGCGGCGGCCAAACTTTAGTATATTCGAGATTTCGCATCCAAATGAATGAATTCGCGCGGCTATTACAATATGTCCGCCCGCACTGGGTAACGTTTCTGTTCGCGGTTGTTGCAATGGTCTTAGTCGCGGTCTTTGAGACGACGACAGGGGCCCTTCTGGTTCCGATATTCAATCAATTTTCCCAGATACCAGGCCAGCAATCTCAAACGCTTTTTGACCTGCAGCGGTTTATTCCGCAGGACGACTGGTACCGGGCCTGGGTGGCCATCTCGATAATGCTGCTCGGCTTTACTTTGGCAAAAGCAGTTTCTGAATACTTTTCGTCGTACTTGATGGCAAAGATCGGACAGGCTGCCGTTCTAGATCTGCGTAAACAACTGTATGAACATTTACTGGGACAATCCACAACGTTCTTCGAGCGACACCGCACGAATTTCCTGGTTTCCCGTTTGGTCGTCAGCTGCTCGGCGATCGAACTTGCCGTTTCATCAAACCTCCGCGATGTTCTTCGCGAGAGCTTTATGCTTGTCTTCTTTCTGGGGGCGGCGTTTTATCTGAATTGGCGCCTTATGCTTGGTGCTATGGTCATTGCGCCGGTCATCGGCCTCCTTACGGCCAAATTCAGCCGGGCCCTTCGCAGCCTCGCCGAAGAATCGTTCGAGGGCAACAAGCTGCTGACGGATACTGCCCAGGAGACGATCGCGAATCAAACGATCGTAAAGGCATATACGGCCGAAACGCGAGAGACGAAGCGTTTTGCCGCAGTTGCGGGCGTAATTGCCCGTGCGAACCGGCGATCCGGCCGCATCGCTGCGATCTCGCCGCCAACCATTGATATCATCGGAACAGTGGCGATCCTTGTCTTGCTCTATTTCGGGCTTCGCACTATCAACACGGGACAAATGGACGCTGCCCAATTTTTTACATTCCTCTTCTTCTTGTTCAGAAGCTATGACCCGATCAGACGCCTTTCCCGCCAACATAACGAGATCTCAAAGGCATTTGCTGCGGCGAAGGACGTTTGGAACATCCTCGACGAAAGCGAGGTGATGCCCGAAAAACGTGACGCGAAAGTGCTAACTTCGCTCAAGGAGAAGATCGGACTCCGCGAAGTCTCATTCAGGTACGAAAACGACCCGAACAAAACAATACTTGACGAAGTAAATCTTGAGATCCCGAAGGGTTCGATGGTGGCGCTAGTCGGAGAAAGCGGTGGAGGCAAGTCTTCGCTTATCAAGCTTGTCCAGCGGCTGTATGACCCGACTCATGGATCGATCACGTGGGACGGAATTGATCTTCGCGATTCGACGCTACTAAGCCTCAAAAAACAGATAGCTCTGGTTACGCAGGAAACGGTGTTGTTTAACGAATCGATCAAATACAACATCTCTTACGGCGATCCTGATGCTAGTGATGAGGATATCGCCGAAGCGGCCCGAGTTGCTTTCGCGGATGATTTTATTAGAGAGCTTCCGCAAAAATATGACACGATCGTTGGCGAACGCGGTATCTTGCTTTCGGGCGGCCAGCGGCAGCGTATTGCCATCGCGCGTGCCGTCTTGCTGAATGCTCCGGTCCTGATCCTGGATGAGGCGACGTCCGCCCTCGATGCCGAGTCCGAGCGGCTCGTACAAAAGGCCCTCGCAAATTTGATGCGGAATAAGACATCGATCGTCATCGCACACCGTCTTTCGACAATACGCAGGGCCGACACGATCGTCGTTATGGAGCGCGGCAAAATAATTCAGACCGGTACTCACAAAGAACTGCTTGAACTTGGCGGCAAGTACAAGCATTTGTACGAATTGCAGTTTGCCGAAGAGGAGGAGAGCAACGCCGAAGTGTAGCCGGGATCGAAGGGCATCTGGCGAAGAAGGTTTTAAATCCTGGAGGATGGATATTCTATGAGATCAATGACCGGCTTCGGCCGCGGTAATGTTACCGAACAAGTTTTTGCCGTGACGGTTGAATTAAAGACCGTCAATAACCGCTTTCTCGACGTTGCGTTAAAACTGTCGGGCGAGATGCAACCGCTTGAGGCAACGATCAAACGCACGATCGGAAATCGCCTGTCGCGAGGCCGCGTCGATGTAAATCTGCAGTACGACCGGACTAACGAGATCAATTATGAGCTGAACCGGCCGCTCATAGCAGGGTTTCTCGCTGCGATGAAGGACATGCAGGCGGAGTTCTCACTCTCAGGTGAGCCTGACTTGAACGTCGTCGCGCGCCTCCCAAATGTGCTGCTGACAAAGAAGGACGACATCGGAGAAGAGTTCATTAAAGGTGTCGAAACGGCTTTGAACGCCGCTCTCGACGACCTTGAACGAATGCGCGAAAACGAGGGCCGTATGCTCAAGGATGAACTTGCCGGCCGGCTGAACGAGATCGAACGCCGCTTACCTGCGATCGAGACTGAATCCGCAACGATCGGTGAAGAATACCAGCAGCGTCTGACAAAACGCATCTACGAGATGCTTGCGAAAACGGACAGCCAGATCGAAATTGATCAATCCCGTCTTGCACAGGAAATAGCATACATCGCCGACCGAGCGGACATATCGGAAGAGATCGCTCGGCTGACAACGCACATCGAGCATTTCCGCACGATAATGGAAGAAGAGAAAGAAGTCGGCAAGCGCCTTGATTTTCTCACACAGGAACTCAACCGCGAAGCAAACACGATCACCTCAAAAACCAACAATATGGTCGTCAAAGAAAACGCTTTGCAGATCAAAAGCGAAATTGAGAAAATCCGTGAACAGGTTCAGAATGTTGAGTAAATGAAAGGAAATCTGATAATCATCAGCTCCCCGTCGGGCGGCGGCAAAGGGACGCTAATAAAGGAGATCCTCCAGACAATTCCCAACATCGGATACTCGGTGTCGCTGACGACGCGCCCTCAGAGGCCCGGCGAGGTGGACGGAGAACATTACAATTTCGTTTCGCAGGACGAGTTTGAAACATTCCGGTCCGAAGGCGGCTTTCTCGAATGGGCCCAAGTTCACGACAATTATTACGGTACGTCCCGGGCCTTGACAGAAAAGCTCATTTCCGAAGGAAAAGACGTGATCCTGGAGATCGATGTTCAGGGAGCTGCCTGGGTGCTAACCCGCGTTCCGGATGCCGTCAGCATCTTCATCATGCCGCCGTCGTTTGAGGCCTTGACGCACCGGCTGACCGCACGTGCGACTGAAACGCCGGAACAATTGTCACTGCGGCTAAGCAATTCATTTGACGAGATGATGGAGTATAAGAATTTTGAGTATGTCGTCGTTAACGATGACATTTCGACCGCCGCTAGGCGGCCTCGAATCGATTATTCTGGGAGAAAGGCAAAAAGGAATTAGACAAACAGAGGGTATTCAGGATATTCTAAATAGTTTCGATGTATCGAAACTCAAAGTGAGCGGCGAATAGACTATTTATGGCAAAGAAAGAAGCAGAAATCGAAGAAATCGAACAGGAAGAGGAAGAAATTATCGATCCCCCGGAGATCGATTCGAAATACCGCATGATAATCCTGGCCGCGCAGCGGAGCAAGCAGCTTCAACGCGGCGCGGTCTCGCGTACCGACATCGACATCCGCAAGAGCAAGCCGACGCGTGTTGCGATGCGCGAGCTGAGCGAGAAGAAAGTAAATTTTGAGATCCTTGAACCGATGAAATAGTCCGGAAATCGGGACTTGTGTATTGAAAAGGCCGTTTTGCGACGGCCTTTTTTTTGTTCACATTCCTTTGTAGTCCGGCCCGCCGCCGCCTTCGGGCGTTACCCAGTTGATGATCTGATACGGATCGGCCACATCACACGTTTTGCAATGAACGCAGTTTGAAAAATTAACCTTTAACTCCTGCCGACCGGTCTTCGCGTTTGGCTCCATCTCGTAAACCGCTGCCGGGCAAAACTTCTCACACGGATTGCCGTATTCCTCGGCGCATTTTGTCGCGCATATTTCGGTATCGAGAATATGCAGGTGCGAGGGCTGGTCTTCGTCGTGCGCTACACCTGCGTGAAAGACATCTGTCACCTTGTCAAAGATCGTTTCCTTGTCGAACTTCAGATTCGCGTAGCGGTCGTGATTGGTATGCCCGTGACGGTCGTTGATATGCTGCATACGCTCGTGTCCGGCGATGTGGTGTTCCTTCGGCATGAATCCCCACGCCATTCCCTTCGTGACAAACTGCAGGCCGGTATTTATCAACGCCGACCAGCGGCCGCTCTGGAACGCAGCATGAAAATTCCGCACCGGATGCAGTTCGTCGTAAATCCAGCTCAAATTCACTTTTTCTTCAAAATGCCGCAGCGTGTGAGATGTAAAATCGCCATGCTCAAATGCACCGATTATCGTCTCAGCCGCGAGCATACCGCTCTTCATCGCCGTATGAATTCCTTTTATCCGTTGGCCATTCAGGAAGGATGCACAGTCACCGACGAGCAGTACGCCGTCTGCGTAGAGCCGGGGCATTGTGTAATAACCGCCCGTGTTTATCGTTTTCGCTCCATACTTGAGCATCTTGCCGCCCTTTAATATTTCGGCGACCTTCGGATGCGTTTTGAATTTCTGAAATTCGGCATGCGGATCCATCGTCGGGTCGAGATAATCCAGGCCCGTTACATACCCGATACTGATAACGTTGTTCTTCAATCCGTAGATCCAACCTCCGCCGTACGTCTTCGTGTCGGATGGAAACCCGAGCGTGTGTACAACCCGGCCCTCCGGAAAATTCTCCGCCGGAAGCTCCCAAAGTTCCTTTACGCCAAGTGAAAAGACCTGTGCATCCTTGCCCTCGTTCAAACCAAGCCGTGCCGTAACCTGTTTTGCCAGCGATCCGCGCGAAGCCTTCGCCCAAAACCGTCACCTTCGCAAGCAGATCGACTCCGGGCTCAAAATTTCCCTTCTGATTCCCTTCTTTATCGATTCCCTTGTCGCCGGTCCGAATACCAATCACTTGTTCGTTCTCGCCATACAAAACCTCTGACGCCGGAAATTCGGGGAAGATATTGATGCCGGCCTCTTCGCATTTCTCGGCAAGCCATTCGCACATTTTTGAGAGGCTGATAATGTACTTACCCTTATTCTTCAGCGGAGGAGGAGTGATCGGAGCGGTGATCGCCTTGTTTTTGGTCATGTACCAAAACGCGTCCTCGGTCACGACTGTATCGACCGGACAACCCTGTTCAAGAAAATCAGGCATCAGCTCGCGGATCGCGATCGGGTCCATTACCGCACCTGACAAGATATGCGCTCCGACAAACGGCCCTTTCTCGACAATGCCGATCTCGATATCGCCAACCTTATTCCCGTGCCGCAGTCCTCGTTCGACCAATTCGTCATGAATATCGATCTCCTTCTTGAGCCAAAGGGCCGCCGCCAGATTCGCCGGCCCGGCCCCGACAAACACCACATCCATCTCGATCTGTTCGCGTTCGATCATATTGTTTTGAAGAGGCCAGGACGTTACTAAGGGCGTATCTCAGCCGCCAGATAAACCCACGCCTGCTTGCCGGATTCAAGCCCTACTTTGATTCGTTCATAGCTACCCGGTTCATACTTGTCGGCCAAAACGAGTTCATCCTCTGAAACTATGAAAACAGTACCTTCAATTTTGCCTTCCTTATCACCTGACGGAACCAAGGTCAGCTGTTCCTTTTGCTCGCCACGTAAGAGAAATGCTTCGTCGGTAATTTCAGTCGCGGATATTTCGTAGCCGATCAATACATCCCTGGAACCCGTCAAAGAACGCCCAAATAAGGCAAATTGAATCTCTTCCTTTTGAAGTGTCCCGTACGAAAAAAGATACTCTTTCACGTCAATAATGAATGGTTATTCAGTGATAAGAAGTATATCAAATCAAGGATGGAAATACGACGGAAGCGAGTGCTCGCTGTAAATCGGCCGCAAGACGATCCAGGTTGCAGCAACGGCTACTATCAATGGCAACAATCCCATGAGTCGCCAATCTTCAAGCCAACGCTCGCGCCAGTCGCCCAAACCCAGAACAACGCCGCTTATGAACGATACCAGCACGAAACCACCTAGGTATGACAGACAAGCCACGGCCGCCCACTTGCCGCCCTTGTGGCCATTTGCTTTCGCTTTATCGTAGGCTACGAAGCCAAAAAGGATCGCGATGAGAAAAAAAAAGTAAATCATTGCCCAAACTGCTTCTTAAGACTCTCAATATACGGTGCCCTTGCCACACCTTTTTCGGTTATGATCGCGGTCACCAAATCGTTCGGCGTCACATCAAACGCGTAGTTCGACACACCGACGCCGAGGGGGGCCAGTTGATTTTCTTTGATGTGCGTCACCTCGCGTTCGTCGCGTTCTTCGATGGGGATCTGGTCGCCGGTGGGGCAGTTGAGATCGACGGTTGAAAGCGGCGCGGCAACGTAGAATGGGATGTTGTGGCGTCGGGCAAGCACGGCGACCATGTATGTCCCGATTTTGTTTGCGACGTCACCGTTGGCGGCGATGCGGTCGCTTCCGACAACGACCGCGTGAACACCGCCTTTTTTCATTATGTGGCCGCTCATGTTGTCCGTGATGAGCGTGACCGGGATGTCGTCCTCCATCAATTCCCAGGCCGTCAGGCGTGCTCCCTGCAGATATGGACGCGTTTCGTCGGCGATGACTGAAATTGTTTTGCCTTGGTCAACGGCCCCGCGAATAACGCCCAGGGCCGTCCCCCAAACGCCGCCAGTCGCAAGTGCACCGGCATTACAATGGGTCAGAACGGTCGAGTTATCATCCAGCAGTTCTCCGCCAAATTGAGCAATAAGCCTTTGCGATTCGATATCTTCCTCGTGGATAGCCTTTGCGTCGTCGAGCAGGACCTGCTTGATCTCGCTAACCGACTTCCCCTCGCCCTTGGCTTTTTGAAACGCGCGCTTCATGCGGTCAATGGCCCAGAAAAGGTTTACCGCCGTCGGGCGTGTCTTTGCCAGAACATCACTCACGTAATCGAGTTCGTCCTCCAAGTCAGCCACAGTCGTACCGACAAAAAGTTTTGCCGCCTAGGGCTACTCCATATGCCGCCGAAACGCCGATAGCCGGAGCCCCGCGGACGACCATGTCCTTGATGCCGGCCGCCACATCATTGTAAGTGCGCAGCGTCAGCCATTTTTCCTCGGTCGGCAGCAGCCGCTGATCGAGCATCAAAACACCTTCGTCGGACCATTTTACCGGAATGATATTTAGCTTCATAAAAGTTAAGAGCCTCGGCTTTGCTTGTTTCACGTCAGCCAAGAGTAAGATCAACCTTGAACCCCGAACCAAAATCTTACGAAAAGTTCACGGCTCTCACAACAAAGCTGAAACTTTTTCTGATGAATTCCGCGTTAATAGACTGAGAATACGCCCGACAGGCAGGTAACAACGATCATGCTTGAACATATACTAGACGGACTACACGTTTCGATCACCCGGCGGCGTTTTTTGCAGCTATTTACCGCTTTTACGAGGGTTCTGCTGGCCATAGGTTTTATTCCGCCAAGCTACAAGAAGATAATCGGCGAACGGTTTACATCCCTGCCGGTCTCGAATCCGGTCGGGGCGTATTTCGAAGCACTTTACAATACGGGCTTCTATTACGAGTTCATCGGTTGGGGACAGATGATCGCGGCCGTCCTGTTGCTTATTCCCCGCACAGCCCATATCGGAGCTTTGATGTTTCTGCCGATCATCGTAAACATCGCCGTTCTGACGTCATCAGTCGGCTTTAAGGGCACGTGGATCTTAACGATCTTGATGTCGCTCGCGGCAATGTGGCTGACAGCGTGGGAATACGACCGCCTTAAACCGATCGTTTTTCTTACGCGTAGCGAGAGACCGCGAAAATTTGCTTATCAACTCGCACTGATACCGTTAGGATTCGCCATTGGCGGAGCAGCCATCGGCGTGGTGTGGTACCTGATCGGGCTCGGAAATTTTTCAAGTTACGCTTATGTCAGCGGCATTCTTGTCATCGTAGGCGCCATTTTTGGCCTTATTGTCGCGGCTCATTATTCTTTTATGCCGGTCGGAAAGCTAAAGGAATCGTCGGAAGTGCTGTAAAATTGTCGCATGTACGCTGAGTTTCTTGACGGGCGGTTGATCGTAAAAACGGGTGATATCACCGAAGAAAATGCTGAGGCCATAGTAAATGCGGCCAACTGGACCTTGCTAGGCGGCGGCGGTGTTGATGGAGCGATCCACCGTAAAGGCGGACCAGAAATACTTGCCGCCTGTAAGCGTATTCGGGAAGTCAGGTACCCGGACGGGCTGCCGACAGGAAAGGCGGTCATCACAACTGGCGGGAACCTAGCTGCTCGTTACGTTATCCATACAGTCGGGCCGATCTATGGACAGAACGACGGCCGCGACGCCGAATTACTTGCAGACTCGTACCGAAACTCCCTCTATTTGGCCCGATCCGAGAGCGTAAGGTCAATCGCATTTCCTTCCATTTCGACCGGCGCTTTCGCGTTCCCAAAACATGAGGCAGCCGGCATCGTTTCCCGCATTATTACCGCTGAGCTTAAAACCAGTCCGGCCGAAATCGAGATCCGGCTCGTCTTCTTTTCCGACCCGGATGCCGCTACATTCCTTAAACATGCAGACCTGTGAACGCCGATTGCCGATTGGTCTAACCTTTGGTTTGATAGTCACGCAACATTCGTTTATAGTTTTTGGATGCTTTGCGCACCTGCTGAACAAAGCATTTCGGTTAGATCATGAAGGAATTTGAGTCAGTTCTCACGAGCGATATGCAGTCTGCCCAAAGCTTGGAGTCCGAGCATCTTTTTACCAGCGCGTTCGATTTTTCCCGGCAGCTGCCCGAAAATCTAGCCGCATTGGACGAATTATCCAAGAATTTCTACTGGTCCTGGAACCCTGAAGGAACCGGACTTTTCCGTGAGGTTGACCCAACGCTTTGGGACAAGTGTGAGCAGAATCCGCGGCTCGTTTTGAAAAAGGTAAGCGAACTGCGGCTTTGGCAAAAATCGATAGACCCCGCGTATGTCGAACGTCTTGAGCAGTTTAAGGCCGTGAACGACAGTTATCTGGCACAAATGCCAGGGGCTTTTGGCAAGGTCACTCCTGCAAATCCAGCCGCTTATTTCTGTGCCGAATACGGCGTGCATAATTCGCTCCCGACCTATTCGGGGGGGCTGGGAATTCTCGCCGGCGACCACTTGAAGTCGGCCAGCGATCTGAATGTTCCGCTCGTCGCGATAGGGCTGCTGTACCGGTACGGGTATTTCCGTCAGCGGATCGCCCACGATGGTTGGCAGGAAGAAGCATATCTGGACGTCTTCGATTCCGAACTCGCGCTTCAGCCGGTTCGTGATGAGCGTGGTGACCGCACCTTAGTGATGGTTCACATTCGCGGACACGAGGTCTACGCTCAAGCGTGGCTTGCAATGATCGGCCGCATACGGCTTTACCTGCTCGACACGAACGTACCTCAGAACTCCGAGATCGACCGCCTGATAACTGGCCACCTATACGGCGGAAGCACCGAAACGCGGATCGTGCAAGAGAAGATCCTGGGTATTGGCGGCGTAAGGTTGCTTCGCAAACTTGGCGTCGAACCGTCGGTCTATCACTTAAACGAGGGACACTCAGCATTTTTGACGCTCGAACTCGCCCGTGAATTCCTGGACGAGAATGAAGATGCACATTTTATCGATGCCGTGGCAAAGGTCCGCGAGCAATGCGTTTTCACAACCCACACGCCGGTTTCCGCCGGAAACGATGTGTTCTCAACCCAGGAAATGCTCGAGTGCTTTGATGCAAAGTTCATTTCCGCGTTACACCTGACCGAAGAAGAGTTTTTTGCACTTGGGCGAACCGATCCCGACGACGCCAATGAAGCATTCGGCATGACGCCGCTGGCGATCAGGATGTGCCGGTCGGCAAACGGCGTGAGCGAAAAACACGGCGAAGTTTCGCGCGACCTCTGGCTGCCAATGTTTCCCGAGGGAACAGCGGCCGAGGAGGTGCCGATAACTCATGTCACAAACGGCGTCCACCCTCCAACATGGGTCGCTCCTGTATTTCAGCAGCTTTATCGCGATTCCATCGGCGAGGACTGGAACGACCTCCTTGCCCGTCAAGACCTTTGGGCGGAGGCCGTTGCCGGCATCGCCGACAAAAATATTTGGACAGCTCATCGAACGCTTAAACAAATTTTGATCGCATACCTCCGCCAGAGGACAAAGGCAAAAGATACGGGCGAACGTGAAACGATCAACGAGCACAAGGACACAAAGAAACTGTTTTCGCCGGACGTGTTGACTATCGGATTTGCCAGGCGTGTAGCGGCATATAAGCGGTGGAACCTGCTGCTTTCCGATCTTAACCGGTTGTTGAAGCTTGTGGACGACCCTGAGCGGCCTGTTCAGTTTGTATTTGCCGGAAAGGCGCATCCGCAGGACAGGACAGCCAAGCAGATACTTCAGCAGCTGATGAGCATAAACCATGATTCCAATTGGCAGAACCGTGCCGTTTTTATCGAAGATTATGACCAGGACGTGGCGAAATATCTCGTCCAGGGCGTCGACGTTTGGATGAACGTCCCCCGACGCCCGTACGAAGCAAGCGGTACAAGCGGCATGAAATCCGCCATGAACGGCGGTTTGAATTTTTCGATCCTCGACGGATGGTGGATCGAGGGCTTTAATGGAACGAACGGTTTTGCTATCGGCGAGATCGACGTTGATGCTGACGACGCGGTTGGGGATGCCGAAGATGCCGCGTCGCTCTACGCGACGTTGGAGAACGAGATCATTCCCGCATATTACGAGAGGGGCGAAAATGGCTTGCCGTCGAAGTGGATCGGACGCATGAAAAATGCCCTTAGCACGCTCACGCCTCAATTCTCTAGTGATAGAATGGTACGCGACTATATTCGAAACATTTACGATCCGGAAGGTTGAGAGATATGGCATACGTTGAATTCAAAACAGGCGTTATCAAGCCGGTCGAAGTTTACAAAGAGGCATGGGCGATGATCAAAGACCAGTTCTGGATGGTTCTCGCCGTAACCCTTGTCGGGATCATGGTCGGCAGCGTGATCCCTGTTGTTTTGATCGGTCCCATGATGTGCGGGATTTATTTGGTACTCTTCCAGGTTTACGAAGGACGCACGGTCGATTTTGCGTTGTTATTCAAGGGTTTCGACTACTTCGTGCCGAGCCTGATCTTAGCCGTGATAATCATGGTCCCCACGATTATCCTCCTCCTCACGATGTATATCCCAATGATCGGCATCGCGATGGCGGGGCCGAACCTCAGCGAATCCGAAGCGATGGCGGCAATTGGCGGGGTTCTGCTGGTCGTACTCATCGAAGTGGTGGTAATGGTCGGCCTTCATTCCTTTTTGATCTTTTCGTTCCCTCTGATCGTCGATAAGAAAATGTCCGCCGTAGGCTCGATCAAGACGAGCGCACGGGCCGTTTGGCACAATCTGACCGGTATTGGCGGATTGTATCTGGTCGGGTTCGGCGTCGCGTTAGTCGGGTACTTGATGCTCTGCATAGGTATTTACCTGGCCCTTCCTCTGATCATTGCGGCGAATCTCGTCGCTTACCGTAAGGTTTTTCCGGCCGCAGCTTCACCGTCCGTCTAGAGTTTTATGCCTGCTGATTTCGTTACCGTTGATTCGTTTGAAGCGTTGGATGCCTTGTTCCAAGAGTCGCATCATAGTCCGGTCGTTTTGTTCAAACACAGCAATAGCTGCGGCATTAGTTCTCATGTTCTTGAACAAGTTGGCGAAGTTGACGCAAAGGTAAATGTCGTCGTCATTCAGTCATATCGTCCGATCTCAGATGCCATCGCGGAACGCACCGGCCATCGGCATCAATCACCGCAGGCATTTGTTTTAAAGGACGGAAAGGCCGTTTATCACGCGACTCATTACGGCATATCGGCCGAGGGCATAGAAGCCGGCCTGCGGTCGTAATTTCAAATATGGTCGAACCGACAGAGATCATTGAAGAAAGCGATAGTGAGGTCTCGATCCGCTGGTCCGATGCCGCCGAGACGAAATACGACGCGGTCCAACTCCGGCGGGCCTGCCCCTGCGCCGGCTGCATTAACGAATGGACAGGCGAGAAGCAGTTGGACGATTCAAAGATACCCGACGATCTCGCGTTTCGCCATATCTCCATCGTTGGGCGATATGCATTGAATTTTCATTTCACCGACGGCCACGACACGGGAATTTTCAGTTTTGCGTTCCTGCGAAACCTATCTGACAAAGTCAACGAACATTGAACGCGGATCAAACGGATTGAGCGGATCATCCCTGACCTCTTGAAGGATTCCATCTGTACAAATCCGCGTGATCCGTTAGATCCGCGTTCAAAAACACCCTCAGAAAGCTCGCAACAAGATCTTACAAACTCCGGCTAACAACATCCCGCCAAAACGGTTACAATAGAGCTATGCAGGAACGAGAAATTTTTGATGAGCGGCAAGAGGTAAAGAAGGCAAGTTTTTCATGCCCGAACTGCCGCGAACGAAACGAGTACGATGTCCGCTGGCTGACACGACGGAAAAAGCAACAGGCCCCGCGGCATTTGAATGAAGATGACCGAGCTCGTTTTGCAAAATCGCGCGATTACATGGTACGGGTGGATGACCAACTGATGTGCAAGAATATGAAATGCCGCCGGCGGTTTGAGATCCCGTCGTCACAATCCGTTGTATTTATCTAGTATTTTACGAGTTATGAAGAACAAGGGAGGTTTATCATGCGGGGAAAGGATCTGGAATTTTACGAGAAGGAAACGCCGCCGAACAAGGAAATAAAGGAGTTTATCGAAGAAGAGATAGCTCACGTTCCGCAGGCTCCGGGTGAGCTTTTCGAGCGGCTTTCTGAGAATCACGCAGCCTCGCCGGCGGATTCGGGCGGCGACATTGACGCCGACTGGGAGGATGTCAATACGACCGGCGCCGAGTCCGTGTTCGGCCATAATCCGACCCCCGATCAATCCGATGTCGAAGAAAACGCCCACGCAATGGGCATCGATTACCAGGATAATGAACCGCTTGATATTCTGGAAAAGATAGAAAAACGCGACCGCGACCGGTTTGAACTGGATGAGAATTCCAAGGCCGACGACGACTCGATCTGAAAGATCCAGCTCTCGGCATACCCGCATTCAGCGGGAAGTGTTGCAATCCTTCAACAAAAAAAGGCCGCCTTTTCGGGCAGCCTTTTTCTTCATCTAAACACCAGGTTAATAAATACTAAAGCTGTAATCAATCGTCACGATCGTCGCTACCGGCACTCCGTTGATCTTTTTCGGCTCAAACCTGAGCTGGCGTGCGGCCGCGATCGCCTGTTCCGTAAGCCCGTGTGGAAGGCGTGTAACCGGTGTGATAGAACCGACGGAACCATTCGCGAGCAGCGTGATCTTCAGCCGGACGCTTCCCTGCACGCCGTTTGTACGGCCTGCGTCGTTATACTTTGCCTGCGGCTTCGAAAGTATCTTCACCGGAGACGTAACTCCAACAGGCTTGGGCGGTGGAACTCCGCCGGAGCCTCCCGAACCGCTTCCGTCACCATTACCGTCACCATCGCCATCGCCGCTGCCTGAACCTGATCCACTGCCCTGGCCCGTGCCGCGGCCGCTGCCTGCTCCGGTCCCGACGCCGGTGCCCATTCCGCCGCCCGAACCCGGACCGCTGGAAAGGTTGCCGAACCGCGAGTTCGGATCACCCCACTGATTAAAAACCTTCGGGTTCTTCCGGTCACCTTCGGTTGAAGGAGGCGGAAGCTCAAGCGATGGATTTTCCATCCGATGGACATTCGGATCCGGCGGCCTGATCGGGTTCTTCGTTTGGTCGGGAAGATCGCCCTGATTCACCGGCTCCGGGTCTTCTTTTCCCCCGCCGCCACCGCCGCCGCCCTTATCCTTTTCCTTTTTTGGCTCGTCTTCGACAACCATCGGGACGTCATCGATAAGGTAGGCCAGTGAGCGTTCGTCTCCGATCGCGCCGATACCAAGGTCTTTCTGGAAGAGCGAAACGATCGTCGCTCCGATGGCAACCGACATTACCAAAAACGTCGATCCCAAAAGAAGCAGGTTTCGCCGTCCGCCGTCCTTGTCCTGGATGACGGTTACGTAATACCCGCCGTCAGCTGCCTTTGTGTATGTCGGTTCGTGATTCTTAAACGCCGGGCCGTCGACAACCGGCTCGGAAAAACTGGGAGCCGCAAATGCGGCCGCCGTTGCGGCCACCGATTTTACTTCAACCTCGTCACGTTCCTCGACTGCCTCTTCTTCGATCACGTCCGCATTCGCGACGTACAGAGGACTTCGTCTCAGCTGCGAAGTTTTCGACCGTCGGCATTTCATCCGCGAGCTGAAGCGGATTAGTATCGTCGATCTCTATTGCTGGGGGGGCCGAAGCGCCGGTCGCGACGTCTTCGGGTATTAACTCTTTAGTAAGTGGATTCATCTCGAAAGCCTGCAGTGGAGCTGCGCAATTAGGACAAAACCCAAACTTCTCGGCAAATCCTTCATCACAAGAACTGCAATACTTAACAATTTTTCCCATCTTTTCGGCCTCTCTATTTTATCGCCCGTCGTTATCGGGCAGGCAGATCATTAATAATTATAACGCGTTTTCAGCAGATGTTAAGCCTTTTTCTAAAAAATCTTATCTCCGCCAACGCGGCAGGCTCGTTCAATTCTGATAGATGCGTCTATTTAAAGACACGATGCCCGTGCAATTCTAAAAATTTCTAATGGAAATCTGCGTGATCGCCCACACCTGTGACAACACTTGGATGGAGTTTTGCAACTAAAAAGGATAACATTTCTTTTTACACACGCAGTAAGCAATGACCATCAAAAAATTTATTAACTGGACTTTACTCTTCTCGATACTAGCGGCCGCAACTCCGACGACCTTGTTCGCCCAAAGGACCGGGGATGCGGCCCCGAAACAAGAAAAGCTTCTAAACGGCCTAAAAGTACTTGTTTGGAACGTTCCGTCGGCTGAAAAAGTTTCGTTGAAACTTCGAATACATGGCGGCTCCGCATTCGACCCGCAGGATCGTGAAGGCGTCATGAGGCTTCTGTCTGACAGCTTTTTTCCAAACACCGCGGCGAGGGAATATTTTACCGACGAATTGGGCGGCGATCTCGAAATAATCTGTAATTACGATTACATTCAGATCAATGCCAGCGCACGATCCGAGGGGTTTGTGCCGATGCTCGAAACGATCTCAACGGCGATCGCCAACCCGGTGCTGGACAAAGAAGCCACTGCTTCACTCAAAGCCGCATTGATCGCCAAGGTAAAGGAACTGGAAAGCGATCCGTCGTACATCGCCGACCGCGCAGCGGCAAAGCGTCTTTTTGGCACTTTCCCATACGGGCGTCCCCAACTCGGCAGCGTCGAATCGATCGAGAAGATCGATTTCGCCGACCTTCGGTTTGCAAAGGACAGGCTTTTGACCGCCGACAATGCGACGATTGCCATTTCGGGCGGCGTTGACCCCGCACTTGCTATGCGTGCGGCCCGTCGTTATTTCGGTGCCTGGTTGAAGGCGGACAAGACGGTACCGGCGACTTTTCGCCAGCCGGATTCCCCGGAGCCAGCCCGGCTTGACCTGAAGCGGCCCGGATTGGCAAATTCCGAGATTCGATACGCGATTCGCGGCTTCGCTCGTTCTAGCAAGGATTTTGCGGCGGCCGAGATCTACAGCCGCATACTTCAGACCCGTTTTCGAGACCTTGTCAGCAAAGGTGCCGGTGCGGACGCAGCCGTTTCGCATGACGAGCATATTTTGCCCGGTGCCTTTCTCTTCCGCTATCGGTCGCAGCCTATCCCGGTGCTGCTGCCTTCATTAACGGGCAACGGCGTTTCCGGCTCGGTCTCGCTGCTGACCTCGTTTGGCCAGCAAGCCACCGACGCCGAGTTTTCGGCCGCCAGGAATGAAACTCTATCGGTTTTGCAAAGCCGGGACATGGTTGATTGGTGGCTGGATGTTGATACCTTCAAGATCACATCGGTCGCCAGTGAGACGAAGGCTTTCGAGAATGTGACGCTGGCCGATGTAAACGCTCTCGCGCAGCGGCTTGCCCGTGAACCATTTGCAGTCGTTGCCCTCAGCAGTGGAACCCCTGCCGCCACCGACAAACGACTAAATGCAACCCCAACGCACCGCCAGCGAAATTGCCCACGCAAATGCCGTCCGGGCAATGTTTTCGGGCATCGCCGGAAAGTACGATCTTTTGAATCACGTCCTTTCCGCCAACATCGACAAGCGCTGGCGAAGGCTTGTTCGTCAGAAGCTCGCGGACATATTGGCGGACGAGAACGCCGTCGTACTCGACGTTGCATGCGGTACGGGCGACCTCTCCCTGGAACTGCAAAAGCATGCAAAAGCACGAGTTATCGGAACAGATTTCTGCCGTCCGATGCTGGCGATAGCAAATGAAAAGACGGCTTCCCTCGGCCTAAGCGTCCCGTATGTCGAGGCTGACGCGATGCAGTTATCCTTTGCCGACGAAAGTTTCGATGCCGTGACGATCGCGTTCGGCCTTCGTAACCTGTCGAACTTCAAAGACGGTTTGCTCGAACTGCGCCGCGTTCTGAAGCCTGGCGGAAAGCTTGCCGTACTCGAGTTCTCCGCTCCGCTCGTGCCGGGTTTCAAATCGCTGTTCAATTTTTACTTCGCGAGTATACTTCCCAGGATCGGCGGTGCCGTCAGCGGCTCGCGCGGAGCATACGAGTATCTCCCGAAATCGGTGTCGAAATTTCCGGATCAGAAGAAGCTCGCCGAACTAATGACCGAGACCGGTTTTAGCAATGTCGAGTATAAAAACGTGACCGGTGGGATCGCGGCTATCCATACGGGAAGCGTGGCGCGAACGCAGACGTCCTCGCCTGCATGAGGAGCTTTCGGGATTCACGCTTTGTTCCACTTGTTCCACTCTCGCTGGAACGAAACACGCGACCCGCCCGTGTTTGTTATATCATCTGCAAAATATTAAAATTTTCCTGCCTCTTGCTTTCGAATGAAATACAAGCTCCTAAATTTTGTCCGGCAGATCGCATTGATTTTGCTGGTCATATGGACCGTAGTTTCACTGGTGACGCTTTTGATCGAGCTTGTCCCGGGATCGCCCGCGACGACGATCCTCGGCGAAACCGCAACGGCCGAGCAGATCGCAAATTTTAACCAAAAACATGGCCTCGACCGGCCTGCATTCTTTTTTTCCTACACATCGGATTCCGGTTTCATATGGAACGGAATGAGCAACCGGTATTCCGATTATTGGATCGGGTTGCTCCACGGAGACCTCGGCAGGTCGTTCCGCACCGACCGTCCTGTGTTCGATATGATCCTTGAGCGGTATCCGGCAACGATCAAACTCGCGATTGCGGCGATGCTTGTCGCGGTAGGGATCGCCATTCCGCTGGGCGTTCTGGCAGGCACGCACAAGGGCGGATTGATCGACAACTCAGCCTCGTTCGTCGCCCTGCTCGGCATCTCGCTGCCGACATTTGTTATCGGCCCGTTTCTTGTCTACATTTTCGCCGTCAAACTTGGTTGGTTTTCGCCGACCGGCAGTTTCTATCCGGAGGACATTATTCTCCCGGCTGTCACGCTCGGTGCGGCCCTATCGGCCATTTTGACGCGTATGGTGCGTTCCAGCGTGATAGAGGAGCTGGGTGAGGATTACGTTCGCACGGCCCGCGCAAAAGGCCTCAGCGAGCGAAAGGTCGTTTATAAGCACGTACTCAAGAACGGCCTCATACCGGTCGTGACGATTCTCGGCCTGCAGCTCGGCGTTCTGCTTGCGGGAGCGATCATCACTGAAAAAATATTTAGCTGGCAGGGCCTGGGCCTTCTGCTTCTTGAGGACGGCATCGCCAAACGTGATTATCGGCTCGTGCAGGGCTGCGTGCTCGTGATCAGCGTTACCTATATTGTTGCGAATACTTTGACAGACCTCGTCTATAGAAGGTTGGACCCAAGAATCAGACTATCTTGAATCGTTTGACTTACATCGGAATTGCGATCGCCGCGGTTGTCATCTTGACGGCTATCTTTGCTCCCTTGATCGCTACACACGACGAGAACGCTCAGAACATTGAGAGGCGTTTCGAATCGCCTTCGGCGGAGCATTGGCTGGGCACCGACGGTTTGGGACGCGATGTGTTTTCGCGCGTCGTCTTTGGAGCGAGGATCTCTTTGGAAGTCGGAATAACGGTCGTTCTTGTTTCGGGAATATTCGGCATCTTTATCGGTGCCATTGCCGGATTTTACGGCGGCTGGGTCGATAAGTTTCTGTCGGGATACGTGTTCAATGTTTTTCTCGCATTCCCGGGGTTGTTGCTCGCTATCGCATTGGTAGCCTTTCTCGGGGCCGGGCTTGGAAAATTGATCCTCGCTCTCTGCATCATTGGCTGGGTCGGCTATGCCCGGGTCATGCGCGGGCAGGTTCTGAAAGTGCGCGAATATGATTTTGTCCAGGCCGCAAAGGCCCTCGGTGCGGGCAATATGCGAATACTCTTCTCGCATATAATGCCCAACGCGATCCAGCCGCTCATTGTTCAAGCCTCGCTCGGAATGGCCGGAGCAGTGCTGTCCGAAGCCTCGCTTTCATTCCTCGGCCTTGGCATCCCGCCGCCGGCTCCAAGCTGGGGATCGATGATCGACGAGGCCCGCAATTATTTTGCGATCTACCCGCACGTTCTTTTCGTCCCGGGTGTTGCGATCGCTCTGACCGTTCTTGCGTTCAACTTTATCGGTGACGGCCTCCGCGAATATCTCGACCCGAAACAGCGAACGAGATAGCAGTTTAATATGCATCCGACACGAATCTTTCCGCTTGGTGAAAATGCCGTAACGGTTGAATTCGGCGACGAGATATCCGAACGGCTGAACAATGCCGCAACTGATCTTGCCGCATATATCGAAAGCCATCGCTTCCCCGGCTACGTCGAGGCCGTTCCCGCAATTGCCTCGGTGACTATCTTTTATGACCTATTCGAGGTTCGTCGGAACTTCTCACAGAGTAAGTCTGCGTTTCGAAGCTGTAAAGAAGGTTGTCGAAAACGCAGCCGAGGGGCTGTCCGAAACGCCTCCCGTTAATAGGCGTATAGTCGAAGTTCCAGTGAGCTTTAGCGATAAAGACGCTCTCGATCTCCAACTAATTGCCGAAGCCGCTGGGTTATCAAGACAAAAGGTCATCGAAGTTTTTCTTTCCGGGATATACCGGGTCTATATGCTCGGGTTCCTCCCGGGTTTTGCGTACATGGGCATTGTTGACGAACGAATTGCGGTACCGCGAAAATCATCGCCGCGTCTGGCTGTGCCCAAAGGGAGTGTTGGAATTGCGGGCCGACAAACCGGTATCTATCCGAATGAATCGCCGGGAGGCTGGCAGATAATCGGGAAAACTGATCTTGAACTTCTCACGCCCGATGAAGCTTCGCCATGTCTTTTTCGTCCCGGCGACACTGTCCGCTTTGTCGAATCTGCGGCAGGATGAGCCTACTTTTTCAAAAGGAAGGAATTTTGACGACGGTGCAGGGCCTCGGCAAATACGGCATGCAGCGTTTCGGCGTTAATCCGGGCGGAGCGATGGACCGGACCGCCGCTCGCCTCATCAATCTAATTGTCGGAAACCCCGATGACGACCCCGTTATCGAAATGCATTTTCCCGCCGGTGAGGTGGTTTTTGAGCAAAATTGTGTTTTCGCCCTTGGCGGGGCCGACTTCGATACATCATTGAACGGTGATCATGTGGAGAACTGGTCATGCGTACGTGCCGAACAAGAGGGTGTTTTGAAATTCCGCCGGAAGATGATCGGTAACCGATGTTATCTTGCGGTTAAAGGCGGTTTCAAAACTGACGAGAAAGGTTCCGGCGTATTCAATAGTCCGCGGTTAAAAAAGGGGGATCGCATTGCCCTGAACCCACCGGCTGCGAAAGAGGTGTTTGTTGTCAGCCAGCGGGTTTCAAATAGCATCCTTCCAGTTTACGGCAGCTTCCCGACGGTCCGCATCGTCGAAGGCGGCGAATTCGACTCGCTTTCCGGAGCCGACAAGCGATCTCTTATCGATGAGAATTTCACGATCAGGAATGATTCCAACCGGATGGGCTACCGGCTAAACGGGCGGCCTCTGAGTTCGATCCGGACATCTGAAATGGTCTCGGCCGCAGTCTCATTCGGAACGATCCAGCTTTTACCCGACGGCCAGTTGATCGTCCTGATGGCCGATCACCAGACATCCGGCGGTTATCCGCGGATCGCCAATGTGATCTCAGTCGATCTTCCGCTGCTTGCCCAGCTTGGAGCCGGCGACAAGGTAGCGTTTAAGTTAGTCGATATCGAGGAGGCGGAACGCCTGAATGTTCAATTCGAACAAGACCTTCGACGCCTTAAAATCGGCTGCGGGTTCGGTCGTTATTGGTGATGCACCTGTGTTAATCTTGCTCAAACAATTATGGTCTCAGTGGATCTAAACTGCGATATGGGCGAGAGTTTCGGCGCATGGTCGATGGGAAACGATGCCGTGTTGATGGACTATGTTTCGTCGGTAAATATTGCGTGCGGGTTTCATGCGGGCGACGCCTCGACGATCCGCAAAACGGTCGAACTGGCGGTGTCAAAGGGCGTTGCGATCGGCGCCCACCCGAGTTATCCCGACCTGCAGGGGTTTGGAAGACGGAACATGTCGCTCTCGCTGCAAGAAGCATTCGATGTCGTGCTCTATCAGGTGGCCGCTCTGAAAGGGATTTGCGAGGCCTCCGGTGCAAAACTGCGTCACGTAAAGCCGCACGGAGCATTGTACAATCAGGCCGCAAAAGACAAACTGCTCGCACGTTCCATTGCGGAGGCCGTGCTTGCGATCGACGACCGCCTTGCTCTATGCGGCCTGGCCGGAAGTCATATGGTGTCCGAGGCTGAGAAGATCGGCCTTTTTGCAATTTCCGAGACTTTTGCCGATCGAACCTATAAAAGTGATGGCAGCCTTACGCCGAGGTCCGAGCCGAACAGTCTGATCCATGATGTCGAAGCTGCCGCGCGGCAAGCTCTTCGACTTGTCGAAGAAGGTAGCGTTGAATCCGTGGACGGCCCAAGTGTTGCGGTCAAAACAGATACTATCTGCATTCACGGCGACGGCGAACATGCAGTTGAATTTGCACAGGCTATTAAAGATCTTCTGACAGAGAGGGGCATCACGATCACGCGACCGCATCGATGAAAAAAGCCTCAACATCTTCGATAATCTTGGGGGCCGCATTTCTGATGGCAACGTCGGCGGTCGGCCCGGGCTTTTTGACGCAGACGACTGTCTTCACGAAACAGCTTCTGGCCAGCTTCGGTTTCGTTATCCTGCTCTCCGTGATCCTGGACATATTTGCCCAGTTGAATATTTGGCGTGTGCTGACGGTCAGTGGCAAACGAGGGCAAGACGTAGCGAACGAAACGATCCCCGGCAGCGGATACGCACTTGCAGTCCTCGTCGGATTCGGGGGCATCGTTTTTAATATCGGAAACATCGCCGGCTGCGGGCTTGGGCTTAATGTCCTCCTGGGCATTCCGGTCGAAGCGGGTGCGGTCATCAGCGCCGCGGCCGGCATCGGCATATTTCTCGTCAAAGAGGCAGGCCGGGCGATGGACATGTTCGTCAAGGTGCTTGGCGTCGTTATGATCGCCCTGATAGTCTATGTGGTTTTTGCCTCCCAGCCGCCTCTCCTCGAGGCAGCCCACCGCACAATAATTCCGGAGCATATTGATATTCGGGCAATAGTAACGCTGGTCGGTGGAACCGTCGGCGGCTACATCACGTTCGCCGGTGCTCACCGCCTCATCGACGCAGGCATCTCCGGAACAGATTCCTTGCCCGAAGTAAACCGGAGCGCGGTCACCGGAATTCTTCTCACCGCGATCATTCGCTTCATGCTGTTTCTCGCCGCGTTCGGCGTGATAGCTATGGGCCTGGCGATAGATGATGCGAATCCACCCGCATCCGTGTTTCAGAACGCTGCGGGAAACGTGGGATATCGCGTATTTGGCATTGTAATGTGGGCGGCCGCCATTACGTCCGTGATCGGAGCGGCCTTTACATCGGTTTCGTTTGTGAAAACGCTGCATTCCGCGATCGATCGTAAAAGCAATCTGGTGATCGTCGGCTTCATCGTTTTTTCGACCGCCGTATTTCTGCTCGTCGGCAATCCGGTGACCGTGCTCGTCTGGGCCGGCACGATCAATGGATTTATTCTGCCGGTCGGGCTGGCACTGGTGCTTTTGGCCTCGCGAAAACGCGAGATCATGGGCGAATACTTTCATCCGTTATGGCTCCAGATCGCCGGATGGCTCGTGGTTGCGATAATGTCCGTATTCAGCGTATATACGCTGGTCGGATTCCTGCGGTAAAAAAGTAAGCGTTTTTTGCGATTCGCGCATCTAATCCAAAAGTCCTATTTTCGGGGTAGAATTTCCGTATGGCCAAACTTACTTCGATCTCGCTGCTTGTCATTGCCGCCGCGTCGGTTGGGGCCGCGCAATCCGGGCGGAAAGTCGCACAGCCTTCCCCTACGCCGGTCGCAACAGCCGCCGACCCTGCCGGCTACTCCGAATCGAAACCGCAAAGAAGCCGCCCCGTTGCTCTGTCGCCTTCGCTTAGAGGCGTTTCAGGAGCTGATGGCGGGGCACCTGCGTCCGCCGCCCAGCAGACCACCGACACGCCGGTCGTTCTCGATGATGGCGAAGTGGTCGTAAAGGTTGACACAAATCTGATCACGATCCCGGTCTCGGTCTTCGACCGCAACGGGCTTTATATACCTGGCCTGCGACAGTCGGATTTCAAGATATTCGAGGACGGAAAGGAACAGGAGATCGCGTATTTCGGCACGACGGACAAGCCGTTTACCGTCGTCCTGCTGCTGGACACGAGCCCTTCGACCGAATACAAGATCGATGAGATAAGACGCGGCGGCGATCGCCTTTGTCGATCAGCTCAAAAGCGAAGACCAGGTGATGGTCATCGAATTCGACGAAAACGTTCACGTGCTGACCGAGGTTACCCGCGACCGCATGAGGATCTACAAAGCGATCGAACGGGCGGATTTCGGCGGCGGCACATCGCTTTACGATGCGGTCCAGTTTTCGCTTGGCAAACGCCTGAACCGGATCGAGGGCCGCAAGGCGATCGTGCTCTTTACCGACGGCGTGGACACGACCTCGTCGAAGTCAAGTTACGATTCGACGCTGGCAATGGCCGAAGAAGCGGATGCCCTTGTGTTCCCTATTTACTACAACACTTTTTCCCGAAACATTTCCGGCGGCGGATTCCCTTTTCCGGGCGGCCGAATAATGAGTCCGAGAGGCACCCGTGCTCAGGATTATGCCCTTGGCAAAAAGTATCTTGACGAACTTGCCGAATATACAGGCGGCCGCGTTTTCAGGCCCGAGGCAACGCCCGGAGGCTTAACAGCCGCCTTTGAAGGCATTGCCGAAGAGCTTCGCCGCCAATACAACATTGGTTATGTTCCCACCGACACCGGAAAACCGGGCCAGCGAAAACAGATCAAAGTCCGCGTAAACCGGCCAAATCTCGTCCTTCGTGCCCGCGACAGCTACATCGTCGGTTCCGTTCGCAAATCCTGAATCCCTACGTTTTCGAGGATCAATGAACCACTCCCCCTCCTGTCTAAGGTGGGGAGGCAGCCGCTTCCGCTGACGGGGTGGTCCAAGTGTACCTGCGTTCCGGGAATACCCTTGTTTCGTTTCACAGCGCGTGCCTGCTTTTGTTTCAGATGAAACACGCTGAAACAAGCCGACCTCTCGCGTCGAAGCCAGTAAACATCGGCATCCCGCACGTCACACATGGGGTGTTTCTGAGTCCGGATGACTGAGAATCTTGTTTCATCGTGTTTCATCGACTGGTTTTCAAGGAGCATTTGGAAAGGCGAGTGCACACGAATCGATCCGGGCACAGATACCGTCCGCGAAAATTATCGCCCATGCTTTGCCTGTTTGGAAATATCAGATCGGGCGAAATATGCGAATTTGGATGATTTGCACAATTTGGATGATTTGCACGAATTGCACGATTTGGATGCTGATGACGCGGTGGCTCTCGGCTGCGACCCAGGAAGCCGGTCGCTACCGCTTCCGGTTCTGACAAGAGGCGGCCGTTTTGGCAGACAGAGTGGTCAGCTTACGAACGAAGAAGCCGGTCTCAATTCTCAATTCTCAATTCTCAGTTCTCATTTCCAACCGTCGCCTCCGCAGAAAGGAAAAGGGGCGTGATCGCTCACGCCCCTTCCGTTGGTTATTCACCCTACCGGTTTACCCGGCAGTCTAATTACTCATCTACTGTGCAGGTACCGGTGCGTCACCAGCTTGGCCGAGGTTGACTGTGTCGTCTGCATTGAGACCCTCTGCCGCACTTGACCGCTTGATATACCAGCGGCCTTCTGACGGACGGAAGATCGCAAGATCTGTCTTGCCATCGCCATCGTAGTCAGCCGGTACAGGTACATCACCCGGGTTTCCGCCGTACTGCTTGACCGTATAGGCCGTTGCACTCAGCGCAAACCACGTTCCGTTTCTGTATACAGCCAGATCAGCTGCTCCGTCTCCGTCATAGTCTGCCGGAACCGGTACGTCGCCGTTCTGTCCAAAGTTCGTTACACGGAATCCAGATGTCGAGCCCTTGATATACCAGGTGCCGCTTCTGAATACTGCCGCATCCGTCCTGCCGTCGCCGTCATAGTCGGCCGCAAGCGGTGTGTCGGTCGTGATACCGAACTGGAAGATGATGAAGTCATTGGTCGTGGTCTTTACATACCACGTTCCGTTTGACGGACGATAGATGATGAAGTCAGCCTTGCCGTCTCCATTATAGTCGCCTGTCTGCGGGATATCTCCATTTTCGCCGCCCCACTGATGTACCTGGTACACGTTGGTCGATCCACGGAAATACCAATTACCGTTGCTTGGACGGTAGATAGCATAGTCGGTCTTGCCATCGCCGTCGTAGTCTGCTGCGACTGTCCTATCGCCTGCTTCTCCACCAAACGTGGTCGAACGCATTTGATTGTTGTCGCTGGTAGCAGTCCATGCCCAGAGGCCGCTGCCCCTATAGATGGAAGCGTCGGACTTCTTGTCGCCGTCGAAGTCAAAGCGAACCGCTCGCTCTGCCGCAGGCTGAGCCGAGATGTTCCTGAAGACGATCGCGTTGATACCCGCTACGAGGCCGTTCGGGCCGCTAAGCGTTCCGGATCTGCCCGGAAGATCAACAGTCAAGCCAGGAGGTACACCCGGTGCACATGACGGGCAAGTGATTGCCGTAAGTGCTGTATTCGCAGCTGCTGCTTCTGTAACCGTTACACTTGAACCCTGGTTAAAGGCACCGCCCAAGAGCGTGCTGCCGTTAACGAATGTGCAGTTTCCGTCCTGCGGGTTCGGTGCACCCGGATCGCCCGCAAGTACCGTAACGTTCTGTGAGAACGCCGGGAATAGCGGAACGTTGCCAGGCTGGCTGACCGGGCTGTTCAACACAACCGTAAAGTTAAACGGTGTGCCGATAAGGGCCGGCGATCCGGCGATCTTACAGACCTTGAGGTCAGTCGGGTTAAAGCGGAAGTTTGTAAATTCAACTTCAACAACTCCTAGACGTGCAAAAACCGAAGCACGTGCAACCCATGGTGACTGGGTGATCGCGAGGCTGGCACAATGAGCTGTTCCAGAGTCGCCACCGACCGAGTCGTCCACGAAGAAGCGCCAGTTTCCGTTCATGCCACGGCCATCGTAAGCCGACAGCAAGCCGTCCGGACGGTGCGGACCGTTAAACGGTGCAGCACCTGCTCCAATCGCTGTTCCCGCTTCATCGTCAAACACGGTCTGGGTACCAGCACAAGTGGTCGCACCCGAACCATAGTCATCGCCGGAGCCGCCGTTGTTGGCCGAAAGGACAACACCGAGGTTAGCCGGATTTAACAGGCCGATGAACAGATCCGAATCAAACGTATGTGTGAAGCGGATGCTTGCGTTAACGTCCGTGATCAAGCCCGCACTCGGGACGTTGACCGGGATCAGGACCGTTGTAAGGTCCGGAAGCGGTGTAGCAATGTTACCCGTCGAGAAGAGCGAGGTAACAGCCGGTGCCGGGATCAGATCCGGATTCGCACCTGCCGCTGCAGGCCAATGATGGGCCGGATTGGTAGTGAAGACCGAGCCAAATACACGAACACGCGACGCCCTGAGCTGGCCAGGAAGTTGCGGGATAGTGTTGTTGACCGAGATACCATTTTCATAAACGTGTACAGGTGTACCGTTCACGAATGTCTGGTGGCTGTCCCAATTGTCGATCGGAGGTCCGATAGCACCGAAGCCGGGTACGAATTCGCAGGTTCCGCCCTGTGCCGGATCGCCAGCGCGAACGTCAAACGTTCTCGTGACAAAACCGTACTGGGTGCTCTGCGGATTGGCCGCCGTCGTTGCTCCCCAACCACTGACCGTAAAGGTAAACAGCGTGTTGATCGGAATGCCAGGACCTGCGATCTTACAGACCTTGACACGTCCCGGATTCGAACGGTTTACAAATATCAGCAATGTTTCATTAGCCGATGTTGCTGCTTCAACAACCTGAACATCGACAAAACCGCCGCCGCCTTGGACAGGTGCATTTGCGAAAAGCACATCCTGGCCCTGAGGACCAACGCCTACGCCAAAGCCAAGAATATCCGGGCTGTTGCGTCTTGAAGCCGGAATGACTTCAATGTTTTCGAGATAGAATCCCGGGCGAGCAAGTTCCGTAACGAAAGCCAACGACCATCGCGGATCCGGAGGACCGGGCTGCGGAGCCGGATCGCCCTTCAATACCGCGATCGGTCCTGAGCACTGTCCGACCGGAACGACGAAGATCTGAAGGATCTTTTCGTCAGGATTCTGTGTGTTGACCGTGTAAACGTCTTCGATCGTGTACTGGAAGAATCCAGTTACATCCGGATCGCCGCCGCCAAGCGGGTTGCCCGATGCTGGCGGAGGATTGTACAACTGGTTACCAGCCGGCCAAGGAATGGTGCCGGCAACGTTGCCTACTCCCTGAACCCATGTCGGTGCACCGCGAGCTGCACGTTTGCAGATCTCGATGTAGCCGATGATGGCTCTGCGGTTTGTGAAGTAAAGCGTCAACTGTTCGTTGATGCCGCCCGCTACCATTGTTACTGCTACCGTACGCGTTGCAAGATTGACCAATCCCATGCTCGAGGTCGACAACGGTGTCGCATTCGTCACGTCGATCAGTTCAAAGTTGCCAGGGAATCCTGCGGTCGAAGGGGTGATCAGGTTTCCAGTGGCCAATTCGGTCACTGTCTGCGGGCCTGCTGTCACGTCAAACGGTGACGAGCATGATCCTACAGGTACTCTCAGCGGGTTCGCTGCGTTGTACACCGATCCCGTGATGGTGAAATGGAAGACCCAGTTCGAAAGGCTGTTTGCTGCCGTTACCGGAAGCTGCTGCCGTTTACAGATCTCCATCGTGCCGGTCGTGGCACCCATCAGGGCACTGCCGCCCATTTCTACCTTGCCCAATGACAAGACACGGTCCGTAACGGTTGCTCCGTCCCGATCGTCGTGTCGCCCTTGGTCAGGATGTTTGCTCTGAACGACGCATTGTCGCCGATCACTGCATCTTCGGCTACGAAGAATACGTTGCCGCCCTGGGCTCCGTTCTCCAACCGAATGCTCGATCCTGCTTTCGCGTTCAATGTTCCCGCTACGCGGAAGATATAAACGCCCGTCGTGTCGCCTGCACTGTCCAGCGTTACTTCGCCGTTCAGCTCAGCCGAGTTCATGCAATATACGCCCGGAGCGAAGCTCTTGCCCGTTAGGTCTGAACTTCTTACTTCCGTGCAAGGCAGCTGTCTGATAGCATCGATCGAGTTCGACAGGTCTTTTGTCGACCGTCGTCCTTCTTCGCTGCGCAGTGCATCGCCTTTCTCGCCTCGTACCGTCGAGCCGCCCCGATCGGTCACTCCTCTTTCTGCGTAAACTGTGTAGTTTGATGCCGACTTCAGGTCCAACGCAAAGTTGATCATCGCCTGTGTCGCTACTTCCGGGGCTTCCACCGCGGCTTTCGCATCTCCTCTTTCCTGCGCCGATACTTCCGCATCCGGCAGGAACGTGTATCCCACGGCAGCCACTGCTACCAGGGCCGTAAGTATGAACAGGTATGCTACCCGTCCGCTTACGCGATCTTTAAATGTCTTGGGGACATTTGTCGTGATCTCGTCCATCTTCGAATCCTCCATTGTTTTTTCGAGTCCTTGTGTGTAGTGGGGGTTACCTACGACCGAAACGCCGTAAACTTCCCAAACGACGCCCAAGTACGATTTATCGTAACTAAAACGTCAACGTTGAAAACAAACTTCGTTCTCAGGTTTGGCAATTTTGAAGTAGCTTATGGCAGAACAGTTAGTACAGTCTGTATGCTGCCATACAATCCGCGATATAATTATTATCGCGGCCCTTTTAATGAGTTGCGGTTCATAACACCGGAAGAGAATGTAACCGTTATAGCACGAAAGCTGTAAACCACCAAAGACAAACACATTCCCGAAAAAAAAGAGGCTGCCTTTTCAGACAGCCCCTTTCGTTGGTTATTCACCCTACCGGTTACCCGGCAGTCTGATCAACTCATCTACTGTGCAGGTACCGGTGCGTCACCAGCTTGGCCGAGGTTGACTGTGTCGTCTGCATTGAGACCCTCTGCCGCACTTGAGCGCTTGATATACCAGCGGCCTTCTGACGGACGGAAGATCGCAAGATCTGTCTTGCCATCGCCATCGTAGTCAGCCGGTACAGGTACATCACCCGGGTTTCCGCCGTACTGCTTGACCGTATAGGCCGTTGCACTCAGCGCAAACCACGTTCCGTTTCTGTATACAGCCAGATCAGCTGCTCCGTCTCCGTCATAGTCTGCCGGAACCGGTACGTCGCCGTTCTGTCCAAAGTTCGTTACACGGAATCCAGATGTCGAGCCCTTGATATACCAGGTGCCGCTTCTGAATACTGCCGCATCCGTCCTGCCGTCGCCGTCATAGTCGGCCGCAAGCGGTGTGTCGGTCGTGATACCGAACTGGAAGATGATGAAGTCATTGGTCGTGGTCTTTACATACCACGTTCCGTTTGACGGACGATAGATGATGAAGTCAGCCTTGCCGTCTCCATTATAGTCGCCTGTCTGCGGAGTATCTCCAATTTCGCCGCCCCACTGATGTACCTGGTACACGTTGGTCGATCCACGGAAATACCAATTACCGTTGCTTGGACGGTAGATAGCATAATCGGTCTTGCCATCGCCGTCGTAGTCTGCTGCGACTGTCCTATCGCCTGCTTCTCCACCAAACGTGGTCGAACGCATTTGATTGTTGTCGCTGGTAGCAGTCCATGCCCAGAGGCCGCTGCCCCTGTAGATGGAAGCGTCGGACTTCTTGTCACCGTCGAAGTCAAAGCGAACCGCTCGCTCTGCCGCAGGCTGAGCCGAGATGTTCCTGAAGACGATCGCGTTGATACCCGCTACGAGGCCGTTCGGGCCGCTAAGCGTTCCGGATCTGCCCGGAAGATCAACAGTCAAGCCAGGAGGTACACCCGGTGCACATGACGGGCAAGTGATTGCCGTAAGTGCTGTATTCGCAGCTGCTGCTTCAGTAACCGTTACACTTGAACCCTGGTTAAAGGCACCGCCCAAGAGCGTGCTGCCGTTAACGAATGTACAGTTACCATCCTGGTGTTCGGTGCACCCGGGTCGCCCGCGGTTACCGAAACGTTCTGTGAGAACGCCGGGAATAGCGGAACGTTGCCGGGCTGGCTGACCGGGCTGTTCAACACAACTGTAAAGTTAAAGTTTGTGCCGATCAGGGCCGGTGAACCTGCAACCTTACAGACCTTGAGGTCAGTCGGGTTGAAGCGGAAGTTGACGAATTCAACTTCAACAACGCCTTGACGTGCAAACACCGAAGCACGTGCAACCCACGGCGAGTATGCGAGGGTGAGGCGTACACAGCCTACAACACCTACGTCACCACCGAGGTCATCAGTTATGCGCATTGTCCAGTTGCCGTTCATTCCGCGTCCGTCGAACGTGGAAAGTGCGCCTTCCGGAACGAAGTTACCGGTAAACGGAGCAACACCAGCCGTAATAGGTCCGCTGCCGCCTTCGTCATCGAAGCCGGTCGGCGTACCACCACAGTCGTTGGTGCCCGTACCATAGTTGTCGCCTGCACCGCCGTTGTCGGACGAGAGGTCAACCTCGCGGCCGAACGGATCGAGAAGGCTGATGTCGAGGTCAGCATCGAAGGTGTGATTCAAGCGAATGCTGGTGTTGACATCCGAAACAAGACCACCAACCGGCACGTTGACCGGGATGTTGACCGTTGTTACGTCGTTGATCGCGATCGGGCCGGCAACAGTAGCAACGCCAATTGCCCCAGCCGCCGGGATCAGATCCGGATTCGCACCTGCCGCTGCAGGCCAATGATGGGCCACATTGGTAGTGAATACCGAGCCAAATACACGAACACGCGACGCCCTGAGCTGGCCAGGAAGCTGCGGGATAGTGTTGTTGACCGAAATTCCGTGCTCATAAACATGTACCGGGGTACCGTTTACAAACGTCTGATGGCTGTCCCAGTTGTCGATCGGAGGTCCGATAGCACCGAAGCCGGGTACGAATTCGCAGGTTCCGCCCTGTGCCGGATCGCCAGCGCGAACGTCAAACGTTCTCGAGACAAAACCGTACTGGGTGCTCTGCGGATTGGCCGCAGTCTGTGCTCCCCAACCGGCGACCGTAAATGTAAACAGCGTGTTGATCGGAATGCCAGGACCTGCGATCTTACAGACCTTGACACGTCCCGGATTCGAACGGTTTACAAATATCAGCAATGTTTCATTAGCCGATGTTGCTGCTTCAACAACCTGAACATCAACAAAACCGCCGCCGCCTTGGACAGGTGCATTTGCGAAAAGCACATCCTGGCCCTGAGGACCAACGCCTACGCCAAATCCAAGAATGTCCGGGCTGTTACGTCTTGAAGCCGGAATGACTTCGATGTTTTCGAGATAGAATCCCGGGCGAGCGAGTTCCGTAACGAAAGCCAACGACCAACGCGGATCCGGAGGACCGGGCTGCGGAGCCGGATCGCCCTTCAATACCGCGATCGGTCCTGAGCACTGTCCAACCGGAACGACGAAGATCTGAAGGATCTTTTCGTCCGGATTCTGTGTGTTCACCGTGTAAACGTCTTCGATCGTGTACTGGAAGAATCCAGTTACATCCGGATCGCCGCCGCCAAGCGGGTTGCCCGATGCTGGCGGAGGATTGTACAACTGGTTACCAGCCGGCCAAGGAATGGTGCCGGCAACGTTGCCTACTCCCTGAACAAATGTCGGTGCGCCGCGAGCTGCACGTTTGCAGATCTCGATGTAGCCGATGATGGCTCTGCGGTTTGTGAAGTAAAGCGTCAACTGTTCGTTGATGCCGCCCGCTACCATTGTTACTGCTACCGTACGCGTTGCAAGATTGACCAATCCCATGCTCGATGTCGACAACGGTGTCGCATTCGTCACGTCGATCAGTTCAAAGTTGCCAGGGAATCCTGCGGTCGAAGGGGTGATCAGGTTTCCAGTGGCCAATTCGGTCACTGTCTGCGGGCCTGCTGTCACGTCAAACGGTGACGAGCATGATCCTACAGGTACTCTCAGCGGGTTCGCTGCGTTGTACACCGATCCCGTGATGGTGAAATGGAAGACCCAGTTCGAAAGGCTGTTTGCTGCCGTTACCGGAAGCTGCTGCCGTTTACAGATCTCCATCGTGCCGGTCGTGGCACCCATCAGGGCACTGCCGCCCATTTCTACCTTGCCCAATGACAAGACACGGTCCGTAACGGTTGCTCCCGTTCCGATCTTCGTGTCGCCCTTGGTCAGGATGTTTGCTCTGAACGACGCATTGTCGCCGATCACTGCATCTTCGGCTACGAAGAATACGTTGCCGCCCTGGGCTCCGTTCTCCAACCGAATGCTCGATCCTGCTTTCGCGTTCAATGTTCCCGCTACGCGGAAGATATAAACGCCCGTCGTGTCGCCTGCACTGTCCAGCGTTACTTCGCCGTTCAGCTCAGCCGAGTTCATGCAATATACGCCCGGAGCGAAGCTCTTGCCCGTTAGGTCTGAACTTCTTACTTCCGTGCAAGGCAGCTGTCTGATAGCATCGATCGAGTTCGACAGGTCTTTTGTCGACCGTCGTCCTTCTTCGCTGCGCAGTGCATCGCCTTTCTCGCCTCGTACCGTCGAGCCGCCCCGATCGGTCACTCCTCTTTCTGCGTAAACTGTGTAGTTTGATGCCGACTTCAGGTCCAACGCAAAGTTGATCATCGCCTGTGTCGCTACTTCCGGGGCTTCCACCGCGGCTTTCGCATCTCCTCTTTCCTGCGCCGATACTTCCGCATCCGGCAGGAACGTGTATCCCACGGCAGCCACTGCTACCAGGGCCGTAAGTATGAACAGGTATGCTACCCGCCCGCTTACGCGATCTTTAAATGTCTTGGGGACATTTGTCGTGATCTCGTCCATCTTCGAATCCTCCATTGTTTTTTCGAGTCCTTGTGTGTAGTGGGGGTTACCTACGACCGAAACGCCGTAAACTTCCCAAACGACGCCCAAGTACGATTTATCGTAACTAAAACGTCAACGTTGAAAACAAACTTCGTTCTCAGGTTTGGCAATTTTGAAGTAGCTTATGGCAAAACAGTTAGTCAGTCTGTTTACTGCCATACAATCCGCGATATAATATTATCGCAGCCCTTTTAATGAGTTGCGGTTCATAACACCGGAAGAGAATGTAATCGTTATAGCACGAAAGCTGTAAACCACCAAAGACAAACACACTCCCGAAAAAAAAGACGCCGTGGGGCATCTTATGAGTGATTCGAAACTGGTGATCCGAGCAGGACTCGAACCTGCGACCCAGTGGTTAAAAGCCACTTGCTCTACCGACTGAGCTATCGGACCGTGAACGATGAGTTTACAATGACGGGTTCAGAATGCAAAATGCAGAATGAAAAATGCAGAATGCACAATGCAAAATGCAGAATGCAGAATGCAATGAATCGTCGTCAACGGGTCAAACTTCCTTTAGCGGTCTTGATGGAGGTCGTTAATAGCTTCTGCAATTCACAACAATCGGCCAACAGGGATCCTGCTTGTACCTCGGTGATGAATTCACCATCATGCAGCAGATTCAGCCAGTACTCTGTTTCATCCGCCTCCTTCAGAGCAATGGACAGTTTATGAACGAAATCCGACTTCGACTGCGCCCGATTGCCCTCCGTTACATTCGCCCCGATCGATGTTCCCGATCGAAGAATCTGCTTCGATAGCACGTATTCCTTTGTTTCAAACGCCAAATACTTGTAAAGCTTTACCACGCGCAATGCGAAAGCGATGACTTTGTCTTTAGAGGATTTTCCCGGACTTTTTCATTCATTCCTATTACGGATCCTGCATTTCCGATTGTGCATTGTGCATTATGCATTGTGCGTTATCAAAAGTTCCATCCGGATATCGGCCCGGGCGTATTCTGAATTGGGATCGGTCGGCACCTCGACAAAACCATACTTGCGGTACAACCCGATAGCGGGCCCGAGCGAACGGTGCGATTCAAGAAAAACGCACCTTATACCGTTTGCCGCCGCAAATTCGATGCATCGCTCCATAAGGCGATTTCCGATGCCCATGCCCCGGAACTCGGGAGACACAGCCATCTTTGTCAATTCAAGCCGCCCTTCGCCCGCAGGGATCAGCGCGACAGTCCCGGCCGCCAGGCCGGAAACCACCGCCATGAATATTTGCCCGCCTGCATTAGTAACAAATTTTTCCGGATCGTCCAGTATTTCGCGGTCATGCTGTTCGACCGCAAAATATTTCTCGATCCACTCGTAGTTCAGCGAAGCGAAATCCTCCGCCCATTCGTCAGCAAAATCTACTATCTCAACCTTCGCCATGACCAACTATGCAAACCATCCTTCCATTACTGAGTCTTCTATAATGACCGTTTGATCACGTTCGGGGCCGGTCGAAATGAGACCGATCTCGACACCGACGGAATTAGACAGGAACTCAACGTATTTACGGGCGTTTTCCGGCAGTTGGGAAACCTTCGTCATGCCAAGCGTCTCGCTTTGCCATCCGGCCAGCGTTTCATATATAGGTTTGATCTGCCGCAGATCGCTGGAAACGGCCGGGAAGGTGTCTGTCCGCACGCCGTCTATCTCGTATCCCGTGCATACTTTAACCTCGTCAAGCTCATCGAGTACATCAAGTTTTGTTAATGCGATCGAATCAAAACCGTTAAGTTCGGCAGCATACCGGGTGGCAACCGCGTCGAACCAGCCGCACCGCCTCGGCCGTTTCGTGACCGAGCCGTATTCGTGCCCGCGTTCGCGGATGAGATTCGCCATGTCCTCTTCGGCGTCAAGCATTTCAGTCGGAAAGGGCCCCTCCCCGACGCGCGTGGCATAAGTCCGGACAATACCGAGGACGCCGGTTATGTGATGCGGCGGGATGCCGGCACCGACTGAAGCGCCTCCCGCGGTTGGATTCGACGACGTTACATAAGGATAAGTTCCGTGGTCCACATCGAGCAGGGTCGCCTGGGCACCTTCGAGCAGGATCTTCTGATTCTGTTTTCGGGCCTCGGCCAGGAAATGCGAGGTTTCGCAGACGAACGGCCGCAATCGTTCAACAAGCGGCGAGATCTCTTCCAATATCTCATCAGCTCGCAGCGGCTGCTGGCCAAAGAGTACGATTATCCGATTCGCCTCCTCGAGATTGCGCTCGATCCTTAATTTCAGAATGTCAGGCGACATTGCGTCCGAAACCCGAATTCCGCGCCGCCCGGCCTTATCTTCGTACGCCGGCCCGATCCCGCGAAGCGTTGTGCCGATCTTCTCATTGCCGAGCCGTTCTTCGGATGTGTGATCAAGCGCCCGGTGGTAAGGCATTATTAAATGTGCTCGGCTCGAAACCTTTAGCCTCTCAGGCGAGACGTCAATTCCCTTTTCCTTTATCTGATCGACCTCTTCAAAGAAAGCCTTCGGATCGATCACCATTCCGTTGCCAAGCACACACGTCTTGTCCGGGTGAATGATACCCGACGGGAGCAATCGCAATACAAAAGCCTTATCGCCGACATAAACGCTGTGACCCGCATTATGCCCGCCCTGGTACCGGGCAACTATATCGAATCGATCCGCTAACAGATCGACAACCTTTCCCTTTCCTTCATCGCCCCACTGAGCCCCGATTATTACAATTATCATCTCTTAATATATTATGTATGAACTATTTTGCCGCTTACTCGACCTTAATGATCGTAGATTGCCGGGCTATCAATCTCCACGCCTTGCCTGACCGACGCCAGACATTTGTAAACCGTCTTGTCACCGTCTTGCCTGCGTTATCCGTAGCCCCCTGCGGCCGCAATATCTCTTCGCCCATCAGGATCGCAAGATCGCCGCTTAAAGTAATATTCTCAACGTTCCGCGTGAACGAAGCGTAATCTATCCGGCCGGCGAGCAGTTGCTGGAGCGTAACGTCTACAGTACCCACCCGATTCGCCGGAGTATTGACGATCATTCGCGGCGACCAAAACCGCGCCTTCAAGGTCTTGGCGTCCTTTCGCAGCACCGCCTGTCGTTCAAGGTCATCGATGGCTCTGATCTCGGCCTCGATCTTCTTACTCGAAGCTGCCGATTCCGGCTGGGCCCGAACATTCGCGGCACCCAATTGAAACAGCAGCGTCCCGGTCAACGCAATGAGGTAGAACGCTCTCATGGTTTTGTGTCCTCCTTCCGGTTCTGATCCCATTCAGATCGAAGCAATCCGTACACGGCGAAATCATGCAGGCGTCCGTTTCGCAGCTCGGATTGTCGGATAACTCCCTCAAGCGTAAAGCCCAGCCGCTCTGCAACCGCCGCACTTCGGAAGTTCTCCGTTGAACAGCGGATCTCTATCCGGTTCATTTCCATTTCCTCAAATGCGAGGCCCACAAGCCGGCCCGCCGCGCCCGAGACGATTCCCTTTCCTTCTTCGCTTGCCGAGATCCAGTAGCCGATCTCCGTCTTGCGGACGTCCCAGTCGAAACCGACAAATCCGATCGAGCCGATAAAAACTGTCCCGCGAAAGAGTCCGAAGCCAAGGCTGTTTCGTTCGTCGCGGCTCGCAACGCTCCGGGCAAGAAATTCGCGAGCGGAATCTCGCGTGTAATCCGCCGAAGCCCAGTGCATGAATCGTTTCAAATGTTCGTAGTTTTCACTGACCGTGACAAAAACGGCTTCGGCATCGTCAAGCGAGAACTCGCGGAAGATAGTCTGGTCGTCGATCTGAAAGCTTACCATCGGCCGAGCGTCCAATTATACAACCCTACATATTTTCGGGCCGCATTTTCCCACGAATTGTCCTCAGACATCCCGTTACGCTGTATCTGTCGCCAGGTGTCCGGATCGGCGTACGCGAACAGTGCCTCGTATATCCTCTCAAGAAACTTGTCGGCTCGATAAGGGCCGAACTTAAAGCCGTTGCCTCTTCGGTTCACCGAATCGTAATTTTGCACGGTATCGTCCAAGCCGCCAACCGCCCGGACGATCGGTACGGTCCCGTAGCGGCAAACTGTACATCTGATTCAATCCGCACGGCTCGAACTTTGACGGCATAAGAAATATGTCCGCGCCCGCTTCGATCTTGTGTGCCAGATTTTCGTTGTATCCGCGATACACGCCGACCTGCCTCGGAGCATAGTCCCTAAGGCTTTGCCAAAAATCTTCATATCGCTTTTCGCCCGAGCCAAGCGAAATAATATATGAACCCGTGGCAAGGATCTCGCCGGCAACCTGCATCATCAGGTCGATGCCCTTTTGCGCGGTCAACCGCGTGATGTTGGCAAAGATCGGCCGATCCATTTTCACCGGCAGCGAAAATTGAGCCAAGAGGTCGCGTTTACATTCAGCTTTCCCGCTAAGGTCATTAAGATCAAAGTGAGAGGGTGTTTCGGCATCGGTTTCGGGATTCCAAACCTCGTAGTCGACGCCGTTCGTAATGCCGATCAATCGGTCCGCCCGCTGCCGCGTCAGCCAATCGAGCCCGTACCCGTTTTCCGCAGTTTGGATCTCCTGAGCGTATCGCTTAGAAACGGTCGATAGCGTATCCGACATCGAAAGACCGGCCTTCATCGCTGATGCAGCTCCGTTAGATACGAACGCGTTTCTTTCCCGATCTCCGCTAAAACCGAATTTCCAAAGATCGTCGGTACCAAAAACGCCTTGATAGGCCATGTTGTGGATGGAGAAAACGGTCCGTGTGTTCCGCCAATAGGCGTCCCACGTGCGTTTCGACGCGATCTCGGCTGCAGCAAAACCGCAATGCCAGTCGTTCAAATGAACTATATCGGGGGCCGCACCGATCCGCTGAAGCAAAACCAGGGCGGCATGGTTGAAAAAAGCAAATCGTTCGTGGTCCTCGCGATAACCGTAGATCGAATCGCGGTGGAAAAGCGAGGGGGCGTCGATCAGAAACGTCGGCGAACCATTGGCTTCACTATAGAACGCCTTCGCGTGGTATATACCGCCTTGCCAATCCACCAACAAATCGTCGATGGCTGTGTTCCAAAGATACTCGCCTTTTGTTTGAAGATAACATGGCGTGATAAGGACCGAGTCGACGCCGACCTGCGTTAGAGCCTTTGGCAAAGCCCCGGCAACATCGCCTAGCCCGCCGGTCTTCGAATATGGAACTGCCTCGGCAGATATGACGGCTACACGCATAGAAGTTATTCGTTACAAGTAAATCGTGAATCGCCTTTCAGGTCAAATCGGATGTCGGAGCGAGAGAAAGCCCCCTCGCTGAAATGCGTGTGGGGGCCGGAATTCGGACCGAGCCGGAATGTTAGTGCGAGCAGCCGGGATCACGAGAATCTTCTAACGAATTTTCTAATACTCAAGTTTCTCTCCGGACATCATGTTGGCGACCTTAAACTTAACATCGAGTTTTATGTCGTTGGGCAGAATAAGAACAAAGCGGACCGTATTTCCATCTGCTGCCAAAAACGGCTGACCGTCGATGGACCGGGGAAAGAAAAACTTGGCGCCCATGTTGTCCGCAACCGGAGCTCGGTAATCGGTCAACTGCAATCGCTTTCCATCCTTTCGCTCTAGAAACACTTTCTCATTAAGCGAAGCCACTGTAAGTCTGGCAAGGCCTTGCAGAACACCGCCTACCATTCGGGCGTCCTGACCATCCACGTTAACGCCGACTACAATAATATCGCCAAAATCCCGGTCAACGAACGCCTGGACTCCGTCCTGAAGCTCCTTCGGGGCATTTGGCTGTTCCAAAAGTATCTTACGCCCAAACGCCTCTCGAATCGGCCTTGCCGTAATGAAACGGACTCGAAAATTGATCCCGGTCTGGTCGGTAGGCATATTGGCCTGTGTACTCCGGGTTTCACTTGCCGATTTTGATATAACCGCGGGCCCTTCGCCCTTTGTCTGCGATTGGCCCCACGCCGAATCGTTCAGCATTCTATCAGCATCCTTTTTCGACCACTCGGTCCATGGTTTGGACTTCTGGGCGAACACAGCACTGGTTAACAAGACGCAGATAAAGCCCGTAAATAAGATTTTCCTCATTTCATTCCTCAATCGTTTTGAATGGATTCCAAAGATAAATGTACAACGTCGGCACAGAAAGTCAACTTCGCCGCCGTTATTGATCACTGTTTACGGCAGAGCCGTTATGGTGACGGTTTTGTTGCAGGCGGCGGCGTTGGCTCAGCAAGGCCTTTGAACTGAAGAATGACCTTGCGAAGCTGCTCGGCATCCGGCGTGTTTGGAGCTATGTTCAGGTACGTTTCCAACTCCTCGGCCGCCCTCTTCTTATCGCCGCTCGAGCTGTAGATTATTGCCAATAGGCGATGAGCTTCTTTCATCTGGTCCCCGCCTAATTTTATTGCCACCAGCAATTCCTTTTCCGCTTCGACAAATTTTCCGAGATTTGCCAATGTTTGCCCAAGGAAATAGTGCCCCACCGGCTGATCGTCCTTCATCTTGACGACCTCTCGCAGAAGCGGTTCGGCTTCCGCAAAACGTTTCATTGTAAAAAGTACCATTCCCCGGTTTCCCATAGGCGTATAGGCCGTGGGATCCAACTTTAATGCGGCCTGTAATGCCTCGTCGGCCTTCTGAAGGTCATTCAGTCGCCAGTATTGGACACCCAGTTCATTATGGGCGAGCATAAAGTTCGGATACTCGGCAATTGCCTGTTGCAAATGCTCAATTGCCCCCTTACGGTCTCCCGCTTTCGCCAATTCGATCGCTTTGTCATAAAGAGCCAAAGCACTCTTTAGGCACGTTTGCAAACTCCGAATTAACTACCGCCGGTTTCGCATTTGTACCGTCTTTTTGCTTCAACCTGAGGCTGACGTTGTAGGTACCCGGCGAACCACCCGGCATTTGGGTTATCGTAACTGATTGCGACAACGGTTCGAAATCCTTCTCTCTCTCGATCGCGATTGTGTAATCGCCGGGCCCGAGGCCGCGGAAAGCGAATTTACCATAGTCGTCCGTCATGACCACACGATCGCCCTTAGTCATGGATTTCAGCCGAACGGCGACAGACCGCTCGAGGCGTTGTCCGCCTCCTACAAGTACCATCCCCGTTATGCTGTTCGATCCGCCGAGTCCCGTATCGGACGGTCCAGGTGGTATCAACTGAGCAGCCGCGGAAAAAACGAAGCAAAAGACAAACAGAATGACCGATAGTATTCCGGGAACGTATCTCCTTGGCATAATTTTCACCTCAATTGAGTCTTCACCCATGCGATCAGACGAAGGGCAGTTTCCGACATCTTAACACGCCCGTATCCTGGCAGCCCAACGAGCGTTGCATATCGCCAAAAATAAAAAGGCGTTGCCGGTATCCCCGACAACGCCTCTGAATAATTGGGACCCCGGAGGCAGATCCCAAAGTTATCGACTCCATCAGACTAGAACCGAAGCTGTCCGATAAAGTTCATCTGACGCGCGTTTCCACGCTGGGTTGTGACCAGGCCGAACGTCGTAGAATCAAAGTTCGTAGTACCGTACACGAAGTTCGGAAGGTTCATGAAGTTGATCGCTGTGACCTTGATTTCAAACCTGACCCTTTCCGTGATCGGGATACGCTTGGTCATACTCAAGTCGACGTTGAAGTATTTCGGGCCATCCAGGCTGTTGACCGGGAAATTCCCAAAAGTACCCGGAGCCGGAGCCGCCATCAGGCCGGCCTTCAGCCTTGAAGTGGCAACTTTGCCCGCCGAATTCAACGTGACGTCAAGGATCGCCGGGTTGATAAAGAAAACACCAGCCGGCGTCTTGAACAAGCCTACGTTCTTCTTAAAGTCCGCGTGGCTGATACCAACGAGTTGTGCTCCGTTATTAGCGGCGGAACTGGTGAACGTCGCTCTGCCCGACGAGATATAGAACGGAACACCCGTCGACCACGTGGCGATAGTTCCAAAGGTCCAACCGCCGACCAGCCTGTCCACAAACCAGTTCGAGTCGTTAATAAACTGATGGCCCTTTCCGAACGGAAGTTCGTAAATGCCGTTTGCAACGAACCGCTGCGTCTGGTCTTGTCCCGACCGTCGATAATCCAGGGCCGGATTGCGAAGCGTCAGCCTGTTGACCAGATCGCTCTGGTTGTTTCCCTGTCCGTCAACCGCGTCACCCATCGCCTTGCTCCAGGTGTAGTTCGCCTGGAACTGAAGGCCGCTTGAGAAACGGCGACGAATCTCGATCTCCAACGCATTGTAGTCGGACGTACGCATCATTGGTTAAGACCCTGGCGAAAGCAGCATTCGGATTCGCGACGAAAAAGTTCGCCGGCAAACCGACTGCGACGCTTTCACGATTGGTCCTGTAAGCAGTATTGAACGCCAACGTGCTCGCCAAAGTGCCTACGTTGTTATTGTTGAGATTCGAGATGAATGTTGTGCTCGAATAACCGCTGGTGGCGGCCACCGGCGTACCGACACCAACCCCGAAGAACTTGTCGAAAATAGGCAAAGCAACGCAGCCCACGCAACCCGGGGCAAAGCTTGTGCCGCCGCGAGCCGCCAGATTGATCTGTGCATTCTTGAACTCGTTCAAGAAACCATTTTCGAAAATGTTAACTTCGTTAATGTCGTAAGCACGCCAGATATTTTGGCCCTTGTTGCCCTGATAACGTATCTCAAGAGCAGTGTCCTTTAATATCTCGCGTTCGAAACCGAAACTAAACTGATGTACATACGCCGTCGTAAGGTTCGGATCGACGGTCCAGATGCCGTTACCGGAATTGGTCAGAAAATTCTGCCTGTCCGTTATTGGCATCGTGAAGGTCGGGATGACAAGGGGCACGCCAGCAGCCGTGAGCACACCCGACAAATTCGAACTACCGCTGGCGACCGAAATGTTCGCCGTCTGGATCAGTCCGGGATTGGTGGTTCCGGTTCCCAAAGCGTTGGTGAAGGTCGTGATACCATCACGGAGATAACTCATCGAGTAACCGCCGCGGAACGAGCTCTTGCCCTCATCGCCAAACAAAAAGTGAAGCGGCCCTGACTTAAAGCTCGGCGACCATGCAAAGCCTACGAACGGTGCGAAGTTGTTCCAGTCATCGTTATACAAACCGATGCCAGTGTCGCCGTTAATGAATTGTTGTGTCGCAAAACCCTGTGTCTGGCTGCCCGGAGCAGCAGTCGGCTTGAACAGGTTTCCAAATCCGGAGATGCCGTACAGGTCGCTATACTTCGGCTGGATCGCGAGGCCGTTTGGAACGTCAGGAACGCCCATGTAGTCCCATCGCACACCATAGTTCAGCGTAAAGTTTGACGCCATACGCCACTGGTCTTGCGCAAACAAGGCCACATCGTTCGCTTCAAGGTCTCTTAAACGAGTATACCCGGGAACAAAACCGGACGTTGGGGTCTGAACATTCAAGGTCTGGCTTGACGAGCCCAAAAGCCCGGTGATCGCGGCATAAGTTGTCGTTGCACCAGTCAGATTCGTGTTTGAGCCGAATGGCAGTGCGGCCAGCGTGAAGCCAGTACCGTTTGCGGCATTGGTTCCCAACTGGATCGTCTGGTTAATACCAGCGTCGTTCCTGCTTATACCCAATACATTCTGATAATCGACACCAAACTTGAACTGGTGATTTTCTTTGGACCAGGTCAGGTTGTTGGTAAACTGGTCAACGATCGTCTCGCGTGGCTGAGGCATGAACGTGTTGTCATAGTTGACAAGGACGCCCGGCAGCGAAATAAACGGAGCGGACGGCTGTGAGTCGCGGGTAAAAACAACCGGTGCCCATTGACGGCCATACCGGAAAACGTTTGTTATGCTGCTTCCAAATGTTGAAACAAGGGCAGGCGTGACCAGATTTCTTTCTGATGACTGAAATCCGTTAACACCGCCAGGAAATGGAGCATCGATCCCGTTGGTAAATACGTCGGGGCTTGTTTCCGTGATCACTTTACTGAAAACGAATTCAAGTTTATGCGAACCCAAGAACGTGTCTTTGACAAGTTGATGGTCATACCTGGCAACGTATTTGTCGTTGACGGTACTTTCTGTCGCATTGAATGAGTAGCAGCCGATGTTGAAACCATCGCTGGCCGAACAGTTAAAATTATTCGGGAGCGGTATCAAGGCCAAATGTGCCGTCATGATCGGATTAAGGCGGCCTCGGAGTACCGATCGTCAACACGTTGACCGACTGCAGGGCACCATTCGTACCGGTATATTGGAAAATACCGCTGCGTGCCGTAGAGGTCAGAACGCCGTTGCGATTGTTTGTCCTCGCCTGGCCCTGCCGAAACGCTTCGTACGAGAAGAAAAAGAACGCCTTGTCCTTTCCGTTCCACAGCTGAGGCCCACCTTCAGCAAATTTAAGGAAGTGAACCGGTCCGCCAATGTCAAAACCATAAAACTTCTGACGCAGCCTCGGCTTCGCCGTGCCGTTGTAGTTGTTGAAGAAGGTATTGGCGTTAAAGCTCTCGTTGATGTGCTGATAGAAACCGCCGCCATGGTAATCGTTTGTACCGCCCTTGGTTACCATGTTGACCTGCGCCACACCGCGACCGGCATCTGAACTGGTTGTGCCCGTCGTGATGCTGAATTCTGCGGTTGAGTTAAGCGAAGGAGAGCTGAGAGCGAAGAACGAACTCGTTTTAACAAAGTTGTCCATCGCGTTGATGCCGTCCTGCGTCAGGTTGACAGCAGTCTGCCGAAGGCCGCCGACCGACGCACCACGCACGTCCGTTCCAACCACCGCAATACCTGCTTGCAATCCGGCCAGTTCGACCGGGTTTCGGCCGCCAAGCGGAAGGTCAACCACCTGTCTGGTATTGATAACGTTCGTAAGCGTGGGGCTTGAACTGTTGATAATATCCTGACCGGCGGTAACCGTGACCGTTTCACCGGCAAGGCCGACCTCGAGCGTGATCGAAACCTGCGCCTGTACAGAAACGGCAACGTTGATGTCCGGAGCCACGGTCCGTTTGAAACCGGGGTTCGTCACAATGATCGAATAACTGCCCGGCTCAAGAGCTGTAAAGCTGAATGTGCCGTTGTCTTTTGCCACCGCGGTTCGTTCGGCCCCGGTAGCGTTGTTCTTGGCGGTGACGTTAGCACCGGCCACAATTGCGCCGTTCGGATCCGAGACTGTTCCGGAAATCGAACCGGTAGTCTGGCCGAACACCGCAATTTGAAAGGCTGCCAGCACGAAGCCGAAAGCCAAAAATCGAAAAACTCTTTCCTTCATATACTCCTCCAGATATAGAATCAATGACCAAAAAACCAATTTCACCAAAAGAATTAGGGCGTTTCCGCTATTAAGAGATTTTCGAGAAAATTGAGAGGTGAACCAGAATGAACTCATTAATTAAATCAATTTCTTGCAAAAATTGTGCCTTGCTTGCTCGAAATCGTAAATGCAATTAATACAGCGATTAAAGCCGCACTCGTCGGTTTTGTCAATCCAACATTCCAATTCTTGATAGAAAATTCAAGATTTTGAATTTTTTCAGTTTTCAGTCAGATGGTCGTTGGACGGAGCTGAAAGCAAAAAACGTCGCAACTTCAAAGTCGCGACGTCGGTTATTTTTAGCGATTGGAAAATTAGCTAGGTCTGCATGGACGCAAGAAACTCTGCATTCGTCTTGGTCTTGCTCAGCCTCTCGAGGACCACCTCCATCTGCTCAACAGGTGACAAGCGGGTTTAGAACCCGGCGCATTACCCAGATGCGGCTGAGGTCTTCCTTACCAATAAGCAGTTCTTCCTTTCGGGTACCCGAACGTTGAAGGTCGATCGCCGGAAATAGGCGCTTGTCAGATAGTCTGCGGTCAAGATGAATTTCCGAGTTACCGGTTCCTTTGAACTCTTCAAAGATAACATCATCCATTCTCGAACCTGTGTCGATCAGGGCCGTTGCGATGATCGTCAAACTGCCGCCTTCTTCGATATTCCTCGCCGCACCAAAAAATCGTTTGGGGCGTTGCAACGCATTTGAATCGATACCACCAGACAGTATTTTTCCCGACGGCGGAACGACGGCGTTATGTGCACGAGCCAGACGCGTGATCGAATCGAGTAAGATGACGACATCACGCTTGTGTTCAACAAGCCGCTTGGCTTTCTCGATTACCATGTCGGCGACCTGGACGTGGCGGGTCGGCGGTTCGTCAAAGGTCGAACTGATAACTTCGCCCTTGACCGAACGCTGCATGTCGGTAACTTCCTCAGGCCGCTCGTCGATCAGCAAAACGATGAGTGTGACTTCGGGATGGTTCTCGGTGATCGAATTTGCGATTGTCTGAAGCAGAACCGTCTTACCAGTTCGCGGCGGTGCCACGATCAACGCGCGTTGGCCTTTACCGATCGGGGTAACGAGGTCCATTACGCGGGCCGCGATGTTGTCCGGGCCGATCTCCATCGAGAGCATTTCGTCCGGATAAAGCGGCGTCAGGTTGTCGAAAAACACTTTCTCGCGCGATTGTTCGGGAGCCTCGAAATTGATCGCCTCGACCTTGATCAGCGCAAAGTAACGCTCGCCCTCCTTTGGCGGCCGTATCTGTCCGGAAACGGTGTCGCCGGTGCGGAGGTCGAATTTGCGGATCTGGGACGGGCTTACGTAAATATCGTCCGGGCCCGGCAAGTAGTTATATTCCGGTGCACGGAGAAATCCGAAGCCATCAGGAAGGGTCTCAAGCACGCCTTCCGAAAAGATAAGGCCGCTTTTCTCCGTTTGTGCGGCAAGCAGCTTGAAAATAAGTTCCTGTTTGCGCAGTCCGGAGGCCCCTTCGATGCCCATCTCCTTGGCGATATGGGTCAATTCGCTGATCGACATCTCCTTCAGATCGGCGAGATTAAGAAGTTCGCTCTTCGGACTGGCATTTGCAGGCTTAGAGTTTGTACCGTCTTCCCTTACAGGTTTAGGATTTGTACCGTCTTCCATTTCAGGTTTAGAATTTGTATCTTCTTCCATTTCTACGGGGCGGGGTGTTTCCTCGACGTCCGATGATATTTCATCCGGCTTCTCGGTTTTTGATTTGCGGGTAGGTGTGGTTTTAGTTGCCATGTTATTTCGGTTTATACCGGTTCTACGTTGTGACGATCCAACGCTTTACAGTTCAAAATGATTCGCGCAAAAGCTCTACAAGCTAATTTGAAATATAAAGGTGGAGAAAATCGTATGGATTAAAATGTAGTAAAACAGTTGAAACAGCTTAAAGCTTTCTCAGTTCATTACGGGATTGATAAAGTATTACTACAAGTAAACCGATAATGCAAATAAATTTTCAGTTTTTTTTCAGGCTCGAATCGATTTCCGCCCACAGTTCGTCCCGCCCTTTACCCGTTGACGCGGAATAGGTAAGGATTTTGCTCTCCGGAAGCATTCTTTTTATCTGAACTATTTGTTTTTGCAGTTGATTGCTCGAAGACTTGTCCGATTTGGTGGCAACGACAATGTGATTTTTCCCATTAACGATAAGCCAATCGTTAAGTTGTTTATCGAGTTCCGTCGGCATATGCCGCGAATCGACAAGCTGAATAAAAAGAACTAGTTCGGGCCGGTCCGTCAGGTATTCTCGCGCCATAAAACCCCAATCCGCGCGCATCGCCTTCGAAACCTTTGCATAGCCGTACCCAGGCAGATCTACAAAATAGAATTCGCCGTTGATCAGGAAATAATTCAGGCTCTGCGTACGCCCAGGCGTGTTGGATGTCCGAGCCAACCCCTTTCGGTTCAGCAGCGAATTCAGGAGCGACGACTTCCCTACATTCGAACGGCCCAAAAACGCGATCTCGGGTCGCTGGTCGTTGATCCAATGCGTCCGGTCAAAAGCGCTTTTTATGAACTCGGCGGAAGAAATTTTCATGGCGATCTTTGCTCGGCTGATTTGAAGGTGATACGATTCGATCCAAATCGTCCCCCACGCACGCTCCCTCGATCTAAACCGGTTATCGACGATAACAAAAGGAGGAAATCATGGCTATTGTATTAAGATTCGCACCGCAGGGAATGACCGCAGCGAAATACGCTGAATGCATCAAACGGCTTGAAGAGGCCGGAGCCGGCGCTCCAGCAGGCCGACTCTACCACGTCTGTTTCGGCGACAATGAAAACCTTCGAGTCAGCGATATATGGGACTCGGCTGAATCCTTCGACCGGTTTGGGCAAACATTGGGGCCCATTCTACAGGACTTGGGGATCGAGGGCGTGCCTGAGACCCTGGAGGTCCACAATATTATCGAAGGGGATAAAACCCTAACTGCCGAAGTATAGTTACGAAATTGCTCGGAGTTACGCCCTTGTGCGTGTAAAAACTCCAGGCCCGCAACTCTGAACGAAGCTACTCGATCGTGGCTGAAATATCGGGCGAAGTCCCGTCCGTATTCCATAACTGCGGCGTTTCGATCGCTGCCTCGGCCTTTTCTGTTTCAAGTGCGAATTCCAACACTTCGTCGATCGTATCGACCAGATGGATCGTCAGGTCTTCGCGGACCTCTTCCGGGATGTCGGCCAGGTCCTTTTCGTTCTCTTTTGACAAGATCAGCGTCTTCAATCCGAAACGATGTGCCGCCAATAACTTTTCCTTTACGCCGCCGATCGGAAGAACTTTGCCGCGAAGTGTTATCTCGCCGGTCATCGCAACATCGTGCCGTGCAGCATTTCTTCGTCAATGCCGACACCATTGCCGTTGCGATAGTGATACCGGCACTCGGCCCGTCCTTCGGGATCGCTCCTTCGGGTACGTGGATGTGCAGGTCCTTCTCGCGAAAATCTTTCGGATCGATGCCAAGCGACTCTGCCCGTGACCGGACGCATGTCAAAGCCGCCCGTGCGGATTCCTGCATCACCTCGCCAAGTTTGCCGGTCAGCGTCACCTCGCCCTTGCCTTCGACCAGCGTCGCCTCGACCTGCAGCACATCGCCGCCGACCTCGGTCCATGCCAGGCCGTTGACCAGCCCGATCTCGCTCTTGCGGGCTATGTCCTGTTTGCGGAAACGGATAGTACCCAAAAGCTCGCGTACTTTCTCAGCGTCAACCACTACTCGAAAATCGTCCTTTGCCTCGGAAACAACAAATTTCCGGGCGATCTTTCGCAGACAGGATCCGATCTCGCGTTCCAGATTTCGAACACCCGCTTCCCGTGGTGTAATGCCGAATGATCTCGAGAATACCATCGTCGGTAAACTTCACCTTCTCGGCATCGATACCGTTGTTCTCAGCCGATTTTTCGATCAAATGCTGCTTGGCTATCTCCAATTTCTCGCGTTCCGTGTAGCCCGATAACTGCAGAATTTCAAGCCTGTCCTGGAGCGGCGGCGGGATCGTATGCAGCACATTTGCGGTCGCGATAAAGAACACATTCGAAAGGTCGTAGTCGACGTCAAGATAATGATCGCGAAACGTATTGTTCTGCTCCGGGTCGAGCACCTCCAACAAAGCCGAGCTCGGGTCGCCCCTGAAATCGCGCCCAAGCTTATCTACTTCGTCCAGCAGAATGACCGGATTGATCGTCCCCGCACGCTTCATCAATTGAACGATCTGTCCCGGCAAAGCACCGATATAGGTTCGGCGATGGCCGCGAATTTCAGCTTCGTCATGCACGCCGCCCAAAGCGAGCCGCATAAACTTGCGTCCGGTAGCCCGTGCGATCGACTGGCCGAGCGAGGTTTTACCCACGCCCGGAGCCCCGACAAAGCACAAGATCGTGCCCTTCGGGTTCTTCACCAGTTGCCGAACGGCCAGAAATTCCAGAATGCGTTCCTTGATCTTATCAAGGCCATGATGATCCGCATTTAGCGTTTTCTCAGCTTCAATCAGATCTTCGATCTCTTCGGATCTTTCCTTCCACGGCACATTGATAAGCCAGTCGAGATACGTACGCGAAACGGTGCTTTCGGCGGACATAGGCGGCATCGCCTCAAGCCGCGAAAACTCCTGCATTGCCTTGTCCTTGGCCTCTTCGCTCATGCCGGCTTCTTCGATCTTCTTCTTCAGATCGTCCAGCTCGGCCTTGTCGTCCTTGCGGCCCAGTTCTTTGTGGATGGCCTTGATCTGTTCGTTCAGATAGTATTCACGCTGATGTTTGTCCATCTGCTTCTTGGTGCGTGAATGTATCGAACGGTCAAGCTGCCGTTTCTCGATCTCGCCTTCCAGCACATCCGCCAGCTTCTGCAGCCGCTCCTGAACCGAAACTGTTTCGAGCAATGCCTGCTTCTCTTCGACGCTGATCCGCAGATGTGAACTCATCGCGTCGGATATCTGAGCCGCCGATATTCCTCGTAAACTTGCGTGCAAAGCATCGGTATATGCATCTGGCGAAACGCGTAAAAACTGCTCGACGAGAGTATGAATTTTTTGCAGCAGCCCGTCCGTACGGAAACCCGATTCCTCTGTCGAAACGATCTTGCGTACATGGGCATAGAACATCCCATCTTCGTCCTGTTCGACCCTAACGGATTCGCCGCGATCGCGTCCCTCGACGACAACCTTGATCTGCCCGTTCTCCTGCCGCTGTGCCTGCAGGATACGCCCAAGCGTCCCGACCCTGTAGATCTGGTCGGCCTGCGGCTCGTCCACCGTCGCATCGTGCTGCGTCGCCAAAAAGATGTCCCGGTCGCCCGTCATCGCCTCTTCCAAAGCCCTAACTGAGCTTGGCCGGCCGATCTTGAACGCGACTTTCGTATACGGAAAAATTACGACATCGCGAATGGGAACCATCGGGTAACGCTTGATGTCCGAGGGCATTTGGTCAGTAAATTCTTGCATATGTAAGGGGGAAATCGACTTTATTCCAATGTGTATTGCGTCGAGTATTTAGGGTTAATTCTATTTACGCAAAATCAACGCCCAATTGCAACAAAAAACCAGATGGTTCGACGCGCTGCATATCTAAACAACCATTGCCCGCCGGATTTTAGAATTAAGTAATGACGAATTAGGGTGCCACGAAAATCAAAAAAAACGCGGCCATCCGCGTTTTTCATTCCAAACTATTGAATATTCGATTCCTTCTTACGCTGCTTCCTCAATTCGAGGGGCGATAACGTCAAAAACTGGACGTTTTTTCTCGATCATTTCCTTCGTGACGAGGATGTCTTTGACCTTCTTTTCGGAGGGCAGGACGTACATTGATTCGAGCAGGATCTCTTCCATTATCATCATCAGACCGCGGGCTCCGACCTTGCGTTTATGGGCCTCGTGAGCGATAGCGCTGAAGGGCTTCGTCGGTAAACTTAAGGCCTATATTATCGAACTCGAACTTGCGTTGATACTGGCGAACGAGGGCGTTTTTCGGCTCGGTCAAGATTCGAATAAGGGCATCGGCATCAAGCTCGTTCAGCGTGCCAACGACTGGCAGGCGACCTACAAATTCGGGGATAAGGCCGTAATGTATCAGGTCCTCGGGCTCCAGCTTTGCAAAGGCCTCGTTCTGACGTTGGCTGCTCGATTTGATGTCGGCCTGAAAGCCGAGTGATTTGTTGCGAAAACGCTTGTCGATGACCTTTTCCAGACCGATAAAGGCTCCGCCGCAAATGAAGAGAATGTTGGTCGTGTCAAGCTGGATAAAATCCTGCTGCGGATGCTTCCGGCCGCCGCCGGTCGGGATGTTGGCGGTCGTGCCTTCAAGAATTTTCAGCAATGCTTGCTGGACGCCTTCGCCCGAAACATCGCGGGTGATGGAAGGGTTGTCATCTTTACGGCATATCTTGTCGATCTCGTCGATATAGATGATTCCCTGCTGGGCCTTTTCAACATCATTGCCGGCAGACTGCAGGAGCCGAAGCAGAATGTTTTCAACATCCTCGCCAACGTAACCGGCTTCGGTCAGGCTGGTCGCATCGACTATACAGAACGGGACGCTGAGAACCCGAGCCAAAGTCTGAGCAAGCAAAGTTTTTCCCGTGCCAGTCGGGCCGATCAGCAGAATGTTGGATTTTTGCAGCTCGATATCCGAGCGCCGCTTGGCCAGCTCCAGCCGCTTGTAATGCTGATAAACCGCTACCGAAAGGCGCTTCTTCGGTTCATCCTGGCCAATAACATACTCATCCAGAAAACTCTTTATTTCCTGGGGTTTCGGGATCGTGGCACGTGAGGCAGAAGATTCGGTTTGCTCGTCGTCATTGATGATCTCGTTGCAGATATCAATGCACTCATTACAAACATACACACCGGGACCGGCAATGAGCTTGCGAACATCGTTTTGCGATTTACCGCAAAATGAACAGCAAAGTAATTCTTCTGGTCGTCGGAATTGTGCCATATGTTTGAGTCTTGAGTCGGTGAGTCTTGAGTCAAGAGCCGGAACAGCAGTCTTCCTGCTCACGAGTCCAGACTCAGAACTCACGACTATTTCTCCCGATGTTCAATAACTTCGTCGATAAGGCCGTATTCTTTGGCCTGTAACGGAGTCAGGATGCGGTCGCGTTCAACGTCTATCTCAACCTGTTCAAACGACTGGCCCGTGTGTCTCGAAATGATCGTCGAGGTCAGCGTGCGCATGCGAATGATCTCCTCGGCCATAAGCCGAACGTCCGTCGCCTGTCCGGATGCACCACCCGATGGCTGATGAATGAGAACGCGTGCATTCGGCAGCGAGAATCGCTTACCGGGAGCACCGGCACATAACAGCAAAGCACCCATTGAAGCGCATTGGCCGACACAGATCGTCGTCACATCGTTTTTGATGAACTGCATCGTGTCATAGATGGCCATGCCTGCAGTGATCGAACCGCCGGGGCTGTTGATGTAAAGATTGATGTCGCGTTCCGGGTCTTCGGCTTCGAGAAACAAGAGTTGGGCGACGAGCAGGTTGGCGATCTGATCATCGATCGGCGTACCGATAAAAATGATACTGTCCTTCAAAAGCCGCGAGTAAATATCGAACGCCCGTTCTCCACGCGAGGTTTGTTCGACGACCATTGGTACTAAAGCCATATATTTCTCACTTGATAATTACGAGTTTAAGTAACGGATGAGTTGGGTGGCGATAAGTCGTTGATTCTAAGGCTATTGCCAAGTCGGATTCCGATTTTACACCTTTCGTTTGAAAATGCAAGCGGAAAACAATCCCAAATCTACATTGTCAAATACTAACGTTAGACTACGCTTGCGGTCGCACGAGCAAGCCCGCCACTAAACGGATGTGTGTGTTACACCTTCGGTTTGGCCGCCTTCTTTTTTTGTTCCTTCGTCTCCGAAGTCTTTGCCTTAGCGGCCTTCTTCGGTTTTTCCTCGGCTTTGCTCTCGTCAGCAATGGCCGCTTCGTCTATCCACTCGCCCTCGACAACTTTCGATTTCGCGATCATTGCCTCGATAGATTTCCTCGTTCGCAGATTGTTGTGGATAGTTCCGGTTCCGCCCTGCCTTTCCAACGAAGCACGGATCTCATCGGGCGTCGTACGATAGTGTTCGGCAAGTTTAGCGATCTCAGCGTCCACTTCCGCCTCGGAAACGTCGACCTTTTCGGCTTCGCCGATCTTGTCCAGCAACATCGCTCCGCGAACGTCCCGTTCGGCCTGCGACTTCATCTGTTCAAAGGCCATTGCAACAAAATCGTTCTCGACCTTGGTTATATCGACACCACGCTGCTGCAGGTCCTGGGCAAAATTATTAAGAAGATTGCGGGCCTGATTTTCGATCAAGGTGGCCGGAACTTCGAATGCATTTTCCTGGATCAGCTTCGCGATCGCGTCGTTTCTGACCCGTGCGTCCGCATCAGAATCCGCATACGATTCGAGGTCCTTTTTCAGCTTAGTGCGCAGATCGGCGAGCGATTCGTATCCTTCATCGAGGCTCTTCGCCCATTCATCGTTCAGTTCAGGAATTTCCGTTTTCCCGACCGATTTTATCTTGGCCTTGTAATGCAAGGTCTTCCCTGCCAAGGCTGCTGACGAAAATTCCTTCGGATATGTAACCGTAAATTCTTTATCCTCATCCGGCCTAACACCAACCAGGTTTTCGGTAAATGCCTTTTCGATCACCTCGTCACCCAGCACCACTTCCAGATTGTCTGCGGTGATGGGTTCGCCGTCCGGATCATCGTCGAAAGTTCCCGTGAGATCGGCGATCACCGTATCACCGAGCTTCGACTTGCGGTCTTCGACCGGAATCAACGCCGAGTGTTCCTTTAGACGATTCGCGATCAATCCTTCGACTTCCGAGTCTTCGACCGGCTTGCGTCTGCGTGTTATTTCCAGATCTTTATATTTCGGAGCAGGTATGTCGGGCATCACCTCGACATGAACATGTAATCCGATCGGTTTTGATCCGTTGACTACGACGTTCTCCACGTCTTCTATATGCAAATGCGGTTCGGTCAGCGGCTGGAGCGAGTGTTCCTGAATCGCTTCGGCTACCTGCGGCGGCAATACTTGCTGAAGGACATCGCTCTTGATCTCTTCCTTATACCGGAGACGGACTATATCAAGCGGGGCATAACCCTTGCGAAATCCAGGAATATTCGCTCCCTTTGCGTACTTCTGACTAACCTTCGCGTAAACTTCCTTAATCGCTTCGGCAGCAACCTCGATCTTGATCTCCTTTTGTGTCGGAGAAACTTCTATCAATTCTGTTTTCATTTAAACTTTAACCGTTCGGACAGTTAAAAAAAGGATAGCGAAGCGTTAAAGAAATGTCGAATGGCTGGAAATACGGAAACCCGCGCGGACAGAACAAATGTTAGGTTCGCACGGGCTTCCGCAAAGAGATGGTACTGAGGGCGAGACTCGAACTCGCACGCCTTTCGGCACTAGATCCTAAGTCTAGCGCGGCTGCCAATTACGCCACCTCAGCAGACAAGAGTTACGCGTCCATTGCCGGCAACCCTAACAATAAATCTAGCGAATATGGCGAATAAAGTCTAGCGGCCTATTTGGACAAGTACTTCTGCTTATACTCGTCCCAGGACGTGTCGTAGTCGCGGTCGTCGATGTATCCGCCCATTGCGCCGTCACCGACATATTTGTTCTCAGCCTTTCTGAAAAGTTTGTAGCCACCGTAACCGATCGCAGCCAGTACGCCGAACACCAGGCCGTACCAGAGCAGAGACGTTATCAGGCCGAATAGCCAAAAGAAGAGCATCACGCCAAATATCAGTCCCAGGATCGCGAGGATAAATTTGATAATGTTCATTGCAGGAACCTCCGTGTATTCTTACTATACGGATTTCAATCTTCTTTGTTCGTGCAAATTTTTTTGTTGTCGTATAATCCGAAACAACAAATTCAGGATATCAGAGGGCAGTCTTTTTGAATTTCGAAATACCAAATATTGGAACGGTCGCAAAGGCGCTGGATGCCCAGGTTTTCGGTGGCATTGATGCGGTTGTAAGTGATGTTACCCATGATTCCAGACAAGCCCGCGAAGGTACTCTTTTCGTAGCTATCCGCGGGGCCACGATGGACGGACACCGCTTCGTCGACGACGTGCTGCGGCGGGGAGCGGCGGGAATTATTTCCGAATACGATGCGGAGGTCGATTTTACTGGCACGTGGCTGAAAGTAAAGGACGCCCGCGAAGCATTAGCAAAAGCAGCCGCGGTGATCAATGGCGATCCGTCGCACGATCTCGATCTAGTAGGCATCACCGGGACCAACGGCAAAACGACAACCACATATCTTTGTTTGGCTTTAGCTGAGGCCGCCGGTCAGAAAGGAGCCATGCTGACTACAGTCGAGTATCGGATCGGTGACAAAAGCGTGCCTGCGGTTCGGACAACGCCCGAAGCCTCTGACACTAATAGATTTCTGCGCGAGGCGGTCGATGATGGATGCTCGATGGCCGTAATGGAAACCTCGTCGCAGGCGATCGACCTTCACCGCTGCGACTGGCTGCGATTTAAGGTCGCAATATTTACCAATCTCACCCGCGACCATCTGGATTACCACCTGACGATGGAAAGCTATTTCGATGCAAAGAAAAAGTTATTCGATGGGCGGTTAGGCGAGACGCCAGTTTCTTCGGTGATAAATATCGACGATGAATGGGGTTTGAAACTGGCGCATGAGCTGACTACTGCAGGCCAGCACGTCATAACATTTTCTTTGAAAAACGAAGGGGCCGATCTGACCGCAAAAGACGTTTCGGTGTCTCTTCTAAAAGGTACTTCGTTCCGCCTTTTGACGCCGCAAGGGGAACGGATGATAACATCACCGCTTGTAGGTAAACCTCATGTTTACAATATGCTCGCTGCGACATCCGCTGCCCTAGAACTTGGCTACGGCCTCGATGATATTAAGAAAGGGCTGGATGCCTGTGTTGGTGCCCCAGGAAGGTTTGAGCGGGTACCGCACGGCGGTGATTTCGCGGTCGTCGTCGATTATGCTCACTCGGACGATGCATTGCTAAATGTTCTGCAGACCGCGCGAGAATTAACGACGGGAAGGATAATCACGGTATTTGGCTGCGGCGGCGACAGGGACCGGACCAAACGTGCACCCATGGGCGAAGTGGCTGGGCGTCATAGCGACTTCGTAATAGTCACATCGGACAATCCACGGACCGAAAACCCGGTAAAGATAATTAACGAGATCGAGGTGGGACTAAAGGAAACGGACTGCGAGTATTTGGTGGTTTCCGACAGAAAACAAGCAATTTTTGACGCGATAAGAATGGCCCGAACCAACGATGTCGTCATGATCGCGGGCAAAGGGCACGAGCATTATCAAATCATTGGGAACAACAAATTTGATTTCGACGACCGCAAGATTGCTCTCGAAGCCATCGAACATCTGGACGACCGAAATGCCTAGGCCTTGGTTTTATGCTGTTCGATTAGCTCTCGCAACACACGTTTTTGAGCTTCGGAAAGATTGACGAACCGAAGGGCGAATCCTATCTCAAGTACGTGGTTCTTTACTTCGCCTGCAAGTTCGGCTTTTATGCCGTCACCGATCGGAACAAGCAACTTTACCTTGTCACCCTTTGCAAGTTCGCCCGAACTCAAGACGTAGCAACCAAATTCGCTAATATCGCTGAGCAAACCAGTATGCCTTCCAGAATGGTTCTCCCATTCCACGTCGATTGAAACAAGGCTTCTACGTGTCGCCCTCCGCTCGCTCCCGCTTCTTCTATCCGTCATTGTCATTCGAACCCTGCTGATCGGTAATTCCGTTTTTTGCCGCTTTATTATTTAAGTAGTAATAGACGGGTAATCCCAGAATAATCAGCAAAATCCCGGTGAAAGACTGCTGCGGCGTATTGACCATCGTGCTAACTAAAAGCCACCCGGACACCAATAGGAATACGATGGGCACCACCGGGTAGCCCCACGCTCGATACGGCCGTTCGGCATTCGGATATTTTCTGCGGAAGACAAAAATGGACGAAGTGACAAGTGCGTAAAATATCCATGATCCGAAGATCACGTAATCCGTCAGTGTGTCGAAGGACCCGGAAAGGGCCAAAATGCTCGCCCAAACTCCCTGAAAGAGAACCCCGTACACGGGTACGGCATTGACTGACGTTTTCTCGAATGTCCGCAGCATTAAACCATCCTTCGCCATCGCGTAAGGAATTCGAGAAGCGCTCAAGATCGAGGTATGAAGTGTACCAAGCGAAGAAAGCATCAGGCCGACAGTAAAGATAGCAACAGCCACACCGGTGGCTAGGCTTAATACATCGCCTCCGAAAAACTTACTTACAACGACCATCGCCACGGAGGAATCCTTAGAAACGGAAGCGATCGCCGTCGGATCGAGGATGTAAAAATAGGCAAAGTGGACCGCGACGTACAAAACGATGACCAGAAAAACACTGCCGATGATCGCGATGGGAATATTGCGGTTTGGGTCTTTCACCTCGCCGGCCACGAACGATAGATTATCCCAGCCGTCATAACCCCAAAGGGCGGCCAGCATCGCCGCGGCAAATCCGGCAAAGAAAGTGTACTCGCCAGAGCCAAACCGCACTGAATCGCCCACGCCTTCACACGCCCCGCCCGTGCTCATCAACGAGAAATTCTCAAACGAACCACCGGTGACAAAAAGAAAGGCCCCGAATCCTACGAAGAGGACTAGGGCAACCTTTATCATCGTCAAAGCGGTCGCTATCTGGCCGCTCATGCTGACCGAAAGGCAATTCAGCGTCGTAAAAATCGCGATTATCACGATCGCGATCAATTGCAGCGACGTGACCTCGTACGGATAGCCAAAAACTGTCGTCTGAAAAAGGGTTTGCTTTAGGCCGCCGCCGAGATAATCGTTCAATGCGATCGCGAACACCACCGCCACGCTTGCCTGTGAACCTGTTCTCGCTATGAACATTTGCATCCAGCCGAAAAGAAAGCTCGACAAACGGCCGTAAGAATCCCGCAGGAAAACGTAAGGTCCGGCAGCTTCCGGTTTCATCGCGGTCAGTTCAGCGTAGGTCAATGCCCCTGCCAGCGAGAGCAATCCGGCAGCGATCCACGCAACAATTACCCACGTCGGGCTGCCGACATTGCACGTCATCACACGTGCCTTCAGAAATACGCCCGTGCCGATCACATTGCCAATGATCACAGAGATAGCGGCGATCAGTCCGAGTCCTCGGACCAGCTTATACTTGTCATCTCCATTCAAGACCATAGATTTTCGGTTTGTTCAGATATCGATTTGATTTTCAATATCTTACGCCAAATCACCGCCCAAGTGAAATATTCATCCGTGCTAAGATTAGCGACGTGAGAAAGATCGCAATCACGGCGGATCGGCTTGTCTCAAGCCTTTTGCACCTCGCTGAAATCAAACAAATCGCTATTCTCGACAGTTGCGGGGTTGGCCCCATTGATGCCGACCTCCTGATCGCAGGCATCGATCCCACCGAAGTCCACGAGATCGGGAACAACGACCCTGCATCAACACTCCGCTTGGTTGACGAAAAACTCGAGAGCGGCGATCTGGCCGGAATTTTCACCATTTCATATGATTTCGGAGTCAAACTCCAGAGAATCGGGAAGCGGCGTAAATCTCACAACTCAATTCTCGAGCCGAATATTTACCTCGCATTATATGATTGTCTTGTCATTCACAATTACGCGGATGGGCAAACCTTTATTTCGGGAAACCCGGCTAAATTCGACCAGGTTGAGAAGACATTATTCACCTCCCTTCCTCAGGACCCGCCACCGGAATTTGTGTCTTCTCAAAATGTTGGTTTTCATTCGAACTTCACCCAATCTCAGTATTTTGATGCAATATATACGATCAAAGATCTGATCCGCGCAGGCGACACGTATCAAACCAACCTTACGCAGCAGCTTACGATAGAGGTTTCAGCTAACCTGACCGCAGCGAGAATATTCGGGCGTTTCGCGCCGCGATCATCCTGCTCCATTCGCGGCCTACATCGACCGCGGAGCGTCGAAGGTCGTATCGGCATCTCCCGAGAGATTTGTGCGTGTGTCCTACGGTTCAGCTGGCGACACCACGATTTCCGCATCGCCAATAAAAGGCACCCGCCGTCGCGGAGCTTCCCTCCAGGAAGATGCTCTTATGCGCACCGACTTGCTCGGCAGTGAAAAAGACAGGGCCGAAAATACGATGATCGTCGACCTGATGAGAAATGACCTGGGTCGGATCTGCGAATATGGAAGCATCTTCGTCGATTCTCTTTGCGAACTGGAAGAGCACCCGACCCTCTTTCATCTCGTTTCAACCGTAGTCGGAAGCCTAAAAAGAGGAACGAAACATTCCGACATTCTTAAAGCGATCTTTCCCTGCGGCTCGATCACCGGCACCCCAAAGATCCGTACCATGCAAATAATCGACGACATAGAAAACACCAAACGCGGCTTATCAATGGGTGCGATCGGTTGCAATATTCCAAGAGGATTTCTCGGCCTTTCAGCCATATTTGAAATGAGCGTCGCGATCCGAACAATGGTGCTCCATGACGGAAAAGCTGTGTTCAACGTGGGCGGCGGAATCGTCATCGACAGCGATCCGGCGAGCGAATACAGCGAATCACTTTTGAAAGCAAGGGCTCTATTAAATGCCTTAAGTTCCGATCCTGAACGCTTGATACATCGTGATCTGGGACAAAATACATGGTGATTCGGGAACATTTTCCTCCGTCCGGTGTCCAAGTATTCAGCCACCACCGCAAACGAGGAAATATGCAAAAACCCCAAATAAATGTAACACCTCTGATCGACGTTCTTCTCGTTTTGTTGATCATCTTCATGGTTGTCACGCCGATGAAGCCGAGCAGTTTCAAAACCAGAGTACCCGCGGAGCCAAAGGGCGAGGGTGTAGTGAATCCCGAAGCCCTTATCGTGACCATCGATATGGAGTCAAATTTGAGCCTAAACTTTGAAACGGGAAACGGTTCCGTTGGCGATCCGCAAAAGCTGATAGAGAGATTAAGATCGGTCTTCGAATCAAGAATGGCTAGCTACGGCACCGGAGACGGCTCGAACGTCCAGAGACACGTTTTCATAAAAGCCCCCGTCGGACTCGATTACGGCAGCGTCGCAAGGGTCGTCGATGCCGTTAAATCTGCAGGAGCTCAACCGATCGCTTTGCAGATAGACGATCTGAACTGAAATATGACCAAAAATCTGGAATCCCGGCGATTCAGTATGATATGATTTGCCGTGAGGCGAGCATTCCTCGCTCGCCAAAATATTTCACTCTCCTTACGGCGCATCGCGTGGATGGTTAATTATTACGAAACACTCAAGGTTTCGCCAAAAGCCTCGACGAATGAAATAAAGTCGGCCTATCGCCGCCTTGCCCGAAAGCTTCACCCAGACAAGAATAATGGTTCGGATGAAACGGCTCGTGCTTTTGCGATCATCGCCGAAGCCTATGAGGTGCTTGGGAATCCGAAAGAGCGCTCCACATACGATAAGAGGCTCTTAGAGGCCCAATTTAGCCGGACAACCAGCGGCGATTCCGTTTTTGCCTCGTCGAATACCCACGCAAAACGTTGGCGACAGATGGTGTATGAGCATAGATACAACGAGATAATCGACAGGATGATCGCGGAAGAACGGCGGGAATCCATGGCCCTGCAAAAGATCATCTTCCCGACGGTTGCCCTGTTTGTCTCAGCTCTTGTTGTTGGCATATTTAAGCCGCAGTTATTCGCAAACTCGGCGATAATCGGCAAAATTATTCTTATTTCGCTTTTTGTCGCGGGCGTCATTCATTTGTTCGGCCGCATACGTGACGCGATGGATAAATACACATACCATAGTGACGACCTCCATGATTCGATCCTGGACGGTAACGAACCGACCCATAAGCCATATTCGCGAATGACGGCCGCCGCATTCTTAGTTGTCGGATTTGGTACATGTCTCGGCATCGGACTTTTGATCGGAAATTATGTTGAATTCGTTTCGATCACGATGCCGTCGATGTTTTCTTCGAAGCTGGGTTTCGAGTTCGTATTTTATCCGCCTATCTTCGTACTGTTCGTCGATCTGATGCATGCTTTCGCATCCAGGGTCGACGGCTAACCCTCGGCTTGACAGGACAACCCGATTTACATATAGTTTAGAGTTCGGTTATTAGTTAGTTTTGTTTGTAGCACATAGAATTTGAATGGCAAATCATAAATCAGCTGAAAAAAGGGTTCGTCAGAACGAAAAGAGAAACGCGATCAATCGAAGTAACAGAAGTAAGCTTCGCACGCAGATCAAGAGTCTTCGAAGCGCAGTTTCGCATTCGGATAAGGCTCAGAGTACAGCCCTGATCGCGCCGACCGTATCGTTGATAGACAAGGCGGTTAATAAAGGGTTGATTCACAAAAACACTGCAGCCCGCCACAAATCTCGTTTGACCAGGCACGTTGCGAATCTGGGTTAACCAAAGCTTTCCACTCGTTCCTCACAGTTTTCTCCATCTTTGTTGGATGCTTCCTGAAAAGGATGCATCCTTTTTTTGTTCTATTTGCTAATATTAGACTTCGCCCTGTGGTTGGAGCTTCGATTGGCGGCACCTAGAACATATAAATACTACGAACTTTTGATGGCGGCATTTGTTGCGGTCATTTTGTGCTCGAACCTTATAGGTGTTCACAAGGTCTCGTACATTACCCTGCCATTTTACGGCGAATATATCTACGGTGCCGGTGTCTTGTTCTTTCCGATCAGCTATCTGTTCGGCGACATTCTCACTGAGGTTTATGGCTATAAGCGATCACGACGCGTGATCTGGGCCGGATTTGGGTCCCTAATATTTGCATCGCTAATGGCTTTTGTCGTGACCAGCCTTCCGGTCGCAAAAACAATGTCCGCCGAGCAGCAGGCCGCGGTCAGCCTTATCTTTGGACAGACTCCCCGGATCGTGCTGGCTTCCCTTATGGGTTTCTGGGCTGGTGAGTTCGTTAACTCATTCGTGATCGCAAAGGTAAAGCTGATTACACGCGGCCGGTTTCTCTGGGTACGCACGATCGGTTCTACCATCCTGGGCGAGATCGCTGACTCTCTGATATTTTACCCGGTCGCCTTCTTCGGTGTCTGGTCCAACGAGCAACTCATCAGCGTTATGATAGGCAATTACTTTATTAAGGTACTCTGGGAGGCCCTTGCAACGCCGTTCACCTACGTTATCGTAAACTGGCTAAAAAAAGCAGAGCACGAAGACTATTACGACCGCGATACAGATTTTAATCCCTTCTCGCTCGAAACGTAACTCCTCTCCTATGAAGGAGGAGTCAGCCGGACGTTGTGGTTCTCTCACGCAATGAGCTTAGAATGCCTCGGGATGACAATTTCTCTTAAGACACCGATAACTACGCTTTATGAACACGGGATCGCGAATCTCTCATCGCCGATGTCGCGAAAACTCGCGGCTGCGGTCGCGATCCACGCGGCAAAGACTGATCTCGGCGACGCAACGGTGGGCGACCTACTAGACTACTTCCCTACTCGTTACGAAGACCGTTCAAACTTCATCGGCATCGACCAGCTATACGACGGGCTCGAGGCGTCTGTCGAGATCTACACCCGCGTGGCAGGCGGCTTTCGTGTAGGGAAAAACCGCGGGCCGAAGCAGCCGCAGCTTTATATTTACGAGATCAGCGGCAGTGACCGCGAAAGGACGCAAAAGCCCGTGGTCGTTTTCTGGTTCATCTCAGGCAAAGCATCTCAGTCGATAATTAGTTATTACAATCAACGCTTCAAACGCGGTTCGCGGTTCGTCGCCTTCGGCAGATGGGAATGGGACGGTCGCCGCAACACGTTTGCCCTGAAACTCAGTAAGCCGGACGAGCTGGAGATGCTTCCGCCGCTCAACGAATCGGAACCGCTCGCTTTTTCCGATGCGGGACCGACGAACGAAAAGATCTCGGACGAAACCGATTCGGACCTGCTCGAAGACGTCGATCACCCCGAATTCGCGATGATCCACACCGGCCGTTGCGTTCCGGTGTACCGCAAGCTCGGCCCGTTCCAGACAAAGCGTCTTCGCGAGATAATTTTCGCCGTTTTGCAGGATCTCGACCGCTCGTCCATTGCCGAAAATCTTCCCGCCGATCTGGTGAAGCGTCAAAAGCTTATCCCGCCCCATCGCGCGATCGAGGAAATACATTTTCCACCCGAGAACGTATCGATTTCCGATTACGAAAGATTCCAGAGCCCGGCCCAGACACGTCTTATCTTCGACGAATTTTTCTGGCTCTCGTTCGCATTGCAGTTGACCCGCGGCGAGCGGAAGAAAGAGACGAAAGGCTCGATCATCGAGATCTCTTCAAGCGTCACAAAACGCATCCAGTCGCTGCTTCCGTTCAAGCTGACCGGTGCCCAGGAACGCGTCATGCAGCATATTTTCGCTGATATGGCCTCGGGCGAACCGATGAATCGCCTTATTCAGGGCGACGTCGGCAGCGGCAAGACGATCATTGCCTTTCTCGCAATGTTCGCCGTTATGGAAAATGGCTATCAGGCCGCATTGATGGCGCCAACGGAGATCCTGGCCGAGCAGCACGTTCGAAATGCTCGAAAGCTTTTTGACACGGCTGGCTACAAGGTCTCGCTTCTAACAGGCAGCCTCAAAGCGGCGGAAAAACGAAAGGTCCGTTCGGAGATCGAATCAGGCGAGACACAAGCGATCATCGGCACACACGCGATAATCCAGGAAGGTGTCACTTTCGATAAACTTGGCTTTGCGGTGATCGACGAGCAGCACCGCTTCGGCGTATTGCAACGGTCGCAGCTTCGTGCGATGGGCTACAATCCCGATATTCTCGTGATGACTGCGACGCCCATACCGCGGTCGCTTGCAATGACTGTTTACGGCGATCTCGATGTTTCGGTTATCGATGAACTTCCGCCTGGCCGTACGCCGGTAAAAACCGTCGTTGTCGGCGAGGACCAGCGAGAAGGTGTGTATAAAGGCATTGAACGCGAGATCGGCCTCGGCCGGCAGATCTACATTGTTTACCCGCTGATCGAGGAATCCGAAAAGCTGGATCTTAAAGCCGCGACCATAATGTTCGAAGAACTTCGCGACAAGGTATTTCCCAAACGCCGGGTCGGCCTTCTGCATGGAAAGATGAAAAGCGGCGACAAGGACGAGATTATGCGTCAGTTCGTATCCGGCGAATTGAATATTCTGGTCTCAACGACCGTCATCGAGGTTGGCGTCGATGTCCCAAACGCATCCCTCATGATCATAGAACACGCTGAGCGGTTCGGCCTTTCTCAGCTTCACCAGCTTCGCGGACGTGTCGGCCGCGGTGCCGAACAAAGCTTTTGCGTGCTGTTGACGGGCGATAAGAAAACCGCCGTCGCCAAGGAACGTCTCGGCATTATGGAAGAAACAAACGATGGATTTAAGATCGCCGAAAAAGACCTTGAGATCCGCGGCCAGGGCGAGATCTTCGGCACTCGCCAGTCCGGAATTCAGTCGTTCAAGATTGCCAACATCATTCGTGATCTCGACATCCTCGAAGCGGCAAAAAAAGAAGCCGAATACTACCTTACCGAAAAACGCCTCACCCGTGAAACCTCCGTCCTGATCGAAAAAGTTAAGTCTGATCCGAGATTCGGCCTTGCCGGAATTGGTTAAATTCTAAGAAGCCGGGGTACATCCCTCCAAAATACGCAACTCTCTTGTCTCTGGTCCAACGCTAAGCTAATCTTAAAAAGCCGTTTGTGAATTAAGAATATGCGTGTAATTGCCGGACTTTATCGCGGTCGAACCTTAAGAAGCCCGGCGGACATCAAAACGCGGCCGACATCGGACCGCTTGCGCGAGACGCTTTTTAATGTGCTTACCCCGCGAATTGACGACACCACAAGGTTCCTTGATCTCTGCGCGGGAACTGGTGCGATCGGCATTGAAGCAATTTCGCGGGGCGTTGCCTTTACAACCTTCGTCGATAAATCCCGCAAGGCCTGTGCGTTGATCGAAGACAATCTCGACCATCTGGAGATTCCCGAAACGCAGACCGAAATAGTCTGTCTTGCCGCCGAAACTTTCACAGGCAGAGAACACCAGACAGGCTGGGACATTGTATTTTATGATCCGCCCTACGATGTAGATTACTCGACTGTTCTTTTCGATTTCGGCGTTTCGGAAAGCACGTTACTTAATGAAAATGGCGTGCTGGTCGTCGAACATCATTCCAAAAAAATGGTGCCGGACGCGGTCGGGCTCATCCGTCGTTGGCGGCTGCTAAAGCAGGGTGATTCGTCACTAAGTTTCTACGAACGCAATTAATGAAGATCTTCGTCTGGCTGCTGCTTTGTCTGATCTGGGGAACGACCTGGATCTTTATCAAGATCGGGCTCCAAGACCTTCCACCAATAACATTTTCAGCCGCGAGGTTTCTTCTAGCTGTCGTCATACTCGTCCCGATCATAGCGGTCTGGAAACTTCCAATGCCTAAAACCGCTAGGGAATGGAAGCTGATCGCCCTCACTGGCTTTCTCCAGTTTTCGATCAACTACAGCATGGTTTTCTGGAGCGAGCAGTACATTTCCTCCGGATTGGCGGCGGTGCTTCAGGCCACGATAACGGTATTTGGGCTGCTGCTCGCCTGGATCTTTCTCCCGTCCGAAAAGATCACGCGGCTTAAGGTTTTCGCGGTGATCGTCGGCATAATCGGGGTTGCAATTATATTCATCGATCAGCTAAAGATCGAAGATCGCTGGGCCTTCGCGGGATGCGTGGCCATTGTCGTTGGAGCTTACGCCGCCGCACAAGCATCCATTCTTGTAAAGGCAAAAGGAAGTTCGCTTCACCCGGCGAGTCTAGTGTTCGCTCAAATGGTCTGCGGCCTTCCGGCGATCATTATTTATGCCCTCGTTGCCGAGGGGAATCCGCTGACATTTCAATTGGACGTGGCGGGCCGTGTTCTGCGTGCTTTACTTGACGATCGCCGGGACGATAGCTGCATTTTGGCTTTATTACTGGCTTTTGAGTAGAATCGAATCGACAAAGGCGATGATGATCTCGCTCGTCACGCCGCTGATCGCGGTCATTATCGGAGCAATTGTCCTGGGCGAAACACTTCCGCCGCAAACACTCGCCGGCGGCCTGCTGATCTTGGTGAGTATCGGACTGATCGTCTTTCGTAGGAAGATTCACCACGGAGGCACGGAGATCACGGAGAAAAGAATTTAGCCAATAATTCACGCCGATGATGCGGATATAGCAAACGAAAATAATATCCTGAATACCGTGTTCATCCTCGTTGAAACAATCTCTGTGTCCTCTGTGTCTCTGTGGTGCAAAACATCTTATGTTCTTTAAGTTTACAACCTCAGGCGAATCACACGGCAAGGCGCTCGTCTCTATCGTCGAAGGCCTGCCCGCCGGGCTTTCTATAGACGTCGACGCCATTAACCATGAACTTTGGCGGCGTCAGCAGGGCTATGGCCGCGGCGGACGGATGAAGATCGAGACCGACACGGTCGAGTTTCTCGCCGGAGTCCGTCACGGCAAAACTCTCGGATCACCTATCGCCTTAAAGATCGAGAACCTCGACTTCGTACATTGGCAGGAAGTGATGTCCGACACCGAGCTTGAAACGCAGCTGAAAAATCCGCGTCTCGTCAAACGCCCGCGACCCGGCCACGCCGATCTTGCCGGCGGCCAGAAATTCCAAACACGTGACCTCCGCGACATCCTCGAACGCGCCTCCGCACGCGAAACCGCATCGCGTGTCGCCTGTGGAGCCTTGGCAAAACAGCTTCTGAACGCATTTGGGATGGACGTCAGAAGCCACGTCATTCAGCTCGGCAGCGTTTCCGTATCACCGATATTTAGAGAGCTGGGAAGAGATCGCCGCGATCCCGACCGATTCGCCGCTGAACTGTGCCGACAGTTCCGCCGAAAAAGAGATGATGGCCCTGATCGATCAGGCAAAAGAGAATGGCGATACGCTAGGCGGGATTTTCGAGGTCGTTGCAAAAAACGTCGTCGTCGGCCTCGGCTCGCACACGTCCTGGTACGAAAAGCTCGATGGCCGCATCGCCCAGGCCTTCATGTCGATCCAGGCCGTAAAAGCCGTCGAACTCGGAACCGGCGTCGAAAATGCTGGCAAACCGGGGTCCGAAGTCCACGACGAAATCTTCTTTGAGACTCGGAGACAAGAGTACAAGGGACCGGATGAACACAACAAATCTCCTGTCTCCTGTCTCCAGTCTCTCGTCTGGCTTCGTCCGCAAGACGAACCGCGCCGGCGGCCTCGAAGGCGGAATCACGAACGGCGAAGAGCTTCGCGTCCGCGGCTACCTGAAACCGATCTCGACCCTAAGAAAACCGCTCCATTCTGTCGATATCGACACCAAAGCCGACGACCTCGCGGCATTCGAACGCTCCGACATCACCGCCGTCCCCGCCGCCGGAGTCATCGGCGAAGCAATGCTCGCCATCGTTCTGGCTAACTCGATGCGAGAGAAGTTTGGCGGAGATTCGATGGATGAGATGAAACGTAATTTTGATGCCTATGGCGAAGCGATCGGTAAATATTAGATCGGCCGCCATTTTTTTTTGATTCGATACATGATTCAGCATCAAATAAACAAAGGACCTGTAAATCAACCTACGTCTGAACAATTATGAAGAAATCGTTATTAGTCCCGGTCATTATTGCTGCCTTTGTATTCTCGGCGTTCGGTCAGAAGATAGAAAAGCCGAAGAAGTTCCCAACTCCCGCTACTGATTCTCAACAGAAACTCATTAACGACGGCATAGCCCTTCATGACGCGAAGAGGTACGACGAGGCGATTGCCCTTTATGACAAGGTGTTGGCCGAGAATCCCGATGCGACGATGGCTCTTTACGAAAAAGCGTTGTCGCTTTACACAAAGGGTGACAAAGCAAAAGCAGTTGAAACGGCCTATCTTGGAACAAAATACATATCCGACCAACTCGCCCTCTTCTACGGGACTATCGCGAACCATCTCGATGATTCGGGCAAACCCGACGAAGCGATCAAAATATACCGCCAGGCCGAAGACATGCTTAAGGGCGATATTGGGGTAAAGCATCACCTTTCAAGCGTTTACTACAATCTCGCCATAACATACTTCCGGCAAAAGAAATACACTGAATCCAGAAGCGAACTGAAGAAGGCGGTCACCAATAACTTTGCCTACCCGAGCCCGCATTACCTGTTGGCTGTTGTATTTAACGGGACAAAATACAAAATTCCGGCATTCCTCGCCGCCGCCCGATTGGTTTCGCTCGAAGCTAACACGCAGCGCACCGTCGGCGCTGTAAAGATTTTGGCGGATGTCCTTAAGCCCGCCCCAAAGGATCCAACGACAGGTAACATCAACATCTTCATGAACCTCGACGCCGCAAAGGATGAGGGTGATTTTGGAATGTTCGAACTTCTGCTCGGTACGCTTACCGTAGTTAAGGGCGACGAAGACAAGAACAAGACCGATAACGAAATGTATGTCGATGCAATTGGCACCATCATTGCTATGCTGGCCGAGGACAAAAAGATGAGTTCTACATTCGTTGGGAAAACCTATGTTCCCTTTATGAACGAGATGAAAAAGAGCGGCCACGTGGAGGCATTCGGATATTTCGTTCTTTCGACCAACGGTAACGCGGACGCTTCGAGATGGGTAAAAGCAAATGACGCCAAAATCGGTGCATTCCTAAATTGGGCAAAGGCGTATCAATTGCCTGCGAAGTAAATTTTAATGGCGGTCCGTCGTTCAAGTTTTGACTTATTTCCCAATGTCATGCCGATACTGCATACCGGCCCATGATATCTGTTCGACTGCGGAGTAGGCATTGGCAAGAGCGGATGTGAGGCTGTCGCCAATGGCGGTCACGCCGAGGACGCGCCCGCCGGATGTCACCAACTCGCCTTCGCCGTTAAGTCGCGGTGCCTGCGTGAAAGATCGAGATATCGTCTCCCGATATTCCTTCTATTCCTTGTATCACATCGCCCGTTTGCGGCTTTTCAGGATAGCCCTTTGAGGCGAGCACAACGGTAGCGGAATTCCCGCCCTTCCACACGAGCTGTGTTTGACCGAGCGTTCCGTTCAGCATCGCTTCGCAGATATCTACCAGATCCGTTTGCAGCCGGACGAGGATCGACTGCGTTTCCGGGTCGCCGAAGCGGACGTTGTATTCGAGAAGTTTCGGCTCTCTCGTATTCGCACGCTCGTTCACACTCGCGTTTCCGCCCGGATCGACCATCATCAATCCGAGAAAAAGAATCCCTCGAAACGGAAAGCCTTCGCGGATGCAGCCGTGGAGCGTTGGACGAATGATCTTGTCGATGATCTCGCGCATTTCATCGGCGGTGAGTAGCGAGGCGTCGGTGATCGTGCCCATTCCGCCCGTGTTCGGTCCCGTGTCGCCTTCGCCGATGCGTTTGTAATCACGGGTCGGTGGCATCAGGGCGAAGTTTTCGCCATCGGCGAACATCAACAGCGACACCTCTTTGCCGACGAGACATTCTTCTAGGACGATCTTCTCCGCCGCGTCAGCTCCGACGAGGGCCGCCATTTCGTTTATCGCGGTGATCGCCTCTCTCCGATTCGCCGCTACGACAACGCCTTTGCCAGCGGCCAGACCGTCGGCTTTGACGACGACTGGGGCATCTTCGTCGCCGAAATCGCCGCTTTCAAGTTCGAGAACGGCAAAGCCGGGTGAATGGGCAGTGACATATCTCGCCGTCGGCACCCCATGGCGGGCCATAAAATCTTTCGCGAATGATTTGCTCGCCTCCAACTGAGCGGCTTCCTTAGTTGGCCCGATGATCTTCAATCCGTGCGATTCAAATTCATCGACGATGCCGAGCGCCAACGAAGTCTCGCCGCCGACGAACGTCAGGTCAATTCCCTTTTCGGCCGCAAATGCGGACAGACCATCAATATCGTCTGCCTTGATCGCTACACACTCCGCTATCTGGGCGATCCCGGCATTACCCGGAGCGGCAAAACAGTTTCGCAACCCGGCTGCTCTTTGCGAACGCAGCACAGATCGCGTGTTCCCGTCCCCCTGACCCAATGACCAAAATATTCATAATTTCTTTCTAATCGATATGTAATGTATTACAATTAGGAACCGACGCTGCTTGACACGGAAACTCAATAGTAATACGGTCGAGAATTGCAACATCCCAATTGCCCGCGGCCGGCGGCCCTTTTACTTTGCAGCAGTAATTTACTATATAAAGGTTAATTAACCGAATTAGTTTCACTGGCGGCAATCGGCTGTAAAAACTTGAAGTTCTGCGTTTATTAAGTATTTAACAGTAACGCTGGCACGATATCTGACAAGGAGGGTGCAAATGTCGGTGAACGATCTCAATATTACATCAACAGCGCCGGAGGAAGAGGCGGAATTTGTCGATCGCCCGATCGTCTGTGGCGACTGCAGCAAGAGTTTTATTTGGACAGGCGGAGAGCAGGCGTTCTTTCGCGACAAAAATCTCCAGAATCCGCCAAAACGCTGCAAGGAATGTAAGCAAGCGAAAAATGAACGGCTCGCGGCGATCGCCTCGGCCCAGGCCTCCGGGATCAGGCAGCGAATTGAAGTTGCCGTCAGTTGTGCACGATGCACCGAGATGACAACCGTCCCGTTTTACCCCTCACAGGGAAGGCCTGTCTACTGCCGGTCATGTTTTCTCGAACTTAACCCGTCCATCTTAAACGGCAACGGAACACCTTAGGCCCGGCATCGATATTTAGCCCCCGACATGAACGTTCGGCCGCCGTTCCGGGTCTTCCTCCGCCTGCCTCAAGATCTCTCTTGTCACCGGTGCGGTGTCGCCTTCACCAAACAAGATATATCTCGCCAGATAGACTATCGGATTACCCTCGCTCCAGCCAAAATAAACGTGCGGGATCTTCCCTGTCGAATCTCGCAAATGCAGCAAAAGTGCGGCGATAGCGTTCGGAACAGCCGGCGATTCGGTCCGCAGAATTTTGTACCCGTCCACATCGACGCCGCGAATAAAAAGTCTTCCGCTTGAATTCCGATGCATCACCCAATTCGATCTCATAAAAAAGTACGGGATCGGTGGACGGAATGTGATTGTCGATCCGTTTCTCGTGCTCCTTGAACCGATACTCAGCAATGTCGCCCGTTTCACGCCGGTTGGTAACGATCCGGATATCGCCTTCGGCGTTCAACTCATCGATAAAGCTCTGAGCGGTTTCGTCCAACTCGATCTTATCGATCCGGACCTCGGTCGAACGCATTACCCTGGAAATAAATGACGAGGCAATGATCGCAAAAATGAAGAACGAAGCGATCTTTATCCCGTCCGGCCGTTCGATAATATTTGTAAGAGTGGTGTAAGCGAAAACGACCGCAATCAGCCGGCAAACGCCCATTTCCATCTGCTCTTTCGCCGGAATGCCGACATCGTAACGGCGACCGCGGCAGACGACATCAGGAACAGAACACCGGTCGCATAAGCACCGCCCTGAGCATCAACGTCTGCTTCAAAAGCTATCGTGACCGCAAAACAAATTCCTGTAAAAACCAAAACCAGCGGGCGTGTCGCACGGGACCAGTCCGGCGCCATGCCGTATCGCGGCAGATACCTCGGAACTATGTTCAACAATCCTGCCATCGCGGACGCACCGGCAAACCACAGGATGAGAATCGTGCTGAGATCATAGAGCGTTCCAAAGCCATCGCCAAGATACTTGTGCGCAATGAACGCAAGTGCCCGGCCATTTGCCTTACCCGGTTCTTTGACAACCTTTCCGTCCACTTCCGCCTGCGTGCATGGACAGAACGCGGGGACATCGTGTTTCTGGACCGTCGATCCGCAATCGACGCGCGGGCAATAGTCCGCACGTGGAATTAGTATGCTCGTGACAAAGCTGCTCGCGATGAGCATAAAGCTCATTATCAAAGCGGCGGACATCAGCAGTTTGCGGGTGTTTGCGATCCGATTCGGACTCTTAACAAGCGGCATTACGGCCACGCCGGTTTCAAACCCCGAGAGTCCGAGAGCGAGTTTTGGAAAGACGAGCAGCGATAGTCCTACGATAACAAAGATGCCGCTGTAGCCGCCCGATGTTTTTGTGCTCCAAGAATGCCGTTTTCCAGTCGTTCAGTAGCTCCGGATGGGTCACGAGCTTCGTGGATCCCGACGCCGATGGTGATCAGATTCAGCAGCAAATACACCGCGACCAGGATCACCGCAATGCCGATCGCCTCTCCAAATCCCCGCAGAAAAACGGCCCCAAGAAGCGCGACCAGGACCAGTGTCACTATTACCGGGTGTTCGAGAAAAGGCAGGGTGTTGTGGACAAACGGATTTTCGAGGATATGGGCCGTCGCGTCGGCTGCCGACAGGGTGATCGTGATCACAAAGTCCGTCGCCACAAAGCCGAGCAGCACGAGGACGAACAGCTTGCCCTTCCATCGCGACAGCAGGGCCTCAAGCATTGCAATCGAGCCTTCGCCGTGAGGGCTTTCTTTGGCGACCCGGCTATAGATCGGAAGCGCACCAAATAATGTCAGCAGGATCAGAATGAATGTCGCGATCGGCGAAAGAACTCCCGCGGCAAGGAACGCGATACCAGGCTGATAACCAAGCGTCGAGAAGTAATCCACGCCCGGTGAGGCACATCACCTTCCACCACGAGTGTGTGTGATGTCTCCCTTCTGGTTCGTGGGGCCCTTCAACCTCGGCAACGCCTTCGTAGAGCCACCTGGAGAACCAACCCCGTTCTTTGTTCGGCATAAGTGAGAATAAAAACGGCCACATTCGCAAGTCATCGCGTCTGTGGCCAGTAAGATCTACCGGTTTCAACTAGCTTGTCTTCCAATACGCCTGCGAGGTTAGCTGCCGGGCTTGAACATGGAAGTGTTCCGCAAAATGCTTCGCCCCGAAAATTGGTTCCCCCGTGCCGTTAAATACAAACGACTTCGGCAATAATTGTCAAAGTCAAAAATATACGCCTGACGCGGCCCAATATCAAGCGAACCGGTGAGTAAGACAAGATTCAGGGAATTAGCCACGAATTACACGAATGACACGAATTAATGAGCGCTTTTCTATTCGTGTTATTCGTGTAATTCGTGGCGGATATAATTGTCAAAGAGCTATTGCTATCAGAACGTGTACAGTTTTCTTGCCTTTGTCCTGGAACATTGTGACGGCGAGGCTGACGGCGTCGACCTGGTCGTCGAAGTGGCCGCCGGGGAATGCTGCAGACCTCGTCGAGAAAGGCCTGGTTCCATGGGCCGCGGACGAGGATGACCTTTCCTTCTTCGGCGAGCGGTGCCCATTTCAGAGCCCGGGTCAGTTTGTCGGTCGAAACTGTGACGCCGCGAAGGTTCGATCCGCGAATTCGCGGGTCTTGGCGGAGTTCCTGGATGATCGCCTCGCCGTGGAGTGCCTTTTCGATCCCGTGTTCGGTGTCTTTTTCCTCAAGAAGGCGGGAGAGGATGTATCGACGCTGTTCGGGGAACTCGATGCGTTTGCGAAAACCGTCGGCGATGTAGAGATTTCCGTCGCTGTCATAAGCGACGCGGAAGCTCGATGTATAACAGGCCGAGGTTTTGGTCGAAACGGCAAGATCGTAGCCGCGTTTCCATTTCAGGCCTTCGGGCGGACGGGCAACAAACCGCTTGAACCACGGCACGCTTGAACGTCCCGCCCTCGGCCGGTGTCGGCCGCTGCTGGTAGAGTGCGGAGAAAGCATAGCCGCCAAGCTGTCGTTGGATTTCCTCCAGTTTCGTCACGTCGAACCGCTCGGGACAAAGTGCTTCGCCTTCTCTGCGGCCGATCGGGTCAGAACCGCCTGCGTGAGCGGGCGGCCAGTTGCCCGGGTCTGAGGAAGCCTCGGCCAATGTATTCGAACCTGTCTTTTCATTCTTTGTGAAACCCGCGGTATCGTCCGAGACAGCGGACGCCGCTTCCTTTGTCGCTGTCTCTGTTGATCGAGATGTCTTGGGACTCACGAACTGGCCGCCCGCTAACGCAGGCGGTTCCGCCAAGGCCGGCAAGTTGACCACTTCCCACTGGTCGCCGCCGTCTGCCATGTCGTTTAGCAATCTTCCGGCGAGGTCGTCTTCGTGCCAGCGGGTCTGGATGAGGATGATCGAGCCGTTTGGTTCGAGCCGCGTGTAGAGATCGTTGCGGTACCAGTCCCAGACCTTTTCGCGCAATGTTTCGCTTTCGGCGTCGGCACGGCTCTTTACCGGATCGTCGATGATGATGAGCTGTGCCCCAAACCCGGTCACGCCCGCCCCGACGCCGACCGCCTTGACGCCGCCGCCCGCAGCAGTTTCCCATTGCGACACGGTGTTGATGGTGCGCGTTTTTGGAAACATCCTTTGGGGGATTTGCGATTCGGTTTCGGTCGCTGAAGGCGACCTATTTAATAGCCCGGGGTGAGCGAGAGGATCGAGCGTAACCCCGGGAACGGACGAGATTTCTTCCGCTCCCTGAAGGGGAGCAACACCATTGGTCGGAGGTTGCTCCCCTTCAGGGAGCAGTCCGGTAAACGTAGTTAACCCAGGGTAGCGGCCGTCGGCCTTACCCTGGGCTATTGACTTTGTCCCCTTCGGGGACGGGAATGTTCCGGCTGCCTCTGCTTGCTTATCTTCCTCATTAGAGAGCAGTCTTCTGATCGAGCGTGAGAATGTATCGGCGAGCCGCTGGTTGTAGCTTGTGACGATGACGCGCATCTTTGGGTCGTTCCACAGACGCCAGCCTGCATAGCGGACCGTGACCATCTCCGACTTGCCGTGACGCGGCGGCAGAAAGATCATCAGCCGCTTCGATTCGCCGCTCGTTATCTTTTGCAGGCGACTGTAAATGTACTTCTGATATCTCCAGTTCCAGGTCATCTCGGGCGAGACGGACTTGAGCCAGGCTTGGAAGTCTGCGTCGGAACGCGGGCTCCCAGCCCGCTCTTTTGCTTTGAAAGCATTGGTTTCATCCCCGGCGGTTGCGGACGCTGTCGCGTCCGTGCGGGCAAGGGTGCCCGCGTTCCGGCAGGTGGTTCGCCATCCGTACCGCTCGATCCACCCCGGCTTGTACTCGCCCTTCTCCTTCCTGCCGTAAAGAATGCGGCGGTTGAAATCGGCATATCCCAACGCACGCATCTCGCGTTCGATGCGAAGCAGGTTCCGCCCCTTGTGCAGAAGAAATAATCTAAAGCAGGCTTCATATCGTTCGTCGCGGGGCTTCTCCATAAGACACCACCCTCGAACTTAAACGAAGACCCCGATTCACCAAATAGCAGTTTGGAAGATACGAACGATTTGGATGATTTGGATGATAGGAATGATTTGGATGAAATGAATGGCAAGAATGATTCACCGCATAGACTCAGAGGACACAGAGGTGTTCTGATGCGTCTCCTCTGTGGTCTCTGTGTCTTTCTGGTGAATACAACTTAGGGGATAAAGTTGAACGCATTGCCCTTGTTATGTATATTTGACCTATGAAAGCAATAGTTGTGACTCCAAAAAGCGACACCGAATTCAGATTTATCGCGGAATTGCTTAAGAAGCTGGGCATCGGCAGTTCGACATTGACGACAGAGGAACTGGAAGATGTCGGCATGCTGAAATTATTAAAGAATGTGGACAAATCAAAAAAGGTTAGCCGCAGCGTAATAATGAAAAAGTTGTCCGCGTGATGAAAGTCGAATTCCTGAAGAGTTTCTCAAAGGACACGGATAAAATACCTTTGAAGTCCGTTAAATCAGCCTTAAAAAGGTTAATTGAATTAATGGAAACTGCCGACACTCTCAGCAAGATCCCAAACACCAAAAAACTTCAAGGTCATAAAACCGCGTATCGAACAAGAGTCGGAGATTATCGACTGGGTTTCTTCTTCGAAAACGAAACAATTATCCTAGCCCGTTTTGTAGACCGAAAAGCCATCTACAAGCTCTTTCCTTAAGTTGATTCACGCTCGATCAGGCTCAGGTTCCGCCCCTTGTGCAGAACAAATAACCTAAAGCAGGCTTCGTATCGATGGTCCCCAGGCTTCTCCATAAAACACCAGCCTCGACCTTAAACGAAGACCCCTGTTCAGGAGAATTGCAATTTGGAAGATGCGAACGATACGAATGATTTGGATGAAAGGAATGATTTGGATGGAATGAATGGCAAAGATCATTCACCACTTGAAAGTCATTTTCAGCGTGAGACGCCGTCTTTATGCAATAGCAGTACATGAAATCCTGCGTCGTCCCGAAGGGCTTGTTATGTGTTCCGCACGAATGCGTTCTAAAGTTAGGTTCTTTGATATTAAGATTGCTTAAGTCATGAACAAAGAAGTGAATCTCGGACTAAGGGAGAATCTCGGGCAATTCACGCTGCTCGTGATCGTCAATGCGTTCGTAGGCGGTATGGTTGGTCTGGAACGCTCGATCCTGCCCCAGATCGCGGAGGATGAGTTTAACATTGCGGCAAAAACGGCAGTCCTTTCTTTCATCGTCGTTTTCGGGGTCGTTAAGGCGTTCACAAACTACTTTACCGGTGCCCTCGCGGACAGATTTGGACGCAGGAATTTGCTCATCGCCGGCTGGTTATTTGCAATACCGGTTCCGCTCATACTGATGTACGCACCGAACTGGAACTGGATCGTAGCCGCTAACATCCTGCTGGGTATCAATCAGGGTGTGACGTGGTCGAGCACCGTCGTAATGAAGATCGATCTGGTCGGCGAGCGGAACCGTGGGCCTGCAATGGGCCTGAACGAATTTGCCGGATACCTTGCGGTGGCGATCGTCGCGTTTCTGACGGGCTGGGTGGCCGGAAGTTATGGTCTCCGGCCTTATCCATTCTACATCGGTATTTTCTTGTCGATCGCGGGACTGCTCATTAGCTTTTTCTTTGTCCGGGATACGCGGCACCACGTGGCGAAGGAGGCCGCAGACCACAAGACCCGGAAACTTGCTAACGTCTTTTGGGATACCACGCTCTTTGACCGCAATCTCGGTTCGGTTACACAGGCAGGCCTGATAAACAATCTCAATGACGGAATGGCCTGGGGGTTGTTTCCCATTTTGCTCGCGGAAAAGCAATTTCCAATTTCGGAGATCGGGTTGGTGACCGCGATATATCCCGCGGTTTGGGGCATCGGCCAGTTGTTCACTGGAAAGATGTCCGATCACCTTAACAAGAAGCACTTGTTGTTCGCCGGAATGCTACTGCAAGGCGTGGCATTGCTTGTTTTTCCGTTTGCCGAGACGCGGACACACTTCATTACCCTCGCGTCGATACTCGGCTGGGGCACAGCTATGGTATATCCGACATTTCTTGCCACTATTGCCGAGAATACGCACCCGCACGACCGTGCAAAGAGCCTCGGTGTTTTCCGGTTGTGGCGAGATCTTGGCTACGCTATCGGAGCAATACTCACAGGCCTGATCGCCGATGCGTTCGGCATCGGTCCGTCCATCGTTGTCGTTGCCGTTCTTACGATAATTTCGTCGCTGATCATCGAAATTAGAATGAGATTAGCGGGGTAAAGGTAAGCACAACGTCGCAGCTTGCTGATCGGACTGCAGATAGTGATCGGATCTTGGTTTTCTGATGCGATCCTTTTGCCTCGATAGCGATCTCCTCAATTTGATTTTGTGCTCGAAAACACAACATAGCCTAGGGAACTGCGGACTCTCATGATGCGGGGCATCAGCCACATCATTTTTTTGAGGTATGCGTAGCGCGAGAATGCCGTCGCCATCAATCTCATTGTTCCCCCAAAACCCTCATCCGCGAGAAACCCGCCGACACTCATCATAACGAACGGGCCGGTAACCGCATTAAGGCTCTCAAATCCATTGTCCGTGTATAGTTTCGTCCAATCTTCGGCGGTGTCGAACTTGATACCCGGACAAACCTCGCCCTCGAATATGCGTCGGGCCTCGGCGCTCGGTTGGCTTCGCCAGATAAACTCATGCTCGACGACGGTCCCGCCGGCTTTGCACACTCGCCGAATTTCCTTTACAGCTTTTTCCCGGTCAACAAACATTAGGAAAATCGCCGTCATCTCCGCGTAGCCCGGATCCGCGGGCCTGAACTGGTGCTCGGCGTCGCGCCTGATGATCGTCTTGAGGTGATCGGGCATGAACGAGAGCGCGTTGTCCGGCAGCCCGTGCTCGCGTGCCAGCGCGCGCTCGTAGCGTGTCGGCGTGAGCAGACTCTTGGTCCCCGTGCCCTTCGCGATCCGCTTGCGCACCATCGCGACCGCCCGCGCGAGCGCCTTGTCGCGGACGTCGACGGCTCGGCCCATCAGCTTGTCGAGCGCGCCCGCGATCGCCGTGGTGAGCTCGAACTTGGTCATCGGCCGCAGCTGTGCGTCGACCCGAACCCCCGCGTCGGCGACCTGCTCGACGCCGGCGGCGTCCTTGCCCTTCACCCGCGTCATCAGCCGCGCCGAGCCGGGCTGCGTCACCTCGAAGCTGAGGCTGTGGCTGCTCGTCCACGCCGGCGGCCCACCGAGCCCGGGTAGCCCGGCTGCGGGCCGGACAACGCCGTCAGCGCAATGCCGCCCGGCGCTCCGTCCTTGACGATGCCCGTGCCCGACGGGAAGCTCAGCGCGCCTGATCGTGCCCTTGCTCGCGTTCGCTGAGCTTGAGTGTCAGCTCGAACACGTCATCGGTCCCGATCGTCCCGGCGGCCAGGCCCACCGTCAGTGGCTGGTCGAGCGCCAGCCGGTAGGACCGCGCCTGCTGTCCGGCGCCCGATATGCCGCCGACCACGTACCTGCCGTTGTCGCTGATGTCGAGCGCCGTGCCGAGCTGGAAGCCCGCGCACGGCTGGAACCTGGGCGTTGAGGTCGACGGGGGTCGTCCCGCGCCAGAGCGTGGCGACCTGCGCCGCGGTGCCGGGGGGCCCGCCCGACGACCATCCGACGGTGAGGCCCGTATTGCTGATGGCTGACGAAAAGGAGCTCGTGTAACCGGGAGCGGGCGGAAGCGGCGTGTAGGTCCCGTTCTCGTAGCGGGTCGCGAATCCGTTCTTGCCGGTCTCCTCGCCGACGACGACGCCGCCGTCGTTCAGCCCATGCGCGCCAGGCTTGAGGTTCAGCGGCGTGATCGATCCCCCAGGGCCGTACAGCCGCCCGGAGAACGTGGAGTTCGCGTTACGCGTACGGATCAGGACCGATCCCGAGCCCGTTGATGTCGACGCCGTCATCGCTCGTGCCCGCGACCGGACCCGACGGGGAACGAGCTGTCAGCAGGCTGGCGCCCTGAGCTGCGACGAAAGCCTGCCCGTAAGACGTACCGAGGACCGTGCCGACGTCATTGATCGCGGTGGCGGCCGACTGCTTGACGAACGGGCAGTTCGCGTCCAGCTTCGGAACGGAGTAGCCGTCGAGCAGCGTCGTGGGAGCGCCTCCCGGCGAACACGACGCCGCGACTGAAGAAGCATGGGTCGCTCGTCGTTAGCCGCCGACCACCACACCGGAGTTGTTGAGGTCCACGCCCCCGCTCGAGATGCAGCCGGAAATGCACGCGAAGGGGACCGGGCCCACGGCCCCGAGGTTCGCGAACCCCGTTCCGGCCTGCCAGCGGAGCGTCCGCCGTGTGTCATCCGGGTTCCCCGCGCCGAATGACGCCGTCCCCGCGACCTCGCCCGAATCGTTGACGGCGGGCCGCGTCGACATAGGCGACGCCCCCGCCGCTCACCTCAACGACATCCGCCTGCGCGTCGGAGCCCATGGCGGCGACCACGAGCAGCGTGGCTGCGAGCAGCACACCGAGTTGCACTCTCGGAGCGGGCCTGCCGAAAAGTTGAGCTTGATGCCGGATCGAGACCGTTCCATGTACCAGAGCAGCGGAACCGACCATATCCGCTGAGCGGGCCACCGCTGGGTGACGGTTCTACCCGCGGGCCCGAAGTGCGCTCGGAGACCGCCGGGCCGGGGGTAGTGTGGCCCGGTGGACGTTCCGGAGACGCGGTACGCGCGCAGCGGTGATCTGCAGATCGCCTATCAGGTGCTCGGCGAGGGGCCGCTTGGACGTCGTGTTCGTGCCGCTCGTTCATCTGGAGCATCGAGGCCATGTGGGAGCTCCCGGATTTCGCGCGTCTGCTGCGGGGATCGCGTCGTTCTCGCGGCTGATCGTGTTCGACCGGCGGGGATCCGGGATGTCGGACGGGACGCCGGGTGTGGCGTCGCTCGAGGAGCAGATCGACGACGTGCGCGCGGTCACTGGAAGCGGTCGGCGCCGAGCAGCCGGCGCTGATGGCGATCACGGAGGGCTGCGCGCTGGCGGCGCTGTTCGCGGCCTCGCACCCAGACCTGGTGCGCGCGCTCGTGATGATGACGCCGTTGCCGCGCGCTGGTGTCGGGGCCGGGCTACGAGTGGGCGCAGACGCGTCGAGCAGCGCGCCGCGCTCGTTCGAGGCCATGGTCGAGTACTGGGGCAGCGAGTCACCGCGAGAACCCGTGTGGCCTGCTCACCGGTTCGATGGACGAGCAGGTCCGTCGCGCGCTTGCGCGCATGCAGCGCCTGTCGATGAGCCCCGCGGCCGCCGCGGCGGCGCATGGCGATGTTCGGCGAGATCGACGTGCGCGACGTGCTGCCGAGCATCCAGTGCCCGACACTCGTCCTGCGCCGCGAGCGGCGAGACGTTCTTCGACGAGCGCCACTCGCGCTACGTCGCCGACCACATCCCGAACGCGCGCTACGTCGAGCTCCCAGGCGACGGCCCGGTCTGTTCGGCGACGTTGATGGTGCCGTCGACGAGATCCAGCACTTCCTGACCGGCACGCGTCGACCGGTCGTCAGCGACCGCGTGCTCGCCACCGTGCTGTTCACCGACATCGTCGGCTCGACCGAGCGCGCCGCGGCGCTCGGCGACGCCGCCTGGCGATCCCTGCTCGAACGCCACGACGCCCTGGTGCGCGAAGAGGTCGAGCGTCACCGCGGGCGCTTCGTGAAGTCGCTCGGCGACGGCGCGCTCGCGATATTCGACGGCCCGAGCCGCGCGATCAGCAGTGCGACCGCGATCCGCGACCGCGTCCACGACCTCGACCTGGAGATCCGCGCCGGACTGCACACCGGCGAATGCGAACTCCTCGCCGACGACGACGTCGGCGGCCTCGCCGTCCACATCGGCGCGCGGATCAGCAGCCTCGCCGCACCCGGCGAGGTGCTCGTCAGCAGCACCGTCCGCGACCTCAGCGTCGGCTCAGGCCAGACCCTCACCGACCGCGGCGAGCACGACCTCAAAGGCGTCCCCGGACCCTGGCGGATCTTCGCCGTCGAGACGTAGCTCCCACGGTCCCCGCACAGTCCTTGCGTCGAGGCCCGTGGATGTGAGCGCCCGTTCTT
>CAVSZR010000006.1:0-539510 GCA_963732475.1 Blastocatellia bacterium | reverse complement strand
CAACAACTTCAGCGACTTAAGATTTTCCACAGAGTTTTCCACAAGCCTGTTTGGTCGTGTTCGAGCCAACGTTCCCAAACTTATTTTACTGGTCGGAAGATTCGAAGGCATATCGAAATCCCTACCGTTTGGCGAATAGCACGCGGCCATTCCGATAATATTTATTGCGGCGTGATCGTCCTTCCCGTGCTTTTCTGAATCGCTCAAAACCGCTTCATAAACCCCATGGGATCGCCCTTGATCAAAGTCGCACCCCTTTGTAAATCCGTCCGGTAACAATATTTGAAATAAGGCATCGCCCGCCGTAGAACAGACCAATCCCCCCAGATCGGCGTGCCGCAACCCCATTATGAGCGAACCGTAACCGCCCGACTATTTATACATTTTATCACCCGCTCTGCTCTTTATAGTCTGAAAAGTTTTCATCGACAAAGCTGACTGATCTCATCCGTCAAATAATCTTCGTAATTACCCGTCGCTGTTGAAATTACCCCCGCGAGCCGCCGAAGCATGTAAAGCAACCAGATCGGCGAAGAGCCGCAGGTCGTCGCGCAGCAGGCGCGGCGTGAGGAACTCGCGAGCTCCCCCGCCGAGCAGCGCATATCTGCGTGGGTCTGAATATTCGTCCATGACCCGCAGGCACGCTCGGCGCATTCAGCGCCGAGTCACGAGGTAGCCGGTGACGCCGTCCTCGATCTGCAGGGCGATGCCGCCTACGGCGCCGCCGATGGGGGCGGCCCTTCCACAGCCCCTCGGTGACGTGAGGCCGAACCCTCGCGCGTGGACTTCTGCATGACCACGTCGGCGTGGCTCTGGAACGCGTTGATCTCCACGAGCCCACGTTGTCGAGGTTCGAGAGGACGTAGACGTCGGGGTCGCCGCCACGTACGCGAGGAGGCGCTCGAGGAACTCCCAGCCCTTGGGGTCGTCGGGCGATGAGCCAATCAGCGCGAGCTGCACCTCGGGCGTTTCGCCTTGACCTCGCGGTACGCGTCGACCGACGCCCAGCGGGTCCTTCCAGGGGTCGAAGCGCGAGACCTGGAGCAGGAGCGGCCGCTCCACGTCGATCCCGAACTGGCGCACGATGTAGGCGCGCCTCCTCCGGTGAGAGCTCCATGTTCTTCGGTGCCGAGAGGATCGATCGCCGGAGCGATCTCCTACGGGGATGGCGAGCCTCCGGGGCACGTAGTCGACCATGGTGTAGATGGCGCGCTCGTACTCCCGTGTGCCCCAATAGGTAGTCGTAGAGGCCCGGGCGGGCGTCGAGGTGTCGATGTGGCAGCGCCAGACCAGTCACGCAGAGCGGTCCTGGCGCTCACGCGAAGTCGCGGATGGCCACGGCTGCGGGTCGTGGATCACGACGAAGTCGTAGCGGCCGCGAGAGCGCCTGCGCGTTGGCGCGGCAGTCCTCCTCGTAGAGCTCGCGCGACCTCGTCGGTGACCTCGACGGCACGCCCCGGAGGCCGTTGTGGTAGCCCTTCGTCACGTTGAAGAACTCCTTGGGCGCCGTATGGCTCGCCATTGAGCTTCAAGGCCGCGTCGCACATGAGCGGCACGAGCGTGTAGAATCTCGGCCACGCCGCCGCCGAACGCGGTGGCGTTGACGTGCAGCACCCGGCTGCCCTTGAGCCGAGCGCGGGTCGCGATCTCGGTGATGAGTTCCCGGGGGACGATGCTCCTGGTAGTCGGCGAGCGACTTACGGCCGACGTTGACTCCGCGCACGTGACCTCCGCTCAAAGAGTGGAGCGTAGTACATCACACCGTACCCGTTCGCTAAACTCGGGTGTGATGACGACGTCCACCTCCCCCTTCCGGCGCCACGGCGCCCGGGACCGGCTGCGCCGGACCCTGCCGGGCCCGGCCGGCCCGGGCACGGTCGCCCGAGCCGGTCACGATCGCCTCGGACGGCATCGCGCTGGCCTGGGCGGCTGTTCCGCCCGGCCCCCCCCCGGGGGCTGCTCCTGCGCGACGGCGCCGGCAGCCGCAAGGAGAACCACGAGCTGATGGGCGAGCAGGCCGCCGCCGCGGGCTGGCCGCGCTGACGTTCGACTTCCGCGGCCACGGCGAGACCGACCGCGAGATGGGGCCGGACGGCTGGCGCGCCGCCGTCGCCGCCGGCGAACGGCTGCTCGCCGAGTCCGGCGCTACGTGGCTGGCGGCGCGCGGGGCCAGCATGGGCGGATGCATGCTCCGCCGGCGGCGCGCGCCCGGCCCGGACTCTTCCGCTCGCTGGTCCTGCCGTGCCCGGCCGACGCGCCTCCCTGCTCGCCGGGCTCGACGAGCTCGAGAGCGACCCGGACAGCGCGCCGGGCGGGCCGCCCAGGCCGCGAGTACGCGGCCGCTCCCACGGCGCCGCGCTGCGGCCGTTCCTCACCGCCTCGACCTGGTCGAGGCGGCTCGCGGCCTGCCGTGCGCGCTCCTCGCGCACGCGCGCGACGACGACCCGGTGCCCTTCTCGCACAGCGAGCTGCTGGCGGCGGTGCTCGCGCCGCCCTCCGAGTTCATCCGCCTGGCGAGGGCGGGCACCACGGGCCCGGCCGCTCGGCCCCGTCGCGCGCGCGACCATCGACTGGGCCTCACGAACGGCGGGGCCTGACCGCGTCACCGGGAAGGACGGGCCAGCCGGCGCCCTGCTCCGGAGCCGCAAGCCGCGGGCGCTAGAACGACCGGCGACGCGGGGCGCGGGCGTGGTCTGCGTAGTGGACCGGCGATGCCGAGCCCGCTCAGCCGCACCCCCACCGCCCCGCCAGGGCCACGTTGAACCTGTCGGCGAGCCGACCCGGGTCGTCGCCGACCTCGAGCACCGCCCTCGCCGGACGAGGACCTCCGGCATGAGGAGTTCGGCCGCGAACTGGCCCCCCTCACGCTCCTGCAGCCGCCAGGCCTCGTTGACGGCGCCGCCGCGCCTCCGGCGCCAGCCGGCCGGGATGCAGCACGGAAGTGGCCGATCTCGTGGGCGATCGTGAACCGGCGGCGGCGCTCATTGGAGGCGTCGCCCACCACGATGGCGTGACCGTCGCCCATCGGCCGCAGCGCGCCCTCGCACGAGAAGGGCTCGCCGGTGCTCTGCACGACCTCGAGATAGAGCGCGCTGACGACGTCGCGCAGCGAGACCGGCTCGCGTGAGAGCGGCCGCGCTCTGCAGCAGGCTCGCGGCCTGCCGGCGGATGTTGGCGGAAGAGTGACTCACCTAGGGTGCCTCGACCACGATACGCCCACCGCCCCCGGACGACAGTCTCCCCGATGCCGGCGCCGCCCGTGGCCGCCCGGCGGGCGGACGACCGGGGCGCGGAAGAGGCGCTCAGGCGAAGAGCGGCAGCACGCGCGCGCGCGCGCGCTTGTCCGCTCTTCGCCTGAGCGCCTCTTCGCGCCCCGGTCGTCCGCCCGCCGGGCGGCCACGGGCGGCGCCGGCATCGGGGAGACTGTCGTCCGGGCGCGGTGGTAGTATCGTGGTCGAGGCACCCTGGTGAGTCACTCTTCCGCCAACATCCGCCGGCAGGCCGCGCGCCTGCTGCAGAGCGCCGGCGTCTCACGCGAGCCGGTCTCGCTGCGCGACGTCGTCAGCGCGCTCAACCTCGAGGTCGTGCAGACCGACCGGCGAGCCCTTCCTATGCGAGGGCGCGCTGCGGCCGATGGGCGACTGTCACGCGATCGTGGTGCGCGGCGCCTCCAACGCGCGCCGCCGCCGGTTCACGATCGCCCACGAGATCGGCCACTTCGTGCTGCATCCCGGCCGGCTCGCGCCGGAGCGCGGCGGCGCCGTCAACGAGGCCTGGAGGCTGCAGGAGCGTGAGGCCGACCAGTTCGCGGCCGAGCTCCTCATGCCGGAGGCCCTTGTTCACGAGGCGGTGCTCGAGCTCGGCGGCGACCCGGGCGGCTCGCCGACAGGTTCGACGTCAGCCGGAAGGCGATGCAGGTGCGGCTGACGGGCTCGGCATCGCCGGCCCCCACGCGGACCCGCCCGCGCCCCGCGCGCCGGTCGTTCTAGGCTCCGCGGCTTGCCGCTCGGACGGGAGCAGCCGCGCCGGTCCGCCGTCCTTCCCGGCGCGCGCTCAGGCCCCGCCGTTCGCCAGCACCCAGTCGATGGTCGCGCGCGCGACGTACGGCGAGCGGCCCGGCCCGTGGTGGCCGCCCTCGTGAGAGCGGATGAACCGGGAGGGCGGCGCGAGCACGGCCGCGAGCCGCTCGCTGTGCGAGAAGGGCACCGCGTCGTCGTCGCGCGCGTGCGCGAGCAGCACGCGCGGCAGGCCGCGCGCGGCAGCGACCAGGTCGAGGCCCGTGAGGAACGGCCGCAGCGCGGCCGCATCGAAGCGGCCGAGTACTCGCGCCCCGTGGCCCGCCCGGCGCGCTCTCCGGGTCGCGCTCGAACTCGTCCAGCCCGGCGAGCAGCGAACCGCCGTCGGCCGGGCAGAGCAGCACGAGCGAGCGGAAGAACCCCGGGCCGGGCACGCGCCGCCAGCAGCAGCATGCACCCGCCCATGCTGGCCCCGCGCGCCGCCAGCCACGCGGCGCCGGACTCGCGCGAGCAGCCGCTCGCCGGCGGCGACGGCGTCCCGCCAGCCGTCCGGCCCCATCTCGCCGTCGCTCTCGCCGTGGCCACGGAAGTCGAACGTCAGCGCGGCCAGCCCCGCGGCCGCCGCCTGCTCGCCCATCAGCTCGTGGTTCTCCTTGCGGCTGCCCGCGCCGTGGCACACGGACAGGGCGCCTCGCGGCCGGCCGGCCGGGCGGAAGAGCCGGCCGGCCAGCCCGATGCCGTCCGAGGCGATCGTGACCGGCTCGGGCGACCGTGCCGGCGGGGCCGGCGTCCGGCGCGGCCGGTCCCGGCGCCGGAGCGTCGGATGGGCGAGGGGACGTCGTCATCACGACCGAGTTTAGCGAACGGGTACGGTGTGATGTACTACCCTCCACTCTTTCGACGGAGGTCACATGCACGAAGTGAACGTCGGCCGCAAGTCGCTGGCCGACTACAGAAGCATCGTCCCCAAGGAACTGATGACCGGATCGACGAACTCGGCGAGCGGCTCGCGGCCGCGCGGGTCCTGCACGTCAACGCCACGGCCTTCGGCGGCGGCGTGGCCGAGTTGCTGTACACTCTCGTGCCGCTCCTGAGTACATCGGCCTGGAGGCCGACTGGCAGATCATCACGGCGCCGAGGAGTTCTTCAACGTGACGAAGAGCTTCCACAACGGCCTGCAGGGCCACGCCGTCGAGCACCCGGCCAGTCGCGCGCCCTCTACGAGGGATCTCCCGCTGAAAACGCGGCCGAGCTCACGACGGCGCTACGACTTCGTCGTCGTCCACGATCCCGCAGCCGGTCGGCGCTCCGCGACTTCGTGACGCGCAACCAGGACCGCTCCCGCTTGGATCTGGCGCTGCCACATCGACACCTCGACGCCGGACCCGAGCTGTGCGACTACCTGCTGCCCTCCTTCGACCGCTACGACGCGGCCGTCTTCACCCTGGCCGACTTGTGCCCCAGGGGCTCACCGTCCCGGTGCGTCGACATCGCTCCCGCCATCGATCCGCGGCGCCCGAAGAACATGACGCTCTCGCCCGAGGACGCGGCCACATCGTGCGCCGGTTCGGGATCGACGTGGAGCGGCCGCTCCTGCTCCAGGTCTCGCGCTTCGACCCCTGGAAGGACCCGCTGGGTGTCCATCGACGTCTACCGCGCCGTCAAGGCGAGGTTCCCGACTCCAGCTCGCGCTGCGTCGGCTCCATGGCCAGCGACGACCCCGAGGGCTGGGACTACCTCGAGCGCGATCATCGCCTACGCGGGCGGGGACCCGGACGTCTTCATCCTCTCCAACCTCAACGGCGTCGGCTACCTCGAGGTCAACGCGTTCCAGAGCGCACGCCGACGTGGTCCTGCAGAAGTCCCTGCGCGAAGGCTTCGGGCTGACCGTCGCCGAGGCGCTGTGGAAGGGCCGCCCGGTCGTCGGCGGCAACGTCGGCGGCATCCCGCTGCAGATCGAGGACGGCGTCACCGGCTACCTCGTCAGCTCGGCCGCGGAGTGGCCGAGCGCTGCCTGCGGGTCATGGACGACCCGTCCAGGCACCACGGATGGCGCTGCTCGGCAAGGAGAAGGTGCGCCGCGAGTTCCTCACGCCGCGCCTGTGCGCGACGACCTGCGGCTCTTCGCCGATCTGGTTGCTTTACATATTTTGGCGGCTCGCAGTATATCAATTCGACCGCGACGGGTAATTACGAAGATTATTTGACGGATGAGATCGTCAGCTTTGTCGATGAAAACTTTCGGACTATAAAGGGCCGCGATTCACGAGCGGTCATGGGAAAATCGTCGGGCGGTTATGGTTCGCTGATAATGGGGTTGCGGCACGCTGATCTTTTTGGATTGGTCTGTTCTACGGCGGGCGATGCCTATTTCGAGTATTGTTACCCGACGGATTTTGCAAAGGCATTCCGTTTGATCAAGGGCGATCCCATGGGGTTTATGAAGCGGTTTTGGGCGACCGAAAAGCACGGGAAGGACGATCACGCCGCAATAAATACTATCGGAATGGCCGCGTGCTATTCGCCAAACGGTAGGGATTTCGATATGCCGTTCGATCTTAAGACCGGTGAGATCCGCATGGAAGTTTGGGAACGTTGGCTCGAACACGACCCAGTCAGGCTTGTGGAAAACTCTGTGGAAAATCTTAAGTCGCTGAAGTTGTTGTATCTGGATGCCGGAACGCGTGATGAATTTGCGCTTGATGTCGGCGCGAGAATCTTGTCGAGCAAACTATCGGGCTTGGGGGTTGAGCATGTTCACGAAGAGTTTGATGACGGGCATTTCAGCATCTCGTACCGATATGACCGGTCGCTGGAGTTAATCTCAGAAACGATTTTGCACCACAAAGACAGGGAGATTTGAAGAACTAACCATGAGCCCACACAGCAAAACCGCTTAACTTAACTCTGTGCTCTCGTGTCTCTGTGGTGAATCTCTTTCCCATAACTCGCTCAACTTCAGCCCCCATTCGCCCGGTTGCCATATACCACATCATTTTGAAATCGCTGATAAAAGACCAAAGCGGATATTTGAAACTGGCGGGTTTGTTTTTTTCGACAACGAAGTGGGCGAACCAGGCGAAGCCGTAACCAACGACAAAAAAGATGGGAAAGAAATACCATTGGCCTCGAGTGATGAAAAACACAAGCAGAATAATACCAAGCGAAGTTCCGACAAAATGCAGAACGCGCGTCAGCGGCTTACTGTGCTCTTGCACATAAAAATCCCAGAATTCAGAATAGTTGTCGATCATTTTCTTACGCCCCGCGAATTTTCATGGTTTTGTAAAAAGCCTTGCGACAGGCTTGCCCGCATTTGGATTCTGTTCACTATAGTCAATATTCAGAAAACGGCAAAGCGTCGCTGCAGCCTGGTTTTGATATATCGTCTCTGAGTTCGACCATTCGCCGCGAAGTGCGGAATCCGGGCTAATGAATGCCATCCAAATATGCTGTGCTTCCGGGACGTCCTCGCCGTGATCAGACCAGTCTTTAGGTGTGTTTCCGCGCCCGTGGTCGGTTGTGATAATGATCGATGTTTTGCCGCGATATCGCGCATCACTTTGAACAAACTGCCACAGTTCGCGCAGCCAGTTGTCAGTCAAATGCAGAGCGTCCAACACGCGCCCATAATTCTTATCGTGGGCATAGTCGTCCGTCTCGTCGAAGCCGATATGCATAGCCCGCGTCCTATGCTGCTTTAGATGGGCGAGGGCGAGCCTAAACGTAAAATAATCGTGGCGGACGCTCGGCCATGGCGACAATACCTGCGATTGCAGGCGGAAAAGCTCTTTTACCTCGGCGTTCTGCGTTGGGTAGGTTTCGTACGCGGCGTTAACGACAAATGTGCCCGGTTTGTTTGTCGCTATTCGCATGAATGCGTCCCACGACGAGAATTCGGCGACCGCGTTTGGCCCGGCGGCAAACTTCCTGTTCAAAAAATCGAGCACCGAAGGAAACGGATTTTGCGGATGACTGTTGCTTTTGATCACATCGTCGTGCGCCTCGCCGGTCAATATCTCTGAATAGCCCGGATAAGAGAAAAACAGCTTGTTTGTCGTCTGCACCGAGCTTTTCAGATCGCGATTTCCTGCGATCGAACCGTGAGAGCGCATCAGGGTTCCCCAGAAAAACGGCATCAGTTTTTCGCGTCTTTGCTTTGGTGTATCCGCCCAAAAATTTTTGTAGGCAGCGGTCTTTTCGGCTTCCTTGTCGGCCGATTTGAAAACCGCGAGGTCCAAACCGCCAAAGATCTCCTGCGTACGTGCTCCGTCAAGCGTGATGATGATCACGTTTGTTGTCCTGTTTTGGGCCGCAGCAGGCATCGCGGCAAACAGGCTCAATATTAAAAGGCAGCCAGCCGCTAGATTTTGGTGAAGTTCATAGACCTGTGTAGCGGCCCGACCGTTTGCTTCAGGCCGGCGTACGTCCTCATTTACCGCGAAGCCGCGCGACCGGCCCGTCTACTCCATTAGGGAGTTGTTCATTCGCGAGTTGGTCATCGTCGCGCAACTCTCGCTTCAGCCTTTGCAACTCAGCCTTTAGCGAAGCGGTCAGCTCTTCCTGCCCGGACTCGCCATACAAATTGTGCAATTCGTTCGGATCGTTTGCCAGATCGAATAGTTCCCACTGGTTCTTTTTCCAGAAGTAGATCAACTTATGCGTGTTTGTCCGGATTCCGTAATGAGCCCGCGTATTGTGGTTGCCCGGATCGTGATAATAACGATAGTACATGGACGTACGCCAATCGGCCGGCGCTCGGCCGCTGAGAACAGGCAAAAGACTACGTCCTTGCATTTCCGTCGCCTTCGCCAGTCCGGCGACATCGAGAAATGTGGGTCCAAAATCAACGTTTATTCCGATAGCGTCACTCCTCGTGCCCGGCTTGATCCTTGCCGGCCATCGCACCAGAAATGGCATCCGGATCGATTCTTCGTACATAAAACGCTTGTCGTACATGCCGTGGTCACCGAGAAAGAATCCCTGGTCGCTGGTGTAAACGACCATTGTGTTGCGGGCCAAACCGGCTTTATCCAAATACGCAAGCACGCGGCCAACGCTGTCGTCAACAGACTGTACGGTAGCAAGGTAGTCCTGCATATACCGCTGGTATTTCCATCTGGCCAGTGCTTCCCCGATCAGCGTCACTTCCTTACCGTCGCGGACGATCTTCACTGAAGCAGGTTTAACGGCAAACCACTTGTCGAGGTCCGGCCCTGTCAGGCCAGCCGGAGGCTTCAGCTTAAGGTCGCGATTATTCATGTCGTCCGCAACCCGCTGCTCGTTCTCATGCAGGGCGTCGGTTCGGGTTGCGTATGAGTCCCAGAACGTATCCGGTTCCGGAATTCGCTTTTTCGCGAACTCATCGGCATATGTCTTGCTCGGGTCCCACGGGCGATGCGGCGCCTTATGGTGCATCATCAGGAAAAACGGCTTCCCCTTCGGGCGGTTCTTTAGAAAATCGACGGCAATGTCGGTGATAACGTCGGTCGCATAGAGTCCCGTATACTTCTTTTCGTCGTTCGCGGTGTATAGAACAGGATCGACATATGCTCCTTGGCCGGGAAGAATATTCCAGTAATCAAAGCCGACCGGATCGCTGCCGAGGTGCCATTTACCGACCATTCCCGTGTAGTAGCCGCCCTTTTGCAAAAGCCGGGCGACGGTCATCCGCGAGCTGTCGAAGCGGTTGAACATCGTGACGCCGTTGAGGTGCGAGTATTGCCCGGTCAGGATCGCGGCGCGGCTTGGCGTGCAGATCGAGTTTGTGGCAAAGACGTTCTTTAATAGTGCTCCTTCGTTAGCCAGGCGGTCGAGGTGTGGAGTTTTGTTGACCCGCGACCCGTATGCGCTGATGGCGTGGGCGGCATGGTCGTCCGTCATGATGAAGATAATGTTTCGGCCGCGCCGGACGCCGCGTTTGGGCGGGAACGACACCATGCAGAGCCGCGATGGCAACAAGCAGGCAGATGCCGCGAAGTTTCATCCACTTCCTCCTGATAACGGGATAGTGCCGAAATTCTAAGACATTACGCGGCTTGTTTCAATGCGACGGTCACCGGTTTGACGGCGGGTGTCTTGATCTGTTCCGCCCAACCCAGTTTTTCAAAAATGCGGATGGCGATCCAGTTCATATCGAACTGATACCATTGCAGTCCGTGGCGGGCCGAGGTCGGGAATGCGTGGTGATTGTTGTGCCAGCCTTCGCCGAATGTGAGCAAGGCAACGAACCAGTTGTTGGTCGAATCGTCACCTGTTTCGTGCGGTTTTGAGCCGTAAATGTGCGAGAGCGAATTTACAAACCACGTCGTGTGCCAGCCAACGACGACACGCCCGAAAACGCCCCAGGCAACCATTGTCCAGCCGCCGATCGCGAACAGAATAAAGGCGGAAACTATGATCGGCACGTAATAGAAACGCGAGATCAGAATTTGGCCTTTGTCCTTAAGCAGGTCGGGCACATACCTTTGGAGGGTCGCCGTGTCGTGGTCCTGCGCCGTTCCCCAAACGATCCAGCCGATCTGAGCCCACCAGAAACCCGGCCGTGTCGAATGCGGGTCCTTTTCGGTTTCGGTAAACGCGTGGTGGATGCGGTGCGTGGCGACCCATTTGTCTGGCGAATCCTGTATCGACATCGTTCCAAGCGTTGTGAGCAAATATTCCAGCCACTTCGGCGCTTTGAAACTCCGGTGCGTCAGCAACCTATGCCAACCCAAACCGACCCCGAGGCTGCCGACGATCCAGTTGCCGATCAGCAACGCCGCCAAGTTCTGCCAGCTAAACGTAAACAAAACAGGAATTGCGAGTAGGTGGAAGGATGTGATGATGGCTACGTTCTTCCAGTTAATGGTCCGTCGTGCCCGCTCGAACGTGAGGACATTTTGCATTGTAAGAATCCCTATGATCGCTAAATTAAGGCAGGTTTAGAGTAACAGGTTTGCTGTAAGTGGAATGTAATAGTTGGGTAAGAGTTACCCGTGCTAAACCAGTCTCGATTCTTTGCCCGTCACAATTTGTCCCGTGTCCCAGTGTCCCACTCGCGTACCAGACCTGCCGGAATACTCCCTGCCTATTTACCAATTATTGTAAACACAGGCGTTATTGGTTTATCCGGCTGTCCCAAAGCGGAGATATTTTTCACCAGACTTTCTGTGTCTGGGACAAACGCGTCACGCTTTTGTCCCACCATGGCCTTCGGCGTCGGGGCCGGAAGGATCCGGTCGCTATCGCTCCCGGTTCGGCCTTCTGTCCCGCCGCGGATTTGTTTATGTCAATTTTCAAAGAGCCGTTTTTGTTCGCGGCTGCCAACTAAGATCGGCAACAAAAGCCGCTGACGGCAGTTTGCACGATGTTGCATAGATTGTCAAGTATTTTATGGATGCAACGGATAGGAAGGTGAATTCAAGTAGTAAGTGCAACAGCTCATGAATTTAAGCGTTTTGTTTCTTGACTCGAAACCTTACGATCCGCGTTATCAGGTCGTAGGGAATCGGCTTGTCCAACGGAAATTGAAGCGTGCCTTTGCCGCCTTCGTATGATGACAATTCGGGTTCGAACTCAGCGACGCCTCGCGGAGCGGGATAGAGGCCGATGTGTTTTTTGAACGCGGCAAAGTGGATAAGGTTCTTGCCGTTGATCTTGAACGTGGGAATCTGGTAACTGATCGCCTCGGTCGCATTCGGAGCAGCTTTCTGGATCGCGGCTCTGATCTTTTGCAGTAACTTTTGAACATCCGCCGGAAAGCCCGCGATGTATTCGTCGATGTTCGTCGGCGCTGATGAACCTGATCTCATCATCGTGTCATGCCCTACTTCCAAAGCAGTCGCAGTCCATCGGATCTAAACTTCTTAAATTCCGGATCGCCGCTCACCAGAACCATCTTTCGCTGTATCGCTTGCCAAATCAGCATTCGGTCGAATGGATCGTTATGCGAAGGTTCGGTGAGCTCGCCATAGCTGGATGCTTCCTGAGGCGTCAAGGGCAGCAGCTCGATTCCGGCATTGGCGGCAGCTGCAATAAGATCATCGTCCCAACCGAGTTCAAGCTTGCCGATTCGAACCTTGATCGTTATTTCCCATAAACTAATAGCGCTGACAAACGCCTGATTCGCCTTGTCCTCAACCGCCCGGCAGCGCACGCTTCGGAAGCCTTGCCGGTTCGGAAACGGTCCAAAGAAATGTATGGGTGTCGAGGAGCAGCTTCATTTACCGAGATTGATGAACTCTTCTTCAGTCATCTTAAAATCCGGCGCAAAGACAACTTTCATCTTGCCTTCGAGAAGCCCCAGTTTCCTTTTACCTTTCTTCGTCGACTTCGCGTCATTCATTGGAACGAGCTTGGCTACCGGCTTTTTACTCTTACCATACAAAACCCCAACGCTCTCGCCCTGCTGAATCAACTCCAACACCTCCGAAAACTGCGCCTTGAATTCTCCGACAGGTAAGCTTTTCATGACTCTATTGTAGCATTCTTGTCAAGTCGACAAGAAAAAAGCGATTGGGGAACCAGGTGGACAAGCAGGTCTCGAAGCTTTGGAGCGATCGTTCTTAGTGGGATTTGCTCGGTGCTCCAAGTGATTGGTTTCGTCGGACAACACGGCAGTAGGTCAACTAAGAGATTTCGAACCAGGCAAAACCGGATTATAATCCGCCAAAGACGTTATCGGGACGGTAGGAAGATTATATACATTGCGAATGTTGTTAAGGGCAAGATTCCCCCAGACCGGGTCATCTTCATTTAGGTCCTGGCGTAAATGAAGTAGATCAGCCTAGTACCATAAAATCCATCCAAAATGCCTGCAAATGCGAAGCAGGGCGAACATCAAGGTCGATAACCGGGAGCATGGGCACGTCCTTGAAAGCACTTCGAGCGTCCATAAAGCCCACGAACATCGCGGTTGCTCCGGAACCGAATGGATGATCATACGTGCCATTAAAAGGCTTTTGAACCGCTTCCGGTCCATCAGGCGATGGGAAAATGAAATGAGCAATCCCGGACTCCCATAGTTGGTTTTCTCTTTGCCGCATATACGTGCATGCCATGTAGGCTCCGGAAAATCCAAGTTTTATGAACTTGTAGTACGACTCCCTGATCATAACAACGTTTACCATTCTCCATTCTGTGGCAGATTTTTCTTCGATCTCGATCGGCTGCTGTTTTAACGGAGTCGTCTTCCGTTCCCAGTTTCCTCACAAATCCATACTTAGCGTTTTGATGAGCGCCTAAATTCAACACCAAAAGCATCAGCGTGTCCAGGCGCTTTGCCATTTCAGGAGGTGCATCGACGATCTCGATTGGTCCGTTTTTCGTCTGGATGAGCATAGGCATGAATATCAGATTATTTGTTTGAAAGACGAAACCGGGATAAATCAAGCCTCGCCAATATTTCATCTGGGTTGGTCGCAAACGGAGAGACAGAGCGCTAGCCATTAGGCTATTTCATCCCTCTTAGTCGCACTGAAGGGTGGTTGCCCTGCTGCTCTACTCAGTTGGCTTCTTTAGCCTTTCGGATCGTAGCTCTTTCTCGTTCTGTTCGAGCTTTCTGAATCGCTGCCAGCCTCTGTTCCTTGTCCTTCGGGTGGCTGAGAAACGCCGTCACGACGGTTTGGACCCTTTGCTTGCTTGGCTCTTTTATTGGCTTTAACTCATCAATAGGTAGGCTTTTCATGGTTTCGATTGTAACAAGCCTTTGTAACAAGTTGACAAGAAAATAACGAGTGTATAACCAAAATCAAAAATCGACATTCCCGTGGGGGGGGGGGACATCGGGACTTTTTCGCTCTCGCAAAAATCGCGATGAGGTTTTCGGTGCCGCTATTGCGCTGACGATTTCTACTTTTGGTTATTGCTTGATCAGTCTGTGTAAGAATTTTTGTCACGGCGGATCGCGCAAACGCAACGCTTAATTGCTTCAACTTCATCGAGTCGCTTTTGTCGATCTCGTCGATGCCGTCGCGGTTTATGTAGTTATAGAGAATATCTCGCTGTTGCGGAATGAAGCCGGCTTCGCGGATCTGGTAGCGGAGGTCGCGTTCGTTGGCCGCAGGTTGAGGCACCGGCGGCGGAGACTACGTTTTCTTCGATCATTATGGAACCCATATCGTCGGCACCGAAGCGGAGGGAGGTTTGGCCGAGTTTTAGGCCCTGGGTTAGCCAGGAAGCCTGGATGTGTTGGATGTTATCGAGGAATAGCCGCGAGACGGCGAGCATCTGCAGGTAGTCGATGCCCGTCGGTTCTTCGGTTATTTTGCGGCCGAGGGCGGTGTTTTCACGTTGAAAGGTCCACGGAATGAAAGCGGTAAATTCTCCGCCCGTGCCGTGTTCTGCTTTGAGGGCGAGCGATTCGTCCTGCACGTCGCGAATGCGTTGCAGGTGCCGGACGCGGTGCTCGATCCTATCTCCGATCCCAAACATCATCGTTCCGGTCGATATGAGCCCGACTTTGTGAACGGCCCGCATTACGTCGAGCCATTCCTGCGTGTTGCATTTGGTCGAGACGCGCTTGCGGACTTCGTCGTCCAATATCTCGCCGCCGCCGCCGGGAAGCGAATTCAAACCGGCATCTTTGAGCCGCTGCATTATCGTGACGTAATCGAGCTTTGAGATCAGCGAAATGTTGTGGATCTCGGGCGGCGAAAAGCAATGCAATTGAAACTTTGGATATTTCGCATGCAAAGTCCTGAGCAGATCTTCATACCATTCGATATTAAAATCCGGATGAAGCCCGCCCTGCATCAGCACGCCGGTACCGCCGAGGTCGATCGTTTCATCGATGCGTTTGCAGATCTCGTCGATGGAATGAACATATGTGTCCGGCTTTCCGGGCCGGCGGTAAAACGCGCAAAACGTGCAGACGACGTTGCAGACGTTGGTATAATTAATGTTGCGATCGATGATGTAGGTAACGACATCGCCCGGATTCTTTCGCTGGCGTATCTCATCGGCCGCAAGGCCGATGCGGACAAAATCGTCGCGATTCGAGCAGCAAGGTGCAGTCTTCGGCGGTCAACCGCTCGCCATCTAGCGCTCTATCCAAAATTGGCTGAATATCGTTGCTCATTCGGCTATAATTCTAGCAAATGCAGAGGCCCGCGCGTTAGCAAGGGGCGTAATGCGAACGATAAAGGTTTCGCCATTGCTAACCTGCGGCTTCTGCAACCCGATGAAACCTGTCAGATTCCAATCAACCGTTGAGATCACCGACAGCACTCCGCCGTGGCATATCCTGCGCGTGCCGAAGGCGAAAGTGGCGTCCTTTGAATTTAAGGGCAATCTTCGCCGTGTTGTATGCACGCTTAACGGGACCGAAACCTTTAACTGTGCTCTTTTTCCCAGTAAGGGAGATTACTTCCTCACGCTTAGCAAAAAGCTGCGTGACAAGCTGGGGCTCAATGTCGGCGATAAGGTCAGCGTAGAACTTCAAAAGGACACAAGCAAATACGGTATGCCGATGCCGGCCGAGTTTGCCGAGGTATTGAATCAGGACCCGCAAGGGAAGGCTATGTTCGACGCCCTTTCGCCGGGCAATCAGAGATTGATGTTGAAGCTGATAGTTTTTGTAAAAGATGTGGACCGGCGGATCGCAAGGGCTTTGGCGGGCGTCGAACTGTTAAAACACTCGGACGGAAAGTTTGATTACCACGCCCAGCACCTGGCGATGAAGATCGTCACATCTTCAAAAATGCGGTTCGAGATCGATAGATAGAATGGCTGGTACGAAGAAAAGTGTAACGTGCAAGTCGATCCTTACCAGATCGAAAACCGGCTGGTACTATCTGCATGTCTCGCCTGAGATCGCCAATCGCTTCGAAACCGACGGGAAAACACGTCGTGTTGTCTGCACGCTGAACAACAGCTACACGTTTCAATGTGCTCTTATGCCGAATAAGGGCAGATTTACCATCGGCGTCGCAAAGCCGGTCCGCGAAAAGCTGGGGCTGGACGAGGGCGACACGGTATCGATCAAGATCGAGCCCGACACAAGCAAATATGGTGCTCCGATGCCCGCGGATTTTGAAGAGGTCTTGCGGCAGGATGAAGAAGGCAGCCGGCTCTTTCACGCTCTTACAGCCGGAATGCAGCGGAGTTTGCTCTATTACATTGGCAATGTTAAAAACCTCGACCGCCGCATCCAGCTCGGCCTCATCGTCCTCGAACACCTGAAGGAAAATGGCGGCAAAATGGTCGCCGACCGGCTGCAGGAAGACATAAAAAGGCCCATTTTCTGAGAGATCGTACGCAAAATCATCCTCATTTCATCGTCTTTAAAACCAGAACGCCAAAATCGTCGAATAAATAATTGAAAATAATTCGCTGAAGCTGACACTTTTTCGAGAATTTTTACGCGATTAATGATGTAGGTATAATGGGTAGGATGGTTCAGGTAATGGAAAATCGTCAACAACAAATAGGAACAACCGACCTCGGCTTGCTGGTCTTCGTTATCGTTGCCGGCTGGCTGCTTCTCTTCCAATCCGGGATCTTTCAATAGGTCACGCCGCAAATTCGAGCGGCTTGTTTCGCTCGATCAACCCGCTTTTGAACGCCAGTTCGAAATAAAGCTCCAAGCCTTTCTGCATCGGCTCGTCTATCGAGTAGGAAATATTCGTTGTCAGATACCGCTTTAGTTCTTCGCTCGTCAAAGCAATGTCCTTCACATAATTGGCCACGATCTCATCAATATGTTCGAACCCCTCATCTCTAACAGCAGCGAAATCAACCGGCGCGATGTCGGCTCGCGTCATCCACATAGCGAAAACAAAACCGAGCCCGGTGAAGTTTCGCCAAAGCTCCGCCAGATCGAACGTTCTAAACGGCGCATCCTCTCCGCCCGCCGTCGCCGACAAGCGAAGCGCAGGGTCGCCGATCAGCAGTGCGCAATCTGATTCCGGCAAGCATCGCGTCGACGTCCGGCCTGGACTCCCGCCACTCAGGCTCAAATCCCAAGAATTCGCGAAAGACGATTTTCGTAAGCACGATCGACGTTTTTGACGAAATGTCGAGCGAGACGCTCCGCACCTGTTCGAGCGGCATACCGCGCGTGACGAGGCAGACGCTGCGGACTTTTTCCGCGCGCGCCTACACAAACGCCAGGCACCAATCGTACCTGATCCAGCATTTGGTAGGCGATAACAGGTGTGAGGGCCGCATCAACGCGGTTTTGCGCGAGAAGTTCGACGGAACGCGCCGGGGCGTTGTCCAATATGAGTTCGACCCGCCCGTGATGCGAGCCATAAAGAAAACTCCAGATCAGCGGTGCAGTGTTGGAGTAGCTCGATGCCGAGATTCGTGGAGCTTTCGTGTCCATTCGAGATGACGCTCACGCCAGCACGTCTTGAAATTCCGGTGTGCCGTCGATCACTTTTCTTGTATATGGACATAATGGCTTTATCTTCAAGACCGTTTTCGCGAGCATAGGCAACGGCGGCGGCCACCAGGTCCCGGCCGATATTTTCGCCGCGAAATTTTGGGTCAACCTCCGTGTGGTCGATGACCATCGTGTTCTCGCCGGTTCGCAGATAAGTAAGTTCCGCAACCCATTCACCGTCTTCATCGATGAAAAATGCACCCTTTCGGCGGTGCTCTTGTCGTTGAATATCCATGTTCTTATAGCGTACAAACAAGTATCCGCCAATGCAAATGTTGTAGGATAAACGCTTTTGGATTATGCTCTTCGTTTATGAACATGAAAGCCGTTCTTGTACCACTGTTCGTATGTTTACTTGTCGGCTCAGGAGTATTTGCGGAAGGGCCGGTCGTCATCTTTGACCCGTTAAGAAAAGCTTCCGAAACGAGATCTACCGACGCTGACGAGCAAATCCTGGAGACACTGATCCTGCCAAAGATCAAAAACAAATGGAGCGGCGACACGAGCTGTGACGGAAGTAATCTAACGATCACGGGAACTGCTGACGGTTCGTTCACAAAGAAAGCGGCTGCACAGCGGGCCATTCTTTACGAAATGTGCCAGACGGGGAATGGTTTTGCGAATAACGGGATCGCAATTATCGAGAATGGAAAGGTCATTGCTAATTTCACGGCCGAAGGCGGCTGGAATGTCGATATTGTGCGTATCGCGGACATCGACAAGAACGGTTATGACGAGATCGCCATTGAAACCGGCGGAGGAATGCATCAGGGGTATACTGGCAGCAGCACGACCGTTGTCGAAGTTTCCGACACGATGGTCAAGAGCTTTGGAACGTTTCTCACCTATACCAATGAATGTGAAAGCCTGAAACCCGACGAATATTGCGACCGGAGCTACAAGATCACCGTTACGCCCGGGAAAAAGCTATCGTTCTTTAGCCAGAAATACATTAACAATGGCAACGACGAAGAGCCAAAATGGGCTGCCAGCGGGAAAGCTAAGGCCGCCAAGGCCATTGCCGGAACTGAGACAAAATACGTGCCTGTAAAATGAAGATCTACGACATTACCGTTCCTATCAGCGAAACTGTACCCATCTATGCCGGTGACCCGACGGTCAGCCTTGCGGCGGCCAAATCGATAGCTAATGGCGATTCCGCAAATGTCTCGCAGATCTCGTTCGGCGTTCACACCGGCACGCATGTGGACGCGCCAAATCATTTTATCGACGGTACAAAGCGTGTTCACGAACTCGATCCGGAAAAGCTTGTCGGCCCATGCCGGGTTATTGAGGTGCCGGAGACAGTCGTTGCGATCGAGCCTGAGCACGTCGGCGATATCGACGGTATCTGCAGGGTCCTTTTTAAGACACGGAATTCGGCATTTTGGTCCGAACCGGAAGGCGGTTTTCGCAAGGATTTTACGTACATCACACCCGAAACGGCCCGAATGCTGGTTGATAACGGCGTCGTACTTGTCGGCATCGACTACCTTTCGATAGAAAAATCAGGCTCACCGGGCCATCCGGTTCACATCACGCTGCTCGAAAATGAGGTCGTCATTCTCGAAGGTGTTGACCTGCGTGAAGTTCCGGCGGGCGATTATGGGGTCATCTGCATGCCGCTGAAATACATCGGTGCGGGCGGTGATGGCGCCCCGGCACGGACATTTCTATGGCACAACACACCGTGACGATTCGCTGGGATACCGAGAATGACAGACCTTGAGATCGGAAACTGTTCGATACCCTGTAATCTCTGTGGTCTGCGGGATGCCGAAGAGATCGGCCTCGTCGATCGCGACGGGAATTACCTGCGAACCGTGATCTGCCGTAATTGTGGATTGGTCTGGTCCGACCCGCGTCCGAACGCAGACGAGGTCAAGGACTACTACACAAAAGATTATCGGATCAGCTACAAGGGATCTTACACACCAAAGCTTAAGCATTTTTACAGGGCGGGTAAGATAGCCGAGAGCCGCTTTCTGTTCTTAAAAGAAATACTTGGGCCCGACAGTGTTGTTCTGGACATCGGGGCAAGCAGCGGTGAATTTGTGTACTTTTTGCGCGAATTGGGCTACGACGCGCGCGGCATTGAGCCGAACGAAGGTTACGGCAACTACGCAAAGAACGAGTTGGGTCTGCCGGTCGAGATCGGAATGGCTCAGCAGTTCGACCTTGCCCCGGGATCTCTCGACGTGGTGACAATGCATCATGTTTTCGAGCACCTCGATGACCCATTTTTGATCCTGCAGAAAGTTCGCGGTGCGCTGCGTGATGGCGGGTCCGTGGTGATCGACGTTCCGAACGTCGAGGGAACATGCTTTGCGCCGATACATCGATTTCACGCGGCACATCTTTACAATTTCAACCGTGAGACGCTTGAATCTATGGGAAAGCTGGCTGGATTTTCAGTTCAAAAAGCCACTGTTTCGAGCGATGGCGGCGTGATCGCCGCAATATTTAGAAAAGCGGAAGGCCCCGAACCTCTTAGGCCGCTTGCCGGTAATTATGAAAAGATCGCTCGAATTGTCAGAGACCACAAGGCGATCTCGCACTATTTGACCCCAAGCCCTTACGTTCGTCCGTTTAGGAAGCTCATCATGTATGCCGGAGAGTTTGCCGCTACTCGTGGCTTGACGACAGGCAAAGATGTCCTTGATGCGATCGTGTCGACTCATAAGCGACGAGCGCCGGACTTCCGTGAATGACGCCATATAATAATGAACGTCAATGAAGCAAGTTATCGCGAACGGGTTTACGAGATCGTCCGGCAGATCCCTGTCGGGCGCGTCATGACCTATGGACAGATCGCAATAATCCTCGGCGAGGGCTACACCGCCCGAACCGTAGGCTATGTAATGCATGGCGCCGATTCGGAAAGAGTGCCGTGGCAACGGGTGATAAATTCGCAGGGAAAATGCTCGACCGGGCGACTAACGATTCCCTTGAATTTGCAGCAGGAATTGCTCGAAGCCGAAGGTGTTGCTTTCAACGACAAAGGAAAATGTGACCTGGCTAAGTTCCAATGGTTTCCTGATGGTTTTCAGCCGAAGGAGGACGATCAGATAAGTCTTTTTGATAGAGCCTGACCGCGAAAACGTTGAGGGAGTGGGGACAATTATGATGAACAAAAAGAAGAATTTGAATGCGCGAACCTTGATCTTGATCGCATTGGCCGCTTTCATGGTTGCCTTCGTTCCCGTCGGCGTCTGCGCCCAGGAGACCTTTAATAAAGAAGAATTTGCCGCGAGACGCGCAAAGGTTTTTGAAAAGATCGGTGATGGGGTCGCGATTGTTTTCGCCAACGAGAAACACCGATATCCTCTGAAATTTCGACAGTCTCCTGATTTTTACTACCTCAGCGGTATCGAAGAGCCGGATGCGGTTTTGGTGTTGGTTGGAGCAAACAAACGAAGTATTCTCTTTGCCCGAAGGGCACAGCCATGGCAGGCATCGGTTGAAGGGCCAGGAATTTTCGACAGAAAGGACGCAGCCGAGTTTTACGGGTTGAGCGGGATCTTTCCGCTCGACGAGTTGTTCACGGTTATCGGCTCAAGAATGTCGAGGACCGCAAAACTCTATGCTCCATTAACCGCCGCGGATGATCTTCAATTCGCACGGAATGAAATGCCGTTCAATGAATCGGAATCGATGAATCACCCGCTGAACTCGGCGCCGTTGCGAAGCAAACAAGCCATCGGCAAATTAAGAGAATGGCAGCCGCAATTAACTCTTAGCGACATAAATCCGATCCTGGACCATCTTCGTTGGGTAAAAACGCCTTATGAAATTGAACGAATGCGGATGACCGGAAAGATCGGTGCCGAAGGCGTAAAAGAGGCGATCAAAGGGACCAAGCCCGGAATGTTCGAGTACGAGCTGGAAGCTGCCGCGAAATTCATATACGTCAAACGCGGTGCAAGGGGCGACGCTTTTACCCCGATCGTCGCTTCGGGCCCGAACACGATGATCCTTCACTACATGAAAAATAGTCGGCAGATGAAGGCGGGCGAGGTGGTTTTGATGGACTACGGTTCCGATTATGAATACTACACCTCGGACATTACCCGGACCTGGCCCGTTTCCGGTAAATTCACACCCGAGCAAGAGAAAATGTATCGCTGTATATTAGAGGCGAGAGACGCGATCATTGCAATGATGAAGCCCGGTATTAAGGTTTCGGACATGCAGGCAGCTGCGGAGAAGATTTATATCAAACACGGTTTTGGAAAACTGTTTGTCGAGATGGGACGCTATGTCGGACATTTTATCGGTATCAGCGTTCACGATGTGGGCGAAGATGAAACGCCTTTTGTCGCCGGAGTTGTCTATAATGTCGAGCCGCTGATCCAGGACGATACATTAAAGGTACATTTACGGCTTGAGGATACAATTCTGATCACCCAAACTGGTGCCGAGAATTTGACTGCCTCAGTACCAGCGGGGATTGAAGAAATTTACGCCCTACAGCGTCAGAGGCCACTACTGTAATTTGGTGTGTTTCTGGAGGGCAAGCCTTACCTCCCCCATTTCAATTTGTTTCTCAAAACATCGAAGTAGTTCCGGTTCGGTGGCAGGACAAGGTTGAAGGTAGTCGGGCTTTTGCGGATACGCACCCGGTCGTCGGCACGCATCGGATAACCGATCTGGCCGTCAAGCGTCAAAACCACGCCCTCATTCTCGTTTATAAGTCTTAGCTCGATCTCGGCGGTGTCCGGAACGACGATCGGACGGTTTGTCAGCGTAAAGGGGCAGATCGGCGTCAGCACGACTGCATTCATCGAAGGGTAGATTATCGGCCCGCCCGCCGAAAGATTGTAGGCGGTCGAACCAGTTGGGGTCGAAATTATCAGCCCGTCGGCACGAAACGAATTGACGAACAGGCCGTTTAGCGTCACCTCGATCTCAATAATTCTGGCAACTGCGGCCTTGTTAATAACGACGTCGTTCAACACTCGTCCGGTCGCAAGGAGTTCGCCTTGACGCCAATGATCGGCATGGAGCATTACACGCCGGTCGATCTCAAATTCACCGCCTAGTATCGCTTCGAGGGCCGGAAACATCTCCTCGATCCTGAATTCGGTGAGATACCCAAGGCTGCCGTAATTGATGCCGAGCACCAAAACTTCACGGTCGCCGATATACCGCGAGGTTGAGATCATCGTTCCGTCGCCGCCCAGGACGATTATCAGGTCCGCGTCGGATTTATCATTTTGGAGCGTCTCGACGTCGCAAACGGCGGCGTCCGGCTTTCCAACCTCGGAGTACGGCTTTCCAATAACCGTCACACCGCGTTTTTCGAGCCATTCGGACAATTCGCAAGCGGTTTGCCACGCTTCGGTGTGATTTGGCTTCACGACTACCCCGACGGTTTTTATCAGTCTATTGTTCATAAAACGGCCGCTGCGGCTGGATAATGATTGAACAAAAGAATGCAAACTGCAAGCCTTTTGGACGTGTGTTTATGGCAGTAATACACAAATCCAAGAGGAACAATAATATTTTTGCCGATTCCGATGGCCAATCTGTGGGATATTAGCGTTTTTCGTTGTATTTACGAGAGACGGACGCAAAAATGGATCTCTCCGGGTTCGGATTCGTCGTCGAAGCGGGTTACAAAATTGACGATGCGTGCATCAAATCGTATTCGATGTTCGAAAGCTGGATTCGCCGAATACCGTGACAGCATTGGCGCCGTGACGCTTTTTTGTTAGAATCGCAGTTTGTTCGTGCTAACGATAAAATTCAATTGTACAGGTAATAAGAGATGTTAAAGTTTTTCAGTCGCTTGGAAAAGACGCGTAATTTCGTGCTTCTTTTGTTTGCCGTCATCATGGTGGCGAGCCTTGTTTTGTTTTATAAGCCCTCTGACACGACACGCGGAGAAGTTCTCGCCGACAGTCAGGAGTCGGCAGCAAAAGTGTCCGGCCAATACATCACCGTTGGCGAAGTTTACAGGGAAAAAGAAAAATACAGTCGTGGCAGCCAGAGCCCGTCGTTCCCTGCCAAAATGGTTCTGAGTTCGTTGATAAGCTTGCGGATAGCGCGGCTCGAGGCAGAGCGGCTTGGCCTTCGGGCCTCGGATGCGGAAGTTGCCGCAGAGATACGCAAACAGAGCAAGACCGAAGGGAAGCCTTTTGACCAGGCGGTTTATGAGCAGAATGCAGTGGAATCGTCCGGAAGTGTTTCCGCGTTTGAAGAATCGGTGCGCGACACGATCAGCGCAAGCAAACTTAGAACGTTTCTCTCTTCCGGCGTTACTGTTTCCGAGGAAGCGGTCCTTAAAGATTTTCAGCGAAAAAATTCAAAGTTCGATCTTTCCTATGTATCTGTAAACAGTGCCGATCTTGCTCAATCCATTGTGCCTACCGACCAGGAACTTCGTGAGTATTTTGAGAAAAACAAGGCGACTTATTACATAAACGACCCGCAGAAGAAGATCCGCTATATTTTTGTTAATACGGTAAAGATCGGCGAGAAAATGAATATCTCCGATGCGGAATTGCGTGAGGAATATGACAAACTGCCGGCCGACAAAAAGATCGCCGGCGTGCTTGGCCAGGAGATCGTCCTCCGTATCCCAAAACCTGAGCAGGCTGAGGAGATATTTGGAAAGGCATCAGAAATACATACCCGGCTGACGAATCATGGCCAGTTCGTGACCGAGACGGAATTCGGGGATGCAGCGAAGGGGCAATCGGAAAATCCGGCAACGGCAGCGTCGGGCGGTAATTTAAAAGGTCCCGTTCGTGAGAATCCGAATAACCCTACGGATCCATATCAGCGATTGCTCAAGATGGCGCCCGGTTCGGTTACTGAACCGATCAGCTACCAGGGCCGCTATTTTATTCTGCGCCGCGGCGACGACGTGGCTAAACCATTCGAAGATGCCAAGAAAGAGATTGAGGTCAGTCTTCGAAATCGTCGTGCTTACGGCATTGCCGCCGAACTCGCACAAAGAGTTTCCGATTCGTTGAAGCAAAGCAAGGACGTGCAGAAAACCGCGGGCGAATTTGCCAGTGAAGCAAACATGGGTGTTGCCGACATGGTCAAAGAAACCGCCTACATCAAACCCGGCGACGACGTCCCGAATATCGGAACATCTCCACAGTTTGAAGAAGGAATCATTGGCCTCGTTAATCAGAACGATGTTGGCGATAAGATACCGATCCAAAACGGATTTGCGATCCCGCTCCTTGTTGATAAAAAAGAGCCTCGCGATTCTGAATTTGACGAGGTGAAAGCACAGGTAATCGAATCGGTAAAGCTTGAGAAGGCTCGGGCACAGGTGGAGGAGATCGCCAAACAGATCGCCGCCGGAGCGACGAACGTTGCAGCCTTGGGAGGCGCCGCTCAGGGAAAGAACCTCAAAGCGCTCGAATCAAAAACTTACACGTTGGGTTCGCCTCTTGGCACAGGCCCGACGGCGACTTCGAACGAGGCACTGTCGGACGCTATTTTTGCATTGAAGGATGGCGAAGTGACCAAGACCCCGATAAATGTTGGCGATGGCTGGGTGGTTGTCGGCCTCAATAAGCGAACCGAAGCCAGTATGGACGAGTTCAAAATGGAACGCGATCGATTGATGGACGAAATGCTGGATAAGAAACGCGGGGAAGTATTCTCTGACTATCTGGCCGCGACCAGGCAGAGATTTGAAACCGCCGGATACATCAAGGTCTATGACGACGCTCTAGCAAAGCTCGATGCCCCGGCACTTCCATTAGGCGAGCCGCTTCAGTAAGCTTAAAACCAATAACCGAAAAGTGAATAGTGAAGAAATTTCTCTTCGCTATTCACTTTTCTCCTTTCCGTGTCCTTTACCACCAGCCTAGAAGTTTCCACCAGATTGGCCCGACCGTGGACCAAATAATAATATTGATCAACGACGCGATCAACCCGATCGTCCACCAACGTTTTTGCGTGACGTAGCCGAGGCCGAAATAAACCGGTGCGGGCGTCGTTCCGTAATGCGTCAGGCCCGCACTAAGGTTTGCGAAATAGGTTAGCAGCAAAACCGTCAGCCCGGCCGGAGCGCCGACAGCGACAGTCACCGCGAGGAACGGGATGAACATCGCGGTGACATGGGCCGTTATCGACGCGAATGTGTAGTGCGCATAGAAGAAAACCAGTGCGAGTATCGCAAGGGCAAGCGGCCAGCTCCAGCCGGTTGTTATCGACGAGACACTTCCCGCAAACAGCGTCGGTATATTCGTTTCGCCCAATGCAGTGGCCATCATCACAAGCCCGCCGTACCAGATGAAAACTTCCCAGGCATGAGTTTCGTCGATGAGGTCGCGCCATGAAAGAACGCCTGAAACAAGCAGCGAAGAAATTCCTAATAACGCGATGACCGTCGAATCGATCCCGTGAAGCTTTGCCGTTATCCACAAGATGACGACTGCGATAAAAACGACGAGAAGTATCATCTCGTCCTTCTTCAGCGGCCCGAGCTTCTTCAATTCGTCATGTGCAAATGCGACTGCGTTCGGTGTTTCCTTTACCTCGGGCGGGTACAGCCAGTAGATCATCAGCGGCACGGCGGCGAGCGAGATCAGCGAAGGGACGATCGCCGAGATGAACCAGATCGAGTAGTTCAGATCGATGTTCGCCTGCTTGGCGGCAAAGCCTGCGATGATGACGTTCGACGCCTGGCCGGTGAGGAATGTCGCACACAAGATCACCTCGCACTGATAAAGCATCGACATCAGAAATGTCCCGAGCCGCCCTTCGGTGCCGTCCTCAGGCCGCGACTCGTATGTTTCTGTAACGCTTCGCGCGATCGGCAGAATTATCCCGCCCGAACGAGCACCCGTTGACGGAATAAACGACGCGAGAATGAAGTCCGTAAATACAAGCGAATAGCCCAGGCCAAGAGTTTTCTTTCCGATCAGGCGGACAAAGATCAGGGCAATTCGGTGCCCCAGGCCCGTCTTGATCATCGCCCGCGAAATAAAGAATGCTGCAAGCACCATCCAGACAAACTTATCGGCATAACCGCTCAAAGCCTTTTCTATCGGGACCGCCCGAAACAGTGCGACCGCAACCACACCAAGCAACACAACCGCGCTCCCGGTGAGCGGCTGTACGATCGAGCCCACGATGGTCGCGATAAATACCGCCAGCAGCGTCCACGCCTCACGCGTAACGCCTTCCGGCGGCGGGATCAAGGCAATCCCCAGGCCGCAGCCGAGAACGATCAGCCATTTATGCCAGGTGTGGAATTTTGAATTTGTTTCGTTCAAACTATAAAAAAATAGGCGGGTGAAATTCCCGCCTAAATAATTCTGAAACTGGATCTAATTATTTCGCTGGATGGATCAACGCGAAATAATACCACGTAATTCCAAGCCAAATCACCAGATTTGCCAACGACGCGATCAAGCCGATATTTCGTGTTTGCGGATTACGCCCTGCATTCCGGTCGCCCTTGCCGTACATCAGCACGCCGACCAAAACGCCCGTTATGATCCAGGCGAACAGGCGGATGGCCAAATTAAACCCAATATCCTCGGACTTAAGGTTCATCAAGTACGGCACCTGATACACCGTCAGCGCGATGCAAAGCAAGATCGCGATAATTGCTGCGATCGGCGGTGTGTAAGTGGCCGGAACTTCGGCGTTTGCATCCGCGTCCGTCACGTCGCCCAATTTGCTGTGGTTATAACTGTAAGCAAAGTAGATCACAAGCCCGATGGCCATCCAATCGATCAGGCGGATCCATGTATCGAGCGGCAGGCTGTTCATCAGGTAAGCTGCCGAGACCACCGTAGCGATCGGTATGAACGGCGACAGCGGCACCCTGAATGGCCGATGAAGGGCCGGGTTAGATGAGCGAAGGATGATAATTCCTACGCCAACGATAACAAAAGCGAATAGCGTTCCGATACTTACAAGTTCGCCAAGCAAGCTGATCGGAACAAATCCTGCCAGGATAGCGACGATCGTACCGGTGATCGCTGTAGTGATGTGCGGCGTTTGGAATTTCGGATGGATCTTTGCGGCCCAGCTTGGAAGCAGTCCGTCTTTTGCCATCGAATAAAACACACGCGGCTGGCCCATGGTCATAACGACCATGGTGGAACTCAGTCCAAGTACGGCACCGACCTTAATGATGGTCGGGAAGGCGTAAAGAATAATTCCCATTGTAGTGCCCTGGGCTTTTTGCAATGCGGCATCGATGGCCACTGCGATGGGTGCGGCGGCATTGGTGAGCAGCTTGTAATCGACGAGCCCGACCATGATACCCGCAACCAAAATGTAGAGCACCGTACATATTGCTAGCGAACCTAAAATGCCGATAGGCATATCCCGCTGCGGATTTTTTGCTTCTTGCGAGGCGGTCGAAACCGCATCGAAACCTATGTAAGCAAAGAAAATCACAGCCGCACCTGTAACAACGCCGGGAAAACCGTATGGCATGAAAGGAGCGCAGTTAGGTAGAGCGGCTGGACACCCCGGATTCGTGATGTTTTCTGGAGATACATAGCCGATACCCGCGATAATGAACAGGACCACAACGACAACTTTGATAATAACGATTATCGAGTTAAAGCTAGCTGATTCCTTAATGCCGCGAATCAGAAGCAACGTTACCGCGACAGCTATTAACGCCGCCGGGAGGTTAAAAACACCGGTGCCAATAACCGCTCCTGCAGCATTTTTTAGCTCAGTTCCGGGCGGAGCACTGAGGCTGAGCGGAAAATTTATCCCGAGCGTATCCCTGAAGAGGCTGACGACATAACCCGACCAACCAACAGCAACCGTGGCGGCTCCGAATGCGTATTCGAGAATCAGGTCCCACCCGATGATCCACGCAATGAATTCGCCAAGTGTTCCATAACCATAAGCGTACGCGGAACCCGAGATCGGCACGCTGGCCGCAAATTCCGAATAACACAAGGCCGCAAAAGCACTGACGATGCCCGCGATCACCATCGAAATGATCACGGCCGGGCCCGCGTGTTTGCCGGCAGCCTGACCCGTCAAAACAAAAATGCCGGTACCAATAATGGCACCGATACCGAGCATCGTAAGATCTAACGAAGTCAGTGTTTTCTTAAATGTGTGTGTGCCGGTTTCCTCGGCCTCGGCGATGATCGCGGAAATTGGTTTAGTCGCAAAAAGTGACATGAAAACCTCCTAAGGGTGATATGGAACGCGGACGCCCTCGTCCGCAAAGTTCTTCAAATAGATCGGCTCGCGGTCATTCCGCTGCGGACGAGGGCGTCCGCGTTCCGTAGCTCTTCCAAACAAAATAAACCGGCACGCCGGTTAGAACTATCAACAGGCCGGGCCAAGTCGCCGTTGTTTGATAAACAAAAAGAACGACAAGGATCACAGACGCTCCGACAATGTATAGCGCCGGAATAATTGGATATCCAAATGCTTTATACGGACGTTCGGCATCGGGTTGTTTCACGCGGAGTACAAAAACCGCCGCGATCGCGAGAATGTAAAAGATCAAAGCGGCGGAAATGACGTATGTAAGCAGATCGCCATATAGGTTTCCGTAACTGACCCTGCCGTCGGCCGCCTGATTTACCGTGCGGGGCAAAACGTACAGCACGGACAAAATCCCCTGGATGACGATCGCCCATGCCGGGACATGAAACTTATTGAGCTCGCCCGCCGCCTTGAAGAATAAGCCGTCCTTCGCCATCGCGTAATAAGCTCGGGCACCCGCGATGATCAGCCCGTTGTTGCATCCGAAGGTCGAGATCATTATTGCGACGGCCATTATCGCCGCACCCGCTCCGGGAAAGATCACATCGGCGGTCGCCGAACCGACGCGGTCGCTCGGTACCTTTCTGCATGTCTTCGAATCGAAGCGTGACGAGATAGGCAATATTCGCGAGCAGATAAAGCGTGATCACTCCGCCCGTGCCGAGCAGAAGCGAGAGCGGAAGATTTCGTTTCGGATTGATGACCTCGCCCGCCGTGAATGTGACGTTATGCCATGCATCAGCCGAAAACAACGAATTCGTCTGGGCGACGCAGACGCGATCAGCATCCCGACAAAAGAGGCGCGAGCCGACGCACACCACCGTTTGCCGTTTGCCCAACATTCTGAGTCGTTCCGCGTACGGTCCAGAGATCGCCAAAGTTTGCCGCCGCGATCTCCGGGTACGAATAGAGACCGACGATAATTCCCAAAATGATGAGTGCGATCAGCGAGCCCGTTTTGGCAAAAGTAAACGTATTTTGGACAAGCTTGCCGAGTTTAAGGCCGCGGGTGTTCATGAAAGTGAGCAGCACGATCATGGCGATGCCGAGCAGTTGGGCGGTCGAGAGCGATAAGGCGTAGCTCGACGAGCCGATGCGAACAGGCTCGATCAAATAATTGCTTTCGGAAATTCCCGGAAACAGAATTCCGGTAAAACGGCTGAATGCGACCGAAACCGCGGCGATGGTTGCGGTGCCGATCACGAGGAAATGGGTCCAACCGTAAAGAAAACCCCAGAGCGGCGAGAACGCCTCTTTTAAGTAAACGTACATGCCGCCCGCACGGGGCATCATCGCCGCTAGCTCGCCGTACGAGAGCGCGGCACCGACGGTCAAAAATCCGGTCACCAGCCAAACAACCAACAGCCATCCGGGCGAGCCAACCTGGCGAGCGATATCCGCGGAAACGATGAAAATTCCCGAGCCGATCATCGATCCGGCGACGATCATCGTCGAATCAAGCAGGCCAAGCCCGCGAATAAACCCCTCAGATTTTTGTTCCGTTTCAGCAACGTCAGTTGCCATAAGCTTCCTCGTTCGAAAAAAGAAATGTGCTTTTCTTGGTAACCAAAAACGCCTTTGGAGAGCGTAAACCTTTAGTTCTAAGACGTTGGCGAGAATTTCGTAGATGTTATTATACTTTTATTACTAAAACTGTCGAGTGTTTATTTAACTTTTCCGCAATTCGCACATTTCCGGAGGACTAATGGCTGAGCAGAAAAATGGCTTGGGTGATATGCCCGCAGAGGATTTCAGGCGGCACGGCTACGCTATCGTCGATTTCATCGCCGACTATTTTGAGCGGATCGAGGAGTTTCCCGTCCTGTCACAGATAGAACCCGATTCGCTCAAAAACAGCCTTCCGCGCTCCGCCCCGGAACAAGGTGAAGATTTCGGTGACATCTTCGCCGATGTCGAAAAGCTCATCCTACCGGCCGTTACACACTGGAATCACCCAAGTTTTCACGGGCTTTTTTCAACTTCAACCTCGTCGGTGGGCGTGTTCGGCGAGATGATCACAGCGGCATTTGATATGAAAGCGATGCTTTGGCGAACGTCGCCTGCGTCGACCGAACTCGAGGACGTTGTGCTCGATTGGCTGCGCCAGATGATGGACTTGCCTGACAATTTCGAGGGCATAATTTACGACACCGCGTCCGTCTCGACGATGCACGCCATCGCGGCCGCCCGCGAAAAGGCGAATCTGAATATCCGCGAGGAAGGCATGAGCGGCCGCACCGATCTCCCGCTCCTGCGGGTTTATTGCTCGGAACATGTTCATTCTTCGATAGATAAGGCGGTCATTACGCTCGGAATGGGTACGCGGAGTTTGAGAAAGATCGCGTGCAACGATCGGTTTGAAATGATCCCCGAAGCGCTTGCTGAGGCAATAGACGAAGATATAGAAGATGGCTTTTTGCCGATCTGCGTCATACCGACGATTGGTACGACCTCGACATCGAGCGTCGATCCGGTCGATGCTGTTGCGGATATTTGCGAGAAATACGGCCTTTGGCTACACGTCGATACCGCCTATGCCGGTTCGACGGCGATCGTGCCGGAGTTTCGCGAGTATTTCAAGGGTTGCGAGCGCGCCGATTCGATCGTTGTCAATCCGCACAAATGGCTGTTTACGCCGTTCGATCTTTCCGTGCTGTATTGCAAGGACCTGAATGTCTTGAAACAGGCATTTTCGCTGGTCGCCGAATATCTGAAAACCAGCGACGAAAGCACCGTCAAAAACGGAATGGATTACGGCATCCAGCTTGGACGGCGTTTCCGGGCGCTGAAACTCTGGTTCGTCATCCGCTACTTTGGCCGCGAAGGTTTGATCGCCCGCCTGCGCGAGCATTGCCGCCTGGCAAGACTCTTTGCGTCATGGGTCGAGGAATCACCCGACTTCGAGATGATGGCGCCGGTGCCTTTCGCGCTCGTCTGTTTCCGCGCGTGCCCGCCCGGCGTCGATGATCTTAACGCGCTGAACGAGCGCATAATGAACGAGATCAATGGATCGGGCGACGCCTATCTTTCACACACAAAATTGAACGGCAAGTTTACGCTGCGTCTTTCAGTCGGCAGCATCCGCGTCGAAGAACGCCATCTCCAAAAGGTTTGGAGTCTGCTCAACGAGACCATATAGCGTCCAAACAAACTTTGTGATCGTGGAATTACGTAAGGGCCGCCATTTCACATCGGGTTGCCATCTTTATCGTATGGTTTCCACGTCGCGGCGCTTGCCTCCGCCAATTCGAAGTCGACGCGAAAGAATATGCGCATCATGTCGCAATGGGCTTTTTTTATATCGGTTTTTTTCCAAACAGCTGGTGGACTCGGCGTCAGCTCGACGATGGCCTTACGAATAGCTTCCTCATATTCCGGCAGCGGCCCAAGTTTCCGCCGCGCCTCCGCTTGATTGAGAGCGGTTGCAAGACTTGCCTCATCGACATTGACCGAGCTGTCCCATATTCTTTTTGCCGACCCGACCTTGAATTTGGTTTCCTTATCTGCCAATCCATAGTTGCACCAATATGAATACGCTTCATATTTCCACCACATACAGCCTTCTATCGACATATGTTCGGCAAGCGATTTGCCCATCGACACCTTTGTGTCCGAGAAAGTTTGAAGATGAGGTTTATCTCCGATCTTTTTGCTTTGGTAAAGGTCGGTCATATTGTTGCGGGCGGTCCACAACTCGGCCACGGCGGCGGGGCTGATCTTTTCAAGTTCCGACAGCCAGGCTCCGTCGCCGCTAACGGCCACACCCGGTACCCTTGCGATCGTCCCGTTTCCATTTAGCAAATAGAATTGAGTGAATCCGATGTCCGCCCCGTTTCCCCAGTTATGGTTGCTTTCCCCGGGACCGGCGTCGGACGCCATATCGCCATTGCTAAGAACCCGGTCCATCAACTTACGCTGCGTCGCGAAGTCTCTGAATCCGCCATCTGCAAAATCCGGATTGACGCTCAGGACGATCCCGTATTTTTGATAGAACTTATTGAACAGCGCGACTACTTTTCCTTTGAATTCAGCGGTAAACTTCCCGTCACCCGTGACGCGTGCAACCGCGGCGTTTAGTTCTGCCTGCGTTCCCTCCAGATAGACGATCGGGTAACCCTCCAGCCCACGTAGGCCTTTGTGGCTAGCAGGCAGTAGCTCGACCATTTTGCTGAATGTCTTGCCATTAAGTTCGATCTTTCCCAGGGGTTCCGGCGGAGGGCCGAGGTTGGTTTTGTGATCTTCCTGGAAAGCCTTGATCGCCTTGAATGTTGCACCGTTAAGGCCGAATTCACCGTCATACTTAAACGTTGCGTAAGGTTGATTCTTAGGGTTCTTGATAACCTGAAGCATCGCCTGGACCAATGCAACGTCATGCTTCTTGTTTAACCCCGAAGGCTGTCCAACACTGGCTCCTAATTTCGGCATGGCTATTTCTCCCTTACAAGCAGCACTCAACGGCGCCGGTGAAATCATACGTTCTCCCAGCCGACGAGATGTCGCGATGGAAAGTCGCCGGACTAGTTAGGGGGATTGATTCACCGATAATAATAACTACAGGGAATCAAGTCAATGAAATTATTATCGCCTCCATCCTTTACACCATTCTCGTGCCTGCGTTAACCGTCTTCTCACTCGATCTCCTCCCAGATCTTATGCCCGCGCGTCTCCTTTAAGAATATCGATCCGACCACAAGCGTAATCGCCGCGACGATCATCGGATAATACAGTCCGGCATAGATATTCCCGGTTTGAGCGATTATCGAGACGCCGATGAGCGGCAGCAGGCCGCCGAAGACACCGTTGCCGATGTGGTAGGGCAGCGAGAGCGCCGTGTAGCGTATCTTTGCCGGGAAAGCCTCGACCAAATAGGCCGCGATCGGGCCATAGACCATCGTTACCCAAACTACCTGGATAAAGATCAGTAATATCAGCTTCCACGCTGTCGAATTAGAAACAAGATCGCCGAATGAGGTGTAGGGCAGAACTTTTGGCGAGGTGACGAAGGCTCCGCTTTCGTCGAGCGATTGCGGCGTAAGCTTGATAGCGCCGGTCGCGGGATCTTTCTGTGAGGTCGCGGTGACAACATTAGATCCGGCAACGGACTGCATCGCTTTATAAATCGGCAGATATGTGAGCAAAGCCAGCAAACATCCGGCCATGATTATCCATTTTCGCCCAAGCCGGTCGCTCAAGGCTCCGAATACGATGAACAGCGGCATACCGATCAACAGGGCGAGAGCGACGATATACTTTGCCGATGTCTGGTTTACGTTAAGTATTGATTCGAGATAAAACAGCGCGTAAAACTGCCCGGTGTACCAAACGACTCCCTGCCCCGCGGTCGCGCCCAGGAGCGAGATCAGAACTATCTTAAGGTTTTTCCATTTCGTGAAAGCCTCGACCAAGGGATTTGCCGATGTCATTCCGCTGCTTTTGATGTGCTGGAAGATCGGCGATTCCTTCATCCGCAGACGAATGTAGAGGGAAATTCCGACTAGAAAAATAGAGATCAAAAACGGAATTCGCCAACCGCCTATGCCGTCGGCCTTGCCGCCGAACTGATCTGCGGTCATCGTATTTTGGACGATAAGAATCACAGCCAGAGATAGAAAAAGTCCGAGTGTCGCCGTGATCTGAATAAATGAAGTGTAGAAACCGCGCCGGTTGTCCGGGACGTGCTCGGCTACATAAACGGCCGCACCGCCATATTCTCCGCCAAGCGCCAAGCCTTGCAGCACGCGAATTAGCAGCAAAATTATCGGCGCCGCCATTCCGATCTGTGCATATGTAGGCAAAATTCCGATCACGGCGGTGGCGCCGCCCATGATCAAAAGTGTGACGAGAAATGCATATTTGCGCCCGACAACATCGCCGATGCGGCCAAAGAATAAAGCTCCGAAAGGGCGCACAATAAAGCCGACCGCGAAGGTCGCAAGATAGGCGATATATGCAAAGGTCTGATTCTCAGGCGGATAGAACAGCGGGGCAATCACGGTCGCAAGGCTGCCGAAGATATAAAAATCGTACCACTCGATCATCGTGCCTACCGACGACGCACCGATCACCTGCCAGATCTTTGCCTTCGAAACCTGCTCGTTATAGAACGCACCGAGATCCTTTGCGGATTCTGCCATTGAAATGTCTCCTGTTGTGGTTGTTGCAGAAAGATTTTCACGCAAAGACGCAAAGAACGCAAAGGAAAGGGCAAGAGATCGTTCGGTTTACGCTTTTTGGTCGGAGCCACATTCATCGCCCTGTTCTTGCTTGGCGAACTTTGCGCGCTTTGCGTGAAATGTCCGAATCTTCAACTACACGCGCGTTGTGCTATCGTGTTGAGGAATGAGATTTGTTAAAGAAAGTGTGATCAAAGCATCGCCTGAACGCGTCTTTGCCTTTCACGAATTACCCGATGCGTTCGAGCGGTTGATACCACCATGGGAGAACGCGAAGATCATACAGAAGGCCGATATTTCAAAGGTAGGTTCGCGGGCGATCATCGAACAAAAAATACTTTGGATATTCACGTCACGATGGGTCGCCGAACACACGGCATACGATCCGCCGCGGATGTTCGAAGACACGATGATCTCCGGCCCGTTCCGAAGCTGGCGCCACCGGCACATCATCGAACCACACCCGGACGGCGCTATCCTTCGCGACGAGATCGAATACGAAATGCCGATCCCGATATTTGGCCCGATGGCCGCACCGTTGGCTGTAACGCCGCAAATTGAGAAAATGTTTGAGTATCGGCATAAGATAACGAAAGAGTGGTGCGAAATTCTTTGACTGGAGCGGCAAGCATCCGTGCTTGCCTGAGCGTCTAACTAGAACAACCGTTGGTCGGCGCCAGCTTTCGACCGCTATCGCGGCCGGGCAAGCAAGGATGCTTGCCGCTCCAGTCGCGTATTTGAGAAGCCATGATCACACACATTGTCTGCTGGAAATACAAGCCCGAAACCTCGCCTGAACAGCGAGCCGATCACATCGCCAGGCTGCGGGCGTTACCGGGAATTATTCCGAATATCGAAAGCTTCAACGTGGGCTCGGACGTGTTGCACTTGGAGCGGTCATTCGATACCGGTTTGGTTGCGGTTTACCCGGATATGGCTGCGCTTGACGCATATACGGTCCACCCGTCGCACCAGGAAGTAGCGGCTCTCGGTAGGGAGATCGCGGAGAAGGTTGTGTCGGTCGATTTTGAATCTGACGGGCGTTCAGAGTCCACGCTTTAGCGTGCCTTTCGGCTGTTTAGGGAACAAGCTCAAGCCAGAACTCTGAACGCGCTTTTTTTGATGAAAAAGGTTGTAAAAAAGATACTCCTAATTCTGCTCGCCATTCTTGTGGCGATACAGGCCCCTTTCATCTACAGGCGGTACAAAGTTGGAAAGCTTGCGGAAAAGGTCGCGGAGCTTAATGCCGCGCGAACCACGCGAATCGACGACCGGTTCAAAGAATACAAAGGCATAATCCACGCACACACAAACCTCGGCGGCCACAGCACCGGCGGGTTTGACGAGTTGATCGCCGCCGCAAACGCGAACGATCTCGATTTCGTCATTATGACGGAGCATTACTCGGATGCCTTTGATACATCGGCATTGACGCTCAACGGTGTTTACGGCAAGACGCTCTTTGTCGGCGGCAACGAAATAGACACAGCCGACTCCGACCGCTTCCTGATGATTCCCGGAAGTCCCGACGCGGCGGGTTTGCGAAAGCTACCGACTACGGCGGTACTCGAAAAGCTCCATACCGAAAATCGTCTTGCCATCGTCGCATATCCTGAAAAGTTCAAATCCTGGGATTCCGATTTCGATGGCATTGAGGTTTTCAGCCTCAACACAAACGCGAAGAAGATGAACCCATTCACCGCGATCTTCGACGGTATCTGGTCATTTCCCGCGTATCCGGAACTAATGCTCGCCTCTTATTTCAGGAGGCCTGATGAAAATCTGAGGAAATTTGACGAGGTCGCCGCGAAAACGAAAGATCGCCATCTTACCGCCGGAACAGACGCACATTCGAATATCGGCTTTCACCTATTCGGCGATGATGCGGGCAATAAAGGTCTGAATTTCAAATTGGACAATTATACAAGACGATTTTTGGCCTCGCTCGGCAGCATGTTCTGATCGAACAGGACAAGCCTTTGACGCGGGAGAATCTGGTTGAGGCACTGAAAGCGGGAGGCTCGTTCATTGGATTTGATGTGCTTGGCGATACCACCGGTTTCTCTTTCTACGCGAATATGGTGTCGGTGATTTAAAGGTTGAAGCCCTAGTCTTAACGAGAAGTTCGTTCAAGGGTTCTCTAAACCGATTTCCCTCTCCGATCAAGATTGCGTTTTTCTCGACGGGAAATGAGATTGCTACGTCTTCGCCTTGGGATAAACCTAAGATGTACTAGATTTTACATTTCAGAGTCGCTGATGCTGGAGCTTATCGCGTCGAGGTTTATCTCGACCAGCTCGGCCCGCCGTTTGATAAAATGCCCTGGATAATCTCTAACCCGATCTATGTTCGGTGATGAACTTAGAAGTTTGGGGAGTGTCCCCTTGGCGTTTTCTTTGCGATCTTTGCGGGCTTTGCGTGAGATCGGCCGTTTTCTCATTTGGACCACAGACCTTAGACATCCCCCTCGGAGTTTTGTTGCACACACAAAACTCTTGACAGTCTATGCAACAAATGTCATGCTTTTGGCGGTAGTTTTTGATCTTTGACGGGATGATGTCATGGACGGTGTCGGCGGTTGCGTCAGTGAGCATGTCTGATTCAGCTGATTTATGGTAAATCTTGTATTAACAGATGTTTACGCCTAGTCGATTTTAAATCGTTCCACTTAACGTTTGTTGCGCGCGTAAATGGAACGATTTTTCGCGATAAGTATAGCGTTTGCATAATTTAGACCGTTCCACTTTCCGCAATTGTCCCGTCCCAAATGGAACGATGCGGCTCGCCCGATCTAGCTTCGGCACCGAGGCAAAACAAGGCGGCCGTTATCGCGAAAATTGAAATATGTTCTGTAAGCTGATAAATTCCCGGCTGCCATATCGTTTCTTTGACGGGGCAATAGCAAACGATTCGCTAGGCGCGAACATCATATGAGAGCATAATTATTAAGGTAGGGTTCTTCAAACATTAAATGAGACACTTTCAGCAACAGATCTTACTTCTTGCGGCGGTTACGATCGCATTTTCGGCAACCGCTTTTGCGCAGCAGGTTCAACGCGCGCCGTTTGACGTTACCAACTATCTTATCGACGCTCAGTTGTCGCCGGATGAGAACAAATTGTCCGCAACAGCCGATGTAACCTTTGTACCCAAAGAAGATACGCGAACGGTTTCGTTTGAGCTGAACGGCTCGTTAAAACTCGAAAGCATCACGCGAGTTGATAAACTGCCGGTTGTGGTGCCAACCGTTCCGCCGACAACCAAAGCAAAACCGGCTGTGAAACCAGTTGTACCTGCCGGTGAGGTTACGTTCGTGCAGGACCAGGTGGGAGTCTCCGATCTAGGCCCAAGCGTGCGGATCGACCTCGGCGACACGGTCACGAAAGGAACGACCGTAACATTGCGCTTCAAATACAGCGGCGTTCTGAACACGCCAAGTGGTGGGCCGCTTCTGACCAAACGGCTGGCGTATGTCGGCGACGATGAGGGTTACTTAATGTATGCCGCACGCTGGTTTCCGTTCCACGATTACGCGGCCGACCCGGCGACATCGGACATCAGCATTACCGCACCGGCAGGCCTTCAGGTCGTCGGCTATAGCGATGCACCGGTAACGACTGCTGGCGGAAAATACCGTTTTGTACAATCGAAACCTGGCCTGGTTGGTAATTTTTCCTACGCCAAATTTGTCAACAAAACGCTGCGTTTCGGCGATTACGAACTGCAATTTTATACCCGGCCCGGCAACGAGAACCTGATCGCCGACTATGGCGAAACGCTTGGCAAGGCCCTTCAGTATTACACATCGAAGTTCGGTGCTCCCGAAATGGGAAAACGTCTGATCGTCACCCAGATCGATGACGAAAGCGTCGATTTCTACTCGTCGCTCGGGATGCTCTTTATCGCCAATCGCCGGTTTGAGGAAGGGCGGCGAGATCACTAACGACCGCCTGCAGCGGGAAGCTGCGTTTCAGTGGTGGGGATTGTCGGTCGGCCTGAAATCGTTTGACGACGCATGGCTTTCGCAGGGCTTGGCGGAATACAGTGCTTTCTCGTTGCGTGAAAGTGCATTGAACGGCCCACAGGCCGAGGGCCTTCGCCGCGAACTGCTTGAAAAATCGCTGACGTTCGAGCAAACTGCATCGCTCTTGCGTGTTCCGGCAAATCTGGACGACCAGTCGATCGCCTACCAGTACATCATGTACGCGAAGGGAGCTTTTGTTTACAAGCTTCTGCGTGACACGCTCGGCGCGCAGAAATTCGACCAGCTTCTGCGTACCTACCTTCAGGAAAATCGCGGTAAGAACGTTTCGATCGACGAGTTTGAGAAGCTCGCATCAAAGGTTGCGGGCCAGAATCTTCGCTACTTCTTCGCACGCTGGGTCGAAGGCACCGGCGTACCGGAATTTTCGACCGATTACCTGATCATTCGAACACGAGGCGGTAAGTTTATCGCACGCGGAACGATCAAGCAGAATTATGACAATCTCCGCCTGCCGGTCGATGTGCAGCTTCGATCCGAAGGGGAAGACGGGCTGAAGATCCAAACCGTACAGGTTGATGAGGCAACTGCCGATTTCAATATCGAATCCACCGGCAAACCGCTGGCGGTCGTTATCGACCCGAATTACAAGCTGCTGCGGATATCGCCCGACCTCCGCGTTTCGTCCATCGCCCGCCGCGGCATCGAGCAGTTCAAAGAGGGAAATTATGTCGAGGCCCAGGCCCAATTCGAGGCCGCGTTAAAGCTCGACCGCTCAAATTCCTGGATCTATTACCACCTCGGCCTTCTGTTTCTTGAGCAGAGGAACTACGACCTTGCGATAGATAATTTCAAGGCATCACTAAGCGGCGACCTAAATCCGGCCTGGCTTTCAGTTTGGTCGAACATAAAAATGGGCAACGCCTACGACGCCAAGGGCGATCGCAACCGGGCATTTGCCGCGTACAAACGTGCCGAAGGGCTCGGCGACAACTACGACAATGCGCAGGAAGCCGTCAAGAAATATCAGGCGACCCCATACGACCCAAAGGAAACCAAGGCGACAGCGGTCAAATAGGCTAAACAGAACGGATCGAAATACGAAGAGGCGAGAGGAAATAAACCTCTCGCCTTTTCACTTTCCCTTCGTTCGTCGAAGCTATCTAGAAATTGAACCGGAACGCGAATTGGATCTGCCGGTTTGACCCTAACCCAACGGTTCGCCCGACTGTTGAGCGAAGCAGGCCGAAAGTGGCACCTGCTGCACCCTGCGTAAAAGCTGCTCCCGGCTGAACCACATTGGACGACGTAGCCGCATAAACCGAGGTCGTCGTGTTAAAACTCAGGTTTGGCAAAGCGTTATTAAGAGTAGTGGACGGATTTGCGAAATTCGTCTGATTAAGAATATTGAAAAACTCAGTCCGGAATTCAACATTCATCGTTTCGCTAATACGAAACCGCTTGGCGACGATCATGTCAACCTGACGGAATGTTGGGCCCGACAGTTCGTTTCTCGGAAAATCACCAAATGTGCCGGGAGCCGGAGTCGCGAATGCGGCAGGATTGATGAAACTACGGTCATTGTTCAGATAAGGATCGACACCAGCTATGAGATTCGGCCGTCGTATGTTGCGGGAGTTGCCGCCGCCTGGTGTGTTTACGACCGCGACAAACCCAGTGGGCAATGCCGGGAACGCAGATCCGAAGGACGGCAGATTCGCAACGAATCCGTTGGCGAAGGATCCGCCGGCACCATTCGGACATCCGGCTGCAAGCTGGCATTGAACGACGATATCCGGCCGAACGACAAGTACTTCGACCGGAACGCCGCTTCTTGCATTGATGATACCGCCAACTTCCCATCCGCCAAGCAAAATATTACCTGCCCTCCCGAAATCCCACATCTTGCCGTTGCCGATCGGTAATTCGTACAACGCACTTATGTTAAATGTATTTCGAATATCGAAATTATTTCGGCCGCGATCGGCTTCGAAATTTTCCAACTGAGAAGAGGTACGGGCTTCATTCGAACCGGCGGTTGTGCCTTCGCTTTTTCCGAAAGTGTATTGCATGTTCATCGTCAGACCGCTTCGGAAGCTTCGCTGCAATGAAAACTGCAAGGCGTTATATGTGTCGTCGCCGCCGCTTGTTTTGTAGTCGATCTCCGCGAACGGATTTGACACCGTTGAGCCGCTGACGATGCTGAATTGCCGAACCGTCGTAACACCGATAACCTGTCCGCTTGCATTTGTGCGGTTTACGACACCCACACCGGTGGGTATGTTTGAGCCATTGAGTATAGTAGCCTGGCCCGGCAGAATGCGGTTCGCAACGCTTCGCAAGAAAAGGTTTCGTCCCTGGCTTCCCACATATCCAATGGTCGAGGTTATGTTGTACGGCAACTGCTGCTGCCAGGAAACGCTGTATTGCAATATCCGCTCTGGAATCTTGTAGTCGCTCGAATAGGCTCGCGGCTGATAGTTGCGATTTGTCGGGTTCGATGTAAAGTTTGCGATGATCCCCGGAATATTTGCGGGGAATGCCAGCAAACTGCCGCTGGTAACCGTGGAACTAACACGATCACTTTCGATCGGTTGTATCTGATCTTCGGTTTGTCCTGGTCCGTAATAGAGGCCGATGCCGCCGCGAATAACCGTTCTTCCTCCTTCAAAAAATCCGGTTCCTCCCTGGCCGGGCGACCATGCTAACGCGACGCGTGGCCCGAAATTTGTTTTCGACGACTTAAAGGCTGCCTCGCTTGATGGACGCAGCACGCCGGTATCGATATCGAACAAGACCTGCCCGTTATTCTCTTCACGAAGCGGCGCATAATACTCGTATCTAAGCCCGTAGCTCAAGGTCAGGCCGGGCCTGATCTTCCACTCGTCCTGCCCATAGCCGATGTAGTATTCCTGTTTGGCGAGACGTTGGCCCGTCAAACCGTTATTGAACGGGCTTGGAGCACTGACGTCGCCGAGATACTGTACCGATGCGGGCGTGTTGGCGAGAAAACCAGCCAGATTTGAAAACGTATAGGTCGTTCCGCCTAATCGATCGGTGTACATTCTGATCAAGCGAACCTCACCGCCGAATTTGAAATTGTGATCACCTTTGATCCAATTCAGGCTGTCAATAAAACCAAGCGAGTACGGAGTGTATGGCTGACCGCGGCCATTAGTGGCGCTGTTTGCACGAACCAAACCGCCCGGGATCGAAATGCCGGACGAGGTTCCCTGCCCCGCGATACCGGTGTTGGCCACGCTGCCCGAGATGTTAAGGATCAGTGTCGAAAAATCTAGGCCGTTTACGGTCGGCGCTGTTCCATTGATCCGTGTTCGGGCGCCGTTGTAGCCGACCTTAAATTCGTTGATAAGCGATCCGTCGGTGGCCAGGATTGACTGCAGGCCCTGCTACTCCGTTCTGCGGAACGGCTTCGATCGATACCACGCGTCCGGATACGCCTTCGGGAGCAATGTCAGTTCCCTCATCGCGGAAGAAGCGGACATAGGCCTTATGCTGTTCATTGACCTGATAGTCAATGCGGGCCGCGTAGGCTTTCTCATCGGTTTTTTCGTTGTCCTGAAGCTGCAGGATGTCAAAACCGGTCACGGCTGAACCGCCGGGAACCACGACAGCGTTTGGTGACCTAAACGCACTGATAAATGGCTGAATTGCCGGATTTACCGGCGTTGTCGTTCCCGGTATAAGGGCTCCTGGTGTAGCCAGGGTCAGGCTCGGTGCGGCCTCGACAAAATTCAAGCCAAAGCGGCCGCGGTAGCGTTCGTAGCTGCCGAAGAAGAACAGCTTATCTTTGATGATCGGTCCGCCGATCGAACCGCCAAATTGGTCTAGAGTAAGTGGACTCTTTTCGATTCCTGGCGAAGCATTGTCAAAAAAGTTTCTGGCGTCGAGCGAGTCCCGGCGGAGGTATTCGAAGGCCGAACCGTGAAATCGATTTCCGCCCGATTTGGTCACGACGCTGATCTGCCCGCCGGTGCCGGTACCGAACTCGGCAGGAAAATTGCTGGAGTCGACACGAAACTCCTGAACATTTTCCAGGCTGGACTGAAGGCGAAAGGGCGACGGGATCTCGCCGTTGAGGTTACCCGGGACTTGAGTCGATGATCGCCGTACCCTCAACTCCGTCATACCGAATAACATTCTGATTGTTGGCCCGTCCTGAAAATCGAATATCGGAGAATGTTCCAGTACCGCTATTGACGCCGCCCGGGGCCTGCAGATAAAGCTGAGAAAGCTGGCGGCCGTTGACCGGCAGTCCCTCAACCTCACGCTGGTTAACATTCGCGCTCATGCTTGCCGACGCGGTATTTACGATCGTGTCCTCGCCGGTCACAATATCGACCTGGGCCGCAACACCCTGTGCCTGCAGCTTTAGCTCCAGCTCAAGCGGCTGGCCGACAAGAAGCTCGATGTTCTTCGTCGTCGAAGGTTCGAAATTCGCTGCCGTAACGCTGACTGAATACCTGGACGGCTTTAGGGCGACAACGATAAACGAGCCATCATCCTTAACCGTTATGGTTCTCGCTTCGCCGGTTTGCTCATTCGTAAGGGTCACGGTTGCTCCCGGCACAACCGCTCCGTTCGCGTCGGTGATCCGGCCCGCGATCCGCCCCTGATCGCTCTGGGCAAACGTTGGCGGAACCAATATCCACGCAAAAATCAATGTTAATAGTCCTGCAATAAGATTCGATCTCATGGTTACTCCTCGATAAAAAAGCTATTGAAAATAAGATAAACGGCGGACTTGATCCCGTCTTGGCCGGGAACCGCTCTGGTCTGAAAAGTCTCAATCCTTTGTTAGTGCTTGCAAGAATTAGGATATTGACGGGAAGTTAACGAGGAATGACTTTTGTGTTAAATGGGTGTTAAATATCGGGGTGATCAGCGGAGCAAGTTTGCGGCTGCGGCCTCGCCGGTTTCGATCGCCCCTTCCATAAAGCCTTGCCAATCGGCTATGTGCTCGCCGGCAAAAAGGACCTTGAGGTGCGGGCGCGCAAGCAGCGGTTTGATCCCAAACCATTGGCCGGGACGATAGAGGGCGTATGCGCCCTGGGTATATTCGTCACGCTGCCAGGCGTATGACGCGATGCCTTTGGCAAGATTTGGGGCGGACCAGCTAAGGTCGATGAGATCTCGGGTAACGACCAACTGCCGTCGCATATCGTCCTGCGACGCAAGCACGTCCGCCTTGTCGCCGATCGCATAGGCAGTCAAGATACCTTGTTTCCCGGGCTGATTTTGCGTGCTGTGAAAGTAATAGTGCGAGGTCGTGTCCGTGACCATCGAGAAGTTCTCGGCCTTCCAGAACCGCTCGTCGAACAGGACGCTGTTCTTGATGATCCGAGCGTAACCGAGCTTCTCAGCCGCAGCCGTTTGAGCGGCGGGAAGCGGCGGGTCGAACTTGATCTTTCGCAGGCTTGGGATAGGAGCGGTACAGATGCATGCGTCGGCCGTGAACGATTCGTCGCCGCACTTTACGGTGACGATGCCCTTTCGCTGAACAACGTCGGTTACGCGTTTGTCGAACTTGATATTTTCTGTCCCGACGCGGGATGCAAGTTCTTGCACAAGCCGCGAATTGCCGCCGGTCATCTTGTAATCCATTTCGTTGTTCGGACTGGATTCGGCGTATTCGGCCAACGCTGCAAAGGCGGAGACATTTCGGATAGACTCGCCAAAATCGGTGCTGTCCATCAGATCGCGGATGATGAGATCGTCGCGGGAAAAACCGATGTTCTCAAGATGGGTCCACCAGTCGGACTTGTCGAGACTCGCCTTTTGCAGGGCTGTCAACTTTTCATAGCCCGGCGATCATCTCGGCAAACGCCTTCTTTGCTGCGTTCGGAGAATCCCCACTTGCCCTTGGGCGATACCCTGCCGTTCTGCATCAAACTGTCTTCGAATTGATGTTTCTGAAGCGGTATCTTGAAATCGCCGCAAAGAGCGTGCAGCCGTTCGTGGCTTTCGCCGACCCACTCGGCACCCAGTTCGCAGATGAGTTCGGTATCGGCGAACTTATGCGAGAACACTCGCCCGCCAATGCGATTCCTGCCTTCAAGTATCGTCACCTCCCAACCGGCATTTTTCAGTTTGAAAGCGGCTGACAGACCGGCAAGGCCCGAACCGATGATCACGCAGCTCTTCGCTTTTTTTTGAGCTAAAACTTGCCGCGAGGAGAGTGCGACCGACGCGGTCGTCGCACCCAGCATCGTGAGGAACTCTCGGCGGTTTGTTATGTTCGGAGTCCCGCCTTTAGGCAGCTTATTGCCCGCTTGTCCTTTCATTGGAAATAATTATGCCAGACCTGCCGTGATTATCCACGACAGGTTGCCTGTTCAAAGCGGCTTTGCCGCCAGTTCGGTACGCAGCTGCATCCAGATGTCGTAGTATTTCCACTCGGGTGGCGGGTTTTCTTCGCCGTAGTGGTCGGGTTTTAGGATGAGATCGCCGGTCGCGAGAAGGATGCGTTTTACTTCGGGGTTTTGGTTGGCTTTGGCACGCATTGCGGCGACGATGAGTTTGTAGTGTTCGCCGGGTCCGCGAAGCCCGCCGGATATTGGTGTAGAGCGGTAGGGGAATTTCTTGCCGTCGAATGTGCACCAATCGATGCCGAGGGTTTTCATGTTCCCCTCAGCGAGCGTGCCGGCGGATTTTGCTTCGAAGGCGGTCATTTGGGCGACCTGTTCGCGGGTGAATTTCCAGGTTACGCGCTTGTTTTTTGCACGCTCGTCGTCCGGCCCTTCGGGATAGAGCATCATCTGCCAAAAGCCCTCGACGCTCGCGTACCGCTTGCCATAAAGCTCAAACGGCGTCGCCGCAAAGTTCGACAAAATGCCAAGCTCATTCCGCTTCGACAAAATAACCTCCCCAGCCTTCGCCTCCTGCGGCAATATCTCCCAGTCGGGTTTGTTGAGATCGAGAACATAATCAAACCAGATCGCCGGAAACGCAGAAATATCGTAGCGTATCCGTATTCGGGCCGAGGTGTGACGCTTATTCTTAACAGTTTCGGTATGTCCCTTGAATTTGGTCGAATCTTCATCTGCGACCCCGAACATATACTTACGGTCTACTCTCCAACGCGGAGGAATTTGCGGCTCGACGATGTAGTCACCGGGTGGTATATCGTAAACTTCAAAGAATCCATTCTTATCCGTTCTAAGCGAGTAGCTTTTCTTGCCCGTTATTTTAATGAGCAAGCCCTCAACATCAGGTTTGTCGTCTCGCGCGGTTGTGAAATAGCCAGAGAGTCTTGTCTTGCCAGCGACTTCACTCATTCTGTCTAGATACGCTAAATCGTCAAAGGCTGATGAAAGCCTGTTCGATCCATTGCAAGTGGAAGCTTCATAGGTTGATTCTTTTGACGGCTTATCCAGATAGAGTAGATATTTCTGACCTATCTCTCCAGATCCAAAGCCACGAACGCAGTCGGCGAATGTGCCTTGAACAAAACGAAGTTGGTCGCCGACACGAAGCTTGCCTTTGTAGGTCTGGTCGACAACCAGTTTCGCTTCATTTCCGCTAACCGAGACTAGGCGTCCAACAATGACAGAGTTAGAACTTTCAAACCGATCCAACACCGGACCCGCATCGCGACACCAGCATCCGAAGGCGACAGCATTGGTCAAGAGGATCAATGCAAAGCACAGGAGAAGTACCTTAAAGTTTGGTTTGTTCGACATCATCTGCTCTTATGTAACGCCTATTGGATGCAGCAAATCGAGCCCAAGTTATTACACGGATGAAATTTAACCTTCAATCTTCTCCTTTCAGCTCCGCAAGCATCTCGCCCAGCTTCTCCAGTTTATCGAGCGGGAGTTCGCGGAGGGTGGTTTGGATGTCGTTTTTCTGTTTGGTGAGGGTGCGGAGGGCGTGGGTGTCGTGGACGACGGTTTTGCCGTCCTCGCGCCAGTCCAACGCGCTTGGAGTCTCGTCTTTAGGCGGCCTCTAACGTTAAAGAAAGAGCCTGCTAAAGCAGGGACTCCGAACATTAGTTATCCCACTTACTCTTTTAACGGAAAATTCCCGCCAAATCTCCTTGCCGCCTAAGGCGGGACTACAAGCTCAGATTATCGTCGTCACCATCTCCCTAATGCTCATTATATGTAATTCCCGTTCGTCGCCGAGATCTTCGCAGCGGTTTGTTTTTGTAGTGCCCAACGAAAAATTAGACATCAAAATCGCGGCCTTATCAAGATTGACAAGGCCGCTCGTTTTTTGCCGTTATGATCTCGGCTCACATAAATGTGCCGTCGATCCGCACCGGCGGTTTGATACGCACGTGGTAATGCTCGCTGTGATTGTCCTGCCGTGAGGTCAACTGAGGAATGAATCTCGGATCGTTGAAGAATATGTACTTAGAATCCATGTGCTTTTTCAGCGCTTCACATTGCTTGACAGCGGCTTCGTAGTGGAAAAACTTCGTGTAGTTGTGGGCCTTGAGTTGAAACCACTCGTTCGTATGCGGGGGCAGCAGCGGGAGCCTGATATCGACATCGATGCCGGTCTCGTGGCTCTTATGTCCCTTTGCATCACCGCCTTTCTCAGGCGAGCATTCGCGCACCCACAACGGCGGGGCGTTTGAAACGTCCAACAGCGCGGCGGCGCGATATGCTATTCCCGTCCAATGAAGACGATCCAGCAACCATGACGTCGCGTATCCGCCGTTCGACTTCTTGTAATCATCTGTTTTCAAGCTTGTGGTCGTCATCCACCCCAAGCCCGACTTTCCATACACCAACACCCATTCAGGGGCATTTCTGGCCGCAAGCCATTTGTGGGTGTCGCCGTGCAGGCTGATCTTTCCGTCACCAAAACTCGCTTTGGCCTCGCCTTTGCAAGTAGATTGAAAAAGTTTGATCGTCCGGACGAGCTCGGTTGAATTTCCCTTTGTAGTGCCGGCAACCCAGGTGTAGCCAAGCTCGACAAATCTATCTACTACCTTCTTTACGTCATCCGCACTATTATTTCCGCCGAAACCGACGGAACCGCTCAACTTCAATGTCGCCATAATAATTACCTCGATCAAAATAGAACTAAATGATCGTGGTAATGATCTCGCGGATGCTCCTTTGTAATTCCCGGTCGTCCGTGATCGGGGAGCAGATGGCAACTTCGGCGGCTTCGATCGGCGATATCCCTTTTGAGATCATTTGGGCCGCATAGATCAGCAATCTGGTAGAAACACCTTCTTCGAGACCATGTCCACGAAGATTTCGTACTTTTTGACCGATAATTACCAGATCTTTTGCCGTGTTTTCGTCGATCCCGCCTTCTTTGGCGACTATTTCGGCTTCGGCTTCGGCGTCGGGATAGTCAAATTCCATCGCAACGAACCGCTGCCGCGTGGATTGCTTCAGGTCTTTGAGGACGGATTGATAGCCCGGATTATATGAAACGACGAGCATAAACTCGGGCGGCGCTTCGATCACCGTTCCGCGTTTTTCTATCGGCAGCCGACGGCGGTCGTCAGTCAGCGGATGGATGATGACAACCGTGTCCTTGCGAGCTTCGACAACCTCATCGAGATAGCAGATCGCGCCAGCTCTGACCGCGGCGGTCAACGGACCGTCGTGCCACACCGTCTCGTCGCCTTCGAGCAGAAAGCGGCCGACTAGATCCGTTGAAGAAAGGTCCTCGTGACAAGCCACCGTGATAAGTGGGCGGTTCATCCGATAGGCCATATACTCGACAAACCGTGTCTTTCCGCAGCCCGTCGGGCCTTTCAGCATGACGGGAAGCTTCGCCGCGTATGCCGCTTCGAACAGCTCGACTTCCTGTTTGATCGGAAGGTAAAACGGCTCGTTCGCAACCTTGTATTTTTCAACCGCAGTTTCCATGTGAATGAGTATAAAAGAAACAAAACCTCCGATGCACACTCCAAACCAAAAATTTAACAGGGATAGAAGGGATGAAAGGGTTAAGAAAGTTCAAAGCTTTCTCATCCCTGCCTATCCATTCTAATCCCTGTAATTTATCTATGCTCGGAACCGGCCCCAATCGCCCCAGATCGCAAACGTCACACCGGCTCCCTGCATATTTACAAAAAATGTCTTTCCGTCTTTAGTGAACGTCGAACCGGCAAATTCTGATTTTGAGAAATTTGTGGAAATATTCTTTGCAAAATCGGCGATCTTTCCTGTTGGCGTCAGTATGCGGACAAAGTTATCGGGTGTCCCGCCTTCGCCGACGTAATCACTGTCTTCGCAAAGAAACAACTGCTTGCTCTTTGGCCGGAGACAGACATTGTCCGGCATATCCAGAATCTCGCGGCTTGGGGATTCGAACATCAGAGTCAACCTGCCCTCGTCCTTATTTACCGGGGTATAGTGCCAGATCTGGCCACCTTTGTTGTCGCCGCCGCTTGTCGAAATGAAGTAGATATTACCCTTGTCGTCTGTGCACGAACCTTCAAGCCTTGCGAATGAGGCTCCGCCCTTTGCCTTCCCCTGCTTAAAAACAGCCTGCGTATCTACATCCGTTTCCGGCGGGTCCGGGTTGTCAATAGTCACCCAGTTTGCCGCAAAACTCGTCCCAACTTTCTGTCCGGTCCTTGTGTCGTACGCGGGCTTGTCCTTGATGGCAAGCATCTGAAGCGTTCCGCCTTCGGCAAGGCGCTTGTTGCGTTTCGGGATAAACCGGTAAAACCCGCATGGCGAATAATCTTCCGTGAGGTAAATGATTCCGCTTTTCTTATCGACCGAAATAGCTTCGTGAACAAAACGGCCCATTGCTTTTAGCGGCACTGGCGAGACGCTATTGTTTGCCGATGCGGAAACTTCAAAGCAATATCCGTGCGGTTTCGGAAATCCGCCCGTTTTCACGCCCGTGGTCGGGTTTGTCCTGATTGTCGGCCCCAGCGTTGTTTCTTCGCAGGAGATCCAGCTTCCCCAAGGTGTCGGGCCGCCCGCGCAGTTGATGAGCGTGCCCGAAAGGCTTACAAAATCTTTGACAATTTCGCGGGTTTTCGGATTGATGACGAGCGTTGTCGTACCACCGCCCGCTGTCTCGTCGTAGTGATTGCCGCTTCCGATACCCGCATTCGCTCGCGGAACACTTCCGCCCGAAACTTCGTGATTTCGCACGATGCGCAGTTCGTTTTTGACCTTGAAAGTCCACATCCCGTCATGGGCAGCGGGCGTCGGGCGCCCATCGGACATCACGCTTTTCACCTTTCCGATCACGTTGTACTCAAAGCCTCTTGGTAGGGCTATATATGTTTCACCCGTGTTTTTTGCTGCTGTCGGTACCAAGTCGCCGAACCCCGCCGACTTGAATCCCAAAAGGTCACCGTTTGCCGAAAATGCCGCGGCGCGACTCGCAAGGCCGCTGCATGCCAACGCCAGCCCGCCGGAGGCAGCCGAAATATTCGTTAAAAATGCTCTTCTATCCATAAGGCCTCTATTTTGGGAGATTCAGTGTGTTAGATTTAAGATAAACTTCGATGGTTAATTTTACAAAGTTTCCCCGGTAATTTCAGTGATGTTTGACGATTTAAGATGATACGTATTCTTCAGGCTCAAACCCCCGAACAGATCGAGCAAGCGCGTACTCTTTTCCGCGAATACGAAACATGGCTTGGGCTCGACCTTTGTTTTCAGGGCTTTGACGAAGAGCTGCGGAATCTGCCCGGGAAGTATTCAATGCCCGACGGAAGGCTGCTTCTTGCATCAGTGGACGGAAATCTCGCGGGCTGTATCGCACTCCGCAAACTCGAAGACGCGATCTGCGAAATGAAGCGGCTATACCTACGCGAAGATTTTCGCGGACTCGGGCTCGGCAAAACGATGATCGAAAAGTTGATCGATGAAGCGCGAATGATCGGATATTTGAAGATGCGCCTCGACACGTACCCACCTAAAATGGGAAAAGCCGTGAAACTCTATGAATCTCATGGCTTTACCGTTATCCAGCCTTATTACGATAACCCAAATGAAGGCGTACTCTTCATGGAGCTCGATCTGTAAACTGACATTCCGTGCCCAAAGCTCCCTGGGTAATCGCCCGATCGCGGTACCGGTTGAAATGTCTGATTCAGCATCGGGAAAACCTGTCTGTAAGCAAATGCGTTCGCGGCGTATAAAATTGGAATGACAAAGAAAATGCCTATACAAAGCATCAACACGCCCAGAAGCGCAACGAGAATTTCGAGGATAAACAATACGATCAGACCGCCGACATTCGACATCGCAGCCTTTGCCGCTTAGCTTCATCGCATCGACCGGTCCCAGATCATGCTCCATAGCTAGTGGAATTGCAAAGAATAGCAAAACACGCCAAGTAATCCCAATCACGAGAAATACTAGCCCGACGACAATCGCCAGAATCAAAAGGCCGCCGGCCAGCAACGGAGCCGCATCAGAGCTCTGAAAGAAATTACCGTTTCCGCGACCGCCTCCGCCCGTTAGCCCGAGCCTTCCGAGATCAACCGTGATCCGCAATATTTGCCCGATGATCTCGGGAATAGATTGCACGATACCAATAACCATCAAGGGGACGAATTTCTCGAATCCCTTGAACATCATCCCGAATTCGACCGGTTCGCCGCGCATTTCGCGTAAGATCACGAAATACACTCCACCGAGCACCGGGCCGACCAGAAAAAGGCTGATACACGGAATGCAGCCCGCGAGTATCATAGCAATGATCGCGATGCCGAAATACATCCAGTAATTCGGCTTAAGAAGATTCCAACCGTTGCTGATGCAGCCCGGAGCATCGATTACGCCTTTGAAAAATTGTATATTTTGCATTGCTTGCGTAGTCTAATTCAACCGAAGCCGAAAATAAAGAAAAAATGCTCAACTGCTTCCTGTCTGTCGACGGGAGGCACGTTGAGCATTGATTCATACATTTGAAAAACCACTACCTGACCACTTTACGCGGCATCTTCTCATCCATCATCGCTGTCTGATAAACGAATGCAGCCATTATCGTGGCGGCCTGTTTCATATCGTCAGCCTGGATGCGGTCGTAGTTGTCCTGGTTCGAGTGGTGCGTCCGGGTGTCGTATTCGATCTCGTCCTGAATGAACTGGAATCCCGGCAGCCCGATCCGGTCAAACGAAAGGTGATCGGTCCCGCCCGTATTTGACATCGTCAAGGTCTTTGCTCCGGCGTCGGCGAACGGAGCAAGCCATGCCTCAAAGATCGATCTAACTCCTGCATTTCCCTGCATGTAGACTCCGCGTATCCGCCCGGTGCCGTTATCTAAATTGTAATAGGCAGAAAGCTTGTCGTAATTCGCGGCTCTTATGAGCTCAGGTTTCGGCGCATTCGGGTCCGGCGGGCCGAACTGATTACCGCCGCCTCTCATTTCTCCGAACTGCTGTTTTACGTATTCGCGCGAACCGTTTAGACCTTGCTCTTCGCCGCTCCAAAGAGCAACGCGGATGGTCCTTCGCGGCTTAAGTCCCGAGGCGATAAGTATGCGGGCCGCTTCCATGGCGACGGCACAGCCGGCTGCGTTATCAGTCGCTCCCGTTCCCGAGTGCCACGAATCCAGATGTCCGCCAAGCATTACTAACTCCGATTTCAGAGTAGGATCGGTACCGGGAATTTCAGCCACCGTGTTATAACCCATCAGATCCTCATCGTGATACTGCGTCTGAATATCAACCGACATTTTCGGCTTTACGCCATGCTGGATCATTCGAACTAAGCGGTTGTAATCCTCGGTCGCCATTGTCATCTGCGGGACCATGCGCGACTCCATATCTTTGTTATAGGCCGCAAATCGGCCGCGGGCAGCGGCACCCGCCGGAGCAGGCGTCCCGTTTGCGGGCGGTGGAACCGCGCTGGCCGAGGACACAAATATCGTTCCGCCGCTGCCTATTCGGCTGTTATCAATTGCGACCGCCGCACCTTCGTCGAGAACAAAGCCGCCCATTTTTTGAGCGACCTGCAGTTGCCTTGCGCGTTCCTGTTGTTCAGGAGTCGGCTGCTGGGCTTGGTTTTGTCCGGGCTGCGGCTGGGCACGCGGAGCAGCCATCGGGTCTGCGGCCATCTTCGCAAGCTCATCGTCCTTCAGGCGGGTACCCATCGGTTCAAAATCTGCCTTCAGCGAGCGAATTCTCGATACCAGAACTATCTTTCCGCGAAGCTGTCCCTTGTATTTCGTAAAGTCATCGTCCGAATTAACATCAAGATAAACGACGTCGGCCGTTACCGTGCCTTTCGTCGATGGCGACCAAGCCTTCGGATATGCGATCAAGGGAATCGCCTGTGGCTCGATCACCTGGGCGGAAAAACTCTTAAGCGACCAGCCGCGCCCGAACGGGCCCCAGGCTTCAAGCTTCGCGTTCTGCATTCCCCACTTCGCCATTGTGTCACGCGTCCATTCGTTCGCTCGCTTCATGTTCGGCGAGTTTGTCAGCCGTCCACCGATCACGTCGGTCAGATAGCTCAAATGCTGCATCACCTGCGAGCGGTTCATGCCCTCGTCTTTGATCTTGTCAATATCGACCTTCGGCGCGGAGTAAACCTTTGCCGATGAAGCCGTGTCCCTTGCGCCAACACCATTCGTTTGACCAAGCACAAATCCGGGGACTAAAAACGCGTATATCAAAAACGCGCCCAATATCTTGCGTCGTAACATTTTTGTATTCTCCTGAAAAGCGAATTGAATCTATGTGTAAGATTTAACCTACGTTATATCACAGAAAGTCAAAAAAAAAGGAGTGGAGCAGCCTGCAATCAATCTGTGGACCATGTAAGCGTATAAGCAGGTGGGACATTTTTGACGATCAATGGGCTTTTTTTCGATTTACCATAACGGGTGCGCATGAATTCGCGGAGCTTGATAGCGGACGGGAAATAGTAACCGTGTGCGTACTGAAACGTGCGGAAGGTACATCCATGCTGCATGAATCTCTCAACCTCCAGCATGATCCGCTCGCCGACCTCATTTGGCAGCGAGACGAAGGGAAGACAGCAAATAATGTAGCTAACCTTTCCGATGCCCGAGCGTTCGTGTATCGCATGCAGGTCAACAGCATTACCGCGGACGATCTGCATATCGGCAAAATTCCTTCGCAGCAGGCGAACCAGGTCTCGATCAAGTTCGATGCCGAGATACGACTTTTCGTCCGGCACAATTTCCTGCAAGAACCTTGTGATCGCACCCGTCCCAACGCCAAGTTCGATTACGGCGTTGTCTTTGTCGGGCGTTACGCCCTCGATCATTTTTTGTGCAAGCTCCGGCGAACTCGGTTTGATCGAACCGACCTTGCCTGGATTCTTTAGGAAAGCCTGCAGGAACTCAATGTTTTCGTTCATCAAACCTATACCGCCGGAGTCTTGGCCTCCGCCACTGTTTCTGATGTTAAATCGGTATTGCTGAGTGTCATTCTATAATCACAATCTTCGTTTTTGCAATAGCGGACCGTGCCGCCCCTCTTCGTAGTCTTTTCAAGTATTTGCGGGCCGAGCATTTCGGACACGCTTCGGACGCGGGCTTGTCCCAATATCCGACATCGCATTTAGTAATCGTTTTACCGTCGAAGCATTTCAGTCATCGACCGATATTCTTCGCAGTTCTCCTCGCAGGTGCCTTTTTTGCCGCAGGCCTCGACTTCTTTGCAAACGCTTCCGGCAATTCGGCTTCAATCAGTTTCTTTACCTGTTCCAGTGTTAGAACTGCAACATCGTCCGCAGTGGAGCGCGTACCGTCGGCTTTCTTTGGAATTGAAATGATCTTCTTGCCGAATTTGATGACTGGGCCCCAACGGGCATTCTCGAGCGAAATCTTTTCATCCTCCCATCTTTGTATGTAACGGTTTTCTTCTTTGCTGACCTTTGCTTCGATAAGTTCGTTCATATCGGCCTGGGCCAGGTTGGGAAAATCATATCGGCGGGGAACGTTGATGAACAAACCGTCCCATTTTATAAACGGCCCGAAACGTCCCGTTCCTTTTGTGATCGGTTTGCCGCCATACTCACCGACGGGAGCGTCCGCCTCCTGTTTAGCTTTAATAAAACTGATCGCTTTTTCCGCGTCCACCGTCGCAAGGTCGGTGCCGCGAGGTATGGAGACAAATTCATCACCCCATTTTACATACGGCCCGAAGCGGCCAATGTTCACAGACAATTCTTTGCCGTCATAGCTGCCCATCGCGTCCTGCAATTTAAATAGGGCAAGCGCGTCGTCAAACGTTATTGTTTCAATGCTCTGTCCTGGTGGAACCTTTGCAAATCTTGGCTTCTCCTCCTCCGCTGCGCTGCCGATCTGTATGATCGGGCCATAGCGGGCCATGCCGCGCCAACACCGGTTTGCCACTTTCGGGGTCGGTGCCCAGCACTCTTTCGCCTTTCACACGCTCTGCATTTTCGATGGTGTTGTCAACGTCCTTTTTGAAGGGGCCGTAAAACTCCTCGAGCATGTCGTTCCACTGAAGTTTCCCGTCGGCTACATCGTCGAACTCTTTCTCGATCTTGGCGGTAAAGCCATAATCCATGATGGCGTCAAAATACTGTTTCAGAAAATCTGTCACGACGAGCCCCAAGTCTGTCGGGAACAGCTTCGCTTTCTCGGCACCGGTATTTTCGGATTCTTCTCTTTTAGTGATGAGATCATCTTTTAATACCAATACCCGAAAAGCCCTCGGTGTGCCATCTTTATCTCTCTTTTCAACGTATTCCCTTTTCTGGATCGTAGAAATTGTCGGCGCATAGGTGGACGGGCGACCAATGCCGAGCTCTTCTAGTTTTTTGACCAGAGAAGCTTCCGTGTATCTTGGCTGAGCACGGCTGAACCGTTCCGTTGCTCTGAGTTCCGACAGCGGCATCGATTGTCCCACCGTCATCGGTGGCAGAAGGCCTTCTGCTGATTCCTCAGCCTCGTCCTCGTCTTTATCTTCTTGATAGACTTTTAAGAATCCGTCAAATTTCAACACTTCGCCCGAAGCGGTTAATTCTTCCTTATTCGTAGAGATCTCTATCTTGACCGTAGTTTTTTCCAGCTCAGCATCGGCCATTTGCGAGGCCATGGTTCGCTTCCAGATCAATTCGTACAATCGCTGCCATTCCGGATCCGGAATTGTTGTGGTGCTGGTGTAGGTCGGGCGAATGGCTTCGTGAGCTTCCTGGGCGGACTCGTTCTTGTTTTTGAATTTGCGGTACTGCTGATATCTGTCACCGTAAAGGCTGCTCACCGTCTGCGTAATGTCGGCCAGGGCTGTCGCGCTCAGGCTGACGCTGTCAGTTCGCATGTAAGTAATGTGACCGTTTTCATACAACTTCTGCGCGATCTGCATCGTCCTGGCCACACCGTAGCCCAGTTTTCTTGATGCTTCCTGTTGCAGCGTTGAGGTGGTAAATGGCGGAGCCGGAGTACGCTTGCCTGGCTTTACTCGAATATCGGTGACCTTATAGTCAGCACCGATACATCCATTCAAAAACGCTTCCGCATCTTCGGCACTGTTCTGTTTCTTTCCCTCAGCTTTGAAAGTTACTTGTTTTCCCGTTATGTCATCGGCAAAAAATAAACCCTCGATCTTGAAATGACTTTCCTGCTCGAAGGCATTGATCTCACGTTCCCGGTCGGCGATGAGGCGTACAGCGACGCTCTGCACACGGCCGGCACTCAGGTTTTTATTGCTCGTACTGATCTTCCGCCATAGCACAGGGCTCAATTCGAACCCGACGATTCGATCCAGCACACGACGTGCCTGCTGCGCCATCACGAGGTTCATATTCACGGTGCGTGGATTGTTTACAGCCGCCTCGATCGCAGGTTTTGTGATCTCGTGAAAAACGATCCGTTTGGTCGTTACTGGATCAAGGCCGAGCACCTCACACAGATGCCAGCTTATAGCTTCTCCCTCGCGGTCTTCGTCAGTTGCAAGCCAGACTTCGTCCGACTTTTTTGCCAATGATCTCAGTTCGCTAACGACCTTTTTCTTTTCATCAGGAACGATGTAACGGGGTTCAAAATCATTTTCGATGTCGATGCCCATGGCTGCCTTTTCGAGGTCGCGGATATGGCCGTAGCAGCTATTGACCTGAAAATCACTTCCCAGGATCTTTTCAATGGTCTTTGCTTTTGCCGGGCTTTCAACTATTAACAGATTCTTTGACATAATTCGATGTGCAATTTAGTAAGGTTCTGGTGAATGTTCGAAATATGTGCCCCGTATTTAACACTGGATCGCACATCTTCCGCCCGAGGGCCCGGAACCGTTTCGGGTGTTCTGCCTTACCAAATACTCAGCCATATACTCCTTTATCGTCATGGCCGCATTCTTGAGTTCGGGAACTACGTTATAGTGAGGCTCGAAATTATTATCGACATCGGCGCCGAGGTCCTTCGCCGGTAGGTCCTTTATATGAACGATCGAGGCCATTACGGTGTAATCCGATCCTAAAATATTTATTTATCGTCTTCGCCTTTGCGGACGATTCTACAATTAGCAAATTCTTTGACATTTAATTCTTGACTAATATCCCACTCTTCTTTGTTCGATCTTTTCCATTGCCTTATCTAATGTAAGGCCTTCCAATTCGTGTTCGTACCAATTCTCTGTCTCTGGGTTGTACAAATGAATTTCCCTTTCTTCACCATCGTTTAGGTGCGCAACCATCTTCAGAACCAACTCCTCGGCAATAGCATCTCCAGTCTCACGGTCAAACGTCAGCGTCTTCGATTTGAGCCTGATGTCGATCGCCCCGACCTTCAACGGCTGCGGCCGAGCGTCAAGCTTTGCCAAAGCGGCTACCAGCTCAGCATCCGTGAGCGGCGGGTCAATGCCATACATCCGCCGGTAACCGAAGCACCGGTCGCTGCCCGGTTCGAAATCGCGGCATACTTGCGGCCGGTCCGTGTATACTTCGCAGCCGATCTCGGACCCGATCTTTCCGAAAAGATGGACACAGCGTCCGTCATTGCTATCCCGCGGCAAAGCCCGCTCAACTACCACATCGGCATTATCCAATGTCAGCTCAAGATAATTCGTGAGCGGTTCGGGTTCGCGGCGGTTGATCGGTATAAGTCCGAATACGCAACAAGCACCGCACGAGATACAATCCGGAACCGCGACCGATTCGTCTGTAATGACTTTCTCGGCAAACCGCTTTGAAAGCCGCGTGAGCCGTATTTGCTGCGGCACCCGCGCCTGCCGCTGATCCACCTCGAAAACCGATTGATAGAACTCGCTTTTCGTCAGTCGCGTTATTTGGACCGGCTTTTCCATTTGCCCGCTCCGTCGGCGATCCCAGAAAAAAATATGTCAGACGCCTTGCTGCGTACTGACATTCTGACTTCTAACACCATTTTTGCCCGCGTGTCAATGGCGGATTAGAACATACGCTATTTAGCGCTCCTTGCCAAACCGGACTAGATCACATCCTTCTTGCGTAATGCTTGCCCGGCAAAACGCGGATCAGATCGCGGATGTCCAGGCCGACCAAAGCACCGTTCAGATCACCGAAGGAAAGCCCGCTTTGCTCCAAAAGCATGTCGATATGCGTTGGCTCATCGGGCGAAAGCAGTTGCCATATCTTCCGCTCGTTATAGCTCAAATCGGCAGGCGCAAGCTCAGGTTTGTTCGACTCGCTCGTACCATTTGCCTTTTCGATCCGTGGCGGCAGGATCTCCGCCGCTATCTCAGCCGGCAATTCCGCGACAACGTCCTGCCATTGCTGAACAAGCTTTGCACCGGATTTGATTAGATAATTCGACCCGATCGAGTTTCGTGACGTGATATTCCCCGGTACGGCCATCACCTCGCGGTTCTGTTCAGTCGCGAGTCGTGCAGTTATCAGCGAACCGCTCTTTTCGGTCGCTTCGACGATCACCACTCCCAGGCTAAGCCCGCTTATGATGCGATTTCTGTATGGAAAGTTTTCCGGGATCGGCGGGGTACCCAGGGGGAACTGCGAAACGACCGCTCCGCCCGCGTCGAGAATTTCCTTCACAAGTCTTGTGTTTTCTTTTGGATACACGGCGTCGATCCCCGTCCCGAGCACGGCGATCGTCTTACCGCCGCCGCGGATCGCACCGCGATGCGCGGCCGTGTCGATTCCGCGCGCGAGCCCGGAAATTATGCAAATACTCCGCGAGGCCAAGTCTCGTGAGATCATCTCCGCGGCATTCGCGCCGTATGTCGAGCACATCCGCGACCCGATCACCGCCACACCCGGAAGATCGAAGCAAGCCTGCCAGTCTCCTCGTACATATAATGTAATAGGTGGATCGGCGATCTCACGCAGCAATGCCGGATAACTCCCGTCATCAAGTATCAGAACATCGCCGCCGATCTGTTTGACGCGGTCAAACTCTTCGACCGCTTTGTCCTCAAACTCGCGTTTTATTATGCTCTCGATAGTTTCTGGCCGCAGCCGCAGTGACTCCAATTCGGTCCGCCGCACATGAAAGACCGAATCAGCCGAACCAAACCGTTCCAAAAGTTTCGTGGCCGCTCTGGGCCCGACTCCGGGAGTCATATTCAAAGCTATCCAAAGTTGCATATTCGGGTTTGATTTTGTAGCTGTCAGCTATTGTATCGAATGCCAATGGTGCAAACCGCCAACTGATTATGGCGGAGACGTGTGGGAGTCGAACCCACCCGAGCTTGCTCTCGCAATCTCGCAAACGGTTTTGAAGACCGCGCCCGTCACCGGACAGGTTGCGCCTCCATCAGTCATAAAAGAAAAAAGCCGAACTATGAACCCTTGTACTTCTTGAATTCCTCCTCGCTCGTAAAGAACCGGACCTCTAGCGTCGTCATGCCAGCTTTCTCTTTTTTTGCGGCCAGACTAATATATCCATCCGCCACTTTCTCCTGATATTCGCTCGGCTTGTCGGTGGTCGAATATGTAGCCTCGTCAGCCAGTCGTTTCTTGAATTTTTCCGGCAGGTTCTTGCCATAAAGCCTTTCGGACAATCCGTCACAGAAGTCGAAATACTGCTGTCTGAGCGGTTTTTCCACGGGAGTAACTCCGCCATACTGGAGAGCCATATACTTCGCGTAAACATAATGCACAGCTTGTGCACCACCGAAGGCACCGTATCTGGCGCTGATCCTGGCAGTTGCGTGTTCCAGCTTGACCGACTCGTTCCCGCCATCACAGCCATATTCAAGGTCGCCATCCGACTCGCCCCATTTTTTCCACGTGCCGCCGCCAAGTCCTGCAAACGAGGAACTTCCCGAGATCTGCTGTGGAATGGAGCAGACATCATCAACTGAAAAACCGGCAGACGGCGATGAGGTTGGGTTCGCGGGGGAGCTTTGGGCCACGGGCGATGGACTCGCCAGCGCCGGCGTCTTAGGCGGCGAAATATTCTGATTATTTCCCGGACTCCCGCAGGAAACGAGAAACACGCTAAACGTTAACAAAAAAAAGACGCCTGAACATTTACGTAATACAGAATTTCGCATTATTTCGAATCAAGGAGCAAGGTTATAAGCGTCGCCCGGTTTGCTATATCGCTCAATAATATATGTTCGTGCAGGGTATGCGCTCCGTCTCCGGCAATGCCGAGTCCGTCGAGCACCGGCACGCCAAGCGCCGCGACGAAGTTCCCGTCGGAGGCGCCGCCAACCTGGGTTTCGCCGAGTTCATATCCAAACGATAAGGCATGGGTCCGAGCGTTTTCGTACAAATTGACCACGTCGTCGGTTCTTTCCATCGGTGGGCGATTTATTCCGCCGGTCGTTTCCAAAGAAACCCGTTTGTCGAACGGCGTCAGATTTTTAATCACGTCATCTATCCGTTCAGCTTCGGCCATATTAGAAAATCGAACGTCAACGCTGCACACGGCATGTTCGGGAATTACATTCGTCGTGGTGCCGCCTTTAACGGTGCAAACATTTACCGTCGTCCCGATCTCAGGGGCATTGAGTCCGTCGATCATCCCAATCTGGCGAGAGATCTCAAGGACCGAGCTTGCACCTTTTTCAGGCTCGAGTCCCGCGTGGGCAGGTATTCCGTGCGCCCTGATCTCATAGATCCCAGTTCCCTTCCGGCCGGTCTTGACGCGACCGGCGGCCGACGGCTCAAAGACAAAGCACATTTCCGCACTGCTTGCTTCACGTTCCAGCAGCGGCCGTCCCGTATAGCTTCCGACTTCTTCATCGCACGACAGAAAGATCGTGATCGGCCGCGCCGGAACCGTGCCGCGTCCGTGATAGTAACGCAAAGTTTCGAGCATCAGCACGACATTGGCCTTCATATCGAAAATGCCGCAACCATAGAATTTGTCCGCATCAACCCGCGTCGGATTGACTGACTTGGTGCCGACGGGATGAACCGTGTCGGTATGCCCCAACAATACGACCGGCTTGTTCCCCCCGGAAAGGCCCGGATGATCAAGTGTTCGCCATATTCGGCGGCCGGCACTTTTTCGATCTCAAGCTCCAAGCCAATATTTCGCGCCTCGGTCTCAACCCAAAGCACGGCTGCCTTGCTTCGCTCGAAATCGTACGAAGGCGATTCGATCTCGACGATCTCGCGAATGGATCGAACGATCGCATCTTGCCTGTTTTTGAAATGATCGAGTATTTGGAGTGAATTCATTTATGGCCAATGAAGGTTAGACTTGGTTATTTTGCAGCAACTGTTCCAAAGACACTATTAAGCGTTTCGCCCAGCCGGTAGCCGGCCAAGGCAAGCTGGCTTTCCGCGAGCTTGAACGCATTCTTTCTGTACTTTGCCGACGGCATCTCGTTTCGCTTCAGGTCCGTCGAAAAAACCACGGTGTTGTTGTAGGCAAAGCTCTCCTTCTGCCAATCGCCGTATTTGCCTATATTGAGTTTCCCCTGGACCTTCGAGAAGGGGTGTTTTTTTATCAGGTTTTTCGCAACAGTCTCGATGTAATCGCGTTCGCACATCCCATTTTTGAACGGTACGTTGCGCCCGACAATGGAATCCCAGAACCAATGCAGATTTACCTGATTCTCCCGGGCTGTTCCCGCCGGTGAGAGCAAAAATAAATTCCCGCCCTGATCTCCTTTCGGCTCGGTGTCTGTCACGCGGGCCGACGTGTGCAACGGCTGGTGAATATCCCCGCCGAGATGCAATATCCATGCTATCGCGATCGCTTTGTCAGCGTTCGATGCAGACGCGTTTCGGATAACGGCGTCAAATTCAACCAGCCGTGGAATCGCTTGCCCGCCCTCTTCAAAACCTGACAGCGGCTCCATATTTCCGTTCACCTGCCGCCAAAACGTGTCATCGTAATGCCAGTTGCTTTTGTGATACTTTTTGTAGCGCGTATCGAAGGCGCGATCGCGGATAATATCAGCCCAACTCGGCACAAACATGAAATATTCCAGTTTCTTTGTGTCATCGGATTCGGGTCCGTAAAATTTATAAAAAGTCCCAAGTTGCGAGTCTTCGGGAGCGGCCCGCAGAATTTTTATCACATTTTCACGCGTTTGCGGCGACATTCGCTGCCATGCAATGTAACCCGTGATCTTGTGACCCACATCGTCCCAGCCCAATACCGGAAATATTGCAAATATCACGATGAATGTAACAAAAATCGCCTTTTCAATGAGTCGTCGCATCTATATTCTCCTGAATCTTTTTGGAAGATTCTATCGAATACGCGTAATAAGAGAAAGCGGAAATTGAATTAACGATGATTTTGAGGCAAACCTTTTTTGCCGAACGTCATCATAAGTTATGCAAATCTTTCCCTGAAATTCGTTCTAATAATGTGATGGTTCACAATTATTGGAACATCATGAGGTGAACAAGGTATGCAGTTGATCTTAGAACAGAGTTTATTGACCGAGAACACGACTCGGCGCGATGTGGATCCTTTCGGACGAAAGATCGGTCTTTTCACGACGCTTTTCGGCTGCTGGCACAAACGCCTGACCCGACCGTTCACAAGCGACAAAAGGACATATATGGCATGCCTCGATTGCGGCGCACGCCGAAAGTTTGACACGCAGAATTTTAGAGTATCGAGGGCGTTTTATTACCCTCCTTCGGTCTCGCTCGACCGCAACAGAGCGATTTCATAGTCCTGTCTTATTAACCTTCCAAAGACAACCTACCGAGTGCGGCTTCCCAAAAAGCCGCACTCTTTCATCTTTAAAAACGAATTTGAGAGAAACATTTTTACTTGTTCCGTTCGATGGCTACACTGTTTTCAGAACCAACGCTGAATTCTTCGACCCAAACCCTATACAATTGCAGAGTGCGGCATCGACTTTGCCGGGCCGCGATTCGTTCGGCACATAATCCAGGTCACATGACGGATCTTGTTGATCAAGATTAATCGTCGGCGGAAGTACACCTTGATCCATTGCAAGCAGTGTTGCGCCGATCCCGGCCGAGCCTGTCGCACCTTGCGGGTGGCCGATCTGCGATTTTGTGCCTGACATTGGGATTCTGTAAGCGTGTGAATCAAAGGCGAGCTTTACTGCCTGGGTTTCTATCCGGTCGTTGAGCTGGGTTGAGGTCGCGTGAAGATTTACATAGTCGATATCGGTTGGGACAAGCCCGGCGTCCTCGACCGCAAGTGACATCGCGCGGGCGGGTTCGATGCCGTTTTCCTCAAGTCGGACACGGTGATATGCATCGCATGTGACGCCGTAACCAGCTATCTCGGCGTAAATTCTTACCTTACGTGCCAAAGCTGATTCGAGCGATTCGAGTACAAATACCCACGAACCTTCGCCGATCACAATTCCGGAGCGGTCCTTAGAAAACGGCCGGCACGCACGTTCAGGTTCGTCGTTCCATTCTTTGGTGCAAACCGTCATTACTTCAAAGCCTTTCAAGATTCCTGGCGAGATCGGGGAATCGACTCCTCCGGCGATCATTACGTCCTGACGCCCGAGCGCGATATGCTGAGCGGAGTAAAATATCGCATCGGTAGATGATGTGCAGCCGGTCGAAATAATGTGCGACAAGCCATGCAGCCCGAAAACCATCGACAATTCCGACGACAGGCCGCCATGCGTCGAAGCCGGGATCGTGTAGATGCTGCCCTTGCCGGCGTTGCCCGAAAACCAATAGCCGAATTGCCTTTCGGTAAATGACAGGCCGCCGCCGCCCGTACCGAGGATGACCCCGAAGCGTCGTTTATCTTCTAGAGAAAGGCCGTCCGTGTTAATTGCGGAATCAGCAATTGCTTCACGAGCGGCAGCCAATGCGAGGGGGACGGTGCGCGGAACGTGCTGGCGGTCCTTCGGGCTAAGCTCAGCCTTCCAGTCGAACTCAGGGATCTCGGCGGCGATTTGGACATCAAACTCCGATGGATCAAAGCTCTCTATGCGGCGGACACCACTCTTGCCTGATCTGAGCGATTCCCAATAAGCATCACGCCCGATGCCGATCGGGGTTACGCACCCGAAACCCGTAATAACAACCCGCCGAAGACTCGTAAAACCATGAAGCATAAGAAAGAGTTACGCGTTGACGCATGAAGAATCACGCGCAAAACGCGTAACGCTTGCCTTCAATAATTCAGCCATGCATCGAAGACCCACCCGATACGACCACTGTATTCGACTTGGCACCAACGCCCGGTTCGGCCGCCGATCGTAACCTGCGTTTTCTCACAGTTGGCGATCTCAACTTCCGCTCCATGCGGAATTCTTAAGATCCGCTCGCCCCGGTCTGCGTCCGGCAAGCTCCTAAGGGCAAGAAATCCGTCGTTTGGGGAATTTACGGTTCCGGTGATTGAAGAGCCACGCTCGTCGTCCGGATCGATCGGTTCGTTGTCGTTTTTGGCCGCTGCCTTTTTCTGCTCGTCCAGCTTCTTTTGAATGTTTGCAAGCTCGTCGCGAAGCATTTCTTTTTCGGGGTCAGGCGTGGGATTCGCCGTGGGCGTCGGTGTCGGACTTTTTGCCGCGATCTCGTTTGCCTTTCCGCCGGTACCGTAATAAATGGCAGCCCCAATCAATCCGATCGCGCCGATAGCCAGAATACCCAGAGCCAAAACAGCAAGCGCTACCTTGATCCAATTGCCCGGCGAATGTTTAGCTTCAGATTCGCGGTTTGGCATCACCGCGGTTGGCGCGGCAACGGGCGCAATATCGACTCGTAATGGCTTGTTGCTGTCCCGTTTGACAACTGTTGGCTGCTCGTCAATGCCGGTATCCAATGCCGTCCCGTCGGCAAGGCAAAAACTCAGACTATCGTCTGTATAAGTTGTCTTGCAGGCAGGACATTGCTTCATACGTACTATTTTACGAGCTCTTCGCGAACCAAGGCCCGCAGATCCTGTTGGTTAAGGCGGGCTAGTTGCCGGCCGTTAACAAAAAATGTCGGTGTTCGATTGACTTTCAGCGTCCTTCCGTCAGCCATATCGCGGTCCACTTTTGCACCGTGCTTCGGATCGGCAGCCGATGTTCTTAGCTGTTCGACATTCATGCCCAGTTCTTGGGCGTATTGCTCAAACTTCGCTGTCGGCGCCGCCAAAGGGGCAGGCTGCGGTCCGGCTCCGTGAACTTCGCCCCATTCCTTTTGTTTAAGAAAAAGTTTTTCCTGCATCTCCCAGTACTTGCCCTGCTCGCCGGCCGCTTCTGTATAGATCGCGGCGATTCGAGCATTCTTGTGAAACGCGGCGTACCGAACCACAAGCCTTATTTTTCCGTTGAATTCTCTCATTAAGTCCTTGACCGCCGGATTGAACGACGCGCACGTTTCGCACTCCGGGTCGTAAAACTCTACCAATGTTACTTTCGCGTCCGCCGGGCCAATTGCCGGGCTGTCTGGTCTCACAAGCTCTTCCGCTACCTTCGAGCCGGGCGCCGGGCCGGTCTGCACCGACTTGCGGTAATAATTCGCGCCAACAATGCCCGCGATGACGACAAGAACAACAACTGCCAATAAGATCTTTACTTCTTTTTTCATAACTTCTTGGTGGGCCGATATAGGAGTAAACACGTTGAAATACCTATGAACCCGATCAGCCCCATAAACGGAATTGTAACAAACCCGAGCCACTCGATCTGTCGCTCTGAACACGAAACCCCTTGTGTGCAAGGCGTCAGGCTCTCTGGTATGACGCCGTAATAAATAAGGTTGTGGTACGCCGCAATAGCAAGCCCGATCAGAGCCAAAGGTAATGCATATACCTTCCATCTATCGTCCTTAGTTACTATTCCAATGCCGATGATGAGTACAAGCGGATACATTGCGATCCGCTGAAACCAGCACAGTACGCATGGCTGAAGACCCATTACCTCGCTAAAAAAAAGACTAGCCGCCATTCCGATCAGCGCGATCGTCCATGCTGCGTACGGTAACAGTTCGTTCAAGCCGCCGCTCTCATTCGTGGTGATCTGCCCGGTATCTTGCATCTTAGAATTAAAACACTATTTCGGTGAAATCTCCGAATTGTAAAACGCCTTCATATTTGCGTTGGGAATTTTACTCTTGACACCGTTCCAATGTCATGTTACTTTACCATTTAGTTAATTAACCAGTAGGTAAAATGCAGAGTCACTCTGACAATCTTAATTCGACATTCGCCGCTCTTGCCGATCCGACACGGCGGGCGATCCTTGCCCGGCTTTCGTCAGGTGAAGCGTCGGTGCAGGATCTCGCAAGACCATTTAAGATGACGCTGCCGGCCGTGTCAAAGCACTTGAAGGTACTAGAAAAGGCTCGGTTGATCCGCCGCAGTCGATCGGCGGAGTGGCGGCCGATGCTATCTCGAGGCGGCGCCGCTAAAGGAGGCCGCCGACTGGGTTGACCAGTATCGAAAATTCTGGGAGGAGAGTTTCGACCGGCTCGGCGCAGTATTTGAAGGTACTTCAGGCGATCGAGCCAACGGCAAAAAAGAAAAAGACGAAGCGTAAGAAACAGCTTCCTGTGGGAAAAAAGAAATGAATACGCCCGAGATGGAACCAGTTAATGCGGCCGACTGTGAGATCGGCTCAACTCGCGTATTTGGGGCGCCGAGTGAACTTGTATGGAGGGCATGGACGGACAATGGTGGGGGCCGATCGGTTTACGACGACCAAGAAGGAGTTCGACCTGCGGCCTGGCGGCAAATGGATGCACACAAGGCATGGTTCCGACGGAACCGATTACCGAAATGATATCGAATTCACTCCCGTTGTCGCGCCTAAGCTCATCGAACATGATCACGGGCCGAGCGAAGTTCCACACCACGGTTACCTTCGAAGAAGCCGGGGCAGGTTCAACCCGGCTTTCAATGCGGGCTGTGTTCCCGACAAAGACAGAAATAGATCGGACGTCGAAAAATTCGGTGCGATCGAGGGAATGAACCAGACACTTTCGAGACTGGAAGAGTACCTGACAAAGATCTGACCAAGGGTCGGAAATATCTGAGAGGAAAAAACTAATGACACCTGCAAGAGATGAATCCGTGTTCAGCGTGACACCGCTGTCCGATAAAGAAATTGTTATACGAAGGGTCTTTGCGGCCCCAAAGCGGCTTGTTTTCGACGCATTGACCAAACCGGAAATGCTGAAGAACTGGTTTTGGGGTCCGGACGGTTGGACCCTGGCGGTGTGTGATGTCGATCTGAGGGTCGGCGGCGAAACGCGTTATGTCTGGCGGAAGGGCGATATTGAAATGGGAATGAGCAGTGTTTGCCTTGAGCTCGATCCGCCGAACCGCATCGTCAACAAAGAGCGTTTCGATGATCCGTGGTACGAGGGTGAAGCGACCGGGACGATCGAGTTGACTGAAAGCGACGGTATGACCACCCTTACAACAACAATGCGTTACGAGACTGTGGCTGCTCGGGACTCGGTTCTGAAATCCCCGATGGACGAAGGGTTAGCCGTAGGTTACAACCGGCTTGAGACCTATCTTGGAACATTAGGCTAACAAGCCGTAAGGAGACAACGATGCAAAAGATCACTACTTTTTTCATGTTTGAGTCCGGGGCCGGCGAGGCCATGGAATTCTACGTTTCCATTTTTAAGAATGCGAAGATCGTCAGCGCAATGCCCGGACCCGACGGCAAGCCGATAGGTGGGACGTTCGAATTGGAGGGACAGCAATTCAACGCCTTTAACGGGGGGCCGCATTTCAGTTTTTCAGCTGGGGTGTCCCAGCTTGTCAGTTGCGAGACTCAGGAGGAAATAGATCATTTTTACGAGAAACTCTCAGAGGGCGGCGAGAAACAGCCGTGCGGATGGCTGAAAGACAAGTTCGGCGTCTCGTGGCAGATCATTCCTCCGATTCTCGGTGGGTTGCTAAGTGACAAAGATCGTGAACGAGCGAATAGGGCGTTGCAGGCAATGCTGAAAATGCAAAAGCTCGACATTCAGGCATTGAAGGAAGCTGCAGGAGAATAAAGGAGCACCATGCCAAAAATGTCTGGTTCCGAACAAGTTTCTGATTTTTTTGGAAAGCTCGACCACCCTCTTAGAGACGCTATGGAAACGGTGAGGGCGATAATACTTAGCGCCGACAAGGAAATTACGGAGCATATCAAATGGAAGGCGCCGAGTTTTTGTTACAAAGGCGACGACCGGGTGACCTTTAATTTACACAAAAGCGGAAGTATTCTGCTTATCTTTCACCGCGGAGCGAAAGTGAAAGATAGAAAAGGTGTTGGCCGCCTGCTTGAAGACGCAACGGGTTTATTGCAATGGATAACGGATGATAGGGCCACCGTAACACTGACGAGTATTGAGGACGTGATCTCAAAAAAAGCGATGCTCAAAAAGCTAGTGAGTCAGTGGATCACAGCGGCCGACGATTAACAAAAAGGAAGCGACACTTGTTATGTCAACAGATCTCACGGCAGAGCAGTTTGTGGACAGGCTTCGCGCCCTTCAATCGGACGAAGAACTGAAGAAACACCAGCGTTATTTCAAGTTCGTGCCCGAGGATCAAAAAGCCGACGATTATTTTATCGGCGTCCGGATGGGCAGTATTTTTGAGCTGGGCAAAGAGTTTAGCGATATGCCCGTCAGTGAGATCGAAAAGTTGATGGAAAGCCCGATCCATGAGGTGCGTGCCGGTGCGCTCAGCATTATGGGACAGTGTGCAAAGGGCAAAGAAGTGCTCGGAAGAGCGACTTGACGGAGTTATACGATCTGTACATTCGCCGCCATGACCGGATCAACAATTGGGACCTGGTCGATCTCGCCGCATATTACGTTGTCGGAAAATATTTCGCCGACAAGCCACGCGATATTTTGTACAAATTCGCTCGCTCCGAGAACCTCTGGGAACGCCGGTCGGCCATTGTTGCAACCGCTCATTTCATCTTGAAACAGAAACAGGTTGACGACACCTTTGCTATAGCCGAGATCTTGGTCAACGATAAAGAAGACCTTGTCACAAGGGCGCCGGATGGATGCTTCGGGCGGCTGGCGATGTTGATAAACCTCGTCTGATCGCTTTCCTCGACAAACACGGCACAACGATGCCGCGGGTGCTGCTGAGATATTCGATCGAGAAGCTTGATAAGAGCCAAAGGGAATATTATCTGAAACTTAAAAGATAGGCGGGTAACAATACGGGTCGGTCACGTGATTTATTTTAGGCACAAGCGTAAAATCAAGGAACCGAATTTACCGACGGAAATGAAGACGCGTCTAACAAAAACTGCATATCTCAATTACTTGAAATGCCCGCAGGAATTCTGGTTGGCGATGAATCAGCCGCTCTTCGTCTCGCAGCCATATTCGCTGGAGTATGAACATCTCCGGCAACAGGGTTATGCCGTTCAGCAGTTGGCGAAGACGCTGGAAAGGTTTCGTCCGCAGGACGGCTTCGATTTCGATTTCGAACGGGCGTTTCAGACGGCGGACCTATATTCGCGAAGCGATATCATCGCAACCGATAGAAGTACCGGCGTTATCGATATTTACGAAACGAAATCGTCAGCTTCTGTAAAAGAAGAGCATTACGACGATGTTGCGTTCCAAAAATTGGTGGCCGAGAGAACTGGCATGGCGGTCGGCCGCTGCTTTGTGATCACTATGAACGGCGAATACGTCCGTCGGGGCGAGATCGACGCTGAACAGCTTTTCGTCGTTACGGACGTGACCGATAAGGTCACCGAACGCATGGATGCCACCAAGCAGCAAGTGAAGAATGCCTTTGCGTATCTGAAGACGGTGCCGGTACCTTCGCTCGCCGATTATTGCGTTGAGAGCAAGCTCGATTGCACGTTTCTCAAGCTGCATTTTCCGAATCTACCTGAATATACGGTCTTTGACATATTGTTTCTGAAGCACGAAAAACGCCGCGAACTCCTTTCCCAGGGCATCGTCGCTATAACCGACGTTCCCGACGATTTCCCGCTTTCTTCAAATCAACGTATACAGGTGGACGCCGCCAACTCCGGCAGTGTCGTTATCGACCGTGGGGCAATCGCAGATCGAATGGAAAGTTGGGAATATCCGCTGCATTTTCTCGATTACGAGACATTCGCATACGCCATCCCGCAATTTGAAGGCGTCCGCCCATTTCAGCAGATGTGCTTTCAGTATTCGCTTCACACGATCGAGCGGCCCGGCGCGGTGCCTAAACATTCTCAGTTCCTTTCTCGCGGCGAGGATGACCTGCCGCCCAAGGCGATGGCCGCGCATTTACAGCAGGCGATGTCCGACGGCATCGGAACCGTGCTGGTTTGGTATGAGTCATTCGAAAAAACACGGAATACCGAAATGGCCGCGATGTTCCCTGAGTTTGCCGCGTTCTTTGAAGAAGTAAATTCGAAGACTGCCGATCTAATGAAGATCTTCTCGGAAAAGCTCTACATTCACCCGGATTTCAAAGGCCGTAGTTCGATCAAAAAGGTTCTGCCTGTTATAGTGCCAAAGTTGTCGTATGCAAGCCTTGGCATTGGCGACGGTTTGACGGCAACGATAAGCTGGTTCCGGGCAATGACTTGGGACAGCATCGACAAGGAAACCCGACGAAAGATCTTTGACGATCTTGAAAAGTATTGCGAGCTCGACACGCTGGCAATGGTCGAGATATTTTACGAACTAGTATCGCTAACCGACAGGTCGGACGCGGCTGGCGCGGCATCTGACTAATATCGACACAATTACAACGTTCCCGGAGGAAATGAATGGAATCGACAATTCAACCTGTCTCGAAAAAGCTGTTATGGGCGGGGTATATTGCAACCGCCTTGCCGGTCCTGATGCTCTTGTTTAGCGCGTCCGGCAAGTTTTTTAAGCCTGACGGAATGGAGGCAAACGTTACCCCCTTGGGCTGGAGAATGGATCAGATGACTTGGCTCGGCATCGTGGAGTTGGGCTGCGTGATTGTTTACCTCATCCCCCGCACAGCGGTGTTCGGTGCCGTTTTGGTTACGGCATATCTCGGCGGTGCGACGGCAACGCATGTTCGCATCGGTGATCCTTACTTCATTCCGATCATCGTGGGAATATTCATATGGCTTGGGATATACCTCCGCGAACCGCGTTTATGGGATCTCGCGCCGCTTCGTAAATAGCTCATCAAATTTTAGGAGAGTTTATGTCAAAATACGCAGATGTTTATCTATTGCCTATATCGGAGGAGAACATTCCGGCCTATAAGAAGCTTGCGGCGGCGGCCGGAAAGCTATTCATAAAGAACGGCGCTCTTAAATACCGCGAATACACCGCCTCCGATCTGAACACGGAAGAGGTAATTCCCTTTCCGAAGGTCGTAAAGCTTAAGCCGGGCGAGACGATCATTTATGCTGCCGTTGAATTCAGTTCCGAGGCTCACCGGAACAAAGTGATGAAAAAGGTCATGGCCGATCCTGGAATGTTGGCGATAATGCCAAAGAAAGGCGAGAAACCGATCTTCGATTACAAACGTATGGTGTACGGCGGGTTCAAGGTGCTCGTCGATCTTTAATGGACGAATCTTTACAATCTGATATCGCGGCGATCGACGAAGAAATTCCCCCACCGGCACCCGCAAAGCGAAAATATGACCGCTCGATCGTCGAAGGCCCGCTTTCGAGCGCCGTCTGGAAGATCGCCTGGCCCACCATGCTAACGAATGTCATCGCCGGAATGCAGGGCATTGTCGATCACGTGCTGGTGGGTAATCTGGTCGGCTATAAAGCAAATGCGGCCATTGGGATCAGCTTTCAGATCTTCCTCGTTGTTATCGTATTCATTTCGTCTCTCTTTACGGGAATGAGCGTGCTCGTCGCCCGCTTTGCCGGAGCTCACGAGGTCGAAAAAGTAAACCGTACGGTCTATCAGGCATTTCTTACGGCCGTATTTATTGCTGTCGGCGTAATGGCGCCGATCGGATATTTTGCTGCACCATATCTCCTTGATTTTGTTAGCTCGGACGCCGGCGTTAAGGCAGAGGCACTACCGTTTTTGCGTATCACTTTCGTCTTTAGCTTTGGTTTGCTTATATTCTTTATGACAAGCGGAGCATTGCGGTCGGCGGGTGACGCGAAAACTCCGATGATCCTCGGCATAGCGATGACCGTTCTCAATCTCGTTCTGAACATCGTCTTTATCAGCGGACTGGGCCCAATACCTGCTTACGGCACGGCGGGAGCTGCCATTGGAACGAGCATTGCCACTGGCCTTGTCGGTTTGTACGCGATCTTCAAGATGTGGAGCGGCGGATGGGTCGTAGGCTTTCCGCGCGGACAGGGATGGGGGCCGAACTGGAACGTCATCCGGTCGCTCTTCAAGTTTGGACTGCCCACAGGTATCCAGGGAATTGCAATGAACGTCGGCGGCGTGTTCATGCTTTCTTTTATCGGCGGCCTTGCTCAAAGCGCCGCGGCCCAAGCTGCGTTTGCTGTATCGTACACACAGCTTTTTTCGCTCGTCACGTGGACGTCGGTCGGTTTGATGGGGGCAGCGGCGGCAGTGGCGGGCCAGAACCTTGGTGCAGGAAATCCGGACCGTGCCTTCGCTGCGGTAAACACGGCGGCACGTTTTGGTTTGATCGGATCGGCGTTCCTGGGAATATTCTTCTTTTTCTTCCCAATGCAGCTTCTGGCGATCTTCGGAATGACCGACCCGGACGCGGTCTCGATAGGTGTTCAATTACTTCGCGTTCTGGCCTTTTCGGGATTGTTTATCTCGGTCGCTCTCACCTACACGGGTGGCCTGCAAGGCACGGGCGACACCAAAAGCCCGCTCTATATCTCGATCATTTCACAGGTCGCGATACCGCTCGGTATTTGCTTTGCCATAAAGAGTTTTGGAACGCTTGAACCGCTTGATATCTGGCTAGCCATCCTGGCCGGTCACATCACCCGCTGCGTACTGAGCGTAGCCCGGTTTCTCCAGGGAAAATGGCGTTCAATTACCGTCGATATCGAAGCCACCCGCGGTTAGCAGACTCCTCTGCGCCATTTCAACCTGCCTACGCTCCTGCCTGTATCCGCAGCATTTCCGAAAGATGCAACCGCGTCCGACTCGTTCTCAAATACATCAAAAACGGTAAAGAGTTTCGTTATCGTCATCAATTCGGTTATTCGTCGACTGCAAGGTTGAGGAGCTTCATGCTTCCGCCGTTCTTTCCAGCGAGGCAAACCCGGCGACCAATTCGCCAACGCCGCTCGAATCGATCCCATGTAACATTGGCCAGATTGATCAAAACATTCTTGTCGTTGGATTCTGCTAGTCCGCGGAGCGACTCGTGCAGGCTGCGGTTGGTTTCGCCTAAAGCGATCTTGCCGTCCAGATCCAGAATGACAACATCGCCGACCCGACGCTGGGTAATATTAAGACTACTCATAAAGTTCTCCTTTTGATAGAAGCTATAATCCTCAGAAGATTCGGCGAATTCCGGAATATCTGAAACCGAGAGTTTGCTGAACTCTGGATACGACGAGCATACGCCTGATGCCTCGCTGATTCAACAGCGCCCGCCGCCGCCGTTCCCAATGGCAGAAGCCGTCCAATAAATATTGACCGCTTTCACTCGATTGTTATAAAGTTCGGATAGCAAGAATAGATTGATAAACAGGGGAAAGCGAAATGAGAAATATTATCTCTATTGCCGTTATGGTGTTTTTCGCTTCGGTTACAGCCGCAAATGCTCAAGCTAGCGTTTCGTGGTATATGGCTTTTTGCAGCGACGGCGACGGTTCGTTGATTTCGTGGGTAACCTCCAGGGACGACGCATATATTGCCGGACGCGATCATGAGCGAGCCCATCGCGGACACCGCTGGGAAATAATTGTGCAGCAGGGAAAAACGGCTATCCGGCCGTCGGCCTGCGCCGCCGTGGTCGATGATACTGCGAAGCCGGAAGTGGTCAAGGTGGTAAATACCTGCGGAGCGTGCAGAATTTTCAAGGTCTCGCGGCAAAACGCAGACGGAACCGTCAAATCCAAGGAGTTTACGCTCAAGTCCAAGGCCCAAAGGGGCTTTCGGAAGCCGGCTGGCACCACGATATTCGTCGAAGGTGAATATGACTGCCCGGGCAGTTAGTCTGAATGGACATCGGTAGAACGGGCTTCGGGCTCTCAAGGTATTTCGTTCGTGAAGTTTAACCGGATATTGAAGGCTGGATTTATCAGGCTGTTCCTGCTTTGCTGCATGGTTGTGTCCGCGAGCAGCCGCGGACAGTTGGATCGAAGTGCGGAGCAGGAATTTCTTTTTGATCGGCGATGCCGGTGAAAATGAGCTTCGGCAGGCGGCCGGGCGGCTTGAGGAGTTTCGCGAAGCGTTCCGGATTCTTTTTCCGCAGATCAACCTTGACGGCGGGACGCGGACGAACGTGGTGGTGTTTAAGAACGCCGCATCGTACTCTCCGTTCAAACTCAAAAGATCCGACGGCAGCACCGACAATGCGGTCGCGGGTTATTTTCTGAGCGGCGGAGACGTCAACTACATAACTCTCTCCGCCGGCGAAAAGCCCGGTGCCTACGGAACTATATTTCACGAATACGTTCATTTCTTGCTCGATACAAATATCGGCCGGTCGGATATTCCGCCGTGGCTCGGCGAGGGATTGGCCGAGTATTTCGAAACCTTTCAATTTGTGGACAGCCAGCGTGTATTGCTCGGCGCTCCGCCGGCCGGCCACTTGAGCTTGCTTCGGCAAAACGAGTTGATCCCTCTCAAGACGTTTCTCGCGACAGACAACTCTTCGCTTCACAAGAGCGGTGACGCGGCGCGCGGTTTGTTTTATGCCCAGGCGTGGGCCTTGACACACTATCTTCTTCACTCGGAACCGGCGAATGGACGGTTTGAGGAACTTCTTGCGTTTTTGAAAAAACCGGAAATTACCGAGAAGCACTTTCAGCAGTTGTTTCGATCGGAATACGCCGTGGCGGAGAAGGCCCTCCGGAAATATGTCGACCAACCTTTGCCTCCGAACAGGGTTGTTTTGCTCCCGCAAAAACTGGGTACTGACGGATCTGTGTCATCGGGACCGCTTTCAGAATCTCAGCGGCTGGCATATCTCGGCGACCTGCTCTACCACGCGGGCGAGTTTACGGAGGCGGAAAACCTTTTGCGAAAGGCGTTGAAGGCAGACAATGGTTCTCAAATAGCCAATATGTCGCTTGGCCTCACGCTCGCCGCGAAAAAGAACTTTGGCGAGGCGAAACGATATCTGGAAAAAGCCCTCGCCTCAGACCGGACAAATCATCTGGCTTACTTCAATTACGCGTACGCTGTCAGCCGGGAAAGCATGGACGAGAACGGCCGCGTCCGCGAGTTTCCGCCCGAGGCCGCAAGCAAAATGCCGCGACGCTCTTCAGCGGACGATCGAACTCGCGCCCGGATTTGCCGAGAGCTATCGGCTGCTCGCATTTGTCAACCTGGTCAACAACACCGACCTCGCCGGATCTGTCGATCTCCTGAACAAAGGCCTGGCTGTCAGGCCTGGCGACCAGGAAATTCGGCTTCTTCTCGCCCAGGTGTTGCTCCGGTTGGAACGATATGAAGAGGCGACGCTGATCGCCGAAAAGCTTGCGGCAACCGCGGCCAACAGCGAAGTATGGTCGGGGGCCCAAAGCGTTCTGCAGACCGTAAAACAATATCTTGCCGAAAAAGAAGCGAGCGAAAAAGGCTACGACAAGTCGGCGGGATTTGGCCCCTTGCCGCCCATTATTATGAAGCGGTCCCAGGTTTCCGACGCCGATGTCGCCCGTTATGAGGAAGACCGTAGTGTTACAAACCTTAACCTTCTTATCGAGAGGCCGCGTTTCGGCGAAAAACAGGTTGTCGGATATGTTGACCGAATCGCCTGTTCAAACGGCGACATCAACTTCGGTGTCAGGTCCGGAGGAGACGCCTTTACTTTGAGCAGCCCGCCGTTTGCCGATCTCAGGCACCGCGTGCTTACGGAAGGTGAAAGGTCATTCACCTTCGCCTGCGGCAAGAACCTCGGAAAGCAATTGACCGTCCTGACTTACCGACAGTCCGTCGGCGGCAACCACCGCCTTCGCGGCCGCCTTGTCTCGATCGCCTTCGTCCCCGACTTTTTCCGCCTGAAAACCCAACAGGAAATGGCCAACACGCGGACTGTCATCATCGAGGACGACCGGAGCCTTAAAGACCGACCCGAAAAGACGCCGAGACCCCGTTTCTGACGTCAAGACACTCGCAGCCGCCCCATACCGCTGTCTCAAGTTGTCTCACTTTTTGCCTCACACTGAGACAGCCTAAGTGTTGTGATCGCATCAGTTAGACCTGATTTTGTCTCAAACCTAAACCGGCAGCGGTAAATGAGACAAATTGTGCGATAAGACTCACTATTTCAACAGTTACAGCGATAGGTCGGTTTTTGACGCGACCGCTGACGCAACCACTGACATCTGATCCAAAAATTCACTTTTCAAAGATCCTAAACCGCGAATAATAGTATACATTTGTATCATCTGTTGTCAAGAGTTTTATAGACGCAACAAATTAGCGCGGCGGCAGAAGCGAAACAATTCCGTCAACACGCGACTGTCATCATCGAGGACGACGGAGAACGTTTGATGCTGTTCACTTTTCCCGGCTTTGCAATTGGTCCAGGATCCGCTTGAGCTCGTCGAGCTTTTGGCCTGCTTCGCCGAGTTTGCCCGTCGCGGTGAGGCGTTGGTAATCGGCAAAGGTTTGGGCGGCGCGTTTGATCAGTTCGCCTGAAGCCGGCCCTGCTCCCGGTTCGGCCGCTTTGGGTGTTTCTCCGTCTTTGGCGGCCGTCTTTTGCGGCTGGCCCAATAATTGGGCTAATGCGGCCTCAAAATTTGCGGCGTAAACAAGCCGCTCCTGTGTGGCGAGAACGACAAGGCGAAGCTCCGGCATCGGGCTGCGGACGGCTTGCAGATAGATCGGTTCGACAAACAGCAGGCCCGTGCCGATCGGCATGATGATGAGATTACCGCGTTTGACCTTTGAGCCCTGCTGATTCCAGAGCGTTATCTGTCCGGCGATCTGAGCGTCCTGGTCGATGCGGGCCTCGATCTGCAGCGGCCCGTCGATGACTCGCGACGACGGGAAGTTATAAACAAGCAGTTGGCCGTAAGCGTCTCCATCAGCGCGCCCGGCCATCCACGCGATCATATTGTTCCGGTTTCCGGGAGTGAACGGCAAAACGCGGGCGAATTCCGGTTCGGCTCTCTCGCCGGGCAGCGGCATCAGTACCTGATAGGGTTCGAGCGGTACTGGCTCCTGGGCGCCGGGTTTTGCCCCTGCGTCGCCGCCAGGCTGGGCTTCGCGAGCGACGCTCCAAACATCTTCGCGGCCAAAAAACATCGCTGCGTTTGTCGTGTGATAGAGTCCGAAAACGTCGCCCTGCGTCTTAAAAAGCGTTTCGGGATAGCGAATGTGGGCGCGAAGCCCTGCGGGCATTTCGGCGGCAGGTTTGAAAAGTTCGGGAAACGCCGCTCGATATGCGGTGACGATCGGGTCCGATTCGTCAAAAACGTAATAATTTACGGCACCCGTATAGGCGTCGATCGTCACCTTGACGCTGTTGCGCACGTAATTGACGCTTTGCCCGCCGACATTGTAATGACGCGAATACGGAAAGCGGCTTGAGCGTGTATAAGCATCCACGATCCAGATCGAGGCGTCCATCGGAGTTGATCACGATGTAAGGATCGTCGTCAATGGCGAGAAACGGCGCGATGCGGCCGATCCGGTCAATGATGTTGCGGTGCATCAGCACGCGGCTTTCGCTTGTCACATCATCGGAGAATGGCAGCTTTGCGAGGTCGCCGGTCGCCCATGCGATGCAAAGCCGGCGAAGCCCGCTGCCGACCGCAAAGCCGCCGTCGCCTTCATAACTTGTGTAGTTATTGTTTTCGCCCTGCGGATAATCAAATTCCCGCTGCTTGGTTTTGACGTAAACGTCCGTATCGGTGCGTTCGCCAAAGTAAATTTCAGGCCGCGTGACGTTCACGTCGCCGCTGGTTTCAAGCGGCATGTTCGAGATAAGAAAACGCGGCTTGCCCTCGGTCGTAAATTCATTGACGGGATTCATCGTCACGCCGTAGCCGTGCGTATAGACAAGGCGTTCGTTGATCCAGTTGCGCGATTGCTGCGGGCAGCTTGTTAATGTCGAGCTCGCGTGTCGCGATCATCACTTGCCGCATCTCGCCGCCTACGCGATACCGGTCGACATCGACGTCCGGAAAATCGTAGTAAGTGCGGATCTCTTGTATCTGGCGCAGGGTGTCCTGAAGCGCGGCCCAATCCCACAGGCGTATGTTGGCGAGCGTGGTGCGGTTAGCCGCAAGATCCAGCGAATCCGGCGTAATGTCGGCGGCGTAGTCGCGGACCTCGACGCGTTCGATATCAAACCCGGCGCGCGTGCCGGCAATATTGTGTTCGATGTACGGCGTTTCGCGGCCGAGCTCATTTGGTTTGACAATAAAACTCTGAACATACGCCGGAATGAGAATGGCGGCGGCAACATAAACCACGACGGGAATGCCCAGAGCGATAACGAAAAATCGTCCGCCCTTTTTTGTAAACGCGTTAACGAACAAAATGATCGCGGCAACAATCAGAGCGATAGCGACGGCGGTAAGGCCCGGCAGCAGGTAATTAGCCTCGGTATACGTGACACCGCTGAACGATGAGTGATCCGTCCACAAATACTCGTAGCGAGCGAGCACCGTCCGGAAGGCGGCGAATATCGAGCAGCGTGCCCAGCGCGGCCGAAACCGCGGCATACGCCCGCGTTCCGAAGCTGCCGAAGGTGCTTGCTTTTTCATCGGTTATCGATTGGTCCGGAATGGCGGACAAAACGGAATAAGCAACGGCCCCGGCGAGCAGCAGCAGAGCAAGAGTTGTCAGCCACGAAGCAAGTTCGTTGTATATGGGCAGCGTGAAAAGGTAGAAGCCGATCGAATTGCCGAAGATCGGGTCGGTCGTCGTTGTGGCGGGTTGATGCAGGTACAGCACCCAAGTCTGCCAATCGCGGCTGAGGCCCAGCCCGTAGCCGATCCCGAAAACGATCGCGAGGATCCAGCTAACGGGCCGCAGAAAGCGGGCGAAATTAAGATCGACCAGTTGTTTGTTAACGACGATCCTGCGGGGCTTATCTATTTCAGAGCCAAAAAAGCGTTCGAGGGCGTAAAAACCGCCGCGCACGATGGCAAACGTCAAAATCCCGAAGACGGCGAAAAGGACCCAGCCGAGATTGAACACGTACCAGAACCGCGACGCGAAACCGAGCGAACCAAACCACAGAGCTTCGGTATAAACGCCAAGACCGAGGCCCGCACAAAACCAGGAGCAGCAATGCGGCAATGACAAACCATTTGATCCGGCCCGCCTCGACGTTTTTGTTTGGGAGTAATGTCAATGATCTCGGCGTCAAGGTCGGTATATTCCAGCTTGTCCATACGCCAAGCATACACCCGCAGGTCAACCCGTCAAAGTAACCGGTCCCCGGGTGTCATCCGTGCCTAACATCTTTGGTTTTATAATCTGCAGAGTAAACGGCGACCTTCTGATTTTCGAGTCTAATGGCGCGAGGTCTTCTTTGATACGGTCCCTTTCCTCCACACTAGCTTTTAACAGCTTTAACGCAAAAGATTCTGCGTTTTCATTCTCCACGAGAATACAACGCTCGGGCCACCTCGCCGATTTTGGATCTTAGCTTGTACTTATGATTGAATGTTCCGGCTTCTGATTTGGTTTTCATCAAAAGAATGCCTTTGGTATCTTTCGATCGATCATCTTAATCTTCTTTCCGTCCTTTAGAACTTTCTTCTGCTCGCTTTCGAGCTTGCTTTTTATCTTTGTAGAGTCTTCGGCCGCCGGTAACCGCTCCCGTTTAACGCCGCGTTCGCCTAGGATCTTTCTGACTGCGGCGTTGTTATCGACGTGTTTTTTTGAGATCGAGTTTTTCGCCGTGAAGGTCCTTTTCAATGACGTTGTGGCTGGTCAGTTCAGTGGCGAAATCTTTGGCCTTGATCGTGAGCGTGGGAAGAAAGTCGGCCAGGCACGGCCTTTGGGAACACTGAGCTTTTCGCTTCATGTCGATGGTCGAGAAACCGCCGAAAAGTGCCTGATCGCCTTTGCTGCGGATTACTCCAAACCCTTTGTCATCTACCCCGCGCTCGTAGGTCACACCGGACAGTCTGTCACTCCAACAATCAATACCATCGAATTCTCGAAGAGCCGTTCCGAATTTGTGCAACATTTCCGCGATCATCTCGGTTTTCACAATCTATAGTTTTTACTTGCCAAAATTTTTGGAACAGTCTCAATTTCCCTCAGCGGCTATTTTTTTGGTTCAGCTTCTTTACACCCGTGTCTCTAACAAGCAGCCGCATTTGTTCGATTGCCATCTCGTTGAGCTTTTGCAGGCGGACGGGCTGCGAGATGGCCTGGGTGATAAATAGGGCGTTCAGGTTTTCGAGATTTGAAAGGCAAACGAGTTGGGCGGCGTTCGCTTCGTCGCGGATGTTGCCTTTCGATTTTGGGTTTTGTTCCCGCCACTGCCTCGCGGTCATTCCAAACAGCGCCATGTTGAGAACGTCGGCTTCGTTGGCGTAAACGAGATTTGTCTGTGCTTTGGACAGTTCCGGCGGAATCAGGTTGTTTTTGATGGCATCGGTATGAATGCGGTAATTGATCTTTGCCAAATTTCGCCGGATGTCCCAACCGAGTTGTTCGCGTTCGACCTCTTTTAACCGCTGAAACTCTTTGATCAGATAGAGCTTAAATTCAACGGATATCCATGACGCAAATTCGAAGGCAATGTCCTTATGAGCAAGCGTTCCGCCATAGCGTCCCGCCTTTGAAACGATTCCGATCGCACCCGTTTTTTCTATCCATTGCTTCGGTGTAAGGGTGAAACTGTTTAAGCCCGCCTGCATTTTAATCCCGTCGAATTCGACGGGATTAAAAGCGGGATTGTTTAATTTTTCCCAAATGCCGACGAACTCGATGGTGTTTCGGTTTCGCAGCCAGTTTCTTATGAGGTCGTCTGTTCGTTCCGCATCTTTGTACCGAGCGATATCGGTGAGCGAAATAAAATCTTCCTCATTAAAGGTTTGGACGGTAATGTCCTTTTCAAGGACCGTGATCTTTGCCATGGGATGTAAATATCATGCCTCAAGGCGTAACTCTTACCCGTTCATATCCGAAGCGGCATGACGATGTACTTGTAGTCGTAGGCGGTTTCGCCGGCGATACGCATTTGGGTTTGGGCGTTGGAGTCTTTGAATTCGAATGAGATGCGGGTTGGGCTGCTGGTTTCTTTTACGCGAACCTTGTCGCCGTCGGTTTCATTTGCACGCTCGTTCACACTCGCGTTTCCGCCCGAGTCTGCATCGGAGTCGCCATCGATCGAGCCGGCCTGGACGGCGGAGACGGTCGTGAGGAAGTCCTGAAGGTACTGCCAGTTGAAGCCGAGCTGCATTTCTTCGCCTTTGTATTCGGCCGGGACGACCTCGTTGCCCTCGCCTTCTTCGCTGGACTGGGCGGAAATTTCTACCTCTCCTTCGCGGACCGTAAGGCGGATCGAGCGGTTGCGTTCATCGGCCATTAGCGAAACGCGTTTTACAGCTCCTTTCATTTCGTCAAGGTCGAAAACGGCGGTCTTGTCGTTGTCCTTCGGCATTACCATCTCGTAGTTCGGGAAGTTGCCGGAAAGCTTTCGGGTGATCAACAGGCGGCCTTCGAGCTCAAAATAGATGTGGTTCTGGTCCTCGCCAAAGGAAACTTCTTCGCCTGAGTCGCGCGAGATCTTGACCAGCTCGAGCAAGGCTTTTTTCGGGATGAGTGCGTCCATCGTACCGTCAAGCGGCTCGTCGAGCACCTTTTCGATATACGCGAGACGGTGGCCGTCGGTCGTAACCATTCTGGCCTTGCCGTCGGCGAGCATGAACTTTGCTCCGGAGAGCGTAAAGCGTGACTGCTCGTTGGTGATCGCGAAAGCGGTGTGCTGGATAAAATAATTAAAAACCTCGGCCGGAAGTTTGAGCGGGGCCGATTTGAAGATCGGGATCTCCGGGAACTGTTCGCGGCTGACACCGGCGAGGCGGAACTTGCCGCGGCCGCAGGTGACGTTTACCCATTCGTTCTCTTCTTTTTTGAAGGTCACGTTCTCGGCGACCAAGAGGCGTGAAAGATCAAACAGCTTGCGGGCCTGGATGCACATCGAACCGGCCTTTTTTATCTCGGCCTCGGCATCACATCGGATCGTCACGTCAAGATCGGTACCGACAATGCGGATGGAATTTTCACCAAGGCTCTCGATCAAAATATTCGACAACACCGGGATCGTGCTTTTGCGTTCGACCACGCCCTGAACATAACCCAACACTTCCTTCAACGCATTTTGCTTGATGACAAATTCCATTTCTTTCTCACTCCTGAACTTTCGTTTCGAATATTATAACCGATGCATTTCTTTTCGACCTTGCCCTGTCGCTTTTATGAATTAAGAATAAATTCTTTTTAAATCTAAATAGTAGTAGTAAGAGAGCCTGTGTAAATGTGTATAAGCGGCCTAATCTCTTATAGAATCGCCGTTTAACCGTCCACAACAAATGTGGATAAACTGTGGAAAATCGGCGTCGCCTGCGAATAACTCCGGGGTATTTCTTTTTCCTCAATGCTCCACAGGTTCGATTCACTCCGCCTCGGTGGAAATGTGGAAAACTTATTGTCAAATACTGCAAATAAAGCGGTTACCGAAAACCAGGCGGTCTGTGCCATGTGGACGGAACTTACATTCAAAGAACGTTCAAACACCTTTAATTAGCTGCAAAGATTGTCGATTAGCTCACTGACCGTCTTGTGGAAATTACGATCTTCTTTTACCAGTGCATCGATCTTCTCGAACGAGTGCATTACGGTCGTATGGTGCTTGCCGCCGAACTCACGGCCAACCTCAGGATAGCTGTGTTTTGTCAGCCGTTTGCACAGATACATCGCCACCTGCCGCGGCACCGCGATCGCACGTGAGTTGTTCTTTGATTTCAATTCCTCGACCGACATCTTGTAGTGCGAAGCAACGAGACGTGCTATGCGGTCCATGGTCAACCCCTCGGGACGCTCACTGTCGATGACGTTCTTCATCGCGTCCTGGGCAAGCATTTTCGAGATCGGCAAACCACGCAGGCTTGAGATCGCAACCAGCCGCACAAGAGATCCTTCGAGCTCGCGAACGTTGCTGCGGATCTTGTTCGCGATATAGATTGCAATATCGTCCGGCAGGTGAATGCCGTCGAGATCGGCCTTACGCTTTAGAATCGCGACCTTTGTTTCGAGATCGGGCGGTTCGATGTCGGCGATAAGGCCCCATTCGAAACGCGAATGAAGTCGTTCCTGCAGCGTCGGGATGTCGCGCGGGGGCAGTCGCTGGAGATAACGATCTGCTTCTGGTCGTTGTGCAGCGTGTTGAACGTATGAAAAAACTCTTCCTGGGTGCGTTCCTTGCCGGCCATGAACTGGACGTCGTCCATCAGCAGCACATCGATCGAACGGTATTTTTCGCGAAAACTCTGAGTTTTGTCGTAGCGGATCGCGTTGATCAGCTCGTTCATGAACTTCTCGGACGTGACGTACGAAACACGAAGATGCCGGTTGCTTTCCTTTATGGAATGGCCGATGGCATGCATCAGGTGCGTCTTGCCCAAACCAACGCCGCCGTAAATGAATAGCGGATTGTATGTAGTGCCGGGCGTGTCGGCCGCCGCTAACGAAGCGGCGTGGGCAAACTGGTTTGACGATCCGACGACGAATTTATCGAAAGTGTATTTTGGGTTAAGCGAGTTTTCAATAGGTTCGACGCTGACGAAATTCGAAGATGTCGGCGTTGCTTGCTGGTCGGGCTGCTTTGGCGGGGCAACGTATGGCTTTTTTGTTTCAAAGAAAAAGTCGGCGTCCGGCTCTTCGGGAAAGCGGTCCTCGGCGGTTTCTGTTTCGTCAATGCTCCACTCAAACCGATGATCGTGAAGGCCGAGTTCTTCGAGGGTTTTTTCAAGCAGTTCTGAATAATAAAGCGTGACCCAATCTTTTGTGACCTGGCCGGCCCGAAGATATAAAATGTTTGAGTCCGCATTGTATCCTTCGAATTGGATCGGCCGGAACCAGGAATCGACCACGTGCTTATTCAGCCGATTTTCGACCTTCAAAAGTATGTCGTTCCAAAGTCCGGTTTGTTGTAAAATGGCGTCCAAGAAGCGTCTCCGAAAATAAAAGTTTATATAAAAAAATTCTTTAAGCGTAAATTCCGTTTCGAAAAAGATTAAGCAGAAGAAAAAGGTCTCGGCCAATTGGCCGCAAGCCGTTTTGTTCTCGCGAGTTTTGCCGTCTGAGGGAGCGTTCTGAAGAAGTTATCCACAAACTTTTCCACAGCCGTGTGGAAATATGCATAAAACTTAAAGTATAACCTTAAGCTATTTATTTCCAACGGTTTACAGGAAGCTCTTAGTAACGAAACGGGTCACAGACTAACACACGATAAAGGCAAGCGCAAGGAGAAATCCACAGAAAAAATCCGACATGTTACGAAAGGATTAAACCCTTTTTTAGACAACAGTTTGGCATCGATTTTCTTTCTGATAGACTGGATAATTGAAGAAAATTGGTGCTAAAAAACCGCGAAATTTAGGAAAAAATCTTTTGAATCGAAAAAAAAAGAGCTCACAGAAGACAGCATTTGTGGACGCCGTCAACAAAGCATGCGAAGGGCTGTTTTATCCGAGCGAAACGGACGCCGAGATCGCTCCATTTTTTGGCGGCAGATCGGAGGGCGGAACGCGCGAAGATGATCGTTAAAAATCTGGGGCTGAAGAACGAGGCAAGGATCGAAGAAAGGATCGTTTGCCGAATTTTTTTCCCGGCTGACGACGATCCGGGAATGGTACGGCTCGGCCGAAACCGGCAAAGCAAAACGATTCTTAAAGCTTCAAAAACTGCTTGAAGAAAACCTGGAAAATCTGACGGTACTTCGCGTAGGACGGATTCAGATCGACATTTACGTTGTCGGAACTGACGGCGACGGAAACCTGGCCGGAATAAAAACGAAGGCGGTCGAAACCTAAAAAGGCGAGACCCTGAGGACCCCGCCTTATGATCTTAAACCAAATACACCTACTTCTCGCGAACGCTGCTTGCCCCGGAAGTCTTTTTCTCAATGTTCTTCGGACTGCCTGAATAGACGATCTTGCTTGCGCCGCTGGCGTCCGATTTCAACTCGCCGGTCGCAAAGACGCTGACGTGGCTCGCACCGCTGGCGTCGATGTTGGCATTTTCTGCTTTGAGGTTTTCGGCGTCGATCGAACTTGCTCCGCTTACTTCGACGGTAAACTTGGCGGTCTCGCCGCTGATATTGATCTTCGATGCACCGCTTGTGTCCACGTGGAGTTCATTGTTCTTAACGGCGGAAAGATTTACTTTCGAAACACCTGAAGCGTCGATGTGGTCGATATCAGGAGCCGAAATGCGGATCTTAAGGCCGTTCTCAGATTTCAGCCTTTCTCGGGTCTCGATCCTTAAAATACCGTCGCGGACCTCCGTTTTGATCAACGGGAGCAGATTGTCGTCCGCCTCTATCTCGACCGCAAATTCTTTTTGCGCTGTTATCTCAACCTGGAAAACGCCGCTTACATCAATACCCTTAAATCCACTGATGTCCCTTGTTTCGGTTGCGATATTGCCCGAGCCTTTGACAGATTTGTTGAAGGAAAAATTGAAGACCTTGCCGCTGACCCGCCCAAACGAAAAGAAACTGCTGACGAGAACTCCTAAAACAATTGCCGCTATAAATACTATGATGCCGATTTTTTTCATAAATGCCTCCGGGGATGTAACTGTTGATTGAAAACGACGGGGGAATAGAAAAAGTTCAAAGTTTATCGACCGAGGAAAAAAAAAGAAGGGCAGGCCGCAAAAGCCCACCCTTGTTATCAGCAAAGCAAAGCCGGACCGGTTATTTCCGACAATAGCCTTCGCTGCCCTTGGTTATGACAACGCAGGTCTTTTCGCCCGCGAGCCACTTCATGCCGGTTTCCTCGGCGGTTACGGCTTTTATGGTTTCGACCTTGTCCTTTCGCTTGAACTCGATAGTGTCGCCTTTGGCTGTGCCATCGAATGTCTCGGTCTTTTTATCCGCACCTGTGATCTCGACCTTATACTTTTCACCATTTTTGGTGATATTAAGCGAAGTTCCTTCAACACCGGGCCATTTTCCTTCGAGGGCCGTGACCTTTGCCGATGGAGCTGCCGGGGCCTTCGGGTCGACTGACGGGCTGACCGCAGGAGATGCAGCGGGCGAAGCCGCGGGAGCCGCCGGGCTCGGTGCCGCGTTCGGAGCGGGCTTGGTTACTTCCGGAGTGCTTGTGCAAGCACCCAACACGCCGATAGCGGCGACAAACAATACCAATAGTATTGATCTTCTCATTTTCTTATTTCCTTAATATCAGTTGTATCGCGGTTCTTTCCGGCCGGCTGACAACCCGCAAATCGGCCCCGCATATTCAAGCAAACACAGCCGGACTACCCGCTTCTGACATAGCTTTCCCGACGCCCCAAAACTGCCGAACATCGATCCGCTAATGACATACGAGTAACGCTGCGTCCCAAAGAACGCGCGGCTTGTCTAAACTTGCAAGAAATTTTCAAGGAAAAAAGATTTTTGTTTAAAGGGTGTTAGAAACTAGAGCAAGACACGAGACTGGAACACGAAAACGCCGCTCGGGTCGGGGATATAACCGAAGCCGACAACGGTTGCTACGACAAGGAATAGTCGCGTTAAGCAAGGCCGGAAGTGCCGGCCTTAGCACATAAGCCACATTGACAAGATGCTTACAAGTTTTCCATTGCGAAACACAAAATTTGTATTTCCCGGGCTCTTTTCTTCATCCATTTCGTAGTACCAGACGGGCCGGTTCTTACCGGGCTCTGTTCCACGTGAACCGGGCTTGCCAAAGAGCCTTGTGATCTGGGCCGGTGTCTGTCCTATTTTGGCTCCGGAAACGTTCCATGTTCCGGAAGTGACCTCAAATGCACCTACGGTAAACTTCTTCGGGTTAGCAGGGTCGTCCCAGAGGCGAAAGACAAGGCCGGGATAACGAATGGTCATTTCAGTGCCGCCGACGCATTCATCGGCCTTCTTCCTGGTTTCCGATATCGGTTTTCCCATCCAGCGGCGAACGTCTTCGCGGGCGTCCCCAAGACCTATCCCATTTACCTTCGGGCCTTCTTTCAACGAGGTTTGGGAAAAGGCCGTTCCGGCCAGAATCAGCAAAATTAAGAAAATAAGTGATCTCATAGTAATTCGAGTCGAAAGCTTACCAATGATGACGGCCGAAATACGAAAATTTGCCGATCGCTCGTTACAGGGGTCTACTTGGCGAACGCCCAGTATGAAAGCAGTGCCTGGACGACGCCTATTACGAACCCAAAAAAGGCTCCAAACAGCTCGATCGTGCGGAGATGTTCTTTGGCGACGGACATAACCAGTGATTCCAGCTTTTCGGCGGGATAGTTGTTTATCTTTTCACGAACGACGCCGCCGATATCAAATTCCTTGATGGCGTCGGGAAGTTTTTCGCGGATTGCAGCGATTATGGCGTCTGACAGCGACTCACTGCCGGCACGCAATTTTTCTTCGGAAATGTTGTCTGACAGCTTACCTATGGGTGTGGCGAGGAGCTTCTCGATCTGTCTGTTGAGGACAGAATTAACGATTTGCGACGTCTCGTCTTGGGTGATGATACTCAGCAAACCTCGTGACAACATGCTTTTGAGCTTTTCTTCGGATTCGGCGTGCAGCGTCTGCATGATCGCGTCTAAGCTGTGCGGGCGAAGTTTTTCGAGCGTTTCGCGAAGATAGAGCGAGATCGATGACATCATCTCGTCGCCGCGCAGAAGGGATAATATCGACTTTGTAACCTGGGCCTTTAAGCGGTCGAGTTGGCCCGGAGCGATCGTGCCGACGATGTCGGGCAAAGGACGTGCTAGTGCGTCGTCGATGCTTGTGTTGATAAAGTTGCGGGCCTCGTCGGCAAAAAAGTCGCCTTTTAGAGTTTCTTCGATCCGCTTTGGCAAACTTTCGTTTACCAGATCGTCCACCTCTCCGATCAGGTTTTCACGCGAGACGAATATCTTCTTAAAGAACGGCAGCCCTTCGTAATAGTCGTGGACCTCGTGCTTTATCAAAGCTCCGATCTGGTTTCGAGTCTTTTCGGCGGCGGCAAGTTCGGTCAGGCGGTGGACGACCGGTTCGATCTGCTCGTTCGCCTTTTCTTTCAGAAGATCGATGGCGTCATCGGTAAATAACTGGCCTAGCGGCGTTTCGGTATTGGCGAGGTCATCAACGCGACGGCCGATAAATTCCCGGATCTTTTCTTCGAACGCGGATGCCTCGACCGCAGAGCGGATACGCTCCTCGAGGAACGCGATGATCCGTTCAAACGTTTCGTCATCGACCACCTCCGAAACCCGCTTTGACAGGAATTCGTCAACGCGACGTTCGACAAAGCCGCGGATCGTCTCAAGCGATTCCTCGCTTTTGAGTACATCTTCGATGTGCTTGGCGACCTTGAACTGCAGGGATGTGATCGCGTCGAGCACCGGCGCTCGTAGATTTGCCGGCAGGGCCTCGATCAGCGAAGGATAATCCTGAGAGACGAGCTCGTTCGTATACGAATCGACCACGCCGCGGATCTTTTTCCGCAGGAAATCCTTGCCGAGCAAGCTCCTCCATGATCGTTTCCTGAGAAACGAGTTCTTCGCCGACCGCTTTGCCGATCGCGTTCGCAAGCCGGTCACGGTGACGCGGGATCATTCCCTGCGGAAAAAGCGTGATGCCGAGAATTTTGAAAGGTTTCCGAGGACGAAACAACATCCGCACCGCAAGCCAGGCACCTGCATAGCCGTGAACAGTTGCGAACAATATCAAAAGGCCGATCTGAACCCAAAGGTTTTTGAAGATCGGCTCGATCGTGCGGAATAATTCGCTGACAGTTTCCATCAAATAAGAATAGAACGCGGATCAAGCGGATGTTCGCTGATATGAGTCCGATGCCAATTCATTCTTATCGGCGCCAATCCGCCTGATCGGTCAAATCCGCGTTCAAAAATCACTAGAACACCTGAAAACCCTTTGACTTCAAACAAAACTCCGCAAACTCCTTCAGCGAATCGTGCGAGGTGCTGTAATTTTTCCATTGCTCGTCATCATCGCGGTGAAGCTGCATATCGTCCGGAGCATCGGTGATGCTAAGATCTGCAAATATTCGCTTATTTGGCTCAAGCTTCGGCAAGATCGCCTCGGTGATCTTTTGTCCGATAACGTGAGCATCCTCGACCTCGATCTTAACGCCGGTTGCGTTATAGGCCATTTGACGCAGTTGGCCGTCGCTCAATATATCCAGGCTCTTGATCACCTCTAGCGTTGCCTTCCAATTCCATACGTTGGCGTTGAACTCGTAGTTCTCTTCGCCCATGTCGTGCAATGTGAAACTCATATTCTTTTGTACGGCAGGGCTGCCAGCCTGTCGTGTGTTCTAAAAACTCGATGAACAGTTTTGCCAAACTGTTCTACTTAAAAAATGCTAAACGCGATGGTGCGGCAAGTCAATAAAGTTTTGGAGAAGTTTCGCATTAGCGGGAAGGCACAGGTATAATTCTCGTTCACCAGCGTCACGAATGGTTATATTGCTTGCTGTATGAAGTGCGAAATTCCATTTCGAATAATCGTCACAAACCCGCTCGCGGGCGTCACGATGATGGTGCAAAAGGGAAAAGTTGAATTACTTCCACCGGGTGAAAAGAGTGCGGAAAAGCTTGTTTTTGATTTTGACCTGACCGTTGATCTGGCGGGCGATTCTCCTAATTTTCTGGGAAAGTTTGCTCAGGGGCCGAAGAACGAGCGGTTTATTTACGTTAATTCGGGAACTTATGCCCTGCCAGCAAGGCACACTTTGGGCCAGACGGGCGAAATTGTCGTTGATGTCGATATCAAAGGAAAAGATCGAATCAGTATTAAAGTCGCATGGTTCTCGATTTGAAGCATCTATCAACGGAATCGGCCGCGACGGAGGGCCAGTCTGTGCCAGTGTTAAAGGCGTTGAATGGAAGGTCGTGAAGGGATGAATAAAGACGCTTATCTCGCTCGGATCGGCCTTCTGACGGACGACTTGGAAATAAACGACGAGACGCTTAGAATCCTTCAGCGAAAGCACCTGTTAACAGTACCGTTCGAGAATCTCGACATTCATTGGAAGCGGCCGATCGTTTTGGATGTTGAGAGGTTTTACTCGAAGCTCGTCGAAGAAAAACGAGGCGGGTTTTGTTACGAGCTGAACGGGTTGTTCAACGAGCTGCTCAAGGCTCTTGGGTTTAAGACGCGTTTGGTCTCAGCACGCGTTTTTAGCGGAACGGAGCACGGACCGGAATTCGACCACGCCGCGATCATAGTTACTATTGGCGACAGCGAATATCTTGCGGATGTCGGTTTCGGAGATTTTACCGCTGAGCCGCTGCGATATGGGCTTGGAGCCGAACAGCAGGACGAAACAGGCATTTTTGTCATACGGCGGTTTGATGACGGGTATCTTGAGGTTGCGAAAAAGGAAGACGGCTCGTGGAAGAGCATGTACATTTTCCGCGACATTCCTCGCGAGCTTTCGGATTTTACGGAGATGTGCGACTTTCAGCAATACTCGCCGGAATCACATTTCACAAAGGGAAAGGTTTGTTCGATCATGACCGAGGGCGGGCGGAAGACTCTGACCGATAAGAAGTTTATTCTAGCCGCCGATGGCGAAAAGGCGGAAACGCCAGTTGAGTCGGAGGTAGAGTTTCATCGGCTATTGGAACAGGAATTTGGAATAGTTCCGATGAGCACTTAGATCTTATGTCGCAATCAATTTCATATGCCGATGCCGGCGTTTCGATCGACAATGCTAACCGGGCGGTCGCGAAGATACGCGATCTGGCACGGAGCACTTTTAACGAACAGACGCTGACGGAGATCGGGAGCTTTGGCGGGATGTTTTCGGGGGCGTTTCCCGGAATGTCAGATCCTATTCTGGTCGCGTCAGCGGACGGCGTCGGGACAAAGCTGAAGCTGGCGTTTGAAACCGGAATTCACAATACGGTCGGGGCCGATCTGGTCAACCACTGCGTCAACGACATCCTCGTCCAGGGCGCGAGGCCGCTGTTCTTTCTCGACTATTTCGCTTCCGGAAAGCTTGAGCCCGACGTGACGGCATCGGTCGTCGAAGGCATGGCGCGAGCTTGCCGCGAAAACGGCTGTGTTTTGCTGGGCGGCGAGACGGCAGAGATGCCCTCGATCTATGCTGACGGCGAATACGATCTTGCAGGATTCATCGTCGGCGTCGTAGATAAAGCCAAGGTGATCGACGGCAAAGCAATCGAGCCAGGCGATGTCGTTCTCGGTATTCCGTCGACCGGCCTCCAAACAAATGGCTACTCACTCGCTCGCAAATTGTTTTTTGAAGTGGGCGGTTACAAGGTTGACGATTTTGTGGCGGAACTTGGCACTACCGTCGGCGACGCCCTGCTTGCAACTCACCAAAGTTTCCTCGGCCAGCTTGAGGGCCTATTGGATAAGGGCGTCATCAAAGGTCTCGCCCACATCACCGGCGGTGGTTTCCTGGAAAACATCCCGCGAATCCTGCCCGAAGGCGTTTCAGTAGAAATAAAACGCGGTTCATTTCCCGAGTTGCCGATCTTCGGAATGATGCAGACGCTCGGGAACGTTTCGGACCATGAGATGTTCCGAACGTTCAATATGGGGATCGGGATGGTTGTCGTCATCTCGCCGGATGATCTTCAATTGGTGAAGCAGCATTTGAATACTTGCTATGACATTGGCCGGGTCGCAACGGGAGGTGGACAGGTTCTGATCGCTTGATAGGGGGTTTTATGTCAGCAGGAAGTTTGTTTGATTCAGAGTCGGAGAAAGTGTCGAATTTCAAGATCTACGCGATCGCGCTCCTCGCATTTTTAGTGCTCGCCGGTGTTGGATATGGATTTTACTGGTACAGCTCGCCGGTCCCGGTTAGCGGCGAGGCGATATTTGCAGCGGAAATAACCGAGAATACGATCGTCCTGTTGGCTCAGCCTAGTTTTTCTGGCGACGAATTTCGAAGGCAGCTTTTGGGAAAGGGAAGCATTGTAAAATACGCCTGGCGCGAAAAGCAGGTTTATCTTACATTTCCGGAAACCGGTGAGGCCGAGTTTCAGGACTTTCTTTTTACTTACCTTTTCGATCCTGCCAAGGTTGATTTCGGCAAGCTGGAAAACGGCAGGATCACGCTTGACGATTACAAACTAACGGTCTCGCCGGTCGCGTCGCGGTTCTTCAAGACCACAGCGGACAATGTCCGCATCGATCCGCACCAGGGCGTGAATTTTCAATTCAGCTCGGCCAACTACAACATCAGCCTGGAGGAACTAAGGAATTTCTCGAACAATTCTCAGCTCTACGGGGGAAAGATCATTACGCAGATCCCGGCAAGAAAAGACGAGCCGCAAATGGTCTTTGCGAACCACGGGATAATGGTCGCAAGGCCCGATGAGCCTTCCTTGAAACGCCTCATTGAGGAATTGCTAAGAGATGTCGGGCCGAGCCGTGAAGCCCGCATCCAGCGGCTGGTCGATTTTGTGTCTAACGAGATCGAATACAGTTATACCGAAGCCGTCGCGCCGACCGAAAAGCTGAAGCGAGCGAGCGAGACGCTAATGACCCGTTCGGCCGATTGCAGCAACAAGACGATACTGCTCGCATCTCTGCTTGAGCAGATCAATGAAGAATACATACTTCTGTACTGCCCCCGGCACATTACCGTGGCCATTCCGCAGGGCGGTTACGTCAACGAGAACGGCCTTGACTTCACTTGGGATCAAAAACCCTGGATGATCGCCGAAACTACGGCACCCGGTTTCCAGATCGGCAAGAGCCGCGTCACGGCACCGAATATACTCACGAAGGTAAATTACGTTCAGAACCCGAAGAATGCTGACGTCATCTTTGACGCAAGCTCATTTGCTGTCTTGAAGTTCCTTTGATACTCGCTCTATGGAAAAGAACCGCTGGTGGCTAGTCGTCCCGTTTGCGCTTGGCGTAATGGTGCTTAACGTCCTTACTCACGTTCTGTATATGGTCGCCTACGGTTATTTGATCAACCCGGGCCATGAACAGGCATATTATCAGGCCTACGCTCAGTTGAGTGCGCCGTATTCGAGCATCATCGCGGGAATGCCACTGATGTTTTTGGCGGGAAGGTGGATCGGCACGAAGTTTTCAAAGGGAAACAGCGTGAAGGCGGCGGTGCTCGTTTGGTTGGTGTATTTTTTGATCGACATCGCGGTTGTTGCCTTGGCGGGTGCTCTTGCACAAATTGCACTCCTTTTCATTATTTCGTTCGCGACCAAATTCGCGGCCGCATACCTCGGCGGCCTTTCCGCGCAAAGGCGCGGAGGCTATTTAAAGGGATGAAAATCGGTATTTTGATTTCCGGCCGCGGGTCGAACATGGTCTCTCTGGTCGACGCGGTAAAGAGCGGGGAGATACCAGATTCTGATGTTGCCATAGTCATTAGCGACAAAGCGGATGCGCCTGGTTTGGCGAAGGCTTCTCAGCGTGGTGTTGAAACGAGGGTGATCGAAAGAAGCGGACGAATACGCGAGGAACACGACGCGGAAATTGTTGCCGCTCTTAATGACCTTAATGTTGAACTGGTCTGCCTTGCCGGCTATATGCGGCTGCTGTCGGCAGAGTTTGTCAGGTCGTTTCCGAACCGCATCTTAAACATTCATCCAAGCTTGCTTCCCTCATTTCCCGGCCTCGACGCACAGAAACAGGCAATTGAACACGGCGTGAAGATCAGCGGATGTACGGTCCATTTCGTTGATGAACATCTTGATAACGGCCAGATCATCTTGCAAAGGGCGGTCGAAGTGCGTGATGACGACACGGTCGAGGCTCTTTCATCAAGGATATTGGCCGAGGAACACGGAGCCTATGTTGAAGCCGTTAAGCGAATAGTAACGCCCTGAACCTAAACCACATGTCTTGACGAATCTGTTATAAAAATAGGAGAACGCCGTTATTAAGAATTTATAGGAATTTCCTATGGAAAACGTGCAATTAACGGAAAGACAGAAGCATGAATTGGAGTATTACGAAAAATATTCCACCATCATGCCACCTCTTGACGTAAATTTCGACCCAATTTTGGGCGAGGAGAAGCGGCCCTGGAATTCCTACTGGCATTTTATCGAAGTAGTTCAACGGAACTTCAAGTTTGATGGGCAGCGGTTGCTTGATTTCGGCTGCGGCACGGGGTTTTATTCAATTATTTTTGCGAAGATCGGGTACGAAGTGTTCGGTTTCGATATTTCACCGAACAATATTGCCATTGCCAATGATTATGCAAAAAAATACGAGCTTGAAGACAAGTGCAATTTTTCCGTCAGCGTTGCCGAAACACTCAACTATCCGGACGAGCATTTTGATGTGGTTACCGGCATAAATATCCTGCATCACGTTGATATTGCAACCTCTCTAAAGGAATGCATGCGGGTACTTAAGCCCGGTGGGGTCGCAATGTTTCACGAACCAGTCCGCGCTCCAATTTTCGATATTGTCAGGGAATCAAAGCTCGGAAGGATGGTCGCCTCAAAAGAGGCCTCGTTCGAAAGACACATTACGGAGGACGAAAGAAAACTTTCGACCGAAGATTTTGACATTATCAAGAATTTTGGCTCAGGCAGTACATTTGAGCGATTTTTGCTGTTCGCGCGACTGGACAGGTTTGTCCGCGGAGGAGGCAAAGGTCCTTCGTTCTTAGAGCAGGTTGATTTTAAGCTGTTTCGCTGGCTGCCCTTTACGCGCCGTTTCGCCGGAGAGTGCGTCATCATTCTGAAAAAATAGTAGGCCGGATCACATGTTGTGCACCGGCCCGCTCAAATTTTCTCTAAAGCCTACGGGGTTTTCGGCTTTGTCACCTTAGCGTTTTTGGCGGAGGTTTTCTTTGACCTCATAGATTTCGCCTTGGCGCTGTCGTCATCGTCATCATCGCAATCTTCCTCGGCCTGAAGAACTTCACCCGTCACCGCGCTGATCTCGACATCAAATACTTTTCCTTCAGCATTTCGTATATCGAAAGAGTACTGGAGTCGCCCATTTTCTTTCTCGAGCTCTTCATCGATCACGCTTCCCGGCACGCGTTCAAGGGCGATCTTTCGAGCGTCGTCGATCGACAATTTGACCGCACGCTTGTCTTCATCGCTCAGTTTTTCGTCATCGTCATTGTCTTCGATTTCCTGTTTCCTTTCTTTCTTATCTTTGTCGGTCTGGGCATTTGCAGTTTGCGGCAGACTCAGGACGCTGATTCCCAAACCCAACGCAAAAACAAGAAGCCAGATCATTGTCTTTAGCCTATTCATATTTTCCTCCTGGTCCGGTAGGGGCTGCCAGCCGTCAATGTAGATCGACAAAATCAAACTAGACCCGTTTGCCTTCGATGTCAACGGAAAAATCTATCCGAAAATACAGGATGAGTGGCTATTCCTACGCTCAAAGGATCTTGCGAAGAACGTTCTTAGTGAATTCACTTAAGTTAAAGATCGAACTGAAGTCTTTCATGCCGAGAGTAAAAACCAACAAACCGATAAATAGTGGAAAAGAGAAGTAGACAACGAAAATATATGATTAACCAGCGGATACAGGGTTGTGTGCTCACAACAACTTTCACGCCGCGTGGTCGGCGAGGTTCCAAAGAATGGAAGGGACACACGTTTCTTTGACAGAACCGGTTTTTTTCCGTAAACTCAAAGTTTTCACTTTCGGGTGAAGTTAATGGAGAGTAATTATGCCGCAAAGAACATTTCAACCAAACAACCGCCGCCGCGCGAAAAAACACGGCTTCAGGGCGAGAATGGCGACCAAAAACGGCCGGGCAGTTATCAAGCGCCGCCGGGCGAAAGGACGCAAACGATTAACGGTTCAGCATTATTAGACCTCTCGCTGCCGAAGGAAGCCAGGCTTCGTAAAACGCGCCGAATTTTTGCGGGTTTACGAGCACGGCAAACGCATCGACGGGCGTTTTATGACGGTTTTCATTATGCCCTGTGAAGGCAACATGAATCGCGTCGGCATCACCGCAACAAAAAGGGCCATTGGCAAAGCGCACGACCGCAACCGCGCAAAACGGCTCTTGCGGGAGACATTCAGGCTTTGCAAAAGCGAGATAAACGAAATTCCGATCAAGTTTGATTGGGTGCTGAATGCAAAGCGAAGCATTTTGAAGACAAAGCTCGCGGAGCCGCTCGAAGATTTTAGGAAGATCGCGGCAAAGGTTTTGCGATCGGAAGAATTTTTAGCCACAGAGAACACAAGGTCGAAGTAAAAAGTAAAAAGGCAAAAGGGTTGCAGCGATGAGTCGACTTTTTTACTTTGCCTTTACTTTCAAACTTCCCCGTTCCCTGTGGCAAAATGTTTTTAGGGATGAAATATTTGGTTTTGGACATGTTGGCGCTATACAAGGCGTTTCTATCGCCTTTCTTTCCGCCCGCCTGCCGTTTTGAGCCTACTTGTTCGCGGTACGCAAGCGACGCCGTTGAAAAGTATGGTGCGATTCGCGGAACCTGGATGGGTCTGGGACGTATTTTAAGATGCCAGCCGTTTTGCAAGGGTGGGCATGATCCGGTGAAGTGATTTGCGATTTTGCGATTGCCGATTTGGGATTGAAGGACGAAATCGAAGATCGAAAATTGAAAATCGTAAATTTAAGAGATGGATAATTCGAATAATCAAAGTCAGTATCGTTTTATAGTGGCGGCCGTCCTGTCGATGGTCGTTCTTTTTGGCTGGTCTTATTTTTTTACGCCAACCAAGCCGCCCGCTGACACCGCGAACACTGCGGCTAATGCGAATGCTGCACCTGCCGTTCCGACCCAGGCGCCGCACGCCTGCGCCCGCGCAGCAGCCTGTTCCCGAAACGGCTGCCGTTACGCCGGACACGACTCCCAACCGTCAGATCACGATAAAATCGCCTCTGTACGAGGTAAAGATAGACTCAAAAGGAGCGTTGGCGACAAGTTGGATAATACTTAGGAACAGGACGCCGAAAGGAGATTCACCGATCTATGCCGACGGTTCGACGGACACGGACAAGAAACCCCTGCAGTTGATCTCAGAGGAAGCTCTGAAGCAGACGCCGCGCGCAATTCCTTTCCGGATCTCTACGGACGATGCGGCGCTCACGAACATTGTCAACGACCGCAATTATCAGATCTCTGTTACGGAAGAATCCATTACACTTGCGGCCGGCGAGGAAAAACAGATCGATTTTACGCTCACTGACGCGGCTGGTCTTGAGGTTAAGAAAACTTTCGTTTTCCGGGCTGACAGCTATATTTCGGATCTCGCCATAACAGTAAAAAAGAACGGCCAAACAGTGCCGAATACGAAGCTTTTGATCGGCGCCAGCATCGGCGACCACGCGATCAACCATCACAATTTTTACCATATCGAATCTGAAGCAGTCGCTGGCATCGACGGCGATATCAAGCGTCATCAGGGCTATTATTCATTTACATATGACGTGAACAATCAGGCCACGCTTACCGACACAGGTAACGTGGATTGGGCGGGGGTCGGCGATGCTTATTTCGCGATGGCTGCGATCCCGGCGACGCGCGTTCAGGGCGTTGAGTACCGGGCTTCAAAGTATGATGTGCAGACGCAGCCCTTCTTCGACAGTATCTTTAAGTGGGTCATTCGGAGCGCAAAAACCAGCGAAACACGGCATTTGGTAACGGTCTATCTGCCTATCAGCGCGGACGGTTCGACGACGAAGGTATACACCGGAACGAAGGATTATTTTCTACTTTCGTCATTGCATGAGAGTGTTTCAGCGGACGCCGGAAGGCCGGTGGATCTGGTTGATCTGATCAATTTTAGCAACTACTGGTGGCTGCGGTGGCTTACAAAACCGCTTTCGATCCCGATCCTATATGCCCTGAATTTCTTTAACGGCGTCCTGCATAACTACGGGATCGCGATCATTGTATTCACGTTTCTCTTCTATTCGCTTTTGTTTCCGCTGAGATGGTCGCAGTCGCGTTCTTTCAAAAAGGCTTCGGGGAACGCCCCGAAAATGAAGGCGATACAGGACCAGATAAAGGACCTGCAAAAGAAAGGCATTCCGACCGACGATCCGCGGATGCGCGAGCTGCAAATGCAGCAATTGCGGATGACAAAAGACGCGTTGCCGATAGGCGGGTGCTTGCCGATGCTTCTGCAGTTTCCGCTCTTGATCGCCTTTTACACGGCCGTGACAGTTTCCGTCGAAGTTCGCCAGGCTGCCTTTATGTGGCTGCCCGACCTTTCAGCTGCGGATCCTTGGCATTTGCTGGAGTTTGGTTTTGCGTTCTCGATGATACTTTCAATGAAATTCACGCCGACGGCGGCGGTCGTGACGCCCGAGCAGCAGATGCAGCAAAAGATGATGACGTATCTCATGCCGGCGATGATGCTTTGGGTGATGTGGGCCGCACCTGCCGGTTTGCTGCTGTACTGGTTCTTCGGAAATATTGTCAGTTTTGGCCAGCAGATGCTCATCAATCGGATGAACAAGACGAGCGAGCCGCCATCGACAGTCGTTGTCGATTCGGTTCCGAAAAATGCGAAGAAGATAAAACCGAAGCTGAGCACGTCGTAGACTGGCGGCCAAGCCCGTTCATTCTTTCCTAAGTGGGCGGGGCTTAATACATTAAACGAGCGGCAGACTAACAGTCTGTCGTACTATTTGAAATGAACGAAACTTGCCAAAATGCCGAGAAATTTCTATCCGAGCTGATCACTGATCTTGGATTTAAGCTTAATGTTTCAGCGACGTGGACCGACGAAGGCTGCGTTATGGACCTGCATGGCGAAGACACGCATTTCGCGTTGGCCGAAAGCGGCGAGCTGCTTGATTCGTTTGAGACGCTGTTGTTTCAGGCCTATGGCCGCGAGCTTGACCGCGACCATCGGTTTATCGTCGACGCTGAAGGCTATCGGCAGACGCGCAAAAAAGAGCTGCAGGCAATGGCACGATTTGCCGGTGATCAGGTTCGAAAGAACGGAACGCCTTTCACTTTTGGTGTGTTGAACTCAACCGAACGCCGCGTCATCCATACCGCCTTGCAAGCCGAAACCGACCTAATGAGCGAATCGATCGGCGACGGCCGTGAAAGACGGCTTCAGGTTCGTCTTAAATAAGTAAGGTTTTTTCAGAACAGGGTGTATAGGATAAGCAGGATAAATCGTATTCGATCCTGTTCATTCTGTATATCCTGTTAGTTGTTTATGGCAAACACGATAGTCGCATTGGCAACCCCTTTCGGCCGCAGCGGTATCGGCGTAATTCGCCTCAGCGGGGCGGAGGCCCTCCCGTTCACACAACGACTTTCCGGCGGCCCAGATCTTAAGCTGGAACCTCGCCGTATCCGTTTGACGCAACTCCACGATTCGGAAAGCTCCGAAGTCATCGACGAGGCGTTGGTAACATATTTCAAAGCTCCACATTCATTTACAGGCGAAGATGTTGTCGAAATAAGCTGTCACGGCTCTCCGGTTTTGCTGCGGCAAGTGATCGACATTTGTCTGAAGCTAGGCGCGCGGATGGCCGATCCCGGAGAATTTACTCTTCGTGCCCTGGCAAATGGGCGGATGAATCTGGCTGAGGCCGAGGCGGTCCGCGACCTCATCGACGCGCAGACCACAGCATCGGCAAGGCAAGCGGTCCGCCAGCTTCGCGGGGAATTTTCGAACACGCTCAAGCCGATCAAGGACAAACTGCTCGATCTGATCGTCGTCCTCGAATCCGCGCTCGAGTTTGTCGAAGACGACATTCCGGAATTTCAGACCGAATCGATCAAGAAAGAGATGGCCGCGCTCATTGTTGAGATAGCAAAACTGGCCGAAACATTTAAAGCGGGAAAGCTGATCCGCGAAGGCCTGCGGCGTAGCGTTGGTCGGCCGCCCGAACGTCGGCAAATCAAGCCTGTTCAACGCCTTGCTTGGCAGCGAACGGGCAATCGTCACCGAGATCGCCGGGACGACACGCGATCAGATCCACGAAACATTCACCGTAAACAACATCCCTATCTCGCTTATCGACACGGCCGGGCTGCGCGAAACGACCGACACCGTCGAAAGCATCGGCGTCGAACGCTCGCGAATGGCAATGGCCGATGCAGATCTTGTTGTTGTGCTGGTGGATGGCTCTGAGGATTTGACGAACGAGGATAAGGAGATTGTCGCTGGTGTCTCGGAATTAGGTCATCTGATAGTTATAAACAAGATCGATAAAGCGCCTCGTCAAAAGATCGATCTGCTGGCTGATCAGGTAAATTCTCAAATCTCAAATCTCAAATCGGAGGTCCTTTCCGTGTCCGCAAAAACGGGTTCCGGGCTCAAAGAGTTAAAACAGGCGATCACCCGTCCCTTTGCGCCGCAAGACCTCTCCGATTCCGGCTTTCTCGTCACCGACGCCCGGCATCACGACCTGCTCGTGCGTTCCAAAGATGAGATCGCCTCATCCCTCGCCCTATTTGACCAGAAAACAAGCGAAGAGATCGTTCTCGTCGGCCTCCACAACGCTCTCCGCTACCTCGGCCAGATCACCGGCGAAACCACCACCGAAGATATGCTCACCCGCATATTTGCAACTTTCTGTATCGGAAAGTGAGAAGCACAAAACATCAATAACCATCCGCAAATAATCCAACAATAAAGCCAGTAGAATCAACCGTTACAGCCACTAGCAGAGTTGTTGTTGGTGAGTTTCAGCCTCGGCTCGATCTGCTGGGCGTACGGTTTGATCTTGAGCCGCGCTCAACGATTGGAATTTTGTGCGGGGAGCTTGGGTGGGAGATTTCTGTACTTCATCGAGATGTTCTCGGTCTCGTCTATTTCCCACTGTCGCAATACCCAGCCGGTCCTTAGTTCCCATTTGGTGCGAATTTGACCGGCGAGGTAACGCTGTTCGCGCGAACGAGGCGACGAACTGGTTTTGATATCCAGAACGACGGTCGCCCGGTCGCCGTCGATCTGTTTCTCGACGACGGTAATCTCTTTAGGTTCGCTTTGGAAAAACCTCCAGGTGATCGGCGGCGAGGCACCGTTTTCCTCCGGAACGTCTCTCACCCACGCCTCGCTGATCCGTTCGCGGATCGTCTCTTCGGTAAGTTCGGGAACGCCTGTTGACGAAGGACCCGACGGAGCCGGACCGCCGCTGCCCGATGGGCCGCAGGCTAAAGAGGCGAGCAGCAAGACTGATCCTAAAAATGCGGAGATAAGGGATATCGCATGCGGCATTTTCCGGATGCTCAAGACCGATCTTGCTCGTTTTGCATTAGTCACCTGCATAACTGATCTCCATGCGGCGAATATGCAGGCTCGCCAGAAAGAGCACGACGCCGGTAAATATTAGTAGGCTGGGCACCGAGATCCATGCTGGGGTCGGTTCGACGAGTACAGCGAACGGGCCTTCGGACATCGGGACGGGCACGAGCGATGTCAAATAATGGATAACGCTAATTTTCTTCAAAAGCGGCGGCAGAAGGAAGTTGATCCACTCCCAGCCGTAGAGCAGCAGGCCCGGAATGATCGGGTTGCGGAAACGCAGGCCCACTATCAGAAAAACAGCGCCGTAGCCGATGCACGCAAGAATTGAAACTCCCAGATACGCAAGCAACTGACTTGCACCGGCACCGCCGAAAAAGTATGCCGACGACTCTGACGGATACAGCCAAAAATAAAGTATCAACATTGAGCCGACCGTCGTGATGCTGAACAACACGATAGTTGCGATGAGGCCCGACAAGTATTTACCGACAACAAGCACCTCGCGGCGGACAGGCGAAAGAAAATAATAGTGCAGGCTTCGGTCAACCACCTCGCCGCGAAACAGGTTCATAAACACCCACGCACAGCCGAAGAAGATCAGCGTGCGAAGGATAAGACCGCCGTAGACCGCGGCATAAACTTCACTCAATTGGCTGAAGTTTTCCATCTCGTCGGTCGGCGGCGGAAAAAGCGCGAGCATCGACAGCAGGACGAGCGGTAATCCCGCGATCAGGTAAAGCAAAAATGCGCGGCGGCTAAGGAAGTTCTTCTTGATCTCAAGGCCCATGATCGCAAACGTCTGCCGCGTCCACAGCGACCAAGAAGATGTCCGGGCGTGGTTCAGATCCGCAGCCGGCTGTTCTCGCATCTCAGATGTCGAATCCATCATGCAGGTCCCCCGTCGGATGTGATCAGATATTGATAGACCGCATTCAGATCATCATCGACCGGCCCGACGGATTCGACCTGAAGGTTCTGCTCAGTGATCACCTTGTTAAGCAACAGATAGAAATCGTCCGGCCTTCGCGTTTTGACGAACAGGCCGTGACGGTCAAGATGTATTCGCGCTTCTACGGTGTGCTCGTTTTCGAACAGCCGTGCCGCCAGCGCTTGCGGCCGGTCGCAGCGGATCAGGATCTGGATCGGATGTTCGTCGATCTCATCACGCACGCCGTGGACGTCGCCTTCCGCCACGACGTAACCATTGTGCATGAGCACGACGTTGTCCGACATCATGTCCACTTCGTGCAGGATGTGGCTCGAGATTATGAGATACATCCCCGCGTCGGCAAGCTCGCGGAACAGACGAATTATCTCGGCACGCGCCATCGGGTCGAGACCGTTCAATGGTTCGTCCAGCACAAGCACCGACGGGTTGTGCGCGATCGACTGGGCCAGCCGGATACGCTGCCGCATGCCCTTGCTGAAGGCAGAAACCTTTCGGTCAGCGGCATCCACCAACGAAACGCGTTCGAGCGCCTGCTGTGTCAGCTCAGCGGTTTGCTGTTTTGTGTAGCCGTGAACCCGCAGATAGAATTCGATGAACTCTCGTCCGGTCGCTCCGCGCGGAAATGAATCGAACTGCGAACAGTACCCAACCTTCTGAAATATCTCCTCGGGCTCGTTGGGTGACATGCCTAAAACGCTTATGCGGCCGCTCGTCGGCTTGAGCAGCCCCGTCATCAGGTTCATCAAAGTGGTTTTGCCTGATCCGTTGGGGCCAACAAGGCTCGTTATACCCGGTGCGATCTGCAAATTGACTCGATTAACACCGAGGACCTCACCGTAGAATTTCGATACGTCTTCGAACAGGATCATCGTATCCGCCGACGGTGAGACGGCATCCGCGCGCGGCGCCACTGCTGCGGGCGTTGGTGACGATCCTGTTTGTGATGGTGTCGTGCTTTCCGGCGTCATTTGATCACCTCGTAAGCTCGCACCTTGCGCGCGAGAATGAAAATACACACCGCACAGACCACGGAGACCACCAGCCACGAAACCCAAAGCGGCGGTTCGAGCAAGACGATGTCAAAGTACTGTCGTTCGTAGATCGGATTGGTAACGGTCCCGCGAACGGCCCCGGTCTGTCGCTCGAAAAGCCCGAAGAGCCCCCGCCAAATGCTGTTCATCGTCGCCCACAGGCTGATCAGATGTCCAGAACGGGTCATAAAAAGACTATTGATGATCTCGCCGAAGGCACTGGGCACGAAAAACAGGCCAAGCATTGCGCCGCTCGCAACTACGCGCCAACGGACAAGGGCCGATATCGCGAGGGCGATCAGCGATAACAAAATTATCCACGCCATGGACCCGAAAAAGATCGGCCACGCCATCCAAAGGTTTGCCCACAGCCAACCGAATCCGCCCAGGGAGGCCTGGAAAAAGAAGATGAGCAAGCCTGGGACCCAGGTGATCAGCGACAGCAGGAACACAACGACGGCCATCTTGCCGAGGACGTACTCAGTGCGCGAAAGCGGCCGGCACAGATAAAGCGGCAAGGCGTTATTGGCCAGGTCCCGCGAGATGAGCGGCGGGGCGACGAGCACCGTCAGGATGAAAGCGAAGCCGCCCTGGACCTCAAGGAAGGTTCGAAAGAACGTGTTATCGATCGGCAGCAGTTCCGCAATATTTATCTGCAGCAGGGCGACGGCGTTCGCGTTGTGGCGCAGGTATACCAAAATTGCCGCGATGAGCGGGTAGATAAAGCACAGGATAAAGATCGTCGTGAACAGCTTCGACTTGAAAACCTCGCGAAGGGCGTAGCGCGGAATTACGAAAAAGCGCGACCACGAGGTGTGCGACTCGCCTTCATAGGCGCCGTACAGATGTTCATAAACCGCCATTGTCCGCCCTCCCGTTGCCGTTGCCGGTTTCCATTGCCTTGAGGAAAATATCTTCGAGCGAATCGCGCTTGAAATTGAGCCGCCGGATCTGTATGCCGTGGTCGAGAGCGAGGCGGTACAGGTCGCTTATTTCGACCGTCTCGTTCATTATCAATTTCATCCGACGCTCGCCCGACAGATGCGTACTCGCAACCCAAGACCGCCGATCGCCTCGGCAAATTTTGTACGGTCGCCTCCGCGGGTTTCGAGCTCGATAAACTTACGGTTCGCCTTGCGCTCTTCTTCAAGGTTGCAGTTCGCGGCAATGTATCCGTCCTTTAACACCAATATCTCGTCGCAGCATTCTTCCACATCGCGAAGCAGATGCGACGACAACAATATCCGTGCCCGGCCGCCATCGCGGATCTGGCGGATGAGCGAGATCATGCGGCTCCGCGTCGGCGGATCGAGGCCGTTTGTCGGTTCGTCCAGGATGATCAGCTTCGGCCCGTGCACTATCGCCTGGGCCAGCTTTGCAAGCTGCTTCATCCCGAGCGAGTAGCTGTCGACAGGCCGGTAACGGGCCTCGCCTAAGCCGACGTAAAAGAGAGCTTCGTGCGCCCGTTCGAGCGCATGGCTCGCGCGGGATCCCCGAAAGCTCGGCCATCAGACGAACCAGGTGGACGCAGGACATTTTTGCGATGAACGAATCGCGCTCCGGCATATAACCGACGGCGGCACGCACCTGCTTCGCATCGCGCGTGATGTCCTGACCGAAGATGTGCGCCGTTCCCGAAGTCGGCGGGTGAAAGCCCAGCAGTGTGTGGATGAGCGTAGTCTTACCCGCACCATTCGGACCAAGCAAACCGATCGCCCGGCCGTTCAGCGCACCGGTCAGGGACTTCAGGATTGGACGCTTGCCGAAGGTTACGCTTAGTTGGTCAAGTTCGATGACGCTTGTCATGCAGCTATCACCTTATGGGTATCAATTAGAAAGTCGCTGTTTCGCCCATGTCGATTGAATCGCTCAATGCCGCCGCTGATTACCGAACCTGTGGAAAGAAAAAAGCCAAAGCATCTTCGTTTACACCATCGACTCCACGCCACCAATCTATAGGATAACTCCAATCAATTTTATTAACAGGGCGTTCTTCCCGTTCACTATAATTCATAAATGACTCGAAAAAGCCTTTTTGTTTTTGAGTTTCAAGTATTCCGCAAAATCCTAAAATCTGAATCAACACTTCTCTTTCGGCTTGGTTTGAATCAACTATTTTGGAAAGGGCTTTTTCCAAGTCTCTCGGTCTCGCGGTGCCCTCTAGCGATTTTGCCGTTTGGATTATTGCTTTGAAAATTTCACAATCTTTCGGTGTCGAATTGACTGCGTCGTTTTGAGAAAACTGTTCAAGATCAAATGCAATATAAAGCGGAGAAAGATGTCTGACACCGCCCCATTTCAAACGTTCAAAATTCAATACGCTCAAATTTTCCGCTTGCCTAGGTTTTGAAACTTCGCCGCAAACACTACAAGTCAACTTTCCAGAAAACTTATGTTTCGGAAAGTTTCGCGTAACAGCAAAACTTCCCAAAGCAGAACGCAAGTCCAATCTTCTACTGCTCAAGCTGGATAAAAATGCGTTTGATATATGCTGAAGAACAATCTTCTTTTTAACGCTCAACAACCATTCAACAATATCCTCGTGCGACAAAACGACAGCCTCGAACATATAACCAGCTCCTAGCGCATAATCAAAATTCTCAGGAGTTATTGCCGGCTCAGATTTCCAGCCTGCGCTAGACCAATACGTTTTAAACAAAATCTGTTGTGCCTTTTTATCTAGAACCTTCATTTCACCACGTGGAGAGGCACCCAACATGACAAAAACCGACGGACGCTCGAAATCGTCCGTCGGCTCTGTGCTAAGTTGCAATGCTTCTATTCATTCTTTCTTCTGTACGTCTTTATCCCCCATTGCGTTCATTAAAATATGCTGCATTTCAAATGAATTTGGCAGGCCGATAAGGCTGGCCGGGCTTAGGCCGAAGGCTCCGCCCTCGGTGTTGGCCGCGATGGTGATGCGGTCGCCCTGAGCGTAAGCGTAAACCAGCGTCGGCGGGGCATTCGGGTCGATTGCGGCGAACTTCTTGCCTTCCTCTCCTCCGACGTTCTTCAACCGATCGCCGATAGACTGCATCAGCGGTGCCAGGTCGTGATAGAAGACGGCCGAGAAGTTCGTGTTGCCGTCCTGCGGCAGCGAACTCCGGAACCGTGCCGAGCGGACCATCGTGTTGCCGGCGTCGCGGTTTGAGAGCGACTGTTCGAGCAACGCACGCGTTTGAGCAGCGACGAGGTAGCCGTTGGCGTAAGTGTAATGCACTTCCACTCCCACATCGGCCGATTTGATCGCATAGAACGTGCGGTCACCCGACGTCGTGGCTTCAATTGCCAGCTTTCCTTTGCCGTGCAGCACCGAAAACAGGTTCAGTTTCTCGACCGCACGCTCGAAGGTGTTCTGCAGCTTTGCCTGGTCATAAACTTCCAGGATGATCTTCCACGAAGGCGTTGGAAGCAACGGCCCGTCGATCGCAAAGGCGAACTCGCCGCCCAGCGGTGCCGCAAAATCGTCGCGGATCGAAAAGCCCTGCTGTTTCTCGATCTCCTGCATCTTCGTTCGGATCTCCGGATCGACCGTTTCCATAAAGGCGAACAGATCGTCCGCGAGCAGTGCCGGCTCCTTCACCACGAAAGCGGCTACGACGTTGGCGTTCGGCGAGATAAAGTCCAAAGCACCCATCGAACCCGGAGCCGCCAGCCACGAGGCAATACCCTTGTTCGCTTCGCTGAATGTCAGCGCAGCCTGGCTCAACGTCTTGCCGTTTACGTCTTTCTGTTCCGCGACGAAGTGGCGAAGGTTCATGATGCCGAGCTGTTTCAGCCCGCCGACATGTCGTTCCGCCTCGGGCGATTTATCTTTTGCCACTGCCTGGGCGATGATCTTTTCAAGGTCGGCCGCGACCACAAGGCCGGCTCCGTCTTTGTAAACATCGCCGATCCGCTGGCGGAATGCCGAGCTAGCGAACTTGTTCGATCCCGGCGATCTTCAACGTCGTCGCGAACCCACGAAGGCTTTCGATCTGTGGCGATGCGGCGAAAATGTCGTTGTTGATCCAGACGAAGAGTTCCTCTTTCTTCGCTGCCCTTTTTATCGCCCGCGGCGTCGGCTCTCGTTGCCGGTTTCGCGGCGACGGTCGCGGTCATCGGATCTTCAATGATGCGTACGTTCGGCATATCGCCATTTTCCTTGGTAAAGCGGGCAAGCTGGCCGTCCAGATACGTGCGGAAGGCCGCCGCGTTCTTCACTTCGCCGAGCACGAGTATGCCGCTTGGCTCACCTTTCGCGTCCATCGACGCGCTTACGACGATCTCATCGCCCAGCTGCGAGCTGAACTCGTAAATGCGGGACATCGTCTTCTCGTCAATCCCGAGGCCGTGGCCCTTATTGCCTTTTGACCACTCGGCCAGCGCCGGATTCTGCTTGATGCGCTCCTGCATGATCTTTTGCGATTGGGCAAGCGTTTCGCTCAAATTCGGAATGGCAGCGTAGAACACCGTGTTTTCCGGCACCAGATCGACGAACCGGGAATTGTAACGAACACCCGGGCGTGCGACCCGCTGATTGAGGTCCTTCCGCAGCTTTGTCAATTCGGTAACGAGATTCGTGTACTTCGCGGCATTGCGGCTCCAGGCGACAGATCCCGAAACTGTAGTTCTGTCCAAACCGGCATTTGTCGTCGCCTGATCGCCTGGCAGCAGAGTTTCCTCTTTGCCAGCGTGATCGACCTTTACCTCGCCTTCGACCACCGAAACACGCGAACCTTTTGTTCCGCTTTCGACCACGAAGATCGTGCCCTTAACGGAGACGAGCGAGTCGGGTGTTTGAACATACAAGCGGCCGTTGTGCTGTTTCTCCGCTTCGACGATCACATCGCCGCGGTCGAGCCGCACGGTCACACCACGCATGTTTTCCGTCACTGAAAACTCAGAGCGTTCGCGCATCTCAACGGTCGAGCCGTCGCCGAGCCGAAGCACAGCGTTCGAGTCCTTTGCCGTGCGTACACGCTCGCCTTTCTTAAGCTGCTCGCCGGAAGCAAGCGGCCGAGTCTGGGCGTCGGAAACTACAAAAACCGAGCCTTCCGCATTCTCAACCGTCGCGGCGAGAGTGGTTCCCGACGGGTCGAATCGCTCGTACATAAACATTCCCGCAAGTGCGATACAAACGACCGCAGCGGCGGCTACGCCCCAGCGAGCAACTTTCGAAGTGTTCCACCGGCCGGTATTTGCCAGTTGCTGGCCCGGCTGCCTGCGAGCCGCCGGCTGGCGACGCACATAGGTTGCCGTCTTCGCTCCGGCGTAAGCTCGCTGTTCTTTCAGCTCCTTACGGCACGGAATACACTCGTTCGAGTGATCTTCGAGGAGAAGTGTGCGAGCCGTGGAAAGCTTCCCGTCAAGATATGCAGGAATAAGCGATTGGAAATCATCGCATCCCCGAATTTGTTCTGAATTATTGCTAGAGTTCATTGTGTTTATACCTTCCGAATATGAATTTACCGAGGATGAATTTTCCGCCGCCTGTTGGCTGACCCGCGCCCATACACGCGTGGCCGACTGGCTAATTATCGATGGATCGATCTGCTCATCGCGTATGTCACGCGTAACGTCGTCGATGATGGCGTCCAGATCTTGTTTATTGTGCTTCATGATGTTTCTCCAAATAACTGCCGATGTCTTTCCGCAGGCGTGTTCTGGCGCGGTGCAGCGTGACCGCGACTACCATTTGTGATGTACCTAGTATTTCAGCGATCCGGCCGTTGTCGTAACCTTCGTAATAACGGAGTACGAAGGCTTGTGCGGCCCTGCCTTCCAGCTTTGCTACCGCCTGGCGGACAAGCTCGCGAAGTTCGAGATCTGCAAAATCGTCGGCGGGACTCGCGACCGAGAGCTTGGGGCTCGGATCAAAATCTACGACATCCAGCGGGACGGAATTTGCTCGTTTGCGAAGCCGTACTATATCGAGCGACGCATTAATTGCCGCGCGATACAAGTACGCTCGCGGGTTTGGCGAAAGGTCGCGCCCTGCCCAGCCCGGCGTGAGCCTTACGAAGATAGACTGCAGCACGTCCTCGGCGTCGCTCTGGCTGCCCGTGATACGGTACGCGACGCGAAAAATACCTTTATAGTGGTCGCGAAAAAGCGCAGCCAGGTCTTCAAGTCCCGCACTTCCGGCGATCGCTTTATCCGGCGCCAGGCTTTTCGCTGGGTCTATTAGATCGCTTGGCAATAGCGTATTGGCGGCGGTCGTGCTCACGATAGTCTCCTTTGAATCGTCATCTACAAACATATAACGTTCGCCGCGGCGGATTATTAACATTGCAGAATAATAAATTTTCAGAACGTATGAAAGAATCACAGCGGTGTCGAAGGCACGACATTTGTGCAGGCGAAAGCATCTACTGTGCGTTTCGAAACGGACTTGCCAGCAGGAGTATGGATATTGCAACGGCTTTATCGTGGATCTAACGCTGGCGCGAGCGGAACGCCGGATTAAGCTGAATCGCTCGCACGAAGTGTTTTTCGGCGAGAGCGTTCATCCCGACGTTTTGCAGCCGGAGACCGAGCATCCAATGAAAATAAGGGTCTGCAGGTGTATATTTGTCGGCTTGCCTTTCATATGCGGCTGCTGCGTCCGATCTTCCCGTCAATGCCGCCGCAGCGGCGAGCATCGAATTTGCTACCGGTAAGCCCGGATTGCGGGTGACGGCATCGCTCCAAACCTGGACGGCTTCGGGTTTACGTCCGAGCTGCCAGAGCGATTCGCCTTTCTCCTCGCGGGCCGCAACCAGGTCGGAGCGCTCCGCAAAAGCCTCATCAAGGCTTACTAGCGCTTCGTCATATCGCCCCAAACGGTTTAGGATCGCCCCGCGGTAGTATAGGCTCAACGCTTTGCCCTGACCATCTTGATGCTTTGCCGCGAGACCGAGTAATTTTATGGCTTGCTCAGTGTTGCCGGACAGATATTCGATCCACGCAAGCTTCGACAGAGCTTCTTTGTTTACGAACAAACCACCATCGAAAGCGGCGTAAAGATGTTTTTTCCCGGCGGCGATGTTTGCTCGATCGCTGGAGCTAAGCCATTGGCCGGGATCCGTACGGGCAAGAGCAAGTTCGTCCGCTATCTGAAGGCGCTGAAACGCAACCGCACCACCATTTTCGTTATATCGCACCCAGCCGCTGTGGGCATTCAAGCCGATCCAAAACACTGCGAAACCGAGAAATACCCATCCCGCTTTTCGGATCGAGCCGGACGACTTCAAATTGAAGCGGTAAAATGACAGGTCCTTAGCACGGAACAGCCGCACTGTTCTCATAGCCAGAAACGTAGTGACGCCGGCGATCCCAAGGGCCATCAACATAGGAACCAATTGATAAACGTCCCAGACGGCTAGGAAGCTGGCAGAAAATACAATTGCGGCGATAGCCTCTTCGGGCCAAGTGAGGGAGTACTTCCTCTCCGATAGAACAACCCGGGCGCTATCTACAAGGGCCGTCGGTTTGCCAAAGCCGAAATATAGAGCGTCGTTTGGACAGACGCTAATGCAGTCCATGCATTTCATGCAGCCCGGATCGACTACCATCCCGTACTGCTTGACCTCCGCGTGGACCAGGACGTTTGAAGTGCAGGTGGCGGTACAATGTCCGCACTGGTTGCAGGCATCGGTGACCCGTATCTTTCCGGGCGCAACCTTGTCGGCAAGGCTGAAAAAACCGCCGTAGGGACAGCCGTACGTGCAGAAGCCTTTTGACCCCAAAAAATAGACGGTCATGAACCCGCAGACGAAGAGAAACGGAATTGCGACCCAGACGGGCGGGAATGTTGCCCAAAATTCCGTCGTAATAAAGTGGTTGGTAAATTGAGGGATCAACGGTTCGTTTGCCGCTTTTGCGAAGAATCGGTTAACGCTTGGCCAGACGAACATATACAGAGCCGCGATGAGCGGGACGAAGACAAGCAGCCTCGACCGAAACGGCTTTGGTACCAGCCCAAATTTTTTCAATAGCCAGGCGCAGAAATCCTGAAGGGCCAGTATGTGACAGCCCCAGCCGCAGACAAAACGTCCGAAGATCAGCGTTGCCAGGATCGCGAGTGTGAAAAAGATAAAGCCGGCGTTTATCGCGCCGCTTTGGAGTGTATACATCGACTCGGAAGGTTCAATGGGCGAGATCGTCGTGCCCATAAAACGCCACTGAATGATGTGTGCGATCATCAGCAATTGAAGCGTAATAAGCGCGACGGCCCGCCAGCGGCTGGTCCGGGATCGGCGAATATCGCTTTTCTGAGATGGAGAACTCTTGAGAACCGGAAGTTGTATGCTTCGTCCCGTCTTTGTCTGCTGGCTTACACAACCGCTTTTCATAAACTGCTATTATTTCAACACAAAACGGGTCATTCAAAATCGACAACTTGATTAAAGCAAGTAAAAGAGTGTAAAAGATAAGCTTGCATTTTCATACAAACCCTTATTATGAAGGCTGTTTGCCTCACTAAGCCTGAGCCCGGTATTACCAAGCTATGTTAAAAATAATTCTCCTTAGTTTGCTGCCGCTATCGTTGTTTTTCGGGAGCAATTCGGATAAACCTGTGCCTCGTTCTGTTTCCGCTGCGCGACAAGGCGATACGGGAACGCTCGAGAAAATGATCGCGTCCACCGGTAGCGTCGTCATGGACTTAGATTTGAATCGGCTTAATGGGATTGGCCCGGGGACCCGAGCACCTAAGCTGACCAAACTACATTTTGATGTAGAAACCGGTTCCTTTTTCACTGTAATTGTATTTAGCGGCGAGCTACGCGGCCCCTTGCCAAGTTCGATGCCGCTCGTAGTTCGGGATTCCGAGGGAGGTCTTCCAGGAAGACTGGACACCTCGTATCGGCAGATGGCCGTCGAAAGTCTGCCCTGGGGTGGTGATTATGACCTCGTAGTTCGGGACGCAAAAACAGGACTCTTACTCTTTAACATCGATGGTAGTGAGTTTCGCTATGACGCCGGCGAACACCTGCTGAATATTGGATCGGGCCGCCTGCTAATGTCTAAGGAGTTAGCCGCCGAGCTTGGGCGTCCGCGCGATGCCGGATCTATCGTCGGTTCGATCTCTATCACGGCAACCATGCAGGCGATAGAAGTGACGGAGCTGGTCGACGGGGACGTAAAGTCATCCGTAATGCCGGCCCTCAACAGCCCGAACGCCGGCAACATACCCGGACCTGATGTGATCGTCGGACAGTTGTCTAACTTGTCGCAATTTGGCGTCGAGCGGAACGCAAGTCGGCCTTGCCGTCGCGACCGATTCGTGCAATTTTGGGACCGAGCCGCTGAACTGGTTTCAAACTCCAAGTAACGATCATCCCGTTATCCCGCAGAATCTTTATCGAATGAGCGGCGGCTCCGGCAACGATGAGCGTTTTGAGCAGATAGGCCAGTCACACGTGAAGCACGGGTTTCTTGCGTTGCAAGAGAATATCTGCAGCCTTGGTTGCGTTGCCAATCCTAATGGAACGCGGCTTGGTTCCGGATGTTCCGACCCTTACTCAGCCAGCTTGAATTCCGGGCCGAATCTGGGATCGAGAGCATGGATAAATCCGTTCAGCGGCGCTTTTCCGCGAGGCGATTCGCCTACGCCGCCAAATAGCCACACCGGGCATTCGCATACGGGCACATCGCACCGGATCGCAACCGAGATCGACGACCTGAACACGAATCTTAACCCGGGAGCCAGCTATTATGTGGAATCATCCTACGTGACGCCGCATGAGTATGCGTGGTGCCAGGCCAATCCAGGTCAGTGCAATATGTACAACAATACCTCATACCGCAGGTATAGTGTCATCGGCACTGGCAGCCCCTTCAGTTTCGCACCCGTCGCGAATACGGTTCAGACCAAGCCTGCCATCGACGCTTGGACAGGCTCAACTCAGGTTCCGATCCAGCCAGACTCGGGCAACGATGGAGTCGGAGTCGTTGCTTATAAAGTAACCAATACCGCGCCGGGCGTATGGCACTACGAATATGTCCTTTACAACCAGAACCTTGATCGGGCGATCCAGTCTTTCCGCGTGCCGGTTGCCGGTGGGGCTGTTTTAAGCAACATTGGATTTCATGCTCCGCCACAGCACCCGGGATGGGCGGCTGATGGAACCGTCGGCAACGCCGGGTACAGCAGCGCCCCGTGGGCGTCATCGCAAGCTGGTGGTGCGATCACTTGGAGTTCGGAAACACTTGCCCAAAATCCGAACGCTAACGCTATCCGTTGGGGCACGCTTTATAACTTCCGTTTTGATTCCAACAGCCCTCCGACTACTACCCAGGCCACAGTCGGCTTTTACAAAACCGGGGCTCCAATCCTGGTTTCGATCCAGTCACCGGGACTTCCGCCGACACCTACGCCTCTGCCTGCGGTCTGTACGCCGACGCTGACGCTGACGGAAGAAAGGCCGGGTGCTTTGACCCAATTCAGTTCGATCACCGCAGGAGTTAATGCTGTGACGGTCGATGCGATCAATACGGGTTTTGGATTGCAGGGCTATTCGGTCGTTTCGGCGACGAATGCCGTGATCAGTATCCCGCCCTTTACGTCCGGGACGGTCAATCCGGTAACTGCAACATTTACGATCCCGAACGGATCGCAGGCGGTCAATTTCACGTTGAGAGCGGTTTCGCGTTTTGGAGGAGTGCTGATACTGGGACAATGTACAGGAGGCCCGGCACCTACGCCGACGCCAACACCGGTACCTCCGACACCGACGCCGACGCCAACACCGACACCGGTGCCGCCGACACCAACACCGACACCGGTGCCGCCGACACCAACACCGACGCCGGTACCACCGACGCCGACACCAACACCGGTACCGCCGGGAGTGTGTACCCCGACACTGACGATCACGGACACACGTCCTGGCGGAAGTGCTCAGTTCACATCGATCACATCGGGTCCTGGAGCGGTGACGGTCGATCCGATCAATACGGGCGGGCTGCAGGGCTTCTCGCTGATCAGTGCGACGAACGCGGTGGTCACGATCCCTGCATTCACACCTGGGACTACCGCCCCTGTGACGGCGACGTTCACAAGGCCGAACGCAGGTCTGCCGGTGGACTTCACCTTGAGGGCATCGGCGGCATTCAGCGGAGTGTTCATCAGGGCACAATGCGGAGTGGCGGCAAGGGCCGAAGGAGCAGCGTTCAGCCTGAACGCCCCTGACATGTCATTCTGGCTGCCAAACAACCTGACAGCCGGAGCGGGTAGCCTGTTCGCTAGGCCATTTCAGGGCGCGGATATGAAAGTTGTGGAGATCGCGAAGGGCCGCTAATCCCGAAACGGTGTCGATGCCATTCCAGGAAGCCGACGAGCCGAATATTCGGCTCGTCGGCTTAATTTAACGATCAAGAGTGACCGCGAGACAGACGCCCGTTGTCTCATAAACATTGACATAATTCGGATTTGGTCCATAATTAGTCAAACTCTTCACCATGCCATCGTCCGGGGCGTAAGGCCTTGCAAGCCTACTATTCATTTAGCGGAGCTTCTCCCGCTTCTGAGGTATATAGGCCGAAATTTTATTGGAGACTACTCGTATGTTTACTCATTCGCGCGCACCGCGTTCATCTGTCGGAAAAGGAATTGCACGCATTGCCATCGCAAGTGCCTTGCTCATGGTTCTTACCGCCACCGGCTCAAGCACTGCGGCGTTTTCATTTCTAGGATCTGTTTCGGAGTTTTTTGGAACACGACCCGCCGTCGCAAAAGAGTCGAGTGCCGAACCGTTTGCGTTGATCAGCCTGGCGACATTAGGCGTTACATCCACGGAGACTTTTGATACGCTTCCGGCCTCGGGCAGCGCGACGTGGACGAACAATTCCACGATACCCAATTGGTACCATGCGCGCACCGGGACTGGAACGACCATCGTTGCCAACGACGGGTCCAGTAATGCAGGCAACCTTTACAGTTATGGGACAGGAACCGCAACCGACCGGGCACTCGGGTCGCTGGGTTCCGGTAATGCTGCTATCGGGAATCTTTTTTGGGGCTACCGGCTGCAGAACAACACCGGCCAGACGATCACCTCGCTAGACATTTCGTACGTCGGTGAACAGTGGCGGAATAGCGCTGCCGCAGCACAAACCGCCTCATTCTCATACCTTGTAGGGTCACCAACCGTAACGGGAAGTTTGGCTGAATTTCAGTCGGCCGGAGTTGCAGTACCGCAGTTGGATTTCACAAGCCCGATAACGGGCGGCGCAGCGGCCGGTCTAAACGGTAACCTGGCTGTCAACCGTGTAGTCATAACCCACTCGATCACCGGCCTCAATATTCCGAACGGGTCCGAGGTGATGTTAAGGTGGTCCGATCCCGACCATACCGGTGCGGATCACGGCCTTGCGATTGACGACTTTTCGGTCACCCCCAACGGCGGCGGCGGCCCGACACCAACGCCGACGCCGACGCCGACGGTGACACCCACGCCGACCGTTACGCCTACCCCGACACCGGCCCCGATCACACCGATCCACGATATCCAGGGCAACGGTTCCACTTCCCCGCTCGCCGGCCAAAGCGTCACCACGACCGGTATCGTAACCGGGCTGCGGACGAACGGATTCTATGTGCAAGCGCCCGATGCACAGTCGGATGCGGACCCGAACACGTCAGAGGGAATTTTCGTTTTCACATCGAGCGCACCGCCGGCCGCGGCGGTAATCGGTAATGCACTCAACGTTACGGGCACTGTTTCAGAGTTTATCCCGAGTGCTGATCCGTCGAGCCCCCCGCTCACAGAGTTGACGTCTCCGTCAGTTGTTCTTCTCTCAAGCGCCAATCCGCTTCCAAGTCCGGTCACCATCACAGCGGGCGAAACAACACAGCCATCGGAAACGACAAACCCGATCGACTCGCTCGAAGAGTTTGAAGGAATCCGCGTGACGGTTCCGTCGATGACAGTAGTTGGGCCGACGCAGGGGAACATAACCGAGCCGAGTGCTACAGTTGTGTCAACCGGCGTTTTCTTCGGCGTAGTTACGGGCGTGGCTCGGCCCTTCCGCGAACAAGGGATCGCCATTTCCGATCCGCTGCCGTCGGGCGCACCAGCGACGATCCCTCGTTTTGACGAGAACCCGGAACGGATCCGCGTTGACAGCGATGCTCAGCCTGGAACGACCGCGATCGATGTTGCCGCCGGCACGACCCTGACAAATGTCACCGGGCCGCTCGATTTCGCTTTCCGTGCTTACACCATAGTTCCCGACGCCGCAACGCCTCCGGTTGTCGGCGCCCAGCCGGGTTCCACCGCGGTGCCCGTGCCCACGGCTACCGAAGTGACCGTGGCCTCTTTCAACATGGAGCGATTCTTCGATACGGTGAACGATCCCGGCATCGGCGAACCTGTGCTGACTGTCGCGGCCTTTAACCGAAGGTTAGCGAAGGCGTCATTGATCATCCGCACCCTGCAACGCTATCCGGACGTGATCGGCGTTCAGGAGATGGAGAATCTGAGCACGCTGCAATCGGTTGCCGTCCAGATCAATACAGATGCGGTGACTCTCGATGGGATACCGAATCCAAATTACATTGCGTTTCTGGTTGAGGGTAATGATGTCGGCGGTATCGACGTCGGTTATTTGGTCAAGTCGTCGCGCGTTAATGTTGTTTCGGTCACGCAGTTCGGCCTGAGTACCACGTATATCGATCCGGGCACGGGGTCACCTGCATTGCTGAACGATCGGCCGCCATTGGTACTTGAGGCGACCGCGACGGCTGTTGGCAGCGGCACTTTGCCGTTTACGGTTATCGTTAACCACTTGCGTTCATTGAATGGTGTCGATGATGCGGCCGACGGCAATCGCGTTCGTACCAAGCGGCGAGCGCAAGCCGAATTTCTGGCAAACTTGATTCAGTCGCGGCAGACTGCAAACCCGTCGGAGAACATCCTGACTCTAGGCGATCTGAACGCCTTTGCGGTCAACGACGGTTATGTCGACAGTATCGGAACCATCAAGGGAACGCCCACCGCAGCAAGCGACGTAACGCTTGCCAGCCCGGACCTCGTCAACCCGGACCTCACAAATCTCGTCGATAACCTGACGGCCGATCAGCAGTATTCCTACAACTTTGACGGAAATACACAAACGCTTGATCATATAATTGTCAATCCAAATGCGCTGTCGGCCCTCAGCCGGTTTGCGTATGTACGGAACGATTCGGATTTCCCGGTTAAGAATTACGAGTCCACGAATGAACTCCGCATTTCGGATCACGATCAACCGGTGGCTTATTTGACACTGCCACCGGCCCCTACGCCAACACCGACACCGACGCCAACACCAACTCCGAATGCGCCGCCGGATACGACGATCAACACCAATCCGCCAAATCCGTCAAACAGCACTTCCGCAACTTTTACGTTCAGCGGAACGGACAACGGCGGCGGGATCGCTGGATTCCAGTGCTCGCTCGACGGCGGGGCGTTTTTGGCATGTGCTTCGCCGCAGACCTACAACAGCCTCGGACAGGGATCGCATACTTTCCAGGTGAGAGCGGTGGACAACGGCGGCAATCCCGACCCGACTCCGGCCAGCTATACGTGGCTGGTAGACTCGGTTCCGCCGGACACCACCATTACGGCAAATCCGCCGGCAAATACGAACAGCACGTCGGCAAGCTTTAGTTTCACATCGAACGAACCGGGAGCGACCTTCCAGTGCTCGCTCGACGGCGCGGCGTTTGCGGCGTGTGCCAGCCCACAAACATATTCCAGCCTGGCTCAGGGTTCCCACACCTTCCAGGTAAGGGCAACCGACACGGCAAGCAATATCGACGCGACTCCGGCGAGCTATACGTGGACTGTCGATACGGTTGCTCCGGACACGTCGATCACCGCCAATCCGCCAGCGAATTCAAACAACACGTCGGCAAGCTTCAGTTTCACCTCAAACGAAGCGGGAGCGACATTCCAGTGCTCGCTGGACGCGCGGCCTTTACGCCTGCACCAGCCCGCAAACATATTCCAGCCTGGCTCAGGGTTCCCACACTTTCCAGGTAAGGGCAACCGACACGGCCGGCAATACCGACCAAACTCCTGCGGGCTATAACTGGACGGTGGATACGGTTGCTCCGGACACGACGATCACCGGCAATCCGCCGAACCCGACTCTGAACACATCGGCCACGTTCACCTTCACATCGAACGAGGCGGGAGCCACGTTCCAGTGTAGCCTTGATGGGGCAGCGTTCACATCGTGCACTTCTGGACAGACATATACGGCGCTCGCCTTGGGATCGCACACGTTCCAGGTCAGGGCGGTCGATCCCGCTGGGAACGTCGATCCTACGCCGGCCAGTTATACATGGAACGTGCTGTCGCCAACCTGCACGCCGACGCTGACGTTCACGGAATCGCGATTCGGAGCTTTGAACTCGTTCGAATCAATAACGGCCGGGGTCGGAACGGTTACGGTTGATTCGCAGAATGTGGGAAGCGGATTGCGGAGCTACACACTGGTAAGTGCGACGAACGCGGTGGTCAATATCCCTGCATTCACATTGGGGACAGTCAACCCGGTGACGGCGACCTTCACCGTGCCGGATATCAATCAGCCGGTCGATTTCACGCTGCGGGCGTCGCATCAAGCCACGAATGTGCTGATCAGGGCCCAGTGCAGCGGCGGTGGCGGCCCGACCCCAACACCAACGCCGACCCCAACACCGGTGCCGCCGACTCCAACTCCGACACCGACCCCTGCTCCTGGAGTATGCACTCCGACGCTGACCATCACCGAGCCGCGGCCGGGCGGAGCCGCCCAGTTCAGCTCGATCGCAGCAGGATCGGGTACCGTTACTGTTGATACGATCAATACCGGCTTCGGCCTACAGAGTTATTCGCTCGTCAGTGCAACGAATGCCGTAGTCAACATACCGTTGTTCCCGCCCGGGACGTTCAATCCTGTGACAGCGACGTTTACCATACCGGATCCGGCGATGCCCGTTGACTTCACGCTGAGAGCCTCGAGCGGCTTGAGCGTACTGATAAGGGCTCGTTGCGGCGGAGCGTCCGCGAATGCTGAAACCTTTTTAGGCATAAGCGCCCCTGACGTATCATTCTGGCTGCCCGAGTCGGGCGGTTCACGGGTGTTATGGAAATTTGAAAAAGACGCGAACGAAGTTTTCCTGACGACTTCGGAGTAAAGAACATAATGGCTGAAGGCCGGTTTCTCGGGGACCGGCCTTTTTTTGTATTTAACACTTCACGGCTGTATATTTAACAGATAGGTTTTTGGTTCGGCTCCGCGGGGCCTGATTATGAAGAGCCTTATCGAGTTTGGGGGGAGAGAAGTCTTATGAATGCAAAATTTGTGTCGCGACGAGGCAAGATATTTTGTTGCAGCGTTTTGTTGTCGGCGTTTGCCGGGTTTGTCTTTTTTCATTCTGACCCTTCCCAAAAAGCCCGTGCGGCGGAAACCGCTTTTCTTAGTTCCGCTGATGATGGAGTGCCCACATCGATCAGCCTTCAGCCGGTCGTGTCAGGCTTGTCGTCGCCGCTTCTTGCGACTAGCGCAAAGGACGGGACAGATCGGCTGTTTATCGTCCAGCGTGGCGGCATAATAAAGGTCGTTCAACCCGGATCCAGCACAGCGACCGATTTTATCAATATCACTGACAGGGTTTCATCAACTGTTGGTGAACGCGGCTTGCTCGGCCTGGCATTTCATCCGCAGTTTATCGGCAACGGCTACTTCTTTGTTCATTACAACCGAGTCGGCGACGGGGCCACGGTCATTTCGCGTTTTACCGCCATAAACAACAACACTCTCGGGGATCCGAATTCTGAGAAAATTCTACTAATCGTCGCCCAACCCTTTGACAACCACAAAGGTGGATCGATCGAGTTTCGCAACGATGGTGGTACCGACAATTTGTATATCGGACTGGGCGACGGCGGTTCGGGGAACGATCCGGGCGACCGTGCTCAAAACATAAACGAGCTTTTGGGCAAATTCCTTCGCATCACACCGAATCTAGCCGCAGAACCGATTCCGGCCTACACAGTTCCAGCCGATAATCCGTTCGTTGGTGTTGCGGGTCTGGACGAAATTTACGCGTTTGGAATGAGAAATCCGTACCGGTGGTCATTTGACCGCGGCGGAAGCAGACAGCTTTGGGTAGGCGATGTCGGCCAGGGAGCCCGCGAAGAGGTCGATATCATAACACGCGGCGGCAACTACGGCTGGCGTGTCATGGAAGGCACGATCTGCAATCCAGCTTTCAACGGCGGTATTTGTACGCCTCCCGCCGGCCACATTCCACCCGTCTTTGACTACAGCAGCGCATCACCCAGTTCACGATGTTCGATAACGGGCGGTTATGTTTACCGGGGAGACGCTGGGTACGCTGCCTAATGGTGCCTACGTTTACGGCGATTATTGTACGGGCGAGATACTGATGTGGGATAACGGTCAACAAATTCCGTTGATCGACACTTTAAATTTTAATGTCGCGGGTTTCGGCGAGGATGAGGATGGCGAATTGTATGTTTGCAATCTTTCCGCTGGCACCGTAGAGAAGATCGTTTCGGCGGGGACGCCGACACCGACACCGACACCGGTACCGCCGACACCGACGCCGACACCAGTGCCGCCGACACCGACACCAACTCCGTTGCCGGGGGTCTGCACCCCGACTCTGACGTTGACGGAAGAACGGGCAGGGGCATTGGCTCAGTTCAGTTCGATCACTGCAGGAGTTAACTCGGTGACGGTCGATCCGGCCAATACGGGTCTTGGATTGCAGGGTTATTCGGTCGTTTCGGCAACGAATGCGGTGATCAGTATCCCGCCGTTCACGGTCGGGACTGTCAATCCGGTAACGGCGACATTCACGATCCCGAACGGATCGCTGGCAGTCAACTTCACGTTGAGGGCGAGCGGGCGTTTTGGAGGAGTGCTGATACTGGGACAATGTACGGGAGGCCCGGCACCTACGCCGACGCCAACACCTGTACCTCCGACACCGACGCCAACACCGACGCCGGTGCCGCCGACACCGACACCAACGCCGGTACCTCTACGCCGACACCGACACCGACGCCGGTACCACCTACACCGACACCGACACCGGTGCCTCCTGGAGTGTGTACTCCGACACTGACGATCACGGACACACGTCCTGGCGGAAGTGCCCAGTTCACATCGATCACATCGGGGCCTGGAGCGGTGACGGTCGATCCGATCAATACGGGCGGGCTGCAGGGCTTCTCGCTGATCAGTGCGACGAACGCGGTGGTCACGATCCCTGCATTCACGGTGGGGACTACCGCCCCTGTGACAGCGACGTTCACAAGGCCGAACGCAGGGCTGCCGGTAGACTTCACACTGAGGGCATCGGCAGCATTCAGCGGAGTGTTCATCAGGGCACAATGCGGAGTGCCTGCAAGGGCCGAAGGAGCAGCGTTCAGCCTGAACGCCCCTGACATGTCATTCTGGCTGCCAAACAACCTGACAGCGGGAGTGAGCAGCCTGTTGGGATCTCAGAAACTGGATATGAAGCCGGAAGAAACAGCCCAAAACCAGTAATCCGGTATTGGCGTTAACACAAAGGCCGAGGCCATTCGTTTATGGCCTCGGCCTTTGTAATACCTCTGGGCCACCCGCTGAAATGCGCAACTTGAATTTCTGCTTGTCAAATTATGCTGATTTGTGAAATTATCTTAGAGTTGCGCGTACGCTTGCGGACACCGCCTCATTTGTAACTGTAATCTGGGATACACATCTTAGTGGCCTCAAACGGTTATATTTTTTAGTTCTGTTGTATTAATCGACGGATTATTTTGCAAAATTTCAAGCAGCCGGCAGATCATCCGGCATACGCCTATTTTTGTAGGCGGTCTGAACGGTAATTCGTTGTCTGGCGAAGCCTTACAAACAGACGACGTTATGATCCGTCAACTGTAGAAGTAGAGAATTTATTATTATGAAGAATCAAGGAATTAGGACCTCACGTTCGTCCAAGCGTTTTTGGCTGGTGTTTGCGGCCTTTTTGATCGTCTCCGGATCGATGTTTGCGGTGATCAACCGAACAGCCGCTGGTGAATCGTTCACGAGCTTTAGTAATGACGACCTTTGGCAAGAGGTTGATGAAGCTTCGATCACCGGGACCGCCGAACGCCAGATCGTTCCGCAAGCCTACCGCGTAATACGCCTCAATCAGGATTTGATGAGGGACCTTTTGTCCAAGGCTCCGGCTGAAGGTGAGAAAGATCTATCTCCTCGTGAAACGGTCATTACATTGCCGATGCCGGACGGGACTTTTTCCCGCTTTCGCGTGTTCGACTCGCCGATAATGGAAAAAGAGTTGGCGGATAAGTTTCCCGAGATCAGGACCTACAATGGTCAGGGGATCGACGAGCCGGCTGCGTTGGTGCGGTTCGACTATACGCCCGAGGGCTTTCATGCACTAGTTCTTCGGCCTGAAGGGAGTGTTTTTATTGACCCCTACTCGAAGGGCAACACACAGGAATACCTTTCATATTTCAAACGAGATTTTGATAACCCGGAAAAGAAATGGGAATGTTTGGTGACGGACAATGGCACGAGCGCTTCTCGATTTCGAAAAGCAGCTCAGCAGCCTTGATACCGCGAATATCGTTTCAAACGGCGGAACATTGCGCACATATCGTGCGGCAATTGCCGCCACCGGGGAATACACAACGTTTCATGGTGGCACGGTAGCCGGAGGATTGGCCGGAATAGTCACTACCCTGAATCGTGTCAATGGCGTGTATGAGCGAGATCTTTCGGTCAGAATGATCCTCATCGCGAACAACAATTTGATCGTCTATACAAACGGAGCAACGGATCCCTACACAAATGGTAACGGCAGCACGATGCTCGGCCAGAATCAGTCCAATCTTGATAGTGTCATTGGAACTGCGAATTACGACATCGGCCACGTGGTAAGCACCGGCGGCGGTGGTGTTGCAACCTTGAATTCGCCCTGTAACGCAACCACTAAGGCCCGCGGCGTAACCGGCTCCGGTTCACCGATCGGCGATCCTTTTGACATTGATTATGTTGCCCACGAAATGGGCCACCAGTTCGGTGGCAATCACACGTTCAACGGAGGAACGGGTTCTTGTGCGGGCGGCAATCGTTCGGCAGCTAATGCTTTTGAACCTGGAAGCGGTTCGACGATCCAGGCTTACGCTGGAATTTGCGGCAGCGAAGACCTCCAGAACAACAGTGACGATTATTTTCACGTCCGCAGTCTTGAGGAAATGGTGGCGTTTACTAACGGCACGAGTTGTGATCTGGAACCGCCAAATGGCAATACGGCACCCGCAGCGACGCCCGCGGCCGCTTGTACGATTCCGGCAAACACGCCATTTAGCTTGACGGGCAGTGCGACCGACGTCAACGGTGACGGATTGACATACACTTGGGAAGAATATGACCTCGGAGCAGCCGGACCACCCAACACTGATAATGGTGCGAGGCCGATCTTTCGTTCCTATTTGCCGGGAACGAGCCCGACTCGGTATTTCCCGTCGCTGCCGTTTATTCTGAACAACGCGAATGTGCCGCCGACCAGCTTTCACAGGTACGAACGGGGCTGGGAACTGTATGCTCGGGCGGCGAAACCTGCCTCACCGGCGAATCGCTGCCGACCACAACGCGGACGATGAATTTCCAGATGACCGTTCGCGACAATCGTGCGGGTGGCGGCGGTATCCGCTCCGTTCAAACTGCAGTGAGTGTAAGTGCAGCCGCGGGGCCATTTTTGGTTACCCAGCCGAACACGAACGTTAGCTGGGCCGGTGGCTCGGCACAGACGGTGACTTGGAACGTCGCAAATACAACTGCTGCACCGGTCAACTCCGCGAATGTCGATATATTGATGTCCACCGATGGCGGCCTGACTTTTCCGACCACGCTTCTAGCCGGGACCCCGAATGATGGAACGCAATCCGTAACCATTCCGGCCGGGGCAACGACAACCGCGAGGATAAAGGTCCAATGTTCGACGAGTTGTTTCTTTGACATCGCCGATACGAACTTTACCGTAACCGGCGGCGGCGGGCCGACGCCGACGCCAACACCGGTACCGCCGACACCGACACCAACACCGGTACCACCAACACCGACTCCAACACCGGTACCGCCGACACCGACGCCAACCCCAGTACCGCCGACACCGACACCAACTCCGTTGCCGGGGGTCTGCACCCCGACTCTGACGTTGACGGAAGAACGGGCAGGGGCATTGGCTCAGTTCAGTTCGATCACTGCAGGAGTTAACTCGGTGACGGTCGATCCGGCCAATACGGGTCTTGGATTGCAGGGTTATTCGGTCGTTTCGGCAACGAATGCGGTGATCAGTATCCCGCCGTTCACGGTCGGGACTGTCAATCCGGTAACGGCGACATTCACGATCCCGAACGGATCGCTGGCAGTCAACTTCACGTTGAGGGCGAGCGGGCGTTTTGGAGGAGTGCTGATACTGGGACAATGTACGGGAGGCCCGGCACCTACGCCGACGCCAACACCTGTACCTCCGACACCGACGCCAACACCGACGCCGGTGCCGCCGACACCGACACCAACGCCGGTACCTCCTACGCCGACACCGACACCGACGCCGGTACCACCTACACCGACACCGACACCGGTGCCTCCTGGAGTGTGTACTCCGACACTGACGGTCACGGACACACGTCCTGGCGGAAGTGCCCAGTTCACATCGATCACATCGGGGCCTGGAGCGGTGACGGTCGATCCGATCAATACGGGCGGGCTGCAGGGCTTCTCGCTGATCAGTGCGACGAACGCGGTGGTCACGATCCCTGCATTCACGGTGGGGACTACCGCCCCTGTGACAGCGACGTTCACAAGGCCGAACGCAGGGCTGCCGGTAGACTTCACACTGAGGGCATCGGCAGCATTCAGCGGAGTGTTCATCAGGGCACAATGCGGAGTGCCTGCAAGGGCCGAAGGAGCAGCGTTCAGCCTGAACGCCCCTGACATGTCATTCTGGCTGCCAAACAACCTGACAGCGGGAGTGAGCAGCCTGTTGGGATCTCAGAAACTGGATATGAAGCCAGAAGAAACAGCCCAAAACCAGTAATCCGGTATTGGCATAACCATAAAGAAGGTCGAAGTCATTCTGGCTTCGGCCTTTTTCTATCAGTCGAATCACTGAGAAGATCAACGGGCGTAACTTCACGGAGCCCAAAAATCGGGCCAAAAGCGCCCGGGCTTGTCGTAGAAACGTCGGGGCGAGAATTTACGCATTCGACAACTGAAAACGCGAAAAATTTCATAGCCTATTCTTCAGCGAACCCGCAAAACATTGACATCCTGTTGAGGTATGGACATTGCAATTGTATGCAGTGCGGTCCGGCACACATCCGGCCGAGGCAATTAATACGAGATCAGGAGAAACTAAATGTTAGTGAAAATCTATTGGTCAATATGGGCGCTATGTGCTGTAACGGCAATATTACTCTTCGCTACAGGGAATTTCACGATGCTGACTGCGGTCGTATTCGGATTTATTTCGTTCGGACTCACTTTTATGGGAATGATGGGTGTCCTTCCGGCAACGATCGCCCATCCTGCTGAAGTAAAGCCCGCTAAGATAGCACAGGCAACAATAGCTGTGAGCAGTAAAGATAGGGCAAAGACGTTCGGTGTGTTGAAATCGGCGTAGGTTCCATCGTTGTTCTTGATTAGACTGTTGCCGCAAAGCATACTATTCGCTCCATGAAGTCCTGGAAAGCAATCGCGGCGACAGTTATTTTTACGGCAATTGTCCCTCATCTTTTTATCGAGTCAACTTTGACGGCAAGCATTCTCTCGATAGTTGCCGTTTGTCTTTCGCTTTGGCTTTTCGAACTTACCCCGCCATTTGTTCCGACACTACTGCTCTGGGTGCTGATCCCCTTGGTTTTGTCGCCGATAGACGCGAAATACTCGTTTGCAAATACATTGAAATGGGCGGCAGATCCTGTTCTCGCCCTGTTTTTCGGCGGGTTTGTGTTGGGCGTTGCGACGGAACGTCATGATCTCGGTCGGAGGTTGGCCTTGTGGGCCTTCAAGCAGGCGGACGGTTCTTTTTCCTTGCTGCTGTTGCTGATAATTTTGTTGACGGCCTTCATGTCAATGTGGATATCGAATATCGCCGCTGCGGCTCTCATGTTTGCGTGCATGCGTCCTTTACTGGCTCATATGAACACGGACGCCGTCGCTCGCCGAACACTTTTGATCGGCGTTGCTTTGGGTGCGAATCTTGGCGGTATGGCGACACCTGTCGGGACAGGGCCAAATGCGATCGCCATCGCTTCCGTTGCCGGAAAACATCAAGTTACATTTATTGAGTGGATGACCTTCGCCCTTCCGCTGACGTTAGGTATGTTGGTTTTGGGTTTCGTCATTCTTCGCTGGAGGGCAGGAAAGATCGATGAGAGCTGGACATCGCTCGCAGCACGGACGCAAGCGGATCTGGGCGGAACTAACTCGATCGACGGTTTACACAATCGTCGTAATGGTTTTCTGGCAGTTCTGGCGGCGACCGCGATCATGTGGATTTCGGAACCCTTCCACGGAATTCCGGCTGCCGTCGTAGCGTTGGCTGCAACCGCATTTATTTTTCTATTCGGTCTACTTAAGAAAGAAGACCTATCAAAAATAGATTGGTCTACGTTGCTGCTTATCGCGGGCGGGATCACCTTAGGGCGGATGTTCGAGGCTTCGGGCATTATCGCCGCCGCTGCTTCAGGGATTCCATTCGATACGTTTCACCCCACACTCACCCTGCTCGTTATTTGCCTCGCAAGCGCGGTGTTGTCCGCATTGATGAGCAACACGGCAACGGCAGTCCTGCTTATTCCCCTGGCGACGATGTTGGTTCCGCACTCATCGACAGCGATACTCGTAGCCATTTCCGCATCATTCGGCATGCCCTTTGTGATCAGTACTCCGCCAAATGCAATGGCCTACGGTGAAGGCGGGCTGCGAACCTCGGATCTGCTTGTTCCCGGCCTTATCATCCTGGTGGTTGGATGCATCCTTGTGAGCTTGACCGGCCGGCCGGTCTTAAGGCTTGCCGGGTTTCCATGAAGGAAAACTGCGTAGATTCTCGCGATCACTCCAAAGGCCTTTCTGCCTTTTTTGAGCATTTCTCCGTAAAAACAAGGTATTCGGTGAGAGATGGGCCCGCCACAATTGCTGGTACGCTCCTTGCACATATCGCCCATTAGAAACACGAGTTAATGGAAAATGCAGATTTTGGATGATCAGGAGAAATACAATGATATATAACGACACAAATGAAAGTCAGGAATCGACATGCGTGTCTTTTTCTAATGGTTTTGGACAAAAAATGATGTTCTTCTTGATCGGCGGCGGGATCGGAGCGGCAGTCGCACTGCTGTTTGCCCCCAAATCAGGGGTCGACCTTCGCGGCGACATTGCCGACGCAGCCGTCAAGAGCTATGACGAATCGATAGAAGCTGCGAACAGACTAAAGACACAGGGTTCCGCATACTACCGGTCAGCACGAGAGAAGGGCAGCGAAATCCTGGATATCGTAAGTGCGCGGGCAGCTGCGGTCAAGGAAGAACTCGGTAGTGATGCGGAAAAGATCGTCGAGATCGTCGAATGCCCGGTAAAGGCGACCGTCGATGCTCGAAAACCCTTGATCGTTTCATAACAATAATTAACGGAGGCAATAAAATGAATTTCGAGATCAAAAAAGAAGAATGGCCTAAGTTTTTGGACGTGTTGGGTAGACGCCGATATGAATGGAAAACAAGGATCGAAGTCCTGAACAGCGAGATCGGCGATCAGGTTCTCTCCGATGGCCTGCCGCTTAATGGCTTCACACTTGAAACAAAAGGTGACCTAACGATGATCGATATCTCGGTAGGAGAAAACACCGGTGCCCACCAAACTCACAACATCAAGAATCCGACAAGGATCGCCTTCCTTGCGGCTACCGAAAGTAATGGAGATGTGGTGGATATTGAAGAGGATGACGGAACCAAGACCCTGATCACGTTTATCGAACCAATGGGGATAATCGTGGGATATGCAGAGGTTGAAATGGTGGCTGCCACTTGCTGACAACCAGAGACGGAGGAATATGAAGGGCTTCAAATCAGCGATCGAAAGCGACGCCGTTGCCAACGAAAATTTCCGCAAAGTGCTGTATACATCAAAATACACCCAACTAGTGCTGATGAGTCTTCGCCCCATGGAAGAGATCGGGATGGAGACTCATCGAGCCAATGATCAATTCTTCCGCGTCGAGAAAGGTCACGGGAAATGCATAGTTGACGGAAACGAGTATGAACTTCGGGATGGCGATGCTGTCGTCGTGCCACGCGGTGCTCGGCACAACATCGTCAATTTATCTTTAGTCGAAGATCTTAAACTCTATACGATCTACTCGCCGCCGCACCATAAAGATGGGATCGTCAGAGCAACAAAGCAGGATGCCGAGGCGAATGCAGAGGAGTTCGGGGGCGACACGACAGAACAGTTTTTAGATAGTGAGGTGGACCATGTTCGAAGCGAGACAACACGAGAACACATTTTTGTTTCTCCTGCGATGGACAGCGCGAACCCTGAGTGCGGTTAGCATCGGGACAATTCTTTTGTTCATTTTTGGCGAGGACACTTTGGACCTTTCGGGCGTCGCTTGGGAAGAGTTAGGTGCATTGCTTCTTTTCCCGCTGGGACTGCTCGCGGGATTGATCCTTGGTTGGCAAGAAGAGGTCAAGGGTGGTGCTCTTGCCGTGGGGAGTATCGCGGCATTTTATTTAATTTACGGCCTTGTCCTCAGTGGTTCAATACGTCAAGGATGGTGGTTTTTGATATTTGCCATTCCGGGCTTCCTGTTTCTTTTGTACGGAGTAATCTCGACCTTAATGCACCCAACCTTCGGAGCCGACAATGGGTTGAAAAAACTATAGCGATCGCGACGGCCAGACAAATTCATGCCTTTTACCGTCGAACAATTCCTGGGCGTTTTCGCCGCGTATAACAAAGCCGTTTTTCCATCCCCCCTGTTTCTCAATTTGGCGGCTCTTGCCGCGATTTTTTTTGCGACCAAACCTAACCGCGCTTCCGGCAAAGTGGCTGCTGCCATTCTCTCGGTGTTCTGGTTATGGTCGGGCCTTGTTTATCATTTGTTGTTCTTTACGCGAATCAATCGGTTGGCGTATCTTTTTAGCGGATTATTCATTCTCCAGGCAGCAATTATTTTCTACTCCGGGGTAATACGAGAAGGCCTGGGTTTTCGATTTCGTAAAGATACGTGCGGCCTTGTCGGATCGATGATCCTCCTCTTTGCTTTGGTTTTTTATCCGCTACTTGGGTATTTTTTTGATCATTCATATCCGGAATCTCCCACTTTCGGAGTTCCGTGTCCCACGACAATTTTCACATTTGGATTTCTCTTGTGGACCGACAAGAAAGTACCTTTTTACGTTTTGATCATTCCTGTTCTGTGGACTTTGATCGGTGTATCAGCAGCATTTCTTTTTACCATGTATGAAGATCTCGGCCTCCCCGCCGCCGCGATCGCCGCCGTCTTGCTGATGCTGCGGCGCTCCCCGACCCGATCTCACGTGTGAAGACATAAAGCTTGAATCTCAATGCGACTCAACTTTTACTTTTCCCTTGAACGTCCTGAAGAGAAATACGAAGTAACCAGACGCGATCACGATCCCGATACTCCACCAGATCAATCCCACGCCGAGTCCGTACGCACCGGCGGCGGAGTTGTAGATCGTTAGGCTATGGGCCGGGTCGATAGCCGGCAGGATATTCGGGAATAATGCTACGACCGCTCCGACGAGCATAAAAGCAAGGTAAGCCGACGATCCGATAAAGGCTCCTTTATCGTTTCCTTTAGCGTTGAAATACTTGATCGCCGCCAGCGATCCGACGACCGCCGCGGGAACTAGCCAGGTGATCGGGTAATTCCGGTAATTGACGAGTATCTCGACGCGAAGATCCGCGACCGCGATCAAGCTCAAGATGGTCAAGGCAACGAGGGCGTACCAGCCGATGCTGACAAGCTTTCTGGAGCGTGCGTTCATTTCGCCTTCGGTCTTGACCGCAAGATAATTTGCTCCATGAACGGTTAGAGCGACAAGTGCGACAATGCCCGAAAGGACCGTAAACCAATCAAGAATTCCGGTGCTCCCCGTTGTCCGAAAGTCGGTCCAGAGCGGTTCGAAGAAATATCCCTCTGCGTTTAGCGGAACACCGCGGACTACATTGCCGAGAGCCGCACCGAAGAAGATCGCCAGCAATACGCTTGAAAGGCAGAACACGAAATCCCAGAAACTGTGCCACATCGAGTTATCCAGCTGATGACGCAGTTCGATCCCGGCCGCACGCATGATCAAGAGCCACAACACGATTATCAGAGGGAGGTAAAAGCCGCTAAAACCCGCCGCGTAAAGAGCGGGGAATGCAAAATAGAGCGTACCGCCAGTGGCAAGGAGCCAAACCTCATTCCCGTCCCAAACAGGGCCAACCGCGGCGATGACAGTTTCGCGTTCTTTGTCTGTTCGGCCGACGAAATAGTGTGCGATACCGGCGCCGATGTCGAAGCCGTCCAAGATCACGTAGCACGTCAACATAACTGCAACTATCCAAAACCAAATCGTTTCCATTATTTCTCCTTATCCTCACGCGGCAGGCATGTTGCCAAGATCCGGTTCGCCGATAGTCGTTGGGTTACTCAATTCGTCCGCTCCATGCTCGATCCGCCGCAGCATCAGGAAAATGTAGAGCAGTGAAAGAACCGTATACATTCCGAGAAACCCCAGAAGTGTAAACAGAACGTTGCCCGATGAGACCATCGGCGAAGGCGCCGTGCTCGGTCCGGAAAAGCCCGTAAACAAGCCACGGCTGGCGGCCGAGTTCTGACGTCATCCAGCCTGCGGTATTCGCGATGAATGGCAACGGAAAGCTGAGCATGATGATCCACATTAGCCAATTGGAATTGAACAACCATCCCCGCCACAAACCGAAAGCGGCTAGCGCCATTACCGCGATAAAGATCGTGCCGAGCCCGACCATTATGTGAAAGCTGTAATAGAGCAGAGGTATATTGTCGGGATGCTGGTCTTTCGGGAAAGCATCGAGTCCTTTAACATGGGCGTCCCAGCGCTGGTACGTAATAAAGCTCAGTGCGTTCGGTATGGTTATCGCATTGTCGAGCTGTTGTTTTTCCATGTCCGGCTGCCCGATAAGGACGATACCGGCACCCTGTTCGCTCTTGAACAACCCTTCCATAGCCGCGAGCGTAACCGGCTGGTGCTTGGCGATCATCCGGCCCTGAAGATCCCCGGACGGAAACAGCATCCAAATACTTCCGAGACATCCCGCGATAACACCTGCCTTGAGGAACATCTTGCCAAATTCGACCTGCTTTTTAGACAGGATGTAGAATGCTCCTAAAGCGGCGACGGCAAATGATCCGGTGACAAAAGCACCGCCCATATTGTGCAGGTATTGGTAAAAAGCCCACTCGTTCAGGATCAGCGACCAAAAGCTTGTCAACTGCACTGATCCGTCAGCCGCCGTCTCATATCCTACCGGATGCTGCATCCAGGCGTTGGTAGCGATAATGAACCAGCCTGAAAGCCATGTTCCGACAAAAATCAAGACGGCCGAAAGCCAGTGGAGTTTTTGACCCAAACGCTTTTCGCCGAACAGGAATAATCCGATGAACGACGATTCGAGAAAGAATGCAAAAGTGCCTTCCATCGCCAGCGTTTGTCCGATAACACCACCGGCATATTTAGAGAAGGCCGCCCAGTTCGTACCGAACTGAAACTCCATTGGAATGCCGGTTACGACACCAAACAGAAAGGTGATCCCGAAGATCTTTCCCCAAAAACGTGCGGCTTCGTTCCAGCGTTCATCTTTCTTCCAGATCGCAAGTGTTTTGAATACCACGATCAGTGGAGCGAGGCCCATCGTAAGTTGTGGAAAGAGGTAATGATAGGTGATCGTAAATGCGAATTGAATACGATCCAGAGTAAGAGCTTCCATAATTTCTCCAACGGAACAGGGGTGATCCTCAGACGTATCACCGAACAAGACCCTCCAGCAGAATGCCTGCAAGGTATGCCAATGTAGCTGCGATTCCGCCCACAACAAGAGTTACCGATCCAGATCTCCACCAGGGAATTGTTGACCAACGGGCCTTGATCGATCCTATAGAAAAAAAGACCAGTCCGGTCAGCACGGCAGAGATCGAAAACGCATCGCCGGCCCCGAACAGAAAAGGCAACATCGGTACAGAGCCGCAGAGCACAAAAGCGGCAAACGTACTAAGGGCGGCCATCCATTCGGACCGTATATTGCCGGGAAGTCCGTATTCTTCCGTCAGCATCGTGTGTATCCACCTCTCGCGGTCAGCGGTGATAATGCTCACTATGCTCTCGAGATCGCTGCCTTCAAATCCTTTAGCGGCATAGAGCTGGCGAACTTCCTCCCGCTCCCCTTCCGGATCCAGATCGATGTGTTTTGCCTCGATTCCTGCGATTCGAGTTTGGTCTTCGATCTCTGCGCGAGTACCAAGAAAATTCGCTGCCGCCATCGAGAATCCGTCGGCGATCAGATTGGCCGCACCCAGGATCAGCACTACTTTGGACGAAAGGCTCGCTCCCATCGTTCCCGCAACAACGGCGAACGTAGTTACAGCGCCGTCAACGCCCCCGTAGACGAAGTCGCGAAGATAATTTTGAGCAGAACCTTTGGCCAATCTCGCTTTGATCGCCGCAGGCGAATGTTCGTGTTCCAGAATTCGCTGTCGTGCCTTGCCCTTCATCCGTGTTTACCAGAAGCTACACCTCATCAACGAATTTCGCCATTGCCAAAGGCGCAAACAGCATGACCAGCAGGCCCAGCGGCATAAGACCGCCCGTCATTACGTTGAAATCGGAGCCGATGCGATCCCACGAAAGACCCATTACTAACCGTCCAATTCCAACCTCAAAACCAACGGTCAGCAGCACCCAAACAATTCCTACAAGGACATAATCGGAAACTCGCATTCCCTTTAGCCATCGAACGAACACAAAGGTCATGCCCAAAATCAAGATCGATCCGCTAAATACAGAAACCTGCCTAGCTCTTAAACTGCCGATGACCGGCTCGACCAGCATCGTTCTGGCGATACCGTGAATAGTTTCTACGGCCATGATAATGATCCAAACGAAAAGACCGCGAGTCAGGATGGGCGTCAATCTGCCTTTAAACATGGTATTCAATAGGGATTTTTCTACGGCTTGAGCGCACTTTTTATTACACCACCGTACTATTTCGGCTTCCTGACAATCATAACCGAGCACGGAGCATGATGAACGACTGCGTCCGAAACGGATCCGATCATCCGCCCCCAAAATCCTCTTCCGTGGCATCCAACAACAATCAGGTCGGCTCCCCACGTTTCAGCGAAATCGACGATCTCCTTTCCGGGTGGCCCGGCCATTGTTTCGATCGTTAAGTCGAGGTCGCCGTCGTGCAGTTTTTCCCTGATCAGATCCACGGCGGAAGAGCAGAAGTGCTTTGATTTCTGTTCCGCCGCATCAACTATTGCCTGGATATATTCGGCCGAGATGGCGAATGGTTCGGCTCCGAGGCCATATTCCGCCTCGAACACAGACAGGACCTTGATCTGTGAACCAGCAAGGTTCGGAAAGAGCCTGCAGCATTCTTCGACGGCGAATGTGCTGAATTCCGACCCGTCAGTCGCTATTAAGATTTTCATACCGATCCTCTCCTCCGATCTTTGTCTCTTGTTTTCACAATATTTACGTCATTTGTTCGCGTATTCGCGCATTGCTGGTAACCACGCGAAGTCTATTCGCAAGTGTTATACCGCTAACCGATTTGCTCTGGTATGCGAGCAAAATAAGACGTTCTTTCAGATGTGCGGATCGCGAGACTCGTTCATTGCAAACAATTCTGCGAATTTTTTCGCGGCAGTTACAGGAAATTCTCACGCGCCGCCAGTAATGTCGGAAAGCAAGAAACTTCTTCGGTTCATTGTGTCGCCTAGACACATTGTTTTACGACGAGTAAGGGTACAGGCATGGCGGCACGGCCTTTGCATAAACTGATGACAGTTCGACTGAGAACGCCCTTGTTTGTGATTCAGTCGAGCGATGAATTTGCAGATGAGGTTTCCAGCGATGATCGAAGTACAAGAAATGACAGATGACGAGATCGAAGAGGTCTTGCAAAGTGTAGGATATGGACATTTTGCTTGCGCGCGCAATAATAAACCTTATGTCGTGCCGATCAGCTATGTCTACAGCAAACCAAACATCTACATCTATACGACCGAAGGCAAAAAAAGCGACATCATAAACGATAATCCCAGGGTTTGCCTTCAGGTCGAAGACGTCATCAATAATACCCAGTGGCGCAGTGTCGTCTTTAACGGAACGGCGGAGCAAATAACCGACCGAGCAGAGCGTGAAGAAGTGCTAAAGCTAATTCTTAAAACAAATCCAACGCTAACACCGGCCATCAGTATTCGATGGATGGACAACTGGGTGCGGGAAAACCGCGAAATTGTTTACAAAATTAAGCCAGACACGGCAACCGGCCGGTCAGCCCTTAACGTCGAATCCAGGGCAGCGCTTGCCCAATCGGGCGCAAGGCGAATACCTCAGATCTTTTAGTCGGAAACGACGACGGCTATTCAAAACTAAGTGCCTCGATCGGATCCAGACGGGCGGCTTTCCATGCCGGATAAAGCCCGAAGACAATACCAACGGCCCCCGAAACACCGATACCTACAAAGATCGCCCAGACCGGCACATATGCTGGAAGCGGTGAGAAGCGGTTCATCAAAAGGCTGAGTACTTCGCCGATAATCAGGCCTAGGATTCCGCCAATTCCGGTCAAGACCACTGCTTCGATCAAAAACTGCCATAAGATGCTCATCTGAGTTGCTCCGACGGCTTTCCGGATTCCGATCTCCTTCGTACGCTCGGTTACGGATACGAGCATTATGTTCATCACTCCAATACCGCCGATCATCAGAGCGACGGCTGAGATCGCGGTCAGTACGAGGTAGGTGGCGCCTGTAAGCTGATTGTAAATATCAAGCAGCGAATCCTGGGATGAAACAAAGAAATTGTCTTTTTGATCAGATGTGAGATGGCGACGGCGTCGGAGTATGTCACGCATTTCTTCCATTGCCGGTTTCACCTGTGAACGGTCCACCGGCCGCACGACAATTGTAAAGACCATCATCGGATACGGAATGTCACGCCAATATTTCTGAAACGTGCTCAGCGGTATGAATACCGAATTATCACGCGACTGCCCGAATATCGAACCCAGATCGCCCATTACGCCAACAACATGAAACACCCGGCCGCCGATCTTGACCTCCTTCCCGAGCGGTTCTTCATTTGGAAAAAGGGCTTTTACGACGTCCTTACCGACGACAGCCACACTTGTTCGCTCCCGCAAATCAAGATCCGTCACAAATCGGCCACGTCCTGCGTACTGGGAATGAACGTCTTCGTAAAAGGGCGTCACCCCGATCAATATCGGCGTGTCGGATTGTTTGTCCTTATATCGCACGGTCTCGGCAATCGTCCGCTGAAGCGGTGAGACACCGATGATGTTATGCAGCTCGGCCCGGAGCGCTTCTGCATCCTCGATAGTCAGATCGTCTCGCATTCTTTCTTCCTGGGTCGGCTGGCGGCCGAAAGACGGATCGAACTTGACGGCGTAAATAATATTCGTCCCGATAGATTCAAGTTGGGCGGCGAACGACCGGTTCAATCCCTGGATTATCGAGACCATAAACATCACCGTGACCACACCAACCGTAACACCCAGTATCGTAAGTCCCGACCGGAGTTTATTCTCGCGGACCGTTTCGATCGCCATGGCCGCAGATTCTTTTATGTCGTCTAAGTTCATTCCTGTCTCATGGCCTCAACCGGATTCAATTGGGACGCCCGCCACGCCGGATAGATCCCGCTCAGAACGCCGACGATCGATGAAACGCCGACGCCGAGCAGCGCCGACGAAACATTGATGAGGGTCGGAAATCCGATCAAAAGCGAGATAACGTTTGCCAGCCCGAAGCCGACCACAATTCCGATCGCCCCGCCGAGGGATGCGATCGCCACCGCCTCGATCAGAAACTGGCGAAGGATATCGCGATTTCGGGCTCCGACGGCCTTACGCAGGCCAATTTCCTTTGTACGCTCGGCAACCGACACCAGCATTATGTTCATAACAACTATTCCGCCGACAATCAGCGATATTGCCGATACACCGATCGTAACCAGATAAATATTGTCGGTCGCATCTTTGTACAACCCAATAAAAACGTCGGCCGATTCGACCGAGAACCCTTCGTCTTCTTCTTTTTCCTCGCCGACGTACGTCGTAATGCGGCCCCGGCGGCTTCGCATAATCGTCCCTACCTGATCCTTTGCGTTTTCCATTTGAGCCGCTTCTCTCACCTGAATATCAACGATGAGGGATTCGCGTACAGGTAAGATCTTCAGCGCCGTCTGATACGGGATCATAACGAAGTTGTCGCGGGAGATCCCAAAGATCGTGCCTTGCGGCGCCACAGTCCCGATTATCCTTACAACCGAACCGCGAACACGGATCTCCCTGCCGACTACGCTGTCGGGTGCGGCGCCGCCGAATAAGTTCTTAACTATATCGGCTCCCACAACGGCAACGTACTGGCCAGAATCTCCTTCGGATTCTGTCCATATTCTGCCTGCCTCCGTCGAAAGGTCCTCGATGCTGAATATCGAGAGTGTTGCTCCGCGCACCATTACATTATCGGCGGAAGCGTCTGAGTGTTTTACCAACTCGCTAGACCGGGACCAATACCCGACCCGCCAGCAATCCCCGCAAAGCCTTGTTATCGCGTCGGCATCATCGCGGGTGATGTCCCGGCGTTTACCGGCCTTTATCATCTCTTCGCGGCTGGTGATCACACTTGGCGATTTCGAGAGAGTGAAAACAGTAGAACCATTTGCCGAAAAAGTTGAAGCAACAGTTTGATTGAGGCCCTGTATTATTGTGACCACTGAGATTATTGCTGCCACGCCGACGATAATGCCTAACAACGTGAGCAGAGTGCGAAGCTTATGGCTAAATAGGTTCCTAAGCGAGAGTCGAAAAATCGAGAAAAGGAGCACCAATCGGGCCGAAATGTCCGAGGAATTGGATCTCTTTTTAGCGTGTTCTGACGTGTTCATCTATCTTGCGGAAAGCCGGGCTGACCTTAGGCAATTTATCAATTCCCGTTCCAGCATTTTAGCAACCGCCAAATTGCCTAGCGTGGCTGATTCTGATCAGGCAACGCGTTCATTCCCTGTCGAAAATGTAAAAAAGTACGCATTGATGCGTGAATTTTCTCACACTAAGCTCCTTGAAATATCACGATAAGTTATCTGACCGGACAAAAAAGGGCTTTCGAACGCGAAAGGAGTTGGCATAAGGATTGCGAATAAGAATGCGGATCCTTTAAATCATTCAAGTCCCCGAAGTGGAAGGAGTAATTCATCATGAACGAAAAAGAAACGTCGCTAATGAAATCGAACGAACAAAACAAGCCACCATCGCCCGTGATCGTCGAGGCCGAGAAAATGTTCGAGAAAGTAGCCGAAATTACCAGGCAAACCGCACACAAGGCTTTTGACTTCTTTCAGAATCGCGGCACCGAGCTTGGGACACATTTGGAGGACTGGTTAAAGGCCGAGTCCGAGATTCTGCGACCGACGCAAGTCGAGATCACGGAGACCAACGACGCGGTAAGTATTCGTGCCGCCGTTGCCGGCTTCAAACCTGACGAGATCGAGATCAGCGTCAAAGATGACCTTTTGATCCTGAGCGGCGAGACGAAGTCTACAGAAAAACGCGAGGATGAAAGCACATTCTACAGTGAATGGCGAAGTAACCGCTTTTGCCGGCAGCTCAACCTGCCGTGCGCCGTTGAAACCGAAAACGTTGAGGCCAAGTTGAAGGATGGCGTTCTGCAATTGACGCTAATGAAACGACAAGCCGAAGAAGTTGCGAAGATCGCTGTGAAATCAGCGTAACTATGGAGATATCAAATGAAGATATTGGTTGCCACAGATGGTTCCGAATACAGCAGGGTTGCTGTGAGCGCTTGCTGTGAACTCATCGAGTTGGACAAAAATACGTCGGTAAGAGTCGTGGCTGTCTATGAACCATTTCTGCCAATGACTGCCGAACCGTTCGCGGTTTCTGCGGAGCATTATCATAGGTTGGACGAGATCGCCAAAGAGAATGCAAAAGCAGCTGCTGACGAAGCAGTCGAACTGATCCGCAGGAAGACCCAAAATGACTTGCTTGATGTCACGACCGTTATTGCGATCGGGCGCCCGGCGGAGATGATCGTTGACGCTGCAAAGGAGTGGAATGCGGATCTGGTTGTTGTCGGGTCTCACGGCCGCGGCTTTTGGGGCAGGCTTACGCTTGGTTCCGTGTCGGACGCAGTGTTACACCATGCGTCGTGTTCCGTGCTGGTAGTTCGTGCTTGAGCATAACTACCTGGTCGCGCTGGGCACGCCTTACGTTAGGGGAGTAATCACAATGGCAAGAATATTGATACTTGGCGGCGGGTTTGCGGCTATCGCGGCGGCGGAATTACTTTCCGGTTCGGTCGGTGATCAGCATCAGATAACGATCGTATCCAATAATCACGATTTCACATTCCTGCCTGCCCTGGTGCCGCTTGTTTTCGGTGACTTCACTGCGGATGAAATACATTTCGATATGCGGCCGAAACTTGCCGACCGGCATATCCGGTTTGTTGAGGGCCTGGTTCGCGGCGTCGACCTTCATTCACGCGTAGTGAGGATCGGCGGTGATGACATTCAGGGAGTCATTCATTTCGATTATTTGCTAATCGCGATGGGCCGACGGCTTGCAACTGAGAAGGCGCCGGGTTTTTTCGAATACGCACATCACTTGCTCGGCGTTGGACCGGCCTTGAAATTTAAAGAGGCGATCTCGAAATTTAGGTCCGGCTCTATCGTTGTCGGACTTTGCCCTGACGCTTTTTTGCCCGTGCCGGTCTGCGAAACGGCCTTGGCATTGGCCGCGAAATTTGAACGCCAAATGGCTGACGGAACCGTGTCAGTGACCGCGGTTTTTCCAACCACGCTTGAGAAAGCATTTGCCGGCTCGACGCTGTTCCGCGACCTTGAAGGCGAGTTTGCGCGAAAAGGGATAAACCTTGTTACGGATTTTCCGATAGAGCGCATCGACGAGCACAGTTTGGTTTCGAAGCTTTTCTCCAAACTAGACTATGACCTCTTGATGCTTGTCCCGCCGTTCCGCGGTCAGGGCGCGTTGGAGCATCTCGCGCCCGTCACGGATGACGCAGGCTTCGCTCAGGTAAATGAGTTAATGCAGGTCAAAGGATTTGAACGGATCTATGCCGCCGGAGACATTGTCGAGCTTCCCGGCCCGAGATTCGGGTATATGGCCATGCGGCAGGCAAAAACCGCGGCAAGCAACATACTTGCTCAGTTGCGAAACGAAGAGCCGACCGTGGAATATTCACACAAGATAGCCTGGGCCATCGGTGAGAAATACACCGATCCGGTCTTTTTTCACTACGGATTCTGGGATGAAACCCTGGAGGACTTTGACGAGGACGCTATCTTTGGCATGGCCAGACGAATTCGCGATCATTACGGGCCCGTGAAGTTGGGTGCTGACAAGGCAAGAAGTGCCGCTATCGCGGGCCGGCAAAAGTAGGAGATTGAAAATAATTGGAGGAAACAAGCATGCAGCAGCTTAGAGAGGAGAGGGACGCGGACCGCCACGAATTCGCATTCTCGGCGACACGTCTTCCGGCCGGTGAGAATCAGCATCCGCTCATCTGCGTGACGTGCGGCGGGACATTTTATGTGGATAAGCAGATGCATGAACATACGGCCCGCCTGATCACCGAAGGACTCGACAATCCATTCGAGTGCGACGGGTGCAGGGACGAAACGGAAGACCTGGCTCATCCGTTTCAATAAATGGAGCATAGTCATGAGGAAGAGATCATTGTTAGGGTTTGTCGGCGGAACTTTTGTTGCGGGAGCAGTATTTGCCGTTCTTTACGGGAAATTTCTTCGTCCGTGGCACTTACGCTGGGGTGCAACTGACGAGGAGATTATTGAACCACTTCCGGGCGACGGCGTAAAACCTGATGCTGACGTCCAGGTTACTCATGCGATCACGATCAACGGTCCGGCGGCGGACGTTTGGAAATGGCTTGTCCAGATCGGACAAGGCCGCGGTGGTTTTTATAGTTACGACTGGATCGAGAACACGTTCGGCCTCGGCGTGAAGACGGCCGAGGAGATAATGCCGGTGTTTCAGGATCTGAAGCTTGGAGATTTCATTCGTTCGGCGCACAAGGGTTGGCTGGGCGGCCGCTTTGACGATGTTGCCGGCTGGTTCGTGGTTGAACTTGTCCCGGAACGGTCGCTGGTCCTTCGCGATGAGATCGAACGCGGAAGCTGGGCATTCGTCCTTAGACCCGTTTCTGAAAATGAAACGCGGTTGGTAGTTCGCGTGCGCGGAAAGGCTCCTCAAGCGCTCGGAATGAAGATCTTCAGCTACGGATTTTTCGAGCCGGCACATTTCATTATGGAGCGCAAGATGCTGTTAACCCTGAAGGACCGCGCGGAAAATGGACCTATTTCAGCCCCCCGCCGGCTTCATTTAGAACAGCATCCAGCAATGTAAGAAGCTTCTCGGCGGTAAACGGTTTCGGAAGGACATCCGAAACACCAAGGGCCTGAAGGCCCGCGGTCTGTGCCGGGTTTGTAAGTCCGCTCATCGCGATCACGGCGCCGCCCGGATCAATTTCCGAGAGCGCCCGGATCATCGAAGCACCGTCCATATTGGGCATTGCCATGTCCGTCAGCACCAGCGAGATCTCGGCTCCGCGTTCCTTGAAGGCCTTTAGCCCCGATTCGCCGTCGGAAGCGGTCAAGACACGGTAACCAAACTTTTCCAGCGTCGCTCTGGTAATGTCGCGAATAGTCTCTTCATCGTCAACGACAAGGATCAATTCCCCGTTTCCTCTCGGGAGTGGCACCCGGCGCGATTCTTTATCTGCTGACGGTTCGGCATCGTCGGCCGGAAAATAGATCGAGAAGCGCGTTCCTTTGCCCGGTTCGCTGTAAAGGTCGATGAATCCGCTGTGGCTTCTGACGATCGTAAGCAGCGTCGAAAGGCCCAACCCGGTCCCTTTGCCTATGTCTTTGGTTGTAAAGAAAGGGTCAAAGATCCGGTCCTTGATCTCCGGCGGCATGCCGGTTCCGGTGTCCGCTACCGTCACAACGACATATCGACCGACTTTAGCGTCTATGTTCATCCGCACATCGTTTTCACCCAACTCAATGTTCGCAACTTCAAATGATAATGTTCCGCCGTCCGGCATAGCATCACGCGAGTTAATACACAGGTTCATCAAAACCTGATGGATCTGCGTTGGATCAGCAGAGATCGTCGCCAGGTCCGGATCGATGTTATAGCTTACGCTGATCGATTTGGGTAGAGTGCCCTTAAGAACAGCGATCAGGTCCTTAACAATGTGCTTGACCTGAACGGAAACCCGCTCACCCTCCATTCCGCGGGCGAAGGTCAGAACCTGCTTCACCAGATCGGCACCGCGTTCCGTGTTTTCCTTTATGACGTCAAGCCACCGGGTTGTTTCGGCATCCAGATCATTCTGCTTCAGCATGTCCACGGACATAAGGATCGGCGAGAGAATGTTGTTAAGGTCATGCGCGATGCCGCCGGCAAGCGTTCCGATCGATTCCATTCGCTGCGCCCGAAGCAGGTGCTCCTCGGTACGCTTTTGTTCAGTAACATCGGTGTTAGTTATCAAAATATAGTCAGGTTCGTTCTTGTCGTTCTTGACAAGTGTCCAGCGGCTGTCAACAACTATTCTCACCGAATTCTTCGTGACGTGCTTCGTCACGGATTTCCACTCGTCCGTTTGGAACAATGAAGATGTTACCGACTCCGCGTCAGATCTATCGCCGTCACAGAGAACGTCGAAAATGTTCTTGCCAAGCACATCCGGCGAGTTCCAGCCATAAATTCGGTCGGCACTTTTGTTCCAGTAAAGTATCTGGTATTTGAGGTCGCACACCAGGATGGCGTCCTGGGCCTTATCCAGCAGAGAGGCTTGCTGGCGAATTCGTTCTTCGGCCAGTTTTCGCTCGGTTATTTCATACCTGATGGCGATATATCGCAGAGGTTTTCCGTCAGGGTCGAGAAACGGTACTATGGTCGTATCAACCCAGTAAATCGACCCGTCCTTCGCCGCGGTTTCGCAACTCGCCTCTCCATACACGGCCGTTCGCAATGGTTGTCCACAGGCCACGAATGAAATCTTCGGGATGATATCCTGAATTGATTATTCGGTGATCCTGGCCGATAAGTTCTTCGTAAGTGTATTTCGAGATCTCGCAAAACTTTTGGTTGACGTAAACGATTCTCCCACGCTGATCGGTGATAGCGACGATCGCCGATTCATCGAGCGCAAACTTAAGGTCGGTCAGTTCCTTTAGGATGTCCCGGTTCGCATCCGTAGCATTAGTTGTGGCTTTGTCGGCTTGCTGCATGATGAACGGTCAATCTTGTTCGGTCGCATTGTAGTGTCCGCTTTTCTTTAACTTATAGCGAAGCTGGTCGCGCGAAATATCCAAAAGTTTGGCCGCTTTCGTCAAGTTTCCACCTGTCCGCTCGACGGCTTGGCGGGCGAGTTCAAACTCGACGGATTCAAGCGGTATGCCCTCTGTCGGCAGCAGAATTCCAGAGGCCGAACCGCTGACCGCAGGTTTCGCGGTTTGTAGCATGTCGGCGGGCAAATGCGTCGTCGTAACGAATTCACCGTCCTCGAGTATTGAGGCCCGTTCGATCACATTGCGAAGCTCACGTACATTTCCCGTCCATTGATAGTTGCTGAAGATCCGAGCGACTTGCAGGTGAAAGGCCGCGCAACTGTGTGCCTCGCCGCTTCTGATTTGCCTTATCGATGTAATACTGAGCGAGCAGCAGTACGTCGCCGTCCCGGTCGCGTAGCGGCGGTATGTCGATCTGAATCACGGATAAACGAAAATAGAGATCGATGCGGAAATTGCCTTCCTCACTCTCCTTTTTTAGGTCCCGGTTTGAGGCGGCAATTATGCGTGCGTCTAGGGCAAGGTCTTTTAGGCCGCCGACGCGCCGAAATGCGCCGTCTTCCAAAACGCGCAGCAATTTGGCCTGCAGACTAAGTTCCAGTTCCCCGATCTCGTCCAAAAAGATCGTGCCGCCATGAGCCTGTTCGAACAAGCCTTCTTTTCGCTGCTTGGCGTCCGTAAAGGCACCTTTCTCGTAGCCGAAAAGCTCGGATTCGATCAGGTTTGCGGGCAGGGCCGCACAGTTGATTGCCAGATACGGAGAATTCGCGCTTTCCGATGCGTAGTGGATCGCCCGGGCAAAAAGATCTTTTCCCGTCCCGGTTTCGCCCTTAAGAAGTATTGACGAGACGTCCGATCCGGCCACGCGTTTTGCCAGCTCAAGGCTCTTTTTCATCGCGGCCGATTCGCCGATTATCTGATCGAAACCAAAAACACTCGATCGCGCCTTCCGTGCCTGCTTGACCTCGCGACGAAGCGAGCGCGTCTCGGACGCGTTTCGCAGGGTTACACGCAACTCCTCGAGCCGGACCGGTTTTCCGATAAAGTCGTGGGCACCGCCGCGAAGTGCCGCGACCGTATTGCCCACGTCAACATTTCCGGTGATCATTACGGCAATTGTTTCGGAGTCTTGTTGTTTTATCTGATTTAGAACATCGATGCCTGAACCGTCAGGAAGATCGATGTCCAGTAACACAAACGGAGGGTCTTCTTCCGAGAATTGATTAAGAGCCTCTGCGACGGTTGCCGCCTCAATTGTGTCATAGCCCCACGAGGTTAACGCTTCGCGAAGGGCCATTCGAATGAACCGGTCATCATCCACGATCAGGATCTTTTGGCGTTTTTCGGACATTAGTTTTGTCTGACGAATGCTATGCGGACATCTTTGCCATAAGTATAATTAGATATTGTCGGTTTGGGCAATGAATGACCGAAGATGCTGCGAAATATTTCGCTATATTTAATGCAACATCCTCACGATTTTCTAAATATTGGCGGAAAGCTCGTAACCGCGGCACGGCACGTCCATTGCAGACGATCTTAGGAAAGACTATGAAAATTCTTATATCTTACGATGGTTCAGGATGTTCGGAGGCGGCAATTGACGATTTGGTAATTGCGGGATTGCCGGCGGAAGGCGAGGCAATTGTAATTAGTGTAGCGGAGGTATGGCTGCCGCCGCCGAACGTTGAAGACAACGATCCGGAAACAGATGCACTATATCGAGAACATTGTCAGAAAGCATCGGGAACATGGGGAAGCGTTAGTGGCTGAGGCACATGCGTTAGCAGAACGGGCTGCCGAGAGGGTCAAACAGCTCCTTCCGCGTTGGAAGGTCTCGGCCGAATCGACATACGGTTCACCGGCCTGGGAAATTATCCAGAAGTCCGAAGTTTTTCGTCCCGATCTGATCGTCGTCGGCTCGCACGGACATTCGGCGATCGGGCGGCTTTTACTCGGAAGCATCTCACAGCGGGTGATTACCGAAGCGGCGTGTTCGGTGCGCATCGGCACGCGGCACGCGTCGAAGTGGATCCGGCTCCAGCCCGCGTGATCATCGGTTTTGACGGTTCAAAGGGCGCCCTAGCGGCAGGTCGACGCTGTGGCGGCAAGGAAATGGCCTGAGGGAAGCGAGATCAGGCTTGTTGCGGCGCTGGACAATGTTTCTCCGTCGATCATCGGACGGCTGATCCCGCCGGTCGTTGAAATGACCGAAGAGATGAATCGCTCCGAGAAAGAGTGGATCGAGAAACTTTCCCTTGCACCGCTCGAGAAGTTGCAAGAGGCCGGATATCCAGCATCGCTTCAACTTCACGCAGGGAACCCGAAGCAAGTATTGATCGAGGAGGCCGAGCGCTGGAATGCGGATTGTATTTTTGTCGGAGCCAATGCGTTTGGCAGCCGCATCGAACGCTTTATGATCGGCAGCACATCGTCCGCCGTCGCGGCACGAGCCCATTGTTCGGTCGAGGTAATAAGAAAATAGGACGCTTAATTTGCCCCTATTTTCTGGATGTCCTCGCGGAGCTTTTTGATGGATTCGTTTGTAGGGTCGAGTCCTTCAAGCTTGGCAAGCGTTTCATTCGCTTTTGCCGCATCAGTCTTTTTCGTATAAGCGACGGTCAAATTCTGTAAGGCCTGCGGATGATTCGGGTCGAGCTCAAGTGAACGGTTGAACTCTTGTATCGCCCTGTCGTAGTTGGGTTTATCCCTAAAAATAAACGTCAGTCCGAGGTCTGTCCGAACATCAATGTCATCGGATTTCTTGGCCAATGCGGCCGTATACCACTTTTCAGCATCCTCGTATTTTCCGGAATCGAAATATGCATTTCCCAGATGCACAATGATCTCGCGGCTTTCCGGTTTTAGTTGGTTGGCCCGCTTCAAGTATTCGATCGCACTGTCAAAGCGCTGGATCTGGTAATAAAATTCAGCGGCCTTTAACTGCGCATCGACATTATCCGGTTCCTTCTTCGCAGTGTCGATGGCAGCCTGGATCTCGGGCTGCATCGCTCCGCCGGTCCCGGGGACTTCGGGATGGCCGGCCGGCATATTTGCGTTTTGGATCGCCGTCCCCGTCACGGGAGCCGCGCCTTTTTGGTTTACCGAATTGGCAAACACGAAGCCAATGATCACACCGCCCAGCAATCCGACCATTACAAATAAGATATTTTCCTTTGTCATACTGATCACCAAATCGAACTAATAACTCTGTTCAAAACTTTTCCTATTAGGCGTACGAATGAAGCCCCGGAAGCAGATAACTAACGCCGAGGTATGTAAAGACAACGAAAAGGAACGCAAGTATCGCGAAGTATGACGAGCGCCTTCCCTTCCATCCGTAAGCGATCCGCGAATGCAAAAAGCCCGCATATGTCAGCCATGCCACCAGCGCCCCCGTTTCCTTTGCGTCCCAACCCCAATAACGGCCCCACGATTCGTTTGCCCATACGGCTCCGGTGATCAAGAGCAATGCAAGGCCGGCGAACGCAACACCTGCGAGTTTGTACATCAGTCCATCAAGTGTTTCGGCTGACGGAAGCGCTTCGCGGATCTTCTCTGTCTTAAAGCTGAACAGCACAATGAAAAATGTCCCCGCAAACGCGGTTATCAGCGCCGCCAACTCGACTGGATTGGCGTTCAGACTTAGGTGCAGTTTCGAGGCGTTTTCCGTGATCCATTTGCTTGAAATATCAAACAATTGCTGCGAACTCATCGCATTGATCTGCGCCTGTGCCACGTCTTCCTGTTGGAGCATCCAGACCGCGAACCGTTCGTATTGCGATGTACTCAGGTGATCGGCCACATTTCCTATATTCTTTATCTGGTAAACGAGCATGCCGATGCCCGCCGCCTGAACGACAAGTGCCGCCTGCATAAGACGATTGCCGATCTTTCGTGCCTTCTCGTCCAAATTTGAAAAATAACCCGCATAAGCAACGATTCCGCCGATCATCAATGCCGCGGCCAGAACCAAAAGCCAGCCCACGTACGGAATGTCGGCCCGCAGGGCAAGGGAAAATCGCGAGCTTCCGACAAACGTCGATGCCGTGTAAGTACCAAATGAAACAGGATTGAAAACACTGAATTTGCTGATGGTTGCGAACACCGCGAGGGCGAAGACGCTGGTCCAAACCGCCATCTTCTCGACCTTTAAGCCGTCCTTAAGCAAATAGAGCACTGCCGAGGCAAAACAGACGAGGGCGACGCCGTAGCTTAGCGAAGCGATACCGACATGGATCGGCCGCCAATAGGAATCTAGTACCGGCGGCAGGTCAATAAATTCACTCCCGATAAATCTCGCGAGCACCAAAATGATCGCTGCAAGGGGAAGCGAAATCGCCGCCACAAGCCTGAAATGCGGGCGTCGCATAACAAGCAGTGTCGTTACTCCGGCACCAAACGCAAAGGCGAGGCTCAAGTCGTAAAGATTCGCAAACGGTACATACCGGAACAACCAGGGCATATCCGCCGGATTGCTTCCCTGGCTCGTAAATATTTGGAGTTCGCGATCGTAGGCTGAAGCCCAACGAACAAGCCAACTTGAGAGATTGAAGAATACGCCGAGTGTCGCCGCCCAAAGACCGAGTGTCTCCGCAAATTTGAACGGAGCGTAGAAATTTGTCAGGTAAAAGACCGCGGCGATAAGGTATGACGCCAGAGCCAGCATCATTAGAGCTCCGTCCGCGATAAAGCGGTCGCCGCCGCCGCTAATTCGCGCGAATATCAAGACTGCCGAACCAATGACCACCATCATAAACGGAATGAATGACCGCCAGCGCGGCAAAGTTTCACCGTCGGTTACATCGCTGATAAGAACAGGTTGTTCCAGTATTTGCTGATTCATAAACTTTCGACTCCCGATGTCTGCCTTTGCACACTCTTTACAAAGCGGTTGAATTTTTCGTTAAACGCATTCTGATTTCGGTTTGCATTGCCTCCCAGCGTGAGGTCTAGACTACCGTCCGCTGCTTTCTCTATCACAGCCCAAACTCGTTGGTGCGAGAAGAAGAAAACGGCGATCAGCGTTAGTACCAGCATAAGAAAACCGATGTAAACGACGTTCGCTCCGGGGTCACGCTGCACCGCGAGAATGTGGCGTTCGGGTGACTTTTCAAAATCCATCAATTGATATGAATAACCTCCGACGGCCTTTTTAGCCACGGGCAAGCTTGCCATTTGCGGGCCGAAGGCGTATGCGGTCTGCGCCGGGTTTCCAGGTTGTATTACCTGCAGGATCGCTCCCGGGTTTGGATAAGCGCTGGTGTCTTCATTGGGGTCTTCCTTTCCAATACTGAAATTCCCGCGAAACTCCATAAAACGGATGATCTTGCCATCCGGCAGCGTAACTGATCCATCGCGCGGTATCGTTACGTCCTCGGCCGCCCCGCCCGTCTCAGGCGTTAGCCTGACCGTAATGCTTCTCGCCCGGCCGGTTGGAACAAAGCTCGCCTGGAAAAAGCGGTAGCCTCGATAATCGAACGGCCTGTTCATCTGAACAAAGGCGTCATGGGTGCCGGTTTCGTCTTTGATCTGGAAGTAGGTCAGCCAGTCGATCGTGTTACCGACGGCTATCGGCCCATCCTTCCTTATGAGCTTTTGCTGAATGTCCGTACACGTGACTTCGAAAGGAAGCTGCTTTGTGATCTGGTTCGTGCGGTCGAGGTCGACTACCGTGTCGAGGGTAAGGTTGGAGGTTTCGCCCGGCATCAACGGCATCTGGCCGGTCGATCCCATTTGGGCAGTCAGAAACCCGCCAAGAAAAATCGTAAGGAGGGCTACGTGAACAAAAAGGTAACCAAAACGGTTCCAAATGCCGGATTGCGCAAAAACAAAGGTTTTCCCGCCTTTCTCCGCTGTCGTGGTTTTTTTCCAGCCCGACTTTTTCATCTCGGCTGCGATCCGGCCCGCGATCTCGTTCTCGTCTTCTTTGATCAACAGCGAGGCTGTCGCGCTTTGGCTTCGAAGCCATCGCACGGGCACCGTCACATTCGGTTTTCCGGCAAAAAGCCACGTTTTCGGAAATCGGTCGATCGAGGCCAAAACGATGTTCAGCGAAAGCACGGCGAGAAGCGCGTTGAAATACCAAACATGGTAGATATCGAAAAACCCGAGCCGGCCGTAAACCAGCCGCTGGGATGGCGTCAGCTGTGCGAAATACCGATCAAAGCCGTCAACGTTCTGCTGCATTATCAACATCCCGATAAGGCACGCGAGGCCAAGAAGGACCAATAATGTTACGCCGAGGCGTACCGAGCAAAGTAATTTTAGAAAGCGCGACAAGTATGAGTCACGACGCAACTCTTTCGCGGGAGTTTTTGTTTGCACTTCCGTTATTGTTTCTTCCAACGTGGACATAGGCAACATTTATCATCGTACCTGGACTTGTAGCGTCAAGAATTTGTGCTCAAGTAAGGCGGAAGCAATCGGTGTGCCCAAGGGACGAAAACCAATCAATCGCGATCTCATGCATGAAAAACCAGCACATTCGCCGCTTCGACCTAAAATTGCGGTCGACGAATTGTTCGGGAACCGGGGATTAATTCTCGATACTGCTGCGGAATAATTCACACGAGCATATCCGCAAGGCTCAAAAGCACGATGTGACTTGCATCACATTTCATTCTGGGTATTTTGCGTAATATGCAAAAAAGGGCGTATTGGTTCTTGGTTGATGAATAATCCTCGGTTAGCCAAAATCTCGGATGTTCGTGTAGCGGCGATCGCGCTTCTTGTCTGCATCGGGTCGGGCGGATTCTTTTATACAAGCATTGTTTCCGGAACAAACAAGCCAACGACGGTTCAGACCGCGGCGACGCCTCGGCCCAGAACCAATCGAAGCACCAGCCCGAGAAAATATTCGCAGTTTCCGCATGACGTCAAGGCTCATCGTGTAGATTGCGGGACGTGCCACAAGTTTCCGTCCCCGAATTGGCAATCGGTTCGAACCGGGACCGACGCATTTCCGGACATAACGGATTATCCTCGACATGAATCGTGCCTGAACTGCCATAAGCAGCAGTTCTTTAAGGGCACGCCGCCGAATATATGTTCGATTTGCCACACAACCCCGTCGCCGCGCAACAGTTCTCGGCATCCGTTCCCGAATCCACGAGAGATCTTTGACCGGTCGCCGAAAGGTAAAAAGGCGGAGTCGGATTTTGTCGTCGGATTTCCGCATGACAAACATATTGAGATCGTTTCGACTAATTCGGAGCGACCCGGTGCATTTGTGAAGGCGTCATTGGTTCGTGAAGATCGGCGTCGTGCGGGCGAGGAAAGTTGCTCGGTTTGTCATCAAACATATATGCCGCAAGGCGATTCTCAAGAGGAATATTTCACCGTTCCGCCTCCAAAGCTTGGCGACGCATTTTGGTTAAAGAAAGGCACATTCAAAACGACTCCGATCGGCCATACGACTTGTTTTACGTGTCATTCGCAAGATACGGGAATTCTGCCGGCACCGGAGAGTTGTGCGACCTGCCATCAATTCAAGCAGCCTCAACCCAAGGCAGATCTTGACGAGAAAACGGCGGCGGCGATGAAAATTGACGACAAGAGAATGATGGACTCATGGCGCCGCCGTGATTCTTCGGGGAAGTTTCAACATTCGTTCGTCGCGCATGTCGATATGGAGTGTTCGACATGTCATAACGTTTTAACAATAAACACAGCCGATCCGCTTACTAAGCGGGTCAGCCTTTCGTCTTGTGCAACCTGTCATGCGACGGCGACCTCGGATGACGGGGGAGCGCTTAACTTTGAGGTAGATTCACGCAAAGCGAATGCGGCGTTTCAATGTGTAAAATGCCACATCACGTTTGGGAAACTGCCGATCCCTGAATCACATTTGGCGGCAATAACCGCGGCGGGTAAATGACCTTAAGAGGTATGCTCGAAAAAGAGAAAACTCATGGCCAGGCGGGGCGGAACTCGGTTCCTGTCCTCCGGCTGTTTGAGGCTTTTGTTCTCATTTGCTGCCTTTTGCTTTTCGGGTACGCGCTGGTAGTCGGCTTCTCTGGCGACAATGGGTCCTTCCCGGAATCAGAGCCGGTTGTGTCGGCGGAAGTTCAAGACAAAGATTACTCCCGATTTACGCACGGTAATCAGTTCCATTCTCGTCTGCCTTGTTTGTTGTGCCATCGGCGCGATGATAATTCAGCTCGCATTGGATTTCCGGGAAAGACCGATCACCTTCCGTGCGCGGGCTGTCATGCCCTCCAGTTCGCGGACCAATCGAGCCCGATCTGTACAATTTGTCACACCAACCCGGGCACGGGGGCAATGAAGCGGTTCCCCGGTCTTCGCAGCTTTGGAGCAAAATTCAACCATTCCAGGCACCTGCGGGTGAATTGTGCGACATGCCATAAACCGCAAACGCGTGGAGTTGCGCTGTCTATCCCGTCGGGATCATCGGCACATACGACGTGTTTCCAATGTCATACCGCGAGATCATCATTTTCAATGTCGTCTTGCAACGTTTGCCACCAGCCGGGTCGCCTGGTTCGTACGTCTGAGTCGGCCAGAGCATTTCGGGTCGGTTTCAGTCACGCAAAACACACGGGAAATAAGAACTTGAACTGTAGCGCCTGCCACTCGATTCGAGCGGGTGCGGCACGCGGACGACAGGTCTCGGCGCCGCTGACCTCAATGCATTTTGCGAGTCAGCAATCGTCAAGTTGTGGAAGCTGCCATAACGGAAAACGCGCTTTTGGCCCGGACGATTTTGTTAATTGTAAGAGGTGCCATCAAGCCAACACATTTAAGTTCTGAGTGGCCTGATCGCGAAATTGTTCGCAGTCAACGCGAAGATTAGCAATGCGGAGGATTTTTTGGGTGTGAGCGATTATTTTGTTCAAGTAATGTCGGCACTTGCGTGAAGAGGGTCTTGGCACGCCCGTTGCTGTAATTGATGGTGATGAACCCGCAGGACATAGACCATCGGGTTCAAATTTCTGGGTTTAGGAGAAATACATGACCATCAATCGAATTAAATTATTTGCGATCATATTATTCGTGGCTCCATTTCTTGCAGGAACAGCTTTCAATGTAACGCCGACAGCGAGCGTACGGGCGGCCAATTCCGATGATCCGGCTGTTACGTATAAAGCGAAGTGTGCGATGTGTCACACTGCAAAAGCTGAGAAGAACTTTGACCCGGCAAAGACGGATGAGGACCTCGTGCAGACCATTTTAAAAGGCAAGAAGGGCGAGAAGCCGCCACCTATGCCGGGATTTGAAGCCAAAGGGATGACCGCAGACGAGGCAAAAGGGATAGTGGCCTACATGAGGTCCCTCAGGGCACCGGCTAACTGAGACCTTACATTTGTTTTCTAGCCTGGAGTTTTGGCCGCTGAACGTCCGTTCGCAAAGCTAAACAGTTAGCGAATCGGAGCCGGCGGCCTTGCCTTGCCTTGATCATTTTTTGAGAATAAATAGATTAATAAAGCAATGAAAGATAAAGACGTGGAGCGGGAATATGGAGGTGGAGGGTCTATTCACGAGACAGCCGGTGGTACGCCCAGGCCGAGCCTTTTTCGAAACTATATCAGCTATTTCGGAATAGCGATCCTCGCTGCGAGCGTGACGTCTTTCATATTGCTCCTGCTGATCGAATTTACAAGTCCCAGCGAAAATCCGTATACAGGCCTGATCACGTTTATCGCGATACCTACCATCGTAATGGTCGGACTCTTGATAACGGTAGTCGGCTTGTTTTGGGAAAGACACAGGCGTCTAAAAATGACCGAAGCGCAGATCGCGGCATTCCCGATTATCGATCTAAACAACCCCAGGCGACGCAGGGCATTGATTGTGTTCATGGGTGTTTCCTTTATCTTTCTCTTCGTCAGCGCCTTCGTGAGCTATCGAGCATTTGAATATACAGAGTCAGTGACCTTTTGTGGCCAGACCTGTCATGTGCCGATGAAGCCGGAATTCACATCTTATCTGGCCGGCGCTCATGCACGCGTACGTTGTGTTGATTGCCATGTAGGTGGTGGTGCCGGCTGGTACGTTCGCTCAAAACTATCCGGGGCATATCAGCTTTATTCTGTGACCTTCAACCAGTACTCACGACCCATCGGCTCGCCTGTCCATAATCTCCGGCCCGCGCCCGAAACCTGCGAACAATGTCATTGGCCCGAAAAGTTCTTTGGGGCGGCAGATGAAAGTCTTCAATCGTTATGGCAATGATATTCACAATACCCTGCGTCAGACCCGACTCTTGATCAACGTTGGCGGCGGCAGTCCGAAGGCCGGCCAGGTCACTGGCATCCATTGGCACATGAATATCGCAAACGAAGTCACGTATGTTTCATCTGATGAAAAGCGCCAGGTAATACCTTGGGTCCGCATCAAAGACATGAACGGAAATGTGACTGAGTATCTTGATCGGCTCCGGCCAATGTCGCCCGAGCAGGTCGAATCGGCCAGTAAGCGAACGATGGACTGTGTCGACTGTCATAATCGGCCCGCCCACGTCTTTCAACCGCCGGACGTCGCTGTTGACGAAGCATTTGCCGCCGGCAAGCTGGATCTGTCGATTCCATATCTAAAACGTCAGGCTGTTGAGGCTCTCAGCGGACAGTATGAAAACACGTCACAGGCCTTGGAATCGATCGATAAGATGCTGCATCAGTTCTATCGGGTGAACTATCCGGACGTTTACGCAGCGAAACAGGAGATCATAAAGAACTCAGTCGGGGAAATTCAGCGAATCTACGAGACATTCTTTTTCCCTGAGATGAGGACTAATTGGGAGACCCATCCCAACAATATTGGCCACCGTAATACTTTGGGATGCTTCAGATGCCACGACGGCCAGCATTTCAGCAAAGCAGGTAAGGCGATCAGCAATGATTGCAACATCTGCCACACGGTGCTCTACGATTCCCAGGGACCACCGGAAAATAATGCGAAAACAGGACCATTCCAACACCCTGTGGACCTAGGCGGGCTCACGTCTCGCAAATGCGATTCCTGCCATAAACCGGATACGCCGTTCAAACACCCAATAAATCTTGGTGATATTTCGATGTTTCAGTGCGTAGCGTGTCACCCGAAAAGCCAGTGACTCATGAGATTGCGGCGAGTCGAACTTCGGCCGACCTAGTTCGTCCGATCAGGAAGACAACGCGCCTGGGTAAACAGGTTCTCAGTTTCCGCGGGACTCTATTGCTGGCCGGGAATAACGAGGTTTCTGCTGGCCCGTAGCTTCAGCACGGATCCGCAGCATACCTTCACTCACAGCTCAATGTCTGTATAAGAGCGTCACGAAAATTGCGACGACCATGATCAAGCCCGCTATGTAAGCCACAAACCCAAAGGTCTTGGACATAATTCTTGCGGTTCGTGTCGGCGGATCGGTTAGCACGGTATCCAGTTTCCCTTCGCTGACCAGCCGTTCATACTCAACTGAACGCTCTTCCTTGAATCGCGAAAGGGTCATTTTTCCGGTGAATATCACGGTGTCCATAGGAAAGTTCTCGGGACGAAGGTGATTATGGAAGAAATGGAATGCGAAAATAAACGCTGTCGCTAAGAGTGCTTCCTCGCCGTGGATGATCATGGCAAGGTTCAAAACCACGCCAGGTAGATATTCCGTGACAAGGGTCGGAAACCAAAGCATCAAACCCGAAATTCCAATAACCGGAACACCCCAGAATACCGCGAAATAATCAAACTTTTCCCAATACGTCCAACGATCTAGTTTTGGCCGTGGCCCGAGATAAAAGAACCAACGAAACATCTTGAATGCATCGTAGAGATCTTGTATTCGCGGTACCATTGAATCCGGGCCGTAGAGGATGGAATATTTTCTTTCTAAAACCGCCTTGCGAAACACGTAAGCAATGTGAATAAGCGTGTAGATCAGCGTTATCACGGCGCATATGCGGTGTACTACCCGCGTAACTTCCAGTCCGCCGCCTATTTCCTCAAGAGCCCGTCCCCAACTGGTGTAGTAATACATCAGCGGCAAGCCAGTCGCCGCCAACAGAATAAAACTAATGACGATCAGGATATGCGTAAATCGATGGATCTTTGCAAAACGTACTACATATACATCGTCATCCGGCGATTTTTCGTGCTTCTCACTAACGTACGCGACGATCGATCTCTGGATCCAGAGCAGCGTATGAATACCGAAAAAGCTGAACACACCGATCAGCAGCCACTCCATAAAATGGCTGACATAATAAACCAATGCAGATTTTTCTGGATCGTCAGGTTCAGGATGCGGACTGTAGCCCACAAAGTTCGCATTTGCGTTCGTATGGCAAGCAGAGCAAGTTTGAACCAAATTGTCTTTGTGAACCGATGAAAGCGGATTACTGGCCGGCAAATTCTTATGTGGAGTGTGGCAATCAGCGCACGTTGCAGCGAGCTTGAAATCCAGGGCGGTCGCCTGGCCGTGGAACGTGTCGCGGTAGCTCGGTGCCTGCTTTGTATGACAATTACTGCAATTGTTGACCATCTGCATGTTGAAATCACGCCGTGACAGGGGTGCCTGCAGATGAGAAACGGCAGTGTGGCACGAAGTACAGGTCGGGGCTTTTGTATTGCCGCTTTTAAATGCCTGACCATGGCTGCTTAGATCATAGTCCGCAACATTTTGGGTGTGACACTTCGAGCACATCAATTCAGCGTTGGCTCGATTCATCGTCGAACCTGCTTCTTTAACAGGCAAGATGCTATGCGACCCATGGCAGTCTGCGCACGATGCGGGCTTGGTCTCGCCGCTGTCCCGTCGGCTGCCGTGAATACTGAGGTGAAATGACTTGGCTGCGTCCTCGTGACAACCGCCGCAGGTCTGAACCATATTGGCCCGGTTCACGGTAGACCTCGGATTCTCAGCCGGTAACGCGGTCGTCATGTCGCCGTCGATCGTATGGCAAGTTTTACAGCTTGGCGCGGGTTTACCGTTCTTGCCGCTTCGGGAATGAATGCTGGAGCCGAGAGCGCCGTGAGCATCCTTATGAAACTGGTCGCCCGCGAGATTTGGCAAAGTCTTACCCGGGCCGTGGCAACCACTGCATTCCAGGTTTACGTTTGTTGGAAATTCGGCCTTCTGCTGATTCGCGGATAAATATGGATCCTCCGGCTTGTATTGCGCCTGTGTTTCGGCGGAGCGATAGAAACAGAAAGTTGCCCATAAAAGCAAGGAACATACAATGACCGCGGCTTTAAGGTAAGGTGTCATCTGCTTAAACAAGACGTACTCCAAGTATGCCGGCATTTACTGCAGCATACGGTGATAGGTATCACTATTCAAACCCACGGATCGTATTCGAAAATGAGGTATTGAGATCACGATTCAGCCGGCGGCGGCTCGCGTTCAATTTGCCTGATCTTTAAGTAAACCAGTACGGCGAGGAACAAAATGAAAACGAGTGAAACGGCGAGGCCCTTTCGGCGGTAACCAAGTTCGGCAAAAGCCGATTCGCCCGCACCGTAACTCTTGGCCGCGATCTCCATCGCCGGACCAATCGCTTTTTCAAGTTCATCAGCAGAAGCGCTATGCACTAGTACACGAGCCTGGATCAGTCCATCGGACGAATCGCGGAGTTCGAATTTGGGACGACTAACTTCCATTCCCGCCCGTTCGGCCTTTTCTAATAGGTCTTTTGCCTCATCGATCTTTGCCTTAACGTCGCCCAGACCTTTCCCTATTCGCTGGGCTGCTGCGAAACCCGCATCGTTGCTATGGCAGGTAGTGCATACCGAGCCCTGGCCGACGCCTGCCATCTGATCGGTTGGCGGCATGATATCGTGGTTGCTGTGACATCTCAGGCACTCACCTTTTTGCATTTTCTCAAACGGTGCCTTGTGCGGGCTCTTTTGGAAGAGTTCGGCCTGGCGGGAATGACACTGGCCGCAGACATTTGCGACCGACGTGATGCCGGGCGGAACTGCCCCATGGTTACCATGACAGTCGTTGCAGGTCGGGGCAGACAGGTCATGTTTTTCGTATAACGCCTTCGCGTGGACGCTCGATTTATATTTGGAGTATTGGTCGTGAGCAATACCGTAACCGGCCATATGCTCTGCGTTTGCGTGACATTTGGAGCATGTTTCCGCCACGTTTAGAGGGTAGACAGGCGATAATGGATCATTGGGGCGCGTATGCCGTGGACTCCGTGACAGCTGACGCAGGTTGCAACCTTTTGATCGCCCCCTTTTAGTCGATTTCCGTGCACGCTTGTGAAATATTCCTGTACCTGGTCGACTCGCAGCGACGGATTAAATTTCTTCATCAATCCCGCATCGCTGTGACACTTTCCGCAGAATGCCGGTAATTGTTGGGCCGATGGTTTTCCAACATAACCCCACATTCCGTCCTTAGCGCCGGCTTTATCGCTTTTCGCCGGATTGCCGCCGTGACAGTCACTGCACGACAAGCCCTTCGACTTGTGAATATCATGCTCGAACAACTTGACCGGTTCCGATAGGCGGCTTTCTAAACTCGAATGACACACAATACATGAACTCGATTCCTGAGCCGAGGTGTGGCTGCGAAAGTATGAAGAGATACGTCGCTGCGGCAATTGATACAATACCCAAAATCACGATCCCACGCCGACGGCCGTGTACCGGCGACCGCCGATTGACCGGGCCCCAAATTCCTGGACTTCGCCGATTGATTTTGCTGTCGATCATACGATCCCCATCCTCGGCAATTATGCCGCCAAATAACCGACGATCGTCATCACCACAATGAAAAGGACAATGAAAATTCCGATTATGTTAAAGACCAGTTTGCGTTTGCCGTGTCCCGGCTTCTTATTGAGAAACGGAACGAGCATCCAGAACAATCCGCCTAACCCGAAAGCTAAAATACCGAGAACCTCGCCATCAATAAAAAGGATCTTAGCCGGAATGTACTTGAGTGTTTGGAACATAAACAGGAAGTACCACTCGGGCTTTATGCCGGCGGGAGCGGGCGCGAAGGCGTCGGCCTTGGCTCCGAGTTCCCACGGATATATCGCTGCCAAAGCAGCAAGCACACCAACGGCAAGGATCCATCCGATAAGGTCGCGCAGAAGGAAATTCGGGACGAATTTCATCTTCTTCGGTTCGTGGCCTTCAAGGCTTGGCGGAACGCTCATGCCGTGTTTCTGAACCAGCAAAACGTGTAGGCCAATGAGAACTGTCGCAATTGCGGGCAGGACCGCGACGTGAAACCCAAAAAAGCGGGTCAGAGTCGCCCCCGTCACCTCATCGCCTCCGCGGAAGAATCTAAGCATTGGCCGGCCGACCAGCGGAACGACGCCGGCGATCTCCGTACCAACTTTCGTCGCGAAAAATGCAAGCTCATTCCAGGGAAGCAAGTAGCCGCTGAACCCGAAGCCGATGCAAATGAAAAGCAGTAGCACGCCGCTCACCCATGTGATCTCGCGCGGTGCGCGGTATGCGCTCATGAAATACACGCTGAACATATGAATGAACAGAACAGCTATCAGCAGGTTTGCCGACCAACTGTGTACTGAACGGATAAGCCAGCCAAACTGTACTTCGGTGATAATGAACTGAACGCTCTCGAACGCGCCTTCGGCGCTTGGACGGTAGTAGAGAAGAAGCAGAATTCCGGTCGCGACCTGGACCGTAAATAGGAAGAGGCTCATTCCGCCGAAATAATACCAGACGGAGTGGCGATGAAGCGGAACTTCCTTCTTCTTCGCCAACGCGAAAATTGAGTTGATTCCTAGTCTCTCATCTAGCCAAAGAAACAAGGCGTCGGTCTTTGCCACGGCATCAAGCCCTCGTTACTGTGATCTCATCCCCTTTCACATTTACCGCAAATTCTTCAAGCGGACGCGGGGGCGGCCCGCCGACATTTTTTCCCGTCAGGTCGTAAATGCCGTTATGGCAAGCACAGATTATCTGCTTAGAACCGGGGTCATACTGGACGATGCAGTCAAGATGAGTGCAGCTTGCCGAAAATGCCTTCAGGTCTCCAGTATCCGTTCGAATGATGATCCCGGGCTTGCTGCCAAATTTAAAGATCTTTCCGGAATTTGAAGCAATTTCAGCGTTCGTCCCGACGGAAACCGAGTTTTGCTGCGCCTCGACCACTTCGGGCGGTACCATAAACTTGAAGATCGGATAGAAAATTGCCCCAAGCGTCGCGACGGCACTGGTACCAAGCAGATAGTCAAGAAATCGCCGGCGGCTGGGGCTCTTGGGTGAATGAATGTCCATACGCTCAAAAGTCTTTCTCATCAAGTGAAATTTGGTCCATTAGTGTTCTGACCCGCACCATCTTTAGCCTATCGATCTATTGCCGAGCTTCCGAAATAGAACCGCAGCGATGTGTACGGCATATGCGCAGTGTAATTCTGCGCCGGGAATAAGACAGCAGGGTTAGCAAACGGACTTGTTTGCGGGGTTTCGCTATAGGAATAATACTGGTAACCCAGATTCCAATCGATGTTACGGGTCAACCTGATCGCAAGCCGGACCTCTGGCATATGTGACCGCATAGGATAAGAGGTGATTATGTCCTGCGGCCGTGTGATCAGCCGGCTGCCCTGTCCCCGGTCGTCATCAATCCGGTAACTTGCAAAAATTGAAACCCGCTTGATCGGCCTTGCACTTACATCAAAGAAGAAGAAGCTGTCACGAACATAATACTCACTGGAACCCAATAAAAATCTTGTGCTGGTGAATATCGGCGTTCCCACTGGAACGATAATATCGGCCGTGCTGTTTTGAAAATTGTAGTTATAACCCGCGCTAAGCGTCAGATCGGACACCGGTGTCCAATCAAGACTTCCCGAGATGATGCGGATCTTCGAGCGTGCGATGGTCTCTGTCGCCGGGAACCCGCCCGAGGAAGTGATCGGTTCCGAGGTACCCGGATTGTCATTGTCTTTCGTTATTGCCGAAAGGTTCAGTGAGAACTGCTTTATGTTGGCGACGCTCCTTACTCGGAAACTAAAGAAGTCGTTATTGGCGAGACGCGTAAAGACATTATCCGATTCTCCCCTTTCCAGATCCACGAAGACCGACCAATTTGACGCCGGTTTGAACTTGGCACCGGCGATGAATGTATTGGTCGAGTTCTCATGAGTTCTGCCGGGGGAAGTGCTGCTCGACGGCAGTCCAGTGACGAGATTGAAATCGACCGCAGCTCCCGCAAAGACGTTGCGGTGAGTAAAGCGGTATCCGACATTGAATGCGACTCGCCGGTTGACCTGAAAATCGGCCTCGATCAAATTACTGTATCGATGGTACGATGTGGCACGCCAGGCAGATGTGTAAGTCGGAGTAGGGCTATTTGGCACCCCTGCACCAGTCGTTCGTATCACTTGCTCAAATAATGTGTTGGAACCGCCGATATTGAACTGATCAAACGTAAATGTATTCGAAATGCGGAAATTATCGGTGGCGCGAAACGTAATGCCGACGTCGCCGCGAGTCTGCGGCCTTTTAGCGGTGGCCGGAACTGTTATCTCGTCGGCGATGATAATGTCGCCTGTGGCCGACACGCGGCCATTCAGAAAGTCGGATTCGTTGATCTTCGACACGGATTCCGAGTAGATAAGCCGCCCGGTAAAATCGAACCGTTTCGCGAAGGTCCTCTGAACAAAAAAGTTTACAAAGTCAGTTGTGCCGGCGACCCGGAACTGGCGGTTTGAAAAGTTAATAAATTGGTTAGTTGTCGCCGGGTTGTTACCCATGTTTAAGCTATTGACAAAGAACCGGGTAGCTGTCCCGAAACTCGCGGTGCCCGTAGTTCAGCCCGAGGTTAAAACCCAGCAGTTTGCCTTCGACGCCCGCCCGAAAATCATGCGAACGGTTCTTTACATTCGAATCGACCTGAAACTCGTCACTAAACCGGATCGTAGAGGTGCCCGGCCCTTTTGTGTCGTTGAACGAATATCCAAGACGGAGGCGGAAATCACTTTCGGGAAATAATGTCAGGTCAAGATCGCCAAAATTATGCAGTGTATTGGCTCGGTGCTCGGAACCTAGGGGAACTGGCTGAGACCACATTACGGCGTGGTTCTTCAGATTATTAAAATAGCGGACGCGGCGAAAATTCGAATCAAACTTATAAAGGCCCGTCCTGTCCATGTTCATCCGGAACGAGCCGGACGGATCCGACCCCCATCCGCTGCTTTGAACAAGCAAGTTGTCAAATGGTTTAGGCCCCGAAGAATTGTCTTCCAGGACGAAGCTCGAATCAAACATTCGAAGGCCGGCCCGGTAATTGAGGTCGCTGCGAAATTTCTCGTGATCGCCATTAACCTCGAGTCCTCGCACACCGATCTCTACGCTTGATTTGATCGTGTAATTCCCTGTATTCGGCGAGGGTGACGGTACCGGTTGTTGAGCCCTCATCTGCGTCAATAATGCCGCGCATGTAATTACGACGAACACGGCGGACGAAACGAAGTGGTGTTTGTTAGTGGATTCCATGTTTCCTCCCGCGACCTTATCTGAAGAACAGACGGCTTGAGTTAGAACCGTGTATTGCCGAATGGCATACGGTACACTGCTGCTCGCGAAGTTGCGTCTGGTTGTGCCGGCTTGGAAGTTGCGGCGAAAGCTCTTCGGTGATGCCGGTGTGACATTCAATACAAAGCTGCCTGACCTGCGCCCGCTTCAATAATTTTGGATTCGCAGAACCGTGCGGCGTATGGCAAGCTGTGCAGCCTTCCAGCTTCAGCGGGCCGTGTTCGAAAGTGAACGGACCCTGCTTGTTGGAATGGCATTTTATGCACGCAGCATCCACGCCGACTGCGAGTTTGGTCTGCTTTGCTTCGAATCCTCCGTGCGGATTATGGCAATCGCTGCATTTCATTGTTCCTTCAAGCACTTTGTGATGAAAGGGCTTGGAAAATTGCGATTTGGTCTCGTTGTGGCAGCTGATGCAAAGCTGGGGCTCGCTCATTTTTAGCATCACATCGCCCGCCTGGCCGGGTTGCTGTTTAGAAGCCCGGCCGATAAGCGTCATCGAATCGGCTTTTGATCTTGACAGCTCAGATCCATGTGCGGAATGGCAATCGGTGCAGCCGACGTTGTTGCGCCAATGTTCGCCGCGCCGAAAATTGTTATGACTTTCCTTCCCGGCGTGACACGAAAGACACGATTCGGACACGGCCTTTGAATCCATGTTCTTGAAGTTCTTTATCTTTGATTTATCGCCGCCCGCTTCGACGTGTTCTTTTCCGGGCCCGTGACAGGATTCGCAGCCGACCACCTTTCCTTTCCATGAGGCTAGCGTGCCAAGTTTTCCGTGTTTGGTACTGGCCACCTTATCGAACTGCGGCTCATGGCATGCCCGGCATGTCTCACTGCCGACGTAATTATCTTGCCCTTCCGGCAGACTAATTCCGGACGTTTCAACAGTTGCATCCGGTGCCGGGCCGACCGCGTTGGATATGGTCCCCGAAACCAGCCAGACGCCGAATAAGAGAGCAAAAACGCCGAGTAGGGCTAACTTTAGGTTGTTTGATGAAGCCATATTGGTTCTCCCAATACTTCGTTAATTAGGATCAAGAAAGACTTAGAACATCATAATTTTATATCTTGCCGTAGGCGGAGTATGTGAGCCGCATCACGTATCGTGAGGCCGGGATCAGGCCCTGTTTCCATTCAGGCTTCCGGCGCTCGCCGCGTGTGATCCTGTCGTGGTGCTTCGGCCGTTGCCAGCCGCCAATTCTAATTTGTGTCGATCTTTTATATAAAGGTCCGAGCCCTTGAATTCGATCAAACCCCGCTCGCGAAGGTCTCTAAGGGTCCTTGTCACTGTTTCGCGGGTCGTTCCGATCATTTCGGCGATCTCCTCGTGTGAGAACGTCACTTTAACGTGGACCGAACCATTATTCGAGACCGCTTTCTTCGACCAGTCGGCGAAAAGTTTGATAAGTTTATCGGCCACACAGGTTGACAAGCCGATCGAACGGATCTGCGCGTGAGCGGTCTTGTATTGACGGCTCAGTTGTTGGATCGCATTCATGCCGGCGTCCGCGTTCTGATATAGAAAACGGTTGAAATTTGCACTACTGATGAAGTTGACCTGACATGGCTCGATCGCCACGGCGGTTGTGTCGTGTGCAAAATTCGAAACAGCCGCACTCAAGCCAAGTATCTCGCCCGGTTCGGCGATGCTTAGGATAAGTGCCTTTCCATTGGGTGAATGGGCCGTCAACTTTGCACGACCGCGGCAGAGGATAAAAACGCCTTCAGACGGCTGGCCTTCGACAAATAGGCTAGCCCCCTTCGGATATGTATTCGCGATCTTTATCGCATTGAACGACTGGAGAGTTGCGGTCGATAGATCGCAAAAGAAGTTCGAATTATTGACGTTGCAATCGATGCATTTGGCTTGCTTCGGGAAATCGTTGAAAGGCTTCATATATTTGTCCGGTTTTCTGTCGACAAATATCGCAATACCTATGCCATCCATGATTGTTAGCCCGACGGCGTATTCTGCTGGAATAAGCGGAAAAGCCTCGCGATCGTTTAAGCTCTTCCCGCGAAAAAATCGTTTCGAATGCGAATTTCTTCGCGGTGCTTCGGGAATGATGTGATAGTCCAAACTATATGTTCTCAAAACGCAAAACGGTCGTTTTGCCGTCGCCACCAACGATATCGAGACCGTCTTCGTCTTCATCAAGCGAGTAATGTACTTTCAGTCTTCGGGCGTCGCTGACAACGTGTGAGTAGCCCGCGAGGATTATCTCGATTACCGGTGGTTCTGCACTCGCGTCGATATCGATCCCATGCAGAAGTAAGCCGTCCTCGATCCAATAATCGTTGACGTTGCCGCCGGTTTCCTCGAAAACGCCAAGCCTCGTTTTGCGGCCCGCATTTTGTTCGCTGTAGAACTTGAGAAAAGTGCCCCATTTATGTTGTGTCCTGACTGCTTTCATGTTTCACCTCGCTGCTTGTTTTTCTTTTGCCTGATAACTCGAACAACTCAGTAGTTTTTCTTCAAAGAGCTTTGCCGAAACCGTAAGAAAGTCGTATGCGGTAATAAGCCCAGCCAATTTTTGGCCCTTAACAATAGGCAAACAACCGATATCGTTTTCGCGGATTATATAAAGGGCCTCGAGAGCCGATGTGTCGGGCGTTATCGTTAGCAGGTCTTTCCTCATAATGTCGCGCACCACGATCTCTCCGCCTTTTTCTGCTTTGCCTAGTGCAAGTATTTCCAGCAGATCGCGGTGAGAAACGATCCCAACCAGGTCTCCGTTGTCGTTTTCGACCGGAACGTGCCTTACGTGTTTCCAATGCATCAGACTTGCCGCAAGGTCGATGACATCCTCGGGCCTGACCGTAAACAGATCTGTCGACATGAACTGTTCGACCGTCTTGTAATTGTCGATCCAATCGGGTTGGCTCGGGATCTCGGCCAGTTGCCATTGGTGAAGGGGGAGAGACGCTTCCTGATTTGCTTTCATTGCCGATGTCAGGCTCCGCATGCGAACATTCGCTTTCGCGCGTTTGTCCATATTTGCAAGCGAATCAAGCATCCATTGCGAGCCCGTTTTCTCAAGACTTGCTCTTTTTTCGAGAATTCCCAACAGGCGATCGATGTCTGCCGCGTCGATCCCCGCCATCTCCAATCCAGTCCTGGCCCTGGGAAGCAGCTCTTCAAGTATCAACCGTCCGGCACGTCGGCTTTTGCCATCGATCCAGAGTATTTGCGACTGCAGTCCGTATCGGGCGGCGTTGAAAAAATTGGTCTTGGCGGAGTCAAATGACATTCTGCGCGTCACGTCGCCGAATTCTTCGGGAAGGGCGGTCATCAATCCGAGGAAAAATGCGGCATTCGCCATTTCGTCAGCGACGGACGGTCCCGACGGAAGAAATCGTGCTTCGATGCGGAGGCCCGGCCGGCCGTTGACAACGCCGTAGCAAGTCCGGTTCCAACGCCAGATAGTGCCGTTGTGCAGCCTCCAGGCGGAAAGCTGCGGAATGCCGCCGTGGGCCAACATATCAATCGAATTCTCTTTGACCGCTTGCGTAAGAAGGATGCGGAACCTTACGGCATCTTCTCGCAGAATTTCAAGGACCGAATCGCCGACCCACCGGTCGCCAAAATTAACGCGCGGAGTCTGGTTTCGTTCTTTGTGGACATTTGAACGTGTGTCGGTAGCATGCTGGAACAGGGCGAGACGCGTCTCGTGCCACAACCGGTGATTCAGCAGGATCGGCGAATTAACCGCGGCTGCGAGAACGGGGGCCGAGATTGCCTGGGCCCAGTTGTAGTATTTAGTGAACTCGCTGATGCCGACCTGCAAATGTATCTGAAAGCTTGTGTTGCAAAATTCGATGAACGTATCCTGTAGCGTTAGCTGGAGTTCGTCCATACCTTTCATATGAATCTGGCGATTCTCGCCGTGCAGTTTTGTGACTACGCGATTGATCTCGTGATAACGGGGATTTGGTGTCAGATTCGCCTCGGTCAGGTCGGACATTTGGATCGTCGGCAAAATACCAGCGAGCACCACGCCCGCATCGAACTTAGCCGCGGCACATCGGACGACGCCGAGGATTTCGTCGAGTTCCGTTTCCATGTCCCTCAGGCTCGAACCCGTAAAAGTGCGCGGCGTAAGGTTGGCCTCGAGATTGAAGCGCCCGATCTCAGTCGTCAGGCGGCCGTCCTGAGCTTCATTCATTACCTGGGTAACGATCGGCGGAGGATGCAGCGACGAATCGACAAGAAACATTTCCTGTTCGGCCCCGATACGACGGACATCATCCTCGATAAGCCCGCTGTCGAGCATTTGTTCAAGGGCTTGCAGGTCATTCAGGACCGCACGCGTAAATGCCCGCATCTGCATCTCGTCGTATTCGCTGGTAACTGCTTTGTCACCCATATTCAGTTCCTCCTCGACCCGAATGGGCTGAATGTGTCGTATCGCCGCCGACTGACGATCAGGAAATTCTGCTTCCGACGAAGGCGTCGAAATCCGAGCAGATGGAATATTTGAAGTGGGAAGAACCGGGCGATCCGGGTGTCGATCTGAAGCACTTCACGGCGTTTTGGGTGACGGCGTACACCGGGCAGCAAATGCATATAGTCGGCGATCTTAAGACGGCGAAGGATCTCCGATACGCGAAGCCAAAATCCAGAAACCGTCCGGACGATAAAAAAACCATCGCTGCCCTGTGCCTGATAAAGCGGCATTAACATCAAGCCCGACTCAGGAGCGGTGACCGCGCCGTACCGGTTGAAGGCCAAACGCTGCCCTCGCTTTACGGGATCAAAATTTCGGTACCCGGGTTCCATTCGAAAGCGGTCGTCGGGCAGTACCGGCTCGCGATGACGAACTTCAAAAATACGCGTTTTTCCGGCGGCGGATTCGAGCCGCTTACGAAACTCAAAAAGTTCAGGTACGTCCTCGCGGCCCCAAAATTCCCGAGCTTACGAGTGCGTTCATTACAATCGCTTCGTGGTTGTCAATCGCCTCCGCCGAAGCGTGCTGGCCGGCTTCGAAACCGAGAGTCACGGCTCCCTCGTTGTTAAGAAATTCAAGCATCGTGCCTTCGAGTTGCTCCTCGATGCCGAGCAGGATCGTAACCGGCAGCGTCTGAGCAAAATGGCGATTACGAAGGGTGTCGCCGACCGTCGCGAAAGGAACACCTCCAGCTGACGTCGAGTGAAGGTCAAGCACATAGACTTCAGCCATGGCGGAACCCAAAATCTCCCGGAAAACCGTCAAGAGTTCGTACTGTTCGCTATCTTCCGCAGACATCGAACCGGTCGGCCGGGTATTTCGTCTGATGTTCTCCCGGGTCCAGTGCCGATTCAGGTCTGCATCAAGAAACCGCACATCTTTCGCGTAGGCTCGTATATTGCCGGCGACAAGATAGACCCGGCCCTGAAGTTTATCGGCCAGCGGGCCGATCCTTTCGGCTACCCTCTCAAGAGCTTTGTGCCCGCTCGGTTCGTTACCGTGAATACTGCCAACCGCCACAAGCGTCGGCCCGTCGGGAGCACCGGCAAATTTGCCGATCAAACGGATTTCGATTCCTGTTTCTTTTTTTACGGAAGATGCGATCATCTCCGACGGTTAAGGCAAAACAGGTGCCAATCTATTCCGTACGCACGCAATTGCGGTGGGCCGCCCGAAACAGCGTTAACGCCTCGCTTGATTTAGTGATCGGAGCGTGAAGTATCCCACGTCCGTGTGGAAATATTCGCATTCTGATCTTGCCGGAAAGCCCGTTAAATTTGGCTATCCTCAAATGCAAACGAAGGAAGTCTTAGATAAAACGCTTGGCACAAATCTTGCGATTGGCCGATTCAGGTTCATTCAACCCTCAGAGGCGTGACTATGAAAATACTCGTCGGATTCAACGGATCGCAGATCGCGGAAGATGCTCTGGAAGACCTTAGACATGCCGGACTTCCTTCGGATGCCGAACTTGACATTATTTCCGTCTCCGAAACTCAGGCGCCGACAGAGACGGAAGACAATGCTATTTCCCGTGCCCGGTACGCTCAAGGTCGGTTAACGCGAGAATTTGGTTTTGCAGCAAGTTGTCGCCGAAGCTAGTGCCGGTTTGCCGGCTTACGAAATATTGAACCGGTCAAGAACTATCGGTGCGGACCTGATCGTCCTCGCCGAGCGGCGCATACCATCGGAAGAACACAATATGTTTCTTCGGGCGACTTCGGACAAAGTATTAAGGGAAGCAGAATGTTCTGTTCGGATCGCGCGTGCCAGCAGCCCAGAGCGAGACCGATCTCCGTCACGGATCTTGATCGCGTATGACGGCTCTCCCGGAGCCGACATGGCGGTCAATGTGGTTTGTGAAAGGCAATGGATGCCTAATAGCCAGGTGAGACTTTTGGTGGTGACCGACAGCTCCGTTCTAAGCTCGATCGGCCGCTTTTCGCCGCAAATGACCGATCCCGGGGTCGAGGCAAAGATCGCGGGTCAATGGGCGAATGCGTTGGCAAAACTTCCGCTCCAAAGATTAAGGGACGCCGGTCTCGACGCCGAATTTTGCGTCGAATCCGGAAACCCCAAGAACATCATCGTTAAGCTAGCCGAAGAGTGGAATGCCGATTCGATCTTTGTCGGCCCTCATTGTCACGGAAACTCATTCGAAAGATTTTTACTCGGAAGCGTTTCGGCCGCGGTTGCGGCCCGGGCCCACTGTTCTGTAGAGGTCGTGCGGCAGGCGAATGCTGGTGTCCGCCCATAAGATAAAGCGAAAATTCTCCTATCAGATCGAACTCAAATAATCTTCGACGGCCACTTCTAGTGCTCCGCCGATCGCTGAACCGACGGGTTCACCCGCCTCAACTGACCAACCGTCGATCTTGCCGACAATACTTCGCCTGATGGCCTCGAAGAGAGGCTCTTTAATAAACGTCCAGCCATAAACCAAGCGTCCGCTGATAATTACGCGTGGTATGCCGATGCCCATTATTACATTTGCGATACCAATGCCAAGATAATCGCCGATCTTTTCAAGCGTCCGTCGCGAACGATTGTCACCGTTCTCGGCCTTGCTGACGATCTCGACAAAGCGCGGTATGCTTTCGCCGCGGCCGGGGGGGCGGTCGCCCAGATAGAGTGAGGCGGCCGAGGCGGCAGATGCGTATTTTTCCCAGCATCCGCGGTTTCCGCAAACGCAAGGTTTGCCGCCAGCGACGATCGTCATATGGCCAAACTCGCCCGCGATCCCGCTGCTGCTTCCCGTCCCGCGATACACCTCGCTGCCGATCACAAGGCCGACGCCTATACCCGTCCCCGAACGCACAAGTATGAAATTCGTCATCAATCCGTCTTCGGAGTTCCGGATCTTAAGACGGGCCTCGTACATAGCGGCCGCGGTCGAATCGTTCTCCACAATTACTCGCACTGAGTCGTTCACCCGGAACGCATCCGCTATCGCGATGTTGCGCCAGTCTAAATTTGGAGCGTAAAGAAGGTTTTGACGATGCGAGTCGGTCATCCCCGGCACGCTGACCCCGATCGTCCTGAGGCGCCGGTCAACGTTGGTTTTGTAAAGCCTATCGATACGCTCGCGGGCCATTTTCAAAGCCGTTTTCGCGTTGGACGGAGTTTCAAAATCGACTTCATCCGTGATCTCGCCTGCCAGCGTCGTTATCCCGACCTGTGAGTGACGAACGCCGAGGTTAACGCCGATAAAATAATCATTTTCATCGACAAACGACAAAACCCGCGGTCGCCGGCCCTGTCCCGTATTCTCAAGTGTCTCTTCGCGCAGAACTCCGGTCGCTATCAACGGTTTAGCATTGTCCGTTACAGTGCTCTTGTCGATCTCCAGTCGCTTGGCGATCTCGGTGCGGGTTATCGGTTGGTTCGCGCGGATAAGGCGCAGCATCAGACTTCGTTTGTTCGCAAAACTTTGAGCGGGGCCGGTGAGTTCAGTCTGAAAAACTGATGAGTGGTTCATATTTGTCGGAAAGAACAATTCTACACTCGAATCGGGCTGGCAGCGAAAGCGAATATTGACAATTTGCCGGTTTCGCAAGATAGTTTTCAATCAAAGAAAGTTTTATTGCGGAGGATATTCGATATGTTGCCGTCCGATTCGAAGAACGAAACCAGAGTGACAATGGAGTCCGACCGATCGGGCGTGATCGACGAGCCGCCGTTTCGAATTCTGATGCTCGGTGACTGGAGCGGCGCCGCCGACAAAAGCGAACTTCACCGACGCAACCCGCTTAGAGATCGATCGAGATAATTTCGACGATATAATGAAAAAGCTTAGGGTTGGATTGGAACTCGAAGCTGAGGGCGGCAGCATATCGCTCGAATTTCAGGGCCTCGACGACTTTCATCCGGACGAATTGTTCAAACAGGTCCCGATGTTTGGTGATCTTCGAGACCTCCGTCGCCGTTTAAACAACGAAAGTACGTTTAATTCGGCCGCACGTGAGGTCCGCGAGTGGTCTTCTTCGGTGTCGGCAGAGCAGACACGCCCGGCCGAGATCGATACGCAACCGGCCCCCGCCGACAATCTTCTCGACGCGATTTTACAAAAACCCGAAGGAGGTGCCGCTGCTCCAAGGCTTGGCGCGTCAGCCGAACTGAGCCGGTTTGTCGGTGATCTGGTGCGGCCACATCTTGTTGAGGTCGACGAAGGCGAACAAGCCGCTTTGACCTCGGCTGTCGATAAAGCGACGGGAGAGTTGATGCGGACAATACTTCACGATCGCAAGTTCCAGCAGCTTGAGGCCGCTTGGCGCGGACTGTTTTTCATGGTTCGACGGGCCGATACGTCGACGGATTTGAAGATCTATATTCTCGATGTTTCGCAGGCCGAGCTGACCGATAACCTCAAATCGGCTAGCAGTTTAGCCGAAACGGTTTTTTACCGGCATCTGATCAAAGACACCATCGAAGCAGGCGGCGACCCTTGGGCTGTAGTATGCGGAAACTATAGTTTTGACGCGAACGTTGATGATATCGCGGCATTGATGCGGGTCGCAAAGATCTCGCTGCCCGCGAATACACCCTTCGTTTCGCATATGCGGCCCACTATTCTTGGGATCTCGTCGCTCGCCGACCATCCCGACCCGGCTGAATGGAACGCTGCGGCCGACACAAACGAGGCCAAGCTTTGGGCGGCGCTCCGCGGCCAGACTGAAGCGTCACACCTCGGATTGACGATTCCTCGCTTTTTAGTGCGATTGCCTTACGGGCAAGAAACCGATCCGACGGAAAGCTTTTTATTTGAAGAGTTTACGGACACGCCTCCGCACGATGGTTATCTCTGGGCAAATTCGTCGTTCGCCGTTGCGTTGCTTCTGGCCCAGAGCTTTAGCGAATCCGGCTGGGACCTTAACAGCTCTTTCATCCAGGACATCGACGGCCTGCCGCTGCATATGTATGTGGAAAACGGCGAAAAGATCTTCAAATCATGCGCCGAGGTGCAGCTAAGCCAAAACGCGTGCGAAAAGCTTATGGATCAAGGGTTGATGCCGTTAGTTTCGTACAAAAATACTGACCGGGTGAGGTTGGGAAGATTGCAGTCGATCACTGATCCGGTTAAGGGACTAAAAGGCCTCTGGAGCTAGTAAGGATTTGCGGATGAACTTTGCTGCCGTCTATTTCGTAAGGGGTTGACAACGATATGTTCTGTTCATCGTGCGGAAAATCTGTGAACGCCGGCCTGAGCTATTGCAATCACTGCGGCGCGCGGGTCGCAGGAAATACCGAGGTCGCGCCCGCTCAAATTCCCGCTTCGTCGTTCAACCTTCTCGTTCTTGGTCTCCTTGGCGTTCCCATTGTCGGCCTCGCGATCATTGTTGGCCTGCTTGTCGTGATGAAGAAAGAGCTTGGGTTTGGAGAGGAGATGATCGGCGCCATCGTTTTGATGAGTTTTCTCCTCCTGCTTACCACAGAACTAGGCCTTTTCTGGCTTCTGCGCCAGCAGACGAAAGCGTCGAAGTGGATCCGACAGCCGGAGAAGCCTATTTTGCTGAAAACGCCGGATCTGGTCATGAAGGGACTTACCGAAAATCAGATGCGATCTATTCATGAGCCGATGCAAAGCATTACCGAACACACAACGCGAACCCTCGACGCCGTGCCTCGCGAATCTGGACAGTGATCGCTCAATCCCGAATTCGTTGGCAACCGAGATCATTTGTTCTACAATAATAGATTCATCGATCAGCGGGTGAGCCCGCTTTTTTGACTTGGCGATACGTATGTTTGACGAGAGTTTCGATGTAATTGTTATCGGTGCGGGCCACGCGGGATGCGAGGCGGCTTCGGCCTCGGCGCGCCTTGGGGCCGAAAACGGCCCTTGTCACCATAAATCTCGACCTGATCGGACAGATGTCGTGTAATCCGGCTGTCGGGGGAATCGCTAAAGGCCATGTTGTCAGGGAGATAGATGCTCTCGGCGGCATCATGGGCCGCGTTATCGACCGCACCGGAATTCAATTTCGTTTGCTTAACCGTTCGCGGGGGCCGGCGGTTCAGTCGCCTCGTGCCCAGGCCGATCGCAGCCTTTACCGGACCGAAATGCGCCGTGTGCTCGAGGCTACGCAGAATCTGCACCTCCGCCAAGGTTTTGTTGTTGATCTAATTGTTGAGAACAATAAGGTTATCGGTGTCGAGATGCAGGATACACGGCGTTTTGGGACCAAATCGGTCGTCATTGCTACAGGCACTTTCTTGAATGGCACGATCCACACCGGCAAGCGAACATTTTCAGCCGGACGCGCAGGTGAGCCGGCGTCGATCGAGCTTGCCGAGAGCCTAAAGCGGCGTGGGTTTCCGGTAGGGCGCCTTAAAACCGGGACACCGCCGCGGATCGATGGACGGACGATCGATTGGGACGCGTTCGAGGCGCAGCCGCCAGACGAAAAACCGGTCGCATTTTCATTCGCGACCGAAAAGATCGAGCAGCCGCAGATCCAGTGTTTCATCGGCTATACCAGCGACCGATTGCACCAGACCATCCGCGATAATTTGCACCAATCGCCCTTGTATTCGGGAAAGATAAAAGGTATCGGGCCACGTTATTGCCCGTCCATAGAAGACAAGGTCGTTAAGTTTGCCGACAAGGACCGCCATCAGCTATTTCTTGAGCCTGAAGGACATAACACGAACGAAGTTTATCTGAACGGGTTCTCGACGTCGCTTCCCTCAACTCTTCAGTTGGAACTGCTTCGAATGATCGACGGTTTTGAGTCGGTGCAGATAATTCGGCCCGGTTATGCGATCGAATACGATTTTGTCGATCCGCGGGAACTCCGGCCAACGATGGGATCGACGCGGCTCGATGGGCTGTTTCTTGCGGGCCAGATCAACGGGACGACCGGTTACGAGGAAGCCGCCTGCCAAGGACTGTTGGCCGGTATCAATGCGGCGTATTCGGTTCAGGGGCGAAAGCCTTTTACCTTAAGGCGAGATGAAGCTTATATCGGCGTGCTGGCCGACGATCTCATCCAGCACGGCGTTGACGAGCCCTACAGGTTGTTCACATCGCGGGCCGAGGCCCGGCTAACGCTGCGGCACGACAATGCGGACCAACGCCTTTCGCCAAAGGGACGCGAAGCCGGTCTTGTCGGTGACGCCGATTGGGAGAGATTTAATAAGAAACGCGACCGGATCTCGATGCTCCGAAATACGCTCGACCAGACGCGATTTAAGCGCTCTTCGGTCGAATATGCGGGTATTTCGCAGCTTTTGGGCTGTGATCTTGGCGATTCATTTACGCTTTCACAGCTTGCTATGAGGCAGGGCGTAACTTCGGATCTGATCCACCGCGTGCTTCCTGATGAAGTGAGATCGGGCGTCAGTATAGCAGAGCTCGAAACGTCGCTTGCAGATTCGCTCTATACGGGTTACATCGAAAAACAAAAACTCGCGACCGAAAGGGTAAATCATCATGACACCCTAAAAGTGCCGGAAAGCTTTGAGTTTGCACAGATCGGCGGCCTTTCGCATGAAATGGTTGAACGACTCGAACGCGCCCGGCCGCAGACATTTGCCCAGGTCCGCAAGGTTGCTGGCCTTACACCCGCTGCGGTTTCGAGCGTACTGGTCTTTCTCACCGCACATCGTCCGGAAACTCACGACAAGAACTAAATTCGGTCAAAATGTGGCACGTTTCACACAATGTTCCAGCAAAGTGTGAAACGTGCCACATTTCTTTCGGCCACCTACCAGATGCTTTAACCGCACTTGCTGTGCTAAATTAGGAATGTTCCCGATCAAACGACATGGGCAAGATAATCGCCGTTGCGAACCAAAAAGGCGGAGTAGGAAAAACAACGACGGCAATTAACCTCGCCGCCGCGTTGGCTGTCGAAAAGAAAAAGGTGCTTCTGGTAGACGCCGATCCGCAAGGGAATGCGACATCTGGTGCCGGTATCGAGCGGCTTAAAAGAACGGAAGAACCTGTACCACGCCTTGGTTTCAGGCGAATCGGTAAAGGATCTGGTGCTTCCGACTGAGATTTCCACGCTCTGGGTGCTACCGTCCGACAAGAACCTGGCGGGAATTGAGATCGAGCTAAGCGAATCGAAGGACCGCGGCCGCGTTCTGCGTGAACTGCTTGCCGAGATAAAGGATTATTTTCACTACATCATCATCGATTGCCCGCCGTCACTTGGCATTCTGACCGTCAACGGTTTAACTGCGGCCGACTCGCTCTTGATTCCGGTGCAGTGTGAATATTTCGCTCTTGAAGGCGTAACTGAACTATTTGATACACTTACGCGATTGAAACGAGAGCTGAACCCGTCGCTTGCCGTCGAGGGCTTGTTGCTGACGATGTACGACGAGCGAACGAATCTTTCGGCGGCGGTGGCAAAGGACCTTCGCGACTTCTATGGGTCGCAGGTGCTGAAAACCGTCATTCCGCGAAACGTTCGCCTGGCCGAGGCCCCGAGCTTTGGTAAGCCCATCATCCTGTACGACCCGCGTTCGCGTGGTGCAGAGAGCTACTTCGAACTTGCAAAGGAGATCTTAAGTCATGGCTAGACAACCGCTTGGACGCGGACTTAGCTCGCTGCTCGGTGACGAATCGCCGCGGGAGAATGTTGTCGAACTCGGTGTTGACCAGATCGAACCGAACTCGGAACAACCGCGAACCCGGTTCACCGAGGCGGCTCTCGACGGGCTCGCACAGTCCATTCTTGCAAATGGGATTGTTCAGCCGGTCGTTGTGCGGCGAAAAGGATCGAAGTATCAGATCGTAGCGGGCGAGCGACGATGGCGTGCCGCTCAGCGGGCCGGCCTGCACAGGATCCCCGTGGTCGTTCGCGAAGTTTCCGACGACAAACTTCTTGAGCTGGCATTGGTCGAAAACATCCAGCGGCAGGAGCTGAATGCCGTTGAAGAGGCCCGGGCGTTTCGGAAACTTATTGATACCATTGGACTTACACAGGAAATGATAGCGGAGCGTGTCGGAAAAGAGCGGTCGTCTATCGCCGCTTCCATCCGTTTATTAAAGCTTCCTCCGGAAATACAGGCGCTGATCGAGGAAGAGAAGCTGACTGCGGGGCATGGACGAGCCCTTCTCATGGTGGATGATGCGGCGACCCAGGTTCGTCTTGCCCGATCGATCGTAAATATGTCACTTTCGGTGCGTGAAGCTGAAAAGCTGGCAAAGCGATCAGGCAAATCGGGTTCGCAAACCATTGATAAGCCAGCAGTTAGGTCTAAGAAAGATGCAAACGTCATTTCCGCCGAGACCAAGCTGCGACGAAAGCTTGGAACGAACGTAAACATTCTGCCCGACAAAAGAGGGCAGCGGCGGAAAGGTCGAGATCGAATATTATAGCATGGACGACCTCGACCGCATTTATCAGGTCATAATTCAAAGCAAAGGCTAGAAAGGAGGCATAATGAAACGACTGACCGAAATGGTTTCGTGCGCGGGTTGAGTGGCCAAACTCGCGCCGCGTGACCTTGCTCAAGTTTTGAGCAAACTTCCAGCACAGGATTCGCAAAATGTGATCGTTGGATTCGAAACATCCGACGATGCGGGAGTTTTTCGCCTAAATGACAGCGTGGCGCTTGTGCAAACGGTCGATTTCTTTACGCCGGTCGCGGATGACCCGGAGATCTATGGTCGCGTAGCCGCTATAAACTCCTTGAATGACGTTTACGCAATGGGCGGCACGCCGCTATCGGCCCTTTCGATCGTTTGTTACCCGCAGAAAGGCGATTGGGATGTTCTGGGCAAGATCCTGCTTGGCGGGCAGAAAGCTCTAAATGATGAGGGCGTTGTAGTTATAGGCGGCCATTCGGTTGACGACGCCGAGATGAAATTCGGATACGCGGTCACCGGGACGATTCATCCTGACAAGGTTATCCGCAATTCCGGTGCAAAACCCGGGGATTTCCTGATCCTGACGAAAGCCATCGGGACCGGAGCGATCAATACGGCAGTCAAGAAGGGTGTTGCGAGCGAATCGACGATTGCCGCGGCGATCAAAGCAATGACAACATCGGCCGCCGCCGCATCCAAGGTAATGCAGAGTGTCGGAGCGAACGCCTGTACCGACGTGACGGGCTTTGGGCTCCTCGGCCACGCATATGAAATGGCAAGCGGCAGTCGGGTCACCATCGAGATCGATTCGGCCAAGGTTCCGCTTCTGCCAGATGTCCTGGACTTGATTGCCGAGGGCATGCTGACACGCGGTGATAAAAACAATCGCGATTATGTCGGCGAAACAGTTAATATTACACAAAGCGTTTCGCCGGAAATGCAAAGTGCGCTCTTCGATCCGCAAACCGCGGGCGGGCTCCTGATCAGTTTGACGGAGGCGAACGCGTCGAGATTTTTGGATGAGGTGCCTGACGCAACGATCATCGGCCGGGTCAGCGCTAAAAAAGACTTTTTGATCGAAGTAAGTTAAGTGTTTACAACGGGTTGAACACGGTAAATGCGATAATAGTAAGGCCGTAAGTTTGAGGTAAAAACTTTGTTTTTGTTTATTTTTGAATCGATAGGCACGTCGGAATTGATCTTGATCGGGATCATTGCTTTGGTATTTCTGGGTCCGAGAAAACTGCCGCAGATCGCCAAAACTATCGGCAAAACGATGGCCGATTTTCGCAACACGACAAATGAATTCAAATCAACCTGGGAGCGAGAGGTAAATTTCGAGGAAGAGACACAGGCTTTGAGGACGGGCGAGCTTCCCGATGCGCCCGTCGCGCGCATGACGCCGGCGCAGCGACGAGGAAACCATAGGCATATCGGCTCCCGAGGTAAAAGAGATCGATAAAGAAGCCTTCGACGATCTGGTTGCGAACCAGGCTTCGGCCCAGGAACAGACGGCCGATGCGGTTGACCAGAACGAGGCTGGGGACGACATATTGGAGAACGACGAGCCCCTTTCCGATAAACGCACGTGGCTATAGACCGAACATTTTGATCCTCAATGGACCAGTTGGAAACAAAGCAGCCCGAGGAACTCGAATCGCAAATGTCGTTTCTCGACCATCTCGACGAGCTGCGCAAGCGTCTCGTAAATTCTGTTATCATTATAGTTATCGCGTTCGTATTGTGTTGGACGGTTTCCGACAAGATCTTTGATTTTTTATCCGTTCCTATCCGCAAGGCCCTTTCCGAAGCCGCACGCAGTAAACTTGATGTCAAGGGCGTGACCGGGAGCGAAATGGTCCTGCCGCTCTCAAGTATGAAAGCGGGCGACCGAAGCCTCTACGTTTTTGATCGGGCGACGAAGTTCGGCGGAAGTGTGATCGCTCCCGGAACATCGGTAGAGGCTATTGTCGGCACGGATTCCGAAGGTAACGCCGGAGTGTTTACTAATCAGGCCATCGTCACAAATAACGGACTGATACCAAGCGGTGTAAGGTTGCCCGTTGACCTGGCGGCAGACGCAAAAGCTAAGCCGACCGAGGATGAACAGTTGATCGTGACGACCGCCGGTGAAAGTTTTAACCTTTTAGTGAGTGTTTCATTGTATTCGGCGATAGCAATTTCGATCCCGCTGCTGTTGCTGCAGGTTTGGGGTTTCATTTCACCCGCCCTTTACAAGCATGAGCGTGCATATGTGACGCCTTTTATCGGGCTTTCAAGTGTTTCGTTCGTCGCGGGCGCGGCCTTTGCGTACTATATTTTGTTTCCTCCGGCGCTTGGGTATTTGCTTGGGCTCGGCGAGGATTTTCGCCTTCTCTTGCGGGCAAGCGATTACTTCGATTTTATTACGATCATAATGCTCGCGATGGGGTTGATCTTTCAGATGCCGGCCATATCTTACGTTCTGGCTCGAATAGGCATAATCTCCGCTGCATTGCTAGTTAAAGGCTGGAAGATCGCTCTCGTGGTGATCTTGATAATAGCTGCAGTCGTTTCACCGACCGGAGACATACCCAACATGATGCTTTTTGCGGCCCCGATGATGGTGCTGTACGTATTTTCGATCTTTATTGCCTGGTTTTTTGGAAAAAAACGGCAAACCGAGTTTGGCGCTTAACCACAGAGACACGGAGGCACAGAGAAGAAGAAACTGGATTTTTCTCGTTGCCTCCGTGATTTGTGACTAAAATCCTTTCCGGTGGTCCGGAAGTGCAACCTGAAACTGGCCTTGCCGCATCTTGAACTATTAAGGATTACTGTCTAAAATCTTTAAAGCTTACAATTACGCCCTCCGGATCACATTCCGGGAAAAATAAGCAGGAGTTTTGCTGTTATGTCCAAATTGAATTTGATAGGGAAGATCGGGATCGGAACGCTCGTTCTTTCGGTTGGTTGTTTATCGGCATTCGCCCAAAAGGAAAAGGATAAAGAGCAGCCGAGCCAGGATATTTCGACAAAGGCGCGCAAGGTAACGCCCGAGTTGAAAGAGGCTTACAAGAAATGGCGCAACACCGACGTTGCCTACATCATCACGAAGGAAGAAAAACGGGCCTTCGATGCTCTGACAACGGACGAAGAGCGTGAAAATTTTATCGAAAACTTCTGGCGCCGTCGCGATCCAAATCCGGATACCGAAGAGAACGAATATCGTGAAGAGTATTACGAGCGTATCGCGTATGCTAATGAGCATTTTGCCTCAGGTATCCCCGGCTGGAAAACGGACCGCGGCCGCACGTATATTGCATGGGGCAAGCCCGATTCCATCGAAGCTCATCCTTCCGGCGGATCGTATGATCGTCCGAGCTACGAAGGCGGCGGCTCCACTACCACTTATCCTTTTGAAATTTGGTTTTACCGACATCTTGACAACGTCGGAGACGGTATTGAGATCGAGTTTGTTGACCCAACGGGCTCCGGAGAATATCGAATTGCCGCGAAACGCGAATGAAAAGGACGCATTGCTGATGGTTCCGGGCGCAGGTATGACCACCGCAGAACAACTTGGCTTGTCGGAAAAAGGCGACCGAATATCCGGTATCGGCAATGGCATGAATACCTATCAGCGAGAACAGGATTCGCCGTTCCGCCGGATGGAGATCCTGGTTGGTTTACAACGTCCTCCGCAGGTTAAATTCAGCGACCTGCAAGGTATTGCGGGCGGCGATTCGGGTGTGTTGTTTGATAAAGACCCGCTTCAGTTCGATATGCGTATCGACTTCTTCCGGCAGTCGGACGATCGCGTCATCGCCACCTTTACTGTCCAGACCGACAATAAAGAGCTTTCGTTCGAGAAACTTGGCGGGTTGGAAACGGCAAAAATTAACATTTTCGGCCGCATAACGGCTGTTTCGGGCAAACGTTCGGGAATTTTTGAAGATTCGGTAACAACCAATGCGACCTCGGCCGAGCTTGCCGAGATGAAGGATAGAAAGTCTATCTACCAAAAAGCGATCGCGCTTACGCCTGGTACCTATAAAGTGGACGTTGTCGTCCGCGATGTAGTAACGGGTAACCGCGGGATCGTCAACCAGGGCTTTACCGTCCCAAGATACGACGACAAAAAGCTTTCGACGTCAACCATGGTGCTGGCATCAAAACTTCGCTCCACTAACGAACGCGACGTGGGCGGGATGTTCGTCATTGGCGGAGCAAAGGTAATTCCTAACATCGCTGCCAGCTATAGGCAGGGCCAGGAAGTCGGTGTTTACCTTCAGGTATACAATGCCGGGATCGACCAGACAACATTGCGTCCGGCCGTTGATGTTGAATACATCCTTACAAAAGGCGGCAAAGAGATATTCCGTCAGCCCGAGGATTGGAGCGGGCTAAGCGACTCCGGCCAACGCCTGACACTTGCCAGATTGCTTCCGACTGATCGACTGGCTCTCGGTGAATACGAGATAAAGATCACGACCAAGGATCGCGTCGGCGGCCAGGCGATCGAAAACAAGAGCAAATTTACGATCACTCAGTAACTAATACAAAATAGCTCCTTAGAAGCCGGCGATTCTTGCGAAACGCCGGCTTTTTCAAACGGGCATCTTTCGACGGACCTTATTGATAGGAAGGTTGTATCAAAGATCATAACCAAGGATAAGGTCGGAAGCCAGGCGATCGAGAACAAGAGCAAATTTACGATCACTCAGTAGTCGAGCTGAGCATCGAAATCGTGCAAATCATCCAAATCGTTCCATCTGGCATATTTCGTGCGATCTGATATTTCCAAACAAGAAAACACGAGCGATAATTCTCACGAACGGTATTTGTGCGGATATCGACCCGTGCACTCTCGCCTTCCGGAATTGATCTTTGAAAACCAGTCGATGAAACAAGTGAAACAGGATTTTTTGTTATCCGGAGTTCTGAAACACCTTTGTATGACGTTCGGGATGCCGATGTTTACTGATCAATGGTGATGATCCGACATTTTTGTAGCTTTGTTTCACATGAAACAAAAAGTGGCACGCGCTGTGAAACGAAACAAACGAATGGGGCAGGAAGAACCGGGTTTCAGTCTCCCCCAATTCCCCGGCTTCGGACTATCGCGGCCGTGAGCGCGGGTGGAATTCATTTCCGTCGCTTCGCTTCGATGATCGGAGCAAACTTACCTTCGCTCGTCGCCAGTATCGAAAACCCGTCGGCTGAATAACCGACGGTCTCTCCCTGCTTCCGGTCGCCAAGTTCAACGACTGACGGTTTCTGTTTCCAAACATCGTCGAAATTGGCCGAGCCATCGGGCAACTTGAACTCGTATGCTGCGAAGTAATCGCAGATGATAACCCGCCGTCCGTCTGGCGAAATACCGCCACCCGTCAAAAAGCCGTTCGGTATGGCTGGAACCGTGATGTCGGACACCTTATCGGCAACAACGGCCGGGGCATCAAAAATGGGTTTTAGCTCATAGACCGCAGCGGGGCGGCTGCGATTTTTTGTGACAACGTAGATGTCGCCCGAAACCGGTTGAACCATCAATGTTTCAGCGTCGTGCCGTCCGTCCGGATAACTGAAGGTGAGTGTTGCGGCGGGTTCGGTTTGGATCGCGTCCCTTCGCGTTGACGATGAGTCCGATGCCTGAACGGCCGGTTCGGCGACGCGGTAGATCTTGTGTTCTGCTCGCTCATCTTTGTTCGTGTTTCCGGTGTCGCCGATGTACAAATAGCATTTTCCGGTGGTGTCCTTGAAAGCGGCCATATCTTCCCAGTCAAGATTTTTGGCGTTTCGCACTTCCCATGTACCGAGGGGCTTCCCCTCCGTGTTCATAGCAAAAATAAAGGCTCCATCGCCCGAATCGTTGTGGGTCCAAATAACGTCCGGCTGACATCTTGACGCCGCGATGCCGCTGCTTTCGGTTATCTCGTCCGACTGTATCTTTCCAATTATTTTCGGCTCGACGTAGGCGGAATTGTCCCGGTCGAATGAGGGTGGTTCGCCGTCTCCTACCACGCTTTTATGACACGCCGCGGAGCTCGCCGAAACAATAGCGGTAAGTATGACAAAAACAGAAAATTTGGTTATAGTTTTGTTCGGCATACGGATAGATCATTATAACGCACCGCATCCGGCGGAAGTTCAAAACATTCTGAAAGAATTGATCGTATTGCGTTTAGGTTAATCGGATGATTGTTGGAACCGAATGGCTGATCGAAGCCCAGGGTTGTGATCAGGACAAGCTGCGAGACGAATCTGTGCTTCGCGATGTATTCGCGCGCGTTATCGATGATCTCGGCCTAAAAGCCATCGGTTCCGTCTGGCATAAATTCGAAGGCGAAGGCGGCGTGACCGGAATGGTCGCCCTTACCGAATCGCATCTTGCCTGTCATACATATCCTGAATACCTGATAGCGACATTCAATCTTTACTGCTGCCGGACAAGACCGGAATGGGACTGGGAAGCGAATTTGAAGAATGCTCTTGGCGCCGATGCTGTTCGCGTTACAAAGTTTGAACGAGGACAGTACACGGCCTCAAATATCAGATCTGAAATTTTAGATCCCAAATCGCACACCGCCGGAGGTGACGCTTGAGCGTACTGCAGGCAAACTGTCCATCGTGTGGTGCCCCAGTCGAATTTAAGGCCGGTTCGACCGTAGTGCTCGTCTGTCCGTTTTGCCGTTCGGCAATTGCCAGGACCGACCGCGGCCTTGCCGACCTTGGAAAGGTTTCTGAGATCGTCGAATCCGAGTCGCCGCTCAAGTTAGGCTTAAAAGGCGTTTACAACGGCAACCGTTTCGAACTTACGGGCCGTGCCCAACTCAAGCATGAAATGGGCGGATTTTGGGACGAATGGTACGCTACCTTCTCTAACGGCTGGGTGGGTTGGCTTGCCGAGGCACAGGGCAAATTTTACCTGACCTTTTATCAACCGCTCCCCGAAGGCCGGGTTCTGCCGTCGTTTGACCAACTGCAGATCGGCCAGATCGTGCAGGAGATCCCGGCACCGAGCGCCCTTGTCGTAAACGAAAAAGGCACGGCGACGTCGGTTGCGGCCGCGGGCGAGATTCCCTACAGACTCATTCCGAACGAGCAGAGCCAATATGCCGATCTTTCGGGGCGGGACAACGCGTTCGGGACGATCGATTACAGCATGACGCCGCCGTGGGTTTTTATCGGCAGCCAGGTTTCGCTGGCCGATATAGGTTTGGCGGATGCAAAGCCTGCAGAAAGAGAAGCACGCAGAGTAAGCGCCGCAGCGATGGGCTGCCCGAATTGCGGCGGCCCCCTGTCACTGACGGCTCCCGATAAAGCAGAGCGGGTTACCTGCCCAAACTGCAATTCGCTGCTCGATGTAAATCAGGGGAATCTGTCATATCTAAAAGCCCTGAATCCGACCAAGGCGGACGTTAATTTTGTGCTCCCGGTCGGAGCCGAAGGAACATTTCCGGGCGATGTAAAATTCAGGATAATCGGGGCCGTAGTGCGAAGCGTGCAGATGGATGGTATCCATTACTACTGGCACGAATATCTTCTCTACAACCCGTCGGTCGGCTTCCGCTGGCTTGTCCATTCCGACAACCATTGGAACTTTGTCGAGCCTGTAAATCCCGCCGAGGTTGAAGCCGCAATGGGAAGCACTATCTTGACCGCGACGGCCTCGGTGGTAAATTACAACGGCAGGAAATACAAGATATTTCAGGACGCCCCAGCCGTTGTCGAGTATGTCAAAGGCGAGTTTTACTGGCGCGTCGAACAGGGCGAAACTGTTCGTGCGATCGATTACGTTGCGGCGCCGGTGATGCTTTCGCAGGAAGTTACCGCCAATGAAGTAAACTGGTCGGCCGGCGTTTACATGACGAACGCGGAAGTTGAAAAGGCATTCGGCATCTCGGACCTTCCAAAACCGTGGTCGGTTGGGCCCAACCAGCCCTTCACCGGACAGTTCTATTACACGTGGGGTTTGTTGCCGTTGGCGTTGCTGTTTGTTGTCGCCATCTTCATGATCCCGTTTAGCGGGCTCAGCACGACCGTTTTGAATCAGCAGATCACGCTGCCGCCGATGGCAAATGCAACAACAGCCGCAGGTCGCGTTCAGTAACCCGTTCGATATCAAAGGGAACCGGAACGTAAAGATCACCGCCTCGGCACCAGTCAATAATTCATTTGCCGATCTGGATGTTGACCTCGTAAACGATCAAAGCCAGGAGGTAGAATCCGTCAATGTACCGATCGAGTATTACACCGGTACGGACAGCGACGGCAGTTGGTCCGAAGGTGGCCAATCGCAGGATGCGACGCTGTCATCGCTGCCCGCCGGCAAATACACCTTGCGCGTCGAAGGCACGTGGACTAACGCCGCACAAGCAATGCCGGTTACCGTTAAGGTCGAGCAGAACGTGGTTCGCGGTGTGAATTTTATTTGTGCTCTGCTCGTGCTGGTAATTGTTCCTGTATTAGGGCTGATCCGCAAGATATCCTTCGAATCGAGCCGCTGGAAAGACAGTATGTTCAGCACGAGTTCGTCGGATTCGGGTGATGAGTAGTAGTCGCGATCTGAATTATGTTAAAGAAACTATACATGGTCTTTGGAATGGGAGTTTTGCTCCTATATTCGATGGGCGCCTGGTTCGGGTGGGAACTAGCCAATTCCGGAAGTAAATCGCGGCTTGGTGTGCCGTTTATCTATACAGGATTTCGTGGAGGAAAATAATGCTGGATCTTTTTGTTAAATCACCGGTGCTGGGCATGATCGTCGAGCTGGACAAACTTTTACCAGTGTTGCTGACGACCGTGATCTTTGTCGCTATCGGCCTTGTCGTTTTTGCCGTCGCATTCTTTATCGTTGTCCTGGTCGCGCCGTTTTCGGTCAAAAAGGAGATCGAAGAAGATCAGAATACGGCCTTGGCGATCATCATCGGTTCACTGATAGTTGGCGTTGCTCTGATCATCTCGGCGGCTATTCAAGGCAATTAGGGATTCAACAGGATAAACAGGATAAGCAGGATAGGTGCTTTTTCAATCCTGTAGACCCTGTGCATCCTGTTTGAATTTCGAAATGAAACGCACCCCACTTCTTTTCCTCAACGTCATAATCATCGCCACCTGCGGCTTGATCTATGAACTGCTCGCCGGAACGCTCTCAAGCTACGTCCTCGGCGATTCGATCACACAGTTTTCGCTGATCATCGGCATCTATCTCTTTGCGATGGGTGTCGGATCGTATCTATCGCGGTTCATAGACAAGAACGTCGCCGAAAAATTCATCGACATTGAGCTTGCCGTCGCGGTCATTGGCGGTTTCTCCGCACCTCTTCTTTTCCTAACGTTCGCATACATTTCCTATTTCGGGATCATTCTTTACACAACGGTTTTTATCATCGGAACGCTTGTTGGGCTTGAGATACCGCTTTTGATGCGGATTTTGAAGGACGAACTCGATTTCAAAGAACTTGTATCGCGCGTTCTAGCTCTGGATTATGTCGGCGCCCTAGTCGCATCTCTCTTGTTTCCGCTTTTTCTCGTTCCGAAGCTCGGCCTTAACCGCACATCTCTGCTGTTCGGAATGCTCAACGCAGGAGTCGGGCTTTGGGCGACGTGGCTGCTTCAGCCGTTGATCTCGAATCGCAAACTAACATTCTTGCGCGTGAAAGGATTTATCGTCCTGGTCCTGCTGGGCATTGCATTGATAAAAGCTGACCGATTGACGACACTTGCAGAAGACGGCCTATTTACCGACAACATTGTCTACGCGAAAAGTTCGCCGTACCAGCGCATCGTCGTGACAAAAGGCAAAACCGGCTACGCGCTATTCCTCAACGGCAATCTGCAATTCAACTCGTTTGACGAATACCGCTACCACGAAGCACTTGTACATCCCGCCTTCGCGGCATACGGCAACGAACCTAAACGCGTTCTCGTTCTCGGCGGCGGTGATGGGCTCGCTTTGCGAGAGATCTTGAAATACAAATCAGTCGAATCGGTTCAGCTTGTCGATCTCGACCCGATGATGACTGGGCTTTCAAAAGCACTGCCGGTACTCGCCGAGCTTAACCACAATTCATACGAAGACCCGCGTGTCACGGTCACCAATGGCGATGCCTTTGTCTGGCTCGACAGCGAAAAGACCGAGCCGTTCGACATCGCCATCATCGATTTCCCCGACCCGAACAACTTCGCTCTAGGCAAGCTCTACTCGACGCGCTTCTATAATTTGCTAAAACAAAAGTTAAAACCAGACTCAGCCGTCGTCATCCAGTGCACATCGCCGCTGATCGCCCGAAGATCGTATTGGTCGATCGTGAAAACGCTCGAATCAGTCGGCTTCACCGTAAAACCTTTTCAAACAAGCGTCCCGAGCTTCGGCCTCTGGGGCTACGCACTCGCGAAACTCCAGCCGTTCGAAGCCGCCTTCGAAACCGCCAGACGGAATCGAACTGAAATTCCTCAACGATAACTCCTTCGCCGCTATGTTCGATTTTCCAAAAGATATGATGCTGCCCGATGAGGAGATCGAGATCAACCGGTTGGATAATCAGGCTCTTGTCAGGTACTACGAGTCCGAGTGGCGAAGATTTGAATAAGATCGTGAACCTTACCCGCAGAGAACTCCTAACCACTTTCCTTGGCGCGCCGTTTGCAATGGCGGCGTGCCGGGATACGAGTTCGCCGAGAGCGTTTCCTGATGGCGAGATCGTTGGGCAAAGCGCGTCGCTCGGACATATCTTCAGAGAGAATCGGAACTTTGAAGTTCCGGCCACTAACTGGCAGAACGTAAAGTTCGCGATCGTCGGCGGCGGTGTCGCAGGTTTGTCGGCGGCGTGGAAGCTCTCGAATCAAGGTTTCAACGACTTCGTACTGCTGGAGCTTGAAAAAGAGGTCGGCGGCACGTCGCAGAGCGGGACGGGGAAACCGGTCAGCTATCCGTGGGGAGCGCACTATCTGCCGGTGCCGTTTCAGGAAAACACCGCGCTGATATCACTGCTCGCCGAGATGGACCTTCTTGAAGGCCGTAAGGAGAACGGTGATGTAATCGTGAAGGAAGAGCATCTTTGTCGCGATCCTGAGGAGCGGGTCTTTTACAAAGGCCGTTGGTACGATGGCCTTTATCTTCACGCTGGCGAGAGCGAAGAGGACAAGCGGCAGTATGCGGAATTTCAAAGACAGGTCGATCATTGGGTTAGCTGGCGTGATGCTACAGGCAGACGAGCATTTGTCGTACCGTCTGCCATCTTGTTCGAATGACGCCGAAGTCACGGCTCTAGACACGATCACTTTCAGTGAATGGCTGCGAAAAAAAGGGTTTACGTCTGAGCGACTCGTCTGGTATTGCGATTACGCCTGCCGCGACGATTATGGCCTAAAGCTTGATCAAACGTCGGCATGGGCTGGCCTTTTCTATTTTTGCTCGCGTGTCCGCAAAGGCGGCGACGAGTCGCAGCCGTTCATAACGTTTCCCGAAGGAAACGGCCGCTTCGTAAATCATCTTCTCGACAATGTAAAAGACAGCGTTCGCAAAGATCATGCTGTCGTCTCGATCATCCCGCACGAAAAAGGCGTCGATGTTATTTCATTAAATGGGAGCGAGCTGCGCGCTTTTCATTGCGAAAAAGTGATCTTTGCATCGCCGATCTTCACCGCGCCGTATGCCATTCGCGGCTTTGCGCAAAATGCTCCGTTTGCCGCAAACGAATTCCAGCACAACGCATGGTTTGTTGCCAACCTCTTTCTAAAGGACCGGCCGAAACCGCGTTTTGCAAAGGACTTTCCACTCGCGTGGGACAACGTGCTGTATGAGAGCCCGTCGCTTGGCTATGTGAACGCGACGCATCAAAAAGGCATTGACTACGGCCCCGCGGTCTGGACGTATTACTACCCGATGTGCCACGAAGAAAACGGGCGGACGAAGCTCTTCAACTACGAATGGCGCGATCTTGCCGACGTCTGCATGACCGACATGGCCGCGCGCATCCGGAAATTTATGATCTAACGGAGAGAATCGATATAATGCGTTGGGGCCACGCCATGATCAGCCCGCGGCCAGGATTCATCTGGGGCGAGCACCGGCAAAAGGCTCTTGTGCCTTATAGAAATATCCACTTTGCCCACACGGACCTTAGCGGGATCGCGTTGTTCGAAGAGGCGTTTTATCACGGCTTACGGGCGGCCGGCGAAGTTTTAACCGCCGAGACGCAGAGACGCAGAAGCATTTGATGGAAGAAACTCAGGCAGATGAATTTCCGATCTCCGCGTCTCCGCGTCTGCGGCGGTGCAAGTAATTGGTTGTTCTCCCGAAACATCGATCTCTCGGTCTTTCTCGGAAGTGCGGTTGTGTCTTTGCTGCTTCTAGCTGTCGGCTGGAGCCTTGGAATCCTGAACGAAGAATCCCCCGACTGGACATGGGTCTCCGCGGTACTACTGATCGACGTGGCACACGTTTGGTCGACCTCATTCAGGGTTTATTTCGATGCCGAAGAATTCAAGCGGCGATTTTGGCTCTATTTGCTGGTGCCGATTTTCGGCTACGCGGTCGGGGTGGCCTTATACAGTGAAGGAGAGTTGACGTTCTGGCGGGCATTGGCAATCGTTGCGGTCTTTCATTTTGTCAGACAGCAATACGGCTGGGTGGCGTTGTATCGGCGAAAGCTTGGGCGAGACGGAAAGGTGGACCTGGTGGATCGATTCGGCGGCAGTTTACCTTGCGACGGTTTATCCGCTGGCGTTCTGGATGACAAGCCTGCCGCGTAATTTTCAATGGTTTGTGGCCAACGATTTCTTTGCATTGCCGACGCTCGTCGAAACGATATTATTTCCGGTTTACATTCTTGCCCTGACGGCATATTTCGGTAAGTCTGTTTACCTCTACAAAACCAGAGGCTTCTTAAACCCAGGAAAAGACATCGTCGTCGCGACGACCACGATCTGCTGGTACGTCGGCATTGTCCTTTTCAATTCCGACTACGCATTTACGGTGACAAACGTCATTATTCACGGCGTGCCATATTTCGCGTTGATCTGGTTCTACGCAAAGGCCCGCCGCGAAACGACTGGCCCGGTTTATCGCACCCTTTCACAACATTGGATAATATTCCTCACGACGCTTTGGGCTCTCGCGTATGTCGAGGAACTATTTTGGAACCGCGGCGTTTGGCATGAGAAGGACTGGTTGTTCGGCTCTGATTGGGATTGGACGGGCTGGAAGACATATCTTGTCCCGTTGCTCGCCGTGCCGCAGTTGACGCATTACATTCTCGATGGGTTTATCTGGCGGCGAAAGAGTAACAGTAGTTTCCGCATCGCGGGATAGTGTATCTATCGCCCAACTAGTTATGATAAATTAGGAATAATGATCGGGACGGGGCGAAAACGTACGTGCGTATTGTTAACGGCATTTATGCTGTTTTGTATCGCTTTCCTCGCTTCATGCAAAAGCTCGGGCGGCATCGATATTCTCGGGCCGTCGGATGAAACGGCCGAAGCGGGCAACATAGTTTTTGAGGCCAACAAAGACCTTAAGGAGATCAGGAAACTCTACGACAAACACCAGGATAAGCGGGACGAACTAAAGCAGGCGTTACTGGCCGACAATGAAGGCGAGGTTAAGAAGATCTCCGGCGAGGTCGTAGATATCATCAATGACGGCGCGTCGCTCGGTACGACCGCGTTGGAAAAGATCGATAAGGCGCGCGAACTGAAGATCAATCCGGATTACGACGAATATCTCCGGCTAAAATCGGAGGCGCTTCGGTTGCAGCTGAGCGCGTTCGAAGAATACCGGCAGGCCGCACGGCTGCTGCGTGACAACTACGATCCAAAGAACACGCAGGCCCGAGACAAGGTAAAAGCCGATTTCGAAAAACGCAGCGACAGATTCCAGGAAATTATGGAAAAGGCTCGAGAATCAAGCAACGACGCGAACGACCTCGCAAAAGAGGCCATGAAAAAACCGAAGGAATAGGCCAGACATGGCATTTAGAAAAAAAGGGCAGGAACCGGTTGAATCGGTTTCCTGCCTCATCTTTTTTTCCGCGCCGGTCATTTCAAATGACACGGCCGGGAATCAACAAATTATTCAACGGCATTGGCGTCGGCGGCACCCCCGGCCTTGCCAACTTTATCGTGCCGGGAGCCGCTGGAGTGTCCGGTGCTTCAGGTGGATCGGAAAACTGAAAGAACATATCGTGTCCGCCTTTCATCTCCTCAGGTGTCACCGATATCGTCTGACGGTTGCTGCCGCGGACAAAAGTAAGATTGACGCTTCCTTCCTTCTTCGTACCGACCGCCCGGATCAGATCAAAATCACCTTTTACCGGTTTACCGTCGGCTTCGATAATGATGTCGCCTGCCTTTAGCCCGGCTTTGGCCGCCGGTGAATTCTCACGCACATTATTCACCATGGCCCCGCCTTCGACGCCGAAGTGTTCCGCCAGTTGTTTCGTAAGGGGGGTTACCCCGACACCGATTTGACGGCCCGGTCCGCCGCCCCACGCAAATGCCTCACCCCTCGGCGGTGCCGGAAAGCCGGGCATTTCGCCCATCCTGGGCATTTCCGGCATGGGTGCCATCGGCGGCATCTCCATTCTGCCAAGCTGGCCGGGAGCAAGATTGCCGCCAAAGAATCCGCCCTCAAACTTGGGCGTCGGGCGTTTGCCGAGCGTCACCGTCAATTCCCGTTCGCTGCCGCCGCGAAGCACCGAGATGCGAGCCTGGTGGTCCGGAGCGATCTCACCGATCAGCCTCGTCAGCTTGCGGACGCTCGCTACCTCTTCGCCGTTAAACTTCAGGATCACATCCCCGTTTTGCAAACCCGCAGCCTGCGCGGGCGAGCCATCCATCACTTTTTCGACCGCGACTCCGCGAACTTCACGCAGGCCCAGCCGGCCAAAGTTCTCCTTTGTCACGTCCGAAGTTTCAACGCCAAGATAGCTGCCGCCGCCGTCAAACGACCACGAGAAAGCCTGTGGAGCCTTGTCCGTCCGCGGTTCAGGCGTTTGAGCATAGGCTGCCGAACCCGCAGTGATCCCTAACAAAACAAAAGCAAATGATTTGCGAAACATAAAACCTCCAAATTATCTTCTAGATTGAAATCTTTTAGGAAGATCGTCTTATCAACTTGATACGCAGAATGCAATATTTTGTTGCACAATACAAGCGGAAAGGTTGCTTAAGGACCAGCAAAAAACCATGGCGAAACTAAACTATCCACTTTTGATCTTGATCCTGGCCGCAATCGTTGCCGGCTGCACAAAAATACCGGGCTTCCGCGAAACAAATGGCATGGAGTTCACAGTGCGCGTGGAAACCGGGAAACCCGACGCGTCGGGGATGGCCGACCGGGTTGTCAAGATCCTAAAATTCAGGCTCGACGCTGTGGGCATCGATGCTGATGTGGAACTTGCCCCGGCCGATCCGCAACAGTTAAATATTAAGATCTATGGGAACCAGGACTGGGGCCGGACGAAGGCCTTTCTGTTTGAAACGCATGAGCTGGAATTGAAAAAAGCGGTGACGGCACAATACCCTGCCGCCGCTTACGACTTATCCGACGGCCGAAGGGGCTCGGGCCGTCACCAAAACGGGCCAGGAGGTTTTGCCGTACAGCGACCGGGATGAAGCAGCAAAAACAGATCGGTTTGTGATCGTCGACTCGGAACCGATAGTGACCGGAGAGGACATTCGCGACGCCAGCGCCATTCCAGTGGAACGAAACTACTCGATATCTTTTTCACTGCGTCCGGACGCGGCTGTGCGGTTCGGCAACTGGACTTCGGCGAATGTTAACAGCTATTTGGCGATCGTTCTCGACAAGCGTATCCGTACTACCGCCTTTATCAAAGGCCGGATCGAGGACAGCGGACAGATAGACGGAAGCTTTTCGAAGAGCATGGCAGAGGACATTGCCGTAAGTTTAAGGAGCGGCTCAATACCTGCGAAGCTGACCGTTATCACCGAAAAGCCTTTCGGAAACTAGCCTCTTTTCAGTCTCTGCAGATTTTCCGCGGCGGCCTCGAGCGTGTCGTCTTTTTTGCAGAAACAAAATCTGACCAATTGCGAGCCCATCGCGGGGTCGTGGTAGAACGACGAACCGGGAACCACCGCAACACCGACCTCGCGGATCAGGTGTTTTGTAAACTCGATGTCATTTGCAAAGCCGAATTCGGAAATATCGGCCATCACGTAATAGGCGCCTTCGGGAAGATCGCATTTGAAACCGGCGTCTCTTAGCACCGGCACGATAAAGTCACGCTTCTTTTGGTAATCCTTTTGAAGCTCTTCGTAATAACTCGCGGGTAAACCGAGTGCATACGCACCGGCGTGCTGCAGGGGATTCGCCGCACCGACCGTCAGGAAATCGTGGACCTTTCGAATTGCCGACGAAATATCCGGCGGCGCGATGCAATAACCGACACGCCAGCCCGTCACCGAATACGTCTTCGACAAAGAATTTACGATAACCGTGCGGTCACGCATTCCTTCGATCGTCGCCATCGAAACGTGCTCGAACGGATCGCCGTCTTCCTCAACGTTGTATGTGATGTGCTCGTAGATCTCGTCGGTAAAGGCCATTGCGTCGAACTCTTTGCAAAGATCGGCAATAAACTCAAGCTCCGTCTCGGCTAAAGACCTTTCCGGTCGGATTGTTCGGGTTGCAGATTATTATCGCCTTTGTTCGTTCATTAAAAGCGGCGCGAAGCTCTTCGCGATCGAATACGAACCCATTGTCGGTGCGATACAGCGGAACGTGCCTCGGCGTCGCGTCCGAAAGGATCGCATCCGGCGCGTAGTTTTCGTAAAAGGGTTCGAAAACGACTACTTCTTCGCCTTCATCAACGGTTGCCATCATTGCCGCGATCATCCCTTCGGTCGAGCCGCAGGTGACCGTGATCTCCGTTTCCGGATCGATGTCCATGCCGAGAAACCACATCGTTTTTTTGGCGATCGCATCACGAAAACTCTTTACGCCCCACGTTATCGCATATTGATTGTGATCGTCATCGATCGCTTCTTTCGCCTTCTGTTTGATGTCCGCAGGCGCAGGCCAATCAGGAAAGCCCTGCCCCAGATTTACCGCTCCGTATTTCACAGCCTCGCGGCTCATCTCTCGGATAACCGATTCGGTAAACGATGCAGCTTTCTGCGAAATTCTATTTTTGGATGTTTTTGGTTGGCTCATGCTAGTCATTCTCCAGCCAGATGCTTTCAACGTGGACTTTGGACTATTTTGGGGGTACTGGATCTATTTCTCCACCAAGCCCAGTTTTGTCGGGCTAATCATGCGTTTGGGGTCGCCGGGCACGATCGTGGCCGCTGGGGCCCGTTTGCTGACAGTGATGGAAGCTTCCGGCAGAATCTGATTGAACAAATGACGAACGCGCTCGTCGTCACTGTGGGCGACGGCGTTCTGAAAATCGGTTAGTATGCGAAACACTTCTTTTTGCGGGTAGGTCGCGATCTTTCCGATAAATATCTTCGGATGGTGGGTCTTTAATAAGTTCTCGCCGGTTATCTCAAGTTCCTCAAACAACTTCTCGCCCTTGCGGACGCCGGTGAAAACAATATCTATATCTTCATACGGCGTCAGGCCCGAAAGGCGGATCATATCCTCGGCAAGGTCTAGTATCTTGATCGGTTCACCCATATCGAGAATAAAGATCTCGCCGCCGCTTCCCAACGCACCGGCCTGGAGCACAAGCTGCGAGGCTTCGGGAATGGTCATGAAGTAGCGCGTCATTTCTTTATGGGTGACCGTAATGGCCTCGCCCTTTTGGATCTGCTCGCTGAATATCGGTACCACCGAACCAGCTGAACCCAACACATTACCGAACCGCACTGCCATGTAATTGGTCGGGTAATCGTGATTTAACTCCTGGACCACGATCTCGGCAATACGTTTGGACGCGCCCATTATCGACGTTGGGTTGACCGCTTTGTCGGTCGAGATCAAAACAAAATCGGTAACGCCGAACTCGCCGGCTAGTTTCCCTAAGACGCGGGTTGCAAATACATTGTTTTTAACTGCTTCGCACGCATTCGATTCCATCAGCGACACGTGTTTGTGGGCCGCCGCGTGGAAGATCACTTCGGGTTTGTGCTGCTCGAATATCTCGCGCATTCGCGGTTCGTCCCCAACATCAGCGATCAACGGAACATAAGCGACTTTCTCAGGGTCCGCCGACAGTTCGCGTGCGATCGTAAACAACTGAAATTCCGCCCGCTCGACCAATAGCAGCGCCGCCGGCCGATAACTTATGATTTGCCGGACCAGCTCCGAACCGATCGAGCCGCCGGCCCCGGTAACCATGACGGTTTTACCCGTCAGAAATTCGTGAAGGTTCTCATCGTCAAGCTGGACCGGTTCCCGGCCCAGAAGGTCCTCGATCTGTACGTCCCGGATGCGGCTGACGGAAACTCGGCCGTGTGCGATCTCATTTAAACTCGGCACGATCTGAGCCTTGACGGGAATTGCTGTACATACATCCAGTATCCGGCGAATGTCTTTGCCCTGGGCGTGGTCGATCGTAATAACGACCTGCTCAATGTTCATTTCATCGACCAGGCGCGGCAAGTCGTGGGTTGTCCCAAGCACCTTTACGCCGCTGACACTGCCGCCCTTTTTTTGACCGTCGTCGTCAACAAAGCCGCGGAAATCGAATTCGGCATCGGCCCGCCCGCTCATTTCCTTAACCAGTGTTGCTCCCATTCGACCGGCACCAACCAGTAACGCGGCTTTCCGCTTGATGCGGCGTCTTGGACCAAGAGAGCCGCCCTTGTCACCTATCTCGTAAAAAAAGCGTCTGATGACCCGAAGTCCGAGGATCCCGCCGAAGCCCAGTACCGTATCGATCATGATCACCGATACCGGCACTTGCCACAGGTTAAAATTCGTAAAGATCAAGAGAAAGCGTAATGCAACGAGAACCGCCCCGGAAAGAAAGGCTGCGGTCAGGAAGACCCGAAGGTCCTCGATGCTTACATAACGCCATATGATGGAGTATGCTCCGACCAGAAAAAGGGCCGAAAACTGGACGAGAATTACAAAAGGTAGCTGGGTCAGGGCGATATCAACATAAAAGTCCGTTAGCCGAACGTTGATGGCGGGCAGATACGAGAGAAAAAATGCGACGGATAGAACGGCCACGTCCAACAAAAGCTGGGTGGGCCTGCGCAAAAACCAAAGCTGTTCCGTTAACACTTTTCTATCCTTCACGCTTTTTAGGTAGTAAAGCAGCAATACTTCCCGCATTTCGAAATTACCTCGGCGAAAGCAGTGCTGTCAACAACAAAACCTCGATAAATAAAGCACTTTGCGGATCGACCAAGGCGGGCAACCCCGTCCCGAAAAGATTGAATCCAAGCCATTTGTGCGGTATCCTCTAAGTGGTATTTTGATCTGAGGTTTTATTCATGGTTTCAAAGTTTTTGCTCATTCTTGTCGGTGCTCTCTGCCTGTCGCAACTCGTTGTCGCTCAGACGGCGAGCGATAGTGCCGCCGTGCAAAAAGGATATCTTATCGGCCCCGGTGATGTGATAAGCATTAAAGCGCTCGGCGAACCAACATTCGACGTGGAGGCGATGACGGTAGATGAAGACGGCATGATCCAGATCCCTTATTCGGACGCACGCCTTGTTGCTAAATGTAAAACCGAACAAAGCCTCCACGCAGAGGTTATAAAAGCCTGGTCAAAATATCTCCGCAACCCGCAAATAAACCTGCGTGTGACCCAGCGAAACAGCCGTCCGCCGGTCAGCATTTATGGCGAGGTCCGCAAACCGGGCGAGGTTCCGCTTACCCGCAAGGCCCATTTGCTCGAGTTGATATCCTTTGCCGGCGGCGTGACTGAAAAGAGCGGCGGGATAATACAAGTTTTTCGTACGCGTCCGCCGATGTGCGGTGATGCAAACACGGCCTCCGATTGGAAAGCGAACACCGACAGTGTGTTGGATGTTCCATCGCGGATGTACAGCGTTGAAACACTGCGTCAAGGCCGCGAGGAAGCAAACCCCGAAATATTCGCCGGTGATATTATCGTTGTCGCAAAGGCTGCACCCGTTTACGTAACCGGCGAGGTAATCAAGCCCGGTGAAATGATCATTCCCGAGGGTGGTTTGCCCTTGACCCAGGCGATCGCGATGGCCAGCGGCATAACCCGCGAGGCGAAAACAAAAAACGTCAGGATATATCGTAGAAAAGCCGGATCGCCTCAGCCTGAGATCATCGCCGCAAATTTCGACCTGATAAAAAAGGGGACGGAGCGGGACATTATGCTCGAACCTTTCGATATTGTTGAGGTCGACAAAGCCGCAAAGAAGTTTAGCGAATATTTGCTTGAATTTGTCGTCGGCGTTCCCAATAAGGTAATTCGGCCGTTCTGATAATAACGCCATCCGGGCGGCAATCGAGGCCGGATACATCTGAAGCCGACGTTACATTTTGGCTTCAGAATAGATCTTATCGATCAAGTCGTTGTATTTTTCGTTGACTACGCGGCGTTTTATTTTCAGCGTTGGTGTCAGCTCACCGCCTTCGACGGTCAGTTCATTTTCCAAAAGCACGATCTTCTTTACCGTCTCATATTGTGCGAGTTTGACAGTTGCCGCAGCTACCTGCCTTTCTATCAGATCGATAATGCGAGCGTTCTCACAGAACTCCTTCGGCGTCGATAATTCAAGTCCTTTGATCTTCGCGTAAGATTCGAGCTGCTCGAAATTCGGCACGATCAGCGCCGCGGCAAATTTCCGTTCATTCCCGACAAGCACCGCCTGATTCACGAACCGCGATGAACGGATCATCTGTTCGATCGGCGACGGAGCTATGTACTTGCCGCCTGATGTCTTAAAGAGCTCTTTCTTACGGTCAGTAATGTAAAGAAAACCGTCCTCGTCGAGCCTGCCGATATCGCCCGTCCTGAACCACCCGTCGTCTGTGAACGCTTCCTTGTTGGCAGCATCTTTCTTGTAATAGCCAAGCATCACACCGGGGCCGAACGCTTCGATCTCGCCGTCCTCCGCGATCCGCACTTTCGTATTCCGGATCGGCTTGCCGACCGATCCAAGCCGCACATCGACGGGGTTGTTTGATGTAATGACCGGCGAAGTTTCGGTTAAGCCATAGCCCTGCATTATCGAAATGCCCGCACCAGTAAAGATCAAATAGATCTCGTCGGAAAGAGCCGCCCCGCCGGTTATGCACGAACGCAAGCGGCCGCCAAAAAATTGCCTGAGTTTGGAGAAGACAAGCCTGTCCGAAAGTTCGTGTTCGACCGTGAGGGCCAGAGAGATCGGAGTGCCGGATGCATTTGCCAGCGCATATTCCCTGGCTTTTCCCATCGCCCAATCAAAGATCCTTTCTTTCAACCCGCCGGTCTGGGCAGCTTTAAGCTTTGCTTTGGAGTAAACCTTCTCGAAGATGCGTGGGACGCCGACAAAGATCGTGGGCCGCACTTCCTGCAGATTCTCCGGCACCTTCTCGACCGATTCCGCGTAATGCACCGCCATCCCGTTCAGAATATACAAGTACATCGCCGACCGCTCGAATATATGAGACAGCGGAAGTACTGACAACGGCACGTCGTCATCCGAAAACTCATACTTTTCGCCGGCGTCGATCACGTTCGAAATGATGTTGTTGTGCGTGAGCATTACGCCTTTCGGCTCGCCGGTCGTTCCACTTGTGTAGATCAGGGTTGCGATATCCGTAGGCAGTATAGAGTTTCGCACGTCGTCGAGCGGCGGGCCGTCATTGTGCTCCCGGCTCGTTTGTTCCAGATCGGCAAGCGATATCGAATTTTTTACATCGGCATCGAGAGCGTCGAAAAAAACAATCTTTTCAAGGGATAAGCACGCCGGCATTACGTCAGCTATCCGGTCGTACGCAGCTTTGTTATCGAGGAATAGCACCTTCGTAGTGGAGTCGTTGATGATATAGCAGACCGCATCGGGCGCGAGCGTCGTGTAGATGGGAACATCGATCACACCAGCAAATTGACATCCGGCATCGACCAGCGTCCAGTCCGGTGAATTGGCGGCGAGGATCGCGGCCTTATCGCCCTTGCGCAGACCGAGAGCGTATAACCCGAGAGCTATGGCCTCCGCCCGCTCTACCATTTCGCCCGAAGATATCGGCCTCCACTCGCCCTCCTTCTTGAAATTCAAAGCGTCGGGGCGGTTGTGTTTTTCGGCGGCTTTTAAGAAAAGCTCGGCAAGCGTGCGCGGCTCATCGACCAGAAGCGGCGTACCGCGGCCGATCGATTCGCGAGAGATGGTGTCGGTGACGGATATCATTTCTGTAACACGCCTCCGAAGAAGATCTTCAACACCTCGCCGGCCATTGGCGCAAGCTGATAGGATTTTTTGGAAAGGATCCAGTTCGTCACCATTTCATCCAGGGCGCCGTAAAGGATCTTCGCACAGACGATCGGTTTCAGATCGCTGCGAAATACTCCCGATTCCTGTCCTTCGGCGATCGTCTGCCGAATAATGTCGAGATATTCGGCGAAACCGGCGGCTGAAAACTCCTGCATGAACTTGGTCGAACCGCGTAGCTCGACCTGAAAGACGATCGCCAAGTCGCGGTCCGCTCCGAGTTTCTCCAGATGCAGCTCAGCGATCCGGTGCAGCTTCCCGGCCGGATCCGCGATCCCGGTTATCTCCCGCCGCCCTTCGGCAATAAATTCGGCCATCGCCCGGTCGAATATGGAATGCAGTATCTCGTCTTTGCTCTTGAAATACAGATACACGGTGCCGTCCGCAATACCTGCTTCGCCTGCAATGTCAGCCACTTTTGAATTAAAGTATCCTTTGCCGGCAAATACCTTTATCGCCGCGCGGAGTATCGCTTCGTGTTTATCGGAGACAACTGCACGGGTCGACGTGTTGGAATTTCGCGTTGGCGACATATTGATAAGAAACTGAATGAATCATCATTCAGTTTTTCAAGACTATACCAGACACGCATTGAATTCAAGGGAAATTAAGTGTTGGAGAAAAGCTGATGCGAAACGGGAGATCTCAAATCCAAAATCGCAAATCCAAAATTGAAATGGCGGAGAGGACAGGACTCGAACCTGCAAGCGATCACTCGCGGTAGTTTTCAAGACTACTGCCTTACCAATTAGGCTACCTCTCCGCATTAGATGCGGGCAAGCTAGAAATATAACGCAAATGGACGTTCGGAGACAACTGCCTTAACGATGAGCAAGGTCCTGTTTCGTATTGTGCGACAACCCCTACCATAACCTTGCGAAAAATTTCGCGTCCTTTGCGGTTAAGAAGGATTTGCCTCAAAATCAAAGCCGCAAACGGTACCCACTTGGCGGAGAGCATATTACTTGGCTTTTCTAGCCTGAGTTGCGGCAAAGATCGCCGCCGTGGTGCGTCTATAACGTTAGAGGCTCCAAGGCGTGTCTGGGGTTTTCGAAAATAAAACATGAAAGTTCTGCAAGTGGATAAAAGTCATGGAAAGCACCCGAATTTGTACTGGGAAACCGTTCATTGCGACATTTTAAGATCGGAGCTGACGGTACCGGCACTGCCGACCCCTGCAGACCCGGTAGCGTTGACGATCAAGGTTTTCTATTCGCTGAGTTTTGCCGACGGCCACTTCGGATCTTCGACGCCAGGAATAATTACGAGAGTAGGTGACAAATACTTCGCGCAGGACAGTGACGGGCATTTTTTTCGGGTTAAGGATTGGAGCTTAGCAGAAGTGCAAGACTTCAAGGCCAAATTTCAAAAGGGCCAGGCGTTTTGGGATGAGAAATTCATGTTGATCCCCCCCGATAGCTGCAGTCTGTTTGATTTCAAAGATGGCCTACGTGGAAAAGAGGAAATTTTCCGTCCTAACATTCTATGTCGTTTCAAGCTCATAGATGGAATCGATATCGATGCGGCCGGTGACGAGTTCAAGCGGTCGCTCCATCTAAAAATTGACGTAGTGCATACGGAGGGGTCACACATTTTTCAACGCCGACGCTTTTTCCGTTCACATAGTAAGCTGTATGATGTCCGCGATGCGGACACCATAACGCTTTGGCACGAGTTGGGTCATGCGATCAACGAGGACCATGTACAGGGCCTTCTCGGGGACGGGACCTGCAAGATCGACGATGTTCGCGGCAACCTTGACCATTGTTACACCACGCCGCCCGGCATGGAATCAAACATAATGGGCAAAGGTTCCGGCTTGATACTTGAAAACGCAAAGCCGTGGGTTGAACTCATGAAGTTCCATACAAATAATGTTCCGCATGTTTGGAGCGTATCGCGAGATACCACGCTCCCGCCAAGAAAACCCAACCCACTATTTCTTTGAAAAGGTCTCGTCTTCAATGGTTCGAATGGCCCAGGGCATCGTCGTTAAGAAACGATTCCGTGTTGTGTACAAAAAAACCCCGGCTGGGAGTTAATCAGCCGGGGACACAAGAGAGAGGAGTGAAGATGGACGATCTCACTCATTCGGTCGCTAACATCCTGGAGATCTGTGATTCAAGTTTCGACGCCTTGTCCCAGCCGTCGCTCTTCAGCGTGATGGCTCCGTGCTGGTCGATCAGAAAATAGGAAGGGAAGCCCATATTGATGTTGCCGCTTCCGTCCATGTCCGCGTACTTGAGAAATACGCCAAAACTGTTCGGTAGAATATTGAAATTGAAGGGGTTCTTCCGCAAGTAGGGCTCGACCTTTACGGGGTTTTCCATCGTAAGGGCGAGAAATACAACATCTTTGTCCTTATAGCGCTTTGCGACCTCATTTAGCTTCGGAATTTCGCTGTGACAAATCGCACACCGTGTTGACCAAAATGTTAAAACGACGACTTTGCCCTGCAATTGGCTGAGATTGTATGTTTTTCCATCAAGCGACTCGCCGTTAAAATCCGGCGCCGCCGCACCGGGTTTCAGGCTTTGCTGGGCAAAGGCCGATACGGTGATCATTAGCGTTAACAGGAAAAGATTAATAATTCGCATCTTTATTACGTGTAGCAGAATGTTTGCTGATGTTCAAATGCGTTGAACATCTATTATTAAACAAACTGCTAATGCGGCCTTAATCCAGAAAAAGATTCGATAAGTTAGTTCGGACGGTTGCTGGGGCTAACTATCCTAATCGGGCAGATATACACAGCCACGGCGAGCCGGGCTACGTGTTAAACTTCCCCGATGCTTCTCGAATCAGTTGAAACTGAAAACTTTCGGAATTTAAAGGGTGCCGTTCAGTTTGCTCACGGTCTGAACATTCTAGTTGGGTTTAACGGGCAAGGCAAGACGAACTGGCTGGAATCGATACATATTCTCGCGACGACTCGCTCGTTTAAGACCACGAAGCTGCAGGAAACCGTCCGCTTTGGCGAAGATCTGGCCATTATCCGAGGCCGTGTAATGCGTTCCGAGGACATCCACCGTGATCTGCAAGCGGCATTGCAGGGCAATACAAAGAGTTTTCTCGTAAACGGCAAACGGGAAACGCTCCAAAGGTACCTTGGCCAACTTCACGCTGTCGTGTTCAACGCCGACGAGCTAGAGATCGTCCGCGGCACGCCCGACGCCCGCCGAAAGTATCTCGACCGGGCGATAGTTTCGATTCACCCGCCCTACGTCCAGACGCTTACCGACTATAACCGCGTCATCAAGCAAAAGAATTCACTTCTTCAGGCGGCCGATGACGAACGAAACCCGCTTGACAAAACAGCCGAACTGCTCGAACCGTGGAACGAACAGCTTGTCGTGCATGCGACCAGGATCCACCGTTCGCGGGTGCGTTTTGTCGAAAGGCTGAATGAAACGCTGGAAAAACGGCTATTTGGCAGCGAGGAGATTTCGATCCGCTACGTTTCGTCGCTCGAAGGCAAGGGCGATCTTGGTGATTACGAGGGCCTGATCGCCGAGCGCTTGAAACTCCGCGTCCAGGCAGAGGTCGCGGCCGGATACGCCCTGGTCGGCACCCACCGCGACGATCTCGAGATCCTGCTCGACGGATATGACATCCGAAGATACGGCTCCGCCGGCCAACAGCGAAGCGCCCTGCTCCTTCTCCAGCTCGCCAATCTCGCGGTTTATCACGCCCAGCAGCAGGAGTATCCGCTCTTCCTCCTCGATGATATCGACGCCGAACTAGACTATCGCCGCATCGGCCAACTGCTAGAATTTCTAGACGGCAAAACACAGACCTTTGTCACAACTTCAAAGGAAAGTTTTGTAGAAGCTTTCGGCTCAAATTCAAGCGTTTTCGAGGTTGAATCCGGAGCCGCAAAATTGCGTTGAATTATCCATATTTACGCCCCTTCCAGCTGTCTAAATAAGGCAAAAAATGCTAAAATATACCTTTGATCGAAGACCGGATTATTGTGCTGACGGCAGAATTAACAGGCATGTCGTCGAACAAAGGTAAAGATCTTTATCAATTGAGGGATCGGCTATGAAAATTCTGAAGGTTTTCCTGATCGCGGCGGCCGTTTTAGTGATTTTTTTGGCAGTAGTTTTCATCGCCGCCGGCCTGTTGGTTCCGGCCGAACAGAGCTTTACAAATGAAGTCGAGATAAATGCTCCGGCCGAAAGCGTCTGGCAGATAATTTCGGACAAGGATCGATACACCGAATGGCAGACGCAGCTCACGAAAGTTGAAAGGATCGACGACAAAACCTGGGTTGAGTATCCAAAAGATTCACCCGAACCGCTCCGATTTACTCTAGCAAAGGATGAACGCCCGTTTCGGATGGAGTTTTCCTACACGATGGGCAACTCGTTCACCGGCAGTTGGAAGGGCGAGATAACGCCCACGGCGTCCGGCGTCAAGCTGAAAACGGTTGACAGCTACGCCACACAGGGCTGGCTGACGAAGATATTGATATACACGTTTTTCGACATGGGCAGCTTTGCCAAGGATTGGAATAGCAAACTGAAAACCCGTGTCGAAAGTTTGAACAAACAGGGTATCAAGTGAAGGTATTAATTAGAGGTTATACACAAATTGACTAAAGCAAAAAAGACAGAATACGGGGCGGATTCAATCACGGTTTTGGAGGGACGCGACGCGGTTCGCAAACGTCCTGCGATGTACATTGGCTCGACTAGCGAGATCGGCCTTCACCACCTGGTTTACGAGGTTGTAGATAATTCGGTTGACGAAGCATTGGCGGGCTATTGCGACACGATCGAGGTAACGATCCATATCGACAATTCGGTAACCGTGGTCGATAACGGCCGCGGCATTCCGACCGATATGCACAAGCAGGAAAAGCGTTCGGCGGCGGAGGTGGTGATGACGATCCTGCATGCCGGCGGCAAGTTTGACTCGAATTCCTATAAGGTTTCGGGCGGGCTGCACGGCGTCGGTGTAAGCTGCGTTAATTTTTTGAGCGAATACCTGCGGCTCGAGATATGGCGCGACGGCAAAACGCATGAGATGGAATTCGCCGCCGGTATTCCGGTCGCCCCGCTCAAGCACACGGGTACGACCACAAAACGTGGCACAAAGATCACGTTCCGCCCCGATTCAAGCATTTTCGAGACAACGGTTTACAGCTTTGACAAATTGTCAGAACGGCTTCGCGAAAAGGCCTTTTTGAACAAGGGCATCCGCATTTTTATCAAGGACGAGCGTGACGAAGGCGACAAATCGCACGAGTTTTATTACAAAGGCGGCATTGCCGAATTCGTCAAGCACCTTAACAAGAACAAAAGCCCGCTGCACGACGACCCGCTGTATTTTGAGGTGGTCGATGACGACCTGTCGATCGAAGTGTCGATGCAGTACAACGACAGCTACGACGAAAAGATATTTTCGTTTGCCAACAACATCAACACGGTCGATGGCGGAACTCATCTGTCCGGCTTTCGCGGCGCGATCACTCGCACTATCAATAACTACGCCGAAAGCTCGGGCATGACGAAGAACGCAAAGGTCACGCTGACCGGCGACGACGTTCGCGAGGGTTTGGTTGCGATCATCAGCGTAAAGATCCCGCAGCCACAGTTTGAAGGGCAGACAAAGGGCAAGCTGAATTCGCCGGTAAAAGGCCCGGTCGAATCGTTTTTGAACGACAAGCTTGGCGAATATTTTGAACAGCACCCGAATGTCGCCAAAAAGATCGTCGGCAAAGCTGTCGATGCCGCACGGGCACGCGAGGCGGCCCGTAAAGGCACGCGAGATAGTACGTAAAAGTGCCCTCGGTTCATCGACATTGCCTGGCAAGCTCGCAGACTGTCAGGAAAAAGACCCGGCGCTTTCGGAAATCTATATCGTCGAAGGAGATTCCGCCGGAGGCTCGGCAAAGCAAGGCCGCGACCGTAAGAACCAGGCCGTTTTACCACTCAAGGGTAAGATCTTAAATGTCGAAAAGGCAAGATTCGACAAGATGCTCGGCCACGGCGAGATCAAGGCTTTGATCACAGCGCTGGGTACCGGTATCGGCAAGGAAGATTTCGACGTCCAGAAACTGCGATATCACAAAATTTGCCTGATGACCGACGCTGACGTTGACGGTAGCCACATTCGCACGCTTTTGCTGACGTTTTTCTACCGCCAAATGCCGGAACTGCTTGAAAACGGATACGTTTACATCGCCCAGCCGCCGCTTTACAAGGTAAAACGCGGCAAGAAAGAAGAATACCTGATGGACGATAAGGCGATGTTCAGCTACCTGATGCGGGTGGGCACGAACGATGTTGAGATCCGTACGGGCGACAGGACCGTCACGGGCAAGGAGCTTGCGAAAGCGCTCGGGCAAACCATCGAGTTCAAAAGCTATTTCGAACGCTTTTCCCGCCGAATGGGCAATGACGCAAAGCTTCTAAGTGTTATTTTAGAAGCGTTTGCCGGCAGCGACGGCGTTTTGGTAAAACACGACATTAAGCTGCGAAAGGTCTTTGAGCAGGAAGAACTGATGGCAGAGGTCGAAGGCAAGATCTCGGCGGCCGGCTTCGACACCGAGCTTGCCCACGACGAAGAGCACGGTCTGTCCGAGATCGAGATCACAATGCCGAACAACCAGCGGATTCTTTTCGATTGGAACATGGCGAGCTACGTCGAGTTCCAAAAGGCGGTCGAGCTGATGCGATCATTGGATCAGGAATTTGCCGCGCCGTTCGTACTGGGTGAAAACGGCACCAGCGAGACGATAACCTCGCGCGAAGATCTGCTCGAAAAAGTAACCGGGATGGCCAAAAAAGACCTGACCATCCAGCGTTATAAGGGCCTCGGCGAAATGAATCCGGAACAGCTCTGGGAAACGACAATGGACCCGGAAAAACGCACAATGCTCCAGGTCCGCGTCGAGGACGCTATCGAAACCGACGGCCTCTTCACCGTGCTAATGGGCGACCAGGTCGAGCCGCGCCGTAAGTTTATTGAGGACAACGCGCTGGACGTCAAGAATCTCGACGTTTAAGGCTATTCGACGGAAAGAGACAATACAAAAAAAATAACACGGAGAAAGCATTTTCTTCTGCGTCTTTCCATGGGCTTGATTCTCCCTCAGTGTCTCCCGACGCTAATAAACAAAAGCATTCGGCGCAGGTTTGTCTCCCGATTGGCCAAACGGGCGCACATTTATGCCTGCGGTTGTGCCGAAGATATACCAGTTGCTGTCCGATGACCTGAACAGAGCCGGATCAGCTTTACCGTCGCCATCATAGTCCGCAGGAACCGGCATGTCGCCCGCGACGCCCCATTGACTGAAGACTCGAAAACGGACGGTGCTTCCAATCCAATACCAGATGCCTGTTGACGGACGAAAAGTCGCAACGTCCGTCGTTCCGTCGCCGTCATAGTCGGCGGGAACAGGTATATCGCCGGCCTCGCCGAATGTCCTGGAACTGAATCCGGCTGCATTCAGGAAATACCACGTGCTATTCGACGGCCTGAAAACCGCAATGTCCGCTCGTCCATCACCGTCAAAATCGCCGAGCACAGGCTTATCGCCGGCCTCGCCGAACTGTCTGGATGTGAAACCGTTGCTTGCAAACCGCGTGTACCAGGTATTGGTCGAAGGCCTGAACAAAACCAGATCGGCCCGGCCGTCGCCGTCATGGTCTGCCGGTTGAGGCAGATCGCCGCTTTCTCCCCACCCGAAAACCTGAAACCGTCCGCCGGTGGTTGCCACGTACCATGCCCCGTTAGATGGCCGCCAAACAGCAATATCCGTAGTCCCGTCGCCATCGTAATCAGCCGGCACGGCAACATCACCCGCAACCCCAAAATTATGGATCGAATAGCCGGTCGCATTAACGATGTACCAGTTATTGTCCGACGGGCGAAAAACGGAAATATCCGTTCGTCCGTCGCCGTCGAAATCAGCCGGAGTTGTCTGAGAAACGGCGCGTCTTCCCCACGACGGGTTAATCCCCTCGGTCAAGATGCCGCCTGCCTTGCCCAAACTCGTCAACGATTTCGATATGACGTTGAATACTAGGATTCGTGTTTGTTAACGAACCAAACACAAGAAACTCTCCATCCGGCGACCATCTGACCGTCATTACACCATAGAAGCCAAGATCTCGTCCATTAAAAGGCGGATTGGGATTGACTATAGAGATTTTCCCGGGCGGAATTAAATCATCTCCATCTACGAAGGCTAATTTTGCACCGTCCGCCGAAAAGTCGGGCGATACGGCGCAAGTGTAATATCCATAATGGCCAAAATTTATTCCGGGAAAAGTGGTGAGGTAAATCCACAGGCCCGAATTTGGCTGTGATTGAGTCGCATCCGAAGAGGTATAGGCGATTTGATCCATCAATCCCCACGAAGGTTCGGATTCTCGCACGGATGTGTTGGTAATGTTTCGCCGGTTGGTTCCGTCAATGTTGACCGTTACGATATTGCCGAATTCCTGAAACACGATATTACTGCCGTCTGGCGACCAATCGAGGGCGAACCGTTCGCCGCAAAAATTCTGTGTCGTTGGATCGAAGTTGATCGGAGCTACGATCTGCTGCCCGCTACCGTCGGCATTCATTATCTTAATAAAAGATTCCTCGCTCAGATAAGCGATCTTCGAGCCGTCCGGCGACCAAGCCGGATAATCGTCTTCGTGGGGATTAAATGTCAGCCGCCTAATCGCTGAACCGTTAGGGTTCATTGAATAAATCTCGCGGTTGCCGTCGCGGTCGCTTGTAAATGCGATTTTGCCGTTCCGCCGAGAGGGTGATTGCGACGATGCCATGACGACCAGCAGCATTGTGAAGATGATGACGACGACCGACGAAACGAGGCACACAGCGGCGAGATTTTCGCACGCGTGGAATAAATTGCCATTTACCGAGATATTAAGAATTCTTAGATCTAGTATCTTTGTTCTCATTTCTTTGTTTTCCGTATATGTACAAGCCGATCCCGCCTAAGCCGGAACGTCGAATAGTTTCTTGCAAAGCCGAGGACCTACGCGTTTCCGGCTTTACCGGACCGCTGGACGTTGCCAAACCCGCAATAGTCTTATACCGAAGAAAATAAGCAAGTTCATCTAACATAGAATCCCTTTTCGATTAACGCGATGGCTGGCTGAGCGATGCTTTTGCGGGGCCGCAAGACAATCTTCTTGCGGCCCTTGAGAGATATTTTCGCACCGTTAACGCAAGGAGCAGCGGCTCGCCTTTCTAATTTCCTCTGAAGAACTATGCCGCTCCCGGCATTATTGGAGCGGGTCATCAGGAAGCAGAAGCGTCACGTGCTTGCGGCGATTTACGTAAGAGATGCAATCGCCACGGCTTCTAAATCGAGATGGAAAATCGAACGCACTCCAACGGCTGTCGAGGCATTCACTGATGTTGCTCGGCGGGCCGCACCGGCGTTCGTTATTCGGGATAAACCTCGTCAGCGGTTTTCCTTCTTCCCTGATAAACACATTGTATTCAACCGCATCAACGGCCCCTTCGTTGATCGCCCGGTGTACTCACGCCCCTCGGACGTTTCAAATGCTTGTCCGACCGTGTACGAGGGCGCAGCGCCGCAGCCGTCTTCGATCTTGATGGTCCCCGCGGTCACGACGTTGTGAACAACGCCGGGATGATAATGCCACGTGCCGATATCGCCGGGCGTGGTGGTCAACTGCCGGAAGGTGACCGTTGCGGGGCCGTCAACGATCGGCGTATCGGCGTTAGTGCCGGCTCCGAGAATGACCGGAATGATAGCCGCATAAACGATCACGCCGAAGACGACGAGGAATCCAAGTCCGATTGCAAGCGTCAAATTAATTTTTGAAAATAGATGTTTCATTTTGTTTTCTCCTTTCTGTCTATCTGGGCCGGTTCGGTACACACCTCAAGCGTGCAGGCAGTCGCCTCCGGCTAACAATAAGTGTTGTTTCGTTGGTTGCGCGGCGCTAAAATGGGTACATTCAGCGGAGCGAAGGTTGCTTTTTTATCGACCGGCGAGAATCTTAACCGACAGCGGGAGGCCATGTATTTCCGTTCCGGTGAAGTTTTTGTTCCGTTATTTTTCCGGCAGTGAGGGGCACTTATGTTGAGCGAACGCTCAGAGCAATATGAGTTCGGTGATTTTTGCCTGGATGTCGGGGAGCGAAAACTTGCGCGCCTCGATAACACATCAAATGGTTCGCTTCGCGAAAAAGCATTCCTAACACTCGTGCAGCTTGTGCGCAACAGCGGCCGGCTTGTGACAAAAGAGGAATTGCTTGAAGCCGTTTGGCCCGACACCTCCGTTGAGGAGAATAATCTTGGCAAGGCGATCCACGCTATACGCCATTTTCTTGGCGACTCCAGCCCCGACCACAAGTACATCGAGACAGTGCCAAAGCATGGCTATCGGTTTGTTGCAGAAGTTAAAAAGATAGCTGCGGGGTTTGATGTGTTGGCCCTTGAAAGCTGCCATGGGCCAACATCCCTCATCCCGAGCGTTCCCCGGCCACTCACCGGCATACGACCTGTACGTTCGCGGCAAAATAAAGGCCGGCAGCGAAAATATCGAAGACACCGAGAATGCGATCAAGGTGTTGGAAGCGGCGATCGCCATAGACCCGTTCTTCGCGCCGGCATATGCACAACTTGCCAGGGCATACAACACGCGTGCCTTTAAGTTCTCAGCGGGGCCGAAGCGAAAGCTGCTCCACGAAAACGCGGATGTCGCGGTGGAAAAAGCTCTGTCACTCGACCCAAACCTTGCCGAAGGCCATTTTGCCCGCGGGCTTATCCTCTGGACGAATACCAAAGGATTTCCGCACGAACAGGCGATTCGTGCCTTCAAGCGTGTCGCTCGTCCTCGACCCCGCTTCGGACGAGGCACATCATCAATTGTCGATGGTCTATGCTCACGTCGGATTGATCGACGAGGCACATCAGGAATTGGAAAACGCGCTCGAACTAAATCCGAACAATACGATGGCCGCGTTTTCGGGTGGGCGTGTACTTCGCTTACGAGGGGAAATTTGACGAGGCAATGCAGGTTTTCAAAACAATTCCGCGTGACGTGAGCCCGATGCTTGTCGATAGATGCATGGCCGACCTGCTTGTTCAAACCGGACGCCGTTCCGAGGCACAACAGATCGTAGACAAATATTTGGCCAGCTATCCGCAGGATGAAGGAGGTAGTTTTACAAGCGTTAAGGCAGTTCTGCTGGCGAAGGCGGGCAAAGAGAAGGCGGCCGAAGAAGCCATCCGGCAGGCGGCCGAGATCGGCCGCGACTACGGCCATTTTCATCATACCGCCCACAATATCGCATCAGCATACGCTGCTATGGACAAACCCGACGAAGCTGTAAAATGGCTCGAGAACGCCGCGGATACAGGCTTTCCGAACCACACCTATTTCGCGATCGATCCCAACCTCGACCCGATCCGGCGCGATAACCGCGTCGTCGAGTTTATGAAAAACCTGCGGCGGCCAGTGGGAGCATTTCAAATCGCTCGTTGAACCTGAACGCTAAGGATTGCCGCCCAGCGGCTGCCGCGTCGTTACGTAAATATCAAACGAGCCGGGCCCGATGCCTCCCGGACGCCTTGACGCCATGAGCATCGTCCGGTTGTCGAACGACAACGCCGGGTTCACATCCTGCCAGTCGGGTACGTTGATGTTCGGCCCGAGCCTGCTCGGCGGCGACCACGTCTCATAGACCGAATCACGGTACGCGACCCACATATCGTGCTGCTGTATGTCGCCGGTGATATTCGGCCGGTTCGAGCTGAAGATCAATTCGAGCCCATCGTCTCTTACCCAAAAACAAGTTTCGATCGAAGGGCTGTTCAGCTCGAAAACATTGACCGAATATTCAAACCCAAGATCGTTTATCGTGCTCTCGTAGATATCCGGGCCGCCAAACCCACCCGGCTTGGTGCTTGAAAAGAAGAGCTTTTGCAGACGTCCGGCGTCGGCAAAGAGGTAATTCGCAGCCAATTCCGTAAAAGGCGTATTTATCATCGATCCAAGGTTAACGGGTTCGCTCCATGCAAATTCATCTCTTGAGTTTTTGCGATAGGTTGCCCAAATATCCGTAAAGCCGTACCCGTCGCTCCGATCGCTCTGGTACAAGAGCACACGGCCATCCGCCGAAAACGACCGAACCCGCTCCATCGCGGGCGTATTTATCGTAAGGCCCAGATTTACCGGCGTCCGCCAGGCGGAGGTCTTACTTTTTCGCGTCGACACCCAAATGTCTTCGCTGCCGCCGACCGAACCCGTCCGGTTCGACGTGAAATACATCGTCTTCTCATCTTTAGTTAAAATCGCCGCGTGATCGTCGAACTCCGAATTGATCGGTGCCGGAAGATGGACGATCGGCGCCCAGTCAGTGAACTTGTGAGCTTTTCGCAGCTGAGCCGTAGATGCGGCTGGCATCGCCAGCAACGCAAAGACAAAAATGAGCATGAACTTCATTTTGATCGGAATCTTCTCCTTCTATTATTTTGCGAAGAAGCATAGCGCAATCTTCGCCGAATCAAGAATCTCGCCCGTCATTATGACGGCAAGACTCATCGTATTCCGATACTTTGACCCAGACGGGAATGTCGCGTCTTTCCGTTTCGATGAATTTTTTATTCTTTATGGATCTTGCGTTCGGAGCGGAAAAGCACTTACGAAGCGAATACGAACGCCTAGTTTGCGGGCCCGCCGGCTATGTACGAAGTTTTCCCACGGATTCTTAGCTTTTGATCGCTTTCTACCGTTAGCTTGATATTCCTCCGTTTTCCGTCGCGCTTTGTATTTGTCGGATAATATCCGATCACATACCGGCGGTTCATTTCGGCGAGGATGCGGGCGTAAATGCCCGACGCCTGTTCCGGCTGCTCGAGATATTCTGCTAAACCTCCTGATTCAATTGCGAGCCTTGAAACCGCGTCCGCGTCGCGTGTTCTCGCCTGTACCCATCGTCTCAAAAACGATTCCTCGTATTTTCTAGAGGCTGGTGCAAGATCCAACTTCCTGAATGCGCGCATGCTTCGCATAGAGTTCTCGACTTCCTTTCGGGCCAGTTCCAGCCTTGCTTCGCCCGATGCCTCACTCAGCCGGAAGCCGGGAATTACTGTGTAAACAGTTGCTCTCGTTCTTTCGATCGATTTGAGAACGTCTTCGTAGTCAAATCGACGCCTCGTTTCATCTGCAAACGGCCGTTGTCCGTTAGCAAACTGGATCTCCCCAAACTCATCGCCGTCGGTTTGGAAGATCACGACCGGGCGAAGGTCGTCTTCGGAAAATAGCTCGTTCAAGGCCGCCATCAACGAGCTAAACTGTCTACTCTTTCCGACCCTTCCCTCATTTACCCTTGTTTTCAGCATGTCTAGGCGCTCCTTCAACAGTTGCTTGTCTGGTGTGAACCCTGTGAGCAGATCGACATCATCGGTAACGATCGCCATTCGGTCCTGCGGGTTTAGCATCGAGACCAACACCTGGCCGGCTCTAATGCTGGTTTCGAGGTATGGAAGCTGGCTCGCGCTGTAGTCGATTATCAGAATGATCGAACGCGGGATCGCAGCGTCGCGTCCGTTGGAAAAAAACTCGATCTGCTGCGCGACCCCGTCCTCTTCCACCCGAAAATCACGCTGGTTCAATCCATCGACCGGCCGGCCTTTTTTGTCATAAACGAACGCGTCGCTGACGATAAGGCTGGTTTCAACCTTCAGCACCCCTTCCTCGACCGATGGCTCGGGCACCGCCGGCGGCAAGGGTTTCGCAGTCGGGTTTTTCTTTTCCGGCCGCTTCAGGCTCCATCCGAAATTCCTCGTACCGTTCTGCGATTCGTCCTGCAGCAGCGGTTGCGCGCTGATCGGCCTAGCAGTTCCAATAGAGAACAACAATATTATCCCCTGCATGACCGCGAGCCATTTCATAAGCCGCCTTCAAACCTTGAAAAAAGGTACGTTCCCGTAGACGGTGGAACATTTATCCAACCCGAGCAAAAAGCTCCTGCAAACGTGGGAGAAAGAAAAACTATCTCGTCCGCAACCCGCATTCTCTGCCCGAATTGCCAGTGCTAAGTACTTTACTCGAAATCGGACAGAAAAATCTTTCGATTTTCATGAATTTATTCTCCAGTTTTTCTTCCGGGCACCTCGAGAGCACCGCTTTGGGAGCAAATTCCTGGCCCTTCGATAGTGTCGATGAGCCCGCTATTCCTCGCGGTGGCATCGTGGGACAAAATTCGGCATATTTACCGTTGTCGGGCTGCCCTGCGGGCCCGTTGCCCGATTTTCTAGCCCTGGCATTGTCTCCACCATTTGCCTTGTAATGCATCGCGGCCGAACGCTACGGTATGTCTGTCCGCGTTCCCGTGCGTTTGCAATCGGTTGCCACGTTAAAATACGGTTTCATAGCCACGCGGACAGGGGAAGGTTAGCGGAAATACGGGGCCTTGTTTTTGGCAATCGTTTTTATCTCCTTGTCAGTGAGATCCAGACGACAGATCTCGGCCCATGAGTCGCGGGGGCTGAGGAGCGGGCCGAAGGTGATGTCCGTGCCGTAGAGGATGCGTTTGACTCCGACCTGGCGGATCCGCTTTGCCAGCAGAACAGACCTTTCGCTCGGATTTGCAGGAAAGGCGTTGGACGTCAGATCGAACCACAGGGTCCTGGTACGCGGGTCGCCTTTTGCGATCGCACCGATGTAGACCTCTAGCGCAGCGTCTGCCTTAGGGTCGTCGTAACCCGGCCCCGATCCGGCAAGATGTGCGATCTGGACGGTGATATTGCCAGCGAGCGGCAGCAGTTCTTCGAGAAAGAGCCGAGCCTGTTCCGCCCCGTACGGGCGTTCAAGCGAGATGGAAGCTCTCGCATGGACAACTACCGCCATGCGGTTGGCATTGGCCGCCCGGAAGACGGACTTTAGCTTTCGAGATGCTCCGCCTTTTCGATCTGCACGTCCGAGTTGCCGAAGTGCAGTTTTATACCGCGGCGCAAGTTTGGGTCTTTGGCACAGCGGGCGATCTCGTCGAGAGCATAATCTTTGAGAGGGTTAAAACCGCAAAAGCCGACCAGGCGTTTTGGATATAGAGCCGCCTGGGCACCGACCCAGTCGTTCTCGGCCTTGACGCGGGTATATTCGTCCTGAGGTTCACGCCCGGGCCTGCCATAGGCGTATGCCGTGGATAAAAGCACACCGCGCTCGATGCCGGCTGCATCAAGCAGTTTTATGACATGCTGAGCTGTGATAGCTGTTATTCCCTGGCTGGCGTAGCCCTGGAACACTACCATCTCCGGGCTGCCGACATGCTGATGGTGATCCACCCGGGGCGGGTTCTTCACGATGCGCGAGTCAGGTGTCGGTGCTGGCTGCGTCTGCGCGTATGCCGTGGCAAACACGAGCAAAGACAATGAGAGAAACGCCCAAAATTTTTTTTATCATGACGAGGCCTCAATGCGCACGTTCTGCCGAGCCGTGCCTTCGAGTTCAAGAACAAGATCCGCTCCGTATGCCTTGGCCGGTGTTTGATAACCCGGCGTGAAGTTCCCGTCCAGAATTTTTCGCGCAATATTCAGCGCCGCGAGCGCGGTCAGCGTATAGCCTTCCGGCCCCTGCATTCGTGCCTCGACGCGGTTGCCGTCGGCGTCGCCCGCTCCACCCCATAGTAGGGTTTTACCAGCGACGCGCTCTTCGTCGCTCGGTCCGCCCTCCGGAATTTGCTTCTGCAGGTATCGCTGGATCGGCCCCGTGGCAAGCAGCCATCCGAGGTAGCGGCTGAGCTTTAGCATCTTTAGGTTTTTCGGCGGGATGACCGTGAAGACCTCGATATTCGGAATGCCGGTTGAATAGAATGCGGTCGCGACATCGCCCCACGGGATCGTCGTTCCCGTTTTGATCACCTCGCCAAAATCGATCTCGCGCGTTTTCCACGCTGCCGGAACAGGAGTAATGACGCCGTTCTCTCTGATCGCACCGCCGCGCCCGACATTCATCGTCATCGTCGCCTGCGTCCCGTGCGAGATGCGCCCCATTCCGTAAAACGCCAACGATAGATGCGTCGCCGAAGGCAGCCTGTCCTTCAAATGCCGGGCCAGACAATCGCTCGGCACGACGTCAAACCCGACGCCCGGCATCACCATTATCCCCGCTTCCTTCGCACGCGCATCTTGTGCCGCACAGGCCTCGAATACGCTGATCTCGCCAGTGATATCCGTGTAATGCTTCCGGTTCCTTAAACAAGCCTCGACCATAGTCCGCGAAGTGATCGAAAACGGCCCCGCACAATGCAGCACCATTTCAACTTCCTGCAAAGCCGCATCGACCTTCTCCCGCTCATCGAGCGAAAAAACCCGATGCTCCAACCGATGCTTCGCCGCCAGTTTCGCGATCTTAGCCTCATTCCGCCCGGCAAGAACCGGCTTCATCCCACGCTCAACCGCGAACCGCGTGATCAGTTCACCGGTGTAACCGTTTGCGCCATAGATCAGAAAGTTGTTTGCCATAAAGTTGATCCTCGAAATTATCTCACCCGTCGAGCAGTGCCGGAAATACTATCCGGATAAATAAATCCCTATGTCGGCATTGACGAAAAATATCTACTTTGGTTGGCCTTCGATCAGCTGTTGAACCCGACCAACCTGCCCATCGGTCAGCCGGACCTTGATCCCGTGCGGGTGATGCGGCGAACTTGTCAGCAGGTCCTTTACAATGCCGACGGTCTGTTTGCCGGTACGCTGATCTTGTTTCAGGACGATAGCAACCTGCGATCCCGGACGGATGTTCTTTCGTTCTCGATGCGGCATCGCTTTTACGACTTTTCCAAAATTCTTCTGAGCAGCACCAACTGCCCGAGATGGTATGCATTATGGTCGGCGATGAGCAAAGCTTCTCTAAGAATTGTCTGTCCATCACCGTGTGGGATCGCAGAGTAAAGGTCGGTTTCTGCGTCAGCGACCAGCTCACGCATCGCCTGTAGATCGGCAAGTATCTGTGATATCGAAGCTTTCCAAGATTCATCGGTACCTGCGTCTTTCGGCCAATAATCGTCGGGAAAGGTCATCTCCCTGTAATCCGGATTTACGCTGAAATCAAGAATGTCCCATTGCGCCAGGCGAACATGTTCAAGTAGCTCCCAGGAAGTGTGGGGCGAATTCTCTATACGTGTGTTTATGTGTTCAAGCGGAAAGTCGCGAAGCGCTGCATCGATATGTATATGGGCTGAGCCGCCGTTCAATAGCTCAATAAGATGTCTGCGCAGTTCACTTTGGTCGTCCATTTTTAGAAGATCTCAAGACCTAGTTTTTGTGTTTTCTCGAGTCTAACCAAAAAATCGCTCCGGTCAATCTCTCTCGCACCCAACGCCTCCATATGCGGAGTCATCACCTGTGCGTCAAGCCAGGTCGCGCCGCGTGAGCGCATGTGATCGATCAAGAACAAAAGCGACAGTTTCGAAGCATTCGGCTCTTTATAAAACATCGATTCGCCGCAGAACACTCCGCCTCCATCGATGCCGTAAAGTCCTCCGACAAGTTTGCCATCGCCATTCCAAGCTTCGACGCTGTGCGCCATGCCTCGCTCATGGAGTTCGCAATAGACATCGATAAACTCTGCCGTTATCCACGTGCCGCCCTGATCCGGCCGCTTGGCTTGGGAGCAGCTTTCGATGACCGATCGAAAATCCTTGTCGATCGTGAAGGTAAACGGAGCTTTTTGCTGCGCTCGTTTCAGGCTTCGCGGGATGTGGAGTTCGTCGAATTCGAGAATAGCCCGCTGCTCCGGGCAGTACCACGGCAGCGGCACTCGGCGCATATACCACGGAAAGATACCTTTTTTGTACGCCTCAGCGACCGTTTCTGGCGTCAGTGGCGTTCCGAACGCAACCACGTCGACCGCGTGATATAAATAATCGCCCACTTGGACCCACTCGGGAAAATCATGAGTTTGTGGATCGGGGAAATACGTCATCGGAAATTGTGGAACAAATTCAAGCTAGCGCTGTGTAACAAAAATAGCAGAACCGAACAGCCATGAAAATTAAAGAACACCTGCATTTCGCATTTACAAATCCGCTTGGAAATCTTTTGGCCGTCGCAAATCTTGCAATGATGGCCCTCAGCCATAATTTCTTACAATCCGTCCCCGGGTTCGGAAAGCTAGCGAAAGATATGAGCTTTCCGGCAACGCTGGTTTCCTACGTGCTCGTTGGGAGTTCTGATTCAAGCCTGATCATTCCGCCGCTTGTCTACCTTCAATGGATCTTCATCGGTTGGCTGGCGCACGTGATCGCGCGCCAGATCCAACCACAATCGACCTAAACCACCTTCAGTTTCCACTTCCCGCGCTTGAACAACAACGCTGCGGAAACGGCAAGCAGCGAGAACGCGAGAGTGATCGCCCAAAAAACACCCTGCGGGCCCCAGCCGTAATAATTGGCCAACACGTACGCGAGCGGGATTTCGAACAGCCAGAAAACGATAAAGTTCAGGTAAGTCGGCGTCCACGTGTCGCCGGCGCCGTTGAAGGAGCTCTCCATCACCATTCCCATGCCGTAAAACGCATAGCCGTAGCCGACAATCCTGAGGCAGTCACGGCCAGTGACCGCAACGCTGGCGTCAGTAGTAAAAATGCTTATGACAAGGTCGGGAAAAATCACAAAAAACAGTCCCGCTAGTCCAAGCAGTCCGGCGTTCAGAAAGCCCGCCGTCCACACTGACCGCTCGGCACGTTCCGGCTTTCCGGCGCCAAGATTCTGCCCGACCAGCGTGGCCGCAGCGTTTGCGAGGCCGACCGCCGGCAGGATGACAAAGATGATCACGCGCAATCCGATTTGATAACCGGCCAGGGCCATTGTGCCGAATCCGGCCAGGATCGTCACCAGCCCGCTCCAGCTCGCCGTGGCTATGAGAAACTGCAGGATCGCTGTTCCCGAAAGCCGCAATATGCTGATCAATAGATCGGGCTGAAACTTCCAGTGTTCGCGATGCACCTGCAGCCGTCCGTTCTTGCGTCCAAACAGCGCCCATGCCGCAAATGCAACACCGACGCCACGGCCGCAAACCGTTGCTACGGCTGCGCCGGTCACCCCGAGTTCGGGAAACGGCCCGATACCGAAAATGAACATCGGACAGAACAGAATGTTCAATCCGTTTGCAATGACCAGCACACGCAGGGCTATCGCCGCATCGCCGGCACCGCGAAAGATCCCGTTCAGCAGAAACAGAAAGACGATCACGATGTTTGTTCCCAGCATGATCCGCATAAACGGAATACCGAGTTCGATTACGCCCGGTTCGGCCCGAAGCAGCCCGAGAATACTCGGCGCAAAGATCACGCCCGCCGCGCCCATCACGAGCGAAACGATGACGCCTAGATACACCGCATGCGTCGCAGTCCGGGCCGCGCCATCCATGTCCTTCTCACCGACGCGGCGCGCAACTGTTGCCGTTGCACCGATGCTCAAACCAACACCGACCGCATAGATCAGCGCCAGAATCGATTCGGTCAAACCGACCACCGCTACTGCTTCCGCACCGAGTTTGGCGACAAAGAACGTATCGACGATCGCGAACAGCGATTCCATCGACATCTCGAGGATCATTGGGATCGCGAGAATGATCAGTCCAACGATGATGGGGCCTTCGGTAAAATCCCGTGTCGTCCCGACAAATGCTTCGCGCACAACCGACCAGAAAGAATTATCGACCGTCTCCGCAGACGGAGTTTCAATATCTATAGACATACAATTTTGAGATTAAGGCTGAAAACGCGGCACGAGGATCTGTGCCAACAGATGTCTGTTCTCGCGCGAGATACGCGAATACGGACGCTTCGGTGCGGATGAACTAAACAATTGCGGGTCGCATAATAAAATCAAGCTAGCATACCCAAAGAGATCGTTGCAACACGCTGACCGATTTTTTGCATATTTTGCTGATTACCATTTTCTTTTCTGACAGCTCGAGCCAGTACTCTGCGAACCCCCAAAACCGTCTTAAAGGTCTTAGTGCAAATCTCCGGATGCCCTTTCCTTGGTTTGCATGTCACAAACGCGTAGCCCGCGGTGTTCTCTAATCAGCCGCAGGCGCGCCCGCGGTTACAAATCCTAGAAGTGAATCGAACACAATGAAACCAATGACCACCTGGTTCGTTCAGGTATTTGCTGTCCTGTTAATGGGCTCTTTTGTTCTTATTCCGGCCGCAAACGGACAAGCAGCGGACAGCGGCAAAAGTGTTTACCGCGTGGCCATTCGTCTTAACGATCCGCCATCGGCTACCGTTCAGGCAGATGTGGTGATCAAAGACGGGCGGCTGCTTATGATCGGCGGGTCGGTTGATCATCTGCCGCGCGGTTGGGGCACGTTTGTCCACGACCTTAAGGTTTCGGAACCCAATGGTAAACAATTGTCTCTCGAAGAATTCTCGGATGAGCGCTACAAAACGCAATGGCGTGTGTCTGGCAATTACAGCGGCCGTGCCCGGTTGAACTACCGTGTAGATCTGTCTTTCTCCAAGACAAAATGGGGAGCCGGAAATGAGCAGGCGGCGTTTTACGACGGTAAAGCCCTGTTCGCCGCAACGCGTGTCCTTTTTATCGTCCCGGATGTCGGTACACCGGCCGAGATCCGGCTCGAGGTGCCCGGCGGGGTTAAGATCGCCGCGCCTTGGCGTAGTTCTGGCTTGCCGAACGGCTTTGAAGCGTCCGGAAATGAGCTCGTCAATAACACGCTCGTTGCTGGCGAATTCGGCGGATTCACGGCACGATCTGGCAATTTTCGGTTCACTATCGCCTTGCTTGGCGAGGCAAAGGCGGCCGAGGCAGCCGTGTCGGAAGCTCTTGCCAAATACGCCCGGATGTTTAATTCGATCTTCGACAAAACGCCTGATTCTTCATATATGATGACGCTCTTTTACGCTGATTCCGAGGATGGCGAGTCATACAGCAATAGCGCCGCGTTTACAACCCTGCCACCGATAAACGCCGATAATCTGATCATGTGGGGAAACACACTTGGCCATGAATTATTCCATTTTTGGTGTGGCCAACAGATCAGTGGCGAAAACTATAACGAAAGCCAGTGGTTTCAAGAAGGCTTTACCGAATACTATGCAAACCTCGCATTGATGCGCGAAAACATTCTCCCCGAAAGGTTCTTCATTTGGAAAGCGGAAAATACGCTTGGCAAATATATCTACTTCCGCACGGCACCACAATTCGCGAATGTCTCGATCAAGAATGCCGGCGAGCGAAAGACCACTTATCGTTTTGGCGTTTACGACAGCGGTTGGGCCGTCGCTTTTGTATTGGATATAACCATCAGAGAGAAATCGGCCGGTAAGCGAAGTCTTGACGATTTCATGAGGCTGATGTATCAGAAATACGGCCTGACAAAGACGAAATACAAGTATGCGGATGTGGTTGTAACGGCGAGTGAGATAGCCGGAGTCGATATGTCCGACTTTTTCAAAAGATATGTAGAAGGCACCGAGGTAATGCCGATCGCGGAAACTCTTCGAAAGGTCGGCTATGGTTCCGCGTCGCAGGAATACGCAAACGAGCTCTACATTTATCGCGACAAAGCGACTCCGCTAAAAACCACTTGGCTTCGGACGAGGTGATCGCGGAGCCAACCCTGCAGACTTGTTGCTGAACAACGGTTTTCTTATAATTTCGATGAATGAGGACAGTTTTATGATCAAATCAATTCGTGGCAGTACCATTTGATAACTCACCCGAGAAGAGTTTCACAAGCTTATCGAACCATACGGGCGAAGGTGTCGTGATCGACATCGGGACCGGCGATGGGCGCTTTGTGTCCACTGCGGCCCGGGCGAACCCGAACAAGTTCTACATCGGGATAGACGCGAACGTAAAGCCGCTCGAAAAACCATCGATGAAAGCGACGAGGAAGCCGGCGAAGGGCGGGCTTCCTAACGCGCTCTTCGTCCAGGCCGCAGTCGAAGACCTCCCCGACGAGCTAAACTGCACCGCCGACGAGATCCACATCCATTTCCCGTGGGGTAGCCTGCTGAAGGCCGTTACGACGGGAGATGCTGGCGTCCTCTCCGCCCTCCGCCGCATCGCCGCGCCCGAATGCCTGCTCGAAATAGTCATCGGCATCGACCCCGAACGTGATAAAGCTGAGATCGAGCGGCTCCAGATCCCCGAGCTTACACCGGTCGTCCTCCACTCCTATCTGATTCCCAAATATATCGCCGCCGGCTTCGACCTGATCGAACATAGAACAATGGATGCGCCCGAATGGTCGCAACTCGAAACCTCATGGGCACGCAAGCTTCAGGGCGGTTCGGGCCGCCGCGCGATCTACCTCACGTTCCGGACACCCTAGCCGTTTCCCTTGCAACTAAGTTATTTCGCCTGTCACAATAGGTGTTTGTCTTATGAAGATCGCGGTGGCAATGAGCGGCGGTGTCGATTCTTCGACGGCGGCGGCAATATTAAAGGAGCAGGGGCACGAGCTGGTCGGCTTTACGATGCAGTTGTGGAACCAGCGGCGCGGTATCAGTGTGGACGAGAACGGAGACCCGCTTCCGTCTCGCTGCTGTTCGCTCGATGATGTTTATGACGCTCGCCGAGTGGCCGAATCGCTCGGCATCCCGTTCTACGTGCTCAATCTCGAAAAGGATTTTGAGGAATCAGTCGTCGAGCCTTTTGTTCAAAGCTATCTCGATGGGGAAACACCGATCCCTTGCGTCGCATGCAATTCGCGATTGAAATTCGCCTCGCTCGATAAAATGGCCGTCAGCATCGGCTGCGACAAGGTGGCGACCGGCCATTTTGCCCGCGTCGAATACGACGAAGGTGCAAACCGCTATCGCCTGTTTCGCGGGAAAAATCACTGGAAAGATCAGAGCTATTTTCTCTGGGAACTGACGCAGGACCAGCTTTCGCGTTCCTATTTTCCGCTCGGCGAAATGCTCAAAAGCGAAGTCCGCGACATTGCCCGCGACGCAAATCTTTACGTAGCCGAAAAGGCTGAATCGCAGGAGATCTGCTTTGTTCCGGACGGCAAATATTCTGAGTTTATCGACCGCTATCTCGACCACGAAAACCGACGCGATGAGCTGCCGGCGGCGGGCGAGATCGTTACCATTTCCGGCGAACCGCTGGGCACTCACACGGGAATTCACCGTTATACGGTCGGCCAGCGGCGAGGCCTTGGCATTTCGCACGAAAAGCCGCTCTATGTTGTGCAGATCGAGCGCGCTAGAAACCAGATCATCGTCGGCGAAGCGGACGAGCTTGAGTCGCTTGAATTCACCGCCAAAGGCGTGAACTGGGTCGCGTTCGATGAGCCGTCAGAACCGGTCCGCGCCGAAGTGAAGGTCCGCTACCGCCACGAACCCGCACCGGCAACCATCCACCCTCTGCCCGATGCACGCGCCTGCATCGTCTTCGACGAACCGCAGCGTGCCATCACGCCCGGCCAGGCGACCATTTTCTACAACGGCGAAGAAGTTGTCGGCGGTGGGTGGATTGTTAGGTTATAATTAGAATTATGCCAAAAGAGAAAAAGAGATTGAGCAAAAGCGCTAAAGCGGCGCTGAAGACGCTTAACGAATCAAAGCTGCTTGCAGCGGCCAAGGCAGCACATGCGTCGGGCGAGGAATTCAAATCGTCGGTCGTAACCCCGCGCGTCAATTCAACGGCGATCAAGCCGCGGCCCGACAAAAAGCGCGGTTAAGCAGATCAACTTGACTGAAAACGCAAGCAGGGAAGTTTTTGTTAAAATTCTTGACGATTATTCTTAACTTTTTGTCCTTGCGACTTTGCGTCCTTGCGATAAGATTCTTTCGTCATTCCCGATGAACAAAACGGAACTACGCAAAACTTACCTTGCCCGCCAAACCGATCTTTCTGCCGAGGAACGGGCCGAGAAAAGCGGCCGCATCGCGCGTCATTTTTTTGAAACCGCCGACCTCTCGAAGGCGGCTCTGCTGCATTGTTTTATTCCGATCGAAAGATTCAATGAAGTCGATACGTGGCGAATCATTCGACCGATATGGACTAGTGAGCCACGTCTTCGGGTTGCCGTGCCGCGTCTAAGCCGAGCTACTGGCGAGATCGAAAGTATTGTTGTCACAGCGGAAACAGAGCTTGTCGAGAACGACTGGGGAATCCGCGAACCGGCCGTTGGCGAGACTTTAGACCATCAAACGATTGACGCTGTGATCGTGCCGGGCGTCGCCTTCGACCGGACCGGCCACCGAGTTGGATACGGCAAAGGTCTCTACGACCGGTTTCTGCGCACATGCCGGCCCGATTGCGACAAGATCGGCGTCAGCTACTTCGAGCCGGTGAGTTCCATTGCCGACATTCACGACGGCGACACAGCGCTCGGCCACGTAATAACACCGGAAGGGATCTTCACCGCCGAAACACGGAGAAGAGAGGATCTTGCCACGGATAGACACGGATGAACACAGATTTAAGTAGATCCGTTCTTCCATCCGTGTTTATCTGTGTGAATCTGTGGATGATAATTCCTACTTCTTCATCAGATCGCGTATCTCCGTCAACAGCACAACCTCGTCCGAGGGCGGTGCCGCGGCCTCAAGCCCCTTGAACAATTTCACCGCGTACCTGACGAGCAGGAACATCACAACCGCCACGATCAGGAAGGTGATGATGTCGTTGATGAACTGCCCGTACATCACCAACGGCTTGCCGCCCTTTATCGCCGCCTCGATCTGCTCCGGCGTGGCGTTTGCCGGAACGGTTCCGCTAAGGTCGTAAAACTTCGACTTAAAGTCGACCCCGCCGGTCGCCAACCCGACAAACGGCATAATGATCCCATCGGTAAACGTCTTCACGATCGTCCCGAACGCCGCCCCGATGATCACCGCCACCGCCAGGTCAAGCACATTCCCACGCGCCAAAAAAGCCTTAAAATCATTCAGCATTGAGTTTCCTCCCTAACTTGTTAATTTCCCGTTGTCCGCTTACATATTGCATGCTACATTCCCTACGTATCACGAGGTCAAAGACATGAACAAACTATTGGTTCCCGCACTATTGTTCGCCACGATCTTTTCATTATCCGTGAGCGTCTGTGCCCAGGATGACGATCTCGATTACACAGGCAAGATAAATCGAACATATGATACTGCCCGAAATTTATCTGAGATCGAGATCCGCCGGATCCCCGTAGCCGCAGGCAAGGTGAGCCTTAGCGAGTTAGGATTGACGTTTAATCACCCGGGGAAAACACTTACTTCAAAACCCGAATTCTTACTCTTTATTCTATCTATCGTCAATACGAAGGGACACAGGTATCCCGACCAAAACAAGATTACATTCAGTTCCGGGGGCAACGAGATCGCGGGCATAGTAATACTCAACCTCGATCAACGCGAGTTTAGCGCCACTCAGACGCTTGAGACCCTTGGTGTCAAGATGCCCATAAGGATCTTCCAAAAACTCGCGGCGTCAAAACAGGCGGTGATGTTCAAGCTTGCGGAAACAACCTTGACGATCGACGCGGCGGCCATTGGAAAGTTCGCTGAGTTCGAAAAGGCGATCACTCCGTGAACATCAATCTGGTCTTTCTGTTCAAAATCTAGTTAATGATCGAAGCCTGCTACGCCAGCAACTCAAAAGGTCCCCAACTTTGGCCTGATTCGCTTCGGTAAATCGTGTGAACCAACGTGCTTACCGAAGTCGGATGTGCTTCTCGCATGAAAAACGGTCTTTTTATCCGTCCCCATTCTCCATCTGTTCGAGCTTGCGATAAAGCGTTTTTCGTCCTATGTTCAGGAGGCGTGAGGCTCGGGATTTGTCGCCTTCGGTGTAGTCGAGCGTGGCGTCGATGACCAACTTCTCGATCTCGTCCATCGAGGCGGGCAGCTCGATCTCAAGCCCAATAGAGCGGCCTTCGCCGGCGGCACGGGCGCGTTCGTGGCGGATCTCGGTGGCTGCTTCTAGCGAGCGTCTCGTTATGGTTTCGGGCAGGTCATCAACCTCGATCTGGCGGCCCGAGGCAATAATTACAGCCCTTTCGATCGCATTCTCAAGCTCGCGTACGTTCCCCGGCCACCCGTAATTGACCAGTGCCCGCAACGCGTCCTTTGAGATTCCCGACACGAAACGCCCCGTCTTATCTTTATATCGCTCCAGAAAATGGAACACCAAGGGATGGATGTCCTCGATCCGCTCGCGTAGCGAAGGCAGCGTGATCGGGAACACCGACAGGCGATAATAGAGGTCGAGTCGAAACTTGCCATCCTCAATGGCCTGCTCAAGATTGACGTTGCTCGCCGCCAGTACCCGCACGTCGGATTTGATAACTTCGCTACCGCCGATCCGCGTAAACTCGCCGTCCTGCAGCACCCGAAGCAGCTTAACTTGTGCCTGCAAAGACATTTCGCCGATCTCATCCAGAAACAGCGTGCCGCCGTCAGCCTCCTCGAAACGTCCCCGTCGCTGTGCCCGCGCGTCGGTAAACGAGCCTTTCTCGTGGCCAAAAAGCTCCGATTCGAGCAGCGTCTCAGGGATCGCCCCGCAGTTGATCTTGATATACGGCTTGCCCTCGCGGCCGGAGTTGAAATGGATCAGATTCGCAAGCAACTCTTTTCCCGTCCCCGATTCTCCCTGGATCAGCACGGTCGTATTGGCATTCGCGACCGTCAGCGCCAGTTCCATCGAACGGCGGATTGACGGCGCCTGGCCTACGATCTCGCTGTTGCGCTGGTAAAGCTCTGTCTTCAAACGCATTACCTCCGCCGAAAGCTGGTCGCGCTCAAGCGCCGTCCCGATCTGATCAGCGATGCCCTCGACGAGAGCGGTATCGTGTTCCTCGAAGATCTTTTCCGTACTCCACACGAAACCAAGCAGCCCGAAAACTTGCCCACCAACCCGCACCGGCGTCACCAAGGCCGCCTTGCCGCCAAGCTGCGTGTTGAAGATAAGCCGGATAGCGAAAGGCAATTGCGAGTCGTTAAGCTGGACCGATCGACCCTCGCGCAACATGTCGCTGATGGCCGGGAAAGTGTCTACATTCAATGATTTACCATGCTGCTCCACAAGCTTCAAAACCCGGCTCGGCTTTATACCTTCCGCGGCCTTAAAGGATACCAGCGAAATCTTTTTTGCTGTCTGATCCAGCACGCCCAGAGCGCTGTAATCCGCACCGACGAGCGTGATCGCCCGCTCCAATACGCTCGCAGAAACCTCGTTAAAATTCGAGTGTGAATTGAGCTTATTGGCGATCTCGAGCAGCGCATTCGTACGCCGCGTTTCGTGCTCCTGCGCGACGTAAAGGCTGGTGTATTGATACCCTATCGCAAGCTGTCGTGCGATAGACTGAAGGAACGAAACTTCTTCATCCAGCCATTCGCGCGGCTTAGTGGTATCGTGCAAGCCCAGCAGGCCTAACACGTTCCCGCTCAACATTATAGGAATGATCAGCAGCGAACGGGTTTCGAGAGCTTTGGTAAAAAACTTGAGTGTTGGGTCCTTGTGTTTGGAGGTGTCGTTGATCTGTATCGGCTGAGTTATGTCGAACCGCTCGCCCAGCTTTTTCGGATCGATGGGGATAGTGGTTCCCTGGCTCGAAGGTATTGAGTCGTCCTTGCGCCACTCGTGACTTATGCGTAACTCCTTGCCCTCGACCAATTGCAGAACGTCGCATCTATCAGCCTGCAGCATCCGCCCGATCTCGGATACAACAACTGTCAAAAAACGCTCAAGATCAATATTTGTCGGCAGATCGCGCGCCAGCCTGTCAATGATCGCCTCGCGCGCCTCGTGCATCTTGACTTTGCGTTCGAGTGAGAGCGTTTGCGATTCTTCGAGTTCGATCTTCATAAAAACCAGGACGAGTACTAATTTGATGTGCGGCAAAAAGAATGTCAAGTTGACACACTTGTGGCAATACCTGTGTTATTACGATTCAGGGAAGGGAAAGCTACTTTGGCGTTTTTGCCGGCACGGGCGGCTTCGTTACTTTCGTATTCGCCGGTTTCGCGGCGGTGTTCGACGAGGGAGTCTCAGAATTTACCGGGGTGTTGGCATTCGAGTTGGCGGTTTTTTTGTCGTCCTTTGGAACACTTACAAAATCGATCCGTTTACGGCCTGCTTCTGCTTTCTCAAGGAGTTCCTCTGCCTTCACATTTCCCGTGTCAAGTTCTATTGCCTTCTTCAAAGCGGTTACCGCCTCTTGATACTTGGCAAGTTTGATCATGATCGCGCCAAGTTCTGTTTGATATACGGTGTCGTCAGGCTTTAGCCTGACAGCTTCGCGGATAGATCGAGCGGCATCCTCGTCTTCGTTAAGTTTGTTATAGGCAAGACCGAGGTTGAAGTGTGCGACGTCATCATCTTTATTTACCGCGAGCAACTTCTTGTAGGCCGTGACTGCGTTTCCAAACGCCTTCTCAGAGTTTGTCTTTACTTCCTTCGGCTTTCGGCCCTGTGTTGTTGCTTCGACAGGTTCCTTGATCGAATCGTCCTGTGCTTCGATCAAGGCATAGGCAATTCCGAGTTTGAAATGAGCCTCGGCAAGATCAGGATCGAGCTTAACGGCTTGTAACAGAACGTCGATAGCTTTTTCTGTTTCGCCGTTGTCAAAAAGCCGGTTGCCCTCGGCCAGGGCATCCGCCCCGGATGCGAAATCCGATGGAATTTCCGCATTTCCAATGTTGTTTTCGCTATTCTGAACCTGCACCTGATTGGCGTCATGCTCCGCACCATTACCTCCGCAGCCGAGCTGGAAGAGTATCGTCGAACCCACAATGAAAACAAGTAAAAACAACTTCATACTTAAGCGTCTGACAATTTTTGATATTGATCTAGCCCGGAGGAAAAACAAACGGGCGGCCGCCGAGAAGATGAATATGTGTATGAAAAACGGTCTGGCCGCCATCGGCATTTGTGTTGATCACAACGCGATAGCCATTGTTCGCAATACCTTTTTCCCGAGCTATGTCTGCGGCCGTCAACAACAAATGTCCGAGAGTTTCCTTGTGCGAGAGTTTCGCCGCATCCAACGAATCGAAATGCTCGCGGGGAATGATCAAAATATGCGTTGGGGCTTGGGGCGAAATATCGTTAAATGCCACGCAAATGTCGTCTTCGAAAACCCGGTTCGATGGTATCTCACCCGCAACAATCCGGCAAAAAATACAATTGTCATCACTCATATTGCTATGAATTCATTAAACCACAGGTAATGTGGATTGTTAACCGGCCGGAAAATTAGCCTTCGCCGACGGCGGCTAAATCCTCGGTTATCCTCTCAATATTTGCACCGACGGAACTTAGCTTTTTAACGATCGTCTCGTATCCGCGATCGATATGGTAAACCCGATCTATCAGAGTTTCGCCCGAGGCACACAACGCCGCAAGAACCAGAGATGCTGAAGCTCGAAGGTCGGATGCAAGAATTCTTGCACCGGTAAGGGGAGTTTTTCCGTGGACGGTCGCCCTGTTGCCGGAAATTTGGATGTTGGCCCCCATCCGAACAAGCTCCGACGCATGCATGAACCTATTTTCGAAGATCGTTTCCGTAATGATGGAATCTCCATCGGCCTGCGTCATCAACGCCATATACTGAGCCTGCATATCGGTCGGGAAAAGCGGGTGCGGCTCAGTAGTCACGTCCTTTGCCTTCAGGCCTCCCGACGATTGTCGGACTGCCAACGTGCTTTGATTGAGTTCTTCGATCTCAACTCCGGCGTCCCGTAATTTGGCTATGACGGCCCGAAGATGCTCAGGATTGCAGCGTTTTATCTCGATCTCGCCTCGCGTTATCGCCGCCGCTACGATGAATGTCCCGGTCTCGATGCGGTCCGGGATTATTGTGTGCTCGGCCCCACCAAGGCCTTCGACGCCATCTATCTCCATTGTCGGAGTTCCCGCACCTTTGATACGCGCTCCCATTCGATTCAGAAGCTCGGCCAGGTCTTCGATCTCAGGTTCGCATGCAGCGTTGCGAATAACCGTCTTACCGTCGGCAAGCGCCGCGGCCATCATGACATTCTCGGTTCCGGTGACTGTCACCTTATCGAAGACGATCTCCGCACCGACTAATCTGCCCTTTCGGCGCCCGCGCGACCACATCGCCTGACTCGAGCGAAACAACGGCGCCGAGTTGTTCAAAAGCCTTTAGATGAAGATCGATCGGCCTTGTTCCGATCGCACATCCGCCGGGCAAACTCACCTTCGCTTGTCCGAATCGTGCCAGAAGAGGGCCGAGAGCCAGAACACTTGCACGCATTGTCTTCACAAGTTCGTAGGGTGCTTCGAATGTCTCGATGTTCCTTGCGGTGACTTTGTGCGTTCGAAGCTCTGGTGTTAGACACCGTAGCACCCAGGTCTTCGAGCAGACGGCGTTGTGTGATCAGGTCTTTTACGTAAGGGACGTTGTGGAGCGTTACCGTCTCGGGCGTTAATAGCGTTGCTGCCAGGCAGGGCAACGCCGAGTTCTTGGCGCCGCTTATCTCTACTTTTCCTTTGAGCGCCGCGCCGCCGCGGATCAAAAACTTATCCATATGAATTCCTGCTAAGGGCTGAAGCTAAATGTATGCTTATAGGTGCCAAAAGAAAATCTTATCACACGGGTGAATCCGGGGACGCACATGACTGACAATTCGCCAGAAGGCCCTTAACTCATCCGATCTTCTCCGCCAAATTTGTTATCTGTTTCAGATGCCTCGCCTCGTGGCCGCCGCACAACGCGAGCCACTCCACCGCCGACAGATCGCCAAAGAAAGGATGTGGAAATTTATGAGCATCGCCGTCGAACTCTTCAAAAAGCGGACGCAATTCGACCAAACCCCTCATAGTTTCATCCATGGAAGCCAACGAATCCGTAACCGACCTTTCTCCCGTCGGGTGAACAAACTCCGGAGCCTCCAGCTTCATCGTTGCGATCTCCGCGCTTCGTGTTCCGAATGCATCTGAAAACTTGACGGCATGCCGTCGGAAAGCAGGCCATCGGCCTTTGCTTTTTCCAGATAGCTTGGCACATATCCGCATTATTCCGTTTTCCACCATTGAAACGTGCTCGACGATCTGAGAGATGGTCCATTTTTCGCCATCGGGCAAGGCCGAAAGCTGGCTTTCAGTCAGGCCGGCGAGTGTCCTTTTGAACTTCTCGCGAACACGGTCATTTGCGGCGTAAATATCTGCAATTGTTTGATGAGCTCATAATCTCTATTTGTTTAGAACAGAGGCTTGCGGCGTTAAGATCAGGCGATGCCAGCGCGGAAAACTTGTCACGCTGTCGGCCTCGTTCTTCATGCGTTTTATATACGCCGTCTGAAAATAGAGCTGCTCCTCAGATGGCCAGTTCAGAGAAACTAGAGGGTTAAACGAAACAAGCATTTTTTCATCGGGAAGCGTCGTCGGGGCAGCGTTGCCGTTGCCGATCGAATTCGCCTGCGTGTTCACGTCGGGAGAAGAGTTTGCCGCATTAAGCTTGGACTGCTGCTCGTCGTCAAAAGCCTTGGACGAAAGCAGAAGGTTATTGCGCAATGGGATCGCCGCCTGTGTTGGAGCGTTGCCATTGGCGTCGTAAATTCTTACCTGCGTGTCAAATGCACACGCGACCTTTGCCGAATCCGGTGACCAGACCGGCTGTACAGCGGTCAATGCGTCATCCAGACGTCTTTCACGCCCGGTTTTCTCAACCAATCTCGGCCGGCCGACCGGTACGAATACCTCACCTTTTTCGTCAGCCCGAAACTGAAGATATTGCCATTCACGCCCGGTCGCCGCCAGGGCCGCAAGCATTGAGCTGTCGGGTGACCAGACATAGTAAAAATATATCAACCCTTCATTCTGGGTTATCGGCTTAAGGCCGTCACCGTCCGAATTGCACGTGTAGATCTGCTCTGTACGGAACGTCAGAACACTTGCCGGCGGAACCGGCGTCGGGGCAGGTGTAGCGGCGTTTGCGTTGGCCTCCGGAGTTGCGTCCTGAGTTTCCACGTTCGTATTTGCGTCTTGCGTCGGCCTTTCGTCCGGACTTGGTGTTGGCCCAACAGGATTATCACCTATCGGAGAGTCGCTTGGTTCCAAAGATGCTCCGCGGACCATTGCTACGAATGCCACTGTAGACGAATCCGGCGACCACAAGATCGTATCCGGAAAATGGATCGCCATCATTTCAGCAGTTATTTTTCGCAGAAGCCGTCCGTCCTGCGAATACATATCAAGCCGGAATTCTGACTGGAGATCATTCGGCTTGTGATAAACCGCTAGGATCCGCTTTCCATCAGGTGAAAGTATCGTCTTATCCAAAAGTTCCTGCGGGCGATTCTGGTCGAAATCGGCCTGGACGGTTGCGTTACGATCGTCGTTACCGGCCCGTTTAGTCTCGCCAGGTGCGGGAACATCAGGCTCGTAACGGTAATTCAATCGTACAGCCGGCACATCCTTGAGACTTGAGACCGTTTGACTTTGCGAGAGGTTAGGCTCATTTCGACAGCTCAAACCAGCCAAAATGCTTCCGGTCAGTATAAGATATGCTATTTTTTTAACCAGCATTAGTCACGTCAGATCAAGAAATTTCTGCCTACTGAAGGTCTGCGTTCAGATAGCCTTTATAAAGACGCGCCTGGTCAGCGGTTGGATTTCCCACGACCGAGAAGCCGTAATCCTTTCGCAGATCGCTGCCAAGGGTAAACGTGACATCGCGCATCTTGTCGAAGCGAAAAATAGTCAGTTTTATTTTGTCGTTCGGCTTCTTTTCGGCGATATAAGACTGCATAAACGACTGACTCGCCCGATAGCCATCGATCGCGACGATCTGATCACCGGTGTTCAGTCCCTGTTCGTAAGCCGGAGTGTTTGCCGTAATCGACCGGATCGTTAATCTGCCATTCTCTTCCGCCGTGTCTGCGCCGATGTAAGCACGGTTTTTATTGGGTTCACCAACCGCAAGTTCAAGACCAATGGCGCTGACTATCGAATTAAAATCGATCTCGGCCTCGCCGCGAACATATTTGGCGAAGAAATCGTCCAGGCTTTTGCCGGCCATCATTTCCGACACCTTCTGATAGTCTTCGGGCGTAAAGTTCCTATTCTTCTTGTAAAACTCGGAATACAAATGCCGCATCACATCATCCAGCGATTTTGCTCCGCGCGAATCCTTGCGAATCTGTATATCCAGCATCATATTTACGATCTCGCCCTTGTCGTAGTATGAGATCTGATTATTTATTGCATTCTCGTCCTGGCGGTAATACTTTATCCACGCGTCAAAACTGGCTTCTTCCAGACTGGTCTCAAATCTGCCCGGCCGTGCCTGCAACTGTTCGATACCCGAAGCACGGCCGTCAAGAAATTCCCTGTCGCTCATCAGGCCCGCACGCTGGAGCAAAATGTTCGAGTAGTATTCCGTTCCGCCCTCAGCGACCCAAAGAAGTTTTGTATAGTTCTCGTTTTCGTAATCGAACGGGCCAAGAGCGTCCGGACGAATTCGCTTTACATTGTAATTATGAAAGTATTCGTGAGCGACGAGTCCGAGAAATCCTTTATACCGGCTATCAGGTTTGAAGCCGAAGCGGTTCCATTGCAACGCGGTCGAGTTCAGATGTTCCAGTCCGCCGCCTCCGCGAAGGTTCACGATAAATGTGTAATCCTCATAATCGATCTCTCCAAAGATCTTGGCGCTTTCTTCAACGATCTTTGCAACGTCAACCGCCATACGCTTCAGATCGTAGTTGCCCTCGCCTGACATTACGATCCTGTGCTTTTTGCCTCTCACATCAAAGGATGTTTCTTTAAAATCGCTTACCTCAAAAGGTGAATCGTACAAGATGTCAAAGTTTGCCGCGCGAAACGTATTTGCCAGTCCAGCGACCGCCGGCAGGCCTGTCGCTACCTTCCATTTACCGTATGGTTTTACCGTTACGGTCGAAGGTGCCCGCAAGTGGTCCTTGACGAAAAAAAGCAGTGCCGAATTGTTCCAAAACCCGTGGTCGTCGTTCAATTCATTCGTTCTAACCGTAAGCTCGTTCGAATAAACTCGATATGATATAACGATCTCGCTCGCACCTTTGGCGTCGACATGCCATGTATTCTTGTTCGTCTTTCGCCAAGCAAGGTCCACTCCCGAAGATGACCTTACGGATAAGTCCTGCACATGCCGGGCATATTCACGGACAAGATAACTACCCGGCGTCCAGACGGGCATTTTTAGCTCGACGCTTTGAGGTGCACTTGTCCATTTTAAGCGCATCTCGACTTCCAGAAGATGCGTCCATGGTTTTGTCATCGAAACCGTGTATGCGATCTCCGGTGCAGCACTTTGCGTCGACGAAAGTTGTGGTTTTGGTTCTGCGGCCCGTCTTCCCAGAGCCGGGGTTTCCAGATACATAGAAAAGATCGTTGTGATTGCCAACAGAAGTATGACATTTGGATTGAAATTTCTCGGCATTCCTTTTGCAAACTCCCTTCGGGTGATATTGTTTAGCTTTTTCATATCTTACTATAAATGGACCCTTTGACCACTTTGGTCCAAGGCTTAGATTCAAATGGAAGCGGATCAAGCAGCAGAAAATTCGGCAGAACAGAAGAACGGAAAGTTTTTCACAACCCCGCTCGCAATAATCTTCGTCACTGTTTTTATAGACTTGATCGGTTTCGGAATGGTTATTCCGATACTACCGTTTTACGCCAACCAATCGCCGTTTAACGCCACTCCGTTTGAGATAGGGGTACTTTTTTCCATTTACTCGTGGATGCAGTTTTTCTTTTCGCCGATACTCGGACGGCTCTCCGACAAATACGGGAGACGCCCGATCTTGTTTATTAGTTTGCTCGGTTCAGCTATTGGATATCTGGTCATAGGCTTTGCCGGGACACTTCCGCTTGTCTTTCTTGGAAGGATCATCAGCGGCATTACAGGCGCGAATATTTCGACCGCACAGGCATATATTGCTGACGTCACAACAAAAGAAAACCGGGCAAAAGGTATGGGCCTTTTTGGTGCGGCGTTCGGTCTTGGATTCATTCTGGGCCCGGCGATCGCGGGTATCCTAAGCAAATACGGCATTCACATTCCATTCTTTTTTGCCGCAGTGCTTTCCCTTACCAGTGCGACGGCGGTTTATTTTCTGTTGCCCGAGTCGCTGGTTCCTAGATCCGGCGCGGATTCGGCGGAGCGAAAAGGCAGAATTAGGATCGTCTTCGAGTTGCTCAGGGAGTGGGACTTCGGCGTGATCAACTTGATTTATTTTCTACTCGTAACAGCCTTTTCGATCATGACGTACGCGTTCGTTTTATATACGTCTTTTAGATTTGGTTATGACGCCGAACAGAATGGATACCTTTTCGCGTTCGTGGGCATTGTATCCGTTGTTGGTCAGGGATTTCTGTTCAGCCGCCTGGTAAAAAAGTTTGGAGAAACGCGTTTGACTGTGCTGGGATGTTTGCTGATGGTGATAAGCCTGTCACTGATACCGTTCATAGGACCGTTATTTGGCGGCCTGAAACTGTTGCTTTTCGCCTGCGTTTTACTTTCTTTCGGTAACGCTCTCGCGTCGCCTTCACTCACAAGTTTGGTGTCCAAAACCTCGAAAGATGACGAACAAGGAAGCTCTTTGGGAATTATGCAGTCGTTTGCAAGTCTTGCGAGGGCGGTTGGCCCCATGCTTGGCGGAGTTCTGCTCAATAATGCAACCAATAAACTTGACGACGATACCCTTTATCGCACGTTTTGGACAGCGTCCGTAATAATGCTTGTTGCATTCTCAGTAGCGTTGTATTCGTTGAGATCGAAGCGGTCGCCGAACGTGGTCGAAAGGACTAACTGACCGCACGCTGGCGCTGCTTGCCTGCGGCCGGAAAGATAAGACTGAAAGTTGTGCCAACCCCATTCTCACTACGAACTTCGATCGAGCCTGAATGCTCCTGAACTATTCCGTACGAAACGGCCAACCCTAACCCAGTACCGTTGCCAACGCCTTTCGTTGTGAAAAAAGGATCGAATATCTTATTCAGATTTTCGGGTGAGATGCCCTCACCAGTGTCGGCTACGTCTATATGTACCTCGCCCGAACCATTTATCCGCGTCGAGAGCGTGATCGTTCCGCCATTGAACATCGCATCGCGGGCATTAAGAATGAGATTTGTAAATACCTGTTGAAGCTTTCCGCCGTTTCCAAAGATCATCGGCGATGTTTTCGTATAGTCTTTGATGATATCGACGTTCGATTTTCGTAACTGAGGTTCCAGCAATTGAAGCGTGTCATCGAGAAGTTTGTTAATGTCCATCTCGCTTGATTCGATCGCATTTCCTGTACGCGAAAAATTCAAAAGATTGCCGACAATATTTGTAGCACGGTCGGTTTGACGCTGCATTTTCTGAAGTAAAGCGTGTTTCGGATCGGTTTCGGGGATCATGCCAAGCAGCATTTGTGTGTAACTTGAGACGCCAGTAAGCGGCGTGTTGACTTCGTGAGCAACCCCTGCTGCTAGCAAGCCGATGCTGGACAATTTCTCGCTCTGCTGTAGGGTTTCTTCAAGTTTGACACGTGACGAAACATTCTCAAGCACCACTATTGCACCTGTTTGAGAATTCGAGATGGATCTCAACGGAGCTACTGCAACATTAAGGATCAGGGACCGGCCCTTGAAATCCGTTGTGTGTAGCTTATAAGCATTTCGGATCTCCGTGAGGTGCCACCGCGACTTACCCAATATATTGGCAATATTTAGCGCAAAGCTTTCGTCAAATATATCTTCAACCAGCTTTCCTATCGCCTCTTCCCGCCGAAGTCCGATCATTTCTTCAAACGTCGTATTGCAGCGAGTAATTCGTCCATTCTCGTCAACAGCAAGCAGGCCGACATTGACGGATTCAACGATCGATTCGTTGAATTCCTTCAAAAGTGCGAGCTCTTCGGTGTGTTCCCGCTGTTCCTGATAAAGTCTGCTGTTCTCAATGGCCACCGCGATGTAGCCCGAAACCGTTCGAAGTATCTCGAGGTCTTCCGATGAGAGCAGCGAACCATCACTTCCGCGACCCAGCCCGATGACGGCGACCATCTTCGACCTGACAACACATGGCACAAAATAATGAAGTTCCTGGCGAACCGGGGTCTTTCCGTTGCCATTACCGTTCGTTTCACTGATGTCAACTTCCTGGATCTCCAATTCATCCGCCCGGACGATGCCTTTTTCGGCAGATTTTTGCCTTATCATCTGCCGGAAATCCGGCGGAATATGAAACGCTTCACTCAGACCGGCTGACTTTACGATCTTATAGTGACCAATGGACGTATCATCCTCGACAAAGACAGCTACTTTTTGGACGTCAAGCACCTGAATTAGCCTTTCAGTCAAAGCGTCGAGCAAGGGCTCCATCGCGGTCGATGCCGAGAGAGTTCGCCCAAAATCCAGCAATCCATTGCGAAGGTCATAACGCTTTCCGTAGAAGAACCGATCGGCTCGCTCCTGCAAGAAGTTCTTCAATGGCTCGCTCAACATTACGATGGCCGCCATCGCGATCACGGCGATCAAAGCCCTGAGGGTTATTTCAGTTCTCGAAAGATTGTCGCCAACCGCAAGAAATACAAGGCCCAATGCGACCGCTCCGATCATCATGGCGATGGCGACAGTCGTCATTGCGTAAACCAACGCGCGTCTGACAACAACGTCGACGTCCATAAGTCGATATCGCACGACAGAATGGCCAAAGCTGAGCGGAATCAACGCAAGCGGCAAGGTGGTCAACGCAGTCGTCAAAGTATCGTCAGGCAAATAAACAAATCGTTTGGCGATCTGAAACGCGAGGATCGGAATAACTGACGCGATCGTTCCCCACATTGCCCATTTCAGCCTTTGTCGTACGAGCGTTTGCTTGACCCGAAGAAATCGCCAGATCAGAACGCTTGCGCCCGACGTGATCCCGGCAACAAAATGGACGAGCAAGGCTTGGTTCAATATCGGGAATACCCTGTTATTCGCAGTAAAATCACGAAGTCCGGCAGCGAACGACTCGACCGGTATTAACTGAGCGAGTGAAAAGAAAAGCACCGCCAGCGTGACGACCGAAGCGGGTATGTAGAGAGCAATGGTCTTCCATTTCGATTCATCAAAAACTTCGCTTCTCACCGGGTAGCGCAGGCAAAAATGAAGAAAAAGCGGGGCAAAAAACGCGAAGGCTATGTCGTCGAGAAGATTAACGGCAAGATCGAAATCCTGCCCCACGTTCAGTGACCGATATGAATGAAATACAAATGCCGCAAGGCATATCGTCGCAAAATGCAGGACGAATGGGGAGCGGCTGCCCTGCTTGAACAGGACGAACATTCCAACTCCAAGCCAAATGATGCCGACTATCGTCAGGAAAATTATTGACGCGGTCCAGCGGGGAAGCGTGTCAATGTTCTTCAGATCAGCGTAATAGAAATTATTTGCGAATGAATACGACGGTTTCTGATAAAAATATGTCAGATTACCGCCAACTCCTGCCGCATCGAGGTACATGGGAATGTCAGCAACCGATCTTACCTCTTCGAATGTTTCGCCGTCTATGCTGACAGTGATAAGTTTATCGCCCGCCGAAATACCCTGGCGCGATGCGGCAAATCCCGGCAGAACCTTCTCGGCATAAATGCCGTCACCCTTTTGCACCCACAAGACGCCGTCCGTGGGTGCTAACTCTCCGGTTGCCCGCTGAAACAGATTTAGCGCACCGCCGGCAACAAATAAAACCGTCACCACGAGCCAAATCAAACTCCAGCTTGTGAGCACTTTTGCTTTCATCAAATTCAGGCAAACTTCCCCAACATTTTTAGATGCAAGATTTGTTCCAGTCGAAATGTGCCATCACGCGGTATTTATTGGCTCGATTTATAAGTGAGGCCGTTGAAAGACTCAAAAAAACACTAGCCGGGCCAAACGTGTGGAATTCAGTTTTTTGCTCTATTATCCGAGAATTTGGAGAACAATTCAGGCGGGAACAAAAGGGGGAATGGGTTTCTCATGCAAATTCGAAGCCATTCACGCGGCTAAAACCAAAACTCAAAACCTCAAAAGTATACCGCCACGCAACGCGCGACGTTGGGAGTTCAGCCGCAGACTCCCTTCCTCACCAAAAATGCCGGTTTGGAATCCGAACAGGTTTCGCGCATCGACCACGGCTTCTGCGCGAAAAGGCAGACCAAGAGTCGGAAGATTCTGAGTAACCAGAACGCTCAAACTCGGGTCATAGATCGCCAGTCGTCCCTGAAAAGGGTCAATTGCAAAAACCGTAGCCTGCGGTGATAACCGGAAAATGGTTTTGACGTTTGTGCCGGTTCTCAGATCAGCTTCGAACTCCCCGAAAAAGGACTGAAACAGATCCTGTTGAAATAGGTTGGAGGGATTTGATATACCTTCGTCCGAAAGTTTCTGGCCCAGGCCAAAACTGTAACCGGCTGCGGCACTATACCGACCGTTCAAACGCCTTGAATAAACAACCCTAACTCCCTGCGCACCACCCTGCTGATTTACCGTAAATTCGCTGAAACCAGCCGGATCCAGCGAATCGAATGGAAGGCCTGTGAGACCGATCCCACGGTTAAAAGTTGTATCGAAGAACACATTCGCTTCAACGCTCGACCGATTATCCAGAACGCGCTCGACTCCGAACTCGAATCGGCGGCTCTTGTTCATCAGAGGCTTTCCGGCTTCAATTACAAAATCGTGAATCACGGCCGGTTCACGAAATAGCACCTGAGCATCTTCAAGTTCTATAGCGCGTGACCAGGTTCGTCCTTCCGTTTGCGTTGTGTAGGCACTTCTGAAACGAGTCTTCGAGTCGAGGTCAAACTGAAGTCCTAGACGCGGACTCAGAGAATAGTCGCCGCCCGCGCCGATAAACTTTGAATAATCGACGCCAAAAACAAGAATGACGCCTTCGCGTACCTTCCATTCGTCTGTCGCCTGAATTGAGATCTGAGAAAGGGATCTTTCATCATTCTCCAATCCAAATGACCCCAGACTCGCGTACGATGTATTCAGCCGAATCTGATGAAGATCCGAAGGCCGGTATCTAAGCTGAGTTTCAAACCTTTGTGGGACACCTCTTCCAAAACCCGTCTGCCCCGCAAGGACGATCTCGGCATTTTCGGTAAGTGGAATGAGAGTCGCTAGGTTGATGCCGGTGTTTGCACCCGAGTCCGTCGCCGCGAAATAGCTCTCTACAACGGTTTGCCCTTGCCTTTTCGAGCCTTCGGATTCATTCTCGACGGCTTCAACCGCCACACTCACGCTAGTGTCGTCTACGACAGGACTTGCTCCTTCGGCATTTTGATATACCGATCTACTTGTTTGTGCGGCACGAATATTCCATTTCGGATTGTTGCGATCAAGCCGTTTTTCAGGCAGCGTATTCCCGCCGCCGGCGCGTTCGAGCTTAAACCCGTAGTTCAAGTATGATGCCTGGTTAACTTCAATGGCGACCAAGCTAACAGGATTGAATCCTTCCGCCACAGCGAGGACCGTATATGTGCCAGGCAAGATTTTTGCAAGAAAACTGCCGTCCGATGCCGACCGGACCTGCTTCAAGAGCTTTGAAGTGCCGGCACGAAAAATTGCTACGGTCGCGTCCGCAATAGGGCTTCCGGCATGGTCCCGCACCATACCCGTTATCACACCAAGTTTGCCGTTGTATCTTGCCTCAACCGACAATGAGTCTGACACCGGTGCCGCAAATGCACTCGAAAGCGCCATACTCAACACAAGAAGTGTAATCAGCGAACCTTTCATTTGTGTGAAAAGAATCATTCGTTAGAAGCCGCTTTTTGACAACAGCCGAAATCTCACGAGGTTGCCTGAAAGTCGGCAATAACCAAAGAAACAATAGCTATTCCAAGCAACTCTAATATTTTCCAGATAAAACGCAAGCGTGTCAAGCAATGATGACAGCTGACCTTAGGCTGTGAGATGCTCGCTACTTGACAAAGTTTGCCCTTAGGCTAGAATTAAATCCTGCTCTTCGTGGGTGTAAATTCACATTGCGAGCGCGTATTGGAGACGTGGCTGAGCGGCTGAAAGCGGCGGTTTGCTAAATCGTTGTAGTCCAAAAGACTACCACAGGTTCGAATCCTGTCGTCTCCGCCATTTTTTATTGAAGGCTGTCAAATAATAGGTTTGACGGCTTTTCGTGCATTTGGTAACCATGCGACGGACAATCATGATCTACGGCATCGCGATGGCCACTCTGATCGGCTTGCTTAAGCTGATTGAGTATAAGTTCTTTGTGCGCGATATTCCGCTCGAATTCTACATCGGCCTGGTCGCGTTTCTTTTTACCGCTCTGGGCATTTGGGTTGGGCTTCGGCTGACTCGTCCAAAACTGATCGATACTTCGCCGCCGTTCGAACTCGATCAGGGAAATCTCGACCGTCTTGGGATCAGCAAACGCGAATACGAAGTTCTCGAGTTGATTACCCGAGGCCTCTCTAATCAGGAGATCGCGGACAGCCTGTTCGTATCGACCAGTACGGTAAAAACTCACGTTTCAAGCATCCTTGCCAAGCTGGATGCGAGCCGGCGGACACAGGCAATTAGCCGTGCAAAGGAACTACGCATAATTCCGTAGTACTTTTGTCTGATTTCGGCCAACTTCGGTAAATTCATACTTTTGGCTGATGTGCCCGAGTGGAGCAAGCCGTAATATTTGCTCAAAACTTGGGGAGGAAACATTATGAAAAAAGTAGTTTTGACGTTTGGCCTCATTGCGGGTCTTATTATTGCAAGTTTGGTTTGGGTAACGGCGATCCTCGTCGATCGAGGCGCGATCGGTTTCGAAAGACTTGAGATCGTCGGCTACGCGAGCATGCTCATCGCGTTGTCGATGGTGTTTTTTGGAATAAAGTCGTATCGCGACAATTGCGCGGATGGAAAGCTTAAATTTTGGAAGGGCGTCCAGGTCGGCGTGCTGATCTCTCTTATTGCAGGCATTTTGTATTGGGGAGGAGCCCTGTCCTACGGCCTCGCGAATCCCGGCTTCGACGAGCGGTTTATGAAGCAATTCACCGATCTCAAAGTAGGCAAATTACAGGAACAAGGAGCACCCGCAGAACAGATCGACAAGGCAAAGGCGGAGGTTGAGATGATGCAGTGGCTGTTTAAGAATCCGATTGTTTTCTTTCTGATATGCATGATGGAGATACTGCCCGTAGGGATCGTCGTTACACTCATCAGTGCCGGCCTACTGCGAAAACGCGAGCTTTTGCCGGCACAACAAATTTAAGAATTAAGTAGGGAGCCTTTTCGCAAATAACCGGTCCAACCTTAACCGCATAGTATATTCCGGCTTTCCTATTCCTGCTGTGGAAACTAATCTAGGTTCTACAGATCTTTTAGAAATCAGGAGAGCCGAGAAAATGTCAATAGAGCCAGGGCTGCTTACTTTGATTGATTGGGGTTGGTCGAATATGTTCGTGCTCGACCACGAAAAGGTCAGCTATATCGAGAAGATAATCCGCCCGATCATTATCTACGGACTTTTGGTCCTTCTCTTTCGGATAGTAGGAAAACGGGAGATCGCCCAACTTAATCCGGTCGACTTCATTGTCCTCCTGCTGGTTTCAAACACCGTACAGAACGCGATAATCGGCGACGACACTTCCTTGACCGGAGGTGTCATCGGAGTCGTGTCTCTGCTGTTCATTAACCGGCTGGTCGCAAAAACCAAATACGAACATCCGGCATTTGAAGCCCTCATCGAAGGAAAGCCCAGGCCGTTGATCGAGAATGGCAAGATAGACAAGAAGGCGATAAAACAAGAGATGCTTACGAAAGACGACCTTGAGGTCATTGCCCACAAGGAGGGCTACGAGAGCATTGACGATGTGGACAACTGTGTCCTGGATCCGAATGGGGTCTTCTTTGTCCAAGGCAAAGGGGATACGAAAAACGAGAAGTTCAGAAAGGATGTTTTGAGAAAGATCGAGGATCTTTCGGAGCAGATGAACGATCTGCGACGATTGTTGCAAAAGTCCTGAAGATCTTTCCGGTCCGCCAAAATTTCGATTCGCTTTGCGTTCTTCCCGCCTTTGCGTGAAAATCTCTCCTTATGACTACTCGCGTTAGATTTGCTCCCAGCCCGACCGGCTATCTTCACATTGGCTCCGCAAGGACCGCTTTGTTTAACTATTTATATGCCCGCCACGTCGGCGGAAAATTCCTTTTGCGTATCGAAGACACCGACCTGGCCCGCTCAACCGAGGAGTCGACCCGCTCGATCCTGGAGGGCCTAAAATGGTTGGAGCTTGAGCATGATGAAGAGATCGTCTTTCAATCGGATAATGCCGACAAGCATCGTGCAACCGCTCTGAAATTGCTTGAAGAGGGCAAGGCTTATCGGGACTTCACGCCAAAAGCCGAGCCGTCCGACCAAAATGTCAAAGAAGGCATTGCCGAGCGTGCACGTGCCGCACAGGGCGTTAAGAACATCCGCGACAACCCGTTTCGCAACATTTCGGAAGTCGAAAGCGGCACGCGTGCCGCCAACGGCGAACCTTTTGCTATACGCCTGAAAGTTGCAACTCAGGGCCGTACTGCCTTTGACGACGCGGTATATGGAATTCAGGAACGCAACTACGCGGACACGGAAGATCTGGTGTTACTCCGCTCGGACGGCCACCCTCTCTACAATCTGGCGGTCGTTTGCGATGACATTGAGATGAAGATAACGCACGTTATCCGCGGCCAGGATCATCTTACCAACACACACAAACAGATCTTGATATACGAAGCGATGGGTATAACGCCGCCAATATTCGCGCACCTGCCGCTGATAATGGCTCCGAATAAAGGCAAATTGTCGAAGCGCAAACACGGCGAGGTCGTTTCCATGACGACCTATCGCGATGCCGGTTTCCTCGCCGCCGCATTTCGAAACTTTCTCGCGTTGCTCGGTTGGTCCGCCGGCGAGGAACAAGAGATCTATTCGCTGACGGAACTCGTCGAGAAATTTTCCCTGGACGGTATACACCGCTCGAACGCAGTTTTCAATTTTCATGAAAGCGACCCGCGAAAATGGACCGATGATAAGGCCATCTGGATGAACGCCGAGTACATTCGCACAATGCCGCTCGCCGATCTGCTTCCGTTTGTCAAAGCCGAGTTGAAAGCGGCGAAGCTGTGGCGTGATGAGTATGATGATGAAGATAAAGCGTGGTTTGAAGGCACCATTGACCTTATCCGGCAGCGGTTTTTTACGTTAAAGGATTTCTCCGCACAGGGGCGCGCCTATTTCAGCGAAGATTACGATTTTGATCCGACCGCGGTCGAGAAGAATCTGTCAAAATTTCCCGACCTAAAATCGTGGCTGCCTGATTTGGCCGAAAGATTCGAAGCGATGGATTCGTTTGCCGAACCAGAGATCGAAGAGGTCGTGAAAGCCTTCGCCGAGGAAAAAGCCACAAAACTAGGCGTAATAATGAACGGCGCCCGCACTTTGCTCACCGGGGTCGCCGTCGGCCCGTCGATGCTTTCGGTTTTTGAGGTCCTGGGCAAGGATCGCTGCATTTTGAGGCTGCGGAGCCGTCTGGGGTGGAAGAGTTAATAGTCAATCGACCTCGATCGGTATTGTCATTCCGTATTTTATCCGGCGGATGACGAGGCTTGATTTGTACCTTCGGACGTTCGGATTCTCCATAAACAGGCGGCGAGAGACTTCTTCGTAGTCGGGCATATCCTTCGAGCTCACGATGACTATGAAATCAGATTCTCCGGTCACGTCATAAACCTGCATAACCTCAGGCGAAGCTAGCATCAGCTCGCGAAATTCTTTTAAGGCGTTGGCCAGCGGGCGTTCCTGGTCGATCGTCACACCGACGATCGACATTATCATTCTCCCCGCTGCCTCTGGTGCGACGACTGCAACTTCGGCGTGTATCACACCGTCTTTTCGCATTTGTATTATGCGGCGTTGAACGGCCGACGACGAAAGCCCAACCTTGTCGGCGATTTTTTCTGTCGAAATTCGATTATTTGTCTGGATAATGTCGAGAATTCGGGCGTCGAAATTGTCCCTTATTGTTTGGTGGGGTTTTTCAACAAAACTACTTCTCGTTAAGCTCTTTTTCTGCATAAAATAAGGCTAATTCGCCGATTTTCTAACTGAGAAAGGTGCTATCCTGCCTTCGAACCAATAAAAAATATGAAAGCACTTTTAACGGGGACTGCCTTGCTCATTGTGGCATCAATTTCATCAGCCCAAATCTCTGGCGGCTGGGAAACGTCCAATCCTGATACCGTCGGTCTGTCTTCGGCAAGGCTGCGAAACGCCGACCGAGCAATTCGAGCCGACGAATTCAAACAGGTCACGAGTCTTCTTATCGCGCGCAAAGGAAAACTTGCCTTCGAATCGTACTACGACAAATCCGACGCATCCGTTCTCAGAAACACGAGGTCGGCGACAAAAAGTATCACCGGTATGCTGATCGGTGCCGCGATAGAATACAAAATGCTCGCCGGTGTCGATGCCCGAGTCTTACCTATTTTTCGTGGGGTTAGGTTTGAGAATCCGGATTTACGCAAAGATCAGATCACGATCGAGGATCTGCTGACAATGAGCTCGCTGCTCGAATGTGATGACCAAAATCAGTTTTCACGCGGAAATGAAGAGCGGATGTATTTGATCGAGGACTACGTTAAATTTACGCTCGATCTGCCAGTTCGCGGGTTTCCCGCTTGGTCGTCAAAGCCGAAAGATTCGCCATTTGGCCGCAGTTTTAGTTATTGCACGGCTGGTGTGGCAACTCTCGGCGGGGTGCTCGAACGCGTTACCCGGATGAAAGTTCCAGCATTTGCTGATAAATATCTGTTTGGCCCGCTAGGCATTGAGAAAGCCGAATGGCAGATAACACCATCAGGCATCGCGATGACCGGCGGCGGGCTCGCTTTGCGAAGCCGCGACTATCTAAAACTTGGCCAATTGATCGCAAACAAAGGGGTGTGGCACGGTAAGCAAATACTATCGGAAAAATGGATAAAGATATCGACTGAGCCGCATGCTCAGGTTGACGAGGTAAATAATTACGGCTATCTCTTGTGGCTCAAAACCTTTAAATCGGTCGGCAAAGATTTTCGAGCGATCCTCATGCAGGGAGCCGGCGGAAACAAGGTCGCGATCTTTCCCGATCAGGAAATGGTCGTCGTGACTACGACTACCAATTTCAATATTCGCGGATCTCACGAACTAACGGATAAATTATTGACGGATCATATCCTGGCTGCGATCGAGCAAAACTAAACCTCAATTACACGGCGTTTTACCGGCGATGACAGCACTATCGTTGTGGTCGTGATGCCGTATGGCGTTAGGCGGTCGATCATTTCCTGTAGGTGCTCCACCGAACGGACCGCGATCTTCATAATGAACGAATCGCCGCCGGTTCCTCGATGGCATTCGAGCACTTCGCTCGACCCCTGAGCAACCTCGATAATGTGGCTGTAATCAACGCCCGTGATGCTCATCCGCACAAACGCCATTATCGGCAGCCCGACCTTTGACGTGTCGATGTCTGCACGATAACCCGTTATGATTTGGGCATCTTCCAGTTTGCGAACACGCTCGATGACAGCGGGCGTGGTCAATCCGACGCGGCGGCCGAGTTCGGCGTAGCTCGTGCGGGCATCTTTCTGCAATTCCTTTAATATTTTCCGGTCGATTTCGTCTATCATAAGTCTGTTTTGTTCCGTTCCAGGGCGCGTGGAACATCCGGAACGCTTCCCTTCAACATATAATATAAGGCATCTTGGGTAAATTAACTTAACTTCTAAAGGTTTTTGGCCACATTAAATAACTCTACTCATTCATATATCTTATCGGTTCCATTAGAATGGATAGAGATAAGAAGATATCAAGAATCGACCTGAGGGCATCATAATAATGAAAGGAGTTGCCATGTTAACCGAAATCGCAACGATCGACACACCTGCCGTAACGCTGAGCAATTTCCGAATTGCCGACGAAGACCTCCCGCCATTTCGGGACATGAAGTTTGAGAATATCAACCAGCTTCATCTCGACCACCCTGGAGCGAACGACCCGGATTATCGTGAGCGGCGGAATTATATTGCCAGCCTGGCGAAGAAATTCCGCGATACGGGCGAAATTACCGATGTCGATTATACGGAAGAAGAGCAAGGTGTTTGGCGGACAGTCGCCGGGCAGCTTGAAGAGCTTCACCAACAGCGGGCGAGCCAGTTTTACCTCGACGCAAAACGCGATCTTGGCTTTTCGAACGATCGCATTCCGCAACTGACGGATATGAACCGCCGTCTAAAAGAGCTAACCGGTTTTCGCCTTGCGCCGATCGAGGGACTGGTCGAAACGCGTGCATTTTTGAGCTGGCTGTCGTTCCGCACGATGCTCTCGACGCAATACATCCGCCATCATTCGAAGCCAGAATATACGCCCGAACCTGACATCGTCCACGAAGCCATCGGGCATATTCCGACATTTACAAACAAGAATTTTGCAGATTACTCGCAGTTCATCGGCCACGGCGCACGCATCGCCAACGACCGCCAGCTTGAAGAGCTCGGCCGGCTTTATTGGTTCACCGTCGAATTTGGCCTGAAGGAAGAAGACGGCGGGATAAAGGCCTACGGTGCGGGCCTGCTGTCGAGTGTCGGCGAACTCGAACACGCATTCGGCGACGATGTCGAGCGCCGGCCGTTCGATTTCGAAGAGGTGATTAATCACGATTTTACGTACTCGGACCTGCAGCCCGTGCTCTACGTCATTCCGTCGTATAACTATTTGAAAGAGATCACGCGTAAGTATATCGAGAGTTTTTGAGGCATGCACATAATCACGCGAAAGCGGTTGAATGAGTTTGCCGCGAGATTTCCGGACGCGAACAACGCTCTAGCAAATTGGTATCGTCGAATGAAGCAAACCGATTTTGCTTCAATAGCAGCGGTTCGTGAAGTATTTCCGACTGCCGACAAGGTTGGAGAGCTTACCGTTTTTAACATTGGCGGAAACAAAGTCCGCCTGATAACGGCGATACACTATAATCGAAAAAAGGTTTATGTCCGCGCCGTTCTAACTCACAAGGAATACGACGACGGAAAATGGAGAGAATAATTATGCAGACTGTTGATGTTCAATCCTGGAAAAACATTTCAGATACTGTTTTCGTGCCGCACACAGAAGCTGAGTACGAGCGTTTAGTGGCAATGCTCGACGACCTCATTGACCAGGTTGGTGAGGACGAGTCGCATCCACTTGCCTCTTTGATGGACGTTCTATCGGCTCTAATAGAGAACTACGAAAATGCGAATGTGCCGGAATTGGCGATCAGGAGTTAACATAACTTGACGCATGAATGGCCTAAATCAATTTTCCGAATCCGATGAGGAATTCTTCGAAGACTTTAGCGGATGGGAAATAACAGATACGGATTTGGAAGAGATATTGGCCGAGGCGAGGACAGCCAGAGATATTAGACTTCGCCGGCTCGTAAAGCATGTTCAGTACCTAAGGTTTTTGATGCCGAAATTGGTCGAGTTGGCCGAGCAAACCGATGATACGGACACCTTTGTTGTTCTTACAAAGGCCGCTCTGAGACTGAAGAATACAGGTAAGTAATCATGAGTTCACAAAATCCATTAGGATTAAAGAAGATACATCACGTTGAGTTTTACGTTGGTAACGCGAAGCAGGCGGAGTTCTTTTACCGCAAGGCGTTCGGGTTTTCGCGGGCCGGATATATGGGGCTTGAGACGGGTAACCGTGAGGTGACCAGTTATCTACTGCGGCAGTCGAATATAAATTTCATATTGACGACGCCGTTGTCACCGGAGCATCCTGGCTCCGAGCACATAAAGCAGCATGGTGACGGCGTCCATGATATCGCGTTTCAGGTCGAGGATGCCGATCACGCGTTTAACGAGGCGGTAAAGCGTGGAGCGACACCGGTAGAAGAGCCGCACGATCACAGCGACGAGCACGGCTCGGTCCGCCACGCATCGATCGCGACGTACGGCGATACGATACATTCGCTTATCTCGTACAACGCCAACAACGGCCATAACTACAACGGCGTTTTCCTGCCCGGATTCGTCGCGCAGGACGTCGCGGGTGAACCGACGGGCATAATGCTCGTCGATCACATCGTCGGCAATGTGGAGCTGGGCAAAATGTCGTATTGGTGCGATTTTTACCGCGATGTAATGGGCTTTTTCCGTTATATAACGTTTGACGACAAAGACATTTCGACCGAGTATTCCGCCCTTATGTCGATCGTCATGTCCGACGGCGGTCACAATATAAAATTCCCGATCAACGAACCCGCCGAGAGTAAGAAAGGCAAGAGCCAGATCCAGGAATATATCGAATTCTATCGCGGAGCCGGTGCTCAGCACGTCGCGTTGCTCTGCAAAGACATCCGATCGACCGTTGCCAAACTCAAGGAGAACGGCATTGAATTCCTGACCGTTCCGGACACTTACTACGACGAACTCCCGGCACGCGTCGGTGACATCGACGAAGACATCGAAAGCCTAAAAAAACTTGGCATCCTCGTCGACCGCGACGAAGAAGGCTACCTACTCCAGATCTTCACAAAACCGGTCGAGGACCGTCCAACCGTCTTCTACGAGATCCTTCAGCGCAAAGGCTGTAAAGGATTCGGTAAAGGGAACTTTAAGGCTCTGTTTGTTTCAATTGAAGAAGAACAACGACGGCGGGGAAATCTCTAAGAAAATTATCCACGAATGGCACGAATAAAACGAATTTGGCTCCTTTATTCGTGACATTCGTGTAATTCGTGGCAAAATCCTCTTAATGAAACTGACATACCGAACCGGTTTTGGAAACGAGTTTGCGACTGAGGCAGTCGACGGTGCTTTGCCGGTCGGGCAGAATTCGCCGCAGAGGGCACCGCTTGGACTATATGCCGAGCAGTTTTCGGGCACAGCATTTACGGTACTGCGTGCCTCGAATAAGCGGACGTGGACATATCGGGTGCGTCCCTCAGTGACGCATAGGCCTTTTCAGCAGATCGACAGTAAGCTTTTCAGATCGTCGCCTTTTGACGAGGTTGTCACCACCCCGAACCAGCTACGCTGGGACCCACTGCACATTCCAACCGAACCAACTGATTTTATTGACGGCATCACGACAATAGCCGGTAATGGGGATCTGTTTTCGCAGACGGGGATCGCTGTGCACATCTACGCCTGCAACAAAGGAATGGGCGAACGGTATTTTTACAATGCCGACGGTGAGATGCTTATCGTGCCAGAGATGGGTGGATTGGTGATCTACACAGAGCTTGGAGTCATCGAAGTAAGTCCGGGCGAGGTTTGTTGTTTGCCCAGGGGGTTGAAGTTTAGAGTCGACCTCTCAATAGATAACCACCCCGTCGGCGAAACGCCGCCACCCCTCCTTCGTAAAGAGGGGAGCCTAGAAGCTCGCGGTTATGTTTGCGAAAACTACGGCACGCAATTCCGTCTTCCCGAACTTGGACCGATCGGGGCGAACGGACTCGCGAATCCGCGTGATTTCGAAACGCCGGTTGCTTGGTACGAGGATGTTGAGGGCGAGTTTGAGTTGGTGACAAAGTTTGGCGGCAATCTCTGGTCGTGCAAGATAGATCATTCCCCGCTCGATGTCGTCGCGTGGCACGGCAACTACGCCCCGTATAAATACGATCTGCGTCGCTTCAATACGATCGGCTCGATCTCATTTGACCATCCCGATCCGTCAATTTTTACTGTGCTGACATCACCATCGAGCGAAGCGGGCGTTGCGAACTGCGATTTCGTCATCTTCCCCGACCGCTGGCTCGTTGCCGAAAACACCTTCCGCCCGCCGTGGTATCACCGCAACACGATGAGCGAATACATGGGCCTTATCTACGGTCAGTACGACGCTAAGGAAGAAGGCTTCGTCCCCGGCGGCGGCTCGCTCCACAACCAAATGTCCGCCCACGGCCCTGACCTCGATGCCTTTGAAAAGGCATCGAATGCCGAACTCGCGCCGCAAAAGCTTGAAGACACGATGGCGTTTATGTTCGAATCAAGGTATATCATTCGCCCGACGCGTTTCGCAATGGAAACGTCGCAATTGCAGCACCAATATTCCGAGGTTTGGCGAGGGTTGAAGAAGAATTTCACAGGGTAGATTTGAAGTACTTATCCCGATTCTTCGAAGTGGAAACAGCCGAAGTATCGTCGTTCCCGTAGTTCGCGGATATACTACGATGTTTAGAAACCGCAAGACTCGAAAGAGGTGAAAGAATGATCGGCACTCGTCTATTAAGATTCCTATTGATCCTGCTTCTGGCCGCTGCCGTCAGCGGACAGCATCACGAACAGTCCACGAAACAATCGAATACCGCCGTAGATCTCGGGGAGATAAGTTTTCCTACGTCTGGACCGGCGGAGGCCCAGAAACATTTCATCCGTGGCGTTCTGCTGCTTCACAGCTTTGAATATGCGCGTGCGCGTAGTTCATTTGCTGAAGCGTCACGGACGGCGCCCGATTTTGCCATGGCCTACTGGGGCGAGGCGATGACATACGATCATCCTATTTGGCCTGAGAATGACAGAGCCGGTGCCCTGGCGGCGCTTGCAAAACTCGGGGCGACGCCCGCCGAGCGCCGCGCGAAAGCTGCTACTCCTCGCGAAAAAATGTATATGGATGCGGTTGAGCGTTTGTACGGCGAAGGTGATGGCGCAGCTCGGGCGGCGGCCTATTCGGAATCGATGGCCGAGCTAACGACGCGTTTTCCCGACGATCAGGAGGCGAAGGCTTTTTACTCGCTATCGCTTTTGGCGCTTACGCGAACGACAAGGAACACGGAAAATTACATGCGCGGTGCGAGCGTCGCCGAATCCATCTATGAAAAGAACCCGAAACATCCGGGAGCACTTCATTATTTGATCCATGCATATGATGATCCGGTCCACGCGCCTTTAGGCCTTAGGGCCGCAAGACTCTATGGCTCCGTCGCGAAGAGTGCGTCACACGCACAGCATATGCCGTCACATATCTTTTTTGCGTTGGGCATGTGGGAGGATTCGATCGTGGCAAACACCGCGTCGATGAAAACGGCGCGTGATGAAGGTGCCGGTGGGTATCATCCGCTTCATTGGCTTGAGCATGCGTATTTACAAATTGGTCGAAACGAAGACGCAGCAAAGCTTGTCTCGATCGTTGAAGATGATATCAAAAGGTCGCCGTCGGCCTACGCGAGAACACACCTCGCGATGTGTCGGGCTACCTTCTTGACCGAAATGCGCGGCGTGGGATCCGAGTCCTTGATCGAGCCGGTTGACGCGATCGGGCATCGCGACACAAGGCGTCTTTGCCGGGCACGATATGGCGACCGGCCTTGAGTATGTCCGACGAAAGGATATTCCCGCCGCTCGCCGAATGCTGGATTCTATCCGTTCACGAAGTGCGACGATGAAGGGGGCGAGATCGTCTGACAGTGGTGCGACGAACCGCTACACTACCGTTACTCAAAGCGACATCGACACGGTTGCGGTTATGGAACGGATACTTGATTCCGCTATCGAATTTGCATCAGGTGATCGTGATAATGGTATCCGCAAAGCCGTGACCGCTGCCGAAGCAGAGGACAAGCTTGTTTTCGAATATGGGCCGCCAGCGATAGTGAAACCTGCCTGGGAGGCCACAGGCGAAATGCTCCTCGAAGCCGGCCGGAAGCCAGAGGCCGCAGACGCGTTTCGACGCGTCCTAAAACGATATCCAAATCGCAGACTTTCAAACGAAGGTCTGAATAAAGCTCTGAATTTAACTCCTTAGGACATTCGCCGAAGTATCACCGACACAGTGACAAGACGCGACACCCCGCTTGGATAGAAGTTGCAACTCTGCTAGATTGCTAAGACCGAAGCAATTACAACATGGAGGTTATTTATGTCAGCTGTACAAACAAGCGATCTGCGGAGCCGACGTCAAGCGGTAGTTCAGCAGCACATTGACGCAGAAAACAATGGTGACCTTGATGCCATGATCGCGAGTTTTAAGACGCCGAGGTATGAGGTTTTCCCGATGGGAGCTGTGTTTGAGGGCGAGGACTCTGTTCGTGCGCTCGTCGCCGGGCTGGTCGGCGGTTTTCCCGATTTCAATTTCGCCCCGACAAAGATACATCATGCGGACGACGCCGTAATTGTCGAAGCTAGTGATGACCGGAACGCACAAATCCGAGTGGGCCGGCATTCCGCCAAAGGGCAACAAACTCGAACTGCCGCTCGTCTGCATCTTCGATTTTGACGGTGACGGTCTCGTGAATGAAAAAGTGTACTTTGACTTCGCGGCCGTCCAACGCCAACTCGGCGCTTAACATTATTAATTCATTGTGTCCGATCCCAATAAAGAACTTCTCGATGCATTCGATGGCCATGATGTCGAAAGTGTTCGTGCGGCACTTGATGCTGGAGCGGACGCAAGTTCCCCGATAAACGGTAAGCTACCGGTCTATTGGCTGCTTGAGGAATACACCCGTTCGGATCGGCTTCCGGAATGTTTACGCCTGCTGTTTGAACGCGGAGCGAAAATGGACGATCCCCTGGTTGCGCCAGTGCTGCTGGATGACCCCGTCGCGATCAAGAAGACATTTTCGGAAAACCCTTCGATGCTCGAACACCGCACCTCCCTGGTCTCGGCATTCACGTCGCTGATCGACGTTACGCTGGTTCATGTCGCCGCCGAATACGGCAATCTAAATGCTGCCCGCACCCTGATCGAGTTGGGCGCAGATGCAAACGCGACCGCTGGTTTTGACGAATACGGGCTCAATGGCCACACGCCCATTTTTCACACCGTGAATTCAAACGGAAATCGTTCCGCCCCGATAATGCACCTGCTTTTGGAAACGGGTGCAAAATGCGATGTCCGTCTCAATGGGCTGGATTGGGGCAAAGGCTACCCATGGGAAACAACATTCTTTGACGTTACGCCTATTTCGTACGCCCAGATCGGCCTGCTTCCGCAAGTCCACCGGAATGAGCATGATATCTACTCCAACATTCAAACAATGGTGGAGGCATCGGGCCGGAGCATGCCGCCGCTAAACAATGTTCCGAATCGGTATCTTCAGCCGAAATGAATGGGCTTATGACTGACCATCTAACTGAACTGAAATTCCTCGCGACGCCGGAGAAAGGCGAAGTGTCGGCCATTCTAATGCGGCCTGAAAATGCGACGCATCTGCTGGTGCTCGGGCATGGAGCGAGTTCGAATATGCGGAACTCCATGCTGCAGACGATCGCTGAGAATCTTGCGGAGCAGGGCATTGCGACCTTTCGTTATAACTTTCCTTATTCCGAGAAAGGCGGCGGTAGGAATTCTCAGGCGACTTGTACTGAAACGATCCGGTCTGCCGTAAGAGCCGCGAACGAGGCGGCGCCCGAACTGCCAATACTTGCGGGCGGGCATTCTTTTAGTGGGCGAATGACCTCGACCGCGCAAAGCGAATCGCCTATCGAAGGTGTGAAAGGCCTTGTTTTTTTCTCGTTTCCTCTGCATCCGGCAGGCGAACCCGCCATTAAGCGTTCCGAGCACCTCGCAAATGTCACGGTTCCGATGCTTTTCCTCAGCGGTACACGTGATGCCCTTGCAGAACTTGATCTGCTCGAACCGGTCGTTGATGGATTAGGCAAACGTGCGACACTCCATTTGCTCGACACGGCTGATCACAGCTTCAAGATCCTCAAACGAACTCGCAAATCAGACGAAAATGTCTTTTCCGAAATGGCGCTCATTGTCCGCGAGTGGGTATTGGTTCTGAAATAGCGAGTATGAAAAGTATCGCGTATTTGCTCTTTGCGTTTTTGATCGTTGGAAACTCGATCTCAACCCTCGCGCAGGCCGAACCCTATGTACCGGAAACGGATCCACTCGTTCTGAAAAAGCTCGACTCCTGGCAGGACATGAAGTTCGGCTTCATGATGCACTGGGGAGCGTATAGCCAGTGGGGCATCGTCGAATCGTGGTCGATCTGCTCGGAGGATGTCGAGTGGTGCCGACGTCCAAAAGGGATCAGCTATGTTGATTACGTTAAGAAATACGAAGAGCTGCCAAAGACTTTTGATCCCGTGGGTTTTGACCCCAACCGGTGGGCAATGGCTGCAAAAGATGCCGGGATGAAATATGTCGTCTTCACAACGAAACACCATGACGGCTTTAACATGTTCGACACGAAATACTCCGATTACAAGGTCACCGCTCCTGATGTGCCGTTTCACAAAAACCCGCGTGCGAATATCGCGAAAGAGATCTTCAATTCTTTTCGACGCGAAGGGATGGGCATCGGCGCCTACTTCTCAAAACCGGATTGGCACCACGACGATTACTGGGCACCCGAATGGGCAACGCCCGACCGGAATAACAATTACGACACCGCAAAGTATCCCGAGCGTTGGCAGCGTTTCAAAGATTTCACTTACAACCAGATCAATGAATTGACTACGCAATATGGTTCGGTGGACATCCTTTGGCTCGATGGCGGGTGGGTAAAATATCGGAAGCCGCCTTTCGATGCAACTGCAGGCAGCGGACGTGTTCCATGGCAGCAGGACATCGATATGCCGCGCCTCGCCGCGATGGCCGTAAAAATCAGCCGGGCATCCTGATAGTCGATCGCGAAGTTCACGGGCCGTTTGAAAACTACCGCACGCCAGAGCAGAAGGTGCCTGACAAACCACTGCCATACCCATGGGAAACGTGTATGACGATGGCGACCTCGTGGTCGTATGTCCCGAATGATACATACAAATCCTCGCGCGATTTGATCCACTCTGCTTATTGATATCGTTGCCAAGGGCGGCAATTTCCTCCTCAATGTCGGCCCGGGCCCGAATGGCGAACTGGCACCTGAGGCCTACGACCGGATGCGGGACATTGGCGCGTGGATGAAGATAAACAGCGAAGCCATCTACAAGACCCGTCCGATCGAACCGTACAAGGAAGGGAAGATCTGTTTCACGTCGCTTAAAGACGGTACGGTTTTTGCGATCTATTTAGCCGACGAGAATGAAACCGTACCGCCCGCCAGGATTCGCATTATGGATCTAACTCCGGCCAGGGATGCGAAAATTCACTTACTCGGAACTGATACCCAGCTTAGATGGGTGCGTGACGGAAATGGCGTCTTGATCGACATTCCGGAAGATGTGCGTAAAAAAGCTCCGGGCAAATATGCCTGGACGCTGAAGATATCAAATATCAGTAGATAAAAGATAAATACTCAAGCTATGTGTAGAAATATCAAGACCCTTTTCAATTTCGATCCGCCCGCGACGACGGATGAGGTAAACGCGTCGGCATTGCAGTTCGTCAGAAAGCTCTCAGGATTTAGTAAACCGTCGAAAGCAAACGAAGAACCGTTCAACATCGCGGTCGAGCGGGTTGCCGCGGCCGCCCAGGAAATGCTGAACACTTTGGTGACAAACTCAGCGCCAAGAGATCGCGAGACAGAAGCCCAGCGCGCAAAGGCACGGGCGGCACAACGGTACGGCATATCAATTTAAAAGGAGAATGAATGAACAATGAGAGGCTAGAAGGAAAAGTTGCGATCATTACGGGTGCAACGGGCGGCATCGGTGAGTCGACAGCGAGGCGTTTTTTAGAGGAAGGCGCCAGTGTGATGCTTGTCGGACGGTCGGTGGAAAAACTGAAGACCACCCGTGACGGATTGGCCGAATTCGATGCGGTCGCCGAGTTCGCGGCCGAAGCTACCGATGAAATAGCAACAGCAGCGGCCGTTGCTGCGACAGTCGAAAGGTTTGGCGGCGTTGATATTTTGATCGCGAACGCCGGAACCGAAGGCAATTTCGCACTGATAGAAGACCTTACAATGAACGAATTCGAGAGCGTTCTTCGGATAAATGTCATCGGCGTTTGGCTTTCGATGAAATACTGCGTTGAGCCTATGAAGGCACGCGGCGGCGGTTCGATGATAGCATTGTCGTCGATCGCGGGCCGGATCGGTTCGCCGACGATGGCTCCGTACATATCAAGTAAACATGCCGTCTATGGCCTCGTAAAGACAGCCGCGCTCGAATTGGCGCCATTCAATGTACGTGTTAACGCAATTGGCCCGGGGCCGATCGATAACAGAATGATGCGCTCACTCGAGGAGCAGTTCAATCCAGAGGACGTGGCCGCAGCTCACGAATTCGTCTTGTCGAAGGTTCCGATGCAGCGTTACGGAACAAATGAAGAAGTCGCAAATCTAGCGTTGTTTTTGGCAAGTGATGAGTCATCTTACTGCACCGGCAGCATTCATATGATAGACGGCGGATTTACCGCTGCATAGAGCGTTTTCGGAATTATTCTGTCCACGGATACACACTGATAAACACGGACATTCTGGTAAGAATCTGTGTCGAGGTGTGTTAATCTGTGGCTAATTTTCTGGAGATTCTGATGGCGATAAATATCAGCGGGATGGCTCCGCTTCTACAGGTTTTCGACATGCCTGCATCTCTCGGGTTTTACCGCGATGTGCTTGGGTTTGAGGTCGTCCAGGATTCGGGAAACGGTGACGATTCAAGTTGGGTTTGGCTTCGGCTGAATGACGCGGACCTGATGCTCAACGACCAATACGAACCCGGCGCCGTTCCGGACGCTGCCGCCTGCGGAACGAACGCTTTGGCACGGTGACACGTGTCTTTATTTTGGCTGTGCCGATCCTGACGCGGCTTTTGAATACCTGCTCGCAAAGGGCGTCGAATGCCAACCGCCAAAAGTCGCGCCGTATGGAATGAGACAGCTCTACGTCAGCGATCCCGATAACTACAACCTTTGCTTTCAATGTCCCGACCGATCAACGGAGGTAACATCGGGTGGATAAGCCGAAACTTGAGCGGCTTTGGAGTGAGACGCTTCGATCATCCATGCCGACACCGCAGGATTTTGAAGGGCTGGCCCAGGGTGTGCTCGATCGTTACCATTCGGGAGATCCGCAATTCACGCAGCATATCAAAAATAGATCTAACCGCGTCACCGAGATCACGGGTCAAAGTTTTGACGCGGAAAACTTTGATCTCGCAATGGCTCGTGCGTTCATTGCAGACGAGATCGGTTTTGGCGGATGGGATGAGTTGATGAATTCAGTTGCGACACCTGCGGAAAACCAGCATCCCATTTTGTTCAAATACGCGATCGCCGCGATGGAACGCGGAGATTTTTCCGCTCTCGAATCGATGGTCGGGGGTCAAAGCCGGTTCGACGATCAGGTGAAGGACTGGTATGAGAACGGATACTTTTCTAAAGAGCCGGAGACCCTGGCCGAAGTATTCTCGGCGGCCTGCATGCTCGGCTACCCAAAAACCGTCGCGTATTTGCTGGATAAGGACGTCGATCCTTATGCCGGAATGAAAACGGGCCTCTCAGGGTTTCATTACGCGGCATCGAGCGGCCGTCTGGATGTGATCAAGCTTCTTATCGAGCGAAATATCCCGATGGAAGTAAAGAACATGTACGGCGGCACCGTCTTTGAACAGGCGATCTGGTCGGCCGTGAACGAATACACACCGCAACACGGAGAGATAGTCGAGGCCCTCGTCAAGGCTGGCGCTGTCGTCGATGATGGCTATGACGAATGGTGGGAAAAGCAGAATGTTCACGATCCGGCGACAAAAGAACGCATAGCCAATCTGCTAAGGCGATAATGCGGAGTTTCAGGAAAGGATCTCGCGTGCCGAGCACGACGTGGCTGACGCAGAAGGGACAGGTGAGAAACGAGTTCTGGCTGACGCGCTGAAAGGCTCTCGGAAATGTATTGAGACGGCCGCCATTTCTCCGGAGCGCGGCGAATGAAGCTTACAGCAGGGCCGCTGACCTTTATCGCGAGGTTGGCCTGCCGCTCGAAACCGCGTGGGTGCTCCGCCACATCGGCATCAACCACGAATATGCCGAACGTCTCACTGACGCCGAAAAATGTTATGACGAGTCGCTGGCGCTTTTCCGGCACCATGCGAGCGAAGGTGACAATAACTATGCGAATACCGTGCGATATCCCGCGGTTATTAAAAACCGCGTCGGCAAGCGCGATGAATCGACCGCACTGTGGGAAGAGGCCGTTAGACGCTACGACGAGATGAACGAACCGCTCGGCGTGGCTGAAGGTGCCGCCTGGTTGACCATTTTTGCCATCGATAAGGGAGATCGTGCTCTTGCCCGCGAATGGTTTGCAAAGGCCGAAGCTGCCGGCACCCGAGCGAGTGATGAAGATACCGACAAATGGATCGCCGAGGTAAGGGCAAGGCTCATGAGCGAGGAAACAAATGAACGCTGACGAGATCAAAGAACGCATATATTCGATCGACCTCCTGCGCGGGATCGTGATGATGATCATGATGCTCGATCATGTACGCGAATTCGTCCATGCGGGTGCGCTCACATCGGACCCGACCGATCCCGCGACGACCACCTCCGCCGTCTTTTTTACGCGATGGATCACACACTTTTGCGCTCCGATATTTGTGTTCCTTTCCGGAACTAGTATTTATCTGCAAAAGCTGGCAGGGAAGACAAACGGTGAGCTTTCAAGGTTTCTCTGGACGCGCGGCCTTTGGCTTATCCTGCTTGAATTTACCGTTATTCGAACCTTGATCGTTTTCAATCTGGATTACTCGTTCTTTGGCATGGCTCAGGTGATTTGGGTGATCGGGGTTTCAATGATCGTGATGGCCGGATTGATCTACTTGCCGGTCAAGATCGTGGGCTGGGCCGGCCTTCTGATGATCGTTTTGCATAATCTGCTCGACGGTATTCAGGTACCGCCAAATATTGCGTTTGCCGGAACCCCACCGCCCGATCTTGCACAATCGGCGTGGATACTGCTTCACCAGATCGGTGTAGTTCCACTATTTGGGGGAGCCTCTCAGGCATTCGTTGCATACGCTCTTATTCCCTGGGTAGGTGTGATGATGGTGGGCTATGCCCTTGGCTCGATCTATAGCCAGAATGCGGACGAGCGCAAACGACTGCTGTTAAAAGTTGGCATAGCCGTAACTGCGTTGTTCGTTGTGGTTCGCTTAGTAAATATCTACGGCGACCCCGTACCGTGGAAATACCAGGAAACCGGGGTAGCCACGTTCTTGTCGTTCTTTAACACGACAAAGTATCCGCCGTCGCTGCTTTTCCTGTTAATGACTCTTGGTCCAGCGATGATGGTTCTGGCTTTGACCGATCGCATCGACGGCAAGGCGATATGGCAGCGCATCTGCATCACATTCGGCCGCGTGCCGATGTTTTACTATTTGCTCCAGTGGCTGTTTGCCCACACGGCGGGCATTGTTCTCGCGTATTTTGCGGGCACGGATATAAGCTATCTCTTCAAGAACATTCTCGAAATGGGCCAAACTGCACCGCCGGGACACGGGTTTTCGCTCGCGACAACTTACGCAACTTGGATCACCGGGCTGATCCTTCTGTATCCGCTATGCGCGTGGTGGAGCGGCATCAAGCGAAGGCACAAGCACTGGGCGGCTGAGCTATCTCTAAGGGAATACAATGGAAAGAAAGGCCGTTCAAACACGCCACGTGCTCGCGGTCAAAGATCTGCAGGTCGAGACGGATTACTACATCGAAAAACTCGGCTTTGAACGCGATTTCACCGCTCCCGGTTGGGAGTTTCTATCGTTCGGCATTTTTAAGGTAATGCTCGGTGAATGCTCTGACGAGATGACTGCCGAGGAAACCGGCAATCATTCGTGGTTCGCCCATGCGCTGAGTAGAAAACGTCGATGAGGTCTACGCCGAATTCATCGAGCGCGGCGCCCAGATCCTCTCACCTATCGCAAATAAACCATGGGGAATACGTGATTTCACGGTGATTACCCCCGACGGGCATCGGATCGTGTTTGGGCAACTGATGGAATAGTTGGACCGTCAAATTGGCTATGTGGGCATTCGCGAAAGGACTATTTTATTTCTTAGCCAGCAAACTCAGCGGTACGGTATTAGCGCCAATATTCTATGTTTCTTTCGGCGTGGGAATACTGACAGCCCAAGTTAACCAACTTCCGACAGGCTGGCAAAACGGTCCATCCACCGTTGTTGGTGATCTCCGACTTCATGAGTTCACGAGCAAGGTCTTCGCGAACAAGCGGATGATCCGCGTTCTGGTTCCTCCCGGCTACGATCAAAGCGTAAATCGGAACAAGCGTTATCCCGTCCTCTATCTAAATGACGGTCAGAATTTATTCGATCTGCGAACCTCGGAATTCAATCCCATGGAATGGCAGGTTGACGAGGTTGTGGAACGGCTATTAACAAAAAGAGTGATCCCGCCGATCATTATCGTCGGCATTGACTGCGCCGGAAGACGAATGAGGTTCAACGAGTATTTTCCATACGCAGATGAGTTTCTGTCGCCACCGATGCCCTCTCCCGAAGGCGATAAGTATCCTGAATTTCCTGATCAAGGAAGTTATTCCGTTCGTTAATTCGCTTTACCGTACGAAGCCCGGAGCTGAAAGCACTGGTATCGGAGGTTCGTCCGCTGGGGCTGTCGCGGCACTACAGGCTGCAATGAAAAGTCCCGGAAGCTTCGGCCGGTTGCTGCTGGAAAGTCCGTCGTTGTATATCTCAGACGGACAACTTCTAAAGGACAGTCGGGCGGTGAAACGTTGGCCATCGCGGATCTATCTTGGGGTCGGCACAAATGAAGATGGCCGGGCGAATTGCGATCCGAAAGATCTTCGCCATGAAGCTGTCACAGATCTTCAGCAGTTGGAACAAATTATCCGTAAGACCGATCGACACAAGCCGCATTTGAAGTTGGAGATTGAACCATGTGCCCTACACAACGAAGCCGCCTGGGCAAGGCGGCTTCCAACAGCAATTGAGTTCTTGTATGGGTCTAGGCAGTAAGAACGATACCGAGCTACTCCATCTCGCTCTCATCAATATCAAAATTCGCATAGACCTTCTGAACGTCGTCGTAGTCTTCGATGACGTCGTAGAGTTTCAGCATTTTCTGGGCGTCGGCGCCTTCGAGTTTGATATAGTTTTGGGGGATCATTGAGACTTCGGCGGCCTGGGGTTCGATGCCGGCGGCTTTTAGAGCATCGGTTACTGCTTCGAAAGCGTCGGGTGTCGTGTAGATCTCAAAAACGTCGCCTTCGTCCTGCATATCGTCGGCACCGGCTTCGATCACTATATCGAAAAGCTCATCTTCGCTCTTTGCGGCCTTGTCGACGACGATGTAGCCTTTTTTATCGAACATCCAAGCGACGGAACCAGCTTCGCCGAGGTTGCCGCCGTTTTTTGAAAAGATGTGCCGCAGTTCCGCGACGGTCCGATTACGGTTGTCGGTCATTGTTTCGACCAGCACGGCCACGCCGCCTATGCCGTAGCCTTCGTACGTGATCTCGTCGTAATTAACGCCGTCCAGATCGCCGCTGCCGCGTTTAACCGCACGGTCGATGGTGTCGTTCGGCATGTTGGCGGCCTTAGCGTCCAAAATGCCTTTGCGAAGACGCGCGTTCGCATCCGGGTCGCCACCGCCGGTTCGGGCAGCGACCGTGATCTCCTTGATCAGCTTGGTAAAAATTTTGCCGCGTTTAGCGTCTGTCGCACCTTTTTTGTGCTTGATTGTGTGCCACTTGGAGTGTCCTGACATGTAGTTCTATTAGCTTCCTTGGTTTTTATCTTATCCGGTCGCTACCGGTCCCGGTTCAGACGTAAACACACTCCCAACCAGTCGTGTTTCTGCCTGTCCGTCCGAAATTGCAAATATATCACGCCGATTTTTGTTTCACCAAACAGCCTTATCTTCACATATTGTTGAGATTCTGGTCACAAGGAGTTTACGCGGGAACTGTTAAATGAAAACCGTATGAGAAGAAACAGAACAGTTTTAACCTTGTGCGGATTGTGTATCGTGGCAGACTTGCTGGCATTCAAGCAGACACTTGAAATGCGAACTGACCTGAGCGGGGCATTTACTGCATCGGCAATGTTGGGGCAGATCGTCTCGGCCTTGCTCCTTGGTTGGCTCGCGGTGACCGTCTTTCGCAAAACTTACCGCCGGCAAAAGCGGCCTGTTAGCCGTCGAGAGTACTTTGCAATTGTGCAGCCGTTACGCCGGTTATTCGTATCCGTTTGGTCTTAGACGTTTGGCCCGCGACGATCGATACGTCCGACTTAGCGACGCCGACGGCTTTTGCCAGAACCCGCACCACCTCTTCATTTGCCGCGCCATCAACCGGCGGCGCGGATATTCTGATCTTCAAATTACCTTCAACTTCTCCGACGATCTCGCTTTTCGACGCACGCGGAACGACGCGGATCGAAAAGACCACGGCTCCGTCTTTTTCGCTGATATTTATCAAGATTTGATCAAGGTCGCCATTACGATCGACTGCAGCAGCCAGATAAATATGAGCACCAACATTCCCGACAGGTCGAACATTCCAACCGGCGGGATCAATCGTTGCACGGGAATCATTATCGGATCGGTGACTTTTTTCACAAAGCCCAGAAAGGTGTTTCGCGTGAAGACGAACCACGATGACAGAAAGCGGATGAATATGAACAGCACCAAAACACTGAGCAGGCCGTAAAGAATAAAGCCGATCACTACTTTCGGCTTTCCCGATGCGATTCCCATGGACAGGCCGTCGATCACAAAAAATGTATTACCGATTATCTGCAAGCCAAAGTATGTCAAGACCAATGCGATCAAAGCCGTAACGATCGGCGCAAGCCGCGTATCAACGCGGAATGTCGCCAAAAATCGCGAAGCCGGATAAACGAACTTCTCCGTGGTCTTGCGGATCTTGAACCCAAACCGGCCGACTGCACCGAACGGGTTCGGATCGGCGTAGTTAAATATCAGCCGCATTACCAGGAACGCGAGAAACGCGAGAAACGCGATCCAGACTACAAGACTGACCCACGGATAAACTGATCCAGTTAGCATAAGATTTTTCTGCACGGATTAAGACGGACACGCACGAACATTTACGAAAATCCGCGTTTTCCGTGTTCATATTCCTCTTTCTCCAAAGATCGCCGTGCCAACGCGGACAACGGTCGCCCCTTCCTCGATAGCGATCTCAAAATCATGGCTCATTCCCATCGAAAGCCCCCCGTCCGGCAATAACTTATCACGGATGGAACGCAGTCTTTGAAAATATGGCCGAACCTCGTCGACGTGGTCGAAATATGGCGGCACGATCATCAAACCATCTAATTTCAACCGCTTACAACCTTTTACGAACTCTATAAGTTCCGGAAGCTCGTTTTCAGGAATGCCTGATTTTGTCTGCTCGTTTGCCAGGTCAACCTGAATAAAAACTGATAAACTTGCGCGTCCTTCTTCTGAACAAATACGCTCAAGCCGCTCAGCAAGTTCGAGCGAATCGATGGATTCGATCACGTCAAATAGCTGCACTGCCTTGCGGGCCTTGTTCGATTGCAAGTGCCCGATCAGATGCCATTCGGCTTTATCCCGTCCAATTTGCGGGATCTTTTCCTGTGCTTCCTGAATTTTGTTCTCGCCGAGAGATTTGATTCCGGCGGCTATCGCGTCGTTTAGCACGGATGCCGGATGCGTTTTGCTTACGCCGACCAGCTTTATCTCGCGCGGGTCGCGTCCCGCCCGTCCGGCGGCCGCTTCGATCCTATCTTGGACAGTTGATAAATTTGCGGGCAAATCCGACACTCTAATCAATATAGCAAAACAAAGACCTGTAACCCTGCTGCCACCTTAAATTATAGTTGACAGTGTATTGCATCTGTGCAATAGTGTTTTACTCCCGCATCTAATGCGGGCAATCGCGGTCTTTGACAATTAGGGGGTTCGGACGGTAGCTCACAGGTGTTCACCTTGTTTGGCTGTCTGCCAATTCTTCCGGCAACGGGGCGATTTTGTCGCCGTAACCCCCATGACTGCACCGGTTAACCGCGTCTCACTCTTGGAGTTGCGAGCGTTCCACTTAACGTGCTTATCTTAAAACAAAGTGGAACGATTTATGGTTGTAAAAGGCTGCAGTCGTTAGAGTTAAGCCGTCCCACTTTCCGCATAAAAGGGCTCCAAAGTGAGACGGCTTCGTAATTACGCTAAGGGCTGCCCTGGAGACTGCGCGGAACGAAAGGCAATTATTCGGATTCCTCACGAAGATTGTCTTTCAAGCTGAAACTTGACGTGTTCTTGAATTTCGCTGTCCGAATTAGTATTCTCAATGTTCGCCGTCGTGCGGACGTGGCGGAACTGGTAGACGTGCGGGTCTCAGAAGCCCGTGGGAGCAATCCCGTGATGGTTCGATTCCATTCGTCCGCACCAATTTTAGGTATGAAGTATGAGGGACGAGGGATGAAAAATTCTTTGTCCCTCTTCGATTTGATATGAGTGACGAGTTCATTGCCGCGATCGAAATGCACCAGGCCGCCTTTGGCTTAACGCTCTCGGACGGCCAGACAGAGCATCTTGCCAGGTTTTATTCGATCATCCAGGAAAGTAACGAATTGCTGCATCTTGTTGCCCCGATGTCGGCCGAAGAGTTCGCCGTCCGTCATATTCTCGAATCGCTGACGATGCTGGAATATCTCGGCAACGACATCCGTTTCGCGGACGTTGGAGCAGGGGCCGGATTGCCGTCGATACCGTGCCTGATCGTCCGCCCCGTCTTAAAAGCCGTTTTGATCGAATCGAAGGAAAAGAAAGCGAAATTCTTAACGAAGGCGGTTGCAGATTTGGGAATTACGGATCGTACGCGAGTCGTCAACGCTCAATTCGCGGAAGTAACCGCTGAACAGTTTTCCGTAGTCACTTGCCGTGCGTTAGACAAATTTACGCAGAAGCTCCCCGGGCTTATCAAATGGGCCCGGCGCCGCACGCTACTTCTTTTTGGAGGGCCTACGTTGCGGCAGGCTCTCGAAGATCAAAAACTGATGTATAAGCAGAAGTTAATGCCGCTGTCCGAGCAGCGATACTTGTTTGTCGTTAAGCCGTGAGTGGGTCCGAGTTGGCCAAATTAATTTGCCATTTCTATTAGTTTTTGAAGAGTATCGCGAACCTCCGGGCCAACAAGCCCCTGATAACGTCCGATCCTAATATTTAATGTTTTCGCCTTTGAGATCGTGGCCAGGGCGTTGCGATTGACCCTATATTGGATCAACTCCTGAACGGACGCAGGACCTTCGCGCCAGAACCGATGTCCGTTCTCAAACACTATCTCCTCGCCATCAGCGACGAATCTAAGAGTGTTTTCGGTCGCGAAATTGTGTTCCTTGGACGTAGCGAGTACGCCGAGCACGAACGCAGTATTCGGAACCTTTGCTCGCAGCTCTCCCTGAAAATACACCAGCCTCAGTTCGACCTCCAGACGTTTCTCTCCGTTTGAAATTGTTTGTGCGAGGCTCGGCGTAGAAATATTTCGTATCTTTTTTTCCGCGTCGTAACCATAGTACATCGATCCTAAGACATTTCGCTGAGCAAGCGGTTCGCCCCCGACATCGATCCACATATCCTGATCGTTTTTTGCGTAGTTGTAATTCTTGTTTTCCCTAGCTATGGGACCCGGGGTATTTGCAACATCCGAATTCTCGAACGACCTGTCCTTTTGGGCCCTGAATTCCCATGCGGGTGTGAGATTCGCGATCGACCAGATCCCGCGTTTCTCGGCCTTCGCCATTGCCTGATTCATATCATAAACTTGACTTTCGGCGGGTTCCTGGCCGCTTCGATCGATAGGCAAGTGCCAGGCGGCGCCATCGCGAACCAACTGCTGGCCAAGATCGATACCATCGAGGTAGGCCTTCCCAACGGCAGCTTTTGGGGTGTAACCATTCGGCAAAAAAACGATCGTTTTACCAAGAACAAGTTTCTGCAAGTGGTCGCGGACGATTCGATTGAGCGGTTGCTCAGGTTCCGGAACTTCGATGTATTGGATCGTTCCCGTCAACCTGCCGCTGTCGCTTTCGACCACGAAGGTTTTCCCGTCAACGATATCAACCACACGTCCGCTGAACGTCCGCTGAGAAAACATCGAAACAGTCAGAGCAAACGTAAGGGCAAGGAGAAGTAACAGCCTCATTTTGTTCATGTTTGGATCCTCGAAATCCATTTTCATTCAGAAACTCGAAGCAGGTTGTAAAGAAGCAGCTGCAAACCGGGCTGCGGGCGGCATGGAGTAGTCGCCGACCTTTATTACAACGTCAGCTCCATTAATAAACCTTTCGATCGCACCTCTACTGACTTCATAGATCAGCTTCTCGCCAACAAGGTCTCCTTCCTTGAAAGTTGTTCGTTTCGGCTTACCGATCAAAGTGCTCTTTTCGTCGGCCACAACAACCAGGTCGTTGCCTTTGAGGAACCTCCACTCATTTGCAAGTGATATTACGCTAACAACAAAAACACCTGTTCGTCCTTTGCGATCGTCCTCTTTGTAAAAATACGTAATATCCACGGCCGTCTTTTGTCCGTTTAGGTCCTTCTCCTTTTCTAGTTCAGCAACTCCGAGAAGCGACGTCCCGATATATCCCCTCTTAGATTCAGCGTTATAGCCGTGTAGGAGAGCTCCCACGTTTTTGAGCGATGGGTTTGTGTCACCCCAGTACCCCGACTTTTTCTCGGCCGCTCGTTTGGTTGAACCCGGCTCGACCGCACTTCGCCTGATCTCAGCCGCAGCCGGTTCGAAAGCTTTTTCCTGACGTTTCTCGCTCTCTTTTCGTTCGGCGCGAAACTCCCATGCCGGCTTAAGGCCATCGACTCCCCAAACTCCTCGTTTTTCCGCCCGGGCTTGCTCCTGATTGAATTGATAAGCGGAGAATTCTTCCTTGCTCTGGCCGCTTTGATTCGCGCCAACGTGCCAGGCGGCACCGTCACGAAGCATCTGTTCGGCAACATCGACGGCGCCGACATACAACTGCCCAAACGTTTTCGCGGGCAGGATCCCTTGCGGGTTGAACTCCACGGTCTTTCCGAGGACCAATTTCTCGAGGTGGTTTCGGACGGTCCAGTAAAGAGGTTGTTCGCGCTCCGGTATTTCGATGAACTGGAGCACGGCCGTTAGCCTGCCGCTTTCCATCTCGATCACAACGGTTTTACCGTCGACAACATCGATAACCCTACCGCCGAACTTTCGCTGCGAAAGGCTTGATCCGGCAAGCAAAAAGATCACGAAAATGATGAGGATCGGTCGAAGTAGTTTCATAGTCAATTATCGGATCTCCAGGTCGTATTCCCTGAGTCGGCGGTAAAGCGTCGACGGCGAGATACCCAGAAGTTCAGCAGTCTTACCCCGGTGCCAGCCTGTTTTTTCCAGGGCGGTCAGTATTTGCTGGCGCTCGGCGTCACGAAGATTAGTGGGCGCCACGTTGTGAAATGAGGTGACGCCATTCTGGGTTGAATTGTTGTAGCTTACCGAGAGATTTGCCTTTTCAATCCGGTAGACTACTTCCGGCGGCAACTCCTTGACGGTGATCTTATGGTTGTCGGCAAGCAGTACGGCACGTTCCAGGCAATTGCGAAGCTGACGAACATTTCCTGTCCATGAAAACCCATTCAACGCGTCGATTGCCGGTTGCGTAAGCTCAGGACAGTTGTTGCCGGCAATTTTCTGCAGGAGATATCGTGCAAGCGGCTCAATATCTTCGAAACGTTCCCGAAGCGGCGGCAGGTTGATCTCGAAACTGTTGATTCGATATAGAAGATCGGCCCGGAAAACACCCTCTCCGACTGCCCGGTCGGTGTCGCGATTCGTTGCCGCGACAAGCCGAACATCGACTTCGACTTTTTTTACGCCTCCGACACGGAAGAACGAACGTGTTTCAAGTGCCCGAAGCAATTTCGATTGAAGCTGAGCCGGCATTTCCATTATCTCGTCCAGGAACAGAGTTCCTCCGTGTGCCAGTTCGAAAAGACCCAGTTTCCGGGCGCGGGCACCCGAAAAAGCACCGGCCTCGTGGCCAAAAAGCTCGGATTCGAGAAGGCTGTCCTGCAAAGCGGCGCAGTTCAGGTCGATGAATGTCTTGTCGGCCCGCGGGCTTAGACGATGAATTGCCTGCGCTATCAGTTCCTTGCCCGTTCCGGACTCACCGGTGATCAAAACCGATGTGTCCGATGGAGCTACGCGTCTTACCAGGCGAAGCACTTCCTTCATCTGCGGCGATTCGGCAACGATCTCCGGCAGATTCTTGTGTGTACGCTCGATCTGGGCACGCAGTCTTTGATTGTCGATCTTTAGCTGCTGTTTTTCGTCAGCCTGTGTGACCAGTGCCGCAAGCTCGTTCAAACGATATGGCTTTGTAAGATAATCATATGCGCCGAGCTTCATCGCCTCGATCGCCGTCTCTACCGTGGCCTGTCCGGTCAGCATGATGACCTCAGGCGGCGTCTGGCTTTTTTCACGCATGCGGCGGAGAAGACCGATGCCGTCCAGCCTCGGCATATTTATGTCGCAGAGCAGAACGTCAAAGTCCCGGCACTCCAACGCTTCCCAAGCTTCTTCGCCATCGGCTGCCGTTTCGACCTCATGCCCCTGCCGGCTGAGTTCTTTCTGCACAACAAGACGGAGGTTTTTTTCGTCGTCAACAACAAGTAGTTTTGCCATATGAGGTTTTTGGAAAGGTAGAGAGCAGAAAAGATCGGGTACTCTAAACCCTTTGACCGACAGGGAGAAGGATCGTAAAGGTGGTGCCTTTACCGGGATTAGAACGAACACTGAGGCGGCCGCCGTGGTCGGTAATTATGCCGTAACAAACGGCGAGGCCGAGGCCCGTGCCTTCGCCAACCTCCTTCGTGGTAAAGAAGGGCTCGAAGATCTTTGACAGATCTTCGCTCGGGATGCCGACACCCGTGTCCTCGACTTCGATCGCTATGCGGGTTTGGTGATCTGATGCCCGGAACGTGAGGGTGCCGCCGTCACGCATAGCATCGATCGCATTTGTGCCAAGTGCAATAACAGCCTGCTGCAATTGTCCGCCGTCGGCTTTTATTAAAGGCAGGTCGTCCTCGATCTCGATCTTGATCGTAATGTTCTCACCGCGTTTCTGGTGGGAAATGAGTTTTGCGGACGATCTTAAGAATCTCCGAAATATCAAGTGCGTGCCGGTCTCCAGTACGGAGGCGGCTGAAATCTAGAAGTCCGGTCGTGATCGACTTACATCGGAAGGTCTCGCTTTTGATCAATCCCAGATACTCGTTTAGGTCGTCGGATGCTTCGGATGCTTCAAATGCTCCTTCTTCGGCCCTTTTTTCGAGTGCTTCGGCACAGGCCGCGATGGTCGCAAGCGGGTTGTTTATTTCGTGAACAACGCCGGCGGCAAGCCGGCCTACGGCCGCCAATTTTTCGGCGCGTCCGACTGCATGGATAGCTTCGACGCGCACCGTTACGTCCTCGCCGACCGTTATTACGTGCGTGACCTCGCCTGATTCCGCATCCTTCATCGGAATTTTGCTAACCATCCAGTGTTTTGTTGAACCGTCTTCCGCTGCCGTCTGCTGCTCTATACGCTCGATTCTTCCGGTACGAAAAGCCCGTTCAAATTCTTCGCGGACACGGCCTTCAGGGTATCGGGCCAGGACGTTAAATACGTTGCGGCCAAGTGCCGAGTCACGCGGAATGCCCTGAACACCGATCTCACGATGCCGATTCCAGGTGACGATTCGAAAATCACGGTCAACAACGTAAAGCGAAACGGGGAGAGCGTCGAGTACGGCCTCGGTAAACCGTCGATGTTCTTCTTTAGCTTGATTTATGGAGCTGTTGATCGCCGCTTCGTAGTGCGCCGACAAATTGACGCTCATCGCGGCCATCTGCGTAGCGGCTTCAATAAGGCTGCCTTTCGCCTCGCTATAATCGTGTTTTGTCGCAAAGCCCGTCACGATCGCTCCTTTTATCTCTCCGTTGATGTGAAGCGGCGATACGTATTCAAGTTTGTGGCCGCCGCCTATCAATAAGAATGCGTCTGCGTCCTCCTCCCTGTAACCGATCTGCGGCGGCAAGAGCCCGAGCCATTTTTCAAACCTAGACTTTGAGAAAGTTCGCGGGTCAATTTCGCCTTTTTCGTCGAAAGCACAGCTAACAATGCCAATATTCTCGAGTTCGACAACAAACGCGCACACCTCAGCTTCGACGTTTTTCTGAATTGCGGCAGCCACGCGGCTCGCGACTTTTTTGGGATGTACGGTAAATAAGAGGCTTCGCCCAAGCTCCGAAATGAATCGAAGGTCTTGGGATTGGTCGACGCTACCGCCGGTAGGCGAAAACAATCTGCTCTGTTTTTTTGCGGCAGACGGGAATGTCATTTGGTTTGTTGAGAAGCCGTTTAGGGACTATTTTCAATAGTTTACTGACGGTGAGGGAACGGGTTTGACGAATGCTGCCTCGTGCGGATTTCCCTAACTATTAAAAATGTTTTTAAACATTTTGTCAACTGTTTTAACGAGTGGCGTGGCATTTGACGGGATAGCCGATTCAAGTAGAATCTTATTATCTGAGTAGGTGGGTTATTGTGAATTTTACGAAGACTCTAGCTTTTTTGACCATTCTTGTTGGGTATTACTTGTGAAGGTCGTGGCCAAATTGAGGTCGACAAAACCGTCGCGACCGTCACTGATGGCATAAGAACCGAGTTGATAACCTTCTCGGACCTGCGCTGGCAATTGGCTCTTCAACCGAAAGCCGAACTGTCCCCGCCAACCTCTGCAGATCTGAACATTGCTTTGCAGCTTTTGATAAATCAGCGCATTTTCGCGCTTGAAGCCGAGCGGTTGCCACGTGCTGCTCCGTCCGACAAAGAGATAGAGGCTGAAGTAAAAAGGGTTTTGGCTCAGTTTCCGTCTGCCGGGGAAGTCGAGCGAAGGTTAAGAACGGTCGGATTCGAATCCGTCAAGGACGCTAATTTCGAGCGGATCATATCGAAGCGGATCAGCATAGAGAAATACATTGATTTTCGGTTTAGGTCGTTTATTGTAAATACGCCTGAAGAAATAAATAGGTATTACAACGAGACGTTCGTTCCGAGTTTCCGCCAAAGATTTCGCGGAGTGTTGGTTCCGACCTTAGACGAAAAACGTGCCGAGATAGATAGCTTGCTTACCGATGCAAAGGTCGTGCTGAATATCGAATCGTTTCTTGACGATGCAAAAAGGAGAGTTGAGATAGCGATCCTCTTTCCCGTCTAAGACGCTTTTCAAAACGGATCTTGTGCGGGCTTCGCTCTCGTTCTTGACCTTGCAGAACAGTCATCGTATTATTCTTAGTTCCCGCCGGAGTGGCGAAATTGGTATACGCACTAGACTCAAAATCTAGCGGGCTTAACGCCCATGTCGGTTCGATTCCGACCTCCGGCACCATTTCTGATTATCAACCCAGTACTTAACTCCGTATCCAAAAAAGATTGACACAGGGCGAGGTTGCTGTGCGATAATGCCAGTTACTGGGGGTGATATTATGATAAATACTACAACGAAGGTGATTGAAGCCTAGAATTGGCTATCGATCGAAAAGGCAGCATGTCCTCTGGGATATGCTGCCTTTTTTCATTTACCGTTTGCCAAAAAACCGACGGATACCACGATCATCGCTTTCGATAATCGATGGTTTCTCCGTTATCAGTTCTAACCGTTCGGATACCACGCGAAATCGAACTCACGCGGGCGTAAGCGCCGGCAATACTGAGGATATTTCCCTGCGTAAAAGAGCCATAAGTTGGCTGGCCTTCGATTATTGCCGTTACGCGCCCGTCTGCCGCAACTGTCAATGTTATCTCGCTGCCGTTTGAAGCACGTCCGAAGAATGTTCCTCTTGCCCATGAAGGTGGTGAGATCTGATTCCCGGGATTCCATCCTCCTTCACCGCCGCCACCGCCGCCCAACCAGTGCGCGTATACGCGATTCGTTCACCATTGTCAGTTCGTGCTGTCAGAATTCCGTTGCCCTGGCGGGTTACGCGTGAAGTCGCGCCGGCGATCTGAAGATAATTTCCCCGAGTAAACGTTCCGTACGTCATCTGGCCGCCGATGTCGGCATTTACACTGCCGTTGCGCGAGATCGTGAGAGTTATAGGTGTGCCCGCGGCGGAACCATAAAAAGTACCCTGCGCCCAGGTCGGTGGTGTGATCGTTTGGCCGCCGCCAGCGCCACCGCCCCAACCGCCACCAGACCCACCGCCTCCTCCTCCGGTCCAACCTCCGCCATCAAGGCCTTCCAGGTCGTAGGTGTCCGCAAGCGAATTGATGTCGTTACGAAGCCTTGCCCACTGGCGTTCGAGATTCTGGCGGAAAGGCAATTCGTTCATCATCGAGTTTACCTGCTGCGACCGGCTGATCGTATTTTGAACACGCGACCGGCTATTCCACCAGGCATTTTGATCATCAAAGTGTTTTCGAAGCTGATCTATCGCTTCTTCGCAATTTGCAACATAACCGTTATAAGTTCGCTTTCTCGAACTGCTTAGATTACTTTGGTTGATCTCGCGGCGGAAGTCGTTTCGAAATTCGTCGCTGCTTTCCTCAAGCCGCTCGATCGTGTTGCTGACGTCGGCCTTTGAGTACCGGCCTACGTATCGGCCTTGTCCATTAACGGTTTCGTTTGCGGCGAATACAAATGTTGCGATAAAGGTAGCCGAAATAGCAATCGAGAGAAATTTTCTAATATTCATAGTCTTACTCCTTGCAATTATTAAACGTACTGCGTGAGGACCCACCGTGATTCGACGCTTTAAAATCTATTGCACGGCTCCAAACCGCAAAAGAAAAAAAACCAAATTCGAAATGCAAAATCAGTTATTAGTTTGCGATAATTGGATTATATTAAATCCCGAATTTAGACACAATGTGCCGTCCAGATGTTGCTTTCCGATTATAGTTTTTTCCTGCCCGAACATCTGATCGCACAGGAGCCATTGGAAAGTCGCGATGGCTCAAGAATGCTTGTTGTAGATAAAGTGGCGGGGTCATTCAGTGATCAAGGATTTATCGAGCTAGAAAGATTTTTGGTCAAGGGCGACCTGGTTGTTCTTAACAACACGAAAGTTTTTCCGGCGCGGCTGCAAGGGAAGGTAAGCAGCGGAGCTAATGTTGAAGTCTTCCTCGTCGAAGAGATCGAACCATGCGTTTGGATAACGCTTGCCCGACCCGCAAAGAGGTTACGGAGCGGCAAGACGATCATTTTTGATGAAAAGCTGTCCGGGGAGGTTCTTGAACGAACAAACGACGGCAAGGTAATTATTCGATTCATCTCCGCGCAACGCTTCGACGAGGTCATTGCGCGTATCGGGAAAACGCCGTTACCGCCCTATATCAAGAGAAACGGAGAAAGCATCGACCGGGATCGCTTTCGCTACCAGACGGTTTACGCCAGCAAGGAGGGGGCTATTGCGGCTCCGACTGCGGGATTACATTTCTCCCATCCGTTTTTGGAACGGCTTTCCGAAATGGGAGTCGAGTTTGCCGAGATCACGCTTCACGTTGGTTATGGAACATTCGAGCCGGTTCGAGAGTCAGACCTGACATTGCATTCAGTTGCTCCCGAACGCTTTGAAGTAAACGAACCGGTGGCAGAAATGCTCGAGCGTGCCCGCGTGGAAAAGCGGCGGATCATTGCGGTCGGTACAACCACGACGCGCGCACTCGAATTTCTGCTGCATCGGTATGATTCATTCGGCGCTGCTAAAGGGTCGGCCGATCTAACCATAACGCCGGGTTACCGGTTCCGGGCCATCGACGCTCTTTTGACGAATTTTCATTTGTCCGAGAGTTCACTATTGATCCTGGTTGCATCTTTTGGGGGGCACGAACTTATAATGAGTGCATATCGACATGCGGTTTCCTCCGGCTACAGGTTTTACAGCTATGGAGATTGCATGTTCATAAGCTGATCCGGTTGGTTTGCTTGATCGAACGATTGTATGGCCGTTCTGCAGGTGATTAGAAATTTTCTTATCCCGCCGTCCGAACCGATTACCGAGGTGGTCGAACCGGCGCCGTGGACGACTTACGAGGTGCGTCGGCTGGACGAAAGTCACCTCGATGAAGTTCTCCGCCTGAATTTGCGTTGTTTTAAGAACGGCGAGAACTATACAAAGCACACATTCTCATACTTACTAACTCAGCCAAGCGCGCTTTGCTATCAAATACTTACCGCTGAGGGGCGGATGGCGGGCTTTATTTGTGTTCTGGCAAATGAGGACGGCACTGCGCATGTTACAACTATCGGTGTCGCACCCGAGCATCGTCGGAGAGGCCTCGCCGAAAAACTCTTGGAACATGTTGACCGATCACTAAGAAGCAAAGGTATCTACTCAGTTTTACTTGAAGTGCGTGTAGGAAATATTGCCGCCCAGAATCTGTATAAGAGATGCGGGTACTCGATCACACAGCGGATCGCCCATTATTACAACAATGGCGAGGACGGCTATTTGATGTTGAAAGCTCTCAATTAGATTCCGAAGATCTGCCCTTGTTTGCCCGTGAGAATCGATCTTCCCAAAATTTACCCGATCACTGACACGCGTATCTCCGGGATATCAACACCCGAGCAAGTCGAGCGTTTGATCGCAGGCGGCGCAACACTGATCCAAATTCGCGAGAAACATGCGTCGTCACGTGAGTTCTACGAGTGGGCCGAAAGGGCGATCGCGATCGCGCATTCAAGAGGGGCCCGCATTATCATTAACGATCGTGTTGACATAGCCTTGTTGCTGAATGCAGATGGGATCCACCTTGGACAGGACGATCTCCCCTGTGCACAGGCCCGTCAAATTCTCGGCAAAAATGCGATAATCGGGCTTTCAACGCATACGCCCGAGCAAGTAAACGAAGCTCTTAACCTTCCGATTGACTATATCGCTTACGGGCCGGTCTTTGCGACCACGACAAAAGAGAATCCGGACGCGGTGGTTGGGCTTGATGGGCTATCGCTTGCAAGACGTCTCGCTCACGACGTCCCACTTGTGGCAATTGGCGGCATTTCCGAATCGAACGTTGGAAATGTCTTTTACGCAGGGGCCAACTCGGCCGCGCTTCTAAGCGATCTTCTGTCGGATGCCGATAGAATTACTGAGAAAATGCGGGCCCTATCGGCGAACTGAAATGCTAAACAGTGTTAGCATAGGTTAAAAAATGCTTGCAATTCGTCGCTCCAACAGTTAATATTGCAGATAGAGAACGGCTGGCGCACAGCTGATCTTCAACAACGCGAATTTCCCCGCCCTCTTTCTAAACATTCTAGGAGTTTCCACCAAATGAGTTTGCTTGATGTAGCACCCATTATTGAGCAGATGCTGCTCACGTCGGACAACGTGAGCGATCTTAACTTTTCGTGCGGGCAGAAGCCGCAGGTTGAGATCAACGGCACGCTTTATTCGGCGACCCCGCTTGGACTGGGCCGGCTGACAGCTTTTCAGACCGAGATGATCGCGATGTCGATCCTTCGAGACAACGCCGAGGCGGCGGCTCAACTCGCAAAGTTTCGTACGGCCGACCTTAGCTACGCCCTTCCGGGCAAATGCCGGTTTCGCGTCAATATTTTCCAGCAGCGAAATTCATATTCGATCGTGATGCGTGTCATTCCGCACGAGGTTCCCAGCTTCGAATCATTAGGTGTCCCGCCTCAGCTTGCGGACATTTGCGAGATCAGAAATGGGGTAGTTCTGCTTACGGGACCAACGGGATCGGGCAAGAGCTCTACCCTGGCGGCGATCATCGACAGAATAAACGAGACCAAGTGTTATCACATTGTAACGATCGAAGACCCGATCGAATTCCTGCATAATCACAAGAAGAGCACCATTAACCAACGCGAAGTCGGGGCCGATACCAAGGATTTTGCATCCGCCCTTAGGGCTGCCTTACGGCAAGCTCCGAAAGTAATCCTTGTCGGCGAAATGCGTGATCTGGAAACGGCCGAGATCGCCCTCGAGGCGGCTGAAACAGGCCACCTCGTTCTGTCCACGCTTCACACGATCGACGCGTCTAAAACCATAGACCGGATCATCGGACTCTATCCGAAGAATGAAGAGCGGATCATCCGTACGCGGCTTGCACAAACGTTTCGGTATATCGTTTCTCAGCGTCTTATCGCAAAGTCTGATGGCAGCGGACGAGTCGCCGCAGTCGAGATCTTAAAATCCAATCCGAGAACCCGCGAGTATATCGAGAAGGGCGAAAGCGAGGGCAAGACGTTACTTGACGCGATCCGCGACGGAGAGATAGATGGAATGCAGGATTTCGACTCTGTAATTCGTCGGATGATCGAGACCAAGGTAATTACGCTCGAAGACGGACTTTCGTTCGCAACCAACCAGAATAACTTGCTGCTCCAGCTCAAGGGACTTTCTTCAACAGAGGACTATACGAATCCGCAAAGGCCGGCAAGAATTCCCGAACCAATAGCCCCGCCACCACCCACGCCCGCTAAAGCCTCATCGGTCCTGGACATGATGGAGTAGCCGGCGTTTGAGGATGACATCTCCAGGCTAAAACAACCTCCCTTAGGCAAAAATATGATAATACGTTGTGACAACTGCTCCGTATCCTTGCAATTAGACGAATCAAAGATCCCAAGCGGAAACTTCACGGTGCGATGCCCTCGATGCCAGAACATGCTTCGCGCAAACAAGGACCATTCGGGACGCGGTTCCGCAACTGCACACCAACTGGAAAGCAACATGCCGGCACCGGCCGCCGATCCGGGATCCGGGGCGTTTACGCGAAAAGGAATCCGAGTTTCAGATCAACAACGCACTGCGATCGCTTCTTTCGGCCTTGCAATCGGGGACTACGGCCCTGGACGCAAATGACGAGAAGAGCGAGAAACCGCGCCGCGTATTATTGTGTCTGGGTGATAAAAAGGACGAAGTTGCAAAGCTTTTGACCAGCAGTGGCTATAAGGTGTACATAGCTCAAACGCCCGCTCAGGCAAACGAACGACTTCGCGAAGGAAAAACGGAGCTCGTAATATTTTCTCCGGATTTTGCAGCCGAGTTCGGCGGAGCCGCGATATTGCAGCAAAAGGCGAACGCGATGTATTCGTCCGAGCGGCGGCGCCTTTTCCTGATCTCGCTCGAGGAGGGTGGAACGACAATGAACGCTCACGATGCGTTCTTGCGGAATCTAAATCTGATCGTAAACACGAACGATATACCTCAGCTTCCGCTCATTCTGAACAGAGCCGTTCTCGACTTTAACGACCTCTACCACTATCTGAACAAAGGCATGGGCGTCGAGCCGATCTAGTTTTCAATTAAGCCGGCACTAAAGGTTTGCCGCAAACTTTGTAGGGGCAGGGCTAGTCCCCGCCAATCTGCCTTTCCCAGGCAACCGATTAGCGGGCAGCCGGTATGCTGCCCCTACAAGCAATAAAAAGCACCAAACGCAACCGGCGTTGTGAGGTTGTCGTAAGCCCAGTTGAGCCTGCTTAAGCATTCAGTATCGCCCCGATCTCTTTTGCATATTTCGCACTTTCGGCGTCTTTCGTGACCAATTCGATCTGCCCCGGAGATGTTATGCCGAGATTTAGCTCTGCCGCGCGAAGGATCTGTTGCTGGTCGAAAATCTTTCCTTTGAGACCTCATCCGTCGTGCCGAAATGCCTAAGAATTGCCACGCCGACGGCGTCGATGGCGATGCGGTCGGTGCCGGCAAGAATGACTTGCGAATTAACGAGTTTTCCCGAATCCGGCCCTCCCGTTGTAAACGCATCGATTCCGTCCAGTACGATCAGATCGGGTTTGTACGCAGCATTTATCTCGGCGATCATCGTCCGCTGATGCGGCGAACCGTGGAGTTCCGACATAAAGTTGTAATCGTTACCTGGTACTCGTTTTGCGGCGATACCAACCGAGTTTTTTAACGAGAGCGTAAAGTGCCCACCGTAGCGGTGCGTTTTGAGGCAGCAGGTCTGCAGAATTCCATCTGCGTTTTTGACCCGCTTCGGAATGTAAAAGCCCTGTTTCCAGTGGCTCCCATTGAACTTCACGAGTTCCCAGTCTTCCTGTTTCAGATCGTCAAAGACCAAAGTGTCGATCTTGTTGTCCCTGGCAAGTTTGAAGATACTTTTGTTTTCAAAAACATCATTCGTGACGCCCATTCCGCTTCTGTCGCCGATCGTTAGACGCTCAGCTCCCATTTCGCGGAGCTTTCGCGTCAGAGCATTCAAGGTGTCAATGTGCGTCGATCCCGGCGTTTCATCCGCACTGTTGAAATTAGGCTTGATAAACCAGTCTTTTTTCTTCAGCTTGTCGAGGCCGAGCAGGTCGATCGCCTGATGGATGCCCTTCACACGATCGTTCGTCTTTACAAACGCTACCTTGGTTTTTAGACCTGCCGAATTTGGAACCACCTGGCAGGCACCGATCAACGGCGACGCCAGCGCGATCCCACCTACGCCCGCCAACTGCTTAATAATATCCCTGCGACTTACAAACATGATGGCTCCTTTCTTATTAAGTGCCCATCCGGTAACCGTCGTATGAACAGACCAGATCGGGCCGGTCTTGTTATTTCGAAAACCGGCCCGAAAAGGTTTCACCGGATATGACTAAACGGCCGCATTCTTTATAGCTAATGGTTCGCCGGTTTCCAAAAGCGTCTTCAGGCCTGAAAGTATCTCCGACCACCCGCGGAAAACGCCCTCGGTCAGAGGATCGCCCGCTATGAGTTCGTCATGAACGAGTGTGAGCTTGCAGGCTTCGCCCAGTTGCTCGATCTCGAACGTGACACGCGATTCCGCCGTTCTTCCCTCTGTTGATGGGTCCCAGTGCGGGTTAAAGGTCGTCACTAGACGTTTCATCTGCACGCATTCGATCACTTTGCCGTCGACAAGCGACGAGCCATCCGGTCCGAGATACCGGTACGCCGACCCGTTTTGCCAATCGGATTCGGCCCGCGTGCCATAATAGTATTTCTCGGTCATCGAGCCATCGGTCAATGCCTGCCACAGTTTCTCGGCGGTAGTTTTTATATAAACCTCGAAAACATGTTTCGTCGTTTCTGCTGTTCTTGCTTCTGCCATTTTTATTGCCTCCAGGTCGTATTTTAGTTCGGTAAGGGAGCGGGCCCAGCCTTTTGAATATTTGCTTACCCATCGGTCGTAGACCATCTGGATCGGTACGGTGTTGATGAAATGGAGCGTCTCACGGCCGCTCTTCCTGGTCGCGATAAGCCCGGCGGCGCTCAAGCACTTTGAGGTGCTTCATAACACCGAAACGGGTCATCGGAAGATGCTCTTCAAGCTCCGACAGCGGCCTTCCGTCCTTCAAAAAAAGAAGATCAAGAAGCTGCCGTCGGCTCGCATCCGCCAACGCCTTAAATACCAATTCAGGCTCCATGCCGGGATTATATGTGACCAATTAGTCACATGTCAAGAGATTTTTTGTCCCTGTGATTCACACGATTGAAACTAAAGAGTAGCGAGTTCGCTGACGAGCATTTCGATCTGGAGCCGGCCGCCGGTTGGGCCGCTGCCGCCGACAGAGGTTTTGATGGCAAGGTCCGTCCTGGCGATGCGCTCAATGGCGCCGACCAGTTCGCTGGTTTCAAGCCGACGTGCGAGCGAAAGGAATGCGTCCTGACCCGTCCCGTACGCTTTCGAGACTGAAATGACATCGCTACGAGAGGCACCGCGTGCCATCATTTCCTTTGCGATCAAAAGGCGACGATAGTTTGATGCGATCAGTCCGAGCAGGGCAAGAGGTTCCATGCCGTCGTCGAGTATCTTTTGCAAAGCCCGGATCGCTTCAGCATTGCGCCCCGCGACAAGATTATCGGTCAGGCCAAAGTTCGTGAGCTCGCGTGAATTCGGTACGAGAGCATCGATAAGTTCCCGCGTGATCAGTTTGTCGGGCAAGGCAGCGGCGGAAAGCTTCTCGACCTCGTTGGTCAGCCGTCGAACGTCGTTACCAGCCATACTAACAAGATACCGGATCGTTTGGGTGTCGGCCTCGGACCCAAGATCGCGAAGGTGATCGCTCGCCCATTTCTGAAGGCCGTCATTGTTCAGTCGCTCGAATTCGACCGCCAATGAGTTACTGGTGAGCAATTTTGAGAGCTTACGGGTGCCGTTAAGCTCGTCGGCGACGAAGATAACAACCGTGCTGGGCGACGGATTCTTCAGATATTCGGTAAGGATCGGCTCGGCGTCCTCTTTCAGCGTGTCCCTCATCGCCGAGGTAGAAACGCGTACGTCGGTTATCCGGATGACTCGCTTTGCCGCCATCATCGGAAGCTGCTCGGCGGCGGAAAGGGCGGACTTGATGTTGTCCGAAATATCGAGACTGAATTCAGTCTCGTTAAAATCACGCATTTCGCCTTCGGCGAAGCATAGATCGGCGATGTACTTCACGGCCTTATCGCGAAGATAAGTCTCGGGCCCGAAAAGTACATAAACCGGCGCGACCGTGCGGTTCTTGAGCTGGTCTCGTAAATTTTGCCTGGTAAGTACGGGCATACGAAAATCTTAACGCAAAGCCACAAAGAAGCGGAGACGACAAGGAAGCTTAGTCAGGAACTCTGCTATTAAAACCTGCGTACTCCATCTTCTCCTTGAAGTTCCACGATGATCCGCCACGTCTTGGCGTCTCTGCGACTTTGCGTTGAATACTCTTTACTTTTTCTCTTCCTTCACGCCCATGCCGTTGACGACCGTCGAGACGACCGATTCGGCGAAGGTGCGGGCAATGCGTTCGACCGCCGGGTCTTCTTCGTTAAAGAAAGAACGCGGGTCGGATGAGAATTCGAAGGAATCGCGAAAGACGAAATTCTGATTGTCGTAGAGGATCTTGTTCTCTTTCAGATCGCGGATTGTAACGGCAGACACGATCGTCACCTCATAAACGCGGGCGCGTCCGTCGCGGTCAAGCAATACTCCGCTAAAGCTGAAATCGCGGACCGTGCCCTCGATAGCGGCGTCAGCACCGGTTGGCGTGCCCTGCACCTTCAATCCGTTCCCGCGGCGGATGATTTCCCGCGTAACAGCCTCGGTAAACCGCGAACCCAAACGATATCGCAACGCACGGGCCTCAAATTGAAATGCGGGCACGGCAACCGTTTTAATATGCTTCGGCAGTCCGGAATTGGTCACCGGCTTGTAGCACTCGGTAAATCCCGAAACCAAAAGAAAAATAAAAGTGATCAATACTAGTCTGAAGTATTTCATTGGCTACCCGATTCTAGTTTTTGATGCCATTCGGATGGGCTATGGACAGAACTGTGACTCTGCCAGCTACTCGCTATTCCGATATCAAAACCGTAGACGATATTGATAACTACAACATCCTTTTTCACAACCTCCGGATAGTCGCGAAGTACAATTGCAGCAATGTCTGAGGCTGCGGTTTCGTAGGAGTCGGGCCTGCCTTTCCACACCGCATCAATTTTCAGATAACTCCGTTCACCACCGGGTCCCCATGAATTGCCTACAAAGACGGATGAAAAATGAACCTTCCCGCTGTCATGAATATGCTCTTGAAGCGATGCTAGGCTCGAAAGATCAAATTTCTCGGAAACGAAGATCGAGATCGAAATGCCGGCAATTAACATCAACGCGGCAGCACTGCACGCGATAACTGTATGGTACTTCCAAATGGCGACTTGGGCAGGCGGCTCAACATCCGTTGCTCGCACAACAACAGTACCTACTAACAAGTCGTGCAGGGACTGCCGCGTTCGCCGATTGAATATGTACAGATATACGATAGCGAAGCCAGCACCGAAAATAGCGATCGTTAAAATGGGTAAGAGCAGCGGGACCGAAGCGGACATCATGACTCCATTTAAGAAGTATGGCGTGCCGAGAACAATATATCGAACAAATGATCGGTGTAAAGATATTGGCCCGCCTTCGCGGTCGACAACTCTTATGTTTACCAATCTCTTTCCGAGCGTTTGTCCTCCGCCTACCCAACTATTTAGGACGCCAAAATAAGTTAGGGCGATTGCGAAACCTACCAACCTGCCCCAGCCGCCGATGGCTGCGAAAGCGTCAAAGAAAATCGAGCCGATCACAAGACCAACAATGCCGAGAATTACACAATCGATCAGGAAAGCCAATAGGCGTCTCCAAAATCCGGCAAACGTTGCGGGCGCCGCGACATAAGGTTCCGAAAGATCTTGATGGTCTGTGAGAGGGAATATTTGGTTCATTTGCTTCTTGTTGGACGAGTTAAAATTCTGTCTGAACCGTTCTTTCCTCGCCGGATAAACCAGACACCAAGACTTATGAATGCAAGCGTCAGCAACGATCCGCCGATGACAGTCGTCCAGAAGAGTGGGGTTTTGAACTCGTTTGAATAGATGCTAAAACCGGAGTTTGAGTCGGTTTTAGTTTCGTTCGCACTGCCGGATACCCAGACCGATCTGACGCCTTTTTCGGCGTCTTTTTCAATTCGATGAACGGCATCCTTCCAGCTTGCTGCCTCGGCCTGTGGGACCTCGCGGATAAAGCCGTGTTTGATCAGTTCGATGATTCCGGCGGTTTTGCCGTCATAGATCGCCTTTTGGAGTTCGCTGAGTTTTCCGTCCACCGGCGTTTCGCTTAGGCCTTCAAGACTCTTTTTCGGCACGGCTAAAAACGTTCCGGCCCGATACCACGCTCCGCCGCCGAGCGGTTTGATCGTTTGCGGCTCACCCTTTTTCAGAACGATTTCGCGAAGGTCGCCACCCGATTTAATAAAGAAGCGATAGTCCGGCAGTTCGTCACCTGCCTCGACAACAAGGTTCATTGAAACGCGTTTGTAGCCCGGATCAGGTGGTACGTCGGCGTAGCTGAAACTCGAGATGCTCACTATCAGGAACAGTGGCGCAAATATTCGACTTAACATGGTCATTGGTTCTCCATTCCGGTCACGCCCGTCCCTTGAGAGCAATTACGATCCGCAACGCATCGACCGATTCCTTCACATCATGAACGCGAACTATCTTTGCTCCGTTCCAGACGGCAATAGCAATGCTGGCGAGCGATCCGCTGAGCCGCTGGTCCGGCGGGGCTTCGTCGAGTAGCTTGCCGATAAACGATTTTCGCGACGTGCCGACAAGAATAGGAAATTGCTCGAATTCGATCACCAGTTTATCAAGTTTGGCTATCAGTTCTAAGTTTTGATCGAGGGTTTTGCCAAAGCCGATGCCGATGTCGAGAGCAATCCGGTCTTGGGATACACCGTGTTTGAGGGCCGCCGCGGTCGAACGGCGAAGGTCCGCGGCGACTTCGGCAATGATGTCATCGACCGGCGGTTGGCTGTGCATCGTCGCGAACTCGCCCCGCGAGTGCATTAGAACCAGTCCAGTGCCGATGTTCGGAAGCAACGGCGGCGATCTCCTCGTCAAACCGCAGGCCCGAGATATCGTTGACTATCTCGGCACCGGCTTCGACAGCGGCACGGGCGACCTGGGATTTGGTTGTATCGATAGAGATCGGGACATCGAAACGGGCCGCAATGGCTTCTATGACGGGCACGACACGAGATGTCTCCTCATCCGCCGAAACACCGACACTTCCAGGCCGCGTCGATTCGCCGCCGATATCGATAATATCGGCGCCCTCGGCGATCAATTTTTCCGCTCGTCTTATAGCCGCTTCGGGCTCTGCGAATTTGCCTCCGTCCGAAAAACTGTCCGGCGTGACATTAAGGATCGCCATTACCAGCGGTCTTTCAAAGGACAATTTGCGTTTGGACGTTTGCCAGTAGCTCATTTTGAGAAGGGCGGCTAGCCCCGCTTCTTTTCACGGAAAAAGGGATGAAAGCTCACGCCCTCATCCCTCATCATTGATCCCTAATCCCGACGTTACGCCGTAACCGGGTTGTTCGGCGTTATCGGCGGCAGGATGGGTTTTTTGACCTTGACCTTTGCTTCCTCGGATTCTGGCGTTCCCGTGTCGTCCGTTGAAGCGGCCGGGCTGTCGCCTTCAAGCGGAAGGCCAGCGATAACGCGTCGGATCTGAGCATTATCGAGCGATTCGAATTCGAGCAAAGCCTCGGTGAGCCGTTCGACAGATTCCCGGTTGTCAGTCAGGATCTTTGTCGCACGGGCATACTGCTCAGACACGATGCGGTTAACTTCCTGATCGATCTTGATCGCCGTATCTTCCGAAAAATCGCGATGCTGGGCAATTTCACGGCCGAGGAATATCTGCTCTTCTTTCTTGCCGTAAGCCAGAGGGCCGAGATCCGACATGCCATACTGGCAGACCATCGCTCGGGCGATCTCGGTTGCTTTTTCGATGTCGTTCGAAGCACCGGTCGTCACCTGGCCTATGAAAAGCTCTTCGGCAATGCGGCCGCCCATAGAGTTGGCGATCATCGCCAGCAGCTCTTCTTTCGTTCGTCCAAGGATGTCCGCTTCGGGTAAAAAGTATGTGACGCCAAGGGCGCGTCCGCGCGGCACGATCGTTACCTTATGAACCGGATCGCTTTCCGGAATATTCATTCCGACAAGAGCGTGTCCGGCCTCGTGGATCGCCGTCAGCCGTTTTTCCTTGTCGGAAATCACCATGCTTCGGCGTTCGGGGCCCATCATCACCTTGTCCTTGGCAAATTCGAGGTCCATCAGTCGAACCACCTTTTGGTCGCGACGGGCGGCGATCAACGCAGCTTCATTGACCAGATTCGCGAGGTCGGCACCCGTAAATCCGGGAGTTCCACGGGCAATGACATTCACATCAACGCCCTCGTCAAGCGGGATTTTCCGCGTGTGAACTTTAAGAATGCCTTCGCGGCCGCGAACGTCCGGATACGACACGACGACCTGACGGTCAAAACGACCCGGTCGAAGAAGCGCAGGATCGAGAACGTCGGGGCGGTTGGTCGAAGCCATCAAAATGACGCCATCGTTCGATTCGAATCCGTCCATTTCGACGAGAAGTTGGTTGAGTGTCTGTTCGCGCTCATCATGCCCGCCGCCAAGTCCGGCACCGCGATGACGCCCAACAGCGTCGATCTCATCAATAAAGATGATGCACGGGGCATTCTTCTTGCCCTGTTCAAACAAGTCGCGGACACGCGAAGCACCTACGCCAACGAACATTTCTACGAAATCAGAACCTGAAATGGAGAAGAAAGGAACGTTTGCTTCGCCGGCCACAGCCTTTGCAAGCAACGTCTTACCAGTTCCTGGAGGGCCCATCATCAGGACGCCCTTCGGAATTTTGCCGCCCAGTTTCTGAAACTTTTGCGGATCTTTCAAAAATTCAATGATCTCCTGCAGTTCTTCCTTTGGCTCTTCAACACCCGCAACGTCCTTAAATGTGACACGTTTCTGCTGGTTATTAAGCAGTTTTGCCTTCGATTTGCCGAAACTCAGGGCCTTGTTGCCGCCCGCCTGCATTTGGCGAAGCGTAAATGCCAGAATGCCGAGGATCAGCAGGATCGGAAGAAACTGGATAAGCAAAAGCCAGCCAAATCCGCTTGAGGCGGCTTCTTCGTTCACCTTGATAGCGGCTGACGGATTTGCCTTGTTAAATTCGTCTACTTTTTTAAGCAGTATTTCACGAGTCGCATCACTGCCGATCGTTGTGATGAATTTATTCTTATCTTTGTCGGTAAATTCGACGGATGATGCCTTAAAGGCGGCTTCCGTGAAGTCCTTATTCTCAATGCTGGCACTTGCCCTATCGATGGTTAGATCCTTAGCCGTCGGCGTCTGTTTGCTCTGCAAAAACCACACAAACACCAATGCCGACGAGATGATCATCAACCACAACAAGATCTGTTTTACTTTAGAACTCAATTTATAAGCCTCCAAGATTAAGCCCGCACAAGGTGAAAGCTATACCATTGCCGTTTGATGAGAATTCTAACCTTCCGGTTGTTCCCAAAGCGGCGTCGAACCGCACAACAAACGCCAACCTTAGATTGTAGTTCGCGCCCCCTCATTTATCAACCTTTATATTCTCAAACTGCAATCGGCCGCCATGCTTGCGAACCGCTCCGCCACCCGGCACCTCGACCAATCGGCCGCTTTTCGGGCTTAAGATCAAGCGCTCGATTGCTTCGATATGTTTCAAGGTGATCGAGCGGAGATGGCCTCTATGTACGCGGAGCCAGGCCCGGACGGTTTGGTAAAGCTCAGATTTGTCGAGTGTCTTTATTTCCTTGATCGAAAGACCGACGGGGATTTCGCCGGGCGCATCGGACGGTTCCTTAGCACTCGCTGACCCGGGCGGTTCCGCCATCAAACTCGCTGTTCGCGCTAATGTTTCAATGATCTTTGGGTTGAGATCGATGAGTACGGGGAGCAAGATCTTACGGACACGAACGCGTTTGAAGGACATATCCTCGTTCATCGTATCGTAGCGAAACTCGACCCCGCCTTCCCGGCAGAAATTTTCGGTGTCGGCACGCCGCGCCCAGGTCAAAAGAGGGCGAATGAGTTGGGGAGTCGAGGAGAAGGGGAGAAAGGGAATAGGGGAGAAAGCGGGACGGGAAGACGGGGCGGCTTCATCGCCATCGCGCTCAGACATCTCCCGTTCTCCCGCTCTCCCTTTTTCCCCTTCTAAACTGCGAATGGGCCTCATCCCACTCAGGCCGTCAATCCCGCTGCCGCGAATGAGATTGAGCAGGAATGTTTCGGCCTGGTCGTTCATCGTGTGGGCTGTCAGGACGCCGTAGGCGTTGAGGTTTTCCGCGGTCCGGGTCAAGAAATCGTACCTGGCGTCGCGGGCGTTCTGTTCCGTGTTCCCCTTCGTAGCGATCGGCCCGTGACCGATGGCAAGCTCAAGACCTTTTTCCGCGGCGAGATGCTTCACAAACTCTTCGTCTGCATCGCTTTCGTGCCCGCGAAGCCTGTGGTTGAAATGGGCAGCGACCAGACGTAATCGAAGTTTTTTAAGCGTCCGAAGGTCGTCGAGCGCGAGCAGAAGGCTTAGGGAATCGGCACCCCCCGACACAGCGACGATCATGGTCTCGTCAGCAAACGGCAGGCCGAGCTTTCGCCATTCGGTGATCAGATCTCGGACGAACTTGTGCATTAACGGGGATTATAGCCCCAAAATGTTCGGAGTTCCGCCTTTATGCGGCGTTTTCGTGGAAATCGGTAGCAGATCGGCAAAAAAAGGGCCTGCTAAAGCAGGAACAGGGAACCTCTATTCCAATCTTTTCTTGGCAGCCGAAAGAGCTTCATCGACTCGCGATGGCGACGTTCCGCCAATTTGGGATTTGGCCGCAAGGGTCTGCTCAAGGCTCAAGGCGCTGAAAACGTCGGCTTCAATTTGATCGGAAACCTTTGTAAGAGCTTCGAGCGACATTTCGTTCAGCTCTTTTCCTTGCTCGATCGCTTCGAGCACAATTCGGCCGACGGCGTCGTGAGCGGTGCGGAAAGGGACGCCTTTTTTGACAAGGTAATCGGCGAGTTCAGTTGCGTTCAGATAGCCTTTGACGGCGGCTTCGCGGGTCGGGCTTCGTTTACCGTCAGGTTCTTCAGAACAATTGCCGCAACGTTAAGACTTATCCGCACCGTGTCCACCGTGTCGAAAACGGCTTCTTTGTCCTCCTGCATGTCCTTGTTATAGGCAAGCGGCAGGCCTTTAAGTGTTGATAACAAAGCGGCGTGGTGCCCGAAAACTCTTCCGGCTTTGCCCCGCAGAAGTTCCAAAGCGTCCGGGTTCTTCTTCTGCGGCATCAGGCTCGAACCGGTCGAAACGGCGTCGCTTAGCGCTGATAAAGCCAAACTCGGCCGTTGCGTAAATGATCAGATCCTCCGCCAGCCGCGAGAGGTGAACCATTATCAGTGAGCATGCACCGACAAATTCAACCGCAAAGTCGCGATCGGAGACGGCATCAAGGCTGTTTGCCGAGACCGATTCGAAACCAAGTTCAGCAGCGACGGCTTCGCGGTCGACATTGAAACTTGTTCCGGCCAATGCCGCCGAACCGAGGGGCAGAACGTTGACACGTCTTGCGACATCGGCCAGTCGATCAATATCCCGCGCGAGCATTTCGAAATAGGCGAGACACCAATGAGCCCAAAGGACCGGTTGTGCGCGCTGCAGATGGGTGTAGCCGGGAAGAACAGCTTTTTTGTGGCGCTCAGCGACGGCGATCAATGCACTCTGCAGATTTTTCGCATCCGAGCGGATATTCTCAATTTCCTCGCGAAGCCAAAGCCGAAACGCCGTCGCGACCTGATCGTTGCGGCTGCGGCCGGTGTGGACTTTTTTTCCCGTGTCGCCGATGAGTTCTACCAGTCTTGATTCGATAAATGAATGCACGTCTTCGGCGTCGGAATTCATGTAATCCGGGTCGGCAGACGGCCAGTTCGAGCAGTGTCCGTAGAGCACCCGTGATCGCGGCATTCTCATCCTCGGCCAATATGCCCGCCCGCTGCAGGCCGTTCGCGTGAGCGATGCTCGCACGAACATCAGCGCCGAAGAGCCGCTTGTCGAAGCGATACGAATTATTGAACTCGACGAATGTTTCGTCCGGCCCTCCGGTGAACCTGCCGCCCCAAAGTTTTTTGGAATTGGTCATTTCTTTCTCGTTCTTTGCGTTCTTTGCGCCTTTGCGTGAGAATAATTTTCACGCAAAGTCGCAAAGTTCGCAAAGTCGGCGAAGTAAAGAACTTGATTACTGACTTCGCGTGTCACCAATCTAACGATGGAAAAGAAGATAAATAAAGTGGTGCTTGCCTATTCGGGCGGGCTTGATACGTCGGCGATGCTGCTTTGGATTAAGGAAACTTACGGTTGCGAGGTCGTATGCTACTGCGCCGACGTCGGCCAGGGCGACGAAATGACGGGCTTAGAGGAAAAGGCCTTGGCAACCGGCGCGTCGAAGCTCTACATCGAGGACCTCCGCGAGGAATTCGTCAAGGATTTTGTATGGACGGCGGTCAAGGCAAATGCTTTGTATGAGGGCGTTTACCTGCTCGGAACGTCGCTTGCTCGTCCGGTCATCGCCAAGCGTCAGATCGAGATCGCACAGCGCGAAGGTGCCGACGCGGTTGCTCACGGAGCGACCGGCAAGGGCAACGACCAGGTTCGATTTGAGTTGACATATTATGCTTTGCAGCCGGACATCAAAGTTATTGCGCCATGGCGGCATTGGGAGTTCAAGGGCCGTGCCGATTGATCGCATATTGCGCGAAGCACGGCATACCGGTCACCGCCACCGCCGAAAAGCCTTATTCGACCGACCGAAACCTGATGCACATCTCCTATGAAGGCGGCATCCTCGAGGACCCGTGGGCCGCTCCGCCGGAGAATATTTTTCTGCTGACGAAATCGCCGGAAAACGCGGCCGACAAGGCCGAAGAAATTACTATCACGTTTTGAAAAAGGTGAACCCGTTGCGATCAACGGGATCAGTCACGGTGCGGTGGACCTGCTTGGGCAGCTCAATTATCTTGGCGGCGACCACGGCATCGGCCGCGTCGATCTGGTTGAGAATCGCTTCGTCGGGATGAAATCCCGCGGTGTCTATGAAACTCCGGGCGTCACCATTCTGCAAACTGCCCATCGTGCGCTCGAATCCATAACAATGGATCGTGAAGTCATGCGATTGCGTGATTCCCTCGGGACAAAGTTCGCCGAATCAGTCTATTACGGCTTCTGGTTCGCACCCGAGTTTGCGATACTCCGCTCGATGATCGACCAGACGCAGGAAACCGTCTCCGGCGACGTCCGATTGAAACTTTACAAAGGCAACGTCACCGTCAACGGCCGCAAATCGCCCAACTCGCTCTACCGCGAACGCGTCGTAACTTTCGAAGACGACGCCGGGGCCTACGACCAGCAAGATGCCGAAGGTTTTATTAAACTACAGGCATTGAGGTTGCGTTTGCGGCAAATGGACTAAAGATGGATCAAGATCGCCGGGACTTTTTGTTGAATTCGGCCCGAGTCGGTGCCTTCGCCCTTGGCGGAACGACACTTTGGAATATTGACCCTGTTATGGGGCAAAGATCTCACGGGAGGGAACTCGCTACCATGACTATCGTCGAGCTTACGCGTCTGCTTGCCAGTCGGAAGATCACCAGCCGCCAGCTAGTGGAGCAGTCGATCGCGGCGATAAATGACCCGCAAGGCGAAGGTTCGCGTAGCCTTCCTGCTCGTTCATGAAAAGCAGGCTCTTGAGGCTGCCGACCGCGTGGATGCGCAACGACGCAGCGGAGCAGAAAATGCCTGCGCTCGCCGGAATACCGATATCGATCAAGGACTTGTTCGACGAAGCCGGTGTGGTCACGCTCGGCGGCTCGAAAGCTCTGGTCGGGACGCCGCCCGCGACACGCGACTCGGCGGTCGTAGAACGTTTGAAAAAAGCCGGAGCAGTAATTATCGGCCGAACCAATCTAACCGAGTTCGCGTACTCTGGCCTCGGCATAAATCCACATTACGGCACACCTAGAAACGCCTTTGACCGCAACGCAGGCCGCATTCCCGGCGGGTCGTCGTCTGGCGCGGCGATCTCGGTCACGGACGGCATGGCGGCAGGAGCGATCGGCACCGATACCGGTGGGTCGGTTCGAATACCGGCCGCCCTAAATGGCCTGGTCGGCTTTAAGCCTACGGCGCGCCGGGTGCCGCGTGACGGTGTTTTGCCACTGTCTTTTACCCTCGATTCGATCGGGCCGATTGCCAAGACCGTTGCGGACTGCGCATTGCTGGATGTGGTTTTGTCCGGTGAGGCAAGCCCGGCATTGAAGCCCGCCCGTCTAAGCAGCTTACGTTTCGCGGTGCCTAAAACGGTGTTTCAGGACGACTTATCACCGGCGGTCGCCAAAGCCTTCATAACGGCACTTCGCCGTTTGTCGGAAGCCGGAGCAACTATTGTCGAACTGCCCATGATCGAATTCGCCCAGGCCGCCGTGGTGAATCCACGCGGCATTCTGTCCAGTGTCGAGGCCTTTTCGTGGCACAAGCAATGGCTTAAAGACAGGGCTGACAAATACGACCCTCGTGTTCTCGTCCGCATTCGTCCGGGCGAAACGGTCACAGCCGCAAACTACATCGAACTGTTGCGGTCACGTGACAATTTTGTACGCACTATAAATGCCGCTGCCAGCGGATACGACGCGATGTTAATGCCGACCACGCCCGACACAGCTCCGACAATTGCTGAGGTCGTCAAGGACGATGAGAGCTATTTTCGCTTTAACGGGCGCATGCTGCGAAATCCGTCGATCGTAAACCTTTTCGACGGGTGCGCCCTCTCGGTTCCATGCCACGATCCGGGCAGTGCCCCCGTCGGCTTTATGATCGCCGGAACCCAAAACACCGATCGCAAGATCTTAGCGATAGGCCTGGCCGTAGAAGAGGTCATTTGGAATCCGTCATTAAAAAGGAGTTAGACATGAACTGTTTAGCATGTGGAAGCAGCGCACTCGTACCCGGGACGGTGCTTGAAACTTCAAGTGGCGGTTCGACCGCCTTCAAGCTTGATGAGGTCTCGGTATGGAAAAGCATGTTCGGTGTTGGCACTCGCAAAATTCGCGCGTACGGCTGCGTACACTGCCAGCATCTGCAGTTTGCTGTCGAATTTAGTGAAAAGGACAAACAGCGTTACCAGCAATTTGAAGGCGAGCAACCCGGTGTGCTCGAGCGGATCAACTCGGACCCGGAGAAGTTAGCTTCGTAAGTGAGTCGATCGAGATGTCGTTATCTTTTCTCGCCGAGCACAAACAATTCCGAACGGACAAACGTAATATCAGACCATGGAAACCAACACAGTAAAACTCCACCGAGTATTCAAAACAACCCCAGAAAAACTATACAAAGCATTTCTCGATCCGGCTGCGATGTGCAAATGGCTGCCGCCGAATGGATTTACAGGCACGGTCGATCACGTCGACGCTCGCATCGGCGGCACGTACAAGATGTCGTTTACCAATTTTGGCACCGGCAGCAGCCATTCGTTCGGCGGCGAGTATCTGGAACTAGTGCCGAATGAGCGCATCGTCAACACCGACAGATTCGACGATCCGAACATGCCGGGCGATATGAAAACGACGGTGACGCTCAAGGCAGTTTCGGTCGGCACCGAGCTCAACGTTGTTCAGGAAGGAATTCCCGCCATGATACCGGTCGAGGCGTGCTACCTTGGCTGGCAGGAATCGCTGACGCTGCTCGCGATGCTTGTCGAGGCTGATATTCCGGATGGGGCTTGACCGACGGCGGCAGGTTTTCAACATGGAAGCTTAAACGTCGATTGTCGGGACTTGGTCAAGGACCCGGTGGCGAATACGGCGAACAAAATCGCTTTGACTTCTTTGTCCATCTGCTCGGCGTCGAGCCACCCGACTGGAACCAGTCCGAGAAGAGCGAAGCGGTTCAACAATAGTGGATCCGATGGCTATCAATACGATAAGAGCTTGGCATAAATTAGTGACGTCCCGAGATCCGGCCGGACTGGATGCGTTGCTGGCTGACGAAGTCACGTTCTTTTCGCCGGTCGTCCATACGCCTCAGGTCGGAAAGGCGATCACGTCAATGTACCTGACGGCGGCACTGCATGTTTTCGGGAACAAAAGTTTCCGATACGTCCGCGAGGTCGTTGGCGAACAGCGACGCCGTTCTCGAGTTTGAGACCGAGATCGACGGCATCATCGTCAACGGTGTCGATATGATCAAATGGAATGAGGCAGGCGAGATCATTGAGTTCAAGGTGATGGTGCGGCCGCTCAAGGCTATCAATCTGATCCATCAGAAAATGGCGGCGATGCTCACGGCTTCCTGACCATGGACTAACCGAACGTTTTCAGAACAACGCGATAGGGTGTGTGTTTTGAAACGCCCAAATTTTCAAACCCGGCGAGCCGCCCGATCTCATTCATCTCCTCGCAAGTAAAACCTTTTCTTATCGAAAGCGAGCCGTCCTGCCGTACCAACGGACTGATCCGGCAGATCATGCAGAACAACTGATACAGCACCCAGGCTTTCGCACTGCGTTCGAGGTCGATGACCAGGATGCCTCGTCGGGCGACACGTGACATTTCCATGACGGCGATGGGTATTTGTCCGTCGGTCAGGTGATGGGTGAACAGCGAGCAGAAGGCGTAGTCGAACGCGTTGTCGGCAAACGGTAATGCGAGAGCATCTCCCTGAACGGGCCGTAGATCTCTGTAATGCTTAGCTTCAGCGGCGACCTCACGTATTGAAAGATCGTTAAGGTCGAGCCCGACCAGCGTCGCCGTTCGGCCGCTGTCTCGCGGAAAGTCCGCGATGACGCCGAGCAGTTCGCCCGTCCCGGCTCCGACGTCCAGCACGCTGAACTCCCTCAGATCGAGCCGCGTTACCTCAGCCAGCAACGTGCTCTCGAGCGCCGAACGATCGCCCAAACGCTGATTTATGAACCGTATTTCTTTCAGGAAGCGCTTATACTCACTCGGCGTGTAGTCGCCCGTGTCGATGCGTTCCGGTTTGAGGCTGCGGGTCTTGAACACAGCTTGAGCATAGCAGAACGGAGATTTACCGCCGAGAGATGAAAACAAAAGCGGGATGCATAAACGATTCTCGTCGTGCATCTCGCACCACTCTTTCTCGGCGTCTCCGCGCCTCGGCGGTTAAAATTACCCCAGATAACCTCGAAAGTTCGATACACTCGCCGTGTATTTCGGAAAGAGCTTTGCAAGGTCCTTAGCGCCGAGATGTTTGGCGGCGGCTTCGGCGAAAACGTCTCGGAAGTCGGTCGTGACGGCCAGGTCGCGGCCTTCGTTCAGTTGGTCGTTCTTCAGGCCTTTCCAGTCGCCGTAAACCTTTCCGCCCTTTACGGAGTTGCCAAGCAGGAACATCGCGTTGCCGTGACCGTGGTCAGTGCCCCGCGAACCGTTCTCGCGGGCGGTCCGGCCGAATTCGGACATTGTCAGCAGGACGACATCATCCATCCGCTGGCCAAGATCGGTACCAAAAGCGGCGATCGCCCCGCCGAAATCGCGAAGCAAATTGGCAAGCTGGCCGCGTGCTCCGCCCTCGTTAACGTGTGTGTCCCAGCCGCCTGCTTCGGCGAATGCGACCTCCAATGCCGACTCCCGCCTTGATCAACTGGGCGATCTGCATCAACGAGCGTCCAAGCTGTGACGGAGGATAGACCGCCCCGTTTTCAGGCTTGTATTTCGCGGGATTTGCCTGTTTCAGGAAATTGACCGCCTCAAAGGTTTCCTTGCCCATTTCCCCAAGGCTGTCCTTGGTGTTCTGGGCATAAACGCCTTCGAAACCGCCTTTCATATCTTGGGTATAAATGCCGGCCTTGATCGCAAAATCCGCGAGGTTGGTCATCGCGACGGACGGTGCCCGTCCATACAATGCCCGAGGCAGCTGTTGCGTCATGGCAACGGCCCGAAACGGCGAATCATCCTTGCCCGCTGTCGTTTGCATCGCTCGGTTCAACCAACCGTCACGCGTGCCTTTATAACCCGGCGTGCCGGATTCCATATAATCCTGTGCGTCAAAATGCGAACGCGTATTGTCCGGTGAACCGGCCGAATGAATAACCGCCAGCTTTTTGTCGGCCCAGAACTTCTCAAGCGGCTTCATCGAGGGGTGAAGGCCGAAAAAGCCGTCAAGGTTTATTGCGCCGTCGGTCTTACCCGGAGCGGGGATCGCGATATTGCGGCGGATATTGTAATACTCACTGTCGCCGTGCGGCACGACCATATTCAGGCCGTCGACCGCTCCTCGCTGGAAGATCGTCACCAACACCTTTTTCTTCCCGTATCCTTTGGTGACGTCGGCCGCCGAAGCAAATTGATGCAAAAAGTCCGGTGCCGCCGCCATCAGGCCAAAGCTCGCCAGCCCGAGGCCGCTTGATCTAAGAAAATATCGTCTGTCCATTATTGCTTACCTCTTAATTAATTGCGGCGGTCAACCGCTCACACATCTTAGACGCCCAAAGCGGCGGAATGGTCAATTTATTATTTTTTGCATTTTTCCGGCAGTTGATTATAGTAAATCTTAGATGCGTGAACAGTTTGTAAACCTTATCGTCGAGCGGCTGGAGCGGGATGCCGATGCCATAGCTGCAGATTTTGGCGCGGAAAAGGACGTAAAAACCCGATATTGCGCGATCGATGAACTGCTTCCCGAGGTCACCGCTCGCGAGATCGCCGAGGCATTTCCGCCATCGGATGAAATGCGTCTTCTCGACAGTTTTCGCGAAAAGAAGCACACCTCAAAATCGCTCGACAAGTTTGACCCGCTGATCACGGATATTACGTTCGCGTTTCAGGATGAACGCGTCGTGCAGAAGGTGGCCGAACTCACCGGGATCAAAGACGCTGTCGGCGACCCGCACCTTTATGCCGGCGGCATCAGCGCAATGGGTCACGGCCATTTCCTTAACCCGCACATCGATAATTCGCACGACGGCGAGCAGAAAAATTACCGCGTTCTCAACCTGCTTTACTACATCACGCCCGATTGGAAACCCGAGAACGGAGGAAATCTTGAGCTTTGGGACGAGGAGGTTAAGAACCCGGTCGAGATACCCAGCCTCTTCAACCGCCTCGTGTTGATGAGCACTAACGAAATGTCGTGGCACTCGGTTAACGAGGTAAAGGCCGACGGCACGCGCCGCTGTATCTCGAACTACTACTTCTCGCCGCATTCCCCAAACGGCCACGAAACTACCCACGTCACATATTTCATGGCCCGGCCCGAACAGAAGCTTCGCCGCCTTGTAACCAAGGCCGACAGCGACCTGCGAACACTTGTCCGAAAGTTCAAAAAGGACGGTTTGCGAAGAAGGATGTTTTTGAAGGGAAGCCCGACTACCGTGCAAATGCTCGACATTAATTTGATTGGGCGTATATTAGGGCATGCAGGATATGATCCCCTTCGCCAAGTAGTCGCTTTTGTCATCTCGCAATTATCGCGTCCGGGATCCGGATCGCTCAGGAATACCAGCGAACCGTCGTCTTCCGCCTCGGCCGCTTTATCGGCATCAGAGGGCCGGCATCTATTACCTGATCCCGCTGATCGACCGCCAGCAAAAAGTCGATACGCGTACTGCCACCGTCAATCTGGAACAGCAGGAAACCATCACCAAGGACAGCGTCACGATCAAGTCAATGCCGTGCTCTGGTTTCGCATTGTCGAAGCCTCGAAAGCCATTCTCGAGGTGGTCAATTACGAGCATGCGGTCTATCAATTTTCAGTCGCCCGTTGAGACACATGATTGGCCAGCATCTCGCTCGCACAGGTGCTCAATAGGCCGTGCGGATCAATCGGACGCTTCGCCGTTCGCTATCAAGTATTACCGGAGGCGTGCGGCATCAATTTCGAAATGCGTCGAATGGGGATACGAAATTCCTGAGTCGATGCCGTTACGGTAGCCCTGCGACAGCTCGAGTTGCTTCGATCGATCGAAAACCGGTCGCTTTCACAGCGTAGGCCGAAGTTCCGAATGTCTCGGATCAAGCTAACGCAGGATCAAGCAGATGGGAGAAAGCCCGATCGCTCTCGAGCTCTCGCCGTCTGCAGTGCGTCTCAGACATTCGGCATCGACAACAATACGTCACGATCGTACTGATTCCGTCGGAATTTATCGAGCCGCTTAGCCTGCAAAGGCGCGGGCTTAAGGATGAATAAGTTCATCGAATAATTATCTCGTCTATAAATATCCACGGATCGCCGCCGGCGCCGAGGTGCCATGACGGGATCTTGCCGAAGTTGTAGGCGCGGATGCGGACGTAGCGCGCCTTTGTGGAGTGATCGTTCTGGATGAACTCTTTGATCGTCGGCGTCATCTCCCGCTGCGGAAAGCCGGGTTTGATCTCGGCGACCTTTGTAAAGTTCGTGCCGTCGTTCGAAATTTCAAACTCCACGCGGTCGGGCATCCATATCCACGGCCCGGCGACCTGCAGGAAACTTGCCGCCGAGTTCACGGATCTCCGTCTCACGCTGCAGATCGACGATCGCTTCGAAGGGCTTGCCCTGAACGCCCTGCCATTCGCCGCTGGCAAAATTCACCGTGCCCCGAATGCCGTCGACGATGGCGTTGTCACCGCCGCCGGTGTATTGGGTGCTGTAGCCGGAAACAACTTTCGCCGTCCAATCGTGCGGCCTCTTTCTGAAAACGGCTTCGGTCTGCAAGCTTCGCGAGCCACCCTGCCTCCTCGCTATCGCCGTGACCTTTGACGTTTCGGTAATTACGAAAGGACGTTCGTACGCCTTGAGCGCATCGGGATAAGAGAACTGACCCTCTTTTTCGATCAAATAATAAAGCTTTGCGTCGCCTGCGGCACTTGAAAGGGTGACCTCAGTCTTCTGGCCAAATGTCCTTTCGCCGGCGATAACCGGGACCGGAACGGTGTCGGACATGACGGACGAGACCGGGAATTCGTTGAATGCTGTTGTCACCGGCTGATCGGTCATCGAGAATTCAAGCACGCCCCCGCGCATTATGTCTTCGTGTGTGATGAACGCCTTTTTGTACGAAGCTCCGTTCAGTTTTGCATTGAGGATGTAGCTGTTCTTGTCTGAAATATTCTTTGCCCGGATGGTGAACGTCTTGCCGTTTTCCAGCCGGTATGTCATTTCGGGAAACAGCGGCGTGCCGAAGGCATAGACGGGCGAGCCCGGTGCGACGGGATAAAAACCGCCCGCGCTCATGATGTACCAGGCCGACATCTGGCCGCAATCTTCGTTGCCGATCAGGCCGTTGGGTGCGTTCTTGTAAAAATCGTCCATTATCCGGCGAACGTATTTCTGCGTCTTCCACGGCTCGCCGGCGTAGTTGTAAAGATAAGTGATGTGGTGTGAAGGCTCATTGCCGTGGGCGTATTGGCCGATCAGGCCAGTTAGATCGGCCTGCTCACGCCCGGCGAGTTTTTGGTCGGTCGTAAACAGCTCGTCGAGCTTTGCGATGAATTTCTCACGTCCGCCCATCAGCTCCATCAGCCGCGTCACGTCCTGCGGAACAAAGAACGAGTACTGCCACGAATTACCCTCGGTAAACCCGAACGTCACTTCGTTAGGCGCAAACGGCTCGACAAAACCGCCGTTCTTTTTCGGCCGGAAGAAGCCGGTTTTTGTGTCGAAGAGGTTTTCGAAGTTGCGGGCCCGCTCTGAGTAGCTTTTCAAGTCCGTCGCCTTCTCTGCTATGTACTTGCCACCCGGCAACGCTTGTTGGCTGGCACGCTTGAGAGTTCAGCTTTCCGACGGTCGATCAACAAATCTCGCCATCTGAGCGATGCACCAATCGTTGTAGGCATATTCCAGCGTCTTCGAGACCGATTCGTTCTCGTCCTCCATCGAGATGTAGCCGCGTTTTTTGTAAGCGGCGAGCCCAAAGTGGTCGAGTTCGGCGGAATGTTTAGCGGCTTTGTAAGCCTGTTCGTAATCGAAACCCTTGATACCCTTCGCCATCGCGTCGGCGATCACGGAAACGGCGTGGTAGCCGATCATGGTATCGGTCTCTTCGCCCCACAACTCCCAAACCGGCAGCCGCCCGCCCTGTTCGTATATGCGGATAAAGGTGTTGATAAAATCGACCGTGCGTTTCTGGTCGATGATCGTGTAAAGCGGATGGGCGGCGCGGAACGTGTCCCAGAGAGAGAAGACGGTGTAGTGGTCGGACCGCGGACGCCCCGTCCGCCTGTAGCGGTTCGTATCGCCGCGATCGCCTTAGTGCTCATTGCCGACGGCGTCCGCGATTCCGATCGGCAGTTGATGGATCTTCCCGTCGTGTCCTTGATACGGCCGTCCACGTCATTAAATATATTCGGCTGGATCATCGTGTGATAAAGGGCCGTGTAAAAATTCGTCGTCTGCTCGGGCGTGCCGCCGGAGACTTCGATCTTCGAAAGCTCCTTGTTCCACGCGGCTTTGGCTTCGGCCCGGACCTTGTCGAAATCCCAGTCGGGAAGCTCGGCTGCGAGATTCTTGCGGGCACCTTCGATTGAGACGTAAGAGATTGCGACCTTGATCAAGTATTTGCTCGCCGGGAATCGTGTTAAACCCAAACCTGGCGACAATTCTGTTGCCTCGGTTGTTGTCGATATGACAAGGATCTTTCGTCATCATCTCCAGTCCCGACTCTTCCACGGAGAACGGTTTAGAAAACTCAGCGACAAAATAAACGGTTTGATTCTTTCGCCCACGAACTCGATCGCCGTACCCTTCAATTCGTTGGTTTCCGACCTACTATTTCAACTCGGAATCGAGCACTTTGTCTCGCCATTTGAGGTCGAGAGAAATGTTCGCTTCTCCTGCTCTCCCGGAAGGTATATCTGTGCAGTCCGACGCGTTTCGTCGCGGTCAGCTCAGCAATAATTCGTCGTCATCCAGTTTGACCGAGTAGTAACCCGGCTCGGCCTTTTCATTTGCGTGCGAAAACTTCGATCCAATTCTCTTTTCGCCGATTTGTCGCCCGGACTATCGCAGAAGCATCCGGGCCCTACCGTCGGCATGAACAAAATATCGCACCCATCCGGAATGCCGGTGCCCGAGAGGTGTGTGTGCGAGAAGCCGTAGATGATGTCGTCGGAATAGTGATAGCCGCTGGAGCCGTCCCAGTTGTCGATGCGGGTGTCGGGCGAAAGCTGCACCATCCCAAACGGCATCGTCGCCCCGGGAAACGTATGCCCGTGCCCGCCGGTGCCGATGAACGGATTGACCCATCTGGCAAAGTCACGGCTCTGACCCGCGACTGTAGGCAGTAGGCAGAAGGCAGTTAGCAGCAACAAACCGCAGAGACGCAGAGACGCAGAGATAAGAGAACTGCTGACTTCTGACTTCTGACTTCCTACCCATCTGTGTTTATCTGTGTTCATCTGTGGATATTCCTCTTTTCCTATTTACCCGAATTGTAGATCTCAAGTCTCGAAATCGCAGGACACGCTTTTGCGTCTTCGATCACGATCCTGACCTTGCTTGTCGGCGTTTTGTTAAATCGAATGATGCGTTTATATCCGATGGTGGTATGTTTCGCGACGGTTGTAAACTCCGAACCGTTCCAAACCTCGACGGCGAATCGGCTGGACGCGTTGACCGAGGGCGATGTTCTCCTGTAATAGAACAGTATCGATCGACAGTTTCGCGGCCGAGGTTGAGCGTGAGCGATGCGGTTTTCACGCCATCGTCCGTTGCCCAATAGCTTTCGAACGAACCGTCGAGCACATTTGCCGCCGCGAACCTTTTGCTATTGCCGCGAGTGTTCGACGCGGTGATCGTTCCCTTTGCCAGGTTGTTGGCAAACGCCATTTCTCGAGCCCGTTTGAACTCCATTAGGCGTGCGATGTCATTCTCATTTACAAGCCCGCGACGGTCGACGCCGATGTTTAGCAGCAGATTGCAGTTGCGGCCGACCGAGCCGTAATAAATGTCCATCAACTGATCGACGGACTTCAGTTTTGCATCCTCATTCGCGTGATAAAACCAGCCCGGGCGGATCGAAACGTCGCATTCGGCCGGTATCCAGGAAGTGCCGTTCTCGTCGCCGGTGTTGAGCGCCTTTTCATCGGCAAAGCCTGGGAACGTGCCTTCGTTGTAGCGGGTCGACCAATTTGTCTCGCCAGCGATGCCGCGTTCGTTGCCGACCCAGCGAATGTCCGGGCCGGCGTCGCTAAAGATGATCGAGGATGGCTGGACCGAACGAATGGTCGAGAAGAATCCGTTGAAATCATAGACCATCCGCTTTTTGTTGTCGTTCGCACCGTCGAGCCACGCTTCGAAGACCGGGCCGTAATTCGACAGCAGTTCGCGCCATTGGTGTTTATATATCTGATTGTATTTCGGCGTGCCGTAAAGTGGATGATTGCGGTCCCAGGGCGAAATGTAAACGCCGAACTTCAGGCCGTATTCGCGGGCGGCGGCGGAAAGTTCTTTGAGCACGTCGCCCTTTTCCATCCCGCCATTTCGAGTTCTTTACCGAATAATCGGTGGTCGCCGACGGCCAAAGGCAAAAACCGTCGTGATGTTTGGCGGTGATGATTATGCCGCGCATGCCCGCATCGCGCACGACGCGTGCCCATTGCCGTGCGTCGAACGCCGTCGGGTTGAACTCGCTCGCGGAGCGCGGCCTTCGCCCCATTCGTGATCGGTAAAGGTGTTCATCCCGAAATGGATGAAGGCGTAGTATTCCAGTTTTTGCCACGCAAGTTGTGACGCGGTAGGCACCGGTGCGACCGGCTTCGGCGGCGATATTTGTGAATTCGAAGACAGGGCTAATAGCAGAGCGGCAAAGGCTCCGGCAAACAGCCTTTGCACTCCGATCTTTGCTGTCATTCTCCGTTGCCGTAATGAATGATCTTGCTGCTCGCTGATCGTGCGGGTACCCTTGTTCTCAAGATCGAGGATGACGATCGAATTCCTGCCTTTCTTAAGCCAGCCAACCGGCAGATAAAGCGACTGCTGCGGCCCGATGTTCCAGAACCGGCCGAGGTGATGGCCATTGACCCAGACGTGGCCTTTGCCCCATTTCCGCATATCGAGGAACGTGTCGCCGAGCTCGTTCAGCGTAGAACGAGCCGCGAAAGAACACGGAGCTCGGCGAATCATTCTTAGTGAATTTCAGCCGGGAAAGATCGTCGAACGGAAGTGAAATGATCTCCCAGTTTTTCAATTCGCGCGCCGTTTAGGGAAACGCTTTCGGTAATACCCTTGCGGTCGAAAATGAAGTCCTTGCCAAAATTGATCCGGCCCATGTTCTCGACCAGCACATCAAGCACGTCGCCCTTTTTTGCATCGATCTTGATCGATTGTTCCTTTAAGCCGTCGGTCGAGTTTGCCGACGAATTTCTGTCCGACGAAACACGTGCGAATAGTCACGCTGTTCTTTGAATTCGAGCAGTGCCGTTTGCGTCAGCGTCAAAGCGATGTCGATAGAGTACAAAGCCGTGATTCTGCCCGAGGTCTTCCATCGGTTTCGGGTTTGCGGAAACTGTCGCCTTGCCGAGCGTTTTTACCGCATCGAACAAGCCCCGCCGATTCTTCTAGCCGGAATTCCGGTATCTCAATAAACTTCGTATCGTCTTTGATCTCAGGGAATTGCTCGTTTGGAAAATGCTTTTTGATCACTTCGCGAAGTGCCGTAAATTTCGGTGTCACGCGTCCACCCGCGTCGAGCACTCCGTCGTAATCGTAATCCGAAACATCCGGCTGATAGGGCATATCGCGTGAGTAGTTCGCACCGGCCATATAGCCGAACGTCCAACCGCCGTGAAACATATAGAGGTTGAACGAGATGCCGTTCGCGAGCATGTAGTCGATGCCCTTTACCGCCGGTTCGGGCTTTACGGTGTGGTGTTTTTCTCCCCAGTGATCGAACCAGCCGACCCAATATTCGCCGACCATACGCGGAACGCCCGTCCGAAATTTTGCGAAGGTTTCAAACTGTTTTGCGACGTCATCGTTCGCCGAAAAGTTGATAACCGATGGGATCCCCGGCAGCGTACCGCCGTTCAGCATATTTGCTCCCGGCCCGTCTGAGGTGAAGAGCGGAACCTTAAAGCCGGCATCGACAATGCTTTTCTTTACGGCGTCCATATACACCTTGTCGCTGCCGAACGAACCGTATTCGTTCTCGACCTGGACCATGATGACATTGCCGCCTTTTTGTATCTCAAGCGGGACGAGTCGCTTGCCGACCTCCTTCATATAGAGTGCGGACGCAGCAAGAAACCGTGCGTCTTTGGTGCGCACCTGCATATCCTTTTCACGAAGCAGCCACGAAGGAATGCCGCCGAAATCCCACTCGGTGCAGATGTATGGGCCCGGACGAACTATCAGCAGCAGCCCTTCTTCCTGCGCGATCTTTGCAAAACGCGCAACATCAAGGCTGCCCGTAAAATCGAACTTGCCGGGCTGCTTTTCGTGCAGGTTCCAGAAAATGTAGGTTGTGATGGTATTTAGCCCCATCGCCTTCGCTTTGCGAAAACGGTCGCGCCAGTGTTCGGGCGGAACCCGCGGATAATGCATCTCGCCGGAGCGGATGATAAACGGCTTTCCGTCGAGCATGAAATGCTCGCCCTCGATCGAGAAGGTCCGATGGTGCGCGTGCGTGAACGAAACGGACAGCAGAAACAACACCAGAACAATTATTGTTTTTTTCACACTCATCATTCTTTCTTGTTTTTCGCGAACTTGCGGACAAGAGTCTCCGCGCTCCGTCTAGTGGGCGAACTCTCCGCCATAGGCCTGCCGCAGGCCCTGGCCTTTTATTCCGAAGCGAAAGCGAAAGTGCGGCACGACCTCGCCGCGATGATTGTAGCGAAGCGATAATTGGTGCAGGCCGGCTTTTAACGGAAGCACGACCGATTTGACCGAGCGGTCTTTTGTGCCGGCTTCGTCGATTATCATCTTATTGCCGCCAAGCACAACCGTAGCGTCCCACGTCGAATCAACCTGAAATTCATAAACACCGTCGGCGGGAATGGTCAAGTAGCCATCAAATGAAACGGTGAACGACTTTTTCAGGTCGATCTGCTTTTCAAATTGGGTGAGCAATATCGACTTGGTTTCGCCGGTCGTTGCAGGCGGATCCTGGGCATACCCGCTGCTTGGCGAGACGAGCCGATAGGTTACGCCCTGTTTCGATGACGCCAGCGTTTCAGGTTCGCGCATCGTTCCACGAACCATCGTCGCGGCATAAACGACGCTCTTACGGCCGGCTGCATTGACGACGATCGTCTTAAGGGTTTTCGCCTCGCCATCCGCGAGCTCAACCGTTACCGGTTTGTCATAAACAGCGGACGAGTCAGTCGGCGTCGAACCGTCTGTCGTATAAAGAACTCGCGTTCCCGGTGCGACCTTAAGCTCGATCGTTGCCCGGCCGCCTTCGCTGACTATGTTTTTTAGACCGTCGGGTGCGGGAATGCGGTAATTAACGTTCTGCATGTCGAGCCGCGGGCAGAACCCCATTGAGCCGACGTTTGAAATCGGCAAAGTCGCGGCCCTCCTTTCTTGACCAAACAACTTCCGCCAAGGCAAGCATTCTTGGAAACGCCATATACTCGACCGCCGCGGGCGTTTCGAGGTATTCGGTCCAGATGTTCGCCTGTCCGCCGATGATGTATTTTGCCTCGTCGGCCGTAAGCTCCGGCGGCACCGGCTCGAAAGAATAGACCTTTTCAAGCGGCAGATAACCGCCGATATTCAGCGGCTCATACGCGGGGTCGCCCTGGCCGTAGTCAAAATAGGAAAAGTCCGTGGGCGTCATTATCACGTCGTGCTTCGACTTTGCCGCCTCGATGCCGCCTTTCATTCCGCGCCAGCTCATAACGGTCGCGTTCGGTGCCAGGCCGCCTTCAAGGATCTCGTCCCAGCCGATGATCTTCTTTCCCTTTGAGTTAATAAACTTCTCAATGCGGCGGATGAAATAGCTCTGCACCTCGTGCTCGTCCTTGAGGTTCTCTCGCTTCATCAGGTCCTGAACGAATGCCGATTCTTTCCAATGATCTTTCAACACCTCGTCGCCGCCGATATGAACGTAGGGCGAATCGGGAAAGAGCTTGATCGTCTCATCAAGCACGTCTTCGAGGAACTTGAATGTCGTGTCGGTCGGGCAAAACACTTCCTTGAAAATGCCCCACGTCATCTGCACCTTGAACTGGACATTCTCCTTACAGCCAAGCTCTGGATATGCGGCCATTGCGGCGGACGCATGGCCCGGCAGCTCGATCTCGGGCACCACCGTTATGTGGCGTTCCTTCGCGTATTTGATGACCTCTTTGATCTGCTCCTGCGTATAGAACCCTTCGACCGGACGCCCGTCGCCCTTGAACGTTGTCGAATACGACCCTTCGTGGCTTTCAGGCCGCTTCGAGCCGATCTCGGTCAGCTTGGGATATTTCTTGATCTCGATCCGCCAACCCTGATCATCGGTCAAATGCCAGTGAAAGTAATTGAACTTAAACTGCGACATCAGGTCGATGTACTTTTTGACGAATTCGACGGGCTGAAAATGGCGCGAGACATCGAGGTGCATGCCGCGATATTTGAATCGAGGCATGTCGCCGATGGCCATATACGGAAGTTCGATCGGCGCCGGAGTATTTGACCGGAATGATCTGAAGAAAGGATTGCAGGCCGTAAAACAACCCCGTTGACTTCCCGAAATACGAACCCCGTTCGCATCGATCTGGATCTCGTAACTCTCCGCGGGTTCCTTGCCCGTCGCCGTTTCAAATACGATCGCGTCGTTGGCGGGCCGTTTTTTGACCACCGCAAGCTTAAAGCCGTAATTCTTCGACAAATGATCGTTGAGAAGATCAGCGATCTCGCGGCTCGTTTTGTCGGCCGCGACTATTTTCGTCTTGTTCGTGAAAACAAACTTGCCGTTTCCGTATTCAATGGAGACAGGCTTTGGAACAATGTTGATCTCGCCGGGTTGGGCGAAGGCGAAGGCAGAAAACGCGAGTGTTGCGATAAGTAAGGATGCAAATCGATTCATTCACCGATTATATCCAAAAAGCGATTTAATTCATCAGGCAGAGGCTGGGCAAATTCTAATTGCGCTTTTGTCACCGGGTGCGTGAACGAAAGTTTTTCGGCGTGAAGGAAAAAGCGGCCCATTATTCGGATCGCATTTTTCACATCTATGTTTGCAACGGTATTGTCGCGGCCTTCGTTGTAGGTTTCGTCGCCGACTACCGGGTGATTGATCGAGGCAAGATGGACGCGGATCTGGTGTGTCCGGCCGGTTTTGATCTCGACCTCAAGAAGGGCAAATTTCTCGAAACGCCGCCGGACCTTCCACAACGAAAGGGCATTTCGGCCATTTGCGGCGACGGTCATTTTTGTCCGGTGCCAGCGGTCGCGTGCCATCGGGCGGTCGATGATGCCCGTGTTGTCACGCGGACTGCCGTGAACGAGGGCGACATATGATTTGTGAACCTCGCGATCACGAAACTGGTTTGAAAGTGCCTCGTGAGTTTCCTCGTCTTTGGCCACGACGATCAGGCCAGACGTTTGTTTGTCCAGGCGGTGGACAATTCCCACGCGGCTTGTGTTCAGAGTTCCAGCTTCAGTTGCGCTAAGAGGTTCTGACGAGTCGGGAACGGGCTGCATTCCACTTACGCCAAAATGGTAAGCGATCGCATTTGCCAATGTGCCGGAACTGACTCCGGCTCCGGGATGTACGACCATTCCGGCGGGCTTATTTATGACGGCGAGATATTCGTCTTCGAAGACAATTTCGAGCGGGATGTTTTCGGGCTCGAACCGGGCGGCCGGAGCCTCTGTCAGATCGACGTCGATATCATCGTTTTCGCGGAGCTTGTACGAAGGCTTTGCCGTGGTTTGATTTACAAGAACATCACCGTCGTCGATCAGCCGTTGAAGCCGCGAACGCGACCACCCTTCGATGTGCTCGGCGAGGAAGGCATCCAGCCGCTTACCGACTTCGGAGTCGGTAATTGTGAAATTCAGTATCGGGGTTTCGTCAGCCGCTGGCGCTGTGTTAGCTGTGTTCAATTATTTCCTTTTTGCCGGCGGTTCTAAGTCGCATCACCATAAACACAACCGCGCTTGCCGCAACCACCAGGCTGACGAGCTGCGAGGTTGAAAGGCCGGTCATCGTCGTCAATCCGAACAGGTCACCGCGCGGATCGTCGCGGATGAACTCGATCGAAAATCGGAATATCGAGTAAATGATTCCATAGGCGATCAGCACCTGGCCGTCAAATTTTTTGCGTCGGTGCAGCCATACGAGCAGGCCGAAAACGGCGAGCATTGTAAACGATTCGATGAGCTGCGTCGGGTGAAGGAACAGCGCGCGAGCCATCCGGGCCGTACATCGGAACGCCGGTGTATTCGTGGCCCTGCTCGGTAAAATGCACGCCCCACCAAAGGTCGGTCGGCTTGCCCCAACAGCATCCTGCGGCGAAACAGCCTTGCCTCCCAAAAGCCTGCCCAAGAGCAAGGCCGGGTACAAGGGCGTCCGCTACCTTCCAGAACGGCAACTTGTAAAAACGAATCAGAAGCGCGACCGTCAGAAATCCGCCGATCAAACCGCCGTAATAGACGCCGCCCGAACGCAAGAAAATCGAGCGAAAAGATCTGAACATTCTCCTCGACAAAGAACATCAGCACCTTAGACCCAAGCAGCCCGCCGAGCAGAGTCCACAGGCCGAGATCATAGATCCGCTCGCGCGGCAGTCCGTCGCGTGCAGCAAGCCGCGATGCGACGTAAGAGCGCCAACAACATCCCGACGGCTAGAAATATGCCGTAGGTCGTTATTGGGAAATTGCCGATCTTATATAGCTCAGGATACATAGTCGTCAGAAGTCCGAACTCAAAGGAGAAATCAGAGCTACCGGTCGTTCCCTATCTGGTCAACTCTCCGTTCCCAGATTCTGATTTCCGACTTCTGCCTTCTGATTTCTTTTAGAAAGAAAAATATCGATGATCATCAGCCCGGCACCGCAGACGATCGCCATGTCGGCGACGTTAAACGTCGGGTAATGCCACGAACCGAACTGGACGTCGATAAAATCAACTACATGGCCGAGTCGCATCCGGTCCGTGACGTTGCCGACGATACCCGCAAGCAAAAGTGCAAGAGCACCCAAAATGCGGTCATCGCTGCGGGGAGTTCGCCAAAAGAAATAGAGAACGAGGGCAGCCGCGACGAATGCAATGACCGATAGTCCCCAACGGCCGCTGTCTCCGTGATCGTCGAGCATGCTAAAAGCGACGCCCGTATTCTGAGCGTAGGCAAAATTCAAAAAGCCCGAGATCACCGGTATGTCTTCGCCAAAACGCAGCCGACGGACCGCCCATGCCTTCGTTGCCTGATCGACCATAAAAACCCCGCCGGCGATGACGAGGTATGCTATTTTCCAAATAATGTCGCGTTTGTTCACTAAGGTTTCTTTGCTTCGGGTGCCTTCGGCTCTGCGTAGAACGATTTGTTCACGATCTTCCACTCGCCGTTTATTTTTAGAAGTGTCATATAATCGACGAATTTGGTCGTCGGATAATCGAGCACGATCCTTGCGATAGCCGCATTTCCGGCAATGTCTATCGATTCGATCGCGCGTTTGCGCTTGCTCTCATCCGCAGCCGGTTTCCCGGACATTCCCGCTATATATTCCGCAAACGAACGTGTCGTGTACTTGCCGTCGCGGATAAAGATCAAATTGCCCTCCGTATGAAAGGCCTTTTTCATATACTCGCCGTCGCCGGTCTCGTGCCCTTTGATGTAATTTTCGAGCGGAACTTTGACCGCATCTTTATCGGATGTCTGAGCGCTGACCGTGAACGCACAAGCGAAAAGAACGAATGCAAATAAAAGATATGATTTTTTCATCACTGAAGATTTCCTCCAAAGATTGAGCGTAACTTGATAAGTTACGTCAGTCTTTCACGGACTGTTTCATCGACTTCTATTCGGTGTATGGAAAGATCGCCTTCGGTGCCTTGTGCGTTCGCCACCAATCGGCGTAACAAACATCCGTGCAGCCGATCGCCTTTGTGACGACCCGCCATTTTCCACCCGCTTTTCGCAGCAAGGCAAAAAAATTGTTATCGAAGATCCCGTCCTTTTTTGCCTCGAAATAGATGGTTCCGCGATAATCCGGCTCGCCGCCGTTGGCACTCTGCGGAGTCCCTCCGACGAACGCCCATGTTCCCTGTACCTTAAAGTTGTCGGCTACGAACACGATCTTTTGCCTCAGTTCCCTTTCGACCGGGACGCGCAGGGCGTCAAGGATCGCCTTGCGTTCGGGCGAGCCCTTTTCCGGCGTGTAGGCCGATTGGGCCGCTGCGGTCGCCGCAGCGGCGATCGTGATCAGAAAGTATAGTGTGAGCTTCTTCAACATTCGCTTCCCTCGCTCAAGCAAGAAACCTGGTCTTGAGTCACGCTCCGGCAGCTTTTTCGATCTCGCTCAGGGCGGTGATACAGCGTTCGCACACGGTCGGATAGTTCGCGAATTCACCGACGCGGGTCGAATAGTTCCAGCACCGTTCGCATTTTTCGCCGTCGGCTTTTTCGATCCTGACACTCATAGCCTCGCCCTCGTGGACCTCGACCTGCGACACGATAAAGATGTAACGCAAGTCTTCATAATAATTTAAGAGGAACATCGTAGTTCCTTTATCAGCGGTGAGCACGACCTTCGCTTCGAGCGACGAGCCGATCTGTTTGGCTCCTCGTGCTTCTTCGAGCGCCTTGAGCACCTCGTCGCGGATCGAGAAAACGCGTTCCCAATCGCTCAACAACGCACCGTTCACATCTTCGGCGGCCTTAGGAAATTCCGCGAGATGGACGGATGCGGCCTTTTGACCCGGCAGATTTTCCCATGCTTCATCGGACGTAAACACTAAAACAGGCGCCAACAGACGGCAGAGCGTTTCGGTTATCTGGTATAAGGCCGTTTGCGCCGAACGTCGTTCCACCGATCTCGGGGCGTAGATATAAAGCCGGTCCTTGATGATGTCAAAATACCGGGCAGACAGCGTAACGGTGCAAAAATGGTAGAGCGCGTGATAAGCCGCTTGAAAATCGAAATCCGTGTACCCATTTCAGGACTTTTGCCGAAACTTCATCCAGATTTGCCAACGCCCACCGGTCGATCTCGAGCATTTCACCGACAGCGACAGAATCGGCCTCAACATTGAAGCCATCGAGATTTCCTAACGCGTACCGCAAGGTGTTTCGGAATTTGCGATACGCATCGACGATGCGTGAAAGGATCTCGTCCGAGCAGCGGACATCTTCCGTGTAATCGACCGCCGCTGCCCATAGACGCAAAACTTCGGCACCGGATTTGTCGATGATCTCCTGTGGGGCCGTCACGTTGCCGACCGATTTGCTCTGCTTCTTTGCCTTCGCCATCGACCACCCAGCCATGCGTGACGACCTGCTTGTACGGGGCCGTATCATGGGCCGCAAGGCCGCACATCAGGCTTGAATTGAACCAGCCGCGATACTGATCGCCGCCCTCCAGGTAAACATCCGCCGGAAAATGGAGCGTGTCACCGCGCGTCTCTAGCACGGCGACGCAGCTAGAGCCCGAATCGAACCAAACATCTAAAATGTCCGTTTCCTTTCGGAAATCGGCTCCGTTGCATTTTGCACAGACGTAGCCCTTGGGAATCAGCTCGCTTTCCGGCCGGTTGTACCAGGCATCTGCCGTTTCGACTGCGAAAATGTCGGCCACGTGATCGACCACCTTCGGGTCGGCCACCGCTTCGTCACATGCCTGACAATAGAAAACAGGTATCGGAACGCCCCACGAACGCTGTCGCGAAACACACCAGTCAGGCCGGCCCTTGAACATATTGGCCATACGGCCTTCGCCCCACGACGGGTGCCATTTCACATTCTCGATCTCGGCAAGGGCTTTGGCCCGCAAGCCGTCCGATTCACCATCGGCAGATGCATCCATCGAGATAAACCACTGTGCCGTCGCTCGATAGATGACCGGATTCTTGCACCGCCAGCAATGCGGATAGCGGTGGTTGTAATTCTCAACGTGCAGAAGAGATCCCTTTTCGCGGAGCAGCTCGACGATCTTCGGGTTTGCAGCGAAGATATTCTCGCCCGCAAAATGCTCGACTTCCGACGTAAACCGTCCTGCGTTATCGACCGGACAATAGATCTCAAGGCCGTATTCCTTCCCGATATGAAAATCGTCCGTGCCGTGGCCGGGAGCGGTGTGAACGCAGCCCGTACCGGATTTGCCTGCAGATTTGCTCTCGTGCCGGGCGTCCAGTTCGACCTCGGCATCCGCTTCGCCAAATGTTACGTGTTCGCCGTTCATTATCAGCGACACGCGGTCTAGCCAGGCATGCTGGGCCTCTAACCGGTCGAGCCTCGAGCCTTTGAAACGGGCAAGCTCTTTTACATCGCCAAGCTCACATGTCTCGGCAAATGCAGCGGCGAGTTCGGACGCAACAATATATACATTTTCGCCGGCTTCGACCGCCGAATAATCAAAATCAGGATGGACTGAGATGCCGAGGTTTGCCGGCAAGGTCCACGGGGTCGTCGTCCAAATTACAACTGAAACGAGCTTGCCTTCGAGGGCCGGGTCGATCAACGTAGGATCGGATTTAAGCGGGAACTTAACGTAAACGGAAGGTGACGTGTGTTCCCTATATTCGACCTCCGCCTCGGCAAGAGCCGTTTGATCGTGAATGCACCAGTAAACCGGACGAAGGCCTTTATAGACATAACCGCGTTCGAGAAATTTACCGAAAAGCCGGGCGGTCGATGATTCGTATTCGGCCGACATCGTCAGGTAGGGCGTTTCCCACTCGCCCAGGATCCCGAGCCGCGAAAAATCGCGCGTCTGGCCGTCCATCGCCTTAGAGGCGTGCTCGCGGCATATGCGGCGAAACGACGAAACGGGAATATCCGCCTTGTTTTTGCCTTTTTCCGCAAGCTTTTTCTCGACGTGTGTTTCGATCGGCAGTCCATGGCAGTCGTAGCCGGGCACGTAAGGCGCGTCGAAACCCATCATTGACCGTGTCTTAACGACAAAGTCCTTAAGTATCTTATTGAGCGCCGTGCCGATGTGAATATCGGCGTTCGCATACGGTGGGCCGTCATGCAGGATAAATTTGTCGCGGCCTTTGCGTGCGTCGGCTATCTTGTTGTAAAGATCGATCTCCTTCCATTTCTTCAGCCGCGCGGGTTCGCTCTGCCCAAGATTCGCCTTCTGCGCAAAATCGGTCTTGGGTAAATTAACGGTCTTTTTCAGATCTAATGTTTCACTCATTGATAAAATCAAAAATCCCAAGCTATTTCTTAGCTTGGGACAACTAAAGCAAGATTTCGCCACCGCTCAACTCCGGTTGAACGCAGTCCCTTTAATGTTGGTCATAATGGGCGATGGCCTCCGCATAATTCCCTTAAATATTAACACAAGATGCGCAAGCCCGCACGGAGTAAGGGCGATACATTCGACGTTGAGCATATCGCCCTTACTTCGTGCGGGCTTGCCCATCCGGACCACCGAGCCTGCGTGAACCTATTCCTCTTCCACCGTACAGAGCAGCGGGTATTCGCGGGCCTTTGCAAGGTTCATCGCTTTTTCAGATTTCATATTTGCGATCTCGTAAGGATAAACACCGGCGAGGCCGAGACCTTCGTTGTGGACCTTTAGCATTATCGCGAACGCGTCCGGAGCAGAGCGCATAAAGACATATTCGAGGACGAAAACGACGAATTCCATGGTGGTGAAATCGTCGTTGTGAAGCAGCACTTTGAATAGTTTTGGTTTTTCGAGCTTTGTCTCGCGTTCGGTCAGAACGTCGCCATCGCGTTCAATGTCGGGAAATTCGGGCATAGGAATTTATCGTCCACAGATGAACACAGATTAACACAGATGGAAGGCAAATTATCTGGTGGCATCCGTGTTTATCTGTGGATATAATGTTCTACGCCTTAGATCGGTTTTACTTCAAAATAGGTCTTGATCGCTTTGTACTTTGCGGAGTCATTGAGGATATCGAACGCCTTCTCATAGTTCTCCAAACCTTCGATCTTGTGGGTCATCATACGGCCGAGCCAGCCGGGGTGCATCGCTTCGCAGAGGGCAAGGTCCTTTACGCCCATTTCGAAATGCTCGCGGCCGGCATTCACCGTACCGACCATCGCACGGTTGCCGAGTACGAACATTTGATTGATCTTGTCAGAAGGTACCAGATCAGTCTTGCGGTCACCCCCCGTAACCGAAGCGAGGATAAGGATGCCGTTCTCGTTCAACGTCTGCATTGCGTCGAAGATAATCGGAGAATAGCCGGTGCATTCAAATACAAGGTCGTACTCGCCATATGTCTTTACGCTTTCGACCAACGGCAGATCGTCGGTCGAATCGTAGGTTGCGCCGACCGCCTCGCACAGGTCTGCATTCAGGTAACCATCGCCGGATTGCTTTCCAAAGCTGTGGACCTCATAACCACGCATTCGCAGTGCCATGACCGTTAGCAGCCCCACATTGCCGGTTCCCAAAACCGCGGCCGTTTTTGGATGCCATATCTTCAGGCGTTCCTGTATGTCACTGGCCTGCTTCAGGCCTTTTTCAATGATCGAAAGGGGTTCGAGCAGTACGGCGATCTCTGCGATGGCGGGCGGGATCCGCACCAAAAAATCGGCGTCTTCTACATAGAACTCTGCCATATAGCCGTGAAGACGAGAGATGCCGCGTTCGAAATATTTATCGTCGGTTGTAAAATCCTGCTCGCCGATCTTGTCGTAAATGCTCGATCCCCGTGGCCGGCGGACTGTAGCTACAACGTAATTACCGGCCTCAAATTCCTTTACGTTCTCACCGACCTCAACTACGCGGCCAAAATTTTCGTGGCCCAGAACGAGGTAATCAAAGCCCTTTGGAGCAACTCCGTATTCACCGTTGTTGATCTCACGATCGGTTCCGCACGCGCCCACCCGCAGGATCTCGACGAGAACACCGCGGCCGTTTTTTACATCGCTCAACTCAGGCTTGTCCATCTCAACCAGATGAACACTGTTCTCTTTTTTTGGTATTACCGCAACCGCTTTCATATTAACTATTCGAATACTCGCCTGTTTGTTTTAGTAATTTGGCGATCAGACCGGTCCAGCCCGTCTGGTGATTTGCACCAAGGCCGCGGCCTGTGTCGCCGTCAAAATACTCGTGAAAGAGAAGGTTGTCGCGCCAACACTCGTCGTTTTGAAAGGTCGGAACGTCGCCGAACGCGGCCCTTGTTTCATTTTTATCCCGAAGAAATATATTGCAAAGACGCTTTTCTAGCTGCTGCGAAACCTGCCAGAGTGTCATCGTTTTTCCAGAACCCGGTTGGAAATTCGACCGTAAAGTCGTCGCCGTAATAATAGTCAAATTTTTGCAAAGCCTCGATAAGCAGATAGTTTACCGGAAACCAAATGGGCCCGCGCCAGTTCGAATTCCCGCCAAACATCCCACTTCGCGATTCGGCCGGTTCATACTCGACGCGGTATTCAATGTTATCCATTTCAAGAAAATACGGGCAGTCCTTGTGAAACCGTGACAGCGAGCGAATGCCGTAGTCGGACAGAAATTCGTCTTCGTCAAGCATTGTTTGCAGCACGCGCTGAAGCCGCTCTTTATTTACCAACGCCAACAGGTGGCGGCCATTTCGTCCCGGCTGCTGCATACAGGCTATGTCCTCGACGAGGTCTTTGCGATTTTCGATCAGCCACTCCGTGCGGCGACGGAAATCCGGCAATTTGTCAAGCCATTCTTGTTCTATCGTTTCGACCGCAAAGAGCGGGATCAGCCCGACCATCGAACGCAGCTTTATCGGAAACTGATGGCCTTGCAGGTGCAGAACGTCATAGTAAAATCCGTCGTGTTCGTCCCATAGCTCGGTCTCGTCGTTACCGAGATTATTCATAGCGTCGGAGATAAAGACAAAATGCTCGAAAAACTTGCTCGCGACGTCCTCGTAAGCCTTGTCTACTTGTGCCAGTTCGAGAGCGATGGCAAGCATATTCAGGCAGTACATTGCCATCCAGCTTGTGCCGTCAGACTGCTCCAGAAACCCGCCTCCGGGAAGCGGTTTGCTTCGGTCGAATACGCCGACGTTATCCAGACCCAGAAAACCACCCTCGAACACGTTGTTACCTTCGGCATCTTTTCTATTGACCCACCAGGTGAAATTGAGCAAGAGTTTGTGAAATACCTTTTCCAAAAATGCCGTATCGCCGACGCCTTTCTGCTTCTCTTCGATCTGATAAACACGCAAAGCGGCCCAAGCATGAACCGGCGGATTTACATCGCTGAATGCCCATTCGTACGCCGGGATCTGCCCGTTCGGATGCATGTACCACTCGCGTAGAAGCAATATCAACTGGCGTTTGGCAAATCCCGGATCGACGAGAGCGAGCGGAATACAATGAAACGCCAAATCCCATGCCGCATACCACGGGTATTCCCATTTATCGGGCATAGAAATAATGTCGTCATTGTATAGATGCTTCCATTCCGTGTTGCGGCCCGAAAGACGCTGCTTCGGCGGAGGCGGACAAGCCGGATCGCCTTCGAGCCACTCTTTTACAACGTAATGGTAGAATTGCTTTGACCATAGCAATCCCGCTAGTGACTGCCGCATCACATTACGTGCATCGTCCGATAGATTGGCAGGAATTATTTCAGCGTAGAAATCATCGGCCTCAACCTTTCTTTGCTCGAAAACAGCTTTGCAGCCCGCCACCAAATCGCCCTTCGGCAAAGGAGACGAAGTCAACCGAAGATAAAGCTCCGTTGATTCACCGGCGCCGATCTCGAAGCGATATTTTGCCGCGGCTTTGGTGCCAGTTCTCTCAGGGTTTACGGCACGCGTATTTCCGTTGACAACATGATCGCCGATTCCGTCTTTTGTGTGATCGGACACATTCTCGGCATTAAAAAGGCGGCGATTATTAGTTTCGTTTTCGCAAAACAACGTTTCCGGTGATCCATCGCAATAGAGGGTGTAATTACAATGTAGTTCCTTCTTGATAGTGATCGCACGTCATACCTTTCTTCGACTCATCTAACATCTCGGGCTTCAATGAGTCTCTTGACCAAGACCACGTGTTTCGAAACCAAACCGTAGGCAAGATCTGAAGCGGAGCGGCGTCCGGGCCGCGATTTACGGCTGTGATCTTGATACAGATATCTTCCGGGCCCGCTTTGGCATACTCGACGAAAATATCGAAATACCGGTCGTCATCAAATACGCCGGTATCTATAAGCTCATATTCAGGGTTGGACTTATCTCGATCAGCGTTTTCTGCGTAAAGGTCGGCGTAGGGAAATTCTGCCTGCGGATATTTGTAAAGGAACTTCATGTAGGAATGTGACGGTGTGCTGTCCAGGTAGTAGTAATATTCCTTGACATCCTCGCCATGATTTCCTTTCGGGCCCGGCAGGCCGAAAAGGCGTTCCTTTAGGATCGGGTCCTTTTCGTTCCAAAATGAAACCGCGAAACAAAACGTCTGTTTGCGATCGCAAATTCCGGCAATTCCATCTTCGTTCCAGCGGTAAGCCCTAAGATGTGAGCTTTCGAACGGAAAGTAATCCCACGCCGCCCCGTCAGGCGAGTAGTCTTCGCGCACGGTTCCCCAAGCCCGTTCGCTGACGTACGGTCCCCACTGCTTCCAGTCTGCGGATTTGTCCGCCGCGTACTGAAGACGTTGTTCTTCGGCGGTCGGGCTGCGTTTGGTCATAGATCTTTAGAAGAATGTCACAGATCGACCGGGCTAGTCTAAACCTCTTTGCTATTCGCCCCAAAAAGAAAATCATGGACGCGGCATTCTTTTTTTGATAGATTGCAAATGCGCTGTTTACTAAGTATTCAATTTGAGAGGCACGGTGCCGTCCTTGTTTTTGAAACCGGGCATTTATTGGTCGTTTTCAGGGGTACGCTGAGGTAAAGATGAATTCGCTTTCGAACAGGTCAAATTCGAAGTCCGGGAACGTTCGCGCTGTTTCATCCGGCAAGGATGCGCGCTTGGCCCAAACGCGAAGTATAACCTCAGAAAAACTGGATGATGTCTTTTTGAGCGTTGGCCGCAAACTCCGCGAAGGACTATCGAACGAAGCCGAAAAGATCCTGATAAAAACAATAGAAGGCTATAGCCACACTGCGGACAATTTTGCCAATCTAAAGAGGCTGCTATCGTTTACCCTCGAAACAGTCGGCCGATACAAAGAATCGCTCGAAGTTGTAAAGCCATTCGAAGACGAAGACGTTCTGAAGCCATTAAGTCAGGAAACGCAGATCAGGGTGACGACACAGCTCGCCATCGCATACAACAACCTGACCGATCAACCAAAGGCCGTCACTCTGTTAAAGGAGACCCTCAAACAGGCTCAAGAGAACGAGCTTGCACACCTATCGGGCATAATCGACAGTGCGCTGGCCCGCGTTTACCGTAAGTTGAACGAGTTCCCGATCGCCCGTGACTATGCTGAAAAGTCGTTGACTTATTTTCGCGAATACGGCAATTGGCTTGGGATGGCCGAGGCCTATCGTGAACTCGCGATCAGTCATCACCAGGAAGGCAATAGCGAGAAGGCGTTGGAGTATTTTGATCTTGGCATACAGATCATCGGCGATCGCTCGGCGCCGTTCATGCTCGGCAAGCTCTACACTGATATGTCCGGAGCATACGTTTTCCTCCGAAGGCCCCAGGAAGGCATTGCCTGTCTCGAGAAATCGATCGCTTTCTTTGACCGCACCGAGCACGTCCTGAACACCGTAATTGCTTATAACAATCTTGGCCTCAACCTGTTGCTTATTGGGGACTGGACAAAAGCGGAAGAGATGATCAGGCGGGCTCTGGATCTAGCGTCAAAGAACAATCATGCACACGTTGCCGGAATTTTGGATTCGCTGGGCGAACTGAAGATACTCCGCGGAGAGCTTGACGAGGCCGAGGAATTGCTTGAAAAAGCGGTGTCACTTGCCAAAGAAAGAAAGAATGGCTGGTACACGGTGCAGGCGTTGCGAAATCTGGCACGCTGCCGGCTCGCCCAGGGTAAAGCACGAAAGAGCAGCGGCGAATGCACGCGCCGCGATAGAATTGTCTCGGGAGATCGACGACAAACACTACGCGAATATGGCGGGACTGGTACTCGCCGAAAGCTATCTGCACGTGGGAACGACAGCGGATTGCGAGAATTACCTTAAGATCATCGAGGAAACGGACGCGACTTCCGATTTCTTCGTTTTGGGAAGCATCCAGCACATACGTGGCCTGGCGGCTCTAAAAGACAGCGACAAGCAACTTGCCGTTCACCACTTTAACCGAAGTTTGACTATCTTCGAAGCGGCTGAAGACCTGTATCATTCCGCGTTGGCGCATTTCTTGATCGGCGGAAACCTCTCCGTGTCGCAGTCCGCACGTGCAGTCAAGCACCTGACTACCGCAGGCGAAATATTCAAAAAGCTCAGTATTCCTTCGTATGTTGCCGCGGTCGCCGAAAAGATCCGCGAACTAAACGACCCGAAGCTTGCGAAAAAGCCCGCGGGAGAGACTCTGCGTCAGAATTCAGTAGTTTCTCAACTGCTGATGGTACGTCTTGCTGAGGCGACCGCATCCCGCGAACTTCTGTTCCGCGAGCTTGTCGCTGTGCTGCAGCAGGAAAGCCAGGCCAAAAAAATAATAATTGCCGAGCCGCATGAGAACAAGAAACTCCGGCCGTTCATCACCCATGGATATTCACCGGAAGAAAGCGTCGATCTGGTCGCAAAATTTGATGCCGCGCAGCAAAAAGGGTGACGAAAAGGCATTTATTAAATTAAAGAACCTGGCGGTTTTTCCGCTTCGCGGTTCGAACGCGACCCCGGCATATTTGCTGATACAGCCACAGGCCGGTGCCGTGTTGAATGACGAGAGTTCTCTGGGGCCGCTGCTTCGAGTGGTCGAGTTGGGAATGGATGTCGTCTCGCTCCGCGCACGCGACCATTCAACGCCGATCGAGCAGGAAGCCAGCCCGTATACATCGAACAGCCTCATGCCCGGATTCATACATTCCTCGCCGGCGATGACATCGCTTGTCGAAGAGGTTTACAAGATCCGCTCTTCGGACGTTACGGTTTTGGTCACGGGTGAATCAGGTACCGGTAAAGAGCTTGTGTCGCGGGCGATCCACGCGATCTCGAACCGCAAGGACAAGGTATTCGTTCCGTTCAACTGCACGGCTGTTCCCAAAGAGCTCGCGGAAGGGCACCTGTTCGGATATCGCAAAGGCGCTTTTACGGGCGCCGTTACTGATTCGCCGGGTATGATCCGTGCGGCCGATGGCGGCACGCTGTTTTTGGACGAGATCGGCGATCTGCCGATAGACGTGCAGCCGAAAATCCTGCGATTTCTTGCAGGAAGGCGAGGTGCAGCCGATAGGTGAGAAGCGGCCGATGAAGGTCGATGTGCGGGTCATTGCCGCAACGAACATGCCGCTTGAGGAAAAGGTCGCCGACGGCAGTTTCCGCGAAGATCTATATTATCGGCTGAACGTTATCCGGCTGCGCGTGCCGCCCCTGCGAGAGCGGCGCTCGGAAATTCCTCCCATCATCAATTACTACATCAATCATTATTCGTCGCGGTTCGATAAACATGGCATCACGTTTACGCCGCAGACGGTCGATCTGCTGATGGTCTGCGATTGGGAAGGCAACGTACGCCAATTGTGCAACGAGGTTCAGCGGATCATCGCCCGTTCAGTCGATAACGAAGTTGTCACGCCCGATCATCTTTCGCCGGAACTGAAGCGAAGCGCCCGGCCATTAACGACGTTCGGCGAGAATTCAAACGTAACACCGATCGCGTCCTACGACAGCGTGTTCTCGTTCAATACCGGCTCGACGGGCGGAACACTCGATGAAGCGGTCAGCGAACTGGAAATGCAGATGATAAAAGGCTCGCTTGCTCGACACAACTGGAACATCTCGCGAGTTGCCAACGAACTCGGCCTCACCCGAAGAGGCCTTTACCTGAAACTCTCGCGTTACGGCATCGAAAAGGCGGCATAAGGCAGCGTATCCGTTACCTATAGGCTGCAAAAAAACGAGCGTTTAAGTACCGGGTTCTGTGTTATGATTCCCCAGAATGCGGATATCTTCGGGAAAGCTTCAAGGGTCTGTTCTCGCGCTGATTGCAACCGTGTGGCTTTCAGTATCGATTCACGGCCAGACATTCGAATACAAGGACGGACGTAAGCTGCAGATCGAGTTTGTTCAGGAACCTCCCTGTCCAATAAAGATCAGCGTAAAAGGCGTGGATCTTAAAGCCGCACCCGACGCGCAACTCATCATCCTACAGCTCGAAAATCTGTCGTCAAAGCCTATCAGTGCTTATGCGATGGTATCGGGCGGGAACCGTCATCCAAACATGCACACCCGGACATTTGCCGGTGCTCGATTTGAGGCGGGCCAGAAGCTGACGCATGCGGTATGGCCGAATTCGCAGGAACACTACTATTTCTTCTTCGACTATATCTTGTTCGATGACGGTACGACCTGCGGCTGGGACAACCACCGACGCTCGATCCAGATCGCAGGCTACCTCCGATCACGAGCTGCCGCGATCGCTCGGCTAAAAGAACTCTCGCTGAATTACCTAAATCCCGACGAAATCGTCGTCGCCCTCGAGAAGGCAGATTCCGCCGGTTTTCTCTCGTTTGACAACCCTGGCCCGCCAAATCCCGAAACGATCAAATGGGCGCCTCGCCTTGCATGGGCACACGTCTTGATCAGGCTGCGCCAGCTCAAGGAACGGCAAAAGGATGTCCGTGAAATCGCTGACAAGCTCGAAAAGGAAATGCCTCGCTAAACTTGTATCCTTTTTACACCTGACCGACTCCAGCAATTCCTCGCAAATTACCGACGATGCCTGGCAAAGCACCGAGGACAAATCGACTTCCTCGTCTGTATTATATCGGCCCAGCGAGAATCTGATCGCACCCATCGCATGGGAATAAGCTATGTTCATCGCCTCAGCACCGGGCGAAGCCGTGTGATCGGCGGAGTTGCAGGCCGAGCCGGTCGAGACACAGACGCCGAGATCGTCGAGATGGGCGAGGATCGCCTCGCCATTGGTGTTTTCGAAGGAGATGTTCGAGGTGTTCGGGAGCCGTTTTGCCGGGTCGGACGTGCCGTTAATACGAGAATTTGAAATTTTGTTCAATATTTCGTTTTCCAGACGGTCGCGAAGAGCTTGTATGCGGGTCATGGCCGACATATCTTTTACCAGATCCGCCGCCGCACCGAGCCCGACGATCTGGTGAATGGCCTCGGTTCCCGGCCGTCTTCCTTCCTCCTGCCCGCCGCCCGTGAACAGGGAAGCCTAACGAAACGCCATTCCGCATATACAGAGCTCCGATGCCCTTCGGCGCGTGAAATTTGTGGCCGGAGATCGAATACAGATCGATCGCCGTGTTTTTCAGATCGATCGGAATCTTACCTGCCGCATTTACGCCATCGACGTGGAACAAAGCATTTGAATGGTCCTTGACTATCTCGGCTATCTTTTCGACCGGGAATAGAACCCCGGTTTCGTTATTTGCGTGCATGACGGAAACGATCGCGGTACGGTCGTTCAATGCCGCCCGCAAGTTGCTCCAGGTCCAGTTCGCCATCTTCATTGACATCAAGCCACGTAACGCTATTCCCGTTGGTTTCAAGCTTTTGACACAATTTGCGGACAGCCTCGTGTTCAACGCGGGTAGTAATAATATGATCGCGTTCCACGCTTGCTTCGAGCGCTCCAAGAATTGCCCAATTGTCGCTCTCCGTGCCGCAGGAAGTGAAGACGACCTCATTTGGATCTGCCGCTCCAATGAGGCCGGCGACTGATTCGCGAGCGTCCGCGACCGCTCTCGGAATTCTGCCTTCCGAGCAAATGTGCGGACGACGGATTGCCATACGATGCACCGAGATAGGGAAGCATCGCATCTAAAACTTCCGGTGCGACCTCGGTCGTTGCGTTGTTATCGAAGTAAATCATTGGGTTGCACAAAATGACGACGTGCTCAATTTACCATTTACCATTTACCCATTACAATTAGCGTAACCGTGAGTGCATTGTTGCAAATAACTGAACCGAACGGTCGGATCTGGGAGGCAAATCTTGTCCCCGGAACGATCTACTCCATTGGCCGGGCGAAGGAAAACGATATCGTGCTGAATGACCGCCGTGTGTCCAGAAAGCACGCTCGCGTGACCAGCGAGGGCAATGGCTTCACGATCGTTGACGGTTATATTGAGAATGGCTCTCTTGTTCGAAGCGTCAATCACGTTTTTGTAAACGGCGCACCAATGCTCGAAAAGCAGCTCGAACCTGGCGACGCCATCATAATCGGCGAAAGCAGGCTTGAATATAAGGTCTCTGAGCCGGTAAAGCCCGACCCGGAACCGCTTCCGAACGTCTTAAGTCACAGCATCACCGGAGCACGATTCGACCATGATGCGGTTGACGCAATTACAGAAGGCGTAAATTACGACGACAAGCCGCTTGGACATACGCAGGTACAACTATCTGCGAACGAAATAATTGGCCGCCAAACGCATCTTTCCGTCGAATCGGCGGTGGCGACACCCGAAGAGATCAAGGACCTCCGTCGTAAGGCCAAGATGCTTGAGCTTCTCTACGAGATGAGCAAGTCAATTGGCACGGTTTTTGACTTGAAAGAAATATTCGAGAAAGCTACGGGCCTCATCTTTCGCGGAACACCGGCCGATCGCGTTGTGGCGTTGATCGCCGATGAAACGATCGATGGAAAGATCCTTGAATACAGCTTGTTCCCGATCGCTGTAAAAACGCGCGACGAGCAGACGGACATGCTTACTGAAAAGCTGACCATTAGCCGCACGATCACGCAGAAAGTGATGCGGGATAAAGTCGCCTTGCTTTCACAGGACGCGAAATCCGACGCACAGTTTTCGGGTGCGGATTCGATAGTTTCACAAGGCGTCAGATCGACGATCTGTGCGCCGCTCATAACTGAATCGAATGTTCACGGCGTTCTATATGCCGACAGGCTCGACCCTTTTGCGACATTTACAGCCGATCACCTTGAGATGATCAGCGCCGTGGCGGCTCAGACGGCAGTGACGGTTGAAACCGTAAAGGCCCACAAACGCCTTGCCCGAGAAGAGGTGGCGAGGGCAAATTACAGCCGCTTCATGCCGGAATACGTCGTAAAACAGCTGCTTGAAAATCCGAATTCGTTCCGGCTTGGCGGCGTCAATCAGATGATCACTGTGCTGTTTGCCGACATCCGCGGATTTACTGCGTTTTCCGAAAAGGAGAACCCTGAAAAGGTCGTCGGCCTTTTGAACCGGTATTTTTCGGTGATGACGGATATTATTTTTGAGCACGGCGGAACGCTCGACAAATATATCGGCGACGGGCTGATGGCGATCTTTGGTGCCCCGACGGCGACCGAAGAAGATGCCTTGAACGCAGTAAAAGCCGCGGTGACAATGCAGAAACGCCTGGCCCAGCTAAATACGGAATTAAGCGCCGAAGGCTATTCGCAGATCTCGGTCGGCATCGGGCTTCACACGGGCGAAGCGACGATCGGCTATATCGGATCGGACAAGCGGTCGGAGTACACGGCCATCGGCGACACTGTAAATCTGGCATCGAGGCTTGAGTCAAATGCCAAGGGCGGCCAGGTCCTGATGAGCGAGGCAACGGCGGCGGCCAGCGGCAATCTTATTCCGGTCAATACGCTTGAGCCGTTGACCGTAAAGAACCGTGTTCAGCCCGTAAATGTGCTTGAGGTACGGTGGGGCTAGAGCCGAAAATACGGCTTGGAATATTTGTTGTCAGGCGCAGTTCAAAAGGAATATAATTGTAGCGATCACCAATATGCTGCGAATCTCCTCTCTTAAAAAACTCGTTACCGATTCGATGGCTATCGACCTCGGAACGGCCAGCACGATCATCGCGGTCAAGGGCCGGGGTGTCGTATTGGACGAGCCGTCGCTGGTTGCGATCAACGAGATGACGGAGGAGATCGTCGCGTTCGGCGAGGAAGCCGGTGATATGACCGGCCGCGAAGGCCGCGACATTGTCGTTCGCGCACCGCTGATCGGCGGCGTTGTCGGTGATTTTGAGCGAACTAAAAAGATGCTCGCTCACTTTGTCAGGAAGGCGAAGACCGGTGGTTCGCAGGTTTCGCTGCAGGCCGTGATGAGCATGGTCTCGGACGTAACCCACGTGGAACAGCGTGCTCTATTGAATGCCGCCGAAGAGTCGCATATCGGCAAAGTTTTCATGATGGAAGAGGGCCTGGCAGCGGCGTTCGGTGCGGGCGTTTTGCCGACGGACAAGCGTGCTTCGGCGATCATTGACATCGGTGCAGCGACCACGAATATTGCGATCGTAGCCAAAGGGACCATCGTCCATTCGATGTCGGAACGCTATGGCAGCAGCTCGATAAACGAAGTGCTTGCCACACATTTGCGTCGGCACCGCGGCCTTCAGGTCGGCGAGGAAACGACCGAATTTCTCAAGACCACGTTCGCTTCGGCCTATCTGCCCGAAGATATTTCAAAATCGATAGTCGTTCGCGGACGCGATGTTCAGACGGGAAGCCCGGCCGCCGTCGACATCACTACGGGTGAGGTCTATCCAATAGTCGAGAGCATTGTCCGCAAGATCGCCGAAACCGTCCGCGACACCTTGACAGAACTTCGCCCCGAAGTGGCTGCCGACATCTACGACCGCGGCGTCATCCTGACGGGCGGCGGAGCATTGCTCGACGGCATCGACAAGTACCTTCGGAACTTCATCAATCTCCCGGTCATCGTCGCGGAAGAACCCCGCTACGCCACGGTCAACGGCCTCGTCAAAATGTTCGACGACCCCAAACTCCTCGAACGCGTCTCCCGCAACGAACTAAGCGTCCTCCAAAACGCCGAGATACCGTTCGAAGCATAAGTAAGAATTACGCCTCCAGGTGTTAAAGATCTACAAAAATGGAACCCCGGTAGCCACACGACGGATCAGAAGCCTTACCACTCGCCACCGGCAACAGTTGTGGTTAGGACTGTGTGTATCATGTACCTGTTGTAGTCTGCGTCACTGCGGCTTTGCCGCTCTATTTGCGGAAAAGACTGCTGATGACTTTTCCGATAGTCGCTTACCAAACTCGGTATCTTTGCGGCTCTGCCGCCGCTCTGGATCCAAGTTCTCAGTGGATTTTCAAAGATATCCGTCTCAACTTCTTAACCGTCCCTTTTGCCAAAACGGCGGCATAGTCCGCAACGGGTTTACTTGAGATGATGAAAAAGCATAGCCGGGTATATTCTTAAAAATACGGTGAGGTGGCAATAGCCTGAATGGACTCGGTCGGAGAAAATATCTTTATGAAGGACGCTTCAATTGAATATCTTGCAGCGAATTGATCTAGTCGCATTGAATGCATAGCTCGTGACTAAAGAGTCTGGCTCACTGTTTCCAAAACTACTTCCATCGATCAAGACACATCTTTCGCTGGTCTTTCTTGATCAGAACGGGATTAAATTCTTCACGCCGAAGTATCTGATGGAATTAGAGAAGATGCAACAAACGGATTTTCTCTGTTTTTCGTCCGCGTCATATGGGCGTGGGGAAACGGATGAGTTCAAGAAAAACATCTCGTACTCCATATTGGGCAAATTAAATAAGACCGTACAGTCATTCCATTGACCTGCGGTTCAACAGTTGAGAAGCAAGTTGGTGGGCGAACACGAAATTAAGGCTTTAGCATTATGGCTTCAAAAACGTTGGAATGGGAACGGTTTGATTTGCGGAGGATGCATGTATGTGAGAAGTTCTTGGTATCGACGTTGCGAAAAAGAAATTGGACGTTTGTCTCATCTTCGATGGCAAAGTGTTGGGCGAGCTATCTGAGCCTAAGCTCACAAAGATCGAAGCTTTTGAAGAGGTCCTGCGTAAAAAAGTTCTAGCGGGTGAGATCAATAATAACTCTAGGGCATATGATTTTTCCCATGGCGAAGGACATCCGGGCCGACATGCGAGCGACTCTTAATGAAGAAAATCGACAACATCGATAAAGGTTCACACTCTAATAAATTACAATCAAATTTACAAGAATCGACGAATTGTTGATTTCGTAATCCTAAAAAAATGACATATTCGAAGATTGAATGGACCGAAGCAACTTGGAATCCGGTTAGCGGTGCAGCGATGACTCAGTCCCGGCTGCACCACTGCTTGCCGAGCGGATGTCTACGCCTGTCTTGGCCAGGCTACTCCGCGGGTTTCAAGCCTGTCTTGCAGCCGCACAGCTCGGACCGGCGCTTCATGGCGAAGCCGTCGCCGAGTTTCGGTTCCATGAGCGTCTTGTTTCACAATTGCGTTCCGCTTGAGTAAATCCAGCAGCGACCTGAAATGAAACAAACGCATAGGCAGGATGCAGGTCCTGATAATACGAGCCGAGTTCTGCCTTGCGAAACTGCCCCGGAGACTGGCACCCCATATTTGATGGGCGTGTCCGTGAAGCAAAAGGTTCGCGTCGATGCTCGTACGATCGGCTCCAGAACCAAGTTCTTTCCTGCAGCCTTTGCTCGGCCCCGCTAAGACTCTTGCTCTCGCAGAGATCAACGCAATTGTAGGCGGCGTAAGCGGTATCGAAGCCCTTGGCGAATGCTGGTCATTGGTCGAGATCCGAACCTGCATGATGCTGAAGTGGCACTCTTCTTCAAGCAACGGGGCGGCGTCCAGAAAAAACGCAATGGCCGAGCTTTGAAGAGAACGGATGATAAGCCGGGGACTCTCGAAGCGTAAGCCGTAAACATCCACTCTTTAAAGATCAACCCGTAATCGAAATAAGATCTCAAAAGCATCCAAGCTGATCTGCGGTGCATCTTTTCTAGCATGACTAGGTTTCGGGTATCTGTCAGGGCGTTTCTGACGACGCTGGCGTTTGGGTTATTTGCGGCGAGCGTGGCGGGCAGGCTGTCCGGCTATTTTAGCGAGGTCCCGGTCGATCTGCCCAAACCGTTTCTGACTCGCCGATCATGTTGTTCCCGAAAGCGAGCGGCATCCAATTGGCCATCGCGAATTCTTCGGTAATTTGGGGTAATCCGCCCGGAGATGAAAGATACGACTACACATCCTTCAAATCATCGTCACCGTCAACTCCCGACTCGTTCCATGTAACGTGGTGAATGTCGGATGATGATTTGAGAGCGGTGTCGATTGCCTGAATCGCTTCGAGCAATATACCGCGTTTCCGGCCTCCGAAAATTCAGCTGAAAAATCCCGCCTGCCGCTCGATCCATCCAAGCCATTGATAACCGGTTACCGGTCGTTCGTTGGAAGCAATGATCACACAATGCCTGGTACCGCCCGCCTCAAATGTGAAAAACCAGCCAAATCTTCCTGGCCCGGCTCTGAGTCGGTTGAAATCCCTGCAAACACAAATGCTCTATTAGCCATTGCGCCGACGTCGTCGCCAAAGCAACATTCATTGATAAAGTAATCCTTCGGTTCAGTGCAGTTGAACGCTGTGCTGTGAAAGTGAAACTCGGTCTTCATCCGTTCTCAAACTTAGGCTTCATTCGTTCGTAGTATTCTCGTTCCTTCTGTTCGACCCATTCGAGGGTTGAATATTGCTCAGCTACCGGTCGCAGCGACTCGTAATCTACAAATCGCATGGTGACCTCATCGCCTCTTTCGGTCAAGTCGTTGGATCCAATGTGGATGACCAATCCGCCGGCTTTTCGTACAACCCACCAACATGAGCGTAATTTCTTCGTCGGCTTCCTGGAGCTTTACCCAGCTCAGGCTCCCGCTTAACACGAGCAAGTCCTGCATTCCGGCCCGACATACTTTTCACCATTTAAATAGTCTAAACAGATCATTTCCATGATTATAGGATATGTCTGCCCGCTAGTTGCGATTGATGACATTAGGAAATGGATCGCACCAGTCGGTTTCGACGATCTGGAACTCGATCCAGTCGCCGGCGTAGAGGTCGTCGAGCTGCCATGTCCATTCTTCGATTTCGTTTCCGGCTGATATCCAGCAACGGGCGTGGTCGCGGGGAATGTTGGCAAGCATTAAGGGAATCCGCCATTCTCCGGATAGGATAAGCGGATCGGCTCAGGCCTGTAGCTGGAGATCGTGTCAAGCCCGAGGCGGTTGCGGCCGGTCAGCGGTTTGGCCGCCTCACCCGTCCGATTCAGGGAAACAATTTTGTCTACCGTCGTTCCCGTGTCATTGTTCGGCGTGTCGTAGGAAAATTTAAGTCGGTCGCCCGGTTTGACCGTTCAAGCGAATACTTCCAACGGACTTCCTTACCCTCCCAAATCTTAATGTCCAGATGAATGTATCCATCTCTGGCTATTGTAAAGATCAACGGACAACCAGCCGGGCTCCGAACAGCCCGCCGTAAACGGGCCTTCGCCATTGTATTCGATATCCAGCGTGTGGAATTTTCGCGCCGCCTTCATCAATCTCAGTAAACGCATAAAGTGATCTATGAATATTAACCGGGATAGGCGGCATAGCCGAAACCGCGCAGCAGCGTCCTATTCTTGCAACATTCACCTGTCTGTGCTACACTATTCGTCGGCTCGTGAATCACGGAAGGAGCGGCGGTGATGAGAGAGCAGTCGGTGTGCGATAACGAAAAACGGGCAAAGACTGCTGTCCATGGTTGCTGCAAAACCTGGAATCCGCGGCAACTGTCCTGCGATCGGTGCGATCGCCGTAAACTAATGAGTATCAATGATTTACAGGAAATTTTGTCTCACTCGCGCTCGTTCTGGAAAAATGAGACAATTTTCGCCTCAAATTTTGTCGATACAAGAGTTAGGTTGTCTCAATGTGAGACAAAAATGAGACAGCCATCGCTGTTTGTTTGGCCGGGAAACGGCCATCGGATCTTTGAAAAATAAATACATACGCGTTTGTCCCGGAGAACTACGCGAGTGTGACTCTGGGACATGGGACAAACTGTGACGTACCAACCTTGCCGTGAGATGCCGGGTCGACTTGCCGATCAAAGAGCGGCAGCCCGTCTTCGCTTAGCTGCAAGGAATATTGCGAGGCCGATCAGATTTGTGATGATGATCAATCCGCCGAGCTTTACGGCGAACATCACGCTGCTTTCGACCTGGACTATTGGAACGATCGAGAGGGCAACGTAGAGGAGCGTCATCAGGAGGCCGCATAGTGAAGCCGCCTTTAGCCAGATGGGGACCTTTTTCCCGGCGGCGCGGAGGCCGACGAGCGGGATGGCGAACATTACAACATAGGTCAGTGCGTAAAAGACGCCTGACGCATTCCATAGAAGTTGGAACGCCTCCTGTTTGCCGACGCCGATCAGGCCGACTATGCCCATAAATATTGTCGCGGCCCCGACGAACAGGATCGAGTTGACCGGCGTTCGATAACGGGCGTGAAGCCGCGTAAACCATTCGGGCAATAGGTTGTCCCAGCCGGCGACCATCGGCAGCCGCGTGTTGCCGCCGAACATCACGCTCGCCTGCGCCAGCCTGATCGAAAGCATCGCAACGATCGCGGCCGGAACGATCGCCGCGATAAACCCGAGCGGCCCGAAACCCACGCTCAGTATCTGCGGTATCGGGGCGATCAGGTCGATCTGGTCGATCGGGATAAGGGCGAGCACCGAGCTGGTGCCGAGGATGAACATCGCCGCGATGATCGGGGCGGCGACCACTACGGACCGGCCGATCGAGCGGACCGGATCGCGTGCCTCGCCGGCATGTATGGCCACATACTCGAAGCCGCCGAGCGCCCCGAAGCCCATTTTGCCGAGCAGGTTCAGCGTCATTATCGAAAGTACCGGCATCTCCGTTCGCAGCGGGTGATATTCGGCGAGTGAACCGTTCGCCAGGTTCAGCAGCGGCAATGCGACTATCGCCGCAAATATTACGATCATCAGGACGGCACCGGCCTTGTGGATCCACTTGCCGACGCCAAGGCCGACTATCGTGATCGCGATCAGCATGCAGATGATCGCCGTGTTTACCCCGACAATAAACCACGGGTTAGCGGTCAGCCATTCGTATTCGGGCCCGATCACGTACCCGAAATATTGTGTTACCTGAAGGCCGACCTCGGACGTATTCAGGATCGCGAAAAGCCATAGGTTCCACGCGACCAGAAAGCCGATCAGATCGTTTAACCCTAATTTCGCCCATTGGTACAGCCCGCCCTCAAGCGGCATCTCGCGGTTCAGATAGATCACGACCAGAGCCGATGGAAGTAGAAGAGAACTATCGCGCCGAGCCAAAGCACGACATGCGACGGCCCCTGCTTTGCCGCGACCCCGACCCACGGCAGTCCGACGATGAAAAGGATCTGCGTCAGCACCAGGTCAGTCAGCCCAAGTTCTTTTTTGAATCCGGCGCTCCGGTCTTCGACGCGCTCTTCGGCTTCCGCAAACTCCAACCCGGCTGCCGAATCATCGATATCGTTCATGCGGTTATTTAGACAGAAAAACTAGATCTCAAATGCGCCCGCACATCCTAATACATTTTGCGGACAGGAATAAAGCTCCGGAGTGACGTGAGGGGCGTGCGAGAGGTTGAGGAGGCCGGTCGCTACTGCTCCCGGTTCTGACAGATAAGGCAATAGGCGGCGCCGTAGGCTTCGTGTTGGAATTTGGCGATCGGCAGTTCGGTGAATTCGATATTGGCGGCGGACACGGCCTTGCGGATGGTCGCGGGCGGGATCAGGATGACGTCTTGACGACAGGTTTGGATAAGGCCTTCGAGCTTGAAGGTGATCGTGCCGCCTTTCATACGGCCCTTTGAAAGACGCTCTCTTATGCCTACGAATTCGATGCCGTTGTCGTCGAAGAACGCCTGGATGGCCGCCTGGTATTCGCGAACTTCGCTCTGGCTTTTGGGATCCGAGAGTACGAGCCGCGTCACGCTGGTCGGTACAAGCTCAAATCTCCCGGCGTGCCCGTCCAGCACGACGAAACGGGCTTCGTTCTTGTCGAGGTCGATTCCGCAAATTCTTGGCATTGGTGGAGCGATGGCAGTAGTTGGTAAATGCAATACAGAAGTATATTACAGGTTATGCCTTCACGTCCGCGAAACGAGCATCCTTTACCGAGGAGTCGATGCCACTCGGTCGCAACAGCTCATGGTTCTGACTTGTGATAACCTGAGAGGCGATCGCGGGGTTTTGATGGGGGATTTTGAGGTTTTCAAGCGGCAGATGGTTTTGGGGCGCGTTTCGGGGATTCCGGTGCGGGCGGATGTGCGGTGGTTTTTGGTGCTGTTTTTGATGACCGGGATCACGGCGGCGAGCATCCAGCCGTTGGTCGGGAACATGGCCGCGAGCGTCATTCTTGGCTTTCTGACGACGATCGTTTTCTTTGTTTCGATCTTTTTGCACGAGTTTGCCCACGCGTTAGCCGCGCGGTTTGAGAGGCTGCAGGTGGTCGAGATCGTGCTGCATCCATTTGGCGGGTTAACGCGTTTTGCACATGAACCCAGAACACCTCGGGCCGAGTTTCGCATTGCGATCGCCGGGCCGGCAGCAAGCTTTTTGCTCGCAGTCCTGTTCGCCCTGCTGATGACGGCGGCAAGTTCGGCCGGCCTCGACATTTTGTGGACGCAGCTGTTTCTTCTTGCTCTCGCCAATTTTCTGCTCGCTGTCTTTAATCTTTTCCCCGGATATCCGCTCGATGGCGGCCGCGTGCTGCGTGCCTACCTCTGGCGAAACGGCAAGGACCTGAACGAAGCGACGATCCTAACGGGACGCTGCGGACAAGTGATCGCTGTCGGGCTGTTCGTGCTGGGTGCGTTTTTTGTCATTGCACGCGGGCAGTTCTTTACCGGGTTTTGGGCGATGCTGACGGGCTTCTTTCTTTTCGACTCGGCACGAAGCATAATCGGCGAGGTACGGTCGTTGGAAAAACAATTGGTCGGCGATGTGATGACGCTGCCGGTGGCGATCGCACCCGAGACATTTATCCAGCATGTGATCGATAACGTCCTGCCAATGAACCGTCAGGCGGCATTCCCGGTGGCGCTGCAAAGGAAGTTTTACGGCATACTGCTGCTTGCGGATCTGAAGGAAGTGCCGAAGGAAGATTGGCGAAAGGTTGCGGCTCGCGATGTGATGCGGCCGATAGCCGCGGACCATTTTGTCGAGGCTGATATGCTCCTGGTCGATGCCCGCCAGTTGATGCGTACGAATGGAGTCGGTGCGCTTGGCGTGATCGATGAGAGCGGGAATCTGGTCGGGTTTATGTCGGGGAAGGCGTAAGAGTCTTAACATCAAAAGACGCGAAGTCGCCAGGAAAGAGGAGAATAGATGTTAGCTGTCATCGGTGCACTCATTGCAAACGGTGTTATTACGATCCTTAAGTTCATTGCGGCTGTGATGACCGGGTCGTCCGGCATGATGGCTGAGGCTTTTCATTCGCTGGCCGATACGACCAATCAGATATTTCTCCTGCTCGGGCTGCGGTTCTTTAACCGGCCGCCATCGCAGAAGCATCATTTCGGCTACGGCAAGGAAAGATTCTTCTGGTCGTTCATCGCAGCGATCTTTATTTTCGGCGTCGGTGCAACCTATGCCATATACGAAGGCTTCCAAAAATTAAGGCATCCGCACGCACCGGAAAATCTCGGCTGGGCCTATTGGATATTAGGGATATCGTTCGTGCTCGAAGCGGGTTCGATCTGCCTGGCACTGTACCAGGAAACGCAGGAGGCACGCCACGAAGGCATGTCGCTGCGTGAATACTTGAAGGAATCGAAGGACCCGACGGCGAAGACGGTGATATTTGAAGATTCGGCGGCGCTGATCGGCATCGTGATCGCGTTTGCGGGAATTTACCTGACGGACCATCACGTCATCGAGGGTTTTGAGGCGTATTGGGACGGCTTAGCGTCAATTGCTATCGGCGTCGTGCTGGCAATAGTGGCGTTTGTCCTCGCCAGGACTTCGCGCGGGCTTCTGCTGGGCGAGGCGGCGACGCCGAAATCGCTCCGTGCGATCCGCGATGCGATAAAAGGCCATCCAAACGTCAACAAAGTGGTCGAGCTATTGACGATGCACCTGGCGCCGAAGCAAATTCTGGTGAACGCGCACGTCAATATGAAGGACGAACTGACAAACACCGAGATCATCGAAACTATTGCCGAGATAGAGGAAAGGATAAAAGCGGCCGAGCCAAAAGTCGATATGATATTCTTAGAAACAGCGGGCATCGGGCGGCCAAAGCCGCAAAAGCGGGACCCGCAGCACACCGATTGAGTAGGTCTAGACCCTGACATTCAGATGCAGCTAACGGACTACATTCCACCGATAAGCGGCTTGCGAAACGTCATTGACATTGCGCTGGTGTTTATCATTGTGTACGTCGTGCTGCGGCTGCTTCGCGGAACACGGGCGGTACCGACGATCGTTGGCCTCGTACTGCTGTTTCTGCTTTACTGGCTTGCGATCGCGCAAGAGCTTTCGACGCTGGAATTCGTGCTTCGCTATGCCGTAGTTTATGTCGGGTTCGCTATCATCGTGCTGTTTCAATCGGAGATCCGGCAGGCTTTGATCTACTTTGCAAACCGGCTGCGGTTCCCAATTCTGCGGCGTCAACGCGGGCAGTTTGGCGGCAGCGTTTATGACGAGATCGTGCTTGCGGTGACGACGCTTTCGTCCGAAAAAACCGGGGCGTTGATCGTGATCGAGCGGAATGTCGGCCTGCGCAACTTTATCGACGCCGGCGTTCACCTTGACGCGGCGATCGGTTACGATCTGCTGGTGACGATATTCAACCCGTCTACCCCGCTCCATGATGGGGCTGTAATTATTCAGAATGAAAGGCTTGCGGCCGCGTCGGTATTTCTGCCGCTGACGAAAAACCCCAGCATCTCGCGCGAAATGGGGACAAGGCATCGTGCGGCGATCGGCATTACCGAAGGCACCGACGCGATATCACTGGTCGTATCTGAAGAAACAGGCCTTATCACATACGTCGAGGCTGGCGAGGTAAAGCGGAATATCGACCCAACGCTGCTCCGCAAACTGCTGCTAAAAGCAATGGAGATCCCGATGCTTCAAACGAAACGCGAGCCGACGAAAACAATGAAGGAATCCGAAAGCGAGATAACTGTTGGTTGAGCGATTTATGGCGTCCAGTGCCGAAACTCATGTCGAAAAGCAGCAATACGCGTCTGTATTTCAAGAACATACTCCGCAAGGTCTTTCTTGAAGACTGGCTGATGAAGCTGGTTGCGCTCGTAATTACATTGGCCCTATGGATCGGCGTGACGGGGCTTAGCCAGCCGACGACGCAGCGGATGAGCGGAATTCCACTGACCCTTCGACTTTCTAACAACGTTGAGGTTACGAACGCCCCGAACCAGGAAGTCGATATCGTGATCAGCGGTGACAAACGCAAGATCGACCAGATAAACAAAAATGACTTGCTTGTCGCTCTTGATCTGACGGACACACAGCCGGGCGACCGCGTTATTCAACTCAGTTCCGACAATGTTACGGTCTCGCCGCTTCCGACGGGCGTTAAGCTCGATGAAATTCTGCCGCGGCGAATTTTTGTAAAGCTTGAACCGGTCGAGGAAAAAGAGATCGCCGTGAACGCCGCGACCGAAGGCACCGTTTCCGACGGCTTTGAGATCTACAGCCAAACGATAACGCCGGCAAAGATAAAAGTGCGTGGTCCGGCAAATCTGATCAAATCGCTCGCGTCCGTGACGACAGATAAGATCACTCTGACAAACCGTAATGCCGATTTTACGACAAAGCAGGTAGCCGTAAACGTTTCGAATCCGAAAGCAACGCTGGCCGAAACGGTGGTCGATGTCACTTTCCGCATCGGTGAAAAACGCATTGAGAAGACCTTCGTCGTGCCCGTAAAGGACGACGCGAAGCGCAAGGCCACCGTAATACTCTTCGGCGGCAAATCACTCTTTGACGGCCTGAAGCCGGAAGATCTGCGCGTTGATGCGGTAAAAGGCGATGCCGGCGAGGACAAACCGCAACTCACGCTGCCGGTCCAGCTTGAAAGTAAGATCGAGATCAGAAAACTCAAATTTAATTAGCGGCGCAAGATAGATTCGAAAGCAAAGCCCCCATTCCCTTCTACTCTCTATCTGCGTTCTTTCTGCATCACAACTGCAAGTTTCATTTGCTTTGTCCGTTCAAGGATTATTGACACGTTGATATATCCAACAGATGTGCAGAGTAAACCCTGAGCCGGAGCAAAAAGCAATGAAAAAAACTCTTTCGATTTTAGGCGCTATCGTAGTTGTCGCAACCGCGGCATTTGTTTTCTCGAGCGGCAGATTTAGCGGCTCGATCACCGCCGCGAATACTGAGACAGATCCCGCGATAGCCACACTGAAACCGCGCAAGACGATGCGGGCATTTCGCTCGGAGCAGGAACTGAAGGATTTTTTCCGTGAGCTTGCCGAAAAGCAAAAGCGTGATGCCGAACGCCAGCGGAGCAAATCCAGCTCATCAGCAAATGCTGCTGCCCCCGCGTCGTCGCCAGGGATGAGTGTTGACGGCCTTGCAGCAAAAGATGACAAGGCCGAAGAATCGGTCACCAACACCCAGCACGCCGGGGTTGACGAAGGTGGGATCGTAAAACTACACGGCGACCACTTGGTTATCCTGCGTCGCGGGCGGCTGTTTACCGTGCGGATCGGGGATAATTCATTGAAGTCCGTTACGTCGATAGATGCATTTGCTCCGGGCGTCAACCCGAGCAGCGATTGGTACGACGAGATGCTCGTCTCGGGCAATACGGTCGTTGTGATTGGCTACAGTTATGGCCGCGGCGGGACCGAGTTGAACTTGTTCGATATCGACGAGGTCGGTGGGCTGGCTTACCGCTCGACCTATCATTTGCGCTCGAACGACTACTACTCGTCGCGCAACTACGCAAGCCGTCTGATCGGCAGCAAACTTATTTTCTACACGCCCCAATACATCGGTTATGGCAGCGATCCAATGGAGCGTTTCCCCGCTGTCCGCAAATGGCGCAAGGGTGCGACCGACAAAGAATTTCAGAAGATCATCGACCCGACAAACATCTACCGTGCTGAAAGGCCGGTCGAATCAAGCTATGGTTTGGCGTTGCATACGGTAACCGTTTGCGACCTGGCAAGCCGCGAATTTTCATGCACGGGAACGGCAACTCTGGGTGCGCCGGGACGAGTTTTTTATGTTTCGCCCGAATCGGTCTATGTCTGGACGACCGACTGGCGTTATGGCGGCGAACGCGCAAAGGCGAGCTCGATGCTTTACAGAATGCCGCTCGACGGTTCGGCCCCGAGCGCTCTTGGCGTGACCGGCACCCCGGTCGACCAGTTCTCGTTTCTCGAAAGCAGCGACAAACATCTAAATGTTCTTGTCCGCTCCGACGGCTACGGTGAGCAGATGTGGGGTTCGGAATTCGCGAGCCGGCGATGTCGCTCTGTTCCGCGTTCCGGTCGACAGTTTTTCCGATGGAAGCCAGGCGGCCCCTTATTACCGCTACCGCGAATTGCCGAAACCGGAAGGCTATACTTTTCAGAACCGCTTTGTTGGCGACTATCTATTGTACGGCACGGGCAGCGGCTGGGGCCGGCCCGAAAAGAAGGACGCGGCAAATTTATTCGCCGTCAACTGGGCAAACGGCGAGACCAACGAATTGCGGCTCAGACACGGCGTTGACCGTATCGAGCAAATGGGCAAAGACGCGGTTGTTGTCGGCACAAACGGAACAGATCTCTATTTTTCGCCCGTACGTTTAGGCGACGTGCCCGCTGTTAAAGAAAGCTATTCACGCAAGAACGCATCGCAGGGCGAACTTCGCAGCCACGGCTTTTTCTACAAACCTGACGGCAAGGATTCGGGCCTGCTCGGACTGCCGATCGCACGCGAAGGCCGCGCCGGGTTATCGCCATCTGGTCGAAGGCTCGGCGGCGATCCTGTTCCTGCGAAACAACTCGCTCGAATTCGACGAGATCGGCGAAATGGGCGCACAGAACACCTCGGTCAACGACGGTTGCCGCGCATCCTGCGTCGACTGGTACGGCAACGCAAGGCCGCTGTTTATCCGCAACCGCGTGTTTGCGCTGCTCGGATATGAGATCGTAGAAGGCAACCTCTCTCGCGACCGCATTCAGGAAACGAGACGGATAAACTACTCGCCAAGAGGTGGAAAGCGAGTGGCAGAGGACGAGTAAATTTTTGAAACGAAAGAGCGGGGGTTGGTCCCGCTCTTTACCTCTCAACAGATTCCATTCACTTTGCTGCCAGGAACTTTCTGATATCGGTTCGCATCTCCTCCGTTATCTCATGCTTTGCCGCATACTGCTTCGCTTCGAAATTCGGCAGCCGTTCACGCAGCTTCTCCACAAAGCCCACGAACTTTCCCTGCGTGTAAAACTCGTCATCGTCGCCGTATAAATAGAGTGTGTCGGCAGCGAACGGTTTGTAGGCTGGATTTGTTTCGAGGTCGCCGGGAATGCCGCCGCAGACGCCAACGATGCCTCGCACCGCTTTGGGATTTGTGAATGCAAAGCGGAAGTTAAGAGCGCAGGCCTGCGAGAAGCCATAGAGATAAACCTGCTCGCGGTCAATGGTTCCGTCGGCCGAAAGCGTTTCGATCACATCCAGCAAAAATTTATGGTGCAGGGCGACCGATTCTTCCGGTTTGTGGTCGGTCAGCCAGCCGAAGCCGATACGGTAACCGGCATCGAGCTTGGTGAAATGCTGGTGCGGGGCCTGGACCGAGGCGATCACCCAACCTTCCGGTGCAACGGAGCGGGCCTCGCGCATCATGTAGCGTTTGTGTGCGCTGTAGCCGTGGACCGCGATCAGCAGCGGTGCGTTCGGCTCGGCATTTTCGGGTACGAAAAGGTCGTAATAGAGCTTGATCTCGGCGGTCAGGCTCAGATCGGTCTGCAATGTTTCTTCGGCCATAAGTGTTGATAATTCAAACAAATCCGCGACCGCATAGACAAGCGTCTGAATAAAGATTTATGCTTCTCCTTTGTTCGGGCGACGTATGAATAATTTCCTTCAGAGGCTTGACGAACTGGCCGGAACGAGCCGTGACAACCGCACGGTGCAATGGCTTGAGCGTACTGCCTTTGCCTTTCTCATCTTGATGCTCGTTGCAGCCCCGCACTCGATCGCAGCCACCCAAACCGCGTGGATCACGGGAATGCTGGTTTGGGTCGTGCGGCTGTTTTTCAGTCCGCGTGTAAAGCTGAAATTCGGCGCGTTGGATATCGCGCTGTGGGGATTTTTTGCCTGGTCGGTCATCTCGTCTCTTGCTTCGTACGAACCGGCGACCTCGCTTGACCGGCTTCGCGGAACTGCACTTTTTCTCATCGTCTATTTCGTCATATATAACCTCCGAAATCTGCGGGCCATCTATTTCGCGGCGTTCATGCTGATATTTTCGTGCATGGTCAACGTCGTCTGGGTGCCGGTGCAGCGATTGATCGGACGCGGTGTCGAGATCCACGGGTTGCGGCCTGACAGCCCGCTGGCAAAGGCCCTGCTCTGGGAAGGCGATACGCTGCTGACGGCGGACGGGCAAAAGCTGTATAGTCCGGAAGAATTCGCGGAGCGGATGGAGCAGAACGAGGTTACAAAGATCAAATTCTACCGGCCGGATTTTGAGTTCACCGTAGATGTTAAGCGTGCAGATGTTTTGCCGGGTGCGAATGCTCTTGAAAAGCTAGGGATCGAAAGTTGGAAGAAAAGCCGAAACTGGCGTTCTAGCGGTTTTTACGGCCATTACACGACGTACGCGGAAGTATTACAGCTAATCGCCTCGCTGGTGTTCGGTTTGCTGGTTGCGGCCTTTGCCGCTGTGCCTAGGCGTCGGAGGGAACTCGCAATATTTGCCGTTAGCGCTGTAGGGATGAGTCTTGCTCTATTACTTACGGTAACTCGAGCGTCGCAGCTTGCGTTCATCATCTCCGCCGCTGCGATCACTATCGTCGGGCTGGGGCGAAAGTGGATATGGCGGGCGGCTTTGATCGGACTGCCGGTTATGATCATCGGCCTTCTTTTTTTACAGCAAAGCCGCGAGGTCGGATTCTTCGACGCGAAGGACGAATCGATCAAATATCGCCAGACAATGTGGCGGGATGGTATTCGGATCTGGACTGAAAGCCCGCGGCATTTTGTCGTCGGCGTCGGTTTGGACTCCATACAAAAGCACTGGCAAGAGTGGGATTTATTCGACAAAGGCCATCTACCGATGGGGCATTTTCATTCGACGCCGGTCCAGCTTTTGGTCGAGCGCGGACTGCCCGCATTGATCCTCTGGCTGATGATCTTAGGCATTTACACGCGGGCGTTGTGGAAAGGACTCAGGCCGGAAGATGGCACTGATTGGCGTTCACGCGGAATCTTGCTCGGATGTCTCGGCGGAACGATCGGCTTTTTTGCCGGCGGCCTGGCCCACTACAACCTCGGCGATCAGGAGGTCGCAATGGTGTTTTTTATCCTTATGGGGCTTGGACTAAAGGTAACCCACTTGCAAAACTATCCTACCAATGGACAAGACACTGCGGGCGCCGTCGGATTGAAAATGGCCGTCTAGTGCTTAACACGATACAAAACATAAACACAGCCGTTTTTCATCTGACGACATTCGAGCAGTTCCAGGTCGATCTGTTTTTTCATCTTGTGGAACAGCGGCACGCCCGACCCCAACAAAACAGGATGAATGTTGAACCCGATCTCGTCGACAACACCGGCCTCGAGCAGGACCGCGCCGATCTCTCCGCCGCCCATCACCATAATGTCCTTACCTTTTTGTTTCTTAAGTTTGCGGACAAACTCACCCGGGTGGGTTTTCACGACGACGTAGCCATTTGCCATCTTTCCGGGAGGCAGGGTCCGCGAGAAAATATAAGTCTCCATCCCCGTGTGAAGGTCCTTCACTTTCTCGGCGTCTTCCTCCGACATCTCCCCAGCCGTTACGGCGTACGTCTTCCGGCCCATCACCATACAGTCAAACCGCGGCCACATGTCCTTCATCAGTTCGGTAGCCTCTTCGCCAAAGAGGATCCAATCGTAGCTGCCGTCCTCACGCGCAATATAGTTGTCAAGGCTGTTTGCGCCGCCGAATATTACCTTTCGCATATCTCGTTCTCCTTAGACTCGGATAATATACGCTTTAAGAAACCGTGTCTTGGCGTTTTTTGATATCGATTTTAGCGCTCCGATGAATCGCGGCATGCGGCGGGCGAAGTACGCGTGGATTTGCGGAACTGCTTGTAAAAACGGCTGAGGTCGTTGTAGCCGACATCGGCCGAAACCTCGATTATTTCTTCGCCTTTCATCAGTTTGTAGGTAGCCTCGGCCATCCGCAGGCGGTGCAGGTAGTTGCTTGGGCTCATTTCGTAGTCCCTTTTGAACTGGCGTGAAAGGTGCGCGTGCGTGACATTCAGCCGTGCGGCAACGCGGGCGATGGACGGATAGATATGATAATTCTCGTCGATCATCCGTTTGGCCCTGATCGAAATAAGCGAGGGTTTTGAGTTCAACTCGATCAAGTGTTTTTCGGGCGCCGCGGCGAGGATTCGGATAGCATCAGTTCCGATCGATATCGGACCATCAAAATCAGTGTCGAAGATCAGTGGAAAATCAGGAAGTCCGTCGATCGGTTTGATCGCCCCGACGCCCATCAGACCGGCCTTTAATTCTCTGACCGCCATTCGAACGATCGAAAACGGCGGATAAAAGATGCCAAAACGCCTCGAACGTGGACGAATTTCTTCGTCGTCGCGGACAAAATACAGCTCGCCGGACCTGACGCTAATTATTTCAAGCAGCCAACCGGCACCGATAGCGAATGGCGATATGCCTTCGCCTGCGATATCGAGAGTGTCGCTGATTGAAAAGCTTCCGTCGGGCAAAAGTTCCATTACCAGCCGATTGTAAAGCGGAAGAGGTTAATTTCCTACCTGCTCGAACCGTCGACCGATAGCTCATTGCGCCGGCTACACCGCAAACCTGATCCATGAACTGAAAATATCAAAGACTGAACTTTTTCCTCACGTCGCCGTAAAAACACAAGATACAACTCCGGAGAAAACCAATGTTCAACAAAAAATTCTTAAACACCCTACTTACCTTTGCGCTTTTATTTTCGATAGCCACGCCCGCGTTTTCCCAGGTAGGCAGCGGACAGGTCACGGCGGCTTCAGCCTCCGCCTCAAAATATTCCACGGCCCTTGCGGCCATCGAGGAAAAGGTCGAGGCGCGGCGAAAGGAGCTTGGCATACCCGGAATGTCGCTCGTCATCGTCAAGGACGACCAGATCATCTATCTAAAGGGCCTCGGCTACAAGGACTACGATAAAAAGATCGCCGTCACGCCAGACACCCAATTCGCGATCGGGTCTGCTTCAAAGGCCTTCACGGCCCTGAGCGTTTTGATGACACAGGACGAAGGCAAGCTTTCGCTCGACGATTCGCCCAAAAAACTTTTGCCCTACTTCAAGATGTACGATCCCGAAACCGACAAGAACATCACGATCCGTGATCTTCTGTGCCACAGCTCGGGCCTCAACCGCACGGATCTCGCAATGATAACCGGCAAACTCAACCGCGAAGAATTGATCCAGGTCGCCGCTCAGGCAAAGCCGACGGCGAAACTCCGCGAGAAATTTCAGTATCAAAATATTATGTTCACCGCCGCCGGCGAGCTGGTCACGCAGGCGCAGAAAATGCCGTGGGAAAAATTTGTTCCCGAACGCATCTTTGCGCCGCTCGGCATGACGAACAGTAATATGTCCATCAAGCAGATGGAAAAGGCGAAAGACGTTTCGCTCGGCTACGATTACAATTTCGATACGAAAGAGACCAAAGGCAGGCCGTATCGCGAGATCGACCAGGTAGCACCCGCCGGCTCGATAAATTCAAGCGCTCGCGACATGGCCGAGTGGCTGCGGTTCGTTTTGAACGGCGGCACGGTCAACGGCAAACGCGTCGTTTCCGAAAAAGGCTTTGACGAATGGTTAAAACCGCAAATGAAAATGAACGCGGCGGGCACGGCCAACTACGGCCTCGGCTGGTTTCTGCAAACATACAACGGCATGAAAGTCGTCCAGCACGGCGGCAATATCGACGGATTTAATTCGCTCGTCGCAATGATCCCGGAGAAAAAGCTCGGCTTCGTAATGCTGACCAACGTTACCGCGTCCAGCATGGGCAGCGACCTGATGCCGATCATCTGGTCGAATATTCTCGAAGGGCCAAAGAACGAAGCCGTTAAGCTGCCGCTCAAAACGATGCAGTTCATGGCCGGCAAATACCATCTCGCCGCCGCCAATACCGACATTGAGATCAAGATCGTGGGCGAGGATATGTTTATGTCCGTGCCCGGACAGCCCGATTACAAGCTTGTGCGAACCGCGCCGCGCCAGTTCAAGCTCGAAGGCGCGCCCGACGGTTTTGCAGTCAAATTCACACCCGAACAGGGCGACGCGACCGAGATGTATCTTCAGCAGCCGCAGGGCAATCACACGCTGTCCCGTGTCGGCGCTCCGGCCGCCCCGGTCGCAAACACGGTAGCCGCAAAAGAGTTGATCGGCAAATATACAGGTCCGAATGGCGGAGCGGTCGAGATCAAGGACACGGACGGAAAGGTTACGTTCAACATTCCCGGCCAATCGCCATACGCGCTCGAAGAAAAATCGAAAGACACGTTTTCGATGTCGCCCCTGCCCGAAACCTATTTTCTTAAGGTCAAACGCGATGCCGCCGGCAAGCCCGCGAGCGTCGTCGTCACACAGCCCGAAGGTGATTTTGAATTCAAATCTGCCGCCGCAACCGACACAAAACCCGCGATCACGGTCGCCGAACTTCAAAAGAAGGCAGTCGATGCGGCGGGCGGCGAGGCTGCCTGGCGAAAGATCACAACCCGAGTCGTAGAATCCGATCTCGATCTCGTTCATCAGGGCGTTCAGGGCAAGGTAACATCGTGGTCAAAGGCCCCGAACAAGAGCGCGAGCGAAACGACCATGACAGCTCTCGGCAAACAGATCGCCAACGGCTGGGAGTACTTTGACGGCACCTCGGGCCTCGAGGCGTTCACTTTTGCACCGGCTGAAAAATACGAGGGCAAACGGCTGGATGACGTGCGTCTTGCGAATGACTTTTACTCCCTCCTCGACTGGACGACCAACTACAAAAAGGTCGAGGTCACCGGCACGGCCAAGGTCGCCGGCGAAGAGGCCTACGTAGTCGCCTTCGAGCCAAAGGCGGGAACAAACTTCAAGGAATATTACTCGACCACAACCTTCCTGCTCCTAAAACGCGACGGCCTCATCGCCTCAAGCACAAGCCCGCAGCAGATCCCGTACACCGTTCTCTATTCGGACTACCGCACCGTCGACGGCATAAAACTCCCCTTCAAAACCGTCAACAACAACCCCGGCAACGGCGACATCGTCAACGTGATCAAGTCCGTAAAAAACAACGTTCCCGTGGACGACAAGATCTTCGCCCCGAGGAAGTTGAAATAGTTGGCTGCTTACTGGAGCAATTCGGCTGCGACCGTGCGGATTTCCGGATTCTGCATGTTTATTGCCGATTCCGAGTGGTCAAAGATGGCATCGAGCTCTTTTTCTACGCAGCCGTGGCCGGCGGGGATGCGTTTTACGAGTGGCTCGAAATTGCGGAAATCATAGAGCTTATTGTCGAGTAGGTGTGAGCCTGTGACGTTGGTCAAGGCGGTCATTATAGAGCTTCTGATAAACGGCGTTTCCTTTTCAAGCTCATTGATCAGACGTTTTACCCGCGCCCGCTTAAGGTTCGGCTGCGAGCCGCAAAGGTTGCAGGGAATGATCGGAAACTGGCGTTCCGCGGCGTATTTTACGATCTCCGCCTCCTGGCAATAGGCCAGCGGGCGAATGATCGTGTTGTTCCCGGCATCGTTTCGCAGGATCGGCGGCATCGCCTTTAACTGGCCTACGTAGAACAAGTTAAGCAGAAACGTGTTGATAATATCGTCAGCATGATGGCCAAGCGCGATCTTTGTACAACCCTCTTCGAGAGCCACGTTATACAAAATGCCCCGTCTCAGCCGTGAACAGAGCGAGCAATATGTTTGGCCTTCGCGAATGTGGGCGGTCACGATCGAATACGTATCTTCTTCAACGACCCGATACTTAACGCCAATGCTTTCGAGGTAATTCGGCAGCACCTCCTCCGGAAAATCGGGCTGTTTTTGATCGAGATTGACGGCTAGCAGTTCAAATTTGACCGGCGAACGTCGCTGGACGTCCAACAGAAGGTCGAGCAGCGTATAGCTGTCCTTTCCGCCCGAAACGCACACCATTATCTTGTCGCCTTCTTCGATCATCGAAAAATCAGCGATCGCATTGCCCATTTTCTTGAGCAATTTAGCCTTAGTTTTGGTTTCCGCGAACAAACTTTTCCACAGCCTCCGAAACCTAAGATTCTGACACGCCAGCGGGGATTTAACAACCCTCCAAGAAAAAGCTAGACACTTCGGACATAACTCATTTATTATGGTCAAGTAGTAAACAGACAAAAAATTCTCCGGCAAACGATATTGAGATCAACCTTCAGGCTCTCACCTGTATTGGCTGCCGCCCAGAATCTGAAGATTTCAAAGGAGTTTCAAAGCGATGATTAGAATGGGAAGAGGTTCCAGATCGGAACAAACGAACGAAACGAACAACTACGACAGCCATACACCGGAGCCGAATACGAATCCGATTTATCAACAATACACGGGTGATAATCCGGCAACGTCCAAAGCCGTTACTGACAGCGAATCAATGGCCCGTGATATAAAGGAGGGCCGTCTGAGCGGCTTTGTCGGCCACGGCACGATGCTGACCGGAGAAACGGTTTTTCACTCGATGCTGCGTGTTGACGGACACCTTGTAGGGACCGTAACGTCAGAATCCGGGACACTTATCGTCGGGACGAACGGCCAGGTCGATGCCAACGTCAGCGTCTCGGCGGCCGTGATCAACGGGACGGTCAACGGCGATATCGCCGCATCCGAAAAGATCCAACTTGGGCGGACGGCGAGGGTTATTGGCAATATTCAGACTCCAAGGCTGACCATTGAGGACGGCGCTGTGCTCGAAGGTGGCTGTACGATGCTAAAGGCCCGCGAGGTCGTCGAAAAGCAGCAAACAGCGGCCGATGAGCAATATAAAGCCTCCGAAATAGCAAGGTACGAGGCTGAAAAGATCGAGACCGAGGATGAGGACGACTTGCTTGTGACCAGCGAAAGTGATGGGGAAGAAGAGGATTCGGCCCTGTCCGAGGCGGCAACGGTCTAGGTTCGAACGACCTCAGTGCTTATTAACGAGCTGGCTGTCGGAAACGGTGTTTTTGACAGCCATGCTTTTGTGTTTCGGATTTTGGATTTTGTCGTTCATAAAGGGTTGCGGAAACGCCCCGCAATCTTGTATTTTACTCTTTAAGCCGTTTATTGAATCTAGTTTATGAGTATTGCAGCAGTAGAAGTTCAACCATTGGCTGTGGACGTCGCTTGCAGCCATGAAGGATTGAGTGTCGACCTGGCTGATGGGCGGAAGATCTCAGTGCCTCTACACTGGTTCCCGCGGCTCGAGGGCGCGTCGCATGGCGACCGGAAAAGCTGGCAGCTGATCGGCGGCGGCCTCGGCATCCGCTGGGATGCGCTCGACGAAGATATCTCGGTCGAAAGCCTACTTCGGCTCCGGTAAAGGAAACAGCCGATGTCATCGACCACAATTGAATGGCTCGCCGTTGCACTCTTTTTTATCTGCTTTTTTGGTTTCTCCCTACTCGAATCTTTTTGGTTAAACAAGAAGAATCTTGTTCTGTTCCCAAGGGCCTTTAGTTTTTCTTTTGTCACGAACATCCTCAGTGTTTCGGTTGGATTCTTTGTATCGTTTGCGATTTTTGCCGTGCTGCTAATGCTGGCATTTGACGGATCGTTACAGGAACTTCCGCCAAACGATCCGCGGATCTGGGCCGCGGTTATCGTAGCGGCATTTTTTCCGCTATTGCTTCTTATACTGGCAAAACGGCTAATGCTAAGCTTGTTTAAGCTTGCGTCAGTGAGTTCACCATGGATGTTTTCGATTGCCGCATCGGTGGCGTTCATGTTGACGGTTTCAGCCGTTCCTTTCCTGTTTATTTACTTCTCGTTTTAGTATGAACATCATTGTCGGCACCGCGGGCCACATCGATCACGGCAAGACAGCCTTGATCAAAGCTCTGACCGCCACGGATACCGACCGTCTTCCCGAAGAAAAGAAACGCGGGATAACCATTGACCTTGGCTTTGCCGAGCTTCAACTCGGCGGGCATCGGATCGGGTTCGTCGATGTGCCCGGGCATGAACGATTTGTAAAAAACATGCTCGCCGGTGCAAGCGGCATTGACCTGGTGCTGCTTATAATCGCCGCGGACGAGAGCGTTATGCCCCAAACTCGCGAGCATTTTGACATCTGCCGGCTCCTCGGGGTCGAAAGCGGGCTTGTCGTATTAACAAAAGTCGATCTCGTTGATGGGGAGCTGCTCGACCTTGTCAGACTCGAAACAGCAGAGTTGGTGAAGGGATCGTTTCTTGAAACCGCACGTTTCATAGCCGTAAGCTCGAAAACCGGTAATGGCATCGATGAGCTGAAAGCTGCGATTGTTGAGTCCTCATGGGGCATTCGGCCACGTTCTGATCATCTTGTCACCCGGCTGCCGATCGACCGGAGTTTCGTCGTGAAAGGTTTTGGGAATGTCGTAACCGGCACACTGGCTAGCGGCTCGATCAACGAAGCGGATGAATTGGTGCTCATGCCGCTCGGAAGAAGGGCACGCGTCCGAGGGCTGCAAACCCATGGAAAGCAAGTAAAAATAGCAGTCGCCGGGCAGCGCGCTGCGGTCAATTTGGCTGGCATCGGCCATGATGAGATCGAGCGCGGCATGACGCTGTGCCAAAGCGGATCTGTACTTCCGGCCCAAATGTTCGATGCCCGAGTCGAGGTACTGGCACATGCTGCAAAACCACTGCGTTCCCGCCAGCGGGTGCGGCTGCACATTGGCACGGCCGAGGTTTTGGCACGTGTTCATGTCATCAACAAGTCAGGCGAAATTCGACAGGGTGACACCGATCTTGCGCAGCTCCGGCTTGAATTCCCGGTTATCGCGATTCCGGGTGATCGGTTTATTTTGCGCAGTTATTCGCCTCAAGTCAGCATCGCCGGGGGAGTTGTTCTTGATAATTTTCCGAAGAAACATCGGAAACGCGAAACTGAAGACGCGCGACATTTTCTTTCCGCTCTGGCCGAGGCTGGGGAGGATCGGGGGGAAATGATCGATCTGATAGTCAAAGCGTCTGGCGAAAACGGGCTTTGGCTAAAAGACCTTCAGACGCGTACCGGCTGGACGAACAATGTCATCGAGAAAGCGATCAATGGTGAACGGGTCATCGATGCCGGCGGCGTTTACATTAATTATGAATATTTCGACCGGTTGAAAACCAAGACGCTAAAAGAGATTACGGACTACCACAAGAGCGCCCCATTGTCCGAAGGGCTGCCACGCGAAACGCTCCGCGAGAAAATATTCCTGCATAAGCCAGCGGAGGTTTTCAAGGCTGTCATCGCAAGCTTGGAGCGTGATGGATCGATCACGCCCGAGAGTGATCTGATCAGATCGCGGTCGCATTCTCAAACTTTTACGAACGACGAACAGTTGGTTCTCACCGCGATAAGAAGTATTTTCCTGAAGGCAGGTCTTGAGGTGCCCAAGCTGGATGAAGCTTTGAGCGCGGCGATTGGCGGAACAAAATTGCCAAGAGAACATGCCCGAAAGCTGGCTCAAATACTAATGAACAGCGGCGAGATCATTAAGGTCACGGATGACCTCTACTTCGCCTCGGCTGCGGTCACCGCCCTGATCGAAAAACTGCGTGCTCACGCTGCGTCCGGCGCCGACCGCTCGATCGACGTGTCGAAATTCAAAGACATTGCCGGAGTTTCGCGTAAATATGCCATTCCCCTACTCGAGTATTTTGACCGGACAAAGGTGACCCTCCGATCAGGTGATCGGAGGGTGATTCTTTGACGAATATTCAGCTTATTTGTGTCGATACGTAAAATTTAGACCCGTCAACATTTCCGTCCGATTGCACGAATAATCCGTGCAGCCCCATTTGAATTCAAGCGACAGCGACCATTGCTTGGAAAAATCGACGGCATTGCCGCGAAGGATGTCGAAACGGACGCCGAATTTCGGATCGAATCGATTGGCGGTGCGAGGCAATTCAGGGTGCAGCCGCTCCATTATCATCCCGGCGATCTTGTTCTTTTTGTACACCCATGCCACGGCCTCGGCCCATTTTAGTTCGTCCAGGATGTGATAGATGGCGTCCGGGCCAATATAAACCTTGCCGTCCGGCCCGCGCCAGATGAAACCGGTGTGATCGACGTGCATATTGACCGAGCCTTCGCTGATCTGGAAATGGATGCTCTTTTCCGATACTTCGCGGTAGCCTTCGCCCTGCGTTGCCGAAGCGGCCATAGCGTGAAACATATCACTTCGATTGTCGTGAATAAAGGCTTTTGTGGCGATCAGGTCCGCGATCAATTTCTGGCTGTTGCTGGTTGCAAACCAAAAACCTTCCTGCTCGTTTCGGCCCATGTCCGTTACGCGGCTAATGTAATTCTTGATATTCAGGCCATATTTCTCCAGCAAACGTCGGGCCGGTATCGCATAGGGCGCTTCAAGCTGATATCCAAATGATGGGTTTCCCATAATAAGTTCCTCTATAAATTGCCAAAATTGCCAAATTCTATATCTTTGACTATATCTGTAAGCAGAATTTGCAAAAGTGTTTCCTTGAAGATCGATGAAAAAATTCCTAACGGCGAAATGGCATGACCTGATAATGGCGAACTACGTGGTGGATTCCTGCATTGTTGGAAGAACGCGTACCGTTGGGGACGGAGTTCGATCTGTATGAAGGGAAATGCTTTGTCAGCCTTGTCGGATTTATGTTTCTCGACACACGAGTAATGGACTTTCTTGTTCCGTTTCATGTGAACTTCGAAGAAGTGAATCTTCGCTTTTACGTTCGCCGCGAAACGGAAGGCGAAGTCCGTCGCGGGGTAGTGTTTATCAAGGAGATCGTGCCGCGTTTTGCCATTGCCAGCCGTCGCCCGGACGCTATATGGCGAGCCTTACGAGCGTTGGGCAATGTCGAATTTTCGCGATGAAGATCACGTTCGTTATACTTGGGAAAAGAACAAGTGCTCGAACACACTCAGCGTCGAGCGGGGCGAAAGTCTTGGCGTGCCGGAGGTCGGGCTCGGAAGGCGAATTTATTATCGAGCACTACTGGGGGTACACGAAAGCGGGGCTGAAGGTCGCACTGACGAATACAAAGTCGAACATCCGAAATGGGAGCTTTTTTCGGCTGACAAGGCTCGTATCGAGGTGGATTTTGCAAAGACATATGGAGAGGAGTTTGGATTTCTGGCGGACACCGAACCACATTCGGTTTTGCTTGCAAAGGGCTCGGACATCGCGGTTTATAAGGGTGAAAGAATTACATGATAATCGGCGATCGTTGCGGTCGCAAAGAACAACGCCATTGGCAAGGATGGCAAATTACCGTGGCACTATCCGGCCGACCTGAAATTTTTTAAGGAAACGACGACCGGCCATGCGATCGTGATGGGTTTCAACACCTGGCGGGCGATCGGGAAGCCGCTTGCCAAGACGGTTGAATGTTGTTCTGAGCCGTTCGGCACAGCTCGAGGATGACGCAAATTTGCTGTTTCTCCGCAGCAAAGATCAAGTATTAAGCTTTCGGAGTATTTGAAATGCGACTGTCTTTACCTCATCGGCGGAGCCAAGACGTATGCCGAGTTTGCGGATGTGATCGACGGTTGGATCGTGACGCGGATACCATTGATATTGACGGCGCGGACACGTTTATGCCGGCGATTTTCTTGATGGATTCTCGGTTGTCGAAAGGAGCGAACTTGACGGCGGGCTGATCGGTCGAAACATTTCAACGGCAAGTCCATTTTGGTATAGAATCTTCGCAAACGATCTACAGGAGAACACGCATATGATGGGCGGAAGATCTTGGGACGATTGGATCGAAGAGTATGCTGAGGGGCATCAGCATCCGATAAACCGACTGACGCACAGCATTGGCATTCCGATGATCGCGGTTTCTCTCATTTTGATCCCGGCATGCTTCTTCGTTTCGGGATTGTGGCGAATTCCGCTCGGCCTTTTTGTCGTTGGGTGGATACTCCAATTCATCGGCCACTACTTTGAAGGCAAACCGCCCGAGTTTTTTAAGGATTACAGATTCCTGTTCGTCGGGCTGCGATGGTGGTTTAAGAAGGTCGTCGGCGTAAAGTAGCTTTGGATTTTTCTGGAAATAGCTGATAGCTGTTGGCTGATAGCTATTGGCTATTTTTCTATTCGATCTCATACCTGCCTTGAACAAAGATCTAATTTTGGTTTTGGATATCGGCACGTCGAGCGTACGCGCCGCGCTGTATGACGACGCGGGTAATGTGCTGCCGAAGACGATGGTCAAGAACGAGCGCTCGCTGACCGCGACTGACGACGGCGGTGCCGAGATCGATGCCGACGAGGCGTTCGATCAGGTGGTCCGTGCTATCGACGAGGTACTGAAGCGGTCGGAGAACGTAAAAGGCGGTGTCGACGCACGTTGCGGCAAGCTGTTTTTGGCACAGCCTGGTCGGCGTCGATGCGAAAGGAAAACCGACGACGAAGGTCTACGGCTGGGCCGATACTCGGAGCCGGGAGCAGGTTGCTACGCTTCGGAAAAAATTTGACGAAACTGAGGTTCATAACCGGACCGGAGCAAGATTTCATTCGAGCTTTTGGCCGGCGAAGCTTTTGTGGGTGAAGGAAGAATTCCCGCAGGTATGGAAGAAGACCGCTCAGTGGCTGAGCCTGAGCGACTTCATTGCACTGCGACTCTTTCGCGGACAATTTACGAGCGTTTCCATGGCTTCGGCTACGGGAATTTTCGATATTAGAAAATGTGACTGGGACGCCGAGCTTTCGCGATACCTGAAAATAGATCGTGAAAATTTCCCGGCAATTCAGCCGGCTGACACGCAAACATGCGAACTCAATTCAAAATTCGCAAATCGCTGGCCGCGGCTTGAGGAGGCCAGATGGTTCCCTGCGATCGGCGACGGAGCGGCGAACAACATCGGCGCCGGCTGCGTGAGAAGATCCAAAGCAGCGTTGATGATCGGCACATCGGGCGCGATGCGTGTTGCATACAAGGGCGATCCACCCGACAAAATTCCAGACGGGCTGTGGTGCTACCGCATCGACCGCGAACGCGTTATCATGGGAGGTGCTCTATCGGACGGCGGCGGTTTGTACCAATGGCTCAAGGACAATCTTCGTCTGATCGCCGATGACGACAAGACCGAAGCCGAGATCGCAAAACGTCCGCCCGCCGGCCACGGGCTCACGTTTCTGCCTTTTCTTGCCGGCGAGCGCAGCACCGGCTACCACGAAAATGCGACCGGGGCGATTTTGGGCCTGCGGTCATCCAGCGACACTATCGACATAGTCCAGGCAGCCTTAGAATCGGTTGCGTATCGCTTCGCCGAGATCTTTGACCAGCTGAACAGTATCTGCCGCATCCGCGAGATCGTCGCCTCCGGCGGAGCCCTGCGTCAATCGCCGGTCTGGACCCAGATCATCGCTGACGTCCTCGGCCGAGATCTTACGCTTCCAGACACGCGCGAAGCATCTTCTCGCGGCGCGGTTTTGCTTGCTTTGGAAACAATTGGCAAAATAGAGAATATTGAGAAGATCCCGACACCTTCCGGCAATGAATTCAAATTCGATGCGGGCCGTAGGGTGGTTTTCCGAAAAGCTCGTGATCGGCACGAAGAATACTACAAACATTACGCGAGCCGGATCAATGACGAAATGAAGGGCGGTTAATCAATGCGGACCTTCGCCAGTTTAATGAGATTCCTGTTATATAGTTCTTTGCTTCTTTTCGATACTGAGCGCCCTCAACGGCCCAGGATCACGTGTCGCAGTGCGGGGAAATAAGTATATCCAAGCCAAATTATCTCGAGCCATTGAATTCCGAGCCGCTTTCGGTAAGAACTGCGACGGGCGAATCGATAAAAGCGAATTGGACTTTGGTGAAGGAGAATTACCGCACAAAGCGTGTTGAGGTGGAAACGATTCGCCAACAAGAATCAGTAACGCCTCAACTTTGGGACTCAAATGACAGCGGGATTGTTACCGTAATTGCAACTGCGACCCCTTTGCCAGGGTGCAGCATGACTACGGCAGTGCACACGATGGTAATTGAACGGGTGGGATCCCCGCTGATTATTGATGAGTACGGTCAGATGACCCGAAACGATGAGCGAGCCCGACTCGACACAGCGCTTGCTGAAATGAACGCACGTCCTAAGCATAACCTGATTGTTTTCTTGTATTTCAGACAAACCGATAAATGGGCTTCGCGTCAATTGAGGATGTTGCAAATCCTCAACCATGTCGTTAAATATAGAAAATTTGACGCGAAAGGGCTGTTTTTCCTTATAGCGACGTCCGATCGTACTTATGTGAAATTGCAAGCTGCAGCGAGAATTGAAACTGAAGCGATCTTGTCGGTATTTCCTGAATTTCTCATTGTACGTGCGGAGCAGCTTGCAGATTACAAAAAACTATTTCAATAAACTAAACTTCATAAAATGGCCACAGCAGCAAAACCAACAAAATCAACCGACATAGACCAGCTTTGTATCAACACCATCCGCACGCTTTCGTTGGACGCGGTGCAGAAGGCGAACTCCGGGCATCCGGGACTGCCGCTTGGAATGGCACCAACTGCTTATGTGCTTTGGACCAAGTTCCTGCGGCACAATCCGAAGAACCCGAAGTGGTTCAACCGGGACCGCTTTTTGCTGACGGCCGGGCACGGGTCGATGTTGATATACAGCTTGCTGCATTTAACCGGTTATGACCTACCGCTTGAGGAACTGAAGAATTTCCGCCAGCTCCATTCGAAAACGCCGGGGCATCCAGAAAATATTTTGACGCCGGGCGTCGAGATAACCACCGGTCCGTTGGGGCAGGGTTTCGCAAACGGTGTTGGGATGGGCATCGCGCGAAAAACATCTTCAGGCGATGTTCAACCGCAAGGGGCATAGCGTCATTGACCATTTTATCTACTGCATCTGCTCGGACGGCGATCTGATGGAGGGTGTCAGTTACGAATCGGCATCGCTCGCCGGCCATCTAAAACTCGACAATCTGGTCTACCTGTACGACGACAACAAGATCACGATTGACGGCCCGACAGATCTTGCGTTTTCGGAGGATGTGACAAAGCGGTTTGAATCTTGCGGATGGGAAGTATCAGTGGTCGAGGACGGCAACGACCTTCGGGCGATTGAAGAAGCGATCAAGTCTGCACAGAAAAGCACTGGAAAGCCCAAGCTGATCCGGATCAAAACGATCATCGGCTTCGGAATGCCGAAACAGGGCACGAGCAAGGCTCATTCGGACGCTCCCGGCGTCGATGCCGTAAAAGAAACAAAACGCAATCTCGACTGGCCCGAGAACAAAAGCTTCTTTATCCCGAAGGAAGTGCTTGCTCACTTCCGTCAGGCTGTCAAGAATGGCGCAAAGCTGGAAAAGGAATGGGAAGCAGCAGTGAAGAACTACACGAAGACGTTCCCCGAAATGGGTAATTCGCTTCGCGACACGCGCAGCGGTCAACTTCCCGAAGGCTGGGAAAAGTCGCTGCCGAGCTTCGACGGTGTCGAAGCCAAAGCGACGCGTGCTTATTCCGGCGAAGTGATAAACGCCATTGCTGACACCATTCCGCAATTAATCGGCGGGTCAGGCGACCTTACGCCTTCAAACAACACCTACATAAAATCGTCAGCTGACTTTCAGGCGGACCGCTACGCTAACCGCAACATCCATTTTGGCATACGCGAACACGCCATGGGTTCGACGATGAACGGCATGGCGCTATACGGCAGCGTCATCCCGTTTGGCGGCACGTTTCAGACGTTTTCGGATTATATGCGTCCCGCCATCAGGCTTGCGGCCCTGTCGCACATCCGGGTTTTGTACGTGTTTACGCACGATTCCATCGGCCTTGGCGAGGACGGGCCGACCCACCAATCGGTCGAGCATCTGGCTGCCTTGCGAGCAATTCCGAACCTTGCGGTTATACGCCCGTGCGATGCCCACGAAACACGCGAGGCGTGGCGCGCGGCCCTCTTGCGAACCAACGGACCGACCTCTTTCGCTTTTTCGCGCCAAAAGGTAGCGTTGATCGACCGCAAGAAATACGCCGACGCCAAAGGCCTGCACAAAGGCGCCTACGTGTTGGCCGATGCCGAAGACAAATCGGGTAAAAAAGCTTCGCCAAAGCTGATCCTGATCGCGACCGGCTCCGAAGTCGGCCTCGCAATGGACGCCCGCGAAAAACTAAACGCCGCCGGCACACCGACCCGCGTAGTCTCAATGCCATGCTGGGAATTCTTCGAGTCACAGTCCGCGAAGTATAAAGAGTCCGTTCTGCCCTCGAATGTTAAAGCCCGCCTCGCTATCGAGGCCGGTGTCAGCTTAGGCTGGTCGAAATACGTCGGCGACTCCGGCGATACCCTGACCGTCGACCGCTTCGGCGCCTCGGCCCCTGCCGAAGATGTATTTCGCGATTACGGATTTACGGTCGAGAATGTCGTAAGGAAATCGAAAAAGTTAGTCTGAACGGCCAATGAATGATCTGGCGACTCCATCAGTTGTTACTCGACCTTGCTCGCGTAAGGCAAAATGCCGCTCGTATCAGCGAAACTGCAAAACGACACAACGTCCGTCTTCGGCCACATATCAAGACCCATAAGTGCATCGAGGTGGCTCGGATTCAGACGGCCGGGCATGACGGGGCGATCACTGTTTCGACACTCGCCGAGGCGAGAGCGTTTGCCAAGCACGGGTTTAATGACATTACGTATGCGGTGCCGGTCGAGCGCGGAAAATTTGCCGACGCGATCGAGATCCTTCGAAGCGGTATAAAACTGAACCTGCTGACGGACGATGCGGAGACGGTGAAACGGCTGGATGAGGCGTCGGGAAAAGCGGGTGTCAGATTCGATGTGTTCGTGAAAATCGATTGCGGCACGCACCGCGTCGGAGTGGAACCGCACACGACTGAAGCGGTCGAGATACCGCGGTTGATCTACGACGCAAAGAACCTGAATTTCGCCGGCATTCTCACCCACGCTGGGCATTCTTACAACGCCAAAACGAAGGACGAGATCCTGGAGGTCGCCCGGCACGAGCGGGATTCGATGGTGGAGTTGGCCGGAGCGCTGCGAAGGCAGAGCATCGAGGTGCCGACGGTCAGTATCGGCTCGACGCCGACGATGTCGACTGTTGATCATCTCGAAGGCATCGACGAGATCCGTCCCGGCAATTACATTTTCTTTGACAATTTTCAGGCGACGCTCGGCAGTTGCTCGTTTGAAGATACGGCGTTGACGGTTCTTGCGGCAGTTATTCATAAGGACAACACGCGGAGAACGGCTTGTTGTCGATGCCGGTGCGATCGCGTTGTCAAAAGACCGCGGCCCGGTCGGGCTTGATCCGGCTTGCGGGTACGGGCATGTGCTTGATCTGAACGGCAGCGAGACCGGAATGCGCATCACGCGGTCTTTCGCAGGAGCACGGCGAGATCGAGGCGGGCGACGAGCCGCATTCGAACGCTTGAAGGTCGGCGATCGGGTTCGGATCTTGGCCAATCACTCCTGCCTGACCGCCGCCCAGCATTCGCATTACAATGTTCTCGAGGACGGCAAGATCGTCGACCGATGGGAAATTCATGGCGGGTGGTAGTTCTGAGATGCCCAGACCGGCCGCAATTGCACGAACGAGATTTTACCCTGGAATCCGCATGAGTTAGCATTATCGTTGAAGCGAATTTTCAAGCAAATGGCTTTAGCGTCACGTCAGGTATCCGCATTTACAATCCGGCAAACAAGACATCCGCTGCGTCAGCAATAGAATGAGCGTAATTTTAGGCATAAACACATTTCATGCAGGGTCGTCCGCTGCCGTCATCGTCGACGGCGTGCCCGTGGTCGCGATCGCGGAAGAAAGGCTTAACCGAAAAAAGTATTTTGCCGGCTTTCCGAAACTTGCCGTGCAGAAATGCCTTGACGAGGCGAATGTTAAGTTTTCGGATATAGACGCCGTCGCGGTTGGCCGAGATTCTTCAGCAAATCTGCACAAAAAACTCGAATTCGCGCTTCGAAACCCGTCGCAGCTTTTGAATCTGGCAAAGATGCGTGCGAAGAAAAAGAACCTCGATGATCTGAAGGCTCTGATCATCGCCGAGTGCGAGTGTCGATCCAGCTACGCTGAATTTCAAGACGTACAATATCGAACACCACATCGCCCACACGGCCAGTGCCTATTTCGCCTCCGAATGGGACAAGTGTGCCGGAATTACGGTCGATGGGTCGGGTGATTTTGTTTCCTGCATGTTGAGCGACTGCGAGGGTGATGAAATACGGCCGCTCAAGCGTGTATTTGTACCGCATTCGCTTGGTACGCTTTACACCGCGGTTTGCCAATTTATCGGCTATCCGAAATATGGCGACGAAGGGAAGGTAATGGGGCTTGCGCCGCTTGGATCGGACGTTTACGCAGAATTTTTTGAAGATATGCTCAAACCAGCGAAGGATGGTTTTGAGCTAAATCCAAGTTACTTTTTACCCTTCGGAGCCAATCAGGGGATGGAGATCACCGATGAAGGCGAGATGGTCGTCCATCGGCTTTATTCAGACGTGTTTGAAAAAGAGCTTGGGCCGCCGCGCGTTCCATATGAGGAGATCACGCAGCGCGATATGGATGTGGCGTTCGGGCTCCAGCGTGTTTTCGAAAAATACTATCTCTCGCTCTTAAACTCCCTGCACAAACTTGTGCCATCGGACAAGGTTTCGATGGCCGGCGGCTGTGCGTTGAACAGCGTCGCAAACGGAAAGGCTCTATATGAGACACCATTTCGCGAGACATGCATTCAGCCGGCCGCGGGCGACGACGGCCTCGCGCTTGGAGCCGCCCTTTATGTCAGCAACTCGCTGCTAAAAGAAAACAAGCGTTGGGTGATGAAAAACTCATATCTTGGCAACGAGTATTCGGACAGTTTTGTGCGGGCCGAACTCGACCGGTATAAGCTCGCGTATAAGAAGCTCGAACGCGACGAGCTGCTTGACGCCACAACCGAAGAGATCAAGAACGGTAACGTCGTCGGCTGGTTTCAGGGGAGAATGGAGTGGGGCCCGCGGGCGCTTGGCAACCGCTCGATCCTGGCGCACCCGGGCTTTCCGAATATGAAAGACATTTTGAACGCCCGTATCAAGCATCGTGAGTGGTTCCGCCCGTTCGCACCGTCTGTGCTAGTTGAGCGGCAGGGTGAGATCTTTGAACAGGACTATCCGTCTCCGTTTATGCTGCATGTTTACAAGATAAAGCCGGAATGGCGAGAGCGGCTTTCGGCCGTTAATCATGTCGATAACACCGGTCGGCTGCAAACCGTCGCGCGCGATGAAAATCCTCTTTACTACGACCTGATAAAAAAATTCGAATCGAAAACCGGCATTCCGGTTGTGCTAAACACGAGCTTTAATGAGAACGAGCCGATCGTCTGCGAGCCCTATGAGGCGATCGAGTGTTTTATGCGGACGAAGATGGACGTGCTTGTGATCGGATCGTTTTTCTGCAAGAAGGATGATTAGCTTCGTTGGTTGCGGAGAAAACATTGAGTTGGATCGTCGAGGAAGTTCCTGAATTAAAGGGTTATCAGGTCGAGTGGGCCGAAGAAGGAAACTACTATCTTTCGCGGCGTAACCGGTTGTTCCATTCCTCTTCCTTGATCCCGCCATTCAAATCAATTGGAGAGATCGAAGCCCCTTTCTGGAAGCAGACAGCCTCCAACTTTCGGCTTGCGCAGCGTCTGCTTCGATTCATGGTCACTAATGTTATCCCGCTCGGTGAGGACGAGATATTCATAACATTCGACAAATCGGCCGGTATCATCCGAAAGGGAATTTACGCGGAACTTAAAGGATTGGCACGCCCATGCCGGGTTCTACGTTCGGCCTGTGCGGTCGACCGGCACGGAAATGTTTTCTTTGGCGAATATCTGCTTAATCCAGAACGCGGCGAAATGCGCGTTTATAAATTCATACCGGGAGATGACAGCGTAGAAACGATCTACACATTCCCGGCAAACTCGATCCGCCATATCCACGGCCTCTATTTTGATCGATTTACCGAGTCGCTCTTTTGCCTGACTGGTGATATCGATAAGTGAATGCCGGATCTTACAGACGTTCGACGAATTTCGAACGATAAATGTTATTGGCCGGGGCGACGAGACGTGGCGTGCTGTCAGCGTTCTGTTTTCGGAAACTTCGCTTTTCTACGGAATGGACGCCGAATTTCGGTCGAACCATATTTACCGATTCGATCGTGAATTCGGCTGAACGTATCAAGTCTCGGTGAAGTAAACGGGCCGGTTTATTATTCAAAGGATATCGGCGGCGAGATGTTTTTTGCGACAACCGCGGAAAACGCTCCGATCCAAACCGATAATGTCGCTGCGGTATGGAATGTAAACGACAACGGTACGTGTCAAGAGATCGTAAGATTCAAAAAAGATCGATGGCATTCGACACTTTGTATGTTCGGAATGCTTCACTTTCCTTATCGAAGCACACTGGCCGATGAGCTTTATTTTCATGCAATTGGCGTGACGGGCGAGAATCGAACATACAAAATTCGGCGAAGCGGCCAAGCGAAGGCTGTTTAGCGCTTATCACGCGAGGTATCCTTTATATGGTATTAAGTGAAGCCACGGGCGACTCTTTTGGCCAGAACAACGTGAAACAGCTTGTACGTGAACAATTCGACGAATGTTATGACAAAAACGGCTGGTTCGTTGCGGTCAGGAATGCGATCGAGGGTGTGACGGCCGAGCAGGCCGCCTGGAAGCCCGAAGGAACCGACAACTCGATCTGGGAAACGCTCACGCACCTTACATATTACAACAACGCATATTTGCAGCGGTTCAAGGGCATCGACTATCAATACGACAAGGCCGACAATGATGAAACATTCGAGATCAGCGAAGCAGCCTCAGAGGAGGATTGGCGGGGGGCAATGGCGAAGTTTCATTCGACGATGAACGAATTTCGCGACCTGCTTGAGGAGGCGGATGAGGCGAAATTATCCGAACAGGTTTCGGCGACGAAGCGTCCTCATGGGCTGATCCTCATCTCACAGATAAATGCCCACAACGCCTATCACGCCGGGCAGATACTGTTGCTTAGGAAACTTCAGGGAAGTTGGAGTCCGGAAAAAGGCGTGAGCTGATTTACCGTTCAAACATTCAAGTTCCGGCATTGGTCGCTTGGTGGGCCTGTTGCGTAGATAAAAGTCTTGACAATCCATGAAACACATTTTAGACTGAAAAGGTATCGTTTCCGGGCCGAGAATACTCGTCCGGCCTTCGTACGGGTCTTTGAAAAATTAATTGATAAACAATTTTTGCGGAAAAAGTTGCGTGAGTGGGACACTGGGACACGGGACAAAACTGTGACGCACAAAAGCTAAGATGTTTGATTGCAATATTTAGTTTGTCCCAACCGTGTCCCAGCCGTTTTTGGGACACGTCGAACGCGGGACAGCTCGCGGGTCAATATAACGCCCGAACCGCATTTCGCAGGCTGCTGACCACATCTTTTTCAGGCGGCGTATTCGCTGGGTATATCAAATTCGTATTGATTACAATGATCGAAGCCTTGCGGCTTGCCGGTTCGAAATCGATGTAGCTGATAAATCCATTCTGGTCGCCGCCGTGACCAAGGAATGTGCGGTTGTCTCGTCGGTTCAAGAAATAGATCAGGCCGATGTCGGTCGTAAATCCGCTGTTTCCGTTTGCGTCAACCGGTGTCGGCAGTTGCGGCTGCCACATCTCTTCGAGCGTTGGGCGCTTCAGCACGGTGTCGTAGGCCTCCTGCTTTTTCGGGTCACCCGTGAGAAAGTTGAGGTATTTGACCATATCGGACATTGGCGAGTTAAGGCCGCTGTTCGAAACGGTGATGCCGGTGTTCACGTCAAAACGGCCCTCGAGTGCGTTTGCCGTTTTCGACGTAATAGCTGTGTGAACGATGCTTGAGCAGATGCGGAGGCGTAGCGTCGAAATAGCTGTTATACATTTCGAGCGGCTTAAGGATGTTCTTGTCAATGTAAACCTCGTAGTCCTCGCCGCTCAGCTTTTCGATGATCCTGCCGAGAAAGATAATGGCGGGGTTTGAGTAGCTAAATTTGCTGCCGGGTTTGAACAGTATTTCGGTGAACGGCAACATTGCGACAAGCTGTGAATACTCGGTTGGCTCAAAAGGCTCCCAGTCCTGGCCTTTATCCCACGGCCACGTCGACCCACGAAATCCGGCGGAATGGGTCATCAAATGGCGGATCGTTATCTCATCCATTGAGCCAAATTTGTTATGCACGGCCCGAAGCTCGGGCAGGTATTTTGTCACCGGATCGTCAAGCTTGAGCAACCCGCGGTCGCGGAGCTGCATTATCGCAATGCCCGTAAAAGGCTTGGTGTTCGACGCCCAGTGGTAGATCGTGTTCGTATCGACTGATTGCTTTTTTTCGAGGTTGGCGGAACCAAAATGATATTCGGCAACAATTTTGTTCTCTTTCAGAAACAAAAAACTGCTGCCGACGATTCCGGCATCGCCGATCTCTTTGAGGTAGCTCTCTCGAAACTTTGCGAACTTATCAGTTTGGGAGTTCATAACGGTCGACGCCAGCACGACAATGACCAATGAAAGCGACATTTTGATCGAACCTTTCATAATCTCGGGCAGTCTGATAGCCACAGGTTACATTCCGGAATAACCGAAGAGTAATAGCTGAAAACTGAGAATTCAGGCGATCCGAAAGATCTCGCGATAACCGCCGTCAACGAGGTCCATATACCCCGCCATCGCTTCCTGTACATCGGATCGCGAGCCGTATTCCTGCATGCTCTCCGCAAACTTCGCCATATCTTCGACCTCGGTTTCGATGACTACGGTCCAGAACGTAGCGACCTCGTCTACGAGAACACGTTCGTTGATCACGGCTCCCGCTCCCTTCATCAACTCATTGGCCGCCTTAAGCTTCTCGATCAGATTCTTTGCCTTCCCAGGCTTGCACTTAAACACGTTTCGAACGACGAACATAGTGAGACCTCCTTAATTTGAATGGTGGGATTGTATCATAAGGAGGTTCGTGAAAATATGCTTCCTCAGTTGGGTAATGATCTAGATTTAGTGACAGAATTATCCGGAAATCTATGTCGTGGTTTCATCTCATTTTTGGCATTGTGATGTTCGTTGTTTTTGTAACGACGGGGAGATTCATGCGTGTCGATTTTCCGGATAAGGACGCGATACCGCAGGAACTTCGGCTGCTAATGCGTTCGCGGCACATTTACATTCTGTTTTCGGCTCTGATACATCTTGCTCTTGGGGTTTATTTACAACTGCGGCCTCAGATATGGAAAAAGGTTCTGCAATTCAGCGGGTCGGGCGTTTTGGTGTTATCAAGTGTCTTTTTAGTTTGGGCGTTTGTGGTCGAAACGTATAGCCTTCAGCATTTTTCCGATCTGAGCCGGAATGGGATCTATCTTTCGCTCGCCGGGATCGGACTCCATTTGATCGGTGGGTTGAAGAGTCGGGATCGATGAGTGGAGCGGCCCCATTACCTGTTATATTATTTAGATAATGAGCGTTTACGAAAGTTTGTCGGAAACTCAACAATTTGCCTGCCGCGTGATCGCCGACCACGCGCGTTCGACCGCGTTTGCCATCGCCGACGGCATCCTGCCGGGTAACGAAGGCCGCAATTATGTCCTGCGCAAGATAATGCGCCGTGCCATCTATCACGGCCGCGAACACATGGGTTACAAGGACCCGTTTTTCTTTAAGGTCTGCGATTTTGTCGTCGAGCAAATGCACGAGGCTTACCCGGAACTCCAGGTCCAGCGTGATTTTATCGGAAAAATGGTTCGGCTTGAAGAGGAGAGATTCGGCACTACCGTTACAGTTGGATTAGCGAAGCTGAGCGATTTGAAGTTGTCGGCCGAGACTGCCACCGGAGAACAGCTTTTCCTTGATATTGCAAAGCTCTACGATACGTTCGGAACACCGCGCGATCTAATCCGGGTATTCCTCGAAGAAAAAGGCATCGAGTTTAGCGAGGAACAATATAACGAACGGTTTGATGCGGCGTTACAGGCCTTGCAGCAGCAATCCGACGTTGGGCATACGACGCGGAAATCGCAGGTATCGCCGGTGTACGCTTCGGTTTTGGAAAAGGTCGGGTCGAATAAATTTCATGGTTATGACGTGACACAATTTGGCGATGCGAAGGTGCTTTCTATTCTCGACGGCGAGACATCTTTGGATGAATTGAATGAAGGCCAGCAGGGCAGCGTGATTTTAGATCAGACGCCGTTTTATGCAGAGGCGGGAGGGCAGGTTGGCGACACGGGAAAACTGGTGTCTGCGGACACAAGCGTGACCGTTTCAGATACATATTCGCCAGTTGCCGGATTGATCATTCACAAAGTAAAGGTAGATAAGGGTTCCGTAAACATTGGCGATTTGGTAATGGCTACTGTCGATGCGCGGAAGCGTGATGCGACACGGCGCAATCATACGGCGACGCACCTTGTGCATGCCGCGTTGCGCGAGGTTTTGGGTACGCATGTGAAGCAGGCCGGGTCGGTTGTCGCACCGAGCTATCTGCGATTCGATTTTACGCATTATCAGCCGATGACCGATGTGGAGATCACTGAGATCGAAGATCTGGTCAATCGGTATATTCTCGAAAATCATCCGGTCAATACGAACGTGATGGCTATCGAAGAGGCGATGCGTGGCGGGGCGATGGCTTTGTTTGGGGAAAAATACGGTAATGATGTGCGGGTGCTGAGTGTGGGCGACGGCGTTTTTTCAAAGGAGCTTTGCGGAGGTACGCATGTAAGAGCGACGGGCGACATCGGCAGTTTCAAGATCACATCTGACGAGGCTATCGCATCGGGTGTTCGCCGCATCAGAGCAATTACCGGTTTTGACGCCTTCGAGCGTTTTCGTGAGGACGAACGCCTTATCGACCGCTCGCTCGGGGCTTTGAAAACACAGCGTGACAATTTGCCAAGTGCGATCGAGAAATTGCAGGAAGAGTTGAAGCGGACGCGGAAAGAGATCGATGAGCTGAAGTTGAAAATTGCATCCGGATCGATCGGGGAAGCGTCTTCTAATGGAGACGAAACTCGCGATGTCGCCGGCGTTAAGGTGCTTGGAAAGATCGTCGAAGGGTTGGATGCAAACGGTACGCGACAACTTTCCGACACGTTGCTTTCGAGGATGAGATCGGGCGTAGTCGTCATCGGCCGAAAGGAAGAGGGAAAGGTCAGCATTATCGTTCGCGTTTCTGACGATCTGACCGGAAAAATAAAGGCCGGGAACGTGATCAAAGAGATCATTCCCATAGTAGGCGGCCGGGGCGGCGGAAAGCCCGATATGGCCGAGGGCGGTGGAAGCGAGCCGGAAAAACTCGGCGAGGCGATCGACGCGAGCTATAAAGTAATTGAAACTTTCTTGACCGGTTGACTCGTTTAAGTATTTGGTCATCGTTCTTTGAACACCGTATCCACGCAACAAAGTTGTCATAAAAGCGTGAGATACGGTGTTTAGTTTTTAGGGAGAAGTGTCTGAGAGGGTTGTGATGCTTACAGGCCAACAGCTTGGAAAATACGAGATCCGCTCGAAGATCGGCGAGGGCGGAATGGGCGAGGTTTACTCGGCACATGACGCTGAGCTCGGCCGCAACGTCGCCATTAAGCTCCTGCCCAGCGAGTTTACGACGGATCCTGACCGGAAGAGCCGTTTTCGCCAGGAAGCCCGGGTGGTTTCGGCCCTAAACCATCCAAACATCATTACGATCTACGAGATAGGCGAGGACAAGAACGGCAGCTTTCTGGCGACCGAGTTTGTTGACGGCCGGACGCTGCGGGAGGTCATCAAGCAGGAGTCGATAACGCTGCCGCGGATTCTGCGAATTGTCGAGCAAACAGCTAATGCCCTGGTAGCGGCACACGCGGCGGATATCGTCCATCGTGATATTAAGCCCGAGAACATAATGGTCCGCCGCGATTCGATCGTGAAGGTGCTTGATTTTGGGCTTGCAAAACCAAACCAACAGATCATTATGTCCGGCGACACGGAAAGCAACCGGACGGTACCGGGAACGGTAATGGGCAGCGCTCGGTACATGTCGCCGGAGCAGGCGCGGGGCCAGGACGTCGATGGTCGCACCGATATCTGGAGCCTTGGCGTTGTTCTCTATGAGATGCTTACCGGCGTCGTGCCATTCGACGGCGAAACGACTGCCGACACGCTTGCCGCAGTTATATATAAGGAGCCGGAGCCCATATGGCAGGTCCTGCCGAACGCTCCACCCGAACTTCAGCGCATATTCCGCAAGGCCTTGCAAAAAGACCGCGAAGAACGCTATCAGAGCGTCAAAGACTTTGCTCTGGATGTAAAGGATCTCCTCTACGATCTCGAACGTTCAAACAGTGGAAATAGGTCGGCCCATACAACTTCGTCGCCGCATTTCAGCGAGAATCCGACGATCATCCACCGCACGCTCAGCGGCAATCACCCGACGGATAGGACCGCAGTTGTTACTTCTTATGAAACGCCGCGTGTCAACCGAACGCCGCGCTTTCGGTTTGCTCTGCTGGCGGCTTTGGTCTTTGCAACTGTGATGATGGCGCTCGGCGGCTACGCGTTTTACAATTGGGACGTTGCAGAAAAACCAATGGCTACGGCGGCATTTGCGCGTCCGCAGATATCAAGGATCAATACCGACGGTCGAGTCCTCCTGCCCGCTATCTCGCCGGACGGGAAAAATCTCGCCTATGTTTCTGGTGAATTCGGCAGCAGGAGCCTGGTTGTCCGTCAGATCGCTACCGACAGCGTTGTCACCGCGGTTCAGCCGACAAATCTTACGCTCCAGTTCATAACGTTCTCGCCAACAGGTGACTATATCTACTATTGCCAGACGAGTACCGATTTCTCGATCAACACGCTTTACCAGGTACCGACCTTCGGCGGAACCCCGAAGAAATTGATCGAAGACGTGGACAGCACCGTCACTTTTTCTCCCGACGGCAAACAGTTTGCCTTCATGCGGCATAGGTCGGAGCCGAACGAGGACCTCATTTTCGTTGTGAATACCGAGACACTTGCGATGGAGCCGCTGATCTCAAATCGGGAAACGCCGTATGATTTTTTTGGAAACCGCCTGGCGTGGTCTCCCGACGGACGTACGATCCTGACCGGTGCGGGCAGGCGGCAGAGCGGTTTTATCACTAACACAGACGTTGTCGAGATATTGATCGCGGACAAAAAGGTCCGACCGGTTAACCGCAAGGATTTCTTTTTTGTAGCAAATGTCGTTTGGTTTGCCGACGGTTCGGGGTTTGTTTTTTCGGGGCGTGAAAACCAAAACGGCCCCAACCAGATCTGGCGTGCCGCGTATCCATCTGGCGAGGTCGAGCAGATAACGAACGATTTCAACGATTACCTTGAGTTGAGCGTATCGGCTGATGGGCGAAATATAGCAACGATCAAGGGCGATACTGTCTCTTCGGTATGGCGATACTCGCCGGCGACGAAGAAAAACATTCAACTCACCAGCGAATCGCGTAATCTGGAGGGCATGCTAGGGATCTTTCAACGGCGTGACGGTAAATTGCTTTTCACCCGGAACGAAGGCAAGGAAACCGATCTTTGGATCTCGGATGATGACGGTAAGAATTCCCGAGCTTTTTTGGCCGAGCCGGGCTATTCAGCTTCGCCAATAGCGACGCCGGACGGGAGGTTTGTGATCTACAATCTGCAGAGGGACAAATCTTCAGGTATCTGGCGAATTGATGCAGATGGGAAAAACGCGGTTCGATTGACGGACGAAGATCCTGAACATATGGATGTGAACCCGCAGGTTACTCCTGACGGTAAAATGGTCATCTTTCAGCGGAAGTCGGGTAATGACGAACGATTTTCGCTTATGAAAGTGCCAGTATCAGGCGGTGCCGTCGAGTCATTCTACTCAGCGGAGAACTGGAGTGTTTTTCAGCCGCGGATCTCACCCGACGGGAAAAGGCTTGCGTTTACTGCTTACGATGTCCGTTCGTTTCAAAAGAAACTATTGGTAGCGACGATCGAGAGCGAGAGGTTCGGCAAGGTCGAACGCGAAGTGGAGTACAACCTCATAAATCAATTCACGTGGTCACCGGATAGCAAAACGCTGAGCGTTTTGACGAACCGCGGTGGGGCGCAGAACATCTGGAAGCAGCCCGTAGATGGTTCATCACCGACACAGATAACGGATTTCAAATCCGGCAAGATACTTAATTTTGCATGGACGGCCGATGGTAAAGACTTGATCATTGCCCGGGGCAACACTAACAATGACCTGATCCTGATCAAGGATATGGACCGGCCATCCGATGGGCCAAACGTCGCCGTCAGACCGGTAAGGATCCCAACACTGTTCGAACGGCTGACATCCGTTTTCAGCGATGTGCGCTGACGAAATCTCTAACCGCCACGATCAACCGCTCAACTTCGTCAAGTGTCGTATAGACCGAGCAACCGACTCGCAGCAACCCCTGCTCCGCCACGCCTAACCTTTCAACAACTGTCGCGGCGTAAAAGTCTCCGTGCGATGCGAAAATGCCTTTCTCGACGAGCGCTTTGCTGACTTCTTCCGACGGATGATCGCCGACGGTGAACGACACAAGCGACGTGCGAACTTCGTCAAGGCCTGGGCCGTAGACACGAACCCCGCTTATTGCCGACAATCCGTTCCACAATGTTTTGGTTAATTCTGTGTCGCGAGAGTGCGTTTCGGCGAACGCGCTGGCGAGCTTTTCGCGTCTGGAAGAACCGCTGCCAAGAGAGGCAATATAATCGACGGCCGCTCCTGCACCGACTATTGATTCGTGACCCTGCGTCCCGGTTTCGACCCGTTCGGGCGAACTGTCCGGAGCGGGGCGCAACTTCGGAAAATCTATCGATTCCAGCAGCTCTTTTCGGCCGAAAAGGATCCCAATGTGCGGACCGTAGAATTTGTAGGCAGAACATGCGAGAAAGTCACACCCTATCTTCTTTACGTCAATCAGTTGGTGCGGCGCAAAATGAACAGCATCGACAAAGCTTAATGCTCCTGCTTCGCGTGCGAGTTTGCAAACCTCGACTACATCATTGATCGTTCCGATCGCGTTTGAAGCGGCACCGATCGCAACGAGTCTTGTTTTTGCGTTTAGCAGTTCAGGCAACTGGCCCATTTCAAGCTGGCCCGTTTCGATATCCATCGGCAGCACGCGGATATTCACTCCGTAGTCGGTTTCAAGCGAACGCCATGTATCGACATTTGCGTGATGATCGAGTTCGGTGACGACGATCTCATCCCCTTTGCTGAAACCACGCCCAAGCGCACGTCCGAGATGAAGCGTCAAGGATGTCATGTTCTGCCCGAAAACGATCTCATCGGGTGAAGCATTTAGAAAATCGGCAAACGCAGCTCGTGCGTCTTCGATCATTTGATCGGTCTCGTCGCTTGTCGGGTAACCCCAGTGTGTGTTTGCGTTGTGATTGTAAAGGTAGTCATTCATCGCTTCCACGACGGATCGCGGAACTTGCGTGCCGCCGGGGCCGTCGAAATAGGCGACCGCTCGGCCATTGTGAATGCGTCCGAGAGCAGGAAACTGGGCGCGAATGTCTTCAATTGTGATCGTACTATCTGTTTGCGGGTGCATAAGAAAATAGGTTAAAGCGAATCTGTTTATTGGGACAGAGACACTTTACCTGAAACGAGGTATGGGCGAAAGTCCGGCCATGTTATGCCTTGCTGGCTTCCGCAACGGATGCTCCGGCATCTGACGCATCGACTATCTCGAAGCTAGTTGTTATCTCAGCAGTCGGCCGGACTGTGGCGGCGACTGAGCAGTACGTTTCGTCCGACAGCCTGATCGCATCGGCGACAGCCTTTTCCGAAATGTTGCGGCCAAGGACGATGTGTTTGATGTGAAATTTGACAAACGCCTTCGGCATTTCTTCGCGTCGCGTTCCTTCGATCTCGACGCGGTATTCGGTCACGTCCTGACGCTTTTTCTTTAGGATCGACTGCACGTCGAAAGCTGTACAGCCAGCGACGGCCACGAGCAGATTCTCAAGCGGCGTCGGGGCGGCCTTGCGTTCGCTGTTAGCGTCCATGATCTGAGCGTGCCCGCTCGGCGGCGTGCCGATGAAGAAGTCGTTGCCGGCGTACTGAACTGTTGCTTTGTATGTTCCTGTTGACATGATTTCCTCTCTTTGTTCTCAGGCTGTTGCCGATGCGGGTTTGCCAGTCGGTGTCAGCGATTCATGTATCTCGACTTCTTGAGTCTGAAGCTTCCTTTTGTTGTTCGCAGTGACGAGCATTACCGAAACGACAATTATGGCCGCGCCGATCAGCATTTGAGCGGTCAGCGATTCGCCTGCGATCACCCAGCCTAGAAAGACGGCTACGACGGGATTCACGTACGCATAGGTAGAAACCGCCGATGGCGAAGCATTTTGCATCAGCCAGCTATAAGCAGTATACGCAATCAGGGCTCCGACAAATATCAGGTACGCGAGAGCGATCCATGAAGTGGACGAAACTGTTCGATAGTCGAACGTCTGCCATTCACCGGCTATCGCACTGACGAACGTCAGGATCAGGCCGCCAGCCAGCATCTGCATCCCGGCAGCGAGTATGTTGGATTTGGCCGTAGGAGCGGTCGCTCCGTATAGCGAACCGAAGGCCCAACCGATCGTCGCGATAACGACCATAAAGATGCCAAGCCACTGCGAATCGCCGTCCGCACTGCCCGCATCAGGACGGCCGAGAATGAGCATTGCGACACCGACGAATCCGATCAGCAGGCCAAGCGTAACCTTGTAATTCGGCTTTCCCTTACCCATAAACATCCAGCCGAGGGTCACCATCCAGAAGGGATTCGAAGCGATCAGTAAAGCTGTCATGCTCGAGGAAATATAGTGTTCGGCCACGACGACGGCTCCGTTTCCGATACCGAGCAACAAGGCACCGACGATAAAGCTTGTCCGCCAGTGAATGGCTTTTGGCTTTTCATAGCCTGGCGATAAACGTGCAAAGCCATACAAAATGCCGCCCGCGATCAGGAATCTCACGCCTGCCATCATAAATGTCGGCAGCGTTTCGATCGCATATTTGATCGCGAGATACGTCGATCCCCATATAATGTAGACCGCCGCGAATGCCGCGATCAAAAAGATCAGTTTTTTCTTTTCATCTGCCGTTCTCACCGTGCTCATCACTTCACCCCTTGCGTGCTTTTCCCTCGAGAGGCAAAGCATTTGTTTCCTTGAATGTTTGCAAAACGACGATCGTTTTCGTGCTGATAACGCTTGGGATCGGCCTGATCTTCTCGCGCTGAAGGCGGCCGAGCGCGTCGGTGTCCTTGGTGCGAATTTTCAGTAGAAAACAGTCTTCGCCCGCGACATCATGAACCTCTAACACTTCCGGGATCGCCGCGAGTGCCTCCTCGGCGTCACTGCCGCATTCGCTGGTCTTTACCGTGACAAAGACCGTCAGACCGAACTCGACCGCACGCGGATCGATCTCAGTGTGATAGCCGCGAATGATGCCGCGATCCTCTAATTTGCGTATCCGCTCCAATACCGCCGAAGGTGCCAGGCCGATCTGGCGAGCGATCTCAGCATTTGAGATCCGGGCATCATTTTGCAGTATCGTTAGTATTTGTTCGTCTGTGCCGTCTATCATTCGTCAATCATCCTCATTTGCAGAATAAACGTCGGCAAACGACTTGTCAAGCACTATTTTTATCTGTTATCAAGATCTTTCGTCGTAGCCGACGCCTTTTGTCCCACGCAACGTCCCCCAGGCTGGACGCCCGATCAGCGTGGGACAGACTTCGGAAACGCTAACATATTGAAAAGATGAATAGTTAGCTGCATCCGTCACAATGACTGTCCCGCTGTCCCAGTGTCCCACTCGCGTAGTTTTTGCCGGGGAACCCCGATCTTACTGATTGTCAAAGAGCCGCAGTCCGTGAAACAGTGTAGCATAGGCGGCACGTATTTGCACGATAAATCTTATTGATAAAAGCGGTTGTTAGGCATATCATCGCAAAATGGATGCTGTAATGAAGTTAGGCCCGAACGATGATGATTTGATCTCGTACGATCCGGCAACCGGAGCGGAGGTCGGCCGCGTTAGGACATCATCACCGGATGTTGTGCATGCGGCAGTCGAACGGTCGCGAGAGGTTTTTCACATGTGGAAAAGCACTTCGTTCTCCGAGCGGAAGAAGCTTGTTATGAAGGCCCGCGAGATAATACTCGACGATATTGACGGCATCGCGAAGCTGATCTCGGCGGAATCGGGCAAGCCGTTCGGTGAGGCGATCGCTATGGAGATCGCACCGGTTCTGGACTTGATGCAATATTTTGCGCGAAATGCTGAGAAGATGCTCAAGCCGCGAAGCATCGGGATCGGCCTTTACGCGTTGCTTGGGCGTTCGTCGAAGATCGTTTATCACCCTCTGGGGGTCGTCGGCATCATCCCGGCGTGGAACTATCCGTTCTCTATTCCGCTGGGCGAAGCGTGCATGGCGCTAATGGCGGGGAATACGGTCGTAATAAAGCCATCCGAGCTGACGCCCCTAACCGGACTAAAGATCGGCGAGATCTTCGAAAAAGCCGGATTTCCCCAGAACGCTGTTCAGATAGTCTCTGGAGCGGGCGAAACAGGAGCCGCACTGGTAGAAGCTGCGCCCGACAAGATAATGTTTACTGGCGAGCGTCGCGACCGGAAAGAAGATAGCTTCGGCGGCAGCGAAACAATTTGACATCCGTCGTGCTTGAGCTCGGCGGCAAGGATCCGATGATCGTGTTCGAAGACGCAAATCTTGAGCTTGCCGCCGGTGCGGCAGTTTGGGGAGCGTTCTGCAACGCCGGGCAGTCGTGCTCGTCTGTCGAGCGGCTTTATGTGCAAGAAAACGTTGCTGGGGAACTGACGCGAAAGATAGTTGAAAAGACAAAGGCGCTTATTCAAGGTTCAGGTGACCGGGAAGATGTGTCGATCGGTGCGATGTCATCGGAGCGGCAGCTAAAAATAGTTGAAGACCACGTTCAAAATTTCCGTGACAGCGGGGCGAAGATCGGAAACGGGCGGTAATGCGCAGGACGATGTTCTCGACGGGAACTGTTTTACGAGCCGACCATAATTTCCGGCGCGACGAACGATATGCGGGCCATGCAGGAAGAGACATTTGGACCAACGCTGCCCATCGCTACTTTTAAGACCGAGGAGGAAGCTATTCGCCTTGCGAACGACAGTGAATTCGGGCTAACAGCAAGCGTCTGGACCCGCGACTACGCAAAAGGCAGCCGCGTAGCGGAAAAGATCGAGGCCGGCTCCGTCTGCATTAACGAGGTCCTTTACACCCACGGCATCGGCCAAACACCTTGGGGCGGCTTCAAGAACTCCGGCCGCGGCAGAACACACGGCCGCGAAGGTTTGATGGAACTCGTCCAGGCGCAACACGTCCACGTCAACCGGGTCGCACTCCTGCCCGACGCCTGGTGGATGCCGTACACGCCGACGGCCGTCGAGACGTTTCGAGGTTTTGCGAAGTATTTTGCCAGCGGGTCTGTGCTCCAGACTGTCAGGCTGTTGCCCCAATTGCTGAAAAGGGTCAATGAACTGCTTCGACAAAAGCAAAAATGATTTGATTTTCCTGTTTTGGCGAAATGAAGCTGCTTTTTTTATTTCTTCTACTTGGATTACTGCCGCAACTATTTGCGCAAACCTCGGGTACGCCTAAGATCCCGCAACTCCTCATAACGAATGTAAACGTAATAGACATGACGGGGCGTGGGCCCCAACCGGGCGTGACGGTACTTATTGCCGGGGATCGTATCGAAAGAATCTCGAAGAAGATCAGGATCCCGAAGAATGCTCGAGTGATCAACGGTGAAGGGAAATACCTTATTCCGGCGTTTTGGGATATGCACGTCCATGTCCTGAATTCCGACAGAATGCTGCCGCTATTTGTTGCCAACGGTGTGCTCGAGGTTCGCGACCTTGGAACGCCAAAACTTGACGAGATCCTGAAATGGAAAATGGAAGCGGCCGCGGGAAGCATGATTTCGCCCCGCATTCTTACAGCCGGCCGTCTGTTGGATGGTGACCCATCGGCAAGTCCCGACTATTCGATCGTCGTAAAGAACGGGGACGAGGCCCGAAAAGCGGTGACGGATCTTCAGGCTCGTGGTGTTGACCTGATAAAGGTCTACGACGTACTTTCGAGAGATGCCTATTTTGCGATAGCGGCCGAAGCAAAGAAACGGCGGCTTTCATTCGTTGGGCATACGCCTACAGCGGTAACAACGATCGAAGCTTCGGATGCGGGGCAAAACAGCATCGAGCATTTGGGCAAGATCCTTGAAGACTGCTCCGATGCGCCGGAAAAGGTTAAAAGCAAACGAACCGAGCCCACTAAGGAGGGCGATTTTTTCGCGTTCACGACGCGGCTTGGCGGGGTTTATGACCTCGTCCGGTCAACGTACAGCCAGAAAATAGCAAACGAGATCTTTGCACACTTTCGGAAAAACAATACGTGGCAGGTTCCGACATTCGCTGTTAAGAACGGCCGCACCTTCATTGATGAACTCGACGCGAAAGGTGATCCGCGAGCAAAATATGTCGAGGCGTCGCAGCTGAACTACTGGAAGCCTCAGGTCGGCTTTTTCTCGCGCTATCGGACGCCCGAATATATCGCGGCTGCGAAACGATATTTTCAAAAAGAACTGGATCTCGTAGCCGAGATGAACCGCAGCGGAGTGCGGATAATGGCCGGAACTGATACGCCCAATGCATATGTAATCGCCGGATTCAGCCTTCACGACGAGCTAGCATTACTCGTGAAAGCCGGACTCACCCCGATCGAAGCACTTCAAACCGCGACCCGCAACCCGGCGGAGTATTCGGGTGAACTGAGCCGGAAAGGCACGGTCGAACCCGGCAAGATCGCAAATCTCATCTTGTTGGACGCCAATCCGCTTAACGACATAAGAAACACCACTCGAATCAACGCCGTCATCCAAAAAGGCAGGCTTTTTTCGCGCTCGGAATTGGACAAGCTTCTTAACGAGGTCGAAACGGCCGCAAATGGAGCATCGGCAAAATAACGGCTACGGACTGTCATTGTCCCATATGAAATCTACTAATTGCGCGCCATCAATATTCTTCGGCCACGGTAATCCGATGAATGCGCTTTACGATAATGTTTATACGCAGGCATGGGCTGCGATCGGGAAAAGTATTCCAAAGCCCAAAGCGATCCTCTGCATCTCGGCTCACTGGTATATTCCGGCGGTTGCGGTGACGGCGATGGAGCGGCCGCGGACGATACATGATTTTGGCGGGTTTCCAAGGGAGTTTGTTCGAGGTCAGGTATCCGGCGCCGGAATCGCCGGCACTGGTACGGCGTGTGAACCGCGAGCATGGTCGGTCGACCTAACACAAGAAAAGAATGGCAGCCGTTCGTAAACGGCCGCCATCGGCCCGTTTCACGACGATGTCAATTATCGTCATCGTCGCCATCAGAGTCCTTTTTTCCACGGTCATCGTTGTCACCGCGTTTTGCCGGCCGGTTCGAGTTTCTCGCGTTGCTGCCGGAACGATTGTCATCGGTATCGCCAGTTTTAGGACGATTGCTGTTTGCAGTATTCGACGCCGCCGTTGGTATGTCGTCGGTATCTCCTTCTAATGGCGTCGCTGCGGGCTTGGCGGTTGATGCCGAGTTAGTGCTTGAGGCGGCGGCCGGAGTTTTGCTTTCCGTCTCCTTTTTCTCCGTCGCGCCTCCGCACCCGGCAAATGTGGCCGAAAAAATGAGAACAATAATCAGAATTAGTACGTGTTTCATAAAGTCTCCTTAGTATTTTCAATCATCATCATCGTCATGCTTTTTTACGTCGGCGGGAATAGTTCCTAGTGAATTTTGAGCAGTCGAGGCCATTACCGCTCGAACGCCAAACTCATGGACAAGTCTTCCGCCCTGGTGAGCCGTATTCATCAAAAGAACAGTGCCCGAACCATAAAACAGCAGGAAGGCCAGATTCAGGGGTATCGTGATCATCCTCGACAATTCCTTCTTAATGAGCATCGGGGCAAAGACGATCACGCCAAAGATACCGGTGAGCACCGCAAAAACTGTTCGCGTTGTCTCGGCGAGTTCCTCGTGTTCTTCAAGGACGGCTTCGACGTTATTGATCTGCTCAGCGAGTTCGCCCGCCGCCTCGCCGGTCGAGACGGCTATGAATGTCGCGATAGTGCCGATCAGCATAAGAACGAATGCTGATACTAGGAAGGTGCGCCCGTTCTTGGGCATGAACATCCCGATGATGATAATGATCGGTACTATCAATAAGAGGCCGATCGGAAAGTGAACAATGATCGGATGGAGTCCATCCCAGCTTGGAATTGGTGGAAACATATATTTCTCCTTATGGGTTTTGGCCGCGGGAGTCAGCTATCGAGGCGACAGCCGACTCCCGCAGTTTCCCCCTTGAAAATCAACTGATCGCTTCGAATTCCTCCTTAGGAGTGAAATCGACTGGACATTTCGCCAGCCCAGCGTCCGTGGTTGTAAAGCCACAGGTGGAGCAGACGAAGAAGGTCGTCTTGTCGCCCTTCCACGCGTCGAGATTAGCAAGAGCTTCTGCGTAGAGTTTGGCGTGCTCGCCCTCTGCCGTCTTAGCGAAGTTGAAGGTTCGTAAGGCGTCCTTGTAGCCCGAACTGCGTGCTTCGGCCAAAAACTCCGGATACATCTTGTCGCGTTCATAGGTTTCACCCTCGATCGCGCCCTTAAGATTTTCGGCGGTTGACTTGATCTCGACCACTTTGATATCGGCGGTAGGAACGCCGCCCATCTTGGTTATTACCGAGGCGTGGTTATTTTTGTGGATTTCCTCTGCTCGTGCTGCTGCCCGAAATAGACTCGCAACTTTGGTGTAACCTTCGTCATCAGCCTTCTTAGCAAAAGCGAGATACTTGGCGTTCGCGTTGCTCTCGCCGTCGAATGCTGTCTGTAGATTTTCGAGGGTCTTGGCTCCCGATGAAGCTGCTGTTTTTGAAATGCCGCTAGAGGAGACTGTCGTAGATCCTGACGAGCATCCGACTGCTGCGATAGACATTGTAAAAACGGCGATGACAGCCGCTGACTTAAAATTAATTGTTCTCATGATCAAATTCTCCTGTGATCCCGGTCCAGTTTGTTGACTGCTACCAGGAGCAATGCAATCCAGGTGCCGTAAGCCGTGTAGCGGCTAACCTCTTTTTTTGTAATGGTTAGCAATCACACCATGGGTGAAAATGGAGTTCGTAGTATCAATTTTGATACGAGCAACGAGTCAGGTGTCGTAGTTTTTTGACAGGAAGTTAAAGGGCGTGTTTCTTGATCTTGTAAGCAATATCGCTGCGCGATATGCCGAGGCGGCGTGCGGCTTTAGCCTGAATGCCGTTTGATTCCGCCAGGGCTTTTTCTATCAATCTTGATTCGATCGAATCAAGATAATCGGGAAGCGAAGAATTCGAAGGGATCGTCAGCGCAGGATCAGTCGGTGTAGATGGTGAGGCCGATAGGGCAAGATCGTCAGTTGTGATCACATCTCCCGCTGCGAGAATGCATGCCCGCTCGATCAGATTTCGAAGTTCACGAACATTGCCGGGGAAACGATAGGAGCGCAGCTTTTGGAGAGCCTCCGGGTCTATGGTTCTAGGTGTTACCTTAAGCTCGCGAGAAACCTGGGTGATCAGAAAGTCTACCAGCACCGGAACGTCCTCGGTTCGTTCTCTGAGCGGTGGTATGTTGATCGGCACGACCGCCAACCGATAGTACAGATCTTCGCGGAACAAGCCATCTCGTACTCGATCCTCAAGACTTCGGTGGGTCGCGACGATGACGCGGACATCGACGGTTCGCGGTACTGTGGCTCCCACACGCAGAAATTGTCCGTCGGTCAAAACGCGAAGCAGTTTGGCCTGCAGCCCGAGCGACATTTCACCTGCCTCGTCTAAAAAAAGAGTGCCATTGTGGGCAGCTTCGAAGAGCCCCTGGCGTGGCTTATCAGCCCCGGTAAATGATCCCTTCTCATGACCAAACAACTCGGATTCGAGCAGCTGTTCTGAAACGGCGGCACAGTTTACTGCCAGAAAGGTTTCTTTCGCTCGCGCGCTCCCCTTATGGATCGCCCGAGCGACCAGTTCTTTTCCCGTACCTGTCTCACCGGTTATCAAAACGGTGGCGTTTGTCGGCGCAACTTTTGCGATCGTTTGTTTCAGCGTGCGGATCGCAATGCTCTCGCCAAGGATCTCGTCGGCGAATGCAAACCGTTTTGCCTCTTCGCGGAGAACTTCATTTTCCCGAAGCAGTTTGGACCGCTCGGTAGCTCGCTTTGCGACCGCGGTCACAACCTCCGGGACAAAAGGCTTTGAGATAAAATCGAAGGCTCCAGCCTGCATTGCCTCGACGGCAAGTTCGACTGTCGCCAATGCTGTTAGTATTACGACAGGCAGAGAGGGCTCGTTCTCACGGCAGAACCGGAGCACTTCGAATCCGTCCCCGTCCGGCATTTTCTTGTCGGAGATCACGAGATCGAACCGCTCCGCGGCCAGCAGTCGCTTTGCTGACGCAACGCCTTCCGCCTCGACCACTTCGTGGTGAGCTTCCTGCAGTATCAGCGTGAGTATCCGCCGCATGTTCGGCTCGTCGTCAACTATTAAGATCCGCGCCATTTCACTCTCAAGAAAACAGTTCAGAATCTGATCTCAAATCTCACCTTACCACGTTCATTATTAGCCAGGAACACGTCTCCGTTATGAGCCCGTGCTATATTCCTGACGATCGACAGGCCAAGGCCGGTTCCTTTCGCACCATGTGTAAAAAACGGCTCGAATATGCGGCCGGCGATCTCTTCCGGTATAGGTTCGCCTTCATTTTCCAGATAGATGATCGATCTTCCGGCGGAGATCTCGGCACCCAGCGTCAGGCTGCTGTTCGGCGGCGAAGCGTTTATGGCGTTGGTGAGGAGATTCAGTAACGCCTGCTGGATCTGGGACTCGTCAAAATTGAAGACCAAGGCCGGATCGCACTTCACGGTTAATGACAGTTCTTTCTCCAGTAGGCGTGCTTTCGCCAAACTTGCGATGTAGTCGAGAGTCTCGATCACGCCAACGGACTTTCGTTCCGGAGCTTTAGTGCGAGCGAACGCCAAAAAATCCGTGGTCATTGTCTCCAGGCGCTTTGCTTCCTCTGTAGCGATATTGAACATTTCAAGCCGCATTGGGGAACCTGGTTCGTGTTTTTCAGCCATTTTGAGCGAGCTCGCGATCATTGTTACCGGGTTCCGGATCTCATGTGCTATCGCGCTGGACAGTTGGCCGACCGCAGCCAGCTTTTCTTCTGCAACGAGTTTGTCCTGCAGTCTCTGCAAGTCTCTTAGACTCTGACCGAGTTTTTCCTCCTGCGTACGCAAGTTACCGACAAGCAGCCATACGACTATCGCAACAACCAAAAAGATGAGCGAAACGGTTGCGGCCTCAAAATACTCACTTACCTCGGCGGGCGGATGTGTCCTAAAAAATAACCAAACCTCGAGAAAGGTCAGAATGATCGTGATCGCCGTTACGATCAGCGTGCGTATTAGTGAGAAACGATATGCCGCTGACAATATTGGAATGATCATCAGCACAGAGTAGTGGCTGTCGGCGGTGCCGCCAGCGAGCGCCGCGAGAAACGCAAATGAAATATTTAGCAATATCGATATGTGTATGTGGATATTGACTGCCGCTGCTCCGCTATTCTCATTGAGTCGCTGCACCCACAGTAATTCAAAGATCAATATGATAAAACGCACTGCCAAGGTCAGAAGCAATGAGAAACTCGGTCTTCCGAGCAGTGAGATAAAGCTGATATGAACAAAGAACAATGCTGCGAGTACGCCTATGTTCAACAATATCAAGACTGTTTCCTGCTTTTTGTAGGATACGAAGCTGATCATAGACTGCCTAAGCGTAAGGTGCCCAAGGATATGGTCGAACAAAAATTTCTAACCACCAATTGTAAAGATACAGCCGTTAGGGTTTGTGACATAATGGGCAAATGCCGCAAATAATGCCCGCCATATTCTTCGGTCACGGGAACCCGATGAATGCGCTTTATGACAACGATTACACCCGTGCGTGGACGCAGATAGGGCGAAGCATTCCAAAACCGAAGGCGATATTGTGTGTTTCGGCGCACTGGTATATTCCGGCGGTTGCGGTGACGGCGATGGAGCGGCCGCGGACAATACACGATTTTGGCGGGTTTCCGAGAGAGTTGTTCGAGGTCAGGTATCCGGCACCTGGTTCGCCGGAATTGGCGGGCCGTGTTGTCGAACTGCTCGGCGAAAATGTGATCCAAGATGAGGAACATTGGGGGCTGGATCACGGAACATGGTCAGTTCTGTGCCACGTATTTCCGGAGGCGGATATTCCGGTCGTGCAATTGAGCCTGAACGAAGCGGAGCCTGCCGCGTTTCATTACCAACTTGCCCGCCGGCTTGCCCCATTGCGCGACGAAGGGATCTTAGTAATTGGCAGCGGAAATCTTGTGCACAATCTTCATACATATGCGTGGGGCAAAAAGGACGTTGAGCCATTTGATTGGGCTATGCGCTTCGAAGAAACAGCACGCGAAAAAATGCTCGCTGGTGATCATACTTCGCTCATTGGGTACGAGGAACTTGGCCGCGACGCGATGCTTTCGGCACCGACGCCGGACCATTATTTGCCGTTACTTTATGTACTTGCACTTCAGCGGGAAGGTGATGAAGTAAGTTTCCCGGTCGGCGGTTTTGACGGTGGGTCGATCTCGATGACGAGTGTGAAGCTAGGATAAGAAAGATGCTAGATCTAGAACAAAACAAGCAGGCCGTGATGGCCTTTTATGATTTGATGTTCAATCAGGCGGCGCCGTGCGAGGCTATCGAAAAATATGCGGGCGACGATTACATCCAGCACAACCCGACGGTAGCGGACGGCAAGGAAGCTTTCATCGAGTATTTCGAACGGATGCACCGGGAATATCCGGTTAAACACGTGGAATTCAAGCGTGTTATTGCTGAAGGGAACTACGTTGTTCTACATTGCCACCAGACGTGGGAAGGATCGGGCGACTGGGCGGGAATTGATATTTTCAGGCTTGATGATAACGGAAAAATCGTTGAGCACTGGGATGTTCTGCAGGAGATCCCTGAAACGTCCGCAAACAGCAACACAATGTTCTAACTACCGGCGTCGTTGTTTAAGCATCCAGTCGATGACATCCGCGCGGTCGTAGGCCGGATCCCATGCATTGTGTCCTACGCCTGGAAGTTCTGTGTATTGGACGTCGGCTCCGAGCGCTTTGAGGGCCGCGGCCATGCGGCGAGATTCCTCGACCGAAACGGACTGGTCGGCGTCGCCGTGAAAGATCCAGATCGGAATGGCCGCGACACGTTTCGCGATCGCGGCGTACGCGTCCGGAGCGGATGCCGCGGCAAGAGCCGGATAAAGGACATTGCTTGATCGTCCACGGAATTCCGTAATGAACCCGCAAATTACAACCATCGCAGCAAATCGATCAGGATACTGCGAGGCTAGATACCAACTGCCGTTTCCGCCGGCCGAGAGGCCGGTGAGGTAAACGCGCGATCTATCACCATTGAACTCCTTGATCGATTGGTCTAACGCGGCAATGGCTGCTTTTCCACCATCCAATTGCCAGCCGGGAGTTCCGTCTGCTTTGCTTTGTGGAAATAGGACGATCGCCGGAAAACGGTCGACATTGCGGCGGATCGCGGGGGCGAGGCCCACGTTCGTCTGACGAACTCCATCGCTACCGTACTCCCCGCCGCCGTGAAGAGCGATAATGACCGGCCATCTCTTCGCGCGATCAAACTCACGTGGTACAAACACCTGATATCTGTACTCCACACCTTTAATTCTGACGACCCGGTTTAGAAATCCGGTTTCGATCTTCTGTGCAGGAACGCTCGCCGGAAGAACGGTTAAGGCGGCTACGACGAACAAGGTTTGAGCAACGATCATTCTCCAGTTCATTTTGCGATCCTCTTTAAGGCGATGAGACCAACGAGATCGGGGCCGCGAACGCGACCCCGATCGTTCTGCTTTGCTGCCCCCCGGCGGGCATTGTTAGGGCTTGATCGCATAGTCCGGCCAGCAGGAGGTCGGATTCAGATACAGGTCAAGCAGACGCATCGCTTCCTCATTGAACGCCGCAGCCGCTGCACGGCCCCCCGCTTCCGGATTGAGTATCTTGCCGATCTGATCACGAACGCCTTCGAGGTGAATGCGTGTGTTTTTATCGGCGGCCTTTGCGAGCGCCGCGTTGATTGACGCGTTGAGCGAGCGAAGTTCTGAGCGATAGAAAGCCCGCTCGTCGCCACTCGCAACAAACAACCCAGCCAAGCCCTGCGGCAGTCCTTGTGGAACTGCTGCCGGCGGAGCGTTCAGCTTGGTGTTCGCGATGTCGAGATACGAACGCTGCAGGTTGCGGCGATAGGCATCGATCGAAACCTTTGGTGCGGCGAGCTCGCTCCAGACAGAGCCGCGAACGTCCGCCAGGAAATCGGCAGCTGCATACGCGGCCAGACCGTCAAGCTGCTGCTGCTCGATAAGACGTGCAAAACGCGCACTCGACAACAGGTTGTTGAGTATGCTGTTTTGCGCATTGCGCACGCGGTTCAGTGCACCGATCGGTTCGATGCGGCGGAGAATGTCCTTGTCGATCGCCCATGTCGGCGTCGCAAAGGCGTTGTCGCCGAGGAACTTCACAGCCTCCGTTTGCCGCGCCCTCGGGATCAGATTGAACCTGACGCCCGTTTGCCCGATGTGCTTCTGCTGCGAATTGTAACCTCCTACGATCGCCGCCACGTGGTTCATCTCGAGCGTCCACTGACCGAGCATGCGGCCATAGAGCTCTGCAAGATCATCATACGGCATTCCCTTTTCGTTGGTCGTCGCCGGAACGAGAAGTTTCGAAACACGTTTGAGATTCATCAAACCGAGCGTCGATGCCTTGACTGCATCGCTGTCGCCAACCGCCTCGGTCAACTCGCCGGGGTCGCTGCCGGCGGAACCGTCTGTCGAGAATCGGTACCACGGTGTTGCATCCTGTGCCATTGCCCACTCGTTCAAGGTCTTCAGCTCAGCGTCCGGGGTTTTCGCCCCCGGGATCGGTTTATAGCCCCACATCGTCGCCCACTCGTCGTAGGGCCCGATGCCGGGAACAAGATCTTCGACCGCAATTCTGTCCTCAGGCTGAGCGACGTAATTAAATCGGGAATAATCCATCAGCGTCGGCGTGTGGCCCATTTTCTTGACCCATTCGCGGTCGCGGACCTTTTCAAATGGGTACATCGAGCTGGCCTTCATGTTGTGCTGGAAGCCGAGCGTATGTCCGACCTCGTGCGCCGCCACGTATTCGAGCAGGACGCCCATCAGCTCGTCGGGCATCGGAAGCTTTTGTACGCGAGGGTCAACAGCACCGGCCTGCAGGAAATACCACGAACGCTGGAGGTTCATGATGTTGTGATAGAACTGGATGTCGGACTCGAGAATTTCGCCCGTTCGCGGGTCTGCGATATGCGGGCCCGATGCGTTCTCGGTCGTCGATGGCAGCCAGCGGATCACAGAATAGCGAGCATCCTCGGCACTGAAATCTGGGTCTTCTGACTTCGACGGCTGCACCTTAGCGATGATCGCTTTCTTGAAACCGGCCGCCTCAAAGGCCTTTTGCCATTTCTCGACGCCCTTGATCATATAGGGGATCCACTTGGTCGGGGTCGCGCGGTCGATGTAATATACGATCGGCTTCACCGGCTCGGACAACTCTGCGTTCGGATCCTTTTTCTCAAGCCGCCAGCGCCGTATATATCGTGTTTCCGGCGCCTTGTGCTCGCTGCGGGCGTAATCATATTGCGCCTGCGAAAAGTAACCGACACGCTCGTCAAAAAGTCGCGGCATCATCGGATTTTCAGGCAGTTTCACCATGCTGTAATGAAGGACGACCGTAGCGCTTCCGGGGTTCATACCCTGCTGCTGCTGACCGCCACCGCCGGGACCCTGACCGCCGCCGCCGCCGGCCGGGGTCGGGTTGCGAACATAGGTCTGGCTCGCTTCGGCTTCGATGTTACCGGGGAACGGCGTAATGCGGTCGACAAAAGAGCGGGTCGCGTCCATCGACGTCGCCTGCAGCCGCTGGCGTGCGCTGATCTCGAGAAGATCGGTCGTGAAGAGCCGGCCGACCTCGATCACCGCGGTGCCCTCGTTCGGTCCCCAGGCCGCTACCGGAAATGACATCAAGATCGGGCTGTTGTTGGCCGCCTGTACGGCTTCGGCGATCGGCGATTTAGGATCGGCAATGACGCTGAAATTGACGTTACGGAGCAGCACCCGATTTCCGTTCAGCTCCCAGCGGACGACACGGCTGCCAAGAGCCTGTCCGCCGTAACCGACGCCCAGTGTTGTTCGGGCGATCTGCGTTACCCACAGATAATCCTTGCCCATCTCGCTCTTGGGGATCTCATAAAAAAACCTGTCTTTAACTTGATGTACGGCAAAGATGCCAGCCTTGGATTTCGCGTCCTTTGTGATCACTCGGTCATAAGGCTGGGGGTCCTGAGTTGCGCCAGGCCTTTGGGCGCCGCCGGGACCGGTCGGCCCGGCTGGCTCAGGGGTCGGGTCCTGGGCCATGAGCAAGCTCGCCGGAGCCAAGAGCAACAGGCCAATGGCCAATATTCTTATCGGGAAACGTTTCATCTAAAAATTCCTCCTAGGGCGATTTATACGGGTGATTAAGCGTAAGATCTCCGGTGACAGCGCATCGATTTGGCTAAAATACAGGCAAAACCGATCGCGATAACGATCCGGAAATTCAATATTTGAAAGATTATTCCGTTTTTTGAACAGTATAGAGAATGGTATTTATAGCATCGAATTACGGCCCTTGCAATCAAATGATCACTTCCTGAATGCAAAGATTTGTCAAGACCGATCGGCCTTGCCCGGGCTGCGCTCCGCGAGATGTCTGTCCCCGACTCGTCAGACCTTTACCAAACGAGGTATTTTTTGATCAGGGGCTGAACTCGGCGACGACAGGGGCGTGATCGCTTGGCTTATCAAAAGCCCGCGGTTCTTTATCTATCCAGCAATCTGTGCACAGATCTGCGAGCGGAGGCGATGCCCAGATGTGGTCAATGCGAAGGCCGCGGTCTTTTTCGAAGTCGTGGTGAAAATTGCTCCACCAGGAAAACTCCTTTACATCGTCGTTGAGCTGCCTGAAAACATCGACAAAGCCCCAGCGCTTTACATTTAAGATCGCATCCCGTTCGGGCTTACTGAAATGCGTCTTGTCCTTCCATAGTGAAGGCTTCCAGACGTCGAGTTCGTGCGGAGCAACGTTCAGGTCGCCGCAGAGGATCACATCGTCATCCACCTCGAAGTTGTCGTCAAAGTACTTTCTCAGCCTTTCAAGCCAGTTGAGCTTAAAGGCGAACTTGTCGGTTCCGAGGGCTGTTCCGTGAGGGACATATACGTTAACTATCCGGATGTCTTCGATGGTGCCCGCGACCAATCTTCGTGGTGCTTCGTCCGCATCACCGGCAAAGTTCTTCTGCAGGTCGCTGATCCGATGTTTCGAGAGTATCGCAACCCCGTTATACGCCTTCTCGCCATGAAACTCGATGTAAGGAAAACCGGCCGCCCGCAGCTTTTGATGTGGGAATCGCGAATCGACGCATTTCAGTTCCTGCAGGCATAGCACGTCCGGTTGATTCTTCGCACACCAGTCAAGGACGTGCTGAAGGCGGGAGTTTATTCCATTGATGTTCCAGGTTGCTATCTTCACTATGAAGTTTCTTTGCTATCCTCATTAACCAGCGGATCTTTCGTCCTGCCGCCAAAGGCAATCAGGAAAATATAGATGATAAAAACAGGGATGATCAGCAGCATCGAAAGGAAAGTCAATCCAAACAAAATGCCATAGGCGGAATCATTCGAAGTACCGGGCTCCCGCAGCCCGCCCATTATGTCGAAGACCGCCTGTTCCAGATTAAGGATAGTCAGCGTCGTAACTATTGCGGTCAGCGGTAAAAGTGATGCAACGAAAAGGGCGACGTATTTGAGCCGCGCATGTCGTCTAAGATAAGAGAACAAAAGTGCAACCCGCCATAGGGCGACCGTAGCAAGGAACCAAACATTTAACGATCGGGCGGTCGCCATTTCGGTAAAGCGTTCCACCGGTATCGCGTAAAGAATTGCAGGCGGTGAAGTCATGGCGACAAAAGTCAGTACATGCCAGTACGACCAGTTCGCAGGATCGAGCGGCCTAATGACCAACCATAAAACGGCAGCAAGCAAGAAAACATAGATGACCGAACCAACTCCAAGATGCTGAAGAATGTTCGCTGCGGGATCGTCCCACCAACGGCCTATCCCGACGATCCACGTTAGAACAAGGCCTAGTACGAGATGACTGCGATCGAACTGAAGGAAACCGTCCGCGGACAATCGGAACGTCAAGAGTTTAGATAGGTCTAATAAAGGTGGTTTAAGTTTGACCATCGATTACTGGCATCAACCGATTTGCTATTCGCTGAACTCAGCAACCACCGGAGTGTGATCGCTTGGCTTTTCAAGCGCGCGAGGAGCTTTGTCGATCCAGCAGCCAGTGCACTTATCAGCCAGTGAGGGAGAAGTCCATATATGATCGATGCGGAGGCCCTGATTCTTTTGCCAGGCACCGGCGCGGAAATCCCACCATGAGAACTCACGGACGTCGCCGTTCATTTTGCGAAAAACATCAATGAAACCCCATTGCTTTACGTGATGCATCGCGGCCCGTTCCGGTTTCGAAAAGTGCAGTTTTCCCTGCATCGCAGGAACGCTCCAGACGTCGAGTTCGTCAACCGCGACATTGAAATCGCCGCACAGCAAGACGTCTCTATTTCGATCACAGGTTTCGTCGAAAAACCTCCGGAGACGCTGTAGCCAGTCCAACTTAAACTTGAATTTGTCGGTCCATAACTCGGTGCCGTTCGGGATGTAGGTATTGACAATGCGAATGCCGTTGACCGTTCCGGCGATCATCCGCTTTGGCGATTCGTCATCGTCGTCGATGAAGTTTTTCTGCACGTTCTCGATCGGATGCCGCGAGATGATCGCCACGCCGTTGTACGATTTTTGTCCCATGAATGCCGAGTCGTAGCCGGCATCTTTGAAGGCCGCTGCAGGAAAATTCTCGTCAACGGTCTTTGTTTCTTGTAAACAGACGATGTCGGTTTGCGTTTCGGCAAGCCAGTTGAGCATCACCTCCATCCGAATATTGATGGAATTTACGTTCCAGGTCGCTATCTTCATAGGAGTATTATCCACAGATGGACACAGATTAACACGGATAAGATTCTATAAATCTGTGTGCATCTGTGTTTATCTGTGGATTATTTTCGTGCGTTTCTTTCCCAGAAGACGCTGTCAGAGAAGCCTTGAATCGAAGAGTCCCTTTCCGCCATTTCGAGACGTTTTTGGGCAAGCAGACAATAATTCTCGTCGGATTCGATGGCGACAAAATCGCGGCCAAGTTTTTTTGCGGCGACGGCGGTCGTACCGCTTCCGGCAAATGGATCGAGGATAAGGTCCCCGGCATTTGTGCTGGCCAGGATTATTTTCGCAAGCAGCTTTTCGGGTTTTTGCGTCGGGTGATCGGTGTTTTCGGGCATCGACCAAAAGGGGACGCTGATGTCGGTCCAGATATTGGATGGGTGCGTATCGCGAAAATTGCCGTCGCCATTTTTCTTCCAATCTTTCGGTTCGCCGTTCTTTGTATATGGAGCAAGCACCTTTCTCCGCATTTTGACATCTTCAAGATTGAAAGTGAATTCGTCCGACATGGTAAAAAACCAGATGTCTTCGGCGGCGTTTTTCCAATTGCGTTTCGCGCCGCGGCCCTTTTCGCGTTCCCAGGTGATCCGGTTTTGGAGCTTGAAATGCTTCATTCCGACACGTTGAATTGCGGCCGAAGAACGCCAGTCGCCGCAGATGTAGATAGATGCCGTCGGTTTAAGAAGAGGAGTACAAAGTGTTAGCCATGAATCGAGCCATGCTTCGTATTCGTCGAGCGATGTCCGTTTAAATTTTTCCGTACCGAACTTTTTTGAAAGATTGTAGGGCGGGTCGGCAAAGAGCAGATCAAAACTCTTCTCCGGAAGGATCTTTAGGACATTGAACGCATCCCCGCAAATGATCCGATCTCTGAGATCCGCCTTCGAGATAGGCCCATGCCGGATCCGGTGTTTCCGGAGTCTTTCGATCTCGCCGGGATCTAAACAGATCGTTCGGTTTCGCTTTGCTCGATGTTTTGCGGTCTTAGGAGCGGTCGGCATAGGACTTGGGGAAAACTCTACCATATCAGGACACCTTTAAAAACCATCGAACACGACCTTCAAATATCCACGGAAGCCGGCCTTGACCGTCAAAATAGCGCGTGATAATCTTATATGTTTTGAGCACCGGGCGATTTTTAAAGAGCTTCTTTGTTGCGACAGTAGTTTAAGAAATATATGTATTTGCTGGCCTTTGCCGAATCGATCCAGCTATTTCCGGACGGCACTTTATTCATCCACATTGCATTGATCCTGCTGATGATCTGGGTTTTGAACCGGACGTTTTTTCGTCCGATCAACCGGATCATCGAATCGCGCGAAAAGCACAAAGGCGGTGTGGGCGGAGAGGCTGAAACGATCCTGAAGGACGTTGCGGATAAGCAAGGACGCTACAACAAGGCGCTGCTCGAGGCCCGGAGCGAAGGCTATGAGGTGATCGAGAAGCTGCGTGCCGAAGCGGTTTCGGATCGTCTGGCGAAGATCGCTAAGGCGAAAGAGGAAACGGCACAGGCCTTTGCGGACGAGAAAAAGCAGCTTGCGGACCAGACCGCCGAAGCGAGGGCGTTGATCGCGAAAGAGGCCGAAGAGATGTCAGACAAGATAGCGGCGAATATTTTGAGAGCGTAGTTTATATGTTTGCGTTTTTGCACAATTTCCTATTTCTCTTTTCCGAAGCTGTCGCGGGTAAAGGCGGTTTTACTGAGTTCTACGAAAAATACTTCAATTATCCCGGTTTTGAGCTTTGGAAGTTCATCAACCTCGGGATCTTTGTGGCTCTGATGATCTATGTCCTCAAAAAGCCGTTGAGCGAGGCTTTCAAGGCGAAGCGCGAAGGGATCAGGGCTGAATTGATAAAGGCAGAGGAAGAGAAGCAGTCTGCTCTCTCACAGCTTACATCCGCCGAAGCAAAGCTGGCCGCCCTCGATACGGAAAAAGCAAACGTACTGAAAAAGGCGAACGAGGAAGCCGAGGCAGAAAAGCGCCGCTTGGCCGACCAGGCCGAGGCTGAAGTAAAAAAGCTGCGTGAACAGACAAGCGGTGAGATCTCACGACTGACTAAACAAACCAAGGCCCAACTACGCAAGTTTTCGGCCGAAGAGAGCATTCGGCTGGCAGAAGAAAAGCTGCGTGCACAGATCGATGCATCTAAAGACGCTCAGCTTATTAAGGCCGGTATCAGTTCGATCGGAGGCCTAAACTAAAATGAGTGTTGAAACGATTGCCCGCCGATATGCGACCGCACTTGCGGATGTCGTCCTGAAATCGGGCGAAACCGAGGCTGTAAAAAGCGAACTTAAATCATGGGAAGTGCTGATCGATTCGAACGAGAATCTTCAAACGGTATTTGGCAACCCCTCGATCGCACATCTCAATAAAGAAAACATTTTAGACGGCTTGCTCTCAAAGACGCGGCCAAGCAAGACAACGGCGAATTTCTTCCGCGTTTTGCTCAAGAACAGCCGGCTGACCGAGCTTGGACATATCAATACGCGTTTTGCGGCGGTTCTGGAAGAACGGAGCGGGAACGTGCTTGCGAAGGTAACGTCGGCCCGCGAACTGTCCGAAAGCGAAAAGGCGGAATTGAAAGCGAACCTTGAAAAACTGACCGGCAAACAGGTCAAACCAAATTTTGATATTGATCAAGGAATTATCGGCGGTGTCGTGACGCAGATCGGTTCGACAGTCTATGACGGCTCTGTCCGAACGCAATTAGAGAATCTTAAAGAAGAATTAATTAGTGGGTAGTTCGTTGTTCGTTGTTCGTTGCGGAGAAAGTCGCCACGAACAACTAACGACGAACAACGAACAATATATGGAAGCAATTAAAGCTAACGAAATTAACGAGATCATTCGTGCGCAGATCGAGAATTTTGATACAAGCATGACGGTCGACGAGGTCGGGACCGTGATCAAGGTCGGCGACGGCATTGCCGAGATCCATGGGCTGGAAAAGGTGATGGCGGGCGAGCTGCTTGAATTTCCTTTTGGCGTTCGCGGCCTGGCGCTGAACCTTGAGGAAGACAAGGTTGGTACCGTGCTGTTCGGCGATTTCCAGAAGATCAAAGAAGGCGACGAAGTTAAGCGTACCCGCAAGATCATGAGCGTGCCGGTTGGCGATGCGATGATCGGACGCGTGGTCGATGCTCTCGGAAATGCGATCGACGGCAAAGGCGATATTATTACCGACGCATTCAATCCGGTTGAAAGAATTGCTCCGGGTATTATTGACCGCCAGCCGGTTAAAGAGCCGCTGCAAACCGGGCTAAAGGCTATCGACGCGATGGTGCCGATCGGCCGAGGTCAGCGTGAGTTGATAATTGGCGACCGTCAGACGGGTAAGACCGCCGTTGCGATCGACGCGATCATCAACCAGAAAGGTAAAGACGTGATTTGCGTCTATGTCGCTATCGGGCAAAAGGCCTCGACGGTTGCACAGGTCGTAAAGAAGCTTGAAGATTACGGCGCAATGGATTACACCGTCGTTGTTTCGGCAACGGCTTCGGATCCGGCGGCCATGCAGTTCCTTGCCCCTTACTCGGGTTGCGCTATCGCTGAATACTTCCGCGACAATGGCCGACACGCTTTGACGATCTATGACGATCTTTCGAAGCAGGCAGCAGCTTATCGTGAGATCTCGCTTCTCCTTCGCCGTCCTCCAGGCCGCGAAGCTTATCCCGGCGACGTTTTCTACTTACACTCACGTTTGCTCGAACGTGCGGCAAAGATGTCAGATGCACGCGGCGGTGGTTCGCTGACCTCGCTCCCGATCATCGAGACGCAGGCGGGAGACATTTCGGCCTATATTCCGACAAACGTTATCTCGATCACCGACGGCCAGATCTTCCTTGAGAGCGATCTTTTCAACTCGGGCGTGCGTCCGGCTATCAACGTGGGTAACTCGGTTTCGCGTGTAGGTGGTTCGGCACAGATCAAGGCGATGAAGCAGGTCGCGGGTACGCTTCGTATCGACCTTGCACAGTTCCGCGAGTTGGCGGCATTCGCACAGTTCGGCTCGGACCTCGATAAATCGACGCAAGATCAGCTCGAACGCGGTAAACGTCTGACTGAGATCCTCAAGCAGGGACAATATCAGCCGATGGAAGTTGAAAAACAGGTGCTCATCATCTGGACCGTGACCAACGGTTTGGCAGATGACATTGCGGTCGAAGACCTCAAGCGGTTTGAAGAAGAGATAACAAGCTTCATGGAGAAATCGCACCCCGGCGTTCTGAACACAATGCGTGAGAAGAAGTCGATCGACGACGATCTCAAGGCGTCGATGAAAGAAGCCGTTGAGGATTTCAAGGCAACTCGTTGGAACAGAGACGAGACGGCAGGAGCCGCAGCGGCGTAACCATATGGCAAGTCTTTTGGACATGCGCCGGCGGATCAAGTCGGTCAAAAATACTCAGCAGATCACCAAGGCCATGAAAATGGTTGCGGCGGCGAAGCTAAAACGAGCGCAGGACCGGGTGACCGCGTCGCGGCCGTTCTCGCACAAAATGTCAGATGTTCTTGGCGGTTTGAGCGCGAAGGTGGCGGACGAATTTTCACATCCGCTAATGGATGAGCGCGGTGACGAGAAATACCTCATCGTGCTTATCAGTGCAGATAAAGGGCTTGCGGGTGCGTTCAACGCGAATGTTATCAAGGCGACTCAGGCTTTTTTGAAAGAGAATTCCACGAAGTCCGCCGAAATGATCCCGGTCGGACGAAAGGGACGCGATTTTTTCAAACGCCGTGACGTGAAGTTTGTTGAAGAGTACATCGGCCTGACTGGCAGCGGACAGGTTGTTCACTCTGACGCGGTAGCGATTGCGAACAAGATCATAACGATCTTTACCGAAGACGAGACGATCGACAAGGTGTTCATCGTTTTTACTGAGTTCAAGACGGTCCTTTCGCAAAAGCCGGTAATCGAACAGCTTCTTCCAATACCAAAGACTGAAGCAGGCGAAGAGGCCGCCAGTGGAGCGACCGCCGAATACATTTACGAACAGCCGGCTGCGGAGATCTTCGGAAAACTTCTTCCAAAACAGGTAGAAACACAGATATACAAGGGAATGCTTGAGTCGGTCGCGTCGGAACAAGGTTCGCGGATGACGGCAATGGATTCCGCCTCGAAGAATGCCGGCGAATTGATCGACACGCTCACGCTCAACATGAACCGTATCCGACAGGCGGCGATCACGAAAGAGATCATCGAAGTTGTGTCCGGTGCGGCCGCCGCGTAAGAAAAATTTTGGACAAAGCTTGAACAAGCAACTCCATTTGAAATCGTTTTGGATTTCATATATGGTTTGCTTGTTTTTCTTTGTAGGATCGCGAAGCAGGATCGTTTTCAGTTGAACCGAAGCAACACTTTCAGGAGTTGAATATATGAGGGGCTTATCGGACCTTTTCTATTATTTGGGTATTGCGATGATGTTCGTCGGTTGGATATGGACGATCGTCTCGGCTTTCCGCATGGGTGGCGTCGGCTATGGTGTAGCGAATATTATTCCGCTTCAACCCTTGATAGGCATTGTTTGTTTTCTCATCAAAAAGGTACCCCCTAAACCGGTCTTGATCATGTTAGGCGGGGTGGTTGCCTATTACATCGGGGGCATGATCTCGCGTTGATCGCTGCACTGGTGGCGGCTTAAGCTCCGGTTCAGATTTTGCGGGTTTTCCGTTTCGGACAGGTAAATGCATTTGAAATCAAGTTTGATTTTATATATGCTTTGCCTGTTTTTGGTTTTCCAAGCTCGATATCAAATTTAGGAGGAGTATATGGTAATAGGTGTAGGCGCTTTGCTAATGCTGATTTGCGTAGTTTGGTTCGTGGTACTCAGTTTTCAGATGGGCGGAAGTACCGGAGAAAAGGTGATTTGGGCTATCGTCAATTTCCTTTTTCAGCCGCTGGCTGGAATTATTTTCTTTTTCGTCAAAAAAGCTGGGCTGGTACCAATGATCCTGGGTATTATCGGCATGATCTTCTACGGTTATGGGCTGTTTACGTCAATGGGCGATATTATGAACCAGCTTCCTAAATGATGACCGAAGAAGCGGCTGTGAGATCGAACTGGCGCGAACGATTAATTCGTTACGCGCCAATTGTTTTATGGGCGGGTGTTATCCTTTTCCTGGGGAGCGGCCAGGGATCGATGTCCCAAACCTCGCGCTTTATTCGCCCGATCATCGAGTTCTTGTTCCCGTCAGCGTCGCCGGAAACGGTACTTTTTCTCCACGGCATTATTCGGAAGGCCGCCCATTATGTCGAATACGCGATACTTGCGTTTTTTGCTGCCCGGGCGTTTTACCGTTCCTATTCGGCTTTTACCAGGTACTGGCCCGTCGTATCGATGCTGATCGTGTTCTTAGTTTCAGCGATAGATGAAACCGTCCAATCAATGAACCCGGCTCGAACCGGAGCCGTGTCGGATGTTCTGCTCGACCTTTTTGGCGGCGTTTCCGCGATCTTAATTTTTTGGTTGGTATACCGAAGGCGGCGTTCTTCCGTCTGATCTGACCCAGCTTTTCAGCTGCTCGATTCGACCGTCAAAACTTCCAATAATCGAAACTTTGTGAGATATTCTATCGTTAAGATATCGGATAAGGAGATCTGAATAATGAGCATTATCGACAAGGTAAAAGAAGCAGCAATGAACCAGTTTATCGAGGTCATCGAATGGCTGGATGAGTCAAAGGACACGCTGCTTTATCGCTTTCCGGTTTATCAGCAGGAGATCAAGAATGGCGCACAATTGATCGTCCGTGAATCGCAGACGGCAGTTTTCGTTTTCGAGGGACAGGTGGGCGATGTTTTCACGCCGGGACGCTATACGGTCGATGGCGGGAACACCCCTATTCTTTCAAAGCTCGGTGCCTGGAAATACGGATTCAATTCGCCCATCAAAGCAGAGGTCTATTTTGTAAATACCAAGCAATTCACTGACATGAAGTGGGGCACGTCGAACCCCATAATGCTCCGCGATGCCGATTTTGGAATCGTCCAGCTTCGAGCATTCGGAGCCTACAGCCTTCGCGTCGCCGATCCGGCCCAGTTTATTAAAGAGATCGCCGGTACCAATGCTCAATTTCAGACCGAGGACATAGACGGCCAGCTAAAACGCGCGATCGTCACGGAATTTTCCGATTCTCTGGGCGAGTTGAAAATCCCGGCCATCGACCTTGCATCTCAATACAAAGAACTCGGCGAACAGATCCGCGGCAAGATCAACGAAGATTTCAAAGGCTACGGCCTTGAGGTCACGAAGTTTTATGTTGAGAACGTAAGCGTTCCTGAAGAGGTCCAGGACGCGATAAACCGGCGTGCGTCAATGGGAGCACTTGGAAATGTCGATCAATATATGAAATTCCAGGCGGCCGAAGCTCTTCGGGATGCTGCTCAGAATGAAGGCGGCGGCGCCGGGCTGGGTGCCGGATTGGGAGCAGGTTTCGCCGTTGGCGGGCAGATCGCAAACGCATTTGGGGCAGGGCCGCAGGCAGGTTCGCCCGGCGGTGCATCTCCCGCGACCGTAGCTTGTCCGTCATGCGGCAAGCCTAATGGAGCCGGAGTCAAATTCTGTGCAGATTGCGGCGGCAAGATGGAAATAGCTCGAGTCCCTTGCGTAAAATGCAACGCTGAGCTTCGCGAAGGTGCGAAATTCTGTTCCGAATGCGGTTCGTCGCAGGAAAAAGCGAAATGTGCAAATTGCCAGTTTGAACTCGCGGCTGGAGCGAAATTCTGTCCTGAGTGTGGAACGAAGACAGAAGCGGCTTGAGGCAACTTAATAAGTAAAAGACAAAAGGGCCGGGACTGTGCGTCCGGTCCTTTTTCGTTGCTCCTTTGCAGCTTAGCGTGGTTGCGTTAATATTGGTTTTTTATCCAAACAGGAGTCAAAAATGGCGATCAGCCCCGAACTTTTAGAGATCCTCCGTTGTCCGAAGTGCAAATCGAAGGTTGAGATCAAAGAGGACAAAAGCGGCCTCAAATGCGTCAATCCGGAATGCCGGCTGGTGTATCCCATCAAGGATGAGATTCCGGTAATGCTGGTTGACGAGGCGAAAGTAGAGGCATAGATGCGACACGGTGAGATGGATAAGGGGCGACGCGGGGAGCTAGTGTCCCATCCGGATGCCGAGGCCAACGCAGCATTGTCATTTAGCATCGACTGGAAAAATGTTAAGCGAGTTTTGGTCGTTCGGCTTCGCTCCATAGGCGATACGGTGCTCGCGACGCCAACGTTAATTGCCCTCAAGAGGTTCCTGCCAGAAGCACAGATCGACATTTTGCTTGAAGATTGGGTCGCGCCATTGCTTGAAGGGTTTGACGCTTTGGACAATGTGATCTCGATCCCTGAAAGTTCGACGTCCCGTGCGAAGGTCGCTTGGCGTCTGCGACAGAATAAGTATGACGTCGCGATCAATCTCCATGGCGGAACAACCGCGACGTTTCTTACATTTGCCAGCGGAGCGCCACACCGCGTGGGTTATTCCCATTACCAATACCGATTTCTCCACACTCATCTGTTTTCTTCGGCGGCCGATTTTTGGCAACTCGAAACGACCCATTCAGCCGAGCAGCAGTTAGCTCTCGCGGGGTTTGCCGGTGTTCCGGTCAACGACAGGCCGAGGAGCCGTCTGGATGTGACAACCTTGGCCACCGAATCGCTGGACGAGAAGTTTCACGCAAAGACGAAAAGAACGCAAAGTGAATTTGGCGACTTTGCGCTTTTTCATCCGGCCGCCGCATTTGCGACGAAGACGTGGGCCGTCGAGAATTTCGCCCGGATGGCGGAATTTCTATCGAAGAAGGGCATCCGAACCGTGGCTGTCGCCGCAAGGGATGAAACGGCTATTTTGGAAAGGCTTGTCGCCGAATCCAAGGTGCCTGTGACCACTTTTCACGATCTGACGCTGCCGGAGATCACCGCCTTGGCGTCGAAAGCGAGGCTTTTTGTCGGAAATGATTCCGGGATCGCTCACATCGCCGCCGCCGTCAATACGCCGATCGTCGTTATCTTCGGCTCATCGAACAGAGATCACTGGCGGCCGTGGACCGACGCTCCGAGTGAGATCGTATATGAAGCTTTCCCCTGCCAGCCGTGTCCGGGATATGAATGTAAGGAATTCGGCGAGCCTAGGTGTATCCTGAGCGTTCGGACTGAGAGCGTCGTTGCCGCAATTGAAAAACTACTCAATGGGTAGGCGTTCGCGCCTTTCCGCACATCGTTTTCATCGACCTTTCGTTGACAGTATACACGTATAACCATATAATTTATGGTTTCGACTCTTGTAGCCGAAGTGTGTCTATATGTTCGAATCGCTGTCCGATAAACTGAAGAAAACGCTTAAGAATCTGCGTGGGCAGGGCAAATTGACGCCCGAGCACGTGGACGCAGCTCTTCGTGAGATCCGGATGGCGTTGCTTGAGGCGGACGTTAATTACAAGGTCGCAAAGGATTTTGTCGAATCGGTTCGCGCGAAAGCAGAAGGGCAGGAAGTTTGGCAGGACCTCAAACCGCATGAGCAGGTCGTTAAGATCGTTTACGACGAGCTTGTAAACCTGATGGGCGGCACTTCGTCGCGGCTGGTGTTTACCAAACAGATCCCGAACGTCGTGATGATCGTCGGGCTGCAGGGCTCGGGCAAAACGACCTCGACGGGAAAGATCTCGAAATGGCTCGCCGACAATCAGGAGCGTAAGCCGCTGCTTGTTTCGGTAGACGTTTATCGCCCGGCGGCACGCGAGCAGCTTCGTGTGGTCGGCGGAGCGGTCGGCGTCGCCGTTTACCAGGACAAGGAATCGAACGATCCGCTGACGCTTGTTCGGGGTGCGATCAAGTACGCGGCAGGAAACCGGCCATGACACGCTGATGATCGACACGGCCGGGCGTCTTCATATAGACGACGAGCTGATGGTCGAGCTTGAGCAGATCAAGGCCGAGACAAAGCCGATCGAGGTTCTGTTCGTAGCCGACGCGATGACCGGACAAGATGCGGTCCGCTCGGCGGAAGTTTTTCACGAACGCGTCGGCATCACCGGCGTTGTGCTGACGAAGATGGACGGCGACGCCCGCGGCGGTGCGGCCCTTTCTTTGAAGCAGGTTATCGGCCAGCCGGTCAAGTTCGTCGGTGTCGGCGAAAAGTACGACGCGATCGAGCCGTTTTATCCCGACCGGATCGCCCAGCGGATCCTGGGCATGGGCGACGTGCTCACGCTGATCGAAGAGGTCCAGGGCAAGATCAACGAAGAAGAAGCCCAGGAACAGCTGCTGAAAATGACGCGTAACCAGTTTACGCTTGAAGATTTTCGCAGCCAGCTAGGGCAATTCAAGAAGCTCGGTTCGATGTCGAAGCTGATGAAGATGCTGCCGGAGCAGATGACGGGTGGACTGTCGCTATCGGATGAGCAGTCGGCCGAGGTCGACCAACAGATGAAAAAAACCGAGGCGATCATCGATTCGATGACGAAGCTCGAGCGGAATAATTACACGGTATTGAATGCGAGCCGCAAGACGCGCATTGCCGGCGGGTCAGGTTCGACGATCGGTGAAGTAAACCAACTGCTTCGGCAATACGAACAGATGCGCAAGATGATGGCGCAGATGAACAAGGGCGGCTTGTTCGGCGGCCTTGGCAAGAAGATGATGGGCGGTTTGGCCGGCGGCCTGGGCGGAATGCTCGGCGGCGGCGGTGGAATGGGCGGCCTCGGCGGGCTTTTGGGTGCCGGAGGCGGTCCAGAAGATTTTGATAACGGCTACGACGAGACAAAGGATTCTTTGTCGAAGAAACTTAAGAAGAAAAAGAGACATAAGAAGAAAAGGTAGTGAATAGTGAATCGTAAATCGTGAATAGAAAAGCCGATTTACGACTGACGATTGACGATTTACGGAGAAAATATGTTAGCAATCAGTTTAATGAGAATGGGCTCGAAGGGGAAACCTTTCTACCGCCTTGTTGTAAAGGAAAAGCGTTCGAAGCGTGACGGGAAATATCTTGAAAACGTCGGAACGTATGACCCGATGGCCAATCCGGCTGAGGTAAATCTCAAGCATGAGCGGATCCAATACTGGATCGGTGTCGGAGCACAGCCGACCGATACGGTCAAAAGCCTGATCAAGAACAATCCGGTCCAGACCGAAGAAGAAAAGGCCGCAGCTTTGTCGGCAAGGGCAGCTCGGCCGAAGCCGACAAGCAAGCAAGGGAAGCGGCTAAGAAGGCCGAAGCCGCCAAGAAGGAAGAAGAAAGAGTAGCTGCTGAAAAGGCCGCTGCTGACGCCGCCGCTGCGGAAGCAGCCGCGACCGCTGCCGCAGAAGCTGCAGCCGCGGAAGCTGCACCGGCAGAAGAAGCCGCCGAAGCTCCGGCTGAAGAAGCAGAACCTGCAAAGACGGAAGAATAAAACACGTCCTGGTTGCTGCATTGGTGGGGAATATGAAGAGCGCTGTCGAAAAGATCGTCAAATCGTTGGTTGGTTCGCCCGACATGGTCGAAGTGTCCGAATCCGGCGATGGCGGCAAGACGGTCAAATTCGCCGTCCGTGTCGCCCCGGACGATTTTGGGCGTCTGATCGGCCGCGAAGGCCGCACCATCAAGGCAATACGCAGCATCCTTTTCTTTGCCGGTCAGAAGCAGAATCGGCGCTTCCATCTTGATCTGGTCGAGGATTAGTTGGACTTTGTCGCGATCGCAAAAGTGGCGAAAACCCGCGGGCTTCGCGGCGAGGTTGTTGCCGAGCTTTTGACGGATTTTCCCGAGCGGTTCGAAGGACTTGTTGATGTCACCGGAATTTTGCCGAACGGCGAGCGGGTCGAATTGAAAATTGAACGTTACTTTTTTCAGAATGGCCGTATTGTTCTGAAATTTGCCGGTTACGACACGATCGAGCAGGGTGAAGAGTTGCGGGGAGTCGAGATCTCGGTGCCAGAGTCCGAAGCCGTCGAACTGGAAACGGACGAGTTCTTCGATTGGCAGCTTGAGGGTTGCCGGGTTGAAACGATCGGTGGAGAAACGATCGGGACGGTTCGCGAACTGTTGCGAACCGGCGGCACTGAGGTTTTGATCGTCGCGGGGACAGACAAGGATTATATGATCCCGTTCGCTGAAAGGATTTGTGTCGATGTCGATGTTGAAAGCAAGCTGATTAGGATCGATCCCCCGGAAGGGTTGCTGGAGTTTTGACTGGAGCGGCAAGCATCCTTGCTTGCCATCAATTGATCAGCGGAGAGCCTTTGGGGCGGAAATCGGGTGGTGGAAGATATTGAATGCTTCGCATTCGGGCAAGCAGGGATGCTTGCCGCTCCAGTCATGAAGATCGATGTACTGACAATTTTTCCCGAGTTTTTCGGACAGGTCTTTGATTTTGGAATTATTCGCCGGGCAAAGCTCGCTGATATTGTTGAGATAAACGTCCACGATATTCGCGAATTTACGACGGACAAGCACCGGATGGTCGATGACAGGCCGTTTGGCGGCGGCGACGGGATGGTGCTCAAGCCCGAACCGCTCTTCGCTGCGATCGAGAAGTTGATCGGTACGGCGGTTCGCGACGAATATCCGGCAGGAACGAAAGTGATACTGCTCTCGCCGCAGGGAAGGCCGCTCAGGCAGAATGTGGCAAAAGAGTTTGCCGATGCAGACGGGCACATTGTACTGATCTGCGGCCGGTACGAGGGCGTTGACGAACGGGTGAATGAGACGCTCGTGACCGAAGAGATATCGATAGGCGACTATGTGCTTTCGGGTGGCGAACCCGCGGCGGTCGTGCTGGTCGATGCGATAGTCAGACTGCTTCCGGACGCACTTGGCAGCGATACGTCAGCCGATAACGATTCGTTTTCGGACGGCCTGCTCGATTGCCCGCATTACACGCGGCCGGCGGAATTTTTGGGGATGAAGGTCCCCGACGTGCTTTTGAACGGCAATCATGCCGAGATAGAAAAATGGCGGCGCGAAAAGGCGTTGGCAAAGACTAAATTAAATAGACAGGATCTATTAGAAGGAGAAAATGGTGAAATGTGAGCGTGCAGAAAAACGGCGCTGACCTCTGGCCTTAAAGTTATGAATCGTTTAGATAATGTAGAACAACCGCAATTGCGTGAGAACATTCCCGGATTTCAATCGGGCGACACCGTAAAAGTGCACGTCCGGATCAAGGAAGGAAACAAGGAACGCCTTCAGGTTTTTGAGGGAATAGTCATTGCCCGCAAACATGGCGGCATCCGCGAAACTATCACGGTCCGCAAGGTGAGCTTCGGCGTCGGCGTCGAACGAATCTTCCCGTTGCATGCGACGGTAGTGGATCACATCGACGTTGTCCGCCGCGGTAAGGTCCGCCGTGCGAAGCTTTATTACTTGCGTGATCTGCGCGGAAAGGCCGCACGTATCAAGGAAAAAGATACTCGGAACAAGGCACAGTCGGCCAAGTAAATTCAGCGCCAATTTAACAGATTAAGGGCGTCCGTGACGATGTTGTTCCCCCCGGAACAACCCGCGCGTACGCCCTTTTCGCATCCTATACTTCCAACGCATTCGCAATTCGCGAATCGCGAACGGCTGGTAGCTATGAATCTCAAACCTCAAAATAGCTGAGCCGCGTTCCACTCTTCATAGCTCAGTTTCGTCAATAATTAAAAGCACTTGGGGTCGGGACGTCCGTCGAATTCCCAAAGGCTCGGATATAATATCCCGTCGTCGTATTTATGATGTACCAGGTGCTGGTCGAAGGGCGGAATATCGCCAGATCAGCATGGTCATCGCCGTCGTAGTCAGCGGGTACCGGAATGTCGCCGGGTTCGCCCCAGTTCCAAACCGTCCAGCCCGCCGAACTGCCAATGATGTACCACCGTCCCAGCGCAGGCCTGTAAACCGCGATGTCGGTCCATCCGTCGCCGTCGTAATCGGCTGGGACTGGAACGTCGCCGTCCTCTCCCCACGTCATAACCGTGAATCCGGCCGTCGATCTTTGAAGGTACCAGTTATGGTTCGAAGGCCTGAAGTTCGCATTGTCGCCCCGTCCGTCGCCATCGAAATCGCCTCGCAAGGGCTTGTCTCCGGCGACCCCGAATTCGGCGGCTGTCGTCGTTCCGTTTGCAAATCTCGTGTGCCAGGTATCTGTCGATGGCCTGAACAGGACCATTTCCGCCTTACCGTCGGCATCCCTGTCCGTCGGCACCGGCAGATCGCCATCCTGCCCAAAGGCGACTGTCTGGACGGTTTGGCTGCCAGACCTGAGCACATACCACGTCCCGTTCGACGGGCGGAAAACGGCAACATCTGTCTTCAGGTCTCCGTCGTAATCGGCCGGGGCCAGCCTGTCATTCACCTCGCCCCACTCTCTAGCCGTAAAATCGTTCGCGGACTGTGTGTACCAGACCCTCGTCGAAGGCCTGAAAACCGAAAGCTCTGCCAGCCCGTCACCATCATAATCGAATAGCTTTGGTCCACTGACAAGGATCCTAGCAATCGCGAATGTCCCGACCGACACGCCATTCGCACCGACCGCCACAACCCTGTTTCGTCCATCGATAACGCTGCCGCCCATCTGACCGTAAACACCGACTGTCGCCCTCCCATCCGTGTCGAACCCGGTGTCCAGCGAACCATTTGCCTTGTATCGAGCAAAAGAGAAGGCGTAATAAGTATTGAGAGTTGAATGGCCCGAGGCAAGGATCTTTCCGCCCGGCAGGACGGCGATCGATCTTATTTGATCTAGAGAAGCGGGCGTCAACGTCGTCACTTTTCCGTCGCCGTCGAAGGAAGTATCTAACGAGCCGTCCGTGTTGTACCGGACCATCGAAAAATCTTCGCCGGATCCGGTACTATATCCACCGGCAACGATCTTTCCGTCCGGCTGGAGAGCGACAGAGAAGGCTTGATCCCTACTTGATAGTACCGGAGTCGTTACTTTACCGTCGCCGTCGAATGAAGTGTCGAGCGGTCCATCCGCGTTGTACCGGACAACCGCAAAATCGTCGTTTGAGCCCACGGTCGCGTAACCGGCTACGACGATCTTTCCGTCCGGCTGTACGGCGACCGACTTTGCCTGATCGAACGCTGGGCTTACAGATGTTGTAAGCTTTCCGTCGCCGTCAAAGGAGATGTCTAACGAGCCGTCCGCGTTGAATCGTGCAAGTGCAAAGTCATCGTTCTGGCCGTCATTAGCAATGCCGGCGGCCACTATCTTACCGTCCGCTTGGATCGCAATGGACGTTATTCGATCAGAGGCGGAAACTAGTGACGTCAGAACCCTGCCGTCGCCGTCAAAGGTGCTGTCCAGCGTTCCGTCCGGGTTGAACCTTGCCAATGCAAAGTCTTCGCTCGAGGCCCCGTATGCATAACCTGCTACGACGATCTTGCCATCTTGTTGTATCGCGACGGCGTTGGCATAAGCGTAGTTTGGGAAAAGGGGCGCGTCGATCAGGCCATCCACATCGAACGAAGTGTCCCGCGATCCGTTCGTATTGTATCTATATACCCGAAACCGGGAACCGGCAGTGCCAACGGCGACTACTTTTCCATCTTGTTGAACCGCAACCGCAGTGCCTGTCGATTCGGCTATCAGAGATATCCGTTAAAACCTTGCCGCCCGTACCGAATGCCGCATCGACCGCACCGTCCGAACTATATCGGGCAAGAGCGACGTCATTCCCCAGGCCGGAAGCGTATCCGACCGCCACCATCTTTCCACTTGGCAAAAGTAGCCCGGCATTTGCAATGTCTTCACCGTTGCCGACCCCCGTCGTCACCTTTCCATCACCGTCAAAGGATGTGTCTAACGAGCCGTCGGGATTATACCTGGCCAGGGCGAAATCGTTCGACGATTCATTCGCAAATCCAAATGCGACGATCTTTCCGTCCGGCTGGATGAAGACCGATCTTGCCTGCTCATCTCCTGCAAAGAACGGGGTCGTCACCTTGCCGTCGGCGTCGAACGTCGTGTCTAAAGAGCCGTCTGCGTTATATCTGACAAGGGCAAAATCATCGTTAGAACCATTGTGGGCCTTCCCGGACGCGACGATCTTCCCATCCGGTTGCACGGCTAAAGACAGCACCTGATCTGTGCCGGAAAGGACAGGTGTTGTTACCGCACCCTCGCCGTCAAACATTGTATCGGGCGTGCCGTTGGCGTTGTAACGGAACAACTGAAAGTCCTCGCTTCCACCGCCAACGACGATCTTGCCGTCCGGCTGTACAGCAAGGGCTTGGACCGGGAACAGAACGCTGGCGGCAAGGTGTCCGGTTCCATTAAATGTGGAGTCGTACGTTCCATTAGCATTAAGGCGAATGATTGTCAGCAGCCGATTACTGTCCGAACCGGACTGGCTCCATCCCGAAACAACCATTTTGCCATCTGCCTGGATCGCTATATCACTCAACTCGCTATGGCTGCCCAGGACCTCCTTGGTCCCTCCGGAGCCAAAAGCTTCGTCCCTGGACCCGTCGGGATTGCATCGCATTAGTGTAGCGACGGGCCTAAGCAGATTTACGATCTCCTGGTTTCTGGTCGTGTACACCGCCGACTAGTATCTTGCCGTCAGGCTGCACAACGATCGACGTCGCGCGGTATGCGTTATATATGGTTGATCCTTCCAGACGGCAACCGGTACCAAAGGTCGCGTCGACCGATCCGTCCGGGTTGTAACGGACAACGACGATGTCTGAGTCTACATAAATTGAGAAAGTATTAACGCTGGTCGAAGCCGCGACCACTATCTTTCCATCTGCCTGCAGGGCCGCGGCACTTCCCTGGTCGTTGCCGCCGCCGATACCCTCCGTTCTGATCCCGCTGCCGTTAAAGGTAGTATCGAGCCGGGCGAAACCCACCGGGCTTCCACCCGACGGCTCATCAGGTTGGCTAAGAAACGGCGGAAGCCCGCCCTGGGCACTCGCCGCTGCCGACAGGCACGCCAATACCATCGTCCAGTTGCGGAGATCCGCACAGAGCCAAAAGCGGGACAGAAAAACTCGACGGTTAATAATAGCGGCCACCTTAAGTTTCATGATCGGTTCTTATAAAATGCGACAACTGCACCGCCCTTTTTGGTGATGGAAGAGTAGATGGGAAATGGAGCCAACTTTAAATATAGACTTACGGTTATGATACGCCTGCCAAGAGATTTTTGAAAGATATTTTGATTACGGAATACCGTGCAAAACGATGCGGGGCCGTCCGGTCTCCTATAAATTCTTGTGGTCGCGGATACTTAATTGTACGAAAAACCCTATTCTTCACCCTCATCTCCATCTGGATCACGAATTTGTCCCATCTATAATATCCTTGACCAGCAACGCAACACTTGCTAATATCGGAGCGGCGGGTGAAGGCCTTCTTCATCAGGATCTTTGAAACGCGGATGGAAATCGGAATCCAAGGTGTTCAGGCAGGACACATGCAGAGGCCCGCGCGCGTGAGCAAGGGCGTTTATGCTCAACGTGTGATGTTACGCCTTGCTCACGCTCGGGCTTTCGGAAAAAGAGGTCAGAGGCTGTGTGGGCAAATGCTGTCGGTGATGGTGTCAAGTGGCCATGGTTCAGTCGTAATTGTTGCTGCAATTGGTTTTATTGCAAAAAGTGTCTCAGCAGCCTTATTCCTTTTTTTCGAAACATTTTTGGCGTTAAATCCTGTGCTGTCAATGTTTAGAGTGTCTCACGGTGAAACAGTTTTGGGTATCGTTCCACTTAAGGGCTTCTTCATTCGTCAAGTGGAACGATTTTTGGCGGTAAGCGTATTGACGTCAACAATTAAGCCGTCCCACTTTCCGCAAAACCCGGCCGCAAGTGAGACGGTCGATACGCAAGGAGTACGCGACTCATTGAATACGTTATAGAATCTAAACCGTGAACGATTTCCAACTTCAGGCGGCGAAACAGGTTTGGACGATCGGGTTTGATTTTGAGGATCAGGCCCGGAGCGAAGGGTTTGGTTTCATCGCCGGCGTGGACGAGGTAGGCCGGGGCTGTCTGGCCGGCCCGGTGGTTGCGGCCGCCTGCATTCTCGACCGCGAAAAGCCGCTACCCGATGGGCTGGACGATTCGAAAAAGCTGACCGCCGCCCAGCGTGAAACGATCAGCGCGGAGCTTCGCGAAAATGCCCTAGCATTTGGCATTGGGGCGGTGGAGGCTGATGAGATCGACGAGATCAACATCCTCGAAGCGACTAAAAAAGCGATGTTTCTGGCTATCCAAGCCTTAACACCCGCCGCCGACTATCTTCTGATCGACGCTCTTCAGATCAAACTCGTCAGACTGCCGCAAAAGGCACTGATCAAGGGCGATTCGATCTCGGTGTCCATTGCGGCTGCATCAATTATCGCCAAAACCTACCGCGACGAACTGATGCGCGACTACGAATCGCAGTTCCCGCAGTACGGTTTCGCAGGCCACAAAGGTTACGGGGCCGCTTCGCACCTTGAAGCGCTTAGAATACACGGTCCATGCGCGCTGCACCGGAGATCATTCAGAGGAGTTTTACAGCCAGACTCGATCTCAGAAAGCTCTACGGATCTTTTCCGACTGTAGATAGCATTACCACCAGCGGAATCAGTTCCACGCAGAACAAGTCTTATTCGAGGAGAAAAACCTATGTACATCCGACAGCTCATCTTTTCCCTTTGCACTTTAATGATCTGTATCTTGTTTGAAACGGCAGTTGCTAACGCTCAGGCGACGCGGACGTGGGTCTCGGGCGTGGGCGATGATGTCAACCCGTGCAGCCGGACAGCGCCGTGCAAAACATTTGCCGGGGCGATCTCAAGAACCGCGACGAACGGTGAGATAAACTGTCTCGACCCGGCTGGTTACGGAGCCGTCACGATAACAAAATCCATAACGATAGATTGCGAAGACACTCAGGGATCGATCCTCGCAGCCGGGACTAATGGCGTTATCGTCAACATCACAAGTGCGACCGACGTGAAGAAAGCTTTTAAGCTTCGCGGGATCAGTATCAATGGAGCGGCAACGGGAATTAACGGGGTCAGAGTTCTCGCCGCGAATTCGGTCACCATTGAATCCGTTGTTATTGACGGCTTTACGCAGCACGGCATTAGTTTAGAGAACGCTGACAAGATACAGCTCGTAGTAAACGAATCGAGCATTAGAAGCAGCGTCGGCAGCGGTGTCAATGCTGCTCCAACTGGTTCCGCGGATGTTACGGTTTCCAAGTCTTTGATTTCGGGGAATGGAACCGGACTTCTGGCGAATGCTGCGAGCAACCATCAGGCTTTCGGCCAATACGGTCACTTCTAACACAACCGGCGTGTCGGCGGCAGGCGGCGGGAAGATCATTTCGTTCAAAGACAATGCTATCGACGGCAATGGAACGAACGGCGCGCCAACGTCAATTGTCACGTTGCAGTAAAGACCTTTTTGAGCACGGTCGAGAGTCTCACCGCACGAACCAGCTTTTTTGGGAGATGCTGCATCCTAGTAAATAGCTTGTATTCCACTTTTGTAAGCGCGAGGTTAAGTCCGAATGAGCGATGATCCAAGTTTGGCGGGCCGGCCGAAAGCATTTGCGACGATTGTATATGGCGGATTAGCGATCGGCATTCTCGATTTCTTCGATGCGAGCACCTTTTTCCCTCTGTATTACGGCATTACGATCCAGCGAGTTTGGCAGGGTGTTGCCGCGGGCGTGCTGGGTCGGGAGACTTCGGTTGCGGGTGGCTGGAATACGGCTTTTCTCGGAATATTCCTGCATTTCGTGATCGCATTCTTAATCGCTTCTGTTTACTACTTCGGCAGCCGCAATATCCCATTTCTGATCCGGCGGCCGGTGATATCGGGTTTAGCCTTCGGAGTCATCGCGAATTTCGTAATGCAATATGTCGTAATTCCTCTCTCTGCCGCTGGTGGCGGCGTTCCTGCGCCGTTTCGGCTTCCGGTCTTCCTGAACAGCGTGATCGGGCACGCACTCCTTGTTGGATTGCCGGTCGCGTTGATAGCACGTTGGTCGGCCAAGCGAGCCGATGGCGCAATGTAAGAAGCGATGCTCAAAGAATCCCAATCAAACAACCGTCTCGCACCCCTGAAATAAGCCAACGACATTTCGAAACATTTCGCTGACCGGAATCGTATTCTGGTCAGATGAAATTTTCAAAGTGGAGTTATTGGAATGCACAAACGACATAAACTATGGAATTTGTTGGGCTTAGTGGTGATACTGTCGGCCGCTTGCTTCGGTCAAGCAACCGGTCAGACGGAACCGGCGGAGCGGCGCGCCCGCGAAATTGCCGGCTATATAACATCGGGCAACAGGGCGGAATTTAAGAAATATGCCGAGGCAAACTTTGGTGTGGAGTTTCTAAAGATCCCAATGGACCGGCATTTGAATTTTATTTCGTCGATGCACGACCAAAGCCGCGGATTTGAGATTCACGGGGTCCAGGACTCAAAACCGAACGAGGTCACTATGCTCGTCAAGAACAAACTGACGGGCGGATGGGACGGTTTGCTTGTCCGGGTAGAGGCCGAAGCTCCTCATAAGATCGCGGGCATCGGCCTCCGGCCACCAAAAGTGCCGGCGGGCGAAACAAAAAGGCTGAGCATTAAGGAAACCGGGCGTGAGCTTGAAGAATTCGCGAGGAAGCTGGCGGCGGCAGATGTGTTTTCGGGTGCGGTGCTTCTGGCAAAGGACGGCGAGGTGCTGTACAAAGGTGCATTTGGCTTGGCGAACAAGGATTTTAATGCCCCGAACAAGACCGACACGAAATTCAATCTCGGATCGATGAACAAGATGTTCACGGGCGTTGCCATTGCCCAACTTGTAGAAAAAGGAAAGATGTCGTTCGACGATCCGCTGTCAAAATTCATTCCGGATTTTCCGAATGAAGAAGCCGCGAAAAAGATCAAGATAAAGCATTTGCTCACGCACACGGCAGGCCTGGGCGGTTATTTTTCACAGCGTTACGATTCGATGTCGCGAGCGAAGCTCAGAACTGTTGATGACATGATGAAACTCGCCCGCGAGGATGAGAAGGACATCAAGTTTGAACCAGGGTCGAAGTGGCAGTACAGCAACACCGGAATGATGGTGCTTGGCAAGGTGATCGAGATCGTTTCGGGCCAATCGTATTTTGATTACGTCCGCGAGAATATCTACAAACCCGCCGGGATGACGAACACCGATTGTTATGAGTTGGATAAAATAAACACGAATCTTGCCGTTGGCTACGACAAAGAGTATACCGACAACGGAATATCCTGGGAGAATAATATCTTTGCCCACGTGATGCGCGGCGGCCCGCAGGGCGGGGGTTATTCGACAGTCGAAGACCTGCTTAGATTTGATCAGGCGCTTCGGTCAAATAAGCTGGTCGGCGCAGATTTTGTAAAGCTACTGACGACGCCAAAACCGGAACTAAATTCGCCCGAGTACGGTTTTGGATTTTTTGCTAGTGCATCCGATCCATTCGTCGGGCACAGCGGCGGATTTCCAGGGATAAGTTCGAATCTGTCAATGTATCTTGGTTCAGGCTGGACGGCGATCGTCATGTCGAATTACAGCCGAGGGTCTGGGCCGCTGCAGCAAAAGATGGAGAGTTTGATAGCGGTGAGTAAGTGACTTTGTTGATTTTGTTGTATAAGACCGCCGAGACATGTTATCGTTCAATTAAGGTTTTCGACGCAAGTCGGAGGCCTTTTTTATGAAAGTATGTTTTGGAGGACAAAACCATGTCGAAGAAATTAGAATACAAAGAACAACACTCCCTTTGAACCATCCAGCAAGCGGCGAAAGGGTTTCCCTTCTGAAACGCAGGTGAAACGTGGCTTAAGAGTTGTCCATGGGGACAAGGAACTCGTTGAAAAACTCGGCAGAAACGATCCGTGTCCTTGCGGATCAACCCGGAGATTTCAAGAACTGTTGTCTCAGAGACGGAACATTTGACGGCTCTCGCCGTCACCACTACTTTTAGATAAACTTAGGAACAAAGCACGCTCGGATACGGGCGTGTTTTTCGTTGACAAAGAAATTCAGAAGCTGACCCATTCAGTCGGTTCTTTGCAATTTGAAAGGGTGATCTTAGTCTCCGTCCGAAAAAGCGGCGGGCGCATCTGAAGGGCCGATTCGGCCGTGATGCGGGCCAGGTGTGGTTCGTTTGCACGCTGTGAGAGGTGGGCGAGGACGATGTTACGGGCGGTTCCGTCAAAGTCGTTTGTAAGCCAATCCGCGAGGTCTTCGTTTGAAAGATGGCCGGTTCGGGAGGCGATCCGCTGCTTTAGGTCCCAGGTGTATACGGAACAGGTTCGAAGCATATCGCGGCAATGGTTCGATTCGACAACGATCGCGTCGCAGCCATTCAGCTTTTCTTTTATCAGCGTGGTGATGTGGCCGAAGTCCATTAACGTCGCGAGCTTCACGCCATCATGCTTTGCCACAAAACCGAAATTGTCTGCGGCGTCGTGCGGAACGGTGAAGGGTTCGAAATCGATGTCACCGATGCGAAACTCACGGCTTGATTCGATCTCGACCGTGCGGTTCTTCAACGCATCACGTCGTTTTACTGATTCACTTTCACCGCCATTCAAACGGCCTTTTCGCGTGCCTAGATATGCGTCCGCCGTGACGCCGGAAATATAGACCGGGCATCTTACGCTCCGCAACAAGACGCGGAGGCCTGCGGCGTGGTCGCTATGTTCGTGGGTCAGCAGCACAGCGTCGAGATCGCCACAGTCAACGCCAACGATCGCAAGCCGCCGCAATATCTCGCGGGCGCTCAGGCCGGCATCAACCAGAACTTTCGTTTTTTCGGTGGTGATCAGAACGGCGTTTCCGGTCGATCCGCTTCCAAGAACGGTAAATTGCATAAAATGGAACGCGGACATTCTTGCCCGCCTCTTTCGGCTATGTTGCGGACAGTGATGTCCGCGTTCACTTCTAGTCCTTTTGAAACCTGCTCCGCATACTTTTGCCCATAACTTTTGTTATGAGCGAATTCGGAAGAAAATTGACGCCCGATGCGACCATCCAATTCGTCCAGCCTGATATTACTTTCGCACGATCAGTACCGATGACGCGCATGGCCGTTTCAACCACGTCTTCGGCGGTTTCCTGGCCCTTGACTCCGAGGGCTCGGTCCATCCCGGCTGCATCATGGAAATTCGTTTTGGTCGATCCCGGACAAAGCGCGAGGACTTGGATTCCATAAGGTCGGTTCTCTTCTGCAATAGCTTCGGAGAAAGACGTAACGAACGATTTTGTCGCCGCGTATGTCGCCATGAATGGGATCGGCTGAAAGCCGGCGGCGGACGACACATTGATGATCGTGCCCGAACGCCGTTCACGCATTTTCTGCAAATAGCGGTGCGTGAGCGACACGAGACACAACACGTTAAGATCGATCATCTGAAGTTCTCGATCAAGATCGAGCTTCGCAAAATCGCCCATCGAACCGAAACCGGCGTTATTTATAAGCCAATCGACCTCGATGCCGTGTTTTTCGGTTTCTTCAAAGAGCTGTTTGTCGGCTTCAAAACCGGTTAGGTCGATGGCGATGAAATGGGCCGTGATCTTGTTTTCCGCGATCAGCTCATCGCGAAGAGTTCTAAGCTTTTCTTCCGATCGGGCGACAAGTACGAGATCGTGCTTTTCTGCCGCGAGGCGGCGTGCAAAGGCTTCGCCGATGCCACTGGATGCGCCCGTGATCAGAGTTGCTTTCATAGATCTTCAAACTCCTGCACGGGCGGCTTAAACGAGTAATAAACAGAGGACGCGATGGCTGCGAGAATTGTGAGCGTGCCGGCGATCCTGATCAATCCGGCGACGGTTTTGGTCGATCCGATCAAGCCCAGGCGAGTAAGCATATAATTCCAGTCGTGAAAACTGCCCTCGCTTCCGGTAAAGCCGCTTGTAAGAACCAACTGCATGACCACCGCATCTGCCGCATAGACCCAAACGTTAATGATACTCTGGCCGACCCAGAAAAGTACGATCGCAGCCGAATAATATTTTTGATGCCAAACGAAATAACCGAAAAATACTGCCGGGAAGATCACCTGAAACAATGACCCGCCGGCGATCATCATAAACTCGCCAAACAGACGAAAGATCAAATGTCCTGTCTCGTGGATGGGAAGGTCGACGAGGTCAAGGAAGCTGCCCTGCATTGGATCATAGGCGACCCAGAGAAAATAGATGCTCAAGAGCGCGGCAAAAATTAGCTTCGGATAGCTGATGTACATTTTGCTAGGCCCCGGTTGACCGCTGCCATTCGTCCTTTGAGATCGCATAGAACTTACATTCCATATTGTACGCGGTTTGCATTTTCTCAAATGTCATTCCGCATTTTTCCATGATCCGCCATGACCCGATGTTCTCCTTGTCAGCGACGGCGACGATTCGTTCGAGTCCGGCGTTTTCGAAGCCGTGCTTTAGCCATGCATCAGCGCATTCGTAGCCGATCCCCATTCGCCAGAAGCGCTTTTTGAGACTATATCCGACTTCGATCTCGCCCGTGTCCTCAAGCGGCTGAAGCCCGCTGCCGCCGATATTCTCGCCGGTTTCCTTCCAGATCATCGCGCACATTCCAAAACCTAGTTTTTCGTAACAGTCCAGATAGAAATCGAGCCGCTTGGTTATCTCAACCGGGTTTTGGCGTTCCTTTCCGCCCAGATAACGGTAAACGTCCGGGTCAGAGCGCATTTCGATAAGCTCTTCGAGATCATCGAGGGTATATTTGCGAATTAGCAACCGTTCTGTTTCAAGCATAAAAAAATGGAAGAAGGCGAGAGGCCGGCTCGTCTAATTATCGACAAAAACACAAGTGAGGACAACATTGATGGACAAAACAATGGCAACAAGAAGAGATTTTATTCGAAATACTCTGATCGCGGCAGCGGCCTTGCCGCTGATCACAAGCTGCCGAAGTTCCGCATTTGCCGGTGATCCAACATCAGACGTGCTTACCCTAATTAAGAGGAATGCTATACAGGACGCCAACGGGGAGTGGTCGGGAGCTATCAGTGCGCCGGCAAACGTTTCGTGGAAAACGGTTCTGTCGAATGAAACCGACAAAGGCGACGCTATGGAGATATCGGGTACCGTATTCAAAGCCGATGGCAAAACGGTTGCTCAGAACGCGCTCATCTACCTCTACCATACCGATTTCGAAGGATATTACGGAAGGAAGAAGGATGAGCACAAACACGGACGCTATCGCGGTTGGATGCTCACGGACAACAAGGGGCGCTATTCATTTCGTTCGATCAAACCCGCCCCGTATCCGGAGAATCGATTCGCCGCGCACATTCACATGACGCTGACCACCGAAAAGATGCGGGAAGATTGGGTCGATTCGATCCTGTTCGAAGGCGACAGCCTGATTTCGCAAGTGGAACGCAGCCGTGCCGGACAAAAGGGCGGGTTTAACCCGATCGTGACCTTTGAAAAAGGGAAGGACGGTTTGCTGCGGGCAACGCGGGATATTCAACTTTTGGAATCATAAACTCAGGGAGAGAAAATGTCATACCTATTTGGAATCATGATTATCGCCGCATTCTGTTTTGGCCCTGCGAACTACACGGACGACAAGGCTGTATACGAATGGGCGAACATAACACCAGCGGCGAACTATGCTCAAGGCTTACAACTATCCGGTTTACGTTTGGGGCAACAAAATGGTCGCACTGAATAATGGTACGTGGATATCGAAAGACGGCAGGACCTGGGAAAAAAGTCCGCTTGCCGACAGCGGAACAAACTCGGCGTATTTGTCGCATGTCCAATTTAAAGGTGCCATCTATGCGCTCGGTTCGATGACAGGAAACTATCAGAACTTCTCGATCTCGACAAGAATACGCCGTACACGAGACCTCGAAAGCTGGGAAACAGTGGCAGAGACTTCCAATTTACCGCAGCGAGTCTTTTATGGAGTGGCTCGTTTTCGGTGGCAAAATATGGATCGTCGGCGGCTATGACGGGAAAAATTATTTGAATGACGTTTGGAACTCTTCGGATGGCGTGCATTGGGAGCGAGTTGCCGAAACTGCTCCTTGGTCGGCCCGAAAACCATCTGTGTTCACCGTATTCAATGGTGAAATGTGGCTGCTCGGCGGCGGCGTGATCGATGGTGACGTGGAGACAAACCCGACATCCGAGCGCGAAGTCTGGGCCACAAAAGACGGCAAGCATTGGCTGCCGCGTAACGGCCGACCTCAATCGAAAATGGCGAGGCACCCCCGTTGTGTTCGATGGGAAACTTTGGCTCGTTGGTGCGAACCGCGGCGGGACGTTCGAAAGTGCGGTATGGATGACGGAGGACGGAACAAAGTGGAAGGAACTCGCCGCGCCGTGGTCGCCTCGCGGGGCCGTTTCGGCGTGGGTGTTTGGTGACAGGCTTTACATGACGGGCGGGAAATCTTCTCATACTGAAAACGGCGAAATAAAATTCGTCTACAGCAATGATGTTTGGGCAATGAGCAAGCAAACGGAGTAGAATCATCGGGACCCATAGCAAATGGAGAAGCTCGCTCGGGTGACAGAATATCCGCCTCAAATCGACCTGATCGCCGAATGCCGCAATGGAAATCGCGATGCGATGCACGCTTTGTTTACAGCGCATCAGCGACGGGTCTATTCGATCGCATCGAACTTTTTCGGCGGCAATAGCGATAAAGCGGCAGATGTCACGCAACAGGTTTTTCTAAAGCTTTTTACCAAAATGAATTTTCAGGGACGCGGCAGAGTTTACGACGTGGCTTTATAGAATGACGATCAATGCGTGTATCGACGAAACACGGAAAAGCCGACGGCTGTTCGGATTGGCGGATTGGTTTTCGTCCAGTGAACCCGAGATAACGGTCTCGCTTGACGAACGGATCCGCTCCCGGGAAATCGCTGCCGAAGTGCAAACTGTTCTCGGTAGCCTGAAGCCGAAGTACCGTCTGCCCCTCTTGCTTAAATACGTAGAAGGGCTTTCTTACAACGAGATCGCGGACGTTCTCGAGTGTTCGATCGGCACGGTTTCATCGCGGCTGAACCGAGGGCACAAGATGCTTGCGGGCAAACTGGAGCACTTGCGAAGTGAGATCTGAATATATTGATGAACGATAAGCATTACAAAGACGATCTTTCGGCGTTCCTTCACCATGAGATCGATAAGGAGAAGCGGCAGGCTATCGCCGAGCATCTTCTGCTATGCGACGATTGCCGCCGCGAGCACGATAGGATCAAACTTGGAGTGTTTATCGCTTCAAATCTTAGACAAACAGATGCTCCGGCGTCGGTCTGGTCGGGGATCGAAGCAAGGCTCGAACATAACGCAGCCCCTCAGATGGGACTCATCCCGGAGGCTTCATTTTTCAGCTTTCGCAAGGGATTTGCTTTCGCCACGGCATTGATCGCAGTGTCTTTACTTTCCGCCCTCGTTTACTTAAATCTTTTCAGCGGCGACACGCCGTATACCGCGCAGAAGGCGGATCAGAAAACCGCAAACATCGCGGAGCCCCCTGCCGCGGCTAATACCGATTTGCCCGCCAACGGAACCAATTCGCAAGTAAATTCGAACGTCAACACAAACATTTCGAACACGAATCAAACTGCACCGCTGCCACCGGTCGATTCCTGGCAAGTTGAAACGATCGCCGGTTCACCGAAGATGGGTGATGGAAGCGTGGCGAGTCAGATAGCGGTCGGCCAATTGTTAGAGACCGATGGCAAGTCGAAGGCGAAGATCACTGTCGCGGACATCGGCAGCGTCGAGATCGCACCTAATTCACGCATCAAGCTCGTCGGAACGGACAAGAGTGAGCACCGGCTTTCGCTCGAACGCGGCCAGCTTCACGCAAAGATCTTTGCCCCGCCGCGTTTATTCGTGGTCGATACGCCATCCGGGAAAGCGGTCGATCTGGGCTGCGAATATACGCTTGAGGTTGACCGTATCGGCAACAGCATTCTGCGGGTCACCGGCGGTTTTGTCGCATTGGAAGACAGTGGCCGCGAATCAATAGTTCCGGCGGGGATGATGTGTTTGACGCGAAAAGGCAAGGGCCTTGGAACGCCATTTTCGGCCGAAGCAGACGAGGCTTTCAAAAAAGCCCTTCAGCAGTTCGATTTTTCCGGAGGCGGTACAACGGCCTTGCAGGCGGTGTTGGGAAAGGCTGATTTCTACGATATGGTCACGCTCTGGCACCTCCTGTCACGGGTCCAAAAGAAGGACCGCGGACTGGTTTATGACGCATTAGCGAACCATGTCGCGCCGCCGTCCGGCATAACGCGTGAAGGAATTCTAAATCTCAACAGGAAGATGCTCGAGGACTGGCGAGAAGAAGTTGAAAGCGTTTGGTTCAATTGACCGGGTAGGTGAGTTACTTATGGCGACAGCCTTGAAACTTCCCAACTGTCTTCGTCGGGCGTGTAGAGGATCCGGTCATGGAGGCGGCTTTCGCGGCCCTGCCAGAATTCGAATCGATCGGGCACGAGCCGAAAGCCGCCCCAATGCGGTGGCCTCGGGACATTGCCGCTTGCGTATCTTACCAGCAGTTTCGCAGCTTTGAACATGATGGTCATTCTTGAGTCGATCTTCTCACTTTGATTTGACGCCCAGGCTCCGACACGGCTCGTGAACGGCCGTGACCGGAAGTACTCGTCTGATTCCTCCGCCGATACCTTGCTCGTGCGGCCGCTGATATTTACCTGTCTTTCAAGCTCTGGCCAAAAGAAGTTGATCGCGGCGTACGGGTTTTCCGCGAGTTCCCGTCCCTTACGGCTATTATAATTGGTAAAGAATACAAATCCGCCGCTATCGTAGCCCTTGAGCAATACGACACGCGATGACGGCCGGCCATCGCTGGCAACCGTCGAGAGGGTCATCGCTGTCGGCTCATTGACCTGTGATTCAAGGGCCTCGTCCATCCATATCCCAAATTCGGTAAAAGGATCGCTGTCGACCTTCTCCTTAGAGAGTTCTCTCAAAGAGTAGTCATTGCGTATATCGGCGAGGTTTTTGCTGGTCATTCTAGATCAAATGAATAAAAAGGCCGTCCTTTAGTTTTGGCTCGAACCATGTCGATTTCGGCGGCATTATTTCGCCCATATCGGAGACGGCGAAGAGGTCGTCCATTGTGGTCGGGTAGAGCGAAAACGCGACCTTCGAACCGCCGCTATCGACCAGTTTTTCGAGCTCATCAATACCACGTCCGCCACCTACAAAAGTTATCCGGTCATTGGTTCGGGGATCGTCGATGCCGAGGATCGGCTCCAAAACATACTGCTGAAGAATCTGAACATCGAGACGCTCGAGAGGATCGGGTTCGCGAAAGTAGTTCACAGCAAACCGCAAATTGTACCAGCTACCGCCAAGATACATGCAGAATTCACCACGATTTTTCGGCTGCCTTTCCACAGTTTTGGTAACAATAAAACTCTGGCGAAGATCTTCAAGAAAGGCCTCCTCGTCAAGGCCATTTAGGTCTTTGACGACGCGATTGTAGGCAAGAATAGAAAGGTCTTCGGCAGGGAAAATACCGGCCATGACGAAATTGTATTCCTCGGTGCCGTTGTGTTCCGGGTTGCCATTCGCCATTTCCCGCCTGGCAAGAGCGGCACTTTCTGCCCGGTGGTGCCCGTCGGCGACGTATATCGCGGGAACCCGATCAAAGGCGTCGATAAACGCCTTCGTTTCCGAAACGCGCCACACTGTTTGCTGAACCCCCTTCGGACAGGCAAAGTCGTATAACGGCTCGCCGGTGACGGCCGCTGCGATCAGATGTCTCGTTTCGTCCGTATTGCGAAAGGCGAGGAAGATCAATCCCGTTTGAGCCCTCAGCGCGATCATGTGGTCGGTTCGGTCACGGACCTTATCCGGCCTCGTTTTTTCGTGCTTTACTATCTTGTTCTGGTCATAGTCGTCCAACGCGCAGCAGCCGACGATGCCCGTTTGGCTGCGGCCGTCGCTTGTAAGGCGATAAACGTAAAGGCTCGGTTCCGATTCGAGCGAGAGGAGACCTTCTTGGACAAGCCGGTCAAGGTTCTCCTTCGCACGGTTTAAAGCCCCGTCGGCCGACGGAGCACCGCCATCACCGCAATCGGCTTCGGGCCGGGTGACGCGAAGAAAGCTGTCGGGATTCTGTGCTGTTATCTCGCACACTTCCGCCTCGCTTACGACATCGTACGGGACACATGAAACGAATTCTGCTTTTTCCGGCACCGGACGCAGTGCCTTGAACGGTCTGAGGATGGCCACTAAATGCTCCTTCCGATTACTGCTGCCTGCTCTGGTTTATCAGATTGTCTAATTCCTGATTGCTTTTGTCGTTCTCTTCCATTAGCCGCTGTGCAAAACCTTTCTTGTCTATTTTCCACTCGCCGTTTTCCTTCGCGAAGGGCACGGTTTCCCAGGTTCCCATCGAATTTTCGACCTCAAGTGTGGCCAAATCTCCGTCGATCTTCTCATTTCGAAATCGTACGACCTTCTGGCCTTCGGCAAACAAGGTTTCCCGCTTAACGATCTCATCAACGGTGATACCCTGGGCTTGCGCCTCCATCTCGTGCATCTCTAAAGTTGCTTTGGAAAGAAGAAGCTTCATTGTTGCAATGTCTTTTTGCTTGATCGCCTTGGTGTAAGTTTGGAACGTTGAGACCGGGGTCGCGGGTGCCTTTGGAGACGCGCAAGCGCCAAACAGCAGCGTGAGTACAAACAAAACAGGGACAAATGAACGAACTGACATCATTAACAAACCTTCGACAAATCTCTATACTTAATACGACAAAACATAAATTATAACCTAAAATCGGAGTACATAGAACCAGATGGAACGCAGGAAACTTTCGACCATAGAAATTGACAAGCAGCTGAGCGGGCTTTCAGACTGGACCGCCGACGGTGACTCGATAAAACGCCGGTTCGAATTCAAAAATTTCGCTGAAAGTTTGAAATTCGTCAACAAGGTCGGAGCCCTCGCCGAAGAGGCCGACCACCACCCCGACATCACCTTCGGCTGGGGCTACGCCGAGATCGCGACGACCACCCACGACCGCGGCGGCGTGACCGATGTGGACATTGCCCTGGCGGAAAAGATCGATGTTATTCGCTAAGGCTCTTGTGCATCGTTCCACTTACCGTACCTTACCCTAGGAAAGTGGAACGGCTTAACATTCCTGTTACCAATCAATTACAGCCACAAATCGTTCCACTTAGAAAAATGGCTGCTCATTAAGTGGAACGATCTCCCTTTTTTTGTGTCGCTCCGGCGGTCGTCTCATTTTGCGGAAAGTGAGACGGCTTAACCGCCCTATTCGCTGGCAATTACAGGAAAAAATCGTCTCACTTACGAAAATGCCAACGCTTTAAGTGAGACAGCATCCCGTTTCGTGTCGTCTTGAAACAAGATCACAAAAGGATCGGCCGACGCATATGCACTATAAAAGTTCAAAGATCCGGCAGAACGCCAAGCGTTCTGCGAACAAGATATTGTTTCATAGATCGTACACGTTTGTCAAGTAAAATCTTCGGGTAGCCGGTTTTTAGGTTCACTGTAACAGGCAAGAAAGTGGAGGCATAGCCTCGGAGCGAAGGGAGTCTCATGATGTGTTGGGAGTCGATCACGAACGTGTCACAGAGATAGACAACCCCGTCGTCGCCGGGGCTTCTGGCCCGGCGGCAATGGGCTGTGTTGAGATCAATATGCCCGGGTTGACGGGCGCGGTTTACTCAGCTTTGCACTTGTGGCCGAGGAGCCAGCCGATCGTTGCTCCGAGAACCACTCCGACGCCGAATGTCACGCCGACCGATACCCACGGATCTTTCTTGATCATATGGGCCGTGTCCTCAACGAGGTCTTCGGCGGCATAGCGGCCGCGTCTGACCATTCGGCGGGCATCGACCATGCCGTCTTCAAAGGCGTTTGTAACCTTTTCCTTGATCTGATCGACCTTAAGTCCGGCCTTTGCGACCTGTTCCGCGGTGTGGACGACACCGTTCAGAAATCCTTCATTTTTTGCGTCCAACACTTGCTCTCTCATTGTATTACTCCCCATCGGCACAAGAGCCGATGAACTATCCACCAATATGGCGCGCAAGTGCCGTGCCGTACGATGTGCACTGGTCGCCTCAATGTTTTCTTATATTTGCGTGCCGGATCAGCGAAACAAGCGTTCCGGGAACGCGTGATTTTCCGCACCGCGGACGCCTCGGCGTCGCCGTTTCAGCATTTTCTTAAGACGACAATCGTCCAACATTCAAGAACCCAGCCGGTTCTGGCCTTGCGATGCGTCTCAATATACGCTTAGCAGTAGTCCCTTTAAATTCCATCAACGATTGCATTCAGTGTAGCCGAAGGCCGCATCGCAGCGTAAGCCTTTTCGGAATCTGGATGATAATAGCCGCCGACGTCTTGCGGCTTTCCTTGGGCGGCGATCAATTCTTCGTTGATCTTGGCTTCGTTTTCCTGCAAGGCTTTGGCAACCGGTGCAAACTTAGCGGCAATTTCAGCGTCTGTGGTTTGATCTGCGAGGGCTTCGGCCCAGTACATTGCCAGATAGAAATGCGAGCCACGGTTATCGATCTGCCCGACCTTTCTTGCGGGCGACTTGTCGGTAGCTAAAAACTTCGCATTAGCCGCGTCCAACGCATCTGCCAGGATCTGCGCTTTTTTGTTGTTTTGCGTTTGGGCCAAATGTTCGAAGCTTGCCTGCAAAGCCAAAAATTCACCAAGCGAATCCCAGCGCAGATAGCCTTCCTGCTGGAACTGCTCGACGTGTTTCGGAGCAGAACCGCCGGCTCCGGTCTCGAAGAGGCCGCCGCCGTTCATGAGCGGAACGATGGAGAGCATTTTTGCGGACGTGCCAAGCTCGAGGATCGGGAACATATCGGTCAGATAATCACGCAAAACATTGCCCGAGACCGAGATCGTGTCCTTGCCCTCTCTGGCACGTTTCAAAGTTTCTAGAACGGCGTCTTTTAGGTCCATGATCCGGATATCGAGGCCGGTAAGGTCGTGATCTTTTAGATATTCCTCAACCTTCTTGATGATTTGCGAATCGTGTGCTCGGTCTTTATCGAGCCAGAAAATGGCGGGCGTGTCGGAAAGTCTTGCGCGGTTTACCGCGAGTTTTACCCAATCACGGATCGGGGCATCTTTCGTTTGGCAAGCTCTGAAAATATCGCCGTTTTGAACTTTTTGCTCCAATAAAACATTCCCGTTTTCGTCTTCGACCTTAACGCTGCCTTCGCCCGAGATTTGAAACGTCTTGTCGTGCGAACCGTATTCTTCGGCTTTTTGTGCCATCAGGCCGACGTTTGGAACGGAGCCGAAGGTTCTTGGGTCGATCGCCCCGTTTTGCTTCATATCCTGAATGATCGCATCGTAGAAACCTGCGTAGGTCCGGTCGGGGATCATGCAGACGGTGTCTTCTTCTTTGCCGTCTTTATTCCACATTTTTCCGCCGCCGCGAACGAGCGAAGCCATCGAAGCATCGACGATCACGTCAGAAGAAACATGGAAATTCGTGATGCCTTTGTCCGAATTGACCATCGCGAGTTTCGCGCTGTTTTCGATCGTCTTTGCAATATCGGCCTTGATCTCCGCTTCCTGGGGGTGTCCGGCGATCTTTTCGTTGAGAGTCGCCAATCCGTAGTTTGGATTGATGTCGAGCTCGGCGAAGGTGTCTTTATGTTTTTCAAAGACATCTCTGAAATAGGTCTCGACGATCGCTCCGAAAATGATCGGGTCAGAGATCTTCATCATCGTCGCTTTCAGGTGAGCGGAAAGAAGAATGTCCTTTTCTTTAGCCTCGGCGATCGCTTCTTTTACGAACGATCTCAACGCGGAAAGGGTCATTACTGACGAATCGATCACCTCACCCGCTTTTAATGGCGAAAGATCTTTCAAAACCTTTTCGGAACCGTCATTTCCGTGGAAGACGATCCTGAATTTTCCTTCCGTTTCCGCCGTCGTTGAGTTTTCAGTTCCGTAAAAATCTCCGCTGCTCATATGCGCGACAGATGTTTTGGAATCCGAAGCCCAAACGCCCATTCTATGCGGATTTACTTTGGCGTAATTCTTAACGGCCTTAGGCGCGCGGCGGTCGCTGTTTCCTTCTCTCAGCACGGGGTTTACCGCGCTTCCCAGAGCTTTCGAGTATTTTTTGTTGATGGCTTTTTCTTCATCAGTCTTCGGCTCTACAGGATAGTTGGGTAAAGCGTAACCCTGTTTCTGGAGTTCCGCGATCGCTTCTTCCAACTGCGGAACCGAGGCGGAAACGTTTGGCAGCTTTATAATGTTGGCTTCAGGTTTTGTCGCCAATTCGCCCAACTCGGCGAGTGCATCTGGAATTCTCTGATCTTCGTTCAAGTATTCAGGAAAATTGGCCAAAATCCTTCCCGATAGCGAGATATCTGGAACCTCAATTTCAATGTCCGCGGATCGTGTGAACGCCTTGACGATCGGTAAAAAAGAAAACGTCGCGAGCATCGGGGCTTCATCCGTGAGTGTGTAATAGATCTTTGATTTTTCTGCCATTGCTTTAGTATCTTGTTTGACTTGTTTAGGACGATCAGTAATTTAACACTATATTAGGGCGCTTTGAGTCAAAACGTAAATTTGGTCGGGATACCGTGGCGGATTTCCGGACATGTTATCGGTCGATCAATGGCGTTGACGGTTTGCCGCCGACGGGGCGAGGTAGTTTGCTGGGCGATTTTGATGAGCGGTGAAATTTGCTTTCAGTGCTCATCTCTTTTATTTTGTAAGTAAATGATACGCAGACAAGAAGTTAGATTATTCAAGATAGCAATTGTGCTAGTGGCCTTGTTATCCGTCTGCGCGGTTTCATTCGGGCAATCGGCGGCGAGGCCGCCGCGGACGGTCTTCATCGATGCCGAAGGCAGGTTTATTTCAAACAACGAATTTGTTGACCTCCGGCTGGCGAATCCCGGCGAAAAGGACATTGCGACAAAAACCGTGCTTGGGGACGGAACTACCGAGTTTCGGCTCGCAGCCATCCCGCAGGAAGGCACCATCGCGCCGGTGTTCGAGGCACCGGTGTTTGGGGGACAGACGATCAATACGGAGCGACGGAAGGGCAAAGTGCTCGTTTTGAATTTCTGGTTTATCGGGTGCCCGGGCTGCGTTTCCGAAATGCCCAAGCTAAATAATCTGGCTGGAAAATATCGCTCGAATCCCGACGTGGAATTCATAGCGATCTCGCCGGATACCGAACAGGAGCTTCGCGATTTTCTGGCAAAGGAACGTTTCGACTACAAGATGATCGGACAGGCCCGTTCGATCGTCAATTTGTTTGGGTTCAAGGGATTTCCGCGAAACATTGTCATCGGCCGCGACGGACGGATCGCTTACTGGCGAACAACCGTTAAGGCGTGGGACAAGTTTGAGGCTGTTATCAACGCCGAGTTGGCCAAATAACCGTCAGGGTATATGTTCAGTGAGCAGAACTGTCCGATCTGTTCCGCAGTCGTCGAGCCTTCACAGCGTTATCCGAGCTATGTTTGCTCCGAATGTTGGGCTAAAGCGATCGACGAGAACGGCAGACCTCTTGGATTCGGCTTTTTACCTGACGTCGGATACTGCGTTTGGGATGAGGACACGAAGGAACCGCGCGATACGGGCATTTGCTTTATTGAAGGAACAAGATGCTGGGCGGGCGAAGACTACTGGGGCGGAACGGTCGTATGCTATCCCTATGAAGGCGAAAGTCGATAAACTAAAAGGACATCTGGTTTCCATTATCATGGGCAGCAAATCAGACTGGCCGACGATGGAAATTGCCTCGCAAACGCTCCACGAATTCGGCGTGCCGCACGAAACAAAGATCGTATCCGCCCACCGCACGCCCGATCTGCTTTTCGAATTTGCAAAATCCGCCGAAGATCGCGGCATCGAGGTCATCATCGCCGGAGCCGGCGGAGCTGCTCACCTTCCCGGAATGTGTGCTTCACAAACCGTTTTGCCCGTGCTTGGGGTTCCGGTCGAGAGCAAAGTCCTTGAAAGGCCTGGATTCGCTGCTGTCCATAGCTCAGATGCCGGCGGGTGTACCAGTCGGGACACTGGCGATCGGGCAGGCCGGAGCGAAAAATGCGGCTTTGCTGGCAGTTTCCATTCTCGCAAACTCGCGGCCCGAACTCAGGAAAAAACTTCATTCGTTTCGCTCAAAGCAGACGAAAACCGTGATAAAATCCAGGCTGGAGAGATAAAATGGAAGCTGTACGAGTTGAAGCCACAGTTCAAATGAACGGACGTGTAGTTTTGGAGGATTTGCCATTTGAGGAAGGTGAAAAGGTCGAGATAATTGTGCTCGAGGCTGAAAACGGAGCCAACGTCGCGCGCGATAACCCGTACCCATTGCGTGGCACGTTGTACAAGTATGAAGACCCGTTTGAGCCCGCCACGCCACTTGAAGACTGGGAAGTTCTTAAATGATTATTCTCGATACTCACACCTGGATCTGGCATGTCCAGGGAGATATGAGGCTAAAACCAGAAACTCAGAGAATAATTCAAGACCATGAATCGCGGGGAATTGGTGTGAGTGCGATCTCTCTTTGGGAGGTTGCCAAAGCGGTTGAGCATGGAGGATTGAATCTGCCTGTTTCGGTGGAAGATTGGTTGACCGCAGCGGTTTCGTACCCAGGTATCCAGGTTCTTCAGTTGACGCCTCGAATCGCTGCCGAATCAACTCAACTTCCAGGAGATTTTCATAAAGACCCCGCCGATCAGATCATCGTCGCAACGGCGCGAATTCATGATTGTCTGCTTATTACCTACGATTCCAAGATCCTCAAGTATGAACACGTCAAACTCCTTCCGTAAATGAAAGCGGCGACTTGAAACATGCAAGGTCGAGGCAGAGTTTAGACCGCAACAGGCATGAACAAATGACGTCAAATGAAATAACGACTCGACTTGAATCACTCTGCTCGCCTGAGAATGCAGCAGGCATGGCCCGCTTCGGGATCAAAACCAAAAAGGCTTTCGGCATTTCGGCGCCAGTTCTCAAGCAGTACGCGAAAGAAGTTAAGAAACAGGCCGTGGACAGGCACGCTCTGGCTCTTGAATTGTGGGAAACGGGCATTTACGATGCTCGGGCCGTCGCGTTCTTGATCGATGATCCGAAAAAAGTGACGCGTAAGCAGATGGATGCGTGGGCGGCGGATTTTGATAATTGGGCGACAGTCGACGGCGCGTGCGGTTATCTGTTTTGCCGGACGCCGTTCGCCTACGAGAAGGCATTTGAGTGGGCCGGAAAAGAGCCTGAATATATCAAGCGTGCCGGGTTTTCGCTTATGGCTTACCTCGCCGTCCACGACAAGAAAGCCGAAGACGGCAAGCTGGCTGCGTTCCTGCAGGTCATAGAAAACCACGCCGACGATGACCGGAATTTTGTCAAGAAGGCCGTGAATTGGGCACTTCGCCAGATCGGCAAGCGTAGTCTCAACTTAAACAAACTGGCAATCGAATCGGCTGAACGCATAGCGAAGCAAAATACGAAACCGGCAAGGTGGATAGCAGCCGACGCATTGCGAGAACTTCGCGGCGAAAAAGTGCAGGAAAGATTGAAGAAAAAGGCCTCTAAATGATCCTCCCAAACTCAACCATCGGCGTATTTGGCAGCGGCCAACTCGGGCGGATGTTTGCGATCGAGGCCCGTAAAATGGGCTATCGTGTACATACGTTTTCGCCGCTTACGGACACGCCAACGGGCCAGGTCGCTGACATCGAAACATGCGCGCAGTATGATGACCTGGACGAGGTGCGCAAGTTTGCGAAAGCGGTCGATGTGGTGACATTTGAATTTGAAAATGTTCCTGCTGCAACCGTGGAGGCGGCTGCCGAATTCGTCGGTGTGCATCCAAGGGGCGAAATACTTCATATTGCGCAGAACCGACTACGGGAAAAGACATTTCTTGCCGACAATGGATTTCCCATCACACCTTTTCGTCATATCAAACTGATCGACGATTTGTATCGCGCCATCGATGTTCTTGGTTATCCGTCCGTGCTCAAAACAGCCGGGTTCGGATACGACGGCAAGGGCCAGGTAAAGATCAAAGAACCGCACGACATCGAACCGGCGTTTGCGGCGATAAGCGGCACCGAGGCCGTTCTTGAGGCATTCGTCGAATTTGAAAAGGAAGTTTCAGTTGTTTGTGCACGGAGTCAGGACGGTGATTTCGCGCACTATGGCTTGATTGAAAATGAGCATGCAAATCACATTTTGGATGTGTCGTTCGCTCCGGCGATAGTGTCGGAGAAAGTGCTGGCGGAAGCAATAGACATTGCCCGAAGCATAGCGGACACAATGGGTTATGTAGGTTCGCTCTGCGTCGAGTTCTTTCTGACAAAAGACGAAAAGCTGCTTGTAAATGAGATCGCCCCGCGGCCGCACAATTCCGGCCATCTCACCTTCGACGCCTGCGTCACTTCGCAATTCGAGCAACAACTTCGTGCCGTTTGCGGGCTGAATTTAGGCTCAACAGAATTCTACAGGCCGGCTGCGATGGCAAATCTCCTCGGCGATATCTGGCAAAACGGAGAGCCGCATTGGGTCGCCGCTCTTGCTAACGCAAATGTCAAACTTCACCTTTACGGCAAAACAGAACCCCGGCCAGGCAGAAAGATGGGCCATTTGACAGCAATTGAGGAGAGCGGTGCTGAGGCGGCCAGAGCCGTGCGCGAAGCTCGGGATCGTGCTTGCCGCGAGTCCAGGTGGGGTGGAAAGGCCGGCTGATTTCGCGTTTATTGTAACCGGCAACAATAGAATTCCCATAGAGGATCAAGATGTTCAAACTTCAAGTCGTTGTCCTGATCGCAATTTGTTTCCTGCTTTCGCACGGTACGGCCCAGGCACAGGTCCGTATCGATGAAGTTGTCGGCAAATCCGATCCGAAACTGAATCGCTCGCGCGGTCTCAGCATGTTAGACGGCATTAAGGATGCGCTCGAAGAGCATTATTACGATAAAAACTACCGCGGCATAGATATCGATCAAAGGTTTAAAGCTGCTGCCCAAACGATAAAAACGCTCGAAACCAATGCCCAGATATTTCGTGTTATCGCAGGGCTGTTGCTCGAATTTAACGACTCCCATACCCGATTCTATCCGCCAGGCCGATCGAACCGAATCGAATACGGGTTTTCAATGCAGATGATCGGCAACGTTTGCCTGATCGTAGATGTAAAAAAAGGCAGCGATGCCGAGAAGAAGGGTCTGAAGGTGGGAGATGTGATAGCTCGCATTGGCCAATATCCCGTTACACGGGACACCCTTTGGGTATTGAACTACTACCTCTATTATCTTGAGCCGATGCCAGTGCTTCCGGTCTTTATTCGAATGCCGGACAAAACTGAAAATGGGATAGCGGTCGAGGCTAGTTTTAAGTCGCTAAAGGACCGGCAGAACGAGGCCGATAAGCGGCGGAAGGAGAAGAAGGAGAACCCCTACAAATGCCGTAAGGTTTCCGCCGAACTAATCGCCTGTAAGCTGAGCACGTTTTCGGTTGAAAAGAAGTTTATCGATCAGATGATGAAGGAGGCTTCGGAAGGTTCGAAGCTTTTACTGGATCTGCGAGGGAATCGCGGCGGCTACGTTAAGATCGAGGAGTACCTTGTCGGGCATTTTTTCGATCGCGAAGTGAAGATCGCGGACGTGATCAAGCGAAGGAAAACAGAAGGCCGGGTGGCGAAACCCGTGAAGAACGGCCGTTTCACGGGCGAACTTATTGTTTTGATCGACAGCGACTCGGCATCGGCGTCCGAAGTGTTTGCCAGGGTGGTTCAGATCGAGAAACGTGGGAAGATCGTCGGCGATGTCAGCGCCGGTGCTGTAATGACGAGCTATGGCCTTTCGATGGCAAATCAGCGCGGAGTGCCCGGTCACGAAACCCTTTCATTTTACGGGATGAACGTGACGATCGGCGACCTAGTAATGAGTGACGGTAATCGCCTGGAAAACGTCGGGGTTATTCCGGACCACCCCGTTGGGCCGACCGCCGAGGCGTTGGCGAGGAGGTCAGATCCGGTTCTTTCGTTTGCTGCGAACTTAATGGGAGTAAAGATCACTCCCGAAGACGCCGGCAAGTTCGAATTTATCCGGAAGAAGGCCGAGGATGATGACGACGATGAAAAGGACGACGAGAAACCGTGAAGGTCAGATGTCGGAAAACCTGTGGGCCAGCAGCATGCCTGCAAGGACGCCAACAAATCCAACCAGCACGCTTGCAAACAAATAACCAAAGGCGAGCAGCCATAAACGATCGCGCATAAGGCCGTAGATCTCCATCTCAAAAGTCGAAAAGGTGGTAAATGCCCCAAGAAAACCGACGATCACGGCGAGCCGAAAATTTTCACTGACCGCGATCTTATCCGTCAACAGGATCAGCAGGAAGCCGATCAGGAATGAGCCTGTGATGTTGATGAAGAAGGTCGGAAACGGGAATTTTTCAAATAATCCCGCGAGCGGCGAAATGTTGACCAAGTGACGTGCTACAGCTCCGAGTGCGCCGCCAACGCCGATCACTGCTATTTTTGCGAAAGACTCCATAACTTCTTCGTTCAGGTCCGTTAACGCCTTGACGCATGTACTTTTGCGGTTTCGATTATACACAGTCGCAGCTTACGATTCATTTGCACGGCCAAATCTTACAGGCTAAACTTAAATGTTATGGCTGAAAGCGTAGTGTTTTCAAAGACTAACGACCGTTCCACGATATATGCGGAGATCACGCCTCAGATCGAAGCGTTGATAGTGGATGAACCAGATCTGATCGCCAATCTGGCTAACGTGGCTGCTGTTCTGAAGGAGGCCTTCGGGTTTCTCTGGGTCGGGTTTTACTTAAAGAAGGATGGCCAGTTGGTGCTGGGGCCGTTCCAGGGGCCGGTTGCGTGTACTCGTATCGGTTTTGACCAGGGCGTTTGCGGGCATGCTTACACGACAAGGGAAACTGTCATCGTTCCAAAGGTCGATGAGTTTCCCGGCCATATTGCGTGCAGTTCCGCTTCGAGGTCTGAGATCGTGCTTCCGCTATTCGATCGGGAAAGCGATGTTTTTGGCGTTCTCGATATTGACAGCGATAAGCTCGACGATTTTTCCAGTGTCGATGCCGAAGGCCTTCGTAAGGTCGTGGAGATCATTTCGAATGCGATGTGACTAGGTTTTGCTTCCTTATGACGACCATCGAGTATCCTTTTTGGGTTTGGGTCTTATTTTTTTCCGTGATTCTGATCGCGCTTTTTGTCGATGTCGGCATCGTAAATCGAAAGTCTCACGCTCCGACACGAAAAGAAACGATCGCCTGGAGCATTGTCTGGGTTTCACTCGCGCTTGCCTTCAACGGTTTTCTTTTTTGGCAGTTCGGCCTTGCTCACGCGAAGCTCTTCTTTACCGGGTATCTAATAGAACTATCGCTGTCGATCGACAATCTTTTCGTTTTCCTGTTGATATTCGGGTTTTTTAAGGTCCCCAAAAAATATCAGCACCGCGTGCTGTTCTGGGGTATTTTTATGGCGCTTGTGATGCGCCTGGTGATGATCTTTGCGGGGGTCGAGCTAGTCAATAGCTTTCATTGGCTGTTGTATCTGTTCGGGGCATTTCTGGTCTATACGGGGATCAAAATGTTTGGCGAGGACGAGGCGTTCGAGCCGGAGGACAGCTCCGATCGTGCGGATGACGACGAGGTTTATTCGAATATCCAAGAAATATGAGGGCGAAAAGTTCTTCGTAAAAGTCGATGGCAAAAGGACCGGCACGCTGCTGCTGCTTGTATTGATCGTGATCAATGTTGCCGACCTGGTTTTCGCTGTCGATTCGATACCGGCAATTCTGGGCATAACAACTGATCGGTTTATTGTTTATACGTCGAACATCTTTGCGATCCTCGGACTTCGAACATTTTTCTTTATGCTGGCCGATCTTGCCGACCGTTTTCATTTTTTGAAATACGGACTCGCCTTCGTGCTGACCTTCATCGGCATTAAAATGCTCTTGCCTCTGATTGCCGAAGGCCTGATAATGGTTGTGGGCACCGACGGATCGGCATTTGCCCATTTTCTGCATCGTTATCAAAACCACGAGTTTGAGCAGACGGTGATCAACTTCTCTCTCGGCATCGTCGTCGTTTCAATCGCCGTCTCTGTTATCTTGTCGCTGACCTTTCCGCCGTCAGAATCCAAGATCGTTGACGAAGATGACGAGTCGGGCAAGACCCGCGCCGCTTAGCCACTAAATGGAAAGCAAGTACCGCAAAATATACGTCGAATGGTGGAGGATCCGGAGAAGTACTATCACCGGGCTGATCATTTTTGTATGCGGTGCGACAGCTGTTGTTGGTGGCGGATGGTGGGCGATCAAGAACAACTGGTTCGTTCCGCAAGACCAATCGGATCTGCCCAAAAACGCTGCCCGAATCGTCTCATTCGAAGGCGATGTACGCATAACGCGAGCTTCCACACGTGAGACCATTCTTGTTACTAAGGAAACCTATATCGCTGCTGGCGATACGATCCAGACGCAGGCAGGCGGGAAAGCGAAGATCCAGATGATCGACGGGTCTTTTTACACGGTCCAGCCAAATAGTACGGTTGTGATCCGGGATAATTCGTCGCTGTTTGGCGGCGGCAACAATGTACGTGTTTCGCTTGATGACGGCCAACTGAACGTGCGGACTGACCAACAGCCGGAAAATACCGAAAATGTCGTCGAAATGCAGGATTCGGAGACGCAGCTTCGTTCGCAGACCGACGCTAGCTTTAATGCAGACGAAAAAGGTGCTGAGATCCGTGTCAGCCGCGGAGGGGTAGAGACCACGGTCGGAGGTTCGAAAACCACCATCACCGAAAACGAATTTGCCGCGTTAAATAACGGCAAGGTTGCCACGAAGGAAACACTGCTTGGTTCACCCAGGCATGTATCTCCTGGAAATATGTCCCAGCTTATCGATTCGGCAGGTACCGGCGCAAGCGTTGCTTTCACCTGGCTCGACGATTCGCCTGCGCCCGCAACGGGCTATTACCTTCAAGTTTCCCGGTCATCATATTTTGCCTCAGACGCGATCCTGGTCGATCGAGCAGGCCTTACCACGCGGGAATTTCGGCTTACGGGCCTCTCGCCGGGTACTTATTATTGGCGGCTAAAGGCGACCGCGCAGTCCGGACAGATAAGCGATTGGAGCGAACCCTGGAAGCTAGCGGTGGTGAAGCGTGAAACCAGTAATATGATCGAGGTCACGGCCTGGAAGTCGGAGCCGGTCGGAGGAAGCGTTTATATTATCAGCGGAAAGGCGCAACCCGGCTTAGACGTAAAATCACAAGGGAAACAGGTGTTTGCGGGACCCGACGGCTCATTCAAGCTGCAGATATCGACACCGCTCTCAGAGGTTGCCGTAGAACTCAGCGATGAACGCGGCAACCGTGCGGGATATCGTTCTGTCACTGCGAACGTCGAAGATCATAAAGCGATTTTAGAAGGAGTTAGCGACGGCCCACGATCACTCACATTCAACCCGCTCGCGAAGCAGCCTTGTGCGGTTAAAGATCGCGTTGGTGCTGACCTGTATCTATATGGTTGCCGAGGCCGTCGGCGGTTGGCTGACCAACTCGCTCGCGTTGCTTGCCGACGCCGGACATATGTTTACGGATGTTGCGGCGATGTCGTTGACACTTTTCGCGTTCTGGTTTGCGGAGCGGCCCGCGACTTCCAAGAAAACATACGGCTACTATCGGCTGGAGATACTGGCAGCCTTTATTAATGGTATCGCGCTGGCATTGCTGTCCCTCTGGATCATTTATGAAGCGATCAACCGTTGGCAATCGCCGCCCGACATCAAAGGTTTGCCGCTGCTACTGATCGCGGGCGGCGGCCTCGCGGTAAATATTGCATCAGCGTTCCTTCTGCATTCCGGCCATAAGCACGATCTGAACATGCGCGGTGCTTTTTTGCATGTAATGGGTGATCTGCTCGGTTCGGTTGCGGCGATCGTGGCGGGAATTCTGATACTAAGTTTTGGCTGGATGTGGGCTGACGCTCTGACCAGCGTATTGATCAGCGCGATCATTATCGTTGGGGCGTGGAGGTTGATACTCGAATCTGTAAATGTTCTGCTCGAAGGCACGCCGTCGCATATTAACCTTTCCAAGGTCGAAGACCTCATTATGAAAACCGAAGGTGTTAAAGGGATCCACGATCTGCATGTTTGGACGATCTCTTCGGGAATCGATGCCCTTTCCGTACACATCAGCCATGACGAATCGGTAGCTCATTCGGACCTTTTGATCGCTATCAGGGACAAACTGCATGCCGGTTTTGGGATCGACCACTTGACCGTACAAATGGAGACTCTAAACCTGGAAACAGAGGCAGTTTATATATGCGAGACTGGGACGAAATGCTTCGAGCCCTCGGTTAGTCAAAAGAGTGCTTTTACGCTGTGAGTAGCTTTGATGCCCGAAATTCATCTCAAATACGGAAACTCCTCAATACCCTTCAGCTATGACGAAAACCGGTTTGAGATCCTGGGAAAAACCGGCAACATGCCGCTGCTTTCCGATGCTCAGATCGGCGAGAAGTTAGACGATCCGATCGGTTCAAAGACGATCGAAGACATTGTGAATCCGGGCGAGACGATATTGATCGTCGTTCCCGGACGCGACACGTCAAACGGCTTGCGGACAGATCGTAAACGTTCTCGTCCGCCGCCTTATCGCGAATGGTACCGCCCCGTTTGAGATCAGTATTATATTTGCGACCGGCATTCATCGTCCCGTTAGTCAGCTGAAAAAATATCCATCCTTACCCCATTCATCGCACAGCGAATAAAGACGCTGGGCCACGGGCCTCGCGATATCACTCAAATCGTCGCGGCTTGGCGAAACCTCAGGTGGAATTCCCGTGGAATTGAACCGAGCGCTGCTGGAACACGATCATGTGATCCTCGTCGGCGGAGTTTCATTTCACTATTTTGCAGGTTTTACGGGAGGAAGAAAATTGGTCTGTCCCGGCCTTGCTTCGTCAAAGACTATCTCGCAAACACATAAATTGGCATTCGATTGCGAAACGGGATCGCGTCGAGACGGAGTTGACACTGGATCGCTTGACGGAAATGCTGTTCACGAAGCATTTATGGAAGCTGTCGCGACGGTTAACCCCGCGTTCTGTATTTCTACCATGGTCAACGAGGCAGGCGAAGCGATCGATCTATTCTGCGGTGACTGGATAGCCTCCCATAGAGCAGCATGCGAGGCGTATGCCGCGGATAACAGTATCGAAATCAACGGCCGGCGGGAAGTGGTGATCGTAAGCTGCGGCGGTTTTCCGCACGACATCAACTTGATACAGGCGCACAAGGCATTGGAAGCTGCCTCGCATGCGTGTGGAGACGGAGGCACCATCATTCTTCTCGCGGAATGTCAGGATGGAATAGGACGGACCGATTTTTTGAACTGGTTCGAGGATGGATCTAGCGAATCACTAGCGGAAAAACTATGCCAAAGCTATCAGGTAAACGGCCAAACGGCGTGGAGCTTGTTAAAGAAGGCCGAGAGCTTCAATGTAATGATCGTTACTACGCTTGATACCGATGAAGTTAGGCGAATGAGAATGAAAAAAGCGTCATCTTTGAATGACGCCTTGATCGAATGTGGCAACCGCAAAGGTTATATTCTGCCGCTTGGAGCAAAGAACCGTATCATCGCTTCTTTACAGTAAACGTCCGGGCTATCGAATCGGTTTGATTCCGAATGGAGCGAAGTTTGTCGCGATAACCAATAAATCGAAGGACATATATCGAATTCTCGCCAGCCCTTAGGAAATAGAAGCGGCCGGCCATCGGCCGTCCTGCACGAAAAAACTCGAAGTTAAAAACGGTTCCGTTTAGAAAACCGCCGAACTGCTCCTCTTTTCCGGCAACATAACCCTGCAGCGAGAACATTATCTTTGACTCTTCGTCCCGGATCACGTCGGCCATAATTGCTTTGTTCGGAACACTTAAATTGACGGACCGCGAGGTGTCCTTCGTTTCGCTCAACATATACATATTCCACATTCGGAGTAGTCGCGGACGGTTTTACCGTCAATTTCCATTTTGCATCAGGAAGATCAAAACTATAGTCAACATCCGGACTGCTAAATGTCTCACCTTGAGCGGCGGCCGAAATTGCGAGGATCAAGCCAGCTATGAGGGCGATCAAACTTGAGTATCTGGAATGCTTCATGATTTGTGTCCGACCTTTGTACTATGCAATTTTAACGCAATATCCGCAAAAATACGAAAGTTAGATGTTTCGGGGGCCACATTTGTTGCTTAGTTGTACACCTCGCCCAGGGGTTGTATCGTGGACGAAAGGCAGCGTAAGCCACATTTTTTCGCCTAACCGCTTTTGGTTTGCGTCTAAGCAAGTGAAAGCGGCGATCTCTGGTCCGTAAATGATTTTTTTCGAGGTATTTATCATGCAACATTTTTCTGAGTTAGGAATTACGATCTTCTGCGGTATTTTTGATCTTTTCGATGCTCGTTCCGGCGTTTGCCGCGGGGGCCGCCTCGAAAAACGAAAAGAAGTCGTTAACGGATGATCAAAAAGCGATCCATTTGCTAAACCGGCTCGGTTTCGGCGCCCGTCCGGGTGACGTGGCGAAGGTAAAGTCAATGGGCCCGCAAAAATATATTGAGCAGCAGCTCAATGCCAGTGCTGTCGACGATTCGGCCGCGGAGAAAAAAGTCGGGAATCTCGAGGTTTTCAAAATGACCACGGCCGAGGTTTTCGCAAAGTACCCGAATCCCGGTGCATTGATCCGAGCTTTGGAGGGCGACGGGGCGAATCAGAATCCTGAGGAAATGACGGACAAACAGCGCCAGGAACGCCAGCAGAAGTTGCGCGAGTACTACTTGAAGTATGATCTGCGCCCCGCGAATCAGCTTCTCCCGCAGATAACCTCGAACCGGGTTTTGCGGGCGGTGTATTCCGAGCGGCAGCTTCAGGAGGTGATGGTTGATTTCTGGCAGAACCATTTCAACGTTTTTGCCGGCAAGGCGGCCGTTCGTTGGTACATACCGAGCTATGAACGCGATGTTCTGCGGAAAAATGCACTAGGAAATTTCCGCGACCTTTTAGTCGGCACGGCGCAGCATCCTGCGATGCTTTTCTTTCTCGATAATTTCGAGTCAGTCGCGCCGAACGCTCAGCCGGCCAACCCAGCGATTGGAAGGCTGCAGCAGCAACTTCGTAACGGCAACCTGCCGCCGCAAGTCCGTGAGCGGATCAAAGCGAATCAGGGATTGACCGACGCCCAACTCGACGAGCGGATCAAGCAAGCCCAGAATCCCCAGCAAAACCAACAGCGTGCACGCCGCGGCCTGAACGAAAATTATGCCCGCGAATTGATGGAACTTCACACGATGGGGGTCGATTCGGGCTATACGCAAAAGGACATTGTCGAAGTTGCCAGGGCGTTTACCGGTTGGACGATCGCCGATCCGCGTGGTTATCGCCGTGCGGCCGCGAGTATGATCCAGGGCAACGAAGAGCAGCGTCTGGCCAGGATACAGCGACAGGCGGGCGTTCCCGATGACATTGAAAGCGGCGAGTTTTATTTCAACGAAAGATGGCACGACAAAGATGCCAAAACGATACTTGGCCAAAAGGTGGATGAAGGCGGGCTGAAAGACGGATTGAAGGTGATCGACATCCTTGTTAAGCATCCGGCGACTGCTAAGTTCATCGCACGTAAACTTGCCGTCAAATTTGTCAATGACAATCCCAGCGAAGCCCTTGTTGGCCGAGTTGCAGCAGTGTTCAGCAAGTCGAACGGAGATATCAAATCAACGTTGAGGGCTTTGTTCACAGATAAAGAGTTTTACTCTCCGGACAACTACCGGGCAAAGATCAAGACTCCGTTCGAACTTGCGGTTTCGGCGATAAGGACTATCGGCGCGGAGACGAATTCAAGTCCCGCCGTTCTCGCGATGCTCAATAAGCTTGGTGAAGTGCCTTACGGATACCAGGCCCCGACTGGGTATCCCGACACGGCGGAAGACTGGGTCAACACGGGTGCTTTGCTTGAACGGCTTAACTTCGCCGTCGCGTTGGCAAGCAATCAAATTCCGGGAACGCGGGTCGATCTAAAGCGTTTTGAGGCAAAAGAAAGGGCAGGAATACTGGAAAAAACGATCGCCGGGGTCCTGGACAACGATATATCGGCGAGTTCACGAGCGACGCTTATGAAGCAGGTCGAACAGCCGCTGCCTGCAGTGAAAGCACCGAACGAGCCTGTTGATCCTGAAATGGCTGTCACGAACATGAGGCCGGGCCAACAGGGAGCAGGGAACCGGCAAGCGAGGCTGCTTGCACCAAGCGGCAACCCCGAGGTCTTCAAGGTTGTCAGCCTCGTTTTGGGAACGCCAGAGTTTCAGCGGCAATAACTTTTTCTCTCTTCATTTGGGGCCTGTGGCCGGACGAAGGTCTGGCCACGGGCCATTTTTTTCTAAGTTTTTATGAAGAATGCAGTATTTATAGCGATGATTGCCACAACGCTGGTTGGCTTTGGTTGTCGTGCCGACGCTCAAAGCAAACCGGCGATAACCGAAGCCGACCGATACAAACTTGCCGCCGAATATTCCCGGGAATTCAGGGGCTTGTCCGTGCTGATAATGAAAGGCGATAAGGTTGTCTTTGAGGAATATCAGAACGGACATTCGGCCGATAAGCCGTGGATGCTGGCGAGCGGCACAAAATCGTTTTCGGGCGTGATGCTCGCCGCCGCGATCGAAGACGGCCTAGTCACATCGTTCGACGAAAAGGTCTCGGATACGATAACCGAATGGAAAAGTGATCCACGAAAGGCGAGGATCACGATCCGCCAACTCTTGTCATTGACCAGCGGGATCGATGCCGGACAGATCGGGCGTGTACCTACATATACCGAGGCAAAGGATTTTTCGACAAAATACGATCAGGATTACGGTTCGAGTATGGCCCGGTGCCGTTTCAGGTGTTTGGCGAACTTATGACTCGCAAGCTCAAATCCAAAAATGAAGGCGTAATGGATTATTTGAAACGCCGCATCCTGAAACCGATCGATTTGAACGTCGCGTTTTGGCGAACGGTTGAAGGCCAGCCGTTGTTGCCGCAGGGTGCAAGTCTTACGGCACGAGAGTGGGCGAAATTCGGTATCTTTCTTAAAAATGGCGGGAAATGGAACGGGAAACAGATCGTAAGAAAAAAGCTTCTTGATGAACTGGTTATCGGCTCGAAAACGAATCCTGCGTATGGGATCACGTTTTGGCTTAACAACACAGGAACCGATCCGGCGGGACGCCCGATGAGCGGCGGCCGAGAGATCGACGAGATCAGCAACAACGGTATCGCGGAAGGCGTCAAGGACCTTTACATGGCCGCAGGTGCCGGTAAGCAAAGGCTTTACGTTATTCCTTCACTCGATATGGTGATCGTCCGACAAGGCCAGATGTCTCAGTTCGACGACAGGGCTTTCTTAGCTCGATTGCTTCTGGGTAAGGTTTTGTAGCTAACGGTCCAAATAGCGATTGATACAATTTTTTCAGTTCACGAAGATGGGCCTCGATGCTGAAATTTTCGCGGGCGTAATGAAGTGCTTTTTCCGCCAAACTTTTGCGCAGATCTGTCATCGCGCAGCAGCTTAAGAATTTTCTCGCTGAGGGCCTCCGCATTCTTGACAGGAAAAACTTCGCCGTAAGCTCCATTCGCGGTTGCCTCAAGCAGCGGTTCGATGTCGGAAACGATCAACGGAACGCCCGCGAGCATAGCTTCCGAGATGGCAACCGGCAGGCCTTCGTGAAGAGATGAAAACACGAAAATATCGAGTTCAGAAAGGATATCGGGAACATCGCTCCGGGCACCAAGAAAGTGGACTTTTTCGATGATCTTGTTCTCAATGCAAAAATTCAGACAGTCCGCCATTTTGTCCTCGGCACCGTTTTCGATGCCGCCAGCAAAGACACAATTAGCGTTGGGAAACTCAGCAAACACTTGTGGCAGGGCCTTGCATAAAGTGAACTGGTCCTTGCGCGGGTCGCGGTAGAAGTTGCCGACCATGCCAAGTAATAGCGAATCTTTGTCGAGGCCAAGTTCCGCTTTCAGAGATCTCCCGGACGGAACAAGGCGTTTTGGGTCTGCTCCATTGTAAATTACGGAAAAATTCTTTGAAGTGTCGAGCTTATCTTTCTCAGCCAGCCAACTTTGTTAGCCCATGACTGACAGAGATGTTCGCGTCCATTCTCGGGATCAGAAACTTTGATGCGAGCCGGTTTCGTTTATCGGCAATAAATCCCTGGAAACTCAACACGCGTTTGACGCCTTTTAGCCCGCGGCTGGCGAGATAAAGATGTACGCCATCGACGGCCTGATATCCGTGGACTATCTCGATCTGCCGCTCTTTAATTACTTTCCGGATCTGTGACGCGAGATAGATATCGACCGGGAATTTTCGCTGAAAACGGACGAATTCAACCCCCGACTCGCGAAAATCGTCCTCCAACGCCCCCCCGCCGGCCGAAGCGAATGTAACGTCAATGCCGAAGTCTTTTGCGTTTCGACAGACGTCCAAAGCCTGCATTTCGGCACCGCCACGGCTTAACGAGTCTAAAAAGTGCAATACGCGCATCGGAAATATCGAGTTTTGAAGTTGAAAGCTGAAACCGTAAACTAGCAGCGATGTCCGAAATATCGGTTATTGTCCCCTCGTACAATCACGCACGGTTTGTCGAACGCACGCTGCGTTCCATTTTCGCGCAGACGAAGGTAATAAAGAAATTGCTCGTCATCGACGACGGTTCAACGGACGGATCCGCGGAAATCATCGAAAAAGTCTTAAAGGATTGTCCGTTCGAATCGGAACTTATTCCGCGGGCAAATCGCGGGCTTTGTGCGACATTAAACGAAGGATTGTCCAAAACGTATGGCGAGTTCTTTGCTTATCTAGGCTCCGACGACCTGTGGCTGCCGACATTTCTCGCCGAACAGGTGAGCTTGTTGGAATTCCGCAAGTTGGCCGTGCTCGCATTCTGCCACTCATTTGTCATCGATGAAGATGATATGATCGTCGATCGTTCGGATAATTGGACAGCATTTGCAGACGGAAATATGCTGCCGTGTCTGCTTCGCGGCGAGATCTTTTCGAGTCCGGGCGTCGTTTATCGGCGTTCGGCGGTTGAGAAGATCGGTTGGAATGAGGGAGCAAAACTCGAAGACTACGAACTGTATCTTAATCTGTGCGCCGAAGGGGAGTTTGCCCGCAACGAAAAACTCCTCTGTGCCTGGCGGCGGCACGGGCTGAATACAAGCGATAATTTTCCGGCTATGTTGGGTGAGCATCTGGCGGCACAGGAACGGACGGCTTCACGATTGGGCATTGAACCTAACGACCTTGAGCGAATTCAGCGCGAACTCAAATTCAAATGCGTGTCGGATTATGTACGTGGCGGCTTCAAAAAGGAGGCGTGGACGCTATTTCTGGAGAATCGAGGAGGGTCGCGCTCTGCAGCAGACACAATTGGAACGATCGCCAGGCTGGCAGTGCCGCAGCCGTTGTTTCAGTGGAACCGCGAGCGCAAACGCCGCAACGCGGTCCTCAAATACGGGCGGCTCGATCTTGATCCCTAGGATCAGACACGGCGACCCAGAGCAAAAACCTTGATCAGAGCGACACCGGCGATAAATCCGCCGATATGTGCGGCATAGGCGACGCCTCCGGTTCCCGCCGGAGTCAGATAGCCGATAATAAGCTGATAACCGATCCAGATACCGATGGCGACAAATGCCGGAACGGTAGTCAAAAAATTAAAGATAATCGCCCGCACCTGTCGCTGCGGAAACAACAATATATATCCGCCCAGGACGCCTGAGATCGCACCCGACGCTCCGAGCATCGGGATGATGGAATCAGTATCCATAACTATCTGAGCCAATGCAGCTGCAATTCCGCATACGACATAGAATGCCGCATAACGAACGTGGCCCAGCAGATTTTCAAGATTGTCGCCGAATATCCACAAAAACAACATATTGCCGAATATATGCATGATGTCGCCGTGCATGAACATCGAGCTGAGAAAATTGAAATACACGGGCAGAGGCGTTGCGTAGTGCTGAACCTCGCCGGTGTTTCCAAGTGAATCGCGTACTACCTGAATACCGGTGATATCAACGCCGGTCGTTATCTCTTTCGGAACGAGCGAAAATGCGTAGGAGAACGCATCGTTCTGATCCGATCTGCTGAAGCAGCAAAAAGACCAGGATGTTTATGCCAATGAAAGCATAATTAACGATCGGGGTGATCGTTCTATCTGAGTTGTCATCACCGATCGGGAACATATTCCGTCAACCTCAAGCCTCCGCTCCAACTATCGGTCCAAGACCGGTAACCTCTTCAAGTTCAGCCTCTTCCTTTCGCCATTCGTCGTTTCGGAAGGCACCTTCCCATTTCGCGATCACTACGGTTGCGAGACAATTTCCGACGACGTTGATCGCCGTACGAGCCATGTCCATCAGCTCATCTACGCCGAGGATCAGGATCACGCCCTCAACCGGAAGTGCAAACGAGGCGAGTGTGCCTAGAAGGATGACCAGCGATGCACGCGGAACCCCGGCAACACCTTTGGACGTCAGCATCAGCGTGGCGAGCATAATGATCTGCTGTGTCCATGAAAGCTCGACGCCCGCCGCCTGCGCCACAAATATTGAGGCCAGTGCGAGATAGAGGGTTGTGCCGTCCAGATTAAAGCTATAACCAGTCGGCAGCACAAAGCCGACTATTCGCCTTGGCACACCCAAACGGGCAAGATTTTCCATCGCTTTCGGCAGGGCCGATTCGCTGGATGTTGTAGCGAACGCAATTGATGCTGGTGTCTTAACTGCATTGAAGAAGTCTCGCAACGGTACACGGAATATCAAAGCGATCGGCAGAAGTACGACGAGCGCAAAGAAAATAAGTGCTCCGTAGAGCGTTAACACCAGTGCACCCAGATTTTTCAATACCCCGAGCCCTTGTTCATTATGCGCGATGGTATACGCCATCGCCGCTCCTACGCCAACGGGCGCAAACTTCATCACATATTCCGTAAAGCGAAACATGATATCGGCGAGCGATTGGCACCAATCGACAACTGCCTTTGCTTTCTTTCCGATCGCGGTAACCGCAAGCGCAAACAAAACCGAGAACACGACGATCTGCAGAACGTCGCCCTCGGCCATCGCCTTGATAATAGAGGTTGGTGATAGATGGGCGATGATATCGCCAAACGACTGCGGCTTAGCGGCCGGCTCCGGAGCGGTCAGGCCTTTTGCCGCCGCATCGGCCGCGGCTGCGGCCTTCTGCGCGGCCAAAGCGGACTGCTGCTCGGCCTCAGCTTGAGCATTTGGGTTTGTTGCGGTTTGGGTTCGCAGCTCGGTGGCTTTCTTGGCGGCTTCCTCCGCTTCTTTCGAAAACGCCTGGGCACGCTGTGCTAAGACAGCCTTGTCGTCGCCCTTTGCGATCCCCGCGAGCGACACGCCGTCTCCGGGACGGGTAATATTCACCGCCGCAAGTCCGATGATCAACGCCAGCGTCGTTACAACCTCAAAATAAAGCAACGATTTTGCACCTATCCGCCCGACTTGTTTGATATCGCCCGTGCCTGATATACCGACGACCAGCGTCGCGAAGATCAGCGGGGCAATGATCGATTTGATCAGGTTCAAAAACAGCGTCGACAGCGACCTAATGAAGGAAAGCAGCGTCTGGGTTTCGATTCCTAAAACATGATGATCGGCCGATCTTAGGTCTATCTCGCGGATCAGCCAGCCGAAAAAAATTCCCAGCACGAGGCCGATCATAATCTTCCAGGTCAAAGAGATCTTTGGCAGTTTCATATTTGTATTCTTGCTGTTAGGGGTTGGAACACCCTTTTCAAGTCGAAATTGAGGAATTTGTGAGAGTTTAGCAGATATATCGTCATTTTGGTATTTTTTGGTAGGATTGAAGGCAAACGGGCTATGTTCAAATCTATTCACTTCAATTCGAAGGGCCGGGCGATCACCAATGCGTCGAAGCCGGAGGTATTGTCCAAATTGCGTGCGATCGTCGGCGTGGAGAATGTCGTGATCGATCCGGAACGGGTCGAACCATATGGTGCGGACGCTGTAAAAGAAAAATTCCCGCCTGAGGCTGTCGTATTTCCTGAGAGTACGAGTGAGATGGTCGCGATACTCAAGCTCGCAAACGCGGAGATCTTTCCCGGTCACGGCACGCGGCGGCGGCGTTGGCTATACGGGCGGAGCGGTGCCGGTCGATGGCGGCATTGTGATCGGCACCGACCGGATGAAGAGGATCGTTGAGATCAGTGCAGACGATCTTTATGTTGTGTGCCAACCGGGGCTGACCACATTCGAGGTTCAACAGGCCGTCGGTGCTCAGGGTCTGATGTTCGCGCCCGATCCCGCCTCGTACAAGGATTCGTTCATCGGCGGCAACATTGCCGAGAACGCGGGCGGAATGCGTACGCCGAAGTACGGCGTGACAAAGCATCATGTCCTGGGCCTCGAAGTTGTAACAGCGACCGGCGAGATCATTCGGACCGGGGGGAAGACCGTGAAAAACGTCGTCGGCTTCGACCTGACCGGCCTGATGTGCGGCAGCGAAGGAATGCTCGGCATAATTACCGAAGCGACTTTGAAGCTGCTGCCGATGCCCGAAGCTACTTCGACCGTTCGGGCGAATTTCCATTCGATGGAAGCGGCCTGTAAGGTGCTGACCAAGTTCACGCCTGAAGGCTTGCTGCCGATGGCGATGGAGGTGATCGACAAGTTTTGCGTTGCCGCCGTGGAAGAGAATTTTGCATTCGGTCTGTCGAAAGAAGCGGACGCAATTTTGCTTGTCGCGGTTGATGGCTCGCGCGAAGAAGTAGAACGGAATGCTGTGATGATCGAGCGGATAATCGCTGAAAACGGCGGCTTTGACATCCTACGGGCGAAGACGAAAGAAGAGGAAGACAAGCTCTGGGACGTGCGGCGTGCGATCTCGCCTTCGCTGATGAAATACGGCACGTTAAAGATCAACGAAGACGTTGTCGTGCCGCGTTCAAAAGTTCCCGAACTCGTCGCACGCATCGAACAGATCGGCAAAAAGCACGACACCTTCGTCGCCAACTTCGGCCACGCCGGCGACGGCAACATTCACGTTAACTTCGTCGTCGACCGCGACGACCCCGCGGCCATCGCCCGTGCCCGCGAATGTGTCTCCGAAACCTTCCAACTCTCCGTCGAACTCGGCGGCACCATCTCCGGCGAACACGGCATCGGCTACGTCAAATCCCAATACATGCATTACGCGATCGACCAGCCGACGCTTGAAATAATGAAAGGCATCAAGAGAGTATTTGACCCGAACGGCATTCTGAATCCGGGGAAGATGTTTGTTTAGCTTATGCTACAATTAGGACGGAGAACGCTTATGCAGACGACGACCGAATTAAATCCTGGTCTGGCAAAACAGATCATTAATGATGCTTCAGAGAACGGCGTGCCAGTCGAGGTCTATCTGAAAAAGATCATCGACGCGGATGAACGTCTGAATGCAATGCGAACAGCAATGCAAGACGATTTTTTTCTAGCTGATTTGGAGGAAGTCGCCGAAGATTTCAAACACACTGATGTTGAATGATGACAATCGAGCGTTGGGAAATTCGGCGGGCGAATCTCGATCCGGTCGTGGGCTCGGAGCAAGGAAGAATTCGGCCGGTTTTGGTTCTGAGTTCAACGGAGCTGAATCAAATCCTCCCAGTAATTAATATCCTTCCGATTACCTCGCGGAAGGCAAATCGGCGAATTTATCCGAACGAAGCTTTAGTTCCAACGAACACCGCCGGTTTGACGTCCGAATCCATTGTTTTGTGTTATCAAATTCGCACCCTAGACAAAAGGCGTTTAACGAAAAAATTTGGAAAAGTCGAGGATACGGACTTGCAAGATCAGATTTTAGAAGCGTTACGATTCCAACTTGAGATGCAAGTATGACGACTGCACAGGATTCGAAATGGACTCGGCGGTCGCATTTGTATTGGTCTTTCATTTGGTTCCGCGACATTCTTTCAACAATTTCACAGCGGATTCGGTAAACTGCTTTCGCTCAAGCGAAATATCTTCTGAATCCCTGTCGAAATACCGATAATCAGAAATGCTAAAGCTAATGGATTTCGGAGAGAAAAAGTAAGTTTCGGTCCCATAGGAATGAAAGGCTCCGATAGTTTCTTTCGTGAATTCTTCGACGGGTGTTGATTGGTAATCGCCCCATTCTTTCTTCTCCGTATCGAAATTCTGCCGTACAAATTGCGGGATTTCAGTACGGTTTTCATTTTCGTCGACGACGTAGAATTTTTGATCCAGGTAGCCACGATTTTCTTTGAATTTAGTTATCAAAACCCCCTCTTTTGAGAACTGATAAATTCTTCTTCCTCGTTCGATCACAGGATCTTGCCCGCAAGCTTCGTCGTAAAAAATCACAATTTCCCCTCGATAATCGGTCGGAATTAGAAATGTTTCGGATTCGGCTTTGTTTAAGTAAAATGAGAGAAAGAAGATCGCAATAATTAACGGAATCGGGATAGTCGTTACGAGAAGTTTCTTACTAATATTCTCTTTTGCGAACCAAACCAAAATAATTCCAACAATCAAACCCAATATTGGTAGTCCCAAAAGATACAAGACGCCAATATGAAAGAATCCAATAACCGCAGACCAAAAGACCACCAGAACTGTTCCTGCGATGAAAAGCCAACTTCGCTTTTGAGAGGTTCTTTCGTTCATCTCCTATCCCGCCCGAAACTTCGAGAATCGGATCTTCCTCGCAAACGCATCGATCAGAAAATTATTCTGCCCGCCACCGACGATCCAGGTTTCGATGTTTTCTTTTTGGCAGAGCATCGCGGCTTCGAGTTTTGAGTTCATGCCGCCGGTGCCGAGGCCGGAGTCGCGTTCTTCTACCAGCCCCCGTGCTTCCTCGATATTCTTTATTTCGGGGATGAGATTCGCGTCTGCGTGGATATGCGGATTCTTGTCAAATAAGCCGTCGATGTCGCTGACCAGGACGAGCAGGTCGGCGTTTATCAGGACGGCGACGTGGGCGGAAAGATTGTCGTTGTCGCCAAGCAGTATTTCCTCGACGGCGGTTGTGTCGTTTTCATTGATGATCGGGACGTAAGAGTATTTGATCAGTTCGTATGATCGTGTTGAGCGTGTTCTGGCGCGAGGTTTCATTCTCGAAATCGCGGTAGGTCATCAGGCACTGGGCGGTCTGGATACCGAAATCGCTGAATACCTCGTTGTAGATCCGCATCAAGAGCGGCTGGCCGATCGCCGCCATTGCCTGTTTCGATTCGACCGGCTTTCCGGCGTCCTTGATGTTGATGTACTGCTTTGCAGCGGCGATGGCTCCGGATGAAACGAGAATAATGTCGTATTCATCACGTAGGGCAAGAATTTGCCGCCCAATGTCCTCGATCTTTCCGCGCGAGATCAATCGTGTGCCGTTTGTCAGCGTCGAAGTGCCTATCTTTAGAACGAGTTTCTTTTTCATCAATTGTCTAACCGCCGAGACGCAGAGGAGTAATTTAACAGGATGAACAGGGTATTCAGGATTGATTCGATATCTTTTAGCCCGGCTCGAAATCAAATTGAACAAATCCTGATTCACCCTGTTACATCCTGTTAAATTTCTCCTCAGCGTCTCCGCGGTCTCTGCGGTAAGACTAATTTCTTACCTGCCCGTCGCCGAAGACGAACCATTTATTTGTCAAAAGATGTTCCGCTCCGAGCGGGCCGCGAAAATGGAGCTTTTGCGTCGAGATCGCGATCTCGGCACCGAGGCCGAATTCGCCGCCGTCAGTAAACCGCACGGAAGCATTGTGATATACGGCTGCACAGTCCACTTCCTGCAAAAACGTCTCGGCAGTTTCGCGCATTGGCAGTAATGATAGAAGCTGAATGGCCGCCGGAATATTTATTTATTTTCGCAACCGCATCGGCAGCACTATCGACAATTCCGATAACGATCTTTGCCGCCAAAAACTCTTCATACCAAATCGTCTCCTCGTCAACCTGGCGGATCGAGCCGTCGATCGAGCAGACTGCCTCATCGCCAAAAACCTCAATGCCGATGTCGCGAAGGTCGCCGGCCAGTTTCCGGACGCGCGATGCAAGATCGGGCCAATCGCGGTGGATCAATATTTTATCGAGCGCGTTACAGACGCTCAAACGCGTTTTGCCGTCGAGTGCAATCTTCAAAGCCATCTCAAAGTCGGCCTCCTCGTCGATATAAAGAAAATTGTTGCCCCGCCCGCTGACGATCACTGGAGCTTTAGAATGATTCAATACGAAATCGATCAATGCCTCGCCGCCGCGTGGAATGACGAGGTCGAAGTTTTCCGTTGCGCCGGAGATCAGAGCCTGCGTTTCTTCACGCGAGATGTCCAGATATCGGACAAAATCCGGATCTGCTCCGTTTTCGGTAAGAGCCCGCCGCCACAAATCCGCAAGAAATAGATTTGTGTTCCGAGCTTCTTTTCCGCCCTTCAGCAAAATTCGATTTCCCGCTTTGAGAGCGATAATTGCCGCTTCGATCGAGACATCGGGGCGGGCTTCGTAAATGATCAGGACGGTGCCGAAGGGGACGGTGCGATTCTCGATTCGCAATCCGTCTTCGCGAATGTGCGACGAAACAATCTTTCCGACCGGATCGGGAGCGGCGATAACACTCTCGACCGAAGCGATCATGCTGTCCACTTTCTTCGCGTCAACCTTCAGGCGGTCAAGAATAACAAGATCGTCCGGCGGGCATGCGGAGACGTCAGCCTTATTTGCGGCGACGATATCCGAGCTGTTTTCCGACAGCAGCCGAGCGAGAGCTGCCCAAGACTTTGTTTTTTACGTTTGCGTTCATCTGCGTTTGAAAGTTTACTATATTTTTGCTGTTGTCTTTCCGATGGAAATCACTAATAGCGGGATGGTCGAGGAAAAGGGGATGCTGCGGAAGGTAAGAGAGCGATTACGCGCGAATAGGCTTCTTCACAGCACTTATGTGCGGTTAAAACGGGCTTTCCGCAACGAACTGGTCGGGATGACATCGCTTACTGAGCAGGAGTATCTCGGGAAATATGGTGAGGAGCTGTATCAGGGACATGGTGAAATCGTCGATCTGGGCTGCTGGCTTGGCTCAACGACCATCCCGCTTGTCGATGGGCTGTTGAAGAACCCGCGATTCTCCGAAACCAGTCGAAAAGTCTTTGCATATGACCTATTTATCTGGTTTGATTGGATGAACTCGAGCGTCGGCCGGCACGGAGCTTTCCGGTAAGTTTGCCGAAGGCGACAGTTTTGTCGAGGAATATCTAAAGCGAATCGGTTATCGGTCGAAGCACGTCGAGGTTCGCAGCGGGGACCTTAAAGAGATAGGCTGGGGTGGCGGACAGATCGAGTTTTTGCTGGTCGATGCTATGAAGGGCTGGGACCTTGCCAACGCGATCGTCAGGGATTTTTACCCGTCGCTGCTGCCCGGACGGAGCCTGGTATTCCATCAGGATTTCGCTCATTATTTTACACCGTGGATACACCTCTTACAGTGGAAGTTTCGCGATCATTTTGAGTTTGAGTACGAAGTGCCGCGGTCTCAGAGCGTCGTATTTAGATGCACAAAAGCCATTGCGAAAGAAACGGCTGCGGGCCCCTTCTCGTATGACACATTTGCTAACGAAGACGTTTCCGCCGCCTTCGAATATTCCCGAAGTCTCGTTTCTAAGGACAAGCTGCCGAATATTGCGGCAGCCGAGGTGATGTGGTTTTTGCACCAGGAAAAATTCGAGGACGCCGGGCGCGTCTTTAACGAATTTCGGTCGAAAAATGTGCCCTTAGAAATGGATATGGTAACGGTACAGCAACTGATCAACGCAAGTTAGCCTTTAGCGGCTCTCGTAAATTATGAAAATTTCAATCCCTCTAATTCTCTCTACAATTGTGTTTGCGTTCGTAGGGATCTGCGACATCGAAGCACAAACCACGAAGACCATAATCCTGGTTCGCCACGCCGAAAAAGACGTTTCAGCAACGGCGGACAAGACGGACCCGGTGCTCTCTGATATTGGAAATCAGCGTGCCCAGCGATTCCTCGAAAGAACCAAGCGATACAAGCCGGGCGCGATCTATTCGACAGCGTTCAAGCGTACGCGTTCGACGGTGGAACCGTTGGCAAAGCATCGCAAGCTTGAAATAAAGACTTATGATCCGCGCAAGCACGCCGATCTTATAACCGAGATCATGCAGAGCAAGATAAAGCGGTTTGTCGTTGTCGGCCACAGCAACACGATTCCCGTACTCGCAAACCTTATTGCAAAAAAGGAGCTTTTTAAGAACCTGGACGATTCCGAGTACACCGTGATCTGGCTTATACGCATCAAGAATGGTAAAGCGGAAAAACTGGAACTTATCGACTTTTAGAAAAGGGCGCTATCCGAAACAAAAAATATGAAATTAAGATCGTCGAAATTTGTTCCCTTTTTGGCGCTGCTTCTCGCCGGATTCGGCGCAGCCCAAACGCCGAAACCGGTCGAGACCTTCTGGAAGGAGCTTGAGAAGCTTTGCGGAAAGGCCTACGCCGGAACTGTTGTGGCCGATACGACCGGCGACGAGCGTTTTAAGAATAAAGCGATGGTCATGCACGTCCGTTCGTGCAAGAAAGACCAGGTCCGAATTCCGTTCATGGTCGGGGACGACCGCTCCCGCACATGGGTGATCACGCGAAAGGGGATCGGATCGACCTTCGGCATGATCACCGGCACGAAGATGGAAAACCGGACGCTCAGACGATGTATGGCGGCTGGACGACCAGCGACGGATTGCCGACGAGGCAGGTCTTTCCCGCCGACCAACCGACCGTTAAGATCATCCCCACGGCCGCACCGAATGTTTGGTGGATCGAGCTGTTGCCGGGCGACCAATTTTCCTACAATCTGCGGCGAATGGGCTCCGATCGGCTTTTCAGTGTCAAATTCGATCTCAAGGCAGAGATAAAAGCGCCGCCCGCTCCTTGGGGCTGGAAGGATTAGCGGTCGATGCTTTACCAGACGTTTTCGCCCACATTGCGGCTTGCCCCGCATGTACGGTTCTATTGGGCGCTCGAAGCCGACGTCGAGCCGGGCGAGGAGTTTGTCCATCGCTCAATGGCGGACGGCTGTGTCGAGATCGTCTTTCATTACAGAACAGCCTTTGACGAGATCGGACCGGGAGAGCGGATCGAACCCTCGCCGATTTCGAGCATTCAAGCGCAATCAACCAGGTTTCGCCGTTTCGTCACCACGTAGAGCTTTGGAATTTTCGGCGCCTACCTTTACCCGTTCGCCATCCCTAAGTTGTTTGGCATTGCCGCTCACGAGCTGACAAACATTTCCCCCGATCTCTATTCTGCATTGGGCCGGGAAGGCTCTCGGTTGGAAGAGCAAATATGCTCGGCCGGAGGAAACGAGCAACGCGTTGCCATAATGAATTGTTTCCTTGAACGCCGGCTGGAGGCGTGGAGCAACCTGCCGCCGGTGCATCTTGCGGTTCGTTCGGTGCTGGAACGGAAAGGGAACGTATCGGTCTCAAACCTCGCCGGTGAATACGGCCTTTCAAATCGGCAATTCGAGCGTAGATTCAAGGAATTTGCCGGTCTTAGCCCGAAACTCTACTCGCGGATCATTCGGTTTCAGGCTGCAACCGAACACAAACTCGACCGGGCGCGTGACCTCACCGAAATAGCTTATGCCTGTGGCTATTATGACCAATCCCATTTCATAAACGACTTTCGCCAGTTTTCGGGCTATTCGCCAAAGGAATATTTTTGGAACGAAGCCGAGGGCACGCAATATATGAGCGGCATGACGCGGATGTCGCTTTTTTCCAATTATCTCGCGGGTGCCTTCCTTATGATATCTACATACTGACGTGAAGGCGTTAGTCGAAGGAATCGAGAGGAAATAGATTATGGATGAAACGATGGATGAGCAAGACGCCGCAATCAAGAAAGAACTGATCGAACTCGGTGCGGAATGGGCAACGGCGATGGTCGCCAACGACGCCGAACGCATCGGAAGTTTTATGGCCGATGAGTGGGTGATAGTTTCCGAGCGGGGAATTTCAGACAAACAGCGCTTTCTGTCGTTTGTAGAATCCGGTGCTCTTACGCACAGTTCGTTCGAGATGTCGGGCGACGCGCGGATCAGGGTCTATAGCGACACCGCAGTACTGACCTGCCGGGTTGTCAACACGGCGCACTTTGGCGGCCAGCAGTTTGATGCGGACGAGTGGAGCACGGATGTTTTCGTAAAGTGCGGTGATAAGTGGCTGTGCGTTCTAAGCCACATCACACCTGTTGATAAAGAATTTGAGGCGATGATGAGGGACAAAATATGAATATTCCAAAGGGCCATCAGGCCGTAATGCCTTATTTGATGATGGAGGACGCTGCGGCATTTATCGATTTTATAAAAACGGTATTTAACGCCGAGATGACGCATGAAAGCATGCGTGACGGTATCGTCGGCCACTGCGAAGCTCAGATCAGCGGCGGCACGATCATGTTCTCGAACAGCCGCGACGAATGGAAACCGGCGACCGGAAACATGTTCGTTTACGTCCCGAATGCGGACGAGGCCTACCGGAGAGCACTGGAAGCGGGTGCGACAACAGTAATGGAAATGTCGGATCAAAACTATGGCCGCAGCGGCGGCGTAACGGATCCATTCGGAAATGTCTGGTGGATAACGTCAGTGACCGAATAAATAAGGAGGATTTTATGCAGGGCGTAGTACCGATGATCGCTTATGAGAATGGGCTGGCCGCGATGGATTGGCTGGCCAGGGTCTTTGGATTTCACGAGGTTACGAGAATGCTTGCGAACGACGGGACTTTGGCCCACGGTGAGATGGAAACGGGCGATGGCCTGATCATGCTCGCCATGCCTTCGCCCGATTACGAAGCGCCCAATCGACACCGCGAAACATGCGATGCCGCGAAAAGATGGTCGAGCGTTCCGTGGGTGATCGATGGTGTGATGGTTTATGTTGACGACGTCGAAAAGCATTTTATTCGGGCGAAGCAGCATGGTGCGAACATTCTCAGCGAACCAGAGGACGGCCCGCCCGGAAAGCGATACCGCGTCGAAGACTTAGAAGGACATCGTTGGATGTTCATGGAAAAGGAGGAAGTATGAGCGCAGCTGAACAATTGAAATGGCTGCCCGATCATTATTTGCCGATAATGCCGTACCTTGTGGTCAAGGATGCGGATGGGTTCATCGAGTTTATCAAGACCGTTTTTGCCGCCGAGGAAAAGCTACGCGTAAACATGGACGACGGCTCGATCATGTATCGGATACAGGACTGGCGGACAATGGCCGCCATTTCCATGCGGAATGTATCTGGTCGTCAAGGATGTTGACGGATTTTATGCCAAAGGTCTTGGCAACGGAGCGACCGGCAACCAGGAACCCGCCGAACGCGGTTACGGCCGCGCCGCGGGCTTCATCGATAAATGGGGCAATCAGTGGTGGCTAAACAACCCTAACGCAAGCTAAGAATCCACAAACAGGGCATTTCCACAGAACTATTTTCGGAAAATACTCCGGCTCCTTTACCGGGATTTCGTCATTATCACCGGCAGACTCTTTTCGGTATATGCTTTGTTAAATGCTGCGATGTCGTCGCTTCTTATTCGAGCCAGGATCGCAAGCTGTGCGTCGATCTTGCTCGTTAGATCGTTGTATACATCATAGCTTTGCGCCGTCGGAGCATCGTCGGAACCGTCGACCAGCGAGTTCAGCGCAGCCAGCTTATTGTTCAGCCTGATCGGGAAGTTTAATGCGTCCTGCGAGGATTTGATCTTGGTCTGTATTAGCTCTTCCTCGACGGCAGTTAGTTTTTTCCCGATCGCGGCCGCTGAATCTTTGAGATCTTTTTGTTCCGGTTTCAAACGCGACGAAAGGTCCTCAAGCTGCTTGCGGACATCACGGATCTCAAGAATCGCGGCATGCGTCGCCGACAATTTTTCACTGGTTTTTGAAAGAAAATCGAATTGTTTCTGAAAGCCGTCCTGCGTCGTTGAAAGGCGCGGATCGGCCTTGATCGCGAAAGCTTCCGTAGCTACTGCTTTCCCGTCGACGGACAGCCGAACCTGATAATTACCAGGCGCGACCTTCGGCCCGGCGAGACTTCCACCCCACATGATCAATCCCGGCAAAGTTGTCGCATTCGGCAGGCGATAGTTCCAGGTAAAGCGGTTTAGGCCGATGTCGGTCGATAGATTCGGATCGGTTCCAGGAGCCGTCGGCGGTGCCGGCCTGGCCTTCGACTGGCGGTTTGCCGGTAAACTTTCTCAGCACTTTGCCGCTTGTGTCCAGATACTCAAGGGTCACTTCCTTTGGCTTCGTCTTCAACCAATAATGAGTAACGACGCCGATCGGGGGATTTGCGCCTGCCGTAGCTGTCGGCGGAACCGGGAAACCGCCGCCGCCCGCTTGCCGATAGGCATCCTCGGGCTTGAACAAAAACGCTTCTCCCGCACGCAAAGCATCGGCTGATTGATGAATGACCGGCAAATTGTCGAGAACGTAAAACGAACGCCCCTGCGTTGCGACGATCAGGTCTTTGTCGCGTTTGTGGACGGCGAGATCGGTTATCGGCACGACCGGTAAATTTAGCCTTAGCGATTGCCAAGATTCGCCATCGTTCGTCGAGTAATACATCCCCGTCTCAGTGCCTGCATAGAGAAAACCCTTTCGGTTCGGGTCCTCGCGAACGACTCGTGTAAAAGCGTCGTCTGCGATTCCCGCGACAACCTTCTTCCACGTGCTGCCGTAATCGCTCGTCTTGTAAATGTATGGTTTGTAATCGTCGGACTTGTAAGACGTCGCTGCAAAATACGCGCTTCCGGCGTCGTGCGGCGAGGCTTCGATCGAGTTGACCTGCGCGACCTCGGGCAGGTCGCGGGGCGTGACGTTCGTCCACGTCTTGCCGCCGTCACGTGTCACTTGAACAAGTCCGTCGTCGGATCCGGTCCAGATCACGCCGGCAGTGACCGGCGATTCGGCGACCGTAAATATCGTCGAATAGTATTCGACGCTGGTGTTGTCCTGCGAGATCGGCCCGCCCGACGTGCCCTGTTTCGATTTGTCGTTCCGCGTCAGGTCGGGTGAGATCGCCTGCCAGCTCTGCCCCTCGTCGAGCGAACGGAAGAGAATATTGCCGCCAGCGTAGAGCGGCCATTTGCCGTCCGTTTTGTGCGGAGAAAACAGTATCGGGAAATTCCACTGAAAGCGATACTTCATCGTCTCGGCACCGCCGCCCATCGGGTTGTCGGGGTAAACATTGACGTTGCGTTGCTGTTTTGTGCGGTGATCGTAGCGCGTCAAAAAGCCGCCGTAACTTCCGGCAAAAACGATCTGTGAATTTTCCGGATGAGGTGCGATCCAGCCCGACTCGCCGCCGCCAACGTCGTACCAATCGCTCTCGGTGATCGACCCTTCATTCGTTCGCGACGCTATGCGTACGGTTGAATTATCCTGCTGCGCGCCGTAGATGTTGTAGGGAAAATCGTTGTCCACCGCGACGCGATAGAACTGCGCGGTCGCCTGATCCTGTTCGGTCCAGTTTCGGCCGCCGTCGAACGTCACATTTGCGCCGCCGTCATTCGAGTTGATCATCCGTTGGTTATTGTCGGGCGCGATCCACAAGTCATGATTGTCAGCAATGCGGAACGCCGACCGTTGTAAAATTTCGGCCGCCGTCGATCGATTTGTGGAAGCCGACGTTCAGGACATAGACGGTATCGACGCTCTGCGTGTCGGCATAAACGCGGGTGTAATACCACGGGCGTTGGCGGATGCCCGCATTATCCGAAACGCGCTGCCAGTTTTCGCCAGCGTCGTCCGAGCGGTACAGTCCGCCTTCCTTTGCCTCGATCATCGCCCAGACACGGTTTGGATTTACGGGCGAAACGCTGATGCCGATCTTGCCGAGCACGCCGGCAGGCAAACCTTTGTTCTTCGAAATGTCAGTCCACGTGTCGCCGCCGTCATTCGATTTGTAAATGGACGAACCTTCGCCGCCCGAGATCAGACTGTATGGAGTCCGCTGTATCTGCCAGAATGCGGCGTAGATCGTGTTCGGGTTGCCGGGTTCGAGCACGATGTCGAACGCGCCGGCCTTATCGCTGCGAAACAGAATGTTTTGCCACGTCTTGCCGCCGTCCCGAGTGCGAAAAACACCGCGTTCCTTGTTGGCTGACCACAAATGTCCCATTGCCGCGACGTAAGCGACGTCGGGATCTTTCGGGTGAATGCGGACTCGCCCGATCTGCCGCGAATCGCTCAATCCGATGTGTTTCCACGTTTTTCCCGCGTCTGACGATCTGTAAACGCCGTCGCCGTGCGACACATTGCCGCGAACAGCCGATTCTCCCATGCCGACATAGATCACGTTCGGGTCCGAAACGGAAACATCAATTGCACCGACCGAGCCCGTCTTCAAAGTACTTGTCCGTGATCGGTTCCCAATTTATGCCGCCATCGGTTGTTTTCCATACGCCGCCGCCGGTCGCACCGAAGTAGTAAACATTCGGCTGAGACGGCACGCCGGCAACTGCGGTCACGCGCCCTCCGCGAAACGGGCCGACCAGGCGATACTGAAGCAGCTTTAACGGATCGTCTATTTTGCTGGCCGGCGCCTGGGCTTGAGCGAATGTGCCGAGGGTGAACAGCAGCGTCAGGAGCGACAAGACACGTATATTTGCAAACATAAATGTTCCTTAACTGAAGGCGGATTGTGGACGGAAATGCTAAAGGAAATTTAGAGGAACTGGCTGGATTTGGCAAGTCAATCAGCCTGTCTGCGAGGAAGTTGTTAAATCTGGGTAAATTGCCTGTTTGTTTTGCGGCCAGCTAAGCCGGCGGTCCCGGGCTATTTTTTGTTAGCGTTGCGAGCGAAGTACCCCTGCCGGTGCGTTACCTTAACTTTCTGCTTTTGAAGCTCTGCATTCGCCAGCTGGATCTCGATCTTCCGGTAAGTACCATCAAGCGTTCGGTTTGCAGGTTCGTACGCAAGCAAATACTGTGATCGCATCTCTTCCTGGATCTGTTTGAATGCTTGCCTTAATTCGGCTTCGTCACGCGGGAAATAAGCACGCCCGCCGGTCCTTTCGGCGATCTTGGTCAAAACGCCTTTGTCGACGCCGCCATAAAAATCATCGCCAACACCGACCGAATAAATTACGGCCTCGGCCTTGAGAGCGGCTTGCACGGCATCATCTAGTTTTTTTCGGCCGTAGGTGTTCACACCATCAGAAAGAAGGATGATCGCGCGCCGCGTTCGTTCAGGAGCGGGCCCTAAAACCTCATCCGCCGTCACCCAAATCGCGTCCCAGATCGCGGTAGAACCGACAGTCGCCTGATTGTCGCCTGAAATTGGAGGTGTGCCCGCTATGACACCGCCGCCAATATAGCCGGATGGAGCGATAAAACGCACTTTATCGATCGCACGCCTGAGCCTCGTCAGATTATTCGTCATACCCTGTTCCAGGGTGGCTTCGCCGGTAAACGAAACGATCGAAACCTCGTCCTTTGCCGGCCTGATCACCGATTCAATAAACGATATCGCCGCCGCTTTTTCTTCGGGAAGCGTCCGTTCCTGCGAGGCGCTGGTGTCGATCAAAATGGCGAGGCTGAGCGGCAGATCGACCTGTCTCGAGAACCCAACAATTTCCTGGACCTGGCCGTTTTCGAGGATCCGTATGTCTTCCTGTTTTAGCGTTAGCAGCAATCGCCGGTCCTTATCCTGTACCGTAAATAGCACATTTACGGCTTCCGTGTTGACCTTGATCACCCCTTCTTCTTCTTCGATCGGAGGGGTTGCGCTCGGAACAACGGGTGCTTTCGGGGGCTGACTTTGCTGCGCGCCGGACCTCTCCGCGCAAACGAGCATCAGACCGAGCATTACGAAAAGAACCCCAGAAATTATTGTCAATCTTTTGGTAAACATTTTATCCATCTCCGCCCCTGCGCTGCCGGATGCGGGCCGCTACCGCAGGCTGTCGCGAATCGCCCGATAGCTCGATTTTGTACGTATCCTATACTTGTCCGTCTTTTCCTTGTCCGTAAAGCGAACCTCGATCTTACGATCGCGTCCATCGTAATTCTGATTTGCCGGGCGGTACGTGATTATGTATTGCGAACGCAGCTCGTCGGAGATCTTCTTGAACGCAAGCTCCAATTCAAGCATCTTTCCCGTGAAAAACGCCTCACCTCCGGTCTGTTCGCACAATTGCGTCAGATATTTGTCGCCTTTGTCCTTAACGGTTCCCGCATCAACGCCTGGAACGCTGCCAAGGAACCCGGCTTTTGTTGATATCCCGAAGATCGTTGTTTCGGTTCGCTGCGCAATGTCGATCGCGTCCTTGAGTTCGGCCCGGCTGAATGTGTCATCGCCATCGGTGATCACAACAATAACCCGCCGTCCCGGCACGTTTCGAAGCTTCTGATCCGTGAACTGCCAAACCGCGTCGTACAGCGCCGTTTGTGAGCCGGGTTTCTTCACATTATCGACAGCTTTTTGAAGAAGATCGAGCTTGTCCGTGAAATCCTGACGAAGATTTACCTCATTATCAAAGGTCATAAATGCCCCTTTGTCCTTCCTTAGCTGAACGACGGTATAAAGAAAATTGGCAGCCGCTTCCTTTGAAAAACCAAGCTTACCGGCGGCCGAGGGCGATGTATCCATCAGCACGCCAACAAAAACGGGCGGATTCGTCTTTGCATCCGTAAAAGAAGTAACGTCCTGCCGCACGCCATCTTCGAACACCTGAAAATCACCCCTGCTCAAGCCCGAAACAAGAGCTTTCTTATCCAGAACGGTCACCGGAAGCCGAACCTCAAAAGTCTTGACCTGGCCGCCTTCGTCGGTAACCGGCGGTGTCGCGGTCGGAGTTTGGGCAGCGATAGCGGTAACGAACCCGCATAATGCTATCATCAGGGCTGAATTTACTAAGCGAACACTGCTTCTCATATTTATTCTGTATTAGAATTTCGTCATTACAGACGCAAGGTTTCGATGCCGCGGCCACTTCATTTGTTGCCTATCGCGCAACTCCGCAAGTATATCAAGACCGCGAGAGAATATCGAAATCACCAGCCGTCGCTGACCGTGTTGTAACTTTGATATTAATGATGGATCAGAACATTTTCAGGGAATACGATATACGCGGGATCGTCGGCGAACAGCTTACCGATGAGACTGTGGCTATTTTAGGCCAGAGCGATCGGAACGTTTTTTCAACGGAATGGAGCAAAGCTGATCGCTATTGGATACGACGCCCGCAAAAGCTCGCCTGGGTTTTGCAGACTTTTGACCGAAGGTCTAAACGGAGCCGGTTGCGACGCTGTTCTGATCGGAATGGTGCCGACGCCGGTCCTTTACCATGCTGTCTATACGAAACCGGTCGATGGCGGAGTGATGATCACCGGGTCGCACAATCCGCCTGATCATAACGGCTTTAAGATCTGCCTTGGCAAATCGACACTTTTTGGTTCGCAAATCCAGGAGATAAGAGAGATCGCCATTGCCGGCAATTTTTCGACCGGGGACGGAACCGTGCAGACGATCGAGGTGCTCGACGATTACATCGCAGACATCATTTCGAAGGTAGATCTCGGCCCGAGAAAATTGAAAGCAGTTGTCGATGGCGGGAACGGAATGGGCGGCGTTACCGGTGTTCCGGTGTACGAACAGCTCGGCATCGATCTGGTAAAGCTTTTCACGGAGCCCGATTCCGATTTTCCGAATCATCATCCCGACCCGACGGTGACCGAAAACCTTCAGGATACGATCAAGGCCGTTCGCGGATCCGCTGCCGATATCGGCATTGCCTTTGACGGCGACGGCGACCGGATCGGCATCGTCGATGAGACCGGCCGCATCATTTGGGGCGACGAACTGATGATCCTATTGTCGCGAACCATTCTTAAAGATCGGCCCGGATCGACCATCATCGCCGAGGTGAAATGCTCGCAGAATCTCTTCGACGACATCGAAAAACACGGCGGAGTGCCGATAATGTGGAAGGCCGGCCATTCGATTATTAAATCGAAAATGAAGGAAACCAACGCAGCCTTGGCCGGTGAAATGAGCGGACATATTTTCTTCGCGGACAGGTTTTACGGCTTTGACGATGCGACTTATGCCGGGGCAAGGGTTCTGGAGATCCTGTCCAAAACCGATAAGAAGCTTTCCGAATTGCTGTCGGATCTGCCGGAAACATTTTCGACGCCGGAGCTTCGAGTCGATTGCCCGGACGAAACCAAATTCGATGTCGTAGCAAAAATCGCTGACGAGTTCTCAAAAACGAACGAGGTAATAACCATCGACGGTGCAAGGATTATTTTCGCGGACGGTTGGGGACTGGTACGTGCCTCGAATACGCAGGCGATACTCGTTCTAAGATTTGAGGCAGATTCCGACGAGCATTTGAACGAGATCCGCAGCATAGTCGAATCCAGGGTCGCAGAATTTATTACATCGGCCTGATACTTTTTCAGCATCGGCTTTCGCGTGTGTAAGTAACGGACAAAAAACATATACCGTCCGCGCATTTATACACAAGTGGGAGATCATATGCTGAGAAAAGTATCATCGACAACAATTTGGTTAGTTATCTTTGGTGTCATAGTCGCGGTCCAGGCTTATTCGGCGTTTGGACAGAGTTCGGAGCTGACGGGTTATTGGAAAACCGGCAGTGTCGGCTCCATCTCGTACCAAAACCGGGTTACCGGTTCGACCAAGCCGGGCCGCGGCAGCCTTTTCACTTATAAATTCTTGCCGAACGGCAACTATGAGTTCATTGGCTACATGGAAGTGACCATGTATAACTGTACGACGACGCTCTTCAATCAGATCAATGGCAGATACTCGGTCGAAGGATCGACGATCAACCTTAATCCGTCACGCGATCTTCTGGAAAAATACGAATTCATGTGCGGCAAGTGGAAACAAAACGCAGACAAAAACGCCGACGAGAAAATCGCTTGAATTCCAAACGAAACCGGACGATTATGGTAAACAGCTTCTTTGCCTAAACGATGGCGGAACGGAAACGTGTTATAAAAAGGAAAAAGAATAACCTGGTAACCTTAATTTATATTTTGGGGCCGCCCGAGACTAATAGTCAGGCGGCTTTTCCATTTTGTTGTCAATTGCAATTGAAAATGTTCTTCGTTGAAATCTTCCTAGCAGATCACCCCCGACATTTTTTTCTCTAAACAATGTATTTCTGGGCTTTGTACCGACACTGTTATCTCAGACGGATGATCGCTAACTATTCCAGCGTTGGCGGTCGGCAACCAGGAGATCGTAATGAGCACATCATACACACAGACCATTCGTCACATCGGAAATTCAATTCCACTGCCTTTGAATTCAAAAGATTTCCGGACGATCAGAATGAATTTTCTTGAGGGCGAGCGGGGGTTCACAGAGAATGAGCTGCGGGACAACGAGATAACGCGATATCAAGTAACCAAATTCTATCAGGAACAGATTCGCAATAGTGGGTATTACGAACAGTTAAAACACATCGTAGAACCTTCATTAAAGGAGTTTTACAGTCCGGGCGATCTCGACACGAGTGGCGAAGGCAGTAATACGGTCGTCACGGGCCTTCAGCACAAATACGCGGCAAACCGGACTACTGCTGACCACGGATCGGTGTGCGTCCTATTGTCGATATTGTTTTCGAAAGCGAATCGTTGGAAAAAATTCCGAAGAGGTTGCTCCGAATTTTGAGGACATCGCGGAATATATTCGCAAGCATCCCGAAATGAATAATGTCCTGCTTTCCGGCGGCGATCCGTTTGTGCTGCGGACGGAGAAGCTCAACAGGATGCTCGACCATTTACTTCCGATCCCAAATTTGACGTCCATTCGTTTCGGGACCAAAACGATTGCTTTCTATCCACCAAGGTTTGCAGATCCAGAGCTCCCGGCGATGTTTAACCGGATAATCGAAGCAGGGAAAACGCCGCTCATTATTACGCATTTTGATCATTTAGGTGAGATCTCAGAAGAGTCCGAAAAAAATATCTTGAAGCTCCGAGCGATCGGGGTGCAGTTCTTGAACCAGGGCGTTCTACTTGGCAAGGTGAACGATGATCCTGAGATCCTCAGCAAGACGTTTGCCAAACTGCACTCTATCGGCGTCCGCCCCTACTATCTCTTTCAAGGAAGACCCGTGAAAGGAGCGTCCCACTTTCAAGTTCCCCTTAGGCGAGGAATTGAAATAGTCAAAGGCATCAACGTGCGGTTGAGCGGTATTCAAAAGACCTTCAAGTACATCATGTCACACTACACGGGCAAGATAGAGATCCTTGATATCGGAAAGGATAATCGGATTTACTTTCGATATCATCAAAACAAAAACACCGCCAAAATCGGCGAGATCTTTTCACGTCCGTATACGGAAGATGCATATTGGCTCGACGACCTTTTCGAGGATTAGCTTTCATCACGTGCCATTATGGATCGCCTAACAGCCAAAACCGGATTTCAAATCAATGGAGTATGGAGCGGTTGCCACCGCCTTTCCTTCTGCCACCGAAAGCGCGGCAACCATACTGCGCCAAGGAGGAAACGCGTTTGACGCGGCGGCGGCAGCAGCTTGGGCCCTTTCGGTATGTGAACCGAGTGGTTCGGGGTTGGGTGGACAGACAACCGTCCTGATTCGGTTTGCAAACGGAGGCCTAGCGGTGGTCGACGGTAATTCATATGCCCCCGAAGACGTTTCTTTGGAAAGGGTGAGTCGAGCTTCGCAAAGGGTCGGATTTCGAGCATGTGTGATTCCGTCAACACCGAAGGTACTAGGCTATCTTCAAGGCAAATGGGGGAGACTTTCGCTGCGGGCTGTGATGGATCCCTCGATTAGTTTGGCGGAGGAAGGTTATAAAATTACAAAACTTCAACATCGTCAGATGGGATGACCCAAGGTTTTTTTTCCGCGTCCTCCTCACTGAGCAAACTTTTCCTCAAGAATGGTGCAACGCCCCAAGTTGGCGACACGCTTCGACAAAGAAGTTTGGCAAAAACATTGCGAAAGTTGGCGAAAAACGGTACCGACGAATTTTACCAAGGCAAACTTGCAGACATTATTGCCCGTGATATGAGGGCAAATGGGGGCTTGCTGACTAAAAAGGATCTTGAGGATTTTGAACTCTCCCCGGATGTAAAGGCGTTTTCCATTTACTACGGTGACTACGAGATCGCCACAACGCCAAGGCTTTCGAGCGGAGGGCCTCAACTTCTGCTCTCGCTACGATTGCTGCAAAAACTAAATGGCAAGCGGATATTCACGCTAGCGAGGTGGTATAGGAATTTGGCGGAGGCGATCTATACGGCGTCCCGAGAACGTCATCATTTACCAATGCTGGGCAATTCTGAGTCGTTGGTCCAAAGAATGCTTAGCGAAACCTATGCCGACTCCGCTTCAGAGTTTGGGATTGGTAAACGCGATTTTGAGCGTTGGCTGAGCAGCGAGACGGGCTCGGCTGCGATGAACGAAAGCGATGGCGAAACGACCCATCTTTGCGTGGCTGATGCAGAAGGGAACGTAGTTTCCCTGACGCAGTCAATTCAATCGCTGTTCGGCGCAAAAGTTGCAAATGAACAGCTCGGTTTTATCTACAACAACTATTTGTCAACGTGTCCTCGTACTCAACATCCACACCAGCTTGGAAGTCGGTCTATGCCCCGGTCAAATGTGGCGCCAACCTTCGTTTTCCAAGGATCTCAAGCGGGCAAATTCCCTTTTCTGGTATTGGGAGCGGCAGGCAGCCGCAGAATCCCATCGTCGATTTTGCAGACAATCAGCGGCGTTCTTGATTGGAAGCTAGAGGTTGACTGTGCAATATCGGCTCCGCGCATCCACGCTTTAACGAATCGGAATATATGGATCGAAAAGCCGGGTTTCTCACAACTGCTGGGAAGATTATTGAGAAAGACATTTCGCAAAACAGTCGTCAAATCGAGACACGCATATAAAATGGCCTCTGTTCAGGCTTTGCAATTCGACGACAAGGAACGTTGTTTAGGTGCGGCAGACCCCAGACGTGATGGAACCGCAGAGGTAGTGTAGGAAGTGGGTATATGACAAAGACGAAAAAGAAAGCTAATGTCGAAACGCAGTCAGGTCTGGCAATCTTCTTAATGATCGCCGTGCCGATTGCGATTGCACTTTCGCGGCTTTTGACTTCGGACTTTGCCGTTTTGTTGAACGAACAATTCTCGCTTTACCCCTTACCAAAACCGATCGGCGAACATGCGGAATATATTATCTTCGTAGGTTTGGGTGCGCTGATCGTTTCATTCTCAAAATTTGTTTTAGGTATCAAAGTCTTGGGAGTCTTTCGCCCTGTACTGCTTGCGGTTGCTTTTAGAATGATCGGCATTTTGGAAGGGATCGCGTTTCTGGTCTTTGTTTTGTCGGTCAATGCATTTTTAGTTCGACCGTTGCTAAAGTCCAGGAAAACTCCTTACTTCGCCCGGGTTTCGATTTTGTTAAGTTCCGCCGTTCTGTTAATGCTAGTGCCGATTTTCATTGGCAAATCGACCAATTCGACAGCCCTTTTGCAAATAGCGATGTTTCCGATAATTCCATTGTGTTTGATCACCGAAAGTTTTGCCATAAAGACACGAAAAGAAGGATTTCCGATTGCTCTTTCGAGAACGTTTTCAACTGTTTTGGTGGCCGTGATGATCACGTTGGTGGCAACGACGCCTGTAATCCGAATCTTTTTGCTAGCCCCGAACTGCTTTTTGCTCAGATCGGTCTGATATTGCTGGTTGCCCGACACTTGAATATTCGGTTGCTTGAAAATGGGCTGACGAAATTTTCTCGAAGGTTGAAATCTGGCAAGGAGGACGAAATCGAATCTGTGGCCGTTATTAAGATCTGATCATCGAGGAAAATTTATGAAAGTAGCAGTTGTTTGGAACCGCAGCCGGGACGGAATCATCAACAATTTTGGTCAACCTTGTCCTGAAAAATATGGCAAAAAAACCATCATGGCAGTCGTTGACGCCATTCGAAACGGCGGGCACGAAGTTGCGCTGTTTGAAGCTGACCTTACGTTACTTCCCAACCTGTTGGCCTATATGCCGCCTGATCAAAACGGCCAGCCCACGGGCGTAGTTTTCAACCTGGCTTATGAATTCAGGGCGAATGTCGCTATACGCATCTTGCAGCCATGCTCGAAATGGCAGGAGTTCCTTATACGGGCTCAAGTCCAGCGGGGCACGCATTGGCACTCGACAAAGTCGTGACAAAGATACTTCTGCAGCATGCCGCGGTTCCAACTCCTCGATTTCGTGTGATGCCCGAGACCGACAAAACCGCAAAAGGGCTAATGTTTCCGATGGTCGTCAAACCCCGACACGAATCATCGAGTTTCGGTCTCAAGATTGTTCATAACGAAGTCGAATTAGACAAGGCAGTTGATGATATCGTCAAGCTGTATCAACAAGAGGCCTTGGTTGAAGAGTACGTTGACGGCCGTGAATTCTGCGTTGGAATTCTTGGAAATGAACATGCGGTAACACTTCCAATTGTTGAAATTGCATTTGGCGAGAGAGAACTGAAACTGAACACCTGGGACGATAAATTTCACAAGTCCCTCGCGGAACCTGAAAAGATCAATCCCCGCCCCGATCAATGAGAGTTTAGCTCGACGGTTGCGGAAAATCTCTCTTGCGACTTTTCGCGCGTGTCATTGCAAAGATTATTCGCGGGTTGACATACGTGTTGATAAAAGCGGAAATCCATTTGTGTTGGAGATCAATTCGATGGCTTCGCTTGGCGAAGGCGGTTCTTTCGTTCACGCTGCCGCAATTGCAGGGTATACTTTTAGATCGCTTATCAATCATCTGCTTGATGTGACATATCTACGATATTTCGGCAAGGTCAAGTTAGGAGAGCCACTGTGGCATGGCGAAAAAACGAGGGCCGCCGGCCCAATATCAAAAAGCCCTGTTCTCGAATCACTATGTGCCGCCGGCTGAGTAAGGATTCAATCGAAGCGCCTTCGTTATCAGTTTTAACTCGCTCCAAATCGATTCTGAACCGCAAAATACTAAAAGATCAAACCGCGGGCGACATCCGGGAATCGAGTTCTAACGAGGCCAGTCTGTTCACCTTCATTCACCTTAAGCACAGCCAAAAAAGCTTCCTGCGGGATCTCGACGCGGCCGACTTTTTTCATTCGTTTTTTGCCTTCTTTTTGTTTTTCGAGCAGTTTGCGTTTACGGGAGATGTCGCCGCCGTAGCATTTGGCGATGACGTTTTTGCCCATGGCTTTGACGGTTTCGCGGGCGATGACTTTGCTGCCGATGGCGGCCTGGATGGCTACCTCGAACATCTGTCGCGGGATGAGTTCCTTCATTTTTGCGACAAGAATGCGGCCTTTTGCGGTGGCGGTGTCGGTGTGCATTATGAGCGAAAGGGCATCGACCGGCTCGCCGGAAACGAGAACGTCGAGCTTGACGAGCTTGCTTTCCTGATAGCCGGACAGATGATAATCGAGCGACGCGTAGCCTTTTGAAACCGATTTCAGGCGGTCGTAGAAATCGAGCACGATCTCGTTCAGCGGCAATTCGTAGACAAGCATCACGCGGTCGGTCGTTACGTATTCGAACTTCTTCTGGACGCCGCGTTTTTCGTCGAGCAGCGGCAGAATCCCGCCGAGAAATGAATCGTTGGTAAGGATCGTAGCTTCGATGAAGGGCTCTTCGATCTTTGTGATCCTTCCGGTATCAGGCATTTTCGAGGGCGAATCGATCTCGGCGACCTCGCCGTCGGTGGTGGTCACGCGGTAACGCACGCCGGGTGCGGTCGTGATCAGGTCGAGGTTAAATTCGCGTTCAAGCCGCTCCTGGACGATCTCCATGTGCAGCAGACCGAGAAATCCGCAGCGAAAGCCAAACCCGAGGGCGGTTGACGATTCAGGCTCAAAGAAGAACGATGCGTCATTCAGTCGCAGCTTCTCCATCGCGTCGCGGAGATCTTCGTACTGGGCGGCATCGATCGGGTAAAGACCGGCGAAAACCATCGGCTTTACTTCCTGAAAACCCGGAAAAGGTGTTTCAACCGGCCGAGCGGCGTCCGTGATCGTGTCGCCGATCTGCACGTCGGCAACGGTCTTGATCGACGCGGTCAGAAATCCGACCTCACCGGCACCAAGCTCGTTTATCAGGGTCGGACGCGGGCGGTTTACGCCGATCGTTTCGACCAGATATTCGCGGCCGGTGTTGAAGAATTTGATCTTTGTGCCTTTCTTGATCGTGCCGTCGATAATTCGGAAAAGAACGATAACGCCGCGATAGCTGTCGTACCAACTATCGAAGATGAGCGCCTTCAGCGGCTTGTTGCGGTCACCTTTTGGCGAAGGAACTTTGGCGACGATCGCCTCAAGCACTTCTTCGATGCCGAGGCCGGTTTTTGCCGATGTCAGGACGGCTTCGCTTGCGTCCAGTCCGATGATGTTTTCGATCTGCTCTTTGATGCGATCAGGTTCGGCGGACGGAAGATCGATCTTGTTCAAAACGGGGATCAGTTCGAGGTCGTTTTCGATCGCGAGATACGTGTTTGCAAGCGTCTGGGCCTCGACGCCCTGCGATGCATCGACGACAAGCAACGCACCTTCGCACGCCGAAAGTGAACGGGAAACTTCATATGAAAAATCGACGTGGCCCGGCGTGTCGATCAGATTCAGAACATACTGCTTGCCGTCCTTCGCCGTGTAATCGAGGCGAACCGCGTGGGCCTTGATGGTTATCCCGCGTTCGCGTTCGAGGTCCATGTCATCCAGAAGCTGCGCTTCCATGTCGCGGTCAGCGACCGCACCGGTAAGCTGCAAAATGCGGTCTGCCAATGTCGATTTTCCGTGATCGATATGGGCAATGATCGAAAAGTTTCTAATGCTGTCAGGGTTCATACTTGCGTTGGATCGAATATTCAACAATAGCAAAACAAAGAGAAATCCGCACTAGAGACCCATTCTGAGATCAGAAAGTTCGCAAGCGCCGCAATCGAGTCGTCGCGGAACACAAAGACACCATCACGTCAGGTGCCGGTATGAGTATCGTTACAGCTCGGTCTCGTAGATGTATCGAAAACGGACACCGAATAATGGAAGATAAATCGAGTTGCTAGAATATTTACGCCGCAACCCGTTTGCGGGCGTTTGTTTTGCAAGGATTTTTTTATTTTCCAAACGAGCGATTGTTTGGTATAGTCTTTGCTTATACAGAGCGAAATCAAATTATCAAGGGCGAAATTTCGCCATAGGGGAAAAATATGAGAAATGAATATGAAAGGGAAGAAACGAGTGCGGCAACGAAATTAACTTTTTTGCTTATCGGAGGCGGGATCGGAGCGGTTATCGCTTTGCTTTTTGCTCCGAAATCGGGTGTCGAGCTCCGTGGAGACATAGCGGACGTAACGCGAAAAGGCATTGAAAAGAGCAAGGAAACGGCGGCCCAACTCCAGGAAAAAGCTGGCGAGTACTATGAAGTGTCGCGTGAGAAGGCGAGCGAGTTTTATCAAACTGCGCAGACGAAAGCCGGAGAATTGACGGAAAAAGCGAAGAGTGCGGCCGCGACATCCGTAAATCCGTTTACGGCAGCGGTCGAAGCGGGTAAGGAAGCCTACGTTGCTGAAAAACGCAGAAACGAATCTAAGGCCATTGCGGACGGACGGCCAAGCTATCCGGTCGAAGATAAAGAGAATAACTAATTTATGGACGCCACCCAACCGCCATTCTGGATGATGATCTCGTCTATTATCATCGCGATCTGTTTTATCGTGATGGCAATTGCGTTGATCGCGATCGCCGTTACGGTGAAAAGGGTCACGGCAACGGTTAACCGTGTCGAAGAAAGGCTTGATCCGTTGATAGTTAAGCTTAACCAGATAAGCGTTCAGGGAAAGGAGATCTCCGTAAGCTTTAACGAGGTTTCGGCAAACTTGTCCACGGCAACGCGGTATTTGGCGGAATCGACCGAGTTGATAAAGGAAGAGGTGATCGAACTCAGGCAGATCGTTAATTCGACAGCGATCACCGCCCGCGATAAGGTCGAAATGGTAAGCAAGACCATTGACCGCACTCACCTGCAGGTGACGACGACGACGGACTTCGTTCAGGCGAAGATCGTCGAGCCGGCAAGAGAGATCGCTGCGGTAATGGCTGGTGTGAAGAAAGGCCTGGAAGTTCTGTTCGCTCCGCCGCCGAAACAGATCGACCGCGTTTATGTCGAAGAAGAAATGTTTATCGGCTAAGTAATGACGGGCATTTTGAATAGAAGAAAGGCGGGCTTGCCCGCCTTTCTTGCGCCTTATAGAAATAAGAAGAGGCGGGTCAACCCGCCTCGAAAGAACCATCCTTCTGATCTTAGTTATCCGTAGGTCTTGTCTTTTCCGCTGGTTTCGCCGGTTCGGCAGGTTGCTTGTGACGCTGTCGCATCAATTCACGGCGCTCTTCCATTTTCTGCCGCATTTCCACCTTGCGGGTTTCGATCTGCTGACGCTGTTCGGCGGTCAATATCCCAAGTATCTGCTGGTGGATCTTTTCGCCTTTTTGACGAGCTTCGGCCCTCGCGGCTTTCAACCGTTCCTGCTGTTCGGCTGTGATCGTGCCGTCGCGTTTTGCTTTCATGATGGCCGACATTTCCTGCCGGGTGCTTTCATCCGGCCGATTTGCCTCATGGATAGCCCGCATCTGCTCTTTCTGAGCGTCAGTCAGTTCAACACCGCGAAGCCCCGGAAAACCGCCGCGGTGTTTGTCACGCATTCCTTTCACGTGCTCTCCGCGTTTCATTTCCTTGCGAACCCGCGTTTCCTGTTTCTCGACATTTTCCTTCGTGGGCGGCGGGGTTTCCTGGGCCGATGCAAAAACCGCGAAGGCGGCAACCGCAGCCGCGGAAGTAACTACTGAAAAAAACTTATTCTTTAATGACATTTTTTTACCTCTTTGAATTTTGCTTTGGGAAGCGTGTGCTTTCGTTTCTTTTGACGCCGGGCGGCCGCTTTTGGTCTAAAGATTTCGATTTTCGTTATGTAAAGAAATGTAAAATCAGCCGACATGTTCTAAAATCATAAGGGTTTTGCCATTTAACATTTTGCGGCTGTCACGCTAAAATGCAAATTTTGGGTATCGGGCAAGGGGTGAAAAAAAGTAAGATGAGATTTATATCAGAGATCAACTCGCCGGCCGACCTTCGACAGCTAAGGGTCGAAGATCTGCAGGAAGTCGCCGATGAAATACGCGCCTTCATTATCGAAACGTGCTCGCGAGTGGGCGGGCACACGGGTGCCAGTCTGGGCGCTGTCGAGCTCGCCGTGGCTATGCACTACGTTTTCGATACGCCGGACGACCGCCTTGTCTGGGATGTCGGGCATCAGGCATATGCCCACAAGATCCTGACAGGCCGTCGTGACGAACTGCATACGATCAAGCAGCATGGCGGGCTTAGCGGGTTTTTGAGGCGGGATGAATCCGAATATGACACGTTCGGAGCGGGTCACGCATCGACATCGCTTTCGGCCGCACTCGGCATGGCGATCGCCCGCGATATCAAGAAGGAAGATTTTCACGTGTGCGCCCTGATCGGTGATTCGTCGCTGGCGGGCGGAATGGCGATGGAGGCTGTTAACCAGGCCGGACATTTGAAATCGAGGCTCATCGTATTGCTGAACGACAACGAGATGTCGATCGCACCGGCGGTCGGTGCTCTCAGCAGATATCTTAACCGCATCAAAGAAGCCCAAAGCTACCAGCACCTTAAAGAGGAGATAAGCGACGCCCTTGGAAGCGTACCGGGAATCGGACGCCATCTTCGCAGTGCGGCGAAATCCGTTAAGGATGCTATAGCGGCGGCCGTCCTTCCGGGAGCTCTGGTCAATGAGCTTGGGTTCAAATATATAGGTTATGTCGATGGGCATAATGTGCCGATGCTTGTCGCGGCGCTTGAAGAAGCGAAGAAGGTCGATGACGGCCCCGTGATCGTACATGCCCTGACGACAAAAGGGAAAGGGTTCCCAAACCCTGAAAAGAACTATTACGCATATCACGCGACCGGGCCCTTTGACCCCAGGACCGGTCTGCCATATAAATCGAGCAAAGCTGCTGCCCCGGCCTATACACAGGTCTTCGGTGAGACGATGTGTGAATTGATGGCAAAAGATGACAAGATCGTCGCTTTGACGGCCGCCATGCCGGACGGAACGGGTGTCGATAAGATACTCGAAAAATTTCCTCAGCGAGCATTCGACGTCGGTATTGCAGAGCAGCACGCAGTCACGTTTTGCGCCGGAATGGCGTGCGAAGGGCTGAAACCGGTCGCCGCTATCTATTCGACATTTTTGCAACGGGCTTTCGACCAAATAATCCACGACGTCTGCCTGCAGAATCTAAATGTCACGTTTGCAATGGACCGGGCGGGGATAGTCGGGCGGACGGCCCAACTCATCACGGATTGCTTGATATAGCCTATCTGCGCGGCTACCCGAATATTGTGCTTATGGCCCCGAAGGACGAAGGCGAGATGCGGGACATGATCCTGACGGCGGTCGAGCATCCCGGGCCGGCGGCGATCCGCTATCCACGCGGAAGCGGTTTTGGAGTCGATATCAGCGGAGCACCGAAAAAGATCGAGATCGGAAAGGCGGAGATAGTCCGCACCGGCGGCGATGCGGCGATCATTGCGTATGGCTCGATGGTAAATCCGTCGCTCGATGCGGCGACGCGGCTGGCATCGGAGCGGATAGAGACAACCGTGGTCAATGCCCGGTTCGTCAAGCCTCTTGATTCCGAAGCGATCATAAAATTGGCAACCGAGCATCGGCTTATTATTACTGTCGAAGAAGCGTATCTGGCAGGCGGATTTGGTTCGGCCGTTATGGAATTGTTGGAAGATCACGGCCTGCTTGAGGATGTCAGCCTTGTCAGAATGGGTGTGCCCGATGAAATAGTCACTCACGGCGACGCAAAGTTTCTTTTGGGATCCTACGGTTTGGATGCGGATGGAATATTTAACAAGGTCAAGGAAGGCCTGAGTCTGCTGACGGACCAGCAATCTGGAAATCGCTTACGAGCAGTCAAATAAATATTGAAGACTGACGTTATTCTGTGTTTAGAGATATCGTCATAAAAATAAATGAAGAAAGAACAAAAAAAAGGCAGCGGGCTTCCGCTGGCCATCATTGTAGGAGTATTGGTCGTTGCCCTCATCGCGGCGTATTTTCTTTACAACGCTCCTAAGCCAAAGACCTCAAACGTAAACACAAATGGGGCCAACCGACCGGCAAACGTGACGAAGACGCCTGCGACCACGTCGTCGCTTGGAGCGGTTCCGCCGAATATGCTCGGATCGCCTACGGCTGCCGTCACGATCGAAGAGTTTGCGGATTTTCAGTGCGGTGCGTGTGCCCAGGTACACCCGACGATGAAGGAACTGCAATCGATCTACGGTTCCAAGATAAGATTTATATTCCGGCATAATCCGCTTGCGATCCCGGCCCACGACAAGGCTTATGACGCCGCCGTCGCTGCGGAAGCCGCAGGGATGCAGGATCGAAACAAGTTCTGGGTCATGCAGGACCAGTTGTTCGTTAACCAGCAGACCTGGACGACCAATCCGAATTATCGCGAGCTTTGGGCAGGATATGCCGAAAAGATAGGGTTGAATGTTGAACAGTTCAAGAACGACATGGCCGGACGGGACGCAAAGGCCCGGGTCGATGCTGACCTCCAGCGAGGCCGGGGATTGAACGTCGATTCGACGCCGACATTGTTCGTTAACGGGAAAAACATCCCGCTTGAATCGATCACTATTCCCAATATGAGGCAGATGATCGATACGGAGATCCAGAACGCGATCGGATCGCCGGCACCGCCAGCCGCAAATAGCGCTCCCGCCAAACCGGCCGCAAACGCTACTAAAGCACCGTCGTCAAACAAATGAGCGACGCCGAAACTGAATTCGAACCGGCTGATAAGCGCAAAGTTCCCGACAGCGGCCACTTTCGTCGCGCTGATAGGCCTTGCGGATTCGGTCTACTTGACAGTTAAACACCTGACCGCGGAACCGGTGCCGTGCAGCATAATTGCCGGGTGTGAGATGGTTTTGACGAGTGCGTACGCCGAGATAGCGGGAATTCCGCTTGCGGCGTTTGGGGCAGCGGCATACTTCGTCGCTTTTTCGCTGGCGCTGCTCGCGGCTTTCGGCAACCGAGCGATGTGGACGCTCTTCGGCATTCAGTCCACGCTCATGGCTCTCGTCGCCGTTTGGCTGATCTACCTTCAGGCCGCCGTCATCGGGGCTTTTTGCCAATTTTGTTTGTTGTCCGCTGCTACTTCATTCGCGCTATTTTTGATCGCCGTCATCTCTAAATTCTGGCGGCGATAGTCACCGGCCTATTCGGCCTTTTTCCATCCGACGGCTATTAAGAATCCCGGGCCGGTTTTCGAACACCCGCAAGACGAGCGTCATCGCCTAGCCCTCACTGTGAACCGCCCGCCCCCGCCGTTTTGAAACCAACTTACCGAAAGCGCCGAATATCTTTGTGGGAAAGATCGAATGCCCAATTAAGGGGTATCAGTTCGAATTGGATGAATATTTGATGATTGTGAGGAAATACGGTAGCTTAAATAGTGTTTAGCTCAATAATTAAATTAAATAGTGGCACAAGCTATCTTACAACGAATCGCGAACGGCGAGACCGATGCGGTACAGGATTGCCTAAAGGCATATGGCGGCCTGGTCTGGTCGCTTGCCCGGCGGATGCTCCGAAATCCTGACGACGCCGAAGACGCGGTTCAGGAAATATTCCTCGAGATTTGGAAGAACGCGGCCCGGTATGACGAGACCCAGTCATCGGAAACCACGTTCATTGCGATGATCGCGCGGCGACGGCTGATAGACCGGATCAGATTTTCGGCCCGCAGGATATCGCCGGATGCGTTAGAAGATGTTTTGGCGGAACCTGTCGACCGTTCCGACAAAACGATGCAGACGACGCTCGAAGCAAGCGACGCCGTTAGAGCATTAAATACCCTGCGGCCGGAACAACGGCAAGTTTTGCAGCTTTCTATCGTCCAGGGTTTGTCGCATCAGGAGATCGCCGATTCGACCGGTATGCCGTTGGGAACGGTGAAGACCCACGCCCGACGCGGCATCTTGCAGGCGAGGGAGTTTTTGGGCCTCGGAAGTATAGAAAACACAAAGGAGGTGCATGCATGAACAATGATGAAAAAGAAATGATGCTTGACCTCCTGTGTAAACAGGCCACTCACGGGTTGGATGAGAGGGAAGCAAAAGAGTTAGAGCGGATGGAGTATCGGGCCGCGGACGCCGAGTCGATCGAGCTGACTGTCGCCGCTTTGGGATTGATCGATCTCGATACTAAGGAAGAAATGCCGGCGCATTTGCATGCAAAGATACTTGCGGGAGCTGAGAACTTTTTTGCGGCACAGCAATATGCCGTTTCAGACACGGCAGACGTGATCGCGCCCCCTGTTCGCGAAATTGTTTTGAACGATGCTGCGACCGCACGTCCATGGTTTGCATGGCTCGGCTGGGCAGTCGCCGCGGCCGCGTGTGTTGTTCTTGCTGTGAACATCTTTTTGCCGAAAACGGGATCAAATTTTGCCGTAAATCCTCCAATTCCCACGCCGACCCCGGAAAGGAAGCTCGGCCCGGCGGAACAGCGGCAGCAGTTGGTAAATTCTCCTGGACAGGTGCTTACCGTACAGTTGGGCAAGGGTACTGTGAAGGAGATCGCCGATGTTTCCGGCGACATCGTTTGGAGCGATGAAAAACAAGCGGGGTATATCCGCGTCAAGGGCTTGCCGAAAAACGACATAAGCAAGGAAACCTATCAGCTTTGGATATTCGACGAAACTCAGGACCCGAAGACGCCAATTGACGGCGGTACTTTTGACATAAATTCCGACGGCGAAGTGATCATACCGATAGACGCAAAGTTGAAGGCGAAGAATCCAAGTTTGTTTGCGGTTACCATTGAAAAGCCAGGTGGCGTTGTGGTTTCCGGCCGTGGAAGGATCGCTGCACTTGCCAAGCGTGAAACCTAATTCACGGCTGCTTCGTAACAAAGAGCAAGAGTTTATTTCGGCTGGTCGGATGTTGATCGTAAATCGACGTCTGATAGCCGTTTTCTGCCTAAAACAAGTTCAGAATTAAGGAGTATTGCGATGCGAATGAAGAATATTTTCGTTAGTTTGCTCGTTTTGGTGTCCATTATGACAACAAGCATTTTGGCCCAGAACGGAGATAAGTTGCCGCCGCTAAAGATCAAAGAATTTAAATTGAAGAACGGTTTGCGGGTCATTCTGCATGAAGACAAATCGACGCCGGTAGTGGCGGTTAATCTTTGGTACCACGTCGGTTCGAAGAACGAAGAAACCGGCCGCACAGGGTTCGCGCATCTCTTCGAACATATGATGTTCCAGGGTTCGAAAAGCTACAACAACGATTATTTCACGCCTCTTCAGGAAGCCGGTGGCAGTATTAACGGAACTACGAATCAGGACCGCACCTATTATTACGAGACGGTCCCGTCGAATTTTCTTGAACTCGCCCTCTTTCTCGAAGCGGACCGCCTCGGCGGTTTGCTCGAAGCGATGACCCAGGAAAAACTGGACAATCAACGCGACGTGGTAAAAAACGAGCGGCGTCAGCGCGTCGATAACCAGCCGTACGGCACAGCATTCGAAAAGATCGGCGAGATCATGTATCCGAAGGGCCACCCTTACAACTGGACGACGATCGGCTCGCTCGAAGACCTGCAGGCGGCCTCGATGGAGGACGTTAAATCGTTCTTCCGTCAGTACTATACGCCGAACAATACGGTACTCGTTCTGGCGGGCGATTTTGACGAAAAACAGGCTCGGACATGGATCGACAAATATTTCGGAACGCTTGCCAAGGGCAGCGAGGTCAACCGTCCGAATCCGGAGATGCCAAAGCTTGATAAGGAGATCCGCACGACGATAGACGACCCGCTCGCCCCGCTGCCGAGACGTTCCATGGTCTGGCACGGCGTACGACAGTTTTCCCCGGACGAAGCAGCACTCGACATTCTCGGAAATATCCTTTCGTCGGGACGCGGCTCACGGCTCCAAAGCAACCTGATCTATGGCAAGCAGATGGCGCAGAACGTCGGTGCGTTTAACGGCACCAGCGAGATCGGCGGAACATTCCAGATCCAGGCCACGGCGCGTCCTGGTAAGTCGCTCGACGACATTGAAAAAGAGATCAATCTTGAGATAGAGCGGATCAAGAAAGAACCGCCAACTGCCGAGGAAATTGCCCGCTCGAAGAACGTTATCGAATCGCAGACCATCTTTGGCCTTCAGACTGTGCTCGGGAAGGGCGGCCAGATCAGCAACTACGCCGGATACGTCGGCAAACCCGATTACTTCCAGGCCGATCTTGACCGGTACGCTAATGTGACAGCAGCGGACATTCAACGTGTGGCGACGACATACCTTACCGCGAACCGTCTGGTCATGACATACAATCCGAAACGCGGTGAAGGGCCGCGGACCAATTCCGCAGGCAACCAGCCGACCTCGGTAAAGTCCGAGAAAAAGGACCAGGCAAAGACCGACGCTCAGGCAGCATTGCTGCCAAAAGCAGGTCCGATCCCAAAGTTCACGCTGCCCCCGATCGAAAAAACAAAGCTTTCGAACGGGCTCGAGGTCTGGATGGTCCAGCAAAACGAGCTTCCGATAGTTTCGATGAATTTGGTTTTGAAGACCGGAACCACCAACGAGCCGGACGACCGGACCGGGGTTGCCGGCTTTACGACATCGCTCATTGATGACGGTACGAAAACGCGGTCGGCGGTTGAGATCGCCAACCAGCTTCAGGCGATCGGGGCGAATATGAACGCCGGCGGAGGTTGGGACTCGACTAATGTGACGCTCCAGACGCTCACGAAGAATCTGGACAAGGCGCTTGAGATCTACTCGGACGTGATTACCAACCCGACGTTTCCGGCAGCCGAATTCGAGAGCCTCCGCGACCGCTCGCTCGTCGGCCTTCGTCAACAAAAGGCAAATCCGAACGCGATTGCCAATGTCGCCTATAACAAAGTGCTTTACGGTAATCACCCCTACGGGCGTGATAACACGGAAGCCACGATAAAGGCGATCACGCGTGACGATCTGGTTCGATACTATGATTCGACGTTCAAGCCGAACAACGGTGTTCTGATCGTGGCGGGTAATTATGACAAGGCCGCCCTCAGATCAAAGCTCGAAGCCGCGTTCGGCGGTTGGAAGCCGGGTGATGTTTCGTTGAAATCGCTTCCCGCGACCAAACAGCTCGACAAGACCGGGATCTATTTGGTTGACCGTCCTAATTCGGCCCAGTCGGTCGTTTCGATCGGCCAGGTTGGTATCGATCGCATGAATCCCGATTATTTTCCGGTCGTGCTCATGAACTCGATCCTTGGCGGCGCGATCACCTCGCGGATAAGCATGAACCTGCGTGAAGACAAAGGCTACACGTACGGCGCGAACAGCGGAATTCAGTATCGCCGCGGGCCGGGGCCGTTCCGTGCCGGGGGCGACATGCAGACTGCTGTGACGAAGGAATCGATCATGGAGCTGATGAAGGAGATCAACGGTATCCGCGGCGGAATCCCGATAACCCAGAAGGAACTGGATTACAACAAGCAGAGCTTGATACGTCGTTATCCCGCCGGCTTTGAAACCGTCGGAGCCATTTCAAACCAACTTGCAAATCTGGTCGTTTACAATCTGCCGGATTCGTATTTTAACGATTACATTTCGAAGGTTAACGCGGTTACCCTCGACGACGTAAACCGGGCGGCAAAACAATATCTCGACCCGTCGAAAATGGCGATCGTTATAGTTGGCGACAGAAAAGTGATCGAACCGGGCTTGAAAGAACTCGGGTACGCGATCACGATCCTCGATGCTGATGGAAATCCCGTCAGCTAATTCGAAGGATTCTTTTTCAGAAAAGGGCAAGGCTGAAAATGCTTTGCCCTTTTTACTTAATTTATCGAGCACGGGGGGATCGCAAAAATGGCGAACGACAAACCGGTCTTCGATGTGCAGAAGGCAAAAGCGGCGATCGAAAAAGGTCGCCGGGCCAATTGGTGGCTACGAAAAGGAACGATGAAGACGCGGTTTCAACTACGTAGACAGCACCGGTAAGAAGATCACCAAGCCCGCCGATCTTGAACGGATCAAGCTGCTCGTCATTCCGCCCGCATGGAAATATGTACGCATCTCACCCTATCCCGGCAGCTGCTGTGCAGGCCGTCGGCATGGACACGACCGGACGCGTTCAGTATCTTTACAACCAAAAATTTACCGAAAAACGCGAGCGTCAGAAATTCGAAAAGCTGGAGCGATTCGGGAATGCCCTTCCAGGGCTGAAGAAGGCGGTGAGTAAAGATGCACGGCTCGAAGGCTTTCCGAAACGGAAGGTGCTGGCATTAATGATGGGGCTGATCAACTCGCTCTATTTCCGGGTTGGGACCGAGAAGAGTGCCCGGCATTATAAGACCTATGGCATCACCACCTTTCAAAATCAAACATTTGACCATAAAGCCGCATGGCGAGCTGATATTTGACTTTGTCGGCAAGAGCCACATAAAACACCGGAAGGTGATGGTCGATGCGAAGTTGGCGGCGGCCATGAAAGAGCTTAAGGAGCTTGGACACGTCCGCAAACTCTTCAACTATGTCGATGACGAGGGAAAAGCCCGGCCGATAAAGCCCGGGGACATAAATCGCTACATAAAAGAGCTAACGGACCCCGAATTTTCAGCAAAAGACTTTCGCACCTGGGCCGGGACATTGCTCGCCGCGGCGGAACTTGCGGAGATCGGGAAGGCCGAAGATGAAAAAACCGCCAGGTCTAATATCGTCCGGGCGGTCAAGAAGGTCGCTGAAGAGTTGGGCAACACGCCAGCCGTCTGTCGCGGTTCTTACATTCATCCAAACGTCATCAAACGTTATGAGGCCGGAATTACGCTCGACCACTTCAGCCCGCGAAAGTCACGAAAAGTGCGGAGGATCGTGAGCAAACTCGAACCGGAAGAATCCGCCCTGTTGCGGATGCTGAAAGCCCCGTAAGCAGTTATTTCACGCCACCCGTATCTTGGGGAGGCGGCTGAACGGTCGGCTGGAGACTCGCGATCTCGTCGTCCGATAGCGTGGTGATGGACAGCTTGAATCCCTCGTAAATTGCTATTCCATAGAATAGGAGATCGATCGGGCTAAAGGTTTCGACCATTACGTCGACGATCACCGACGGCGATGTGACTATCGCGACAACGACGGCCAGTACGGATGAATCTTCGGCCATCGACGCACTGATCACGGTCGCGAGCAGATTACCGAGAAGGCAGCCTAAAAGAGCAAACGCCGCGCCGATGACGCCGTACACCGTCGACATTCCCTTGCCCAGATAGTTAACAGCATAACCGACCAAAAAGCCGACGCCGATCGCCATAAACCCGATCTGATAGCCTGTCGCGTATGTGATCGACGCCCAGAGGACGGCCGCTACAACCGATGACACAAATCCGGCCAATAAGGCAAGAGGCAAGCTCTGTTCGGCATGCTTTGCCCGCATCAACTGTTCAAGTTTTGTCGGATCGATCTGGGCGCTTCCGGCGTTTTCTTCGGACTCTGGGGTTATTGAATAGCTCATATATTATCGTTTCCGCACCCGGGGCGTTATTTCCGGATAAGCACCACGGGCGACTGTTCGGCGTTTAACATATTCGTAAAGAAATCACGCACTTCTTTATACTGCTCGACAGAGACGGTTGAACGCTTTGTTGTCAGGATGCGCGTGAAAACCAGCTTGCCGTCCTTCGCCTGGTAGCTCGTCGAGTATTTGCCGAACGGCGTTTCAATATTCACCGGATCAGGTATCTCGTCAACGGCAAAATCGGCCGGAAGGGTGAACGTCGCTTTTTCCTTGAAGGAATTCGAGTCCAGCATGACCGGATGTTTTCGTTCCTTCGCCGTCAGATAGACCGAATCCGTCCGGCTCGCGATCGCCGGTTTGAAAACAAGGAGCCGATTTTGCATCATCTGGGCATAAGCCGGAGCGGAGAACTCGACATCCATTTCAAAGGCCGCCTCGGCCTGCTTGTCTTTGGGCGTCAACTTCTCGAGCTTTGCGGCCGTCGCGCCCCGCGTAAGCCACCTTTCGATCGCCTGACTGAAGTCGCGATTCGAAAGAGAGCGAAACATTGTCCTCGCCTGTCGCGATTCCTGTCCGCTGGCGCGTTCCCGTATGGTCCCTTTGATACTTCCGTCGCTGGCCAGCGTTACGTCGGTTTCGCGGTTCCATGCGTTGAACTCGGGCGGTGTTACGGGCATCTCGGCAAGTCCGCCGTTCTCGCCCGCGATGATCAGTGCGAGGCTGCCCTGCAGGTAATCCGGCAGGTCGCCAACCGGCGTGAATTGGTCCGTTGCATCGAAGATCAACAGGCGGCCAAGTTTTGCGTGTTGGATCACCGTTGGGCCGACGGTCGCCGACGAAACGCGGACCGCAATGATACAGTGATTGAATTGTCCGGGCGATGCCCATTCTTTGCGTACGTAGTTCGGGTCGCCCGAGTAGATAACGACCGGATACGCGTCGATCTTCATCAATTTCAGCATTGCCCGCATTAGGTTGGCCTTGTCCTTACAGTCGCCGTAGCCCCGGCTCAAGACCAGGTTTGACGCCCTGGGCCTCATGCCGTTGCCGTAACCAACGCCGATGTCTATCGAAATATATTGAAGATTCTGAATGTATGATCCGATGGCCTGAATGATCTCAAGTTCCGTCTTCGCGTTCGCCGTCAGTTCTTTGGTTTTGATCGCGACGGCGTCATCAATAACAACCTGCGGATCATAAAGGCCCGTAGCCCATTTCGAAACATCCAGCCAATTGGCAAAAACACGATTCACGTCCTGAAGCCCGGTCGACGGTGAATAACTGACCGCCAACCTTGGCGCAAGGTTCGCAAAAGACGGGCTCATCGGTTCGAACGGTATTGGGGGCAGGTCACGAACCTCCCATGAGTAGGAACTGCCGTTGACCTGGGGAACTACATCGGGACGGTTAAACGTAAGGCTGGTTGCCTTCCAACCGTCGGGCAGGTTGAGGGTGTAACGCGACAGAAGTGTCGGTAAATTGTCTTGAAAGACCCATTTGTCCTGATAAAAAAGCGGACTGTCTTCCGTAGTTGCCGTGTACCCGAAAACATATCCAACATCCGCATCGTCGGACGCGTCAATGATCTTGATCCGCCCTTCGTCGTAAATATCGTCGGGATCCGAAATACGGTCGATCGTTTCCTTCTTTCCGTAACTGAGGGTATTACCACCCGGAGCGATAAGCCATGCTTGCATATCGCGGACCTGGCTGAATTTGGACAGGTAAAACGCCGCCGCAGCGGCCTCGCGTTTGCCTTCGCGGGTAAGAATTCTTACCGCATATCGATCAACAGTAGTTAATTTTCCGTTGCTTCCAAGGGTGACGTTCTGCTCGTGGTGCAGCACCACTGCTTCAACGTCCTTGTCATACTGCGAGGCCCGGATCTGGGCCGCCTGTTTCAACCATGCCGGAGCGTCGTCGTCAACGCCGCCTCCGACCGCGGTAATCGCAAACAGGCAAAAGACGAGCGAAAAACAACTCCAAATTCTTGTAAACACTTAATTCTCCCAGCGCCCTATTTTTGCTTCAGCGTTATTGTATGCGAGTCCGCTTTATGAAATTTGTCGAACAATCCCTTTAGGGCCGAGTAGGAGGCAGCGTCGAAAAGAGTGTTGCCCCCGCCGCCGAAATGGTACTTTCGTTCGTAATTCATATAGCCGGCCGCCTTGTCCATGCCGATGTTGATCGACAGCGAACCGATGTTCGCCGGGTCTCTGAGCGGTACGGGTGAGTCTGCACTGTCCAACTCGAAACCCGCGGGCAGCGTGAACTCGACCGAATCGTGTTCCGACCATGGATAACGGAAGAAAATGTCATACTGCCGGGCCGCACCCGAGAAGACCGGATTTGTACCGAATTCAAAGAAGCCGGGCTGCAAAAAGAGCCGTTTCCCGGTTTTCTGGGCATAATTCGGAATGCGAACGCTGTACTTCTGGATCAACGGCTTTGACGATTCCGTCACGTTTTCGATCGTAACGTTCGAGACATCGGCAGTGCTGATCCTGGACTTGACCTCGTCCTTCAGGGCCTCTTCGCGTTTGTTGGCCGAGTCGTCATATTTCTCGAGCCGATATGTAAGTGCGGTTTGGCCAGTGTGTTCCATCGTCACGCTGCCCTCAAGCGTACCATCTTCAAGCAGCTTGAATTTACCGGTGCGCCTCGAAAGGGTTTCAGTATGAGAAGTAAGCGGCGTAGACTGCCAAATATAGTCCTTCGTCGAGATAAGCATCGCCCATGTAGCTTCTTCATGCCACGGCAGCATGCCGTAGGGAGCAAACTGTGATCCGGGATTGAAGAACTTGTAGATTTCACCAACCTTTACGGCAATGGCGGCCGGATGAATGAAGTTTTCATCCAACATTCTCGGATTAAAGAACATTTTGCTTCGATCACCGGCAAAGGCGACCCGCACCTCCATTTCCAGTGAACTTGCCAATGCTCCGAAAAGCATGTCAACAAACTGGGCGCTCGACTGTTTGCCGCTTCAAAACGTCAGCCAGGGAATTTGTAGAGGGAAGCTTGCGTCTGTCCTCGTCAGTAAGCGTAGTGTCAAAGCTCGTATTCCGGATCTCTTTTTGGCAAAACTCGTAAAGCTTTTTTAGCTTTTCTTCCTGAGTTGCGGCGCCCGCCGTTATCGCGGCAGCAGCCTTCTTGATATCGCCATTGGATTTGGTAATGAACTTGACCAACTCGGCATTCTCGCTTGACACACCGCCCCAATATTTTTCAGGGCTGCTTGGGTCTTTTATGACGTAATTGATCGAAAATGCAGACGCACTCGTAAGACTAAGCCGCGAGCCCGTAAGCAGCATCCACGGGCGAACATTGTCCTCGGGCGGCATCCGCGGCTCATCTTTGAAGGCCGGTACGTTCTTCCGGTTGGCAAGCCAATATCCGTTCTGGTCCTTTACAAATTTGACGTCCTTCGAGTTGTAGCTTTGCGATTTCGGCTCTTTTGATTGAAACGGCTTGTAATAGTAGGAAAGGTCCTGCACCGGTATGTCGCGCTGGAGTGCCAGACGCATGCCGACCGCTCCCCCATCGTCGATCGATTCCTTGTAGCGGTATTCGACGATAACGCCAGGCTCGATGTTCGGTACCGCAAATGATTTAGCCTTTATTTTTATACCGCCTGACTTTACGATCTCACGATCGAAGATGTCCTTCTCGGTTATCTCAACCGACGTGCCGTCCGGTTTCGTGACACGAGCCGCCAGGTCCTTGATCTTGATGCCGCGCGTGTACGGAATGTCGAACTTGCTGTATTTTTCACGCCCGCGTTCGGTAAATATCTTTACGCGGACGTAGTGACGATGGTCAAGATCGCTCGAACTGTCGTCTATGCGCTCCTCCCAAAATATGGCCTCGGCGTCGGCGTCGGCTTCGACAACCGGTGCCTTTGCTGTCAGTTCGGCCTGAGTAACCGGGCGCCAGTTCTTATCCTGAGCAGATACGGCGGAGCAAACCGAAAGGAAGGCACAGCAAAATGTAAGCGTACAAAACAGCCTGTCGACAAAAAACGACTTCATAAAGAAACCTCAACTTGTATTGGTCGCCGCATGGGTGGAGTTGGCGATTGCTAGGGTGAGCTGCCTCATGGAAAGCAGCCGGAACATCAAACCTATTATAGTATATAAATGAATACTATTGCGCAAGAATGCCATCGCTAAATTGAAAAAACCTTACTTATGATATAATTCCCCCATTCCAGGCATTTATAGAGATCGGGTTATCAGGAGAAGGTTGATGTCGATTGATCACAATAAGATACAAGAACTTTTAGGCGCCGACGCCGATACACTTTTAAGCCACGTTTCAAGCACTATTCCTAAGGAGACTTTGCAATTGCCGGGCGGCGATTTTGTCGATCGGGTTTGGATGGATTCGGACCGTAACCCCAATGTCCTCCGCAGCTTGCAGACGCTGACGGACCACGGCCGGTTGTCGGGAACGGGATATCTATCGATCCTGCCGGTCGATCAGGGAATCGAACACTCGGCGGGAGCGAGTTTTGCCCCGAATCCGCAATATTTTGACCCCGCAAACATCGTCAAACTCGCGATGGAGGGCGGCTGCAACGCAGTTGCCTCGACCTACGGCGTGCTTGGCTCGGTCGCCCGCAAATACGCGCACAAGATCCCGTTCATAGTGAAGATCAACCACAACGAACTGCTCACCTATCCGAATCAGTTCGATCAGGTGATGTTCGGCACCATCGAACAGGCCCGCAATATGGGCGCCGTCGCCGTCGGCGCGACCATATATTTCGGCTCGGACCAATCGACGCGGCAGATCACCGAAGTCGCCGAGGCATTCGCCTACGCGCACGAACTCGGCATGGCGACCATCCTTTGGTGCTATCTTCGCAATCCAAAATTCAAAGGCCCCGAAGGCGATATGCACACCGCGGCCGACCTTACCGGACAGGCCAATCATCTTGGCGTGACCATTCAGGCAGACATCATCAAGCAGAAACTGCCCGAGCGGAACGGCGGATATAATATGCTCAATACGGAGAGCAGCTACGGAAAAACTAACCCGAAGATCTACTCGGAACTCACATCCGACAACCCGATCGATCTTGTCCGCTATCAGGTCGCGAATTGCTATATGGGCCGCTGCGGGCTCATCAATTCCGGCGGCGAATCAAAGGGAGCCAGCGATATGGCAGACGCGGTCCGTACAGCGGTAATCAACAAACGCGGCGGCGGCACTGGCCTTATCTCCGGCCGCAAAGCGTTCCAGCGGCCGATGGCCGAAGGCGTCGAACTGCTTAATGCCATCCAGGACGTTTATCTATCAAAAGAGATTACCATCGCATAAAATTCGTATTTCTCTGACACATTAAAAGGGCGGCATTCGTGCTGCTCTTTTTTTGTTGAACGACGCGCTGGGGTTGACCGTTAATAGATTTTGGTCACAAACCTTTTCTCGACGGTGTTCTAGTTTCAGGCACACCTGCCGCAGTTTGGAGTATCAATATGAAATTCGTCCTGGCTTTTTTCGCATTCTTTGTTCTGGCGTCCGCTGTCTTTTCTCAGACGCCGGCGCCGCCGGCGGCACCCGTCCAGATGTCACCCGACAAATGGCGGGACGATCTAAAGTATTTCGCGACGAATATCGAACGCACCCACAAAAACGCTTTTCACACCGTTTCGCGTGAAGACTTCATGAAGGCGGTCAATTCACTTGAAGCAAAGCTCGCAACGCTCGAAGACCATCAGGTCGTCGTGGAGATAATGAAAATAGTTGCAATGATCGGCGACGGGCACACCGGCGTTCGTTGGGGAATGATCGCACAATCCGGGATGTTTCCGGTGATTTTTTACGTTTACGAAGACGGTGTGTTTGTTCAAAAAGCGGCGGCTGACCATACGGGCATCGTTGGCGGAAAGGTGGTAAGAGTCGGCAGTGCTTCGATAAATGACGCGATTGAAAAACTGAGACCCTATATCTGGCGCGATAACGAAATGGGCGTTAAAAGCGCCGTCCCGTGGTATCTCGCCTCGCCGAGGATCCTTCATGCCGCCGGTTTGTCGGCTTCAAAGGATTCCGCAGAATTTACGATCTTAAAGGATGGCCGCGAATCGAAGATCGAGCTCAAGCCGACGGGCAAACTCGACGAGATATTCAATCCGCCCTCAGCGTGGCTCGATGCCCGTTCATCAAATGTGCCCGTCCCGGCCTGGCAAAAAGAGCCGCGAAACAATTTCCGGTATGAGCTGCTGAATGATGCCAAGACATTCTATATCCAGTTCAACGAGGTCCAGGACAAGCCGGACGAAACGGTCGAGGCCTTTTTCAAACGCGCGCTGGACGCTGCCGAAAAGTCGCCGGCAGAACGTCTGGTCCTCGATATCAGGCTGAACGGCGGCGGCAACAACTATCTAAACCTGCCGATAACTATCGGAGTCATTAAGTCGCGGCTCAACGTTCGCGGCAAATTCTTCGTCATCATCGGCCGCGAGACCTTTTCAGCCGCACAGAACACCGTCAACGACCTCGAAAAATATACCAACGCGACATTCGTCGGCGAGCCGACCGGAGCCTCGCCAAACCATTACGGCGACGCCCGGCCGATAATCTTGCCGAACAGCCAACTCCGCATCCAGGCGTCCACGCTGTGGTGGCAGGACAAAGATCCGCGCGACACCCGAAAATGGACCGCGCCGACCGTCGCAGCAGACCTAACATCGGACGATTACCACAACGGGCGCGATCCCGCTCTCGAGGCGATCCTCAAATACAAGCCAGTACTGTCGATGGAGGAAATTGTGACAAAAGCTCGCGTGGGCGGGACAGTCGCCGAGTTTATTGCTAACTACAAAGCGTTCAGATCGAATCCGCTTCACAAATACATCGACACCGAGACAACAATGAACCGCGTCGGACAATTCTTACTGAACAACCGGCGTCCCGACGAAGCAATGGAAGTATTCAAGGTGAATGCGGCGGACAATCCAAGATCGGCAATCGTTTATCAAAGCCTTGGCGATGGTTTTGCGATCAAAGGCGACAAGCCGTCCGCGATATCGAATTACGAAAAAGCCGTCAGCCTCAACCCAAAGCTGACCGCCGCCGTTGAGGCGTTGAAGAACCTGAAACAGAACTGAGTCCTATGTTTGGCCTTAGCTGCGATGGATCGTCTCGATCCGGGCGTCGGTCTTGATACAGCCTCGACCTAATCAGGCGTTTGTCTGGCGCCCGAAATTACAGTAGCCTCGGGGCCTATCGCCGCGTAGCGGCACGCTGAATTTAGCCGTGGACGTTTGTCCACGGATGCGGTGATAATAAATTCTCGTCGCGTAGCGACGATTGAATCGCAACCGTTACGGCAATTCAATTGTCGCTGACGCGACACAAATGTTTCTATTCGATTTTCCGTGGGCAAACGCCCACGGCTAAATTCATCGGACCGCTACGCGGCCAAAAAACGACAACCGATGGCAAACACATATTCAAATTTGTTCTACCACATCGTCTTCTCAACAAAGGGCCGCAAGGATCTCATCAGCCCGGAGATCGAAGCCCGCATCTGGGCATAGCCCGGGTGCAACCCTGGGTTCCGCGTCGAGCGATATTCCGTCCCTGTAGGGGACGAACTGCGGTCCGAGGATGTTGCTCCCCTTCAGGGAGCAAAACTGTCGTTGCATGTGATCGTAGGGCTTCACCTACGCCATTGAAATTCTCCCTTTCAGAGAGCGAGGAGGGTGCCGCTCGCCATCTTTGGGCTGGACCGGAATCGCAGTTCCGGCCGAAGTTGCTGCCTATCAAAAAAGTATTGACGAGGGCGGCGTTTGATGGAATAATCAGGCCATCAACGGCAGAAAAGGGAGCCTTTTTGAGGGTTTAGACCCGTGGGGCCAGTTGGTTCGGCATATCGGATCGGCGCAGGGACGTACGCCGATATTGATCGGATCGGTTTTCAATACCGCTCTAAAAATCAGGCTTAACAAGGCAGTGGGTGTCGAGTGTACAAGGGGTTTCCAGCGGATCTCTTTGAGATCTGCGCTTTAGGTTCCGAAAAACATTTATTGAGAGGATTTCATGAACACAGTTCCGACCATTACACCAAATTCTATATCAGGCATGACCGGGCTTTCGAGCAGGCCCGTTTACTTTCTCCGGCTAAATGGTGCCAGCGATCCTAACGTTGTCGTCAAGGGTGAACCTGCTACTGCGCCGTTTGCTACAACTGACGAAGTGAAAACGTCGATCAAGTGGGGAAGCAAGTTGATGAAAAATGTCAACAATGAATCAGTTAACACAAAGATCATGACGCCTCAGGAAGTGGCCGTATTCAAACGCTTCGCACTGACCGCTTTTCCACGCGGCTCGAAGCAATTCGACACCGTTGCACCCGGCGGCCCCAACTACAATTGGGTAAAGATGCCCTATGTTGCGGGGTTGTCCGATGCGGAGGTTTACGAGAACAGGCAAACTGACTTTGGCGCTATAAAGAAGAATATCGTTAAGTTCTCTGACGAGGCGATATGGACAGATCTTGGAAAGATCGTTGCGGTCGACGTCTTTAACGGCAATTGTGACCGGTTCGACACGAAAACAGGCGGGTGGGTCAATAAGGGGAACGTGATGTTCTTAACAGGCGGTCCGACAAAGGTTATTGGCCTTGATACTTTCGACCCGTATTCCGAACAGTCAAATCTTACGAAAAGCGGTGGCTTCGAGGAACTGCGAAAATTGGTCGATCCTGGCCAACGGCGAACCTTTGCGACCGCAGTTGTTAGATCGGTCGGATCTGAGTTGAAAAGATCGTTGGGTAAAGGGGTGAGCGTGATATCTCTCATGGCTAATGGCCCCGGCGGACCGGTACCGATCCGCATCGATGTCAACAGCATGCCGGACCTTTTCCTTCCGTACGCCGCCAGTTTCGAGGCGGGATTTGCGGCCGGCGCAGCCGATCTTAAGATCTATCTTCAGAATAAGGTCCGGCAATACCGCACACAGTGGAATCGGGCCATGCCGTCACCGAACCTTCTTCCTCCTCGGCTCGGTCAGGCGCGAGCACGCGCGGCTCAGGCTCCCGCACTCGCGAAGACGATCCCGCAAGGCGTTCTCGACCGCATGGCGTATTTGGGGTGGATGCCCTGACCGAAAGTTATGATGAACTTCATCTGTGATCGCGCGGAAGAATCGGTTTGATCAACCCCCTTTAATGAGAATAGTGAGAAATCCGGTGCCGGGCCTGATGTTATAAAGACGTTTCTGCCGACGTTGAGTAGAATCGATGTTGGTAAGACAAAGAATTCGCTCTTTGACAGGAGAAACCGTTATGACATTGTACATCGGAGTTGATCTACATCCACACCAGCAGACGGCCGCGTGGTGTGATGTCGTGGAGGCGTTCTTTCCGTCTTGGGCACTTATCGGCAGTACGATCGAGAACAAGATGAGCAAGAGGGAAGCGAGGCGTTTCATAGTGAGATTATACCAGCGATTCGCGGCTTTGCTTTTATCAAAAATAGTCGCTGCGCTGCCCAACCATCGATCGGAGGTTTTTCTTGAGGGAGACCGATGATCACGGCTTGTCGCTTGGTTTCAGGGGGTTTCCGAAAGCATCTTCAACGGTGTCCCGATAGATCGAGTTACTGCGAATGATCTTAACCTGAAACTCGAATGTGCACGCGGGGCACTCGCCGAGAGTATGACAGTATATTCCGATCTGCCCAGAACCTGTTCGCAAGAAATAGTCATTACCCCAAACTTCGACGGCGTCATAACTAGCGATGTAGTCCTTCACGCTTTTATGAAAAACCTTGTCGTAAACACGAAGCAGCTCGGCAGGTGAATTCAGAAACCGATAGTCAGCAGCCTTTGGGTCCGTGTAGTACAGAACACGAAGCGGATACATCATCATACCGGCCACTTCCTTACGCCGATCTGCAGAAACGTTTTTCTGGAATTGCCGGAAAAAATCCTGGGCTTCTGCTTGTTGTCTATCCCAGGGAAAGGTCTCGTCGGTTTCTATTGGCAAAAGTGGCGGGCATTCGCCAACGTGATGAGTGGGTACCGTACCTTCCGGACAGCCGGCAACTTCGGGCGACGGGCGAAATCGCACACCAGTAATTCCAATAACGAACATAAGGACCGCTACCGCTAGTCCGAAAACGGCGATGTATCGATTTCTGCTCGTCATCGGCGGAATTGTACATCATCCGACTTAAAAGGCCGGGTCGAAGCGACTAGGCCTTTGTTGGTCATAATGCTTCCAGTCCTGTTCTTCAGACTCTCAAGAAACTGGTACTGGCATTACATTCCCATGCCGCCTCCATTCCGCACGTTATATATTGTTGTTCGACGGAGAATTGGGAAAGCCTTTGACGATGAGCCAGATCGCGGTGGCGGCGTGGATCGGGGCGAGGGGCATCGCGAGGTAGCCGAGAGGCGTGTAGCCAAGGAACATCATTGCCGTAACGCCGGTGAATTGGCCGGCGACGCCGATGATGCCGAGGGCTGAAAAGCCGCGCGGGACGAGGCGGAATCGCCAGAGCGAAATATAAAATGTCGCCATCCATGCTCCGACGGCGAAGAGCTGGACGATATGCGCCGATCTTCGCATTGACGCGGCTGCCGCAGCCCATGATTGATAAACGCCGGAGTCTGCTCCGCCCGAGGCGGCAAACTTCTCGGCAACCGCGAGCATGGAGATCAATGATGCATTATGCACGGCATCGAGGCCCGCGCTGATCGTGCAGACGGCCAAAAACCAAAGCGCGGCCCGTTTGCTGAAAGGCCTGAGCACGGGATACAGCCAAACGCCCAACACGAGCGTGAGGCCCATGCCCAGAAATGCCACGATCATCCCGGCGCGTATCTGGGTTCCGCTCGCCGACGCGGTCTCGAGAAAGCCCGGATAACCCGTCACCAACGGGCCTATCAACACAAAAGGCAGGATCAGCGCCGATGCCATCTGGACCAAAAGCAAAACACCCACGCCGCGCCCGACACCCGTTACCGACCTCATAACCTGCCTCCTGTATGTATTTGCTTTACGCTGCCGAGTCAGAGAAGTTCCGCAGCGTGAGTACCCGTATTTTTCTCGGAGTCGCCGGTCTTGACATGCGTGATACCATGTATCATGGCTGCAACAAAGTGGCCGTAAAAAAGTTCTTTGAAATTTTAGCTTTTTTGAGGAAAGAAACGCCGTAAGTCTTTATAAAATGGGCACTTCCCTGTCCCACCCTGCTCGTGGGACAAGCTGGGACAAGGGACAAGCCAAAAACACGCGGGACGCCCATTCTACGGGCCTCCGAACGCTTATAAGGGCCGTTTTGTTCGTTTTAGAAATGAAGAATGGATCGGATTAAGGGATCTGTCCCACTTAAGAGCTTGAGCAGTTCCGAAGTGGGACACTTTTTCGCCGTAACTTTCTCACCCGGCTGCATTTAAACCGTCCCACTTTCGGCAGAATTCGATTGGAAGTGGGACGGTCCGGGAACTGAGTTACTTTTGGCTGTAGCTTCGATGGATCGTCTCGATCCAGGCATCGGTCTTGATAAAGCCTGAACCCGCTTCCTTGAATTTCTCGGGCAGTCCGGCTTTCTTGATGTCATCCAGCGACTTGCCGGCTTTCATTGCGTCCTGCACGATCTTCGATGTTTCGACCAGGACTTGATGATAATTCTTAAGGTCCGTGTGGGTCGATACCGGGCCATGGCCGGGGATCAGCTTTGCATCGGCCGGAATTTGGGCGATGAGAGCGGCGATGTTGTTGATCAGGCCCTGAACGCTGCCGCCGCTGTCGATATCGACGAAAGGGAAACGGCCGACGAAGAAATCGTCGCCGAGGTGAACGACGTTGGCTTTGACGAAGAAAACGACCGTATCGCCATCAGTATGCCCGTTCGGGAAATGGACGGCCTTGACCTCTTCACCATTGAAGTAGATCGACATGCTTTCGGTATAGGTGATTATCGGCAGGGCAAACGCAGCGTATGGAGCTGTTTTTTGGCCAAAAACTACTGGAGGATCAAGAAGGCGTTTCCGGACGTTCGCATGGGCGACAATGGTCGAAGTCTTCCCGAAGAACTCATTGCCCTGGGTGTGATCGCCATGCCAATGCGTGTTGAAAACATAGCGCGGAGATGCCGACCCAAGCTCCTTCAAGGCCGCACTTAGCTTTTCGCTGACGGCTTTGTAATCGTCATCGACGATCAGTATGCCCTCCATTCCCACAAGCGCTCCAACGTTTCCGCCGCGTCCCTGCAGCATGTAAACGTTGCCGCTGACCTTTGTTGTCTTTACGGTGACGTCCTGAGTCTGGGCAAAGTGGCTGTTATTTCCGTGGGCGAAAAGGCCGGTAACGCAGAGGGCTGCGATAACGAGAAGAGTCAGAAGTCTGTGCATTTTTCGTCTCCGATCAAGAAAATGTTGTTTTTTGGCCAGTCAAGTATATATCAAACCGAAGCTACGCAAAACGGGCGTCGTATGCTCCGTTCAGGAACGGATTGTCCGAGCGTTCCCGGCCGACGGTCGTGTCGGGCCCATGGCCGCAGCAGACCGTGTAATCGTCCGGCAGCGTCAGAATATTCTCGCGTATCGAACCGATCAAACGCTCAAAATTTCCGCCCGGCAGGTCAGTCCGCCCGATCGTTCCGCTGAAAAGGCAATCGCCCGTAAATACGGTCCGTTCGTTTTCTTCGACCAGGACGATGTGCCCCAGCGTGTGGCCCGGGCAGTGACGAAACTGAAAACGAAGCTCCCCGACCTCAAGCACGTCTTCGTGTTCGGCAAAACGGGTTATTTTCGGCGGGTCGGCGTAGTCCATCCCCATCGCCGCAAGCTGCTGCGGCTGGATGCCCATCAACAAGGGCTGCTGCGGCAGTGAATAATAAAGGTCGGCTTCCTCGCGGTGGGCAATGATATCGGCGTTCGGGAACTGCTCGTGCATGTAGGCCGCCCCGCCCACGTGGTCCAAATGCCCGTGCGTCAGGCAGATGGCTGTAAGCTCGAGGCCGTTCTCCCGAACGTAGCCGGCAACTTCAGGCGACTCCTCGCCAGGGTCGATGCAGATGGCTTTCCCGGTTTCTTCGCAGGCGACTATCCGTGTATTTTGCTGAAACGGCGTTTGTACAAATTGCTGAACTATCATGCTACGAGCTTATCGAGGTATTGCTCAACTTCAAAATCCGACGATCTCCGGTTGCGCAGTACGAAAAGGATCGCATCGCGGTATGTTTTTGCATCCGGAACGCCCGAAAAACAGGGCATTTCCATTTCGGTCAGGCTTAGATAGCTGTTCAGGCAGCTTAGCAGCATCCAAAGGAGGACCTCATCAGCCGTGCCGATCGGGTTATGACGAACGATCGCCTCGCGGTCATCAAGAATTCCATCGCAGATCCGCCGAAACTCGGCCTCCGAAATCGTCGTCATTCGATAAATTAAACCACATTTGGAAAATCATTCACAGTGAATCGAAAGCGAACACAATGTATGCCGGATTTCTTTGAGTGTACCGATTTAGGACGCGGAGCAAGCCGGAAAACCGGTTAAACGCGGTTGTTTTGTCTGATTTTCACCCCGGATTTTTGGCACGGTGATTGCTAACTTAGAAGAGCATTGATAGGACATCTTCGTCATTGACGAAAATCACAACAGCTCCAGGGTAACAACGAACGCAGGGAAGGTCGGGACTTGATCGGGAACGGTCAAGTCCCGGCAAGCACACAAAAGTTGAGCTTTGATTTTCGGGGGTTTTGAGAAAAGGGCCGGATCGCTTGGGGGTAATCTTCGCGTGTGGGCACGAAGACTGATACGGCCTTTTTCTCAAACTTAAAACAAAAAATTCTTGATCTTTGAAAACTGATAATCCGTGTAGGCTCTCGAATCTTGACTTAATAGGGTGAACATCTTTTCTACATTAATCTCTTCTTATTTCAGAGCCTTTCTAAGGAGCAGTTTTCAAATAAAGCCGGGCTTTCACCAAAGGGAGTCCGGCTTTAATCGTTTTCCTCGTACATCAGATAATGCGATTCCGTCATGCCGACCTTATCGTAAACGCCTTGTGCCGAAAGATTCTCCTTTTCCACATATAGACGAAAACCGCAGACATTTCCATTATCTTTCGCTTTGGCTTTAACGAAATCGTACATTTGGCGGTAGATGCCGCGTCCGCGGGCTTCCGGAACTATGTAGACGCTTTGGATCCACCAAAACCACTTATTGCGCCAATCGCTCCATTCAAAGGTGATCATCAGTCCGCCCAGGATCGCTCCTTCGTCTTCGCAGACCACATAAAAGCCTTTGTTCTCGTCATCAAAAACCGCCTTGACGCCGTTACTTAGAACAGCATCGTCGAGATGTTTACCTTCGGTTTCGAGGGCCATTTTTTGATTGAAATCAACCAGCGAACTGACGTCGGCGGGTTGGGCGATCCTTATGTTCATAGTTCTGCTTGACGAAAAGTGAGTTGGCAACTAATCTGAAATGTTTTGCCTTGCGGCCAGAAGCGATTTTATGAAACTAAGGGTACTTTATCACGGGAACTGCTTTGACGGCGTTTCGTCAGCGGCGATCTTCAGCAAGTTTTATCGGGCAAAGATGGACCCCGCAGCGGAGATCGCATACACCCCGACAATGCACCGGGCCGGCAACGCCTTTGACCGCGAGCAGTTCGACGGTGACGAGAACGCCATTGTCGATTTCAAATACTGCCCGGACGAACGCCTGACATGGTGGTTCGACCATCACCAGTCGGCTTTCTTGTCAAAGGATGATGAGCAGCATTTTTTGGCCGACACGTGCGGCAAGAAGTTTCTGGACACGGACAGCAAGTCATGCGCCGAGTTTATCGCCCGGATAGCAAAGGAACGGTTCGATTTTGAGGACGAATCGCTTGCCGAGCTGATCGAATGGGCACACATTATCGACGGTGCGCTGTATGAATCTCCCGCCCAGTGTGTAGAGCTGCGTTCTGCGGCCTTGAAGCTGATGCAGGTGATCGAAGGTGAAAAGGACCCGGCTTTTGTCGAACGGATCATCCGTCTGCTGACCGAAAGATCGCTTGATGAGATAGTCAACAGCGGTGAGATCCAGGCTAAACTAGAACCTATCTTGAAGCAGCATTGGGAAACGGTCGATCTGATAAAGGGGAAATCGGTCGCCGAACGGGGTGTTGTCAGCTTTGACCTGACTGGTACCGGGGTCGAGGGCTATAACAAGTTCATTCCCTATTATTTTCACCCGGAAGTAACGTATGTTGTCAGCCTAAGCCAAAGCTCGTTCCGCACAAAGATCTCGGTAGGCTCAAACCCGTGGGCCCCGCGCCCGCGGACGCATAATATTGCCGAGATCTGCGAACGCTACGGCGGCGGCGGCCACGCTGTCGTTGGCGCGGTCTCACTAAAGCCCGAGGAACTCGAACTCGGCCAGCAGTATATGCACGAAATTATCGAAGAGCTGCGGTTTGAGGATTAGGGAAGGAATCAAAGTGTTAGAGGCGGGCAAGCCCGCCTCTAATCAGCCGAAGCACAGGTTTGGGGTAGTGTCAGGACTTTTTCACAAAGACTTTCTGGGTTGTATTGGTTCCGCGTGGCGACGTCGATTCCACGTCAACCGTCAACGTAGTTCCGTCGGTCGACAATGACCACGTCTCTTTGCTGCTGATCGTAACTTCGCCCATTGTTCGCGACGAACTCAGACTCAGCTTGCTGCCGTCGCGTTTTCCGACAAATTTAACCGGTACCTTTCCCATTTGCGATTCGACTTCGACAAAAGTTTCCTTGCCGTCAAGCGTGTATGTATTTGTAGTGTCGCCACCCATGCCGCCGCCCATGCGTCCGCCACCACCACCGCCACCGGGAGGCGGGCCGCCTGCCGGAGCGCCTGCAGGAGGGGCCGCACGCTTCGTCGCGGTCGTGACCTTAATATCCTTGTCCGTCTGTACAACGGTCAACGTTTGCGATTCGATATTGTTACGTTCACCTAACTTCGACTTGCTAACATCGAGCGTCCACGTGCCCGAGTAATCACCCTTCTGTGCAAAGGCCGCAGTCGCAAATAAGCAAACCGCTGCCGTCAAAAACAATAGTTTTCTCATAATTTCTCCTTCTAAAAGTTAAAAAAGCTTCCGCACGTTAGACGCACGGAAGCTTTGATTGGTTCATACCTAAATGCAAAGATTTGTAAAGAACTATTTCGTTCGGTTCGTTCCGGAAACAACACCGGCAATCCCAACGATCAGCCCTATCAAGAAAAGCCCTATCTCGAAGTAAAAGACGGTACCCTTTTCTACCGTCGGGACGACATAGACGATCAGATCCGAAACAAATGTAAATGCGGATATGCCAAGTCCGATTCCCGAGACGAGGAACCCGATCGATGCTATCGCCAGACTTACGTTCAGCTTTCTGGACTCGCCCTCTTCCATTGTGAGATGACTGCGCTCATAGCCGTAGCCGAAATAGATAGCCAAGCCAAACAAAAGCCAAACGGCAAAACGCGTCCAGTTTGTTACACCGAGTTCGGTCATCAGATATAAGCACGAAAGGAGCCCTAGTATCGGGATCAGTGAGAGCTTTTTCGTCAGGCTGAAGAAAACCAACAATGCGGCAACAATAAAAAAGAAAATGATCGGTATCTTGTGTGAAAAGGCTCCAAGCATTGTCTCGCCTTCAGCCGGCGTAACGGTTATCAGGTCGGAAAAGATATTCGGATTGATAAAAAGCTTGATGCCGATGAAGACGAGAATCAGAATGATAGGCAAGAGGAACCGCGAATTTATATAGGGCACAAACCGCGTTCCGCTTTCTTTGAACTCCTTGTCCTTGAACAACACTCCTGCGCAGACAACCACAAAAGCGAACAGAGTTCCGATGCTCGCAAGGTCAGTGACTTCGGTCAGGTTCATGAAAAGAGCCGGAATCGCAACTACGAGACCTGTGATGATCGTTGCGAACCACGGCGTCTTGAATTTCGGGTGAATGGACGAGAAGATCTTAGGCAACAGGCCGTCGCGGCTCATCGCCATCCAAAGACGCGGCTGGCCGATCTGGAAAACGAGGAACACGGTCGCCAAAGCGATGACCGCACTTACCGCAATGATTCCCGCAACCCACGGAATATTCGCACCTTCGGGTCCGAAAACGAACGCAAGCGGATCGCCGACATCAAGCTTGGTGTAGCTGACCATTCCGGTTAACACCAATGCTATTGCTATATAAAGCACCGTGCAGACGACCAGCGACAAGATCATCGCTATCGGCAGGTCACGCCGTGGATTCTTGCATTCCTCGGCGGTTGTCGAAAGTGCATCGAACCCGATGTAGGCAAAAAACACGGCGGATACACCCTTTAATACGCCCTCGATACCGTTCGGCGCAAATGGCGACCAGTTTGCGGGATTGACATAATTCAGCCCCAAAAAGATCACAAGCAGGATGATGCCGACCTTCAGAACCGTCATTATGTTCGACGCAAACTTCGATTCGCGAATGCCGATGAAAACAAGTGCCGTAATAACCAACGTGATCAATAATGCCGGCAGATCGCAGACGATAGGGATCGAACCCAAGTGAGGAGCATTCAGCCAGGCAGAGTAAGAATCAAGCTGGCCGCAGCTAACGATAGCGTCCTTTGCCTCGCAAGCCTTCGTCAAAACATCGACCGTCGTTCCGCTCGCGACGGCTTCCTGGACGGCCGCAAATCCACGTTTTGCGGTCAGAAAGTCCATCGTGAAGTGCAGTGGAATGTCGATCCCGTAACCTTTTAGCAGACCGGTGAAATAATCGCTCCACGAGATCGCGACCGCAATGTTGCCGATCGCGTATTCGACGATCAGGTCCCAGCCGATGATCCAGGCGATGAACTCGCCCATTGATGCATATGCATAGGTATAGGCCGAACCCGCAACCGGTATGCGTGACGCAAACTCCGCGTAGCACAAGGCCGAAAATGCACAGGCCGTCGCGGTGAACACAAAGAGCAACGCCACCGCCGGGCCGCCGTTGTACGACGCCTTTCCGACCATCGCAAATATCCCCGCACCAATAATAGCCGCAATGCCCATAAGCGTGAGATCGAAAACGCCGAGGGTCCGTCGCAGCGTAGCCGGCTGCCCCGTTTCCTGCGTATGGTCCGACAATCCAGCGGCCGCATCGGCCTGGATCTGTGCGATGGATTTTTTACGGAATAAGGAACTGATCATATTTTTATCAACCAAGATCGAACCTAAATTTCAGAAAGAAAGGCGAGGAAAATGCACCAAAAGTCAGTATCTAGCGAATTTTGAATGAAAATTAAAAAAGATGCAATGGAAATTGTGATAAATTGGGCGTTTGTAGTGTGCAAAAGCAGAGTAGATAGGGTTTGTTCTCGCCGGGAACTCAATAAATACGGGCACACTACTAAGAATGATGAAGTATCCGATACACGAAAACCTGAACACGTCGTTCGTAAATTTGGCGGCACTTGTGCGTTATCTTCGCAGCCTCCAGTTCATCGGCACGATCCATATCGAACTGAGCAGCTACGAGGCCGATATTGAATTTACCGGCACGAATACAATGCGCGCCTGCGAACACGATCACATTGCCGGACGGATCGCCCATGGTGAACACGCGCTGCAGCGAATACTGATCAGGGCAAAAGAACCGGGCGGACTAATTCACGTATTTCAGGACACACCGGTTGAAACCCAACAGAAGATCTTTGTTGACAAATCGATCGTCGCCGGAGCAAACCATATGGTTTCCGGCGTGGCCGACACCCCAGCTAGGTATTTCGGTAACGGAAACAATGGCGGATCGCTGACTTCGGTGCAGGAAGCTCCAGTTTTAGGTCAAAAAAGCAATGCTCCGTTGGATGATCCCGAGAATTGGAGCGAACTGCTGAGCCTGATCTCCGAGCTTTTGCGGACCGTTGACGAATCGCTCTCAAGATCCAACATTCATTTTCCCGACGCGTTCCGCAACGCGTGCGGATTTGTCTCGAACGAACACCCGTTTCTCGATCCCGATTCTGACGTGTTCTCGTATCTCGACGGATTTATAAGCGTTCGCCAAAGACTTGCAACGGACGATCTAACCGCCGGTATTATCATGGCGCTGGGCCGAATAATGTCGAGGCTGAGGGAAGACGCGTATTTTGGTAATGTCTATCACCTGACAATGCATCGGCTTCGCGTTTTGGCGAATCGCCGCCGGCAGCAGTTCGAAAAATATTCGATCACAAATAAAATGCAGCGTGAAATGGGCATTTAACCGCTAGGCTTGTTTAAAACATTAGCCGTACGCATTAAAATCGATTCCTATGGAATGGAAAATAATGGGTACGGCTTTTCTTACGCTCTTTCTCGCCGAGCTTGGTGACAAAACTCAGCTTGCTGTCATCACGATGACCGCCAAAACCGACAACAAGATCGCCGTGTTTATCGGCGCCAGCGCCGCGCTGGTGGTGGTAACGCTTCTTGCCGTACTGTTTGGCGGATTACTAACACAGTATGTTCCCGCCGAATGGCTCCAGCGAATTGTGGCCATTGCCTTCATCGCTATCGGCGTTCTTATGCTTTTTGGCAAACTATAGAGCGGGCAAAAAGAAAGGCGGCCTTTTTAAAGGGCCGCCCAGATAATGCAACTAGCGTCGGGGTCATTCGTTAGCAATGAAATCGACATTTGCAAAACTATCGACCATATTGAGCACGCGGGTCGGATTTGCAAAGCCAAATCGCCTTGCGCTGACCGCAAGCACTACTGACTGCCCGGCCGGTATGCCGTCAAAGCGATAATAACCGAAGCTGCTTGTCAGCGTTGAATGTACCGTCCCGTCAGACTGTACAAGCGTTACCTTCGCGTTGCGGATGCCACGCCCGTCGGCCGTCAGCACCTGCCCTTCTACCGATACATCGGCGGCGGTGGGTGCGGCCCGGAAGCCGACATCGAACGTATGATTGTTCGAACCCGAAGGCCCCGTGGTAAAGCTTATTTCTGGGAAGGTCCCGAGCGGGGAACCCGTCGGATTGAATACGTTCAGGGCGTCCGAATCCGACGAATCATCATTTCCCGCTTGCGAGGTCTGATCTGACGTCGTTAAGGTATAACCGAAGAGCGGCCCACCCGGTGCCCGGTCAAGCGGGTTGTCAAAGCGGACCAGATACGTAGTGTTCGGAAGCAGCGGAAGATTGTATATCGCGTTTCCCGTACTCGTTGCTGTGTCGGAGGAGAAGTAGTATTCGCCATCCAGGTCCGTCAGCGCCGTGGCGATCAGGTTGCCGCCGGCATCGTATAGGCGTACCGTGATGCCAGAAAGGTTGGGCGGTGATACGCCGGCCCGTGATTCGTTCGGGTCCTGCACACCGTTTCCGTTTGTATCGATCCAAACGCGGTTCCCGATCTCGATCGGAGGAACCCTGCACAATGCCGTAATGCCTCCAAGTCCGTTTGCTTTTCCAAAGTCGGGCACGCCCGCGCCACCGGTTCCGTTATAGATCCGATACGCCCGATCGGACGCGCCAGTCGAATTATTGTAATAGCGGAGGCCGCCGTCGAAAGTGGCGCTGCTCGAAACGGGACGGCTTATCGGATCAAGGACCGTTGTGATGACATTCTGACGCCCCGGGATGTAAAGCAACCCGCCCCACGAAACCTCGTCGTGAAAATTACCGTTATTCGGTGCCGTACAGAAATCGTCCTGGTGGTAAAACTCACCGTTTCCGGATCCCTGGCCGGTAGCCTGTGGAGCGTTGCCGCTGCCGCCGCAGCGTCCGTTGCTTTCCAGCGTCCATGAGCCAAATGTTCCGCACGCGCGGATCGTGTCGCCCGCCGTACGCTTCCCGTTGGGTCCGTTATCGAGTGCCTGGTCACCTGCTCGGTCGCGCAAACCGAGGATCAGATTACCGTTCTCAAAAACAATTGTGCTGATCATCGGCTGCGGTACCGCAAAGTCCGAACTGATCGTCGTCTGCCATGCCTGCCATTCGGCCGCCCAACCGGGGTCGGCAAGACCGCGGGCATAGTTTAAGGGAGCGCTGAAGACCGGAGTTGCAGTGATCGCCAGAGTACCCGGGTTTACCTGGAATACGTATGCGAACAAATTAGAGGCATTGCCATTGGTTTCTGCTGTGCAGACGACGCCTATATAGACCTGGCCCCGATAGTATTTGACAGCAAACGGCCGTTTATTCGTGCCACTGGAGGTGTTCGAACAATTTGCCGCAGTTCCGCCGGGCGTGGGCAGAGTCAGGGTATTGATCTGAACACTGCTTCCAAGCGATGCACCGGTCGCCGCATTTAGAGCGTACAGTCGACGGTCCTCGAGGTTCATCACATAAAGGGTCGAACCGTCATCCGAAAGGTCCATTCCGCCAAGGCTTGTTTTGCCGACCGCATCCCAGCCCGTATCAAAGTTATCTTCGCCGTAGTTTGCGGTGTTGTGCGAGTTTGTAGTCGCGTTCGGCACGGTAAACGTCGACGTGACCGCGCTCGTTGCCGGGTTTACTACATATACCGCACCCGGGTCGTCCGAATTATTGAAGGTGCCGTTGGCTCCGGGCCCGAATCCGGCGTGGCGCTTGAAGTATGAGGCCGCGTATATTCGATTTGAGGAACGATTGTAGGCCAGCGAGAAGATCGTACCTACCGTGCTGGCCGTCGTTGTCAAAGAACCCGTCGCCGGGCTGTCGTAGTTTCCAACGGTCGGGTCGGTGTAAGCCGTTCCCGAGTTGTACGGAAAATCGCGGATCACGGCATTGGTGCCGTAAACGCCGTTCTGAGCACCGGAGGCGAAACGCGACAAAACCAGTTCGGGATTGTTTTGGCAGAATTCTTCAGGTCGCGAAAGAGCAAGGTTGACGTTGATCGTACCGCCGTCCGAAACGAACTGGACAGAAGATCCGGCATCCGTGTTCGAGCCGCCAAAAACCGAGTTTGTCGACCGGGCGGACGGGTAGTATCCCGCCGGAATTGTTGTGAACTCAAGTCTATATGGGCCTGTACCGGTCGCTGCGAGAGAATAATTTCCGGCCGAATCGCTGGTTGCGGTGCCACGGACAGCGCCGGCGGCGTCATATGCCGTGACTGTTACACCCGCAACAGCTGCGTCCACCGAATTCAACCCGCCAGCCGTCTCAAAAACGCCGTTCGAATTGTAATCATGAAATACCCTTCCGCTTATTGTCCCGGAAAGCAGAGATGTTTCCTTAGCGGAGCGTTGGGCGCTGGAAAAGAAAACGTCCGTCGATCCTGCCACACAAAGAAGTGCCGCGAAGAACGCAATTGCCGAAATGCCACGCACCGATAGGTGGCTAAACAGTGTAGTCATAAGTAGATAGGGGGGCCGTGCCGGAAAATGCCGGCATGCTTCTATGTCTAAGGTAAGAAAGCAGTCGCTAGTTGGATAGCTATGTGTTGGAGGGAGTTTCTGCCGGGACTTCTGCAGAATCAAATAGGAGTTTACAAGAAATGAACAACTATGTCAAACATTGTTTGAACCACTTGTCGAGAGCACGAATGACATCACCCGGCATCCATACGGGTTACCTTTTCAGCCTTTCAACAAACGCTTTACGAAACTTTGTAACTTTTGGCGCAACGACCGCGGCACAATAAGGTTGGTTGGGGTTATTTGCGAAATATTCCTGGTGATAGTCTTCGGCGGGCCAGAATTTGTCGAAGGCCGTTACTTCCGTGACGATCGGTTTATCGTAGATCGCATCCTGCGTGATCTCGTTGATGACCTCGTGAGCTATTCGCTTTTGCTCATCCGAGTGATAAAAGATGGCCGACCGATACGAGGTGCCTACGTCATTGCCTTGCCGATTGAGCTGGGTCGGGTCGTGAACCGAAAAGAAGACGCGAAGCAGATCGGCAAAGGAAAGTTCATCGGGATCGAACCGGATCTGGGCAACCTCGGCGTGGCCGGTCGTTTCGGAACACACCTCTTTATAGGTCGGATTCTCCGTATGTCCCCCTGAGTATCCAGACACGACATCTTCAACGCCTTTCAGGTCATCAAAAACCGCCTCAACGCACCAAAAACAACCCGCACCCAGAGTTGCTGTTTCCAATCGGTCAATATCCATAATAGTAAGGTCGCTCGAATCTATTCTAGCGCACGCCAAACTTATTCGATGTCGTCAAAACTTACGATTGTCCTAAAGCTATGAGATTCAGCTATTACGGCGTTTCCGGCGCGGACCGATAGCGCGGACTGCATACCGGCCTGGTCGGCGGCGTCAGCTCGGCCGTAGACATCAGAAACAAAAATAATGTCTTCCGAGTTTATCGCCAGATCTTGGGCTATTTTACGGTAGCTGCCACTCTCACGCTTCGGGCCTGTATTGGTATCAAAGTATCGGTCGATGAAAGGCGAGAGGTCGCCCTGATCGGAATATTTGAATATTAATTTTTGGGCAAGAACACTTCCCGATGAATAGATCGCAACTATCCTGCCTGTGACCTTCCACCGCTTCAAGGCTGCGGGGACGTCGGCGAAATACCGGCGACACAAGACCGCCCGACTCGTAGCCCTTTTTGCCAAATCATTCCCTGAATCGATTTCAACGGCGTGGATTTACGGTCTTGATCGATCAAATACTTGAGATAATCCGCGACCGAGTTCGGCGAACTGACCTGGAATCCGGGGCCGTATTCAGTATCTTCAGAGTTCTCGTCTGCAAGCTGACCGAGCTCGAATTTCAAGTCGTCGAAATGTTCCTGAACAAACCCGGCGATCCGTGCTTTTGCAAACGGGAAGAGCGTATTGTGTACGAAGTCGATCGGAGTCGTAGTGCCTTCGATATCTAGAAGAATTGCTTTGATCATTTTTGAACGCGGACAGGAATTCTAACAGGATGGACAGAATGGACAGGATATTTACAATCTATTTCGCCTAGCGTGATCTAATCATCCTGAATATCTTGTTTATCCTGTATAAGGCTTTCGAACCTCCCGCGGTTATGTCTGTGACGGAATATAAGAAACACCAAAGCAAAGCGGCTGATAATCGCCATCCACTCCGCTTTGGGTATAATGCGGTGTCCAGCCGGACACGTCCTGGAACAGCCTTATGGCTCGAATCGTTCTGTCCCCGCACAGATTGAACCAATGATGCGTGCCGCGCGGAACACGGATCATATCGCCCGCTTCCATTTCTATCGAGACGACCTCACCGCTCTCGGGTGCAATGTGAAATAACCCGTGCCCTTTAACGATGAAGCGGACCTCGTCCTCGTCATGCCAATGTTCCTTATTGAATTTATCGAGCATCGCATCAAGGCCCGGTGTGGTCGGAACAATGTTGATCACATCTGCGGTAACGTAGCCGCCTTTTGCCTTTAGCACATCGATCTCTGCTGAATAGAATTCAAGAATTTCATCATCGGATGCATCTGGGCCGATCTCGCCGATATTGTCCCAGCGTTCGTAGTCAATGCCGATCGTTGCCAGATAATTAGTAACGTCCAAGGTACTATCGAATTGTTGCTCCCTGTTCGGGACATTTACGACGGCCATAACCTATTGCAAATTTCTGTGAATTCCGTAATTCGGATAATTCGAATACCGCTTACTCTGAGTAATCTTCGCCACGGTGAAAGCGTCACGATTCATTTTCCACCAAAGCGTCCAACATTTTTTTTGATCGTCGCCACATCGTTCAACCACGACGCCGCCCCCATGATGCCAAATAACGTCCGCGACGGTGATGTTCGTCAAAGCCAAGTTAGCACTCCTGTTCAATATTTTAGCACTTGGATGCATGGCTATTTTCGATCCAGAAATCATTACGTCGATTATCGGTCCTATCACCGTTTCGTCGCCAACACCACCAAGCAAAAAAACTATTTGGGCACGAATTTCAGGACGATCTATGTTCTCAAGCAGAATCTTTTTGGCGGGTTTGCCGATCTGGAGAATTTTCGTCATAGGTGCCGTCAAACCAAATTCCCATATCGTGGGGCTTTCACTGATTATCTCGGGACCGCTCCAAGGTTTTCCAGAAAGTTGAGACACAAGAACTCTGACTTCAGCGTCTGCATTAATTTGGGCGGACAGGTCAATGGTAAAGCTCAAAAGCACTAGCAAACAAGCAACAGATCCTTGCTTCAGATCCATGAGTTAAATACCTCGCGTTCGCCCCAATACCTCAAATAAAAACTCAAAGATCTCAACATGCCGCCTTGCTTCGGAAACGCTGTCGCCCCAAGTGTACAGTCCGTGGCGGCGAAGATAGATGCCGTGGACATCCCGGTTTTCGCGGAGGACGTTTTCAATGACGTGTGAAAGGGCGATGTAGTCCTGCGAATTTTCGATGATCGGCACAAGCTCTTTGTGCTCGTGTGTTTTTATACCCGCGAGGCCTTTGAGCATTTCATAGCCTTCGATCTCGATAGCTCCTTGTTCAAAAAACACATCCGACAGGATCGTTCCCCAGACCGAATGTGTGTGCAGTATCGACCGGGCCTTCGGGATAAACCGGTAGATCATCAAATGGATGAGCGTTTCCGCCGACGGTTTCCCGAAACCCTGCAAGATCTCCGCATCGTCGTCGAGCTCAAGAAAGTTCGTTTCGTCCAGATTACCTTTTTCGATGCCGCTCGCGGTCACGCAGATACGAAGCGGCTTTCTCGCAAGAAGCATGCTGAAATTGCCGCTTGTCCCGAGCACCCATCCGCGATGGTAAAACTCACGCCCGGCTTCGGCAAGGTCTTTTGTAGGAGTCGAAATGTCTGTTTTGCCCGCCATTCTTATTCCTCGTCCTGTCGAAGTTTCTCAAGGACCGAGAGGTCCTCGAGCGTTGTTACGTCACCCGCGATCTTCGAACCCGAAGCGATCTCGCGGAGCAGTCGCCGCATTATCTTGCCCGACCGTGTTTTCGGCAGTGTGTCGGTAAAGCGAATATCGTCCGGTTTTGCCAGAGCTCCGATCTCAAGGGCGACGTGCTTTCGCAAGATCTCCTTGTGCCCGGTGTCACCTGTTCGCCCACCCTCAAGTGTAACAAATGCGACGATTGCCTGGCCCTTTAGATCATCGGGGCGGGCGACGACCGCGGCTTCGGCTACAGACTCGTGAGAAACGAGTGCCGATTCGATCTCAGCCGTTCCAAGACGATGGCCGCTTACGTTGATCACGTCATCTACGCGGCCCATTATCCAAAAATATCCGCGTTCGTCGCGGCGGGCCCCGTCGCCCGCGAAATAGCAATTTGGGATCTCGGACCAGTAGGTTTGTTTGTAACGTTCGTCGTCGCCCCAGATCGTCCGCAGCATCGAGGGCCACGGTTTCTTGATGACCAGATATCCACCTTCGTTCGTGCCGACCGGCTTTCCTGCTTTCGTCACGACATCGACGATAATTCCGGGTATCGGACGCGTTGCCGTGCCGGGAACGGTCGGCGTCGCACCCGGCAGAGGCGAGATCATGATGCCGCCCGTTTCTGTCTGCCACCACGTATCGACGATCGGACATTTACCTTTGCCGATCGTTTCGTGATACCACATCCATGCCTCCGGGTTTATAGGCTCGCCGACGGTGCCGAGAAGCCTCAATGATGAAAGGTCGTGCTTCAGCGGATACTGCTCGCCCCACTTGATAAACGCCCTGATCGCGGTCGGAGCTGTGTAAAAAATTGTGATCTTGTGCCGGTCGATCATTTTCCAGAAACGGTCGAAATCCGGAAAATTCGGCGCGCCCTCGTACATGAAGGCCGTAGCTCCGTTTGCCAGCGGTCCGTAAACAACGTAGCTGTGGCCGGTAACCCAGCCGATGTCGGCGGTGCACCAATAGACATCCTCATCCTTTAGATCAAAGACCAGCTTCATTGAATACGCCGTTTGGGTGAGATAACCGCCGGTCGTGTGCAAGATCCCTTTCGGCTTTCCGGTCGTGCCGGATGTGTAAAGGATGAACAGCGGATGCTCGGAGTCGAGTTCGGCTGCGGGGCAATTTGCATCGACCGTTTCGAGCATTTCATGCCACCAATGGTCACGGCCGGGTTTCATCGTCACCTCGGAGCCGCTTCTTTTAAAAACGATCACATTTTCAACGGTCGGACATTGTGATGCCGCGTTGTCGACGATCTCCTTCAACTTGATCTCCGTACCACGCCGAAAACCGCCGTCTGCAGTCACGATCATTTTGCACTGGCCGTCATTTACGCGGTCACGAATGGCGTCCGCCGAGAAGCCGCCGAAGATCACCGTGTGGGTTGCCCCGATGCGGGCGCATGCGAGCATCGCGATCGCAAGCTCCGGAACCAGCGGCATATACAATGCAACACGGTCACCTGTTTTGACGCCAAGCTTTTTAAGAACATTTGCGAATCTGCATACCTCGGTATGCAATTGCAGGTAGGTCAAAGTACGCGTCTCGCCCGGTTCGCCTTCCCAGATTATGGCCGCCTTATTCTTTCTCCATGTGGGGAGATGGCGATCGAGACAATTGTACGAAACATTGATCTTGCCGCCTTCGAACCATTTTGCGAACGGTTCATTCCATTCAAGCACCGAATCCCACTTTCGAAACCAGCTCAGTTCATTGGCCCGATCTGCCCAGAATTTGTCCGGGTCGACTTCGGCTTCGGCGTAGAGCTCTTCATAGGCATCGAAGCTGCCGACAGATGCTTTGGCAGCGAAGTCGGCCGGAGGCGGAAAAACTCTCGATTCGGTCGATACGGATTCAATCGCAATTGGTTCGGGCATATGAATGACAGTATAAATTAACGAAGCACGGTGTTTAAAGCAGCACTATTTCGAACGGCCGCATTTTGGTTTGGGAATCATTGTCCAAGAGTGTAGAATTTGCTCGAAGACTCACATCTCTGAAGCTCGAAAATTCGTTTAGCCCAATTCATCGAAGACCCTTATGCCGCTGCTTGAAATGAGAGACATCGTCAAGGAATTTCCCGGCGTGAAAGCCTTAGACGGTGTTAGTTTTACGCTCGAAGCAGGTGAGTTTCATGCGCTTGTCGGCGAGAACGGTGCGGGAAAATCGACGTTGATGAAGGTGTTGTCGGGTGTATATCCGGCGGGCTCGTACGAAGGCGAAATATTGATCGACGACGCGCCGCAGCAATTTCGCGGGATCAGAGATTCGGAGAATGCTGGTGTGGCGATCATCTTTCAGGAACTCTCGCTAGTTAAAGAACTTACCGTAGGCGAGAACATTTTCCTTGGACAGGAGCCGTCGAAATTCGGCGTCATCGATTGGTCGGAGCTTTATCACAAGGCCTCGACGCTTCTTCAGGATCTGCATTTGTCGATCGATCCGCGCGTTCCGGTCGGAACTCTCGGTATCGGCCAGCAGCAGCTTGTCGAGATCGCCAAGGCGCTTTCAAAAAAAGCAAAGATCCTTGTGCTTGACGAGCCGACTGCCGCATTGACCGAATCGGAGGTCGCAACCCTGTTTGAGCATTCTTGCGAAAGCTAAAGACAGACGGCGTAGGGATGATATATATTTCGCACAAGCTCGACGAAGTTTTCAAAATGAGCGATCGGATAACTGTACTGCGTGACGGCAAAACGATCGCTACACACAATGCGAGCGATCTTGACAAGGCAAAGGTGATCTCCTTGATGGTCGGACGCGATGTAGGAGATATTTTCCCAAAGGTCGCACACCAGCTTGGCGACACTGCCCTTGAGATCAAGCACCTTACTGCCTATTCACCGGACAATCCAGGCAAAAAGCTGGTTAACGATGTCTCTTTCGCGGTGCGGAAAGGCGAGGTTCTCGGGATTGCCGGCTTAATGGGCGCCGGTCGTACCGAACTTTTGATGACGATCTTCGGCGCGTGGCAGGGAGCGTACACCCGGGAAATTTTCGTGGATGGAAAGCCTACGGCGATCAATTCGCCGGCGGATGCTATTGATAACGGCATTGGATTTGTTACCGAGGACCGCAAGCGATTCGGGCTTATCCTCGAACAGACGATCCTCGACAACATGACGCTTGCGGGTTTGAGAACAATTTCGGGCAAGATACTGACAAACCGCACAAGAGAAATGATCGCTGCTCGAACGCCGATGGCGTCGCTTCATATAAAAGCAAATTCACCGATGACCATTGCGGGCACCCTTTCCGGCGGCAATCAGCAGAAAGTCGTTTTAGGAAAATGGCTTTTGACTCATCCGAAAGTACTTTTTCTCGACGAACCGACACGCGGTATCGATGTCGGGGCAAAACAGGAGATCTACACTGAGATCAATAAGCTTGCGGAGGCGGGACTGGCGATAGTATTGGTTTCGTCGGAACTTCCCGAGGTGCTCGGACTGGCGGACCGAATTCTCGTCCTGCACGAAGGGAAGCTGGCCGCAGAACTGACCAGGGAGAACGCGACGCCGGAAAAAGTGATGGCGGCCGCCACGGGCAACAACTGATCCGAAAACGAGTATATGGCCGAAACCAAGAAAAACAACTTTGACAAGACGTCGTTGCGGGCATACGTGATGATCTTCGTTTTGGGCCTGATATGGCTTTATTTTCATTGGGCGACAAACTACATCTTCCTTACCTCGCGAAACTTGTCTAACCTAACGACGCAGATGTCGGTAACGGCGATCCTTGCTGTTGGAATGCTGATGGTGATCGTGTCCGGCAATATCGATCTGTCGGTTGGTTCAGTTCTTGGATTTGCCGGCGGGATCGCGGCCTACTCTCTGAACGCTCTGGAGTACGGGCTGCCGGTTTCGATCGCGTTTGCGATAACGGTCGGTGTATTGATCGGGGTCTTCCATGGCACGCTCACCGCTTATCTGAATATTCCCGCGTTCATTGTCACATTGGGCGGCTTGTTGGCTTGGCGAGGCGCGACGAAATGGCTGCTGGCCGGGAATACCATTCCCATATCGAACGACACTTTCAAGATGATCGGGCAAGGCAATCTTCCGCTGACGATCGGTTGGGTTTTGGCTGCGGTCGCGATCTTGTTCGTGCTGTTTGCGGCCTATAAACGGGCAAACTCGATCAAGCAATACGGACTTGGCGAGCCAAATTATGTTGCTGAGTTGTTAAAAACCCTGTTGCCTATCGGTGGCATTGTAGCGTTTATTTGGGTGATGAATTCGTATCAGGGCGTGCCGATACCGGTGCTGATCCTGCTTGGTGTTGCCCTGCTGGGGCGTTTCTTACCGGTTCGACGACTTTCGGCCGCTATCTTTACGCGATCGGAGGAAATGCAGATGCCGCACGACTGTCGGGCATCAATAACAAACGAAATATTCTGAAGGTTTACGCTTTGCTCGGAGCGTCTGACAGGCGTTTCCGCACTGATCTTTACGGGCCGTGTCGGAAGTGCGTCTCCCGACGCCGGGACGCTGAAGGAACTCGACGCGATCGCTGCATGCGTTATTGGTGGTGCTTCGCTGATGGGTGGCCGCGGGACGATATTCGGTGCCTGTCTCGGAGCCCTGATCATGGCCAGCCTGGACAACGGCATGTCGCTTTTGAATGTAAAAGACTATATGCAGGACATTATCAAGGGATCGATCCTCGTTGCCGCAGTCGGGCTGGATATGATGGGACGAAAACAAGGTTAGAATTGGTTAATGACATCGTGGCAAGAAATCAGTTTTCAGGTACTCAGAAGAGATAATTGCCAATGTCAGTCGTGCGGTAAGCGGCCCGCGGGACAGATCCATCAAATCGTCTCGCCAACCGAGGGCGGTTCTTATCACCCATCAAACCTGATCACCCTTTGCGGCAGGTGCCATATGCTTGTCAGCCCGGTTGCCGAGTGGATCGTCGAGAAAGTTTGGAATATCCGACTGCAGAACATTGCCCTGGAAAGGCAAATGGTCGAGGGAAGGATCAGAAGAAAAACTGGACAATGCTAACTAGCCTCCAATAAAACTCATCGTCCTCGCCGGTTGGACAAAAGACGGATCGTTGATTCGATGGCTGGGTTCTTTCTGCAAAACCACATCCTCAATAAATTCGACCGTTTCCTCGCGGCCGGCTCCGCTCCTCACAAAATCGCGCAGGTTGTGTTCGGTTGTTGAAAACAGGCACGTTCGGATCTGGCCGTCAGCGGTTAGGCGGATCCGTGAACATGCTCCGCAAAACATTTGGGTTACGGGCGCGATAATGCCGATCTCACCCTTGGCTCCATCAGCAAAAGCATATTTCCACGCAGTTTCGGTGCCGCGGCTTGTTTCGATCAGCCTTAGCGGGAATACCTCGTTTATTTTTTCGTAAATTTCCTTTCCCGGCACGACCATTTCGCGGCTCCACTCATGGCCCGAATCGAGCGGCATAAATTCGATAAAACGCATGCTGATTTCGGCTTCGCGGGCGAAACGAGCAAAGTCGACGACTTCATCATCATTGCAGCCGCGAACTACACACGCGTTAATTTTTACCGGATCAAAGCCGGTCGATTTTGCGATCTCGATCGCCGCAAGAACTTTATCTAGTGCGTCGACCTTTGTGATCTCAAAAAAACGGTCGGCTTTGAGGCTGTCAAGGCTTAGTGTTACGCGATCGAGGCCGGCATCTTTCAGAGCGCGAGCGTGACGCGGGAAATCGAAGCCGTTTGTTGTCAGGGCAAGGTCGTGGAGTTTTGGTTTTAGCTTTGCGAGCCTGGCAACAAGTTTCGGTACATCCTTGCGGATTAGCGGCTCGCCGCCCGTCAGTCGGATCTTCTCGATTCCGAGCGAAACGAAAATTTCCGAAATGTATTCGATCTCTTCAAAAGTTAGAATTGTTTCCTTACGAGCCAGCGGCGGCTCGCCATTCGGCAGGCAATAAAAACACCGGAAATTACAGCGATCTGTCAGCGAGATGCGAAGATCGCGAATGGTTCGATTGTGAGCGTCAAGCAATGGCACGGTTAAATAATACTCGATTTGGAAGCCTGGAACTATATGTCGAATTCGTCTCCGACTTTTGGAGTATCGTTCTTCGTCATTATGGCCCTCGCGTTTCGTTTCAGCCCGGAAAGCTTGGCGCGCTTAATAGCGGTCCGCCGAAATCTTTCAGCGTAGATTTCGGGCGTCAGAGACAAAATTTGGTCAAGGTTCGCCGACGTTTCACCATAACGCGGCTCAAATCTATTTTCTTCTGTCGGTTTCTCAAACCGGTTCCACGGGCAGACATCCTGGCAAATATCGCATCCATAAAGCCAACCTTCCAGATTCTGTTCGATCTCGGCTGGCAGTGTCTCGGTTCGCAGTTCGATCGTGGCGTAGGAAATGCATTTTCGCGAATCTACGACGTAAGGTTCGACGATCGCCGATGTCGGGCAGGCGTCAAGGCACATCGTGCATGAACCGCAATGATCGGGCACGACATCATCGTCAAACTTCAGTTCAAGATTCAACAATATTTCGCCGATAAATATCCACGAACCGAGATCCTGTCGTGATGACATTCGAGTGCTTGCCGAGCCAGCCGATCCCGGCCCGCACTGCCCAGGCTTTGTCCATGATCGGGGCCGTATCGACACAGATCTTGCCTTCCGCTTCCGGATACTGCAACTTGATCCAGTCAAGCAAAACGCGAAGTTTCTCTTTCAGGACGTCGTGGTAATCGTCGCCCCAGGCGTATCGGGATATCTTGCCCGCATTCGGATCGCTGTCGTGATCATGCGGCGTGTAATAGTTCAATGCGACGACTATGACCGACTTTGCGGGCGGAAACAGGATCCGCGGATCGGTTCGCTTTTCCGGCTCACGATCCATCCATTGCATTTCGCCATGAAAGCCCTTCGCAAGCCACTGTTCAAGGTTTGCGCGTTCGGGACCAAGTGCGTCCGCCCTGACGATCCCGACTTTGTGAAATCCGATCTCGACCGCCTTCTGCTTGATCTGTTCCGATAGTGTGGGCACAGCGAGATTATCGTTTATGAACGGCACAAAAGAAAAACGGCCGCCGGGCGAAAGCCAGACAGCCGTTTCGATGCCTTTCAGAAAGGGCTAGAAATTCAGCTTTGCTCCGAACTGGAATTGTCTCGGGTCGAACGCGGATGTTGATTGGCTGAAATACCTGCCATTGTCGCTGCGTTGGCCGAAAGAATTAACCACATTGTAGAACGGATTTGCCCCAGCCTCATTAAATCTGTTGAACAGGTTGAATACTTCTCCGACCAGGTCCAGGCTTACACGGTCTCCAAACGCGATCTTGCGCGATAGCCGCATGTCCACCGAAAAGAAGCCATGCGTTATACCCATATTGCGACCGAGGTTGCCGTTTGCCGGGAATATTCCGGTGAAGCAGTTCGCATCCAGCGCGGTCTGGCAAAGGGTTCCGTCAGATCGAACGGTCGGCCGCTCGTTCGTGCTCTGGAAGTCGCCATTCGCATCGCCTGGAGCGATTATGTTAAACGGCCGGCCCGATCCGATCTCGATGATCGGCGCAAGCGTAAATCCATGCATGAATTTCTGAAACGCGCGTTCCGGATCTCCAACGGTCCGGCGAACTCAAAATTCCGCTGAATACAAATCGATGCCGTTGGTCGAAAAGCGAATTTGAACGTTCCGCCCGGAAATTCGTGTTGTCCTGCGGCTTGAGTAGGGTTTGCAGGTCGGAAGAATCGTCGATGGAATGCGACCAGGTATAGGTCGCAAAGAACTGCATATTGCTCGAAAAACGCTTTTTCAACTCGATGTTCAGGGCGTTGTAAGACGAATTACCGTCGGACAACTGAGCGTTAACGTCCGAGTAGGGATTTATCGGTCCCGGCGTCCGAAGGGTGCCGGCCAGCAATGCATCAAAGGATGCTTTGTTCAAGCCGGTCAACGCCTGGACGAAGAAATAGTTCGGACCCAGTTTCCTGAAGTAATTGGCCGCGATCGGATTTACAATTCTCTGGCCAGTCGTGTTGTTCACCGAGATAAATCCAGGGACGACAATGGTGTAAAGAGGTGTTCCAGACGGCACACTTGAATAGAAGAAAGCTGCTTCCGAGAGGCTTGTCGGAGCGCCGGCCGGTCGGGCCGCACGGCCCTGGAACGCCGTTAACCGGACATGCCTGCGGGTTGTTAGCGGTGAACCGTCTGAAATTATCAACCAAAGCCTGTGTGTTGACAGTATTTACATCTTGCGGGTGAGCAAGATGCCTGGCATTGACGGTAATATAGCTCGCCGACAACGACATATCCTTGCCGATCATTTGCTCAAATCCAAGGTTTCCCTGAAACGCATCGGGATACTGAAAATCCTTCCCAACGTGAAGCGTGAACGGCAGAATTGGGCCAAATCCGGTAAAGTTGGCCGAATTAAACCTTTGAAAACCGAACTGATATTGTGATGAGGCGGCCACGCCCGGTGTGACGGCCGCGCCGCAGATTGCAGGAACGGAACCTTGAACGCCGCAAACGGTTCCATGGAAAACCTGAAACGCGTTAAACAAACCAGTAGGCGAAGGGCCGCCGATCGGGACCAATGTCGCCTGCTGCTGCTGCGATCCATCTCCGATATCGGAGTTGAATGCGACAGCGAGTAGCGGATGGTCATAGAATATTCCCGCCGCCGCCCGCAGAATTGTTTTCCCATTGCCAAAGATATCCCACGCTCCGCCAACACGTGGTGCAAAGTTATTATTGTCACGCGGAAATCCTTGCGTGACATTCAGCGCATCCTGAGCGGTCTGAACGTCCTGCGCGCTCAAAGTGATCCCAGTAAGCGGGTCGCGGAACGGGGTCGGCGCAAATTCGTTCGTAAACTCGATGTCATAACGCACACCGAAATTAAGCGTGAAGTTTTTGACGATCTTCCATGTGTCCTGAACAAAAAAGGCGACCGGTTTGTTCTTGATAGCGCTTACCGGGTTTCCAAAACCCTGGATGAAAACGCTTGGGAACCCAAGGCCGTAGGTTTGATTAGCAGTAAACGCCGGGCAGCGTAAGTTTGCCGGAAGAGTCAGCGAATCGCATCCGGTCACAAGCGAACTTCCCGCCTGTTGGCTGAAATTGAACAAGGCAGGGAAATTCAATTCAAAACTTGCGTCGATATCAATAAAGTTGAAATCGGCGCCAAACTTAATATTGTGATTTCCCGATGTCCAGGTCATATTGTCGCGAATCTGAAATCTGGATTCAGTGCGATCGACCGGCGAGAAGGGATTTGACCCGATAAATCCTGTACCGGCGATCTGGTGGGCGACGCTTGGAACCTGCGAATCAAAACTCGCTTTTCGCCGTCCAAAATTAAAATAGGCTTCATTGACCAGATTCTTTGGCAGTACGCTCGCAAGCGAAGCCCCAAATGATGTGTCCTTAAGTCGCTGAATGCCCGTTCGGGAATAGTCATTTTGGCCTAGGGTTTGATTCTGGGACTCATCCTGAATTCCATTTACATCGCTCGGGTTGTAGCCAAAACGGATCGAAAGTTGATGGCCCGATTTGATCAGATGGTCGACTCGAATTGATGTGTAAGTAGTGGCTTCGGATATCGGAAAGATCTTTCTTAGCTGCGTAAGTGGGCGGAAGGCTACCAGCTCACCGCGTGCATCGCGGGTCAGGGGGACCGGAGCACCGGACAAGATAAACCGTGGGCCGATCTGTTGGCCCTGGGGAACACCCAGACCAGGCAAAAAGTTAACCAGAGTGCTTTGTCCATTCAAGGCAGTTTGGGCACCGGCAGATGCAAGGTGCGCATAGGCAAGGCCAGCCGCGGCACTGACCGGTAAGATCGCCTGAACATAAGCGACCTGCTCCGGAGTTAAACCTGTGAACGTCTGCGAGATCGGCAGAAACGGCGCTCCGATGGTGACGCTCCCGGTTTGACGTCCAATGATGTCGCTCGTGAAAAACCCTGATTCCTGCCGCCTGCGTTGTTCGAACGAGCCAAAGAAGAAAGTTCGCTCCTTAACTATCGGTCCTCCGACAGTGAAACCGTACTGCACACGCGTGTACGGGGGTTTCTTGTTCGGATCGCCGTCTATGACCGGAGCGAACGCGTTGCGCGCCTGGATGCTCTTGTCTCGAATAAAGCCAAATACGTTTCCGTGAAAGTCGTTGGTGCCGCTCTTTGTCACGACGTTGACGATTCCGCCGGTTGCACGGCCAAATTCGGGCATGTACGAATTTGTTGTTACCTGATACTCCTGAACCGCTTCCTGAGAAACTGTCGAACGCGCGGCGTTGATCGAGTTGTCGGTAAAATCAGCTCCATCTACCTGCACAAGCGTCGAACGTCCGCGCTGGCCGCCGATATTAAGTCCGGATGTCGGAGCCGGGCCAACCGGACGTCCGTTATCGCGGCCCACTGTCGAAATAGTCAACGCAAATCCCGTCGCGCTCCTTTCGTTGATCGGCAGGTTTTCGATCCGCGTTTGATCGATCGTCGTTGAGATCGTAGTTTTGGTAGTTTCGATCAACTCAACCGAATCGCCCGATACGTTGACAACAAGATCCTGACCGCCGATCTCCATATTGATGCGTAGCTCGGCGCTTTGGCCGACCGTAAGCTTAACCGGTGAGATCGACACCTTTTTGAAAGTCGCGGCCTCGGCATGGACCTCATACTCCCCGGGCGGCAAGGCGATCAGGCGGTATGCTCCGTCGGCGCCCGTGGTTGTCGAGCGGGTGATGCTCGTTCCAAGATTCTTTGCTGTAACAGTGGCACCGGGCACGACGGCGCCGTTCGGATCGACGACAGTACCAGACAGATCGGCCGTAGCGGACTGGGCCTGTGCGAACGCGGCGACCGAACTCAACACGATGATCATCGCGATCCACGCGCACGTTTGGGTCAATTCGGAAAATTTTGAGGTAACTACTCTCATCAGATTTGCTCCTTTGCTCTCGATTCTTCTTCGTAGTGCAGTCCGCTAAGGTTCAATATCCAGGTGTGAGGCGGATACTGCGTCCATTTAAACAAATTAAGACATTTGAGATTATCGGTGACGCTGACTGTTTTTACGATTGATATGCTTTGAAGGTTTTATCGCAATTCCGTCTGTATGGCAAGCAAACATTATATGTAAATAACTATTTGGCGTATTTTTGGCGATCGGGCTCAGCTGAACGCGTCGAAACGGCAAGCAGATCGCGGCCCCTTGCACTGAGGTTCAGCAGCGATATGACCAGTGTCGGCAAGTAAGGAACAAAGGCCGCATTTCGCAGCACGGAACAAAGACGAAGTCTCTGCGTGAATTTTTGACTGTATTTCCGAAGATAATCGGCTTTGATATTCTTGGGCGAAGAACGGTTAGTTTCAATCACTTCCGCGAGAAATGCGGCACTTTCGAACGCCATTAGCATCCCGCTGCCGGTAAAAGGATCGATAAATGCCGCCGAGTCTCCGATCGAAAAAAGGTTCGCGATCCCGTTCGGCTGCGTTCTCCCAAAGCTATCGATCGAAACTGCCAGCCATTCCCGGACCGGCTCGGCGTTCTTTAACGTCTCGGATGCCCGTTTATTCAGGAGCGTAACATTTTTCAATATTTCACCGGCGTTTCCTCCAAATTCTCGCGCGGCTGAGGACCTTATCAAAAAGCAATAATTGGTCAAGCCAATTTCAACAGGCGAAAGCCCGCCGTAGCCACCTGGGAAACTATATATCTCGCACGTGTTCTTCGCTGGTGCGGCCCCTTTCAAGTGTGTTTTGAATCCAACAAAAAGCGACCTTCTCCGCGGAGTCTTTTCGTTTCGCCCGTGTTCTCCCTTCTCCGTTAATTTCGAAATAACGCGCGATCTGCCGGTCGCGTCAATGAACAGGTCAGCGACGACCTCGAATTTCTCACCGCTGCCGCGCCGGGCCGTCAAACCGATCAGCTTATCTTTGTCGATCGAAACACCGTTCACGCTGGTGTCCTCGCACACGAGGACTCCAAGTGCCTTAGCTCGATTCAACAATCGCATGTCCATCTCGGCCCGGCTCAAACTCAAGGCAAACCCCTTTCCATGAAATGCACCACTTGAAATACCGAAACTTCGTCCGCCCGGCGCATAAAAACGCGTTTCCGTGATCCGCTCGCCGCCGGCTTCCAGCATTTCCATTACGACGCCCAGTTCTTCGAAATGCGCAAGACATTCGGGCGAAATAAATTCACCGCAAAGCTTGTGACGAGGAAATGTTTCACGTTCGATGAGCGTAACGTCAAAATCTTGCCGCGCAAGCCTGATCGCCAGGCTGGCACCCGCCGGGCCGGCACCCGCGATAACGATTTTGGATTTGCGATCTGGCATCTGGGATTTCGCGATATTTTGGGATTATAGATGAAAATTCTCGCTGCTGCATTCTAATGCTTTTGACAATCGCAAATCGACAACTGAAAATCGCAACTAATGAACATAATCCCAATTTCGGTCCCGACGCCTTTTTACGTAGGCGACGTAAACGTTTATCTGATCAAGGAAGATCCGATAACGCTGATCGATGTCGGGCCGAAGACGGACGAGGCCGCAAAAGCTCTTCGCGAGAAACTGGCGAAAAATGGAGTTCGGTTTTCTGACATCCGCAGAATTGTTTTGACCCACGCTCACGAAGACCATTGCGGGCTTGCGAAACGTGTCCGGGACGAAGCAAAAGATGCGGAGATCTTTGTTCACGATTGGGAAACCGGACATTTGTTTGGGCGGCTTGCACAGGAACAAAGCAAAAGGCTTCTGCTCCGATCCGGGGTGCCGCATGCCGTGTTTGAGCAGATGCGCGAGCTTTATCGAGAGATCAGTTTGCTGACTGATTCGCTCGAAGAGGGCGGTTTCAGCTCGCTCAAAGATGAAATGGAGCTGGAATTTGCGAGCGGAAGCCTAAAAGTCCTGCACACGCCGGGGCATACGCCGGGCTCGTGTTCATTTGTTCGCGAAGCCAACCGCACGATTATTTGCGGGGATTGCGTGCTGAAGCGAATTACGCCGAATCCGATCGTGTCGCCGGATCCGGTAGATCCTACCAAACGCTTTCCATCGCTGGCCGAGTATCTTGTCAGCCTTGCAAAACTGCGCAGCTATTCGCCGACCCTCGCCTATGGCGGACACGGCGAACCTGTCACGGATTTTGACGAGATATTTAATCGCTACGTGAGGGCGATCGATGATAGGCAGAAACGCGTGATCTCGCTTGTTTCAGCCGATGGATCGACCGCGTTCGAAATTGCACAAGTTCTTTTCTCGGGTTCGTTCGGCCACGACGTACATCGTTTTCTGGCTATTTCAGAGGCGATCGCTCATCTTGACTACGCCGGATCCGAAGGCAAACTGAGCGTTGAGCTAAAGGACGGAGTAGAAATTTACCGAAAACAGTAACGACGCGGCCGTGATCGCCTTGTGCGGCCTGAAATTACGGCAGATATCGGCAATGCGCTTTGTTACTTTGGTCAGGTCATTAAAGCCCGGAAGTTGACGCGCACGCAGCGTAACCGTTCGGTCCAATTGATCCACACCTCCCTCGTCTGAAAACAAGGTCGCGATGGAATATTCCGTCCGCTTTTTGGCGAGTGAACCCTGTCCGACGGGCCGCCAAAATGCTTCCACGACTTTTCGGGCGATCTTTTGAGCAGTCTCGCTCTTCTGCAATTCCAGCCTTGCCACGCTCCAGTAAAAATGTGTATGCGCGGCCTCTTCGCGTATTATGCCGTCCAGGATCTGCGACAGAACGGGATGATTCGCAAGTTCCTTCATACGCCGGTAAGCCTGTGCGGTCGACATTTCATGGATTGCGCCAAATGCCATATGCGTAGCCGTAAACCGGCTGCCGAGCAGGTTGGTCAGCGACGTCAGAAGATAAGTGTTCGCGCGGTAAGCGGTCGTTACGTTCCTGTGCGTTTGATTTTGCCAGTCAGCGGGTGTGTCATGTCCGGCTTCGTTCAAGAAACGGTTTAATACCTGCCCGTGAGTGATCTCTTCGATACCCCAGCGTTCCATGAACTTTGATATGACCGGGTCGCGGCCGGTTGGTGTCCGCTGCAGCTCGCGGTGATACATGTCGGTCAGAACCTCGACATCGCGCATGTAAAGCAGCACCGGCACGAACTTTTTGTCGATAGGTGTTTCCTTTACAGTGTCCCACGGCAATCCGTTGATAAACTCCGGTGTGAGCGTACGATCCTGCTTTTCGTACCAATCCAACACGTCTTTGCTTGTCTCAAATGGCATGTCTTTTCCGTAATGATCAAAAATGAACCTTAATGACGGTATTTTCGTTTACAACTCTGATTCGTTAAACTTATCTATTCGGATTCGCCGGACTTGTTCAAACGATAATATCATCAGAATTATGAGAATTGAATTGCTTTTATCTTTTCTAATTATAATCACGTCTGTCAATAGTTTTGCTCAGACGCCACCGCGGCCGATCGAGGGCGAAAAACATCTTGCTAACATCAAACAGCTTACCTTCGGCGGCGAGAACGCCGAGGCCTATTTTTCAACGAATGGAAAGCAGCTGATCTTTCAATCGAAGCGTGACGGGCACGGCTGCGACCGGATCTATTCGATGAATATTGACGGCACCGCCACAAAGCAAATTTCAAATGGGCAAGGCCGCACGACGTGTGCCTATTATTTCAAAGGCGGCAAGCGCGTTGTTTATGCCTCGACGCACAGCGGCGGTAAAGATTGCCCGCCCGAGCCCGACCGTTCGAAAGGCTACACGTGGCCGGTTTACGCCGATTACGAACTTTATACGGCAAAAGCCGACGGCACCGACATCAAGCGGCTGACCAACGTGCCGGGTTATGACGCCGAAGCTACTGTTTCTCCGGACGGTAAGAAGATCATCTTCACTTCGGAACGCGACGGCGACCTCGATCTTTATTCGATGGACATTGACGGCAAAAACGTCAAACGCCTGACCGACGGACTCGGTTATGATGGCGGCGCGTTTTATTCGCCGGATTCGAAGATGATCGTTTACCGCCGCTCTAATCCGCAGACGGCTGAAGAGGTCGGGCTATACAAAGGACTTTTGGGACAGCATCTTGTCGTTCCGACGATTCTCGAAATCTGGGTGATGAACGCCGATGGCTCGAACAAGCGCCGCGTCACCGATCTCGCGGCGGGGTCGTTCGCTCCGTTTTTCACGCCTGACGGGAAACGCATTATTTTCTGCACGAACCACTTCGACACGCAACGCGGACAACGACGCGGCCAGCCGAATTTCGATCTGGCCTTGATCAATCTCGACGGCACCGGCCTCGAACGCGTGACGTTCAACGAAACATTCGACGGTTTCCCTATTTTTTCGCCGAACGGCAAAAAGCTTGTATTTGCATCGAACAGAAACTCATCGAAGCCAGGCGATACGAATGTCTTCATCGCCGACTGGGTCAACTAGTCAGACGAAGCGGCCATTAAGATTCGGAATGAGGCTATTTACATTCATTTTCTTCTTGCATTGGCCACTTTCGGACAGGATCCAAGGCTTCTCGATGAGTTTCCTAGAATTCCTTGCGGTGATTTCATGGGACGGATGGACGCTCTATTAACGGAATGGGAACGTGATACGTCTCAACAAATCTTTGTTGTCATTATGGACACGGATTTAGAAAAAGCGTTCGATATTCTAAGAAAGGGCAGTCGGAAGCATTGCTTCTGGATGTCCCGGACCGCGTTGACGGCTAAATTGGGCCAAAGAAGTTCCGCGATTCCTTCGTGCACGAGTGGACGAGATCGGGGCGGAACGAGCTCCGAAACTTTTCGGCTTGCGGGAAAGATCACGTTGTGAACGGCGGCTATCGCAGGACATAGGAGTTGAGCTATGGATAGGTTCGGCGACATGCCTCCTACCGCTACTCCTACTATTTCCGAGAGGACATAACCTTTAGATCTGATCGACCTATTTCTGTGCCGAACCAGATCAATTTGTTATGCGGGTTATTAGAAATATGCGAATAGAGTCATCTTCCTTTATGCACTGGTATTTATCCTTGCCGGATTTTCATTCGCCCAAAAACCGGCTCCCGCCGATGCGCTCGAAGCCAATCTCCGCAAACATGTCCAATATCTCGCCTCCGACCAGCTTGAAGGCCGCAGAACCGGCGAGGCAGGGGCGACAACGGCGGCGGGATATGTTGCGAACCAGTTTGCTCAGTTCAGGCTGAAACCGGGCATCGGCTCGGCGAAGGGTAAAGGGAATTTCCTACAGCCGTTCCCATATGTCGCGGGCGTGAGCATAGGCGAAAGCTCATTTCTGCGGCTGATACCGGCCGACGCGACGCGTGAAAGCAAGCTTGAACAGGGCATTACCTATATGCCCTACGGCAATTCGATAAATGCGGACGTAGCGAACACTTCGCTTGTTTTCGCGGGCTACGGCATCGCGACCGCCGATAAGAAGTACGACGACTTTTCCGGCCTCGACCTAAACGGCAAGGTGTTTCTCATATTTGACGGCACGCCCGAAGGCGGATCGCGCGAAACGTTCGGTTCGTTCAATATTCATGCGAAAGCGAACCTCGCAAAAGAACGCGGAGCAAAAGCCCTGATCGTGATCTCCAAATCTAACGATTTCAAAACCGACCCGCTTTCTCGCCTGGTATACGAGCCCACAACCGGCGAAACAGCGATACCGGTTGTGATCGTCGATCGCGGCATCGCGGCCGAACTGCTCGGGCGAAAAGACGTTAAGGAACTCGCTGAGATCGAAAAATGGCTGGCGATAAAGACGAACGCTCCGCCGAACGCGCAGGCGGAAACACGACCGGTAGGGAGTGTGCCTTCCGATCTGAAAGCAACGGCACAGCTTAAGGTCAACCTCGTCAAGAAAACCGTCGATGCCTATAACGTTATCGGCATCATCGAAGGCACTGACCCCGTTCTCAAAAACGAAGCCATCGTCATCGGCGCCCACTACGATCACCTTAGGCCGCGGCGGCCGCTCGAGTCTCGCCGCCAACTCCACGGACATCCATCACGGAGCCGACGACAACGCCTCAGGCACGGCCGCGATTCTCGAACTCGCCCGCCAGTTCGCCAAAGAGAAAAAGAACAAACGCACCCTCATCTTCATGTCCTTCGGCGGCGAAGAAGAAGGCCTGCTCGGGTCGAAGTATTATGTCAACAACCCCGTCTGGCCGCTGGATAAAACCGTCGCAATGATCAATCTGGATATGGTCGGGCGGTTGAATGAAGATAAGCTTACAGTGGGCGGAATCGGAACGGCCAACGAATGGGCAGCTTTGGCTAATAAGGAGAATAGACTGCCTGTTACAGTTTCGGGCGGCCTGGGGAATAAAGAGCAGTGGTCGTACGTAGCTAATACAGGTTTGCTGAAACTTCAGTTAAACGAAGACGGCTTTGGCCCATCCGATCATTCGTCCTTTTACGGCAAGAAGATTCCCGTGCTCTTCTTTTTCACGGGCACGCATCTCGATTATCACAAGCCTTCCGACACGGCGGAAAAAATCAACTACGAGGGCTTACACAGGATCGCGTACTATGTGGCCGCGAATTACGCAATCAATTGACGAAAACCCCACCCGCCCAACCTACAAGGTCGCTCAAACTGCTCCGACCGGCGGGCGGATGACGTTCAACGTATCGCTCGGAACTATTCCGGCGTACGGCGACGGGAACGACGGATTGACGATCGACGGTGCGCGCGAAGGTTCACCGGCAGCAAAGGCCGGACTGAAGGCCGGTGACAAGATAATCAAACTGGCCGGCAAGGATGTCCGCAACATCTCAGACTATATGTTCGCGATGGGCACGATGAAAGCCGGCGAGGAGTACGAGGTGACAGTAAAACGTGGGACTGAAACGCTGACGCTCAAGATCGTCCCCGCGCCGGCCGCCCCACGATAATACGACAGGCGGCTAGCCTGTCGATGGCGGCGGGCTAGTCGCCCGCCGTACGCCAAAATACCAAACCCACCAGATAAAGAAAACTTGCAGCGGAACGCGGAACAGCAGGTACAGCGGGCCGTATTCCATCCCGCCGAAGTTGACGGATTTCAGGCTGCCGGCTATGTTCGCGGGCAGGATCACAATAAAGAAAATGATCAATAGAACGGACGCGAGCTTTGACGTCTTGTCCCACAACAGCCCGATCACCGCGGCTAGTTCGCAAATGCCGGTAAAATAAACCAACTCAAGTTTCGCCGGAACAAAGTCCGGCATCATCGCGACCAATGGGTCGGGGTTCGTGAAATGCGAAATGCCAGTCAGGACAAGCATCGCCGCCATTGCCGCACGGCCGATAAATGAAATGTGCCAGCGTTGGCGCAAGCAAAAACCGGTTGACCAGATAAAGCAGCACAAATACTGAAAGCAAGACAATTAGCGGGGCCATACTTGAATCCTCCCGTGAAAGTCGCATATCTTAGGACGTTCATTCCTACAATATTAAACGCGTGGATCACCCGTTGTGAATATCAAATTCTGTAAATTTCACGGCTTCGGAAACGATTATATCGTGATCGAAAAGAACGCCGTTCCTGACGGCGTCGATCTTTCCGAACTCGCCCGCGCGATCTGTCATCGCCACACCGGAGCGGGGGCCGACGGTATCGCCGTGCTCGAACGTCTTGAGGGCGAAGACGCCGACTACTTCTGCGAGATCGTAAATCCCGACGGCAGCATCGCCGGTTTCTCGGGCAACGGCACGCGCTGCTGCCGTTTCGTACATTTATTACAAAGATCTGTGGACGGACCGCAACTTGCGATTGAAAGTGCGGAGCGGCATCAAAGCCTTCCACCTGATCGAAGAAATATCGCCCGGCCATTACACGTTTGAAGCCGAGATCGGCCGGCCCGAATTCCGCAGCGAGGGCGTTCCGGTGGCGACGCCCGAGTCGCGAGATTCGGTCATCGACCTGCCGGTCACCGCATTGGGCAAAGAATTTCTGATGTCGTGCGTGAATGTCGGCAATCCCGTCGCCATCACTTTCGTGGACGATTTCGACTTCGATTGGCGGCTTTACGGAAAGGAATTGGAAACCCACAAAGTGTTTCCCGAAAAAGCGAACATCGTTTTCGTAAAGGTTCGCGACCGAGGCAACATCGATATTCGCATCTGGGAGCGAGCAGCCGGCGAAACATCTTCGTCCGGCACGTGCTCAACCGGAGCCGCCATACTGTCCGCGTTTACGGGCAGAACAGACCGCCGCGTTGCCGTACACGCCGAAGGCGGAATGACCATGGTCGTGTGGCGGGATGACGATGAGATGGTGATCACCGGCCGTGCTGACCTCGCATACTGCGGCGAATGGCCGTAGTATTACCACAGAGGCACAGAGAGGAACTCACCACAGTGGTCACGACGATACACCGAGGTTTGTAGTAAAAATTCGTTGGGTACATTTATTGTTTCTAATCCTTCTCCGTGCTCTGTGGTGAATCTACTTGTGACTCTGTGGTGAATATTTGTTATGGAAGATCCAACCAAAATAGGAAGTTCTGACGGCAGAGGCGACGAGAACAAGACCGAGATCAAGGGCAACACGACCGCTGACGTGAAGGCGGTGATTTTGTCGCCGGAACATGTACTCGCGAGCCGCTATCGCATCATCGGCCTCGTCGGCAAAGGCGGGATGGGCGAGGTTTATAAGGCTGAGGACATCAAGCTCTCGCAGATCGTCGCGCTCAAATTCCTTCCCGACCATTACCAAAACGACAGCGACGCGCTCGAACGCTTTCACGCCGAAGTGCGTAATGCGAGGCAGGTGTCACACGTGAATGTCTGCCGTGTTTTCGACATTGGCGAGTTCGACGGGCGGCATTTTTTGTCGATGGAGTTTGTTGATGGCGATGATCTGTCGGAGCTGTTGACGCGGGTCGGGCGGTTTACGTCGGAAAGGGCAGTCGAGATCTCGCGGCAGCTTTGTGTCGGGATGGAGGCGATCCACAAGGCAGGAATCCTCCATCGCGATTTCAAACCCGCAAATATCATCATCGACAAAAAAGGCATTGCCCGTATCACCGATTTTGGCATCGCGGGCATCGAAGCCGACATCGCCAAAGACGAGATCCGTTCCGGTACACCGGCGTACATGGCGCCCGAACAGATCACGGGCAAAGAAGTCATCAGCCCGCAGCGATATTTACGCTCTTGGGCTTGTGATCTACGAGATATTCACCGGCAAGCAGGCATTCATCGCGGACAACGTGATGGAGCTGATCAAGATGCATCAGACGGAGACGCCGACCAATCCGTCCGAGCCATCGTCAAAGGCATCGACCCGCTGGTCGAAAGCGTCATCGCCCAATGCCTCGAAAAAGACCCGAAAGATCGCCCGCAATCCGCTCTTGCACGTCGCGATGGCCCTGCCCGGCGGCAATCCGATGCAGATCGCTCTCGATGCCGGGCAAACGCCGAGTCCGGAGATGGTCGCGGCATCGCCGAAGAAAGGAGCGTTACGGCCCGCGGTCGCCTTAGCTTGCGTGCATTGGAGCGATCGTGATGATCGGGATCTGCTTATTTGCGTCGATGAAGGTCGGGCCGCAGAACAGAATTCCGTTTACCAAATCGCACGAAGTTCTTGCCGAACGAACAAGCGAGATCATTTCGAAGTTTGGCTACACTGATGAGCCGGTCGAAAGACGTTATCGGTTCTATTACGACGATACGTATGAGAGATATGTCCGCGAAAATCCGTCGCCGGAGAATTGGGAGAAAATATCGAGTGGCCAACCGTTGATATTTGCCTTTGGTGAAGAACAAAGCACACGCTATTTCGATGTTGTAATGATGGGCAGTGGATTTTGGACGGTTTTGCCGCAGACGACGGGCGGAATGAAGACGATCTCGCTCGACACGCGGGGACGATTGGTCGAATTCAGCGCGGTGTCGCCGCAGTTTACCGAAAGCCCAACCACGCAAACAAATGCGGATTTCACGCCCGCATTTTCGGCCGCCGAACTCGATCTGTCCAAATTCAAAGAGACTTCGCCAAATTGGACTCCGTCCGTTGCCTCTGATACGCGCAAGGCTTGGGAAGGCTCGCTGCCCGACCATCCCGAGATTCCACTTCGCGTCGAAGCCGCTGCGTTTCAAGGCAAGATCGTCTATTTCCAACTTATTTATCCATGGACAAAGCCCGATGTTTCCCGATTTGATTCCTACACGACCCGCGATTGGATCGCGATATTTATCTTCGCCGGAGTATTTATCGGAATTCTCATTACCGCGATATTTTTGGCGCGAAAAAATGTAAATCGGGAAGCGGCGACCGCAAAGGCGCGTTCAAAACCGCACTGGTTGTTTTGGGCTTAACATTTAGCGGCTGGCTTTTGAGTATGAATCACGTTCCGGCGTTTTTCCCCGAATTGACCCGCTTTTCGCACTCGATGCGGATCGCTCTATACTGGGCAGCCGCAACGTGGCTGTTTTATCTCGCGCTCGAACCAATTGTCCGCCGTAATCTGCCCGAACTGATCGTTTCGTGGAATCGGCTTTTAGCGGGCGACTGGCGCGACCCTCTGGTAGGGCGTGACGTTTTACTCGGCACATTGTCCGCCGTCGCGGCGGTGACCTTGCTTTTTCTGTCCCTTTTGGCCCAACGCTTTTTTTACAATGACTACGAGACGTTTATTGACCCCAATGCGCTGATCGGCTTGCGAAGTCCCGTGTCAATAATTCTGAGCGGTTCGGGCGGCACCATCATGGGCGGATTTGCGTTTGTTTGTCTGCTGGTCATTTTGTTTTTGATGCTTCGGCGCAGGCTATACGCAGGTATCGCTCTCTTTGTCGTAGGCGCGACAATTTCCGGCTTGTTTTTCAGTCAGTCATTGGTCGATCTGCCCTTTATGTTAATTAGCATGGGTATCATGTGTCTGGTCGTTAGCCGTCTGGGATTGGTGGCAACGATCGTTATGTTTACGGTCAACACCTGGATGTTATCAACTCTTTTCACACTCAACTTTTCCGCGTGGTACGCAACGCCGATGTTTGTGACGCTGGCGCTGATCCTGTTTTTGCTTGGCTATGGTATTAAGGTTTCACTGGCTAGCCGTCCGATATTCGGCGTGGAATAGGACTGACACAGAGAATACGGAGGTTTGTAAAAAAGTTGTCGCAATTTTCTTGTTTGTATGTCTTTCTCTGTGCTCGGTGTCTCTGTGGTGAATTGATTTGCATCTCTGTGGGGGATTGAAGTCGAGAGGACATTCACCACAGAGAGACACAGAGAGCACAGAGTTTTTAGAACTTGACCAAGTAGGCCAAGTTGGCTATAATGGCCATGTTATGAAAACGGCAAATATCGCACAGTTAAAGAATGGATTGAGTGCTTATCTGGCGGAGGTTAAGCGGGGCGGCCAGGTGCTTGTCAGTGAAAGAAACGTTCCGTTCGCCAAGATCGTTCCGCTGGATCATACGAACGATTACGACGCGGAAGAGCTGGAGTTGGTCGCGAAAGGCCTGATGTCACTTCCTGAAGACGACAGCCCGCTGCCGGATTCTTTTTGGGAAGATGACGATATGCCTAATGTCCCGATAGACGTGATCTTGAAAGTCATTCGTGAGGAACGGGATGAGGACTGAGACCGCCTTTTGGGATACTAGCGCGATCATTCCGCTGTACTGCAATCAGATAGTGTCCCCTGATTCTCGTCGGCTACGAAGGCGATTTAGGGGGCCGGTCGTCTGGTGGGGAACTCACGTCGAAGTATACAGCGGTATTAGACGACTGCTTCGCGATGGGTTTGTAAATGAAATTCAGGGTCGGGCCGCACTTGAAAAATGGGGCAGACTGCGTTCGTCGGCACGCATCATCAAACCCGACGACAAAGTTCTAAGAATCGCGGCTTCTATGACGGCCACTTACGAAATTCGGGCATTGGACGCGTTTCAGCTATCCGCCGCTCTTATTTGGTGCAGTGAGAAACCGAGAAACCGCCCGTTTGTTTGCGCCGACAAACGCCTTAGCGATGCGGCGACCGATGTTGGATTCGCTCTTGTGCAATTGAGCTGAATGACATTTGACCTTGACTAAGGGGAAATCCATCAATCCGGACCACCGTTTTTACGTGCCCAACATCTCAGCGACAACCCTCTGCCGATAGTCGAAGATATAGGCCAGTTCACTCTTCACGAAAAAATGTGCGATGTCGCCGAGCGGTTCGAACGGCAGGCGGTAGCGGACCTCGTCTTCCATTAGCGTTTGCGTGGGGCGAGTTCGGTGAAGGTGTGCGTGTGGATCCATTGTGTGTACGGCCCGCGTAGTTGCTGGTCGACGAAGCGGAACGGCGGTTCCCAAACGGATATCTCGGTCCGCCATTTCACCGGCACGCCGCGCATTTTTAGTTTGTAATCGATCAATGTGCCTTTTTCGATATTGATCGGCTGGGGCGTAATGATGTGAAAGTTCAACTCGGGCGGTGTGATGCGTTCGAGATTGCCGGCGTCGGCGAAAAATGCAAACACCGCTTCACAACGGCAGATCGAGCGTCAGCGAGCGAGTCAGGATATGTTCGGCCATATGATCGTGATTCGAACGGCCGTGGAATTCAGATTCTAGTTCGTTGACTTTTAGTACTGTTTCGGGATCGGATTGTCCGGTGTTTCCGCGAGCCAATAAATGCCGATGACCCACCAACGTTTGCCGTCATTCAATAGTTGAAAGCTGTTGATGCCGCGCATGAACGGGTCTTTGTCGTCCTTTTTGCGAAAACTCACATATGTTGAGAAAACCTGGGCGATGTTGCCGTACTGGTCAACGTGGCGGGCGAGTTCGCGTTCGTGGAATCCGTCTTTTTCCAGCATCGGCCCGCTACGCGTTATGTAGTCTTCCGGGGTCAGAAAGCGGGCACCGGTCACGCCGGTCTGCGTATTCTTGCCTGACGGGATCAACTTTGCGTCCTTGTGAAACAACGAACGAAATCGGTCCCAGTCGCGCTTTTGTCCGGCGTCGCCCGAAATAACGTCATAAACGGCCTTCATTATCGAATCGATCGAGGCAACGTCGGCAGGGTTGGCTTCTTTAGGATCGGGTGTTTGGGCCATGGCCGAAACAGCCATAAATGACAATAAAGCGATAAAGAGTAGGTTTTTCATTCGGTGTCTTACGCGGGCAACGCGACAAGGTTTCAAATCTATGGGCTGCGAAATTCGGTGCGTGTTTCGATCTTGTCCTGCAGATCTCTCGGCATTGATGTGAAGAAATCATAGGCGGTTTTTTCCTCGATCGCCCTAACTGTGGTCTTATACTTCTCCCATCGTTCATCCTCGATCCCTTCTATATTTGGCATATCGACCGCAACGATACGGTTCGCTGGTCGATCTCGTCAACGGATCGGCCCCGGGGCAGGAATGCGATTATCTTCCAGCAATTTGTCGGGATCGCGACCTTGTCTTTCAAAATACCCTGTTCGCCATACACACCCGCGATCGTGTAAACGTCGAATCCGCGTCTGGCCAGCGACCGCGAATACGACTCAAGCTTCTCCCACGGAAACTGGTTCAGTGCCCCGGTTTGCGGAACGATGTTCGTCATCATGAACGTCTCTTCGTTCAGCCTCGCGTCGGCAAACCGGTCGGCACTCGGCACCATGTGGCCGCGGTCGTAACCGCTGCCTGCATAATCGTAATACCCGATCCGACGGAAATTTGCCGGAAGGCGTGGGTCCGGCCGGAAATCGGGCCGCTCGCGCGAATCGCCCAGGTCGGCCCGGGTTGTTCTCCATGAGATCCAGTTGATCGTTCCGCGCGAGTTGTTGTAGGAAAAGGCCGATCCATCACCGACGACCAGGTAGTTATCAGCATTTTGAGCGTCTGCGGATGCATTGGACGGATTGCCGAAGGCCAGATGAACGCTTGCCGGTATGATCGGCGACGGGGCCGCCGGATTCTCTGCGGATTCCCCATTTTGGGGCGGACCGCCTTTTTCTCTGATCCACCCGCACCCTGCGAGAATCACAAAAGCTGCAAGCAGAAGGCTGAACTTGAATACCCGCTCGTTTTTTCTAAATGTATTGATCATCGGATCGAAACCGATTGTAGCAAAAGGCAGTGCGAGCCGTACGGTGCGGATTTGCGGGGAACTACGCTAAAATAGAACCGATGAGCGAAGTAGTACATCTGACAGGCTTGAACTTTGACGAACTGATCGAATTCGTCGAGCAGGCGGGCGAGCCGAAATATCGCGCAAATCAGCTTTTCAAGGGCCTGCACGAACGGCGGCTGCGCGATTTTGAGGCGATGACCGATCTGCCGAAAGCCTTTCGTGAAAAACTGAACGGCCTCGCTACGGCTTCGACGTTAGAAGTCGAATCTAAGTATGTTTCCGAAGACGGCACGCGCCGTTACCTGATGAATACAAAGGACGGATATCCTGTCGAGACGGTTTACATTCCGTCCGAAGGCCGCGACACGATCTGTTTTTCATCCCAGTCGGGCTGCCCGCTGAAATGCGATTTTTGTCTGACGGCAAAGCTTGGTTTGCTTCGAAATCTGACGGCCGGCGAGATCGTCGAGCAGATAATAATTGTTCTCAATGACGTTTACGGCGTCGGCAACGCGACACCGCACGGAACTAACCTCGTTGGCATGGGAGCCGGTGAACCGTTCCTCAATTTCGAGAATTTGATAAAGGCCCTCGGAATAATTTCAAGCGAGGAAGGCCTGTTCATAGTACCGAACCGCGTGACGGTTTCGACCGCAGGGATCGTGCCGAAAATTTACGATCTTGCACAGATCGAGAACCGGCCGCATCTTGCCATTTCGCTTTCGGCACCGGACGACGAGTTGCGAAACAAGCTGATGCCGATCAACAAACGTTGGGATATCGATGCAATAATGAAGGCGGCGACGTGTGTTTGAAGGATCGCTCCGACGCGGCGAGCGGTTTACCTTCGAATATGTATTATTGGGCGGCGTAAACGATTCGGATGAGCAAGCTCGGGAATTGGCCGCTCTCCTCGATCGATACGGCCTCCGCCGCGTCAAGATAAATCTCATACCGCATAATTCGGCAGCACAGTTGGATTATCATCCGTCCGATCCGGAACAGGTCATTGCGGTTTAAATCGATCCTTGAGAATGCGCGGCGTTTCGGCGTATGTTCGCCAACCGCGTGGACGCGATATTTATGCTGCGTGCGGGCAGCTTGCGGCAAAGCATGAGCCAAATCTGGTCGAGACCGGTACGATCTACGGAATTACCGGCAAAGCACTCGCGGGAGATCACGTCTAAGGCTTAGATCTATGGAAATATTAATTCCGGGACTGATACTCGTCGCCCTGATGGTGTACGCATCGACAAAGATAAAGAAAAATGCGGCCAGGGCGTATGAGCGCGAGACGATCGAAACCCCCGAGTTCTCGATCGTAAAGCCCGAAGGTTTCATCTGCCCGGTCGATCATGATGAAAAACTCGTGTTTGCGGCGTATTCGAAAGAATACGGACGGGACGAAGCCGATACGGTTCGGCAAGCCTCGGCGGAAATTAGAGTATTCGAGGACGAGAATTTTGATGAGATCTGCGAGCGGGCAAAAATTGACACCGTAAAGGTCATTTCGGAGGACGTCGGCATCCTCAACGGTTCGAAATGCTGCACTATTCATGCGGAGGCAATTGGGAAAGGCGTCGCGCTCAATAGGACCCACAAGATCGTCGCGGGTGATGGCAAGATCTATGATCTGATGATCTCAGTGCTGCCTGAACACAGCGGCGACTATTCGGTTAACGTCGACGAGCTGCTGGATAGTTTTACCTTAAGATAAGCACCCGGAATCCGCTTTCAAGCATCTACGAATTTATGAAAAGACAGGTTCTAGAATTTTCCTTGATCACGATCTTTGTATTTACCGTCGCCGGTGTTTGGTCGGCCAACGCGCAGACAGTGACCGGGTCGTTGCGAAATGGATCGCGCGGCGCGACCGCAAGAGGATCGATACTTCTCAGCATTCCCGCCGGCCTCCACGTCAATTCGAACCGACCGAACAGCGAGTACGCGATACCGACGACGGTCCGTTTGAGCGGAGATGGTGTAACGTTTGGTGCGGTTAGCTTTCCGCGCGGCAAGAACCGGAAATTCCAGTTCTCGGAAAATGCGATCAATGTTTATGAGGGGCTTGTTTCCTTTCCGTTCACGGTGCGAATACCGGCGCACTTTCGTGGAAATACTGTTAAGGTACGGGCGGTCGTGCGTTACCAGGCATGCACCGACGAAGTTTGCTATCCTCCAAAAAACAAGGAAATTACGCTGACCGCAAAGGTTCGGTAGCCAGCCGGCCGATCACGGACATCAGGCGGCCGGTTTTGCCGTAAAGCTTCTTTTCGGCGCGATAGGAAAAGAAAAGGTCGGTGCGGGCCATTGTGCAAAAAGGTGCTTTGAAAATATTATCGGCGGCAACACCGAGCGAGAGGAGTTGATCTTCGTTGGCGAGTTTGAGGTCGACCAACGCGTGTCCTTCCCGCGTCGCCGTAAAATACTTCCCGCTGTTCTCAAAATACTTAGCAAAAGCGTCGATCACATCTTTCCCGATCTCATAATTCTCACACCCTGCTGCCGGGCCGATAGCGCAAACAAGATCTTCCGGGGCCGCGCCATAGGTTTTCTGCATCGTCTCAACCGACTTCCGAGCGATCGACTGGACCGTTCCACGCCATCCCGCGTGGACGGCGGCATAAGCTTTCGTTCTCATGTCGCCGATCAGGATCGGAACGCAGTCCGCGGTCTTTACACCGACAAGGACGCTGTCGAGATCTGAAACCAGGGCATCGAATTTCTCGTCCGAGCTTGCCGCATCTTCGGTCGTTCTTATGATCTTTACGCCATCGCCGTGGACCTGCCATGCGGAAGCAAGTTGGAGATTGCCATCAAGAACATTTAGAAAACGCCGCCGATTTTCGTAAATATTTTCAGCCAGGTCTTCGTCAAATCCTGCAAGATTGAGATCGTTTTCCGGAAAGGGAGAGACGCCGCCAAGCCGTGTTGAAAAACCGTTCGCAAATCCATTCTCTTCTAACGGACGGCAGACTAGCACCTTTACACCGTCGAGTTCTCGCCAATAGAAGCCTGAATCTGTTAATGTTTCAGCATCAGGACTTTGGACTTTGGACTTCGGGCTTTGGGCTTCAGTTGTGATCTTATCCACGGGCATCGACATAATCGAAGTTTATCGCATACGCGAAACGATGGCGAGAACTCCGCGTTTTGTCGCTCGCGTGTTTACCGAAAGTGAACGTGCCTATTGCGATGCCAAAGGAGTCGCGGCCGCACAATCGTATGCGGGGCGATTTGCGGCGAAAGAAGCGTTTCTGAAGGCTTTGCAAACAGGCTGGCGCGGCAAGATCACGTGGCTCGATATTGAGGTCGTTTCGAATTCGGATGGTGTCCCGTCTCTGAAGATAACGAATGAAGCGGCGAGGTTGATGGAGAAAATGGGAGCGACCAACATCCACCTTTCAATTTCGCACACTAACGAGCATGCGATCGCGCAAGTGATACTCGAAAAGCGTTCTTAGTTTGGAGTCTCGCCTTTAGGCGGCCTGACAACGGTGGAATGAAACCGCCTAAAGGCGAAACTCCAACCAGTTTAAGCCACTACGGCTTCTGGCCTGCCGTCACATCATCCATCGTGAAAAAAGCGATTGCGGGATCGTGGTCTGAGAATCGCTCAAAGCGCGTCGGATCATTACGGTAGACCTCCGGAAAATCGGCATTGATCCGCGCAAAGCCAAAACCGTTGGTGTGCTTTCGCAGGGTTTCGCTGATGATTATGTGATCGAGGACCTGAGCGTTGCCGTCGTAAACATATGAATATCTCTGGGGTGCGGCGATGACATCGACAAGGTCGATCAGGTCGGGGTTGACCAGATCTTCGGACGGATTAAGTACCTCGTCCTTTCCGGCCGTTTTTCCTTTTATCGTCCCGATAACATCGAGGATACCGTCATTGAATTGGAACGCATTGAAATCGCCGAGCAGAATTATTCGCTCTTTCGGATTTGCGACCTGGCGTTCCTGAACGAACCTCGCCAAAAACTCTGCCTGGAGCCGCTTCTTCATTCTGACATTTGCCTTCTGCTTCGGGTCGCTGTAGCCAAGAAACGATTTGAGATGATTTACGACAACCGTGAATTCAAACGGCTGGCCGCTTTTTGCATCGTCGATCGACGCGCGAAGCACCAGCGGCGTCCTGTCATTTAGAAAGTTGTCTTCGTTCGTATCGGGATTCTTGTACTTGTTTTCCTTGCCCAGTTGTTTGGTTTCAATGACTTTAACGCGCGAGGTTTTTACAAGAAAACCATTATCGATCCCGCGGCCGTCGTTACCGTCGATCAGAAAAGCTTCGTATTTCGGGTCCGGCTTGCCGGCCGCTACGGAATCCGTATTGATCTTCACGGCAAGCCTTTTTAATGCGGCAAGATTTTCGGCTTCGATGATGCCGATGACATCCGGCGACTGCATAAAATCCCGGATCGCCATCGATATTTTTTGCAGCCGGCGTGCAAATGCGTCCGGCAACACGATATCTTCCTTGATCGCAGGATCGTCCTGATCGTCGAAGAAGTTTTCAAGGTTCATCCCGGCGACGACAAATTGCCGGGCGTTGGGAACCGGGAGCAAATTCGGTTTAGTCGAGGTCGAACCGGTCGGCTTGTTGTCCGGATCGGTAAGCAACGTGTACTTTGCGTATGAATAATGGAGTACGCCTACGAGGTTCTTGATCTCGGTCATTGCGGAGACATTCAGAGTTGCTCCGAAACTATTAACGCCGCCCGCAATAGTGGTCGCCGCCGTCGAGCCAACATCGACCTGTTTCAAAACAGCCTGTTCGTTTGTATCGACGCGAACTACTTCAGGATTCGAATCAAAGAACACCGCTTTTGGAAGATCTTTCTTGATTTGTTCTTTTTCCGTCGCCCCCGTTAGCTCGCGAACGTCAAAACCCGGCTCGCGAAAAGGTCGCGGAACGGGTTTCAGAACACCGAAAAAAGTGCCATCGGAAACGGATGACGCACTTTTCCTATCGACGCGGCCGCCCGTCGGTCCCGACGACGGTAAGCTCGTCTATCTGAACCCGCATGCCTTCGTACCTTTCAAGACAGTCAACCGTGTTCGACATAAAATCGGTCGGTATCAGAACGATCGGTTTTGGCAAAGGGCTTGACTTTGAGATCAGCCGTAATTCGTCCCTGTCCTTGTTCATCGACAATTCCGTAATAGTCAACGCAAACGGTTCGTTGTCGCGGCGAAACTCTTCGACTGTTCCTGTAACGGAAACAATGTTTCCGACGGCGGCATCAACATGGGGTGCCGTTCGCGTGTAGACAAAGATCCCTTCAGAGGTATTTTTATTACTGTCGGCTTTGTCGTCCGGCGATTGAACAAAAAAGCCGGTTCGAACCCGAGCGGTAACGACACCGCTGATACGCACGTTTTGCCCGACTAGCGGAGACGAGTTCGTTTCGCCCTGGACCTGGGCGATCGCAGCGTCTTTTTGGCCGAACGCGTTTGTGAAGAAGGCGAATAGTATGAATAAAAAAGTGACAATTCTCATTGTGTGTCCCGCCTTCGTTCTATAATTTCCTGCGTGTTTTTTGGGATCGCCGTCAAGAAATCGTAACCGGTCAGACTTTCTATGGCGTTGACTGTAACGCGAAAGTTTCGCCACGGCGCGTCCATATCGAGCGGCGGCTGGTTCGGCACTATGATGCCGAAAGCCCGCGTCGATTTGCTCACACGCTGAAGGTCATTTGAACCATTTGGGATGACGACAACCACTTTCCACGTAACCGCCGGTACGACGACGCGCCCCTGCGCGATCGTGCCAATGTTTCCGGACGGCCCCGACATTATGTAGATCTCGTTGCCCTGACTTGCAAGGGTTCGGCAATAGGATTCGAACTCTTCCCACGATCCCTGATTGTTCGCCGCGATCTGCGGGACCATATTCGTCATCAGAAAAGTTGCCGAGTTATTCGGGACCGAATTTGTCCGATCGCCGGACGGGCACATATGGCCTCGGTCGTAACCTGAACCCGAATAGTCCGAATCGAGGACCTGGTACCATCCGGCTCGGCAGATGAAGTGTCAGGCCGGAAATCGTCTTGCCGCGGTGTTGAGCCGACCCAACTGCTGTCCAACCGCCATGCCGTCCAGTTTGCAGTCGCTTTGCCCCTGTTGTACGAGAGGGAATATGGCGGTTTGTGCATCAGGTAGTTGTTCTCGTTGGCGATGTCGGGCGTTGCGTTGCTTGGATTGCCAAAGAGCAGCGGATCCTCACCCGGCAGCGGAGCATTGATCGTAATGCTCTGGTTGAGATTGACTACTCGTGCCTGAGCGTCGGACGCAGCAGCCGTGACATTTTTTACGCCGCCGGTCGACGCGGCAGGAATCGTCGCAAGAAATGAGAATACGTTATCGCCCGAAACCGCATCACCGTTTGTCCCGTTGTCAAAGAATATCTGTGAGGCAACTCCGCCGATCTCGGTCAGATCACCGGTAACGGTGATGCCGGTGCTCGGCGGGGTCGTGGCCGGAATAACGGTAACGGTGAGCAGTGTATTGCCGCCCGGTGCAACCGCGTTCGGGCTTGCCGACATGGCGGCGAAAAGCGTTGTTCCGCCGCCGCTGCACGGAGCCGCTGGCGTTGAGGAATTCCTGGGTGCTGACGGGGCAGTACCGGCAAAATCGCTTGAATTGTTGTCCGTATCCTGACAACCCGCCTGCTGTCTTGACTGACTGTTGTTCGCCGCTGGTGCTGCCGTCACCGTCCCTTCTACAAACGCGTTGTTCGCGGTGCCCCAGCCAACCGAATCGATTATCGCGCCGGAATTATTGGAGCCGAGCCGGATAGCGAGTCCGCCGCCCGCCCCACCCATAGAACACTGACATGTGGTCGGGTTGTACTGGAGATCGGGTGTAACAGCTCCGTCGTATGAAGTCGAAGCTACAAGGTAGTAGCCGCCCGGCGCGATCACGGTCGTCGTCGTCCATGAAGCAAACGGCACAGCGACGTCGGTTCCTCCGGTCGCTGACCTGTAAACAAGGCGGTAGCCGTTCAGATCGATCGGGCTGGCCCCGCGATTAAATATCTCGACAAATTCGTCGTTGAACGTACCCGCACCGCCGCCACCCGTTTGAAACTGGCTGATAACGATGTGCGGCGATACCGCCGAACCGGTATTCGTCTCGACTGTCAGGCTGGTTACAAGAGCGAGCAGGCCGAAAAATACAAGGGAAAACTTTCTCATCAAAACTACCTTACTGCATATCAGGAGCAAAAAACGCGAACCGGGCAAACTAAGTTTTTAACATATTTGCGGTTCTAAAGGAACCTTGACAAGAAAGGCGGCGGAGCAGGCAGGATCAAACAGAGTAGCTTTTCATTGCGGCGGCTTTGGATCTTAAAGCCTCGATCCTGGCGGTTAGAAATCGCCGAACCGGAAGATTTGTTGTCAGGTTGACCGCCAGTTCGTAGGAGCTCAGAGCGACTTCATTTTGGCCCAATTCGGCCAGGAAATGGGCTTTGGCGATGTGAAAGAGATTGAAGCTGCTCAAACCGTGCTCGCTTTCTAGTTTCATCAATTCCGACAGACCGCGTTCCGGGCCGTATAGTTTTTCGAGGACAACGATCTTGTTCAGCTCCGCGACGACCGAGAAATGCCGTTCCTGAAGCATCTCATACAATTCCAGGATCTGTTGCCAGTCGGTGGTCTCGAACGACGAAGCGAGGGCATACTTGGCAGCTATTTCAGCCTCGAGGTGATAGTCCGAAAGATCGCTGCCGCGTGCTGAAGACCGAAGATAGTCGACGCCTGATGCCAGCATGTCTTTGTCCCAAAGCGAGCGGTCCTGGTCAGAAAGAAGAAGCAGTTCGCCGTGATGATCCGCTCGGGCCGAAAGCCGGGCACCTTGAAAGAGGAAAAGTGAAGTAACGCATGAACTCTGGGAGCCGCTGTGACCGGATGGCCCGCCAGGATGCTGCATAACCGGATCGCCTCGAAACACAAGTCCTTTCGCACTAGTTCATCGCCGCCTGAAGCGGCATATCCTTCGTTGAACATTAAGATAGATGACCTTCAAGACCGAGTCCAGCCTCGAATTCAGGTCGGCGGGCGGCGGGATCTCGAGCATCACACCGATTTCACGAAGCTTCTTCTTCGCCCGCGTCAACATTTTTGCGATCGCTTCGTCAGTTGAAAGGTAAGCGCGGGAGATCTCGGAAACGCTGAACCCGCCTATTATTTTCAGGGTCAGGGCAACCTGGCTGTCGGGAGAATTTGACGGATGGCAGCACGCGAAGATCATCCGAAGCTGGTCTTCGTGGATCTCGGATGAAAAGAAGGTCTCGCTGTCTGTAGGATCGACGGGAGTTTCAAGATCGTCAATTGAGGATTCGATCCATCGTTCGCGGCGGATCTGGTCGAGCAAACGGTTCTTTGCAACCTGGGTCAGCCACGCCGTGGGGTTTTCCGGCATTCCGCCAAAGGGCCATTTTTTCAGGGCGGCGATCAAGGCGTCCTGCACGGCGTCTTCGACGAGATCGATCTTCTCGAAGCCAAAAATGCGGCATAAAACCGAAACCATCTGTCCCGCATGATGCCTGAACAGATGGTCGATCGATTCCTGGACCTGGATCTCAGTAGACGCTTTGCATTGCTTAATGCACCGGTTCCGTTTCACGCAATTCGATGCGGCCTCCGTATTTCAAATGCGGGCACCCTTTAGCTGTCTCGACCGCTTCGTCGTAATCCGCTGCCGATATTGTAAAGTAACCGCCGATCACTTCCTTTGCCTCAGTATATGGGCCGTCGGTTACCCGCAGGCTTCCATTAGCCCCCGATATGTGCCGTCCGCCCTCGTCCTTTAACTTCTCTCCGCCGACAAGCTTTCCTTCGGCTTCAATCTTGTGCCGCCAGGCAACATATTCCGCTATGACCCCCTGTATCTGTTCCGCCGAGAACTGCGAATAGTCCGCCGGCTGTTCGTGTAGGAATAACATGTAGTTTGGCATAAATTATCTCCGTTTTCGTGTAGTAGAATATCTCGATCAAGTTTTCACCTACTAGACGAACGGATCGCCCAAAAAAGGACAGGCAGAATAGAATAAATTTACCGGGTCGGCCTCGGATAGGTTACCGGACTCCGATTGCCGGCTTTGTCCACGGCCCGCACGCCGAAGAAATAATTGTCCTTTGACCGAGCCTTGACGAGAAAAGTCGCAACATTCCCGACATATTGTGAATTTGTCCATTCGGCGGCGACGGTCTCGCGCCAGACGATCTCATACCCGGCGATGTCCGTGTCAGTATTTGCGTCCCATTTCAGCTCCGTATCATTAGTAAGACGGCTGGTGACGATGCCGACATTTTTTGGCCTCGCCGGAGCTTTAGCAAGGCTAGCCAACGAGATGAGGTTGACGCGTGTAACATTGGCGACATATTCAAAATCAACAAACTCCGGCGTGTCGCCGTAGAAAATACCATTCTCCGTCCGGAGGTTCTGATGCTGGTGCGTGTAGTCTTCGTCGACCTCCGTGATCCGAACGGCGGTGAAGCCGCGTTCGAGAAATGGAATATGATCGCCGCCGCGACCGTACCGGTCACGACGATAGATCATCCAGACCTTGAATGTCTTCAAATACTTGTCCGACTGTTCCTTAATATATCGGGCAAGCTGGCGCGAGGCCGAATCGTTTTCGCCGCCAACACTGCGTCTTGTGTTTGCCTGCTGCTCGGTCTCGTTTGAGGGAACGCCCTCGCTGAAGACGCGGACCTTGTTTCGGTTTGGGGAAGTCTTCTGTGTTGTCACGCCGCCGATGATGTCGTTCGTGAACATCCCCTCGATGTTCATCGCCTTCACCTTCGCCTGTTCGGCAAAATACCCGGCGCCAAGCAATCCCTGCTCCTCGCCGGGTACGGTCATAAACACGATGGTCGCATCAAATTTCCGCTTGGACATTACGCGGGCAAGTTCGATAACGGCGGCCGTTCCCGAAGCGTCGTCATTCGCCCCGGGCGCATCACATTTTGCGTCGCTTGGCGACGTGCACATCGAGTCGTAGTGGCCCGAAACGACATAAACGCGAGTCGGATCGCTTGTGCCTTTCAGTGTTGCAATAACATTCGTCAAATTCGTAGGTTCTGGAACGCGGTTGGCTTTCGGTTGAAGAAAAGCCTGTTTTTCGAGGACCAGACAGTTCCCGCAGTCCGCATTTATCTTCTGAAACTCGGTGAAGATCCAATCGCGTGCGGCCCCAATGCCACGCGTCGGACTGTCTTGTTCAGACAAAGTATTTCTTGTACCGAACGACACGAGTTTTCGGATGTCTGCCTCTATTCGCTTGGCCGAAACCTCCTTGATCATCTGCTGGATTTCGGCATCAATATTTGCTTTTGGTGGAGCGGCGGTTTGGCCAAAATAAGACAAAGCAAAAATCAAACAGAATGCGGTTGCGGCAAGAATTTGGCGAATCATAATGAAATTTTCCTCACGGATTGGATTGAACTATAAATGTAGTTGGAAACAGTCGATGCAGCAACTCAAGCAGTGAATCTAATCGGGATTCTGAGGACATCGTCCCCCTACAAACAACGGTGCAAGCGCGGCGTAGCGTCCCGCGTTAGTTCGAAATTACCGATTACCTCCTTTGTTTCAACCAAAGTGACTTTAAGGGTCATCGTCTTTCCCGATATTCTGCCCTCAAAACGGACGGCCTGACGTTCCGGGTTGGCCCCCTCACGTACGGGGCCGGGCCTGACGCGTGCGTGAAAGCCGTTAGCTCGAAAATCCCCGCGACCGTCGATTCTCAGACGCCCGGTTATTTCTCCATCCGCACATGCGTATTCGATCTTTACCGATTTCTGCTCGATACTGAAACGAATACCGCTGCCGCCCCAATTGCTAACCGGAATTAGCTTTGTTTGTAGCATTATCCTTCCTGGGTTTATTTTCAGATCGTGGCTTTGAGAAAGCCGTGAATTTGTCCGAGCCGGTCCAAAGGATGCTGAACCGTGAAAACCGCGAATCCTTTCGTTAGAGAATTGCGACAAAGCGACCGTTGGAAATGAAAACGGAAAAAGAAAAAGAAGAAGAATCGCGATTAAATATTTCACACTCCGCATGCCTGATCGTATTGAGTCTTCGTTTCCATGCAATACTCGCCTATTCCGTCCAAAAGCCCATTCTGTCAGATTTATGTTGACACAGGAAATCTTTTTCTTATACTCCCTCATATGTCGTTTGCAAAATTCAGGCTCCGGGGCTTTCAGCGGCTTTCTGATGCTGTAATGGATTCCCTCGGTGAACTTGAACGAAAGACTCTTCTCGAGGTCCGCCGTCAAGGCGAATCAAATGTTGCCCGGGTTTGTTCGGGCCTGGATGGGTCGTACGCATACACGACGGTCATGACGACGCTTGACCGCTTGTATAAAAAAGGATTGTTAAGCCGCAGAAAAGAGAGTCGGGCATATTTTTACGAGGCCAAATATTCGGTCGAGGAAATGGAACGCAGTATGGCGGAGGATGTTATCGATAGTTTATTCGATAGCAGCGGAGGCCGCGTCACGCCGTTGCTAGCCTGTTTGGTCGACTCGCTTAGCGACCGCGACCGGCTTCTTCTTGACGAGCTTGAACGCCTGGTAAAGGAAAAAAGACTAGAAATCGAATCGGAGAAGTAAAAGATCGTGTACATTTTACTCGGTGTTTCCCTTATATTCGCATTTTTGCTGATCGTGAACCTGGTTCTTGAAATTTGCACGACGGCTTTTTGGCGGATTATGTCGACGCGGATGCACAAGTTTTCTGTGAACGTCCAAGGTCAGATTCTATTTGGCCTGTGCGTATTACCCGCGGCCGCGGCCCTGCTCGCCGTTTCGGTTTTTCTTATTCCGGGCTATTTAAGGCATGAGCCCGCAGAATCTGGAGAGGTGGTTACCAGCAAACTAGGATTCATCGTGCTCGCCGGTATGCTCGGGGTTTTGATCGCACTTTACCGTGTCATCAAGACGTGGGTGGTCACACGCCGCATTACGTCGAATTGGTTAAGCAACTCTGTCGAGATCAGTATGCCCGGCATTAGCGTTCCGGTCTATCGCTTTCCGCATCAATTTCCCGTTATTGCGGTTGTTGGCGTGTTTCGGCCGAAAATGTTCGTCGCTGAACATGTGTTGGAGTTGCTCGACCAGAATGAATTGGCCGCGGCGGCTGCCCATGAATATGGGCATTTGCGGGCCAGGGACAATCTTAAGTGGATGATGCTTCGGGTTTGCCGCGGTCTGCTCATCTTTCCGTTTGGTAAGAGCATTGACAAGGCGTGGGCGGAAAATGCCGAGTCCGCTGCGGATGCGTATGCCTCAAAGGCTGGTACCTCAACCGCTCTCTATTTGGCATCTGCCCTTGTTAAGATCGCACGCATAGTTCCGGCCCATGGTATCTCGGCGATGCCCGCAGGAGCATTTTTCATTGAAGAGCAAAACGTGGACATCACATCTCGCGTGCGGCGCCTGGTTCATTTAAGCAAAAAGGAAGCTAAAAGATCACATGGGCGTTTACTCGGGTTGGCTCCTACCGCATATTTACTTGTCGCGGTATTGACGATCCTGACTTTGCTTTCCTTAGTTGATCCGCGAGTGCTCGCATCGACTCATCATGCCGTAGAGCTTTTCGTACACGTAATGCAATAACTTCATCGTCTGGCAATCCTGCATTTATCCTAGTCCGGAAGACATCCTGCGATCTTTTTTGGTGGTTGTACTGCCAGATGTATTTCTGTCGTTATTAAGTTCAATATTTAGTATTTTGAATTAGATTCAAAATACTGTAATCTGCAATACAAACAATCTCGCGTTTTCTAGGTTACAGTGCCTAAATCTTTATTTATCTGATCACAATTTAACCGCTCGCTATCCGATAGGTCGGATTCGGATGGCTGACGCAAAAGCCCGGAGGAACGACAAAAAATGTCTTGGAAATCGACCTTATCGCTTGGTTTACTACTACTGGCCGCCGTAGTTCTGGTACCTAGATTCTCATCTAAAGCTGATGCGGAAGCTAGCTCTTTCCCTCAACAAGACGGAAAAATCACACGTTACGAAAACGGCATGACTAAAATTGAGCCTGAGGCATTTGCTGTCTCGGGCCCGCTTCGCGACATGCCTACGTCGGTTCCGGATGCGGAGACAAAAAGTAAAGCTTATGTCACCAAGCAAATGAAGGCCGAGGCGAGACGCCAGATGCTTCGAGAAAAAGGTTGGACCTTAAAGGAGATTGAGGCGGACGAGATCAACCGCGATAACGCCAGGAGGATCAAAAGAGTTAACCCGGACACCGGTTCGAAGGACCAACCGTTCGTGGACCCGCTTTTGGCCGCCAACAAGCCGTCGGCCCCGCAAGCTATGCCCGCTGCTGTGACTTTTGACGGTGCGACGCAAGTTGATAACGCTGCGGAGGGAATAGGCGTTCGTGCTTCCGCCCGATGTGAATGGAGACGTTGGTCTAAACCACTATATCAGTTCGGTAAACCTGGTTTTCAAGGTTTTTAACAAGAATGGCACCGTCGCAGGAGGGCCGTTTACAACTGCTTCCCTGTTCTCGGCGCTCCGGCCGCTGATCCGTGCCGGACTTCCAACGACGGCGACCCGCACGTCCTTTACGATCAGCTCGCTGATCGCTGGAACATAAGCCAATTCGCCCTGCCGTCAAGCGGAAGCAACAGACAATGCGTAGCCGTTTCGGTAACTGGCGACCCGTTGGGAGCCTATTACGTTTGGAGCTACGTTTATCCGGGCGGGCTGTTCAACGACTATCCTAAAGTGGGTATGTGGAGCGACGCTTACCATTTTACGTTTAACCAATTTAATCCGTCGGGCACCGCATTCGTCGGGATGGGCATATTGAGCCAGGATCGCCCGAAAGCTCTCCTCGGCGACCCGACAACTTCGGTTGTGTATACAAATATTGCACTTATTGATCCCAATGCTGGTGGCGGCCTTTCCCCGGATATTGACGGCTTCGTTCCCCCGCCTGCCGGCATGGCGGCGGTTATCGCAGAATATCGAGCCGATGACTTCGGCGATCCGGTTGATGGGATCCGATATTACCGATGGGTTCCCAATTTTGTAACGCCGGCCAGTTCCTCAATTACGGTGCTTCCCGATGTAACCTTGGCCCCATTTGACGCCAGAAATCCCTCGGGACGCGGTGACATGGAACAGTTGGGCGGAGCAAACCTCGATTCGATCGGAGACCGTCTGATGAGATCCGCTTTGCTTATCGGAATCTGGGTACCCAGGCAGCGCCGATTAATTCGTTTACGGGAAGTTTCACCGTCAACGTAAGCGGCGTAAACCCGACAACGCCGGGAACTTATCAAGCCGGTGTTCGCTGGTTTGAAATGCGGCGGACGGGCTCGACGCGTTCACAGTGTTTGTCGACCAGGCAAAATACTGGATGTCGTCCGGACCTGTTAACGGAGCGACCGGGCTGAATAACTGGATGAGCAGTATCGCCCAGGACAATGATGGAAACATCGCTTTGGGTTTCAGCCAATCCTCTACCACCCAGAGAGCGGATATTAAGATCGCCGGACGAACCGGCGGGCAAACTGCCGCAGGAACACTTAACGAAGGTGAAGCATTGTTCTTTGCCGCGGCCGGTTCGCAGCAAAGCTCAAGCAATCGCTGGGGTGACTACAGTGCGATGAACGTCGATCCGGTCGATGACTGCACTTTCTGGTACACCCAGGAATATTATGCCTCGACCGGTGGTGCCCCGTGGTCAACCCGCGTCGGCAGTTTTAGGTATCCAAGCTGCACAAATGCCGAAAAAGGGACGATCCAAGGAACAGTAACTTTCTGTTCCGGCGGAGCTCCCGCGAGTGGAGTTTCGGTTACCGCAACAGGCGGATTTAATCGGATAACAGCAGCGAATGGAACATATTCAATGACGGTCTCTCCGGGACTTATTCGCTGACCGGTATTAGGGACAACGGTACGACGACCGGCAGTGGCGGTCCGACTACGGTCGTACGGGCGGGACAAACACCGTCTATTTCTGTGTCGCTGGCGTACCCCTTCTTGCAGCGGGAACAGCGACACTCGTTAGTGCGAAAGCTGCCTGCCGGCAAACGGTGTGATCGATCCGCGCGAAACCGTTACGGTTGCGTTTGGCGTGCTTAATACGGAGCCGCCAATACCGTAAACGATATCGGTACGCTACAGACGACCGGCGGCGTAACCAGCCCAAGCGGCCCGCAGAATTACGGCGTAGTTGTCGCGGGCGGCCCTGCCATAAGCAGGAATTTCACCTTCACCGCCGATGCGAACCCTGATCTGCGGTGCGAACATCACCGCAACGGTCAACCATGTTGATGCACCCAGT